>JACKHC010000003.1 GCA_020639235.1 Phycisphaeraceae bacterium | reverse complement strand
ACTGGGCATCGCGCAGAAAGCTGCCCTGCAGGTACTCGCGCTCGATGACCGCCGCCATCTCCTCGGGGTCGCGATACTCCTCCCACGAGACGCGAATCACCGGCACGGTGCGCGAGATGTCGTGAATGAAGTCCTGATAGGCGCGATGCAGCCCGACCAGATACTCCATCGAGATGCCCGACTCGACGTCGCGGCTGCGCTGCTGAATGCGCGCCATCGATGAGGCCGGGCTCAGGTCGAGGAAGACGATCACATTGGGCCGGCACATGAAGTTGCTCATGTGGCGGAACAACTGCAGGTACGTGTTGTAGTCGCGCTCATCGAGCAGATCCTGCTCGACCAGGGTGCGCGCAAAGACCGCGTCTTCGTAGATGGTGCGGTCCTGCACCCCGCCGCCGCCGCGCCAGATGATCTCTTGATGCTGCTGAAAGCGCCGGTTCAGCAGGTAGATCTGCGTGGCGAAGGCGTAACGCTTGGCGTCGCGATAGAAGTCGGCCAGGTACTCGTTGTCGTCGACCGGCTCGAAGTAGACCGGCAGCCCCAGGTGTTCGCCGAGCGCCTTGGCCAGCGTCGTCTTGCCGGCCCCGATGAGGCCCGCGATGCCGATGAACAGATCTTGCAACCGTTGAGGCGACACGCTTCCTCCTGCGCCGAGTCGATATGACGCGCATACATACCGGGTTTGCCCGCCGACCGAAACACCCCGGTTTTTCGGTTTCGCTTGAAACCGATTTTCATTACCGACATCTTAGTGGCGTCGCTCGCGGACGATTTGGGGTGGTATTCCAATGATCGTTTGTATATGCGAGGGGGTGAGTGACCGCGACGTGCGCGATGCCGCGCGGCGCGGGGTGCTCGATCTGGCCACGCTCCGACGAAGCTGCGGGGCGGGGGGCGATTGCGGGCGATGCCGCGCCGAGCTGCGGCGGCTTTTGCGCGAAGTGCGCGCCACGGCCCGCGACGATCCGCGCTGACGTCCCCTCGGCGTCGCGGCGTGGCCGGCGTTTCACTGCCTGGAGGCCCCTTGAGCCGCACGCCCGACAAAGCGATCATCAACGTCCTCAACGACATCCTCACCGCCGAGTTGACGGCCATCAACCAGTACTTCCTGCACGCCAAGATGTGCGCCGACTGGGGCTATGGCCGCCTGCACGCGGTGGTGCGGGCCGAGTCGATCGATGAGATGAAGCACGCCGAGGCGCTCATCGAACGCATCCTCTACCTCAAGGGCGTGCCCAACGTGCAGCGGTTGGGCAAGGTGCGCATCGGCGAGACGGTCGAGGAGCAGTTCCGCGCCGACCTCGAGCTGGAGTACGCTGCGGTGCCGCGGCTCAACAAGGCGATCGAGCTTTGCCGCGAGAAGAGCGACAACGCCACCGCCGAGCTGCTCGAAGGCATCCTGGTCAGCGAAGAGGAGCACATCGACTGGCTTGAGACCCAGATCGGGCTCATCGAGCAGGTCGGTGTGCAGAACTATCTGGCGCAGCAGCTCTACGACTGACGGCGAATCCGCGCGCGGAGCTGTTCGAGTCGAGCCCGTCCGGGGCCGTGCAGCCAGGCGCCGCGCCGGGTCAGCGGCCATTCGAACCGACTGACCGCCTCGAACGGCCC
>JACKHC010000002.1 GCA_020639235.1 Phycisphaeraceae bacterium | reverse complement strand
GACGCCGGCGATATTGCCGAGGCCGACGGTCGCGGAGAGCGCGGTCGAGAGGGCCTGGAAGTGGTTGATGGCGCCTGGGTCGTTCTTATCGTCGTATTTGCCGCGGACGACCGCCGCGCCGTGGGTCAGGGCCCGGTACTGCCCGAAGCCCGTCCAGAGCGTGAAGAGGACACCGACGCCGAGCAGTGCGTAGAGCACGAAGTCGTGCCACAGCACACCGTTGATTGCGTCGAGAAAGTGTTTGAACTGTTGCATCCGCGGTCTCCTGATGCGTGCATGAGGCCCCTTCCCTGATCGGAGCCGGGAGGGGATAATTGGGACGTATCATGGGCCATCGCGCCCTATGACGCAATTCGAAGCGTGTGGCGGTACGCTCTTGGCCCAGATGAATGCACCACTGATCGATACCGGGCTCCAGCGCGTCGAGATCGACGGGTTCGCCTTTCCGCTCGGCGTGTACCCGGTTGAGCCGATGGTGCCCAAGCCGGGCTTCGTGACGGAGTTCGAGGCCGCGGACGGGGCGGAGTTCTTTATCTCGGGGGCGGAGGTCGAGGACTGGGAGGAGTGGCCCGACCGCTGGATGTTCGATGTGCTCCTGCCGGCGGGGCGGGTGCGTGCGTTCTGCAACATGCTGGTGACGTACTTCCCGCCGCGGGTGTATCCGATTCTGGATGTACTCGGGCACGACGCGTACCGGGAGGTCGATCCGTACATCGCGTACGACCTCGTGGCGGTGGAGCGGGTGTTCGACGGGCTGCGGGATTACAGCGAGTGGCTCTTCGAGGACGGGATGGTCGGGTGGGGGCTGATGTCGCTCGAGCCGTTCCTGTACGCGTTTGTGGACGAGCACAAGATCGTGACGATCCGGGCGGAGCTCTCGATGAAGGAGAAGATCGAGAAGCTTCTGGCGGCCTTCGACCTTGAGCAGGTCGAGAAGCTGGCGGGGCCCGACTCCGTGGAGCACGAGCACCGGACGGTGCTGCTCGCGCCGGAGCACGAGTCCAAGCCGATGGCGGCGGAGGAGATCATCGAGGACCTGCGCGACCTCTGGATCCTGCAGTTCAATGTCGATGGCACCACGAACCTGGACGACGAGGGGAACGAGCTGGGGATCACGGCGTGGCGGTGCGTGGCACGCTGCGTGCCGCCGCCGGCCGAAGAGGAGGGCGCGCCGGGCGTGCCCCGTTACGCGGAGTTGTTTCTGCGCGCGGCGAACCTGGACGAGGCTGAGGAGATCGCGGCGGGCGCGATCACGAAGAGCGTGGGCGGTGAGGGGGCGGCGGAGGAGAGCCAGATCGGGGCGATCGAGTTTGTGGCGCACGATCGGATCACGCCCGAGGACTTCAAGCAGATGCTCGAGCGCGAGACGGGCCCGGACCTGAGCGAGGCGGGCGTGGACGATCTGCGGTGGCTGACGACCGAGGCGTGAGTCAGTTGCGTTCGTAGACGAGGGTTACCTTGTTGCCCTTGTCGTTGAACTCGACGCTGGTCATGTAGGCGCGCATGAGCATGACGCCGCGGCCGCACGCCTTCTCGATGTTCTCGGGGAGCGTGCAGTCGGGGATGTTGTCGGGGTCGAACCCGGGGCCGTGGTCGTCGACGACGATTCGAACGCGGTCCTTCTGGACGGACCATGAGAGGTCGATGGCGCCGCCGGGCTGCTGCGCGGCGCCGTATTTGAGCCCGTTGGCGACGGCCTCGTCGAAGGCGAGCATGACGGCAAAGGCGGCCTCGCGAGGGAATCCGAAGTGTTCGATGGCGCCGGCGAACTCCTCGCGCGCGGCGCGGACCTGCTGGGGGTCGTTGGTGAGCGAGATGGCGTCGTGTGTCTTCGGCGCACTCATGCTCTTGGGGGTTCCTTGGGGCGGCGGGGCCTTGGGCGCGTGCTGGTGGTGCTCAGGCGAAGCTGTCGGCGGCTTCGTCGCTGGTCTCGTGGATCTGGAAGAGCTTGTTGAGTTTGGTGATCTCGAAGACCTCGTAGATCTGGGGATCGATGTCGGCGAGGCGGAGTTGTCCCGAGAGCCCCTTCATTTTGTTGTGGATGGTGATCAGGGCGCCGAGGGCCGCGCTGGAGAGATGATCCACATTGGAGAAGGAAATGAGCAGCTTGGGCCTGGGCTCGTTGACGACGAGCGCGAGGAGTTCGTCGGTGATGGCCTGGATGTTGGCCTCGTCGAGGATGTTCCGGTCCACGAACTCGGCGCGGATCACGCCGGACTCTTTGCGGACGCGTAGTCGTGAGTCGTCTGACGCCATTGGGTGGTGCCCTCCTGTGGCTCGCCTCTCAACGCCAACTACACCCGCGCCGTGGATGGATGTCAAGCGCGGCGTGCGTGTTGGCGTGGGGTCAAAGAAAGCGGGCGTCCGGATGGGACGCCCGCGAGGGTTGTACGGAGATTGGGGGGGTCGGATCAGCCGCCGAAGGAGGAGAAGGAGTCAGTCAGACCGGGGAATGCTTTGTTCTCTTCCTCGCTCTGGATGATGATCGTGGGCTTGAGGAGGATGAGCAGGGTCTGCTCTTCCTTGACCTCGGCACGGTTGGAGAAGAAGCGGTTGATGATGGGCATCTTGGACAGGATGGGGACGCCGGTTTCGACCTCGGTCTCCGAGGAGACACGCTGACCGCCGAGCAGGATGGTGCCCTTGTCGGGGACCGTGACAGCGGTCTGGACTCGGGAGACCTGGAGCAGCGGGGTCTGGATGGCGGCGGTGATGGGCACGCCCGCGCCGCCGTTGTTCCCGTTGCCGCCGGCGGTCGCGGAGACTTCGATGTCCGACCCGAAGCCCTCGAGGATGGCCAGCGAGGCGATGGTCGCCATGGTGACATAGCGGCGGTCCGAGGAGACGACGCCCCGGACGAGGAGCGTGAAGCCGGAGTTGACGGTGTTGATGGTGGGGTCGAAGGCGACCGACGAGGTGCCGACGACCGGGGTGAGGTCGGAGACGAAGGGGCGCTGGCTGGTGACGAACACGTTGGCGCTGTGGCCGTTGGTGAAGGTCAGGCGGGGCGCGGTGAGGTTGACGGTGCGCTGGTCGGCCTGCGTGGCCTCGATGAGCAGGTCGACCTGGATGTCGTCCATGAAGGTGAGGGCCGCGGAGAGCGCGGGGTTGCCGGACGTGATGCCCGAGGCGAAGTCCGAGGCCGCGGAGATCAGCTGATCCGTGATGGCGTCGGAGTTCTGCTGGACGGGGATGATCGAGAGGGGCTCTGGCGCGGGGACGGCGAAGTTGTTGGTCGCGAAGACGGGGTTGCCGGTGGCGGGGTCGATGTAGTACTGCTGCACCGCGCCGGTCCGCGTGCCGACGATGTCGGACGGGTACACGCCCAGGCCGCCGTTGGCGAACGAGCCGCCGTGGAGCAGATCGAGCTGGTTCTGAACGGCCTGGAACTGGTTGTTGCGTGCGTTGAAGTAGACGTCGAGGTCGAAGCCGATCTGCTCGAAGAAGTCCTGCGAGACGGTGAGGAATCGGGCGTCGACAGAGATCTGGATGTTGCGGACCTCGCGGAGTTCGGAGAGCAGGCCGTTGATGGCGGCGTGATTCTCGGGCGTCGTGCGGATGACGAGCGAGCCGTTGAGTTCGTTGATGGTCCCGGTGGAGCCGCCGTGATCGCGCCATGAGTCGGGCGCGACGGTGGCCTGGATGGTGTCGATGAGTTTATCGACCATGCCGTCGCGGTCGTACTCGAGGCCTTCGCGCCGCTCGGGCTGATCGAGCGTCCAAAGCGAGGGCTCGGGGCGCTTCTGATTGGCGCGGGCGATGACGGAGTTGAGGTCGACATCGGGGACGGTGTCGAAGTCGGGCGTGTCGAAGAGGAGGTCGCGGATGTTGTAGACCGCGGGGACGACATGGCGGTCGAGCGACTGTTCGGAGCCGATCAGGAGGACGCCGTCCTTGATGGTGTAGCCCGCGGGATCGAAGCGATCGCGCGAGACCTTGTCCATGATGCGGTCGAGCATGACCTCGGCGGTGACGCCCTTGATGTGCATCTCGATCGGGTCGTCGCGGGAGACGCCGATGTCGGCGAGCGAGGGCCAATCGACGTCGTAGTTGACATTCGCGACGCTCGCGACGACGGAGATCGCCTGCTCGAGCGTGGTGCGCGGCATCTGGTCCTGGATGACGGCGCCGGCGAGACTCGAGCGCGTGCGCCGGTCGGCGGCGCTGGCAGCATACCCGACGGCACCGGTGCGGAGCCATGTGAGCTCGGGCCAGTCGGCGGGGTAGTCCATGACACTCTTGGGCACGATGAGGGAGTTCTCGATCTCGAGACTCTCCGCGGTGTAGGACATCGTCTGGGCGCGCTGGATGCGCTCCCATTCGCGGTAGAACATGATGTCCTGATAGACCGGCTTCATCATGAGCGCGGTGGGGTTGTTGGGATCGATGAAGAGGAGTTCATCGCAGATGTCGAGGGCGGCCTCGTACTGCTGTTCCATCTGGAGGTCCTGCATGCGCCGGATGCCGGCCTCGATCTTCTGGTTCTTCTCTTCCTCGAGCTGGAGCTGGCGGGTGACCGCATCGGCCTCGGTCTGCGCGGCCCGGCGGTTTATTTCGTTAATGCGATACTCTTCTTCCGCGGCGTTGATCTGGCGAAGGAGCGCGCCGGCGTCGCCCTTGAGGCGCTCGGCCTCTTCCTGCGAGAAGTAGCCGTCGTTGAGCCCGTTGAGGATGGTGACCTCGGCGCCGGTGGCGGCGCTGGCGGCCTCATCGAACTGACCGGCGGTCAGGAGGTCGCGGGCGCGGGTCATGAAGTTGTTGTACTGCGCGGTGGTGCGCTCGCGTCCGATGCGGATGGCCTCGGACTCATCGCCCAGCAGGTTGCCGCCGGGCTGGCCGAGGCGCTGGGAGATCTCGACGAGTCGGCGGTCGACGGTCTGGGACTGCTCGGCGGTGAGGTTGCGCGCGAACTGGGTCTGGAGCGAGATGTAAAGGTCGCGGGCGCGCTCGAAGCGTCCCTCGGCGTAGGCGCGGTTGGCGTCATCGAGCATCTGGGCCGCGTTGGACTTGACCATGTTGTCGAAGGCCTGCGTCGCGGGGGCGGGCTCCGGTGCGGGCTCGGAGGCCGGCGCCGATGAGCCGTCGGCGGGGATGGTGCTCCAGTCGTCGGGGTCTTCCTCGGCGACGGTGATATCGATGGAGCGGAGGCCGCCCGCGGCGCCGGACTTAAAGGTGAGCAGGGGCGACTCGGAGGCGACGATGAAGGACTGGCCGGATCGACGCTCTTCCTTGAGGATGGCGTCGCGGATGTCGTTGAGCGCGATGCGCTGCGGCTGAGTCAGGCGGGCGCCGAGACGCTGCACGCCGAGGATCGTGGCCTTGGCGCCGGAGAAGTCGCCGGCCTTGAGGTCCGCGGTCGCGGCGTCGAGGGCCGTGGGGACGAGGGGCGTGAGTTCGGCGCGGAGTCGTGCGGCCTCATCGAGCAGGTTCGATGCGCGGAGGCGGTCCTCCGGGCGGGCGCGATCGGACTTGCGGACGGACTCGGCTTCCTGCTCGACGCCCACGATGTCGGCGTCGTGCAGGAGGTAGGTCGCGGTGTGGAGCGAGCGATCGACATCACTCATCTCGCTGAGCGCGCGGTCGGTCTTGGCGCGGAGGTCCATCAGCGCGGTGCGCTCGGCGGCGGACATGTCGGTCGCGGCGAGATCGCGCGCGAGTCGGTTGGCGGCGTAGGTCTCGCCGCGCTCCATGAGCGACTGCGCCTGACGGAGTTGATCGGCCACGGTGTCGGCGGAGACGGGCGTCGCCAGACCGACAGACAAAAGGAGCGCCATGGGCGCCAAGCGAGCCAATCGAGGGAAACTCGTTCGCATCTGAATGATCTCCGTCCGGTAGGAGTCCTGGGTGGCCTTCACAAGATGGCGGGCGCGGGGAACGAAAACACCCCATTCCGTGGCACGCACGCCGTGGCACGCGACGACACAAGGCCCGGCGGGGCCGGGTCTTGGATCGGAGCGCCGGCGGAACATACCGGCCGTGTTTGGGCGACGCAACCGGTCGGCGGTTCCGCAAAACCGCGCCTCGGTGCCGCAAATCATGCGTCTGGTGCGAATCCGCGGCGCGGGTACGCTGGGATGGTGGAGCAGACCCGCCCGCTATTCGGTTCAGATGCCCCTCGATACGAGGTGTTCGCACGCGTCGTGCTTGAGCGGGGGATCGATGCGCCGGATGGCCTGACATACGCCGTACCTGCGGCGATGGAGGGGCTGCGGGTCGGGGAGCGCGTGACGGCGCCGCTGGGGCGTGGGAACAAGCCGGCGGAGGGGGTGGTGGTCGAGATCGTGACCGATCCGGCCATGGAGCCCTCGAAGATCAAGCCAATTACGGCGCGTCACGGGGGGGCGCTGGGGGAGTCGGTGATCGCGCTGGCCCGCTGGATGAGCGCGTACTACGCGTGCCCGATCGGGATGGTGCTGGCGACGATGGTGCCGGCGGCGGTGAAGCGGAAGACAGGGCGGGTCGTCAGGAAGTACCTGACTCCGACGGGGCGTGAGCCGGACGGGAAACTGACGGCGAGCGTGGCGTCGGCGTGGGAGGCGATCCGTGGGATTCCCCGGAGCGATTTCCCGCTGGAGCCCAAGACGCTGGCGCTGCGGGTCGGTGCGGCCAATCTTGGGCCGATCAACAAACTGGTGCGAGCGGGGTTTCTGGAGGAGGTAGAGATCGAGGGCGTGCGGACGCGTTTCCACGAGGCGATGCCGCGAGCGCAGTCGGTCGCGCCGGAACTGACCAAGGCGCAGCGGTCGGCGATCGAGGCGGTGGCGGGGACGATCGGGACATTCAGCCCTCATCTTCTTTACGGCGTGACGGGCTCGGGCAAGACCGAGGTGTACCTGGGGGTGCTCGAGCGCGTGCTGGCGCGGGGGCTCGGGGCGATTGTCCTGGTGCCGGAGATTTCGCTGACGCCGCAGACAGCCGGGCGGTTCCTGTCGCGGTTCGGGCGTGAGGGTGTGGCGGTGCTGCACTCGGCGCTGACGGCGTCACAGCGTCACGCGGAGTGGCGACGGATCGCGGAGGGGAAGGCGGCGGTGGTGATCGGCGCGCGCTCGGCGGTGTTCGCGCCCTTCGGTAGCGGGGGGGCGCGGGCGCTCGGGTTGATCGTGGTGGATGAAGAGCACGACTCCTCGTACAAGCAGGATCAACTGCCGAGGTACCACGCGCGGGATGTGGCGCTCAAGCGCGCGCAACTGGAAGATTGCCCGGTCGTGCTCGGATCGGCGACGCCATCATTGGAGTCGTGGCGGAACGCGAAGGAGGGGCGGTTCGGGTTGCTCGAGTTGAAGGACCGGGTGGGTGGGGGCGTGCTGCCGCGGGTAACGATTGTGGATCTGGAGGAGGAGCGAAAGAATCGGACGGAGGACCGGCACCTGTTGCATGCGCTGGGGCCGACGCTCGAGCGCGCGATTCGTGAGACGCTCTTTCCCGCGGGGGATGTCGGGGGGGGCGGGCAGGTGATGCTGCTGCTGAATCGGCGGGGGTACGCGTCGTACCTGGCGTGCGCGGCGTGCGAGTTCAAGGTGATGTGCCATCAGTGCGACGCGACGCTCGTGTATCACAAGCGGCTGCGGGAGGACGGTGTGGCCGGCGGGTTCGTGCGTTGCCACCACTGCCTGAGCGAGACGAAGTTGCCCAGGGTGTGCCCGGACTGCGGGAAGAAGATCGTGACGCTCGGGTTCGGCACGCAGCGTCTGGAGGAGGAACTGGCGCGGAAACTGCCCGAGTTGCACGAGGATCAAATTCTGCGGCTCGACTCGGACACGATGCGCAGCGGGGCGGATTACTTCGACTCACTGGAGAAGTTTCGCACGGGCGCGGCGCGGGTGATGCTCGGCACGCAGATGATCGCCAAGGGGCTTGATTTTCCGGATGTGCGGTTGATCGGCGTGGTGAACGCGGACACGGCGATTCACCTGCCGGACTTCCGCGCGGCGGAGCGGACCTTCCAGTTGGTGGCGCAGGTGGCGGGCCGGGCGGGGCGGAGCGAACGATCTGGGAAGGGCGCGCGTGTGGTGATTCAGACGATGTGCCCGAAGGAGCCGGCGATTGTGTTCGCGTCGGGGCACGACTTTGCGGGGTTTGCAGAGCGGGAGTTGGAGATTCGGGGGCGCGCGGGGTTGCCTCCGGTGACGCGGATGGCGCGGATCGTGTGCCGTGACACGAACTCGGGGAAGGCCGAGTCACACGCGGAGATGATCGCGGGTGCGATTCGTTCGTCGGAGGTTGCATCGCAGTTGCGTGTGCGCGGGCCGGCGGCGTGCCCGCTGAGCCGCGTATCGGGGCACTTCCGGTTCGGGATCGAGATCACGGCGTCGAGCGCGGGTGTGATTCAACGGGTGCTGACGGAGTTGCGTGTCGCGGGTCTCGCCAAGAGCGATGCGCACACGGCGATCGATGTCGACCCCGTCGCGCTGCTCTGACCTGGTTATCACGACCTTGACTCGCACTCAACTTCTGGCCAGGTTTCCCATTGCCCCAAACTCAATGACCGCGCGCAGATTTCCGTTCGGCGCGGATTGACTTCGTCGGGTTCCGCTGCAATCTATTCGCAACACGTCAGGTTTCTGCAATCCGAGCGGGTTTGTGAGGTCGAAGGGTGCGCCCCGGGGAGTGTCTCCGGGCATCGCTTCGCGCCGACTCGGATGACCAACCTAAGGGATTCTGCAGCCTAAGTGCTGCGGAGGGAGCAAGATCCATGAAGGGTTCATTTGTTGCCGCTGTGGCGGCCACGGCTGTTCTTTGCGCCGCAGGCGCCGCCAACGCCGGCTTTACCGTGCACACCTCGCTCGCGTCGTTCAACGCCGCGACCAGCGCGCAGGGCACCGACACCTACACCGGCTTCTCGATCACCGGCGTCACCGCCAGCCCGATCGTCCGCTCCGCGGGCGCCTACGGCTACACCGCGTCGGCGGCCAACGGGTTCTTCGGCGCCGGCACCGTCGGCGACCCCTGGCTCTCGACCAACACCGCCACCGACTCCATCGTCTTCTCCAACTTCACCGGCGGAGCATCGGCCTTCGGCGGCAACTTCTTCGACAGCAATATTGCCGGTGCCTTCGCCGCGGGTGACATCATGATCACCGCCGTCGACTCCTCCGGCTCGGTCTCCCAGACCATCGTCGGAGCGACGACCTCGAGCTTCCTCGGCTTCGTCTCCGACGGCTCGCTCGTGTCGCTCACGGTGGCCGCTGTTCAGCCCGTGTCCGGTTTCATCTGGCCGACCGTGGATAACTTCGTGCTCGCGCAGGCCATCCCCGCCCCGGGTGCGGCCGCGATGCTCGGCCTCGGCGGCATGCTCGCCGCTCGTCGCCGGCGCTAAGACCGGATCGTCGACGATCTGTCCGACGACGCTCCGACCATCAAGTGCTCTAAAGAGACCCGCGGGGACAACCCGCGGGTTTTTCATGCGCGCCTACGCCACCCGCGGCAGCGTCTTCTCCAGAACCCCCAACGCGGCTTCGAGGTAGCGCGGGTGGCCTTCGCTCTGCAGGAAGGCGGGCGCGCAGGACGCCATCAGGACGCGGCGGATGTCGGCGAGGCGCTGGTAATCGTCGGAGGTGTCGAGGTTGTGCTTCTTGCGGGCGCGGGCGATGAGCGAGACGGGCTTGACGCCCTTGAGCGCATCGGGACGCATCCAGTAGAGGCGTTCGAGGTAGACGGCGTCCTCGACCCAGTGGCCGGGGTGGACCTCGGCGAGATCGAGCAGCACGCACTCGGTGGGCCCCCACGGGGAGTCTTCGGCGCGGCGCATGAGGTTGCCGGCGTGGAGGTCGCCGTGGCACCAGTTGGTGACGGTGCGCGCGTTCCACTCGGTGGCGATGCGGTCGATGACCTTCTGTGTGTTCTTGATCGCGTTGGTCCATTCCTGCGCGTGCGGGATGGGGTTGATGCGCGCGTTCTCGCGGGCGCGATCGAGCAGGTGGGGCCAGTCTTCGCGGACGGGAACGACATCCATGGGCCAGCGCTGCGAGGCGCGGAGGTAGAAGCGTGCCGCGGCGTCGGCGAGTTCCTCGAAGACCTCCTTGTGGAGGTGGGCGGCCAGGGGATCGCCGGGCACGCGCTCCATGACGAGCCACGCGAAGTCCCAACCGCCCAGTTCGACGCCGTGGTGGACGACGCGTGGCGTGGGCGCATCGGTCTGCGCGAGGCCGGTAGTGAAGCGGTACTCCATGGGCCCGACGGGGAACTTGACGACGACCTCGCGCGGCTCGCCGTCGGGCGGAGAGAATGTGGCGTAGGCCGTCGCGGCGCCGCCCCGCTGCCAGTCGGTGCGGAACCAGCGGAGGCCGTCGATGGGGCCCGCGCCCGACGCTTCGCATGTTTCGATGAGTGCGGGGGCCAGTTGCGGCCCCAGATCGTGCGCGTCCAAGCCGTGCCCTGCGGGGGGTGGGCTCATGCGACCGGAACTCCCTTCCTGGCGCGCGTGACGATCACTGGAAGGAATCTTAGCGGTTTGGCGGGCGCGTGTCGCCGGGAAAGCGGGCGTGTGGATGTGCTACCGTCCGTCTGTGAGCGCCCGGAAATACGATCTGCTAGCGCTGGACCTCGACGGAACACTGTTCGCGCCGGATGGGCGGGTGACGGAAGCGAATGTGGCGGCGGTGCGGCGCGCGCGGGACGACGGGATGACGGTGGTGCTGTGCACGGGCCGTGGATTCGTGGAGTCGGGGTCCGCCGTGCGGGCGGTGGATGCGCACAGGCCGGCGGCGGGGCGGGAGATCGCGCCGATGATCACGGCGGGTGGCGCGATGGTGGTCGATGCGGCCTCTGGGAGGACGATTCATCGATGGGCGATGGGGCGGGAGTTGGTCGCCGGGTTGTGCGACCACTTCGCGCGGGCGGGGCGGGCGCCAATCATCCTCAAGGATCGTGATGCTGCGGGGTTCGATTACCTGGTGGTGAACTCGGGCCCGATCGAGGCGCCGACGCAGTGGTGGTTCCAGGTGATGGATGTAGAGGTGCGGTTCATCGACCACATCGAGCACGACCCGCACCCGGAGCACACGGTGCGGGTGGGGTTCGCGGCGGTGACGGAGACCATGCGGTCATTGGCCAAGTCGGTGCGAGCGGAGTTCGGTGAGCGCACGATGATGCAGCATTTCGCGGCGGTGTCGGGCAACTCGCACGAGGCGCACGGCGGCAAGGACGAGGCGGTGCACCTCCTGGAGGTGTTCGACCCGCAGGTCTCCAAGTGGACGGCGATTCATCGGCTGGCGCTCGAGATGGGGATCGCGCGCGACCGGATCGCCGCGATCGGGGACGAGGTGAATGATGTGGCGATGATCGAGGGGGCGGCGCTGGGCGTGGCGATGGGGAACGCCGTGGATGAGGTGAAGGCGGTTGCGGCGAGGCACACGGAGAGCAATGCGGAAGATGGCGTGGCGCGGGCGATCGAGCGGATTCTCAGCGGCGAGTGGTGAGCGATGCAGACGCTGAACGAGATTCGGTTCCTGCTGGAGTCGCATGGGCTGTCGCCCCGGCACGCGCTGGGGCAGAACTTCCTGATCGATCACAACCTGATTCGGAAACTCGTGGATGCCTCCGGTGTGGGCGCGGGGGATGTGGTGCTGGAGGTGGGGCCGGGCACGGGGACGATGACGGAGGAGTTGGTGGCGCGCGGGTGCGAGGTGATCGCGTGCGAGCTGGACGCCGGGTTGGGCGACCTGCTTACGAAGACGCTCGGTGAGCGCATCACGCTGGTGCGCGGGGATTGCCTGGCGGGGAAATCGGCGATGAACGAGGAGGTTGTGGCGGCGCTGCGGGGACGAGCGTTCACGCTTGTTTCGAACCTGCCTTATGGGGCCGCGAGCCCGTTGATGGTGACGATTCTGACGAAGCATCCCGAGTGCCGCGGGATGTTCGTGACGATCCAGAAGGAAGTGGGTGAGCGTTTGCGCGCCAAGCCGGGCACGAAGGATTACGGCGAGTTGGGTGTGATCGCGCAAGCGCTGGCGGAGATCGAGCGGATCGCGGTGCTTCCCGGCGCGTGTTTCTGGCCGAGGCCCAAGGTGGAGAGCGAGATGGTGTCGCTCGTGCGCCGGTCGGAGCCGTTGACGCGCGACGCGGAGGCGCTGGCGCGGATGTGCCGCGTGCTGTTCACGAAGCGCCGGAAGCAGATCGGCGCAATTCTCGGGCGCGGGTTCGGGTTCCCGGATGGGATCGATGCGAGTGCGCGTCCGGAGTCGCTGACGGTCGAGCAGATCGAGTCGCTCGCGCGGCGCGCACCGATAGCAGAGTGAGGCAACACAACGGGCCACGGTATGGTTCGTTCAGAACTCGCGTGCGATTCAGGTCGAGGCGGCGGCCAGTCCGATCTTGCCGGCGACCTCGGGGCCGTCGACAACGATCTGATCCGCGACCTCCCGGCGATGCACCGGGATGTCTCGCGGGAACTCCAGCGCCACGCGCACACGATCGCCTTTGATCGTGGCGATGCGCACGATCCCGATCGGATTGCGTGGGTCGCCGATGACGACCTCCTCGCCCTCGCGTCTGGTGATGACCAGCATGAGGACCTCCTGTCCAACGGCACAACGGATGCCGAGATTACCCACCACATGAGAGTGTACCGCGCCCACACACGCGGACAACGAACCCTTGGGGGAAATGTTCGGGTTAGTGTTGACTCACTCCACGGCTTCCACGGATCGGACTTCGGGGACGTAGTCCTTGAGATTCCGTTCGATGCCGGCCTTGAGCGTGAGCGTTGAGGAGGGGCACCCGACGCAGGCGCCGTGCAAACGCACTTTCACGACGCCGGAGTCCGTGATCTCGACGAGTTCGAGGTCGCCTCCGTCGGACTGGACGGCGGGCCGGATGCGATCGATGACCATGGCGACGCGATCGTGGAGATCCGCGTGATCGGGTGTGGATTTGCTGGAAGAGCCGGGCATCGATGCTCCTGAAGTTGGCAAGCGAGATCATAGGCGTGAGGGAGCGGCGGCGACAAACGCGCCGGGGGGTGGCGTACACTCGGGCGCATGAGACACGGACGCATCGATCGTTGCGCGGGCGCATGGATGGCTCTGGTCGCGCTGCTTCTCTCGGCGTGTTCCGGTGGCGGCGGGGGCGAGGCCACGCCCGGCGCGATCACGGACAAGAGCGCGGACCTTCGCGACCGGATGGCGTCGGTTGAGCGCACAGACGAGTTTGTTGCTGAGGGCGTGCTGGACCCTTCGGGAGCGCGCGAGTCGCTCAAGCGCGTGGTGTGGGAGCGGTCGGCGCCGACGCGGTTGCGGGCCGGAGCGATCGCGCAACTGCTGAAGGATGAGGCGAACATCGCGGACACGCGCCGGATGTTCGCGCTGATGCTGCCGACGGAGCCGGACCAGGGGATCGTGACGGTGATGGGCGACGCGGGGGCGGAGCGTGGATGGACGGACCTGGGGCCGGCGCTGGTGCGCCGGTGGTCGCGTGCGGCGGCGCTGAGCGACTACAAGATCAAGAAGGACGCGCCCGAGCGTGCCGCGCTCGCGAAGTTGTTCCCCGGTCGTGCACCGAGCGAGGTTGTGTTCGATGTGTTCATGGACCGGTTGGGAGGCGAGGGGGACGAGGGGCTGCGCGAGCGGGATCGCGTGGAGGCGTGGGGCTTGCTCATGGCGCTGGAGCCGGACGAGGCGCGGTTGCTCGAGCGGTTGACGCACGAGAGCGTGCCCGAAGATGCGCTGACGCAGAGCGTGGTGTGGTCGGCGCGCGAGTTGAAGGCGGTGCCGCGGACCGGCGAGCAGCTGGCGTGGGTGCGCCGCCTGGGCGAGGGGCGGCACGCGGAGTTCCGCTCGCGTGCGGCTTCGGCGGTAGCGGGTCTGAGCACCGAGCAGATGCGCGGGTGGGCGCTGCGTCACATGGCGGGGGTGATGTACGCCTCGGAGCGGCACCCGGAATGGCTGGTGATGAGCCGATCTGGCTTGCTCGAGGAGGCGGGACGTCGCCTGAAGGGGCGGACGGTATTCCGGCGCGAGATGGCGGGAACGCTCACGGGCGAGACGCTCGGCGATGACGGCGACAAACTGTCATGGGGCGATGCGCTGCTGTTGATGGTGGCGATCGACTGCGTGGACGACCGGGGCGTCGCCGGTGCGCTCTTTGTGAGCGCCGAGCGTGATCGCCGGGACACGACGACGGAGTACGGCGGGCTGATCGACTGGAGCGCATCGCGTGGGTTCGCGGCGACGACCTATCCGCCCCGCCCGACGGAGCGGTACGGCGATGACCGGTTCGTGGCGTCGCAGGAGATGCTGGACGCGGGGGATGCATCGGTGCTGTTCTTCCACTTCCATGCGAGTGATTACGCGAATCGGCGGTACGCGGGACCGAGCGACGGGGACCTGGAATACGCGAAGCGTCAGGGGCGCTGCGGGCTCGTGTACACCTTTGTGAGCCCGAACAAGATGAACGCCGATTACTACACGCCCGATGGTGCGGTGGTTGATCTGGGCGCCGTCGAGCGCACGGACGGCGGCGGGTAAGCTGGGCGATGCTGCACCCGCTGCTCATCGCGATGGTGGCGATCCTGCTGGTGGGCGAGTCGTTCTCCGGCGTGCCGATCGTGCGCGGATTGAGCGCATGGGAAGTTGCGCTGTATTCGCTCGCGCCGATGGCGCTGGTGGGGGCGCTGTCGCACCTGGCGCTGTGGCGGATCGGCCGGGCGCTGGACCGGCGCGGCGACGGGCGGGCGCTCGGGCTTGCGGATGCCGTGATCTCGGTCTCGCGGGTCGGTGTGCTGGCGGCCTTCGCGGGCGCGGTGATCATTACGGGGTGGTTCGAGGGGGTGCGCGGCGTGATCGGGAATGTCGTGGGGCTTGATGAGGCGCTGGCGATGGCGCCGCCCGTCGCGGTGCTGGCGTGGGTGTGGTGGGCGTACGCGCCGATCGATCGGCGCGTGCGCGAGGCGTCGGTGTATTCGCGGCTGGATGGGGGCGAGCGGGTGGAGGCGATCCCGACGCGGTGGGAGTTCGTGTGGGACCACATGCGCCA
Organism: Phycisphaeraceae bacterium; assembly: GCA_020639235.1. Classification (GTDB taxonomy): domain Bacteria; phylum Planctomycetota; class Phycisphaerae; order Phycisphaerales; family UBA1924; genus JACKHC01. Next base: position 308,487 of record JACKHC010000002.1, on the reverse strand, counting down.
CGGCGTGCTGGTGGTGCTCGTGCCGATATTCCTGCTGGTGTCGTGGGCCGAGGTGATCGAGCGGGTGCTGGACCTTCCCCAGACGCCCGGCGAAACCATGACGCGCGATGAGGTGGTGGCTGTGGTGCTGCAACTGGGGGGCGTTGTGGCGGTGTTGTCGTGCGCGCCGCTGTTGCTCCGATTCCTGTGGTCGACGCGCCCGCTCGGCGCGGGCGCGATGCGGGACCGGTTGATGGGCTTGTGCAAGGCGCACGGCGTGCGGTGCGCGGAGTTGCTGGTGTGGCGGAGCCGGACGGGGATGCTCAACGGCGCGATGGTGGGTGTGCTCCCGTGGCTGCGGTATGTGCTGCTGACCGATGCGCTATTGGAGCGGTTGAGCGCGGAACAGGTGGAGGCGGTGATGGCGCACGAGGTGGGGCACGCCAGGCGGCACCACCTGCCGTGGATGCTGGGGTCGATCATCGCGTCGGTCGGCGTCTTCTGGGTGGGCGCCGATTGGCTGGCGCGGTCGATGGATGAACGCGGGCTGATCGCGCAGGGGATCGCGGCGTGGCTGGGGGTTGCGTTGACGGTGGCGGGGATTGTCGTGGGGGTGTTGGTGTTCGGCGTTGTGAGCCGGCGATTCGAGCTGCAGGCGGACGCCTTTGCGGCGCAGCACCTGAGCGGGATGCACCGGGGCGATGGCGATGATGGGCGGCCTGTGACGGGCGAGGCCGTGTACGCGATGGCGGGCGCGCTGGGCGCGGTGGCGCTGTACAACCATATCCCGAGGCGGAAGTTCACGTATCGCCACGGGAGCATCCTCGGGCGGCAGCGGGCGCTGGAGCGGCTGGTGGGCGAGCGCGTGTACGGGCTGGCGATCGATCGGAAGGTGCGCGTGATCAAGTTGTTGACGATCGCCGGGCTGCTGGCGATCGGCGTGATGGGGTATTTCTCGTGGCGATGAGCGGCGCGGACATCGCGTTCGTGAAGATGCACGGGTGCGGCAACGATTACATGGTGCTCGATGGGGTGGCGCGCCCGGAGTTGGCGGCGGGCGATGCGATATGGCGCGTCCAGGCGCACGAGATGTGCGATCGTCGGACGGGGATCGGCGCGGACGGCGTGATCGTGGTGTCGCGCGGCGATGGCGCGGACGATGTGGGCGCGGAAGTGGTCAACTCGGACGGCTCGCCCGGTGGGATGTGCGGCAACGGGATACGCATGGTCGCGAAGCTGGCGATCGATCGCGGGTATGTGCGCACCGATCGGATGACGGTGGAGATGGGAGGGAGACGGGTCGGGGTTGAGGCGGAGCGGGGCACGCATGGGATCGTGCGGCGGGCGCGGGCGGATATGGGGGAGCCGGTGCTCGAGGCGGCGCGTGTACCCGTGGACACGGCGGCCCTGGAACGCTTGGGCGAGCGATTGTGGATTGTGCACTCGGGCGGCGACGCGCACGAGATGACATTCGTTTCGATGGGCAACCCGCACGCCGTGATGTTTGTCGATGAAATGCCCGGCGCGGCGGAGGTGACCCGGGTGGGTTCGATTCTGGAGCGGCACGATGCATTCCCGCAGCGGATGAATGTGCATTGGGCGCGGGTGGTGGAGCCGCGGATCGTGGAGGTCGCGACCTGGGAGCGCGGTGCCGGGATGACGATGGCGTGCGGGACGGGCGCGTGCGCGGTGTGCGTGGCGGGCGCGGTTCGGGGGCTGGCGGAGCGGCATGTGGCGGTGCACATGGCGGGGGGCGTGCTGGATGTGCGTTGGGATGAGTCGAGCGGGTGCGTGTGGCTGGGGGGTCCGGTGGCGGAGTGCTTCAGCGGGAAATGGTGCGCAACATGAAACCTGACGAGCCGATTGTGCTGACGACAGATCGCCTTGTCCTCCGCCCGACCTGCGAGGCGGATCTCGAGGACTTCATCCGGGTGGGCTCGCATCTGGCCGTGGCTCGGAACACGGGGACCTTCCCGCACCCGTTCACTCGGGAGTTCGCGGTCGAGCGGCTGGCGAAGCAGATGAAGTCGCTCGAGGAGGGGACCGGTGTGTGCTTCGCCATACGGCTGAAAGCAACCGGCGAGGGGATCGGATCGACTGGGTTCTTCGGGTTCAACCGGGAGCACGGGACGGCGGAGGTCGGGTACGTGATCGATCCGGCGCACGCGGGCCGCGGCTACGCCACGGAGTCGCTCGGCGCGGTGGTCCGGCACGCGTTCGAGGATTGGGGGGTGCGGAAGTTGTGCGCGTGCTATTTCTTGGACAACCCGGCGTCGGGGCGTGTGCTGGAGAAGGCGGGGTTCGTGCGCGAGGGCGTCCGGCGGAAGCAGTTTGTGCGGCTGGGCGAGTTGCGGGACGATGTGATGGTGGGCTTGTTGCGCGAGGAGTACCAGAAGTAGCCGCCCCGGACCATCACGATCGGAGTGAAGCGACCGGTGGTCGATCGCGGCTGTGGATCGCGCTCGTCCTGATCGTGGCCGCGCTCGTGCCGATGGGGGGCGTGTTCTCGAGCCGCCCGCTGGACGGGCACGAGGTTCTAGTGGCGCAGTCGGCGCGCGAGATGATGGCGTCGGGAGATTACCTGGTGCCGAGTTTCAATGACGAGGCGCGTCTCAAGAAGCCGCCACTCATGTATTGGCTCGTGATCGGCGTCGCCAAGGTGATCCCGGGCGCGGGGGATGTGCCCGAGTGGGCGGCGCGGTTGCCGTCGTGGTTGGCGGGGATCGCGCTGGTGGGCGTGACGATGGCGCTGGGGTGGCGGCTAGGTGGGCGCGCGATGGGCGTGCTCGCGGGATTGTTGCTCGCCACGAGCGTCGGGTACTTCACGCTGACCAACAGCGCGCGCCCGGAGATGGTGTACGGCGCGCTGGGCGGGCTGGCGACGCTGGGATTCGTGCGCGCGACGCTGGCGGAGGACCGGACCGCTGCGCAGCGGCGCGGCGCACTCGTGGGGTGGATTGGCTTCGCGTTGGCGACGCTGGCCAAGGGGCCCCACCTGCCGGGGCTGATCCTTTTCGGTGTGATGATGCATCTGCTGTTGTCACGCCAGGGCGAGCGATTGTCGGCGGTGGTTCGTCCGTTCACGGGGCTGGTCGTGTTCGCGCTGATTGTCGGGCCGTGGGCGGCGGCGTTGATCGTGCATGCGCCTGAAACGGTGGATGTGTGGTATCACGAACTCATCGGGAACAGCTCGGGGGATGAGGGAAGCGGTTTGCTGGCGCACGTGTCGGCGTACTACCTGCATGCGCCATTCCGGCTGCTGCTCCCGTGGGCGCCGTGCGTGGTGCTCGGGCTGTTTGCGCCGTGGAGCAAGCGGTCGTCGGACTTTGCGGCGGTGCGTGTTCTGTTCTGGATCGTGATCGCGACGCTCGTGGTGATGACGATCCCGGATCATCGGCGTTGGTACTACCTGATCCCGATCGCGCCGGCGCTGGCGGTCATGAGCGCGGCGGGGACGCTGGGCGCGATGCGCGTGATGACGCCCAGCCGCACGGTGCGCATGTTCGGGACCTTTATGGTCCTCCTGATCGTATTCGGCGCGGGGGCGGCGCTGATCGAGGTGAGTCAGCCCATGCGCGTGGGCCCGGCGGTCGTGGTGGTGATGGCGCTGGTAATCGGGGCCGCGGTGATGGCGGCGGTGTCGTGCCGCCGGGCGGCGTGCGGCGTGACGGTCGGCGCTGCGGTCTTCGCGTGGGCGGCGCTGTTCACCCTGACGGGTCATCTGCACGGGTGGTGGGGTGAGCAGCGGTACGAAGAATGGCGATTTGCGGAGGTGGTCGCGGAGCGCGTCCCCGATGACGACCCGTTGTACACATGGCGCGTGGATGAGGCCGTGCTCGTGTACGCGACGGATCGGCCGGTGGAGCGGGTGCGCGACCTTGAGGACATCGACGACCATCCGCCCGAAGAGACGATCTGGGTCGTGACGCGCGAGGAGTTCGCCGACGATGTGTCCGACGAGTGGCGCTCGTGGATCATCCACGAGTCGCCCCCGGGCGCCGAGGATGGATACACCGAGGTGCTGCTCGCCCTGCGGGCGCGCACCGATCCCGGGGGCGATGCGGGTCGGTCGGGCGGCTGAGGCGGCTTGTCAGCGGAGCGGGCGCTCGCCCATGGCCTTGCGTTGTTCATTGACGCGCACGAGTGCCGCGGGATGCTCGCGCAGAAGTTTGACGAGCTGGCTCGCGCTGACATCGAGGCGGATGCCGGCGCGGGTGAGGTCGAACGCGCACGCGTCGATGACATCCATCGCCTCGGCGAGGAGCGATGGGTAGTCGCGGTGTCCGGGGTTGCACGAGATGCGCGTGATCGTCTTGCCCTGGGCGTCGCGCTGGCGGAGGAGGCGGGAGCGCCACAGCGCCGAGCCGATGTCGCCGAGCGGGACGGCCGTGCGGTGTTCGACGGCGAGTTTCAGGCGGAGGCGTTTGAGCGCGACGCGCTTGTTCTCCATTACCGAGCGGCGCTCGCCGGCGTGGGCCTCGATGGAGGTGGGTTTGTGCGTGAGGATGACGAGCGTCTCGACCTTGTTGCGGTGCTGGCCGCCGGGGCCGCCCGATCGCCCCTTGCCCATGGCGCATTGTGCGAGCAGCGTGTCGTCATCGAGGCAGGCGGGATGGGGCCACGGGCCGAGGATCGCGGTCATGTCGCGAGTCCGGCGGTGCTCGACGGCGAGGCGGTGAGCGCGAGATCGTCGGCGTCTCCCGTGATGAGTCGCTGGTGGGCGAGGCCGGCGAGCATGGCCGCGTTGTCGAGGCAGTAGGCCATCCTGGGGAGGCGCACACTCAGGTTGTTGCGCTCGCCCAGCGCGATGAGTTCGGCGCGGAGGCGCGAGTTGGCGCTGACGCCCCCGCCGACAAGGAGCGTGCGCGGTTTGACGTCGCAGCGTTCCAGGAGGCGCTCGAGTTTGAGGATGACAGCGCTGACGGCGGCACGCTGGAAACTCGCGGCGACATCGGCGACTTGTTGCTCGGTGAGATCCGAGGCATCGCGCTCGAAGGCGCCGGGAGCGCCACCGAGTTGTTTGCCGGGGTTGCCGCGGACGGTGTAGAGGGCCGAGGTCTTGAGCCCGGAGAAGGAGAAGTCGAGGGAGTCGGGCGCGAGGCGGGAGATGGGGAAGTCGTGGGCGCGTTCGTCGCCTGTCTGCGCAAGTCTGTCGAGTTTGGGGCCGCCGGGGTGCGCGAGATTGAGGATGGTGGCGGCCTTGTCGTAGGCCTCGCCGATGGCGTCGTCGAGGGTCGCGCCGACGCGGCGGATGACGAGGGGCGCATCCAGTTCGTACATCGCGGTGTGCCCGCCCGAGACGACCAGCCCGATGGCGGGGAAGACGGAGTCCATCGTCCAGTCGGGGTCGTCGAGGAGCCCGGCGTAGAGGTGCGCGACGACATGGTCCACCCCCACGATGGGCGTATCGAGCGACCACGCCAGCGCCTTGGCGGCGGAGACTCCGACGAGGAGCGCGCCGATGAGCCCCGGTCGGTTGCCGACGGCGACGGCGTCGATGTCAGAGAGTGTGCACCCCGCTTCGCGGAGGGCGCGGTCGATGACGGCGCTGATGCGCTCGGCGTGGGCGCGGCTGGCGATCTCGGGGACGACGCCGGCGTACTCGGCATGGAGGTCGTGCTGGGACGCGATGACATTGGAGCGCACGGCGCGCCCGTCGTCGACGATCGCGGCGGCGGTCTCGTCGCAGCTGGACTCGATCCCGAGGATGCGCATGGGCGCGAGTTTACTCGGAGCCGTCCGCGGTCTCCTTGGCGACGGGCGCATCGACGAGCCAGCGTTCGAGGTCGTTGCCGGTGATCTTGAGCGTGGCGATGATGTTGCCCTCGGCGTCGCGGATATCGATGTGGCCGCCCTCGAGCGGCTTGTCGTCGGGGATGAGGTCGAAGGGTTCGAGGGGCGTCATGCCGCGGGTGGCCTTTTCGAGGGCTTCGATGCGCTTGCCGTTGCGGACGAGTTCGCGGACGAGGAGTTCGCGCGTGCGCTCGGCGGTCTTGAGGGCCGCGAGATCGAGCGTGCCGGGGGGCGTGTCGCCCCCGACGGGCGCCCATTCGCCGGTGATGAGGCGCGCCGAGATGGCGTCCATCGCGGCCGAGAGCTGCGGGTCGCCGAGGTGGTCGCGGATCCATGCCGGATCGTCCCAGCAGCACGCCTCCGTCTGATCGGCGCGGATGATGTCCTCATCGCGCCGGAGGCGGAGCATGTTGGTGACCTGCTCATCGGTCATAGGCACATAGAAGCCGGGGTCGGGATCGACGCCCCACTCGGTGGAGTCGTCCTCGCGCTGGATGCAGCGCCCGGAGGGGAGGTAGTAGTACTGCTCGGTGATCTTGAGCTGGCCGGAGCCCGATGGCAGGTTGTACAGGCCCTGGACGATTCCCTTGCCAAAGGTGCGCTCGCCGAGGATCTGGGCGCGCCCGTTGTCCGACAACGCGCCCGAGACGACCTCGGAGGCGCTGGCGCTGGCGCCGTTGACGACGACGACCATCGGGAAGTCGGGGAGCGTGTTCTCAGGGCGTGCCCAGGCGCGCTGCGGCGGGCCGGAACGGCCCCGCGTCTCGACGATGACACCCTCGCGGAGGAAGAGGTCGGCCATATCGATGGCCGCGGCCAGCGAGCCGCCGCCGTTGAATCGGAGGTCGAGGATCAGGCCCTTCATGCCGTCGTTCAGGAGCGACCGGCAGGCGTTGAAGAGTTCGGGGACGGTGCCGCCCGTGAACTGCGTGACGCGGATGTACCCGATCTTGTCAACGGGATCGATCATGTAGTTCCACGAGTCGCCCTCGCGGTGGATGCCCTTGACGGTGGAAGTGATGATCCGGTCGCGGGTGATGGGGAGGTCGAAGCGGACGGAGCCCGTCATCGGGCCGGGGGCCTCGCCGTTGTCGGTCTGGACGGCGTCGGTGATCGTCGCGGCCTGCGCGCCGCGGGGAAGATCGGACGCGTCGCCCTTGCGCTCGATGGTGAGCATGACAACGGTGCCGGGCTCGCCCATGAGCTCGTCGATGACATCGTCGATGTCGCGCTGCCAGATGGACTTGCCGTTGACGGCGACGACGAGGTCCTCGGCTTCGACGCCCGACTTGTAGGCGGGTGAGTCTTCGAGGGGCGAAACGATCATCACCCAGCCGCTCTCGGGGCGGACGGCGGCGCCGATGCCGACATACTCACCCCGGATGTCCTTGTTGAAGTCCGCCACATCGACCTTAGGGATGTACTCGGTGTAGGGGTCGTCGAGTTCCTCGAGCATGCCCCGGATGGCGGCGACCTGGAGGGCGTCGAGGTCCGTGTCCTTGTAGAAGCGCTTCTCGACCTCGGAGAGCACCTCGACGACCGGCTCGGTCCACGTGTACTTCGAAGCATTGTCGGAGGCGGCGATGGTGAGGCGGACCGCCAGCGTCGTGACGAGAATCGCGAGGAGGACGGACGCCAATCCGATCTTGTTGCGTTGCACTGCGGGGTCTCCCGGGGAATTCGTTCGGGCCATGATTCTTCTATCGGCCCGGTGCGGGGGCTTGTTCAGGCCACCGGTAGGGTATACCGTGTGGGCGGTCCGATGGTTCTAAATGTGTGCACCGATGATCAAGAAGAACTGACTCCAATCCATTCCGGTCTTCTGTCCCCGTCCCCTTGAGGCGGGTCATCGAGCGCATACCCCCCGCGCCGCGTCGATCCTCATCCGCGGCGGTCATCGGAAAGCAGAACTTTATGGCAGCCCCGAAAGAACGACATCAGATCAAGATCCGCGCCGAGCGTGCGGTGCTGGCGGCGGTGCATCTCCCTACGTCTCGGTTCGACGCGCGCGACCCGCTGGGTGAGTTGCGCGCGTTGGCGGAGACGGCGGGCGTGACGGCGGTGGGGGAAATGGTGCAGAACCGCGACTATCCCGAGGCCGCGACCTTCATGGGCGCGGGCAAGGTCGAGGAACTGGAGCGGATGTGCGACGAGTTGGAGGCGGGCGTGATCGTCTTCGATCACGAGTTGTCGCCCAAGCAGATCGGCAACATCGAGAAGATCACCAAGCGCAAGGTGATCGATCGCTCGGAGTTGATTCTGGACATCTTCGCCTCGCGCGCGACCTCGCGCCAGGCGCAGCTGGCGGTGGAACTGGCGCAGCTCGAATACACCTACCCGCGCCTCCGCGCGATGTGGGACCACTTGGAGCGCATCGTGGGCAGCGGGGGGATCGGCGGCGTCGGGACGCGCGGGCCGGGCGAGCAGCAGATCGAGATCGACAGGCGGCTGGTCAACAAGCGCAAGACGATTCTCCGGCGCGAACTCGCCGATATCAACGAGCGCAAGCGGCGCGAGGTGCGCGACCGGCGCCTCGATCACTACACGGTCGGCCTCGTGGGCTACACCAACGCGGGCAAGTCGACGATCTTCAACACGCTCACGGCGGGCGGCGCGCACGCCAACGACCAGCTATTCGCGACGCTCATGACGCGGACGCGCGAGTGGGACCTCGGTGGCGGGCAGCGCGTGATGCTGTCGGACACCGTCGGATTCGTGCGGGACTTGCCGCACCACCTGATCGCGTCGTTCCGCGCGACTCTGGAGGAGGCGACGCACGCGGATTGCCTGCTGATCGTGCTGGATGTGTCGGACCTGGCGGCGGAACTGCAGCTGCAGACCGTGGAAGAAACGCTCGAGGAACTCTTCGAGGAAGTGCGCGAGCGGGAGAAGAAGGCGGGGGTCGATTGGCACGAGCCGGCGCGGATTCTGCTACTGAACAAGTCGGATCGGCTCAAGGACAACACGGAGATGCTGGTATGGCGTCAGCGTCGCCCCGAGGCGATTCCCTTCTGCGGGCGCGACGTCGGCGGCCAGGGGCAGGCGGAGTTGATCGAGCGGATCGGGCGGTTGAGCCGCGGGACGGTGCGCGAGCGCATCATGACGATGCCCTTGAGCGAGGCGAAGGCCGTGCACTTCCTCGAGACGCGGTGCGAGGTGATCGACCGGGAGTATGTGGACGCGTCGGTGCGGATGCGTGTGCGGATCGGCGACCGTCAACTGGCGCAGCTGCGTTCGAGCGGGGCGCGGTTCGACGTGGACGGCGAGCCCGCGCGGGGCAAGGCGGGGGCGTGGAAGGCGTGACGGGGTGCGCTAGAGGATTTCCATGACCTCGTAGCGGATCACGCGCCGCGGCGCATCGACCTTGATGGTCTCGCCGACGCGGGCCTTCATCATCGACTCGCCCATGGGCGAGGTGACGGTGACCTCGACATAGTCGAGCATGTGGTTGCCGGTGGCCTCGCCCACGAGGCGGAAGAGGTCCTCCTCCCCGGTCTCGACATCCTTGAGGCGCACGGTGGCGCCGACGAAGACGACATCGTCGGGCGCGTGGCTCGGATCGACGACCTTCGCGCCGGCGATCTTCTCCTCGAGGCGGCGGATCTCCGCTTCCATCATGGCCTGGTCTTCGCGCGCGGCGTGGTACTCGGCGTTCTCCTTGAGATCGCCCAGCGCGCGGGCCTCGGCGATGCGATTGGAGATTTCGGGGCGCTTGGCGACGAGCGCGGAGAGCTTCTCCTGGAGTTGGGCCTTTTCGTCTGCGGTCATGAAATCCATCGCTCGCTCCAAAACGCGTAGGCCGCGGCGGGGTCGCCACGGCCGGTTCACTTTTCAATCCGTGATCGACAGACTCTATCCGCACCGGGCCGGGTCGATCAACGACGGGTCTGAGCGACCCGCGGCAGCGCGATGAACGCCGCGACGCCGACCATGGCGAGCGCGACGAGCGCCCTCCATTCGGGGGGGCTCATCGATGGCGACCATCCGGAGACCGACCACGACAGCGCCCACGGCGCCGTGAGGGGCGAGAAGATCGCCCACGCGGGGGCGGGCGTGTCGGCGGCGGGGAGCCCGCCGCGGAAAAGGACGATCGGCGCGACAAGTGGTAGCGCCACCGCGACGAGCGTCGCGGTGAGGCGGCGCGAAGAGATGTATCCCCACGCGATGATCGCGCCGGTGATGAGCGTCCAGAGCCCGATCGCGCCGCCGATGGACATCGCAACGGCGTAGCGCCAGTCCGTGAGCATCGGCATGGGCCAGATGACGGCCTGCAGCGGAACCGACACGACCAGCGCATCGACGAGTGCGGCACGCACGGGATGGCGGGGACGCACCTGGCTCAGACGCAGCGCGGGCCAGAGGACGGCGGAGCCGGCGGCCCCCATCACGCACATCATGATGCACGCGCTCCGATACTCATCGGAGTCGGGGATACCCAGGAAGCGCACGGAGAAGATCGTCAGCAGCGCGGCCACCATCAGGTAGGTGCACCAGAGGAGCGCGAAGATGCGCGGCTCGCCCTTGCGCGCGGCCCACGGGTCGTCGCCCGGAGTGGTGAGGAGCTCGGGAACGAAGGTGAACGGGCCCAGACGGATGCCCGGCTTGCGCGCCCCGCCCCCGTGCCCCTTCGAGTCTGATGAGGATTGTTCGCCCAGATCGGCGGGGATTGTTTCGTCGTCAGTCACGCATCACCGCGAGGTTTTGTCGAGTTGCACCACGCGATTGTAGATCTCGATTCGCCCGGCCTGTGTGTCGAGGCGCTGGCCGGGGCGGAGAACGCGCCGGAGGTGGGAAATCTTGTCCTCGATCGTGACTTCGCCCGGCGCGGTCTCGCCGATCGCGCTGCCCCAGTCGATGACGCCCCCCGCGTCGGTGATGATGAGCAGGTGCCCGGAGCGCATGTACTCGCGGGCGTCAACACCGATGATGAACTTGGACTCGTCGAGCGGGCCGAGTTTGTCGAGAAGCGTGATCGCGGCCTGCACATCGCCGCCGGGCCACTTCTCGCCGTACGCGGGGTTGCCCATCTTGTCCTTGGGCGCTTCGGAGTAGGGGTTGAAGACACGGAACATCGTGGTGCGTTCGAGGTCGAGCCCGGCGGGCACGCGGAGCAGTTCGCCGGCGATCGCGCCGAGGTAGTGCTGCCCGTTGCGCTGGATCACAACGGCCGGGGCGCGCCATTGGCCGTCGATGTCGATCGTCCCGTCGGCGCGCCGGCGGACTTCGACGCCCGATCGGACCCACCCGGTGGACTCGAGCGTGTATGCGGCGCGCACGAGCGACTCCTGATCGAAGGCGCCCGAGCCGCGGAGCTCGTTGCCGGCCAGTTGCATCAGCATCTCGGAGACCGACGCGGGCAGCCAGTTGGCGATCTGGTTGCGATCGTCGAGGGGCCAGTCGATGCGGACGAGGCGCGCGGGTGACTGGAACTGGCGGACACGGTTCTTGAGCGGCTCCAGCGCGACGAACCACGCGATGAGAATCGCCACAAGCGTGACGCCAGTGGCGATGCGCTTGGCGTTGGTCCACGCGGCCCCGAGTTCGATGTCGTCGTCGGTGCCTCGGAGCCACCCGATGAACCCGCGCGGGTCTTCGTTGATCTGCTTCTTGGATGACTTCTTCGCGGACGAGGGTTTCTTCTTGGTCACGGATGCCTGCCTAGGCCCGGCTCATCTCGTGGAGCGCGGCGCGGACGAGCCGCGCACAAAGTGCGCCCATCTCCACGCCCGCGGCCCGCGCCGCCATGGGGACGAGCGAATGGCTCGTGAATCCCGGCATGGTGTTGATCTCGAGGAACCAGGCCCGGTTGTCATCGTCAAGCAGGTAGTCGGCCCTGCAGAGATGGCGGACACTCATGCGCTTGGCGATGGCGAGCGTCCAGCGGGAGACCTCTTCGACGACCGACGCCGGCAATCCTTCGCCCACAACATATTGGGTGTCGTTGCGGACATACTTGGCGTCGTAGTCGTACAACCCGTCGGCAGGGATGATCTGGATGACGGGCAACGCTTCGAGCGCGTCGAGCGACTCGGTCGCGATGACGCCCACCGTGAGTTCGCGTCCCTTGACGAAGGGCTCGATGAGGCACGGGCGGCGCGAGGCGGCGGATTGCTCGTGCGCGTGCGCCCACTCGGCGGCGGTGCGGCAGATGTGCAGCCCGATCGTCGAGCCCTCGAAGATCGGCTTCACCACGAATGGCAACTCCAGCGGCATCACCGTGTCGCCCGGATCGAGGATCGCGGTGGCGCTGGTGCGCACGCCCAGCGATTGCGCGACGGTCTTGGACATGACTTTGTCGATGGCGATGCGCGCGGCACGCGGGCCGCACCCGACGAAGGGCCGGCCGTCGCGCTCCATGAGTTGCTGGAGCGGCCCGCCCTCGCCCCAGCGCCCGTGCAGCGCGGGGAAGATTACATCGCCTTCGAGTTGCGCGAGGTCGCGCTGCGAGAGCGCGCCGATGACCCGGTGATGGACTCGGAACTCGTCCGTGGACGCGAGCGCATCGGCGATGCCTTTCGCGGATTGGAGCGAGACTTCGTGCTCCGGGTCCGGGCCGCCGGCGAGGACGAGGACGGTCGTGGTCATCGGGCGGCCCCCACGCCCGCGCGGCTCCAGATGACGACCTCGGGCTCGAGCGTGACGCCGTGATGCGCTTCGACCCGGTCGCGGACGCGGGCCATGAGTTCGATGATGTCCTGCGCGGTCGCGTCGGGCGTCGTGACGACGAAGTTGGCGTGGACATGCGAGACGGATGCGCGCCCGACGGCGAGCCCCTTGCACCCCGCTTCGTCGATGAGCTTGCCCGCGCCGAGGCGCTCGGCGCCGACGGTCGGGTTCTTGAAGACGCACCCGGCGCTGCGCTCGCCCATCGGCTGGGAGTTCTTCTTGTAGGCCATGATGCGCTTGAGTGACTCGCGGAGTTCGGGCTGATCGCCCGGCTCGACCCGCTCGAGCTGGAGTTCGACGCCCGTGATGATCAAGTCGTTCAGTCCCGATCGGCGGTAGTTGAAATCGATCTCACGGCGCGCGAGGGTGATCTTCTGGCCGGAGCGCGTGATGGCGTGGACGCGGCGGACGGTGTCGGCGATTTGGCCGAACGCGCCGCCCGCGTTCATAACGACCGCGCCGCCGAGCGTTGCGGGAATCCCCGCGAGTGTCTCGACGCCCGCGAGACCGCGCTGCACGCACCCGAGGATGAGTTTGGGCAGACCCGCGCCGCCCTGCGCCGTGACAATGGGGGCCTCGTCATCTTCCGGGAAGTGGACCGCATTCATCTCTTCGAGCGAGATGGTCAGGCCATCGACGCCCGAATCGTGGATCAGGAGGTTCGCGCCGTCGCCGAGAATCTGCACCGATGCGCCGGCCTGCTCGCGGAGCAGGTCGCGGAGTTCTGTTTCGTTGTGGGGTCGTGCGAGGAGATCGGCGCCGCCGCCCACGCCGAACCATGTCTCGATGGGCGCGCTGCGCTCGATGATGTTGGGCGCGAGCGGGCTCATGATGCGTCGGTCCCGGCGCTGAGGAACCCGCGCGCGACCTTCCAGACCGGGCCCGCGCCCATGACGACCAGAAGGTCGCCCGGTCGGCAGATGATCTGCAGCTGCTCGACAATGGCCTCGAAGGGGTAGAGGTGCATCGCCATGACGCCGCGCTGGCGGAGTCGGTCCACGAGATCGGCGCTGGAGACCTTGGTCTTCTCGATCTCGGAGTCGCGCACGAAGTAGATCTGCGGCACGATGACGACATCGGCGTGCGTGAACGCCTGCGCGAACTCTTCCATCAGGAAGCGCGTGCGCGAGTGCTGGTGCGGCTGGAAGACGCAGATGAGCCGACCGCCGCCGAACTGCGCGCGCTCTTCGGGTTTCTCGAACTCGCGGAGCGCGCGGAGAGTAGTTTCGATCTCGGTGGGGTGGTGCCCGTAGTCGTCGTAGACCCGGACGCCCGGGGCGCGGGGAATGGTGGGCGTGTCGGTTGCGTTTGTCGAAATGACTCCGATGCGCGGCGAGCGTCCCATCGGGAGACGCTTCTCGCCGAGGAACTGCATCCGCCGGTCGACGCCCTTGAAGGACGACAACCCCTCGCACACCTTCTCGGAGTCCGCGCCGAGCCACAGCGCCAGCACGCCCGCGAAGGCGGCGTTGCAGGCCATGTGCTCTCCGGGCAAGGGCGATGTGAAGGAGAGCGCGGTCCGACCATGGTTCTCGACGGTGACGCGCTGGGTCTTCTTGTCCAGCGTGATCTGCCAGTCCGCGCCGGGCGCGAAGCCGATGGTCTCGACATCGCAGGTGAGCCCGGCGGTGACCTCGCGCCGGTGCGCGTTCTGGTGCGCGATGAGCAGTCGCCCGCCCTCAGCGCCCGACGGGATGTTGCGCGCGAACTGCGCGAAGGAATCGATGACCGCGTCGAGCGAGCCGTAAATATCGAGATGATCCGCCTCGACGCTCGTGATCGCGGCGATGGTGGGTCGGAGGTGGTGGAATGAGCGGTTGAACTCGCACGCCTCGCAGATGAGGACGCCCGGCTCGCCCCGGTGCGGCCCGGCGGGGATGGCGGGCTTGCCCATGCGGAAGCCCGAGGCGACATCGCCCGGTCTGGCGAGCTGCGTGCAGACCGCGCCGACGATGACGGTCGGATCGATGCCGGCGTGCGCGAGCGCGACGCCCAGCATGGCCGATGTGGTGCTCTTGCCGTGCGTCCCGGCGAGCGCCACCCCGGTGCGCCCGATCATGCACCGCCCGAGGGCCTCGGCGTAGGTCAGGGTCTCGATGCCGCGTTCGAGGGCGGCGGCCATCTCCGGGTGGTCCGGGCGGATGGCGGCAGAAGCGATGACGAGGTCGGCGTCCTCGGGAATGAGGGCGGCCTGCTGATCGAACGAGACCTCGATGCCGCGCCGGGCGAGCGAGTCGGTGACGTCGGTCTGGGCGTTGTCGGAGCCGCGGACGACCGCGCCGCGCTCGGCGAGCATCCGGGCCAGGCCGGACATGCCGCACCCGCCGATTCCGATGAGGTAGGCGCGTCGCCCGAGGAAGGGGTCGATGGCCACTTCGATAGGGCAGGGAGGGGCGGCGGGGGCCACGGGGGAAGGCGAGTTTTGCGTTGATTGGCGGGGCGTTGTCATGGCTTGGTGCATCCAGAGTAGATCGGCGTTTTCACATGCGCGGGCGCAGAAGTAGCGCGCACGCATCGCGTGTATCCTCCGTGCGATGGGCACATCCCAATCCACAGTTCCCCCACGCCGGTTCCCCTACAAAATCGCCGTGTTATGCGACCTGCGCGACGCCGATGGGCGCGTGCTGTTGCTCCATCGCGCCAAGGACCCGAACAAGGGGCTGTACTCCCCGATCGGCGGCAAACTGGACACGCACACCGGCGAGAGCCCCGCGATGTGCGCGCAGCGCGAGATTCTGGAAGAGGCGGGCATCGAAGTCGCGATCGAAGACCTCCACCTCGGGGGGATGATCTCGGAGCACGGATTCGGCGGCGAGACAAACTGGCTCCTGTTCTGGTACCGCGTGACGCGCGTGGTCGACCTGGAGCCGTTCGAGATGCGCGAGGGCCGGCTCGAGTGGCACAAGGAGCGCGAACTGGACACGCTCCCGCTCCCCGATACCGATCGCAGGTTCATCTGGCCGCTGGTGCGAGCCCACGAGATGGAGGCGACGGGCGCGGGGGGGGGCTTCTTCGCGGTGCACATCGATTGCACCGGGGAGGACGGGCTCGTGTGCCGGATCGAGCAGTCGTCGATCGGGATGAAATCGATCGGGTGACCCCAACCGCCACCCGACCGACGCGGGGGGACGGGCGTAGAATGCGGGCGATGAATGGACTTGCCACCAACCTGATGCAACGGGTGGGCGCGATGCGCTGGGCGCTGCGCCTCGCCAGCGCGCTCTGCCTGATCGCCCTGGGCTCGGTTTCCAGCGTGAGTTCGGCCGCGGAAGCGGGGGGGGCCGCGGGCGCAGGGGCCGCTCCGACGCCCCGGGCGGTGCCCGCGGCGAGGAAGGCGACGAATGTTGCGATCATCACGATCGAGGGCCCGATCGACGCGGTGACGGCGTTCAGCGTCGAGCGCCGGATGAAACTCGCGGAGAAGGGCGGCGCGGACTGCATCGTGTTCGATATCGATACGCCCGGCGGCGAGGTGCCCGCCGTGCTGCAGATCACCGGTGCGATCAAGCGGTCACCGATCACCAATACGATCGGCTGGATCAACCCGAACGCCTATTCCGGCGGCGCGTACATCGCGCTCTCTTGCCGGGAGATCGTGGTGGCGCAGTCGGCGACGATGGGGGACGCGGCGCCGATCTACGGCGGGGTCGCGGGGATCCAGCAGATGGCGCCGACGGAGCGGGCGAAGATGCTCTCGCCGCTCCTCGCGGACATCGTGGACTCGGCGCGCCTGCGCGGGTACGACGAGAAACTCGTGCAGGGACTGGTGATTCTGGGCGTCGAACTCTGGATGATCCGCGACAAGGAGACGGGCGAGGTCTTCTTCATCGACGAGGATGAGTGGGCGCACCTGTTCGCCACGAGTCCGCCGCGCGGGAATCCGCGGATGCCGTCGGGGGCCGCGCCGGGCTCGGATCGTCCGACCCCGACGGGCGGCGGCGAGGAAGAGGTCGGGCCGTTCGTCGGCGACTCGACCCGCACGGATCGCTCGGAGTTCTTGTCGGGTTCATCGCAGCTGCCGGCGAGCGTTGCGGATGAGGTTTCAGGGCAGTTGGAGGTGGTCTCGACGCGCCCCAACTTCGCGGAAGCGGAGGCGAGCCGCTACGAGTTTGTCACCTACGCGACGGACGGGCGGGCTCTGCTCACGCTGACCGAGAGCGACCTGAAGTTCTTCCGCCTCGCGCAGGACACGGTCAAGAACGATGAGGAACTGAAGCAGTTCCTCGGCGCGACGAACCTGCACCGGCTCGATCAGACATGGTCGGAGTCCCTTGTCGCGTTCATGACGCAGGGGTTCTCCGGGCTGATCGTGCGCGGCGTGCTGATCGTGGTGTTCCTGCTGGGGATGTTCCTCGAACTGAGCATGCCGGGCGTCGGGCTGCCGGGGCTGGTGGCGATCGCGGCACTCGCCGGGTTGTTCGTGCCCCCGATGCTGATCGGCGCCTCGTCATGGTGGGCGCTGGCGGCGATCGGCGGAGGGATCGCGATGCTGCTGCTTGAGATACTGGTCATCCCCGGGTTCGGCGTGCCCGGAATTCTCGGGCTCGGACTGCTGCTCGTGGGATTGGTCGGTTCGTTCGCGGGGCTCGGGGAGATGTTTCCCGGCGCGGGATCGGGCGATACCTCGGCGCTGACCTGGGCGCTGGCGACGGTGCTCACGGCGATCTTCGTCTCGGCGGTGGGGATGTATTTCCTCTCCAAGTACACGCACCGCATGCCGATCGCCAACCGCCTCTTGCTCTCGCCCGAGACGACCCGCCCGACGGACGACAACTCGATGTTCGGCGCGATGAGCGCGACGCGCACGGGCGACGCCTCGGTGCGCGTGGGCGATCTCGGGCGAGCGACGACGCCCCTGCGCCCCTCGGGCAGCGCGATGTTCGGCGATCAACTCGTTGATGTGGTGTCGGAGTTCGGGTTTGTCGATGCGAACCAGCGTGTGCGTGTGACGAGCGTGAGCAAATACCGCGTGGGGGTCGAGGGTGTGACGGAGGAAACCGCCTGATGCCTGTGGAGATGATCTGGGCGTTCGGGCTGGGTCTGGGCGCGGTGCTGTTGTTCCTGATCGAGTTCCTCGTGCCGTCGGCGGGGATTATCGGCGCTGTGTCGTTCCTGCTGGTGTGCGCCTCGATCTACGCGTTCTTCCAGGTGGGCGAGTGGTGGGGAGTCGCCAGCGTCGGGATCTATTTGGTCCTCATCCCCATCGCGATCAACTTCGCGCTCAAGGTGATGCCGCACACACCCATCGGGCGCATGTTGATGCTGGGCGGGCCCGACACGGAGGAAGAGGAGGCGCGCAAGCGCGCCGAACGCGAGCGGACGGAGCGCGAGCAGGCGGCGGCATTGATCGGCGCCGAGGGCGAGGCGCTCACGGACCTGCGCCCGGTGGGCTCGGTGAAGATCGAGGGGACGCGGATCGAGGCCCTCGCCGAGGGCGCGATGATCGACGCGGGCACTCGCGTGCGCGTGGTCAAGGTCGAGGGCTCGCAGGTGAAGGTGCGCCGGATCGACTGAGCGCGGGAAGGATCAGGCGGCCAAGGTGAGTCTGCTCGCGGTCAATGTCGGCTACATCGTCGCCGGTGTGGCGATCATCGTCGTCCTCATTCAGATGGCGGTCGTGTTGCCGGTCCTGAATCTCTATTTTCAGGCGATGTTTAGTAATGCGAAGGTCGATCTGTTCCACCTGATCGGGATGCGACTCCGAAAGACCGACGCCCGTACGATCGTGTTTGCGCGAATCCGGGCGATGCGAGTCGGGATGGACATACCGGTCGAGCAGATCGAGTCGCATTACCTCGCGGGCGGGCATGTGGGGTCCGTGGTGAATGCGTTGATCGCGTGCGACCGAGCGGGCATCGATTTCTCCTGGAACGAGGCGTGCGCCATCGACCTGGCCGGGATCGATGTGCAGGAACTGGCAAACCGGGTGATTCGCACGCGGGCCGCGGGCCGCCCCGAGGACTTCGAAGCCGTGATGCAGGAGATGGCCGAGAGCGGCGACCCGGCTTTCCATCGCGCACGCGAACGGTCATAATGTGATTTGATCGGGCGGCCCAACCATCGCCCGGCAGGAGATGAGCGCTTCATGCTGGTTAACTTTCTCGGCGTAAATGTTGGGTTGATCGTGGCGGGCGTCGCGATCGTGGTCGGCATCGTCATTCTGGCGATCGTGGTGCCGTTCCTGAACCTGTATATCCAGGCGCTGTTCAGCCACGCGCGGGTCGGGCTGACCGAACTCATCGGGATGAAACTCCGCAAGGTCGACGCCCGGACCATCGTCTTCTCTCGCATCCGCGCGGTGCGGGCGGGGCTGAATATCTCGACCAACGAACTGGAAACGCACTACCTCGCTGGCGGGCGAGTCCCGAGCGTGATCAACGCGCTGATCGCCGCGGATCGTGCGCGCATCGAACTGCCGTGGAACATCGCGTGCTCGATCGATTTGGCCGGTCGCGACATCCAGGACGCCGTGAACACCTCGGTGAACCCGAAGGTGATCGATGTGCCGAACCCGTCATTGGGAAGAGGCACGATCGACGCGGTGGCGCAGGACGGCATCCAGCTCCGGGCGCGGGCGCGCGTCACGGTGCGTGCGAATATCCAGCGCCTCGTCGGCGGTGCGACCGAGGAAACCATCATCGCCCGCGTCGGTGAGGGCATCGTCACGACGATCGGCTCGTCGCCCACGCACAAGGCGGTGCTTGAGAACCCCGATCGGATCTCCAAGACGGTGCTGGCCAAGGGCCTCGACTCGGGGACGGCGTTCGAGATTCTGTCGATCGACATCGCGGATATCGATGTGGGCGAGAACATCGGCGCCAAGCTGCAGGCGGACCAAGCCGAGGCGGACAAGCGTCGCTTCCAGGCCGAGGCCGAGAAGCGCCGTGCGCTGGCGGTCGCGCAGGAGCAGGAGTTCAAGGCCGAGGTGCAGAGGGCGCGTTCGGTCGTGGTGCTCGCCGAGGCCGAGGTCCCCAAGGCGATGGCCGAAGCGTTCCGTTCCGGTCGCCTTGGTGTGATGGACTATTACAAAATGCAGAATGTCGTGGCGGACACCTCGATGCGGTCTTCGATCGCGGGCGAGGGGTCCGGCGGCGCGCAGCGCCCGCAATAATCGGCATCGCAGTTCTTACCCGCGCGGCATGTGGCGCGCCGCGATCTGCGCAAGGCGGCGGGCGCGGTACTGCGCATCGGACATCACGCCCGGCGCGTGTTCGACAAAGCGCAACTGTTCGTTGCTTCGGGCGTCGCTTTCATTCGGTCGCATCGCGTCGGCGGAGCGGTCCAGCCGCTGCGTGACGATCGGCGTCGCGGCCTGACGATTGATGAAGCGATGATCGGAAGTGCCGCTGTCGCGGAGGCGGCCCGATGAGAGTGTGCCGTCGCGCTCGACTGGTGCGGGAAGTGCGTGCCCGGGCTCGGGTCTCCCGAAATGGAAGACGGTGCCGGGCGGGACGGCCGCGACCACGCCGTCGGAGGTCAGGACATATTCAGATCGCGGGAAGACGGCGTAGAGCCCCCCGGCCCGCCGGAAGAAGGGGCTGTTCGGATCGTTGCGGTCCAGGATGTAGACATGCTGATAGTTGTTGTCTTGGCGCAGTGAAGGCGAGTAGGTGCGCAGACTCTCGAGCAGCGGATCGACATCGGCGACGCCCTGCTGAACGGGCTGGTCCTGCGCGCGACAATCGCCCGCGAACGAGGCGATCATCAGGACCGACAGGATCAACACGGACCAGCGCATGCACGACATGCTAGGACCATCGGCATGATCGGATCCGGAGTCGAGTGTTTCGGCGGGGGGGGGGGGAGAGTCAGGCCCGGGGGGCGGACTCGGCGGGCTCGATCAGGTCGGCGAGGGTCAGTTGGCCCAGCGCCGAGTCGAGCGCATCATCAATCCGCGCCTGGACGGCCACGAGCGACTGATGGCCGATCGCGCGCGGGTCGGACGGTTCGACCATCTCTATGGATCCGTTGACGGCCTCGATAATCGCGGAGACGGGAATCATGTCAGGGTCGCGTGCAAGGCGGTACCCGCCGCCCATGCCGACCTTGGACTCAAGAAGCCCCGCCGAGCGCATCGCCAGAAGAATGGACTCGAGGAACTTAGCGGGCAATGCCTCCGCCTCGGCGACCTCGCGCGATTGGACATACCCATCACCGTGCCGCGACGCCAATCGGGCCGCGGCTTTGAGGCCGTACTGACAGCGTTTGCTCAGACGCATGGATCCTCCCCGGATCGGTATGCATACCGGTGTCCACGCGTCCATGGACCCCCGGACGAGACTGGTTCACAGAACAATACGGAACTCGATCGCAATGGTTGCGGGGGAACTGTCCGGATTGAGTGATTCCAGCGGCTTTCCGGCGGCGGTCCATTGGTAGATGGCATCGAGGATCGGGTTGTCCACATCCTTGTGTCCCGAAGACTCCAAGAGACTCGCCGAGACCACCTTACCCGCGCGATTGAACTCGACGCGGATCAGGGGGTCATGGGGCGAGACCGTCAGCGTCGTGTAATGCGTGAACCTCGGGCGGACGGTCTTGATCTCGAGCCCCGCGGCGGCGAGTGGATTGCCGACCTTGCGAAGCTCAATCGGCACCTTCGCGATCGAGACCGGCGTCGACTCCTTGTCCGCGTCGATGCCCGGATCGCCGGGCCCCCCCTCCGCAGGTGGTGCGGTTGTCTCCGCGGGTGGGATATCGGACTCGCTCGGCGGCTTCTCGGCGACCTTCGTCGGCTGCGGAACTTCGACGGGACGCATGAGTTGAGCGAGCAACTCTCGGAGCGGCCGGGCGGATTGCCGCGCCGCTTCTCGGAACTCCCGGCCGATCTGTTCGACCATTTGAGCGCCATCGGACGCCTGCGCGCCGAGAATGCGCATCGCTTGTGCGAATGTCTCGGCGGCCGCCTCCGACTCAGCAACAGGCGACGGCGCCGGAGTCGGCTCGGGCGCTTCAACCATCGGCGGTGATGGAGGCGCGCCCGCGTCGAGCGTGAGCGCGGGCTGATCGAACTCGGCCGGGTCGGCCGAATGCGGGGTCGGCTCGTCGTACCCGATCCACGAGATGACCATCGCGTCCGATTCCTCGATGCCGGGACGGACCTCGTCGAGCAAGTCGGGCGGATCGATGGCCAGCGGATCGTTGCGCAGATCCGGCGTGGACCAGTGGCGCGCTCCCGCCCAGAGCACAGCGCCCGCGTGCAGGGCGACGCTCAGGAGGACCCACGGGATCATGGCGAATGGGCTGTAGCCGATGTGGCGCATCGCGGTGAATGCTAGGGCGACGGCACCGAGTCGGCGGGTCGGCGCAGGAACTTGATATCCCGGATGCCGAGCGTCGCGAGCGTGTCGAGGAGTTCCATGAGTCTGCCCGTGGGGACGCCTTCATCCGGGGCGACGTACAGCGCGGGCACCTCCGGCGCGCTGAGGCGGGCGTTCAGCGCGTCGGCGAGCGACTCCCACGCGACGGGCTCGGTGTCCAGCGTCAGGTCACCCGCCTCGGTCAGCGCGAGGATGAGGCGGGCTTCCGGAGCCGCCGGAGCACCCTGGCCCAGGGCGGGCAGGGTGATGTCCGATACCTTCAGGCGCACCGTCAGGGCCAGCGCAAAGATGAAGAATGTCACGAGCAGGAACACGACATCGATGAGCGGCGTGAGTTCGAGTCGCGGTTCGGTGGCGGGTCTGCGTACGCGGATCACGCCGGCATTGTACGCGCGTTGGGGCGGTACACTTCCGAACGCATGACAAGCGCCCAGCCGAAAGAGTCCGGGTTGATCGAGTGCGTCGCGAACGCTCGCCGGTTGCATCCGGGGGCGACAGTCGCGGTGCCCGTGGGCGTGCGCCTGCTCGGCGATCAGCTGACGCCGGTGCTGGCGTACCGGCGGCTCGTGGCCGCGGACGATCGCCTGGCCCCGTCGTTCTTGTTCGAGTCGGTCGAGAACGGGGATCGGCAGGGTCGCTACTCCATTCTCGGCGCGCACCCGGTGATCGAGGTTGTGGCGCACGAGCACGATGTGACGGTGATCGATCACCGCGCGACGCCGGGCAGCGAGAGCGACACGCGGGAGGATGACCCGCTGCTGGTGATGCGCCGGCTGACGGCGCACATCAGGCAGGTCGATGCGCCCGGCGCGAAGATGCCCGATTGCATGCTCGGCGGGTGGGTCGGTTTCGCGGGGTACGACACGGTGCGCTACGCGGAGCCCGAGATGCTGTCGTTCGCGGGCGCGCCACCGGACGACCGTAACCTGCCCGACCTGCACTTCGGCTTCTACGACCGAGTCGTGGTGTTCGATCACGTGGACAAGGTCGTACACGTGGTGGTGCTCGCGATCGTCGGGCAGTGCGATGACGCCGGGGAGGCCTACCGGCGGGCGTGCGCGCAGCTGGATGCGACGGTCGTGGAGCTTCAGGTGCATTCCAAGCCGCTGGCTTCTGGCGTCGTGGACGACGAGGGCGAGCGGGGCGGGGCGGCGTCGAACCTCACGCCGGCGCAGCACGCCGCGATGGTGGAACGCGCCCGCGAGTACATCAAGGCGGGCGACATCTTCCAGGTCGTCGTGGGCCAGCGCTTCGAGCGAAGGTCGGAAGCGGACCCGTTCGATGTGTATCGCGCGCTGCGCGTCGTGAACCCGAGCCCGTACATGGTCTATCTGCAGGCGCGGGGATGCCTGCTGGTGGCATCGAGCCCGGAGATTCTGTGCCGCGTGAGACGGGATGAGAGCGGCGCGCTGATGATCACGAATCGCCCGCTCGCGGGCACGCGCAAGCGCGGGCGTGACGAGGATGAGGACGCCGCACTGGAGCAAGAGCTGCTGGCCGATCAGAAGGAGCGGGCCGAGCACATCATGCTGGTCGATCTCGGGCGCAATGATGTGGGCCATGTATCGCGCGTGGGTTCCGTGCGGCTGCCCGCGCTCATGGAGATCGAGCGGTACAGCCATGTGATGCACATCTCATCGACCGTGACGGGGACGCTGCGCGAAGGGCTGGACTGCTGGGATGCGCTGCGCGCCACGCTGCCGGTGGGCACGATCTCCGGCGCACCGAAGATTCGCGCCATGCAGATCATCGATGAACTCGAGCCGATGCGCCGCGGGCCGTACGGCGGCGGGTTCGGCTACGCGACGCTCGGCGGAGAAATGGATATCGCCCTGGCCCTCCGGACGATCGTGGTGCCGACGGCGCTGCACCGGGGCGCACAATGGGTGTACCACCTGCAAGCGTCGGGCGGAATCGTCTTCGACTCCGATGCACACGCGGAGTACGAAGAAACCGTGAACAAGAGCGCGGCAATGGTGCGCGCGATCGACCTCGCCGAACGCGCGTTCGTACGCGCTCAGTGATTGACCAGATGATCCTTGAGCTGCTGGCTCGGCGTGAAGCCGACCGTAGTCGTCGCCGGGAACACCTGCGGCTCGCGTGTCGCGGGGTTGACCCCGGAACGCTCCTTGCGATGCCGCTTTTTGAATGTTCCGAAGCCGGAGATCGCGACTTTGTCTTCCTCGCGAACCCCTTCGGTGATGGACTCAAAGACCGCCTCAACCAACTTGGCGGCATGAGACTTGGACTCGCCGAGCCGGTCGGCCACGGCCTCGATCAGATCGCCTTTATTCATGCGCCGGTCTCCATCGTTTTAGAGCGGGGAACACACCGCGCGCACACCCTCACATTCCCCGCCCCTAGCCAATATTAGTACGCTAAAACCGGCGTGATTCGGCACAAAATATCGAAAATGGCGCGCATTCGGGTTGCGTAGCCGTTTGCTTGATGTTTGCTCTTCCCCAGGGACAACGAGTGGTAGAATGCCCACTATGACCGCGACGAAAATAATCACAGCGCCGAGCAAACAGACCCGAGCGGAGACGCAACTGCCGCGTTTGTGGAATGTTGTTCTCCTCGACGACGACGACCACACCTACCAGTACGTGATGGAGATGACGCAGCGCCTGTTCGCATTTTCCCCAGAGAAAGCATTCCTCGCCGCGAAGAAGGTCGATCAGGACGGGCGCGTCATCTGCAGAACATGCCACCGCGAACTCGCCGAGTTAAAGGTGGAGCAGATCCGCGGCTACGGGCGCGATGTGCTCATCGCTTCCTGCACAGGGTCGATGAAGGCGCTCATCGAACCGGCGGAGTCCCCTGAGGATGGGGGGGAGTGAGCGGGACGGAGCGTGGTGGGGGGCCCCCGCGGGCGATCATCACCGAACACCTCGACCCCGCGTGCGCCGCATGGCTCGGCGAGCGCTGCAAAGTAACGCACGCGCCGGCGGGCACGCCCGAGTTCGAGACGCATATCGCCGACGCGGATGCGCTGGTGATCCGGACCTATACGAAAATCGACACCGCGCTCCTCGATCGTGCACCCCGCCTGCGCGTGGTCGGGCGCGCCGGCGTGGGCATCGACAACATCGACCGATCGCTGTGCGCAGCGCGTGGCGTGCGCGTGGTGTACACCCCCGATGCGAACACCCAGGCAGTCGCCGAGTATGTGATCGCGCTGATCCTCGATGATCTGCGCCCGCGTCCCACGGTCGGGCGGGCGATCGATACCGAGTCATGGAAATCACTCCGATCGGCGTCGATCGGCGCCAAGCAACTGCGCGATTGCACCGTCGGCATCGTCGGGCTGGGGCGCGTCGGCAAGCGGGTGGCGGCGTGCCTGTCCGGCTTCGGCTCGCGCGTGATCTACCACGATCTGCTCGAGATCCCGGTCGCCGAGCGCGCCGGCGCAACGCCCGTTGGCATGGACGAACTGCTCGCATCAAGCGACATCGTCACGGTGCACGTGGACGATCGGGCGAGCAATCGGAACCTCATCGACGCCGCAGCCCTCTCGAAGTGCCGGCAAGATGTGCTGCTCATCAACGCCAGCCGCGGATTCGTGGCCGACCCGTCAGCGTTGTGCGGCTTCCTGCGGGCGCACCCGGGCGCGCGGGCGGTGCTGGATGTCCACCAGCCCGAGCCCCCGGGCGCCGCGCACCCGCTGATGGGCCTGGCCAACTGCCGCCTGCTCCCCCACCTCGGGGCAGCGACCGCGGAGGCGCACCGGAACATGTCATGGGTGGTCCGGGATGTCTGGCGGGTGCTCAGCGGCGAGCAGCCCGAGCACGAGGCACCGCCCACCGGCGCTACAATGGCGACATGATTCAACTCGGCGTGAACATCGATCATGTGGCGACGGTGCGTCAGGCGCGCCGCGGCGTGGAGCCGGACCCCGTCCGGGCGGCGCACGAGGCGGAGATCGGCGGCGCCGACGGCATCACGGTGCACCTGCGCGAGGACCGCCGGCACATCCAGGACTCGGATGTCGAACGCCTCCGCGCGAGCGTGAACATCAAACTCAATCTCGAGATGGCGGCGACGGACGAAATGGCGAAGGTCGCGCGCCGGGTCAAGCCGCAGATCTCGATGCTCGTGCCCGAGGGGCGCCAGGAGATCACGACCGAGGGCGGCCTCGATGTGCGCGGGCAGATCAAGCGCCTCCGGGATGTCGTGAAGCAACTGAAGGACGGCGGGATGATCGTCTCGGCGTTCATCGATCCCGATATCGCGCAGGTCGAGGCGGCGCATGAGGCCGGATTCGATGTGTGCGAGGTGCACACGGGACCGTACGCGCACGCGTACGCGCGCGCGGGCGGCGACTTCCTGCTCCGGGACCTGGCCGACGAGCACCGCAAGGTCGTCGAGGCCGGGCGCCGCATCCGCGAAATGGGGATGCGATTCAACGCGGGGCACGCCCTGAACTACCACAATGTGAACGCGATCGCGGGCCTCGAAGGCATCGCCGAACTGCACATCGGGCACGCCATCGTCAGCCGCGCGGTGTATGTCGGGCTGCGCGAAGCGGTGCGCGAGATGAAGCGATTAATGGTCGAGGCGGCGGGCGCTTAGGACTTCTTCTTGCGCTGGAGGATGAAGGGCGGCTCGTCCTTCGAGTCGGACTTGGCGTGCAACTTGCCGTCCTTGAGCATCAGCATGCCCGGGCTCTGGCCGTCCGCGTTCGTCATCACGATCCCGCCCTTGTCGAGCTTCCAGGTGCCGGTCGACGTGTCCTCACCCATCATGGGCATCGACATGGTCGCGCTGAATGTATGATCCTTCTTGATGTCGATCACGACATTCATCGACAGCACCATCCCCATCGCCATCCCCGCCATCGGATCGTTCTTCTCTTCTTCGGTCATCGACTCTTCGACGGCCGTCTTGAACGCCTCCTTGTCGAGCTCCCACTCACCGACGTAGGCGGACTCGCCCCCGCCGCACCCGACCAGTGTGAACGCGGCGACGGCGGCGAGGATGAGCATGAGCACGGTGCGACGAGTGATCGACATGAGAACTTCCTTCAGGAGTTGGTTCGGG
Organism: Phycisphaeraceae bacterium; assembly: GCA_020639235.1. Taxonomy (GTDB): domain Bacteria; phylum Planctomycetota; class Phycisphaerae; order Phycisphaerales; family UBA1924; genus JACKHC01. The sequence goes on along the minus strand of JACKHC010000002.1, from coordinate 281,689 downwards.
GTCCCGACAGCACTCGGATTCTAACCAGAATTCTTGGATTCAGATCCCCGGCTCGTCGGGCCGGAGCATCGGGGCCGATCGACGCGACTTCACGCCCTCGCGCGTGCCCTCGCCCGCCGGACGACGCCCCTGGCCCTCAACAAAGGTCGGGTACATGCGTCCGAGTTCGGACTTGCCGGAAATGAAGTCTTCGACGATCTGGGCCGCTTCTTCGAGATCGTCGGTGAAGGTGACGAGGTCCAGGTCGTTCTCGGAGATGGTCTTGTACTTGTCGCGCAGCGTCGTGCCTATCCAGTCGTGCAGGCCGCGCCAGAACTCGGTGCCGATGCAGATCACGGGAAACGGATCGATCTTCAGCGTCTGGATGAGTGTCAGCGACTCGAAGAACTCGTCCATCGTGCCGAACCCGCCCGGGAAGATAATGAACGAGCGTGCATACTTCACGAACATGACCTTGCGGCAGAAGAAGTAGTTGAAGTCGAGCTTCACGGTCTGGTACGGGTTGGGCTCCTGCTCGTGCGGGAGCGCGATGTTCAGGCCGACCGAGATACCGCCCGCCTCGTGCGCGCCGCGGTTGGCGGCCTCCATGATGCCCGGCCCGCCGCCCGTGATAATGGCGTGGCCCCGCTTGGCAAGATCAGCCGCAAGGATGCGCGCGTTCTCGTAATCGCGGTGCCCCGCCGGCGTCCGCGCCGAGCCGAAGATCGAGACGCCCGGCGGGAGCGTCGAGAGCGTCTCGAAGCCCTCGACGAACTCCGCCATGATTTTGAAGACGCGCCAAGACTCGTGGGCCATCTCCGCGTGGTGATCGTGGGGCAAAGGCAGTCCTTCCGTGTTCTGGTGCGCGACCGTGGGGGATATCACGGCGCGGCGAGCGACGCAAGCGAGCGCCGGGCGATGAACAGGCATGTTGTTATATTATTGTTAGGTATTCTCAAGAAGTGTAAACTACCGCACGGCAATGACTTGCGCGAATATCTCCGGACCGTCGGATGCGTCAAAAACGCGGGTTGGATACAATGCACCGCTTATGCCCAAATCGACCCCATCCAGTTCCAACCGTTCGCGCACGCGGACTTCCAAGAAGAAGCCGTCCACCCGCAAATCGGCGACGCGCCGCAAGAAGTTCGAGAACTATCACGCCGCTCTGAAGTACCTCTACGAGCGCACGGATGTCGAACGCACCCGCCCCTCGCGCGTCCCCGAGGGCACCTTCAAGCTCGACCGGATGCGCGCAATTCTCGAAGGGCTCGAGAACCCGCACGAGTCGCTGCGCTTCGTGCATGTCGGCGGCACAAACGGCAAGGGCTCGACGGTCGCGATGATCTCGACCTGCCTGCAGGAGTGCGGCTACGCGGTGGGCACCTACACCAGCCCGCACCTGGTCGATATCCGCGAGCGCATCCAGATCAACGATCATGTGATCTCCTACCCGGCGTTCACCGAGTTGATGACGCGCGTCGCGCGGGCCGCGGACGACGCCGAGAAGAAACACGGGCAGGCGAGCTTCTTCGAACTGATGACCGCCCTGGGGTTCCTGTACTTCGCGGAGCAGGCCGTGGACGTCGTGATCGCCGAGGTCGGGCTCGGCGGGCGTCTGGACTCAACCAATGTCATTACGCCGGAGGTGTCGGTCGTGACGAGCATCTCGCTCGATCACATGCACTTCCTGGGCAAGACGCTCCCGGAGATCGCGACCGAAAAGGCGGGAATCTTCAAGCCCGGCGTGCCGGCGCTCGTCGCCAAGCAGGAGACCGCGGTGAACGAAGTCTTCCGCGCCAAGAGCGCGGAAGTCGGCGCGCCGCTGTACATGCTGGGGGACAACGTCGATTTCTCGAACCGATTCGAGGCGAATCAGCAGCTGGGCCCGCACACCCGCGTCGGCATCGCGATGGGCAAGATCACTTTCGAGCATGTGCCGGTCCCGCTGCCCGGCGAGCACCAGGCGACGAACTGCGGCCTGGCGCTGACCGTTCTCGCGCTCCTGCGCGAGCGCGGCTTCGATGTGCCCGAGAGCAAGATCATCACGGGGCTCGAGAAGACGGTCATCCCGGGCCGCATGGAAGTCCTCGGACGCGAGCCGAGGGTGCTGCTCGACGGCGCGCACAATCCCGCGGCCCTGCAGGCGCTGGTGCGTTCGATCGGTGCGCATATCCCGTACGACTCGATGGTGATGATCGTCGGGTGCAGCGCCGACAAGGATGTCGACGGCATCCTGGAAAAAGTCGCGCTGGGAGGCGACAAAGTGATCTTCACCCGGACCAAGGGCAACCCGAGGGCCGCCGACGCCGAGCAGTTGGCGCACCGGTTCACCGAACTGTCCGGCAAGGTCTGCCAGACGGCCGCGAGTCTCGAAGAGGCGCTGTCCATCGCAGGACGGGCCGCCGGACGCGACGATCTCGTGGTCATCACCGGGAGTTTCTACCTCGTGGGCGAGGCCAAGAAGCTGCTCTCCGATCGGGCGGCCAAGCTCGCGGCCTCCGCCGCGAACTGAGCCCCGGACCCAACGCATCGACCCTCAGTGACCGCGCGCCGCCGCAACGATGCGGCGCGGCGCGGCCGCTTTGATCGTGGCGGTACACTCTCGACCGATTCCCAACCGAAAGCGGGGACGCGACGCATGCCCGAAGTGAACACACAGGAGCACCGGTACACGCCCGAACTTGCGGATCGGATCGAGCGCCGATGGCAGCTGCGCTGGGACGAGGCGGCCGCGTTCCGTGCGCTCAACCCCGGCGACAAGGGCTTCGATGGTTCGCGCCCGAAGTTCTATTGCCTGGACATGTTCCCCTACCCGAGCGGGGCGGGGCTGCACGTCGGCCACCCGGAGGGGTACACGGCGACCGACATCCTCTCGCGGATGAAGCGGATGCAGGGCTTCAACGTGCTGCACCCGATGGGATGGGACGCATTCGGTCTGCCCGCCGAGCAATACGCGATTCAAACGGGCGTGCACCCGGCGGTCACAACGAAGAAGGCGATCGACAACTTCCGGCGCCAGCTCAAGCGGTTCGGTTTCTCCTACGACTGGTCGCGCGAGTTCGCGACGATCGATCCGGAATACTACAGGTGGACACAGTGGATCTGGCTCCGCGCCTATGCATCGTGGTACGACACCGATGCGCAGCGGGCGCGCCCGATCGATGAGCTGATCCAACTGCTCGAGAACGGCAAGGCGTATGTGAACGCCTTCGGCGAGCTGGTGCGCACGCAGGACGCCGCGCCGCTCGATGCGCTCGGTGGGGGTGGTGGGGGGGCGGTCGGGCACCGCAAGTGGCACGAACTGGAGAAAGACGAGCGTCGCGAGTTCATCGACTCGATGCGCCTGGCGTACATCGGCGAGCAGACGGTCAACTGGTGCCCCAAACTCGGCACGGTGCTGGCCAACGAAGAGGTCATCGACGGGAGATCGGAGCGCGGCGGGCACCCGGTGGTCCGCCGACCCCTGCGCCAGTGGATGTTCCGCATCACCGCGTACGCGCAGCGGCTGCTCGATGATCTCGATGGGCTCGACTGGCCGACCTCGACGCGGACGCAGCAATCGGAGTGGATCGGGCGCTCGCAGGGCGCCGAGGTCGACTTCCAGATCGACGGCGCGCTCGGCGAGGAGTTCGGGTCGATTCGCGTATTCACCACGCGCCCCGACACCATCTACGGCGCGACCTACATGGTCGTCGCGCCCGAGCATCCGCTGGTGGACGCCGTGCTGGAACGCGGCGGCGCGGGTGCTTCCGCGATTCGAACGTATGTCGAGGCCGCACGAAACCGCGCCGATGTGGACCGTCAGGCGGACACCAAAGACAAGACGGGCGTGGCGCTCGGCGTGAGCGCGATCAACCCGCTCACCGGCGGGAAGATACCGGTGTGGACCTCGGACTATGTACTGATGGGCTACGGCCACGGCGCGATCATGGCCGTGCCCGCGCACGACCAGCGGGACTTCGACTTCGCCGAGGCGTTCTCGCTTCCGATCGTGGATGTCGTGTACCCGCGCCAGATTCTCGCGCTGCGATTCTACACGGCTAACGCGACGGCGGACGAGCGCGAGAGCGATCTCTGGCGGACGCGACTGGCCGACTTCATGGGCCTGATGACATCGGGCGATGCCCGGCCCGACGAGTTCGAGCGGATTCTCGGCGTCGTCCGCCAGCGTCGGCGCGAGGTGTCAACCAACGATCCGGCAGCAACACAGGAAAAGCAGAAGCCGGGCGGCGTGGGAACGAAGCGCGGCGTGACGCAGATGCTGTGGCACGAGTTCATCGATGATCTGGGGTTCAAGTCCTTCGATGCGCTCAAGGCGTGCATGGAGCGCGGCGGCTTCTACCACCACGAGGGCGGCGCGTTCGAGGGCGAGGGATACGCGGTCAACTCCGATGTAATCGACAGTCTGCCGACCAAGACCGCCAAGTCGACGATGATCGAGCACATGCAGCGCGAGGGCATCGGCCGCGGCCGCGTGAACTTCAAGCTGCGCGACTGGCTGTTCTCGCGTCAGCGGTATTGGGGCGAGCCGTTCCCTGTGGTCTTCGATCAGGACGGCAACCACTACCCCGTCAGCGAGAAGGCGCTTCCCGTGCTGTTGCCCGAACTGAGCGACTACAAGCCGGGCGAGTCGCAGGAACCCAGGCCGCTGCTCGGCAACGCATCGGACTGGATGCGCACCACGGCGCGCGACGCGGGCGTGCGCGAGGATGTCCTCGCGCCGAACACGAAGGTCGTGCGCGAGTTGAACACCATGCCGGGGTGGGCGGGCTCCTGCTGGTACTACCTGCGCTACATCGATCCGAAGAACCCGAAGAGGTTCGTCGGCACGGACGCCGAGCGATATTGGATGCAGGGTGGCGGGAATGGGGGGGGCGGTGGAGTTGATCTCTACATCGGCGGCAATGAGCACGCCGTGCTGCACCTGCTGTACGCGCGGTTCTGGCACAAGATGCTCTTCGATCTGGGTGAGGTCTCGACGCGCGAGCCCTTCGCGAAACTGTTCCACCAGGGGCTGATCCTGAGCCACGCCTACCAGCGGAGTGACGGCTCGCTCGTGCCGGTGGACGAGGTCGACGAGCGCGCCGAGGGCGAGTTCGTCGAGCGGGCGACGGGCTCGCCCGTCAAGCGCATCATCGCGAAAATGAGCAAGTCGCTACGGAACGTGGTGAACCCGGACGATGTGATCGCGGAGTTCGGCGCCGACACCTTCCGGCTCTACGAGATGTACATGGGGCCCCTCGAGTCCAGCAAGCCCTGGAACACCAAGGACATGGTGGGGCTGTTCCGCTTCCTGCAGCGTGCGTGGCGCCTGATCATCGATGAGGCGACGGGCGACACAAAGTTCGCGGGCGCGCCCGACGCGAAAATCGAGAAACTGCTGCACCGGACGATCGCCAAGGTCGGCCAGGATGTCGAGAAACTCGCCTTCAACACGGCGATCGCGGCCATGATCGAGTTCGTCAACGCGGCGACGAGTTCCAGCGGCCTGACGCGGGATCAATCGGAGCGTTTCACGCTCATGCTCTGCCCGTTCGCTCCGCACATCGCAGAGGAAATGTGGGCGCGTCTCGGCAAGACCGACCTCTGCTCGCTCGCCACATGGCCATCATTCGACGAGGCCATGCTCAAGGACGACGAGGTGGAACTGGCGGTGCAGGTCAACGGCAAGGTGCGCGCCAAGATCATGGTGCCCGCCGACGCCGATCAGCAGCGCGTCGAGTCGCTTGCGCTGGGGCACGAGAAAGTCGCGGCGGCGATGGAGGGGAAGCCGGCGCGGAAGGTGATCGTCGTTCCGGGCAGGTTGGTGAACATCATCACCGGGTAGGTTGGCGCTTGGCGAGATCGGCAAGACGATCGCAGAGTTCCCGGTGGCGGGCGCGCAGTTCGTCGATCAGTTCCTGCGGAGCGCCGTTGGCCACGATCTGGGCGATCTGCTGCTCGATGAGCCGGACCTCGGTATCGATCGCCGCGATCGACTCAAGGTCGAGCCCGTCGTCGGCATTCAGCGGAGACGCCGCGCCGAAACCGGTCTGGGCGGCCTCGGCGCTCGTCTTCATCTGGACCCGCTGCGCCGGGACCGCGGCCCTGGCGATGAATGTCTGGCGGTTGTTGGCGTTGTACTGCCGCGTCATGAAGACGCGGTCGCGCAGCGTCGAACGCCCGGTGAGCGACGACACCTGGTTGTCGCGGATCGAGTCGGGAACATCAAAGTCCGGCGCGACGCTCCGCGTGACACGCACCGGCGACCACGCAGCTTCATCGGCGGGGAGCAACCGCCCGAGGCGCTGGATCCACGCGGCTTCGAGCTCGGGCTGCGAGAGCGCGTTGCCCGGCGCGAGGCGGCTGAACGAGGCGAGGGGAACATCGACCGTGCGCACTTCCCAGTTCGTCGCATCGATCTCCGGAACGGGACGCTGCAGATCGGCCGCGTCAATCACCTCGCCCGCGGGCGGCCTGCGGAAGACCACGCGGACACTGTCGCCCGGGTCGCGCGAGATGATGGCGGTGCGGATGATCGAGATCAGGTCCCATGTCTCGGTCCGCCCGTCCGGGGCGATGAGCGACATGCCGTCGATCGACTGGATGACATCCCCCATGGCCAGATGCTGGGCAACGGGGAAGTTCGATCGGACCTCGGTGAGAATCGCGCCCCACCGCGCCACCGGCCGCCACCCGATGCCCATGCCGGCGCGCTCGGTTTGCTTGAATCGCAGCATCGCCTGATCGAGGATGCGCGTGCGCTGCTCGGGCGTGATGTCCGAGCGACGCGCCAGCGCGACCAGTTCTGACTCGGTGACGCGGTTGGTCTCCACCATGCGCTGGAGTTCGATGGAAGCACGCTCCCGCTCGTGGAAGTCCCGCGAGCGCAGCCCGCTCATGATCGCGCCGATGTCGGGGTCGGTGATGACCGGATCGGCGGGCAGCGGCTCGTTGGCGCCGAAGGACGCACCCGACACCGACGAAGCGATCGCCAGCGCGATGAGGCGAGCTGCGGTCGTTCGTGTTCGGTTCGTCACTCGGATCTCTCCCACGGGCCAGGCTCTCCGACACCCCATGTTACGCGAGGGACCGCGTCAGGAGATCGCCATTTTTCCGAATCCAGTCGGACTTTGTAGCGATCATGCGGAGGAACGACCCCCCGTCGATACCGCCGAACCGCCCCGTCGTTGCCACCGGGCCGGTCGCCTCGGCGAGGAGGGCCTCGACCATGAGCCAGGGCATAGCGTGGAGTTCGGCGGTGGAGATGATGCACCCCTGCACGCCGTCGTACCCCCGGCAGAACTTCCGCAGGCGGGCCTCATCGGGCGCGGCGGGCCACGAAGCGGGGTCGGCGTTGCCCTGATCGCCCCTTTGCAGACTGAACTGTAGCGCGCCGTTAGCCACATCGATCACCCGCGGCGCGGCGCGCACCGTGTCGTAGTCGATCACCGCCACGACCTCGCCGTTGCGGAAGAGCATGTTGCCCGCGTGCCAATCGCCGTGGATGACCTGCACCGGCCACTGCGAGAGGCCGCGTTCCTCGGCGCGCAGCGCAGCATCCTCGTACTGCTCGCGCAGCGTTTCGATCGTCGCGTGATGATCGGCGCCGAGTTGCTGGTCCAGCGCCTCGAGATTGGCGCGCACGCCGTCGGCGTTGTGATAGGTCGATCCCGCCGGCTCCTCGCCCGGCGGGAAGTCCGCCAGCGCCAGGTGCAGATTCGCAAGTGCCTGCCCGGCCGAGGCGGTCGTCGCAAGTGACTGGTCGTACTTCTCGCCGTGGATGTACTCGAACATCTCGTACAGGCGGTCGTCGAGGTTGATCAGCGTCGCCCCGTCGAGGCGTGATCGCACGAGCCGCGGCAGCGGGAAGCGCCGGTCGGCCAGGTGCATCTGCACGCGGTGCGAGAAGCGCACGCGCGAGGCGTCCACGCGCTCCGGCGCACGGCGCTTGAGGATGAAGTCGCCCCGCGCCGCACGAACGAGAACCTTCGGGCTCGACTCCGAGCCACGCCGGAACCGGTGAATCGAGTTGATCACCCCGATGTCGTAGCGCGACAGCACGACGGCGAGTTCGGCCCCGTCGAACGAGGCGCCGTCCGCCGGCGCAATGACGCGCAGCGACTCGGCCGACGGCGCGACGGAAGCACCTGACGGCGCTTGCGGAGTCGGCGGGAATGGGGGGGTTGGGGGAGCGCCTTGAGACAAGAGCGCGGCCTCCTACTCGGCGTTCTGGACCTGTTCCTTGATCTTGTCGATCGCGCTCTTGATCTCCACGATCTCGCGCGCAATTTCCGTGTCGGCGGACTTGCTGGCGATCGTGTTCGCCTCGCGGAGCATCTCCTGGGCGAGGAAGTCCAGCGTACGACCGACCGGGCGGTCGCTTGTGTCGTGCAGCAGGTCGTCGAACTGTCGCATGTGCCCCGAAAGTCGCGCGATCTCTTCGGCGATGTTCGTCTTGTCGGCGTAGATCGCGACCTCGCGGATGAGGTCCGCGGGCTCGGCGAGAATCTTCGCGTCGGTCAGCATCGCCTGCACGCGCGTGTGGAGACGCTTCTGGTACTCATCAACAACAATCGGCACGCGCTGCTCGATGTTGGCCAGCCGCTCGACGATCTGGTCGTGGTGCGTCATCAGCTCCTTGACGAGATCGGTGCCCTCGCGCTCACGCATCGCGATGAGCTTGGCGATCGCCTCATCAAGCAGGTGCATGAACGCAACCCGCGCGCGGTCGAGCTTTACTTCTTCATTCGACGGCGGGCTGAGCACGCCCGGGAGCGTGAGCAGGGGGGCCAGATCGAGCGCGACCGAGCCATCGGCCACGGCCTTCGATCGGCGCAGTTGCTCGACATAGCGCGTCAGCGCCTCGTGGTTCACCTCGTAGGCCGCCTCGCCCGATGTATCGGAGCACCGGGCGGTCAGCGTGATCGAACCGCGCGAAACGCGGTGACGCAGGGCGGCCTCGAGTTCGGCCTCCAGCCCCTGCAGGTCCTCGGGGAGCCGGATATTGGCCTTGAAGTAGCGCCCGTTCAGCGAGCGGACCTCAAGGAAGTAATGCACGCCGTCGCGGTGCGCCGCCGCCTCGCCGTATCCGGTCATGCTTCGAATCACGCGCGAATACTCCTTGCACGCCCGACAACTTGGCGTGGGCAGCCGCCACAGGGTACCGACGATCCGCGGGGCGCGCTTACGGCGTGGGGCCGCCGGTCGGCTCTTCGGTCGGCGACGGATCGGGCGTGGTCTCGGTCGGAGTCTCGCCCGCACCGGTATCGGTCGAACCCGCATCGGACGAGCCCGCGTCACTTGCGGCGTCCGCCGATTCATCCGCGGCCGTCGCCGCGTCATCGGACGCGGGCGTGCCCTCGTCCGGGGTGGACCCTGTCCCGGCGGGAGCGACCACGGGGGCCTTGGCGGCCGGGGGCTCGATGAGCAGGTTCAGTCCAACCGCCGTGCCGAGGAACAGGACGAAGATCAGGATCGTGGCCGTGGTGAGCGCATCGCCGGTCTTGGCACCGAACGCCGTCTGACCCGCGCCGTCGGAGGAGGCGCCGAACGCGCCGCTCAGCCCGCCGCCCTGCGGCCGCTGAATGAGAACCACCAGCACCATCAGCACGCTGATGATCAGGAACAGCACGATGAGCAGAGCAATCCCGATCTGGGACCCGTCGAGGGCGAGGGTAGACATGACTGACATCCGGATGCCGGGGGGCGGGGGGGGCGGCACGCACTTGAAAGGATCCCCCGCCCGGTGCGTCGCAAGGCGTGGGGGGGGAGCATATTACCGAGTTTCGGCGGCGGCGAGGGCGATCCGCAGAAATGGCTCTGATTTGAGCGAGGCACCGCCGATGAGCCCCCCGTCGATATCCGGGCAAGAGAAGAGCTCGCGGGCGTTGTCGGGCTTGACGGACCCGCCGTAGAGGACCCGCATCCGGTCCGCTTCCGGGGCACCGAACAGATCGGCGATCACCCCGCGGATCGCATGGTGGGCGCTCTGGGCATCGTCGGGCGTCGCCGTGTTGCCGGTGCCGATCGCCCAGACCGGCTCGTAGGCGATGGAGAGGATCGACAACTGCTCGGCCCCCACACCCGCCAGCCCCGCACGGAGTTGCCGCTCATTGACCGCATCGGTCCGCCCCGCGCGGCGCTCATCGAGCGTCTCGCCGATGCACAGGATGACGCCGTGCCCCGCGCTCACCGCCGCAGCCGTCTTCTTGCCCACCAGTTCATCGGACTCGCCCAGCACATGGCGACGCTCGGAATGCCCGGTGAGCGAGAACTCGACGCCGAGGTCCTCGAGCATCCCGACGGAGACCTCACCCGTGAACGCGCCCTCGGGCTCGAAGTAGACATCCTGCGCGCCGACATGGAGTTTGCTCCCCGCCGCCTGCAGGTCCCGGACGACCGCGTCGAGATACACGAACGGTGGGCAGATACCGACAACAACGCGATCGCCGATCGATGCCGAGCCGCCCGCGACATCGCGTGCCAGCGCCAGCGCCGAGGCGCGGTCCGTGTTCATTTTCCAGTTGCCGACGACGAGCGGCTTGCGTGCAGCGGATGACATGGTCATGCCCGCACTATACAGAGCCGCGCGGTGCCATCACGGCTCCGGTGCGCCCGACTCTTCGGTGCCCGCGCCGGGATTCTCCGGCTCGCTCCGGGCGGGACGATCGGCCGCCGGAGGCGTGATCGCGCCGAAGTCGAACTCGGCCCTCGCCAGCACGCGCCGCGCGTCGTTTGGGCGGTCGTCGGCCTCCATCAGCATCGCAGCGAGGAACCACGCCGACTCAGGCGCATCTTTACGCTGCGCGAACCGCACGGCCTTGCGCACAAGGTCGGCGCGCTCGGCGCGGCTCGGGATGACGCTCGAACCGAGAATCGGCCGCTCCCGCAATGTCGCATCATGCCGGTAGGCCTCCAGCGCGTGGCGGAGCGCATCCTCCATCCGGTTCGTGCCGATGAGCGCCACCGCCAGAAGCCGCTGCTCCTCCCGGTCCGAAAGGCCGGACGGCGCCGGCTCCTTCGCCTCGGTGCGCTTGAGGTCGGCGATGCGGCGCCCGTAGATGTCCGCGGCGAGGCGGTACTTCTCCTGCCGCAGCGCCTCGAGCCCCTCGTCAACGGGTCGCGCCGGCGCGGGCGCCTCGTTGATCACTCCGGGGTCGTACTTGCGCACCTGCTCAACGATCAGCGGGCCGTCGTAGGTCTTGCGCCGGTAGTCCCAGTACCCGTAGCGGCTCCAATACCGCGAGTCGGCGTCGATGTAGACCGGGAAGCCGTTGTAGTACACCGCGTAGCGGTCGTAGTACGGATAGGGATATCGATACGACCGATGCGAGTGCGGCGTATGACCGGATCCGCCGCCCGAGGTCGACGGCGTAGCGGGGGGAACCTTGAGCGGGGCCGCCGGATTGGCGACCTTCGGCACCGGGCCGCGCTGGTTCAGTCGGTTCGGCGGCGACTTGATATTCAGGCGCGAGCCCTGCGCCAATGCACCGTCCGCCAGCGCGAGCGATACCGTCGCCGCGAGAACCAGAGGCCAGATTGTGAGGCGGCACGCCATGGAAAGGGTCTCCCCAGCAATCACTGACATCCTAGACCGCGTCGTGACACGAGGGCGACAATGGCCCGCGTATTTGGACGCCCCGGTCGCCGTGGGGTTTCGTGGCGCACCGGGGTTTCCTTTAGGATGTCCCGGGCTCAAGGCGCGATTCTCACGCACCGGAAGCGGTTTTCGGGCGTCATCGCGGCGAAGCGGAGCGGCAGATGTCGATCGACGCGTGTTTCTGGCTGAACAACCCCGCCTCCGACGGGGACCCGATGGCCGAGCCGTCCGATGCGGGCGGGGCGATCGCGCCGCCGGGGTCGATGGATTGCATCGAGGCCGCGTTCGTCCTAACGGCGCGCTCCGATCATCTCGGCGTCTCGTGTGACTACGAGCGGCTGGCGGCCCTTGTCTCGACCGACCCGAGCCGCTGGATCGGCGTGGCCGGAATCGATCCGGGCACGCCCAGCGCGATGGATGATCTGGCGCGGTGCCTCGAGATCGGGATGCGCGGCGTGTGCGTCAGCCCCGCCGACCAGAACTGCCGGCCGACGAGCGACGCGTTCCTCGAAGTGATGGAGTGGTGCGCCGCGCGCAGCATGCCAGTGTGGGTGCAGAACCCGCGTCTGGGCGAGGCGCGCAGCGTGCTGGAGTTCGCATCACCGGCGCTGCTCGACGAGGCCGCACGCACGATCCCCGAGCTGCGCATGGTCGTCGGGGATCTGGGCGTGGTGCACCTGGACGAGCTGTGCTGCCTGATCGCCAAGCACCCGCGCGTGTTCGCGGAGATCAGCGCGATCGTTCGACATGCCCGCCGCGCCCCACGCGTGCTGGTCGAGGCGATGGAACGCGGCGTGATGCACAAGTTGCTCTTCGGGTCCGGCTATCCCCATGTCTCGCCCGAAGCGGCCATCGAGCGGTTGTACGGCGCGGGGTCATTCACCGGCGGCGTCGGCGTCGCGGGCGGGGGTGTCGCGGTCCCCCGCGAGCAGGTGCGGGCCATCGTGGAGCGAGATACGCTGGAACTGCTCGGCATCGAGATGATTCCAGAGCCCAGAACGCCCGTCGGGATCGGCGGCACCAAGTGAGGACGACGACGATGACGCGACGGATCGCAACAGTCGGATTCTTGGTGGTGGCGACAGGGACGCTGACCGGATGCTCGATGTGGGGCGGGGCCGGGATCGGCGGCGGCCGGGCGTCGGCGGGCGTGACATCCGTCGAGCGTGGCGCGCGGCTCATGCCGACCTGGCGGACCGCCATCTACGCAACGTCGGATGTCAACACCGCCGATGTGATCCTGAGCGATCTCGAGCCCGACGCATTGATGCGCGCCATCTCAGATGAGTCCGAGTTGCGCGCGGTGGACGGCTCGGTTCTGCGAGTGCGGATGTTCATCACCCCCCGCGCCGGCCGGACCCCCATCGACTTCACCGCGAGCAACACCTCGGCGACGCTCGTTGTGATGAGCGGCGGAGAGATCGGCGTCTACGGCGGGGGCGGGTTCATGCTCCCGTCCGGCAAGCCCGGCAATCGCTACTTCTCCGGCCGATTGCGCGACGCGACGCTCAAGCCCGCGGGCGCCACACCGGGATTCGACGATCTGCTCGGCGCGAGCGATCTGTCGGGAACCATCAGCGCGCAGCGCGATGACGCATCGGCCTCGCGCGTCGCCGCGTGGATGGGCGCGGTCGTGGGGGAACTCGCCCCGACATCGCTCGCCCAGAAATCAGAGTAATCAGCGCGGCGTGACCGGGAGCGCGGCGAAGTGCGCCGCGGCGTCGCGGTACAACGTCCGCAGCACGACGCCCGTCAGTGAATGACCCCGCAGCATCGGCGCGGACATCGCGTCGTACTTCTCCGGATCGACCATCATCAGGTCCGGATCGGCGATCGGCGACTCGCCCGAGTACCCCGTCTCGAACATCGTGCGCAGCGCCCAGTAGCGGCTCGCGTAAAGGTCGAAGGCATCGCGTTCGTTCGAGGCCTGAACGCCCATGTTACGCGGCCCGGCGTCATCCGAGAGATGCGAGTCCATCGTGACGATGTCAGACCCGAAAAGAATGCGCCCCGAGAATCGATCGAGGAACGCAACCAGATCGCGCGACTCGTGCTTGGAGAGCTCGCGCACCATCCACTTGGTCGCGGATGTGTCGAGGTAAAGATTGGGGTGCCGGTCCAGCAGCCCCGTGAGGAAGCTCAGGTCCTCCGGGAAGCCGCCCATGTGCGCGATCAGCCACGGCACGGGGTACTCATCCGCGAGCCGCTCGAGCGGTTCATACTGCGAGAGTTTGGTGCCGTAGGTCGAAGCGTCGGCGTACTTCGTGGCGAACCATGTATCGGGGTCGGCGATGTGCGCCATGAACTTCATGCCGAGCGACGCGGCCTCGTCCATCTGCTTCCGCCGCCAGGCGCTGTCCAAGGTGAGAAGCAACGGCTCGCCGATCTCTCGCCCGTAGTCGCGCCCGCGCGGCGCGCACCAGAACTTGATGATGCGCGCGCCCTTGGCGTGCCACGCTCGGATGTTGTCGAGAAAACCCTGGCGGTGCGCATGGGCGGGGTCGGGCGACATGTAATCGGGGATCGCGACGAATCGGATGCGATCGCCCAGCACGCCGCGAACGTCATCCGCTTGCACGAGCTGCGTCTGCGACCACACTTCCGCGACGCCGAAGAGGTCCATGACCGTTCTGTAGATAGCCGCGGCTCGCCCGCCGTTGATATGGGCGTGCGCGTCGACGATGGGCACGACGGGCGCGCCGAGTCTGGCGGCCTCGGCGGCGTAATCAAGCCCGAGACGATTGGAGGGCGTGGGCGTGGCGTCGGAGGCGAGCGGCATGGGTCGATGGTAGGGGCGACGCCCCGGAGGGATCACCCGGCGATTATGAGGACCTTGTGAGGGTCCGGCCGATGACATTGTGGATGGATCAGTGGACAGGGCTGTGGATGATCGGTAGATGAAAATAATCTGATCGCTCCGTGTCGCAAAGTGTTGCGTCGTGTCGCGAGGTGGGGTAGATTGTCGGCGTCCTGAACAGGGGTGCCGATGAGTGCTTTTCACTTCGCAGTACGAACATTCGATCGACGCGAAGCATCGTCTGGCCATCCCGTCGGACATCAGGAATCGTTGGCGGGTGGAGTCCGAGGGCACGGCCTGGTTCGCCGTCCCGTGGCCCGGTGGGCTCATCCGGCTCTACCCGGAGCGGGCCTTCGAGGCGCGGGCCGCCTCGGGCGAGCTGACGCTCACCCCGGACGAGGACGAAGCGGAGCTTCAGGCGACGCTCTTCGGACTCTCGGCCCGGATCGAAATGGACTCGGCGGGGCGCATTCGCCTCCCGGAAGAAATGTTGAAGCTTGTTGGTCTCGGGACGGAGGTCGTGCTCGTCGGCGCGGGCGATCGTCTGGAAATCCGGGACCGTTCGCAGTGGGGCAAAACGCGCGGCGATCGCTTGGCGCAGCTGCCTGAGTTGATGGCAAGGATCTCGGCCCGCAAGGGCCACAAGCCGCCGACGGCATGAGGAGAGAGAGACCCGGGGCAGCACCACCGCGCCGGGCCGGAGTGAGAGAGATGGGGGGGCGGGGTTGGGGAAGAGAGAGCTCGGCGCGGCCCTAACCGGCGGCGACGAGATTGACTACGGGAAGCCGGGCCATAGGACGGCCCGTCAACAGCAATGAGCAAGGCGACGGGACATGGAAGGCCCCGATGCCAGAGTGCGAAGGACGCGAAAGGACTCGCGCCGATTGATCCGATCAACAGCCCGACCCCGATGCACGGACTGCTAGGGGCCGCGTCAGGTGAGTGATCCCTGGGGACCGTTGATCGGATGAGTCGGGCCGGAGCACGGCTCAACAAACGTGCCGGTCGGTCGAGCAGGCCGACCGGGACCTTCGGCGGCCAGTTTCACTTCATCTTCGGGGCTATCCTCGTCCCCACCACCGCACGACACCCGGCCCAGACCGGGTGTCGTTGTGTTTGGCCGCGCTCAATCGAGGTTCGGCCGGTCCGTCGCCGACCAATCGAAGTTCGCGACAAGCGTGTGGTGCGCTCCCTCCGGCGGAAACCGGAGCTCGATCGAGCCGCGCAGCTCGTGCCGCGCGAATCCCCGGATAAGTTCGGTCCCCAGACCCGTCGCCGGTTCCTGCGGAATGGTCGGCCCGCCCGTCTCGCGCCAGTCGAGCGTCAGGACCGAGTGATGCTTCGTCCGCTGGATGTCCCACGTGACCGTGACCCGCCCACTCGGGCTGTCCAGCGCCCCGTGCCGCAGACTATTCGAGAAAAGTTCCTGGAACAGCATGCCGGTGGCGGTTGCAAGACCCGGCGGAATCGCGACCCGCGGGCCACTGGCGATGACCTCGCCGTTTGTGTGCGTCGGGATGAGCGAGGAAATCACCGCATCGAGTTCGATCGATTGCCACTCCCGCGAACTCAGCAGCGAATGCACACGCGTCATCCCACGGACGCGCAATGAAATGGCGTCGGCGAACTGATCGACCGATTGCTCGCGATCGCGCGAGAGATCGATCAGTGAGAGCAGACCCGCCATCGAGTTCTTCACGCGGTGATTGAGTTCTCGCAGGAGGTCCGTCTGGCGGTCGAGCGCCCGGCTGAGCGACCGCTCGGCGTGCACCCGATCCGAGATGTCAGTCGTCACCAGGAACAGCCCCCGCGTCTTGCCCGACGCGTCCGTGTCCGGCGTAAGACTGGTCCGCACATGCGTGATGCCGCCGAGGCGCCCGTCCGCAATGCTCGACTCGAACTGCACCGACTCCCCGCGCATCGCCCGAGCAGCGAACTGCTGAATCCGCTCCCAGCCCGACGCGCTGACAAGTTCGCTCATGTGGCGTCCGGTGATCTGCGAACGCGGCTTGTTGTGCCACTTCTCGTACGTCGCATTATTGAACTGGTAGATGAACCGGTCATCGAGATACCCGATCTGCACGGGGATCGCATCGGTGATCTGTTGCAGCTGCGTCCTGATGCTGATCGACTCCATCTCCGCCCGCTTCCGGCCCGTGACATCGAGCGCCACGCCGATCGTTCCGATGATCCGACCGTGGTCATCGTTCAGCGGCTCGACATGAACCTCGAACGAACAACCCTGCCACTCGATCTCGTAGTTCTCCAGAGACCCCCCGACGGCCCGCAGATGCGCCGCGATCGGCGCAAAGGCCCGATCGTCGGTCCCGAAGAACTCGAACAGCGACATCTCCACTTTCTCGCCGGGGCGCTGCCCCAGTGCCTCAAGCCCGCGCCCGTCGATCGAGGTGAATCGCAGGTCTCGATCCGTCGTCCAGATGATCGCGGGCATCTGCTCGATCATCAGCCGCAGCCGGTTCGCCTGCTCATATCGCTCGTGCTCGGCCCGCTTCCGCTCGGTCACATCGAGCGCCACGCCGATGGTCCCGATGATCCGCCCCCGGTCGTCATTGAGCGGCTCGACGTGAACCTCCAGCGAGCGACCCTGCAGCTCGCACTGGTAGTTCTCGTGCGATCCCGTCACGGCGCGGAGGTGCGCCGCCAGCGCCGGGTACGTCCGATCCTCGGTGCCGTAGAACTCAAAGAGAGTCTTGCCGATCGACTCCTCCGGGCGAATACCGACCGCTTCCAGAGCGCGTCCCTCAATGGACACGAAACGTAGGTCCACATCGGTGGCCCACATAATCGCGGGCATCTGCTCGATCATCAGCCGCAGCCGGCTCGCATGTTCTGACTGTTGCTGCTCCGCGCGGACGCGATCGGTAATGTCGAACGTCACCGAATACACACCCTGCACATTCCCATAAGGGTCTCGGTCCGGCGTCAGCAGGCAGCGGACATGCGTAATGGCATTGGCGCGATCAAACGATGCCGACTCGAACAACACCGTCTCGCCCGCCAGCCCCCGGCGGAGGTACGGCTCGGCCACTTCGAAGGCCTCATCACCCACGAACTCTCGCACATGGAGCCCGACGATCTGATCCGGCCCCCTGCCGTGCCACCGCTCGTAGGTCGCGTTGGCGAATGTATATCTGAGCTCCGAGTCGATCCGCGCGATCTTCACCGGCACCGCATCCGTGATGCGCTGCAACAACTCCCGCGCCCGCATCGACTCCAACTCCGCCCGCCTCCGTTCGGTGACGTCCAGCCCCACGCCGATCACGCCGACGATCTGCCCCGTGTCGCCGTACATGGGCTCGACATGGCACCCGAAGGTTGTGCCCAGGGGCGATGTGAACTCGAACGTTGCCGACTCGCCCGACAGCGCCCGCACGTGCGCCGCGTACGGCGGGAACTCCGGATCGTTCGTCTGGAGGTACTCCCCCAGGGGCATCCCGACGACCTGCGCAGGCGCCAGCCCGAGGCCCTCCAGGCCGCGCCCCTCGCTCGTCGTGAATCGGAGGTCCCGATCGAGCGTCCACAGCACCGCCGGGAGCTGCTCGACCACGAGCCGCAGGTGATTGGCCTGCTCGGCGCGAACCTGCTCGGCCGCCTTGTTCTCCGTGATGTCGATCAGGAAACCGCAGATCTGCGCGACGCCGCCCCCGGACTCGTAGTTCAGGGAGACGCTGTCGCGGATCCACACGACCCGCCCGTCTCGCGCGATCATCCGGTACTCGAAGTCGTGCCCCTTGCCGAGCTTGGTCTGCGACTGGCAATAATCAATCGCGCGCTCGCGATCCTCCGGGTGCAGGCGGCTCGCCCAGAAGCCCGGGGTGAGCCACTCCCGAACCGAGTACCCCAGCAGCCGCTCGGCGTGCGCGCTGACATAGGTGAAGTCAAAGGATTCGGGGCTCCCCTCCCACGCGACAACATTCAGGTTCTCGACCAGCCGCCTCCACCGTACCGAAGACCGTTCGGCGAGCGCCTCCGCCTCGCCCAGCGCGGTCCGCAGCCGCAGCCCCTCGATCGTCCGCGAGGCCAGATCGATGAATGAACTCAGCGCTTTGAGCGAGTCCGGTGTCGGCCGCTTCCGGCTCGCCGGCGCATCGATCGCGACGCGACCGATGACGACGCCGCCGGTATCGCGGAGCGGCGCATACGCATGGTCGCGCGCCCTCCATTCGCCATCCGGCGCCTCCGCCGTCGGGATGACAATCCCCGAAAGTCCAAGCGACTCGACCGCCTCCTCCGGGATGAAATAGAAACGGCCGACAAGAAACCGATCCCGCGCCCTGCCGAAAATAGCCCGTCGCGACCGCTCGTCGCCGCGACCCGCGAGAATGCGCTCACGCGTCGCCTCATCGACCCCGACGGTCTCGAGCGCGACCGTCTCGAATGCCTCGTCGTAGATCGAAACGATCACCGTCGCCCAACCGGTCGAGGCGACACCCTCCGCCACGATCCGCGCCGCCTCGGACTCGTCGGCCGCGCTCTGCAGCCGCGTGGCCGCGTCGAGCAAAGACTCGACGATGCGCTGATGGTGCTCGATCTCCGACAAACCGGCCATGCGTCTCCCTATCGGGTGACCCCGCCCCCACAGGGTCAACCGTGCTTGGACTCGAAATCCTTCATGAACTTCACCAACGCGCGGCACCCCTCGATCGGGAACGCGTTGTAGATCGAGGCGCGCATGCCGCCGATCGAGCGGTGACCCGCGATCGTCTTCAGACCCGCGTTCTCCGCCTGATCGATGAACACCTCATCCAGTTCGGGCTTGGCGCACTTGAAGGTGATGTTCATAAGCGAGCGATCCTGCTTCTCGGCGTGGGGGATGAAGAACTTCGAGTTGTCGAGATAGTCGTAGACGATCTTCGCCTTCTCCTTGTTGTACTCCTCGATCGCGCGGAGACCGCCGAAGTTCTTGATCCACTTGAAGCACTGACCCATCAGGTAGATCGCGAAGGTGTTGGGCGTGTTCGGGCGGCTCTCCTGAGCGGCCATCACCTTGTAGTCGAGCATCGTCGCCAGCTTGCCCTCGGGCGCATTGGCGAGGAACTCATCCGAGATCACGGCGATCGCCTGGCCCGAGGGGCCGATGTTCTTCTGCGCGCTGGCGTACACCATCGCGTACTTCGTAAAGTCGTGCGGGCGGCAGAAAAAGTCAGAGGACATATCGCAGACGATCGGCGCTCTGCTCTTGGGCAGGTTGTGCCACTGCGTGCCGTAGATGGTGTTGTTGGACACGAAGAAGCAGTACGCGGCATCGGGCGAAAACTTGGTCTCCGCCTCCGTGGGCAGGCGCTTGTACTTGAGCTCCTTGGTCGTGCCCGCGACATGCACCGTGCCGAACTTCTTGGCTTCCTTGATCGCGTCCGACGCCCACTTGCCCGTATCGAAGTAATCAGCGGTCTCGCCCGCGGGGAGGAACGACATCGGAATCATCGCGGTCTGAAGCGTCGCGCCGCCCTGCAGGAAGAGCACGCGATAGTTGTCGGGAATGTTGCCGACCTCCCGGCAGTCGGCCTCGGCCTCGGCCAGGATGCGGTCGAACTGCGGCCCGCGGTGGCTCAGCTCCAGCACCCCCATGCCCGAGTCAAAGATGTTCCAGATGTCCTTCTGCGCCTGCTTAAGCACCGGCTCGGGGAGGATCGCGGGTCCGGCGGAGAAGTTGTATGCACGCTCGCTCATGTCTTGGTTCCTCGGAGTTGCAGATGCCGCGCCATGGGCGGCGTGTGGTTCGTTCGGTGGATCAGTCGATAACGGTCAGGTCAACACTCAGTACATCCGGTGAGCCGCGGTTGATGCGATCCATCACCTCGGCATCGGGTTCGGAGTCGAGTTGAATCCGGGCGCACGCGGCCTTGCCGCCGTCAAAGATCACATTGTCCATCTCTTCGATGTTCACCCGCGCGCTGCCCAGCGCGCCGATGACATGCGCCAGCACGCCCGGCTTGTTCAGATGGCGCACCACGAGCAACCGTGTGGCGCTCGTCTTGGCGATCTGGTTCACGACATTGGGGATCTCACCCGTGATGAGGTAGGTCCGGATCACGCGGACGGTCTCGTCGGCGATCGCGTCCTGCGCCTGATCGGTCGAGGCGCCGATGTGGTGCGTGCCGTACACGCCCGCCGACGCCGCGATCTCGGACCTGAACTCCTTGTCGTTGGGCCCCGGCTCGTTCATGAAGACATCGAGCCCGGCGCGGATGCCGCGCTTCTTGACGGCATCCAGCAGCGCCGGCTCATCAACGACCGAGCCGCGCGAAGTATTAATAAAGATCGCGCCGTCGCGGAGCGCGTCGATAAACGCCTTGTTGATGAGCCCCTCGGTCTCCTTGTTGCCGGCGACATTGACCGTCACCACATCGGACACCTTCGCGACCGCGACGGGAGACGGATACGCCGCAACGCCCATCTCCTTCGCCTTCACATCGGTGAGCGAGCGGGACCAGCACGCGATGTCCATGCCGAAGGCCTTGGCGCGCTTGATGATCTCCATCGCGATGTTGCCCGTGCCGATCACGCCCAGCGTGCGCCCGTACAGGCCCCGCGCCTTGGAGTACTCCTTCTTGTTCCACTTGCCCTCGCGGAGCTCGATCGTCTGATCCGGGATCCGACGATCGGCCGAGAGAATGAGCCCCCACGCGATCTCGGCGACCGCTACGGAGTTCTTGCCGGGGCAGTTGGCCACGAACACGCCGCGCGCCGAGGCCGCGGGCATGTCGATGTTGTCCACGCCCGCGCCGGCGCGGACCACGAGCGAGAGCTTCTTGGCCGTCTCGAAAACCGGCGCGCGCACCTTTGTCGAGCGCACCACCAGCACATCGGGATCGACCTTGCTCATCAGCGCCGGCAGATCGTCGGGCGAGGTGTCCGGGTGGGACTCGACCGTAAGTCCGAGCGAACGGAGGGCGTCGATGCCCGACACCTGAAACTTGTCCGCGATCAGTACCTTCAAAGGAGTGTCTCCGTGTGTGGGGGGACGGGGGGACGGGGGACGGGGGGGGGCGGGGCGAGAATGATTCCGCAAACCGGATTCTAGAGCGAATCACCAAAAGGCGTGACGCCCGAGTTGCCTCAGAATGTTCGGGTCGCCCCCGCAAAACCGAGGGGCGCGCCTTCTCAATCGAGGGTGTGGACGAGCAGCCCCGATCGCAGCTTGGGCTCGAACCACGTGCTCTTGGGCGGCATGATCTGCCCCGCGTCCGACACCCTGATGATCTGCTCAACCGTCGTCGGGTGCATCGAGAAGGCGACGCTCGCCTTGCCCGTATCGACAAGCTTCTTGAGCGCCGCCGTGCCGCGGATCCCGCCCACAAAGTCGATCCGCTTGTCCTTGCGGATGTCGCCGATGCCCAGCATCGGCGCGAGGATGCGGTCGTAGAGCAGCACATAATCGAGACTCGCGATCGGGTCGGACTTGTCGATCGACCGCTCCGGCAACTCGATGTTCCACCACTTGCCGTCGAGGTACATGCAGAACGAGCCCGTGCTCCGCGGCGTCGGATCGACCTCCGGCGTCACATGCGCGATCGCGCCGATCTTGTCGAGCAACTGCGCGGGCGACAGACCGTTGAGGTCCTTCACGATGCGGTTGTAGGGGAGAATCGTCAACGCGCTGGCGGGGAACAGCACGGTGAGGAACCAGTTGTACTCCTCGTTACCCGTGTGCCCGGGGTTCTTCGACTTCCGCTCCGCGCCGGCGCGGGCCGCACTGGCGCTGCGGTGATGCCCGTCGGCGACATACGCCGCCGGAAGTTGCCCGAACGCCTTCACATAAGCGCCCGGCTCCGATGCCTTCCAGATCGTGTGCCTTACCCCGTCCGGCGCCGTGAAGTCATACAAGGCCGCGCCTTTGGTGTCCTTGGCGACCAGCGCCGCGGCGTCGGCGATGTCCTTGTGCATCAGGAACACCGGCCCGGCGTTGGCGTTGATCGAAAGCACGTGCCGCGTGCGATCGTCCTCCTTGTCCTGGCGCGTCTTCTCGTGCTTCTTGATGATGTCGCGGTTGTAGTCCTCGACATGGCAGCAGCACACCACGCCCGTCTGCGAGACCTTTCGGCCCAGCAGCTCCATCTCCTGCCGGTACAGATAGATGCTCTCGCGCTCCTCGCGGATCAGCGACCCATCTCCCGTCAGCTTGTTGATCGCCTTCTGCGCCTGCGCATAGACGCGGTCGTCGTAGGCGTCCACATCATCCGGCAGATCCGCGTCCGGACGGACGACATGCAGGAAACTCAGCGGGTTATCGCGCGAGAGTTCGCGCGCCTCATCGCGGTCCACAACATCGTAAGGAACCGAGGCGATCTGGGTCTCAAGACCGGGCTTGGGTCGGAGGGCGGCGAACGGCTTGATGCGGAGCATGGGTAAACCTCGCGGGCGGGCGTCGTCGGTTGACTACGATGCCGCCATGCTACAGAACCGAACGCTCCTCGTGATCGCCCTGTCCCTCGCGTGCGCTCCCATCGGCCTCGCCCGACAGGGCGCGATCCCCGGCTTCCGCGCCGACCGAATCGAAGCCCAGCACCAGCGAGAAGCCGCCCTGCAGGAAGCGGTGGACCCCGCCCGACTCCGCGCGTGGCACGATCTGCTGGGCTCCGAGCCGCACCGCGCCGGCACCGACGGCGACCTCCGCCAGATCGAACGCATCGCCGGCGCATTCCAGGACATGGGGCTCAGCGTCGAGACGCACTGGTTCGAGGCGTACCTCTGCAGCCCGATCAGCGCCGCTCTGCGCATCACCGCACCCGAAGAAGTCGAACTGAGCATCACCGAACCCATACTGGCGTCCGACCCGGACACCGCCAGCCCCGATCTCGACATCGCGTGGAACGCCTACTCCGGCTCCGGCGTCGCCGAGGGCGGCGTCGTGTTCGCCAACTACGGGCGCCTCGAAGACTTCGAGAAACTCAAGAGCGCCGGCGTCGAGATCGCCGGCAAAATCGTCATCGCGCGCTACGGCGGAAACTTCCGCGGCTACAAAGCCAAGTATGCCGAGCAAGCCGGCGCCATCGGCCTCATCATCTACACCGACCCCGCCGACCACGGCATCGACGCGGGCGAGCACCAGCACGGCACCGATCCCTCCGAAACCTCGCCCACGCCCGACCAGGTCCAGCGCGGCTCCATCCTCACGCTCGATTATGTCGGCGATCCGCTCACGCCCAATGCGCCCGCCGATGAGCAGGCCAAACGCAAGGAACCGAGCGAAGTCGCACTCCCGACCATCCCCGTTCAGCCCATCGGGTGGCGCAGCGCCCACGAAATCCTCTCCCGCATGACCGGCGATGCCGTGCCCGCGGACTGGGTGCGATGGACGGGCGGGCTCCCCGTCACCTATCG
This sequence comes from Phycisphaeraceae bacterium, assembly GCA_020639235.1. Classification (GTDB taxonomy): domain Bacteria; phylum Planctomycetota; class Phycisphaerae; order Phycisphaerales; family UBA1924; genus JACKHC01. Next base: position 257,984 of record JACKHC010000002.1, on the reverse strand, counting down.
CCTCACCGGCGGCGATGAACTCGTCGTCCGCCTCGAAGTCCATCAGGAACGCAAACTCGTGCGCACGGCCAACGTCGTCGCCACGCTCGCGGGCTCTCGATTCCCGAAACAGGAAGTCATCATCGGCGCCCACCACGACGCGTGGGGCTACGGCGCCGTCGATCCGCTCGCCGGAACAATCCTCGTCATGGAAACGGCGCGCATCATCGCCGAGCGCGCCAAAGCGGGGGGGGAGGGAGCCCGCCCCGCCCGCACCATCCAGTTCGCGGCGTGGGGCGCCGAGGAGTTCGGCATCATCGGCTCCACCGAATGGGCCGAGCAGCACTACACCGACCTCGCCGAAGATGCCGTGGCCTACATCAATCTCGACGCCGCCGTCACCGGCCCCAACTTCTGGGCCGCCGCCGCACCATCACTCAAGCAGATGGTCGTCGAGAGCGCCAAGTCGGTGAAGCAGTGCAACGCCGAGGGATCGGTGTACGACGCGTGGCTCGCCCGCGCCGGCGAGGGCGCCACCGAGCCGGGCGTCGGCTCGCTCGGCGGCGGATCGGACCATGTCGCGCTCTACTGCGTCGCCGGCGTCCCCAGCATCGCGATGGGCAGTGGGGGGGCCAAAGGAAGTTCATACCACTCCAACTACGACACCCTCGCCTGGTACCGCGCGCATGTCGGCGATGACTACGAACCCGCAGCCATGGTGACGCGCATCGTCGCCCTGACCGCCGACCGACTGGCCAACGCCGATGTGCTCCCCTACGACGCATCGCGCTACGCCCGCGACCTCCGCGCCTACCTCGACGTGACCCGGCCCCTCGCCGACGCACGCACCATGACATTCAACCCCACACAACTCAACGAAGCCATCGACGAACTCGAGTCCAGCGCCACGGCGCTCAACGGCGCGATCGCGCAGGCGCTCTCAGCAGGCGCGACGCCGCAGGTAGCGCTGGACCGCCTGTCAACGGAGTTGATCGGGCTCGAACGCTCGTGGCTCCGCTCCCGCGGCCTGCCCGAACGCCCGTGGTACCGCAGCCAGTATGTCGCCCCCGACCCGACCTCCGGCTACAGCGCCTGGATGCTCCCCGGACTGCGCTGGGCGGTAGAGGAAGGCACCCAGCAGGACATCGACGAGCACCTCACCGTCCTGCGGCACATCGTCAAGCGACTCGCCACCCGCTGCGCCCAGATGCGGGCCATCATCGAGAACTGATGACGATGCAATCACCGCCCGCCCACGCGACATCTGTAAGCGGATGCGCGATGAGGCGCGCCCGATCGCGAGGTGAGGGATGAAGTTCAGTCTGTTATCGGCGGCCTGTGTCCTGACCGCCTGCTCAATCGCCTCCGCGCACATCGAGGAGTTCGATGTCGAGGTCGCCGACTGGTTCGTCACGGGCGCTGCGCTCGCGCCCGGCGGCGCATCCACCGTGCTGTTCGACGGCGCCGGCGAGGTCCTCACCGCCTCCGGCGTCCTCGGCCCCATCACGCCCGAAAGCGACGCCGCCATCGTGCAGCTCATCCTCGAAGGCCACATCCACGGCGAGATCGAGGAAGGCATGGCCTTCCGCGTGGACTACAACTTCAACCCCGACTTCGCCGCCGGCTCGCTCGACATCCTCGGCGGCCAACTCTCCGTCGAAGCGCTCACCGACGACGGCGACGGCTCCCTCTTCGGTCTCGGCTCGCTCCCGACCGGATCGGCGCTGTTCGGCAGTTTCGAGACCACCGCGCTCGAACTCGTCGGCGGGCCGATCATCGCCAACCACTCCGCCACCGAAGCCGACTTCGTCCTCGCCATCAACTTCGGGTGGAGCGGCGTGACACCCGCCGACCTCCTCTCGCTCGCCGGCACCGTCACCGTCACGCCCGTCCCCGCGCCGGCGACCGGCGCAACGCTCCTCGCCGGCTGTTTTGCCGCCGCACGACGCAGACGCTGACTCGCCCGCGCCACCGCGATACACTCGGCGTCCCCTTTCCCGATCAAAGGAGCCGAAGCATGTCGTGGGTGAGCGTGAAAGATGCGATGGGCGGCAAGCCGCAAACCTCGTGCACCGTCAAGGGCTGGGTGCGCACCCGACGCGACTCCAAGGCCGGCCTCTCCTTCATCCATGTCAACGACGGCTCATGCTTCGATAACTTCCAGATCGTCGCGCCCGCCGACCTCGCCAACTACGCCGAGGAAATCCAGAAACTCACCACCGGCTGCGCCATCGAGGCCACCGGCACGCTCGTCGAGAGCCAGGGCCAGGGCCAGTCCGTCGAGATGCAGGCGAGCGATATCAAAGTCGTCGGCTGGGTCGACGACCCCGACACCTACCCCGTCAGCGCCAAACGCCACACCTTCGAGTACCTCCGCGAGCAGGCCCACCTCCGCGTCCGCACCAACACCTTCGGCGCCGTCACCCGCGTCCGCGACTGCCTCGCTCAGGCCGTCCACCGCTTCTTCCACGAACGCGGCTTCTACTGGATCCACACCCCCATCATCACCGCCTCCGACTGCGAGGGCGCGGGCGAAATGTTCCGCGTCTCAACGCTCGACATCGCCAACCTCCCCCGCACACCCGAGGGCGCTGTGGACTTCTCGCAGGACTTCTTCGGCCGCGACGCCTACCTCACCGTCTCCGGCCAGTTGAATGTCGAGGGCTTCGCCTGCGCCCTCTCCAAGGTCTACACCTTCGGGCCCACATTCAGAGCCGAGAACTCCAACACCAGCCGCCACCTCGCCGAGTTCTGGATGATCGAGCCCGAGATCGCCTTCGCCAACCTCGACGATGACATCGCCCTCGCCGTGGACTTCCTCAAGTACCTGTTCCGCGCTGTGCTCGCCGAACGCGCCGACGACATGAAGTTCTTCGCCGAGCGCATCGAAAAGACCGCGATCGAACGTCTCCAGCATGTCATCGACTCCGACTTCAAGGTCGTCTCCTACACCGACGCGATCGACATCCTCACCAAGGCGAAAAAGAAGTTCGAGTTCCCCGTCAAGTGGGGCACCGACCTCCAGTCCGAGCACGAGCGTTACCTCACCGAGGAGCACTTCAAGGCCCCCGTCGTCGTCCGCGACTACCCGAAAGACATCAAGGCCTTCTACATGCGCGCCAACGACGACGGCAAAACCGTCGCCGCGATGGATGTCCTCGCCCCCGGCATCGGCGAGATCATCGGCGGCTCGCAGCGCGAAGAACGCCTCGACAAACTCGACCAGCGCCTCGACGAAATGGGCTTGCACAAAGACGACTACTGGTGGTACCGCGACCTCCGCCGCTACGGCACCGTCCCCCACGCCGGCTTCGGCCTCGGCTTCGAACGAATCGTCCAGTTCGTCACCGGCATGGCCAACATCCGCGATGTGATCCCCTTCCCGAGAACGCCGGGGAACGCATCATTCTGATGTAGCCTAGCCCTGTGAACGGCTATGCTCGTTGTATGAGTGACTGGATCAAAGAACGATCGGTATCGGCCTGCGTTGTTGCCGGATCGCTTGCTTTAGTGCTCGGTGTTATCGCACTGATCATCAATGGCTCATATGGTGAATGGGATGACATTGGGCAGCGAGGCGATTGGATTGGCGGACACCTGGCTGCTGCGGGTTCCATCGCCGGAACTTTCTTTTTCCTTGCCGCACTCATTATGCAAAGTCGGGACTTGCGTGTGCAATCCGAGATGCTGCAAGCCACGCTCAAGGAGATGGAGAAGTCGACACAAGTTGCCAACGAACAAAAGGCACAGTTAGAACAGCAAGTGAAAGTTGCGACGGACACCGCGCTGATGTCGCGGTTCATCGAGCTTGTCAAGATTAGAGATGATTTGCGCTCTCTGCAGCAGCAGTACATCGATCGCGCGAATGCTCAAACTGAGATGAACCCTCATTTGCGTGATATCTACATGGAGAATGAGCGACTAGTTCAAATACGCATTGCAAATGCTGATTATCTACTAGGACGACTGTTAGAGAGAATAGACGAAGATTCAATGGGGAGGGCATTCTTGCGTATCCTCGCAGGGATGACTCGTCCTAACACCGGTGGTCCAGGATCTCCGCCCACCTGATCGCCGGATGACCGGCTTGTCGGCGCGAAAGGACGCAGGCGGCATTGGGCTACATGTCCGAAGCCTCCGCCATTCCATAGTTAGTGTGCGGCGCGCGGTAGTGGTGGTACATGGAACATGTGTGGGCGCGTGTGCGCTGTATATGTATATACACACGGCGCATGAGATACATAGGTATTATGTACATCCTTGACGCGTCAAGTGCCCGGGCTAGTATCGATCCTGAATGGGATGTATTTCTCGAATAGGAGCGATTCGAATGGCAAAGAAGTATGCCGCCTTGGAGCGATTCTTGCGCAACTGCAAGCAGGACATTGTCACACTCTCGTTCGCGCAGATTGAAATAGAAATTGGGTGTGATCTGCCGAAATCCGCGAAGCGTCATCCCGCGTGGTGGGGAAACAATCCAATGCAGCATTCGCAAGCGCAAGCTTGGCTGAACGCCGGATATCGCGTCCGCGCGGACCAGAAGGCGGGAATCGCCTACTTCAAGCGCGATCACATCTGACTTTAACCTCGTGCTGCTTTCCACTACTTGTCCGCGGGGCTCCCCGAAATGACGCCGGGTGCCACTGCTTGTCGGCACGAAGTGACGCAAGCGGTGCTTCCCCCCCGTGCGCACAAACACAACGCCCTCATCTCCCCGTGGGCGCCAATCTCAAAAGATCTTCTCCCCTCCCTGATCCCCGTTCTCTGATCCCTGATGCCCTTTCTTCCTCTGTGATCTCTGTGGGCTCTCGTGGTGAATCTCTTCTCGAGCGCACAAGCGCGACCATCCCCGCCACCTACGGAGGGCAAACGCGTCCCTGCACCTCCCCGCTTCGCCTGGCGATTTCAGGCGACGACGCCGCGGCTCGAAACACCGCGGCGGACCATCCCCCGATATCGGATGGCGTCACCGGCTCACGAAACGAGCCGGCGCTCGCGCCCAGCGTGACAGGGCCAACCGTTTCCTGATGTTTCCCCGATTGGCCGGCCGGCCATTTCTTTCAGAACCCGATACACGAGTCAAATCGCCCGATCACTCACAGACGAGCCATCACCACACCCAGAGGCATGCTCCACAACGCCGCGAACCGCGTCCTCATCCATCCCATCCAACTTCACCGCGCCGTCCACCGTGAACGCCCCGACCGCCGTGCGGATCAAGCCCGTCAGCATGCCGCCGGTGTTGAGTTTCTCGCCGATATCGCGCGCCAGCGACCGGATGTAGGTCCCCTTCCCGCACCGCACATCAATCTCAAGCCGCGGCCACTCGTACCTGACAATCGAAATCTCGTGAATCACCACCGGCCGCGCCTTCAGCTCAACAACTTCGCCCCGCCGCGCCAACTCGTACGCACGCTTGCCGTCGATCTGAATCGCCGAGTGCGCCGGCGGCGTCTGCGCAACCACACCCACAAACTCATCCAGCACCACGCGCACCCGTTCCTCACTCGGCGCGCTCGTCACATCCGCCGGCGCCGGCGGCACAACCGCTGGCGTCTCCAGATCGTGCGACTCCGAAACATGCGCCAGGTCGATCACCGCTCGGTATCGCTTCTCCGTCCCCATGATCTCGTCGATCCGCTTCGTCGCCCGCCCCAGGCACACCACCAGCACCCCCGTCGCGAGAGGATCGAGCGTCCCCGCGTGCCCGACCTTCGCGCCGCCGGTCGCGCGCCGAATCAACTTGCACACATCGAACGATGTCCAACCCAGCGGCTTGTCGATGACAAGCACGCCATTGAGATCAGGTCGATGATTCTTTCGTCCGCGGCCCATACTCGCGCATAGTAGTGGGGGCGTGAGGGGGGGATACACTGGATTCATGACACCCGCAATGAAAGTCGATCATCTCGCCGAGCGCAAAGCCGCCGCGAAGAAGTACAAACCCAAGGACGTGGAACTGCTGCTCATCGCCGAGGCGCCGCCGTGCGCGACCGACCGGTACTTCTACTTCGAGGATGTCGATCAGCACGACTGGCTGTACCGCTATGTGTGGGAGGGGCTGGCGGGGGAGAAGGCGCAGAAGGGCGAGAAGGCCGCCAACCTCAAAGCCCTCCGCGATGCGGGCGTGTTCCTGATCGACCTGCACGAAGAGAATGTCTCATCACCCAAGATGGCACAACTCGCGCCGTGCGTGCCCGATCTCGTGAAACGCGCCAAGGCGCTCAAGCCCAGGAGCATCATCCTGATCAAGTCCATCGTCCACGACGCGTCGTTCGCGGCCCTCGAAGTCGCGGGCCTACCCGTCATCGATGAGCGCATCCCCTTCCCCGCCTCCGGCCAGCAGAAGAAGTTCCTGGAGTTGTTCCGGGGCGCGGCCAAGGCGTCGGGTTTCAGGTGGAACGGGTCTCGGTAGGTCACTTGTTGCGACAAATCCCAGAGCTCGCGACGGGCGGGCTCCGCTCGCGCGTCGTGAAGTGTGGGCCATCGGTCTGATCGGCACTCTGTCTCAACAACCCCCTCGGCCCGCGGGAGTTTTTATGCGCATTTCATCGCTCGTCATTGCGGCCCTGCTCGCCTCATTACTGATCATGGCTCTATCGCCCGCGGCCGGTGGGCCGCCCGCGGATGCGCGGCAGGAGCGCATCGAGGCGGCGATCAGAGCACTGGCGGATCGCGCCGACAACGCCGTCAGGGCGCAGAAGTGGATCGATGCCGAAGACGCCTTCGCGCAGCTGGTCTCGTTGCGCCCGGAAGACGGCCAGTTCGTCTTCGGGCTGGCGCGCGCGATCCATATGCGGGGCGACTACGAGCGTGCGATTCCGGCGCACTTGCGTGCCGCGGAGTTTCCGGCGTTCCGCGCGCCGTCGCTCTACAACCTCGCGTGCGCGTACGCTCGGCTCGGGCGAGCGGACGACGCGATCGACGCGCTCCGCGGGTCCGCCGAGGCGGGGTTCGACGCGTGGGACGCGATGGCGTCCGACCCGGACCTCGAAGCGATCCGCGATGATCCGCGGTTCGGCGAGATCCGGGAGCACGCGGAGCGCACCAACGCGTTCCCGGCGCTGACCTGGGACAACATCCCCCAGCGTCTGGAAGCGATGGCGGATCGGGGTTACTCGGGCAGCGTACTGATCGTTCGCGGCGGCAAGGTCGTGCTGGACGATGCCTTCGGGCTCGCCGATCGGGAGCACAACATCCCCAACCGACCCGACACGATCTACTGTGTCGGATCGACGCCGATCGATTTCACCAAGGCGGCGATTCTGCTGCTGAGCGAGCGTGGGAAGTTGACGCTTGACGATCCGATCACGGAGTACTTCGACCGTGTGCCGGAGGACAAGCGCGCGATCACGATTCGCCAGTTGATGACGGGCGCGTCGGGGCTGCAGAACTTCCATGATCTCCCGTCTGATCGGGATGTCGATCACTCGTGGATCGACCGCGACACGGCGGTCCGGAGGATCCTGAGTTTCCCGCTGCTGTTCGAGCCCGGCACGGGGCGCGAGCACTCACACTCGGCGTGGGGATTGCTCGGCGCGATCGTGGAGATCGCCTCCGGCGAGACATACGAGGAGTTCATCACGCGGAGTCTGCTCGAACCCGCCGGAATGCACGACACATTCGATTACGGGCAACCCATTCCGCGCGATCGCATGGCGATCGGATACGGGCGATTCGCTGATGGCGAGATCAACGCGCCGCCCTATTGGGGCCCGACCTCGTGGCTCGTCAAGGCGAGCGGCGGGATGGTCTCCACGACGCATGACATGAACCGGTGGCACGAAGCGCTCTACTCGGGCAAGCTCCTCTCGGATGACTCTCTGGAGTTGTACTTCGGTGCGCCGGGCGAGGTGCTCAACGGGGGCAGCCGGTACGGGTACGAGATCTCGTACTGCGAGGGGCCGAGCGATCGCTTCTACATCACGAGCAACTCGATCGAAGGGCACCGGTTGGCGGCGGAGTTCGCGGACGACCTGGGCGCGCTGATCTCGGGGCGCACGCCGCCGCCATACACGCTGGGCCTGGCGCTGGGTGACACGGGAGACGGGCGCATCACGATCGCGCAGCTCCAGCCGGGCGGCGCGGGCGAGCGCGCGGGCCTTCGCGTGGGTGATGTTTTGATCTCGCTCAACGGCGTCGAGATCGCCCCCGATCCGTACGCTGCGGTTTCGGGAGCCCTGCGGACCGGAGAGCCGGTGGCGTGTGTCATCGAGCGTGACGGCGTTCGCCGGGAGATCGTTGTGACGCCGGCTCGCCGGTAGACGCCCGGGCCGCCGGAACCCGCGCCGAACCATTGAGTTGCCGCCGGCGAGGAAGCCGCCTCGGCGTCCCGCCCGGGGTTGTGTAGACTGTCCGCCCCCAGCCGGGTCTTGCGGCTCACTTTCGGAGAGGTGTCCGAGCGGCTGAAGGAGCAGCACTGGAAATGCTGTATACGGGTAACCGTATCGGGGGTTCGAATCCCCCCCTCTCCGCTTCTCGTTCGTGCTATGACAGGGCGTGCCATTCGATGACTCGGCACGCCTTATTTCTTGCGATGAAGCGACTTGCGCGAGTTCTTCCGCGAGATCATTCGTGACAGCGTGTGACTCCGAAAGTCCCGCCGTGTGCGAATCGTGTACGCGCCCGTGTACGCCACCCCCCGCCAGCGCCGCCAGCTTCTCGATCGCGCCGACCGTCGCCAGGGCGCTCGCGTCGGTGTAGACCTTGTCGGTCAGGCGGCTGTCCGAGTGCCGCGCCAGTTCCATCGCCTCGCGCCGGGTGACGCCCGCACGCTGCAGGTTGGTGACGAAGGTCACACGCAGCGAATGGAAGTCCACGCGCCGCCCCGCATCGTCGCACCGCTCGATTCCCGCCGCCACGAGGTCCTCCACGAACTTGCGGTGGTAGGGAACCTTCTTGCCGAACACCGGATCGCACGGACGCGCTCCGCCCGCAGAAAGGTGATCCAGCACGCCTTCGAGTTGGTAGGTGAGCGGGATCGTGGCTTCCCTGCGGTTCTTCGTCGTTGAGGCGCGAGTGCGGATGTACGGCGGGTTCGCGTCGAGGTTCACATCGGACCACAGCAGCGCCTTGAGTTCGTTGTGACGCAGACCCGTGTGCAGCGCGGCGAGGTAGACGATGCCGCGCTCGTCCGACAAGATCAGCCGCGCGGCCTCTTCATCGGTGAGCGCCCGGCGCTGGAAGGTCTCGCGCCCGCGTGCATCGACCTTCTCGATGTTCGCCAGCGGGTTGGCGACGATGAGCGACTGGCCCTGCATCCAGTTGAGCAGCGCGTTCATCGCGTCGAGGTAGTGATTCATCGTCCGCGCGGACTTGTCCTGGCGTCGCCGCCACGTGGTGAAGTCGTCGGCCTTGACATCGCGCGGGAGTTTCCAGCCGCACTCGCTCAGGAGATGCTCCACGCGCTGACGCACCTTGCGCCGGTAGTCGTCGGCCTTGTTCTTGGAGCGGAGTTCGTCGAGGAAGGTTTCGAGATGCTCGGTGAGTGACCGCTGGGCGGCGTCGAGCATGCGTTTAGGCGGGAGAATCCCGGCCCTTTCCTGTTCGGCTTGCCGGACGATGTCATCGAGTTTGCGCTCGGCGACGCGCTTGTCGGTGGTGCGGAGCGAGAGGCGCGTGGGGCGGGCATCGCCCTCGAGTTTGTACTGGCCCCAGTAGATTCGGCCCTTGGTGATCTTCTCGCCGCGCTTGCGGGTCTGGTGGAACACAAACTTCTGCATCACCCCCGCCTCCGCTTGAGCGACTCGATGTAGCGGGCGAGGTCGGACTCGGGCAGGCGCGTGGCGCTGCCGACCTTGACGGGTTGGGGCAGTTCGCCCGAGGCGATGAGGCGGTAGATGGTCCGCCTACAGATGCCCAGGTACGCCGCGGCGTCGTTGAGTGACAACAACCGATCGACGACAGCAGCCGATGACTCAGCCATCGCTCCCTCCCTTTCGTGACTTCTTGGCAGCGGACTTCCGTTCGGCCCGCTTGGTCTTGCCCGCTTCGCGCAGCGTCCCGCCCGCCTCTGCGATCTTCTGGAGTTGCTCGTCGGACATCTCCTCCCGCGCCAGCGCCGCCAGTGCACGAAGGACACGGGGCGACTCCATCATCCGGGCCTGCAACTCACGGAGGGCGGGGTTCTCGAAGGAGCCGAGCAGCTCCTCCTCCGCGTCAAGACCGTTTCGGACGATCCGATCCAAGACCGAGGACCGAGACTCCTTGCGGAGGCGGGCGACCTCGTCCAGGCGGGCGAGGGTCTCGGGGTCCACGGTGACGGTAATTCGCTCTTTGAGTGACATCGCACCGAAATCATACTTCGGTATGATGTCTTGTCAAGCCGAGTCTCGCCTAGTCTGGCTGCCCTTGGTGGGGCTGAGATCGCTGAGCCGTAGTCTCCATGCCGCAGCCATATACATAGCGAACTTGCAAACACACAAGAGCCGAAGTTGCCATTTGCCTCCTCCACGCGACTTGAGGTGGTGGACTGATTCCAGAAAGTCACCGATCACTTCGTCCCGACGAGCGGTTGGCACGACCGACATTAGCCAAACCATCACGCCCATCGCGACCGACGCCGAGCTCTTTCGGTCCGCAATCTCAACGGCTGCTTCTGTCGATGAACGGATGCTCTTGCTGACCATCTTCACCGAAAGGTAGTGATTGACAAGTGCACGAGCGTGTTCCGACTTCTCCTGCGCCCTTCGTATGGAGTCGTAGTCAGGATCAGGGCCAGTGTAAATCTTGAATGCGTTGTGAACGCCAGCGTCGGCGATGTAACTCAACCAGCAAAGGCGATCGAGTTCTTCCAATTCCTCGTTATTCAGAATCAACTCGTCACGCGCATCGACGGGTAGACGGTGGTAGCAAAAACGCCTGCGAATGTCGTTTGGTTCAGGCAAGGTTCAGGCCCCCTTGTTTCACGGCGTCACATTGATCGATGCACCGGCGTCCAAGTCCTGTGAGCTTGTAGACTCGCCTCTTTCGTCCGCCGCGCGCTTCCACTTCGGCATTCGATGAGAAGCTCCTGACCAGCCCTTGCTCTTCCAGCCGCTTCATTTGGTTGTAGATCCCCGACAATGGCAATCGTACGCGAGAGGTAGCACGGACATGTTCGATGATCTCCGGAGCGGATCGGTCCGTATTGAATAGCGAATACAAGATCAGCATGTAGTGATGCCCAGTAATCATGAGCTGACTCCTCGAAGTCGTTGCAGCCGAAAGGCCATCATCCTGACATGTGTCAGTATAGCCGTTGGTGTGTGCGGGTCAACTGTGTACACACCGGGGGCGTCAAGGATGGTCGCCCCCGGTGTGGGCTCCCATCCCCTTGCCGACAACCGGAGACTCCCACGAGCGTGGGGACGGACGCCGCTCTAGGCAGCCACCAGTCTCGCGGCGTCGAATGACGCTGACAGCACGATCTCACCGCCCTTGGTGACATACTTGGCCACATAGTCGGCGACATCGTTCTGGCATCGCGGCGACTCGGTCCGGGCGAAGCCGAACCCGAAGCCACCTTTGTCTTTCCCCTCGTACCACAAGCGCTTACCGAGCCGGTGCTCCAGGTTGGGCAGCAGCGGGGACCACCTGATAATCGCGTGCGCGTGCAGTTTGCCCGACTTGTGCGGCTCGATGCCCAGCACGAATGTCGGGAACGCGCGGCCTTTGCGATAGTTGTTCCACCACGGCCCGCGCCGCTTCACGCGCTCGCCGTCGTCGCCGGGCGTCACGGTCAGCAGGCCGCGCTCGATGGCGGTGAACTCCTGCCAGCGGAACAGCCAGGTGCGGAAGTTGCGGACGATCTTCTCGTCGCACCAGACCGACCCGCCGTAGGTCAGTGTGGCGAAGGTGTCCCACTGATACCGTGCCAGCAGTTCCGACCATCCGGCGCGGACGGTTTCATCGGTGAGGGGCGCGAAACGCAAATCCGGGCGCGAGGGTTCGCAGACCTCCCCGACCCCGCAGCGTTCAGACGACGGGGATCGGGAAGGTCTGCTCCAGATGGAGCCGGCGGCGAGGGAGCGGACGGGCGTCGGTTCCAGCACGGGCGCGGAGCGGCTCATTCGGCAAGCCCCGACTTGCGCAGGTTCCGGATGAAGGCGACAATGACGCGACGGGCGCGGACCGAGAGATCGGGCCACGCTTCCATGACGGTCGCCAACTCCGGGTCCGGGCGCAGATCGTGTACGCGCCCGTGTACGCCATCCCCCTCTGGCTCGCTGGAATCGCCGCTTTCAAGGGGGTTCGAATCCCCCCTCTCCGCTTTTTCGCTTCACTTTCGCATGAGTGTATGAAGCGAACACCGCCGGGCCTCAACAAGTTGAGCACCCGGCGGCGTTCAGATCGGCGCCCCACAGCGTGCGCCCTACGACATGCAATGGGATCGTGTCGCGATCAGCCGCACATCGCGCCGAAGTTGCCCAGCACAACATTGAGGTCGTCGACATCGATGAAGCCGTCATCGTTGGCGGTGTCGCGCGGGTCGCCGATGCCGACGGAGGTGCCGAAGGCGGAGAGGATGGCGTTGAGGTCGTCGACATCCACCATGCCGTCGCCGTTGGCGATATCGCCGGGGCAATTTGTGGTCGGCGGCGTCCAGAAGTTGTCGACGATGTTGGCCTGCACTGAGTTCACCGTCACGCCCTCGTCGACGATGAATGTCGGTTCGCCTTCCATGAACGACATGTCGCCGTTGGCGCGATTGGAGAAGCTGGCTCCCAGGTTGAATGCATCGAGGCAGGAAGAGTTGAGGACCAGGAGGAATCGGACCTTGAGCACCTCGTTGGTCTGCACGGTGATCGGTTGGCTCACGAAAACAACATCCGTGTCCTCGACGTACCAACTCGCGGGAGCCATGTGGTTGAAAGTCTGATCAAAGATTGTGATCTCTCCGCTTCCGATGGACGGCACCTGCATCTTGACAACGCAGGCGGCCTGATTTGCGCCGTTTCCAACCACACCGGTGGTGTCAAGATCGAGCCTGACGCGGAACTTCAGCTTGATCACCTCGGTGGCATTCGGCGAGGAGACGACGAGGTCGTCAAGAATGAACTGCGCTCTTCCACGGGTATTGGTGGTATCTCCGGGAGCGGGGCAGCATCCCCGGTGCGAGGTTGTGTCTACGGACACGAAGCCGGGGAGCGCCGCGATTGACCCAACTCCCCAATGGCGCGACTCGGAGTTGTCACAGGACATGACGCAAACCCCGGGAGAGCTGTAGTACCCGCATTGAATGCCATCCCAGGTGCCGGGCGTCGGGTTGGTCTCGCCGGTATCGAAGATGGTCTGAGCTCCTGCACCGATTCCGGTGTGGTGGTAGAGCCAGTACTGGGCCGCTCCGGAAGCGCTGAACGCTGCACTCAGCGATGTGATCAAGGCGGCCGATAATGCGACGGTCGAACGAGTCTTCATGGTCTGCTCCTATGGTCGGTGCCCGGTCGCGGTGGGGGGCGCGGGGCGGAGGAAACTCCTTGACGCGACGGGGTCATGTGGGATGATGCCGGGAACGCCTCCGGCCAAGGTCAGGGCGTCATCCGGGCGGTCGGTCCCTCACGCGGGCCGGGTCTTTTCGAGTTTTTTGTGGGGCCTGCCCGTGGAGCCGCAGACGAGGGACATCACGCAGCTGCTGGTGGATGTGAGCCGGGGTCGGGCCGACGCGACCGAGGAACTGCTCCCGCTGGTGTACGACGAACTGCGCAAGCTGGCGCAGAGCCGCATGCGGCGCGAGCGTCCGGACCACACGCTCCAGGCGACGGCGCTCGTGCACGAGGCGTACATCCGCCTGGTTGATCAGACGCGGATCACCTTTCACAGCCGGGCGCAGTTTTTCAGCGCCGCTTCGCGCGCGATCAGGCAGATCCTCGTAGATTCGGCTCGCCGGAAGCGGTCGCTCAAGCGGGGCGGGGATTGGGAGCGCGTCGAGCTCGAGCCCGCGATCGCCGAGGCGGATCGCCTCGACATCCTCGCGCTCGACGAAGCGCTGACGCAACTGGCCGGAGCCGATCCGCGTGCGGCGCGTGTTGTGGAACTGCGCGTGTTCGGCGGCGTGAGCATCGAGCAGGCCGCGGAGATGCTGGGCGTGTCGCACGCGACGATTGAGCGGGATTGGTCGGCGGCCCGCGCGTGGCTGCTGGCGCGGCTCTCTGAGAGCGCCGGGGCATGACGCCCGAGCAGTGGAAGAAGGTGCGCGACATCTACGAGCGTGCGATGCGTGCACCGGAGGAGTCCCGCGATGCGATGGTCGGTGAACTGAGCGCGGGTGATGCCAAGATCGCCTCGACCGTTCTCAAGATGCTTGAGGCGCACGCGTCTGACAACCTGCTCGAGATCGGCGCACCGATCGAGTTGGAGTCGCTGGTTACGCGAGTTGATCCGACAGCGCCCGAGGATCTGGTGATCGAACGGTATCGCGTGCTGCGCCGGATCGGCGAGGGCGGCATGGGCGTGGTGTACGAGGCGGAGCGCGCCGACGGCACATACGAGCAACGCGTCGCGATCAAGGTGCTCAAGCGGGGCATGGACACCGCTCTGTTCCTCCGCCGTTTCGAGAGCGAGCGTGCCGCGCTGTCGCGCCTGGCGCACCCGAATGTCGCACGGATGCTCGACGCGGGGTCGACTGCCGATGGGCGTCCGTACCTCGTGATGGACCTCGTTGAGGGCCGGCCGATCCATCGGTACTGCGACGAGAACTGCCTGTCTATCCGGAAGCGCATCGAACTGTTCCTGCAGGTGGTCGCGGGTGTGGCGCACGCGCACCGGAATCTCATCCTGCACCGCGATATCAAGCCGGGGAACATACTCGTCAACTCGGAGGGGCGCGTGCAGTTGCTGGACTTCGGCATCGCCAAGGCGCTCGATGCGGGCGATGGATCGGTGACGGTGACGAGCGAACGGTTCCTCACGCCGCGCTACGCGAGCCCGGAAATGATCAACGCCGGATCGCTCACGACCGCGAGCGATGTGTACTCGATGGGCGTTGTGCTGTACGAACTGCTCACCGGAGCCGAGCCGTATCAGATCGACGAACCGACTCCACGCGCCTACGAGCGGGCGATTCGGGAGCAGACGCCGATCCTGGCGAGCACCGCTGTGATGCGCCGCGCCGATACTTCCGAGACGACCTCGGGCATGAGCACGACCGCGCTGCGCCGGACGCTTCGCGGTGATCTTGATGTCATTTTCATGCGTGCACTGGCAAAGGAGCCGGACCGCCGGTATCCCACCGCGCAGGCGCTCGGCGATGAACTGCGTGCGTATCTCGGCGGGTTGCCCGTTTCGGCCCGCCCGGACTCGGTGCTGTATCGCACACGGAAACTCGTCCGCCGCGCACCCATCCCGGTCGGCATCACGACGGTGGCAATTGTCGCGATCATCGCGCTGACTGTGTATTCACTTGTGCAGCGTAGCCGCGCGGAGGATGCGACGGATGTCGCCCTCCAGCGCCTCAAAGACATCGAAGAACAGAAGGAAGTCGCCGACGGCGTGCTGGAGTTCTACACAAACGATGTGCTCGGGCAGGCGGACCCGGAGACGGGGCAGATCGCCGATATGCCGATCTCCGTCGCGCTCCGGCGCGCATCGGACTCGATCAGCGAGCGATTTGCCGACAAGCCGCTCGTCGAGGCGAAGATTCAGCAAGGCATCGGGTACATCATGCACCAGCGGACGGAATACGCCGACGCGGAGCCGCACCTGAAGCGCGCGTGGGACCTGTCGGAGGAGCATCTCGGTGCAGATGACATTCAGACGCTGTTGGCCAAGCGTGACTATGCCAACTGTCTCAGTTGGCAGGGGCGGCATGACGAGGCTCTTGCGCTATTCGGAGAGGTGCTCGCTTCCCAGCGCCGCCGGTGGCCCGAGGCGCATGAGACGATGCTTACGGTGAGTCTGATGGGGGGTGAACTCGAGGAGGTTGGGCGACTCGGTGAAGCCGAGTCGTACCTGCTGGAGGCGTACGAGTGGCGCCGGCGAACTCTCGGCGATCTCAATGGCAACACCATGACATCCATGAACAATCTCGCCCACCTCTACGCCACAATGGGTCGCCTTGATGACGCCAGGCCGCTCTTTGAACGCAACATGGAACTCCGCATCGAGGAGTACGGCCCGAAGCACCCGCGCACCCTCATCGCGCGCGCGAACTACGCGACTCTGCTTGTGAAGATGGGCCAGCGTGCGGAAGGGATTGAGCGCCTCAGGGAGGTGCGCGCGGATCAACTCGAGGTGCTCGGCCCCGATCATGGGCACACGCAGTACGTCAAAGGTCTTCTGGAGTCGCTGGGCGAGAGCATCGGGGACTAGACGGCTCGCACGATCTCCCTGCCCTTGGTGACATCCTCGGCAACAACTCGTCGGCGAGGCATGACACGGCGCGCGCGATGACGCGGATGGAGCGCAGGTACTCGTCGATGCTGATGTGTTCGTCGGGCGTGTGGTCGAGCGCGCTGTCGCCGGGGCCGTAGGCGGCGATGGGGCATCGCCAGACGGGCGCGACGACATTGAGGTCCGCGGTGCCGGTCTTGAGTTTGTGGCGCGGCGCACCACCCTCGGCGCGGATTGCCGCGCTGAGCGCCCGCACGACGGGGTCCGTGCGCAGCGTCGCGTAGGCGGACTCGTGGCCCGTGGTGCGGACCTCGACGCCGAACTCCTGCGCGCTTGCACGGAGGCGTGTTTCGAGCATTGCCGGCGGAACATCTTCCGGGAGCCGGAAGCCGCACACCATCCGCGCGTTGGATGCGAGCCCGTCCGCGCCGCTCTGAATCGTGTTGATGGTGGCCTGGATGCGGTCGAAGGCGCGCTCGCGTCCGGCGTTCATCGCGTCGATCTGGTCGGTGATGTTCCGCCACCACGCGAAGAGCGCATCGCCGGGGGAAGGTTCTGGACCGGCGCTGTGCGAGCAATCCTGGGTGCGCGTGGCGGTGGCGACGAGGCGGCCCTTGTACCCGAGCGTGACGCCGTCCCAGCCGCTGGGCTCGCCGATGATGCACGCGTCGGGCCGCAACCGATCGCGGAGGAAGCGTGCGCCGGGCGACTCGGTGGTTTCTTCCCCGACCGCTCCGATGACGAGGAGTTCGATGCCGTCGGGCGCCCCGCACGATGCCGCTCCGAGGAGCATCGCGCAGAGCGGCCCTTTGGCGTCGACCGAGCCGCGCCCGTGGAGCACGCCGCCGTCGATGCGGACGGGGATGTCGCCGGGGACGGTGTCGATGTGCCCGAGCAGCGCGATGCGCCGATGGATCGGTCGTCGCCCGGCGAGGCGGGCGATCGCGTTGCCGGCGGCGTCGATCTCGGTGGTGAAACCCAGCGACGCGGCGTGCCTGGCGAAGACTTCGGCCGCGCCGCGCTCCGAGCCGGACACGCTGGGCGTGGAGACGACATCCTCGAGGATGCGTGCGGCTACCGGTTCGTCGATGTGCTGCGCCGTGCTCACGCGAACGCGCCTTCGAACACGGTGCCGGCGCCCTGGCGCGCTCGTGCGATGGCGTTCTGCCCGTTGGCCGAACCGATGACCGCGCGCCTCACGCCGCCGTCGATGGCCTCCTCGGCCGCGAGCACCTTGTTCTTCATCCGTCCGGTCGCGGCCTCACGGATGCGCTGGAGCCCCGCGCCGTGCGTAGATCGGATCAGGGTGGAGCGATCGTTCGGATCGGCGAGGACGCCGGGCACATTCGAGAGCAGCAGCAGTTCGTCGGCGTTGAGGGCGGCGGCGGTGCGTGCCGCGGCGCGGTCGGCATCGACGTTGATCGCCACGCCGTCGCTCGTCACGGCGGGCGGCGTGAGGACGGGGGTGCGTCCGGCATCGAGAATCAGCGAGAGGAATGATCGGTCCACGGACTTGACGGCGCCGGTGAGATCGTCGCGGATGATGACGGTCCGTCCGTCCTCGATCGATCGGATGGCGTTCTTGCGCTCGCCGAGCCAGATGCCGCCGTCGATTCCGGACAGGCCGACCGCGTCGACGGCGCGGGCGCGGAGCGTCTCGACGATGCCCTTGTTGACCTTGCCGCAGTACACCATCTCGAAGATCTCGAGCGTGCGTCGGTCGGTGCGCCGGCTGGTGTGCCCGGATGGGCTGGTGATCCAGCGCGGCGCGTGCCCGAGCTGCGCGGCGAGTTCGTTGGTTTCGTGCGAGCCGCCATGCACCAGGACGACGCGCTGCCCGGCGTGCACGAGTTCGGCGACTTCGTGGAGGATCGGCTCGAGTTCGATTCCTTCGCCGCCGCCGATCTTGATGACCATCAGTCCGTTCATGGTGTTCCCTTACGCCGGGTGGAGCCCCGGGAACGTGAGCCCTGCTGTTTCGGGCAGTCCGAACGCCAGGTTCATGCACTGCACCGCCGAGCCGGCGGCGCCCTTCATCATGTTGTCGATAGCGCACAGCGCGATGATGCGCCCCGAGTGTTCATCGATCACGAACCCGACATCCGCGTGGTTGGACCCGGCGAGCACCTTGGGGTCGGGGAGCCGGTGCATGCCCGCGCGGTCGCGGACGATCCGCACGAAGGGCTCGGCGTTGTAGGCCTCGCGGTACAGGCGCCAGAGTTCCTTGTCATCGACGGGGCGCGTCGGCTCGACATGCGCCGTGCAGAGCACGCCCCGGACCATCTCGATCGCGGTGATGGTCGCGTCGATGCGGAGGTCGCCCAGCGCCTGCTTCACCTCGGCGAGGTGGCGGTGCCCCCACGGGGAATAGGTTCGCACGGCCCGCGATCGCTCGGGGTGGTGCGATGACTGCGAGGCCTCGGCGCCGCCCTCGGACGAGCCGACCTTGATATCCGCGATGGCGCGGTCGATCAGCCCGGCGCGGGCCAGCGGCAGGAGCGCGAGGTTCATCGCCGTGGCGTTGCACCCGACGCCCGAGATCAGGCGCGCGTCACGCAGCGAGTCGCGCGAGAGTTCGGGGAGCCCGTACACCGCGGTGCGCGCGGCTTCGGGGCAGGGGTGCTCCTGCTCGTACCACTTCCGATACTCGGCCATATCGCGGAGGCGGAAGTCCGCGGCGAGATCGATCACGACGCGCGCGTGCTCGATCAAGCGCGCGATCTGCTTCGATGACTCGCCGTGCGGCATGCAGAGGAACAGCACATCGCACGGCTCGAGCGCATCGGGCACGGAGAAGGTCAGCGCCGAGTGCCCCCGGAGATTGGGATGCATCCGGTGCAGCGGCTGGCCCACGAGCGAGCGCGATGTGGCCTGCACGAGTTCGGCGTCGGGGTGCGACAGCAGCAGGCGGCAGAGTTCGCCGCCGGTGTAACCGCTGGCGCCGATGATGGATGCTCTTACCGGCACGCGGCTACCTCCGCCCGGCACGCGCGGGCGATGCGAATCGCGTGCTCGGCGACCAATCGGGGGATGTCCACGCCGGTGGTCTGGACCGAGTTGCGGAACTCCATGGAGTGGTTCAGCTCGTTGACGAGCAGCCCCCTGCGCGGGCACTCCAGGAGATCGATCGCCACGACATCGGCGTGGCAGGTCGAAGCGGCGCGCCTGCACAGGTCGCCCAGTTCTTCGGTGATGGCGATGCCCTCGGCGGTGGCGCCGCGCGCGGTGTTGGTGACCCAGTGCGCGCTGCGTCGCGCGATCGCGGCGATCGGCTCACCCCCGACGACGAACACGCGCAGGTCTCTGCCGGGCTTGTCGATGAACTCCTGCACATAGAACACGCCCTGCTGCGCGGACCCGAGCGTCGCGCGGTGCTCGATGATCGCCTCGGCGGCGTCCCGGTCGTTGACGCGCGCCACGAGCCGCCCCCATGATCCGATCGTGGGCTTGAGCACCGCCGGGTACCCGATGGACTCGACGGCGAGGAGGGCGGATTCTTCGTCCACCGCGACGCAGACGCGTGGCGTCGGGACCCCGGCGCGCTCCAGCGCGATCGTGGAGGCGAGTTTGTCGGAGCAGACCTCGATCGCCCGCGCCGGGTTGATGCACCGGACGCCGAAGCCCTCGAGGATGCGCGTGGCGGTGATCGAGCAGGTGAGACTGAGCGAGCGGTCGATGACGGCGTAGAACCGGGTCCACGGCTCGGGGTCGGTCGTGTCGAAAGCGAGGGAGCGGGTGTCGATCGCTTCGATGGGCACGCCGATCGACTCGAACGCGTCGAGGAGCATCCGCTCCTCGACGCGCACCCGCGTGTACAGCAGCGCCAGGCGCGGCGCGTCCGGGACGGTGTTATTCACCCCAGTCCTCCTCGACCTCGGGGGCCAGCGCGAGCACGAGCGGCTCCACGGTCTGGACTTCCAGTTCGGCGCTGCACCCGACACAGACGACGACCTCTCCGGCGAGCGGTCGGCGCTGGAAGGCGATCTCACCCTCGCATTCGGGGCAAGTCGCCGATTGAACGGTCGATTGGGTTGGCATCATTCAGATCCTTTCATTGGTGGCGCCGGGTGGCGCGGTCGGGGTTGACGAACATCTGGTGACAAAACGAAAGCACCCCCGGCTGGCATGCTCGGGGGCGTTTGTGGTGCTTTTCGGCTCGTGTCGTGGAGCGGGTTATCTCCGTCCGAGGGCGAGCGTGGCCACAAAGGTCCGCCGGGCATGCCCGGTGGCTTTCGCTTTCTTCATGGCTTTGCTGGTCAACTCGAACAACATTGGAAACAAACTCCGTGCCTCGTAGATCGGCGGAAAGATATCGTCCGCTTGAGCGGTGTCAAGTGATTGCGTGCGGAACTTTCAGGACGCTGCACGCCTGCGTCGGCGCGCCGCCATCGGGACGAGCAGGCACATGGTGGCGGGGGCGGGGACGATCGACATCTGCTGGAAGTCGACTCCGACAACCTCGAAGCCAAGGTCGACGAGGTTGAAGTAGAAGTTGGTCAGCGTGCCCGGGCCGCCGCTCCCGTACGCGTAGGTGCCGGTCGCGTCGAGGATGTCCAGTGAGTTGAGCGTGTCGCCGGTGTACCCGACCGAGAAGTGCGCTTCGAACGGATCGCCGAAGAGGCCGGGCTCCTGCGTCCACAGGCCGCCCGGGAAATCCACGCCGCCGAATGTCAGGTAGAAGCCGTCAACGGCGGGGTCGTTGTTGCGCAGCACGAAGTAGGGCGTCGCCGGCAGGGAGGGCGAGAGCCCTGTGGAGAATCCCCCCGAAGTCGTGACCATGAATGATCCGGGGATGATCTCGTATCCCCTGACGGGGAAGCTGCCGCTGTTCGTGAACACATCGGAGTCGACCTCGAAGGAGTAGGTCAGCGTCTCGCCGACCCCGATCGTCGAGACCGGACCGGAGTTGGCGAGGTTGAACTCCACGGCCCCGGTCATCTGAACCTGGAGAATCGCGCCGTGCGCAGAGGCCCCGATCAGCAGTGTGCCGCCCATCGCGGCGAATGTCATCGCGTTCATGACTTGCTCCCTCTCTCTTCCTGATTCTTGAACCTTCAGCAACACTCGATGCATCCCCCGATGCCGGAACCGGGCCGCGCACGGCCATGGTGCGTGAGTCACCGGTTACTCAAATTCGCGTTACGGGCAACCCTGGTTCCAGTTCGACAGGACCTCGTTGAGGTCGTCGACATCGACGAATCCCGAGCCGTCGACATCGCCGTTGGTGCCGAAGTACACGGACTTGTTCCAGTTCGACAGGACGATGTTGAGGTCATCGACATCGACGAAGTTCGTTTCATTGGCATCACCCGCGCACGCGCTGGGCACGCCCGTGATGGTGATGAGCCACGCGTATGACCCGCCGCCGTGTCCGATGATCTTCGTGCCGTCGGCGGAGATTGCCTGGGCGACCCAGATCTGGCCGCTGGCGAGCTCCGGCGGGATGGTCCCGCCGTTACCGAGCACGAAGTCGCGCATCAGAACGAGCGGGCCCGTGCCGCCGGGCTGAATCCAGGCGCGCCGGTTTCCGAGGAGGAAATCGAAACCGACGATCGTCCCGTTGTCGGCGATGTCTTCGGGGATCCCGGACCAGCCCGGAATCAGCTGCCCGGCGCCGATGACCTCCGGTCCGCCCAGGGCGGTCCACTTGACGGCGTTGACATCGTTCGAGCCGTCGTCTGCGCCCCATTCGCAGAGCAGGATCGTGCCGTCATCGCTCATACCGTGGACTTCACCGATGACATCGCCATTGGGCGGATCGAGGAGCATGCCGACGCCGGTCGGGCCGTCCCACATCGCGGGCGTGCGGCTGAATGATCCCTGCGCGAATCCCGCGACCACTGTTCCGTCCGACGAGACAACCGAAGCGCGGTTGTTGCCGTTGGCCAGACTCTCGAGTTCCTGCATCCCTGTCGCGGATGTCCAACGCATGGCGCGGCCCGAGCACCCGTCCCATGAGAGCCCGACGACGACGGAACCGTCCGCCGAGACTTCGTACGAGTTGCTGCGGCTCGGGCACATCAACGCGTTGGGGAGATACCCCAGCCCTTGCCAGTTGAGTGTTGTGGCGCGCCACCGCCCGGCGACTTCGGCTCCGTCGCCCTCGGGGTTCGGGATGTCGCCAACAACCACGGTGCCGCTATCGGAGACGCCGACGGCGTCGATGCCCGGCGCCGCCAGGAGCGTGTACTGACCCGTCACGGTATTCCATCGGTAGGGTGGGCCCGGGAAGAAGCCGCCGGCGCCGGAGCTCCCGACGACCCATTGCCCGTCGGGCGAGAGATCGTCGGCGCTGAGCGCATCGGGGATCAGTTGCATGGTGACGGTCACGGCAGCGGGTGCGCCCGCCGCGAGGGAGATCAACAGCGCGGCACCGAGCGAGCCAGAGATACGAGTGGTCATTTGGTCGGTCCTTCGATTTCTGATTCAGATGTCCGGGGCACAGACGCCGCGCGAAACTCCGTCGCGCCGACAACACCGGGGAAATGAATGGGGGGACTCGCGTTTCCGCGACTCCCACCGTGTTCGTGATTGCAGCGCGTTCAGCGACGCCGGCGACGGGCCGAGGCAAGACCCGCCACACCCATGAGCGCGGCGCTCGCGGGGGTCGGGACCGCGTTCCACGACAGGTTGTCCACGACGGTTGTCGGGAAGAAGCCGAACCCGAGGATGCGGACTTCATCGAACACCATGCCGCCGTCGGCTGTGATGTTGAGCCAGGTGTCGCCGAGGCCGCCCCACGCGGGCTCGAATGCGAAGTTCGAGACCTCGACGCCGTCATTGTAGGTGAAGGCCACCGCGCCGCCGCCGATGGGGCTGGGTGCGCCCGACGGATCCCAAACCTGCAGCGAGAGCGCATCGAGGTCGGTGCTGAAGGTCATGAAGACGCCGAAGGCGCCGTAGAAGGAGTTGCCGGTGCCGAGGCCCCAGCCGCCGTTGGGCGTGTCGTTGTCGCCGACGAATGGAGTGCTGTCGCCGGCCTGCATGTCTGCGAGGCCGATGCCAGCCCAGGAGTTCGGCGCGACGACCCCTGTGGGGCCTCCGACTTCATCGAAGTTCAGGGTGGTCGAGTAGGTGGGCGCTGCGGCTGCTGTGAGCGCGGTGTTGTACGACGCCATGGCGGTGGGGGCGATGGTGGCGGCGGTGGCCAATCCGATCAGTGTCCGAGCATTCATTGTGTGTCTCCTCATTTCTTCCATCCGTTTTGAAGCGTGCCATGGGGCCCGACGGAAGGAAGCCCCGTCTGACCCGACAGGAGTGAGAATAATCGCATTTTTCGTTCGGGCAACTTTCCATTTGGAAAGTTTTGTGGAATATTGTAGTGGCGGAACGAGGCGGGGAAGGGGTATAAACCTGCCCATTCCGGTACGGAAGGACTCGACTTGGGATCAAAGACGCATTCATTTGAGGCGGCGTGCCAGGACGCGGTCGGGAGTCTCCGGGCCGCGTTGGTGGCCCTGTTCGACTCGATCGGCGTCGATCCCTCGGTGCCGCAGGACGTGGCCCGCCGGTACCACCTGAATAAGACCCTGACGTGGAACATTTCGCGGCTGCTTCAGGCGCCCGACTCGATCGCGGCGGTGCCCCATGTGCCCGGCACGCAGGCGCTTGAGAAGATGCTCAAGGCGACGAGCGACGACGGCGCGAGCGCGGAGGCCGTGAAGCGGGTTCGCGCCGCCTCGCGCGCGTTCGATGAGATTGTCGAGGTGCACGTCGGGGACCGGACCACTCTGGACCTTGTGCTCGACGGCATGGCGAACGGGTCTGGGGGCGACGGGTTGGAACTCAGCCGCAAGCTCGCCTATCGGGGGAACTCGGGTCTTTACGGTGTGCAGGCGAAGGCGCGCGTCATGGCGTGGACGATTGCGCCGAACGCGGAGGACTCTTCGCTGCTCGATCTGGCGATGATCTCCGGGTACGCCGGTTTCCGACGGCTGCGCAACAATGTGCGCTGGCCGATCATCAAGGTGCGATCGTGGGCGACGAGCGATCAGCCCATCACCCGGCCGCTCTGGCATCCGCTTGAGGGCGATCCCAACAGTCCGATGGCGCTCATGCCGTCATTCAGTTCGATCGATGAGCGCGAGATCGATCTGGTGACGACGGAGGAGGGGCTCGATTGCCATCTGCTGCCGGGACGAATCGGCAATGTGGGCGCGTTCGATTGCATCCGCGGCGAGATGATGATGGCGGCGGCGAACAGGTACAAGGACGATGAGGACTCCACGGGCGAGGTCGGTGCATCGATCACGACACCGAGCGAGGTGCTGCTGTTCGATCTGATCGTGCATCGCGATCTCGAGAACGCGATGGAGCCGGAGGCGATGATCTTCTCGCGGATTGTCGCGTCTGGCGTCAAGACCCCCGAGCGCGACGACGAGAGCGCGCTGCCGATTCGGCTCCGTCTCATTGACCTGCCCGGCACGCCGCCGGCGATGGCGACGCCGCTTGTGCCGAGATACTCGGAGATCACCGGGTTGATGGCCGATCGCCTCGGGCGGCGGCCCGAGGAGTTCCGCGCCAAGCGCCTTCTTCTTGATTACCCGCCCCTTAACTCGAACGTGATCCTGCGGTTCCCGCTTCTGCCGGCGCCGCGGTGAGCGATTCGGGCGCGCGGCGACGCGTTGGGATGCGCGGATGGTGCGGGACACCGGGCGGCGCTCAATAGTCGGCGCACCGGTGCATGAAGCGGTGTCGCTTACGCGCGGGACATGGCATCGGCCAGACGATTTCGAAGCGTTTCCAATCTCAGATCGCCGCACGCGCCGGGCGAGACGCGGTCGGCGATGCTCGACTCGGGCGAAGCGTCGTGTCCCTCGGTGCCGCGTTCTGCGAGTTGGCGGTACGCGTCGCGGAATGGCAGGCCATCGGCGGCCAATCGGACGGCGATGTCGGTCGCGAGCATCGATCGGTCGATGGCGCTGCGCATCCGATCGGCGTTGAAGCGGAGGCCGCGGATGAGGTCGGGCAGGAGTTGCATGGCGGTGTTCGTTGCTTCGATGGCGCGGACGATCGGCCCCTTGGTCCGCTGGAGGTCGCGGTGGTAGCCGCTGGGGAGCGAGATCGCTTCCATGGTCTCGAACATAGCCCCAGAGATTGCCGAGGCGTGGGCCCGCAGCAGTTCGGGCAGATCCGGGTTTCGCTTGCCGGGCATGATCGATGAACCGGTGCTCATTTCGGCGGGGATCGACACGAAGCCGAACTCGCCGGCCGCGAAGAGTGTGAGGTCCCACGCGAGGCGTCGCACGGTCTGAGCGGCCTGCCAGAGCGCCGAGATGGCCTGGACCTCGTGCTTGCCGCGGCTCGCTTGCGCGCTCATCGGATTGAGTTGCAGGCGCGAGAAGCCGAGTTCGGCCGCAACGGACTCGCGGGCGAGGGGCAGGTTGACGCCGTAGCCGGCGGCGGTCCCTAGCGGGCACCGGTCGATCCATGCGAGCGTCGCCTCGATCAACTCGGCGTCGTCGAGGAACGACTCGGCGAAGGAGGCCATCCACAGTCCGACGCTTGAGGGCACGGCGCGCTGGAGGTGCGTGTACCCCGGCATGGGGACATGCTCGTGCTGCTGCGCGACATCGAGCGCCGCGGATGCGGCGTCGAGGGTCAGTGATCTGGCGCGGTGGAGGCCGTCGCGCATGAAGAGCCGGATCGCGACGAGGGATTGATCGTTGCGGCTGCGCCCGAGATGGACACGCTTGCCGAGGTCGCCCAATCGCTCGGTGAGCCACCACTCGATCGCGCTGTGCCCGTCCTCAAAGCGATCATCCACTGTGAAGTCGCCGGACTCGGACTCCGACTTCAGCTGCTCGAGCGCTGCGCAGAGTGCGTCCGCGTCGTGGCGGTTGAGCGCGCTGATCGTTGCGAGACCGCGGACATGCGCGATGCTCGCTTCGATGTCGAATGGCAGGAGCACGCGGTCGAGCGCGAGATCATCGCCGACCATGAACCGCATCGCGGCCGACGGATGGCCGGTTTCGGTGGTCGCCCAGAGCGGCCGGGTCATGGCAGGAGCCCCGCGGTCTCTGGCAGTCCCATTGCGACATTGAGTGATTGAATCGCCTGCGAGGCGGCGCCCTTGAGGAGGTTGTCGAGCACGCACACGGCCGCCGCACGCTTCGGGCGCGCCAGGTCCACCTGGATGCCGCCGACGATCGCCTTTGGCGTGCCTCGTGCATCGCCCACGAGCGGCATCGCCTCGCCCACGACATCGATGAGCGGTTCGTCGGCGTAGGCGCGTTCGTAGGCGCGGGTGAGCACTTTGGCGCTGGTCGCGTGATCGAGTTCGAAGAGCACCGTGCACACGATGCCGCGCGCGAAGGGCGCGACCGAGGGGGCGAAGCGCACCGCGTGGCCGAGGTGCTCGCTCACCTCGCGCTCGTGGAGGTGGCCGATGCTGGAATAGGGCAGGACGTTTTCGGCGAGCCGGTTCGGGTCGTTGCGGTCGTTCGGCGTCGAGCCGGCGCCGGAGTAACCCGACACGCCGAAGCAGTTGGGCTCCCCGACGAGTTGGCCGGCGACGGGGTGGAGCGCCAGTTGCACCGCTGTCGCGTAGCAGCCGGGGACCGAGATGCGCTTGGAGTCGATCAGATGCGCGCGGTTCGTCTCGGGCAGGCCGTACGCCCAGTCGTCGTCGAATCGATGATCGGCGCTGAGGTCGACGATGACGCCTGGGGGTGATGCCGCGGTGTTGATGCGCTGCATCGCTTTCCTGGCCTCGCCGTTGGCGAGTGCGAGGATGAGCACATCGAGCCCGGACTCGATGGGGTCTGACTCCGAGGCCGACGAGAATCGCAGGTCGCTCGGCGCGCCGGGCGCGTGATCTGCGACGCGTTGCCCGGCCTGCGCATCGGACCACGCGCTGACGAGGCGCAGGGAGGGGTGCGAGGCGAGCAGCCCGATGACCTCTCGCCCGACGAAGCCGCGTGCGCCGAGCATGCCGACGCGGATGGTGGATGTTGATACCCGTTCAGTTTGCGGCGACATGGCCGACGCCCTCCTGCGATGACTTGGACTCGACGACGCCCGCGGCGGGCGCCTTGGGCGCGAACGACTCGGCGCGGGCCAGTGTTTCCTTGACGCCCAGTTCGATCGCCCGAGCATCGTGGACGCCGCGCCAGAACACGACCCACTTTCCGGTGCGCATCGTGCCGGTGGCGCGCTCGAAGTACCACGGGTTGATGGGGTTCTCGGCGCGCGAGCGCCAGATCAGGGACGGATGGTCGGCAACGAGGCGTGACCACAGCGACGAGCCCACGCCGGCGCCCTGCGCCTGCGGCGTGACGGCGAACTTATCGAGGTAGGGCGCGCACGCGCCGGTGGTGACGATCGCCGCGGCGGAGTAGTCCTCGGCGGCGTAGACCCTCGTGACATCGTTTCGGTCGAAGTACCCGGCCAGGAGTGTTCGGCCGAAGGACGACTCGAGCAGCCCGCCGAGGCGCGTCACATCGGTCCCATGGAAGCCGGCGAATGACCGGATGGACATGCCCATCTGGATGAGCGTGCCGTGGCCCTTGTGCGTGAAGAGTTCACGCACGAGGTGATCGGAGTTCGTGATCGAGACCGAGGTTGTTCGCGGCAGTTGCGAGAGCATGCGCTGGATCTCGCGGAGTTTCAGCGCCATGCCGCCGTGGATCCACGGCTCGCCGAGCAGGCGGTCCATGTCTTCGGCGAGGTTGATCGCCGGGATGACAGCGCCGTCGGCGTTGAGCAGGCCGCCGGTCGGCGTCAGGAAGATCACCTTGCGGGGTTGCAGCGCGATGGCGAGTTCGCGCGTCGCCGAGTCGGCGTTGACATTGAGCGTCTGGCCGGAAACGGTGTGCGCGAGCGACGAGACGACGGGGATCTGCCCCGAATAGATCGCCGATCGGATGAGGGTCAGGTCGACGCCGGTGACCTCGCCGACCAATCCGAGGCGGTTGTCGGAGGCGCGGTCGGCCTCGAAGATGCCCGAGACGACGGGTTGCGCGGGTGCGCCGCTGGCGACGAGCGCTGCGCACAGGCGCGCGCATTCTGACTGGAAGACGGATCGGGCGGCGGCGAGGGTTTCCGGGCATGTGACGCGGACGCCGCCGATGAATGTCGGTTCGACGCCTCTGGCGCGGAGCGCATCGCTGAGTTGCGGGCCGGCGCCGTGGACGACGATCGGGGTGAGTCCGACGCTGCGCAGGAAGGAGAGGGATGTCGTGAGCGAGTCCATCTCGGAACGGAGGATCTCGCCCCCGACCTTGATGACGGCGAACCGGCCGGGCTCGGTGCCGCGGAACATCGAGAGATACTCGTTGATCTCGCGGCGTGTGCCGATGTTCTGGAGGAGACTCACAATGGTGGCGGGCGACACGGCCGCGCTGGGCTGGGTCATGCCAGACCTCCTTCGAAGAGACGAGCGTAGCAGGTCGCGGCGAGTTCGAGTTGTGCGACGGGGACGCGTTCGTTGGGCGCGTGCGCCTGCGCGATCGAGCCGGGGCCGAACACCACCGAGGGGATGCCGGCGGCGGCGAACAGCGCCGCTTCGGTCCAGAAGTCCACCGGGTCGCCGATCGGTGCGCCGAGTCGATGGGCCAGCGCGGCAGCGGCGTTGCTTGGCGTCAGGGCGGGTCCGTGGAAGCGCTCGGTCCACGCGACGCCTGCGCCGCCGGAGAGCGACTTCAACTCCAGCAGATGGCTCTCGGCGGAGGCGCCGACCTCCGGGCGCAACCCGAAGCGGACGCGCGCCGAGGAGGCGGTCATGTTGGGTTTGACGCCACCCTCGATCACGCCGATAGAGAGCCGGGACGCGGGATGATCGCGCTCGCGCCAGTCAAGCGCTGCGGCGGACCACTTCACGGCGCGATGGACGGCGCTGTCGGTTGAGGCGGCGCTGGCGTGCCCGCTCGTTCCGGTGAAGACGGCCTCGACCGAGAGGAGCCCGCGGTGCGCCGTCACCGCCTGGCATTGCGTGGGTTCGCAGACGACCGCGGCGTCGACTTCGGGCGGTTGCTCGGCCAGGAATGTCCGGACGCACCGGCTCGAGCCCGCTTCTTCGTCGGTCGAGAAGAAGATCATCGCGTCGCCCCGCGTGCGCTGGGCCGCGGAGAGAATCGCTGCGGCCGCGCCCTTGATATCGCACGCGCCGAGGCCGACCGCGTCATTGCCTTCGATGCGGAGCGAGAAGGGGTCGCCAGTCCAGCCCTCGCACACGGGCACGGTGTCGAGGTGGCAGTTGATGATGGTCCGGGGCGCTCCGCGCGTGGCGATCAGATTGAGGCAGCCGTCGCCGAGGTCGATGATTCGCGTCGCGAACCCGCACTGTCCGAGGACCTCTGCGCAGTAGCACACCGCCCCTCCGTCTGGCGAGATCAGTCGGGGAGGGTTCGTTGTATTGGCGGCGACGAGGTGATGCAGATGATCGATCACGCCGAGCATGCCGGGGCTCCGAGCGGCTTGGCTTCCGAGTGAACTGGGTGTTGTCGGCGGCACCACATCGCGCTGGAGAGGCCGAACAGGCGGATAAAGCCCTCGGCGTCTGCGGCGCTCCAGTCCGCGTGTTGCGCATAGGTCGCGCTGCGATCGACGAGCAGGTGTTCGGAGCAGACCTGCACGGGCAGCACGCTCCCGCCTTCGGTGCGGAGGACGACATCGCCCGTGACGCGCTGCTGCGTGGAGCGGATGAAGCGCTCCAGGTCGAGGCGCAGGGGGTCGTGGTACAGCCCGGCGTACATGAGTTCGGTCCACTTGGAGGCGACCATCGGCTTGAATGCGGCCTGCGAGCGGCTGAGCGTTGCGTCTTCGAGCGCCTTGTGGGCCGCGATCATCGTGAGCAGTCCCGGGGCCTCGAACAGGATGCGTCCCTTGAGGCCGATGACCGTGTCGCCGGTGTAGATGGAGCGTCCGACGCCGTACACGCCGAAGCGTTCGTTGAGTGTGCGGAGCATTGTCGGGCCGTCGGTGGGGGCGCCGTCGAGCGCGACGAGCCTGCCGGCGTCGAAGGTGAGCCGGATGCTCAGCGGTTGGGTGGGCCATTGGGCGCGGGGCGCGACGAGGCGGCGCGCGGCGGTGTCGTCCGGTGCCGCGAAGTCGTCGATCTCCGACCCGGACATGGTGACCCCGAGGAGGTTCTCGTTGATGGAGTAACGCTTCTCGTCGATCCCGACTTCGAATCCGGCGCTGCGGAGGACTTCCGCTTCGTAGACACGCGGGCGGTCCACGGCACCCTGGAGGTCGCGGATGGGCGCGAGGATCGGGAGGTCGACCAGACTGCGCAGTGCCAGATCGAACCGGACCTGATCGTTGCCCATCGCGGTGCATCCGTGCGCTACCGCGGATGCCCCGATCTGGCGCGCCAGCGTGGCCAGCGCGTCGGCGATGACGGTCCGGTCGGCGCAGAGCAGGGGGTATGCGCCGGCGTAGGGCGCGCCGCCCATGACGAACGGCACCACGATGTCATCCCAGAGCGGCGCGGAGCCGTCTGTCTCGTGATGCGCTGCTGAGCCGAGCGACAGCGCGCGGTCGCGGATCCACTTCTTGCGCTCGGGCGTGACGCCGCCAGTATCGACGAAGAGCGTCACGACTCGGTAGCCGCGCTTGATCAGATCGAGGACGCAGTAGCTTGTGTCCAGCCCCCCGGAGAATGCCAATGCAACGGTGTCAGGCATGCGCGGCCTCCAATGTGCCAGCGGGTTGTTTGGGATGAGTGTTCAGGAGGGTCGCCATGACCGCTTTCTGCGTGGGCAGACGGTTGGCCGCCTCCTGGATGACGAGCGCGTTCGGCGAGTCGACAACGGCGTCGGTCGCTTTGATGTTGCGTCGCATGGGGAGGCAGTGGCTGAAGGCCGCGTTGTTGGTCAACGCCATCTTCCGTTCGTCGACGATGAAGTGCTTGTATTGATCGCGGATGGCGCGTTCGGCGTCGGGATCGCCGTAGTGGGGGAGTGCGCCCCAGCTCTTGGCGTAGACGATCTCGGCGCCCGCGTAGGCGCGGTCGATATCGTGCTCGATCGAGAATGAGCCGCCGTGCTCTTGCGCCTGCTGGCGGGCGGCATCGAGGTACCGCTCGTCGAGGAGGTACCGCTCGTCGGGGCAGAGGAGCGTCACATCCATCCCGAGTTTCGTGGCGATCAGCAACGACGAGTTGGCGACCGCGGTGTTGAGCGGGCGTGGGTGGTAGGTCCATGTGAGGACATACTTGCGGTTCTGGAGATTGCCGAAGCGCTCCCGAAGCGCCAGCGCGTGGGCAAGTTCCTGGCACGGGTGCTCGATGGTCTCGAGGTTGATCACGGGGACCGTGGCGTGACGCTCAAACGCGCGGATGGCGAGGTCCTGGCGGTCTTCGGCCCAGTTCTTGAAGGCGGGGAACTTTCGGACCGCGATGAGATCGCAGTACGACGAGAGGACGCGCGCGGCCTCGCGGACGTGTTCTTCTGCTTCGCCGTCCATGACGGCTCCGTCGGCGAACTCGATGGGCCAGGCGCCCTTGCCCGGCTCGAGTACGACGGCGTGGCCGCCGAGCTGCCACACGCCGATTTCCATCGAGGTTCGCGTGCGGAGGGACGGGTTGAAAAAGACGAGGGCCACCGTCTTGCCACCGAGCAGCGGCTGGATGGGCGCGCGTTTGAGCGTCGAGGCGAGATCGAGGAGGCGGTCGATGTGGGGCCGCGACCACTGGCGCGTTGTGATGAAGTGCTTCGGCTTCATGGTGTCAGTGCTCCGAGTTCTGGGCGCGGGTGAGTCGGGTTGCCAGTCGTTGCGCCACGGCGCGGCTGGTGGCGGCGAGAAACAGTGTGTCGTCTCCGGCGATGCATCCGATGACGCCCGTCGGCAGTCGCATGTCGATGGCCGCCCCGAGCACATTGGCGTGTCCCGGATTGGTGCGGATCACGACGATGGAGTCGGCGGCTCTGATCGAGAGCGAGTGCGTCCGGATCGACTCGAGCACCGACTCCGTCTCGCCGTCGCTCCTGTTGCCGGTGTCCGCGAGGACGTAGCCGCCGGAGCCCTTGAGCGCTCCGAGCGCGGCCAGGTCGCGGGAGATCGTCGCCTGGGTGATCGATATTCCCCGCGCGCTGAGCGCGGCGGCGATCTCGTGCTGGCTCTGAGCCGAGCGCGAGCGGAGCATCTGCTCGATGAGCTGTCTGCGTCGGGCGGTGTTCATGGAACGAGGGGTTCTCCGTCGGGTCGCGGGCCGATGCGTAAATATACAACATGTGCATTATTATGCAAATCGGCAGGAGGGGCAAGCCGGCGGCTTCCCGGCGGCGTTATGGGTGGCGGGCGGAAGG
Organism: Phycisphaeraceae bacterium; assembly: GCA_020639235.1. Lineage (GTDB taxonomy): Bacteria > Planctomycetota > Phycisphaerae > Phycisphaerales > UBA1924 > JACKHC01. Next base: position 225,447 of record JACKHC010000002.1, on the reverse strand, counting down.
GGTTGGGGGGCGGCTCAGGGGGCCTTGGGCCGGGTGCCGGAGAGGGTGTGGGCGAGGGCGTCGAAGTCCCAGACTTCGATGGGGCGGTCGACCGCGGAGATGAAGAGGGTGTGGGCGTCCCTGCCGGCCCGGAGGTCCATCACCGCGCCGCCTGCGTCGAAGGCGGCGAGTTCCTCCAGCGTGTGCGCATCGACGACGATGACGAGCGCGTTCCGCGTTCCGACATAGACGAGGTCTCCCGTCGAGGCGACGGCCACGGCGAAGAGACTGTGCTCGCTGAGGCGGTCGGACCGGTGGATCGACCCGCTCTCGATGTTGATTCGGAGGATCTGGCCGGCGTCCCCGGCCGCGTACACCGTGGTTCCGCTCCGATCGATCGCCAGACTTCGCACCTGCGTGATCGATGCTTTGAGTTCGCGTACGAGTTTGAAATCGAGACCGTCGAGGATGAGGACCCGCCCGTCTCTCGTTGAGACGATGAGTTGCGCGCCGTCGGGCGTCCAGCAGAGGTCCGAGAGCATGGTGCCGGGATCGACCTCGCGATCGAGCAGGATGGCGCCCGTGTCGGCGTCCACCAGCAGCGCGCGCCCCTGATTCGTCGCCACGCCCAGAATGCCGGCGCGCTCCGGTGACGGGGCGAAGGCGCACGCGCTGACGGTCTGCCCGGCATCGAGCGCCAGGACTCGCGTCGGTGTCATCGAGCGTCCATCGATCGCGGCGAGGGTGATGTGTCCGTCGAGATCGGCGCAGGCGAGGCGCGTGGATGTGGTGTCGGTTGCGACCATCACGCCGCCGACGGGTGAAGCGATATCCCAGTTCGACGAGGGGTGATCTCGATCGAGCACCGTCAACGATGCGGCGCGATCGATCGCGAATACCTGCCGGTCCCGCGGGTCGGTGGCGATCTGATGCGCCGAAGCGGTGGCGCGTCCGAGGGACTCCTTCCACACCGACTTGGGCGCGCCCCACAGTCGGAAGGTGCCCTGTGAGTCGACCGTCGCGACGCGCGAGCCGTCGTGTGAGAACGCCACGGTCTGCACGGCGCCGTGATGTCCGCCGAGTGCGGGTAGTTCCGCGCCGGTCTCGAGGTCCCACATGCGGAGTTGCGCATCGCCGTAGGCGTTGCCGGCGACGACGGAGCCGGAGGGGTCGATCGAGATTCGGGTCATGTACCCGGTCGCGATGGAACGCACGGATCGATAGGTGTCGCCCGCGCGTGTCAGGATTTCGATGCCGTCTCGGTGCGAGACGAGCACGGTCTGCAGGTCGGGCGTCGCGACGACCTGCGGGAGTGAACTGACGGGGGGATTGACGAGGACGGGTTGGCTTGGGGTGAGTCGGTCGGCGCCCGATGCGATGTCGATCGCGCGCAACCGCGATCGGCGATCGAGGAACACCACGGTCGATCCGTCGTCGTCGATCCATGGTTGCTCGCCGAATAGCAGGTCGTCGGACTCGTATCTCGGTTCGAGTGAGTGGCGGTCGAGAACGACCACCCTCCCGCTCGGAGCGGAGATCGCGATGGCCTTCGGGGTTACGACGAATCCGCGTGCGTTCGTGAACTCTGCGGTCAGGGCGCGATCGGCGAGCGTCGCGCCGGTCGCGACGGATGTGATGCGCACGCCGCCGGGGTACTGCACGATCGCGTCCTGGCCGTCGAGCGAGAGCCACATCGCCGTGACGCGACCCGGCACGGGGAACTGGGACTCACCGATCGTGGCGCCGGTGAGGGGATCGACGCGCCGCACCCGTCCATTTGGCGTGAGGACGCCGAACGAGCCATCGTCTAGGGTCGTCATGCGTGGATCGGTGGCGTCGCGGAACGGGGTCATGCTGAGGCAGGTCGCTTGCGCCTGCATCTCCATGGCGCGCCAGAGCAGCCGGCGCTCGCTGCGCGTGCCGCTCCACAACTGGCTCTCGGGATCGACATCGGTGCTGCCGACGCGGTCGAGTTCGGTCCACATGACCGCTTCTGCGCGTTCGCGCTCGCCGGCGGAGAGGTGCGCGTGAATCTGATTCAGTCGGCTCTCGTGCAGTGCGCCCTGCAGCCGCCGGTTGCCGGTGGCCAGGGCGGCCACCACGCCCAATACGCCCACTAGCAGCGCCAGGAACACGCCGACCGCGAACCGATGGCGCGCGATGGACTTGCGGGTGAGGTACCACCCGCTGTCGCGCCGCGCATCGACGGCTTCGCCCGACGCCGCGTGTCGGAGGTCGCGCGCGAACTCCGAGGCCGACTGGTACCGGCGCTCGGGCCGCTTGGAGCACGCCTTGTTGAGCACGCACCAGACATCCATGGCCAGGCCGATGCGCGTGCGCGCGGGCGGATCGGCCTCGAGGATGTTGCGGACGGTGGTATCCAGTGCGCCGTCGACCTTGTAGGGCATGCGCCCCGTGAGGAGTTCGAAGCCGATGACGCCGAGTGAGTAGATATCCGTGCGGATGTCGGGGCCGCCGGAGCCGGGCGACACCTGCTCTGGTGCGGCGTACGCGAGCGTGCCCGTGAACTGTCCCGTGAGCGTTACGCGATCGCTGGTTCCGGTGTGGCGGGCCACGCCGAAATCGAGCAGGTGTGGGTGGTCCTGAGCATCGACAAGAATATTGGATGGTTTGAGGTCGCGGTGCGTCACGCCGCGCTGGTGCGCGTGGTGGAGCGCATCGGCGATCTCGGCGAGCAGTTGCAGCCGGTCCGCCTCGCTCGGCGGTGTCTGCGCGTCGCGCCAGGCGTCGAGGGGCTGGCCGTCGATGTACTCCATGACGAGCGCTTCGCGGCCGTCCATGAGTTTGAGCGAGTCGAGCAGTCGCACGATGCCGGGTGCGCTGAGCGACGCGACGATCTGGATTTCTCTGAGGAAGCGCGCCCGCGACTCCCGGGTGGTGTCGAGCGTGCCGCCCGCCGGGTGCAGGACTTTGATCGCGACGATCTGGCCCGTGGTCAGCTGCTCGGCGCGATAGATGACGCCCTGCCCGCCGCGCGAGATCTCGCCGAGCACCTGATACCCGAACAGATCGGGCGCTTCGCTCGGCGGCGTGGGTGTGGTCACCGGCGTGTCGGACATTACCTCGGCGAAGCGCCGGCTGAACCGCGCCGACGACAGGTACTCGGCGCACTTGGCGCAGCGGGCGATGTGCGCACCGATCTCTTCGGAGACGGGCGCACCGGAGGCCAGCGCTTCGAGGAGGCTCGACCCCGGACAGGTTGTTGTGCCCGTCGCCATCCCGTTACCTCTCGCCTAGACGCCGTCGCGGATTGCGCGGTCGACCCGCTCGACCGCCGCCCGGAGCCGCTTGGAGACGCGGTTACGCGCCAGATAGACCTGATCGACGCTCAGCCCGGTCATGCGCGCCGCGGACGCGATCGCGACGCCCCGGAGCGAGGTCAGTTCGAACGCCTCAAGACTCGCGCTGTCGCCCTTGGTCTCCTCCTTCAGCACGCGCCACGCCTCCTCGAAGATGTGGCGCTCCAGCGCATGATCGAATGCGTCGGCGACATCCGACTCGCGCACATCGTTCATCGCGGCGACTTCCGAGAGAGCCGCCATATGACCGGCGCGGCGGGCGCCTTGACGGCGGGCATCGAGGATCCGGTGCCGCGCGATCCCGACGATCCACGACGACAATCGTCCGCGCGCGCGGTCGTATTTGCCCGCCTGGTACTCGCGCAGCGCTTGCAGCATGGTTTCCTGGGCCGCGTCCTCGGCGTCGGTCCGGGTCAGACCGAGGCGCAGGCCCGTCGCGATCAGCACGCCGCGGAATCGCTCATCGAAGAGACGCCACGCCTCGGCGTCCTGCGAGTCGTGCAGGCGCTCCAGCAGAAGCGTCGTGGTGACCATGGCGCCCTCACGCATGGCTCGATTGTTTTTCTCCCGCTCGTTGCAAGATGAGTCACCGGCCGACGCATGCTCCCTGAAGCCCGAGGCCGACTCGTCGAGCATCGGGGTTCGGTAGGGAGCAAGGAAGAAAGGAAGGAACACAACCCGCTGCATCCATCCGCCACGCCCAAGAGGGGCGCCCCGCCAGACTCCGGTCGGACGGGACGGGTCCTCCTGCGCCCGGGTGAGGGGTGCGGCACCCCCAAATCATGCCGTGGATTTGGTTCTCGTACCAATGGAAACATGTCAACCCGGCGTGGCCTATCTGAGGCGACGCCCGAGACCCCTGGAGGGACTTTCAATGAAGACTCGTCTGAATCGTTCTCTTGCCGCCTTCGCATCCGCCGGCGTGGTTTTGGCTCTTGCCGGCACCGCCAACGCCGCCGCCACCAATGTCCACATCACGGGCGACTTCCCTGTGCCGTGGGGCCTTTGGATCACCGGGCTCTTCGAGGCCACACCGTCGGGTGCCGGAACCCATTACGCCTTCGCCGACGGCGGTTCCGGGAATCCCATGGACTTCATGATGACGCTCCCCGACGGGACGCCCGTCGATGGTTCGGATGTCACCATGCGCATGTTCAGCGCGGACACCGTCGGCAATGTCGGCGATCCCGAACTCGGGCTGACTAGCTGGAGCGTCTGGGTGAGCTTCCCCGGTGATGTCAGTGTTCATGTCATCTGGAACTCATCATCGAGCGCGCTCGCGCTGGCCAACCTCGGCAGCACCGGCAAGGATGGCGTTGAGTACGGGGCGTTCGGGCTGAACGAGCAGCTCAACTGGACGCTCTCGGGTCCTGGTGGCACGGTCGAGAACTTCGCCACCAACTTCGACAGCTTCTCGATCACGGTCCCGACGCCCGGCGCGGCTGCCATCCTCGGGCTCGCGGGCCTGACCGCTTCGCGCCGCCGGCGCTGAACTCGCATCTCCTCCCATCTTCCTGCTTCCAGAAGGACGCCCCGTTCACACGATGAGCGGGGCGTTCGTCTTTTGATGTCATGGACCGGGATGAACGCAGCATGAACTCCGATCCGGTCGGTCCCGTCTGAAGTCGCCTCCAACTGAACGCACGCGGGTTGTTGCCTTCATCCGGGTTCCGGAATGGATTTTCTTCCGCTCGTTGCAAGATGAGTCGCCGGCTGACGCATGCTCCCTGAAGCCCGAAGCCGACTCGTCGAGCATCGGGATTCTGTAGGGAGCAAGGAAGAAAGGAAGGAACACAACCCGCTGCATCCATCCGCCACGCCCAAGAGGGGCGCCCCGCCGGACTCTGTTCGGACGGGACGGGTTTTCTTGCGCCCGGGTGACGGGTGCGGCACCCCGAAATCATGCAGTGGTCTTGGTTTTTGTACGCAATGGAAACATGTCAACCGGGCGTCCCCCAATCAGGGGCGGCGCCAGAGATCCCTGGAGGGATTAGCGATGAATACTCGTCTGAATCGTTCTGTGGCCGGCTTCGCGTCCGTGATCGCCATCTCCGCTGCTGCCGGCACCGCCAATGCGGCCGTGAATATCCATGTCACCGGCGACTTCCCATTGTCGTGGGGCGTTTGGGTCACCGGGCTGTTTACGTCATCTCCGAACGTCGACGGCTCGACCCACTATGCCTACGCCGACGGCGGTTCCGGCATGCCGATGGACTTCATGATGGACCTTCCCAATGGGATGTCTGTCGATGGATCCGACCTCACGATGCGCATGATCTCTGCGGACACCGTCGGCAATGTCGGCGATCCTGAGCTCGGGCTCACGAGCTGGAGTTGGTGGTGCTCGCTCCCGGGCAACTACAGCCTCCATGTCATTTGGAACACCTCGTCGAGCGCGCTCGCGCTGGCCAACATTGGCAGCACCGGCAAGGACGGCGTTGAGTATGCCGCGTTCGGGCTGAACGAGCAGCTCAACTGGGCGCTCTCGGGTCCTGATGGCTCGGTCCAGAACTTCGCCACCAACTTCGACAGTTTCTCGATCACGGTCCCGACTCCGGGGGCGGCGGCCATCCTCGGGCTCGCGGGCCTGACCGCTTCTCGCCGCCGGCGCTGAACACGCATCTCCTCTCATCTTCCTGCTTCCAGTGGAACGCCCCGCTCGATCGTGAGTGGGGCGTTCTATCATTTGAGCCGTGAGCAACCGGCGCAAGAATGAGCCAAAGCGATTTGTTCACAGGGTCGAGGACGGCCTCCTTGAGTTTGCTGCGCGGAGCGAGCGGTTCACGGTCTCGATTCCGTGGAGCGGAGCGATCATCTGGCCGGAGTCGTGCATGGTCTGCGGCGCGGTGCCGGCCGATTGCAGGTATTTGGTTGCGGTCACGCGCATCAGTTCGTGGTCGTTGGCCGCCGGAGTCGAGCCGCCGTGGCATCGACGCCGGCTTGAGGCTCCGGTGTGCGCGGCCTGCCGGGCCCGTTGCGGACGCCAGACCCTTCGACGCCGCATTTTTCCGCCGTTGCTGCTGGTGGTGACTCTCCTCGGCGGCCTGGCGTTGGCTCGGATGCTCCAACCGACGCACCCGCTCGCTTCCCGGATTATCCAGGTCGCCTCGGTGCTTGTTTCGGTGGGTGGGGCGGTTGTGGCTGCGTTGGCGATCGGCTGGCACATCAACGCGACGGCTCAGCGCGGCGAGATGCGGTTCGAGTTCAGGTCGCTCGACCGCGCCCGGGCGCTCGCGGAGGCGAACGGCGTGCCCGTCGTCGGGTCATCGGGTGTCTAGTGGAGCCGAGCGGGCGCTGGGTCCGGGCTTGGCGTACGCTCTGGATGTATGAGCACCCCAGCGGGAGGCGACTCTCCGACACCGTCGGCCGTCTTCGAGGCCCGCGCCGTGACCAAGGTGTATGGCCGGGGGCCGTCCGCGGTGCATGCGCTCCGCGGCGTCGATCTCGATCTCTATCCCGGTGAGTTCGTTGTCATGCTCGGTCCGTCGGGCAGCGGCAAGTCGACGCTCCTGAACATCCTGGGCGGGCTGGATGTGCCGACCTCGGGATCGGTGCACTACCGCGACCACAATCTCACGGACAACTCCGACACGGCGCTGACGCGCTACCGTCGGGAGCATGTCGGCTTTGTCTTCCAGTTCTACAACCTCATCCCCTCGCTCACGGCGCGCGAGAACGTCGAGCTCGTCACCGATATCGCGCGCGATCCGATGCCGGCGCTCGACGCGCTCGACCTCGTGCGCCTCCGTCCCCGGGCGGATCACTTTCCGTCGCAGCTCTCGGGGGGAGAGCAGCAGCGGGTCGCGATCGCGCGGGCGATTGCCAAGAGGCCCGAGGTGCTTCTTTGCGATGAGCCGACGGGGGCGCTCGACGCGGAGACGGGCATCGCGGTACTGGAGGCGATCGCGCGAATCAACGAGGAACTCGCCACGACCGCGTGCATTATCACGCACAACGCGGTGATCGCGCAGATGGCCGACCGTGTGATCCGGCTGTCCAACGGGCAGATCGCGGGTGTTGAACGCAATACGCACCGCGTAGCCGCATCGGAACTGGCCTGGTGAAACGACGAGCGCTCACAACCAAACTGATCCGGGACCTGCTCCATCTGCGGGCGCCGCTCATCGCGATCGCCATCGTGATGGCGTGCGGCGTCGGTGGGCTGGTGATGACGCGGACGACCTCGGAGTCGCTCCGCGCCAGTCTCGACGCCTATTACGACCGGTATCGGTTCGCCGACCTGTTTCTGTCGCTGAAGCGAGCGCCCGAGGCGATCCGCCCCGAGATCGCCGCCGTGCCGGGCGTGGCGCAGATCGAGACCCGGGTCTCGATCGGCGTCACGCTCGATGTTCCGGGGGTCATCGAGCCGGCGGTCGGGCGCATCATCTCGATTCCCGATGATCGCCAGCCCTCGCTGCACCGGCTCTTTCTCCGGAACGGGCGTCTCCCGGACCCCGACCGACACGGCGAGGTTGTTGTGAGCGAGGCATTCGCGGAAGCGCTCGGCATCGGGCCTGGCGACACCATCGACGCGGTGATCAACGGCACGCGCGAGACGCTTCGCATCACGGCCACGGCGCTCTCGCCGGAGTTCGTCTATGCGATTCAGCCGGGCGGCTTCGTGCCCGACGACAAGCGATTCGCGGTGTTCTGGATGCCGCATCGCCAGCTCGCGCCGCTCTACGACATGGAGGGCGCGTTCAACGACCTCATCGTGAAGCTCTCGCCGGGGGCGCGGGAGCAGGCCGTCATCGATGGGATCGATGCGCTGCTCGATCCGTACGGCGGCACGGGCGCATACGCCCGCGATGAGCAGATTTCGCATCTCTTCATATCGGATGAGCTGGCGCAACTCCGCACGATGGGCACGGTCATGCCGTCGGTGTTTCTCTTCGTCAGCGCGCTGCTCGTGAACATCGTGCTGGCCCGCCTCATCCGGACCCAGCGTGAGCAGATCGCGGTGCTCCGTTCGTTCGGGTACACGCGATTGCAGATCGGGTCGCATTACCTGGCCATGGCGGTCGTGGTGGCTGTTGTTGGCGCGCTCCTGGGGCTGGTGTTCGGCGCGGTGCTCGGCAAGTTCATGCTCGCGCTGTATGTGAAGTTCTACCGGTTCCCGATTGTCCTGTTCGAGTTCGGGGCTTCCGCCGCGGCCGTTGCGATCGCCGCGACGACTGCGGCCGCCGTTCTCGGCGCGATTCATGCCGTCGCGGGCGCTATGCGCCTCCCGCCCGCGGAGGCGATGCGTCCGGAGCCGCCGGGCAGGTACCACGCGTCCTTCATCGATCGCATCGGGTTGCTGCGCCGGTTGTCGCCGTCCACCAAGATGTTCCTGCGGCATGTGGAACGCCGGCCGCTGCGCGCGATGGTCTCGATCGTCGGGATGTCGCTCTCGATCTCCATTCTCACGATGGGTACGTATGTCTCCGACGCGATCGACTACCTGATCGAGTACCAGTTCGTGTCGACACAGCGCTACGATCTGAGTCTCGGCTTCACCGAGCCGCGGGCCGGCGCTTCGGTCTTTGAGGTCGCGGCGCTCCCGGGCGTCATCGATGCGGAGCCCTACCGTGCTGTGCCCGTCCGCATCCATCACAACCATCTATCCGAGCGGCAGTCGATCATCGGCGTGCAGCGTGGTGCGACTCTGGAGCGCATCATCGATGACCGCGGTGAGCCGATCGTCGTTCCGCCCACCGGGCTGGTGCTTACCGAGTCGCTCGCGTCGCAACTGAAGGCGGGGCCGGGCGATACCGTGACGGTGGAGGTGCTCGAGGGCCAGCGCCCCGTGGTCGAGTGCCGTGTTGAGGCGCTGGCGCGTACCTACATCGGTTCTGCTGCGTATATGAGCATCGACGCGCTGCACGGCGTCATGCGGGAGGGGGATGTGGCGTCGGGGGTTCATCTGACCTTTGACTCCGCCGAGACGGCCCCGCTCTACCGGCGCATCAAGGACACCCCCCAGATCGCGTCCACGACGGTGAAGCGTGCTTCGCTCGACAGTTTCGAGGAGACGCTCGCCGAGAGCATCCTGATCATGCGTTCGTTCAATCTCGCTTTCGCGTGCGTGATCGCGGTGGGTGTGGTGTACAACTCCACCCGGATCGCGCTGGCCGAGCGCGCCCGCGAGCTCGCGACGCTGCGGGTTCTGGGCCTGTACAAGGGGGAGATCGCCGCCATTTTCTACGGCGAGCTCGCGCTGCTCATGCTCATGGCGATCCCCATCGGGCTGACCTGCGGCTATTACTTCGCCCTGACGATGTCCGCGCTGATGTCCACCGAGACGCACCGGATCCCGTTTATGCTCACGCCGCAGACGATGGCGTTCGCGCTGGCGGTTGTGCTCGCTGCCGCGATCGTCACTGCGCTGGACACCCGCCGGCAACTCGACGACCTCGACCTCATCGCCGTGCTGAAAGACGCCTCATGAAGATCATTCAGTCGATCAAACGATTCACGCTCCCGCTCGTGCTTGTGCTCTGCCTGATCGGGGCGCTCATCGTCACGACCCGGCCGCGCCCGGTGCAGGTCGATCTGGTCGAGATCGAGCGCGGCCCCATTCGGGTGACGATCAACGAGGACGGCCAGACCCGCGTCACCGACCGCTATGTCGTCTTCTCGCCGCTGGAGGGGCAGATGGAGCGCATCACGCTCAAGGCGGGTGACGCGATCACGCAGGGGCAGACGATCCTGGCCCGGATCGATCCGTCCGACCCGACCCTCATCGACGCGCGGACCCGCGCCGCGGCCGAAGCGCGCATCAACGCGGCCGAGGCGTCTGTCGCTCGGAATGAGGCGCAGCTCGTTGCGGCGAAGTCGTCGCTTGAGTACGCCCAGAGCGAACTCTCACGCATCACTCGGGCGACGGAGGGTGCCGCGAGCGCACCGCAGGAGATCGACGACGCCAATCTGGCCGTGATTCTCCGGTCGCAGGAGGCACGGTCGGCCGAGTTCTCGTTGCAGATCGCGCGCTTCGAACTGGATCAGGCGCGGGCCGCCCTAGTGGAGTCGACGCCCGAGGGAGCGCAGCGGACAACCTTTGAGATCCCCGCGCCGATCACCGGGCGCATCCTGCGTGTGTTCCGGGACAGCGCGGGCGTTGTGGCGCCGGGGGCGCAGCTGCTCGAGATCGGCGATACCAACCACTTGGAGATTCAGGTTGATGTGCTGTCGCAGGACGCGGTGCGAATCGCGCCGGGGGACGAGGTGCTGATCGAGCGGTGGGGGGGCGGCGAAACCCTCAACGGGCGCGTGCGCCTCGTCGAGCCGTCGGGCTTCACGAAGATTTCCGCGCTCGGCGTCGAGGAGCAGCGCGTCTATGTGATTATCGATTTCACCGACCCCGCGGCCACCCGCGACCGGCTCGGCGATGGATTCCGGGTCGATGCGCGCATCGTGATCGACGAGGCCGGCGACGCGGTCCTGGCACCGACCGGTGCGGTGTTCCCGCATGGCGACGGGTGGGCGACATTCGTAGCGCACGATGATCGCGCCGAACTCCGACCGATTGTTCTGGGCTTGCGGAACGATCGTCATGTGCAGGTGATCGAGGGCCTGACCGCGGGCGACCGGGTCATCGTGTATCCGAGCGATCGGGTGGTCGATGAGGCCCGGATTCGCCCCCGTCGCGCCGCTGGGTAGACTCACGCCATGCCCCTCGGCCCGGTCAGACCGCGCTTCAACTTGATCGTCTGCGGCACGGTTGAGGAGTCGATCGAGCGGCTTGTCGCTGCGGCGGAGGACCCGGCCCGCCGGTGTGTCTCGCGCGTGCTGGGCAGGCATGTCGACATTACCGTGAGCCGCGAGACTCGCGAGCGCTGGTCTCCCTGCGTTCAGCTGGACCTCAGCCAGAACGACGACGGCCGGACGCTCGTTCATGGGTTGATCGGGCCGCACCCCAACAAGTGGACGCTGTACCTGGCGATCAACGCCGCGATCGCGCTGACGATGTTCTTCGCGCTCGGGTTTGCGATCGTGCAGGTGTCTTTGGAACAGCGGCCATGGGCGATGTGGATCGTCGCGGCGGGTGTTCCGTGCCTGGCGTTCATGTACGGGTTGTCGCAGATCGGGCGATCTCGTGCGGCGCCGCAGACGGCCCTGCTGATGGAACTCATCGAGTCGGCGCTCGGCGCCGAGGCGGGTCGGCGGTGAGGTTGACGGGGCTGATGAATCAAAGCGAAGCCGGAGTTGATTCGTCGCACTAGAATTGGTGCTGTCGCACGTCCACCCGCACCGCTGGAGTCCACCGATGAGCCACAAGCACGATCACACGCTGCGCGCGCTGTATGCGCACCCGATCTCGATGAATATCAAATGGGCCGATGTGGTCAAGATGCTCGAGCATTTGGGGGCCGAGGTCGAGGTTGTTCATGGCGGGCGCGAGAAGGTGAAGCTCAACGGCAAAGAGCACACCTTCCATATCCCTCATTCCAAGGCGATCGACTCCAAGGACGAGATCATGCAGATCAAGCACTTCCTGGACGAGTGCGGCATCGCGCCGGAGTGAGGCCTGTCTCGGCGCGACTCAAAAATGAAAGAGGCCCGCGCACAAGCGCGGGCCCCTGTTGATCGTCGTGATTGGCCAGAGACTCAGCGCCGGCGGCGGATGGCCGCGATGCCGCTGAGGCCCATGAGCGCCAGCGAGCCGGGGGTGGGCACATTGACGAACGACTCGCTGCCGCCGGTGGCGAATCCCTGGACATGGATTCCAATGCGGAGGTCTTGGCCGCCGTCGAGCGCCGCGATCGCGTCATCGAACACGATGCCGCCGAGAAGGTTGCAGATGATGGTGAGGGTCTCACCCGGATTCACGCCGTTTGGCTGAACAGGGGGACTCGAGTCCGCGGTGAGTCCCATCGAGGCGACGAAGGCGGGCGACGCGTTGTTGGCTGCGGGGAGATTCCCGGGAGTGGCGCCCTCGGAGAACGACACGCCGGGATCGCTGTCATCGATGGTTGCGATGCTTGCGAGGATGTCATGGCTGTCGAAATAGACATCCGTGATGGACATCGCGGCCATGCCGACATTCATGAAGGTGAACGAGATCTGGCCCGCGCCGGGACCGCTGGCAACGACCACGCTCAGCTGCGACTCGCCCAACACCGTATCGCCGATGTTGTTGGCCGTGATCGCGCCGAAGCCGTATGACATGCCGGCGTCGGCACGCTCGGTCATTCCGAGTGCGAAGGACGCGCAGACACACGCCGCAAGCGCACCGCGCCCGCCGAAGGACTTATTCCACAACATCTCTTTCTCCCTGTGCTTCGAATGCTGACTCTTGATCGCGTCGCCCCGTGTGCGTGGGGCGATCGCTTGATATGACCGCGTAAATAATGTCTCAATAAATGAGTTGGTTCAACTCGGAATCGATGATTCGTGATGAATCGCGGTTCACGAGGCCGACGCGCTCCGGCGGGATGTGTTCCGATAAAACCCGGCGTCGCTGTTCGGAAATAGCGGAACCCGCGCTGTGACGCGGGCTCCGCCGATCGTCAGTTTCCAGGGAACCGGATCATCAGCGGCGACGGCGTATGGCGGCCAGCCCGCCGAGGCCCGCCAACGCCAAAGCGCCGGGAGCGGGGACCGCGACCATCGCGGGGACCTTGTCGGAGTCGAATCCGGTCATCTTGCGGAACCGGACGATGAAGTTGTGGTCGTAGTTGCCGTCGGTGAAGGACATGTCGTTCAGCGCCGACGCGTCGCTGGCCGTGATCAGGAAGGTGAATGTGGCGTTGTCGCCGGGGCGCAGACCGGTCGTGGTGGAACCGGCGTGGTTCCAGTTGCCGCCGATCGCGGCGCCGCCGCGGAACGACGAGCCGAAGGGCGACGCGTTGACATACTGCGCGTCGATGAACGCGGGCAGCGTCGTGCTCTGGAGATGTGCGGTGGCTCCGGTGTCGGCCGATCCGATGTTGAATACCAGCGCCGTCATGTACCCGCCGAGGGCGTTGGACGTCTGATTGTTGATGTTGATGGTGAGCAGTCCGTGGGTCCCGCCGGTGTACTGGTAGGCCAGCACGGCGGTGTAGTCGGCGCCGCTGTGATTCGTGGCCGCGGCCGCGTCGGCGAAGGTGGGCGTCCCGCCGAATGCGGATGCGGTCAGTCCTGCCGCCGCGCTCAGCGCGACAGCACTCGCAAGTGTTGCCTTCATCTCTCTGACTCCTTGTGTCAAACCTGTGCAAACAATCCGACTGTGCGGGTCGGACCGGTCAAGCATGCCATACCGCGTGGGCTCGGCAACCCTAAATCCTTCGGGGACAGCAACTTTCAGCCCGATACCCCGCCCTGTTCGCAGCCCATTCGGGTCCTATAATCCATAGCGATGAGGCCGCAGGGGTGAATTTTGCAAAGCACAACCGGGCCGGCCTTCGGGCGGCTCGCCAAGCGAGTATGCGGAGATTTCTGGGGAGGGGGGGGGAAGTGGGCCTGACTGGATTCGAACCGGTGACCTCACCCTTATCAGGGGTGCGCTCTAACCAACTGAGCTACAGGCCCAAAATGTCGCCCGGCCGGGGCCGGGGCGGAGAGTATAGCGGGCGGTCCCGACCCCGCCAAAGCACCTGGACTCTCAGCCGGGGAGCATCTCGTTGCGCCCGCCGAAGCCCAGTTGCATGGCGTCCTTGGCCATGGCGAGGGTTTCCTCGGCGACCTTGTTCGCCCGCTTCGTGCCGTGGCGGATAATCTCGATGATCTTTTTGTCGCCGTCCTTGCCCTCGAGAGCGGCCCGGCGTTCGCGGATGGGCCCGATCAGTTCGTCGATCGCTTGCGCGACCTCCTGCTTCACATGGCCGTCGCCGATGTTGTCGCCGGCGGCGTAGGCGCGCTCGAGTTCCTTCACGCGCGCCTCGTCCTTGATGAAGATGCGGACATACTCGAAAAGCGCGTTGTTGATGTCGCCCTTCTCGGTCATGGACTGGCGCCCCGTGAAGATCTGCCCGACCTTTTTCTTGATCTCCTTGGCGCTGTCGGACAGGAAGATCGCGTTGTTGAGCGACTTGGACATCTTCTGTTTGCCGTCGATGCCGACGAGTCGCCCGACCTTGCCGACCAGCGCCTCGGGGATCGGGAAGACGCCGCCCTGTTTCTCGTAGTCGGCGTCCTCGGCGTGGGAGTCCACAGCGCAGTAGAGCTGATCGAACCGGCGTGCGACCTCGCGGCACATCTCGATGTGCGCGACCTGGTCCTCGCCGACCGGTACATACACCGGGCGGAATGCGAGGATGTCGGCGCACTGGCCCACCGCGTACATCGGGAAACCGAAGGAATAGGTGTCGCCGAGGCCCTTGGAGTCGATCTCGGTCTTGAGCGTCGGGTTGCGCATGACCCTGTTGAAGGGCACCAGCATCGCGAAGAACCATGTCAGCTCCGCGATCGCGGGGACCTCGGTCTGCAGCACCACGGTGGATCGTTCGGGGTCGATCCCGCACGCGATCCAGTCCTTGACGATCTCGAGCGTGTCGCGGCGGATGTCGTCGGGCTTGTCGGCGCGCGTTGTGAACGCGTGCATGTTCGCCAGCAGGAAGTAGCAGTCGTAATCGGCCTGCAGGCGCAGGCGGTTCTCGATGGAGCCGACATAGTGCCCGAGGTGCAGGCGGCCGGTGGGCGTGTCGCCCGTCAGGACTCGGGGCCTGAATGAACTTGATGCGGGTGGGGGGGTCATGGGGCGGATAGGGTAGCGAACCCGACATTGAGAAGATTGAAGAGTCCGTGGATCACCATCGGCGCCAGGAGGCCTTTGGTCCGTTCGGCCGCGACCCCAAGCCCGAGCGACAGCACGAACAATGCGGGGAGCGCGTACCAAGCCACGACCGGCCCGTGCATGAAGGTGAAGATCACGCTCGTAGCAACGATGGCCGTCCAAGGGCTCCGCGATGCACGCAGGAACGCCGATTGAATCAACCCGCGGTACATGGTTTCCTCGGCGATCGGCGCCGCGACGACGACCAGCAGCGCGAACAACCATCGCATGCTCGGGTCATCGCTGGTCACGAACCGCATGAGCCCGTCGTGGGCGGTGCGATCGACGGTTGATTGGTTCAGCAGATCGCCCGCCAGCGCCCCGAGCGTTGCGATGAAGATGACGATCGGGATGAGGACCAGCGCCCCGCCGATGCCCCGAACGCCGTCGCTCGCGCGGAAGCGCAGCCCGATCGCCTTGCACACATGCGGCACCATCACGGTCAGAACGATCAGGCCAGCGGCGAATCCCGCGTAATGCCCGGTCATCGCGAGCGTGGAGTCGCGGAAGGTCGCCGCCTCGCCGACCTTTAGTTTCAGGAGCGCCGCTGCGCTCCCGGCCCCGAGGAACTCCGCGAGGAAGAGCACCAGCGCGCCCACGAGCAACATGACCGGCGGGATCACGGGCATCGGCTCGGCGGGCGTCAGGCGTCCGGGCACGGGGCGATAGAGCCGCTTCGAACGAACGATCCACACGGCGGCTAGCGCCAGCACGACCTGCACCGCCAGAATGGTGTAGTCGAACGCGCTCGCGCTTGTGGCGGCGTCGCTGGTGACGCTCTCTACAATGCCCGCGCCGTCCGCCGGGGCGGCGTCCTGCGCGAGTGCCTGCGCCGATAACACCACCAAACCCGCGACACCCACGCTCAATCTGCCGATACACCCATTGATGCCCGACCCCATCACTCTTGACATGATCGTCGAACACAAGCGCCGGGAGGTCGAAGCGGCCAAGCGCGAGCGCACGATCGACGACTTCAAGTCCATGATCGAGGAACTGGGGCGGCCGCGCAACTTCTTCGGCGCGCTGGTCCGCCATCCCAGCGCTGTGCACATGTCCGTGATCGCGGAGATCAAGCGCAAGAGCCCGTCGGCCGGGTGGATCCGGCCCGAGTACCGAGATGAGGGTTTCGACCCGGTCCGCATCGCCCGACGGTACCACGCCAACGGCGCTTCAGCGATCTCCTGCCTGACCGATCGGGAGTTCTTCGCGGGCGACCTGTCGTACATCCACGCGATTCGGGACGCGGTGCCGCTGCCCGTGCTGCGCAAGGATTTCATCGTGGACCCGTGGCAGGTCTGGGAGTCCCGCGCGTACGGGGCCGACGCGATTCTGCTGATCGCCGAGACGCTCAACGAGTCGCAGCTGGTGGACATGATGATCCTCGCCCACGAACTCGAGCTGACTTCGCTGGTCGAGGTCCATTCGATGGAGAACCTCCTCAGGGTCCGGCCCCATGTGGGCTTCCCGCTGCGGTCCTACAACCTGCTGGGGATCAACAACCGCGACCTCTCGACGATGCAGACCGATCTCAACCACACCCTCCGCCTGCTGGATCTGGTAGACGACCCGACGGTGCTGGTGAGCGAGTCGGGCATCCGCACGCGTGAGGACATCTCCAAACTCCGAAAGGAGGGCGTCCGTATCGTCCTCGTCGGCGAGTCACTCATGCGCCATGAGGATCCTGGGGCCGCGCTAGCGATGCTGCTGGGGAAGGACGCGGTGTGATGCGCTCGTCTCGTCTGCCGCGTGCATGGCAGCTACTAAAGGCAGTCTTGATCGCGATCTTCTTTGGTGCCTTGCTCAATATTGCAGTCGTTTGGGGCGTCGCGATTTTTCACGGCGTCCCAAAGCGGGGGTGGAATCCATACTTCAATCCTCGCGAGGGCCACCCTGTCGCCTTCTTCGTGGGGCGCGGATTCGGCGTGGAGCGCGTATTCGGCTTTGATCGACCTGGTTCACTTGTGGATCGCGAGCCGGAGTCGGTCAGAAAATACAGCGGGTCGCCTTGGTGGCCGCGAGAAGCGGTCACCTTCGATACCGGTGACTGGGCGATCGCGTCCGGCTGGCCATTCCTAAGTCTCTATACATGGCGGACGACAACGCCCTACGAAGTGGACTCGGAGTCCATTGACTTCGATCGTCGCCATCATTGGGGACTCGTACTTCGAGAGGAGTCGCGTGGTAGCGAACGCTTTGCAATGGTGCTCCCTTTCCGCCCGATTTGGCGGGGTTTCATCGGTGGGATGGTCGCCTACGGGGTGATCGGTTGGAGCGCGTTGAGATTGATCGGTATGGCTCGGTCGAGGGGGCGCCGTCGCCGAGGTCTGTGTCCAAGTTGCGCCTATCCAATGGATGGCCTGGAACGGTGCCCGGAGTGCGGGAATGCATCGAGCTGATGGCACCAATAGCCGTCGCAACCGTTGCGCTTGCTACCGCTACTGAGGCCCGCTCGTACTTGTTCCAAGACCAGTCTGGCGGCATGGCGCCGGATTTCCGCAAAATCCGAGGTACAATGATCGACCCGCTTATGCGCCCCCGCCCTTTCAAATCGGCGTCTTCTGCCAAGCAGCCGCGCGATCCGCGACGCAAGGGGTTTATTGCGGCGTGTCTGTTCATCCTCTGGACGGCGTGGGGGCTTCAGGCGCCGCTGGCGGCGTTGGCTTCGCCCGCCAGTCCGCAATCCGTCCGCATCCACGCCGGCTCGCGGCCGCTGGCGGCGCTGGCGCAGCGCCCGAGTTCCGAACCCGTCGACGCACGCCTCCGCGCGTGCCAACGCAATGGCGCATCGGGCTTTGATCCCGATCGCAGGCCCGGCGCGGACGCCGGGCGCACCGATACGCCGCATACGCCGGTCCCCTATCCAACGACGGTCGATGCTGATGCGCTGATCGGGTATGCGCTGCCGACCTTGATCGGGTCCGAGTGCGCGCGCCGGGGCATGCGCACCTCAGGTCGCGACCCGCCCGGACGCGGATAACGCGCGCATCCGCCGCGGGGCGTGCGCGCCCCCCCATCTCATCGCAACTCCATCCGGCTCCTGCCGCGTCCTTGGGCGTTTGCAACGCCGATCGCCTGCGCGCGCATCGGCCGGAACATCGCGTCCGAACCCAAACCCACACAACGGCTCGGCTTCGCCGAGCCACCAGGAATGTGCTGTCATGTCCATGCGGTCATCCCATGCCCCGACTCAATCTATCCCCCGCATCGTGCGTCTCGCGGCGTGGGGCGCGTTCGCGCTCGCTGTCGCCGGGCTCGTCCTTCTCATTCTGCAGAATCCGTTCGGCTCGGGCGCGGTCGCCAGCGCCGGTGCCGTCTTGTCCGGCGTCTACGCGATCCGGCGAGGCCTCAACCACCATCCCGGGTCCCAACTCGGGCTGAACCTCGGCCTATTCAACATTCTCTTGTGGTTGATTCTGTTCATCCTCATCCAGCGGATGCTGGGGATCGATCTTTCGTCGATCTTCACAGCCGAAGGACGCTGAACGGCGCGATCGTCGGCGGTTCTTGCGATTCCGGACCGGTCGGGCACCCGGTCGGCGGTGGCATTGGACTTCGCGACTCCGCCCGCGTACGCTCTTGCCAGCGAGCCCGGCTCAGACCCGTGCTCGAATCAGTCTGGCGGCTTTACAAGGACGCGGTACGCGTCCGGGGACACGCCGGATCGAAGGGCACCGGAAGCCCGAACACTCCGGCCTCCAGAGTTCAGACCCACAATGACATTCCACGAACTGCGGCTCTCAGAGCCCATCGTCCGCGCTGTATCCCAAGAGGGCTACACCAACCCGACCGCCATCCAAGCCAAGGCCATCCCCGCCGCGATCAAGGGCAGCGACCTGCTCGGTTGCGCCCAGACCGGTACCGGGAAGACGGCGGCCTTTGCGCTTCCCGTCCTGCATCGACTGGCAGAGAACACCCGCAAGCACTCCATCGGGCATCCCGCCCGACCGCGAGCGCTGGTCTTGTGCCCGACACGCGAGCTGGCGACGCAGATCTTCGAGAGTTTCGTCGCGTACGGGCGCTACTTGAAGCTCCGCCACTGTGTGATCTTCGGCGGGGTCAGCCAGTCCAGGCAGGAGCGCCACCTGGCCAATGCGCCGGATGTCATCGTCGCGACGCCGGGGCGCCTGCTGGACCTCATCAATCAGGGTTTCATCCGGCTCGACGCCGTCGAGACGCTCGTTCTTGATGAGGCCGACCGGATGCTCGATATGGGTTTCATCAACGATCTGCGCAAGATCGTGAAGATGACGCCCGATACGCGCCAGACGATGCTCTTCTCGGCGACCATGCCTGCCTCGATCCGCACGCTCGCCGACCGGATTCTTCGGGAGCCCGAGTTCATTCAGGTCGATCCGGTGGCCTCGACCGCCAAGGCGATTCAGCAATCTGTGCACCGCGTCGAGAAGGGCGACAAGCCGCACCTCCTTACCGAGATGCTCTCGGCCCCCGAGGTTGAGCGCACGCTCGTGTTCACACGGACCAAGCACGGCGCGGACAAGCTGGTCAAGGGGCTGCGGCGATCGGGAATCCACGCCGACGCGATTCACGGCAACAAGAGCCAGAACGCCCGCACGCGGGCGCTGGACGCGTTCCGGTCGGGGCGGACCGCGGTGCTCGTGGCCACCGACGTCGCGGCTCGCGGCATCGATGTTGATGGCATCACCCATGTGTTCAACTTCGACATCCCGATGGACCCCGAGACCTATGTCCATCGGATCGGACGCACCGCCCGTGCGGGCGCTTCGGGTGTCGCGGTGTCGTTCTGCAGCATCGAGGAAGCGCCCTATCTCCGCGCCATCGAGCGCCTGATCGGGACGACGCTCGCCGTCGATGGACAATCAGATCGACCGGTGCGGAAGCCCGCCGGCGTGGCGGTTGCCGCGGCTCCGCGGGCGAACGACGCGCCGAAGCCGGCGACGGCCCCGTCTCCCGCTCGTTCGGGTCAGAAGCGGCGCCGGGTCCACCGGTCCGAGGTCGGGCTTCCCTCGCACCCTACGAAATCCAAGCCCGGCAAGCCCAGGACGCGTCCGGCGCGTTCCGCTAACTAAGTCAAAGGGCCTCCATGAACAATCCAGACTTAACCACACCAGGGCCGATTCATCACGATCAGCACCACTATGAGCGCGTCGATTTCGTCACGCGCCTGGTCAACTTCATCGCGGTGACGCTCCCGATCCTGGGGCTTACCGCCGCGATCATTCTGCTTTGGGGCGTCGCGTTCAACTGGGTTTACCTGATGATCCTGGGCGTGATGTATGTCCTGACCGGGCTCGGCATCACGGTCGGATATCACCGCTACTTCACGCATCGCAGTTTCAAGACCAGCGCGCCGGTCGCGGCGACGCTGGCGGCGCTGGGGTCGATGGCGGTCGAGGGGCCGATTCTCCAGTGGGCCGCGGTTCATCGCAGCCATCATCAGCACTCGGACCATGACGACGATCCGCATTCACCGCACACGCATGGGGCGGGTGTCTGGGGTGTGCTCAAGGGCTTCTGGCACGCGCACATGGGTTGGCTCTTCCGATCCAAGACGCGGGGGCTGGCGCGATATGTTCCCGATCTCCGTCGCGAGCGTCTCACACGATGGATGAGCCGCCTCTTCCCGCTCTGGGTTTTTCTCGGGCTGGTTATCCCCGCGGCACTTGGCGGCGTTCTGACGCTCAGCTGGACCGGCGTGCTGCTCGGTTTCATCTGGGGCGGACTGGTGCGCATCTTCCTCGTGCACCACATCACATGGAGCGTGAACTCCGTGTGCCACATCTGGGGATCGCGCGCGTTCCGCAGCCACGACCACTCCCGGAACAATCCGATCTTCGGCGTGCTCGCGTTCGGTGAGGGGTGGCACAACAACCACCACGCGTTCCCGACCTCGGCGCGCCACGGCCTCAGGTGGTGGCAGCTCGATATCAGTTATCTTGTTATCCGCGCCATGGCCGTGTTCGGCCTGGTGAGCGAGATTCGCATCCCGACGCCTGAGCGCATCGCCGCCAAGCGCCTTACATGAGTCAATGCTCAACGGAGCATGTTCAGTGGGCATCGCAAGTATCGCGATGCCAGTTAATCGACCGTCGCGCCTCTGAATGAATCGCAGCACGACTGTCAGGACCCTTTGGAGATTTACTGTGAAACTCTATGTCGGAAACATGGCCTTCAGCACCACAGCCGATTCGCTGCGCGACGCATTCAGCCAGTTCGGAGACGTTCAGGACGTTGTCATCATCACCGATCGCGAGACCGGACGCCCGCGCGGCTTCGGCTTCGTGACCATGAGCGATGACGACGCGCGCGCCGCGATGAACGGCCTCAATGGCAAGGAAGTCGACGGTCGCACCCTCAATGTCAACGAGGCCCGCGAGAAGACCGACGCCCCCCGTGGCGGCGGCGGCGGATACCGCGGTGGTGGCGGCGGCGGCGGCGGTGGTCGTCGCAGCGGCGGCTGGTAAGCACCCGCCGGGTTCTTGCGGTCGCGATAACTCAGTTCTCTTGCACGCCGCACCTTTGGTGCGGCGTTTTTCATCCGCGCGGTGTAAGCCGAACGCCCCCAACCAGAACCAACGCCACGCTACCCTTATCCAGATGCCAGCGTTCCACCGCCATGCCGCCATCCTCGCCATCGGCGATGAGCTCACGCTCGGCCAGAAGTCCGACACGAACTCGCAGTGGCTCTCGGCGCGCCTCGTGGATCTGGGCGTCATGCCGGGTGTGCGCATCACCATTCCCGACGACCGCGCCGCTCACGCGCGCATCCTTGTTGAACTCGCGCGTTCGCACGACCTCATTCTTTCTACGGGCGGCCTCGGTCCCACGGACGACGACCTCACCCGTCACGCCCTCGCCGACGCTATGGGCGAGGGGCTGGTGGAAGACGAGGGAGCGCTCGAGACCCTTCGCGTCCACGCGGCATCGAGGGGGCACGACCTGACACTCGCGCGACGCCTGCAGGCGATGCGTCCGCCCTCAGCGCGGATGCTCCCCAATCGCTTCGGCACCGCGCCGGGCATCCACGCGACCCTCGAGCGGGCCGACATTTTCTGCCTGCCCGGTCCGCCACGCGAGATGGTGCCGATGTTCGATGCGTGTGTTGCGCCCGCGCTGCGCGCCGACCCGGCGCGCGCCGTCACCACCCGTGTCCTGCATTCATTCGGCCTGCCGGAAGCGGAGATTGGCACACGGCTGGCCGATCTCATGCAGCGCGGTTGCAACCCAACGGTCGGCACAACCGCTTCGGGCGGTGTGGTGTCTGTCCGCATCCGGTACGAGGGTGAAGCGGGTGCCGGGGCGACGGCGACCGCGGGTGTCGAGGGCACCGTCCGCGGCCGGCTCGCGCCCCATGTGTTCGGAGGGGGCGCCGACACATTGGCATCCGTTGTGGTTCGTGCGCTGTCGGCTCGCTGCGAGCGTCTCGTCATCGCCGAGTCGTGCACCGGCGGCACGCTTGCCGGCGCGATCACGGAGATCTCGGGTTCCTCCGAGGTCTTCGAGACCGGACTCGTCACCTACGCCGACGCCACCAAGACACGGTTGCTGGGTGTGCCGGAAGAGTTGCTCCGGTCGCACGGCGCCGTGAGCGAGCCGGTTGCGCGCGCCATGGGCGAGGGCGCGCTGCGGTCGCCCGGGGGCGCTTCGGCGCGGCACGCGCTGGCGATCACTGGCATCGCTGGGCCGTCCGGCGGCACGCCCGCCAAGCCCGTCGGCACCGTGTTCATCGCCCGTTCTTCGCGCGACGGCGGGGAGATCGGCACCGAGGTGCGCCGATTCCTGATCTCTGGCGCCCGCGCCGATATCCGCGAACGCACGGTCACGATCGCCTTGGCGATACTGCACTTCCACATGAGCGGGGTCGCGACGCCTCACCTGCTCTGGCAGGTTCCTCTCCAGGGAGCCAAGACGTAATGGCCGCATTCGAGTTCGACGACTGGTTCCCGCTCGACGATGAGGACCACCACGCACAGGTCGCCGGGTTGCTCGATCTGTTGTCTGATGGGCCGAAGCGCATTCTCGATATCGGGTGCGGCGACGGGCGCGTTCTCAAGCCCCTCGCCGATGCGGGTCATATCGCATGGGGCATTGATACCGATCCATGCGCAGTGGAGGCGTGCGCGCGGAAGCGGCTCGACGCCAGTGTTGGCGATGCGCTCGATCCCGCGTGCGACATCACGGTCCATGGCGCGCCGCCCGACGCCGTGCTCTGTCTTGGGCACACATTCATGCTGCTGACCGATCCCGTGGCGGTGCTGGCGATGCTGACGCGCATCCGGTGCTCGCTCGCGGGCGGCGGGTTCTTCGCCATCGATGCGTTCTGCGAGCCGCTGTGGCGCGAGGTTTCCGAGGGCTACTGGCAATCGGGGGTGGCCGAAGACGGCCAGAGCCAGTTGGTCTGGGCGCCGGGTGACAACGTTCTGGCCTTTCGCGGCGGCGACGAGATCGATGAGAACTCGTGGGAGGTTAAGCCCACCGACCGCCCGATGCGGTTGTGGTCGAAGGGCGAGCTCCGGCTGCTCGCGCGGGCCGCCGGATTTATCGAACCGGAGCACCGCGTCACAGATTGCCTGATCGTTATGCGCGCCGTCCGATAGCGCCGGTGAGGCCCACCTGCGGGCCTTGTAGATGAAGAGGAGCGATTGCACCGCCGATGCCAGCGACAAGGACCGTGGCGATCGCGCCGCGCCATCATCGTTCGCTTCGGAGAATCGCCGTGCCCGCTACACGCTCGAGAACAGCTAACTGGCATCACAGTCTCCAGCAGCTCCACGAGAGGAACGGGGCGCTCGAGATCAGTCTCCCGGCGTTTGCCGACGCGGGCGGCGACGAGCAGGGTCAGGGGCGCAACCTCATCTGGCGTGTGCGCATCCTCAACCTTACCGAAGAAGAGATCATCGTCGAGCTCCCCAGCGCGCTCGGTCAGGAGATCCGCCTCCAGGACGGCGTGGAACTTATCGCCATCGTCGCGATCGGTCAGAACCGCTGGATGTTCAAGACGACCGTTCTCGGGTCGGCCAATGCGCGTCTCAACGCGAGTCACGAGATCAACGCGATGCGCCTGGTGATGCCGACCCATGTCGAGCGGTGCCAGCGCCGCCAGTTCTATCGCGTTTCGACCGTCGGGCTAACGCTCCCCGAGGTCGAGTGCTACCCGCTGCTCGATCCGCTGTCAGTGATTGTCGCGGAGACCGCCAACCGGCTGGAGATCCAGCGCCTGACCGACGGCAACATCGCGGGCAAGATCACGCCCGATGCGCCAGACCCTGATACCAGGCCGCAGATCGGGCCGCTCGCCAAGTCGCTGCTGGTCAACATCGGCGGCGGCGGCGCGGGCCTCCTGTTCGAGCCGGACAACCGGATGCTCTTCGAGCGCCATCGGGCGTTCTGGATCCGGGTGAACCTGATGCCGCACATCCCCGCACCGATCTGC
Organism: Phycisphaeraceae bacterium; assembly: GCA_020639235.1. Taxonomy (GTDB): domain Bacteria; phylum Planctomycetota; class Phycisphaerae; order Phycisphaerales; family UBA1924; genus JACKHC01. The sequence goes on along the minus strand of JACKHC010000002.1, from coordinate 200,996 downwards.
ATCAGCGCCCGGCTCCGTCACACGCACATCGACAGCGCCCAGCGCATCTACGCGGGCATGGCGTTCGAGTTCGGGCATTCGCCCGAGCATCAGCAGTTCGTGGTCGACCAGATCTGCCGGTACGCCTCGCTCCTGCAGCGCGAGCAGCTCAAGCGCGCTTCGCAGAAGTAAGCGCGCGCGGCGCGATCAATCTTCGTATTTCAGCCCCTCTGGCGCGGGACGCACGCCGCCCGTCGGGAGATTCCGCGTGTGCCGCCTGCTCCCCTCAAGGAACAGTGCCTCGCGGAAGTCGGGCAGCGTGTGCTTGTAGGCACGAGTCAGCGCGGTCGGGTTCTCCATGACATACGCGCGGACATTGCCCGCATTGGTCCGGCAGACGATCGTGTTCGCGCCCCCGTTGAGGCGCGCCGTGGAATGGCTGGCGGTGCTGCGGAGGTGTGACGTGCCGCCGACTTCGTCCTTGTACGACGCCTCGCCATCGAGCGACATCAGATCGAAGTACCCGGTCGATCCCGCGGGCACCTGGTAGTAGATGTTGCCGTCCACCGTTGTGATGGTCACGGGCCATGTCATCGGGGTCTCTGTGCGCAGCTCGACGGAGCCGAACCGGTTCGCCACCTCGATGGCTCCGGACACATTGACCAGTTCGACATCCCCCAACCGATTCACGATGCGCACGCCGTCGCAGCGGGGCACAACGATCCGGATGTACGCTCGATGGTCCGGGTTCGTCGGGTCATCGGTTACCGATCGCGCCACAAGCACGGCCCCGCCGCCCTCGTCGATCACTTCGGCGGTCACGCGCATCCGCTCGTACCCGGCTCCGCGTTCTTCCTCGGATCGGAAAATGCCGTCCGTCGCCAGCGCGTACTTCACGCACGCGTACTCGATGTCCGGGTCCACGACGACATCCACGTTCCCGGCGAAGTTCTCGACATCCACCGCCAACCGCGGCATCTGGGCCGGCAGGTCGAGTTCGACGCCGTTGTACTGCGTCCACCCGCACCCGCCGAGCACGAGGCCGGCCAGCGAGACGGTCAGGATGGTCAGAATGCGACGGGAACGGGTCGTCATCGAACGCTCCGGCAAGGGTGGGGGAGGGGTATCGGTCTTCTCTCCATACGATGATCGGCACTCCGGTGCTCACTCGCCAGCATCTTCCCGTCTCATAAGCACCCATTGGCGATATCCCGGGCCCTCGGGCACGGGTTCGCCGACCTCGTCATACTCTCCGGCCAGCGCCATGGCGGACCTCTCGATCAGGCCGAGCCACTCCGCTCGGGAGTACGCACGCAGGTCGTACGCCATCTCCACGCAGCGGGACCCGGCGGGTGACTCCACATGCAGCACGCTCACCACGCGCTCCCGGCGTGTCCGGGGCGAGGCGGGCAGGTACTGCACCACCTGCGTCACCCTGAGGCGCCCCCGCCTGGCCGACCAGACATCCTCGGCGTCCTCTTCCTGCCCGTAATGGGCTGTTCCAAGCCCGATAACATAAGTACCCCCCTGTTTTAGGGATGCATTGACACAGCGGAGGTGAAAGAGCACCGCCTCATCGGTTTCGAGGTGTCGGATGCTGTTGTGGGGGCAGAGCGCCAGGTCCGCTCGTTCGCGGATGGCGAAGTCCTCCATCCTGGCCTCGATCACCGTGCCGGGCAGGCCGCGTCTTTCCAGCGAACGGCGCGCGTATCGAACCATGTTGGGGTTCGAGTCGATGCCGACCACTCGGGCCCCGAGAGAGGCGCCGGCACGCAGGAGCCGACCGGTGCCGCACGCCGGTTCCAGCCAGACGGGCTTGGCCGCACCCGTGCCGTCGCGTGAGCGGTAGAACCTCGTGCGGGCGTGTTTCCGAGCCAGGGTGTCCAGCTCACGCGCCTCACGGGCCGATCCCCGCTGATGGACGATGTCGTACCACGCCGGGCGGTCGTACCAGACCGGAGTCGGCGACTCCTTCTGTCCGGAGGGGCCTCGTTCGTCGATAGATGGGGCATCCTTCATCGGAACTCTGTTCACCGATCGTTGGGGGATATCATCGACACGCTTCTCGGCGCCCCGCGCCATCGCAGGAATACCGGAACTTACGAGGAACGCATGAAACTCCATTGGATCGTATCGGCACTGGCAATCACCGCGGCATCGCACGCCATGGCGCAGGATGATGCGCCGGCGCCCGAAGGCCCCGCCGAACGCGAGCGCATCTTCCCGTCGTTCGATGTCTGGTTCCCGGAAGAGGTGTTCGCCGAGCCGGTCTCCGGGCGGCTGATCATCTACATGATTTCCGACGATGCCCCGATCGGGCGCGGCATGTCGCCCGTGCGCGGGCCGTTCATGGACAGCGCGCAGCCGATGTTCGGCGTCGATGTCAAGGACCTTAAGCCCGGCGAGCACCTCATCGTCAACGATGCCAACTCGCTGGGGTGCCCCGTCACGCTCAATGATCTTCAAGAGGGCGGGTATCGCGTCCAGATGCTCCTCGATGTGCAGCGCAATGCCTCGGACTGGCGCGAGGAGACCGGGCACCTCATGTCGGGTGTGCACCGCGTCTACTTCAACGGCCCCGACGGCATCAAGGACAACCCGGCGGTGCCCGACTTCGAGTTCCCGATCGACTTCCGGCTCGGGCGCGTGTGGCAACCCTCCCCCGAGTCTACTGTCGGGCTCTTTGAATACATGCACGTCAAGAGTGAGATTCTCTCGGAGTTCTGGGGGCACGACTTCGAGCTGAGCGTGGCCGTGATCCCGCCGGTCGGGCTGGACAACGGCAAGAAGTACCCCGCGATCTACCAGGTCCCGGGGTTCGGGGGCACGCACAAGGACGGCTACCGGTTCGCGCGCATGCGCTCGCAGAACCCGGGATTCAACATTGTCCTCAATCGTTCGGCCTACCGCATCGTGATCAACCCCGAAGGGCCCAACGGTCACAATCTGTGCGCCGACTCCGAGAACAACGGGCCGGTCGCTCGCGCGATCATCGAGGAACTCATCCCGGCGCTCGAGGCCAAGTATCCGCTCATCGCCAAGCCGGAAGCGCGCGTTCTCGAGGGCCATTCCTCCGGCGCGTGGTCTTCGATCTGGCTCGCCATGAACTACCCTGACACTTTCGGCGGCGCGTGGGCCTCCGCGCCCGACCCCGTCGATTTCCGAGCGTTCCAGATCGGGAATATCTACGAGGACGACAACCTCTATGTGCGCGATGACGAGGTCGTCCCGGCCTTTCGCAGGAACGGCGAGCCCATCTACTCCGTCGCGCTCGAGAACGGATACGAGGAGGTCATGGGGCCGGACAACTCCAGCGGCCAGCAGTGGGACTCCTGGCAGGGTGTCTTCGGCCCCAGGGGCGCGAACGGCCATCCCGCTGCGCTCTACAACGCCGGCACCGGGGTGATCGATCATGACATCGCCGAGAAGTACCGCAAGTACGACATCGCCTATCAACTCCGCGAGGCGCCCGAGAAGTTCGGCCCGATCTTCAAGAACAACATCCGCGTCCGCGTCGGCGACATGGACTCATACTACCTGAACAACGCCGTGGAACTCCTCAAGGCATCTCTTGAGGACGCCGGCTATCTCGGTGCGGCGCAGGAGTGGGGCGGGTATGTCGAGATCGAGCCCCGCCTCGACCACTCCACCATCAACGACTTCGACTGGCACGCGCGCATGGGCGAAGAGATGGTGGCGCACTTCAAGAAGTTCGAGGTCATGCCCACACGTACTGATGGCGGTGACGCCGATCCCGGCACCGGCGAGACCGACCCCGAGTGAGCCGCGTCGCGATCGAGGCGTTCGAGCAGACCTTCGCGGGTCAGAAGTCCTTGGCCGAGCGTGCCATCGCGCAGATGTCTGATGCGCAAATGCACGCGTCCGCTGCGCCGGGGATGAACCCGATCGCGGTGATCATGCGGCACATGGCCGGTAATATGCGCTCCCGCTGGACCGACTTCCTCACGGCCGACGGCGAGAAGCCGACCCGCGACCGCGACTCGGAGTTCGCAGACGATCACCTCGCCAGCGAGGCCCTGATGCAACGATGGGATGACGGTTGGTGCTGCGTTTTCGACGCGCTGTCGCCGCTCACCGATGCCGATCTGGAGCGCACCATCACGATCCGGGGCCAGCCCCACACGGTTGCGCGCGCGATCGCGCGCCAGATCGACCATTACGGCTACCACACCGGCCAGATCGTCACCTTCGCCCGCATCCTCGCGGGCGATCAATGGCGGCACCTTTCCGTCCCGCCGGGCGGAACCGATGCGTTCAATCGATCAATGGGCTACATCCCGAGCGTCTAACGCCCCTCGCCCATGAGCGTCCACTCCACGACCGAGATCGGCGGGAGCGACTCCTTGCCCAACTGGCGAAGCATGTTCAGGCACTGGGCGCGGTGGTGCATGCCGTGCGTGGTCACATGGGTGATGACCGCGCCGCGTGTGAATGAATACTCCTTGCCGCCGCGCTCTCGTGTCACGATCTCATTCATCGGGTGGGCGCTGGCCAGCTGGGTCAGTTCATCGGCGGCCTCATCGAGCATCGCGACCAATGCCGAACGCTCGTACGAAGCTTCCTCGGCCCGCGCCCGGAACCCGCGCCCCGCCAGCAGGTCCGCCCAGCCCCGCATCGCTCCGCCGATGTGCACCATCGTCGCGTAGAGCGACCCCATGCCCATCTCAATGGGCCGCTTGAAGTCGTCCTCGCTCATCGTGGCGCACGCGTTCATGATCTGCGTGTTGGCCCACTTGTTGTGCGTCAGGAGGATGGTCGCGGGATCATGTTCGGGCATGGTTGGCTCCAGATGTGCGGTGGGTCCTTGGTGGCGGAGCTCCATCCTACAATCCGGGCATGGACGATCGCCCTCTTCATGTTGTCACCGGCGCATTAGGTTACACCGGCAAGTCTGTCGCCTCGGGCCTGCTGGCGGCGCACGGCGCGGACATCCGCCTCCGGACGCTGACCAACTCGCCCAATCGGCCCAATCCGTTCGGCGATCGCCTCGAACTCGCGCCCATGGACTTTACGGATCGCGCTGCGCTCGTCGAGACGCTGCGCGGCGCGGAGGTCCTCTACAACACCTATTGGGTGCGGTTCAATCACAAGCTGTTTACCTTCGCGCAGGCCGTCGCCAATACCAAGGCGCTTTTCGAGGCCGCCAAGGAAGCCGGCGTGAAGCGGATTGTGCACGTGTCGATTCTCAAACCCGACGAGGGACGCGGCCTCGCGTACTACGACGGCAAGCTCGAACTCGAGCAGCACCTGCGGCGACTCGGCGTGCCGCATTCCGTCGTCCGGCCGGGCGTCCTGTTCGGCAGGGGCGACATCCTGGTGAACAACATCGCGTGGGTGCTCCGTCACCTGCCGATCTTCGGGGTGTTCGGCGACGGGCGGTACAAACTCCAGCCGATGCACGTCGATGACATGGCCGCGCTGCTGATCGAGCAGGGGGCGACGACCACGGACCAGACGGTTGACGCGGTCGGACCGGAGACTTTCACGTACACGGAACTCGTGCGCACGATCGCGGGCATCATCGGCATCAAGCGTCCGATCGTTCGTGTGCCCGCATGGCTCGGGTATGCCGTGTCCCGGACGCTCAATCCGTTCGTCAAGGATGTCATCATCACGCGCGAGGAGATCGCGGGGCTGATGCGCGGATTGCTGTTCTCCGATGGCGATCGTGTCGGCGCGACGCGGCTCTCGGATTGGGCGCTCCGCCATCGCGCGGAACTCGGGCGCCGGTACGCCTCGGAGGTCGGCAGGCGCATCAAACGCGATGTGGCGTACGAAATGGTCTGAGCGGCGCACCGAGCGCGTGAACAAATCGGCTTGCCCGGCGTCCAAAGCGGTGTACCCTGACAAGATCCAAAGGAGGAGAACGAACCATGACCCGCAATGCCATGTTTGCATTGACCGCCGCGCCGATCGTCGCCATCGCCTCCAGCACGCTGGCGGGGGCGATTCCCAGCCCTTACGTAATCGATTTCTTCCCCGACTCGACGCAGATCAACAATACGATTCAGCTCGTGTTCTTCGGTCCGGGCAATGCCCCCAACGCCGCCGTCGGGTACGAGATCACGAATGTCCGCCTGAATATCGAGTTCACGACGGCGTCGACCTTCCAGGCGGAGAACCTGCTGATCAACCTCATCGCCAACTCGGGGACGACGTTTATCTCCGTCTCCGGCGCCGACCTCGGCTGGTCGGGGCAGGGCACGTTCAACTCCGATGTGAACTTCACGGATCTCAACGGCATCATCGGCCCCGGCCTGTGGAGCTTTGAGGTGCAATCGGTCGATCCGGTCGGCCCCGGGCCGATCTTCGCGTACTCCGGGTCATTCTCGTCCGACACGCGCTTCGAGGTCTCGCTGATCCCTGCGCCGGGCGCCTTGGCCCTGCTCGGCGGCGCCGCGGCCGGTGGGCTGCGCCGACGCCGCCGATAACCCCGTTTGCCCTCACGATCCGCAGGCAGGCGCGTGAATCACCTTCGAGGAACGCACGCAGATCGAGTTCTGTGGGCATGAATCGGATGTTCTTCGTATGGACTCGATCGGATCAGCAGCCGCGGGCGACCCTCGGTCCCAGATCGCCTACGCCGTGCTCGCCAAGGCGTTCGATGTTGCGCGCGATCAGGGGCGCGCGATCAACGAGTTGATCGAGGGGGCGTCGAAGATCGATTCGGCCAGGCCGGGCGCTGTCCAGGCGGTGCCCGCCGATCCGAACATCGGGCGCATCATCGACGCGAGCGGCTGATCAGCCCCGAATCTCGACGGACTTCGGTTCGACCAGCGCCCGGTGGATCGGGCACCGGTGCGCGATGTCAATCAGGCGCGCGCGCTGCTCTTCATCGAGATCGCCCTTGATCGTCATGTCGACGACAAAGCGGTGCCGCATGCCTTCATCGGTTCGCTCGGTCGCGTGGCTCGCATTCGCATCGATGGAGTCGATCGCCCAGCCCTTGCGGTCCGCGTACATCTTCACGGTCATGACCGTGCATGCGCCGAGCGACGCCAGGAGCAGCTCGTGCGGGTCGGGGCCCGAGTCGCCGCCGCCTTTGGACGCATCAACATCCATCAGGAATGAGTGCGAGTCTGTTGAAACCTCGGTGGAATACGGCTTGCGGCCCATTCTCACCGAAACCGTTGTCAGGTCCTGCGCCATCGGTCCGGCCTCCTGTGACCGCTATGATGAACAATCGAACGAATACCCGCACGACTCACACCATAGGAGCCCGCTATGCCCCGCGCTGTCGCCAGCCATATTCTCGTCCCGACCGAACAGATGGCCAATGACCTCAAGACCGAGATCGAGGGGGGTGCCGACTTCGGCGCGCTTGCACGCAAACATTCCAAGTGCCCGTCGGGCAAGCAGGGCGGCTCGCTCGGAGAGTTCGGGAAGGGCGCTATGGTCCCCGAGTTCGACCGGGTGGTCTTCTCGGATCTCCCGATCGGGCAGGTTTCCGAGCCCGTCAAGACGCAGTTCGGGTGGCACCTGCTCAAGGTCGAGAAGCGGATGGGCTGACATGCGAGCGCAACCGATCAGATGGGCCGACCTGCAGCCCGACCGCCCGATGGCGACGATCTCGCGTCGACGGGTCATCGGCGAGCAGGCGATGATCTCCGATGTCACTCTCGACAAGGGGTGCGTTGTCGCGATGCATTCGCATCCGCAAGAGCAGTTCGCGTGCGTGCTCTCGGGGAGGATTCGGTTCACGATCCGGACCGAGAAGGGCGACGAGGTCTTTACCTGCGGCCCCGATGAGGTCATGGTGCTGCCGTCGGGCGTTCCGCATGCCGCCGAAGCGCTCGAGGAGACGCGCATCCTCGACATTTTCTCGCCGCCGAGCGAGAAGACCGGCATCGACAGGCCCTAGCCCGGACCGCACACATTGCCGATACGACAACGGCCCGGTCTCGCGACCGGGCCGTATCCGTTTTGGAGATCTGAAACTCGTTTACCGCCGGCGACGCAGACCAGTCAGTCCGGCGAGGCCCATAAGCGCGGCCGCGCCGGGGGTCGGCACAAACCGCTGCTCGACGAGGGAGATCGATGCGAGATCGATGCCCTGCGTCTCGTCGGGCGCGCGGAGCGTGATCCGCTTCTCGACGTGGAAGTGCATCGCCGGGCGCTCGAACATGAGGTCCGCGACGTGCGGGAGTTCATCACCTGCGCCGAGCGTCACGAAGTAATCAACCAGTAGGTTGTCGCCGGCGGCCTCGGTGATCTCCCAGATGCGCTCGGAGAACTGGATCTCGCCCGCGCCGAGCAGGCCGCCCAGCACCGAGAGCACCATCGTGTCCTGTGTCATCGCCTGCATCGACCACGCGTCGTAGGAGATGACCAGGGAGATCTCTTCGGGGTCTCCCTCGAGGACATTCATGGTGCTATCGAAGAGGAAATCGATGTCCTGATCGCTCGTGACGTACGACACGTTGTCGTCGTATGGCGTGCTGATCGTGACATTCGAGAATGTGATGCCGGCGTTGGCCGCGGCGCACAGCGCACCGATACCAAGGGCGACAACGGTCGAACAAATCTTTGTATTCATGGCTCTCTTCTCCTGTGCGGAAGCGAGTATGACACAGTTTCTCGCCGATAGGAACCCGATAAGCGCGAGAGGATTACAAGTTTTTTCGGCGCTACGAATAAACGGCGCAATCAGAACGACCCGGCACTTGGCCGGGTCGTCCGAGGTATTGATGGATCGGAAACTGTCGGTTTATCGGCGGCGACGCGAAGCGACCAACCCGCCCAGACCCATGAGCGCCATCGCGCCGGGCGTGGGGATCAGCCGCTGCTCGACGAGCGAGATCGCGGCGAGGTCGATGCCTTCGTTGAGGTCCGGCGCCAGCAGCGTGATTGTCTTCTTGACCTTGATGTGCTGCGCGGGGCGAGCGAACATCAACTGGGCGACATGCGGCAGATCGTCATCGGCCGTCAGCGTCACGCCGTAATCGACGAGTGTCACCTGATCGGCAGAGGTCGCTTCGAGGTCTTCGATGACCTCATTAAAGATCATCGTGCCGGAGCCGAGCAGGCCACCCAGCACGGACACGACGAGCGTGTCCTGCGTGATGTCCATGTTCATGCCCCACGCCTCGTACGTGATCCCGATGCGGATCACCGCCTGCGGCTGCCCGTCGATGATCGAGACATCGCTGTCGAAGAAGAAGTCGATGTCCTGATCGCTGGTCACGACCTCGATGTGATCCGCCCACTCGGGCGAGAGGTTCACATTGCTGAACATGATCCCGGCATTCGCCGCCGACGCAGCCGCCATGAGCGCCGCCGCCCCGATCATTCCGCTCAAACGATTCATGTCTGACTCCCTGTGCGGCCGAGCCGCGATCTCCCCGGTCCCGATGTGCGGTCGGGAATCCGAGCAACTCCTCCGAGGGCCTCGAATCGAATACGCGACAACGCCATCGCGATCGCGGACTCGGGGCCTTCACAAACTCTCAAGGTCGACGGGGTGTGCGGCCCCAATGACCTGACTCCGTGGGCTCATCACCCACGATGACATCATGACACATCTCATACCCGTTTCAAGCCGGATTGCCCATCTTGTCACTATTTTCTGCCCAGACCCACCCTTGCTTCGTCGCCGTGGAAGATGCACGGCACCTCACCTACCGTCCATCGATGCAAAAGGCACCCATCACGCTGCTGATCGACGGAAAGTGCCCCCTGTGCTCCCGCGAGTCGGCGTTCCTGATGCGTCGGGACAAGGGGCGGGGCCGCCTCCGAGTCGTGGATATCGCAGCGTCCGACTTTGATCCTGCCCCCTACGGCCGGTCCTTCGAGGAGTTGATGGGTCGGATCCACGCGGTTGCCGCCGACGGCTCGATCATCACCGGGATGGAGGTCTTCCGGCGGGCCTACAAGGCGATCGGGCTCGGGTGGCTATTGGCCCCGACCGGGTGGCCCGTCATCCGGCCTGTGGCCGACGCGGCCTACCGCTGGTTCGCCAGGAATCGGCATCGGCTGGGGCGGCGGAACAGTTGCGCCGACGGAACATGCGGGGTGAGTTATTCGGACTCACCATCCGCGACGAGGTAGAAGCGGGCGATCTCGCAGTCGAACTCGCGGCCGTCGCTATGCTGGAAGGTGTAAGCGCCTTCCATGGTGCCCCAGCGTGTGGAGAGCGGGCAGAAGCTCGAATACTCATAGACATGCCCGGGCTCGATCAGCGGCTGCTGCCCGATCACGCCCTCGCCTTCGACATCGTGCCGCTCGCCCTCACCGTTGACGATGATCCAGTGGCGGCGTGTCAGGCGGACGGCATCATCGCACTCGTTCACGATGCGCACGCGGTACCCGTAGATGTACCTCTTGCTACCGATCTCCGAGTAGTCGGGCAGGTACTTGGGTTCGACGGTGATCCGGATCCCGTTGGTCACGGCCTCGGACCCCAAGTCGGATTGTGCGCGGGCGGGCGCTGCCATCGGTTCGGCCTCCGTATCCCGAGTGTACCCCGCTTGGGCGTCAGGGGAAGGCAAAGTGGGTGGCAATTCCTGCGGCGTATCCCAGCGCGATCACGGGCGTCCATTTCAGGTGCGACATGAATGTGTAGCGACCGTGCGCCACGCCCATCAGGCCGACTCCCGCCGCCGACCCGATCGAGAGCATGCTCCCGCCCACCCCCGCGGCCAGCGTGATCAGCAGCCATTGGAAGTCGTCCATGTGCGTGGGATTCATCGCGAGCACAGAGAACATGACCGGGATGTTGTCCACCACCGCCGAGACGACGCCGATCGCGATGTTCGCCTTGGTTGCGCCGAAGTTGTCGTAGAGCGCGTGCGAGACGAGGTCCAGATACCCCAGGAACCGCAGCCCGCCGACCGAGAAGATCACGCCGAAGAAGAAAAGGAGTGTGTCCCACTCCGCGTGCCCGACCTGTCGATAGATATCGATCTTGTTCCCGGAGTCTTCGTCGGAGGTGATCGTGATGATGTGGGTGAACACCATCAGCGCGCCCATGCCCGTCATCATCCCGAGGAAGGGCGGGATCCCCCAGAAGTGCTCGAAGCACACGGCCAGCGCCACGGTTCCCAGGAACAGCGCGCATATCCGCAGCGCTCCGCGTTTGAGCACCGTGGTATCCGTCACGGGCTCGGGCGTGGAGTCGGGCACGAAGAAGCTCATCACGAACGCCGGCACCAGGTAGGTCACGGCGCTGGGCAGGAACAGGTGAAAGAACTCGAAGAACGGGAGTCTCCCGGCCTGCCACACCATGAGTGTGGTGATGTCACCGAAGGGCGAGAACGCGCCGCCCGCGTTGGCGGCGCAGACCACATTCACGCACGCGATGGGCACGAACTTCGCCGAGCCGCGGCCCACCGCCGTTACCACCGCGCCCATCAGGAGCGCTGTGATCAGGTTGTCGAGGACCGCGGACAGAAAGAACGCCATCACGCCCGTGACCCAGAACAGCCGCCGATAGGACCAGCCACGCCCGACAAGCCACGCGCGCAGTGCCGCGAACACCTTCCGCTCGTTCATCGAGTTGATGAAGGTCATCGCCGCCAGCAGGAACAGGAACATCTGCGCGAAATCCGCCAGATCGTGCAGCACCGCGGTGTGGATCGCTTTTTCGTCGATGCCCATCGCCGCAGCGCCCGACGCGATGATGGCCCAGATGCACCCCGCGGCGAGGATCACCGGCTTGCTCTTCTTGACCGCGTGGAACTCTTCGGTCATCACCGCGAGGTACGCGAGCACGAACACCGCCAGGCACATCCATCCCCGCCATGACGCCGTCTCGTGGAGCAACCGACCGGTTCCGAAGCCGCCCTCCTCGAGCTGCGGCGGATGCACCGCGCTGCCTGGCGGGCCGATCATCGGTTCCGCTCCCGCGCCCATGAGGCTCCATACCGACGCCACAATGTCATGCACCACCAGGCTCGCGCTCACGGATGTCCCTCATTCAAGAATGAGCGACGAGCATAACGGCACCGCCCACTCCATGGGCCCTCCCCCATCGGCCGGCCCCAACGAAAAAGGCCGCCCCGATGGGCGGCCTTGAGAGCGTGGCAGATTGCCGGAACTTCCGCGGGATCAGGCCTTGGCCTTGAGCGCGTCGCGGATCTCCATGAGCAGTTTCTGGTCCGGCGTGGGGCCGGGGGGCGGCGCGGGGGCCGCGGCTTCCTTCTTGCGCATGTTGTTCATGATCTTGATCATCATGAAGATCACGAACGCGAGAATCAGGAAGTTAATGAATACCGTGACGAAGTTGCCCCACGCGAGCACCGAGCCCGCGGTCCGGGCTTCTTCCAGCGGCAGTGTGCCGCCCGCCGCCTCGACCGCTTTCTTGGCGCCTTCGTTGAGCGGGATGTACTGCTGGCTGAAGTCGGCTTTGCCCGCCATGCCGACGATCGGCATGATCACATCCTTGATGAATGACTGGACAATCCCGCCGAAAGCGCCGCCGATGATGATGCCGACGGCCATGTCCATGACATTGCCCTTCATCGCGAACTCTTTGAACTCTTTCAACAATCCCATGAGATCGACTCCTTTGGGTCCTGCGGTGCGCCCGGGCTTTCGCCCGGGCTGAAACTCGACTCGCGACGCTGACGCTCCCGGACGGGCCGCATCCTACCGAAACACCCCGTTTGCGGGGAATTCACCGGGACCTTCTCCTCCGCCCCTTGCGCTACACTCTCTGCCCGATGGCCCCCACCCCCCCGAACCCGCCCATTCATGTCGTGATCCCCACGCATGTCCCGAGGTATCTCGATCTCGTTCTTGCCGCCGTCGCGCGCCAGACCCTGGCGCCCGCGTCCGTCACCGTCACCTGCGACACCGATGACCCCGCGATCGGCGCGGTCATCGAGCGGTGGGGGGGCAATGTCGGCGCAGAGCGTGGGGTCTGGTGGGTCCGGCGGGCTTCGACGGGTGGGGAGCGTTTGTGTCAGGTCCGCAACAACGCCGTCCGCCACATCCATGAGTCGATGGGCGTTGACAACGGCCGCGTGCTCATCATCGACGGCGACATGCTCTGCGCCGATGATTGCGTTGCGCAGCATGCGCAATTCGGGTCACGCGCCGAACTCGTGTACCCGTATCGCGTGAATGTCGATGAGGCGACATCCGCGACGCTCGACGCTTCGAGGATTCTGTCGGGTGACCGGCGGTTGGAGGTCACCGCCGCCGAGCAAGAACTCCTGGCCAAACGCGAGCGCCGGTATCGGCGGCAACTGTTGATGCGACGCCTGCGGCTGGGTCCTCTCCACAAGCCGAAGCTGCTGGGGGGGCACTTCTCGGTCGATCTCGCCCTTTATCTCCGGCTCAACGGCTTCGACGAGCACTACCAGGGGTGGGGTTTCAAAGACGACGAGTTCGCCTATCGAGCCGCCCGGCTGGGTGCGACCGTCGCGGTGCCCGTTTCCCGGATCATCTCGTGGCACCTCTACCACCCCACCCGCCAGCCGACCGGGCGGATGGCCGATCTCCCGACCGCCCGGCGGTTTGCCCTGCGGACATCGCTTCCCCTTGTCTGCGAGCACGGCGTCCGCGACCCGCTGCCCCAGCCGCCGGTTTCCGCAGATCGCCTTGCCTAAAGTGGTGCCTTCATCGATGACTGAGACTTGGTCTCAGCGTATAATGGAATGCTTCTAGATTTACGACCAACCTGTCCGCGATCGGCGGGCATCACCTCGGGGATCCTGTCTCATGCTCAAACTCCCGGTCTACCTCGACCACGCCGCCACCACGCCTTGCGACCCCCGCGTCGTCGAGGCGATGCTCCCGTACTTCACGGAGAAGTTCGGCAACCCCGGTTCGCGCAACCACCAGTTCGGCTGGGAGTCCGAGGAGGCGGTCGAGACCGCACGCGAGCGGTGCGCTGCCATTATCGGTGCGCAGCCGAAGGAAGTCGTCTTCACCTCGGGTTCGACCGAAGGCAACAACCTCGCCATCAAGGGCGCCGCCGAGATGTACGCGCTCAAGCCCGAGGGGCAAGAGGGTCGCGGGCACATCATCACCAGCGCCATCGAGCACAAGGCCGTGCTCGACCCGTGCAAGCGGCTCCAGAAACGCGGTTTCGATGTGACGTACCTCGAACCGCCCCGTGACGGCATCGTCACCGCCGAGATGGTCAAGGCCGCGATGCGCGATGACACGATTCTCGTCACCATCATGTGGGCCAACAACGAGATGGGCACGATCAATGAGGTGCCGCAGATCGGCGCGCTCTGCCACGAGCGCAATGTCGTCTTCCATACCGATGCGACCCAGTGGGTCGGCAAGATGCCGACCGATGTCGAGAAGGACAACATCGATCTGCTCACATGGTCGAGCCACAAGATCTACGGCCCCAAGGGTGTGGGCGGTCTTTACATCCGCAGGCGCAAGCCCCGCATCCGCCTGGTCGCGCAGCAGGAAGGCGGCGGTCAGGAGCGCGGCTACCGCTCGGGCACGCTGAATGTCACGGGCATTGTCGGCTTCGGCAAGGCGTGCGAGATCTGCGCCAACGAGATGGACACCGAACGCGAACGCCTCCGCGCCCTCCGCGATCATCTCGAGTCATCGATGATCAAGAACGTCGAGCATGTCCATATCAACGGGCGCCCCGAGAGGCGACTGGCTCACATCACGAATATGTCGTTCGGCTTCGTCGAGGGCGAAGGATTGATGATGGCGATCAAGGACATCGCCGTCTCGTCCGGCTCGGCGTGCACCAGCGCCTCGCTCGAGCCCTCGTATGTGCTCAAGGGCATCGGCGTCGGCGACGATCTGGCACACTCCTCGCTCCGATTCTCGCTCGGTCGTTGGAGCACCAAGGAGCAGATCGACTTCGCGATCGAGAAGCTCACATGGGCCGTCAATCACCTGCGTGAACTCTCGCCCTTGTGGGACATGCACAAGGAAGGCATCGATATCTCCACCATCGAGTGGGCGCACCACTGATCCCTTTTTGGAACACTCCACCTCTGAGGTGACACCATGGCTTACAGCAAGCAACTCATCGACCACTACGAGAAGCCCCGCAATGTCGGGACCTTCGGCACCTCCGCGCAGGTCAAGGAGCGCAAGGATGTCGGCGTGGGAATCGTCGGCGCACCCGAGTGCGGCGATGTCATGCAGCTCCAGATCAAGGTCAACCCCGACACGGGCGTGATCGAGGATGCCAAGTTCAAGACCTTCGGGTGCGGCTCGGCGATCGCCTCGTCGTCCCTCGCCACCGAGTGGCTCAAGGGCAAGACCGTCGAGCAGGGCCACGAGATCCGGAATACCGAGATCGTCGAGGAACTCGCCCTGCCCCCCGTCAAGATCCACTGCTCCGTCCTCGCCGAGGACGCCATCAAGGCCGCCATCAAGGACTACCGCCAGAAGAACGGCCTTCCGGTTGAAGAAGAAGCCCACACCCACTGACCGCCCGCCGAGTCGCCTACAATCAGGCGAACCCACGGAGAAGTAACGCCAATGGCCGAGACGATTACCGTTAACCTCACACCGACCGCCGCCCGCGAGATCAAGACGATCATCGAGCAGCAGGAACTCGACGCCGACAAGGTTTGCCTGCGCGTCGGCGTTAAGGGCGGCGGGTGCTCGGGCTTCTCGTACATCCTCGACCTCACCGAGTCCCGCAAGGACACCGATGAGGAGTTCGAGATGCACGGCGTCCGCGTTATCTGCGATCCCAAGTCGCTGCTGTACCTCAACGGCACCACCATCGACTTCAAGGACGAGATCATGGGGCGCGGGTTCGTCTTCAACAACCCCAATGCCAATACCACCTGCGGGTGCGGCTCCTCGTTCGCCGTCTGATCCGCACGACCATGTGAATCACAGAGGCCGCGGAAGCATTCCGTGGCCTTTTTCATGCGCCCCGACCGCCCGAGCCGGTAAGAATATGTGTCCCTTCGCACCCTCACGCATGAGGAGTCTCCGATGACGCTCCGCCCCGCTCTCTGGACCCTGCCGATCACGCTGACCGCCTCGTTGCTGCTCGCGGCGCCCCCCGCGGGCGTCGAAGAAGCGAAGCCCGCCGAACAGGCACAACAGGCCGTCGTGGACGAACCCTGGATTCGCCTCACCGAGAGCGACGATCGCGTCATGTCGCTCGACATCGCGTCGAAGGAGTTCCGCAGGATCGATGGCGATGGCCCGACCATCACGCTCTACGGCGCGGTGCACATCGCCGAGCCGCGCTTCTACGCAACGCTTCAGAAAGAACTCGACGGGTACGACCTCGTTCTTTTCGAAGGTGTGAACGGGGGCGAGCCCATCGACGAGCACGCCCACAAGGATGCGCGCCGGGCCCCCATCGTCTCATCGCTCGTGGCGCGACCTGATCCCAAGGCCGACAAGAAGGAGTCCGACGGGCTGCAGGCCAAGATGGCCCGTTCGCTCGGCCTCACATTCCAGCTCGATCAGATGGACCACACACGCTCGAACTGGCGCAACTCCGACATGTCCATCCAGGAGATCGAAGCGGCCGTTGAGGCCAAGGGCGGCGATGCCTCTCAACTCCTGGGGATGCTCGACGGCTCATCATTCATGGGGGCGATGGCCAGCATGATGTTTACGATGATCGAAGCGATCCCCGGCGGCGCCGAGCGCGGACGCCTCGTCATTATGCACATGCTGCCCGAGGCCGACGATGTCATGAGCGGTGCGCTCCCCGGCGGCGAAGCGCTGATGCAGGTCATTATCGAGGACCGCAACCAGCGCGTCATCGACGATCTCACCGAAGCGCTTCAGGACAAGTCCAACAAGCGCATCGCCGTCATCTACGGGGCCGGCCACATGGGCGATATGACCGAGCGCATGGAGACGCAGCTCGGATATGAGCCCGGAGAAACGACGTGGCACCCCGCGATGTCGCTCGACCTCGCCCGCGCCGGCATCTCGAAGTCCGAGCAGATGATGACCCGGATCATGATCAAGCGCCAGCTCTACCAGATGAAGAAAATGGCGGAGCGGGGCGGGGAAACCGCCGGGTCGACGCCGCCGGAACAGGGGGATTCATCGCCCCAGGCCGAGACGAGGTAATCGCCCGGTGCCCTGTCTACCGATGATCCGGGTGGACCCTGATGTCCCGAGACACACGCCCGGAACCTCCCGTGGGGGATCCGGGCGTTTTCGTTCCCCTTGCCTTCCTCACCACCCCAGCAGGTACGCGAAGATCAGCGGTGCCACGATCGTCGCGTCGGACTCGATCACGAACTTGGGCGTGTCCGCGTCCAGCTTCCCCCACGAGATCTTCTCATTGGGAACGGCGCCCGAGTACGAGCCGTAGCTCGTCGTCGAGTCGGAGATCTGGCAGAAGTAGCCCCAGTACGGCACCTTCTCCTCCAGGTCCTGCAGAATCATCGGCACCACGCAGATCGGGAAGTCGCCCGCGATCCCGCCGCCGATCTGGACGAATCCGATCGGAGACTTCGGCGCGACCTCGCGGTACCACTTCGAGGTCTCGATCATGTACTCGATGCCCGACTTCATCACGTGCGCGCCGGAGATCGAGCCGTCGATGATGCGCGCCGCGAAGATATTCCCGAGGGTCGAGTCCTCCCAACCCGGCACGATCATCGGGAGGTTCTTCTCCGCCGCCGCGATCAGCCACGAGTTCTTCGGGTCCGCCTGGAACTTGTCCTTGAGCACACCCGAGCGGATCACCTGGTACATGTACTCGTGCGGCAGGTACCGCTCACCCTTCTTGTCCGCGTTTGTCCAGACACCCATCATCGCCGCCTCGAGGCGCCGAATCGCCTCTTCCTCGGGGATGCAGGTGTCCGTGACCCGGTTCATCCCTTTCTCCGCGAGTTCCCACTCCTGCTGGGGGGTCAGGTCTCGGTAGTTCGGGATGCGCAGGTAATGCTCGTGCGCGACGAGATTGAAAAGGTCTTCTTCCAGATTGGCTCCGGTGCAGGAGATCGCGTGCACCTTGCCCTGGCGGATCATCTCCGCGAGCGATCTCCCCAGTTCGGCGGTGCTCATCGCCCCCGCGAGC
Organism: Phycisphaeraceae bacterium; assembly: GCA_020639235.1. Classification (GTDB taxonomy): domain Bacteria; phylum Planctomycetota; class Phycisphaerae; order Phycisphaerales; family UBA1924; genus JACKHC01. The sequence goes on along the minus strand of JACKHC010000002.1, from coordinate 183,052 downwards.
GTCACCAGCATCGATCCGCCACTGTCCAGATGCTTCCGGTACCCCTCGGCGGCATCAACAAGCGCCGCTGAGTTGAAGTGCCGGTAATGCTCCTGCATGAACTTGCTGATCGATCCCATGGCGGCTCGGCTCCGTGCGGTGCTTGTGAGGGTCTATGAACTGAGGCGGCAAGTGTATCGCGCGACTCCCCAACAACATGGCATCGCCTCGGAGGTTTCTGTTGCGCCCGGCCCAGGCCCCGCGTCAGTGTTGGTAGTGACTTTGAGCCATCCGGGCAGCCATCCAGGAGAACACCCCATGCCACGACCCCGATTCCGTCTCGCCGCCATGTTGCTTTCGGCCGCAGCACTCGGCGCGCCGCTCGCTCTGACCGCCCCCGCGCCCGCGTCGGCCGCCGTCGCGCCGCTGGATCGGGGCTGGATCAACGACAGCACCACATGGCTTGTCCATGTGGATGTCGAGCGGCTGCTCACCACAGAAATCGGACGCTGGCTCGCACGCGAGATCGAAGCGTCCGACGCGGAAGCCGGCGCCAATGCGGGCGACGGTCTCGAACTCAATCTCAAGATCGGCAACGAGCGCCGCCGCAAGAAGGAACGACAGGTCGTGATCGAGCGCCACATCGGCGATGCCGGCGGCGACGAGGGAGCGCACCGCGGCGCGGCGGGTCTGGAAGCGTTGATGCCGCAATCACTCAAAGACCTGCGAGAGCGCTACCACTTCGATCCACTTACCGACATCCTCTCGATCACACTCTTCGGAAGCGACGACGACGACCAACCGGAGAACCTCCTCGTGCATACCACCGCCGCGATTGATGAGGCGGTCAAGGAGCTCCAGAAGGTTGAGGGCGTCGAGATTTCCCACCTTAACGGCGTCACCGTCGGCAAACTCGAGTCGGACGAGGAGTCCGGCGTGCCGACCTTCGTCGCTGTTCGTCCCGAGCCCGATGGATCTCGCATTATGTTCTTCGCCGAGTCGCTCGACGACCTCGCGGCAACGGTCGCGTCGAGAGCGACCAACAAAGCCCCGGGTTGGATCGCACCCGCGCCGGACTCGTTCATCTACATCCATGCGTCCAAGGGATCACCGTTCCTCGAAGATGCGGTCAACTCGCAGATGCTCCGCGACGCCGAGTCCGTAGAGATCAACATCGGCCAGCGCGCGGGGAACCTGTTCATGTCCGGTGTCCTCCAGACCGGGTCGAACGAGGTCGCGACCAACATGGCGCAGGTCGCCAACGGCCTGCTGGCTCTGGCCCGACTCGGCGCGATGCAGTCCGATGAACTCGACGACGAAACTCGCGCCATGCTCGATATCGTCAAAGGTCTGTCCATCAAAACAGACGCTTCCGATGTCCGCCTCGACCTTTCCATGGACGCGGGCACCGTCGTGAAGTTCCTGGAGTCTGAGTCCGATTGACCAGCCCATGACACGTCTCGCAGCACAACCCGTCGAAGCCGCACCGCTCCGACAACAGGCGACAGCCGATGCCCGCGCTCACAAGGCGGGCGTCGGTGTGCGCGCCGGCGAGCAGGCGCTCCGCGATCAGTTCGCGCGGCTCGTCCGACAGCACACGCCTAGCGTCATCGCGCTTGTTCGGCGTCGTGCCGCGCGTGGTGTGGACGCCGAGGATGTCGCCCAAGAGGTCTTCTGCAAGGCGTGGCAGGCGATCCGATCGGGCGAGCGTGTGCAGGACTTCCGCGCGTGGGTGCTCACCATCGCCTATCGCGCATCGATCTCCGCGTCGCGCCGTGCGATGGTCCGGCGCGCCTTCCTCCTCAACCATTCCAAGCCCGCCACAACAGAGTCCGCCACGCCCGAAACGCCGCCCCTCTGGGAACTGGCCCGCACGGTCCTCACATCCGAGCAGGCCGCGGCCCTTTGGCTGACCATCGCCGAGGGGCTGACGGCACGCCAGACCGGGCGCGTCCTCGAGAAAGACGAACGCGCCGTCCGCATGATGGTCTCGAGGGCGCGCAAGAAACTCGCCGACGAGGCCGTCCGCCGCAATCTGTACGCTATTCCCGAGACGCATCCATGACCCATGAACACGACCATCTCGATGTCCTCCTTCATAGCGACGCCTCGCGCGAACTCGCGGGCACAGACAGTGCGCTCGCCGACCGTCTGATCGCGCGCCTCGATACGCCGCCGCGTCGCTCACCCGTCGGGCCTGTCGCGGTTGTGGGCATGCTCGCAATCGCCGCCATTACTGTGCTGACGGCGGTCTCGTTCAATACTCGAGATGCGGCGGTGCCGGCTCCGCCGCTGGCCGACAACACGCACCACCGGTCCGAGATCGACCCGGCGGTCGTGGTCGCCATCGATGACGCCACCGATAGCATGCTCGACCCCCTCCGCCGGGAACTCAGCGCGCTGGCGACGATCTCTCGGGACTCTGTGCGCACGTTCGCCAGCTTCCTGCCGAATCGATTCGGGAGTTGAGCGTTAGCGCCGACATCCCCAACTCGTGAGCACGACATTGAGGTCATCCACATCGACGAACCCATCGCCGGTGATGTCCGCGCTCTGGAATGGCTCGTAGGGCTGTTGACCCCAGAACGCCAGCACCAGATTCAAGTCCCGCACATCCACGACGCCGTTGCCGGTCGCGTCGCCGGGGCACGGCGGCGGTGCACATGCATCGGGCACGAGGTCGCCGTTCTCGTCCGCGAGCGCACCGGAGGCCACTTCGCAGGCATCGAGCGCGCCCGAGGCATCGCAATCGTCGATCGCAGGAAGCACGAACAGACGCCCATCGCCGCCCGCCGCCTTGGGCGCACCGAACACGCCTAGCCCATCGGCGAGCGCCACACCGGCACCGAGCTCCGCGCCGGCGTTGCCCGGTGAGGGCCGCACAAACGCGACTTCGTGCCACACACCGCTCGAGCGGGCAAAGACCGAGGCGCTCCCCGAGTTCGCGCCGTCGGCGTCATCCCGTGGTGCACCGAGAATCACGAGGCCGTCTTCGACCGCAACGCTCGATCCGCGCCTGTCGAACGCGCTAGTGCCGGAGCCCACCAGCGTGCCCTGTTCAACCCACACGCCGCCCTGATAGTCGAACACGACCGCGCCGCCCGCCTGTGAGCCGCCGGCGTCGCGCCCGGGCGCCCCGAGCACCGCGATGTCTCCCGAGAGCGCCGATGACCAACCTATGAGGTCCGCCGCCGCGCCGCTTGCCGAGATCAGCTTCGCGCCCAACACCCACACGCCCGCGACGCGATCGTAGATGTACCCGGCCCCCGCGTCCTCGCCGCCCTCATCGTCCGCGAACGCGCCGATCAGCAATCGGTTCCCGTCGATCGAGACCGATGTTCCGAAGCGATCCCCCGAGTCCGAGTCGCCCGCGACGATCGTTTGCGTGTGCGTCCATGATGCACCATCCCACGCAAAGACATAAACGGCGCCCGCATCATCCTCGCCGCGCGACGGAGCGCCGATGACGAGCGTGTTTCCATCTATTGCGACCGAAGCGCCGAATCGATCCTCCGTTCCACCGTCCGGGGCGAGCACCACGCCGACACTCGACCAGTTACCGCCCGCCTCGCGGAAGACGCGCACGCTTCCGGAACCGGACGCCAAGCCCGAGTCGTCCGGAGAGCCCACGGCGATCAAAAAGCCATCCGTCGCCACCGCGAATCCGAAGCGATCCCCGCTCCCGACGCCGGGCGCCGTCAGCGCTTCACCCAGGACGAGTTCGTGATCGACCACGCGGAACACGAACGCGGCTCCCGACTCAAATCCGCTCGCGTTCGAATAGGGCGCACCTGTCACCACCAGGCCGCCCGCGCCCGCGACAGACGAACCGAGTGTTCCTGTTGCCGCCTCGGGGGACGCCGCCTCCAACGCCCGCAGCGCGCACGTGTCGCCCCACGCCCCGGCGCACGCCAGGGTCAGCACCAAACTCAGAAACAGGGTCGCTCGCGTCACCGACACCGTCGCAGTATTCCCCGCCCCTGCCCACGCCGCCAGCGGAATCCGCCCCGATGGCCCGCCGGCAGCCCATGCAACGCGCCCGGCCGGAATCGGAATACCCTTACCGGAACCACCTATCTTCCCCGGAGCTCCCCATGCGCCCGACCCTCACCGCCGCACTCTTGTCCCTCTCAGCGATCCTTATCGCGCCCGCTGCGTTGCTCCGCGCTGAAGCGCCCGAAGATGCCGCTGTCGCAACGGCCGCCGATGTGGTCGGCACGTGGGACGGGCACGTCGATGTCTTCGGCCAGCAACTGCGCATGATCTTCAAGGTCACGCGCCGGGACACGGGCGACCTCGCGGCCACGATCTCCATACCCGCGCAGATGGTCTCGGATACCGCGCTCGACTCCGTGTCGCTCGACGCGGGCAAGTTCGTCCTTGAATGGAAACTCGTCGGCGCTGTCTGGGATCTTTCAATCAATGCGGACGCCACCGCCGCCGAGGGACTGCTGAAACAGAACGGCATGGAGTTCCCAGCCAAACTCTCGAAACTCCTCGCGGGCGAGGAAGTGGATACAACCGTCAACCGACCCCAGACGCCCAAGCCGCCATTCCCCTACGAAACTTCCGAGGTGGAGTTCCGGAGCCGGGCCGACGACGCCGGACTCGTGGGCACGATCTGCATCCCGGAGGGAGACGGCCCGCACCCCGCGGTCGTCTTCATCACCGGCTCGGGCGCACAGGACCGCGACGAGACCATCTTCGATCACAAGCCCTTCCTCGTGCTGGCCGACGACCTTGCGCGCCACGGCATCGCCTCGCTGCGCTATGACGACCGCGGCGTGGGCGGTTCCGAGGGAGACATCTCCCGCGCGACGGCGGACACGTTCGCGGGTGATGTGCTGGGCGCGATCGCGCTGCTCAAGGAGATGCCCTCGATCGACATCGATCACATCGGCCTGATCGGTCACTCCGAGGGCGGCATCATCGCGCCCCTCGTCGCATCGCGATCCCCCGATGTCGCCTTCATCGTGCTCATGGCCGGCACCGGCGTGCCGGGCGGCGATGTTCTAAAGGTGCAAGTTCGCGCGATCCTCGAAGCGTCGGGCGTACAGCCCGCCGAGATCGCCCGCCAGCTCGCCGACCAGAAGAAGACGCTCGAACTCATCCACGACGCCGAACGCCGCGACGAGCTCACCGAGCATGTCCGCGGTGCGCTCAAGCGCCAGATGCCCAATCTCGAAGAAGAAGCGCTGGACGAGATGACGCAGGCGCAGACCGCGATGGTGACGAGCCCGTGGTTCGTCTCATTCGTCGATCACGATCCCCGCGTCGCCCTCCGCCGGGTGACCTGTCCGGTGCTGGCCATCAACGGCTCCAAGGATGTTCAGGTCGTGCCCTCGCAGAACCTTCCGGAGATTCGCGCTGCGCTCGAAGCCGCGGGCAACGCGGACGTCACGATCCGCGAGTTGCCCGGCCTCAATCACATGTTCCAGGAGTGCACCAAGGGCACGATCGACGAGTACGCGCAGATCGAGCAGACCATCCACCCGCGCGTGATCGAGATGATCCGCGATTGGATTCGAGAGAAGTCCGGACTCGCGGCCGAATGAGTCCGCTTATGCGGGGGGCAGGAACCCGACGCGCACCTGGTAATCACCGATCGGATCGAGCGAGGCGCCCGGGTTCGTTGCCCGCTGACGCCCGCCGCCCAGAATCCGCGTATCGACGAACCCGATCGTGTTCGCCGCGATCCCGTGCGGCTGACCGAGGTTTGCGGTATCGGGATAGAAGACCAGCGCGCTGTCAATGCGCGGCGCGACGATGTAGCTGTTCACGAAGTTGAACTGGTTCGATCCCAACACGCCGATCACGACCGACTCGATCGTGATGTTCGGGTTCACGTTCGGGTTCGAGTCCGGCAGGCCGAGCGTGCCTTCGGGCATGCCCGCGTACAGGCCGGAGTTGATCATCACCGGCGTGATCAACGACTGCACGTTCCCCGCCGAACGGATGTCGGTGTTGAGAATCTGCTCCGTGACCTCGAACCGCCCGATCGTCACGGGCCGGCCCGCGGGCGTCGCGGTGAACACGAAGAACGAGTCTCGCACTTCACCGGTCACTCGGAAGTCGTCGATGAAGTTCATCTCGAACGACCCCACGAAACTCCCGCCCCGGTCCAGCGTCATCGAGCCCGCGCTGGAAGCGTCCACATCCGCGAAGAAGTTGCCCGGCGATGCGGTCGCCTGGTTCCCGGTGGCGACGATCGAGTCATACCGGAAGCCGAGCAGTGTGCCGCCGATCCAGTCGATGAACCGCAGCGACCTCGAGACACCCTGCATGTTCACATCGGAGTTGCGGATTTCGCCGAAACTCAGGGTCTGGATGTCGTTGATCGAGGTGAGCGTCGCGTCCCTCAGGTCGCCGCGCACCAGCACCGAGCGCACATTGCCGTCGAAGTCGATCGAGAGGTCCGTCGCATCGCCGTTGACACGCAGCAGGCGAAGCGCGTTATCAACACCCGGCGCTCCGACGACGATGTCCGCCGAGAGATTACCCGCGAGGTTGTCCGAGTTGCGACCGGTGATCAGGATCGATCTCATCTCCCGCGCTCTGAACTCGCCCCCGGTCCAATCGATCGCGCGGAGCGTCCTGGCGACACCCGACACGTTGATCGTCGTGTCCTTCAGGCGATCCAGCCGGAACGTCGAAGCGTCACCCGTGACGATGAGTTCCCACCCGGACGAACCGCCCCGGACGCTCACATTCCCGAGGTCTCCCGTGATATCCCAATCGGAACTCAGGACGCTGCCCCGGATGTTCGCGTTCGCCAGCGTGCGCACATTGTCGTCGCCGCTCAGGTCGATATCAGCGTTGAAGTTGCCCGCGAGCCCTTGCCCGTTGTCGCCCGTGATGATGAGGCGCTGGAGTGACGGCGCCGAGATCGAGCCGCGCAGCGTCTCCAGCACACTCCACTCCGACGCGCGGACCATGCTGATGGGCGCATCGCTCACCAGGCGCGCATCGATCACATTGCGGAATGTCGCGAGCAGGCGGTTGAGGTTGCCGGCACCGATTCGGATGTCCGAGTTGTTCACCTCGCCGCGCACATTCACGCGGTTCAGCCCGCCCAGGAACAGCGCATCACCGGACAGGTCACCGCCCACGGAGAACAGGTTCGAGTTGCCGGCGGGCACGAAGACCGCCGTCAGGTCCGAAACGATGTTGTCGCCGTCGATGTCGGCGTCGAAGCGCAGCCCGCCGGGGAGCACGAATCCGTTGAGATTCTCGCCGGAGATGCCGTACCGGAGGTTGATCGACTCGATTCGGGAGTCGCTCACGATGAACGCCAGATCGCCGTCATCGGTTCGACGCTGATCCGCGAACTTCTGCAGCACTGTGGCGCCATCGATCTGCACGCCGAAGCGACGGTCGGGCATCCCATTGAGGATTGTCACCGCGTCGATCGAACGGCCCGAGCCGAAGTTCACACGAATAAAGGGCTCCAGCGCATCGGCGGGGAAGCCATCGAGCGCGAACACGCGGACCGTCACATCGCCCGCGTTGTTCACGAATGTGATCGAGTTATCCTCGTCCAGCTGCTGGAACGGCTCGCCCGTGATATCCATCAGAATCGCGATGCGGGATACCGAGAGCACATCGCTCGGCACCACTGTCCCGCCGTTCTCATCCACACGGTCGGTGTCCTGCACCGGTAGATCCGTGAAGGCGCCGTTCTGCCCCGACGCATCGACGGTCATGAAGTTCGCGAGCCGCGCCAGTGTGGCGAAACTCTCCGAGCCCGTCACCTCGCCGAACACCGTGAATCCGCCGTTCTGATTGTCAAGGTTCTCCGAGTTGTCCCGTAGGTTGAAGAACCACTGGTTCGTCGCCGAGTTCGGGTTCCCGCCCAGCTTCGCCATGGCGATCGTGCCGAACAGGTTGGAAATGCCCGGCTCGTTCTGCACCGCCGCCATCTGCGGGATGCTCGGGAACGAGGAGGTCGCCTGGAAACCGCCGCCCTGGAGCACGAAGTCCTCGACGAGGCGGTGGAAGAACGTGTTGTCCCAGTCGCCCGCGTTCGCGTACGCCAGGAAGTTGGCGACGGTCAGCGGCGTCTGGTTGTCGAACAACTCCACGTCCACGATACCGGTCAGCGTCGTGAATCGCGCGATCGGGACCACGGCGCGGCGCGTGAAGATCTCGAAATCTCCGCCCTCAATGCCATCGCCCGAGGGCACGCCGACGCCGTTGAACTCGCCGTCGAGCAGGCATCCGTTCTCGCCGCGGATGATCGAACTGATCAGGCGGACGCGGTAGGGGGTGTCCGCGTCAAGGTTGGACTCGATCCGGATGGTCCGATCCGAGGCGCTGTACCGAACCGTCCGGACGACCAGCTGGTCGTCGGCGGTCCCCAGCAGCCCGTCGTTGCCCGCCGTGAACATCTGCACCGATGAGTTGGTCACCGTGCTGTTGCTGATGTTCTGGTCCATCTGAAGCGTGATGAACCCGCGGTTGTCCGCAAAGACATCGATCACATTCACCGGGTTCGCACTCAGCAGAATCCGCGGCTCCAGCGCTTCGAAAACCACCGGCTCCGGGCGCGGACGCCGACCTGTCCCTGAGAATGAACTGCCCTTCACCATGCAACTCCTTCGCCTCAGACTCGATCCCCACGCCTTGTGATCGGGAAAATGTAGCACCCCGCGTGAGGGCGGCCCACCCGAAGCCAAAAAACAACCGGGCGCGCCGCGGGGCGGCACACCCGGTGAGTCTCACTGAGTTGACCGATCGCGGGTCGTGGACGCGATCGGAGCCGCATCACGCCGCCGAGCGGCAGGGGCCCGACTGGGTCGGATAGCCGCTGGGCGAGCACTGACCATTGGTCACGCCGTTCCACGCGTTACCCGTCGTCGAGTAGTTCCACGGATTGGTGGAGGGGGTGTACGAGCCATTGAAGCCGTACTGCGACTGCGGAGCGTAGCTCTGCCACGGGGTGGCGAAGCCCGTCACGGGCGCGAAGTTGTAGGACGGGGTCGACCACGCGTTGCTGTAGGCGAACTCGGGCGAGTACCCGAAGCCGGAGAACTGATTGCTCGGCGCGAAGCCGGGCGTCCAGCAGTTCCACGGATTGAAGCCGTAGGAGGGGGTCTGGAACGTCGGGGTCGTGTTCCAGTAGCCGCCCTGCCAGTTCGAGGCGGGCGCGAACGAGGGCGTCGAGAACGGCGTGAAGCCGTAGTTGAAGCCGCCGAACTGATTGAAGGGGGTGCAGAAACCGTTGAACGAGGGCGTATAACCAAACTGGTTGTTGAAGTTCGTGAACATCGTCTTTGACTCCTGAGTTCTGATCATGTTCGAGCGCACCGATCGCGCCCCGCGAACACCGCGGATTGACCGGGCCTGAAATTGGCAAGTAACCGAGGACCGGGCGGCATCTCGGCCGTCCGGCTTGCAACTCACTCCACCACTGTGATCGTCACCCCCGCCGACGGACTTTCGCGCCCCCCGTCAGATTCCCGCAAGTCGTGCCCTCACCCTCCGACCACCCGGGTAAATAACTGCGACTCGCATCGACGGTCCTCGCCGAGCGTGAATGTCAGTGTCGCCGCCTGGAATCCCTCGGCCTCGACAGACGCCGTAACGCGCACCGTCGCGATCGCCCACTTCGGATCGCTGTCCAGGTCCACCCCCACCATCTCGACGCCCAGCAGTTCGTTGTCCGAGGAGACCTTCAGCTCGTTCTCACGCGATGCCCGCCCCGCCTTGGCCACGCGCACTTGAATCTCCGCCGACTCTCCGGGCACCAACCGATGCACATAATCAAAGTCGTATTCTTTCTTCCAGACCTTGGCGCTGGACTCGCGGTCCTGCGGCTCGATCTTACCCTTCGAGAAGTAACGGATCGCCACAAAGGGGGCGTCCGGATGATCCGTCTCGACCACCACGACGCTGGGAATCTCCTCCTTCGGGAGCATCGTGAAGTCGTAGACGACGCGGTAGAGCGACTTCGCCTCATCGTTCTCGGGATCAAAGCCCACGAACTGCGGCTTGCCCCCGTGCACGCTCAGTACATGGAACGGACGATCATCGATCGACTTCAACGTGAGCAGGCCCATCGGCTGCACCAACGCCTTGACGCCGTCGGGATTGACCTCGACTTTCTCGGTCACGTTCGCGCGCACAATCGTCTCGAAGGGCCGCCCGAACCCCTCGCAGATCAGCCGGACCTTTTGCGTCATCACGCCCATGTCCCGTGTCTCGATCGACACATCAAACACGAGGTCCTTGCCCGGTTCGATCACCGCGTACCCATCCGTCAACAGCGCCGTACACGAGCAGTCGCTGCTCGTATCGGTCACAACCACCGGCTCGTCACCTACATTCCGAACCCGGATGCTGCCGGTCACCTTCGAGCGCGTCGCCACATCGCCGAAGTCGAGTTCGGCGTCATCGATCGCTAGCGGCGGGGCGCTCATTTTGCCGCCGATCTGCGCGGGCGGTCGCTCCGCGTGCGCTGGCGCTGCAACGCCCACCAGCGCGCCGGTCGAGAGCATCGCGATCAATCCGAACCCAACAAGCGACTTCCTGGACATCCCGGTCTCCTCCGCGTGCGAGCTCCCCGCCCGAGTCCCCGCGGCGCCCGACCGAAACCAACGGTGCGGCGGGGCGGGCGGGGTCACCAATCTACCTATATCCATACCGACCGCCGGGGGTTGCGTCGCACCCTTTCCCAAGCGGATAGCCCGGATATCGGCGCGATCCCCCCTCCCGATCACCGGCCCATGAAGAACTCGCGGATCTTGTGAATCGTCGTCTGGCGTCCGACGGACCCGATCGACTCCGTCAGCGGGATTTCCTTGGGGCATACCTTCACGCAGTTCTGGGCGTTGCCGCAGTCCGATACCCCGCCCGGGCCCGACATCACATCCAGACGCTGTTTGGCCAGTTCCTTTCCGGTCGCGTGCATGTTGAAGTACCGGGTCTGGCTGATCACCGCGGCCCCGACAAAGGCGTGATCCCATTCCTTCTCGTCCGGCTCGAGCGTGTACTGCGGGCACGCCTCCAGGCAGCACCCGCACGACATGCACTCCGACAACTTGTACCGCTGCTGCTGCTGCTCGGGCGTTTCCCGCGGCCCCGCGCCCAGGTCGTACGTCCCGTCGATCGGCACCCAGCCCCTGATCCGCTCAAGATCATTGAACAGTCGCGAGCGATCAACAAACAAGTCGCGGTTCACCGGGAACTTGCTCATCGGTTCGAGTGTCACCTCGTCACCGTCGTTCGGCGCGCACGAGTCCATCAGGCACGAGCACGACTGCCGCACCTGCCCATTGATCACCATCGTGCACGCGCCGCACACCTCTTCGAGGCACCCGCAGTCGAACGAAACGGGCGTCGTCTTCCTGCCCTCGATCGTCACGGGATTGGCGGCGATCCATTGCAGGCACGAGATGACATTCGCGCTGCCGGAGCCGGCGCTGGACGACTGCACCGGGACATCGAACCGTTCCCACCGAGAGGGCTGGCCGGGCCCGTCGCACCGCTTGATGTTGAACCGCACCGTCCGCGTGTTGGCCGCCTTGCCCTTTGCATCATTCTTCGAGGACATCAATCGTCTCCCGTGTCGTTCCGTATCCGTTCTCAGGCCGACGCCGTCGCGGGCTCATTCTTCTTGGTCTTGCTCTTCGATCCGACCTTGCCGTAGTTGCGCACGCGCGGCTTGACCAGCCCGATCTCCACATCCTCGTGCGTGATCCGCGAGCGTCCCGTCGTTGCATCGAACTCCGCGACCGAGGTCTTGAGGAATCGCTCGTCGTTGCGCTCCGTGAAGTCTTCGCGGTAATGCGAGCCGCGCGACTCCTCGCGCATCAGCCCCCCGCGCAGGATCGGGTCCGCCAGCGCCAGCATGTCGCCCACGACTCGCGCCCAGTTGAGGTTCTGGTTCGCCCACGATCCGGTGTCCGCGAGCGACATCCTCTCGTGCCGTCCGCGCAGTTCTTCCAGTTTGGCGAGCGCCTTCTCGAGGCGCGCTCCCGACTTGACAACCGTCGAGGCCGCCGTCATCTCCGCGCCGAGTTCCTTGGCGATCTGATACGGATTCTCGCCGCCCTTCGAAGAAAGCAGCGACTTGATCCGCGACTCTTCGCGACGCACGACCTCGTCGTACATCGAGGCGCTCGCCTGGGAAGCCGGATCCGCGCCCATTTCGCGCACATATCCGGCCACGCCTTCGCCGCAGAACAGACCATCAAAGATGCAAGACAGCAGCGCGTTCGCGCCGAGGCGATTGGCGCCGTGATACTGGTAGTTGACCTCGCCGAAGGCGTAGAGCCCCTCGACATTCGTCATCATGTTGCGCGGGTCGCCCTTGACCATACCCTTCAGGTCGCCCTTGGGCGCGTACTGCGTCCACAGCCCGCCCATCGAGTAATGCACGCCGGGGAAGATCTTCATGGGCAGTTCCGCCGGGTCCTCGCCCACGAACTTGCGATAGATCTCGATAATCCCGCCGAGCCGCGTTTCCAGGAACTCCCTCGAGCGATGCGTCAGGTCGAGATACACCATGTTCCCGCCGCCCACGCCGAACCCCGCCATGCACACGCTAAAAATCTCACGCGTCGCGATATCACGCGGCACGATGTTCCCGTACGCGGGATACTTCTCTTCGAGGAAGTACCAGCGCTCGGTCGCCTCATCGAGCTTGCGAGGATCACGCCCCGAGTCCGGGTGCGGCGCCCACTTGCCGTCTTTCTTCACCGCCGGCACCCACACACGCCCGCCCTCGCCGCGCGCCGACTCGCTCATCAGTCGCAGCTTGTCCGCGCCGGGAATCGCCGTCGGGTGCACCTGGATGAACTCCGCGTTGGCGTACTTCACGCCCGCCTGGTAGCACCGGCTCGCCGCACCGCCCGTGCACATCACCGAGTTCGTGCTCTGCCCGAACACCAGCCCGCACCCGCCCGTCGCGATCACGACGGCATCGGCTCGGAACGAACGGATCTGCATCGTGCGGAGGTCCTGCGCCACGATGCCCCGGCACTTGCCGTCCACATCAATCACCGGCCACAGGAACTCCCAGAACTCGTACGCCGTCACCTTCCCCTCACTCCGGTAGCGGCGCGTCTGCTCATCCAGCGCGTACATCAGCTGCTGGCCCGTGGTCGCACCCGCGAAGTGCGTCCGCTTGTAGAGCGAGCCGCCGAACAAGCGCAGGTCCCGCATCCCCTCGGCCGTCCGGTTGAACGGCACGCCCATGCGGTCCAGCAGATCGATGATCTTCGGCGCCATGTGCGCCATCTCGTACACCGGCGGCTGATGCTGGAGGAAGTCCCCGCCGTAGATCGTCTCGTCGAAGTGCTCGTACTCCGAGTACCCCTGCTGGCGCGCCACCTCGTTGCACGCGTTGATCCCGCCCTGCGCGCACACCGAATGCGAACGCTTCACGGGAACGAGCGAGAACAGATCAACCGGCAGCCCCGCCTCCGCGATGCGCACCGTCGCCGCCAGACCCGCGAGCCCGCCGCCGACCACGATCACACGAAGTTCATTCGATCCCACGATCGGCTCCTTACTCTCGCTCGCCCGCGTCGGCCCGCTGGCTCTCGGTCACAATCGTCACCTCGCCGTGGCGCACGCGCTCCTCGGCGAGCCGCGCCTCTTCGTAATCGAGCGTCGCGAACCCGATCACGGCGCTCCACGCCAGCGCCATCAGCCCGACGCCCGCCGCAGCGCACACATACCCCCAGCGCTTCTGGGCCTGTTCCGAGATCGTCAGCCCCCAGGTGATCGCCGCGGTCCAAAGCCCGTTCGCCAGGTGGAACACCAGCAGCGATACACCCAGCATGTAGAACAGCGCCACCACCACACCCATCGCCGTGAAGCCGGACTCGCTCCCCTGAATCGCAGCGGCGAGCGTCGAAGCCGCCCATTCACCGCTCCATTTCGTCCCGCCCGGCACGAGGAATGTCCAGTGCCAGCGCAGCGTGGCCACGTGGTAGAAGATGAACAACACGCCGATGTATCCGCTGATCCGTTGCAGCGTGTAGCGCCAGTTACCCTGGTATTTGTAATGCGCCACGTTGTTCTTGCCCGTTGTCGCGTAGTACACACCCAGAACCGAGTGGAACGCGATCGGGAGCCATAGCCCGAAAATCTCGATCAGGATCAACGCCGGGAGCGAGTGGATGAATCCGACCTCGTGCTGGAAGGTCGCGGCACCGGGGTGCACGCCCTCGAACTTCCCCTTGTTGATCGCGCCCCACACGATCGACGCGTTCGTCGTCAGGTGGAACAGCAGGAACACCCCGATCGGCACCACGCCCGCCAGCGAATGCAGCCGACGCAACAGGAAGTGATGCTTCTCAAGAAAGGACTTGTTCTGTGCCACAGGGTCGGTCTCCGCTTCTGGAACTGGTGGGCTTCCGGCGCTTACTGAATGATCGGCCCCTTGCCGCCCGTTGCAGCACCCCCGCCCGCCCGCTTGGCCATCTGCTGCTCGATCGCCCGGCTGATCTCAACAAACATCCCCCGCGCCTCAGCCAGGGCCTGCTTCATCAACTCCGCCTCCTGCTCGTCGAGGTTCCCCTTGGTCTTCTCGTCGAGCACGCCCAGCAGATCGATGAAGTGCTTGCCCGCCTCGAGATCGACCATCGCCGCCCCGGTCTTGGGGTCCGCCATCCCTCCCAGGTACATCAAGGCCTGCGAGAAGAGCGTGCCGACAATCGATTGGAAGTCCGCCGGTGGCAGCCCACGAGCCTCGCCGGCCGCCGCGGCCTGCTCTTCCACCTCGGACAACTTCTCCTTCTCTGCCTGCGCCTGTGCCTTCCAGTCCGAGTCAACAATGATTTTCGGAGCGCCATCCCCGTCCTTGCCTGAGTTCGCCATCTTGGCCTCCGTGACCATAAGTCGTTGTGGGTGAAGATCGAATGCCGGCGACTCGTCGCGGTATGCATCGAGTTCGACGCCCGAAACGCCGCGGATTCCGCCACGATTCGCGCCGGACCAGAAGTGTACCCACGCGCTCACCCCCGGGCGACTCGCGGTACCATGCCCGACGCCCGAACGGTCCAACACGGAGACGACCGAGTGACACAACCACGGAAGGCAGTCCGAGTCATCAGAGCCGGCGCGCTGATCGCCGCCGCAACCTCGGTCGCGGCATGCGCCCAGCAGGGCCAGACCACGACCACCCGGACCGTCACACCCGCGCAGTTCCGCGTGCAGAATCCAGCCGTCGTCAACGCCCCCGCGCCGTCCATCCCCCTGGCGCCGCCCGCGGCAGAGTCGTCTCCCGGAGCAGAGGGCGTCGATGTCATCGTCCTGACCGGAGCGCCCGGTTCCGAGTCCGCTCCGCGCACCATCACGCTCAGCGCGACCGATGTGCCCGCCGGATCGGCGCCCGGAACCTCATCGCCAAGCCCCACGCGGGCGACGCCCCGATCGGGCTATCTGGTCGATGCGTTTCTCGGCCAGGTCAACGGCAAGCCCATCTATGCGGCCGAGTTCCTCGAACCCATGGACGCCCGCCTCGCCGCCGAAGCCGGACGCATGAAAGAGACCGAGTGGCAGCGATTCGCCGCCGCCGAGATCGCCCGGGCCCTCCGCGACATCCTTCAGGACGAACTCCTCCTCGCCGAGTTCCGCGCGTCGCTCTCCGAGGAAGAACGCGTCGGCATCGGCGCGTTTGTCGATCGAATCCGGCAGGGGCTCATCTCCGAGTCGGGCGGCTCGCGCGAGGTCGCCCGTACCCGGCTCCTCGAGGCCGAAGGGCTGACGCTCAACCAGAAAGTCGATGACGAGGTCAAGCGCGCCTTCATCCGCGAACAGATTCGGCGCGAGATCGCGGAGTCCGTCGCCGTGTCCTACCGCGATATCGAGGTGTACTACGACCTGCACCCCGAGGAGTTCGCCCCGCCGCCCACGGCTCGTCTGCGCATCATCCAGGCGCCCGCGAACGACCAGGAGAAGTTGCAGCGCATCGAGTCGGCGCTCGCCGCCGGAACGCCCTTCAAGGACATCGCGCAGGCCGAGTCGGCGTTCAATAAAGTCAACGCCGGGGAGCTGGTCAAGCAACTCGACACACCCCGCATCGCTGAAGCCAACATCATCGCCCTCGAACCGCTCAACGATGCCGCCCGCGCCCTGTCCGTGGGGCAGATTTCGCCACGGGTCAACGCCAACGACTCGGCCTGGTGGATCAAGCTCGAGCAACTCGATGCCCAGCCCGAGAAGTCGCTCTATGAGGCGCAGTTCGAGATCGAACAGAAACTCAGAGAGCAGCGATTCGCCGAGGCCGAGCGTCGCTACTTCCAGAAGATCGTGGGGCGCGCCGGGCTCGCCGACCAGGAGGCCATCGCCATCAAACTCATCGAGTTTGCCTCGCGCCGCTACCGGTCCGAGGGCTGAACCATGCGCCGCCTCCTCACGCGGCTCTTCCGCCCCGCATCGCTGCCCGACTCCGCGCTCCGCGGCATCCGTGGCGAGCGACTCGCACGCAGGCACCTCCGAAGGAAGCGCTACCGCATCCTGGCGCGCAACCTGCATACTCCGGCGGGCGAGGCCGATATCGTTGCGCTGGCGCCCGATCGCAAGACGATTGTCGTCGTTGAGGTCAAGACCCGCGCCGTTTCCGACGGCCTTTCATCGCCCGGCGAGCGCGCCATCACACGCGACAAGAAGCGGCGCCTCCTGCGCGTCACGAGTCTGATCGCGCGCCGGAAGAACTGGCTCGACCGTCCCCTGCGAATCGACGTGATCGCCATCGACGAACGTCCCGGTGCCAGGCCCGTTATCCGCCATCATGAGCGTGCGGTCACCCTGAAGGACCGCTAGCCGCGCCCTCGTGCGAGTGCTCGGTCGCGCGCGCAAACATCGAACGCCCCGCGTTCTCGATCGCCCGCTGCGCCGCCAGATCAGGATCCATCCGCAGCGGCACGACAATGGAGAACATCGATCCGCGCCCGACCTCGGAGTCCAGCAGGATCTCGCCCTGCAGCAACTCCGAGAACTCCCGCGCGATCGCCAGACCGAGGCCCGTGCCCTGTTGCTCGCGCGTGTGCCCCGAGTCGAGCTGCGTGAACTTCTGAAAGATGAACTCGTGCTTGTCGGCTGGGATGCCGTCCCCCGTGTCGATCACGCTGAATCGCACCCGCGCTGTCCCGTCCGCAGGGAACAACCGATCCGCGCGGAGCGTCACCTTCCCACCCTCGGGTGTGAACTTCACGGCGTTCGACAGGAAGTTGAACACGATCTGCTGCAGCTTCTGCGGGTCGGTCTCGATCGGTGGGAGATCGGCCATCGAAGGATTGGAGGTCAGCCGTCCGTCCGAGGTTGGCAGCTGCAGCGCCAGTTCCAGACGCTTCTTCTCCGCGAGGGGGCGAATCAGCGCGAGCAGCCCCTCGCAGGTCTCGGCGACATTGAGCCGCTGGATGTGCAGTTCAACCTTGCCCGCATCGATCCGCGCCATCGTGAGCAACTCGTTGATCATCTCAAGGAGCGACCGGCCCGCTCCAACGATGTTGTCCAAATACCGCCGGCGTTTGGCCAACTGCTCGGCCGTGGGGGGGCCGCCCGTCGACTGGGCATCGCTGTCGGCGATCCCTTGGAGAATCTCCGCGAACCCGATGATCGAGTTGAGCGGCGTGCGCAGTTCATGACTGATGTTCGCCAGGAACTCGCCCTTCATCTTCGCGGTCTCGTGCAGCATCACGTTCCGCTCCGCGAGATCGGTCAGCCGCAGATCGAGCGAGCGGTTGATCCCCCGCAGCTTCGATTGTTGCTCGGACAGTTCCACAAGCATCGAGTTGAAGGTGTCCCCCAGGTCCTCGAACTCATCGCCGGTCTTCAAGTCCGCGCGGATGTCCAGGTTCCCCTGCCGCACCAGGTCCGCCGTCGCGCGAAGTGAACGCACCGGCTCGAGAATGATCCGCGTGGTGATCAGATAGAAAACAAGCACCGCCAGCGTTCCCGCGCCGAACCCGGCGGCGAGCAGATAGATCCGGTTCACGAACAACTGGCTCGCCGCAACCTCGGACCGCCGCTGCACCGTCAGCACACCGATCCGCGCCCCGGATTGATTCATGATCCCGCGCGCGTACCGGTACACCCGCGAGTTGTCCTCCGATAGCACCTCCGAATGCTCGACACGATCCTCATCGTGCTTCGGGTCGCCCGTCAACGCCAGCCGTTCTCGCGCCGCCGCCAGGAATCCGCCGCCGAAGTCCGATCGCGCCCACTCCTGCTCCGGATAGAACCGGATCATCAGGTGGCGCGTCCTGGCCTCGCGCTCCTCGCCCGATGCCATGCCCGTCCAGTCGGGCATCATCATCGGACTCTCCTGCCACAACCGCGCGATCTGGCGCGAGGTCTCCAGTTGGCTCTGGTCCACGATCGTCGCCAGCCGCACCCACGGAACGATCAGCGCCGCGCCAATGATCAGGACCACCGCGGCGCCGAACAGAATCATGCACTTGTTGGCCAGCGGAATCCCCGACACCATCGCCGAAGCCCGTGCCGCCGGACTCAGCCGCTCGCCGCCACCGGACGTTGAGGGGCTCATGGGCGATCAGGCAGGACGTCGTCTTCGCGCAGCCCGGCGCGGTTCCGCTGATCGTCGGGCGTCGGCTCGTCCTTGTCATCCGGGCGGCGCCAATCCAGACGCTTCGCGTCGCCCCACAGCATCTCGAGGTCGTAGAACACCCGCGTGTCCGGCTCGAAGAGATGCACCACCATGTCTACGAAATCGATGATGACCCACTTCGCACCGCTCTCGCGGACATTCTCCCGGAACGGCGTCATCCCCCGCGCCTTGGCCATCTCGATCACATGCTCCCCCGCCGACCGCATCTGCCGATCGCTCGTGCCCGACGCGATCACGAATACATCGGTCACCTGGCTCAGACCGCGCAGGTCCAATACGAGGATGTGGTCGCACTTGTCGTCCTTGAGTTCCCGGGCGACTTCCAGCCCGAAGGCAACAGTCTCCGCCGAGTCCCGGGCCGCGGCCAACTCCCGCGCCGCCCTCTCGACGCCAAGAGACTCGTCTCTGGTGGCCGATTTCTTCCTGGGACCTGAACCGGGAGTATTGGGGGTCGTGGACATCGTTCTCCTGCCAAACTACGCGGGGTCGGGACACCCCCGCAACCAATCGAGACTCCGGCTCTCAAACAGCCCGGAGACCGCCAACCCCGACTTGCACCCCGGCCCCGGATTCGGGATAGT
Source organism: Phycisphaeraceae bacterium (assembly GCA_020639235.1). Lineage (GTDB taxonomy): Bacteria > Planctomycetota > Phycisphaerae > Phycisphaerales > UBA1924 > JACKHC01. Next base: position 163,912 of record JACKHC010000002.1, on the reverse strand, counting down.
ACCCGCCCTGTCCCGGGCGAACGCCCACCGTACATTCGACGAGAGGATTGATCCAAGATGGCGATTCGAGTCAAGGCAAGAGGCGGCGAGTCTACCGAACAACTCATGCGCCGCTTCAAAAAGCTCTGCGAAAAAGAAGGCCTCACCAAAGACGTGAAGCGCAAGCAGTACTTCGAGAAGCCGTCCGAGCGTCGCCGCCGCGCCATGCGCAAGACCGTCAAGCGCGGCCCGGAGCGCTGATCCGATACGCCCCCGAAAGAAACTGATGGGTCGATGGTCTCTCCGGATCACCGACCCTTTCACGATTGATAGGCATCCACTGTTTCACGCCCGCGACGGATCGCGCACAACCGTGACGCGACAAGACGCGACACCACAAGGGCGTCGCTGTTCCCCCCGACGGGCAGACACCTCAAGGAGTAGCAAACCGTGATGGCGGACCTCGATCAGGCGCTTATCCTCGCCACCGAACTCCCACCCGCGTATTTCCTCGCCCCGATCGGCGCGGTCGCGGCCCTCGTCATGGCATTCCTCTTCTCGCGCTCCGTCATGTCGCGCTCCGAGGGTGATGAGGAGATGATCACCATCGCTCAGGCCGTACGCGACGGCGCGATGGCCTACCTCAAGCGCCAGTACATGGTCGTCGCGGGCGTCTTCATCGCCATCGTCGTCGTCCTCTTCGTCCTCGCATTCTTCCTCGGGCTGCAGCCCAAACTCTCCCTCATAGGCGTGCCCGTCGCGGGATTCCTCTCGGGTCTCTGCGGCTGGTTCGGCATGAAAATGGCGACCAACGCGTCCGCCCGCACCGCGTGGGCGGCCAAGTCCTCGCTCAATGACGGGCTCACCGTCGCGTTCCGCTCCGGCGCGGTCATGGGGCTCGTCGTCGTCGGCTTCGCGCTGATGGACGCCTCCGTCTGGTTCTTCGTCCTCAACAACTTCGGCGACGCATGGGGCTTCACAGACCTCCGCGACATCACCACCGTCATGCTCTCATTCGGCATGGGCGCCTCGACCCAGGCGCTCTTCGCCCGCGTCGGCGGCGGTATCTACACCAAGGCCGCGGATGTCGGCGCCGACCTCGTCGGTAAGGTCGAGGCCGGCATCCCCGAAGACGACGCCCGCAACCCCGCGACCATCGCCGACAACGTCGGCGACAATGTCGGTGACGTCGCCGGCATGGGTGCCGACCTCTACGAGTCCTACTACGGCTCGATGCTCGCAACCATGGCGCTCGGCGCGTCCGCAGCGTTCTCGCTCGGGCTCGCCACCGATATGGCCGCCAAGACCGCGCTGATGCTCGCCACCGCGCCACTCGCGCTCGCCGGCCTCGGCATCCTCTGCTCGATCCTGGGAATCTTCACCGTCCGTGCGAAGGAAGGCGCCTCCTTCGCCCAGCTCCTCAAGGGGCTGCACCTTGGCGTCTATGTCGCCTCGGGTCTGATCATCGCCGCGGCGTTCGGCCTGCTCTACTTCCTCTTCCAGGGTTCCGAAGCGCTCCAAGGCGTCACGACGTTCTGGGGTCTCGGCCTCTCGATCGTCTCGGGCCTCGTCGCGGGCCTCGTGATCGCCCACGCCACCGAGTACTACACGTCCTACGAGCACCCGCCCACTCAGCGAATCGCGCAACAGGCCCTTACCGGCCCCGCGACCGTCATCATCGCCGGCATCGCCGAGGGCATGAAGTCTACCTGGGCGCCACTCATCACCGTCGTCGTCGCCATTATCGCCGCATTCTCATTCGCCGGCGGCGGCGAGAACTTCCTCATGGGCCTCTACGGCGTCGGCATCGCCGCCGTCGGCATGCTCGCAACGCTCGGCATCACGCTCGCCACCGATGCCTACGGCCCCATCGCCGACAACGCCGGCGGCAACGCCGAAATGACAGGCCAGCCCCCGCATGTCCGCGAGCGCACCGACATGCTCGACTCCCTGGGCAACACCACCGCCGCTACCGGCAAGGGCTTCGCCATCGGTTCAGCAGCCCTCACGGCCCTGGCGCTCTTCGCCGCCTTCGTCCAGATCGTGCAGGCGCAGATAGGTGAGCAGGCGGTGACCTATGTTAAGAACGACTCCGCGCTCGTCGCCCGCGCCGACACCAAGCCCTACGCCGTGTACCAGGGGCACAACAAGTTCGCCGTTGTCGTTCCGGGCGCGGATTATGTCGACGGCGCCATGCTCATCAAGTCGCAGAACGACAACCTCTCGAACGGCAATGTCGACATCGACAACCTGCACAAAGGCGATGTCTGGGAAGTCGACGCCATCGATTACACCGGCGAGTGGCGCAATGATCTGAGCGACACGGCCCTCACCGCCAAGAACGAGCGCATCCAGCACACGCACCGCTACAAGGTCTTCAACGGCCAGCACTTCCTCGAAGTCACCTCCGCCCGCGAAGGCACGCTCGCCGATGTGCTCGCGTTCTACGATGTCACGCTCCTCAACCCGCGCCTCCTCGGCGGCCTCTTCATCGGCGTCCTCCTCGCGTTCCTCTTCTGCGCCATGACCATGAACGCCGTCGGACGCGCCGCCTACGAGATGATGAACGAGTGCCGACGCCAGTTCGGCATCATGCGTAACGCCTTCAGGAAGCAGGGAATGTCCGCCGACGACATCGCCGACCCCACCAAATGGCCCAAGCGCGTCGACGTCGACGGCGTGAAGTACCCCGACTACGCCTCCTGTGTCTCCATCTCGACGGCCGGCGCGCAAAGGGAAATGGTTGTCCCCGCGATCCTTGCCATTGTCGTTCCGATCGTCGTCGGGCTCACGCTCTCCGTTTCGGGCGTCGTGGGCATGCTCGCCGGCGGCCTCACCTCCGGCTTCGCCGTCGCCATCTTCATGGCCAACGCCGGCGGCGCGTGGGACAACGCCAAGAAGCTCCTCGAGTCCTACGGCAAGATCACCGCCAACGACATGCTCAATGACAAGGCCAAGGCCGACAAGGTCCCAGGCGAGATCCATCAGGCCATTCACAACAAGGCCAAGGATCTCGTCGAAGCCGGTCGCGGCGATGTGATCGTCTACGGCAAGGGCTCCGACGATCACAAGGCCACCGTCGTGGGCGACACCGTCGGCGACCCCTTCAAGGACACCTCCGGCCCCTCACTCAACATCCTCATCAAGCTCATCTCGATCGTGTCGGTCGTATTCGCCGGCCTCACCGTCGCCTACGGCCCGATGATCGGTTCCATCCTCGGCATCGACTAGACGACGCCAGCCATCCGAGTACCTCCCCACACCCCGCCACACCCGGCGGGGTGTTTTCATTTGATGCTCCCTCCCCCGCCGACGGTGGGTGAGGTGTCACGCGTAGCGTGACGGAGGGGGATCCTTCCGTACCATTCACCCATGCCCCTTCTCCCCCACATGCCCGCACCCGACGAGATGGCGCTGTGGCCGCTGCTCCGCAAGCGCGTGACGACGGACATCATCGCGTGCATCTCATCGGCCGACTGGGGGAACAACGAGCCGCAACACTTCCGCGCGATTCAGGCGATCCTCAATGAGGGTCGCGTCGCGACGATCGAAGAGTTCGTGAAGGACACATGGCTCAAGGAATGCTGCGAACTCGTCTCAGGAGGCGTCAGCAAAATCGAGAACGCGGAAACGATGCTCGCCATCTGGATACTCGGCCGCGCCTGCGCGCACTACGAGATCGAGTCCTGCGGCTTCCCGAGCCGCGCCATCACAATTGCGATGGGCTCGCTCAATGAGTCGCGCGAATTCCAACACGCCTCTGCCGCATTCCTTGCCTGGCTCCACGAGTGTAAGACCTTCTCATGCCCGGACTCGTTCCTCGCATTCGGCGCATTGTGCATCATGGCCCATGCCGACCCGAACATCGCACACATCGAGTCAAATATCCGCTTCGTTGACCGCTGGGTCCACGCCGACGCAGCGCATTGGGGTTGGTGCAACCAGGATGTACCAGAGAACGAGATCGTCGAATGGCAGGATCAAGGGGAATGGCCCTGGATTCTCGGAATCGACAACTTCCGCGATGAACTGGCACAATTACTGGCGCGCAAGACCCTGGTTCCAGTTGCCGGGCAGTCACCCCTGATCGAGTCCCGAGTCCGATCTCTCTGGTGGCCCGGTTCAACGCCGACGTATGTCTTCAGGAACACCTGAAACACCCGCGCAGATGGTCATCCACCATCCCCGTCGCCTGCATGAACGCGTAGCAGATCGTCGACCCCACGAACTTAAACCCGCGTTTCTTGAGCGCCCTGCTCATCGCGTCCGACTCGGATGTGTTCGCAGGCACATCCTTAAGAGTCGCCGGGCGGTTCACCATCGGCTCTCCCCCGACGAACGACCACAGATACTCCGCTAGAGAACCGAACTCCTGCTGCGCCGCGATGGCGCACTTGGCGTTCGAGATCGTCGACTCGATCTTGCCGCGGTGGCGCACCACCGTCATCGGCCCGTCGTCATTGAGAATCCGCTCGACATCCCGCGCCGTCATCCGCGCCACCCGCGCGATCTCGAAGCCGTGGAACACCTCGCGGTACCGCTCCCGCTTCCTGAGAACCGTGATCCAGCTCAGCCCCGCCTGTGCGCCCTCGAGCGTCAGCATCTCGAAGAGACGGTCGTCATCGCGCACAGGCACGCCCCATTCTTCATCGTGGTACTTCACATAGAGCGGGTCATCGCCGCACCACCCGCACCGTTCTACGCCGCTCACGTCTGGTCTCCGATCGCCAACAGGCGCGGAATCTCGTCCAGATCCACATTCCCGCCGCTCACGATCACGCCGACGGTCTTTCCCGCGATCTCGTCCCGCATCTTCATCGCGCCTGCCAGCCCCAGCGCGCCCGTCGGCTCAACCACGAGCCGCGCCTTCTCCATCATCACGCGCATCGCCCGCGACACCTCCGCGTCCGTCGCCGTGATGATGCCGTCCACCCGCTCGCGAATCACCGGGAAAGTCCACGCGCCCAGATATGGTGTCCGCGCCCCGTCGCAGATCGTCTTGCCCGCGTCGGGGCCCGCGACCTCGATGCTTCCGCTGCGAAAGCTCCGCGCCGCGTCGTCCGCCAGCGCCGGCTCGACGCCGATCACCTTGCACTCACGCAATACCGATGTCGCTTTTGCCACCGTCGCACACCCAGCCAGCAACCCGCCGCCCCCTGTCGGCACAAACAGGTAGTCCAACACCGTGCGTTCGCATAACGCTAGTGCCGCAGTCCCTTGCCCGCAGATGATGTCCGGGTGGTCATAGGGCGGCACCACAGTGAGCCCTTCCCGCTCCGCGATCTCCTCCGCGAGCGCCTCACGCCGATGCAACTTCGGGTCGTACACCTCCACCCGGCTCCCGCTCGCCGCATCGATCCGCGCCCGCGTCGCCGCCAGTTTCACGCGCGGCGCATCGCTCGGCATCAGGATCACCGTCCGCACCCCCAACAACCCTCCCGCCATCGCGACCGCCTGCGCGTGGTTCCCCGATGAGTACGCCAGCACGCCCTTCGCCCTGGCCTCATCACTCAGAAGCGACATCGCGTTGTACGCGCCGCGGATCTTGAACGCCCCGATCGGCTGCATCGACTCGCACTTAAGACACACCTCAGCCCCCGCCATCGCGTCGATCGCGCCGCACCGGATCACGGGCGTCTTCTCGATCACCCCTGCCAGCCGTCCCGACGCCGCGCGCACCCCATCGATCGACACCCGCGCCAGCGCTTCCCCACGATCCATCGGTTCCGGCGGCACGACAGTCTTCATCGCCCCACTCTACCGATTGCCGATCTCGCCCCGCCAACCCACAATGCCCCCGTGCCGCGAGCCGATGTCATCATCCCGACCTACAACGCCGGCCCGCTGCTGCGGCGCGCCGTCGGGTCCGCTCTGGCGCTCCCATTGGTGGAACGTGTCATCGTCGTCGACGACGGCTCCGACTCGCCCCCCGAACTCGATCCCGATCCCCGACTCACCGTGATGCGCCAGCCGAACGCGGGTCCCGCAGCCGCACGAAACACCGGCATCGACGCCTCCACCGCCGACTGGATTATCTTCTGCGACGCCGACGATGCGCTGTTGCCCGCGATCGCGGACTCCCTCGCCCTGGCCGAGAAGCACAGGTCCGCGGCGTGCGTCTCGGGACGCGTCGAGGTCTTCCCCGATCACTCGCGGCACGACCGACCCGCTCCCGAAGATTGGACCGGCAAGCCGCTCGCGTCGCCGGGGCTCATCTTCAAACCCATCGCGCTCTTCGGCACGCCCGGGCTCATCATCTCTCGCCACGCCATCAACAAGAGTGGGGGGGGCGTCCGCTTCGATCCCACACTCCACCACGGCGAAGACCGGGACTTCATCCGCCGTGTCGCCGAAGTCGGCCCGGTCGCCGTCTCGCCGGCCCTCGCCGTCGAATACACCAAGCACCTTTCCGATGCCGACAACCTCAACGCGCCGCGCCACATGGAGCGCCGAGTCCGCAACTTCCTCACCATCCTCGAGCGTCACTACGACGCCGAGAGCGGCCCGTATTTCCGCGAGTCGGCGCTCTGGCTGCTCAACGCATCGTCCAAGGCCCGAGTGTCCGACGCGACCTGGCGCGCGTTGACCGACGTGTTCCATGACCGCAAGTGGAAGATCCCACTCAAGCCCCGCCTGCGCCGGCTGCTCCGTCGCCCGCCCCGCGCCGCCTGATCTTCGCGATCTGATCGCGCACCGCGTCGCCGATCCTCCAAACCAGCCGGTCCCGCACGCCGCTGGGCTCGTACCCCATCGCGATCAGCCGCCCCTTCCCAACCGCGCGCTCCACGGCGGCCACATCCCGCTCGCTCAGATCCTTCTTCCATCGCCCGATGCTCGAACCGTCGATCGGCCGGCGCGTCCCGCCTTTCCACGCCTCCTCGCGCTGCTGATACCCCGTGTCCCCGCGCGAATGAAACTCCAGCATCGCCGCGTCGAACGGCTCGCCCAGGAACGCGCACACGCCCCGCAGGACCCCTTCCGTGTCCTCCACCAGACTCTCGTACCGCACCTCGCAAACCGCCGCGTCTCCGAGCGTGCCACGCCACCGCGTCATGGTCTCATAGGTCTGCGCACACCGGCGCGAGATGCGCCTTGCCGATTGCCCCGCCGCCCAAGGCATCCGCTTGAGCGACGCCACCGTGTCCCGCGGATCACGATAGATATGCAAGAACTTCGCGCCCGGGAACAACGCCCGAATCCGCTCCACATGGCGCTCGTGAATGGGGGTCTTCTCCCCGAGACGCTTCCCAACCCCCGCCTCCCCTGTCAGCGTGCGCATCACCCACAGGAACAGAGCGCGCGCATCATTCGGACCACGCACCAGCCGCTCCCGAAGCATCGCCTCACTGATACCCGACTCCAGCAAGTGCGGCACCGACACGCACAATCGCACATATCCCTCAACCTGATCCGCCCGCAACGGATCGTCAAACCGCCCTTGAGGGTCAAACTTGCTGAAGAAGTGCGTCTCCTCTGGAATCACAATCCGCGGATGCGAACTCAGCATCGCCTGCAAGAGCGTGGTGCCGCTACGCCCCGTTCCGACGATGAAGAACAACCCCTGAGCAATCGTGTTGTCGTCCGGTTGTCCCGCCACGCTCGCAGTGTAACGCTCCCGTACCCGATTCCGATGGGGGGCAGCGGGGGTAGCGTCGCCGCTCTCGACTAGAATCCGACGCTCAATGCCGACCCTCTCCGATCCAAACCCACCTCTCATCGTCCGCGCCATGCGGCACGTGCCTTCGCGCAAGTTCCAACGCTTCGTCTACCAGCGCGCCTTCCACTATCCCCACCGCAACATTCTCGTCATCGGCCAGCCCAAAGCCGGCACCACATGGCTCACACGCCTCGTGTGCGAGCTGCCCGGCTACGTCCGGTGGACGCCCGGATCCATCAAACTCGACAAGCACGACTTCCACCCAGACGACCTCGACCCGCCCGCTATGGGCTACACCATCACCAAGGTCCACACCCCGCCCACCGACGCCAACATCAAACTCATCCACGCGGCCAACCGCCCCTATCTCGTTATCACCCGCGACCCGCGCGACCTCGCCGTGAGCTGGGCCTACTACAACACGCTCCCGGGCCGCACCAGAGTCGCCCACCCGGAAGCGCAGTCGCTCCCCGTCGAGGGCCGCATCGCTTACTACATCGACAACATCCTCGAAGGCAAGATCGAGTGGGCCATCCGCTGGCGCGAGCGCCTCCACCCCACGCTCGGCATGTTCATCCGCTACGAGGACCTCCTCGCCAACCCCTTCCCCATCATGCGGCGCGCCTATGCGCACATATTGGGGGGCGAACCCGAGGTGTCCGACAACTGGGTCCGCGCCGCCATCGAACGCAACTCGTTCAAGAAGGTCACCGGCCGCGAACAGGGCGAGGCCGACGCGAGGAACTTCAACCGCAAGGGTATCTCGGGGGACTGGCAGAACCACTTCACACCGGACCACATCGCGTCCTTCAAACGCATCGCCGGTGATGCGCTCGTCCTACTCGGCTATGAACAGGACAACGAGTGGGGGGGAAATGACGCGTAAGCACGAATACGAACGGCCCGGCGGCAGAAGCGGCGACGGTGCGCCCAAAGCCCGCATCATGCCCTCGTCCCTCCGCGGCAAGCCCTTCCGCCGCCTCCAGCGCGAGTTCTACCAGCGCTACTACCAGTATCCGCACCGAAACTTCCTCGTTACCGCGCTCCCCAAGTCCGGCTCCACATGGATCGCGCGCATGCTCCTCGAACTACCGGGCACATTCCGATGGTTCCCGGAGCGCTTCAACACGCAAACGCTCAAAGATCCCGACTTCCACGAGTTCGCCGAGCAGGACCTCCTCCGGCCGCCGCCGGGATACACCGTCACGAAGGTCCACGCCGGCCCCAGCGCGCACAACCGCGACATCCTCCATCGCGCGGGCCGACCCTATGTCGTCCTCGTCCGCGATCTCCGAGATATCGCCGTCAGTTGGGCGCACTTCGTCGCCATCCGACCCGAGAACGCGTTCTACAACGAAACCAAAGACCTCGACCTCTCGGGCCGAATCGACCACTTCATCGAGAACATCCTCCCCATCTTCGCGGCGTGGGAACGCGGCTGGCGCCAGCACATCCACCCCAACATCGGCATGCTCATCGCCTACGAAGACCTCGTCGCCGACACGCGCAGCGTGATGTCACGCGTCTTCGCGCACTACGGCGTGCCGCGCACCGATGCGGAACTCACCCGAATCATCGACGCCCATACATTTGCGCGCACCACCGGCCGCGCCGCGGGCGACGAGAACACGAAGGACTTCAACCGCAAGGGCATCGCGGGCGATTGGCAGAACTACCTCACCGACGAACAAGCACAGCGAATCGTCGCGCCAACTCTCCTTGGGGGAGAGGGTGACAGCGCAGCGGCAGGGTGAGGGATAGGAACTCACCGCCCCCTGAGGCGATCCAGCAACTCGCGTTTGTCATACGCCTGCCCGCAATGACCGCACGAACCCGCCTGAGGACGACCGACGAGCGACACGCCGCACCGCGCGCACGAAACCGGGATCAACTCCGCGTGCGCCAGATCGGCGCGCTCGTCCTGCTCATAGCAGTCCTCCAACACCTCCGGCCCGTACGCGTGCACGATCAGCGAGACCAGATCAAACGCCGCCCCGCACTCCGGACAAACGCCCTCATCACCCAGCCCGCCGAGCCCGTACCCGCACCTCGGGCATTCCGGCTTCACATGCCCGGGCAACTTCGACAAGTCCAATCGCCCCAGATCGGGTGCTGTCTGGCCCTCCTCCCATCCCTCATCCATCTCGGGCGGGTTCGCATCGAACTCGTCCAGCAGCCGCGACGCCTCCACCTCATCAATCCCCGGCGCGATGTAGATCGGAGAACTGAACGCCCGCTTCGTGAAGGCCAGCACCTCGTTCGCGACCCGCGGCTGCAGCGCCATCGCCGCCAAACCGTGCGCACGCAGATACTCCGCAGCAAACTGCGCGATCAGGAACGAGTCGTACACGCGAATCTGTTTCATCACCTCTCTCGGGTGCCATGGGCAAGCCAAGGGCTTGCCCGTGATCCCTCGCCGATCACCGCGCCCCCGGCTCCGGGTCCGCCCCGTCGGCGCGCGGGAACAACCCCTCCCCCATCGTGATTGCGTCGCCCGGGTTCAACCGCCCCCATGCGCACAACGAGTCCATCGGCTCTTCAAACGAACCATCATCCATAGGCACCGGCTGCCCCATCATGCCCAGCAGCATGCCCATCTTCTCCGGCAGCGCACAACTCAGTAGCACCGACGCGATCCGAATCGACTCCACACAGTCGTAGAGGATGTGCCCGACCCGCTCCATATTCGCGGGATCCTTCGCCAGTTTGAACGGCGTCGTGTCGTTGATGAACACATCCACTGCGTTCGATAGCCCAAGCGCCGCGCTCAGCGCGCCGCCGATGTCGTTCTCGCCCATGCATGCGCTCACGCGGAACGCCGCGTCCCGAGCACGACCCGGAAGGGGGCGCGCGTTGTCATCAGAGTCTGATGGGGGGGGAGGGCACTTGCCCTCGAAATACTTGTGGATCATGTTCACGACCCGGCTCGCGGCGTTCCCGATTCCGTTGGCAAGGTCCGCGTTGTATACCTCCACGAACTTCGCGTACGAGAAGTCCGCATCCGTCGCGCCCATCGGCCCCTGCGTCAGCAGGTACCACCGCAGCGCATCCGTCCCGTACCGCGCGCAATACGCGTCGATCGTCTCCATGTCGATGAAGTTGCCGAGCGACTTGCTCATTTTCCGGCCCTCGCGGATCCAGAACGAGTGCGCGTACACGCACTTGGGCAACGCCTCGCCCAGCGCCATCAGCAGGCACGGCCAGATCACCGCGTGAAACCACAGGATGTCCTTGGCGATCAGGTGTACATCCGCTGGCCAGTACCCCCGGCGTTCGCGCGTATCCACCACCGAGAGGTAGTTGAACAGCGCATCGATCCACACATAGATCGAATGCCCCTCATCACCCGGCATCCGAATCCCCCACGCCGCCGCTCCGCCGTCGCCCGCGCCGCCGCGCGACACCGGCACATCCTGCAGCCCGTCGCGCAGCCGCCCCAGCACCTCGTTCTTCCGGGCCTCGGGCCGGATGAATCCCGGGTTCTCGTTGATGTGCCGCAGCAATCGGTCCTGATACCGCGCCAGCCGGAAGAAGTAGTTTTTCTCCGTTCGCTTGACCAGGTCCTTCCCCGTCACCGGGCTCTTGAAGCCATGCTCCCTCGCCACCGTCTCCGTCAGGTACTCCTCCTGCGAGTGGTCCCACCACCCCGAATACTCACCCAGGTACACATCGCCCTGCTCGAGCAGCGTCCGCACATACCGCGTCACCAGGTCCTTGTGGCGGCTCTCCGTGGTCCGGATGAAGTCATCATTCGTGAACCCCAGCTTCGCGAACGCCTCCTTGAACAGCCCCGCGTTCCGGTCCGCCCACTGGATCGGCGTCATCCCCTCTTCTGCCGCCCGCGACGCTACCCGTTCCGAGTGCTCGTCCGTCCCCGTCAGGAAAAACACATCCCGACCGCTCGCCCGCATGAAGCGCGCTACCGTGTCCGCCAGCAGCGTGGAATAGCAATGCCCGACATGCGGGCGATCGTTCACGTAGTAGATCGGCGTGGTGACATAAAACCGGTCGCGGGTCGTCGATGGCTCACTCATCAGCGGATTGTACGCCAACGCCACCCCGCGACCGACGCCTTGCCATCGCCGCTCCAATACGCGACAACCACCAACATGACGACACCAAGAGTCTGGCGCATGGGCATGGTCGGGGGCGGCGAGGGATCCTTCATCGGCGCGGTCCACCGCACCGCCGCGGCCCTCGATCATCGCTGCGCCCTGACCGCCGGCGCCTTCTCCTCCGACCCCGCCCGCTCCACGCGATCGGGCCGCGCACTCGGCCTCCCCGACAGCCGCACCTACCGCTCGTGGCAGGAAATGATCGACCGCGAATCCGCGCTCCCCGCCGATCAGCGCATCGATTTCGTCTCCGTCGTCACACCCAACGACTCCCACCACGCCATCGCGCGCGCGTTCATCGACGCCGGCTTCCACGTCGTCTGCGACAAACCGATCACCACGACCTCCGCGCAAGCGCACGATCTCGTCGAAGCCGCCAACGCCAAGGGCGCCGTCTTCTGCGTCACCTACAACTACACCGGCTACCCCCTCGTCCGTCACGCCCGCCACCTGTGCAGGTCCGGAGCCATCGGGGGAGTCCGCAAGGTCATCGTCGAATACACCCAGGGATGGCTCGCCAGCGCACTCGAACGCTCGGAGTCCGCAGGCGGCTTCAAGCAGGCCTCCTGGCGCACCGACCCCGCGCAGGCCGGCGCGGGCGGCGCGATCGGAGACATCGGCTCCCACGCCGAGCACCTCACCCGCTTCGTCACCGGCCTCGAAGTCGAGGCACTCTGCGCCGACCTCACATCCTTTGTCGATGGCCGAGCGCTCGACGACGACGCCTCCGTCCTCCTGCGATTCACCAACGGAGCGCGCGGCATGCTGACCGCCTCACAAATCTGCGTCGGCCAGGAAAACAACCTGCGCCTCCGCGTGTGGGGTGAGAAGGGCGCGCTGGACTGGTCACAGGAGACTCCCAACGAACTCCGCGCCTGGAACGAGTCGGGTGCCGAGCAAGTCATCCGCCGCGGCAACGCGGGGCTGGCCCCCGACGCCATCCGCGCCACCCGCCTCCCGCCCGGCCACCCCGAGGCGTTCTACGAGGCCTTCGCCAATATCTACGCCGGCTTCTTCGAGGCCCTCGCGGCCCGCGCGAACGGCACACCCTTCACCAACGACGCCCACTTCCCAACCGCACACGACGGACTCATCGGCGTCCGTTTCATCGAGAAAACGGTCGAGAACACAAACTCGAACCAGAAATGGACTGGACTTTGAACCGTCTTTCCCTACCTTGGATGCGGGTTGGAGGCCCGCAACGAAAGGGACAGAATGATGGATAGGTCTTCAATGGGTTCAATCCTGAACGGCTTTGTTGCTGCCATTGCGGTGGTCACGCCGGCACTCGCCAGTAATCCAGGTGCCGCAATTTATTTTCCGCCCATCATCCCCGCGAATCCGACTCCACTGATCATTAGCGGTGATGGCACAACCGCGATTGGAGTTAACGGCGTACCCAACCGTGGCTTCCAATGGAAGTTAGGCCACGGTATCACAGTCTTGCCCCGGCTTCCCGCTACCGATACAACCAATTCGGTCTCAGCCATCAACACAGACGGATCAGTCATAGCAGGTTATTCCCGCATTGGTACTTCTAGGATCGGGACCCGGTGGATCGATGTCGATATTGTCCACGCCATCGATGATCTGCCAGGGGGTGATGTGCGGTTAGAACCCAAAGGGATCAGCGGTGACGGCAACATCGTCGTCGGCATCGACCAGAATTCTCTCACATCGCACGAAGCATTTGTTTGGACGAAGGCAACCGGCACATTCGGGCTGGGCCACTTATCCTCAAGCCATAGTTATAGTTCCGCAGATGCCATCAGCGCAGATGGTTCCACGGTCGTCGGAGTGTCGTCGGGGTCATTCTCGAGGCGTGCTTTCAAATGGACGGCGGCCGACGGCATGGTGAGTCTCGGGGTCGACGCCGAACGAGCAACTGGTGTGAACTCAGATGGATCTGCAATCGTCGGGTCAATGGGCGGTGGCGATGCGTTTCTCTGGACTTCGGATCAAGGAATTCAGGAACTTTCCCACCCATGGGATAGCCCGTCATCGGTGGTATTTGTAAGTGATGTCAGCGACAACGGAGTAATCGTTGGTAACGGGAGACAGAACGGCTCTTCGCCGAATGTGGCCGTACTGTGGTCAGAGGATCGTGGTTCCCGCCTCTTCGCCGACATGCTCGCCGAGGACTATGGGTTTGCAATGGAAGACTTCACTTATTCGAGACTCACAAGTGTTTCGGATGACGGGCGAGTATTCGCCGGCGTAGGGCACTTCGGTAGCGAACCCGATCTGGGCTTCGTTGTGATCATCCCATCACCTACGCCGGTGTTCGTCGCTATGTGTTCACTTGGAGCCGTTTGCGCGCGTCGCCGCCGAGCGAACTAACGCCTCTCGATCCCCAAGGCGCGCACAAACCTCACCCCGCCCCGCTCCACAACCCGCCCACGCACTTCCACGGCCTCACCCAGATACTCCCGCACCATCTCGTTCGCCGCGCCGAACGCATCCGTCGCGAGGATGTAGTAGTCCTTCCCGCCGCCGTCGTGATGCACGACCAGCATCGGCGGGATCCCGTTCCCCACACAAAGCGTCGCGCACGGCTTGTGACCCTTCCCGTCCCCTGGCTTCATCGCGCCGAGGTAGCACTTCGAGTCCACAATCTCGCCGCGCAGCGACACCTCGCCGAAGTCCTGCCGATCCTCCGAGCCCGCCGGGGTCCCGCTCACCTCGTCGATCGCCCCGGCATCATCGAGCAACTCGATCATCCGCCGACCGTCCCGCTCCAGCAGGTATCCCTCGAGGCGCACCCACCGATCAGCCAACCCGGCCACGCGATCCTGCGCGCCGAACTTCCCGATCCGCACGATCAGGTACACACCCTCCTCTGTCTCCAGCATCGGGTACGGCGACTCCCGCAGCACACCCTCAAACATCCTGGGTGTGCTGGTGTCCCACACCGCCTCGCCCGGATGCCGCATCGCCCACGCGCTCACGCCCGCACCCACAACACACAACCACATCAACACCAGGATCGCACGCTTCACGAACCGCGCGTGTGCCGGTGGCGCTTCCAGATACCCCACATAAAACCCGCGCTCATCGCTCATCGCGAGTCCCCCTCGATGCGCACCATCACCCGCCCATCGACCACCTTCACCTCGTGCGTCGCGAGTTTGTCGTCATACGGTGCCGGCGCGCACCCATCCTCGGGCTTGTACTGATACCCGTGCCACGGGCAGGTCACGCATCCGCCCACCACCCGTCCCTCCGCCAGCGGCCCGCCCTGATGCGCACACACGCCGTGAATCGCGCTCACCCCGCCTTCATGCCGATACACCGCGACGGGAGCATGGCCGCGCGCTCGCACCGATATTGCGCACCCCATCGGGATCGCATCCAGCGCACCCGCATCGATCCATCCTTGAACAGCATCATCCGTGCGCGCATCACGCTTCCACGCACGCACCCCCGCCGCGATGTGCAATCCGCTGAGCAGCCCAGCTCCAACAAGAATCATCACCAGGTACACAACGCTCTTCTCGCTCTGCATCACGCCCAGCGCCAAATGCCCCACGATGCACACATACGCGCCGTACACGCCCATGTGAATCCACTTCCACCACCACGCCCCAAGGTTCGCCAGCCAGAAGTCGTGGCTCGTCGCAGCCATGAGAAACAGCACCATAAGCGCCACCGCGCCGGGAACCACAAACGGGAACGCACCGGGGCTCGCGCCGCTCCCCGACATCGTCAGCACAACGGTCAATGGGTTGGCGCCGCCGAACGAACCGTAGTACAGCGTCGCCAGCGCCGCGTGCGCCAGCGCCACCACGAAGGTCATCACACCCAAGTGCCTGCGGTTGTAGAGCAACGGAGCCGCAAGGTGAGTCAGCCGCGCCATCGGCCCGATCATCAGCACAACATGCAGCATCACAACAGCGCACACGCCCAGCGCACGGATCGCCAGCACCGGCGCCGATATCGCACCGTTACCCCTGAACACCAATGACCCAACGCCCACATACACCGCCACGAACAACGCCACGCACGCTAGCGCAATCAGGTCGTACTTCTTCTTGTGCGCGTTCCAGTTCACCGCCCTGTAGGTCGCGCTCATGGTGACACCGCCCCGACCCCCGTCGGATCAACGCCCCCGAGCCAACCCCACGCGACAATTGCCACAACCAACAACGGGATCACACACCAAGCCAGCAGGTGCACCCGCCGGTGCGCCAGCGTGTCCCGGGGCGTGAGCGTCACGACTCTTCGAGGACGAGCCCATTTCATCGCGAGCCACGGCCACAAAGCCGCCGACCCCGGAACAGCCATCAACCGGAAGCCCCAGCCCGCCCCACGGGCGTTCGCGTCGATCCGCTCCGCTCCGCGAGTCACAAATGCCACCGCGAACACGGCACCAATCGCCAGATACCCGCCCAGAATGGCCAGAAACCAGTCCATGCCCGCCATCAACGCATTCTGACAGGTTTTTCTTCCACCACACTTGCCATAGTATCACAGTATGATACTATTGGGTCATGCTCTCGGTCCGCCTCGACAGCCCGGTCCCCATCGGCGAGCAGATTCTCGCAGGAATCCGAGCCCTTATCGCGCTGGGGTCCCTGAACCCGGGCGATGAACTGCCCCCCGTTCGCCAGCTCGCGGGCGATCTCGGGGTCAATCTCAACACCGTGGCCCGCGCCTACCGCGCCCTCGAGGCCGACGGCCTCGTCCGCACAGCGCGAGGCCGGGGCACCCGCGTCACCGCCGCCACCGAACGCCCCACCGGCTCGCCCGCCGAAGTCCGCGCCCGACTCGAGTCCACACTCACCGCCGCCGTGGCGGACATGAAGCTCGCGGCCCTCTCCCGTGACGACGCCACGCAACTCATCGCCGACCTGCTCAATCGCTATTGGCCCGACGCCAACCAGAAAGGAGAACCGTCATGAACGCCTGGTGGCTCCTCTTCACCATCGCCATGCTCATCTCGCCCATCGTCTTCGCGCTCAGCGTCCGACCGACAGACGATCCCGACGCCGACCCCGCGACCGCCGAGCGCAAGCTATTCATCCTCGTGCTGGCGACCGTCGCCGCCATCGGCGTCACACTTCTGGTCTGGCGAACATTCGGAGTCCGGCCTGCCGTCTACACTTGGCCGCTCTTCTTCCCGCTCTTCTTCTTCCTCGCGATGCCCGCGATGCGCGCCAAGAACCCCGCGTGGGGCCAGCCGCACAACGCCCAGCCCGCCGTCCGCACCGCCTCTCTCACCGGCGACCGCGCCCACACCTCTCCCATCCCCAAGTCACTCTGGATCATCGCGTGGGCGCTCTGCGCCGCCGGCATCATCGCTATCGCCCTCCGCCCGTTGCTCTCCGACATGTCCGACGCCGGTCTATCGACTCCGCAATGGAGGCAGTGGCTCGTCGCGCTCATCGTCTCCGCAACGATGGCCCCGACCATGCTCCTCACGCTCCCGCTGGGCATTCGCGCCGCGATGCGCGAGCCCGAACCCATGGACGCTTCCCGTTCCCCAGAACTCGCCAGCGCCTACACATCGCTCCGCAACGCCAAAGCATGGTTCTTCGCCGGGCTCTTCCTCACCATGGCCATCGCCATGACCGGCGCCATGGTCGCCCTCGCGTGGATCGACGGAGTCGCGGCCCATCAAGCGCTCGGTTGGGCCGGCGCCATCGGCGGCTCGCTCCTGGGTGTCACAGGGGCAGCAGGGGGAATCTACATCGACCGCCGACGCGTCCGCGTCAACACCATCCTCCGCAGACTCGAACGCGAACACCAACCCGCAACCGCGTAACCACCGTCGCTCCGACAACAGGAGATCACCGATGAACATCATCACCCGCGCCCTCTGTGCGCTCACATTCGCAGCAACCACCACAACGACGCACGCCGGTAATGCCGAACGCTTCACGCTCGACAACGGCATGCGCGTCATCCTCCGGCCCATCGATGGCGCACAATCCACAGCACTCGTCACGCTCTTCACCATCGGCGAGCGCCACGACCCCGCGGGCGCTAGCGGCATGGCCCACATGATGGAGCATCTCCTCGTCACCGCCGCCGCGGGCAACATCCCCGCCCGCACCGCCGAAGTGTGGTTCACCACTTACGCGCCTCCGCTCGGCGGCGCCAACGCGCAGACCGGCGAGGACTACACCGTACTCGCGACCGTCTTCCCGAATGAACACCTTGAATCCGAACTCGACGACCTCGCAGCGCGCCTGGAAGGGCTCACCATCACGCAATCAGACCTCGACCGCGAACTCCCCCGACTCGAGCTCGAACTCTCCAACATGTTCGGCGGCATCCCACATCTCGCATCCATGAACCTCGCCCGCGAAGCCATCCGCCCGTCGGGCGAGGGCTTCCGCAAGGGCGGCCTTATCGACCAACTTCGCGCCGTCACCGTCGATCAGGCCCAGAGGTTCGCCGACGCGTATTACAAGCCCCGCAACGCTCTTGTCGTCATCGCGGGCGGCTTCGACGCCGACCAAACCCGCGCACTCATAGAACAGCACGTCGCCGACATCGAATCCGGCGATGCGCCGCCGCCGATGCGTAACCGCGCCAACCTTGCCGATGTCCCGCCGCAATCAATCGCCATCGATGCCGCGGACTGGAATCAGGGAGCCCCCATCGTCATCACCCGCGCCATCGCCGCGCCCGCTCCGGACTCCCCGCACTACGCGCCCTTCCTCGTCCACATCACGCGCCTGTTCCAGAAGGCCATGGCCTCTTACAAGCCGGGCGATGCGCCGCCCGTCCAGTACGCCCTGATCGACGACCCCCACACGCTCTATATCGCCGCTACCGCTACTTCCGAGGACGAGCTCGATAACGCTCGCGACAAAATCGACGAACTCATCAAAGCCGCCACGATCGAGTCAGCCGACAAGCCCGTCGACACGCCCATGACCGCGATGCAGTTCGGGTGGATGTTCGGCTCAACGGATGTCCCCGAGGCCGCGCTCGTCAACAACCCATACGGCGTCGCGTTCGCCCTCGGCCGCGCCGAACTCATGGGCATCAACTGGCCAACACTCCGCGGCCGCCTCAACAATCTCACACGCGAAGACATGGAGTCCGCCGCCGAATCGATCTTCTCCGAGTCCAACAGCGCCGAGGTCATCGTGTCGGTCGCACCCAGTGCGCCATGAGCACCGATCGACGAAGCGACCCCTTTAGCAGGCGAGCGGCTTGACGCGAGCCGGTCTGCAAGTCCTCAAGTCGCGTGCCTACTCGCGGCCACGCGACTTCTTCATTGCATCGGCTGCTGCTTCGGGCGCTCCCACCACTCCTTCGGGTCATCGCCGCGCCGTGAAGTCTCGTTGTAGACAAACTGCAACTCCGCATCCACCGCCGGAACCCCCGGGCTCGGAATCCAACCCCACACGCCGGGCGGGCCCGTGTTGGTGTTCGCGGTCGGCGGCAGCCAGTGATACGCCAGCGGCGCCATCTGGTCGAACTCCTCGTTGTGCCCGAAGAACTGCCACCGCTGCTTGAGCGGCGGCATACGGCTTGAAAACTCGCGCTGCTTCACGATGTCCACCGGAATCCACTCACCCGCTTCCGCCGCCTCGTCGTACAGATAGAACTCGGTCCACGCGCGCAGCACCGGGATATTGCTCTCGCGCGTTTTCTCCAGATCAAGCCCGATCACCATCCGCGCCGGAATCCCCGCACCCCGGTACACCGCCGTCAACAGGCACGCCATGTCGAACCGCGATCCGCGCCGGCGCTCCGCAGCGTACGCCGCGCCGTGCACATTAAAACCCTCAAGGAGCACCGCCGTCACCTTCCCCCGTTCCGGCCCGCGCCCCGCCGACTCATAGTCCCCCTCCGTGGGCTGGAAGTGCTCGACAACCTTCCCCGCCAGATACTTCGCCGCCAGGTACGGCTTCGCGTTCTTCACATTCCCCTTCGTCCACTCCTGCACCAACTTCTGAATCGCGGGATGCCCCGGCTCCACATACAACTGCGGCTCAAGGCACGACGCGATCATCGGCTTGTACTCGCCTGTCGGCCAGTCATAGGTCAGCGCGATGTCTTCATCGATTCGCGTCTCATAGCACGTCATCGGGATATCAACGCGCAGCTGCAACGCCTCCGTCGAGTGAATGTCCTTCGCTTCCCACACAGCCAGCATCGTCCCGCCCTGATAGTTGGGAAGCGTCCGAGGCCGCAGGTCCAGCTTCTTGTTCCCGAGCGAGAACTCCGACGTCACACGATCCAGATACACATCGTGCATCGCGCTCCCCGCGATCAGCGGATAGATCATCGCGACCGCGTCCAGCACCGTCGGCGATGTCGACGCCGGTACCTCGTTCGGGTCCGTGCGGAACTGGTACGAGTGCAGCCGCACGATCGGGCTCACGGTCCAGTCCTTGTAGTTGAACTCGTGGCGCGTCAGCGCACGCGGACGGGGGTCCGGGCTCGGAGCGGGTTTGGGAGGCCGCGCCAGCGCCGAGACACCCAGCATCGCGAGCATCGTCGCTACCGCCATCGTCCGCCAAGCGATCGTCCCGCTCATCGTGCCGCTCCTTCGCCTACGGGCGCAGTGATACCCGCATCCTATGTGTGACACCCGGCGGCGTCACCGGTTCCGCATGAAGTTGGCCAGATGATCCAGCTTCGCGTCCATAAAGGCCCGCAGCGCCCCCGCCACGCCCCGCTTGTCCATCGCAAGCCCCATGCAACGAAGCCACTCGTCCACCGCACGCTGATCAATCGCAAAGGGCATGTGCCGCGCGCGAAGACGCGGATGGCCCCGCTTCTCGTGGTAAATCGGCGGCCCGCCCAGCCACCCGCTCAGGAACTCATACAATTTGTCGCGCGACTCGCCCAGATCCTCCGGGTGCATCGCGCGCACAACAGGCGACTCCGCGTCCATGTAGTCATAGAAATCATCCACCAGCGCCCGTACCGCCGCGTCCCCGCCGAGTTCCTCGTAAGGCGTCGGCGCTTCACCCCATGGGTGCGCGCATCCCTCCGGTGTTCGCGTCGGCTCGATCAACGCTCCGTCCTCTCCGCAAGATGCACCCGCGTCACATACGCGAGCGTGAACACGCCATCGCGCTCACACCGCGAATACAAGTGCGCCAGGTCCGCCTCCATCTGCTCCCGCGCCCGACCGTGCTTGGGCACATACGAAGCCGATCCCGCCCGCCCGATCAACCCCGCGCAGTCCAGCACCTGCCCCGACGGAATCTCCACGGTCCTGTGGCCCATGAATCGCGCATCGCCCTCGAGCCGCGGCGCGCAGAAGTTGTTCCATGGCGAAGTGGGGGGCTCCGTCGCGTACCGCAGCATGATCTCCCGGTAACCCCGGCCGCTCTCGGTGCGCTCATCGGGAACATTCCACATCACTGCCAGCCGACCACCCGCGCGGAGCACCCGCGCGAACTCCGCCAACGCCTTGGGTTCATCGAACCAGTGATACGCCTGCGCCGCCAGCACAACATCCATGCTCCCGTCTTCAGCCCCGGTCTCTTCCGCATTTCCCCCGCGCATCGTCACCCGCGCGTGCAACTCCGCCCTCTCGCGCATCGCTTCGTTCGGCTCCACCGCGATCACTCGACACCCACGCTCCGCCAGAAGCCGCGCCGAGATCCCCGTCCCCGAACCCACATCCAGGCAGATCAGCCCCGTGGGCTCCCCCATGCCCGCCAGAATCGCGTCGATCGCCGCCGCCGGATACGAAGGCCGGAACTTCGCATAGTCCTCCGCCCGGCTCGAAAACCGCGTCAATCGGTCCTCAGGCACCGCAAACCGGTTGTTCGGGTTATTTTGCAAGATCTTTTTCCTAACAGACCATTGACGAACGGATTTCGTTCGGGTATCACGCGCTCCATGCTGGCACGAATCCAATCGTTCATCCTATCCGGCATCGACGCCCAACCGTGCGAGATCGAGGTCGATGTCGGCGAGGCGGGCATGTCCAACGAACAGATCGTCGGGCTCGCCAACGCCGCCGTCAAAGAGTCCATGGACCGCGTCCGCGCCGCCATTCTCAACACCGGCTACCGGTTCCCCCAGAACCGAATCCTCGTGAATCTTGCGCCCGCCGATGTCCGCAAGGAGGAGCCCGTCTACGACCTGCCCATCGCCATCGGCATGCTCACCGCCGACGGTTCCATCTCACGCACACGATGCGAACGCGAAGGCGGCCTCGACCCCCGCGCCCACCTCTTCGCGGGCGAACTCGCGCTCGACGGCCGCATCCGTCCCATCCGCGGCGCTCTCTCGGTCGCCGCACTCGCGCGCAAGCGAGGCCTCAAGGGCGTCGTCGTCCCGGCAGAGAACGCACCCGAGGCGTCCGTTGTCGAGGGCGTCGATGTCTACGGTGTCCAGACGCTCGCCGAGGCCGTCGCGCTCATCCACGCCGAGATTCCGCGCGAACCCGTGCCACCCGCCGATGTCCGCGGCCTCATCCAACTCACCAACGCCGACATCGACTTCGCCGAAGTCAAAGGCCAGGAGGGTGTCAAGCGCGCGATGACCGTCGCAGCTGCGGGCATGCACAACATCCTCATGCTCGGGCCCGCCGGCACCGGCAAAACCATGATGGCCCGCGCCCTCCCGGGAATCCTCCCGTCGTTGTCCCCGCAGGAAGCCGTCGAGATCACGCGCATCTATTCCGCAGCCGGCCGCCTCAACGGCTCCACCGCCGCCGGCCTCATCACCAAGCGCCCTGTCCGCACACCGCACCACACCGCCTCCGCCATCGCCGTCATCGGGGGCGGCAAGGTCCCCGCGCCGGGCGAGATCTCCATGGCGCACCAAGGCGTGTTATTCCTCGACGAACTCCCCGAGTTCCCCCGCGCCGTCCTCGACACCCTCCGCCAACCCCTCGAGTCGGGCGATGTCACCATCTCCCGCGCGCACTCGTCCGCGTCATTCCCGGCCAACTTCATGCTCGTCGCCGCGATGAACCCCACCGCCTCGGGAGAGATGCCCGCCAACGAAACCGGCCGTCGCGAAATGAAGCGTTACCTGGGCCGCATCTCACGCCCCCTCATCGACCGCATCGATATCCATGTCGAAGCCCCCGCCGTGCCGTGGAAGGACCTTTCTGCCACCGACCGCAAGCCCGGCACATCAACCGCCCAGATGCGCGACCGCGTCGCCTCAGCCCGCGAGCGACAACTCGCCCGCCAGGGCGAAACGCTCAACGCCCGCCTCCGCGGCAAAGACCTCGATACCCTCGCGCCGATGACCGACGATGCCCGAGCCATGCTCGGCGGCGCCCTCACCGAACTCGGGCTCAGCGCCCGCGCCTACGACAAAATCCGCCGCGTCGCCCGCACCATCGCCGACATCGACGCCGCCGAGACCATCGACATCGCACACATCGCCGAAGCCATCCAGTACCGCCTCCTCGATCGCGAAGGCGTCTAACTCTTCCGACCTTGCCGGTTCCGGTTCGCCCGCGCGCCGAACCCGCCCATACCTAGGTCCGCGAGCACCGCCAGCACCAGCACGACCAGATACAACCCGCTCACTGACCCATGCGCGTTGATCGCCAGCGCATACGCCAGCGTCGTCAGCGGCATGAACAGGAATCCCAGGAACGGCACGATCGTCGTCTGATACGCGTTCCCGATGTAATCCGAGAAAATCACGACCAGCACGATCGCCAACCGCGGAAAGGCTAACGCCAGCAAGGCGACAAGACACGGCATCACAGTTCTCCCAGATGCTCAATGGGACTGAAGCGACTCGCGTTTCATCCAAGCGGCAAGAACCGCAGCCCCACCTGCATCGCCGCCGCCGCGTACACACCCGCCATCACATCGTCCATCAGCACGCCCCATCCGTGCGGCAAATCCTCCAACCGCCGCGCGGGCCACGGCTTGAAGATGTCGCTCACCCGGAACAGCACGAACGCCGCACCCACCGCGACCAACGCCCGCAGGAACGGCCCGCCCGCCGCCTCCATCGTCCACTCCCCCGGCAGCGCGCACGACGCCACAAACCCCGCCGGCCACAGCATCAACCCGAGCGTCACCCCCGCCGTCTCGTCGATCACGACCTCCGCAGCGTCCTTCCGCCCGAAGCGCGCCTCCGCGTACCGCCCCAATACCACGCACACAGCGCACGACAACACCAGCACCGCCACCATCACGATCTGAATCGTCCAGTACGAGGCGCCCCCGATCAGCAGCAGCCCCATCGCCGCGCACGGCGGCACCGAGCCCCAAGTCCCAGGCGCGGGCCGCAGAAAACCCAGTCCCCCCGTTGTCAGGGCGATCGTCGCGCTGTTCAAAGGCCTGATCGACGCCCGCGACTTGTTCTTGTGCTCGCTCACGACTCCCGCCCCCGCACCGCGCCCATCGCCCGCGTCAAATAGGGAACAGCCGAAACCACAGTCACCGCCGTCACCAAATACGCGATCACCGCGTTGATCGCCACCGCCCGTCCCGTCTCAAGCGCGCCGCTCGTCGCAAGAATCACAAGCAGCAGAATTGCCGGCACCGCCACCGACTGCACGATCATCTTCGCCTTCCCCGTCCACGACGCCGAGAAGTCAACGCCCATCCCCTCCATTACGCCGCGGATCGAGGTCACCAGCAACTCCCGCCCCAGGATCACCACGGCCATCCATGGCGAAACGCCCGTTGATTGTCGCCCCAGTTCCGCAGACCAGAACTGCGGCCCCGCCATCACCACGAACGCGCCCAGCACCAGTAACTTGTCCGCGAACGGGTCCATCACCCGACCGAACACGCTCACAGCGTTCCACCGGCGCGCCAGATACCCGTCCAGCGCATCCGTCACCGCCGCGATGATGAACAGATCGATGCCCACATGCAGCGCCCAAGCATTGGTCGCCGGATACCGGTACACGCTCAGCACCCAGATGAATGCCGCCGCCAGCACCAGCCGCGCCAGCGTCAGCGCGTTGGGCACATGCCTGCGGAAACCGGTCGCAGCGGGTCGATCACTCATAAACGTCGATCATACCCGCCGCCCCAAAAGCCCGGCCCCTCTGACCCAAATCCGACAACCCGCTCATCCGGTGAGCGGCACGGCGCGAGCCGGTCTACACAATCTCAACTCGTGTGGAGCAACGCGACACACGAAATCTCTTAGAACTTCTTCCGTAGCCGCGCGCTGGGGATATCCAGCTGCGACCGGTACTTCGCGACCGTACGTCGCGCGATGTCGATCCCCTTCTTCTCGAGCTCTTTCACCAGCGCATCATCCGAATGCGGATTGGACTTGTCCTCCTCGTCGATCACATCCTTCAGCGCCGCCTTGATCGCGTCGTACGAGACCTCGTCCCCGCCCTGTGTCTGCATACCCCCCGTGAAGAAACGCCGAAGGGGGAAAATCCCCCGCGGGCACTGGATGTGCTTCCCCGCCACCGCCCGCGACACCGTCGCGACATGAATCCCCAGCTGGTCCGCGACCTGCGTCATGGGCAACGGCTTCAGCGCCTGCTCACCAAGATCGAAGAAATCCCGCTGGGCCGCGACCACCGCATTGAGCACGCGCTGCAGCGTGTGCCGCCTCTGGTTGAGCGCATCGATCAACCAGTTCGCGTTGGACAGATTCGTCCGGATGAACTCGCGGTCCTGCTTGGCCAACCCCCGATCCTTCACGAGCGTCGCGTAATCCTTGTTGATCCGCAGGTTCGGCATCCGACCATCTGTCAGGTACGCGATGTAGTCATCACCGTCCTCGTCGTACTCGACAATCGCATCGGGAATGATCGATGGAAGCATCGAGTTCACGAGCGTCCGCCCCGGATGCAGCACCAACCGCGGCACATGCGCCAGCGCCTCGGAAATCTCCTCGATGCTCATCCCGGTCTTCTCCGCGATCCGCGGAATCCGGTTGTGCGTCAGATCATCGAGATGCCCCTCGATGATCTTGCGAATCGCACTCACATCCGCCCGCGGGTCCGCCTCCTCGATCGCGTCCAACTGCAAGAGCAGACTCTCCCGCAGGTCGCGTGCCGCAAGCCCGGGCGGGTCCAGAAAGATCTGCAGCGCGGTCAACGCCCGCTCGAGCGCTTCCAGCCTGGGCCGCGCACGCTCATCGGCGATCGACTCCCGAATCTGCTCCAGGTCCGCCCGGATGTACCCGTCGTCATCGATATTCTGAATCAGCAGCCGCCCCGCCTCCCGCGTCGCGCCGTCCACCTCCGCGAATGACCACTGCTCCAGCAACTGGTCCGTGAGCGACTTCGCGGGCGCGGCCGTATTCGCAAGCGCATCCATCTTCGCGTCGCGCTCGCCCGCCATCCGCGACGGCGAGTACGACCCCGGCTCGAGCGACTGCCGCGCATGCAACGACGCCGCCGAGTACTCGTTGTCAAACGCCTCCGGATTGTCCGCTTCCATCGAGCCGAGCCGCTCGAAGTCACCCGCCCCGCCGTCTTCTACCGTCAGCTCGCGCTCATTCTCCCGATCCGCCCGATCACGCTCGGCGCGTTCCAACTCAATCGTCTGCGTGTCGGCGCCCGGCTCCCAGGTCTCCAGCGCGATATTCGACTCCAGCTCCTGCTCGATCCGCTCCTCCAGAGCGGGCAGCGCCATCTGCAGAATCTCCATCGATTGGATCATCCGCGGCGCCAGCTTCATCTGCTGGCCCATCTTCATGTGCTGGGATGTGTCAAAACGCATGCGCTATCCCTCGGGCGTCCGTGCCGCCGGCAACTATACCGTCCGCCCCCGTCACCTCGCGCTAACGCACCGATTGCCGGCCCAGAATCGCATCCGCAAGAACCGCCTTGTTGGCGTATTCCAACTGCGATCCAGTCGGCAATCCCCGCGCAAGCCGCGAGACCTTCACGCCCCGCTTCGCCACCGCCTGCTGCAGATACAGCGCCGTCCCATCCCCCTCCAGCGTCGGGTTCAGCCCGAGAATCACTTCCTCAACCCGCGCCCCCCCGGCATTCCGCTCCGGCGTATCGATCCGCGCCAGCAGCGCGCCGATAGTCAGATCATCCTCGCTCACGCCCTCGAGCGGGCTGATCCGCCCGAGCAGCACATGATAAACGCCACGGTACATCCCCGTCTGCTCCAGCGAAATCAAGTCCCGCGGCTGCTCAACCACCAGCACCATCGAGGGGTCGCGCCGCTCGTCCCGGCATACCGCGCACGCATCACCGTCCGTGAAGTTGAAGCACACCGGGCACTGGCCCACCTCCGTCTTCACGCGAGCGATCGCGTCCGCCAGCGACATCGCGTCCGCAGCATCGCTCTTGAGCAGATGCAGCGCAAGGCGCTCCGCCGAGCGCCTGCCAATCCCCGGCAGGCGCGCCAGTTCCTCGAGCAGTTCGCGCACCGGCGCGGGATACGCGCTCGAGTGATCCGGATTGTGACTCCGCTGCTTCGCCATCGCAGAACTCTAGCCCCCTCAGCCCAGCAGATTCCCGAGCCCGGGCATGTCGGGCAGCCCCAGTTCCTGCATCCGCCGAGCCGCTTCCTCCTGAATCAACGCCTGCACACGCTCCAGCGCATCATTCGTCGCCTCAAGAATCAGGTTTTGCAACTGCACGCGCCCCGAATCTTCCGCACCCCCCAGCAGCGCCGGCATCACCTCAACATCCGTGACGCGCAGCTTCCCCGAGATCGTCACGCGCACCGCGCCGCCGCCCGCAGCGCCCGTCACCCGTGTCCGCTCCATCTTGTCCTTGAACTGCTCCGTCATCGCGCGGAGCCGCTCCTTGTCCTTGAGCAGCCCCGCTACCGCCCCCATCGCCTTCAACTGATCGAACATCACAACCCTCCGTGGACCCGTCGCTTCACTCCGCCCGCTCAACCCGAATCAATCGCCCGCCCAGCAGCTCCGCCGCCTTCTTCACCGCCGGGTGACGCATCGCCTCCTCGCGGGCAGCGGAGTCGACCTCTCGCTCGTTCGCCTCGACCGGTGCTTCCTCGCTCGCGGCCCGACCCGACTCCTCGACCACTTCGACGCGCATCCGCGCGCCGAAAACACTCTCAACAACCTCCTCCAGCTTCTCGCGCTGCACCTCCGAGAACCGCACGCCGGTTGTCGGCTTCGCCAGTCGCAGCGTCGACCCCTTCCGCTCAACCGGTCGCATCGACTCAGCAACAACCGATACGGACGGCACCGCGTCGATCGCCTCCATCACGCGCGCCCACATCTCCGCCAACGACGAAGCGTCCGAGGGCGCGATTACATTCGCATTCGATTTCGACTCGATCGTGGATGTCGTCCCCGGCGGGGCCGCCGGCGCCTCACGGGGAGTGGGGGGGGGCGGCTCCGCCGTCACGCTTTTTTTGAGGTCGCTCGTTTCGCCGAGCCGGGCGGCTTTGCTTCCGCCACCGCGCCGCCCTCGAGCAATCGCGCCACATCCGCGATCTTCTCCGTCATCGCAAGCCGCACCATCACCGCGTCAAGAATCGCGCGGGGTGTCGCGCTCGTCTTGGTCATCCGCTGCGCGCTCTCGCACAACGCGATCATGTGCACCAATCCGCTCTCATCGAACCCGCGCGACTGCTCGACAACCCGCTCCCGCGCCTCGCCCGAAAGGTCCACCAGCCCCGTCGCCTCACCGCACACACAGACCAGCATCAGATCGCGCAGCCGCAGAATCGCCGACTCTAGGAACTGCTCCATCGTGATGCCCTGCGCCAGCAACCTGTCGCACAACTCCAGCGCGCCCTTCGCATCCGAATCCGCCAGCGCCGACACAATCCCCTCGATCGACTCCCGCGCCGGCAACCCAAGCAACCCCTCCAGAAGCGAGACCGTGATCGTTTCCTTCCCGCTCCGCGCCGCCATCAGCCGATCGAGCAGCGACAGCGCATCCCGCATCGACCCGTTGGCCAGCCGCGCCACGGCGTGCAGCGCATCCTCATCCGCCTTGACCTTCTCCCCCTTGCACACCTGCGCCAAATGCTCCGAAATCTCCGCGACCGAGAGATTCCGGAAATCGAAACGCTGGCACCGCGACTGAATCGTCGCCGGAACCTTGTGCGTCTCCGTCGTGCACAGAATGAACTTCACATGCTCGGGCGGTTCCTCGAGCGTCTTCAGCAGCGCGTTGAACGCCGCCGTCGACAGCATGTGGACCTCGTCGATGATGTAGATCTTGTACTTGCCCCGAAGCGGCTTGTAGATCGCGTTGGCGATCAGCTCCCGCGTCTCATCCACTTTCGAGTTCGACGCGGCGTCGATCTCGATCACATCCGTGTCCTGCCCGGACATGATCGCCTTGTCCACCTCCGGCGACCCACCGTTCAGCGCCTTGGCGAAAATCCGCGCCGTCGATGTCTTGCCAACACCCCGGGTCCCCACAAACAGGTACGCGTGCGCCACCCGGTCCTGCTCGATCGCCCGCTCGAGCGTCCGCGCGATCGCCCCCTGCCCGACAACCTCGCCGAACCCCTGCGATCGATAGCGCCTTGCCAGAACCGTGTACGACATCTCTCTCCCAATACTCGCCA
Organism: Phycisphaeraceae bacterium; assembly: GCA_020639235.1. GTDB lineage: Bacteria > Planctomycetota > Phycisphaerae > Phycisphaerales > UBA1924 > JACKHC01. The sequence goes on along the minus strand of JACKHC010000002.1, from coordinate 134,768 downwards.
GTCACGCCGGTTGGCGACCAGGACACCGGCGGCACCGGACGACTGCCGCTTATGGCTGCTGCCGTCAAGCCCTGACCAGGTTCACGGGCCGCCCGTGCACCGGGCCCGGTCGCCAACCGACGCGACGGACAAGCGGATACGGGGGGAACGGGAAACACCAAGTCTACCCGCACACTCGCCCACCGTCACAGCCCACCATCCGGGCTACACTCAATCCACATGACGCCCCACGACGACAGGCGCAACCCGATCCCCGACGACCAACGAATCCGACGCAGGGCCCTCATCGCGCTCCGCGCCACCGTGCTCCTCCTGATGGTCGTCATCACCTCGCTGGGCATCGTCAAACTCTCCGCGGAGTCGTCCCTCGGCCTCGATGTCGTCGCCAACTGGTGGGCCGCCGTCGTCGGCACGCTCGCCTTCTTCGCCCTCGTCGTCGCCATCGACATACTCACGCCCAAGCGCAAACTCGCGACCATCTCCTCCATCCTTCTAGGTGTATTCGCGGGGATCCTCGCCACCGCGCTCCTCTCATTCGTCGTCGATCTCTTCAAAGAGACCTTCGTCTTCACCGACGAATACAACCGGATCTTTCTGACCATCAAGATCCTTCTGGGAATCGGGCTCTGCTACCTCGGAGTCACCACCGTCCTCCAGACCTCCGAAGACTTTCGCCTCGTCATCCCCTATGTCGAGTTCGCAAAGCAGTTCCGAGGCACCAAGCCCCTCGTTCTCGACTCCTCCGCCCTGATCGATGCCCGCGTCCTCGAGGCCGCCGAGACCGGCTTCCTCCAGGCCCCCCTCATCGTCCACCGCTGCGTCCTCGACGAACTCCAGACCATGGCCGACGCGGGCGACAAATCCAAACGAGCACGGGGCCGCCGAGGCCTCGACATCGTCGCCCGCTTCCAGCGCTCCCCCCGACTCGATGTCTCCATCGACGACGCCCAGATCCCCGGCACCGGAGTGGATCAGAAGCTCGTCGAACTCGCCCGGCTTCTCCCCGCGCTCATCGTCACGGGCGACACCGGGCTGGCGCGAGTCGCCGCCATCCAGGGCGTGGGCGTCCTCAACATCAATGATCTCTCCCGCGCCATGCGCCCGACGCTCGTGCCCGGCGACTCCATCACCATCGAACTCGTCCGACCCGGCGAACAACCCAATCAGGCCGTCGGCTTCCTCGACGACGGCACGATGGTCGTCGCCGAGAACGGCGCGCCGCACATCGACACAACACAGCAACTCACCGTCACCAGCGCCGTCCAGACATCAAACGGCCGTCTCATCTTCGCCCGGATGCCGTCGGACGCGGAAGCCCCGGACGAACGTGCGCACGCCCCCGCGACCGCCGAAGGCGAAGGGCCGCGCGAACACACCGATCACGAGTCGACCGCCGACGACCCGACGCAGGACGCTCCCGCCCACGCACCACGAGCGCTCCGCAAGCCCTCGCCGCGAGGCCGAAACCCTCGCCGGTAAAGAATCTTCCCGTTTCTCTGCACCCATCGCCATTGCGGGAAAGGGTGGTCACATAGTGACCAGGTGAGGGGTAAAGAGAAGTCGCCTACAACCCTTCCAAGACCGTCAGCGCCCCCGCGCGCACCGATATTTCCATCGGGAGCCGCTCATGCGCGGCAAGCCCCGCCGCCAAAGACCCATCGACCGACCCCGCGGGACGCCCGCTCGCTTCCCCATCGAACTGATACACCGTCTCCCCACCCACCGACTCAACTCGAATCGCAGCCCCCCGTGCGCGCACCACGCCGCGCCCATCCGCCCATCGCATCCGCGCCCGCGCGCCGTGCGCCACCGCGCCCGCCACGGTCTCGTGCGGAAGAAACACCACATCAAGCGCGCCGTCATCCACCCGCGCATCCCGCGCCGGGTCGATCCGCATCGCGTACTGCCGCGAGTTCGCCACCACCAACTGCCCACGCCCGCCGTCCACCACGACCCGCCCGTCAACCGTCACACACAACTTCGGAATTGCCGGCCGCATCACCTCCCGAAGAGTCGGCATCGCGTAACTCGAGTGCGAGATCGCGCCGTTCCGCACCCGATCCAGCCGGTGAATCACATTCGCGTCGCACCCCACCGAGCACATGATCACGAACGCCCGCCCGTTGCACATCCCCACATCCACCCGCCGTGTCCGCCCGCGCTCGATCGCATCGCCGATTTCCACCGGCTCGCGCGACATCCCGAACTCCCGCGCGAAGAGATTCTCGGTCCCCATGGGGCATTGGTACACGGGGACTCCGGTGTCCAGCACCGCGCTCGCAACCGCGTGCACCGTGCCGTCACCCCCCGCAGCGATCACGGCACGCGCCCCGTTCAGGAGGTCACGCCACTGCTCCCGGATCGAGGCCGACACGACGCCCATCCCGCGCCCTCGGAGATGATCCACCAGCAGAGCCGCAACGCTCAGCCCGCGCCCGCGCCCCGACTTCGGGTTGTACACGACCACCACGCTCATCACCGCTCCGTTAGCCCCAAACGCACCCAAACCGCGCCGCGGGCGAGTATGCTAGCCCCATGAAGCGAACGCTCGCACGACGACTCCTCGCGCTCCTCGCCCTGATCGCCCCGATGCAGATCGCTCGGGCGCAAGCGGAAACCTTTTCGCTCACGGAGTCAGGCCAATGGCAGGCCGAGCAGCAGGAGCGCGACGCCGATCAACAAGTGATCGACCAGGCACGCCGCGCCCTCGCGGAAGACAACCCTTCCAAGGCGCGCACGCTCCTGACCGCGTGGCTCGACGACCCCGCGAAGTCCCGCAATATCTGGCGCCCCGCCGCCCTCCGCCTCCGAGGCGACGCCCGCGTCGCCCTCCACCGCGAGTACCTCGCGCTCTACGACTACGAAGAAGTCATCCGCGCCTTCCCGGAAAGTGACGAGTTCTTAACAGCAGTCGAACGCGAACTCGATATCGCCATCCGATACGCCAACGGCCTCAAGCGCCGCGCCTGGGGCGTCCGCATCTTCGACGCCACCGATGTCGCCGTCGAACTTCTCATCCGCGTCCAGGAACGCACACCCGGCTCCGCGCTCGCCGAGCGAGCGGCCATCGAACTCGCCGATTTCTACTACCGCACCGGCGATATCGCCCTCGCATCCGAGGCCTACGACCTCTACATGGAGAACTTCCCCAAGGGCCCCAACTACCTCAAGGCGCGCCAGCGCCGAATCTTCGCCGACATCGCCCGCTTCAAGGGGCCCAAGTACGACGCCTCCGGGCTCATCGACGCCCAGATCCAGATCAAGGAACTCAACCGCGATGCGCCGATCCAGGCCGAGCAGGCCGGGCTCTCCGGCGGCGTCGAGCTCCGCATCGAAGAGTCGCTCGCCGCCAAACAACTCGAGAACGCGCGCTGGTACCTCGCGCGCAACGAGTGGCCCTCCGCCCGCCTCGTCCTGCGCCGGCTCAACCGCGAGTTCCCAAGCACCGTCGCCGCCTCCCGCGCCCGCGACATCATGCACGAGAAGGGCTGGATCGAGTCGGCCGCAACCGCCCCGCAAGCCGAGCCGCCACAATCCGACGACCAGCCGACAGTTATCGTGGAGCCGACAGAGTGATGCGCTCCCCGGCTCACATCGTCCTCGTCGCAGCGTTCGCGCTCGCCTCAATGTGCGGACTATGGGGTTGCGCTTCGGATGCCGAGTCCGGCTACGCGCTCACCTCGCCTTACCGCACCGACATCCAGACGGTCTCGGTCCCGATCTTCCGCAATGACACCTTCGAGCCGTACATCGAAGAGGCACTCACCAAGGCCATCGTCACCGAGATCCACCGCACCACGCCCTGGCGCGTCACCTCGAGCGACAACTCGCAGGCCGTCCTCTCAGGCGCGATCACCAATGTTTCCATGCGCAAGCTCTCGACACAGGACACCTCCGGGCTCACGCAGGAACTCGCCCTCGAACTCACCGTCGCCTTCGAGTTCAAGCGCCGCGCCGATGCCACGATCCTCGTCGCCCGCCGCAACTTCCGGACCGCCGACCCCTTCGTCCCCGGCGGGGGGGTCGCCGAGGGCCGTGAAATCGGACGCCGGGGGGCCATCGACGACATGGCCAGGGCAATCGTCGCCGAGCTGCGCACCTCCTGGTAAGACCGACGCCCCTAACGCGGCTATTGTTCGCAAGCCACAGGGGTGATCGTCCGATCACCTAATCATCTCAGGAGCCAGAGGAAAACCTCCCCTCATGACGGATCAACAACCCAACAAACCCAACAGCCCCGACCGCAAGCCCAATCAGGGCAGCAAGGGCCCCGGCGGGCCCAACGGCCCGACCCCGCCCCCCGGCCAGCCGGGACCGCCCCGCGCCTCGCGCGGCCAGTTCGGTTGGCTCCTCATCGCCGCCGTGGCCATGCTCCTCTTCATCGCCTTCCAGACACTCGGCCCGCCCCGCACCGAGATGAAATGGTCAGAGTTCGCCGCCGCCTACAACGAGGGCACGACCAACAACCCCGTCCTCACGGACATCGTCCTCACACCCACCGCCATCAACGCAACGCGACAGGCAGTCAACGACACCCAGCCCGTACACATCCGAGTGGTCATCAATCCGCAGGCCCTCGATACCACCAAGCAGCAACTCAACGAACTCACCAAGGGCAACTACAAGGAACGAGGCCCAAGCGTCTGGAACGAACTCCTCTCGCCCGGATTTCTCCTCCTCCTCGGGTTCTTTGTTTTCATCTGGATCATGATCGCCCGCGGCCTCCGCGGCGCGGGCGGCGCCGGGGGCATGCTCGGCAACTTCGGAAAGTCGCGCCACCGCGTCCTCGCCAAGGAACAGACCGGCGTCACCTTCGCCGATGTCGCCGGCGTCGATGAGGCCAAGGAAGAAGTCCAGGAAATCGTCCAGTTCCTCAAGAACCCCAAGCGTTTCACCAAGATCGGAGGCCGCATCCCAAGAGGCGTCCTCCTCGTCGGTGAGCCCGGCTGCGGCAAAACACTCCTCGCAAAGGCCATCGCCGGCGAAGCCGACGTCCCCTTCTTCAGCATCTCCGGCTCCGACTTCGTCGAGATGTTCGTCGGCGTCGGTGCAAGCCGCGTCCGCGACCTCTTCAAGCAGGCCAAGGACGCCGCTCCCTGCATCATCTTCCTCGACGAGATCGACGCCGTAGGTCGCCGTCGCGGCGGCGGCTTCACCACCGGCGGCCACGACGAACGCGAGCAGACACTCAACGCCATCCTCGTCGAGATGGACGGCTTCGCCTCAGGCGACGGCGTCATCGTCATCGCCGCCACCAACCGCGCCGACGTCCTCGACCCCGCGCTCATTCGTCCGGGCCGATTCGATCGCCAGATCGTCGTCCCCCTCCCCGACGTCGTCGGCCGCCTCGAGATCCTCAAGGTCCACGCCAACAAGGTCAAACTCGGCCCCAACGTCGACCTCGAGCGCCTCGCACGCGTCACGCCCATGTTCAGTGGTGCCGACCTCGCCGCCATCATCAACGAGGCCGCCATCAGCGCCACCCTCGCCGGCAAGGACTTCGTCGAACAGGAAGACCTCGAAGAAGCCCGCGACAAGATCCGTTTCGGCCGCGCCAAGAAGAGCCGCGTCCGCGAGGTCGAAGAGAACAAGCTCACCGCCTACCACGAGGCCGGCCACGCCATCCTCCAGGCCATGCTCAGCGATGCAGACCCACTCCACAAGGTCACGATCATTCCCCGCGGTCAGTTCGGCGGCGCCACGTTCAGCATGCCCGAAAAAGACCGCATGGGCTACAGCCTCAAGTGGATCAAGGCCACCATGCGCGTCGTCTGCGGCGGCCGAATCGCCGAAGAAATCGCCATGGGCGACGTCTCCAGCGGCGCCGCGCAGGACATCTCGCAAGCCACGCAACTCGCCCGGGCGATGGTCCTCGAATGGGGCATGAGCGAGAAGCTCGGCTTCGTCCGCTACGCCGGCAACGACACCCGCGACTCGTTCCTCCCCGAGAAGGACTACTCCGACGAGACCGCCAGGATCATCGACGAGGAAATCCGCAAACTCGCCACCGACGCATACGCCGACGCCGAGCGACTCATCGAAGACAACTGGGACAAGGTCGTCGCCGTCGCCGAAGCGCTCCTCAAACACGAGACGCTCAGCGTCGAAGAGGTCCGCCTCCTCATGCGGGGTGAGTCACTCGATCGACCCACCGTCTCCGACCTCATCGAGGCCGAAGCACGCAAGCAGAATCCGCCGCGCCAATCCAAGCCGCGCACCGATTACGACAAGGGCATCGATCCCGGCATGCTCCCATCACCCGCGTGATTGAGCCGTCTTGATCGGATGAAAGGCGCACACGAGCGGCTTGTCCCTGCGCGACATTCAACGAGACGCGATCACACTCCTAACCGCCCCCGCACCTCCGCCGCGCCCATCCCCGCAACGCGCACCGTCTTCTCGGCGCTCGTGAGGCCTGCCACCACGCTCACGTCCTTCTTGCTCGCGCCCAGAGCACCGGCGATCAACGCGCAGATCGCCTTGTTCGCCTTCCCGCCCTCGGCCGCAGCAGACACCCGCACCTTCAGCCGGTCACCCAGCGCGCCCGATATCTCGTCGCGCGACGCGCCTGGCACCGCCTTCACGGCGATCAGCGCACACCCTGTTTCATCATCGTTCACGCGGATCGTCGTCAAGGCGTCAATCATATGAAAGTGTGGGGGGAGGTGGGGGGGCTGTTCGGGTTGACTCGCACTTTTTCACCCGCTTCCATCTACGCGACGCGAATCATCCCCGAACGCTGAGCCGATTCCGATATTGTCAGGTCGTCCGATGTGGGGAGATAGTGAGGGGGTGGAGAGTTGGTTGGAGAGATGCACATGAACACCCGATACCTCGCCGCGCTCGCCTGCGCGATGCTCATCGGCGCATTCACGCCGGCAGCCCGTGCCATCACCGAGGACCAGGTCCTCCTCCTCTACAACTCCCAGAACGCCGACTCCCTCGCGGTCCGCAACATGTATGTCGCGCTCTACCCCGGCGTCCGCCAGTTCGATTTCAACGACGCCACCATCCCCACGCAGTTCTGCACACGCTTCGAATACAACTCCAAGATCCGGCTCCCGCTCCTCAACTTCATCAACGGCGTCTCGGCGCCCTTCCAGGACATCTCCTCCGATGTCGTCGTCTTCCTCACCACGCGAGGCCTCCCTACCCGCATCAACGGCGGCGCCGAGTTCTCCCTCGCAACATCATTCTCAAGCGTCGAGTCCGAACTCACACTCATCCAGCAAGACCTCGAAGTCGCCGGCAACACCGCGCTCCCATTCCGATACAACGGCGTCATCGACAATCCCTACCACCTCAACAACACCGTCCCGGTGACCAACTTCACCCGCGCCAACATCAAGCAGCCCAAGAACTTCACCATCGTCGGCCCCACCGGCGGCGAACACTGGTACATCACCAACCTCACCACCGGCGACTTCTATCTCACCTGCCGCCTCGATGCCCAGCCCTACGGCACAACAACAGCGCTGCAGAACATCCAGGCGCTCCTCAACCGATCCCAACACCTCGTCGTCTCCAAGTGCATGGTCCAGTGTCTCTTTGACGAGTACCAGCCAAGCGCCAATCAACTCGACGACGACGATCTCCCGCCAAGATTCCCCCTCCGCGACGACTTCGAGAAGGCCACGCAGTTCCTCACCAACCAGGGCTACGCCGTCACACACGATGAGACCACAAACTTCATCACCGGCCCCGAACTCCCGGACAACCGACCCATCCTCGTCCTCGGGTCATACGGCGAGAACCACGACATCGCGCCCGGCGCCGAGAACGCTCCCGGCGACGGCGAATACCTCGACACCTACACCTTCGACCCCGCCGCGATCTTCGTCTCCTACGAGTCGTTCAACGCGCACGACATCGCCGGGCAATCCGGCTCGGATCACGAACAGGTCACCGATTTCATCGCGCGGGGCGGCTCCTTCACCGTCGGCCACGTCGCCGAACCCTTCACGGTCTTCGTCGCCGACGCCGAGTACCTCGCACGCGCGCTGTACCTCAACGGGCGCACCTTCGCCGAAGCCGCATGGATCGCGACCCCCGCGCTCTCCATCACCAACGTCCCCATCGGCGACCCCCTCGCGACCGTCACCGTCGTCGATACCTTCCTCGCCGATGTCGTCGAGAACGGAACCGTCGATGTCGACGACCTCAACGCCATCCTCTCCAACTGGCAGGTGAATGTGGGAGTGGGGGACCGACTCGACGTCGCCAACAACGACGGAGTGATCAATGTCGATGACCTCAATGTCATCCTCGCCGCGTGGCAGGTCTCCTGCCCTTGAGATGAGGGCCCGACGCTCTCGCTCGCTCACCCGCCGATCGAGTGCTGCGCATCCTCGATGATCGCATCCGCGTCCGCGCGCGTCGGCGCCTCCACGATCAGCCGCAGAATCGGCTCCGTGTTGCTCGCCCGAACATGAAGCCACGCCGAACCGCCGCCCGAGGGCGACTCAAAGTCAACCCTAAGCCCGTCCTGCGTGTCACGCTCCGCATCCGGGAACGCGTCGTTCACCCGCTCGATCGCGCGCTCCGCGAGCCCCGGCTTGAGCACCACCTTCCGCTTCACCATCGCGTACGACGGTATCGCGTCCACCAACTCCCGCACGCTCCGGCCCGTCCGCGCCATGAGCCCCAGCACAAGACCCGCGGCCCCAACGCTGTCTCGAATCGAAACCACATCGGGCCACACCACGCCACCGTTCCCCTCGCCGCCGAGCACGCACCCGTGCTCCCGCATGCCCATCACCACATTCGCCTCGCCGACCGCCGTCCGCACCACCCGCGCGCCGAACTCGCTCGCCACATCATCAATCATCCGGCTCGTCGATAAGTTCGCGGCCAATCGTGCCCCCTTGGCGCGGCCCCCCATCGATCCCAGCAGCGACATCGCGCTCAGCGCGAGCGTGTACTCCTCCCCGATATACCGCCCGCTCCCGTCAACGATCGCCAGCCGATCCGCATCCGGATCCTGCGCCAGGCCGATGTCCGCCTTCGCCGCGCCCACCTTCTCGCTCAAATCCGTCAGGTGCTCCGCCGTCGGCTCGGGCATGTGCGGGAACACACCATCCCCGCTCTTGTTCAGGTGCGTCACCTTGCAGTTCAGCGCTTCGAGAAGCCGCGCCATCACCCGCGCCCCAGAGCAGTTCACCGAGTCCACCACCACTTTGAACCGAGCGCCCCGCGCCTTCTCGGCAACACCAATCGTCTCAAGCGCAGTCAGAACGCGGTCCACATGCCGATCCACCGCCGTCCCGTCCCGCCGCTCATCCCCGTACCGATCGTGCCCCACCACCCGCGCAAGGCCGTTCCGAAACCGCTCGAGCAGCACCCCCGCATCCTCAGGGCTCGGCGCACGCCCCTCCGCCGTGATCGGCTTGAGCCCGTTCCACTCCGCCGGGTTATGACTCGCCGTCACCACCAATCCGCCGTCCGCCTGCAACTCCCCGACCATCAACCCCACGGTCGGAGTCGTCACCACACCCAGGTCCATCACATCGCACCCGCCCGCCCGAAGCGACGAGACAACCAGGTCCCGAATCAACTGGCCCCCGGCGCGCCCGTCACGCCCCAGCACAATCGTCGGCCGAGCAGCACCCGTCGTCTCGCTCACCCATCCCGCGAACGCACCGACATAGCGCACAACCACGTCCGGTGTGAGCGAACCGCCCACCGTCCCGCGCAACCCGCTCACCGACGCCATCAGCGCCGGCTTCTGTTGTTCACTCGTTCCCATCGCCCCCGATGATACCCGCCCCGCACGCTCACGCGGCCATCGCGTAGTCAGACGCGCGCACGACACGCACCCGGCCGTCCTCGCGAAGGTCGATCAGACGCTCCCCCGTCCCGCCCCGAACGCGCACCATCGGCCGGTCCACGCTCGATCGATTCACGCACACCACAACGCCCGTCTCGCCCGTCGAGAGCACGACGCCCGTCCCCACCGGGAACAGCCCCGCCGCGCACACCAACGCATGAACCGCGCGCCGGTCCAGCGTCCCCACCGAGCCCAACGCGATGATCTCGGCCATGGCGTCGTACGGCCGCTTCGCGGGCTTGTGCACCCGCGGGTGCGTCGCCGCAGCATAGGCGTCAGCCACCGCCACCACACGAGACACATCATCGAGCCGATCCCCGCGCAGCCCGCGCGGATACCCCGAACCGTCAAGCCGCTCGTGATGCCGATGCGCCGAACGAATCACCGCCTCCGGCAACCCCTCGATCCGTGTGAGCAGCGCCGTGCCCGTCCACACATGCCGGCGCGCCGCGTGCAACTCCGCGTCGTCTAGCGCCCGCGATGTCTTGCGAATCCGGTCCGGCACCAGCATCATCCCCACATCCGAGAGCAACCCCGCAAGCCCCGCGTTCATCACCGCGCGCTGCGGCCATTCAAGATGCGACGCGATCGCCACATTCAACGCCGCCGCCGTAAACGCGTGCTCCGGCAGGTAGTCATCCATCGGACGACCGTGCAGCGCCAACTGCGCAAACCGTTCCGGATACCGGTCAAACAAGTCGATCAGTCCCCCGACGATCGACTCGCACGAACCCACCCCCACCGGCTCCATCGCGACGATCCGGTCCAGCAGCACCGCGATCTTCTCGATTCGCTCGCCCCGGAGGCGCATCAACTCACTCGCCGCCGGCCAACCCCGCCCGTCCGAAGACTCGATCCCGTGCCCGCCTGTCTGCCGCGTCACGCGACCCGGAATGAGCGACCAGAGCCGCTCGCGCCTCCAGACAACATCCTCCGCCACTTTCAGAATCGCCGCGCGACGACGCGCATGCTCAAACTGCAAAGGCATCTCGTAGCCCGAGTGTCCCGTCAGCCCGCGCGCATCCTCGTACACAACGCCCCCCGCCTGTTTCGGCTCAACCAGCCCCTTCGTCCGCTTCTCAAGCACACCCGCCGCCGACAACTCCCCGACCGTCCGCGCCATGTAAATCGATCCGGCCGCCAGGCGCCGCAGCCGACGCGCGCCGTCCCTGGTCAACTCAATCCCCGCTCCCAGCAGCTTCGTCCCGCGCTTCGAATACAACGGCAGCGGGAATACCTGTCCGGCTTGAAGCGTCTTCGGATCAATGGGTCGCATAGGCGGTTCTCCGAATCGCCTATCGGGCCGACCCAGAACCGACTTCACCCCATAATCAGGTTTTCCAGACTTTGTCCCCTCCCCCACCAGCGGCAGGGGATCGCCCCCATCGAACGCAACGACCGGCTCCCTCCCCCGCTGCCAGCGGGGGAAGTGTCACGCGAAGCATGACGGTGGCGGGGGAGGGTGTCCCGCATCTGTGCTTTGTGCTCTGTGCTTTTGAGCCGCTAACCTCACCCCATGTACGAACTCACCATCGACGCCCGCTTCTCCGCCGCACACGCCATCCGCATCAACGGCGCCCCCGAGCCCACCCACGGCCACGACTGGCTCGCAACCGTCTGCATCGCCGGCCGCACCCTCGACGAGAACGACCTCCTCATGGACTTCCACACCATCGAGGATGCCCTCAAGGATTGCGTCGCGCGCTTCCACAACCGGAACCTCAACGAAGTCCCCCCCTTCGACAAAGCCAACCCCACCGCCGAGCGCGTCGCCCAGCACATCGGCAAGACGATCCAGCCCATCCTTGCTGGCGATGTGCAACTCCTCTGGGCGCGCGTCACCGAAGCGCCGGGCTGCACCGCGACATGGAAGCCGTAGCTACTTCCCCGCCCCCCCGACCTTCGCCCACGAGTCCTTGAGCGACACCGTCCTATTGAAAACCGGCTTCCCGGGCGCGCTGTCCTCATCCACGCAGAAATACCCCAGCCGCTCGAACTGGTACCGTTCCCCGATGCGCGCCTCCCCGAGCGCTTTCTCCAGCTTCGCGCCGGCGATCACCTCGAGCGACCCCGGATTCAGCGCATCCAGGTGCGTCCACCCCTCCGGCGCATCCTTGCGGGGGGGGGGAGCACGGTTCGGGTCCTCCACCGAATACAACCGGTCGTACAGCCGCACCTCCGCGCTCACGCACTCGCTCGCGCTCACCCAGTGCAGCGTCCCCTTCACCTTCCGCCCATCAGGAGCATCGCCGCCGCGCGTCGCCGGGTCATAAGTGCACCGAAGCTCCACGATCTCGCCGCCCGCATCCTTCACCACATCCGTGCACGTCACGAAATACGCGTACCGAAGCCGCACCTCGACCCCCGGCGCCAGCCGGAAGAACTTCTTGGGCGGATCCTCCATGAAGTCATCGCGCTCGATGAACAACTCCCGCGAGAACGCAACCTTCCTCGTTCCCGCGCTCGCATCCTCCGGGTTGTTCACCGCGTCCAGGTGCTCAGTCTGACCCTCCGCGTAGTTCTCGATCACCACCTTGAGCGGTCGCAGCACCGCCATCCTTCGCGGCGCACTCTTATTCAACTCATCCCGAATCGCGTTCTCCAATCGACCCATGTCGATCACCGAGTCCGTCCGCGTCACACCCGCGTCCTCCCAGAACGCCCGGATGCTCGACGCCGTAAACCCGCGCCTTCTCAGCCCCGCCACCGTCGGCATCCGCGGGTCGTCCCACCCCCGCACATGCCCTCCCTTGACGAGTTCAATGAACTTCCGCTTGCTCATCACCGTGTAGTTCAGGTTCCCCCGCGCAAACTCGATCTGCTGCGGGTGATGAATCCGTTCGCCCGCGCTCCGGCCCTCGTTGATCGAGTCGATGAACCAGTCGTACAGCGGCCGATGATTCTCGAACTCGAGCGTGCAGATCGAATGCGTGATCCCCTCGATTGAGTCCTCGATCCCGTGCGCCCAGTCGTACATCGGGTAGATGCACCACTCGGTCCCCGTGTTGTGGTGCGCCACCCGCATGATCCGGTACATCACCGGGTCACGCAGATTGAAGTTGGGCGACGCCAGATCGATCTTCGCGCGAAGCGTCATCGATCCGTCCGCGTGCTTCCCGTCCTTCATCTCCTCGAGCAGCCGCAACGACTCCTCGACCGGGCGATCCCGGAACGGCGAGGTCGCCGGCACCTTGGGCGTCCCCCGACGCTTGCTCACCTCTTCGCCCGAGAGCTCGCACACATACGCCTTGCCCTTCTTCACCAGCTCCACCGCGTACTCGTACATCGTGCCAAAGTAGTCCGATGCCCAGAACACGCCGCCGCCGGTGGGTGGGCAGTCAAAGTCCGCGCCGAGCCACTTCACATCCCGCTTGATCGACTCGACAAACTCCATCTCTTCTTTCGCCGGATTGGTGTCGTCGAACCGCAGGTTGAAGGTCCCGCCGTACTTCTTCGCCAGAGACCAGTTGAGGTTGATCGACTTGGCGTGCCCCACGTGCAGATACCCGTTGGGCTCCGGCGGGAACCGCGTGTGCACGCGGCCGCCCCAACGACCGCTCTCGTTGTCGCGCTCGACAATCTCATCCAGAAAGTGCCGCGGACGGGGAACTACCGACTCGACTTCGCTCATCTCACGCTCTCATTCGTTCGTTCGACCGGATCACCGCGCCAATCCTACACCGACTCCACGCACCTCTTGATCCGCGCGAGCGTTCCCCGCTTGCCCACCGCCGCCAGCGTCACGCCCAGCGGCGGGCTCACCGTCGTGCCCGTGATCGCCACGCGGATCGGCTGCGCGATCTTGCCCATCCCGATCCCCTTCGCCTCGCAATACCCCTTCACGGCCCCCTCGATCGCCTCCGGCTCGAACCGCTCCAACCCCTCCAGCGTCGCGCGGAAATCCCCGAGCAACTCCAACCCGCTCGGCTCACCCTTCCGCAGCACCTTCTCCACCGCCTTCTCGTCGAACTCGATCGCCTCGTCATCGAGGAACACGAAACCGATCACGCCCCGCGCCTCGGCAAAGGTCTTGACCCGCGGCTTCACGGCCCCAGCCAGCATCGCCATGTCCCCGGCGCTCAGCCGCGCCGCCGTCTCCGGCTCATAATCCTCGCACCACGCCCGCCACGCCGCCGCAAACGCCTCATCGCTCATCGCGCCCAGCGCATCGCTGTTGAAACTCGCCAGCTTCGCCCGATCGAACCGCGCGTTGCTCTTGCCGATCCGCGCAATGTCAAAGTCCTTCGCCAGGAAGTCCATGTCGAACTTCTCGCGGTCGCTCCCATCCGCATTCTTGCTCGGCGTCCACCCCAGCAGCGCAATGAAGTTCGCCACCACGCCCGGCAGGTACCCTGCCCGCCGGAAGTCATCCACGCTCACCTCGGGAAGCGACAACCTCATGTGCGCCGCCAGCGCCTCCAGCTGCGAGTGCTCCAACTGCCGCGCCTTATCGCCCAGCCACCCCGCAAACACATCGTCCGGAATCACGCCGGGAATCGGCGACCCGCTCATCCCCGCCTCCTTCACCGCGAGCCGCGCCGTCTGATCCCGCTCACGCTTACTCATCTTCCCGCCCTTGTCATTGAAGATCAGCGGCATATGCGCGTACGCGGGCGTGCGATACCCGAGCACCCGCTGGATCATCACATGCTTGGGCGTGTTCATCAGGTGCTCCTGCCCCCGCAGCACATGCGTCACACCCATCCGCTCATCATCCACCACCACCGCGAAGTGATACGTCGGGTACCCGTCCGCCTTGCGAATGACAAGGTCATCCACCTCCCCCGCGCCGAATGACACCTCGCCCAACACCTCGTCCACAACCGTCACGCTCTCCTCCGGCGCACGCAGCCGCACCACGCCCGGCTCCCGCGCTGCACGCTGGCGCTGTGCGCCGAGAGACGGGATCTCGCCGTCCGCCGGATGAAAACGGAAGTTCTCCTTCTTCGCCTGCGCCTCTTTCCGCATCACATCAAGTTGTTCGCTGCTCGTGAAGTCGTAGTACGCCTTCCCCGCCTCCAGCAACCGCTCGATCTCCGCGTTGTAGAGATCCAGCCGCGCGCTCTGCTCGAACGGCGCCACGCCACGCGGATCGCCGCCGATCGTCCGCCCCTCATACGCAAGCGTCGGCCCCTCGTCCCAGTCGATTCCCATCCACGCCAGGTCGCGCAGAATCGCCTCCGCCGACGCCTCAGACGACCGCGCTCGATCCGTGTCCTCCAGCCGCAGCAGGAAATGCCCGCCCATCCGCCGCGCAAACGCCCAGCAGAACAGCGCCGTCCGCGCCCCCCCGATGTGCAGATTCCCCGTCGGCGACGGCGCGAATCGCGTCACAACGTCAACATGCTTGGTCATACGATGAAGGTACCACCACCCGCATCGCCTTGTCCCGCCGTGTTAGAGTGAACCGATGGACCTGCTCTGGTGGGAAGAACTCCTCAGACTCCTCATCGCCGGAGCGCTCGGCGCCGCCATCGGACTCGATCGCGAACGCAAGAACCGCCCCGCGGGCCTCCGCACCATGACCCTCGTCTCCATGGGTGCCGCCGCCTTCGTCCTCATGGGCATCCACACCATGGCCCATGTCGACAACCTCGACATCTCCCGAATCCTCCAGGGCATCGCCACCGGCGTCGGTTTCATCGGCGCCGGTGTCATCATCCAGAGCGGCGCCAAAGTCCACGGCGTCACCACCGCCGCCACCGTCTGGGTCGCCGCGGCCATCGGCTCCTCCGTCGCGGTCGGCGCCTACGCGCTCGCCGCGCTCATCACCGTCCTCACCATCATCATCCTCTGGCCCATGAAAGCCGTCGTCGAAGACCAGATGCACGAACAATCCGACACCGGCGCCAGCTGATAACCTAGGACCCCCTTCAAACCAACCACTCTCGGAGCAATCCATGCCCCTCATCGTCACCGGCACCATCGGCATCGACACCATCTACACGCCCGACGCCGTCGCAGAAAAAGTCCTCGGCGGCTCGTGCACCTACTTCGCCGCCGCCGCCTCCTTTTTCACGCAGGTCCGACTCGTCGCCGCCGCGGGGGGAGATTTCCACGACGACTACCGCGCCGTCTTCGCCAAGTTCCCCAATGTCTGCGTCGAGGGGCTCGAGATCCGCCCCGCCTCCAAGACCTTCGCGTGGGGCGGCAAGTACTTCGACAACTGGAACCAGCGCGAGACCCTCTTCACCGAACTGGGTGTCCTCGCCGAGCACCCCCCGAAAATCCCCGCCGCCTACCAGGACTCCAAGTACATCTTCCTCGCCAACTCCCACCCCACCGTCCAACTCGAACTCCTCCGCGCCTTCCCGAAGCGCGTCGTCTCCGTCCTCGACACCATGAACCTCTGGATCGACACCGCACGCGAAGAATTGCGCGCCGTCATGCGCGAGATCGACGGCCTCATCATCAATGATGAAGAAGCCCGCATGCTCACCGACATCCGCAACCCCATCACCGCCGGCAAAAAGATCATCGCCGAGATGGGCCCCATGTTCGTCGTCATCAAGAAGGGCGAGCACGGGTGCATCCTCGTCCACGACGAGGGCGTCGCCATGCTCCCCGCCTACCCCGTCGAGTCCGTCATCGACCCCACCGGCGCAGGCGACTCCTTCGCCGGCGGCATGATGGGCCACCTCGCCGCCGCACACTCCAAGGATGTCAACATTTCGATGGCCAGCATCCAGCAGGCCCTCGCCCACGGCACCGTCATCGCATCATTCACCATCGAGTCCTTCTCGCTCGACCGCCTCGCCCGCCTGACCAAAGACGAAGTCGCCAAGCGCTACACCGACTTCCAGGAAATGGTGCGGGTGTAACTAATCCCCCTCCCACGGCTCCACGTGAATCAGTAACGACTCCACACGCGGCATCGCCTCCCGCACCGCCGCCTTCACCTTCCCCGTCAGCGCGTGCGCATCCGCCACACTCATCGCCGGATCGACCTCCGCGTGCATCGTCACGCGGTACGCCCGCCCGCTCTGCCGCGCATCGCACCGCTCCACACCCCGAATCCCTTCGACGCTCAGCGCGATCTCCGTGCACCGAGCCGCCACATCATCCAGCGACTTGTCCAGCAGCTCGTGGAACGGCTCCCGCCCGATCAGCACCGCGTTGATCAGAATCACACCCGCCGCCACCAGCGCCGCCCAATCATCAGCGCTCGCGAACGTCTCCCCGCCGATCACCGCGATCGCAATCCCCACGAACGCCGCAAGCGAGGTGATCGCGTCCGACCGGTGGTGCCACGCGTCGGCGACGCCCGCGTTGCTGCCCGCGTGGCGCGCCGCCCGGCGCGTCACACGGAACATCGTCTCCTTCACCGCCACCACAACCACGATCACGATCAGCGTCCACGGCGCCGGCACCGGCTGCACCGTGCGGATCCCCTCAACCGCGTGCCACCCCACAAACACACCCACCGCGCCCACGATCACCGCGACCGCCAGCGCGCCCAGCGCCTCCGCCTTGCCGTGCCCGAAGGGGTGCGTCTCGTCCGGCGGCCTGCTCCCGTACCGCAGCGCGCCCCAGATCACCAGCGAGCCCACGATGTCCACCATCGACTCCGCGGCATCCGCGATCATCGCGAACGAGTTGCCCAGCACGCCCGCGACCGCCTTGCCCAACGAGAGCAGCGCGTTCACCGCCAGGCCCGTCAGCGCGACTCGCTCGGGCGAACCGGTCACCTCGTGTCCGCCGGCCCGCCGAGTCCCTTCTCGAAAATAATCAGGTTCGACATCCGGTCCTGATCCCAG
This sequence comes from Phycisphaeraceae bacterium, assembly GCA_020639235.1. Classification (GTDB taxonomy): domain Bacteria; phylum Planctomycetota; class Phycisphaerae; order Phycisphaerales; family UBA1924; genus JACKHC01. Next base: position 117,185 of record JACKHC010000002.1, on the reverse strand, counting down.
CGAATCCCAACGATGTCATACGCGTTGGCGATCCCGAAGATCAGGAACGGCCGGATCCGGTTGTCGCACTCGAACCGCAGGCGCCCGTACCCCTCGGTGCGGCACCACTCCTCGGCCCCGTGCATCAACTGCGACGCGATCCCCGACCGGCGCAGATCGCTCACAACACCCACCAGCCAGGTGAAGTGCGTGCCCGGCTTCAACTCGAAGCCCACGTAGAACCCCACCGCGTCCTTCTCGATCCGCGCCACCATCACGAGGATGTTGTGCCGGCCGCGCATGCGGTTGCGGATCCACGCCTCGTCCCGCTCCGGCCGGAAAATCGTGTTGTACAGGTGCGTCACCGTCGCAAGGTCGCGAGGGTCGAGCCGTTCGATCACCGCATCAGCCATCACCAACCTCCGTGCCGATCGCCGCGCATCACTCCTTGGCGCGCGACAGATACGAGCCGTCCGCCGTCGAAACCTTGATGAGTTCGCCCTCCGCGATAAACGGCGGCACGCGCGTCTTCAAGCCCGTCTCCAGCGTCGCTTCCTTCAACTGGTTCGTCGCCGTCGCCCCCTTGATGCCGGGCGGCGTCTCCGTCACCGTCAACTCGACCGCCGAGGGCAGCTCGACCGAGAGCGGATTCTCTTCAAGGAACATGATCGTCGTCTGCGCGTTGGGCCGCAGGTACAGCATCGCGTCCCCCGCGACCTCCGCCGGCACATTGAACTGGTCGAAGTTGTCGCAGTCCATGAACACGAAGGAGTCCGCCTCCGCGTATAGGTACTCGCACTGGCGACGATCCAGCGTGATTCCCTCCAGTTCATCGCTCGAAGCGAAACGCTTCTCGATGTACCCGCCGTTCATCACATCGCGCAGCTTCGCCTGAATGAACGCGCGCAGGTTGCCCGGCGTGCGGTGCTCGAACTTCGTCACGACATACAACTTGCCGTCCATGCGGACAGCCGAACCGGGGCGGAGATCAACAGCTTTCACCTTAGGAGTCCTCGAATATGAAACCGTGTGCGGGTATTGGTTGGGATGCAGAGTGTAGACGCTCGTCCCATCCCCGGCGAGCACCGTACCATGAGGACACAATCGACCCCGGAGCCACCGACATGACCCTCACCCGACGCCGCTTCCTCTCCATCGCCGCCGCGTCCACCGCCGCGCCCCTCGCCCTGACCTCCCTGGCGTCGGCCAAGCGCCGCTCCCTAGTGCCCTTCACCTACTTCGAGTGGCGCGGCATCCCCCGGGGCCCGCAAAGACCGATGGGGGCGACCGGCTATTCCTCGGGCATGATGGTGGCCGTGGGCGAAGGCGGCAACGCCCTGGCCATGGCCCGCAACAGCGAACTGCTCCTCATCGACTGCAAGAACGCGCCCTTCGGCGAACTCCTCAAACGCGAGTCGCTCATCGCCCCCTTCGACTCCGGCCGCGCCGAACTCGCACTCGTCATCAACACCCACCACCACGCCGACCACACCGGGGGCAACTGGGCCTTCACCGCCGATCACACCGTCCTCGCGCACGCCAAGGTCAGCGAGCGCGTCGCCGGCCAGCTCGACCGCTACACCGCCGGCGCCGCCGATGCACCCGATCAGGCCAACGGCGACGACCCGAAATCCAAGGTGATCCGCCCGTACCTCGAGAAGTTCGCCGAGCGCGCGCCCCAACTCACCGCCGCGGACTTCCAGCCCAACGATACGCTCAAGTCAGACCACGAGACGCGCGAAGTGGGGGGCGTCACAATCCAACTCCACCACTTCGGCCCCGGTCATACCGACACCGATGTCGCCGTCTACTTCCCGGAAGAGAACGTCCTCCACACGGGCGACCTCCTCTTCCACGGCCTCCACCCCTTCTGCGACGCCCCCGGCGGATGCTCGACCCGCGGCTGGCAACGCTCCCTCTCTGAACTCATCAACATGTGCAACGACGACACGATCGTCATCCCCGGCCACGGCGACATCACCAACACCGCCGCCCTCCGCGCCCAGCGCGACTACTTCGACCGCGTCCGCGAAATCGTCGCCGACGCCGCCGCCAGGGGGCTCACCCGCGACGAGGTCACGCAACTCCCGCCCACCGGCTTCGAGTCCCTCGGCTTCCAGCAGATCTGGCCCCGCGTCCTGGGAGTCGCTTTCGATGAGGCCGCCGCCGGCTGACCCCGACTTTCTCGGTCGATTCGGCCGAATCCGCCGAACATTCGCCGACTCCCGGTTGACCCGCACCCCAAATGCGGCAACCTTTCCCCCGGAGACATTGAGCGTACCGGACCCTCGCACGGGGATCCGCGGCGCTCTCGAATAACCCGAGTAGAGAGGAACCGCCTCATGAAGACAGTCATCCTGTCGATGTGCTGCGCCGCCGGCCTCGCGTCCGCCGCCGGCGCGGGCACAACCACCGTGCTCACATCGTTCGGCAACACCCTGTTCGTCACGCAGGGAGGATCCACAACATCCTTCCCGATTTCCGACGACCTCACATCCATGGCCGTCGCGCCCGACGGCACCATCTGGGCCACCAGCCAGACCGACAACGACAACGACGGCTTCTACGAGATCTACACCATCACCAACCCGACCACCGCGCCCACGCTGAATCCCATGGGCGACTTCCTCCTCGACAACACACCCTCACTCACCTTCATCAACGGCCAGATGTACGGGCTGCAGAAGGTCGCCGGACAGGACAACGACACGCGACTCATCACCATCAACCCCGGCGCCATGACGCAGGCCACCGTCGGCAACACCGGCATCTTCAACATCAACGCCAACGGACTCGGCTACGACGCCCCCAACGACACGCTCTACACCATGAGCAAGGGCCCCATCGGCGACACGTGGACGCTCGACTACACAGCCGTCTCACCCGCCGACCCGACCAACACGCTCGTCGGATCGCTCGGTGAACGCACCAACAACCACGGCGCCGAGTTCTACGACGGCGTGCTCTATGTGGCGATTCAGGACATCGACGAACTCAATCCCGGGATGTTCAAACTCCGCCTCGGCACCGTCGACACCATGACCGGCGACTGGACCGAACTCGAAGTCCTCGCCGACAACTGGGACCAGGCCAACGGCCTGCAGGTCGGCGTCGCCGTCATCCCGACGCCCGGCGCCCTCGCGCTCGCATCATTCGCGGGCATCGCGGGCCTCCGCAGAAAGCGTTGATCTCCGTGGAAACGGAGTCCCCCTTAAAGACCGGCGCCCTCGCGCCGGTTTTTTCATGGGCATTGCCAGGCCGTTCCTTACAATGCGACGGGAGGTCTGATGAGCCAAAGACAACTATTCCGCGTGATCATGAAAGCGGGTGGTGTGTTCTTCATCGTTTCGGGTTTGGCGATGCTGATGGATCGCGTGGTTTTCGTCGTTGCGTACCTACTCGACCCCGACCAATCAGTCGGTTCGGGCGCACTAGAGTCAATCTTGAATCTCCTCTGGCTCTTGGCACCGGCGATTCAGGTCGCTGCCGGCCTGTATCTCTTCCTCGGTGGGAGGCGCATTATCGAAATGCTGTTTGCCACGCCACAAGCCGCCGGCGATTCACCCGATGTTTTGGCGAGCAGGGAGATCACGCCGTGACAACACCTCGGGCAGTCTTCCGCGTTCTGATAAAGATTCTTGGTGTGTATTTCCTTGTGATCGGCGCGCACGAAATCATCATTCGGGGATCGCAAATGCTCTCGCAATGGGCGCTCTACTCGATTCAGGGCTTTGGGTCCATCGGATCGCGGAGCCTTCTTGAATGGGTGGTATTCGTTCTAGTGACTTTCTTCGAGTTCGCCATGGGCCTGTACCTTTTTTTGGTGGTCGCATGGTCGTTGATCTCGCGTTTCCAATGACCGAGAGCCAATGCCACGAATGCGGCTACGACCTCTCGGGCAATGACACAGACATCTGCCCCGAGTGCGCGACCAAAGTCGCCCGGGTGCAACAATCACAAGGAGAAACCCCGTGACGCCGAGGTCAACACTCAGAGTTCTTCTGATCGCCGTCGGAATCACGATGTTTCTGATTGGTCTGATCCAGGCCGCGACTGTCGCGATCGGGCTCATGGCGTTCCGCCGCGAGTTTGATGGGTGGAGCGAGTTTGAGGGTTTGACTCAGATCAACCAGTCGCTCTGGGCGCTTTTCGTACCGCCCGGTCTGACCGCCGTCATCGGTTTCAAACTGGCGCTATATGCCCATGTCCCCGCGCGATGGTTCTGCTCTGAACCGCTTCCCGAGTCGTACTGAAATCAGTTCAGCGTGTCCGACTCCACCCGCCCGTCACGCAGCCGCACAACCCGCTGACACCGCGACGCCACCGAGTCGTCGTGCGTCACCATGATGATCGTCATCCCGCCCGCGTGCAGCTCATCGAACATCGTCAGGATCGCCTCGCCCGTCGCGCTGTCCAGATTCCCCGTCGGCTCGTCCGCCATCAAGACCACCGGCTCCGACGCCAGCGCCCGCGCGATCGCCGCGCGCTGCTGCTGCCCGCCAGACAACTCCGAAGGGCGATGCGTCATCCGATCACCCAGCCCGACCATCCCCAGCGCCTTGGCCGCACGCGCCGATCGCTCGCTCCGCGGCACACCCTGATAGATCAGCGGCACCTCGGCGTTCTCCTGCACCGTCAACTGCGAGATCAGATTGAACGCCTGGAACACAAACCCGATCTTCCGCCCCCGATACCGCGATAAGTCTTCATCGCTCATCTGCGCGACATCGCGCCCGTCCAGCAAATACTGCCCCGCCGTCGGCTGATCCAGACATCCCAGGATGTTCATCAGCGTCGACTTGCCCGAGCCCGAGGGACCCATGATCGCGACATACTGGCCCGTCGGAATCACCAGGTCCGTCCCCCGCAGCGCTTCCACCAGCACCGAACCGTCCGGCTTGTAGTACACCTTCGTGACGCCGCGCAACTCGCACACGGCCAAGGCGTTCGTGATCTGTCCGGTTGATTGGCCCATCATCGTGCTCATCCGACGAGTCTACCGACCAAACCATCAACCGACGCACGCATCCACGCCGCCGCCGACCGATATCGGACCCACATTCCCCCGGCACAGCCGGGAATCCGGCAGACTCCGCCCCGTTTCCGAGCAACAATGAAGCACACCCTTGAGCACACCGCGCCCGTATGCCCTAATGAACAGGCATCACAACGGGCGCGACCGCAACCATCCAGACCGCGTGTGCGGATGGTTGTGCCGGAAGAACGCACTATTCGGGAGCCACCCTTGGCCATCTCGCTGCGCACATCCTCAACGCTCGTCGCCGCAGCCCTGACCCTCATCGCCGGCACCGCCCTCGCCGCCGATCCGGGCGTCATCTCCGTGCCCACGGCTAAGGGCCGCGACACCCTCCGCGTGATCGGCGACACCAACGACCCGTGGGTCTTCATTGAACCCACCTCCAGAGACCTCCGCGCCAAGGGGCCCGGCCTCGCACCGCACCAGCCCATCGATGCGCTCACGTGCGTCGTCGTGGTCAACACCGAGAACCCCGCCGCGCTGCGCAAAGTCGCCGGCCGCATGCGCCTCGCCGCCGAGCCCGCCGACGGAATCCCCGGCTTCTGGCTCGTGGATGCCGGCTCCGTCAAGGCCGCGCTCAAACTCGCCAACTCCCTCCGCGCCACGCCCGGCATCAAAGAGGCCTACCTCGCCGAGCACAACGAGATCGCCGACCGCGGCGATGACGGCCCCATCCCCGGCACCGATCCGCTCTTCACCGATCAGTGGCACCTGCTCAACGATGTCGTCATCGGCGCCGACCTCAATGTCGTCCCCGCGTGGGACATGGGCTTCACCGGCGCGGGCATCCTCATCGGCCAGGCCGAAACCTCCGGCGCCAACTTCACGCACGAAGACCTCTCCGCACACTATGTCGCCGAACACTCACAGGTCGGCGCGACTAACGGGCAGCACGCCACACGCGTCGCCGGAATCATGTCCGCCGTCGGGCTCAACGGCCTCGGCGTGCGCGGCGTCGCCTACGACTCAAACTTCTGCACGCAGTATGTCTCCTCTGCCGAACGGATCGCCGAGGCCTTCGTCTGGCACAACGACGCCATCGATGTCAAGAACAACTCATGGGGCCCCGTCGATAACAACGGCATCCGCTACCTGACCTCCATCGAACGCGCCGCGTTCGAAGAAGCCGTCTCCTCCGGACGCAACGGGCTCGGCCAGATCCTCGTCTTCGCCGCGGGCAACGGCGGCAGCACCGACCGCGTCGATTACGACCCCTACGCCTCGAGCCGCTTCACCATCTCCGTCGGGTGGATCAACGACGCCGACACCGTCTCGGTCATCCACGCGTCCAACGGCTCCGAGCCCGGCGCTTCGCTCATGGTCGTCGCGCCCTCCAACGCCATCGGGCACCGCGCGATCGTCACCACCAATCACGGGCCCAGCCCGTACACCACCATCTTCGGCGGCTCCAGCGCCGCCTCGCCCATGTGCGCCGGCACCGTCGCGCTGATGCTCCAGGCCCGCCCCGACCTCACATGGCGCGATGTCCAGCACGTCCTCGTCAACTCCGCGCGCAAGAACGACCCGTCCAACTCCGGCTGGACCGTCAACGCCGCCGGGCACGATATCTCGCACATCTACGGCTTCGGCGCGATCGACGCGGCTGCCGCCGTCACGCTCGCGCAGACCTGGCCGCTCGTCGGCCCGCCCGTCTCCACCTCCGCCATCGATGTCGCCGGCGTCGTCATCCCCGACAACACCGACACGTGGACCGAGCGCACCATCAACATCGCCGACAACATCAAAATCGAACATGTCGAAGTGTCGCTCGACGCCACCCACACCTACCGCGGCGACCTCGAACTCGAACTCGTCTCACCCTCCGGCACCACCTCGGTCCTCGCCACACGCCACAACGACCCCAACGACCATTACGCCTCGTATGTCTTCACCACCGTCCGCAACTGGGACGAGATGTCCGCCGGCAACTGGACCCTCCGCCTCCGCGACACCGTCGACCCCGACGAGGGCACGCTCAACTCCTGGACGCTCACGATCCACGGCACCGCGCCCGTCCCCTTCTGCGCGGGCGATGTCGACAACTCGGGCTTCGTCAATGTCGACGACCTCAACTTCGTCCTCTCCAACTGGCTCACCGGGCCCAACGCGCTCCGCGAACAGGGCGATGTGACCGGCGACGGCTGGGTCAATGTCGATGACCTCAATACCGTCATCATCGATTGGTCGAATCTCTGCACGACATCGCAGTAATCGGTCCGACGATCACCCGTCGATCTGGAGCGATGCGATCGCCGTCGCCTTGTCCGGCTGGAAATCGAAAACCTTATCCAGACCCGTCAGCAGCATGACCGACCACACCGGGTCGCTCACCGCGCACACACGCATCTTCTTGTGCGCCTCGCCGATCGCCTTGCGCAGCCGAAGCAACTGCGCGATATTCGACGAGTTCAGGTACGTCACCGACGCCAAGTTCAGCACGAGGTTCGGCGTCGCCCCCGACTTTTCGGTAATCCGCGCATGAATGTCGTTCAACTCGTCCGACAGGTCCGGCTCGTCGCCCAGATCACAGATCACGATGTTGTCGGACCAGTCCGTCGCCATGCGCCGAGGCCTCCTCAAGAAGTCCCAAGTCTAACCGATCACGACTCGCCGATCTCGTCGCCCTCACCGATTTCATCGTCTTCGCCCCCGGCCTCAGACGCCGGAGTGACGGCCGCGCCGATCAACCTGTCCCCCTCCTTCAGGTTCACGACGCGCACGCCCTGCGTGTTCCGCCCGATCTTCGAGATCTGCGCCGCCGGGGTCCGCACCAGCAGACCGTCCCGCGTCACGAACACGACGCCCTCCTCCTCCGTCACCGCACGCACCGCGACGACCATGCCGTTCCGCTCCGTCGTGCGGATATCGATGCGTCCCTTGCCGCCGCGCGACTGCGCACGATACGAAACCTCGCCCGCATCGCTCTCAGACTGCACGAGGTACTCGCTCAGCGCCGTCCGCTTCCCGTAGCCGTTCTCCGTCACGGTCAGCAGCGCCAGGTCCGGATCGGCAGCGTCGCCATCGTCCTCACCGGCCATCTCGATCCGCACCAGGCCCACAACGCGATCGTCGTCGCCCAGTTCGATCCCCTTCACGCCCGCGGCCGAGCGGCCCATCGCCCGCGCATCATCCTCGTTGAACCGAATCGACATCCCGTGCCGCGTGCCCAGCAACAGGTGGTCTCGCCCCGTCGTCGAGGTCACGCCGATCAACTCATCGCCCTCGTTCAGATCGATCGCGATGATGCCCGCACGGTTCACATTCTGGAACAGCTTGAGCGAGGTCCGCTTCACCTTCCCCATCGCCGTCGCGAAGCACAGGAAGTCCTCGCCCTTCTCGAAGTCCTTGATGGGCAGGTACGCGACCGTCTTCTCCCCATCGCGCAGCTCGATCAGACTCCGAATCGAACGACCCTTGGCCGTCCGCGCCATCTGCGGAATCTCGTACACCTTGATCTTGAAGACGCGCCCCGTATCGGTAAAGCACATCAGGTCGTCGTGCGTCGACGCCACGAACAACTTCTCGATGAAATCGTCCGAGTGCAGGTCCGACGCCTTGATGCCCCGCCCGCCGCGGTGCTGCTCCCGGTACGTATCAAGCGGCACGCGCTTCACCCACCCGTTGTGGCTGATCGTCACAGCCACATCCTCCTCCTGAATCAGCGCCGCGATGTCGATATCCGTCGCCGACTCCTCGATCGCCGTCCGCCGGGGCGTCGCATACCGCGACTTCATCTCCGCGCAGTCGTCCTTGATCATCCCCAGCACGAGGTTCCGATCGCCGAGAATCTTCTCGTACCCCTCGATCTCCGCCACGACCTTCGCGTAGTCGCCGGTCAGACGCTCGATCTCCAGACCAACCAGCTGAATCAGCCGCATCGCGCCGATCGCCTCGGCCTGCACCCGCGTCATCAACACGCCGTCCGCCGACGACGCGACCCGCATCAGCCGCTCCGGAATCTTCGGCGCGTGCTCGTGGCTCGCGGGAATGCGGAACCGCCGCGCCGCCAGCTTGTTGATCGCCTCCTCGCGCGTCCGCGCCGAACGGATGATCCGGATCACCTCGTCGATGTCGCAGACCGCGTAGATCAGCCCCTCCAACACGTGCGCACGCTTCTTCGCCTCGTGCAGCAGGTGCCTCGTCCGCCGCGTGATCACATCCTCGCGGTGCAGGATGTACTGCTCGATCAACTGCTTGAGCGTCATCGTCCGCGGCTGGCGGTTCACCAGCGCGATATTCATGATGCTGATCGTGCTCTGCAAAGGCGTGAACTGATACAACTGGTTCTCAACCACTGCCGGATCGGCGCCGCGCTTCAGCTCGCACACGATCCGCGTCTGCGCATCGCGCCCCGACTCGTTGCGCACATCCGAGATGTCCTTGATCCGCTCCTCCTTGATCGAGTCAACGATCCGCTCCATCAGCGTCGTCTGAATCAACTGATAAGGAATCTCATCGATCACCACCTGCTGACGCCCGTTGGGCAACTCCTCCGTGTGCACCCGCCCCCGCACCGTCAGCTTGCCGCGCCCGCTCGAGTACCCCGACAGAATCCCGGATCGGCCGCAGATCACGCCGCCCGTCGGGAAGTCCGGGCCCGGAACAATCTCGAGAAGCTCCGGCAGCGTCAGCTCCGGATTGTCAACAACAGCGCAGATCGCATCGAAGATCTCACCCGCGTTGTGCGGCAAGAGACTCGTTGCCATGCCCACCGCGATGCCCACGCCGCCATTAATCAACAGATGCGGGAACTTGCCGGGAAGAACCAGCGGCTCCATCAACCGGTCGTCATAGTTCGGCTGGAAGTCAACCGTGTCGAGCTTGATGTCCTCAAGAATGTCCACCGCCGCCCAGCTCATCCGCGCCTCGGTGTAACGCATCGCAGCGGGGGGGTCGCCGTCGATCGAGCCGAAGTTGCCCTGCGGATCGACCAGCGGCACCCGCGTCTTCCACGGCTGCGCCAGACCCACCAGCGTCGGATAGATCACCGACTCGCCGTGCGGGTGGTAGTTGCCCGAGGTATCGCCGCAGATCTTCGCGCACTTGATCTGCTTCCGATTCGGACGCAGATTTAGGTCGTTCATCGCCACGAGAATCCGGCGCTGGCTCGGCTTCATGCCGTCGCGCACATCCGGCAGCGCGCGGTCCATGATCGTGCTCATCGCATAAGTGAGATACGAGTCCTTCAACTCGTCCTCGATCAGCAGATCGACCACATGCCCGATGTTGCTCGGCGCTTGCTCCCCGCCGCCCGCCACGCCAGTGTCCATCTCGTCAGCCATCGATTCCTATCGCTCCAGTCAAAAAAACGAGCCCGAACCGCATGCGAGGGGCCATCCGATCCCCCCCGCGCGCAGACCCGAATTCTACCCGAAATGACGCCCCAATGTCCCCTCCCGCCGGGAGGGGTACGGGAGGGCAACCGACCGCCGCCGCTCTCTATTTGTGCTCTTTGCTTGGTGCTCTGTGCTCTAGCAATCTCCCCACCCATGGCCACACCAAAATCACCCCCGGAATCCCCAATGACCACGCCCACCGCTCCCCCAGATACCCCACCTGCGCGAAAGGCAACACCACGATCACGCAGCTCAACAGCATCACCTGAACCCCAGGCAAGACACCCCGCCGCGGCACCATCACGATCCAGATGTACGCCGGGAACACCACCCCGTACGCCGTAATGAACATCTTGTAGACCAACTCCGTCGCAGTCATCCCTCCGATCGGTTCAGCCCCGAGCGCCCATACCGATACCGCCGAAACGACCACACATAGGAACACAAACGCTCCCGCACCATCCCATCGCGCCCGACCCGAGCGCCGAAGCGCCCCGTCCTCCGCCATCAACTCCCGGAAGTGCGCGCCCATCGTGAACCACGCCTGCACCATGACGTGCGCCACGATGTAGGTGCACGCGATCCCTTCCGCCATCCGCGTCGCATACAGCAGCGTCATCACCATCAGCACCGGAAAGAACATTGCAAACCCGATCACGAACGCGCCGCTCCCCGCCCGCCCCTCCAGTTCCCGCCGCACCCGCAGGAACGTCAGGTCCAGATGCGGGCAGGTCAGAAACCCCAGCGCCACCGTCGGCGCCAAAAACGCCAGCGACATCAGCCCGAACCGACCCCCGCCGCTCGGTGCCACCGGGAAACTCGTCCCCTCGCCCCCAGTCACCCCCGCCATCACGCCGCACAACACCGATACCGCGAACACCCCCGCCCCGCACCACAGCCAGACCCGCGACCGGCCCCACCACCGCCCGACCACCACCGACATCGCCACCACCACCCCAACCATCCCCAGCGCCGCCCAGCGCCCAATACCGTGCCGCGCCAGCATCGTCGGCACGAACCAACACAGGAACGACACATGAAACAGAATCGTCACCACGCTGAACGCCACCGCCGCCCGCCGGTGCCGCTCGATCAACCTCGCCGCCGCGCCGCCCCGCCGGTGAATCAGCCCCACCATCATCGCGCCCAAGCAGTTCGGCACCAGGAACGCCACCCAACCCCACCACCCGAAATCACGCACCATCAGCACCGGGAAGAACATCCCGATGCACCAGCACCACGAACAGGCAAGGAAGAGTCCAGAGAGAACGGTTCGCACCATTCCAGACTACTCGCAGCACGCTCATGGCGAGCCCCCGGCGCAAGCCGGGGGAAGACTTGACCCACTCGTCGGGTGCCATGGCTCAGCCCGGAGGGTGAGCCGTGTCGCCTCTCCGCACCCGCTACCATTCCACCTATGAACCCCCGCAGACCCACCCGGCAGATCACCCTCGGCGACGACCGCGTCGGCATCATCCGAATCGGAGGCGGCGCGCCCACAAAGCGTCACCCAAACGCCACCCCCGACTCACCGCCCCACGAGGGCGGCCCGGCCCCCGTCATCGTCCAGACCATGACCGCCGGCTACACCCACGACATCGAGAAGTGCGTCGCCGAGATCAACCGACTCGCCGCCGCCGGCGCCGATGTCGTCCGCGTCGCCGTCCCGGAGCGCAAGGACACCGACGCCCTCCGCGAGATCATCCCCCAGATCCGCGTCCCGATCGTCGCCGATGTCCACTTCCACTTCCAGCGCGCCCTTGAGGCCGTCGAGTCGGGCGTCCACAAAATCCGCCTCAACCCGGGCAACATCAACGACCGCGACCAGGTCAACGAAGTCATCGACGCCTGCAAAGAGAAAAACCTCCCCATCCGCGTCGGCGTCAACGAGGGCTCGATCATCGAGCGCAAGGACAAACAAAAACGCGCCGTCGAACTCGGCAAGTTCTTCGAGAAGACGAAATCGAGAAGCGGGGGGGGCGGAGGTAGCAAACAAGCACACCTGCTCGGCCTCATGATCGCCAAACTCGAAGAGTACCTCGACATCTTCCGCGAGCGCGACTTCCACGACATCTGCATCAGCGCCAAGTCCATGGACGCCGCCTTCGTCACCGATATCTACTCCGAAATCTCGCAGCGTTTCGACTACCCGCTCCACCTGGGCGTCACCCACGCAGGCCCGCGCGAGACCGGGGCCATCCGCTCCATCGCCGCGCTCTCAGGCCTGCTCTGCAACGGCATCGGCGACACCCTCCGAATCTCCTACGCCAACGACCCCATCTTCGAAGTCGAAGACGGCCTCGAACTCATGTACGCGCTGGGACTCCGCGAGCGCAAGGGCGTCGACCTCATCGCCTGCCCGACCTGCGGCCGCATCCAGGTCGATCTCTTCACCCTCGTCCAGGATGTCCGCAAGGTCCTCGCCACCGAGATCCGCGTCCCGATGAAAGTCGCCGTCATGGGCTGCATCGTCAACGGCCCCGGCGAGGCCGAGGGCGCCGATGTCGCCGTCTTCGCGGGCGACCGCCGCGGCATCATCTATGTCCAGGGCGAACGCGTCGCCAATGTCAAGGAAGAGGAAATCCTCGAACGCCTCCTCGAAGAATGCCGCACCTTCCAGAACCGCGTCGAAGCCGGCGAAGTCAAACTCGGCGACAAGAAGGTCGACATCGTCCCGCCCGACCCCATCGGCGAACTCGGCTCCGGCTTCGACAAAATCGCCGCCGGCAAAGTCGAACGCGTTACTCAAGTCACCGTAGGCGGCGGCTGAGTGAGGGTGTGGCGGCCACCGGGGGGCCGCCGGGTGAGGGGTAGTACTCACATGATCCCACCCAAACCCAAACGAATCCGCCGATGGGTCTCTCGCCTCGCGCTGTTTGGTGTGCTCGGTTTCGCTACAAGTGTGGGATTTGCATGGTACGGAGCATGGCTCATGCACGCCCCCACCGTGAGTTGGTGGAAGTCTCAATCAGTTGGGTCGGGGCTACACTTCGAATATCGATCATTTCACCATCGATACGGCTATGGCCCGTATGACTTGGACGAACTACACGCCGAAGCCCGCCGATTTGCAAAGGAGTTGCGAGGCATTTCGCGTAATGGGCAGGGACTGACGGAGTATCTCGAAATTTTGTCACGGCACCGTTCATTCCCGGTGGATTGGTATCGGGCGAACGAGTCCGGATGGCCTATGCGTTGCGCGTGGGCTTGGACGTACTCACACAAGAACTACCCCACTGAAGTTCGCAGCATCGGAATTTGGTTATCGCCAAATGGCAAGCGGGACGGACATGTTCTGCCCGTTCTCCCAATCCCCATCGGCCTCACCATCGATACCATCTTCTGGGCCAGCGCATGGTGGCTCGCGATGTTCGGCCTCGCATCATTCAAGAAACGACGCCGCTCCCGCAAAGGCCGCTGCGCACACTGCGACTACGACCTCCGCGGCATCAACGCACCCAACTGCCCCGAATGCGGCACACCAACTCCCTCTCCCCGCCGGCGAGAGGAAGTCTTGGGGGGGGGCGTAGACAACAGGTGAGGGATCTCTCACTCCATCGCCTGATCCCTGCTGCCTTCTTCTCTGTGCCCTCTATGCCTCTGTGGTGAACTCAGTCTTCCAACCGCGTCACCACCGTCGGATCACTGTTCCGTGCAGCCATGTTCAACCGGTACCGCTCCCCGCCCGGCACCGAAACAACCACACTCCGCCCCGCCACATCGATCGACTCGATCACCACGCCCTCGCCGATGTCGTCCCCCTCGCCGAACATCTTGCCGTTGATCATCGCCCCCGCCCCGCGCGAGCCGCCGAACACCGTCGACAACTTCACCGTCTCCGCCAACCGCTCATCCCACTGCGGCACATCCGCCGGCACATCGTCCGGCACGATGTTGTTCTCAGTCGGCTCGAGAAACGGCGAAGCCAACCCGGCCCCCTCGCCGATCGCCGCGATCCGCGCCAGCGCCGCCTCCTGCTCCTTCGTGGGCGTGATCGAGAACACCTGAAAAGTCACGCCCGGATCCGCGACGCCGCCATCCCGCGCCATCGCGCTGCCCGGCACCGAGCCGATCCCCATCCGCGGCGCAATCAACGCCACCAGCGCCGGCGCCGTCAACGCGCCGATCGTCATCATCTGAACCCTGTTCATTGGCCCGCTCCCTGCTGCGCCAGCGCCATCGCCGCGATCTCTTCCTTCGACGGCACACTGAACGACGCGTGCACCAACTCGATCGTCGCGCTCAGGTCCGTCGTCCCCCGGCTCAACTGCGGCGTCAACCGGAACCCCCGCACGCCGCCCAGCAGCGCCTCGCGCTCCAGACCATCCAGGAACGCCGTCAGCGCCTCGAAGTTCCCGCTCGCCTGCACCGTCGTCGTCAGCACCGCGTCCGGCGCAATCGTCCCCGACGCGATCCGCCCCTCTTCCATCTTCTTGGGCGAAACGCGGTCCACCACAACACCCGCCGCCTGCGCGAGCGCGTTGATCCGCGAGACCACCGCCGACGGCGCCGACACTCGCTCGCCCGCCCGCTCGATCGCCTCGACCTGCGCCCGCACCCTCGCCTGCTCGCGCTCCAGTACCGGAGCACTCGCCGTCAACTCGCCCGCCCGCGCCGCGATGCCCTGCGCCTCGTCCAGCGATGCACGCACATCCGTCAGCCGCTGCCTGATCGGCCCGAGCACCATGATCGAAGCCCCCGCGCACACCGTCAGCGCGATCACGCACACAGCCGGCGTTTGGCTCCGCGTTTCACCCTTGCCGCTCATGCTCATTCTGTCTCCTCCGCGACCGTCACGGTCAATGGGAGCGTCCGCGGCCGGATCGTCGCCGTAAACTGCAACGCGCCCCGATGCTCCAGCATCGAACGCTGCGTCTCACCCATCGCCACCGACTCACACAAGGCCGAGCCGCCGAGCGTCTCCAGGAACGCCCGCACGCCCTCCGGGTCGGGTGTCGTCCGATCCTTCGATACGAGATACGCCCGCATCGTGAGCGTCGCGCCCGCGCCGTCACGACTAGCCGTCAACTCCTGAATCTTGATGTCACTCGGCGAAGCCGCCGCGATCTCGCGCAACAGCGCCGACCACGCGACCCGATCGCCCACCGCCGCTTTCGCGGAGGCGAGCACAGCGCCCAGCGCACCCTTCTCCTGTTCCACATCCGTGCGCAGCTCCAGCAGCGATTTGGCCGTCTCCGCCGACGCCGACACCCGCCGGAGTTCATCCCGCGTCCCGCGGAACGCCATCTCCGTCATCGAGGCATCGATCCCGATCGCGCCGAACGCGATCGCCACGCCCGCCGCGAGCGTCCACTTCATCCGGCGCTCGCGCTGACACCGCGCCACATCACCCGGCACCAGGTTCACATCCCGGGGCGTCGAACGAACCGCCGTCATCAGGTCCCCGTCCGGGTGCCCCGGCGCATCAAACGCCGCGCCCGTCTCCCCGACACCGTCGAGCGGCAGCCCCGTCTCCTCGGAAATCATCTCCGCCAGCCCCGGAATCCGAGAGCCCGGACCCTCGACGCGCAGCCGCGCATGCGTCCGCGCACCCTCATCCAGGCCGAAGCGAAGCGTCTGCCGTACCTGCACCACGCACCGCTGCAACACCGGCGAGATCAACGCCAGAATGTCAGAGCCGCGAATCGATCGCGCCGCATCAACCACCGTGTCCCGTTCGGGCAAACCAATCTCAAAGAGCATCTGGCGCGCCTCGCCATGCGTCAGCGCAACAGTCCCGCCCCGATCCTCATCACGCACGATGCTCCGCGTCATCGCCTCGACCAGCACGCCCAGATCGACATCCACCGGGCGCAACATCCGAATCGACCCGTGCTCCGACGCCACCAGCGCCGATCCATCCTCACCGATGCGCAGCCGCACATCAACGCCCGTCGCGGTGCGATCAAGCGCCGCCGATGCCAACGCCGTGAGCGTCCCCGCCTCAACCGGCGCAATCCGACTTAACACAAGCCCCGCCCGCCCGATCCAGTCCGAAATCATCCGTGCGCTCGACTCGCCGTCCGAGCAACCGAGAAAGTGCGTCAGACTCGGATCGCCCTCCGTGTCCTGCCCGATGAAAGAAACCGAATGCGGCGTACCTTCGAGAACGCGCCCGCAGTGCTCGCTCAACGCCAGCCGCGCAGCGCTCTCGGCGATGTTCCGCTTGCCCGGCAGACTGAACATCTGAACCATCGCATCGGGGCCCGCGTGAAATACCGAAACCGAGCACCCGGACGCGTCCATCGCACCCACCGACTCGCCCAACGCGCTATCAAACGCGCGGAGCCCGCCGCCCCACGCGGTCTCCCACGCAGACGGGTCCAGCGCCGTCACGATCCCGCGCTCGCCCTGCTTGCCGCTCAACACGACAAACTCGAGCCGACCGGGCGTCAACAGAATGGCCGCTTCTTTCCGCTTCACAGGTCAAACCCCATCATGCAGTGTCTCTCAGTCAATCGGCCCGATAGCGACCACGCTTCGCACAGCCCTACTCAATCCGCGCTGCAATCACGCGGACCGCGTCCAGATAACTCCCCCGAATCTCCACATCCATCGGCGCCACCGTGTCGCTCGCGCTGATCTCGACCTCCGCCCCGCCCGGCAACGACAGCACCCCCGTCGGCACGTCGCGCCCCGCGCTCAACTCACCAACCACCAGGTGAACGCCGGACTCGCTCGCGAAAAACGCGCGGATCGTCGATGCCCGCGACGCCGCGAGCCCCGCGTCGTCGACGCTCCCCGCGACCGACATGATCACGGCCGCGTTCACCAGCACCAGCACAAGCACCGCGGCCCCAACCGCGACGCCGCGCCGACTCCTGATTACCCTCATCCGCCACCCCCCATCCCGACACGCAGGAACACGCCCGTCCGCAGCTCCTGCCCGCCCGCAACGAGCCGGATTTCAACACGCCGGATGTCCGTCACATCGTCGCCAGCGCCCGTATCCAGCTCCATCCCATCGTCGCGCAGGTAGGTCAACTCGAATGCCGTCACATCCCGAACCAGCGGATGGCTCGTCGCCCCGCCCGGCTCAACCATCACCACATCGGTACCCGACTTGGCCACGAAGCTCCCGTCAGTAAACCCGAATACGCCGGGCAACGCCTTCGCAAACGCCACCGTGCCCTCCGTCGCGCCCTCCGGCGCCTCACGCAACACCCGCACAATCCGATCCATCGCAAACGAAGCGTTCTCGACCGCCGCGCGCCCGTCCCGCGCGCCCGCGTAGGCGCCCGCGGCCCCGACCATCAGCGGCCCGACGACGCCCGCGAGCAATCCCACAATCAGAATCACCGCGATCGTCTCGATCAGCGTGAAACCACCGTGTCGCGTCCGCCCGAGCATCATGTTCATCCCTTCGGATCGCCGACCAGCACGCTCACCTCGTAATCCTTCGAGCCGTGCGCAGCACCCACCCACGACACCGTCACCGCCACAACGCGGTAGATGTCCTCGTCCGCTTCTCCGCTCGCCTCTCCATCCGATGCCACGAGGTCTCCGATCGCAAGCGTCCAGGAGAACCCGAGCCCCTCGTAGAAACTCGTGGTGCCCGCCAGTCTCGCCTCGAGCCCCGTCACGGGCGTCGTCAGATACGCACCCGCGTCCGCCAGCGCCGCAAACCCGAGCGACGCATCCTCGCTCGACAAATCCGCCAGCACCGTCTCCAGAACCGCGTTAGCGAGCCAGGTCGCGCGCGTCAGTTGAATCGTCTCGCTCCGCGCCGCCGCAGCGTCTCGAAGCGTCACCATCGAAACCGGCGCCACCAGCCCGAGGATCACGATCGCGGCGATCGCCTCGATCAGTGAGAATCCGCGCCGAGTCATTCGATCATCCCCGTCACCATGCGCACGGTCACCGTTCCGCCCCCCGACACCGTGATCACCGCATCTTGCGTGAACGCGCCCACGTACACGCCGCCGCCCGTCCGGTAGTGGGGGGCGCCCTCGTTGGAGAACCAGACCGTGTCGTACGCACCGCCGCCATCCAGCACGACACTCTCGATCGCGACACCGGCGAACATCGAGTCCACCGCCTCCCCGTGACCCTGCATCTTCATCGCGCTGGGAGCGGCGCCCGACGAGATAATCTCCAGGCCCTCCGCCATCTGCGCATCGACATCAAACCGAACGCCGCTCGGCATCCCCGTCGTCATCGCGTGCGAACGAGCCATCATCAGCCGGCGTGCGACCTCGTCCCGGATCCCCGCCTTGCGGCTGCGATCCACCGTGTCCATCACCGGCGCCGCCGATGTCGCGGCAATCGCGATCAGAATCAACACCGCGATCAGCTCCACAAGCGTGAAGCCGCTTCGAAACCGCGATCTCAACTCGGATAGGTGCATCCAAACCTCCCGGTGACGAAAGCCCGCCCGGGGCGCCCCTCCAGAGCGCCCCGAGCGACTTCATGCCGTTCGCGGCCGCAACGCCTTACAGCTCATTGGCGGTCTTGAAACCACCCGAACCGTCCGACACCTTGGTCTCGTCGTCGCTGTTGGCGAAGAAGATCGCCACGGGCGGATCCGCCGAGTTATCGACGTAGTACCGCCAGCCCGCAGCGGTGCCCGAAACGGTCCGCGCCGCCGCCTCGACCGAGGTCGCAGCGATCACATTGCTCAGACCGTTGTACGGGTTCACCGGCATCTCATCCATGAGAACCGTGCCCGCCGTGGTCAGTTCCGCGAGCGTCGGGTACGCGGTGGTGCCCTCGACAACCGAGTTCGAGAAGAAGTTCGCCATCGCGCTGCGAACGCCGCCGAGGCCGCCCTGCAGCGCCGACGACTTCGCACGAGCCGAGTAATCAAAGTACTTCGGCAGCGCGACGCCCGAGAGCACCGCGAGCACAACAAGAACCGCAATCAGTTCGATCAGCGTAAACGCACGCTTCTTCGCATTCATCACACTTGACATTGCTGACTCCTTACCTTTCAAAGCAGCCACATTCGGCATCGATAACAAACCATCACTCCATGATCGTCACCATGTCCCACATGGGCAGGAACACGGCGAGCGCAACAATCAACACAACCATCGTCAGACCAGCGATCAGCACCGGCTCCAGCACCGTCGCGGTGCTCTTGGCAAGGTGCATCGTCTCGCGTGTGTAGTACTTCGCGATGATCCGGCACATCCGCGGCAGATCGCCCGACTCCTCGCCCGCGCGAATCAACTGCTTGGCGAACGCGGGCAGGTACCCGCACGAGCGCATCGCGTCTCCCAGCCGGCCGCCCCTACGCACCTCATCAAGGAGCATGCGTGAGTCCTTCAGAAGCAGCGGCCGACCACTCGCCCGGCCGCTCATCTCCAGCCCCTCGAGCAACCCGATCCCCGACGAAAGACCAATCCCCAAGACGCCCGCGAACCGGCTCGTCGCCAGGCCGCACAGCACGCCCCGCAGGTGCGGCACCCGATTCAGCAGGCCGTCGATGAACTCGCGCCCCTTGGGCCGACCCCACACCGCCCGGATGCCGAGCACCGCCATGACGATCGTCCCGAGGTACAGCCACCAGAACGCGCGCACCGAGCCGCCAAACCCGACCAGCAACTCCGTGAGGATCGGCAACTCCACGCCCCGCTGCTCGAAGAGCGTCGCGAAGCGCGGAATCACGAAGGTCACCAGGAACATCACCGCCGTGAACAACGCCACGACAACGATGATCGGGTAAGTGATCGCGCCCTTGAGCGTCCGGCGCAACTCCAGCCCGCCCTCGACATCCTCGGCGAGGTGCGACAGCACCGAAATCGTGTTTCCCGATGTCTCCGCCGCACGCACCGTCTCCACATACACCGTCCCGAAAACGCGCGAGTGCGACTCGAACGCCTCGGTGATCGTTGACCCCGATTGCACGCTCGTCGCCATCGACATCGCGATCGCCTTGAGCCGCTCGTTCTCTTCCTGCTCCGCGATGCTCGTCAGGCACTCCACCACCGGGATCCGTGCCTCGAGCAGCACGCTCAACTGGTAGGTGAAGTTCGCGATCGACGCCGGGTTCACACGCCCGCGTCCGGTACGCTTGGAGCGGCCCGATACCGCCGCGCGAATCCGCGTCGGAGTCAGACCCTGCGCCGCGACCCTGCGATACGCATCGCGCTCGTCCGAAGCGCGAATCTCGCCGCGCTGCGGCGCGCCGCGCTGATCAAGCGCCCAGTACTGGAAAGGCATCTGGCTCATGCGCTCAACCTCAGCGACTCATCTCCGTCGAGATCGACCGACGCCACCGCCTTCGACACCTCATCAAGCGTCGTCAGGCCGCGCCGCGCCTTCTCCAGCCCGTCCATCCACATCGGGCGCATCCCGTTCGCTTCCCCCACCCGCGCCAGTTCCTGAGTCGATGCGCCGCGCTCGATCGCCGCACACACACTCGAATCGAGCGTCAGCATCTCGTACACGCCGACGCGCCCGCGGAAACCCGAACCCCCGCACCGTGCGCAGCCCTTGCCCTCCACCCATTGCCCGTCGTCCGCCCGCACACCGAACCGACCCAGCATCCGCGCGTCCTGCTTCGCCGGCCGCGCACAGTCCGCGCACACCCGACGCACCAGCCGCTGCGCGATCACGCCGAGCACCGCGGAGTTTACGACGAATGACGGCACACCTAGGTCCTTCAGCCGCGCGATCGCACCCGAAGCATCATTCGTATGCAGGGTCGACAAAACCATGTGGCCCGTCAGCGCCGCCTGCAGCGCGATCATCGCCGTTTCCTGGTCGCGAATCTCGCCAACCAGCACAACATCCGGGTCCTGCCGCAGAATCGACCGCAGCGCGTTCGCGAAGGTCATCCCGATCTCCGCGTTCGCCTGCACCTGACGCACGCCGTGCATCCGGATCTCAACCGGATCCTCGATCGTGATGATGTTCCGGTCC
Source organism: Phycisphaeraceae bacterium (assembly GCA_020639235.1). Lineage (GTDB taxonomy): Bacteria > Planctomycetota > Phycisphaerae > Phycisphaerales > UBA1924 > JACKHC01. The sequence continues at coordinate 95,966 of JACKHC010000002.1, read as the reverse complement.
GGCGTGTTCAGCCGCTTGATCGCCGTGTACAGAGTGCTCGTCTTGCCGGATCCCGTCGGCCCGGTCACGAGCAGCATCCCGTACGGACGATCGATCAACACCTCGATCCGCTTCGACAGATCCTCCGACATCCCCAGTTCGGCGAAGTCGAGGATCTCAGAGTGCGGCCGCAAGAGCCGCATCACAACGTTCTCGCCGCACACCGTCGGGAGCGTGCTCAAGCGCACATCGACCTGCGAACTGCCGCGCTCAAACCGGAACTTCCCGTCCTGCGGCCGTCTGGTCTGCGTCAAATCCAGCCCCGCCATCACCTTGAGCCGCTGCACCACACCCGCGTGCGCGCTCATCGATGGCCCCTGCCGATCCTGCAACTCGCCGTCGATCCGATACCGGACCTGCAACTCACGCTCCGTCGGGCTGATATGCACATCGCTCGCGCTCTGCGTCACGGCGTCCATCAGAATCTGATTCACCGCCGCGACAATCGGCTCATCGCCCGTCGTCAACTCGTCATGGGTCGACCGTGCGCGGCTCTCTTCCTCACTGTCGCGGCTCGTAACGAGCGAATACGCCTTCCGGATAAGCGATCCCAGCGCCTCCCGCTCGCACAACACCGTGTCCAGCTCAACCTTCAGGATCTGACGCAACTGGTCGATCGCCCGCAGGTTCATCGGGTCCAGCATGCCCACCGTGATCACGCCGTCCATGACGAACAGCGGGAACACCTGATGCTTCTCCGCTACGCCGCGCGGCATCATCGAAGCATTCTGGATGTCAATATCAAAGTGCTCAAGGTCGACAAACGGGCACTCGCTGAGCACCGACCGCGCCAGCGCGATCTGCTTCGTGCTCACCACGCCGTCCTCGACGAGCGTCTCTTCCAGACTCCGGCCCGCCTCGCGGGCGCGCACCGCCGATGCCCGCGCCGCCTCCTCGCCGGCGACGCCCTCCTCAACAAGGCAACGAATCAGCAGATCGTCGCTCCCGATCATGCGGCATCCTCCTGCACCGACTCGAGATGCCGGAGCAACGCCGCGACCGATGTCATCGCCGCCGCCGATCGATCGACGAACGCCGTGCCGAGCGAATAGCGACCCTCGCCGCCCGTCATCTCAGCGCGCTGCACGCGGATATCCGTCGCCAGCAGGGGCTCGCCTTCCTTGGCCCCCGTTACCTTGAGGTGCAGAATCGACCGCCGCGGAAAGAACACACCGCACTCGATACGCAACCCGCCCTCGCTCGCATCCAGAACGAACGCGCGGACCCACCCATCCTCCGCGCCCGATGAGCCGGTCAGCCGCACCTGCGAAGAGCACGCGCCGGAAACGCGAAGAAGCGCTTCCAGCCGAATCTCGCGGCGAGAATGCCGCCGTACTGTTAATCCGCTCTGCTGATTCATAGACGAGAAACCAGACCCCCGGTCCATGGGAGGGAAATAAGTCCAGTTCTCTCGATCGGACCGCCCGATCCCCGGGTTTACCCCTCCATCGGAATCACGCCCGCTTATCGATCCCGCCGACCGGCAACCCCCGACCCCGGTTCCGGTATTCTTCAGTTGTGGGCCCCTCCCACTCCGAAGTTATCGGTCTACCCACCTTCAGGGGGGCTGCACCGGTCCAGGAAAATCGTTCATCCGCTTAATCCATTTCAGGAGCCACCATGAGGCACCGTCTCCTCGCCTGCATCGCCATCGTCGCCGCCGCCGTCTCATCGGCCCGCGCCCAACAGGTCCAGCCCGAGATCTTCACGCTCGACAACGGCATGAAGTTCCTCCTCTACCCACGCACCGAGCAGCCCAACATCATCGCCGCCGGGTGGGTCGCCAAGGTCGGCTCCGCCAATGAGCGCCCCGGCATCACCGGCATCTCGCACTTCTTCGAACACATGATGTTCAAGGGCACCAACACCATCGGCACCAGCGACCCCGCCCGCGATGCCCAGTTCCGCTCCGAGCAGGACCGGCTCCGCCGCGAACTCCTCACGCTCCAGCTCTCCGAGCAGTACCAGCGATACAAGGACGGCGAGATCACCGATCCCTGGGACCCCGCCCAAGACACCGAGCAGATGCGCGCCATCCGCGCCCAACTCGATCAGTCCATCCAGGCCGAGCGCGAGGTCACCGTCAAGAACGAGTTCGACCGCGTCTACACCTCCGAGGGCGCCTCGGGGATGAACGCCTTCACCAACAACGACATGACCTTCTACTTCATCAATGTCCCCTCCAATAAACTCGAACTCTGGGCGTGGATGGAGTCCGACCGCCTGTACGACTCCGTCTTCCGCGAATTCTACGCCGAGCGCGATGTCGTCCACGAAGAGCGTCGCATGCGCACCGAGTCAACACCCACCGGCATCTTCCAGGAACAGTTCGAGTCCATGTTCTGGATGAGCCACCCCTACAACTGGCCCGTCATCGGCTGGCCCTCAGACCTCAACTCCTACACCATGGAGGATGCGCAGAACTACTTCGATACCTATTACCGCCCCAACAACATCGTCGGCGTCATCGTCGGCGACTTCGATCCCGCGCAGGCCAAGTCGCTCATCAACACCTACTTCGGCCGCCTCGAACGCGGCCCCGAGCCCCCCAAGGTCGTCACCCTCGAGCACAAGCAGCAGGCCGAGATGCGCATGAACGCCGAGTGCGACTGCCAGCCCCAGGTCGAAGTCCGCTACCACACCGTCCCCTTCGGCCACGCCGATGAGGCCGCCCTCACCGTCATGTCCGAACTGCTCAACGGCCGCACCGGACGCCTCTACAAGAACCTCGTCGAAGGCAAGGAGATCGCCTCCTCCGCCTTTGCGCAGAACAACAACATGAAGTACGCCGGCTACTTCGCCTTCTCCGCCGAGACCAAGGGCGACGCCGCACCCATCGACCTCGAACGCGCGTGGTACGAGGAACTCAAGAAACTCCAGAATGAACTCGTCTCCGACCGCGAACTCCAGAAGGTCAAGAACCAGTCCGCGGCCGATGTCTACCGCTCCCTCCAGAACAACTTCTTCATCATGCTCCAGCTCGGCTACTACGAAGCGCAGGGCGGCTGGGAATACATCAACAACATGCCGCGCGCCATCCAGGCCGTCACCGCCGACGATGTCCAGCGCGTCGCCAACGCGTACTTCTCCGAGACCAACCGCGCCGTCGCCACCTTCAACCGCAAGGCCGGCTCCACCGAGGACCCCGACTTCGCAGCGATGAAGGCCGCACTCCCCGCCGAGATGGCCGCCATGGCCCCCATGATCAAGCAGCAGATCGAGAGCCAGCTCGCCAGCGCCTCCCTCGATGAACTCATGCAGGCCCAGGCCGAAACCCAGGCGCAGATGGCCCAGATGCCCGCCGAGATGAAGCCCGTCATGGAGTTCGCCCTCAAGAAGATCGCCCAGCGAATCGCAGAACTCAAGGCCGCCGAGAACAACTGATCCACCCACAAGGAGAACCGACCATGAACCGCATCCAGACATGCACAATCACGGCCGCCCTTGTGATGGCCGCCGCATCCTCAACACTCCTCGCCAAGGCCGGCATCCCGCCGCGCCCCGAGCAGATCAAGTTCGCCGAGCTCGCTTTCGAGCCCCCCATGTCCGAGGACTACCGCCACGAGATCAACGTCGACGGCGCCACAGTCCCCGTCTACATGGCCCCGTCGCACGAGTTCCCGCTCGTGAGCATCTCCTTCTCCTTCAAGGGCGGTGCCTACCTCGAACCCGCCGACAAAGTCGGCCTCGCGTCCATGACCGGCCAGATGATGCGCCGCGGCGGCACCGAGTCCGTCTCGCCCACCGACATGGACGAACTCTTCGACTTCTACGCCGCCAACGCCGGCACATTCGTCGGCTCCACACAGGCCGGCGCCTCACTCAACTCGCTCACGTCCAACCTCGACCAGACCTTCGCCCTCTTCATGGACATGGTCCGCAACCCCGGCTTCGATCAGAAGAAGATCGATCTCTACAAGTCCGAAGCCATCGAGGGCATGAAGCAGCGCAACGATGACGCCAACGCCATCGCCTCGCGCGAGTGGGACGCCATCATGTGGGGCCGCGATCACTTCGAGGCCCGCGTCACCACCGAGACAACCCTCAACAACATCACCCGCGACGATCTCATCGCCTTCCACGACAAACTCTTCAACCCCAACAACCTCATCATCTCCGTCACCGGCGACTTCGAGCCGTCCGAGATGTCCGCCCGCCTCGAGAAGGCGCTCTCCGGCTGGGCCTCGGGTCAGCGCATGCCCGACCCGCCCGCGCCCACCCATGAACTCGAACCGGGCGTCTACCACGTCGAGAAGGATGTCCCCCAGGGCAAGGTCACCTTCGGTCACCGCGGCCTAAAGCGCGACGACCCCGACGCCATCCCCGTCGCCATCATGAACGACATCCTCGGCGGCGGCGGCTTCACCTCCCGAATCATGAACCGCGTTCGCTCCGATGAAGGCCTCGCCTACGGCGCCGGCTCCTTCTTCGCCAGCAAGGTGTGGTACCCCGGCGAGTTCGGCGTCACCTACGCCTCCAAGTCCGCCACCGTCCCCTACGCGCTCCGCGTCGCCATGGAAGAAATCAACAAGATGCGCACCGAGCCGGTCACCGAGGAAGAACTCATGACCGCCAAGAATCAGGCCATCGAGACCTTCCCGCGCACCTTCGAGTCCAAGGACGGCATGCTCTCCGTCTTCGTCGGCGACGAGTGGACCAACCGCGATCCCTCCTACTGGACCACCTACCGCGACAAGGTCCGCGCCGTCTCGCAGGACGATGTCCTCCGCGTCGCGCGCCAGTACCTCGATCCCGCGAATGTCGCCATCCTCATCGTCGGCAAGTGGGAAGACATCTACAAGGGCAACACCGAGATCGCCGCCGACCCCTCCAAGGTCACGACGATGGCCGACTTCTTCGACGGGCACGCCGAGGAACTCCCACTCCGCGATCCCCTCACCCAGAAGCCCCTCCCCAAGAACTAAGCGCGAACCCTCGCGCCATACATCCCGTATCCTCTCTCAGGGCGGCCCGACAAGCCGCCCTGTTTCTTTCCCGGTCACGGACACCAATGCGACGAATGAAACGCTTCGCCACGCCGATCGCACTGCTCGCGCTGATCCCCGCGTGCGCGCGCCACGCCGCCGCCCCGCCACCGCCGCAAGCAGCGACCGACCACGCCACGCTCGAACACATCACGCATCTCTCCCCGACCGTCATCTCCGGCTCCGAGCCCGTCACCGACGCCGACTTCGAACTCATCCGCGCCATGGGCGCACAAACGATCATCTCCGTCGACGGCGCCACGCCCGATGTCGAGCGCGCCAAAAAGTTCGGCCTCCGGTATGTCCACATCCCCATCGCCTACAGCGCGCTCAACGCGTCAGAAGAAGTCCAGCTCGAACGCGCCGCCCACGAAATCCCCGGCACCATCTTCGTTCACTGCCACCACGGGCTCCACCGAGGCCCCGTCGCCGCCGCCGTCATCTATGCCGCGGAAACCGGCTGCTCGGGCGCAGACGCCGCCCAGAAACTGTACGACGCCGGCCTCCCCCGCAAGTACGAAGCGCTCCACCAATCTCTCGAAGCATTCCTCCCCGGCACCCGCATCCTCCCCGACCCAAAAGCCGTCGGCCCGCTCCCCGAGATCGCCCAGCGCGACTCCCTCACCCTCGCCATGGCCGACATCGATCGATCGTGGGAACGCCTCGGCGCCGCCCGCAAGAACAACTGGCAACCGCCCCCGGATCACCCCGATGTGGTCCCCGCGCACGAGGCCGCGATCTTCGCCGAACTCTTCCGCGAGACCAATCGCCTGCACCTCGCAGACGCCGACGCCGACATGCGCACGCGCATGACCCACGCCGAGCGGTTCGCATGGGCGCTCAACGCCGCGCTCGAGGCATCCGACCACGCAGCCGCGAACACCGCCGCCGACGCCATCGCGCAATCCTGCACCGACTGCCACAACATCCACCGCAACAACTAGTTTCGTGGTCGACTCTGTCGCACCCTCTCCCCTTGAGCAACAAATTGCGCCTTTGCTGTAAGTGCTTGCGCTGTGGGCGGTTCGCGTCCATGCTCTTTGTATCGCCAGACACAAGGAGAAGGACATGGAGCGCGAACTCTACGATCGGTTGGAGCGTGCGTTGCGCGTGATCCCGGAGCGTCGCCCGCCGCGGGCGCAGTATACGGATCATGACATTGCGCGGGTCGTTCTCTGGGCCGCGTTGCACGATCGGCCGGTGTGCTGGGCGTGCGATCGATCGAACTGGCCGGGGCGTCGCGTGATCGTGCCCGACGCCTCGACGGTGAGCCGCCGGTCGCGGAGGCTGGGCGTGCTGAAGTTGCTGCGTGGATTGTCGCCGCGTGGGCGCGGGGGTGATGCGTCGCTGCTGTGCGTCGACGGCAAGCCGCTGCTGGTGGGCCGGTTCAGCAAGGACCGTCAGGCGCGGTTCGGGCACGCCGATGGGGGGATGCGTCGCGGGTACCGGTTGCACGCGGCGTGCGATCGGAGCGGGAATATCCGGGCGTTTTGCGTGCGGACGCTCAACGACGCCGAGTGCGTGGTGGCGCGGAAGCTTCTGTCGCGTGCGGCCTCGCGTGGTTCGATCGTGCTGGGCGACGCGGGGTACGACGCCAACCCGCTCTACGAGATGGCCGCGTCGCGTGGGGCCCGGTTGATCGCGCCGCGGCGCAAGGCCGGGCGTTCGATCAGCGAAGGTCATCGCCAGCACGCGGATCGTCTGCGCGCGATCGAACTGCTCGAGGGCGACGCGCGGAAGCGTCGCCAGGCGTCGCGGCTGCGCACGGCGGTGGAGCGATCGTTCGGTTGGCTGACGATGCTGGGAGGAGGATCGCCCCCGCCGTGGATCAGAACCCTGCGACGCGTGCGGCTGTGGGTCCTGGCCAAACTCGCCATCCACCACGCCGCCATCCAAGCAAGGCGTTGATGCAAGAGGTTGCCTTGAGGGAGAGGGTGGCGGCGTAGCGATCAGCACGCCGCCGGGTGAGGGGTAGCAAGGGCGTTGCCTCTAGAAATCCCTTCTCGCAAACATCCAGCCCGCACCCAGCAACACCACCGCCTCAAACCCGAGCGATGTCCCCACAACCCACCACACCGGGCGTTTGTTGACTTGCTCCTGAATACGCTTCTGCACCCGCGGGTCCTGCCCGTTCTTGAGCGACTCGCCCGTGTCCACCGGCCCGTCCTCGTTCATCCCCGGCAACTGCGAGGTGTCAACCAGCCACCGCTGCAAGAGCCCGATCGTGTCACCCGTCTTCGGCAACACCGTCCGCGCCGCGAGCACGCCCTTGTACCACGGCTCGATCTGACTCGCCGCCCGCTCGCCCCCCGTCACATCCTCGCGCGCACCCGCCAACGACCGCTCCGTATTCCCAATCCGCCCCGTCAAACTAGCCACCTTCGCCTCGCGGTCCTCAGCGCTCATCGCCTCGCCGCCCGCCCCCTCGACATCCGCCAACTCCGCCCGCTGCGATGCAAGCGTCTTCTCGAGCCGCTCGACCTTCTTCTGCCCGTCCTCCGCCCGGAACTCCGCCTGCGTCCGGAACATCATGAGCATGCCGTCCGCCGCGCCCATCATCGAGATCCCGAACCACATCAGCAGCGTGAGCAGAATCGACGCGATCGTGGACTTGGTCACGATCCCGAACAGCACGCATATCGAGAACAGGTAACTGAAGAACACCACCACGATCGGCACCGCGAGGAACAACCCCCATTCCCACGAACCGCCCCGCACGCCGATCACCAGGAACGACGCCAGCGAGAACACCAACACCTGCAGCCCCGCGAATAACAAACCGGTCCCGTACTTCGTCAGGAACAGCCGCCACCGGCCGATCGGCTTGCTCAGCGTCAACTCGATCGAGCCGCTGGCGATGAAATCGGGAAAGATCCCGCCCGTCGAGACCAGCGCCAGCACCGTCGCGACCCAGGTCAGCCAGATCGGAATCGCCATACTCGCAAAGATCATCTTGTAGAAGTTCGCGCGCGACATGATCTCCGTCGTGAAGAACGGCGTCTCGAACTGCCAGTGCAGGAAGGTGATCCCCTTCTCGTTGATCCCCGCCATCCCGCACGCCAGCACAACGATCGCCGACAGAATCAGCGTGATCCAGAACAACTTCTTGCTGTTCAGCTCGCGATACGCATCCAACAACAACGCCCAGGTCTGCGTCATCACCGACCTCCCTTCGCAGCACCCGGCGCCAGCGTTCTCCCCGTCTCCCGGTCCGTCACCGCCACCATGAACAGATCCTCGAGCGAAGGCCGCATCGCGCGAATCGAACGAATCGTCACGCCCCGCGCACGCAGCCCGTCAATCATCGGTTGCACCGCAACCGCGTCCACCGTCGAGAGCCGAATCCGCGAACCCTCCACCCGCGAGTCGGGCAATCCGTTCGCGTCCATCTCATCCAGCATCTGCGCCACCCGCGCCCCGTCCTCCGACGCGAACTCGATCTCGTACCGCTGCTGATCCTTCGTCAGCTCATCAATCGTCCCCTGCTGCGCAACCATCCCCTGCACCAGAATCGCCACCCGGTCGCACACCTGCTCCAACTCGCTCAGCAGGTGCGAGTTGATGAACACCGCCTTCCCGCGATCCTTCATACGCACAACGATGTCCCGGATATCCCTCCGCCCCACCGGGTCCACGCCGTCCGTCGGCTCATCCAGCAGCACCAGATCCGGATCGTTCATCAGCGCCTGCGCCACGCCCACCCGTTGCCGCATCCCCTTGGAGTACCCGCCCACACGCTTCTTCCCCCAATCGCTCATCCCCACCAGATCCAGCAGCTCACCGATCCGCCGCTTCCGCGTCCCCCGCGCCACGCCCGCCATCGCGCCGTAGAAATCCAGCACCTGCGCGCCCGTCAGATACCCCGGGAACTTGTGGTGCTCCGGCAGATACCCCACCCGCGCCAGCGTCGCCTTCTCGCCCACCGGCGATCCCAAAAGGGTCCCCTCGCACCGCGTCGGGCGGATCACCGTCATCAGGATCTTCACGAGCGTCGACTTCCCCGCGCCGTTCGGCCCGAGCAGCCCGAACACCTCGCCCCCGTGCACCCGCATGTCCACGCCGCGCAGCGCATGCACCTTCCCCTTGTAGGTCTTGGCCACATCACGCAGGTCCAACGCAAGAGTCCCGGTTCCGCTCATCTCGCATTCCTTACTGGGAAACGCCGCACCACACTTCCACCCAACCCAATCCTAACCCATCGCCCCCACATACCCTAATATCCCGCCACCATGTTCCGCACCACCAGAGAGTTCGCGCTCGCGCTCGAGTCCGCCGGTGAACTGCGCCGCGTCACCGCGCCCGTCTCACCCATCCTCGAGATCGCGGCCATCGCCGACCGTGTCTCCAAGACCCGCTGCTACGAACTCCCCTCGCCGCCCACCCGCGCCAAAGACCCCCGGTTCCACGACCGGGGAGGCGTCGCCCTCCTCTTCGAGAAGGTCCGCGGCTCAAAGATCCCCGTCCTCATCAACGCCTTCGGCTCATACCGCCGCATGGAAGTCGCCCTCGGCTGCCACGGCGACGCCAACCTCTACGAAGACGGCCACATCGCCGGCGGCTACGAAGGCCTCGCCGCCAAAATCGCCGAATTCACCAAGCCCGCGCCCCCGCGTTCACTCGGCGAAGCCCTCAGCATGCTCAAGCGCTTCGCGCCCCTCCTCAAGATAGCGCCCCGCACCGTGCGCAAGGCCCGCTGCCAGGAGATCGTCTACGCGGGCGACTCAGCCGACCTCTCCATCCTCCCCATCATCAAATGCTGGCCCCTCGACGGCGATTTCGCGGCCCTCGGCTACCCCGCCGATGTCAACGACAACATCCCGGGAGTCGACACCAGCGCCGAGTTCCAGAAGCAATGGGGGGGGCGCTACATCACCCTCGCCCACATCCACACCATCCATCCCGACGACATCGACAACCCCAAGCCCGCCTCCCACAACATCGGCATGTACCGAGTTCAGGTTCTCAGCAAGAACCGCCTCGCCATGCACTGGCACATGCACCACGACGGCGCCGCCCACTGGCGCGCCTGGAAAAAACTCGGCAAACGCATGCCCGTCGCCATCGCGCTCGGCGGCGAGTCCGTCCTCCCCTTCGCCGCCACAGCGCCGCTCCCGCCCGGCATCTCCGAACTCCTCTTCGCCGGTTTCCTCAACCGCGAAGGCATCCCCATGGTCCGCGCCAAGACCGTCCCCATCCGCGTCCCCGCCAACTCCGAGATCGTCATCGAGGGCTTCGTCTCCACCGATGCCGGCTTCGTCAACTACGACCCCCGCACCGACGGACCGCTCGGACCCGGCGCCGTCTTCGAAGGACCATTCGGCGATCACACCGGCTACTACTCCATGCCCGATCGCTACCCCATCATGGAAGTCACCGCGATCACGCACCGCCGCAACCCCATCTACCCCACAACCATCGTCGGCCTCCCGCCCCAGGAGGACTACTACCTCGGCAAAGCCACCGAGCGCATCTTCCTCCCGCTCCTCAAAACAATCGTCCCCGACATCGAGGACTACCACCTCCCCCTCTTCGGCGCCTTCCACAACGCCGCCTGCGTCCAGATCGATAAGACCTACCCGCTCCACGCCCGCCGCGTCATGCACGCCTGCTGGGGCGCGGGCCAGATGTCGTGGACCAAGAACATCTTCGTCGTCGATGCCGATGCCGATGTCCACGACGCCCTCGAAGTCATGCGCCTCGCCGGCCAGCGCTGCCATCCCGCCCGCGACATCGAGATCACACGCGGCCCGCTCGACATCCTCGACCACGCCGCGCCATTCCTCGGCGCCGGCACCAAACTCGGTTTCGACTGCACACGCAAGATCCGGGGCGAACAATCCGCCGACATCCCGCTCGACGACCTAAGTGCCCCGCCGCCCGCCCTGAGCGACGCAGACGCGAGTGTCTACCTCGAGTCCGTCCGCGAGATCGCGAATGTCGCCGACGCCTCCCTCCCCGCCGAACTCGCGCGCACCTGGCTTTTCGTCTCCATCACCAAGGAGCACGACGCCGACGCCGACACCATCGCCGATGCGCTCTTCCGAATCGTCACCGATGCGCCGCCCCGTTACATCGTCATGCTCGACGACACCGTCAACATCGCCAACATCGACGAGGCCCTCTTCCACTGGTGCGCCAACACCGATGCAGCCCGCGACATGCGCATCCACCACGACCGCGCCTGCTTCGACGCCACCACCAAGTCGCCCCGCCCCGCCATCGAGTCCTCATCCGGCACCGCGACAAACGCCTACGACTGGCCCGTCCGCGCCTGGCCCCCCGTCATCGAGATGTCCAAGGACATCCTCGACCTCGTCGACCAGCGCTGGTTCGAATACCGCATCGAAGAGGGCAACCACACCATCCAATAGCGGGTGCCACCGCTTGTCGGCAAAGCAGCATGCGGTGCCCGCCTACAATCTCCCAACCTCACCACCGCCGGAGACCCCACATGAAATCCTCCCGACTCGGCTCCGCAGGGCTCGGCATCCTCGTCGTCCTCATCGGCCTCGCCATCGTCCTCTACCTCGCCTTCGGCAACATGGGCGGCAAGTCCTACATGAAGACCGTCGCCGACGCCAAGGACAAGGCCGAAGACACCGTCACACACATCTACCTCAACCAGATCGCCCAACTCGTCGGCATGTACGAACTCAACAACGCGCGCTACCCAAACTCAATGGACGAACTCATCAGATACTCGGGGGATGGGGGCGCGTGGTCCAACGACCCTTGGGGAACCCAATACACCATCTCCGTCGATAAGAACACCAAAACAGTCCACATCACCAGCGCCGGCCCCGACACCCAGCCCGGCACCGCCGACGACCAGACCTTCGATCAACCGATCCCGATGTGAAGACGCCGGTCAGATGTATTCGAATCCGAAGTCGAGGCGCTCCCGACCCTCGCCCCAGATGTGAGTCAGCTTGTATTCGAACGCCGGAAATGTCACATCCCGCCGAAGTGCGTCCCACGCGCCATCCGTGAAGTCGTTGAGCCACCCACAGAACACTTCGCTGCCCTCGTCTTCCTCAAATGCTCGATAGAAGCGCGGATCAGCAGAGACTCGCAAGCCGACAACAACGGAGTCGTATCCAAACAAGTCGTCCTTCCACGCGATGATTTGGACGACCTTGTCTATCGGAATCCGCCAGACTTCATCATCCAGATCATGGACTTGCACGACGCCATCGATTACGACAACTTTCCGAGTCGTCTGACGGAAACGCCTTTGAAGCGCCTTAGAGAGTCGGCGAAACATCACCCTAGTCTAAGCACACCCCGTCACTCCACCCCCTGCGCCGCCAGCCACCGCTCCGCGTCCAGCGCGGCGCGGCACCCCATCCCCGCAGCCGTCACCGCCTGGCGGTACACCGAGTCCGCGACGTCGCCCGCCGCGAACACGCCCTCGATATTCGTCGCGCTGCCCTGCCCGCTCAGTTTGATGTACTTCTTGTCGTCCAGCACGATCCCCGTGCCGCTCAGGAACTTCGTCGCCGGCGTGTGACCGATAGCCACGAACAACCCGTCCACCTCAAGGTTGCTCGCCTCGCCCGTCTCGGTGTCCTTCAGCGCCACGCCCGAGATGTGCTCGCCGCCCAGCACATCCGTCACCACCTTGTTCCAAAGCACCGTCACATTCTTGTGCCCGAGCAAACGCTCCTGCATCACCTTCGACGCCCGGAACTCGTCCCGCCTGTGAATCACATACACCGTCGAAGCGAACTTCGTCAGGTAGTTGGCCTCCTCCATCGCAGAGTCGCCGCCGCCCACCACCGCCAGCCGCTTGTTCCTGAACATCGGCAGCGCCCCGTCGCACACCGCGCACGCCGAAACCCCGCCCCCCGTCTGCGCCAGCCGCATCTCGTTATCCAGCCCGATCCAGTTCGCCGTCGCCCCCGTCGCGATAATCACGCTGTGCGCCCGCACCGTCTTGTTGTCCGATGTGTGCAGCACAAACGGCCGCTCGCCGAACTCGCACCTGGTGATGTCCGCGTCCACAAGCCGCGTCCCGAACCGCGCCGCCTGCTTCTTGAACGACTCCATCATCTCCGGGCCCGACACACCCTCCGGGAAACCCGGATAGTTCTCGACGTCCGTCGTCAGCATCAGCTGACCGCCAGGCAACACAAGCGACGGGTTCTGCTTGGGAACACCCACGAAGCAGATCGGGTCCAGACTCGCCCGCGCAGCGTAAATCGCCGCCGTGTACCCCGCCGGACCCGAACCGATAATCACAACCTTCTCGACGCCGTTGTTGCCCATGCGCGAACCAATCCCTTCACTCTCGAAACTATTCCGATCGCCGCGAGTCAGTTCCCCGAGATCGCCTCACGGTACAGCGAAATCACCGGCGGCCAGAACAGGATGTCATCGCCCCTGACCCCGACATTCCGCGCCCGGTTGTCGAACCGATCCGGGCCGACCGAGTACAGCACGAACTGCGAACCATCCAGCATCACCGAGTACGCGTTCACCGCAGAGGTCCGCTTCGCAAGCATCCGCCGGATGCGATCGCCCATCGTGCCCGCAAGCATCTGACCGATCATCTGCTCCTGCATCGAGATCATCTCGGGCGACCCGAGCGACTCCTCGACCGCGCGGCTCAGGGCCGACAACTCGCCCGCCGAAGGCCGCCCGCCCTTGAGCAGCGTCGACATCGCCCCCTTCGAACCCGGGTTGACCATCAACGACTCGAAGTACTTCACATTCATCTGCTTGAACGTGCCCGAGTCGATCCCGACCTCCGACAAGGCGCCCCGCATCGAGGCGCTGGGCGGCGCCCCGGGAGGCACGAACGAAAGCAAACGATCCATCAGATCGTTCCAGTTGACAGTCTCCGGCTGGATCGACGGATCAAGCAGGCGCATCAGGCCGACGAACGCGACGACCTCCTCCTGCGCGCTCCGCGCCCCGCCCTGGCTCAGGAACTCGCGGTACCGATCCACATCAATCTTCTGCGCCGAGGCGTCGTAATAGGAACGCAGGTCCTTCGTGAGCCCCTCAATGATGGGGTTCGAGTCGTCGGACTCAACCAGCAGGTCGTCGTCGCCCGACGAGGCCGGACCGCGACCCATCTCCCGCTCGGCCGTCTGCGTTCCGCCGTACTCGCGCATCACGCCCGCCTGATCGATCGCAGAACCGTACGGGTCCGCAGGATCCACCGAGAAGACCACCTCGTGCGGCACCGGATCATCACGAACATCCACGATCTCGTCGCGCATCGGGACGAAGTACCCGAACGGGAGGTAAGTCTCTTGCCGCGTGTGCCAGTTGTACATGTCCGGCTCCACATACGACAGGAAGTTCGGACGCAGCGCCGCCGTGCCATCACGCCCAAGCCAGTCGTAACGCACCGCCTTCCACGCCATGCAACCCAACACGATGCGGGTCGCCGCGATCTCGTTCATCGTCCGCCGACGCGCGTGAAACACCTTGATCACCGGCTTCGCAACCCATGTCACCATCTCGTGCGGGGGCGTCGACAACGCCTCGAGGTCCGTCTCGCGCGCATGCTCGCGCGTGTGGAAGCTGTAGTTCCACCGCTTCCCGAAATCCCCCCAGATCCGGTTGATCGCGCCCTCGGTCTCGAACCAGTCCGCCTGCAAAGCCACCGTATCGTTCCAATGGCCGCCGGCACCGAACCGTCGCAGCGGATGATCCTTCGAGGTCAGAGCCGCCATCGTCGTCACATAGGCGTCCGGAATCACACCCCGACGCTCCTCGATCGTCCGTGCCATCAACTGCTCGGCGGCCAGACGATCGCCCATCGGGAAGATGAACTGCGTCCACTTCAGGTCCTGAAAGTCAAGACCCGCCGCCGCGTCCACCAGAACATCCTTATCCCGGAACGAGTCCTGATAGGTGTACACAGCATCCGTCATCGCCAGCAGGCCGCGCGACATCATCCGGTATCCGTACAAAGACTCCGTCGCAAACGGACGCTCCGACACATGCCGGCCCAGGTACACCAGGCCGATACCAAGATCCATCGAAGCGTCGCTCTCCTTCTCAGAGACAAGCCGCAGCATTTCCAGCGTCACAAGGTCCGTGAGCGAGTCGAGGGCCTTCAGGTACGGGAACTCCGCCGTCGCGAGCAGGTTGTCCTGCGAGAGCGTCACGCAGAGACCCTTCTCCACCCAGTCGCTCTCAACATTGTCCGCGCCATAGGGAAGACCGAGCACCCACTTCTTCTTCCGGTCCGATCGATCCGTGCAGGCCTTGAACGCCTCGACGAGATCCCGCTGGGGCGTCGCCATCAGCCACGACTCGACCTCGGCCCAGTCCGCCGAACCCGGCACGCACTTCACGAGCCGCGTCCGGTCACGCACCATCCACGACGGCTCCGCGTCCATCTTCGCCAGCGCCGGGAAAAGCGTGTCCTCGATCGCGAATGTCCCCGGGCCCGCCGCACCCAACTGGTCCGCACGCGCCACATAAACAGACGGATCCTCTCGCGCGATCGCCGCCGCCGCCGACGACAGCAACAACGCGCAACCACCGATCAATCCCAAACGACCAACGCCGATCCATGCCTGCTTCAACATCCGAATCTCCGTTCAATCAACCAACGGGCCAGTCCGACGATTCTAGTGCATGCCGCCGATCCGCGGCCCCCAGCCATTCCCCGTCAGCCATCGCCCGTATCGCCCCCGACAACCTCGCGCACCACGCGCCAGCACACATCGCCCTCGTACCCACGCCTCGCCAGAAACCCGTGCAGTCGCCGGGTCCGGGCCGCGCGGTCCGTGTCCGATTTCATCCGCGCCGCGCGCCCACGCGCCAGCGCCAACGCCTCCTCATACGGGTCTACGCCCGCGAGGGCTCCCTCAATCGCCGCATCCGACACCTCCCGCCCGATCTTCCGCGCGCGAAGCTTCTGCTCCATCAGCCGCCGCCCCGCCCCGCCCCGCCGCCGCAGACTCCCCACGAGCGACGCCGCAAGCCGCGCATCATCAATCAGCCCCGCCCGCTCCAACTCGTCCGCAACGCGCGCCGCGCTCGCCGCGGAAAACTCCTTCCCCGTGATCTGCTCGATCAACTCCGCCCGGCTCCGCATCCGCGCGTTGAGCATCCGCCGCGCCACCACCCGCGCCCGCTCCGTCTCGTCCGCCTCCGCCACCCGTCGCGCCAGCTCCTCGGTCCACAGGGTCCCCGTCCGCACACCGATCTCCACCACGTCCCGCTCGCTGATCCGCCCCGCCACGCGATCCCCGACGCGGATCACGACCACACCGACTCGCCGCCCCGGCGCCAGCGCCGAAACCCGCTCGCCCTCGATGAATTCGGGAACTTCGCTCACGGCGTCAGCTCGTCCAGATACGCCGCGATCTCGTTCGACGCCTTCGCGTCCCCCGCCGCCTTCGCCCGCGCCAGCCCGGCCCGCAAGACCGCGGCGGCATCGTCGTTTCGTTCGAGCGCTTCCAGCGACTTGGCCTTGTGGTAGTAGGCGTAGTGGTACGCGGGCTCCATCTTCAGGCAGGTGTCGTACCACTGGATCGCGTGCGCATGATCGCCGTCTTTGGCGTGCTCCTGCGCGATCATGTACGGCACATCGGCGTCGCACGGGTCCGACTGGTACAGCTTGAGTAACCGCTCCACGCGCTCCATCGCCAGAGTCTACGCGCACGCGCGGGTGAGGTACCGGTGCAGGGCCGTCACCAGGCGCACATTGGCGGGCAGGAACGCCTCCCAGGGCAGGTCGTCGAGCGCGCACCAGCGGCAATCGGCGACCTCGATGGCCCTGGGTTCGGGCGAGTCCGGCTCGAGTGCGCACACGCACGGGAAGAGGCGGACGGTGGCGTGCTCGTAGGTGTGGACAACTTCGTCAAGGACCGATAACACGCGGATGGAGACGCCCACTTCTTCCATGCACTCGCGGCGTGCGCACCCCTCCGGGGACTCCCCGGGGTCGAGTTTGCCGCCGGGGAACTCCCAGTACCCCTCATACGGGGTGTTTGCTTTCCGTTTGGTAATCAATATCTCGTGGCGCGGGAACGGGTCCATACCAGATGTTGATGACATGTTTGCAACTTGTTTGCATATGAGTGCGACCGCGACATCGACCACCTTGGCGGGGGAGTTGGAAGTGGCCATATTTTTTGTAAATCCTTATCTGATAATGATTTACGGCATTTGATCGGAGTTGCGTGCGTCCCGATTGACCCCCAAATCGGCCCGCCTACGCTAGTTTGTTGGGCCCGGAGCGTTCTGTCGAGCGGGGCATCCGGAATGACGAGAATCAGACTACGCGGCGAATAGCCGTGGCACGCCGTCGGTCGGGGATCGGAGCCCTCGACCGACGGTTTTCTTTTTGCGTTATCCACAACGACTGCGCGCACGAACGCGGCGAGTGATGTCGCGAAATGACGCGAACCTGCGCCGTTCTGACGCGAAATGCGCTGAAATGCGCTCTTTGTGCATCGGACTTCAACGAGATTCAGCGCGCACTATCGGTCGTGGTGCGCACGTTTGCGATTCTGAGCGCACGCGGCGCGGTGTTGCGGAGCGGGTCTCGGTGTGCGCGCACCGTTGTTCACTCCGAGTCTGGATCGATTTCGGCGATCTCGGCGGCGCACAGACCGTCGGGAGTCGTGCCGATCGGGAAGTGGCGCGCCGTGATGTTCCCGGACGCGATCTCGACGGCGACGATGATCGGCGGATCGTTGCACACGGCGTACGCGGTGCTCGAGTCGGGCGAGACGGCGATGGAGGTGGGCAGCGCCCGATGTCCGAGTTCCGCGAGCGACGCGGTGCGGAGGAGATCGTTGGACTTCGCGTCGAAGATCGCCAGCGCGTTGGCCTCGGGGAGGGCGACGATGACATGCTTGCCGTCGGGCGTGAAGCGGACGCGGAAGGGGAAGCCCTCGCACTTGAGGGTCTGCATCACGGTGTCGGTTTCGGCGCTGATGATGGAGATGGAGTTGGATCGGTTGTTGGCGCACCAGACGCGGGAGCCGTCGGGCGAGATGGCGATGCCCTCGGCGCCGGGCTCGACTTTGATCTCGGCGACGGCGGCGTCGAGGAGCAGATCGACGACGGAGACGATGCCCTGGCGGACATGCGAGATGTAGACGCGGTCGGTGGCGGGGTGTGCCGCGAGCATGTGGCCGGCGTTGTGGGCGAGTTCGATGGTGGATGTGATCTCGCCGGTGTCGGTGTCGATGCGGAGCAGCGCCTGTTTGACTTCGGAGGTAACGAGGAGTTCGCGTGAGTCCGGCATGAAGCACATGTCGTTGGGTCGGATGTGTTCGCCGAGGTCGATGATGGTGGGGGGGGAGTCGGGCTTGTTGAGGTGGAAGATCGCGATTCGGTTGTCGGGCGGCTGGTGGTTGGTGCCGGGGCCGCCGTAGGCGCTGCCGGCGATTCTCGTGCCGTCGGGCGAGACGACGAGTTCGTGGGCGCCGACGCCGAGCGCGTGGTTCCAGAGGGGTTCGAGTGTATTCGCGTCGAGCGCGGTGATGCGCTCGTCGCCGCGGGTGGCGAAGAGGACGGCAGTACGCTGGGCTTGATCGCCCAGCGCGGGGGTGATTATGGAGAGGATGGCGGCTATGGATGCGAGGCGTCTCATGTGTTGGTGTACCTCGTTGGTGAGGAAGAGGATTCACCACAAGAGCACACAGAGAGCACAGAGGGAAGAGGAGTTCGAGGATGGGTTGGGTGCCATGGTTCGGCTCGGTGCAGCCGAGCGAGCCATGTAGGGTTGGGTGCGATCGACATGGCTCACCCTTCGGGATGAGCCATGGCACCCGAGAGAAGACCTGCTCTGTGACATGCATTGTATGCGGCACATCGTCCGCCGCCCTCCCCATCGCAGCGGGGGAGGGAGCATCATTGATCGGCTCTTACGCGGCGGGGGTCTGTGGGCAGCACGAAGGTGCCCTTGCTGTCGCGGGGGATTCGGCGTTCGAGTTCGTCGAGGAGTTGCCTGATCTCGTAGTGGTTGCGGGGTGTGGTGAGGATTAAGAGGTTGCGCACGCTGTAGTTGGCGATCTCGCCGCGCGAGCCGCCGTTCTCCTGCCACCCGTAGTTATCGATGAACTGTCGAAGGTACCCAGCAAAGACTTCTTCCCATGTGACTTCATCACCCCAGTCGATCAGGCCCTGAAACTCAGGGGTTTGCACACGATTCCGCCTCCTGAGTTGTTCATCGGCGCTCCAGATTTCGTACCGTACCAGCGTCTCTACGGAGTACCTGATGACCCGCATTGTCTGTGGTTCCTGATTCCAGCCCCGCAGCACGACTCTCCCATCAGCCACATCCCAACGAGAACCGTCGAGCCAGTTTCGGTTTGGGTCGGAGGTCGTGTACGCGATGAGTTCGTCCATCATGTGATCGGGGCTGATACGTGTGTCACCGATGTCCGGCAGTGTGATGACCGTTTGCGGAACGATGTGCCACTCATTCAACAGGTACTCCCAGTCGACATTGATCGATGCGCGCAAGCGTTCCGAGAGGGTGTCGAAAGCCTGCTGGACGGTCATCGTTCCGGATATCGGCTCGATGCGATCCTCGTACATGCGTCGGACGAGTTCGGTGTCCTGTGGATCGACGCCCAGCATGCCGCGTTTCTTGATGGCCCGGTCCTGGCGCCAGTAATAGATCTTGACGAGTGTGGGATGTTCTTCGTCACGAAGGATTACGCCGCTGTTCAAGTCCCATTCGAGTTTGGACCAATCGTCCATTGCCCAGAGATCGCCGAGTCTGAATGGTTCGGGATCAACCGGCGCGATCCAGACATTGATTGAATAGGGGATCGCCATTTGCCATCCGAACAGCCGAACATCGCTGCGCACGCGCATCCAGTGAAAACTCGACAAACCGACGAGCAGCAGCAGCAGCGCGAGGGCGGCTTGTTTGCGGTGGCGGCGGGTTTTGGTGAGTCGTTTGGGGGATTTGGCGATTCGGCCGCACTCGGGGCAGCGGAGTTCTTTGCGCGCGGCCTGTTCGCTCATGTCGTACCAGCACTTGGGGCAGCGTTTGCGGCCTTTGGCTCGGTCGAGGAAGAGGGCGCGGATGAGGAGGACGAGGCCGAGCAGCGCGGCGACGGCGGCGATGGTGAGCCAGACCCAGTCGAGCCATGAGGTCATGTGTGGATGGTAAGGGGTGATCGAAGAATGCCCCCGGCTCGCGCCGGGGGTTCGTTGAAGACCCCCTCCGTCGTGCTACGCACGACACCTCCCCCGCTGGCAGCGGGGGAGGGAGCGATGACGCTGACCCTTTCCAAAGATCGATTCCGTATCATGCTGGCTCTGCAAATGACCACCACGGACGGGAGCAAGACTTCATGAAGGTTCACGAGTATCAGGCGCGGCAGATTCTGGCGGACGCGGGCGTGGCGGTTCCCTCGGCGGAGGTGATTACCGATGCGGGAGCTGCGGCGAGCGCGTACAAGAAGGTCGTGACGGAGGCGGGGCTCGGTGAGGGCGGGCTGGCGGTCGTCAAGGCGCAGGTGCACGCGGGCGGGCGCGGCAAGGCGGGGTTCGTGAAACTCGTGAAGTCCGCGAAGGAGGCGGAGGACGCGGCGCGGTTCATGCTGAGCAACCGGATGGTTTCGGTGCAGACGGGGGCCGAGGGGATCGCGGTGCAGAAGCTCTTGATCGCGGCGGGGGTGGATATCGCCAAGGAGTATTACCTGGCGATCACGACCGACCGGGCGACGCGGCGGAACATTCTGATCGCGTCGAGCGAGGGCGGCGTTGAGATCGAGGAGGTCGCGCACAAGAACCCGGACGCGATTCTCAAGGAGCCGATCCATCCGTTGCTGGGGCTGCAGGGTCATCAGGCGCGGCGGTTGGCGTTCGATCTGGGGTTCAAGGGGAAGCAGGTCAATCAGGCCGCCAAGACGATGATGGCGCTGGCGAAGGTGTACGAGGAGAAGGACTGCTCGCTGGCGGAGATCAATCCGCTGATCGTGACCAAGCCCACGAAGGAGCACCCGGACGGGCAGGTTCTGGCGATCGATGCGAAGTTCAACTTCGATGACAACGCGCTGTTCCGTCACAAGGACGTGCAGTCGCTGTTTGATCCGTCGGAGGAGAACGCGAATGAGCTGCGGGCGAAGGAGTACGAGTTGTCGTACATCCAGTTGTCGGGCGAGATCGGTTGCCTGGTGAACGGGGCGGGGCTGGCGATGGCGACGATGGACATCATCAAGCACGAGGGGGGCGAGCCGGCGAACTTTCTGGATGTGGGCGGCGGCGCATCGGAGGAGGCGGTGACGGAAGGGTTCCGGATCATTCTGTCGGACAAGAGTGTGAAGGGCGTGCTGGTGAATATCTTCGGCGGGATCATGCGCTGCGATGTGATCGCGCAGGCGGTGGTGAACGCGGCGCGGGAGGTGGGGTTCAAGGTGCCGCTGGTGGTGCGGCTCGAGGGCACGAATGTGGAGGCGGGGCGGAAGATCCTGGAGGGGGCGAAGTCGGAGATGCCTACGATGCAGTCGGCGACCGATCTGGGTGATGCCGCGCGGAAGGTCGTGGCGGCGGTGGGGTAAGGACGGAGGGCTCGCGATGAAGCGGATGATGTTGGCCGGCGCGATGGTGATGCTGGGCGGGTTGTCGGTGCGCGCCGGTGCGCAGATGGACGATCCGAAGTTTGTGCCGCGTGAGGAGCCGGTGGCGGAAGCGCCGGCGGAGGAAGTGAAATCGGTGCCGCTGACGGCGCTGCTTCGGGTTGATGACGAGTTCGCGTATCGAGCCGAGTCGGTGGTGCGTCAGCGGGTCACGACGCCGGCGGGCGTGGCGATGGAGAGCGTGAATGAGTCGGACGCGGAGTTTGTGTTTCGTGTGGTTGCGGTGACGGACGCGGGTGCCGAGGTGGAGATGCGGTACGCGCGGCTGCGCGTGTCGGTGACGGGGAGCGGTGCGGCGGTGGGGGGGATGGAGTTCGACTCTGATGAGTCGCGCGAGGATGAGGAGGGGAACCTGCTTGCGATGTCGCTCCGGCCGATCGTGGAGGGTGTGATGACGGTTGTGCTCGATGCGCGGATGGAGGTGAAGGAGGTGCGCGGGCTGGCGGGGCTGATTCCTGAGGGCGGGAAGTCGCTGATCACGGAGGAGTCGATCATCTCGACGGTGACGCCGGTGTTCGCGCTGCGGGGCGAGCCGGGCGAGGCGCGGGTGGGGGAGGCGTGGACCTCGGAGGGGAGCGAGAAGCAGCGGGGCGTGGTGCTGAAGCGGACCTCGACGAAGAAGCTGGAGCGCGTCTCGGGGGGCGAGGCGACGCTCTCCATGAGGGATGAGACGACGGTGGAGTCGGGCTCGATGGGCGGCGGGATGGAGCTGGAGGTGTGGAAGACGACGGGGACGGCGGTGTGGGATGCGAAGGAGCGGCGGCTGGTCTCGATTCGCGCGGACGCGGAGCAGGTGTTCAAGGGGTCGCAGGCGGGCGTGCCGATCCGCCAGTCGCAGACGATCGAGAGCAAGATGACGCGGATTCCGGTTGAGAAGGGCGAGGACAAGTGATGCGTCGAGTCGGGATGATTGTGGGTTCGGTGGTGCTGGCGTTCTCGGCGGTGGGTGTGCGCGCGGTGGGCGATGATGCGCGGTTCGACACGATTCCGGAGTCGATTGTCGCGGCGCTCGAAGCGACCAAGGTGCCGGCGTTATCGGCTGCGGCCGCGGATGAGACGGGTGTGATCTTCGCGGATGCTGCGGGCGTGCGTGTGGCGCGGGGCGACTCCGAGGTTGGCATCGATGAGCCGTTCCACATCGGTTCGTGCACCAAAGCGATGACGGCGACGCTTGTGGGGATAGCGGTGGAGGAGGGGAAGCTGCGTTGGGACATGACGCTGAGCGAGGCGTTGCCGGACATCGCGGGGGAGATGCACGAGAAGTACAAGGGCGTGACGATCGCGCAGTTGTTGCGGCACCTGTCGGGGATGGCGTCATTCACGAAGGGCGCGGCCGCGGAGAACGCGCTGATGCACGGGCTGGAGGGCGACGCGCGGGCGCAGCGGGCGGCGTTCGTGGAGCGTGTGCTCTCGATCGAGCCGGCGGGCGAGGTGGGGGCGTTCGAGTACTCGAATGGCGGGTACGGCGTGGCGGCGGCGATTGTTGAGCGCGCGCTCGATGCATCGTGGGAGGATCTGATGCGGGAGCGGTTGTTCGGGCCGCTGGAGATGCGGACGGCGGGGTTCGGATGGCCGGCGACAGAGGAGCATCCTGGTGCGCCGCGTGGGCATTATGCGGATGCACGGTTCGGGGACCGGCCGCAGTCTTTGAAGGACTCATACAAGTTGCCCCCGGCGATCGCGCCGGCGGGTGATGTGCACTGCTCGAGTGCGGACCTGGCGAGGTTCGCGCGGATGCATCTATTGGGATTGATGGGGGAGGACGGGCTGCTCAGGAGCGAGACGATCAAGTCGCTGCACGAGCCGGACGGTGATTACGCGGCGGGGTGGGGCGAAGTTATGCGTGACGGTCGCGCGATCAGCACGCACGACGGGAGCGCGGGGACTTTCTACACGCGGGTGATTCTGCAGCCCGGTGATGGCGTTGCGATCGTGGCGCAGTCGAACACGGGGCGGGGTGCTGAGGCGGTGGGGAAGGTGTGCGAGGCCATGATCGAGGTGGTGCGGGGGGAGGAGTAAGAGACCCCCTTCGTCACACTTCGAGTGACCCCCCCACATGGCAGCGGGGGAGCGAGCATCACGCTCGGTTCCATACTTGCGCAAGAAGGCGGCGTTCTTCATCGGAGTTGACGAGAGCGAGCGAGGCGTTGAGCGCGGCGTCGAAGGGTGCTTCGGCGGTGGAGCCGTCGACCTCGTTGAGCCAGCGCTTGGTGGCGCGGAGCGCGTGGGGCGGCTTGGATGCGAGTTGCTCGGCGATTTTCTGCGCTTTGGGCGCGACATCTTCGGGGATATCGGCGCAGATGTGCGCGAGGCCGAGCGTGGTGGCCTGGGCGCCGGAGATCACGGACGGGTTGAGGAGGAGTTCGCGTGCTGCGCCGAGGCCGGTGAGGTGCGCGAGCGACGGGGCGCTGACGGCGGGGGAGATTCCCAGCGAGACGACGGGGTAGCCGAGTTTGGCGCGTTGATCGGTGATGACGATGTCGCCTGCGCCGAGGAGTGCGCAGCCGCCGGCGATGGCGGCGCCGTGGGCCGCGACGACGACGGGCTGGGGGGCGCGCCGGATGGCGCGGATGGCCTTGCTCAATCCGGTGAGGAGGCGGGCGAGGAGCTGGTCGTCGTGCTGACAGGCGATGAGGTCGAAGCCGGCGCAGAAGACGGCGCCCTCGCCGCGGAGGAGGATGCAGTTGATGGCGTCGTCTTGCGCGAGTGCGCAGGCGTGCTCGATCAACGACGTGAGCATTTCGTCGGTGAGGGCGTTGCGCTTTTCGGGGCGGTCGAGGATGAGGTGGGCGACCTGGTTGCGGCGCTCGACGCGGATCATGCGTGGGTTCCCGTGGCGCGCGAGTCGGCGACGATCTTCGCGGCGTAGGCGGACGCGGCGGCGAGGGCATCGAGATCGACATTCGTTTCGTAGCCGGCGGCGTGGATGGTTCGCACGAGCAGTTCGGTCGCGATGTTGCCGGGGGCCGGTGCTCCCGGTTTGGATGCGTACGGGCAGCCGCCCAGCCCGGCGGCGGAGCCGTCGAAGGAGCGGACGCCCATTTCGAGTGCGGTGCGGACGCAGTCGGCGGCGCGCCCGAAGGTGTCGTGCAGGTGCAGCGTGAACTTGGCGTACTCGGCGTCCTCCTCATCGAAGTTCATGAACACTGCGCTGAGAAGTGCGGCGATGTCGGCGGGGTACGCGACGCCGATGGTGTCGCCCAGATCGATCTCGTGGATTCCCATGTCGTAGAGAATGAACGCGACTTGGGCCACTTTCTCCGGCTTGATGGGTCCCTCGAATGGGCACGCGATGGCGCATGAGATGTAGCCGCGGAGATCGAGGTTGCTCGCGCGTGCGGACTCGACGACGGGCCGGAAGCGATCGATGGTTTCGGCGATGGTGGCGTTGGTGTTGCGCTGGGAGAAGGTCTCGGAGGCGGCGGTGAAGACGGAGACCTTTGAGATGAGGGGGAAGCCGGCGGTCTCGTTGATGTGCAGGACGCGCTCGAGACCTCGCGCGTTGGGGACGAGGGCGGAGAAGACGGTGTTGGCGCTGTACGCGGACTCGACCGCTTCGGCGACTTCCTCGGCGTCGGCCAGTTGCGGGACCCATTTGGGCGAGACGAAGGAAGTGACCTCGATCTCATCGACGCCGGTCCGAGAAAGGAGTTCGATCAATCGGACCTTGCGCTCGGCGGGGATGACGATCGGCTCGTTCTGGAGGCCGTCTCGGGGGGATACATCGGTGATACGGACTTGCTTGCTCATCGCCCGGTGATTCTAACACGACCTCGCGGGGATTCAGCCGATGGCGTGTTGGATGCGCGGGGAGGACGCGGGCCGCACACTCTTGAATCCGGAGGTCCCACCGATGAACTGTCCTGTTGACGGCAAGCCATTGACACCCATGACGTATGAGGGCGTGACGGTTCACACCTGCACGACCTGCGGCGGCGAGTGTTTGCCGGGCGATCAGCTGTCGCACATCGTGAGTGTGCGCGAGGCGCGGTTCGACGCCGCGACGGTGGAGGCGTTGTCGTCGTTCACGCCGCTGGCGGGCGTGCCCGCGGACTCCGGCGCCCGTGCGCTGCACTGCCCGGCGTGCGAGAGCGCGATGCGGGTGGTGAACTATTCGAATGACTCGGGCGTGATCATCGATCGGTGCCCGGCGTGCTCGTGCGTGTGGCTCGACAAGGACGAGCTGGAGCACTTGCAGATTCTCATGGAGATGTGGCACGACCGCGCGCCGGCGGGCGTGCGCGATGTGGCAGCGCAGCTGGAGATGGCGCGGATGCAGGCGGCGGAGGCGACGGCGGGTCCCTTCAAGGGCTCGCGGTTCGCGTTTGTGAATGCGGTGATTAATCGGCTGCTGGATGCGGCGTAGGGACATGGCTCACCCTACGGGCTGAGCCATGGCACCCGGTATTGCCCTGCCAACCTGGCAGGTCCGGGTCGGATTCAGGTTGAAATAGTGGGCGTGTCGGCGCGGTTCGCTTCTTTCGTGAATAGTATTGCGAAAGGAGCAAACGATGACCACGGCCAAGAGCGTGACGGTGACGAAGCGTGCGTCGGATGATCGCGGGACGGGGGATTTTGGTTGGCTGCACGCGAAGTATTCGTTCTCGTTCGGCGAGTACCGCGATTCGGCGCACATGGGGTACCGGTCGCTGCGCGTGATCAACGAGGACATCGTGGAGCCGGGCATGGGTTTCGGCACGCACCCGCACGAGAACATGGAGATCATTACTTATGTGATCGAGGGTCAGCTCGCGCACAAGGACTCGATGGGCAACGGGCGGACGATCGGCGCGGGGCAGTTGCAGTACATGAGCGCTGCGAGCGGCGTCCATCACTCGGAGTTCAACCCGTCGAACGACGAGCGGACGCATCTGCTGCAGATCTGGATCCGGCCGAGTGAGCGCGGCGGCGAGCCGCGGTACGCGGATCTGGATACGCGGGAGATGGTGAAGGACGACACGCTCACGGTGTTCGCTTCGGGCGACGGCCGTGACGGATCGGTCGAGATTCGCCAGGACGCTGAGGTGTGCTTTGCGCGCACGACGGCGGGCGGGACGCTGACGGTGCCGAGTGATGACCGGTTCGGGCATCACTGGGTGCAGGTGATCCGTGGCGCGGTGCGGATCGGCGGTGAGTCGTTCGGTGCCGGCGACGGCGCGGCGGTTGAGGGAAACGGCTTCGACATCGCGACGGATGACGATGCGGAGATGCTGGTGTTCAGGTTGAACTGATGCGTTGATTGAAAAGGACCGGGTCGAGAGGCCCGGTTTCTTCATTCGAGTTCCTCGAAGTAGTCTCCATCGACCTTCATAATCGTCAATCGCTTCACCTCAGAAACACCGATGCCGAAATCGATCATCAGCTGAGTCAATCGGTCGCCATCGATGAGGACAATTCGTTTACCGATTTTCTGGACATACTCCAATGCGTGTACAGAGAACGACGAAGTCGTGATAAAGACGCCCTTGTTTGCTCGCTCGCCCTCAAGGCTTCCAGCAAAGGATTGGATTTCCTTTCGGCCCACCGGATTCTCCCAGCGTTTAGCCTGGACGTAGATCACATCTAAGCCGAGTCTGTCTTCCTTGATTGTGCCATCAATGCCGCCGTCACCACTCTTACCGACAACCTGAGCGGCATCGGATCGTGAGCCGCCGTAACCCATTGCAACGAGCAGGTCGATAACCAATCGTTCAAAGAACCCTGGCGAAGAGCCGAGGATACGGTCTTTCAAGTCATCTGCGAGCGCGCTGCGTAGCCGTCGATACGCGGACTCCATCTCTTCGTCTGGCGTTCGATCATCGTCTGATTCAATTGTGCCGTCGGTCGTATCTTTGGGCTCGGTGGTCTTATTCTTGAACTCAACGAATTCTGGGTATTGTGACAACAGATCGGCGTCAATTCGGGGTGGATTCGTATCGAGAAGTTGTCTCCCGCGGTCGGTGATTCGAAATCGTCCCCGCGCTGGCTTCATTACCAACTTGCTTTTGGCAAGATAGAACACCGCCCAAGTGATTCTGTTGTAGTACCGTGTTTGGACCCCACTGGGAAGAAGTTCATTCTGATCGGCTTCACTGAGCGAGAGTTGCTTTGCAACGCCATCCATTGCAGCCCGGAATGAATGGTCCTTTCCGTCTGACGCGAGCCGGAGGATCGGCAGCATGAACTCGTCATATGTAGGTAGCGTCACTGTTCATTTCTCCAAAGCGAGAAGTCACACCTGCAAAACGCCCGTCTTGAACTCAGGGGAGTAGTCCCAGTTGGTGGTCATGGCGAGGGCGGCGGCGAGTTCGTTGCGGGTGTTGTGGGGCTGGATGATGCGGTCAAGCCATCCCCGCGCGGCGCCGTGGCGGATGTCCTGCTGTTCGTTGTAGGAGTCGGCGACGGCCTTGAGGATGGCCTTGTGGGTTTCTTCGTCGATCTCTTCGCCCTTGCGCTGGCGGGAGCGTTCCTCGATCATCGCGAGTGTGCCGGAGGCCTGGGCGGCGCCCATGACGGCGCAGCGGGAGCCGGGCCACGCGAGGGAGATGAAGGGGTCGAATGCGCGGCCGCACATGGCGTAGTTGCCCGCGCCGTAGGACCCGCCGACGATGAGGACGATCTTGGGGACGATGCAGTTGCTCATGGCGTTCACCATTTTCGCGCCGGAGCGGATGATGCCCTGCTGCTCGGAGTCGCGGCCGACCATGAAGCCGGTGGTGTCGTGGATGAAGATGAGCGGGATCTTGCGCTGATTGCAGTCCATGATGAAGCGGGCGGCCTTGTCGGCGGAGTCGTCGTAGATGACGCCGGGCATGTTGACGGAGTAGGAGGGTCCCGCCTTGCCGCCCCCCCCCCCAAGCATTTTGCGCTGGGTGAGTTTCTTCTGGTTGGCGACGATGCCGCAGGGAACGCTGTTGATGGTGGCGTAGGCGCAGAGGATGGATTGGCCGAAGTCGGCCTTGTATTCGTCGAGTGAGTCGGCGTCGACGATGCAGTCGAGAAGTTCGCGCGTGTCGTATTGCGCTCCTGGTTTGGCGTCGAAGACGGAATAGATGTCGTCGGCTGTGCGCGCGGGGGCGGCGGTGGGGGGGTCGGATACGGGGAGCGGGCGGGGCATCGGCGCGTTGTGTTTGGCGATGAGGGAGCGGAGCCGCTTGATGCAGGCGTCGTCGTCTTTCTCTTTGAAGTCGATCGTGCCGGAGATGGAGGCGTGCATGCTCGCCCCCCCCAACTCTTCGTCCGACACTTCCTGGCCGATGGCGGCTTTGACGAGCGCGGGGCCGGCGAGATAGAGGCCCGAGCCCTCGGTCATGCACAGGGTGTCGCAGAGGACGGGTAGGTAGCCACCTCCCGCGACGCAGAAGCCCATGATGGCGCTGATCTGGGGGATGCCCATGGCGCTGATGACGGCGTTGTTGCGGAAGATGCGGCCGAAGTCGTCGGTGTCGGGGAAGACATCTTCCTGCAGGGGCAGGAAGACGCCCGCGGAGTCAACGAGGTAGACGAGCGGCATGCGGGCCATCATGGCCATGGTCTGGGCGCGGATGATTTTTTTGCAGGTCATCGGGAAGAACGCGCCGGCCTTCACGGTGGCGTCGTTGGCGATGATCATGCAGAGCTTGCCCTCGACGGGGCCGACGCCGGTGACGACTCCGGCTGCGGGCGCGCCGCCGTGGTCTGCGTACATGTTGTAGGCGGACCAGAGGCCCAACTCTGTGAATGCGGCGGCCCCCCCCGCGTCGACGAGTTTGTTGATTCGTTCGCGTGCGGTCAGGCGGTTCTTTTCGTGTTGGCGCTGGATGGCTTTTTCGCCGCCGCCGGCGCGGATGAGGCGTTCGGCCTGCTGGAACTCTTCGTTGAGGGCGCGGAGGGGGTTGATGGTGGCTTTGGACATGGGGGAAGGGTAGCGGAAGGGAGAGAAGTATTGGGAGGGGGGGAGAGCACCGCTTGCGTCACTTCGTGCCGACAAGCGGTGGCACCCGGAGTACCCCTCACCCGGTCGCTGCGCGACCACCCTCTCCGTCAAGGGGAGAGGGTGCGGAGCGCCTCTTCCAATGGAGCATGGTTTCGATGATGAGCCATGCTTCGAGCGCGAGGGTGGTGCAGGCGACGGAGAGGAGGAGCCACTTCTGTTCGGCGAGCCACGAGGGGTTCTGCTCGTTGCCGATGAACGCCTGCCACGACATCGCGGCGGCGGGGACGGCGAGCATGAAGGCGGCGGGGATGATCGCGAACCACCACGGGCGGCGCGTGAAGCGGAGCCACGCGACGATGACAACGAAGGCGAAGCCGGCGAGGAGTTGGTTGGTGGCGCCGAAGAGGGGCCAGAGGAGGAGGCCGCCCTTGCCGCCGTTGGCGAGCCAGAGTTGCAGTTGTTCAGAGAATGAGCGAGTTGCTTGAAATGCCGTTCCTCCTAAACCTGTATTCGTCCACTTTGTTGACTCAGGCCACGGCCCCCACATTGCCAAGATGAACGCGGTGAGGACGGCAAAGATGGTGGCGCCGTGTGTGGTGGCGAGCCACTTGAATGGGTTGAAGACGGAGGCGAGCGCGACGCGGGCGCGGTGGTTGAGTGATGGGTGGTTGAGGTCGTCGGGGGTGTTGACGCGGCCGCACTCGGGGCAGGTGATGGGAGATGGTTGTGCTACCCCCTCCGTCACACTTTGTGTGACACCTCCCCCGTCGGCGACGGGGGAGGAAGTATGAGAGGAGAGGTCGTAGCCGCAGTTTTTGCACGCGACTGACGGGGCGCTGGGCAGGAATGTGCGCGAGAGTTCCTGGATGACATAGCGCTGGAGTCGGCAGGCGGTGTCCATCGTCGTCGCGGCGAAGGACGCGACCATGACGGCCATCAGCGCGACGGCGAGGGAGAGGGGGATGCCCAGCGCGGCGAGAAAGTTGGCGCTGCCTTGGACGAATGCGCCGACGGTGGCGGCGAGGCCCTGGGAGGAGGACCATGAGGTGTACTGCTTGTGAAAGGCGAGGGGGCCGGTGGCATGGTACGAACTGAACTTGTTCGCATCAATTGATGACACTTGCAGGAGTGTGATCGTACTTCCGTCATTCAAAATTACTGGGTGACTGGGATCGCGAAGGTCTTGGGGATCGTCACTGTAAAACTTCTCTCTTCGGGACAGCTCAACATGCAAGTCTGACTGCGGCGATACGACAGATCCGTACCATCGCAAGCCATATCCCCACTCTTCCGACAAGTGGGAAAGATCAACTTCGCCCGAAACCTGTACGAAGGCGTTTCCACTTGAACCTCGGCGATACTCGTCAGCAGGTCGAATAACGCCCAGCCCGATCCCCGCGGCGCAGGCGGCGATGACGAGTGTGGCGAGAAAGCCCTCGGTGAGCATGGAGCCGTAGCCGACGGCCTTGGCATCGCGTTCCTTGTGGATCTGTTTGGATGTCGTGCCGGAACCGACGAGGCAGTGGAAGCCGGAGCAGGCGCCGCAGGCGACGGTGATGAAGAGCAGGGGGAAGATGGGCGGCGCGCCCTCGGGCTGCCAGTTGACGAGCGGCGCGACGATGGAGAGTGGGGGGCGGGAGGAAACCCCCTCCGTCATGCTTCGCATGACACCTCCCCCGCCCCCCCCAACGGCTACGGGGGAGAGAGCATCAAATGCAGCACCGCCGAAGAAGGCGGCGGCGATGAGTCCCAGCACGATGAGGGCGAGTGATGTGATGAGTTGGAGGGCGTTGATGTAGTCGCGCGGCTGAAGGAGCGTCCAGACGGGGATGACGGACGCGATGTAGGCGTAGATCAGGAGGAAGGCGGTCCAGATCCAGATGGGTTGTGCGGCGGCCCATTGGTTGAGGGCGTGGAGGCCGCCGAGTGTGGGGCCGAAGGAGGCGTCGCCAAACACGACGGAGGCGTACATCAGCGCGAGCGCGATGATGGACGCGGGGACGATGGAGCGGC
This sequence comes from Phycisphaeraceae bacterium, assembly GCA_020639235.1. Lineage (GTDB taxonomy): Bacteria > Planctomycetota > Phycisphaerae > Phycisphaerales > UBA1924 > JACKHC01. The sequence continues at coordinate 64,458 of JACKHC010000002.1, read as the reverse complement.
CTTTGCGGTGGATGAAGACGCCGATGGCGACGGCGATGGGGATCTGGAAGAGGACGGGGAAGACGGCTGCGGGGTACTGCTTGAGGACGGTGGCGATGACGAGGCCGAAGACGGCCAGGACGATCCACAGGCCGACGATCAGGATGAGGAGGAAGATGAAGCGGGCGCGCGGGCCGAGGATGTCGCCGGCGATGTCGCCGATGGAGCGCCCCTTGTTGCGGAGCGACGCGACCATGGAGCCCAGGTCGTGGACCGCGCCGATGAAGATGGAGCCGAGGACGACCCAGAGGATGGCGGGGAGCCACCCCCAGATGACGGCGATGGCGGGGCCGACGATGGGGCCGGTGCCGGCGATGGATGTGAAGTGGTGGCCGAAGATGACGGACTTGCGCGTGGGGACGAAGTCGACGCCGTCTTCTTCGGTGACGGCGGGGGTTGGGTTGGCGTCGTCGAGTTGGAAGACTCGGCGGGAGAGCCAGCGCCCGAATGTGAAGTAGGCGGTGAGGAGGATGACGCCCGAGATGAGGACGAGCGCGAGTGCGTCCATGGGACCTCCATGCTATCGAGAAACGCCGCGCGATCCGATGCCTCTTGTCGCCCGGCGATGTCGGGCCATACATTCACCGTTATGGACTTCCCGCCTGTCGAGTCTCACCGTGACTCATACACCATTTCGACGGACCCCGATCGTCTGGACATCGGCGCGATTCATGCATATCTCACGCGATCGTATTGGAGCACGGGGATCCCGCGCGAGACCGTGGCTCGTGCTGTCCGCAACTCGCTTTGCTTCGGTTTGTACGACGACTCCATCGGCGCGCAGATCGGGTTTTCGCGGGTGATCACCGACGGCGCCACATTCGCTTACTTGTGCGATGTGTTTGTCCTTGAGACGCACCGTGGAGTCGGGCTCGGCAAGTGGATGATGGAGGTTGTTTTGGAGCATCCGAGCCTGCAAGGCTTGCGCCGATTCCTATTGGCGACGCGCGACGCCCATTCGATGTATGAGCAGTTCGGCTTTACGCCAGTTGCACGCCCGCAGAACTTCCTGAATATCCACAGGCCCAACATTTACGAACGCCCGGCAAGCTGACTGGCGTCAAAGGATCGTCAGGTCGCGTTATTGCAGTACGCGCGGCAGATGGGGTCGGTTGAACAGCCCCCCCCCCGTGCCTTGCACACTGCTCTGCCGTGCGCAATCAACAGGTGAGCGAGCATGGTCCAGTTGTCGCGGGGGAAGAGGGCCATGAGGTGGCGTTCGACCTGCGCGACGGTGGCGTTCTGCGGCGCGAGATCGAAGCGTTTGGCGAGGCGTTCGATGTGGGTATCGACGACGACGCCCATGTTGATGTTGAAGGCGTTTCCCAGGACGACATTGGCGGTTTTGCGGGCGACGCCCCGGAGCGTGAGGAGTTCGTCCATGGTGCGCGGGACTTCCCCCCCGTACTCGTCACGGAGTCTCTTCATGGACTCGACGATGGCTTTGGCTTTGTTGCGGTAGAGGCCGATGGACTTGATGTGTTTCTCGACCTGCGCGGGGGTGGATTTGGCGTAGTCGGCGGGGGTGGGGAAGGCGGCGAAGAGCGCGGGGGTGGCCTTGTTGACGCCGAGGTCGGTGGACTGGGCGCTCAAGATGGTGGCGATGAGGAGCTCGTGGGGGTTGCGGTAGTCGAGCGCGCACCTGGCGTCGGGGTAGCGCTCGGCGAGGCGCTTGTAGATGCGCCGGGCGCGCTGCTTCTGTGCTGCGGTGACTTCGGGGAGGTCGAAGGGGATGTCGGGGTAGGCCTTACTCACACCCCTCACCTGTCAACTTCGTTGACATCCTCTCCCCGGAGGGGAGAGGCAGGATCGGTGGCGAGGGACCAGATGCCGGCGATGATGAGGATGAGCAGCGCGACGGCGATGAGCGAGAGCGCGTTGGACGCTGCGGGATGGAGGGCGTCGAAGGCGGCGCGGGCGGCGTCGGCTTGCGCGATTCGTCCGGCCAGCGCGTGGTCGTGGAACTCGCGGAGGTGGGCGTTCATCTGCGGGCGGAGGAAGAAGAGGGAGTAGGCGAGTGAGGCGAGTGCACCGGCCAGAGCCAGCAGTCGCACGATTGAACTGGGCGCTGAGAGGCGGAGGCGGCAGGGCATGGCGGCGATGACGAGCGCCTGGAGCGCGATGATGGCTAAGGCGACGGAGGCGTAGTCGAGGATCGCGAAGACTTTGTTCATGACGATGCCGGCGGCGATCATCCAGTGATCGGTCGGGTAGTCGGCGAAGGCGGGGAGCGCGGGGTCGAGGTCGCGCATGGTGGGGAACGCGATGGCCGCGGCGACGCCGGTCATGATGGTGGCGCCGAGCCAGAGCGCGACGGCGGCGAGGTGGACGCCCTGGCAGGTTGCGCGTGCGCGGTGCATGGTTCGGATGATACGCTGGTTGGATGGTTGAAGGGTTGGCGCCGGGATTGAGTCTTGCGCTGGCGGGCCTTGAGTTGCCCGGCGATCTGGGTGCGCGCTTCGCGTGGGTCAAGGAACAGGGGTATCGCGCGGTGCAGTTGAATGCTGCGGAGCCGGGCGCGCGGCCCCGGGAGCTGGGGCGGTCGGCGCGGCGGGACATCGCGGCGAAGGCGCGGCGGGCGGAGGTGGAGATTTCGGGCGTTGATCTGTGGATTCCGGCGGAGCATTTCATCGAGGATGCGCGCGCGGATCGCGCGATGAGCGCGGCGTGCGAGGCGCTGGAATACGCTGCGGAGATCGTGGCGCTCGCATCCGCGGGGCGTCGGGCGGTGGTTTCGATGACACTCCCGTCGGGTGACGAGGCCAACCGGGAACTCGTCGGGGCGGCGGCTCGGCAGATCGGTGAGTGCGCGCAGCGTGTGGGAGCTGTGGTGGCGGATTTCGCGTGGCCGCCGGATGCGCGCTCGACGGGCGGGCCGATCGGGGTCGGGATCGATCCGGCGGCGGTGATCGCGGAGGGCGTGACGAGCGCTGCGAAGGCGGCATCGCGGATGGGCGAGCGTCTGGCGGCGGCGCGGTTGACGGATTTGTCGAGCGCGGGGATGCGCGTGGAGCCGGGATTGGGGGGGTCGGGGGGCGGGAAGCGGGGTCGGCTGGATGTGATGGCGTACATGGTCGCGCTGGCGACGGCGGGGTACGACGGCTTTGTGGTGGTGGATCTGCGGGGTGTGGCGGACGCGGTGCATGCGGCGGCTCGGTGCGCGGGGCTCGGCGCGATCGGGGGCATGGGCGGATTGTCGGGATGAGTGGGGGGATCGGGCGGGCGGGCTATCATTACCGGTTCGATGTCGATGAAGCGTGACTATTACGAGGTGCTCGGTGTTTCGCGTTCTGCGAGCGCGGACGAGATCAAGCGCGCGCACCGGAAACTGGCGCGCGAGCTGCATCCGGACGTGAACAAGTCGGCGGACGCGTCGGCGCGGTTCAACGAGGTGCAGGAGGCGTATGACGTCCTGAGCGACGAGGAGAAGCGCAAGCAGTACGACCGCTTCGGGCACGCGGGCGCGTCGGGGGGATTTGGCGGCCATCCGGGGGGCGGGCAGCCGGGGCGCGGGACGTATACATGGACGAATGTGGGCGGGCCGCGGGGCGCTGAGGGTGTCGGCGGGTTCTCGGATGCGGATGTGTCGTCGATCTTCGAGGAGATCTTCGGGGGCGGCGGCGCGATGGGCGGGATGGGCGGCATGGGGGGCGGCATGGGCGGGAGCGGTGCGCGTGCGCGTGCGCGGTCGAGGCCGGCGCGCGGGAAGGACGCGGTGCAGGCGCTGGATGTGGACATGCTCACGGCGATCAAGGGCGGCGTGAAGAAGGTGAATGTGACGCGGGGCGGGTCGCAGCAGTTGATCGAGGTGAAGATTCCGCGCGGCGTGCGCGAGGGCGCGAAGCTGCGGGTGCGTGGCGCGGGCGCGCCGAGCGCTTCGGGCGGGACGCCGGGTGATCTTCTGTTGCAGGTGCATATCCTGCCGCACGCGCTGTATCGGCTTGAGGGGAACGACATCGTGCTGGACCTGCCGCTGACGGTGAGCGAGGCGATGCTCGGTGCGCGGGTGTCGGTGCCGACGCCCGACGGCCCGATCGAGTTGACGGTGCCCGCGGGGACATCGACGGGCGCTCGTCTTCGGATCAAGGGACGGGGCGTGGCGGCGGAGTCGGGGGCGAAGGGCGATCTGTACGCGGTTGCGAAGGTGGTTGTGCCGCGGGGTGAGGACTTGCTTCCGCACGAGCGCGGCGTGATCGAAGAGGTCGGGCGGCGTCAGCCGAGCCCGCGCACGGGGCGCGAGTGGCATTGACGAGCGTGCACTGGCCCATCCTGCGGCGGCTGATGTTGCACCCGAAGCGCATCGCGGTGGTGGATGATCGCAGGGCGTGGCGCGGGATCGAGTTGCTCGTGGGCGCGATGCACCTGGCGGCGGAGATCGAGAAGCGGTCGAGCACCAAGACGGTGGGGATCATGTTGCCGACGGGCGGCGCGTTCCCGATGGCGGCGCTGGCGGCGTGGATGCTCGGGCGGGTTCCGGTGCCGATCAGTTACCTGCTCAAGCACGAGGAGGCGCAGTACATCGTCGATGACTGCGAGACGGACATTGTTTTGACGGCGGGCGCGCTGATGGAGGCGACGGGGTTCACGCCGACGGGTGTGTCGGTGGTGAAGATCGAGGAGCTGGATTTCAAGGGTGTGCCCGAGATGCGCTGGCCGGCGGGCGCGGCGTCGGACGATGTCGCGGTGCTCCTTTATACGAGCGGGACGAGCGGGCGGCCCAAGGGCGTGATGCTGACGCACGGGAATCTGCGTGCGAACATGCGGCAGATCAAGCGGCACGCGCACCTGAGCGCGGATGATGTGTTTCTGGGTGTGCTGCCGCAGTTCCATTCGAGCGGGTTCACGCTGCTGACGCTGCTTCCGCTGACGATCGGCGCGAAGGTGGTGTACTCGGCGCGGTTTGTTCCCGCGCAGATTGTGCGGCTGTTCCGCGAGCATCGGCCGACGCTCTTCATGGGCGTGCCGTCGATGTACAACGCGCTGATGAGCGTGAAGCAGGCGAAGCCGGAGGATTTTGCTGAGTTGCGTCTGGCGGTATCGGGCGGCGAGCCGTTGCCGCAGGCGATTGCGGAGAAGATGCGCGAGCGGTTCGGCGTGGTGATCAACGAGGGGTACGGCCTGACGGAGACCTCGCCGGTGACGAACTGGTGCATCCCCGAGGATTACCGGCCGATGTCGGTGGGGCGCGCGGTGCCGGAGTTGGAGACGCGGATTGTTGATCCGGCGAGCGAGACGGAGTTGTGCGCCGGGCGCGAGGGGGAGATTCGGTATCGTGGGCCGAATGTGATGAAGGGGTATTACAAGCTGCCGGAGTTGACGGCGGAGGCGTTTGATTCGGACGGGTATTTCCGCACGGGGGATCTCGGGAAACTGGACCCGGACGGGTTTTTATACATCACGGGTCGGCTCAAGGATCTGATCATCATCGCGGGTGAGAATGTCGCGCCGCGCGAGATCGAGGAGGTGCTGAACCGCGCGCCGGGCGTCGCGGAGAGCGTGGTGGTGGGGAAGATGGACGAGACGCGTGGCGAGGTGCCGATCGCGTTTGTCGAGCCGGTGGAGGGCGCGGAGATTGATCCCGGGGCGCTCCGGGCGTTTTGCAGGGAGCAGATCGCGCCGTTCAAGGTGCCGCGGGAAGTGCGGGTGATGGAGAAGTTGCCGCGGAACCCGACGGGGAAGGTGTTGCGGCGGGATTTGAAGGTCCTTGCGAACCAGGACTCAACCACAGAGCCCACAGAGCCCACAGAGGGCACAGAGTAGAGATCGGAATTTTAGAGGGGGAATAGTCAGCAGATCGCACCGATTGAACTTCACGCCCGGAGATGGCGGATCATCGTGGAGTGTGTGCTGTGAAGATCTGGACGATCGGCTACGAGGGGCGGGACGTGGATGAGTTAATTCAGATTCTCGTCGGGGCTGGGATCGAGGTGCTGATGGATGTGCGGTTGCGTCCGATGAGCCGCCATCGGCCGGAGTTCGCCAAGAAGAACATGGCGGCGTCGTGCGAGGAGGCGGGGATCGGATACGCGCACGAGAAGTTGCTCGGCACGCCGGCGGACCTGATGAAGCGCGTCAAAGAGGCGCGGGCGGCGTCGGAAGATGGGCGCGGTTTCGATCGCGCGCTCAAGAGCGCGTACCGGAAGTACATCCGGGGCGAGGCGCGTGAGCAGCTCGACGGGGCGGCGGCGCTGTCGGGCGAGAAGCGTGTGTGCCTGATGTGCTACGAGCGAGACGCGAGCGACTGCCATCGGTCGGTGCTGGCGGCGGAGATCGCGAAGGCGACGGGGGCGGAGGTCGTCAATCTGTGAGGATGTCTGGGGGTGGAGAAGTGTGGCCGCACTCGGGGCAGGTGGTGATGTTGATGCCTCGGAGGTCGTAGTTGCAGTTTGGGCAGTGGCCGGCGCGGAGGCGGTTGCGGAGTTTGCGGCGCTGGATAAATAGCGCTGTGAAGCCGGCGAGTGTGAGGAAGCCGGTGAGTGCGAGGGCGCGGGGGGCGTGAATGCGGACGCGCTGCGCGACGCCGGGCCAGTAGATGTAGATGTGTTTCCCGACTCCGCGATCAGTTACAGAGAGAGCCTGCTCATATTGCTCAGGTTCAACTCCTTCGTTCGGCTCGTGAGTCATCCATGTCACGAAATATCGTCGCGCCAACAGTCTGCGATCATCAAGATCCGGGTTGAATGGATCGACCGATGCGTCGTTGGATTTAGATGAATGCCAATCACCTATCTCAAACTGATTCCAGTACTCAACCGGCTCTAGCTTGGCGAAGGGGTTTTCTGTTTGTCCGAGGTCGATTTGAAATTCGAACTTGCCTAGTTCCACATACTCCGGCCTCCAGCGGAGATTGCCGAGCTCATTGAGCAGGAATAACTCGTTCTGTTTCTTATAAACGAGGACGGTAGAAAAGAAGGTTCTGCCGCCGTTGAATGGGGTTATCCGCACCCGACTGATCCACACCCACGCGCCCGCGATCGCGAGTGACAGCGCGAGCATGAGGATCGTGAGCCACTTGATGATGCGGTGGAGGGTCAAGGTCGATCCTTGCCGCACTCGGGGCAGGTGGTGGTGTTGATGCCGCGTAGGTCGTAGTCGCAGTTGGGGCAGTGACATTTGCGAATGAGTGTGCGACGGTAATAGCGCCCGAAAAGCACATTGAGGACTCCAGCCGACAACACTAAGCCGAGTGCGTATGGCGACCAGAAGCGCACACGCTCAGCAACACCAGGTAGGAATAGCAATTGTCGCTTCCCTGGCCCCCTCGATAGTGCATCAATTACTTCAGTGGTAGCAGAGTGAAGCTTTGTTTGAGCAGCGGCCAGTACGCGTTCATCCCCAATTTCAGATGGCGGAGATGGTTCGGCAGATTTGGGCCAGTATTTGATCTCAACAGACTCATGAGTCCATAGCGGGGTTGGAAATCTACTTGAATAGCCGGTCCGCCTAACAATTACATTGACTCCAAACACACCCATCTGCTGAAACTCGTCCTCACGGCCCTCCTTGACGGCTTCATTCTGAAGCATGACATCTTGTCCTGCAGTTCCGATCCAAACACTTGCGGCTGACTGAGTACCGGTTCCAAAGGTAGATCTAAAAGTAGGGCGCGTGCCCGCCCACACCCACGCGCCGGTGATCGCGAGTGACAGCACCAGCATGAGGATGGTGAGCCATTTGATGGTGCGGTGGAGTGTCATGCGTAGGTACCCCTCACCCGGCGGCTGCGCCGCCACCCTCTCCCTCAAGGGGAGAGGGTGCGGACAAGACATGCTTACTTTGGTGTGCCGGGGTATTGCCATTCGGTGCCGGGCGTATAGCCGAGGAGGCGGTAGAGGTTCTTGCGGTCGAGCATGTTGTCGAGCGAGGCGGTGACGGTGCCGTCGCGCTTGATGTTGGCGAGGAGGCGCTGGACCTCGCCCATAGCAGATCGGAGCGTGGAGACGGGCCAGATGACGCAGTGGTAGCCGAGTTGTTCGAATCGCTTGAGGGGGATGATTGGGGTCTTGCCGAACTCGGTCATGTTGGCCAGGAGGTAGGTCTTGTCGCTGTAGGCGCGGATCGCCTTGGCGGCCTGTGCGAACTCGGCTTCGGAGTGGAGCCCCTCGGGGAAGATCATGTGGGCGCCGGCGTCGATGTAGCGCTTGGCGCGGTCGATGGCGTCGTCGATGCCGGTGACGCCCGCGGCGTCGGTGCGCGCGCAGACAATAAATGAACCGTCGGTGTGCTTATCGGAGGCGGCGCGGGCGATGGCGACTTTGCGTGCGAAGTCGTCGGCGGGGAGGAGGGTTTTGCCGTCGAGGTGGCCGCAGCGTTTGGGGAAGACCTGGTCCTCGATGTGGAGCCCCGCGGCGCCGGCGCGGTGGTATTCGATGACGGTGCGGGTGACCATTTCTCCTTCGCCGAAGCCGGTGTCGGCGTCGGCGATGACGGGCAGGCCGGAAGATTGGGACACCTGTCGGATGACATTGGTGAACTCGTTGACGGTGAGGAGCCCGATATCCGGCACGCCGAAGGAGGCGGTGACGGCGGCGCCGGAGACGTAGGTGCCGTGGAAGCCGGCGTCCTTGACGGCGCGGGCGCACATGCCGTTGAACGCGCCGGGGAGGCCGACGCAGTGTGACTTCATGAGTTCTCGGAGCGTATCGCCGGGGTGTCGATGCGTGTTCATGAGTGCATGGTAGCCCGGGGTGCGGGTGCGATGGTTATGGGCGCGTTGAAGCGGGGGGGATGTGCCATTCGGGATGGTCCATCTGGCAGCGGATCGCGGTGCGTGGGCTCTGCGTGATTGCATCGGGCGCTGGTGCGGGCACTGTTGGAGGGCGGACGGGAGCACAGGCCGCCCGCGACGTGTCCGGTGAGTCAAAGCAAGAGACAAGGAATCGAGCGATGAAGATGCGCATGCTTCTTGGTGCTGGTGCGGCGGGTTTGCTCACTGCGTCGGCGAACGCCGCGCTGTACCAGTGGGACTGGAATGTCGGTGATCCCGGCAGCTACGGTGTGAACAACAACGGCGGGACTTTCGAGTCGATCCACTCTGAGTACGACTCGGTCAGCAAGCATTTCACTTGGTCTGTGACGTTCTCCGACCAGGTGACCAAGGGCTTCACGCTCGCGGTCAACAACGGCCCGAACCCGAAGAACACGCCCGGCCAGTTGGCGCTGCTCTATGTCAACGCGACGAACCAGGCCGATGTCCGCCTGACCGCGTACGGCTACAACGGCCTGAACGCCAACACATCTTGGAAGGACGGCGACGGCACCGTTGCGGGCGATCAGACGCCCGACCTGATCCGCGACCACAACGATCCGGGTTGGATCATCAGCACCGCGGCCTCGGACGCGGCCGGTAAGCGGACGATCTCGTTCACGATCGACGCGACGAGCATCAACGCGCACAACCCGATGTATCCCGATCCGGACAACGATCCGTGGCTCGGCATGCAGTACGACGAGTTGCTCGGCGTGTGGATGCACCCGTACCGCAAGTTCGACACTTCCTACTACTCGAGCGGCAAGATCAAGTCGTTCAACCCCTCGGGTGAGGGCTGGTTCGACGGCACGAACTTCGAGACCATTCCGACGCCGGGCGCTGCGACGCTGCTCGGTGCGGGGCTGGTCGGTTCGGTCCGCCGGCGCAAGCGGAACTGAGAACGAATACTGCTCCGAAGGTGATCACGACCCCATGGCCGTCCCCGCATTCGACCGCGGGGACGGTCTGTTTTTGATGGTCAGGCGAAGCCGCCGCGGACTTCGATATCGAACTCGTACATCTTCTGGATGTCGGCGGCGGGCTTGGCGGTGAGGTTGGTGAGTTGCTTCAGCGCGGATTCGGGGTTCTTTACGGCGAGGCCGGCCAAGAGCCGGAACTTGTGGTCGAGGATGTCGTTGAGATCGGCGGTGGTGTTTCGCGCGTGGCCGGCGGGGTACATGACGAATCCGGAGTCGTGCTTGTTGCCGGAGGCGTCGGTGATGGTGAGGGAGGTGGGGATTCCGTCGGGGTACTTGGCGTCGTACTCGGCGCCGCCGTGGCGGAAGGCGATCTTCTGCATCAGCGCGCGGGTGAGGGGGTGATTGAGGGCGGAGTCGTCCTCCTTGTAGTCGTAGGGCGAGAGCATGATGGCCTTCCAGATGCCGTCGTTGGCGCCGCCCGCGATCGGTAGGGGGCCGGACTTGGCGGAGAACTCGATCGCCTTGCGCAGGAGTGTTGCGATGATGTAGGCCATGGAGTGGTCGGCGCTCTGGCGGGTGGTGGGGTTCATCTTGGAAGGGTTGCCGATGATGCCGAAGGCGGGCTCGTAGGCGGCGATTTCGATTCTGGCGATGGACTTGCCGGCGTCTGCGAGGAGCGAGGGGTTCTTGGCGACGAGGTCGATGATGCCCTGGATCGCGCCGGCGGACTGGTGCTCGTAGAGACCCAGTTTGAAGTGCATGCCCATCACGGCGAAATCTTCGCCCGAGTGCGCGAGGACGAGATCAAACGGCGCGGGGGACATCTCTTTCCAGCGCTCGTTGCCGGTGGAGGTCGGCTCGAAGAAGCGGAAGATGGCCTCGGGGTTGCGGAAGATGTCGCGCGGGCCGAGGAAGCCCTTCATGGCGCGCTTCATGGAGAGGACGGCGACCTCGGAGGAGATGGCGGCGCTGGCGCCCTTGGAGTCTGAGAGTTGCTTGCCGGCGCGGATGGCGCGCCACGGGATGTAGTGGGCGACGACCATGCCGATGGCGCTCTCGATCTGCTGGGCGGTGGCGCCGTGGAGCGCGCCGTAGACCGCGGCGCTGGCGATCGCGCCGTGGACGACATGGTCGATCTTGTAGGACTTGAGGGAGAAGACCTCGGCGAGACGGCCGCGGATCTCATCGACGAGGATCATGGCGCGGAGGGCGGTCCTGCCGTCGAGGTTGAGTTCCTGGCAGGCGGCGACGACGACGGGATAGAAGTCGTTGTGCCCGAACTCGCCGGCGGTGTGGTTGAGCGCGGGGTTGTAGCCGAAGTTGGTGCCGTTGGAGTCCCATTCGCGGACGGCGCAGGAGTTGGCGACGACGGCCTTCTCGGGTTTGACGCGTTCGGTTGAGCCGAAGACGCATGCGCCTTTTTCGTTGGTGTTGGCGGGGTAGTCGAGGGCTTCGTTGCGGAGGACGGTGGGTGCGTTGCACCCGAGGGCGAGGGCGCTGATGCCGCAGAACACGGAGTCGGTGTGGAACTGCTCGGTGCGCTGCCAGACGGAGGGCGCGGGGCCGTCGCCGAGGCGGCCTTTCATGAAGTCGATGGCGTACTCGGCGATGCCCAGCGCCTGGTTGGAGTCGGCGGGGAGGGTGGTGAAGTTGTCGGCGGCGATGGCGGTGGTCATGGCGACTTCGGTCCTGCGGGGGTTGGGGTTGGGGCGGGTGTCCCGAGCGGGATAGGGTAGCAGAGGCCGATTGAGATCGTCATTGGCGATGATTCGGCGTCAGTGGTCAGACTCCTGATCTGGTAGGGATCAGAAGAACCTTCCCCAAAGTGAATGGGCGTGGTACAAGTGTGTCTGCACAGGAGGACCGGTGTAGGCCGGTCCAGGAAATTGACTCGGGGTCGCACGCTCCGGGCCGCACAGGGAAAGAGAGTCCGTTATGAGATCGTATTTCATTGGAGCAACTATCGTGCTGGGATTGTCGTGCGCCGCGAGCGCCGACATGGTCACATTCACGCACTCGGGCCACGGGACAGGGAAGATCGGCGCTGTGGACTTCATCGCCAGCTTCACCATCACGGCGATCGGTGATACCGGCGATCGGATCGCGCCGTTCCCGGATGTCTTTGCGATCCCGCATCTGAGTGCCACGATCGACATCGATGGCGTAGGCGTGTTCGACTTCATGGAGGGGACACGGACATTTGTGAATAGCGATGTTCAGGCCGTCGGATTCTCGCGCATCGGGGGATCTGACCTCTTTGATGGACCTTTCGGTGTCGCCGTGTTTTCGACATGGGACATGCTCAGCTCGATCGGGCCGATCTCGGGTGGCGGTCAACTTCTCCAATGGGCAGACGGCGTGAATACTTCAGGCGGCGTACTGGACTTCGATGACGCCGAGCTCACCGGCGGCGTGACCTTCACGGCGGTCGTCGTGCCGGCGCCGTCGGCCGCGGCGCTGTTGGCGTTTGGCGGCATTGCTGCGACGCGTCGTCGTCGGTGAGATTGAGAATAATGCGGTCTGCTAATGCGCCCGCTCCGAGGAGCGGGCGTTTTCATTGGTGTGCGGACGAAGAATTATTTGCCCTTCCGTGCGTTGCGGACGCGGGCGCGGACGGAGGCGGCCTCGTCCTGTTCGCCTTGTGCGAGCATACGCTCGGCTTCGTCCGCGAGTTCGGGGTGCTGACGAGCAAGGACGGCGAAGCCGTTGTACGCCCAGGCGCGCACGAACTTGTTGTCGTGTTTGATGAGACGCTTCAGCGATTGGCGCAGCGCGGGGAGCGGGGCGTCGCCGATCGCAAGGTGGGGGAGCGTCTGGAGCAGGTTGAGTGTTGCTTCCCAGTGCGGGTCAGCGCTGATGCGCGCAAGCAGATCGCGCGAGGCGGCGGGGGTGAAGGTGTACCCGGCGCGGGCGTGGTGGAGGATGAGCCATGTCGCGCCGGATTGGAGGCGGGTGTCGTCATCGGATGCGAGTTTGATGAGTTGGCGGGCGAGCGGCGCGGTGATGGGGTGGGCGTCGGCGATGCGCTCGAGGATGTCGGTGCGTTTGCCGTCGTAGAGTTCGAGATCGGCGCGGAGTGTCATGACGCGGGGTGTACCGGTGTTGGGGTAGGCGTGCCGCACTCGGGGCAGATGGTGACTCCCGTGATGTCGTAGGCGCAGCGTCGGCACAAGCCCCGGCGGGCACGGTTCCAGCGGATGAGGACTCCGGGCGTGATCCAGAGCGCGAGAAGGATTGCGGCGTAGAAGAGTGTATTGAGGGTGGTGCCGAGGGGGAGGAGGGACCAGGTGCGTTTGCCAGTTTGATCAAAAAGGTGTTGCAGAGCAGGGGTTCTGTCGGGGCGATGCCAGGGGAGATCAAGCGAGAAGTCGAACACCTTGCCTGGGCCTTCTTTGCGATTCAACGTGGCTGTGGCGCGTGGGAGTCCGATGCGAGCGGTCCACTCATCGCCATCTCGTTTCGATTCCCGATACTCGACCACGCCGATTCCTCGACCTGAGGGCGAGATCGGTAGGGTGCCATTCTCTAGATCGCTCATTGAAAACTTGGGCACGAGTGTCGTGATCGGCGACCACCGCGCGCACGCGTACGCGATCCCGAAGTTGACCGCGAGGCCGAGTAGCAGGCAGACGAGGATGCGCCATGTCCACGGGCGTCGCTTCACGATGGGGAAGTCCCGAGTGGTGTTGCGGTGCCGCATTCGGGGCAGATGGCGACGCCCATGATGTCGTAGGCGCACCGGGTGCAGCGACCCCGGCGGGCGCGATTCCAACGGATGAGGATGCGGGGCGTGAACCAGAGAGCGAAGAGTAGCGCAGCATAGAAGAGAGTGTTGATGGTGGTGCCGAGGGGGAGGAGGGACCAGGTGCGGTCGAGTCCGAATCGTTTTGTCTGTTTTAGAAATGGAGGATCGGTCCGTGTTGCGGAGAATATCCCTCCGATGACAGGAATACCGGTGATATAGCGAAGCCTGACATGGATGTCGTACGACTTGAGGGATGTCAACGGCACGCCAAGCTGTGTCGTCCGGTAAGTCTCAGAGTCGCGATGTTCGATGAGTCTTCGAACGCCAAAGCCACGCCCGTCAAGAAACGGCGGGCGTTCGCCGGTGGCGACACGAGTCGAATACCGCGCTTCCGTGAAAGCAGGAGTTGTTTCCGTAATTGGCGACCACCATGCGCACGCATACGCGGCGGCGAAGTTCAGCGCGAGGCCGAGTAGCAGACAGACGGCGACGCGGATTATCCACGAGCGCGTTTTCACGGTGTGCAGTTTCCGGGCTTTGTTGTTGCGGTGCCGCACTCGGGGCAGACGGCGACGCCCGTGATGTTGTAGGCGCAGTGTCGGCACAGGCCCCGGCGGGCGCGGTTCCAGCGGATAAGGACGCCGGGCGCGATCCAGAGAACGAAGAGAATCGCGGCGTAGAAGAGTGTGTTGATGATGGTGCCGAGGGGGAGGAGGGACCATCTGCGGTCACTGCTGAACCAGAGCGTGTATTGAAGCAGAGGTGGTCTCATTTGAAAATCGTCAATGAAACTCAACAGAAAGGGATTGGAGCTGAGTGGATGAGCGTGCTTGCCAAAGTCAAAACAGTTCACCGATTGAAGCGGCCAACCAATACCTGTGTGCAGATGAATATCTTCAAACCGCACCTCCCATGTTCGCCTGACTCCGAATCCGCGACCCGCGGGCATCCGTGGAACGTCTAAGCGTCCAGTCTGAATGTCCCTCCTTTGTTCAGCTTGCTCGAGCATTCGTGACGGAACCAAGATTGACGACCATCGCGCGCACGCGTAGGCGACTCCAAGGTTCAGCGCAAGGCCGAGGAGCAGACAGGCGAGCACCTTCGGCAGCAGCCGCTTGAGTCTCTGTATTCTCTGTGAGCTCTGTGGTGACATTGTCTATCCCCGCAGCGACCCGCCGTAGAAGTAGGTGCCGAGGCCGACGGTCCACATCCAGTCGCCGAACATGGCGTGCTCGAGGCCGGAGGCGATGGTGGATTTGGATTTCCAATAGGTGTAGGCGAAGAGGAAGCCCGCGGGGATGCACAGGAGCACAGCCGGCGCGTTGCGGAACATGATGTGCACCCACGCGAAGGCGAGGCCGTTGAAGAAGATCATCATCGCAGGCGTGCGGAACACGATGCGGTAGCGGTGGAAGAAGAAGGTGCGGAGGATGAGTTCCTGCGGGTAGACGGAGAAGATGGGGTAGAGCACGCAGATGATCGCCCAGAACTTGGGGTTGCGCTGAGGGAAGCCGAAGGGCGTGACCTGCTCGGGCGTGGCGGGTTGCTTGTCGAGCCACCACACGACGGCGATGAGCGAGAGCGCGCCGAGGACCCACGTGATGAGGATGCGGGGGAGTTCGCGTTTGAAGCCGGCGAGGTTGATGAGTTTGCGCCGATCGAAATCTTTGGAGGTCATCAGGTAGATGAAGATGCCGACGGCGCAGACGACGAGGAAGGGGATGAGCAGGCGGCTCTGGGTTTTGAGATCGACGAGAACGGGGAAGACGCCGAAGAGGAGGAAGCACTCGATCGCGCGGAGCGCGGTGCTCCACGGACAGGGTCGGTCTGTGGGGCAGGTGTGCGGCTCGGGCGGCATGGCGGGAGTGTAGAGTGAAGCCCCCTCCGCCACGCTGCGCGCGACACCTCCCCCGTCGGCGACGGGGGAGGGAGCACCGCTTGCCGCTGCGCGGACAAGCGGTGGCACCCGACGAACCGCTAAGATGGAGCGGTGAGCGAGGACAGACGGATCAACGCGGTGACGGTGTATTGCTCGTCGAGCAACTCGATACACCCCGAGTATGCGCGAATGGCGAGTGCGATCGGTCGGATGATCGGGGAGTCGGGGCGGCAACTCGTCTACGGTGGGGGAAGTGTCGGCATGATGGGGCACGCGGCTCGGGCCTGCCGATCGGCGGGCGGGCGTGTAGTGGGGGTGATCACCGAGACGCTGCGCGACGCCGAGCAGATGGACCCGGACAACGACGAGATCATCGTGGTGCGGACGATGCGCGAGCGCAAGGCGATCATGGAATCGCGGGGGGATTGCTTCGTGATACTGCCGGGGGGATTGGGGACGCTTGAGGAGTTCTTCGAGATTCTGGTGGGGCGGATTCTGAGCGAGCATGCCAAGCCGCTGGCGCTGGTGAACATGGAAGACCCGGACGATCGCGGCTCGGGGTTCTTCGATCCGCTGCTGGCGCTGTTCGATCACATGATCGCGAGCAAGTTCGCCAAGCCGGGTGTGCTGACGATGTTCTCGTTGACTCCCACGGCCGATGCCCTGATGGCGCAGATCGACACCTGGGAGCGTGATGGCATCGCGAGCGTGGACACGCGCACGCTCGTGCCGAGCGGGCCGAACAAGTAATCAGGAAGGTGATGATGCGGAGTGCGCCGCCTGCGATTCTGCCCGATCCTCCCGAGCCGCCGATGGCGGTGGGCGTGATCGGCGCGGGGGGGCGGCTGCCGATTCTGGTGGCGCAGGGGTTGAAGCGGGCGGGGCACAAGGTGGTGGGGATCGGCCTTGCGGGGCAGTACGAGGAGGAGTTCCGCGCGTTGTGCGCGAGTTTCCGCGATGTGCAGCCGCTGCGGATCGGGTCGTGGGTGCGTGCGGTGAAGCGTCAGGGCGCTTCGCACGCGGTGATGGTGGGGCGGATCGACAAGGCGCGGCTGATGCACTCGTGGTGGAATATCATCCGTGCGGTGCCCGACCGGCGGGTGCTGACGATGTGGTGGCAGCACCGGCGGGACCGGCGTTCGAGTTTCATGCTGCGTGCCGTGGCCGACGAACTGGCCTCGAAGGGAGTGTTGCTCATCGACTCGACCGCGCACATCCGGGAGCACATGGCGACGCAGGGGGCGATGACGAAGCGTTCGCCCAGCGCCTCGCAGAAGGCGGATATCGACTTCGGTTGGCCGATTCTGCGGGACCTGTTGCGGCTGGATGTGGGGCAGGCGATCGCGGTGCGCGAGCGGGATGTGATCGCTGTGGAGGCGGTGGAGGGGACGGACCGGATGATCGAGCGGGCGGGGGCGCTGTGCGCTTCGGGCGGGTGGACGTTGCTCAAGGCGGCGCGGGCGGGGCACGACAGAAGGTCGGATGTGCCGGTGATCGGGCCGGACACGATCCGGAATGTGCACAAGGCGGGGGCGCGGTGCATCGCTCTGGCTGCGGACGATGTGATCATTATTGATAAGCCGCAGACGCTGGAACTGGCGGACTCGCTGGGCGTGGCGGTGTTCGGGCTGGCCCCGATGTGAGCGATGCGGCGCACGATTTCGTGGGCCGGGGGGCGCTGAAACTCAATCACGCGCTGGATGCGTTCGGGATCGATGTGACGGGTTTCGTGTGCGCCGATTTCGGGTGCAACGTGGGCGGCTTCACCGAGGCGATGTTGCGACGAGGAGCTTCGAAGGTGTACGCGCTCGATACGGGGTACGGCGCGCTGGCGTGGAAGCTGCGGAACGACGAGCGCGTGGTCGTGATGGAACGGACGAACGCGCTGCACGCCCCCCCACCTGCTCAACCTCATGAGCGCATGGACCTGGTGGTGATCGACATGGGTTGGACGACGCAGGATGTGTGCATCCCGGCGGCGTTGAAGTGGCTGAACCCAACTGGACGGATTATCACGCTGATCAAGCCCCATTATGAGGCGCGGCGTTTCGGGATGGAGTCGTTGCTCACCAAGGGCATCCTGACGGAAGATGACTCCCAGCGGGTGTGCGACCGGGTGGTGGAGGACCTGCCGCGGCACGGCGTGGTGGTGGAAGGCGTCACGAAGTCGCCCATCGCCGGCGGCAAGGGGAAGGGGAAGAAGGGAAACAGCGAGTGGCTGGCGGTGGTTATCCCCTCCCTCCGGGAGGGGTAGGGAGGGCGACACTAATCGGGTGTGTCCTCAACGCGCTCAGTGGTCAGAACAAGTTTGCCGTCGTGGTCATCGATGATGAGCCGCCACTCACCCTCGCCGAGCAGAGTGGTCACTCTGGATGAATTGGATCCATCGGTGAAGCGCACAGAGTACTCCAGTTCGCCGTCACCCTTCAGTTCGTAAGCATTGCTCACGGAACCACCGACGAGAAGAGTCTTCCCAGGCGCGACATCGCACCAGCGCCAGTCCGCAGGGCCAAGGAGACTTGTTGTGTCGCCATACTTGTATGGCATTAGATCGCCTGTGATCGACACACGAACAAATCGAGCTGTTTGGTTTTCTACTGTGACATCCTGTACATACAAAAACGAAGGGACTCCACCCGGCCCAATCCCGCCCGAGCAGGTTTTGATCACGAGGAACGCGGAGGCGACGAGCGTGAACATCCCCAGCACAATGAGCACGAGGCACCCGTTCTCGAAGCGGCGGAGTTGGCGGACGGTCTGGGCGCGTTGGTTCGCGGATTCGTCGGTCAAACTTGTTGCTCCAGATTGCCCGGATTGACTGCCGGCAGGATCAAGGATGCCTCGGCCCGCCACCGGATACTATTCTCCTCCTATGACCAAGACCGCATCTGTTGTTCCCGGCATCGAGCAGGACCTCGCCCATGTCATCGCGGTGCGGCACGAGCTGCACCGCCATCCCGAACTGGGGTACGAGGAGCGGCGGACCTGCGAGGTGATCGAGCGCGAACTGGAGGAGATCGGCGTTGAGTACCGGGCCGGGCTGGCCGGCGGGACGGGCGTGGCGGCGTGGCTGCCCGCGACGACCAACCCCGAGCGAGCGACGACAATCGGGCTCCGCGCCGACATCGATGCGCTGCCGATCCATGAGGAGACGGGTTTGGCGTACGCCTCGGAGAAGCCGGGGGTGATGCACGCGTGCGGGCACGACGGGCACACGGCCAATCTCATCGGAGTCGCGCGGGCGCTCTCCCGGCTGGACGAGCGCCCGAACAATGTGCTGTTCGTCTTCCAGCCGGCGGAGGAGGGTGGCGCGGGGGCGGAGCGGATGTGCGCCGACGGTGTGCTCGACGGCACGGTGATCGGCAGGTCGGTGGACCGGATGTTCGGGCTGCACGGGTGGCCGGAACTGGAAGTCGGCAAGATCGCGACGCGCAACGGCCCGCTGCTGGCCTCGACCGACGAGATCGACATCACGATCCGGGGGCGCGGTTGCCACGCGGCGTACCCGCACCTGGGCGTGGACCCGGTCGTGATCACGGCGCATGTGATCACGGCGCTGCAGACGGTGGCCTCGCGGACGGTGGCACCGGTGGACTCGGTGGTCGTCACCTTCGGCGCGATTCACGGCGGGGAGGCGCGCAATGTGATCCCCAACAGCGTGACGATTCGCGGCACTGTGCGCACGCTCAGCGATGAGACGCGCAAGCGCGTCGAGCAGGTGATCCGGCAGATCACGACGGACACGGCTCGGGCGTTCGGTGGCGAGGCTGAGATCGAGTGGAATGTCGGGTATCCGGTGACGAAGAACGATCCGGAGACGACGGACCGCGTGCGCACGGTCGGGGCGCGTGTGCTCGGCGGGCATGGTGTGCTGGAGCGCCCCGCGCCGACGATGGGGGGCGAGGACTTCTCGTATTACGGGCAGCGCGTGCCGGCGAGTTTCTTCTTTGTCGGTCTCAAGCCGAAGGGCGCTGCTTCGTACCCGAATCTGCACACGCCGCGTTTTGATTTCAATGATGATGCGCTGGGAGTCGGCATCGGCATGATGTGCGGGCTGGCGCTGCAGCGGGATTGAGGGTGGGCGGGCGTGAAAGTTGGGCGGGCGTCAACCGAATGACAACTCCGAGGTGACGCGATGGAAGATGGGCGTGCGGATGCGGGTCGGCCCTGGGAGTCACGGGATGTGTTCCGCCCGGACACCGCGCTGCGGTCGTATTACATATTGATGGGCGTGCTGTCGTTGCCGGCGATCTTCATCACGCTGCCGATATTCCTGGCGCGGTACCACACGCTGCGGTACCGGTTGGACGAACACGGCGTGTGGATGCGGGTAGGGCTGCTGTTCCGCAAGGAGAGCAACCTGACCTACAGGCGGATTCAGGATGTGCACGTGACGCGGGGGCTGATCCAGCGGTGGTTCGGCATCTCGAGCGTTGCGATCCAGACGGCGTCCGGGAGCGCGACGGCGGAGATCACGATCGAGGGCGTGCGCGACGCCGACGCGCTGCGCGACTTCCTGTATGCGCGGATGCGCGGCGCAAAGGATGACCACGAGGCCACCCCGGAAGCGCCGAGCACGGGTGAGCCCGAACCGGACGAGGCGCTGGTGCTGCTGCGCGAGGTGCGCGATGCGCTCCGGGCGCTGAACGAGAAGCCGGAGCGTCAATCGTGAGCGGGCACGCGACTCAGAAGGCGTCGGAGTGGGTGTACCGGGGGCTTTGGGGCGTGCTCACGGGGTGGTTCCGTGTGCCGCGGGAAGCGCCGACGCTGCCGACGCGCGCGGGCGAGACGCTCGATGCGCGCAGGCCGTCGGAGGCGTGGCTCCGGTACCGCAAGTTCTGGTTCTGGTTGTTCCTGGCGATCACGGACATCTTCTTTATTGCGGTGTGGATCGCGGTGCTGGCGACGAACCTGATCGTCGGCCTCATTCTGGCGCCGTTGTTCATCGCGCTGATCGTGCTGCCGGATGTGTTCGCGTTCATCGCGATCCACCTGCGGTACGACACGACGTGGTATGTCTTCTCGCCGCGGTCGGTGCGGATTCGTCGGGGCATCTGGCTGCTGCACGAGACGACGATCACCTACGAGAACATCCAGGATGTGTCGGTGCAGCAGGGGCCGATTCAGCGGCATTTCGGGTTCGCGAACCTGCTCATCAAGACGGCGGGCGGCGGGGGCGGTTCGCCGCAGGCCGGCGCGCTTGGCGCGCATGTGGGGCTGATCGAGGGCGTGCACGATGCCAACGAGTTGCGCGACCTTATTATGAGCCGGGTGCGGGCGTCGCGATCCGCCGGGCTGGGCGATGACGATCACGACGAGCGGGGTGCGGGCGCCGGCGGCGGGTTCACTCCGGCGCACCTGGAGGTTCTTCGCGAGATCGCGGCGGCGGCGAAGCGGTTGACTGCGTGACTACCATTTGCCGATGCGTTCGCCGACCGATTTGAACAGCACGTCCGGGGACGGGGCCGAGCCGCTGGCCGAGCGGCTGTCTCGGCTGTCCGCCAAGGCGCGGGGGCTGGACAGCGCGCCGGGCGTGTATCTGATGAAGGATGCGCAGGGGCGGGTGCTGTATGTCGGCAAGGCGCTGCGGCTGCCGGACCGAGTGTCGTCGTACTTCGTGCCCTCGGCGGACCTCGGCCCGAAGAAGCAGCCACTGCTCGAGGAGGTTGTGGACTTCGATGTGGTGGTGTGCGAGAGCGAGTGGGAGGCGCTGCTCGCGGAGAACCGCCTCATCAAGGACATCAAGCCGCCGTACAACGAGCGGCAGACGGACGATAAATCGTTCCCGTACCTCGTGATCACGACGCGGGAGGACTTCCCGCGGGTGGCGATCACGCGCGAGCCGACGGCCGAGGCGTTCCGCGGGGCGAAGGTGTTCGGGCCGTTCGTGAGCCCGGTGGCGCTGCGCGAGGCGGTGACGCACCTGCAGCGCGTGTTCAAGTTTCGGACGTGTGAACTGGAGATCCAAGACGGCGACCCGAGGTTGCGGTTCTTCAGGCCCTGTTTGTTGCACGCGATCGATCAGTGCACCGCGCCGTGCGGGGCGCGGATCGGCAAGGAGGCGTACCGCGCGGATATCGATCGGTTCGTGCGGCTGCTGGGGAGCAAGCGGTCGGCGATGCTGCGCGAGATGCGCGCGGAGATGGAGGAGGCATCGCGGGCGCTGCAGTTCGAGCGGGCGGCGGCGATACGGGATCAGATCCATGCGATCGAGAAGCTCGACGAGCGCGGCTCGCGGAGCGACAACTGGCAGCCCGAGACGGAACAACTGATCGTCGATCCGCGCAAGGGGCTTCGGTCGCTCCAGAAGACGCTCGGGCTGGACCGGCCGATCCGGTGCATCGAGGGGATCGACATCGCGCACCTGCAGGGCGGCGAGACGGTCGGGTCAACGGTGTGCTTCATCGACGGGCGGGCGTTCAAGAACGAGTACCGGAGGTACCGGATTCAGAGCGCGGAGAACGATGATTACGCGTCGATCCGCGAGGTTGTGTCGCGCCGGTACCGCGAGGCGGGCGCGGGGCACGAGCTGTACCCGGATGTGATTCTGATCGACGGCGGGCTCGGGCAGCTGCACGCGGCGCAGGAGTCGTTTGCGCAGCTGGACATCGCGCCGCCGATGGTGATCTCGCTTGCGAAGAAAGAAGAGCTGATCTTCGTGCAGGAGAAGACCGAGCCGATTCGCCTGGCGCGGACGAACGCGGGGCTGCGCCTGTGCCAGCACATCCGCGACGAGGCGCACCGATTCGCCCAGCACTACCACCACATTCTGCGGCGGAAGAAGACGCTTGAGGAGTAGGCATCGAGCGAGGATCAGTCGGGATTCTGCTCGCCCGGCGCGGCGGGTGGGTTGAAGACGAAGTCCATTGGGGGCTGGTTGTACCGGAGGGCGTCTCGGTTATCGACGAACTTGCCCGCATCGTCGGTGAAGTCGGCGCCCACGGAATAGAGGATGAACTCGCGCGGGTCGTCGGCGGTGGGTGTGCGCCTGATGTAGCGGTATTTGCCGTCGGGCGCGAAGCCGTCGGAGGGGAGTTCGGCGAGGTAGCCCGGTGCGAGGGCTTCGAGCGAGTCCGGGTAGCCGCCGTGCTCGGCGCGGTAGATGGTGAGCGCGAGGATGATGCGGGTGAGGTCGAGCTGGAGCTCGAATGCGTCCTGCTGGTGGATGATGCTCCCGATGGCCGGGAGCACCATGCGGAGGAGGATGTCGCGGCTCCCGAGCGATGTTTCGACATACTGATCGAGGTTCGTCTGATTGCGCCGGGCGTAGGGCGTCATGGCGGCCTGATCGAGGAGCATCTCGTAGAAGTTCAGGACCTTTGCGGTTGTCGTCTTCTTGTCGGGGAAGAACAGCCCCGCGGAGTTGACGAGTGGATGCGTGCTGACCCCGGTGTTCATGCCGGTGCCGAAGTCCATCTTGCGGAACTCGCTCAGGAGGAACATGCCGTTGCCGTCGCCGTCGTCGGTGTGGAGGCGCTGGATGAGATCGAGCATCCAGGTCTGCTCGCCGCCGACTCCGAGGGCGGGGCCCACCAATGACACTCCGTTGACGATCTCGAGCAGGGAGCGGGCCAGGTCGGGAGTGAGTGCGTTGTTCAGCGCCTGTTCTTGGGTCGCACGGAGGGCGAGATTGAGTTCTGCGTTGCCCAGCAGGTAACCGATCAGGAGGGGCTGGTGCGAGGCGATGCGCGCCAGTGACAATGCGTGACTCAGGGCCCGGATCGCATCGTCCGGCCGGCCTTCATCGATCGCGATGTGGAACTCCGCGATGCACGCCTGGGTCAGGCGCCTGGAGTCGCCCAGGTTCGGGTAAAGGAGCATCATGAGGAAGGTGCCGGGCGGCGCCTCGAAGTACGCGGGGCCGGGCTCGATGAATGTGTCCAGCCGGTCGTAGATGTCCGAAGCGCGGATCGCCTCGAGGCAGGCGATGGCATCGGCGCGGACGATGGGCGCGGCCGAAGCGTCGACCGTGCCTGTGTCGTAGGTGAATGTGAAGTCGAGGCGTTCACCGACGGAGTTTGTGCCGCGCATATCGCACTGTTCTTCGATCGCCTTGTAGTCGTTCAGGATGGCGATGAACTCGTCCCAGCGATTGGGCGCGGTGATGTCGCCGGGCTGGTTGGTCCGCGCCAGTTCGTTGAGTTGCGAGGCATAGTCGATCGCGCTGCCCGGCCTGGCGGTCAGGGCGCGGATGACGACGAAGGCGAGCAGGCCGACGATGAGTAACACGATCGCCAGCGTGATGTTTCTCGGGCGGTACCACGGGAGTCTGGGCTTGTCGGGCATGAGATGGCCTCCGTTGCGTCAGCGTATACGCACGGATCAGCGGGGGGGTTGAGGCCCGTCCCCTGCAATCGAAACCATCACATGTTCGTCATGTTGGGGGGGAGACCGGCCTCGTCGCGGTCCTTCCACTTCTTGAGGCGATCGGCGACGATGCGCTCCATCGCCTCGGCGGCGGCGAGCTCCTCGATGACCGCGACATCCGCGCCCAAACCCTTGGCGAGGAAGCCCTTGGACACCACATTCGTGCGCGCGACGATGAAGATGTGCGGGTTGATCTGGCGCGCGATCCGGCAAGAGGCGAGCACCGCTTCTTCATCGGGCACGGTGAGGATCAGCGCATCGGCGTGGTGGATGCCCGCGGTCTCGAGGACCTCGGGGTTGGCGATGTCGCCGTAGATGATCGAGCGGCCCTTGGACTGCTGGGTGCGGACGGTCTTGGGGTTGAGCTCGACGACGGTGACGGTCGCGCCCGAGGGCTTGAGCCGGTCGGACACGGCGCGGCCGACGAGCCCGAATCCCGCGACGATGACGTGACGCGCGCTGGGTGCGTGCGACACGATGGTTTCTTCGGGCGAGGCGTGCGAAGGGGCGGGCCCGGAGGGTGCGGTGGTTGCAGGAGCGTGCTTGGGCTTGAACCACGGGGCGGTGCGCCGCATCGCCGCGGAGCGCGGGATCTTGTCCGATACGTAGAACAGGAACGGGGTGAGGATGAGCGTCACGACGATGACGGCGGTGGCGCGGGCGGCGGTGGACTCGGCGATGATCGGCGCCTCGCCGCGTGAGGAGAGGTCGAGCAGCACGAGCCCGAACTCGCCGCCCTGGGCGAGCATGATTCCCACATTGAGCGCGGTGACGAGCGCGGCCCCGGTGAGCCAGCACGCCAGCGCGATGCCGAACGACTTGATGACGAGCAGCAATACGGACGCCAGCAGGATGGCGGGCCAGTTCGCGGCGATCTCTGCGATATCGACTTTCATGCCGAGCGTCGTGAAGAAGACCGCGATGAACAGGTCGCGCAGCGTGCCGATCTGTCCGGCGAGGTGATGCCGGAAGTTGGTGTTGGAGAGCATGAGCCCGGCGAGGAAGGCGCCGAGTTCCATGGACAGCCCGAGTTTCTGCGTGAGCACGGCGGCGCCGACGGAGAAGGCCAGCGCCAGCACCATCAGCACCTCGCCGGTCTGCATGAGCGCGGCCTCGGCGAGGAAGCGCGGCAGGACCAGTTTGCCGACCAGGAAGATCGCCACGATGCCGCCCAACGCGAGGCCGACATCCTTGAGGACGATTAGCAGTGACATCGCCTCGGCTTCCTGTCCCTCGACGGCGGGGGCTCCGATGCGCGCGATGATGGGCAGCGCGACGAGCACACCGATGACCGCGATGTCCTGTCCGATGAGGATGAGCATGGACAGGCGCCCGCGGGTGCGTCCGAGTTGCCGGCGCTGCTGCAGGAGGCGCAGCACGACGGCGGTGGACGACATAGAGAGCGCGATGGCGATGACGATCGCGCCCCGGGTGTCGGCACCGAGCATGTAGCCGGTCGGCCAGATGGCCAGCACGGTGACGGTGAGCGCGATCGCGGTGGCTCCGAGGGCCGCTTTGAGACTTCCCCGGAGCGTTGAGAGTTCCATGTGCAGCCCGATGCCGAACATGAGCAGGACGATCGCCATGCCCGCGATGCTGGCGATCGAGTCCCCGTGATCCTTGTTGATCAGCCCGACGCCGCCCGGGCCGAAGAGCGCGCCGCCGATGAGGTAGGCAGGGATCGTCGCGACGCGGAGCCGGTTCATCGCAACGGCGAGCACGCCGGCGATGAGAAGAATCAGGACCATGTCCTGCGCGTATGCGCCGGCTCCGGCAGAGGCGACGAACTGAGTCATGAGGTGCATCGGGGCCATGGTACCCGCGGCGGCGGCGGGTTTGCTCGCTCCAGCGGCGCTCATCTAGACTGTCCACATCGCACGCACGCCACCATCGGGAGACTCTTCGTGAGCCAACAAACCGTCGCGCTGGCCGGGGCAACCGGGTTTGTCGGACGCCACATCGCGCGGGAACTGGTATCGCGCGGCTACGGCGTTCGCGCGCTGGCTCGCGACCGGGACAAGGCCGCCGGGACGCTCCCGCGCGAGGGCGTCACGGTGGTGCTGGGCGATGCGCTGGACCCGGAGGCGGCGTCCGAGTTGTGCGCGGGGTGCAAGACGGTCATCAACGCGATCGGAACCCGGCGCGAACTGCCGAGCAAGGGTGTGACGTTCGTCAAGGCGCATGTGCGCTCGACACGGACGCTGCTCGATGCGGCGGGCGGCGCGGGCGTTTCGCATTTCATACTCGTCTCCGCATTGGGCGTGCGGGCCGACGCTCCGACGGCCTACTACCGCTCCAAGTACGAGGGCGAGTCGCTCGTCCGGTCGTCGGGGATCGACTGGACGATCTTCCGTCCGTCATTGATTCACGGCGCCGACGGCGAGTTCATCGGTATGGTGCGAGACTGGACGCTCGGTCGTGCCGCGCCGCGATTCTTCATCCCGTATTTCGCGAAGATCGAGATGAAGCATCGCCCGGTGCCGCACCCGGCGATGGTGTCGGCCAAGGTCGCGCCGGTGGGGGTGGACGATGTGGCGCGGGCGATCGTGAATGCCATTGAGCGCCCGGAGGCGCGGGGCGAGGTGTACCCGCTTTGCGGCCCGGAGACGCTCGAATGGCCCGAACTGCTCGCGGCGGTCCGTGACGCGGTCCCGCTGAATGACTCGAAGAAGCGCATCCTACCGATCCCCGCGATCAAGGGCGTGATGGCGGCGCGGGCGGCGGAGGCGGTGGGCCTGGGCGAGATGTTGCCGTTCGGCCCGAGCGAGCCGGTGATGGCGGCGGAGGACTCGGTGTGCTCGGTCGCCAAGGCCGAGGCGCATCTGGACTTTTCGGGCGTCGGCTTCCGCGAGGCGCTGGCGTCGTACCGCGACCAGATCTGACGCCGCGGCACACGACCGAACCTCAACAGGGAACGGGAACACATGAGCAAACGACTGCTGTTGACCATCCTGATCTTCGCCGGCCTCATTCTGGGCGCGTTGATCGGGCAGTTCATGCTCTTCGACCCGCAGGCCAGCATTGAGAAGGTCAATCAGACGGTCGGCTTCTTCGAACTCGCGGGCAAGTATGTCTTTATCCGTCCGCTCATGCTCATCGTGGTGCCGCTGGTGTTCACGAGCGTGCTGACGGGCGTCGTGTCGATCGGCGATCCCAAGAAGCTCGGGCTGCTCGGCGGCGCGACGCTTGGGTTTTATGTCATCACCATGCTGATGGCGGTCGGTGTGGGTGTGACGCTGGGCGCGACGACGAAGCCGGGCGTGGGCATCGACCAAGCGCTTATCGCGTCCACGCAGGTGGCGGGCGAGGAGCGGGTCGAGTCGATCAAGCAGAAGCAGGCGAGCGAGAGCGGCGGCGAGGGGATCGGGGCGGCGTGGAAGAAGATCCTTGATCAGATGATCCCGGACAATTTCCTCAAGGCCGGCGCCGAGGGTCAGGCGCTGAGCATCATCACCGCGACGATGCTGCTGGGCATCGGGCTCGTGGCGGTGGGGGACCGCGCCGGGCCATTCGTGAACGCCGTGGAGTCGCTCCACGAGGCGCTGATGACGCTCGTGCGGTGGATCATCTGGCTCATGCCGATCGGGGTGATGTTCCTGATGGCCGGCGCGGTCGGACGCACGGGGATTCACGCGATGTTCGCGTCGCTGGCCAAGTATGTCGTTGTGGTGATCATCGGGCTGGGTATTCACGCGTTCATCACGCTGCCCGTCGTGCTGTTCCTGTTCACGAAGACAAACCCTTACAAGTTCATCTGGAACATGCGCCCGGCGCTGCTCATGGCGTTCGGCACGGCGTCCTCCATGGCCACGCTGCCCGTGACCATCGAGACCGCGCGCGATTACGGCGGGTGCTCGAAGCGCGCGACCGGGCTCGTGCTCCCCCTCGGGGCGACGGTCAACATGGACGGCACCGCGCTCTACCAGGGCATCGCGGTCATCTTCATGTTCCAGGCGTTCGGGTACGAACTGCATCTGGCCGAGTATCTGGTGATCGTGCTCACCGCGACGCTCAGCGCTGTGGGCGCAGCCGGCGTGCCGGGCGGTTCACTGGCGACGATCATGATCATCATCGCCGCGGTGAACACCACGCTCGCGGGCACGGGCAAGGACCCGCTCCCGCCCGAGGCGATCGGGCTGATTATTGGTGTGGACCGGATTCTCGATATGTGCCGCACGATGGTGAATGTGCTGGGCGACTCGGTCGGCGCGCGGATCATCACGCGGCTCGCGCCGGATCTGGAAGAGTCCCGCGAGCGGGCGTTCGCGTAGTGCCTTGCACCCTTTCCCCTGCGAGGGAGAGGGTGGTCACGGAGTGACCGGGTGAGGGGGGGCTGCTGCTCGCGGGCTACACTCCCGCCATGAGCAAGCGACGCAAGCCGTGGTACCGCGCGCGGAATGTCATCCTTCTGACTCTCGTTGCGGGGTTGATCTGGATCGCGTGGGTGGTGCTCGGCGCGATGAACGCCAGGGCCGGCAACGCGATTGACTACGCGGCGAAACTCAACGAGCTGGCGCGGGCCAATCAGCCGGGCGATCCCGATGCGCCGAATCGGTGGGACGATTATTTGAGTCTCCTCGAGCGGAACGCCGGGGTGCTCAACTCCTTCATCCCGAAGGGGGAGAACCAGCCCGATCCGGTGGCCTGGGAACAGTTCGTCTACGGGTTCAGGCCCGATTACCCGATGCTCAAGGGGGATGCGTTCGCGGTGCAACTGGATCGTGCGCAGGGATGCGTTGACGCGGTCCGCGCGGCGGGTATTTTCGATCGGATCGACTCATTTCTGGAGCCGATGCCGGTCTACTGGGAGACATCGGGGATCGACTGGACGGACGACTCTTCGGTACGAAAAATCGCGCTGATGCGCCGGATTCCGGAGGGCCCGCTGGTCGATTGCATCCTCTCGATGCACCGGGGGGATGCCGCCAACGCCGCGCAATCCTATGAGCGTGTGGTCGCGCTCGCGCACATCAATGCGCGGCAGGCCTCGCTGCTGGGCTGTCTGGCCGGCCGAACGAACTGGATCGTGGCTCATGGGAGGGTGCGCGAGCACATGCTGGCGCACGACTTCGACGAGTCGGTGTGCGACGCGATGCTCGGCGCGATGCTCGATGCGGAGCAGCCGCCGATCATGATCGGGGTCGAGGCCGAGAAGCTATTCATGCTGGACCTTGTCCAGAGGTGCTACACGGATGATGGGCGCTCCGACGGCGCCTTTCTGCCGAATGCTTTCCGCAAGTTCGAACTGGGGACCGACAACCGCTTGATCGACTCGATGCCGGGTCACCCGGTCTCGAATCTCGCGGGGGTCATGTTCACGCGTAAGGCCGAGACCATCGAGAAACTGGACGCTTACTTCGATGAGATCAATGCGGCGTGCGGGCAGCGGACCCACGCCCTGCGGATGCAATACATCGAGCGCGCCCGCGCCATGCGGACGCAGTGGACAGATCGGGACCCCGTGCTGCAGTGCATGACCGAGCTGTTTGAGATGATGGTCGCATCGCTCGGGACACCGGTGGTCGAACACGACGGCACGGTCCTGACACTGGCGATCCTGCGGTATCACCACCTGCACGGTGAGCCGCCTCCCGATCTCGGAGCGCTGGTGCCGGGCGTGCTCGATCGGTTGCCGACCGATCCCTTCGCGCCGGACGGGCGGTACCGCTACAAGCGGATCGAACCGTCAATGCAAGACCCGCGATCGTTCATCCTGTACTCCGTGGGCACGGATGGCGTTGATGATGGCGGCGTGTCGCCGCGCAACCTTTATGATGCGCTGGCGGTGGACGGGCCCGGAGGGGACTTTGTGTTCAACCCCAACCCTATCGCTTCCGACGTCGATCAATAGACCGCCACCGCCGGGTCGATCTTCTTCGACCACGCGTCGATCCCGCCGGCCATCGACATCGCGCGCTCGACGCCCGCGCTGCGCAGCAGGGCCGCGGCCGTGAGCGAGCGCCGACCGTGGTGGCAGTAGATCACCACATGCTGGTCGTCCTCGATGTCGTCCACAAGGTCGGCGGCACGCGAGGCGAACTCATCGAGCGGCACGAGCACCGAACGGTCCAGCGTGGCGATCGCCCGCTCCTTCTCGGTGCGGCAGTCGATCAGGAACAGCCGCGCGCCGGAGCGGCGCAACTCGTGCACCTGCTCGACCGAGACTTCCCATTCCGGATTCATTGGTTGCTTCCCGTTGTGCCGAGGTCGAAGGTCGAGGCGGGCTGGTGATACCGGTCGAAATACGCCGGGTCCTGCGTTGTGACGGAGCCCGGCCAGTCGAGGATCGCCGCGACGGGCATGCGCAGCACTTCCCATCCCGCGATGAACGGCGCCGCCATCGCATCGCCCATCTGGCGTCCCATGTCGTCCTTCGGCTCGAAGGCGTGTTTGGGCTGCGGGTCGCACCCGCACTGGTAGGTCGCTGCGCCGGCGGACATGGGCGCGAGGGCCGTGTAGGTCGGGTGGTGGTGCGCGTTGTCGTGCGCCACAACGAACTCGCGCGATTGCCAGTTGGCGCGGGAGACGCCGGTGATGCTCGTCCCGGTGGCCTGCTCGAGCGACGCGGGTTCCGGTGCCAGTACAAGACGGTCGTTGTTGACCCGCGCGCACCCGCCCGCGAGGAAAAGCGTTGAGGCAGCCAAGATCAGACTCGTGCGTTTCATTCGGATCGGCCCTCCATCAAGGCGACAGCGTAGGGCTTGCAATCGTAGCGGAACACGCCCGCGCGGACGGCGGGGTCGGCGTCGGCGAAGTGGCGTGCCGCGGTCTCGGACTCGGCGCGGATGATGACCAGCCCGACGGGCGTGGTCTCCTGCGTGCGACCGGCGAGGATGAGCGTTCCGCCGGTGTGGGCCCTCCGGAGGTAGGCGAAGTGCTCGCCGATGACGGCGCGCTCTTCGGGCGTGGCGTTGTCGGCGAAGCCCTCGCGGGGCGGGCGGAGCGTGATGAGGTATTCGTTCATGTAAGGACTCTAGCCGTGCGCCGATCGTCGGAACATCGTATCCTTCGGCGCGCCGTGACCGAGTCGACGATCCAACCCGCCGACCGCCAGCGCGTCGAGGAGTTCATCCTCGAACTCGCTCGGACGCTGCACCGCTACGGCACGCCGGCGCACCAGCTGGAGGCCGCGTTGTCAACGATCTCGGCGCGCCTGGGCGTCGAGGCGCACTTCTTCTCGGTGCCGACCTCGATCACGTCGGGATTCGGCCCGCTATCGGAGCAGCGCGTGCGCATCATGCGCGTCGATCCCGGCGAGATCGCCGTCGAGAAACTCGTGCTGGTGGACGAGGTCGCCGAGCGCGTCGCATCGGGCGCGATGCCACCCGGCGAGGGCACGGCCAGACTCCGGGAGATCGAGGCGAAGCCGGATCGGTTCTCGCCCATGATTCAGGTCGGCGCGGGCGCGATTCTCACGGCGTCGGCGGCGCGCATGTTCGGCGGCGGGTGGCGGGAGATTGTGGCGGCAGGGGCCGCGGGGCTGGCGACGGGCCTGCTCGCGCTGGTCGCGTCGCGGCACCGCAACGCCAAGCGGCTGATCGAGGCGATCGCGGGGTTCACCTGCGCGCTGGTCGCCGTGCTGATGCCCGTTGTGCTGGACCCGTTCAACGGTTTCACGGTGCTTCTCTCGGGCCTGATCGTCTTCTTCCCCGGGCTCACGCTCACGATGGCGATGACGGAACTGGCGACACGCAACTTCGTCTCGGGCACGGCGCGGCTCACCGGCGCGTTCATGGTGCTCCTGTCGCTCGGCTTCGGTTCGGCGGTCGGGCTGCGCGCCCAGCAGTGGCTGGCGCTGTCCGATTTCAACACCGCGCCGATTCCGCTGCCGTGGTGGACGGAGCTGCTGGCGGTGGGCGTGGCGCCGTTCGCATTCATGATCGCCTTCCGCGCCAGGCCGCGTGACTTCTTCCCCTTCTTCATCGCGGGGTGGATCGCGTATTACGGCTCGCGTCAGGGCGTGCATCTGCTCGGCCCGGAGGTGGGGGTGTGGGTCGCGGCGCTGCTCGTCGGGCTCTTCGCCAACGGGTACGCGCGGGTGACGAACCGACCCTCGGCGGTGGCGATGCTCCCCGGCATCATTTTGCTGGTGCCGGGGTCGGTGGGGTTCCGCTCGTTCGATGCGCTGCTCAAGCACGATGTGCTGGCGGGGATCAACAGCGCGTTCGGCATGATCCTGGTGGCGGTGTCGCTCGTCGCGGGGCTGCTGATCGCGAATGTGGCGCTCCCGCCGAGGAAAGTGTTGTAGCCCGGCGGCGGCGGGGGGATGATGTGCCCATGGCGCGGAACGGCCGGAAACGAGTCTGGCGGGGAGTGAGGCGATCGGTTGTCTACATCTTCCTCGGCCTGATCTCGAATCTATTGATCGCTTGGTCCTGCGCGATCGTGACGATCAATCCGAGGTTTGAGTTCGTCGAATGGAGCGAACGGGTCAAATCGGCCAGCCAACTCAGAAAGTATGCGAGATTGGACGGCATTGGGGTGTGTTCTTACTCAGTAGGCACAATCATGATCAATGGCCCACAGCCAATTGATGACGCATATGTGCCCACTCTGGAAGAGTACGGCGTACCGCGTTGGGTGCAACGATGGCTACAGGCGAAGCCATTTCCTGAGAAGTCGCTTCCGATGTCCATTGAAGCCGGCTTCCCAATGCGTTCCTTCGGCGGCATTCACTATTGGAGCAACGAAAGGCGGCGTGGTTGGCGTCGTCACGGTGTTCTCTGGCTCAATACACCAGAGTGGATGTGGTGGTATCACATGAACGCAGCATCGATTGATCTTGACTCCGCATTTTACGGCACGAGGTTCTCACTTCCCTATCGCCCGCGTTTCCCCGGCCTCATCGTCAACACGCTTTTCTACGCGGCACTGTGGTTCGGGCTCACCACTGGATGGCGCGCGATGAAGCACAGGTGGCGCATGCATCGCGGGCGCTGCCCGAAGTGCAAGTACGACCTCGCCCGCGACTTCTCGACCGGGTGCCCGGAGTGCGGATGGCGCCGGGAAACTACTCCCCGTCCAGTTTCTTCTTCAGTTCCTTCCTGAGCCGCTCGGCGTCGTCGCGCTCGACGGGGTGGCGCGTCCGCGCGATGAAGGAGTCGAGCATGGCGAGGCCGCGTTCGTCCCCGATCTTCACCAGCGCCTCGCGGGCGGCCCGGCGGGTGCGGGCCTCGGTGTCGAGCATGATTCCCTCGATGGTGTCCAGCGCGCGGTCCTTGTCGTGGTGCGCGAGGGCGGCCAGCGCGTTGATCGCGTCCGGCCGAGTGCGTGAGTAGACGCCGAAGGCGCAGAAGGGGATGACGGCGTCCATCGCCTCGCGCGTATCGAGTTCGCGAAGCCCCTTGATCGCGGCGGCACGGACCTGATCGTGCTGCGACTCCGACGCGAGCGCCCCGCGGAAGATGCCCATGACAGACTCATCATCCTTGTCGGCGAGTTTGCCGAGCGCTTCCAACGCCGCCGATCGGCAGGCGTAGGACTCATCCGCGTCCGAGGCGTGCCGCGCCAGCAGTTCCGCGGCCCGGGCCTTGTCCTCCTTGCCCTCGGCATTCGCGAGCGCTGCGAGCGCCTTGGCGCGCGGGCGGGCGTCGTCAATGCCGGCGGAGAGCGCCTTGATGAGTTCGTGGGTCGCTTTGAGTTTGCCGAGCGACTCTGCGGCGGCCTGCGCCTCGTACCAAGTGTTGGGGCGAATCAGATCAGCGGTCAGGCGATCCTTGGACTCGGGGGTGTTCATGGACCCCAGCGCGGCGATCGCGTCGAGCCGGACCGGCGTCGAGGACATATCCCCCGCGGCCCGGAGCACCCACTCCTCGGGCACATCGAGTTCGAGATCCATGAGGACATGCAGGTCCGGATCGACAGCGAGGTAGAACGGCCTTCCGCCGGTCTTGTCATCGAACGACATCGTGTGCGTGTGGCGTCGTTCGTCGATGTGCATGGTGAAGTTGCGCGAGGTCTTCTCGCCGGTCATCACGACGATCGGCAGATCGAACACATACGCCGGGTTGTCGGCGTCGATCCGCTGCAGCTGTTCTGCGGTGATCGTGAGTTGCTTGCTGGCCTCGTCCCAGCGCCCGGTGACCCTTACCCTGGGCGTGCCGGCGCGCTCGCACCACTGGTCGAAGAACTGCTCGAGCGACAATCCCGAGACCTCTTCGAGTGAGCGCCGGAAGTCGTCCGTCTCGGCGGTCTTGAGCTTGTAGCGGTCGAAGTACTCGCCGACGGCCTTGAAGAACACCTCGTCCCCGAGTTTCATGCGGAGCATGTGCAGGACGCTCGAGCCCTTGGGGTACGGGTTGGCCTTGCGCCGGAAGACCTCCCACGGGTGCTTGTATTCATTGGAGACCATTGCGGGCTGGTGGTCGTGCGAGTCGGGCGCGAGGTGATCGTTCTTCGCCAGCCCGCGCATGGTCTGGTGCATCTGGCGCAGATAGCCGTCCTGATAGCCGTCGCGATGCTCGTACCACAGCGCGCTGCCGTAGGTCGCCCACCCCTCGTTGAGCCAGATGTGCTCCCATGTGTTGCAGGTGATGAGGTCGCCCGTCCACTGGTGGCAGAGTTCGTGCGCGATGAGGCCGTCGAGGTCACCATCGGCGAATGCTTTGTCATCGAGGACGGCGGTGTCGTACATGGTGGTGGCGGAGGTGTTCTCCATGCCGCCGGCGCCGAAGTTCCAGACGACCGCCTGGGAGTACTTGTCCCAGGGGTACGGCTCGTCGAACACCCTCTCGAAGAGTTCGACCATCTTCGCGGTATTGCCGTAGGTCTTCTGAACCAGTTCGCCCTTGCCCTGAGGGACATACACGGGCAAGGAGCCGCGGAATCCATTGGGCGCGACATCGACCGTGTCGAACTTGCCGACAATCAGCGACACCAGGTAACTCACATGCGGCTTGTCCTGCACCCAGTGGAATGTCATCCGGCCCGGCGCGTACTTCGGCGCGCCCTTCATATGCCCGTTGGAGATCACAGTGAAGTCCTCGGGCACGGTGACAATGAACTCCGTCGTGAGCCGCTCGTTGGGGAAGTCGTGGCAGGGGAACCAGTAGCGGTTGGTCTCGGGCTGGCCTTGGGTATGAATCTGCGCCGGGCGGCCGGGCCACGCGGGGCTCTCAACGGTCCAGAACAGCCCGTCGACGGGGTCGCGCACTTCGTACGTCGTGACGAGGCGAGCCGCCGTGCCTGGATTGAGCGGCGGATCGAAGGTGATCGTGAGCACGGAGCCGTCATGGTCGTGGGTGATGCGCGTGCCGCCGGGTTCGGCGAGCGTGACATCGCTGATCCGCAACTGCTCGGCGTTCAGGTGTATGGCTGCAACAGGCGTGCCTAACGTCCGGAGATCGAAGACCTGCGTCGCGGTGAAGGCGGGTGTGTTCATGTCGGGGATGTCGATCGTCACCGACATGTGCAGGAAGTCAACCATCCGGTCGGGCGCGTAGTTGCGTGTGTCGCGACCGGTCTGGGCGTCGTAACGGCTGTCGGGCCCTGATATTGACTGTTCGAGGCGGCCCGAGAGGCAGGCGTCGTCGCTGTAGTGTCCGAGTCCCGCGTCTGCCCGCGCCATTGTGGTCGTGATCAATGTCAGTATGGCGGCGGCGAGCGTTCTGAGCATCATTTGTGTCTCCGGTGCGTTGGGGAGCCAAGTCTCGCGGGGCGGGTCTCATTCCGACAATCGTGGACAACTGTCGTGCGGGCCGCTCCGAGTTGATCGGGCGCTCCGCCGTGATACGATAAGACATGCCCACCTCGCCGAAGGGTGATGCTGCTGACGGGCGTCGCGGAGATCGCGGCGTGGGGGCGGGCGTCGCCGGGGCGAAATCAGGGGCGGGTGGCGGCAAGGGGGGAAGTGAACTCCTCGCCTCCGCGGGCCAGACATCCGCCGATACCGAGTTTTATTCGCCAATCCCGCAGGGCTACCGCAAGGGCCACCATAAGTATGTCTGCGTGCTCGGCACCGTGATGAGCGGGCTGGGCAAGGGCATCTTCGCGTCCAGCTGCGCCAAGCTCCTCAAGGACAAGGGGCTGATCGTCGCGCCGGTGAAACTCGAGGGCTACCTCAACATCGACGCCGGCACGCTCAACCCGTTCCGGCACGGCGAGGTGTTCGTGCTCGACGACGGCACCGAGTGCGACATGGACCTTGGCACTTATGAGCGGATGCTCGACCAGAACCTCTCGGCGCGGAACTTCATGACCGCCGGGCGCATCTATCGCGACATCCTCGACCGCGAGCGCCACGGCGGGTACCTCGGGCGCGACGTCCAGATGATCCCGCATGTGACGGGCGAGGTGAAGCGCCGCCTCCGCGAGCTGGCCGTGTACGGCGACGGCACCAAGCCCGCCGATGTGGTGTTCGTCGAAGTCGGCGGCACGGTGGGGGACTACGAGAATCAGTTCTACATCGAGGCGCTGCGTGAGCTGGCCTTCGAGGAGGGCGCCGACTCGGTGTGCTTTGTCGCGCTGACCTACATCATCGAGCCCAAGGCGCTGGGTGAGCAGAAGAGCAAGGCGGCGCAACTCGGCATCAAGCAGGTGATGGAGGCGGGGATTCAGCCGCAGATCATCGCGTGCCGGGCGGGCAACCCGATCACGCAGACGGTGATGCAGAAGATCGCGATGTTCTCGAATGTGCCCATGAAGCGCGTCTTCTCGATGCACGACCGCAAGAGCATCTACGAGGTGCCCGAGGCGCTCCGCCAGGTCGGGATCGACCGCGAAATACTGAGTGTGCTCGATCTGCACGACCGCGTGGACACCATCGCCGAGGACAAGGCCCGCGAGGTGTGGGCGTCGTATGTGCGCAAGATGCAGGCCCCGCGCGCCAGGCATATCCGCGTGGGCCTCACCGGCAAGTACGCCTCGCTCCGCGACGCCTACGCATCCATTGATAAGGCCGTCGAGCATTCATCGACGCACCTGAACTGCGACACCGAACTCGTCTGGATCGAGGCCGACGACCTCACGCCCGCGAATGTCGTCACGATGCTCGCCGGGCTCGACGCGGTGATCGTTCCGGGCGGGTTCGGGAAGCGCGGAATCGAGGGCAAGATCGCCTGTGTGCGTCACTGCCGCGAGAAGCAGATCCCCTTCCTGGGCATCTGCCTCGGGTTCCAGATGGCCGTCATCGAGATCGCGCGGAATGTCCTCGGGCTCGACGCTTCCAGCACGGAGTTCGGTCTGGACGCCAAGGATCTGGTCATCTCGGAGCTGCCCGAGCAGAAAAAAATCGAGGAACTCGGCGGCACCATGCGCCTCGGTGGGCAGGATGTCGCGCTGACGCCGGGCTCGCTCGCGTGGCGCCTCTACGGCGAGCACGACACCGTTCGGCAGCGTTTCCGCCACCGGTACGAAGTGGAGCCGCGATACATCGAGCAGCTCGAGAGCGCCGGGCTGATCTTCTCGGGGCATCACCCTGAGCACCAGATCATGCAGGTGCTGGAACTCGCCAAGCCGGGCGACGACGGCGCGATCGAGGGGATGACCCACCCGTTCTTCGTGGCCGCCCAGTTCCACCCCGAACTCACCGGGCGTCCGCTCCGGCCCCAGCCGATGTTTATGGGGCTGATCGCCTCGGCCATCGAGTTGAAATACGGCGCGCCCGTGCTGTTCCCGGCGGGCGGTGCGGGCAATGGCGTCTCTTCTGGAACGGGCTTCAAGGCCGCCCCGGTGGGCTAAGCCGTCGGGGCCGGGGGGTGGGCGGATCGGAAACGAGAGTTGGGTATACTGTTCGGCTCGCTCGGCGGCTGCTCGGGCGCGAGGCCGACGTAGCTCAGCTGGTTTAGAGCGGCGGATTCATAACCCGCAGGTCGGTGGTTCGAGTCCACCCGTCGGCACTGGTTGGTGCGGGCATCTCGCCCGCTGGTCGGAAATCTCGGGCGTATAGCTCAGCTGGCTAGAGCGCTGTGTTCACACCGCAGAGGTCACTGGTTCGAGTCCAGTTACGCCCACTTGATTGTTCGACAGGCCCCGCTGGAGAGTCGGCGGGGCCTGCTTGTTGCGCGGGCGACCTCGCGCGTTTGAGGAGTTTCGATGGGTGAACGAAGCGGAAATCGCCCGCACTCCCCCGGCTCGGGGCCGTCAGGGCGTGGGCCGCGCGGGCACGGCGGCGGGCAGTATTCGGGCGGGCGTGGCGGCGCGGCGCGTGGTGGCGGTGGCGGCGGGGGATACAACCGCGGCGGTGAGCGTGGCCCCGATCGTGGGGGCAGCCCGGGCGGACGACCGGGGGCGGCTCCGCTGCGCGTGGCGCCCGCGCGGCAGGTCGCGTATCGGATCGTGGCGCACCAGATCAAGCGATTCCCCGATCTCGATCTCTGCGGCGTGGACACATCCCGTCTCGAGCCGCGTGACGCCGCGCTGGCGCACGCCATCTACGACACCGTGCTGCGCCGATGGATCACGCTCCAGTACATCGTCGAGAACTACCTCGAGAACGAATGGAAGATGATTGATCCGCGCGTGCGCGCTGCGCTCATGTGCGGAGCCGCGCAAATTCTCCTGATGGACCGACTTCCGTCGCACGCCGTCGTCGCCGACTCGGTGGAGTGGGTCAAGGCGCAGGCCGGGCCCCGCGCGGGGGGCATGGTCAACGCGATTCTGCGGCGTATCGACGAGCTCGTCTGGCGCAACTCCACACCCGGACAGGAGGTCGAGGCGATCACGCCGGAGGAGAATCCGGAGGAGTTCGCAGCCGCGATGAAGGCCTCGTTCCGTCGTGACGCCACGCCGCCATTGCCCTCGGACGATCACGGGCACCGCGAGCGCTGGACCGACCGGCGCGACGAGCTCCCGCTCCCGGATGGACGGTCCGTAGCGCTGAATGCGCAGGCGTTGCCCAAGGACCCCGATGAGCGACTCTCGATGGCGACGAGCCACCCGCTCGAACTGATCCGCGCCTGGAACAAGTCGTTCGATCGGCGCGAAGTGCGACGCCTGGCGCTGCACGGCTTGTGCCTGCCCGCGACGATTCTCAATACCGCGCACGCGACCGGGCCGCTGCCCCCGTCGCTCGTTCCGCACGCTGCGCCGGGGCATCACCTGTGGACGGGCACGCACGAGGAGCTCGCCGAACTGATGCGCACGCGCACAGACATCTGGGTGCAGGACCCGGCGTCGTCCCTCGCTGTGCAGTCCGTCGCGGACCTCAAGCCGAAAATTGTGTTCGATATGTGCGCCGGATTGGGCACCAAGACGCGTCAGTTGGCCGCGGCGTTCCCCGACGCGACGATCTACGCGAGCGACAAGGACCATGGTCGATTCGAGAAACTCAAAGCGCTCTTTGCGGATCACCCGCGGGTCAAGGTCTTGGAGTGGCCGCGTGAGGGGGCGTCGGGATTCACGCTCGATTTTGCCGGCAAGGTGGATCTGGTTCTGCTCGATGTGCCGTGTTCGAATACGGGCGTGCTGGCGCGGCGTATCGAGGCGCGATACCGATTCAATACGAAGCGCACCGAGGAACTCGCCGCGATTCAGCGCCAGATCATCGCCGACGCGATTCCGCTCCTGCGCCGCGGCGCGGGCGCGATGGCGGGCGGGAGCGTGATTGTGTACTCCACGTGCTCGCTGGATCCGATGGAGAACGAAGAGCAAGCGAAGTGGGCCGCCCGATGGCACGCGCTGGAAATCGCCCGTGAGCGGAGGCGGATGCCGGAAGGCGGCCCGGGTGAGTCGGATGCCGATGGCGACCCCGGCGCGAGGTATTCGGACGGCTCGTATGCCGTGGTCCTGTCGTAATCCGGGGTTTCATCGGGGGTTCACTACCCACACCCGCCGAGGTGGGGTAGGATGACCCCTGATGTCCACGGTTTTTGGTTCTGTTCCGCTAGCGCAGAGGTCCGGGCATGAATCTGCTTGAGATCATCACACCCGAATGCATCAAGGTCCCGCTCGAGTCTTCGGGCAAGCAGGAAGTGATCGGCGAGCTCGTCGACCTTCTGGCTTCGACCGGGAAGGTCTCCGACCCGGCGGCTCTCAAGGAGGCCGTGTGGACCCGCGAATGCACCCGTACGACGGGAATCGGGCACAACCTGGCCATCCCTCACGGCAAGAGCGAGGGCGTCAAGGACCTGGCGATGGCCATCGGTCGTCCCAAGC
The DNA here is from genome assembly GCA_020639235.1 of Phycisphaeraceae bacterium. Taxonomy (GTDB): domain Bacteria; phylum Planctomycetota; class Phycisphaerae; order Phycisphaerales; family UBA1924; genus JACKHC01. Next base: position 24,667 of record JACKHC010000002.1, on the reverse strand, counting down.
AGCCGCTTGATTTCTGCTCGATCGACAACCGCCCCGTGAAACTCATCGTGCTGCTCGCCAGCCCGATCGACCGCACGAGCGACCACATCCAGGCGCTCGCACGCATCTCGCGGCTCATGACTTCCGAGGAGTTCCGCGAGAAGATGTACGAGGCGGAGAGCGCCGAGGAAGTCTTCGAACTGTTGCAGGAACAGGAAGCCGCCGGCACCCGCGGCTGAGACGGTCCGCCTATTTCGCGTTGTCGGTCGCGGATGCCACCAGCAACTCGATGTTGCCCAGGCAGCGGTCGGATTGCGCGCGGAACACCATGTACGGGAAGAGCGTGATGAGCGCCACGACCAGGCCCGCGGCTGTCGTGATGAGCGCCTCGGCGATGCCGCCCGCCACCGCGTTGATGTCCGTCACCTGGGCGCTCCCGCCCAGCAACTGGAACGAGCGGATGATGCCCGTCACCGTGCCCAGAATCCCGAGCAGCGGCGCCGCGGTGATCACGGTCGAGAGCGTCAGCGAGAATCGGTCGAACACCGGGCGGAACGTCTCGGCCAGTTCCACCGCCGAGGCGGGCCCTACCTTGCGGGCGAGAATCAGGTCCGCAGCGTCGGCATAGAGCGACGAGTCGTCCGCCGCGATTGCCTTTGCCGCCGCCCGATCCCCCGTCCGCAGCGCATCGGCGAGCGAAAACAGCCACTTCCGCCGGCCGGGGCGGTGCGTCCGAACCCAGAAGACCCCACGCTCCAGCGTCAGCGCGACGGAGATCACGCTCATTACGAGCAGCGGCCACATGACCGGGCCGCCCTTCTCGAACAGTGTCAGCATCTGCGGCATGGTGCGGATGATAGGTCGCACCCGCGGGCCCGGTAAGCCGGGCTGCTTTGTGCCCCCAGCACGCGGGGTTTATACTCGCCCAAGCGCTCCGGAAAGCGCTACGGAGGATGCGCGTGTCGGGGATCAGCGGAACACAAATGGCCGAACGGCAGGGCGTGACGGACGAGGCGATGATCGCGAGTGTCGAGCCCGTCTTGGCATCGTTTGTTCGCTCTGTCGGCCTGCCCCGGAATCTTCGCGAGGCCGTCGAGTACGCCCTCCTCGAGGGCGGCAAACGTCTCCGCCCGCTCTTGTCCATGCACAGCGCCATCGCGGTGGGGGGCACCGCCGATGATGCGCTTCCCGCGGCGGCCGCCGTGGAGATGATTCACGCCTTCAGTCTGGTTCACGATGATCTGCCCGCGCTCGATAATGACGATCTGCGTCGGGGCCGCCCGACGGTTCACAAGGCGCACGGCGAGGCCATGGCCATTCTCGTGGGCGACGGACTGATGAGCATCGCGTTCCAGCTCATCTGCGAGCGGTCGAGTGACGCCGGATTGGCCGGGCAACTCTGCGCCGAACTCGCACAAGGCACCACGCGCATGATCGCGGGGCAGGTGCTCGATACGCTCGGCGGCCACGACGCCGCGACCGATGTCGAGCGGCTCCGCGAGACGCACCGCCAGAAGACCGGCGCACTGATTGTGGCGGCGTGCCGAATGGGCGCGATCGCGGGCATGTGGCGCCACGGGGGGCGGGGGGGGCGGGGGGCGAACGGCGTGCGCGAGGATGATCTGCTCGCGGTCACGCGTTATGGGAACGCCGTGGGACTGATGTTCCAGTTGGTGGATGATCTGCTGGATGTCGAACAGAGCACCGAGCAGTTGGGTAAGAGATCGGGCAAGGACGCCGAGGCGGGCAAACTGACCTACCCGGTGGTGATGGGAGTCGAGGCGTCGAGAATGGAAGCCGCCCGGTTGTTGGAAGAGGCGCGGTCGTCGGCCCAACGACTTGAATGCGGCGCGGGTCTGATCGATCTGGCCGAGGCCATGGCCCGGCGCGACCGATAACCCTTCTGGCCCGCGCTACGCGGATGGGATAGACTGTTTTCAGAGAAGATTGAAAGTTCAACCGCAGCCCGCCGGAACCTAGCGGGCACCCGGAGCCGTCGATGGGGATTCTCGAAACGATCAAGTCGCCCGCCGATCTCAAGCGCCTCCCGATCGAGCGATTGCAGGAGGTCGCCGACGAGATCCGCCGCGCGATCTTCGAGCAGGTGTCGAAGTCGGGCGGGCATCTCGCGCCGAATCTGGGCGTGGTCGAGCTCACGGTCGCGATGCACTATGTGTTCGATTTCGGGCATGACCGCCTGCTCTTCGATGTCGGGCACCAGTGCTATCCGCACAAGCTGCTGACCGGGCGCCAGGAACTGCTCGCCAACCTGCGCACACGCGAGGGCTTCGCGGGCTTTCCCGAGCCGCGCGAGTCGGCGTACGACCAGTTCTCCGTCGGTCACGCGGGCACGGGCATCTCGACCGCCGTCGGCATGGCTCGCGGCGACTCGCTCAACAACGAAGCGTTCGACCGCCAGACCAACAAGGACGGGCGCCGCGTTGTCACCATCATCGGCGATGCCTCGATCGTCAACGGTGTCGCGATGGAAGGGCTCAACAACGCCGGCACGCTCAAGCGCCAGTTCCTGGTCGTCCTCAATGACAACGGCATGTCTATCTCGCACCCGCAGGGCGCGGTGTCGCAGTACTTCGATCGCATGCGCATCAACCCGCTCTATAAGGACATGAAGCGCAAGGCGCGTAAGGTCCTCGACAAACTGCCGGGCGGCGGCATCGTCGAGGAGGCCTACCACCGCATGGGCGAGATGGCCAAGGCCGCGCTCAACGAGAACACATGGTTCGAGCACTTCGGGCTCATCACCGTCGGCCCGATCGACGGGCACGACATCCCCGAGCTCGTCGAGTTTCTCGCCGAAGCGCGCGACTTCGACCGCCCGATGGTCTTGCATGTCAAGACCGTCAAGGGGAAGGGCTACACCTTCGCCGAGGGCGACGCGACGACATTCCACTCGCCCGCCGCGTTCAAGTGGGACCCCGACTCCTGCCGCGTCGAGATCAAGAACGGCGCGCGTTCGTTCACGCAGGCGTTCGGCGAAGCCATGACCGATGTGATGAGCCGCGATGAAAAGGTTGTCGCGTGCACCGCCGCCATGCCGGGCGGCACCGGGATCGATGTCGTCGCCGACGCGTTCCCGCAGCGCACCTTCGATACGGGCATCTGCGAGTCCCACGCGATGGACATGATGGCGGGCATGGCCAAGACCGGCCTGCGCCCCTTCTTCGCGGTGTACTCGACCTTCCTCCAGCGCGCCTTCGATCAGGCATTCCAGGAAGTCTCGTTGCAGGGCTTGGCCGTGCGCCTGTGCCTCGACCGCGCAGGGCTGGTCGGCGGCGACGGCGCCGTGCACCACGGCTTCTGCGATGTGTCCATCCTGCGCACGCTGCCCGGCGCGGTCATCATGGCCGCCGCCGACGAACCGACGCTCAAGGCATCGCTCGAGTTCATGCGGACCTATGACGCCGGGCTCACCTCGGTCCGCTACCCGCGCGACAAGGTGGGCGAGCCCGTCTCCGACACGTGCCCGCCCTTCGAGCTGGGCAAGGCGCACGCGCTGGTCGAGCACGAGCGCCCCGACGCCGCGATTCTCTCGTTCGGTGTGATGGCGCGGAACGCGCTCGAGTCGCTCGAACTGCTCGGCCCCGAGCACCGTGTGAGCGTGTACGACGCTCGCTTCGCCAAGCCCGTCGATGCCGAACTCATCTGCTACCTTCTGGAAACCGGCACTCCGGTCATCACCATCGAGGACCACTCGGTCGTGGGCGGCTTCGGCGCCGCGGTCATCGAGGCGGCCTCGGATATGGGCCTCGACGCCGGGCTCGTGTCGCGCCTCGGGCTGCCCGACTCGTGGATCTATCAGGACTCGCGCAATGACCAGCTCGCGAAGGTCGGGCTCGATGCGCCATCGATCGCCCGCCATGTCCGCGAGCGTGTCGCGTCACGGAACGGACGCGAGCCGATCGTCGATGTCAAGGTCCGCGGGCGCGAGTCGCAGGCCGTCGCCAACCGGTCCTGACCGGGCCACACCGCGGGAGATGCGCGCACCATGGCAAGACCCGTGCTCCTGGTGGTGAACCGACGCAAGCCGCGTGTTCTCGAAGCGCTCGACGCCGTGCGCGAAGTCATCAATAAGTATTCGTCGATCGCGATGGAGATCGAGGCGAACGGCGCCCCCGTTCCGGACACGAAGAACGCCGAACTCATCATGGTGCTGGGCGGCGACGGAACGCTACTCGCCCAGGCCCGCCGATTCGCGCACACCGGGCTCCCGCTCGTTGGCGTCAACCTCGGGCACCTCGGTTACCTCACCGGGTTCGATCTCGACACGCTCGGCGTTCACGCCAAGGCCATGCTCACGAGTAAGAAACTCGAGACGCATCAACGCATGCTGATGCGCGCCGAAATCAGGCGCGGCGGCAAGACGGTCTTCTCCGGCGCCGCGATGAACGATGTCGTCATCACGGCGGGCCCGCCCTACCGGATGATCGAGATCGGGCTGCGCATCGCCGACACCGATGTTCGCGTCATCCGCGGCGACGGCGTTGTCGTGGCCACGCCCATCGGGTCCACCGCGTACAACGTCTCGGCCGGCGGCCCCATTGTTTCGCCCGAACTGGAGGCGATGATCGTCACCGCCATCGCCGCGCATTCGCTCTCGTTCCGGCCCATCGTCGTGGAGGCCGCCTCCGGCATCGAGCTGTCGGTCCTTCGCGCCAACCTCGTCAAGGGATGCGCGCCGGACGACTCGGAGGAAGACGGTCGCGCCGGCACCACGCTCGTTCTCGACGGGCAGGTGATGCACCCCATCATCGAGGGCGACACGGTCTCGCTCCGGCGGCACCCGCAGAGCGTTCACCTGGTCAAGGACCCCGACGACGGCTACTGGGACACCCTCGTCGCCAAGATGCACTGGGCGGCCCCGCCCGGGGCTTCCCATACCTCCTAACGGACGCCTGATCGGTATTTGTTTGTAAGTGAAAATTGCGCGACCGTGCGGATTGTGCTGGCGGGGACCGCGAGCGTCGGGTACCTTCTGGAAGTTGGTAGGAGGGATGGGGTCGAATCCTGTGATCGGCCCCGGAAGCAAGAGAGGGAAGACCCGGTTCGCCGGGCACGTCAAACCGCGGTTCTTGCCGCGGAGATCCGGGAAACCGGATCGGGGAAGAGAGAGCCGCCAAAGGTCAGGTGGTTCGACAAGAACACGTTAGGGGATGGTGGCAGACCTACCACCGAACATCGCATGCTGACTCACGTCGTCAGTGTGTGGCAGAAGCCAGGGCCACCTTTGCGGGTGGCCTTGGCTTTTTTTGCCGGTGTTCCGACGCGACGCCGTGGCAAGAGTGGGGGCGTTACCATCCCCTCCCCATGATCGACCTCAAACAACTCCGTGACGACCCCGATCGATTCAAGACCGGCGCGCAGCGCAAGGGTGTCGCCGTCGAGATCGACCGCATCCTCGAACTCGACGCCAAACGCCGCGCCTTCCAGACCGAGATCGATGCGCTCCGCGCCGAGCAGAACCGACTCGCCAAGGAGTCGGGGCCGAAGATCGGCCAGCTGATGGCGCAGATCAAGAACGCGTCCGGCGCCGAGAAGGACGCTCTTGAGAAGCAGGCCGCCGAACTCCGTGCCGCACCCGCGCGTCTCAAGGAGAGGATTCAGCAACTCGAGCAACAATCCCAGGGCATCGAGCCCGAGATGCACGCGCTGCTGCTGCAGGTGCCCCTCCCCGCCGATCCCGATGTGCCCGTCGGCAAGGACTCATCCGACAATGTGCAGATCCGGGCGTGGAACCCAACCGGATTTGACGCCGCCAAGGGATTCCAGGCATCCCGCGGCTTCGCCCCCAAGACCCACATCGAACTCATGGAGTCGCTGGGGCTCGTGGACTTCGAGCGCGGCGTCAAGATCGCCGGTTCGCGCTCCTACATCCTCAAAGGCGCGGGCATGCGCCTCCACCAGGCCGTCCTCCGATACGCCATCGACTTCATCGCGGACAAGCACGGCTTCACGCCCGTCTCCGTCCCCGTCGTCGTGCGCGAGGAGTGCATGGTCGGCACCGGCTTCTTCCCCGCCGGGCGCGAGCAGACCTACCACATCGAGGAAAGCAGCAGGGGAGGCGGCTACGACATGTTCCTCACGGGCACGGGCGAGGTCGGCCTCATGGGCATCCACGCCGACGAGATTCTCGACGAGTCGCAACTCCCCCTGAAGATGGCGACGGTCTCCACATGCTTCCGGCGCGAGGCGGGCGCCGCGGGGCGCGACACCGCCGGCCTGTACCGAATCCATCAGTTCGACAAGGTCGAGCAGGTCGTGATCTGCAAAGCGGATGAAGCCGAGAGCCGCGCGTGGCACAAGAAGATGATCGCCATCGTCGAGGAACTCCTGCAATCCCTCGAACTCCCGTACCGCCTGCTCCAGTGCTGCACCGGTGATCTCGGCGTCAAGAACGCCGACATGGTCGATATCGAATGCTGGATGCCGGGGCGCGGCGACCTCGACAAATCAGGCCGCCCCACCGGCGCGTACGGCGAGACGCACAGCGCCTCGCGTCTGTACGACTTCCAGTGCCGACGGCTCAACATGCGTTACAAGGGCGACTCGACCGAAGGCAAGACCGTCTTCTGCCACTCGCTCAACAACACCGTCGCCGCCTCGCCGCGCATCCTGATCCCGCTCGTCGAGATGCACCAGCAACCCGACGGCTCCGTGCGCATCCCCGCCGCGCTCCGCCCCTACATGGGCGGCATGGAACTTATCCGTCACGCATGAAAAAACCGGCCCTCGCGGGCCGGTCGTGGATGGGTCAGCCGACTTGTCCTTGCCTCACGGGCGTGCGTCCGGCAGTTCCAGGTACATCAGCAAACGCGGACGGTCCGACGGGCGGCGCATGTTCGAGCGATCGAACAGGCACAGCCAGCGCGACTCGTAGGTCGGCACGAACCGCTCGTCGTTCATCGCCTCCGCCGCCGTGCCCGGCACCTCGATCGACTCGATCAGATCCGGGTCGTACCCGCGAACAATGAACCACGCCAGGTACACATCCGAGCGCGTCGAGGCGCAGTTCACCATGCCGCGGAAGAGTGCCAGCTTCTCCTCGATGTCGTCCTGCGGGTTGCTGCCCGCGCCCTGAGGCGTGTACTCCATGAAGCCCGTCGCGGATGTCGTGATGTCGAACGGGTGCCCGTCCGCGGGCTGCATGTCGGTGCCCAGCGACTGGAACAGCCCCGATCCCGTCATCGCGTTGGGCTGCCCGGGCGTCCATTGATCGAGCACCGCGACCTCGCCCATCGAGACAAACCCGGGCGTCGTGAAATCCACTCCCGTGCCCGTGGCGACGCGCATCTGCGGAATCTGCGTCAGGCCCGCGGGTGTGTCCGTCGACATCGGCGACACGACATTGAAGTTCGCGTCGCGGTACCGCGTCAGGTAGTCCAGACGCGGCGACGACCCGATATTCGCCTGATCGAACCGCCCGATCCCGTTGAGCGTCAGCCCATTCACATCCGCGATCGGCAGGCGCGGCCACATGAATGGCAACTGCGCGAGCACCTCCACCGGCGCGGTGTTCAGATTGATCTGCCCCTGGTTCAAGCCGGAACTGGTCAGCAGCGTGTCGAAGCAATCGAACACGCGCACGCCGAGCGGCACCGCCAGCGCATCGGGCAGGTTCGTCACCGCGCCAGTCATCGTGGTGGCCGTGTCGTTGAGAATGAACCGCGAGACATCGAGCGTGCCCATGTAGGGATTCAACACGCCGCCCGGAGCGCCCGAGTCATAGGTGCGATCATCCCCCAACTGCTCAGAGACGGTCTTCCAGTGATTGATCTTGTTCAGGTCGTGATTCAGGCACATGTGCGCGAAGGTGCACAGCTGCGCCACTGAAGCGCTCGTCGGGAACGCGTTGTCGCCGTCACGGCAGTACAACTGGAACGGCGGGATCTCATTGGCGAGATTCATATTCATCGGCGCGTTGTCCGCGATCTTCGTCGGTTCGCCGATCGAACTGATCTGATCGCCGAACTCATCGACCCCGATCCACATCGCCGGCACCAGCGCCTCGGGCGCGTTGGCCGCCGGTTGCATCAGGTTCTGATAGAGGGCCGCCTCGCCCACCGCCATCGGCGGCACGATCCAACCCCACTGCGCCATCATCGAGGTCGTGTACGCGCCGTCCACCATCAGGCGCGGCGAAGCGGAGAACTGATTGCTCCCGCCCTTGTTGAGCTCCAGGCAATACGCCGGGAACGAACCGCTCACCCCGCCCGGCTGAATGCCGGGACGCGAGAACGATGAGGTCACCACGATGCGCCCGGAAATCTTGCCCGCGGTCCCGCCCAAGAGGCGCGTGTCCAGCGGGTTGTCATTCGTGATCGTCGCGTCGGAGAAGATGTAGTCCGCCCCGGCGGTCTCCGTGATGTACAGATCCGACTGCAGCGCGCGGGGGAATCCGTCCGCGGCGTTCGACGGGGCCGAGGGCGTCATCTTGTCGACGATCCCATAATGCGGCGTACCGGCGGTCGACGACTCGATCTGGCGGAGCAGCACCACCGGCAGACGACCCATCGCCGCGCTCAGCGAGTGCTCGAGGAACATGATCTTCGACATCGACGCCGCCGGAACATTCTGCACCGAGGCGAACTCATCGACGACAACCTGCCCCGCGCTGCCCGGGAGCGCCGCCTCGGCGGCATCGCCCGTGAACTGCGGCAGATTGTGGAACCACAGCACCGCGACCCCGCCCGCCGGAATCTCGATATCCGGGCAGACGAACAGCAAGGGGAGCGGCCCGGCGCCGGTCGAGAACAGTTCGGCCGAGCTCGAAGGGATCGCGACGATGTAGTCCTTGATCTTGATCGGCGTGTCCCACGGGTTACCGAGTTCGGCGACGAACATGGAGCCGATCTGCTCGTTGATGTTGTCGAACTCGATCATGCCGTCTCTGGTGCCGTTCTCCTCAGCGGTGGTATTGAGGTCGGAGTAGAACGCCGCGGTCATCACCTCACGCAGGAAGGGCTGGCGTTCCAGCCCGACGACCGTCAGCCCCTTCTTCAGGTTGTGCAGGTCGTCGGCGAGATTGGGCGAACTGAGAATGTTCGTGTAGTCGGCGCCCGCCGCCGGATTCCCGACCGCCGAGGTCACGCTCGGATCGCCGGGAACGATCGGGCTCGTGCCGGGGTCCGGGTACGCGAGCGTCGACACCCTGATGTTGCCCTGAGGCAGGCGGTCCGACAACTCGATCGCCGGCGTGCCCGCGATGTCGTTGAACGCACGCTCGGTCTCGACGGTCCGCGGGAAGAAGCGCAGCACCGTCGGCGCATTGTTGGTGTCCGCGCAGTCCAGCATGTTCGCTGTCAGCGCGAGCGAGGTGCGGACGGCGAAGGTCGCGCCGACCTCGGCGTTCTGATCCCCGGTCGTGATGAACCGCGCCGGCCCGCGGAACCCCGCCGCCGTGCCCGCGCCGTAGTGATACACATCCAGATCGAAATCGGTGGACACCATCTCCGCGTGCGTGAACGGACGCATCAGCGGCTCATCCGTCGCCAGCGGCGCCAGCGCCCACACGAAACTCGCGAAGATATCCTCCGCGTCGGTCGCGCGCACGAGATTCGCGTTGGGCTTGAGGATCGAGAACAACTGGTCGTACTCGTTGAATCCGTTGGCGATCGACGCGTTAATCACCGGTACCGGCGAGATATGCCCGGCGCCCGAGTAGGGCGTGAGCAGACGGCGCGTGTCCGCCTTGATCGCCTGAACCGTGGGGCGATTGAGCGCGAGCGAACGGAACTGCGCCGGGTCCTCGTTGGCGCGCAGCGCGCCCTTGGCCGCGTTCGGGCCCGTGTTGGCGATCGGGGGGAAGAACGCATCGATGTCCTGCTCGATCGACGAGTAGATCGACCGGTGATTCGTGCCCCAGAACGCGCACAGATCGATCAGGTCGCGACGCGGCGAGTGCGAGGCGCCCTTCGACGCCGCCGGCTCGAGGGGCGACGAACCCACGAACCGGTAGTAGTTGGATCGCTGGTCAGCGGTCAGCGTCATCGTGTCGGCGGCCCACGGGCCCATGTAGGTCGTCAACCCATTGATGTCCGGGTACGACGGGTCCAGCGTCGTCATCTGCTGAATCGCGTCGGGAACGAGCAGCGAGTTCTCAAGGTGCTGACGGAAGCCCGGCATCGTGCCGGTCCCGCGCACGCGCGTGTCATTGGCGATCGACTGCATCCGCTCGTCGGCCATTTCCAGGAGCGACCACATGTCGATATCCGCGGGCGTCCGACCGTCCGAAGTCATCGGAATAATCCCGCCCGGCAACGCGTACGAGAACTCGATCGAAGTATTGTAGTTCGCCAGCGCCGACGCGTCGATGATCCGCGCCGCCGTGACCCAGATGAGCCCGCCGTTGTTCCCGAGCACCTCCAGCTGCTGCCAGCGGGCATCGGGGCGGAGATCGGCATCGGTGTCCACCCATGCGCGCTGGTCGCGCGAGTTGAACACACCGAACGGTTGCTCGATCTCATCGATCTGCAGGTCGTAGATCTGCTGATCCAGGGCCAGGCGGAAGTCGTTGGGCGCACTGGTGATCGGGTCGTTGAAGTTGGTCAGGTCGGCCGCCGGATTGCCGCGGTTGTTCTGATCCTGGATGAACCACTGCGCCAGATCGACATACTTGCCGTCGTCGTACACCCAATCGCCGAGCGCGCCCGGACTCCCCGCCGGGGGGATGTACCGGTAGCCCGAGCGCAGGTTGGTGATCTGCGGCCATGTGTCGGCGGTGTTGTTGGGCCTCCAGAGCGGCTCGCTCGAAGCCAGCCACGGGTCCTGCCGCGCACCCACCGCGTCGTCGGAGTTGTTCATCGTGTCGAGCGTCAGAATGCCGAGCGGGTTCGCGGGCGGGCCGTTCGGATCATAGAACGGCGCGACATTCGTATCGCGGATCGTGTACGCCATGTCGGTCGTGTCGCCGTCCTCGAAGGGGCGGGGCCACACGCGCGCGCCGTTGACGATCTGCGGCGTCGAGTTCGAGGTGATCTTCTCGCCGAACAAATCCGCGCCGATGAGCGAGCGGATGTGGTTCATCACCGCGTCGGCCTGCTGCTGGTAGTTGATGCGCCGCTGCACCGCCGCCGCCGAACGACGATCGAGCGAGACGATGTTCACATACGTCACCGCGGAGATCGCGACCACCGCGAGCACACCCACAACGAGAATGATGACCGAGCCGCGCCGACGCGGCGCACCACCGGCCGGAGCGGGAGATTGGCGATCGCACTTCACAGATTGGCGCTTCATGACTGATTCCCGGTGTTGAAGATGTACTCAAAGGTCTTGCCGCCCTGGATGCGGACGGTCGCGTCGTGCAGCGTGATGCGCGCACGAATCATCTGCGGCTTGACCCACGCGCCGCCGTACCCGCCGTTCGACGACGGCTTGCGGAAGCCCCACGTCGAGAGGTACTCGCCCGGCACACCGCCCGTCGTGGTCTGGTCGTAGGTCGCGGGCTCCGAGAGATTGTTGGCGAAATTCGATGTCCGCGGGCGGCCCACGCCGTCGACTTCCTCCTCGTTGGGGAAGGGGATCGCCTGAGTCGGGCTCGCCAGGTTGAACAGGTAATACGAACGCGGCATGAAGGCGTCGAACCAGATCACATCGCCGAACCGATACACAACCTCCGCGTCCTCAATGTTCGCCACCGGCTCGGCCAGACCGCCGTTGCCGCGCCTGAGCATGAGCAGGTTGTTGCGGTCGGTCCAGACCGTGCCGTCGTTCCACGCGAACTCGACCGACGAGCACTTGGACGCCAGCACGGCGTGCAGGTCCATCAGCGCATCCTCGGGGTCCTCGTCGGAGTCCTCGCGGTCGCGGATGATCACCGGCAACTGGTTGTCCGCCAACATGCGCGAGATACACCCGCCTAGCGCCACACGCAGGCGCGCCGCGTTCGCGGCGATCGTTCGGCGCGGGCCCTGATTCGGATCGGTGATCAGGTCGCGTTGCCAGAGCGGCGCATCGAAGGAGTTGTTCCCGTCCCACGCGCCGGGCGCCTTGAAGGGCGACGCATCGCGCGACGACACATTGCCCGATGTCGACATCGGGTCCTCGCCCTCGAGCCAGCGCCGGATTTCATCGACCGTCATCGCGCAGATATCGACGCGCCCGTGGCGGGCCAGTCGGATGCTCGGATTGATGTTCGCGCCGCCCACATCCGAACTGCGCAGTTCGGGTGGGTTCGTCTCGAAGTTGTAGTTGATGCCGAAGAAGCGATCGTTGGCCTCGAGATCACGGATGTACGGCGTGTAGGCGCGCTGCGAGCCGATCAGCGGCGGGCGGGGCGGGTTGCCCTGATACCCCGCGGCCACGGACCCGCCCAGGAGCAGGGCCTGCCGCGCCAACAGAATCTCCGAGGCGTATTCGTTCCGAGCATCGGCGGAGACTTCGTCGTTGAAGAACGCATTGGTCTCACCGGCACGCTGCCCGAAGTCCCCGTCGGGGTCGTACTCGCGTTCGTACCGCGTCGGGTCATCGAAGTCGGACGTCGGATCGATCTCCGAGTGCGGCCGCAACGCCTGCCCGTAATAGATCCGCGCGCCGTTCGTCGCGAAATCCGTCGCGCCGAGCGGGTCGACCTGTGCTGTTCGGTACTCGCGACCATCGACCAGGAACGCGATCTCATCGGCGCGAATCGTCACAGCCCGGCTGCCCGCCTCGTACGGATCGATGCCGTCGCGCAGGTCCGCCTCGCGATCCTCGGGGGTCAGATAGATCGCACGCTCGTTGTTGTCGAGCATCTGATTGTTGTTCACATCGCCGATCCACCGCCCGCGGATCACCATGAACGTCTCGTCCTGGGGCATCAGCGACAGCGCGCGGAAGTCGTCCGCCATCTGCCGCTCCAGCGCCCGCGCCAGCTGGTCGATCTCCGCGGCCGACGAGCCGGTGTTCACGAGGTTCCCGACCTGGCGGAAGATCTGCCCCACGCCAACCGAGAGCAGCAGCACAGCACCGACGGCCACGAGCAGTTCGATGAGCGTAAAGCCACTCGCCGTGCGCCGGGCGCGAAGATCCAATGACATGATTTCAGTTCGATCGCTCATGTGGTTCAACCTGTCTGGAGGATGCGCGTGTCGATCGGCTCGAGTTTCCAGATCGTCCCGTCCTCGCTCTCAACGGTGGGCTTGATCGTCCATGCCTGCAGCACCTCGGTGTCATTGGGCAGCGGGTCGAGGTACGACTTGCCGTTGGCGCGCGGACCCCGGTCCAGATACCCGCGCACCGGATTGCCGTCGCCATCAAAGGTCGTGTCAACGATCCGGACCGGGAGGTCCGAACCAGGAATCGGCGGCGAAGCATTCGGATCGCCCTGAATAAGCAGGATCGCGCCGTTGCGCAGGATGAAGTTCGAGTCCTGAATGATCGAGGGCAACGCCCCGCCCGCCCGCTCGACGTAGTACTCATCGCGCTCGTCGTCGTAACCCAGGCGCACCCGCACCCGCTGCAGCGGCGACTTCGGATCGTTGGGGCTCTCGGACTCAACCGGCACAAACACGGCCCGGGGCGACGGCGCACGCACCGCGTAGGTGAACACCGCCATCTGCGTCGTATCCGATGAGGTGCGCCGGTACAGCAGCGAGTAGCAGAGCACAGGGCGGCGGTTGTCCGAACGCGTCTCGTCCGCCCGGAACACAAGGCGATCATTCAGCGAAACGATCTCCTCCGACCGCCACTCGTAGAACGGAACGATCACGGAGTCGACGCGGCGCATCCCGCCAGACGCGTTCACATCGTCGATCCGCATCTCCTCGACCCGCGCCCTGTAGTTCGGGTTGGGCCGATCGGCCAGGTCGATCACGATGAAATCGTTCGGATCGACCATCGTGCCGGGGAACGATGACGGGGAGAACGCGACCATCGTCCGCAGGTTCGCGGGCGAGTTGTACGCGGGGGGCAGATCCGTGCGCTGCGTGTAGAAGATGTCGCGGAACGCCGTCGGGTCGGGCAGCGTGCCCGCCTCCGTGCGCACCACGATGAAGTTGAGCGACTCCTTGTGCACGCGCGACACCGCGAACTGATTGACGCGGTTCGTGAAGGGCTGCTGATTGCCGGTCCGCGTGTAGTTCCCGCTTCCGTTCTGCGTCACCTGGTCCGGGCGGTCGTACAAGACGAGCGGCAGCTGCTCGGGCGCACCCGCAACAAAGAAGAACGAGGCGCGATTCGGCGTGTTGTCCGGGCGCAGGCGGAGCGTGCCCGTGTGCGTCGCGGGGTCGTTCGCATCGAATCCGGCATCGATGAAGTGCTTGAGAACCTTCCACTGATCCCTGGGAACGAGGTTGTCGAACTCCGTCGGGTTCGGCTGATTGTTGTTGTCCCGGTACTCGATCCGTCCCGCCACACGACCGACCACCGCCTCGGCGGCGTTCGACGCGAACACCGAGTTCGTCACCTGCGATGCCGCCTGCTGCTGCACCGCCGCGCCCGCGAACAGCGCGAGCAACCCGAGAATCCCGAGCGCAAAGATGAAGGTCGCGATCAGAACCTCGATCAGCGTGAACGCGTCACGCCGCACGCCCCCGCGGGAGCGCCCGGGCGATCGCGGCTCGGGATGGCCAGTTCTCGCAAAGCACATACTCAACGCCTCCGGATCACATCGCCGGTGTAACGATCAAAGGAAAGCAACTCGCCGTTCAGGTCGATCCAGTCCCAGATGTCCTCGAGCTTCTCGTTGTCGCGCACCGTCCGCTGGTTGTTCGCGATCGGCACGCCGTCCTCGCTCCAGACCGTCCAGGGCCGACGCACCCCGACACCCTCCGCGAGGCGGGCCGTCTGCACCACCGCGATCATGCTCGCGCTGCGCAGGATGACCTCGTTCGGGAAGCACGATTTCAGGTTCTCATCGACCGCCACCTCGGGATCAAAGAGGAACTGGTCGTCCAGCGGCTCATCGTCCGCCGAGTTGGGGTCGATCGGATCGTCCGGGTACTCGAGATAGGCATCGATCAGGCACTCGCCCCCGGACTCCGTGCACGTAACGATCGCGCCCGAAGGATCGAACTGCACCATGAAGGTCACGCAGTGCTGCAGCGCCGCCGCGCCGTTGGGCGCCTCGCACGCGTCGTCAAAGTCCGGATCGATGAACACGCGCGGATCATTGCGAGGGAACAGCCACGGCACGATCTCGTCGTCCGTGATCATGGGCGTCCCGCCGGCGCCCACATCGAGCGAGCCGTCCGGGTCGATCATCTCGCCCGCATACCACTCGCCGATATTCGTGCCGTCGTAGCGCTCGCCGTAGGGCGCGACCGCGAACGACATCCCGTACACAACCGTGCCCTTGGGCAGCTCGATCGGCACCGTGCCCGTCGCGGGGCGGAACACCATCGCCGGGGTCGAGCCGTTGTAGCCGATTGTCCCCGACTGCTGGCCGTGCAGCTCCACGACCTGGAGCGAAGCCACCTCGGTGTCGAGATTGAAGAAGAACGCCACGCCGGTGTTCCGGCCGTTCTGAATCGCCAGCGCCCGCGCCTGGCCCAGCGCACCGGTGACGGTGTTCACCGAGCCCGTGTAGTTCGCCGACTCGATAATCCGGCCGAACGCGGGGACGATGATCGCCGCCAGCAGGATGATGATCGAGATCACCACCAGCAGCTCAAACAGCGTGAAGGCGCGGCGAATCGCGGCACGCATCATCGGGCACCCCCCATCTCAAGGTTCGGCTCGCCCGGCGCGTACGAGGTGATGTTGTCGTCGAGCGCTTTCTCCGCCTCATCCTCGGTCGGTGTGCCCGCGTCGCGCGTCGTGCCGTAGAAGTTGTCCGGGCCCGCCGACAGGAAGTACGGACGCTTGTTGATGCAACGACCGTACAACTGATTCGCGAGTTTGTTGTCAGGATGGACGTAGTACACGAGCGTCTGCCCGGCCACCGGGAAGGGGTCCGCCCAGTCCTTCTTCGCCCACGCATCGACGACTGAAGGAGTCGGATCCGGATCGCCGGGCGTGATCGTTGGCACCAGGAACCGCGCCGGGATCGACTTGACGATGTCATCGACAACGCCCACGCCCTTCGCCTGCTTCAGGAAGACCGCCGTGTCCGGACGGCGGACGCCGACCCGACCGCCGTAGTTGACGATGTCGTCGTTGTCCGGCCCCGGCACATCCTCGTAGAAGTCGTCAACCATGTCATCGGACGGGTACTTCGGCAGACTCCCCGTCACCGCCTCGTATTCCACCACGATCCGGTCCAGCGTCGTCAGGAGATCACGGGTCAGTTGCCCGCGCGAGTCCCGGGCCAGCCCCGCGCCCACGCCGGCGATGATCCCCACGAGGATCACGATGATGATGATCACCACCAGCAGCTCGATGAGCGTAAACGCACGCCCTCCCGGACTGTCATTCGTTGCGCGACGCTTCACTTGAACACCCTCAGGTTGTCGGTCGTCAGCTGGCGGAGCTGGGAATACTCCGTGTCGTTGGAGAGATCGAGGTCCAATTCGAGATCCTGGTCCGCGCCGCCGTATTCGCCGTCGAACCCCGCCGAAAGCAGCGCGAAACTCGCGCCGAGCAGCTGCCGATCGATATCCAGCGCCTTGGCGTCATCGCCTGCGCGCTGCGCCGCGAGCGAGTCGAGCGAACGGAGTTCGGCCGGGACACGAAGGATTGACGGGCGCCGCTGCGGCGTGTCGTCCCGGATCGTCCAGTTGCGGTAATACAGAATCGGCTTGCCGAACGGATCGTTGATGACGTACCGCCCGGTCGTGTTGCTGGAGTTGATCCGCTCCTCGACGAGCAGCTCGCCGAGGTCCGCCGGGTCGAGATACGGGCCGTAGGTCCGCCCCGAGTTCGCCACCGCGTCGCGACTCGGATCCTGCGCCAGCCCCCAGAAGCGGTCCTTGCCGATGTCGCGGAAGCCCGGGCCGTCGAGCCCGTCGTCCTCGTTGGGCATGTCCGTTTCGTTGTAGTTGCGCATCCCGTCGCCGTTGAGGTCACCGACGCCCAGCAGATACACCGCCAGCGAGTACTTGCTCGCGAACCGGTTCTCGCGGAGGCGATCGTTGATAACCGACGCCGACTCGTTCCCCTGCTGATAATCCGGGCGGTACAGACGCTCGTTCGCCGCCGGCGCGTCGAAGGGGCCCTTGCCGGGGATGGTCACGAGCGGCGGGTAGTCCCGGAAGTCCTGCTTGAAGGCCTCCAGCGCCGTGTCGATCCGCTGCAGCTGCGCCACCGCGCCCTGCTTGATGGCGCTGCGCCGGCCCGCCGTCAGCGCCACCGCGCCGAGCCCCAGCAGGATCGTGATGATCGTGATGACCACCAGCAGCTCAACGAGCGTGAACGCCTTGGATCGGTTGCGATTGGGAGTGAGTCGTTCCATACGCCATCCGGTGTTGTTGTTGGTCGTTCCAACCATCGCGCCGTTCCGGCCCGTCACTTCTGAAGGTCCTCGATCATCTTGACCAGCGGCATGAACATCGCCACGACGATCGTGCCGACGATGCCGCCCAGGAACACGATGAGCAGCGGCTCGATGAGCGAAATCAGCGATCCCACCGCGACATCGACCTCCTCGTCGTAGTTGTCCGCGATCTTCAGCAGCATCGTGTCCATGTCGCCCGTCTCCTCGCCGACGTCGATCATGTTCACCACGAGCGCATCGCACACCTTCGCCTCGCGCAGCGGCGCCGCGAACGACTCGCCCTCGCGGATCGAGTCGTGCACCTTGCCCAGCGCCTTCTCGAACACATAGTTGCCCGAGGTCTCCTTGGTGATCGTGATCGCCTCGAGAATCGGCACGCCCGCGGAGATCAGCGTGCCGAGGGTCCGCGTGAACCGCGCGACCGAGGTCTTGCGGATCAGCTTTCCGAACAGCGGGGCGTGCATGAACATCTTGTCCAGGAGCGCCCGGCCCGGCTTCGTCTTCCGCGCCAGCTTGTAGAGGATGAAGATGATCAGCGGCGAGAACATCACATACACCCAGCCCGGGATGTACATCGCGTCCTTCGTCGGGTAGTTGCCGGCAACCCACGACGACAC
The DNA here is from genome assembly GCA_020639235.1 of Phycisphaeraceae bacterium. Lineage (GTDB taxonomy): Bacteria > Planctomycetota > Phycisphaerae > Phycisphaerales > UBA1924 > JACKHC01. The sequence continues at coordinate 6,703 of JACKHC010000002.1, read as the reverse complement.
GTTGATCAGGCCCGCCGTGATGGCCGGCAACTCGATCTCGAACTCGTTGAAGATGTCCTTGAACTGCGGGATGATGAAGTACATCATGCCCGTGACGATCAGGATCGCCACGATCACGACCGTGATCGGGTAGATCAACGCACCCTTCACGCGGCGCTTCAGACGCTCGGCCTTCTCCATGAACTCCGCCAGTCGCTGCAGGATCACATCCAGCACGCCGCCGATCTCGCCCGCGGCCACCATCTTGCAGTACAGCGGGTTGAAGGCCTTGGGGAACTTGCCCATCGAGTCAGAGAGCGACGAGCCGCCCTCGACCTCTTCGACCACGCCGCCGAGCACCGACTTCATCAGCCCCGGCTTCTGCTGGCTCTCGAGAATCTGCAACGAACGCAGCAGCGGCAGGCCGGCGTCCTGGAGCGTGGACAACTGGCGCGTGAAGGTCGTCAGGTGCTTCTGCTTGACCTTGAACACGCCGCCGCGACGCGCCGGCTTCTTCTTGGCCACCTTCTTACCGCCCTCGCCGCCCGCGCCCTTCACTTTCTTGGCGCGCTGCTCGCGCACCGATGTCGGGAAGTAGCCCTGCAGCTTGATCCGCTGGATCGCCTCCTCGCTCGAGTTGGCGTCGATCTGGCCCTTCTGGCGGTTGCCGCTCTTATCGAGGGCGTCATACAGGAAAGTCGGCATTCCCTAACTCCAATGTGTGTCGCGGCGCTGCTCGGCGCTGCGGTGATCAACTATTCCTCGAGAACCGTTTCGCGGACGACCTCATCGATGCTCGTCCGTCCCTCGTAGATCGCAAGCAGGCCCGACTCGCGCAGCGAGCGCATCCCGCGCCGCCTCGCCTCGTCGCGCAGCACGCCCAGCGACGCCTCGTTCATAATCAGGTCGCGCAGACCGTCATCCATCTGCATGATCTCGAACAGCGCCGTGCGGCCCTTGTAGCCCGACCCGTGGCAGTTGTCGCAGCCCTTGCCGCGGAAGAACTTCCGCCCCACAACCTCCTCGGGCGTGATCCCGAGCTCCATCAGCTGCTCCTCGGTCGGCGTGTACTGCTCCTTGCAGCGCGAGCACACCGTCCGCACGAGCCGCTGCGCCACGATCGCCTCCAGCGTCGCCGTCAGAAGAAACGACTCTAGCCCGAGGTCCAGGAGACGCACGATCGAGCTCGGCGCGTCGTTCGTGTGGAGTGTCGTGAACACGAGGTGGCCCGTGAGCGACGCCTGCACCGCGATCTGCGCGGTCTCGAGGTCGCGGACCTCTCCCACCAGAATCACATCCGGGTCCTGACGCAAGAACGACCGAAGGCATCGCGCAAAGGTCAGCCCGACATCCGTGTTCACCTGGCACTGCACAAGCCCGTCGATGTCGTACTCCACCGGGTCTTCCGCGGTGAGGATCTTCACATCAACCTGATTCAGTTCCTGAAGCGCCGCGTAGAGCGTTGTGGTCTTGCCCGAACCCGTCGGTCCCGTCACAACCACGATCCCGTTCGGGCGGCGGATCAGCGTCCGGACGAGCTCCAGTTCCTCCGGGAGCAGGCCGACACGGTCGAGTGACAACTCGACATTCGAGCGGTCAAGCACGCGCATCACGACCGACTCGCCGTACATCGTGGGCAGCACGCTCACGCGCAGGTCCACCGGGTGGCCGCCGACCTGCAACTCGATGCGCCCGTCCTGCGGCAAGCGACGCTCCGCGATGTCCAGATTCGACATGACCTTGATACGCGAGGTGATCGCCGGGCCGAGGTGCGGCGGCGGCGGCACCATCTCGTAAAGAACGCCGTCGATCCGGTACCGCATCTTGAACTCGTGCTCGAACGGCTCGAAGTGCACGTCCGACGCCTTGTCCTTGATCGCCTGCAATAGCACCAGGTTCAACAGGGTGATGACCTTGTTGTCCTCCGACGCCTCCAGGACCGCATCCAGATCGATCGACGCGCCCGGGGCAGCCGGCTTCGACGCCAGCGAACCGAGCTTCGAGTCCTTCGAGATATCGCCGACCACATCCTGAAGCGAGGTCTCGTGACCCGCGTAGAACTCCTTGATCCGCGCCTCGACCTGCTCGGGCGGAGCGCACACCGCCTCCACCCGGAACCCCATCAGCAACCGGAGGTCGTCAACCGCTCGGAAGTTGTCAGGGCTCTTCAGCGCGATCTGCAGCTTCTTGGTTCTCGGCTCGTAGGCCGTGGGAACGACCTGATACGCCATCACGGTTTCGGCCGGGATCGCCCTGACCACCTCTTCGGTGAACTCGACCTCGTCCAGATTGACGAACGCCATCCCCGCCTGACCGGCCAGCGCTTCCTGGACATCCCGCTCAACGATGTGCCCCATCTCAATCAGGATCTGGCCGATCGGGACCCTCCGGCCGGACTTCTGAATCGCCAAGGCCTCGTGGACTGTCTCGCGAGAGACCTTCCCTAACTTCGTCAGGACGCGTCCAAGCTTGCGCTTGGCCAGTTCAGATGGATCTACCTTGGGCATCGTGGGCGCTCACAAGTCTGGGGACCGAACCGGTCCGTGGATATCATCCGCATCAATCCGGACCTTTGCTGCCGGAAAACGCTGGAAATACTCAGATTAGGTCGTTACGACACGATCTATTTGATACGATCAAAATACGAATATTAGTGGCTTTGGCCGCTGCCGATCACCACGAATGCACCATTCATCCACGAAAAGCGGCCCCACTCAACCGCCGCTCCGTGGCTCGCCCCCGCCCCGTGTCAAGCGGACGCGGCCTTGCCCTCGACGGCCCCTTCAGTGTCGAGGTCGGTCCGCCCGACCTGGCGCCCCAGCTTGTGGACCCGGTCCGTGAGGTCGCCGGGGTTCTTGGCCTTGTCCACCATCTCCTCGGCCGAGATCATCCCCTTCGAGTAGAGCGACCACAGGTGTTCGTCCAATAACTGCATGCCGAACCGCTTGCCGGTCTGGATCGCCGAGTCGATCCGGAAGGTCTTGTTGTCACGGATCAGGTTCGCGATCGCGGGCGTGACCACGAGGAACTCGTACCCCGCGACCATGCCCTTCACATCCACCCGGGCCAGCAGCACCTGCGACAGCACGCAGATCAGCGAGGTCGAGAGCTGCACGCGGATCTGGTTCTGCTGGGTCACCGGGAAGGCGTCCACCACGCGGTCGATCGTCTTGGCGGCCCCGGTCGTGTGGAGGGTCGCGAACACAAGGTGGCCCGTCTCGGCCGCCCGGATCGCCGACTCGATCGTCTCGAGGTCTCGCATTTCGCCGACCAGGATCACGTCCGGGTCCTGACGCAGTGCCCGGCGGAGCGCCTCGGAGAACGACGGCACGTCCGACCCGACCTCGCGCTGATTCATCACCGACTTCTTGTGGTAGTGGTAGTACTCGATGGGGTCTTCCATCGTGATGATGTGCCGCTCGTAGTTCGTGTTGATGTAGTCGATCATCGTCGCCAGCGAGGTCGTCTTGCCCGACCCCGTCGGGCCGGTGACCAGGTACAGACCTCGGGGACGCCGGATCAGTTCGCGGCAGATCTCGGGCAGGCCGATCTGCTCGAACGTCAGCAGTTTGTTCGGAATGAGTCGGCAAACGATCGCCAGATCGCCGCGCTGGCGGAACACCGACACGCGGAATCGAGCCGCGTCGCCGTACGCGAATCCGAAGTCGGTGGTCCCGACTTCCTGCAGCTCCTGCTGGTTCCGCTCGGGCGTAATTGCCTTCATCAGGGTCACCATGTCGTCGCCCTCGAGCACCTTCGTGTCGAGGTTGCGCAGCCCGCCGTGGAGGCGGAGCGTCGGCTTGCGACCCACCGTCAGGTGGAGGTCGGACGCGTTCAGCTTGATGACGGTGTCGAGCAGCCGGTCAATCTGCATGGAGGACATGGGTCACACTCCGGAGTAGGTCGGTTCATCTATCAACTTCGCAAACCAGGAAGCGTCCAGCGTGCTCTTGCGATCAGGTCGATCCCTCGACCTGCGTGATTCGCGCTACCTCTGCGGGCGTCGTCTTGCCCTGCAGCACCTTGATCTTCCCGTCGTACACAAGGGATCGCATCCCGTTGGCGATCGCCGACTGCCGGATCACCGACACGGGCTCGCACCGGAACGCCAGTTCGCGCAACTCGGTGTTCAGCTGCATGAGTTCATAGATGCCTCGCCGCCCTCGATACCCCGTGCCCGAGCACCTGTCGCAACCGATCGGGCGATACACCGTGTGCCGCGAGAGGTCATCCGCCGTGATACCCGTCAGGCGCAGGTACTTGGGATCGGGATTCGGGTCGGGCTCCTTGCAGTGCTCACACAACACGCGAATCAGGCGCTGCGCGAGAACCGCCTGAATCGAACTCGCCACAAGGAAGGGTTTCACGCCCATATCGATCAGACGCGTGATCGCGCTGGGCGCGTCATTCGTGTGCAGTGTCGAGAAGACCAGGTGACCCGTCAGCGCCGCCTGAATCGCGACTTCCGCCACCTCACGGTCACGGATTTCGCCGACCAGAATCACATTCGGTGCCTGGCGGAGCATCGCCCGCAACACGTGCGAGAATGTCAGCCCGATCGAGTCACGCACCTGGCACTGATTGATGCCGGTAAACGCGTATTCGATCGGGTCCTCCGCCGTGATGATCTTCTTGTCCGGCCGATTCAGGATGTCCAGCGCCGTGTACAGCGTCGTCGTCTTGCCGGAGCCCGTCGGGCCCGTCACAAGGAAAATACCGTTGGGCCGGCGGATGATCTTGTTGAACTGCGCCAGATTCTCCGGCTCGAAGCCCAGATTCTCCAGGCCGATTCGCACCGACTCCGGACGCAGAATACGAAGAACGATCGACTCGCCGTGGTACGCCGGACAGGCGCTCACGCGGAAGTCGATCACCTGATCCTCGCCGTTCTCGTTACGCAGCGGCATCTTGATGCGCCCGTCCTGCGGCACGCGTTTCTCAGCGATATTCACGCCCGCCATCAGCTTGAAGCGGGCCAGGATCGCGTTCTGCATGCGCTTCGGCAGGTTGTCACGCTCGATGCACACACCGTCGATTCGGTACCGAAGCCGCACGCGATCCGACATCGGCTCGACATGGATATCCGATGCGCGCATCCGCACCGCTTCCGCGATGATCCGCGAACACAACTTGATGATCGGCGCACTCTCGGCCGCCTGGTCGATCGATGAGTCAACCGACCGATCGACCGACTTGTCGAGCGACTTGTCGATCGACGCCGTCAGCAGCGACTCGTCCGAGTCCACCATGCTCGGAGCCGCGCCGCCCATCTTCTGCTCGATGTACTGCTTGATCTTGCCGCGCGACGAGATCTTGATGTCGATGTCCGTGTTCAATCGGAATCGGAGCAGGTCGAACAACTCGAGGTTCCGCGGGTCGGCGACGACGAGCTGCAACCGGCCGCGGTCCCGGCCGAGCGGCAGGATGAAGTGCTTCTTGATCAGGTCCTTCGACACCGACGGGGGCTTCTCACCGATCAGCGTCTGATCCACCTGATCACCGCTCATCACATCGATGAAGTCCACACCGAACTGCTTCGCCAGCGCCTGCGCGACCGCCTCTTCCTTGCAGAATCCGGCCTCGACAAGCAACTCGCCGAGCCGCTTGCCCGCGCCCTTCTGCATGCCCAGCGCCGTATCCAACTGGTCCGGAGTGATCGCGCCAGCCTGAACGAGTATCTCACCGATCTTCTTGCGGAGTCTTGCCATGGGGAGCGTTAGACTAACACCATGCCGGATATTTCGACGCCGACGCCTCTCTCGCGATCAGGCAATCGGAAGGGCGTGTTGTCCGGCAAAGTCTTTGGGGCCTCTCTAAATGGACGGAGAACGAATCTGAATCTTCAAAACCGCGACAACCCGGAAGCGTGCAGCACGGCAAAAGGGGGCGGACGCCGCCTCCTCATCACCGCCGGGCCGACCCACGAACCGATCGACGCCGTCCGCTACCTCGCCAACCGATCGTCGGGTCGGCTCGGCGTCGAACTCGCCAACGCCGCCGCCGATCTCGGGTGGTCCGTCACCCTTTTGTTGGGGCCGGTGGGCGACGCGACCCGGGCCGCCGTCGATACGCGGGCCCGGACGATCGGGTTCCGTTCGACCGCGGACCTCGAGCACCTTCTCGCCGAGCATCTGTCCGGCGCCGATGTCCTCGTGATGGCCGCAGCCGTCGCCGACTATCGTCCGGTGGTGGCCGCCCGGCCGGGCACGGGTTCAGGGGGGGCGGGTGGAGCAGGGGGAGTGGGGGGATTGGGGGGAGTGGGGGGGGAGAAGATTCGCCGCGAGAAGAAGAACCTCACCCTCGAACTCGAACCCACACCGGATCTGCTGGCGGGATGTGCATCCCGCCGGTCCGCCGGGCAACTCCTCGTCGGCTTCGCGCTCGAGCCCCGCGACCGCCTGATGGAGTCGGCCCGAGAGAAACTCGCCCGCAAGGGCGTCGATCTGATCGTCGCCAATCCCCTCGAAACGATGGACGCGTCGAGCATCGAGGCGACCCTCATCGGCTCGCCATCGATCGGAGCGTCGCCGGACGCGATCGTCGCGCAGACCGACGGCCCGATCGAGAAGTCCGCCTTCGCGCCCTGGCTCCTCCACCAGATTGATCGTGCCCGGGCCGCGCGCCGCGCCAGGGGTCAGGCCGTCTCGTAGCCGAACGACGCCACGAACGGCGCCACCGCGTCGATCGCGGGCCCCATCCGGTGGGCGTACCGCTTCCACCGCCC
>JACKHC010000001.1 GCA_020639235.1 Phycisphaeraceae bacterium | reverse complement strand
AGCATCGAGGCGACCCTCATCGGCTCGCCATCGATCGGAGCGTCGCCGGACGCGATCGTCGCGCAGACCGACGGCCCGATCGAGAAGTCCGCCTTCGCGCCCTGGCTCCTCCACCAGATTGATCGTGCCCGGGCCGCGCGCCGCGCCAGGGGTCAGGCCGTCTCGTAGCCGAACGACGCCACAAACGGCGCCACCGCGTCGATGGCGGGCCCCATCCGGTGGGCGTACCGCTTCCACCGCCCGATCGAGGAGTCGTACACCGGTCTGGCCACCGCCTCGGCGCCCGGAGTCGTCGCCATGCGATCGCCCGCGCCGGTCCGGTACGCGAGAACATCGTCATCCCACGCCTCGCCGAGGAACCCGATCACCCGCCGAGACTCGCCCTCGGTATCGCTCACGAGTTGCTCGTAGCGCACCTCCGCGTAGTCAAGCCCGAGCACCTCGCGGTACCGCGTCCAGAGCCCCATCACCTCCGAGTACACCTGCGCGATCGAACCCGCATCGCGGAAGCGGACGCTCGTGAAGTTCGCATCCCACGGCTGCATCAGGCAGCTCATCACGACATCGCGCGGGTCGCGCAGCGCCACGATCACCTTCGAGCCCGCAAAGACGCGACGGATGATCGGCAGGTTGATGATGTTCAGCGCCAGCTTGTCGACGACGCGCGCGTCATCGGGCAGGTCATCGGCGAGCGTCTGCCGGAGGAACTGCGAGTACACGCGCTGCAACTCCAGCGCCCGAATCCTGTGGATCTGCGGCAGCGCCGTCGTCAGCGATTTCAGCCCGATCTCGCCGAGAATCTTCGGAATCGCCAGGGCCTCGTCCGTTGTCGCCAGGCGCGGATGCGAGCCCACAATCCGCTCAAGAAGCGTCGTGCCCGAGCGCAGGAAGCCCACGATAAACGCCGGATCATCCTTCGAAGGCGCCTTCGCCCACGAAGCAGGCCAGTCCGCAGCACACCCGGGCTGCGCCCAGTCGCCGAGCGACCGGATCAGCATCTGGTGAACCTGCGGGTTGAGCCGCTTGAACTCCGGCGACTCGGCGCGCACAGCGCACGCGCGCTCGAACGAATCGAACGCGTCGTCATACGCGCCCAGCGCATCATGGGCCCGGCCCAGCTCGACAAGCAAACGCGCACGATCCCGCGCCGAAACGCTCTCCCATTCCACAGCGCCCGCGACCCGATCCCGCGCCGACGCCGGCTGCCCGCCCATCCGCTCGGCGCGCGCCATCTCGAGCAGCGCCGGAGCGTGCCCCGCGTTGATCCACAAGGCGCGCTCCGCAGCCTCCGCCGCCTCCGCGTGATGACCCAGTGCATTGAGCGATCGCGCAAGCCCCGTGTGCGCCTCGGCGATGTCAGGGTGCGTCTCCAACGCCGACGCGAGCATCTCCGCCGCGTGCCGATGCCGGCCCAGACGCTGCAGAATCGAGCCAAGATTGAACTTCACCAGCGGATTCGATCCGTCCGCCGCGACCATCCGCTCCAGCACGAGGCACGCATCCCGAAGCCGCCCCGTCCGCGACAGAATCACCGCGAGCGTGTTCAGCGCACCGGGATCATCCGGGTTGGACTCCAGAGCCGTCCTGCAGTGCTGCTCGGCGGCGCGGAAGTCGCCGCCCTGCAGCGCCCGAATCGCCTCCGCGTGCGCCGCCTGACTCAAGACATCCCCTTCCCGCCGGCGACGGTCTTCGTTCGTGCATCAGCGTGCGGCTGCCACTCCTTGGAAGACAGCAGCACCGTGCCCGTGGAGCGACGCTGGAGCGTCGGCTTGGTCCGATCGAGCGACGCCTTCACCCAGCCCTCGGCGATCATCGCCTCCAGCGCCATCATCCCCTGGTGGAAGAACGCGTTCATCTGATCCGGCTTCACGCCCGACGCCGAGAGCGTCGCGCGCATGTGCTGCATGATCTTGTCAAGGTCCTTCGATTGCATCAGCGCCGTGAACGCCAGCAGGAAGAAGTTGTGCACGAGCAGCGTCTTGTCGCCACGCTGGAATCCGCGGGCGATCCGAATCCGACCCTTCTCCGGGTACCCCTGCCTCACGGCGACAGCGCCCTCAAGATCAAGGTCGAACACATTGTTCTTGTCGATCTCGAAGTCCAGCGGCTTCCCGTCCTCCCCGAACAGCTCAATGAGCGATTTGGTCAGCCCCAGATCAAACGATCCCAGCTCCGCGTGCCCGGGAAGTTCCGTCACGAATCCGCCCTGGCTCAGCCACGCCCACGCCTCCTGCGGCGAGAGCGACAACCCCGACTCCTTGGCGATGTTCTGGCAGTGCTCACGCAGATCCGTGAAGCATCCATTCGCCGCGTACCAGAACTCCGCGAACTGGATGTGCTGCTTGACATTCAATCGCGTGCGGTCGTTGTACCGCTGCTTCAGCCAGTCCGCCTCGACCTCGCCGCGCTCGATCTCCAGAATCGTGCACGCCAGGTCCTTCGCCGAGTTGTGCGCGATGTTCATGCCCGCCGCCAACACCGGGTCCGCGAACCCCACCGCCTCGCCCACTAAGAACCAGTTCGGCCCCGTGATGTAATCGGAGAGGAACGACCAGTCCTTCGTCGACTGCACCGGGCCCTCCGCGACCGCGCCCACCATCAGTTCCCTGAGCGTCGGGTCCACCGGCAACGAGTCGTGATACAACTGCTCGGGCGTCTTGCCCGTCGACTTGTAGTGTTCGGCCGGCGTCACCAGGCCCACGCTCGTGCGCGTCGGCCCCAGCGGGATAAACCACATCCAGCCCCACGGAATCGAACGAACCTGCACGCGCGTCGCGCCCACGCCGATCTTCTCGCCCCACTTCTCGTTCTGGTAGTAGTTCCACACGGCGATGTTTTGCAGCGCTTTCGGCGTCCACACCGGCACGCCGAGCGACCGACGAATGATCGAATGGTGCCCCGACGCGTCGACATAGTGCTTCGCCGTGACCGTCGAACCATCCGACAACTTCAGACCGGTCACCCGACCGTCCTCGTGCATCACCTCGTTCACTCTGGTCTGCTCGCGCACCTCGGCGCCGAGTTCCTCAGAGTGCCGCAGCAGGATCTCGTCGTACACCGCGCGATCAACCTGGAACGCCGTCGACAGCCGCTGCCCCTGATACTTGTCCGGCCTCGGGCGGTCCTCGTACTGATCCACCGGGAAGAAGTCGAACTCCCACGAGTCGTTGTCGCGTCCCCATGTGTAAGAAGCCCCGATCTTCACCGGGAAGTTCTGCGCCTCGACCTTGTCCCACGCGCCCATCTCGTGCAGCACCATGCTGCAACCCGGCAACTGGCTCTCGCCCACATGGTCCCGAGGGAACTTCTCCTTCTCGAGGATCAGCACCCGCAGCGCCGGGTTGTACTTCCGCACCAAAGACGCCACCGTCGTGCCCGAAGGGCCGCCGCCGATGATCACGACGTCATAGTCGTAGGGGCTCGTTTGCTTGGAGATCACCATCTTGCTCCTGCTGATGTGTCCTGTGTCGTCAGAGGGTATCGGCACGGGCTTGCCCAGTGGCAAGCATCGCTCGATCACCCGAGAAAAAAACCGGCCCCGCCGCGAGGCGAGACCGGTCGATGGTCACTTGTTGACCGTCCTGAAGCGGTAATCGGGAGTCCGATTACGCGCGGCGGCGACGGGCGAGGCCCGCCAGCCCGGCCATGCCGAGCACGCCCGCAGCAGCGGGGCTCGGGATGACATTCAGGGTGTACGCCGAGGCGCTGGTGCCCCAGCCGTCGACCGTGATGTAGTAGGTGCCAGACGCGAGGATGCCCGCGATCTGCTCGTTGTCGGTGATCGACGCCGAAGAAGCGAGCGTCGTGTTCTGGTCGGTGTCGAAGAGACGGAGGTCGAGGTCCGTCGAGCTGCTGTGCGTGAAGAGCAGGTCGATCGTGATCGAGCCGCCCGGCCAGTTCAGCTGGTAAACATCGTCACCGCCGCCCCACGAACCACCGGGAACGCCAGAAGCGCCGCCGTTGTTGTCGTTGGTGGAGAAGTTGGTGTCGCCCATGACGGACGAGCCGGGGCCGAGCGGGCCGAGGATCGTCTGGCCGGAGAAGTCCGCGTTCGCGGCGCCGGCGAGGCCGATGACCGCACCAGCCGACAGGGTCGCCTTCATAGTCTTGTTCATTTCCGTGTTCCTCCTCTATCTCTCTCTGCATGCAGAGGTGCGGTCTTAACAATCCCGCACCGAACAAAATACGCAAATCGGAGCACATCGCGTGCTTCGGAATGCACATCGCACACCGAGCCGGCTTCCGCCGACCGGGCACTCACTTATTCATGTCAGGGGGAGTGACGTGTTTCCTCCCGACATGTAGGCACCCCACCTCACCTCACCAACGGAACTCGAACGAGGCGGCGTACTCACCGAATATACCGATGATGCCGGCTCTGTCAACACAAAACTCACGAAAAAGCACCCCCCTGTTAAAGCGGGCGAAGATTCCACCAACAATTCTCGCCCGTATACCATGCCCCTCGGATGCCCGACCCCGCGACACTCAGCTTCCTGGACCCCGCCGCGGGCATTTTGGCCCTTTCTATCGGACTTCCTGTCCTGCTCCTGTTCTACTTCCTCAAACTCCGCCGCCGCCCCGTCCGCGTCTCCTCCTCCATGCTCTGGCAAGACGCCGCACGCGATCTCCAGGTCAATGTCCCCTGGCGGCTGATCCGCCCCTCATGGCTCCTCCTGCTGCAACTCCTGATCCTGGCGCTTCTTGCGGGCGCACTCGCCCGCCCGGTCCTCGAGGTCCGGACCCTGCCCCCGGGCCGGACCATCATCGTCCTCGATCACTCCGCGTCGATGGCCGCGCCCGGTCCCGAATCCGGAACCACCCGCCTCGAAGAAGCCAAGTCCCGCGCTGGCGACCTCCTCCGACGCCTCGCCGACGCCCGGGAAGCCCGCTTCTCGATCGTTTCCAGCGCCACCCGGCCTGCCGTGCGCTATTCCGACGGCGCCGACGCAGGGGCCGCCGTCGCCGCCATCACCGAGATCGAACAAACCGATGAACCCGGCGACCCCGAGCCCCTCCTCCAGCTCCTCAAAGCCATGACCGCTCCCGCCTCAAGGGACTCCGAGATCGGTGATGCAACGCCGGTCCGCGTCGTCCTCTTCTCAGATGGTGGCGACGCCGAGCGCCTGCAACGCTCCACCGCGACAACGCTCACCGGTCTGGGCAATGTCGAATTCGAGTTCATCCGAATCGGTCAACCCGAGAGCGAACGCCCGCCCGAGAACGCATCCATCGTCGCACTCTCCGCCCGGCGCGACTACGACGATCCGTCCCTCATCCGTGTCTTCTGCGCCGTCGAACACAACGCCGACCGCGCCCGCTCCATCGCGCTCAAGGCAACACTCTTGACGGACTCGTCCCCAGCGCCCCTCGACATCGGCGCATGGACACTCGATCTCCCCCGCGCAGCGCCCGATGCGCCGGGCCGCGCCACAAAATCATTCGAGTTGATCGCTCCGGCCGGCGGCCTTCTGGAACTCCGCCTCATCGCGAGCGATGCGCTCGCCTCCGACAACGCCGCGTGGATGATGCTCGAGTCGCCCGCGCCGCCCCGTATCTGGCTCGTCCGGCCCGATGACGCCGCGCAGACCGCCGCGTCCGCTTCACTCGTCGACGCGATCGAGGCCATCGTCGGGGCCCGGCCCCGCGCCGTCAGCGCGACCGAGTACGAGGCCGCATCCACCATCGACGCCGACATCGTGATCTTCGACGCCGTCCGCCCCTCGCGCGTGCCGCCGATCCCCACCATCAGTTTCGGCGCCGGGCTCCCCATCCCCGCGCTCCTCGTCGAGCCAATCGAGACCCCCCGCGCCACACAGGTCGCATTCTGGACCCGCTCCGACCCCCTCATGCGCGGCGTCACCTTCGCCGCCACCATCATCAGCAGACCCCGCGCCATCATCCTCCCCGACACCGAAGCCCCGGGCGCCGCCGTGCGCGAGGCCCGCGTCATCGCGCGCGGCTCCGACGGCCCCCTGATCGCCGAACTCCGCGATACCGCCCGCCGCATCCTCATCGCATTCACGCTCGATGAGACCAACTGGTGGAAGGAGCCGTCCTTCCCCGTCTTCATGGCCAACGCCATCGAGCAACTCGCCGGTGCCGCCAACACCGAAGGCGAAGCGGGAGTGCTGACGCACACCGGCGAGTCGGTCGACCTCCGGTCGGAACCGACCGCAAAAGATGTCGTCGTCACCGGTCCGGCGGGATTCTCGCGCCGACTCCCCCCCGCGCCCTCCGGCATGATCGCCGTCGGGTCCCTCCCGTTCGCCGGTGTGTATTCAGTCGACGGCAGGCCCGCCATCGCTGCCAGTGTCCTCGATCCCATCGAGTCCGGTCTCGCTACCCGCGACACCCTCACCATCGCGGGCCGGTCCGTCGCCACGACCGCCGTTGCACGCCTCGCCCCGCGCGAGATCTGGTGGTGGTTCGTCCTCGCCGCCGCGGCACTCCTCGCGATCGAATGGTGGGCCTTCGCCCTCCGCATGCGCACCTAGCGCCTTTCGGGTACCGTCGATGCCATGACCACACGACACGGGAACGCAACAAATCTACGGCTCGCATCGATCGCCATGGCGATCCTCACGGTGCCCTGCGCCGCCGCATCGGCGCAGGACGAAGAACCCGCGCCCGCCAAGGCCGACTCGTCCGCCATCTCGCTCTCGCTCCGCGCCGGCGCGTCGCACACGTTTACGGCGGACCTGGATGACGACGGCGGCGGGGGCGATGTCTCGGTGAGCCGCGCCAATGCCGACTTCATCATCGATTGGGCCCCCGCCGACAAGTTCCGATTGTCGGTCGCCCTCCGGAACGAAATCTCCTGGTATGACTTCGCCGGAAACTCAAGCGCCGCGTTCGATGACATCATCGACGATGCCTACGAACATCACCTCTCCTTCCGCGCCACATGGATCCTCGACGGCGGCAACTCCATCTCCGCGCTCGGCTCCGTCAACACCGGATACGAACCCGGCGCCGACTTCGGAGACTCGCTCACTTACTCCGCGGGCGTCGCCTACGGTTTCAGAGTCAACGACAACCTGTCGCTCACGCTGGGAGTCGCCGTCCGCACTCGCCTCGAAGACAATGTCCTCGTCCTGCCCATCATCGGTGTGGACTGGCGCATCAACGAGAAGACCACGCTGACATCCGAAGGATTGGGAGCCCGCCTGAGCGTCGCCGTCCGCGATGACCTCGATGTCTTCCTCCGTGCCGGCGCCGAACTCCACGAGTACCGCCTCGACGACGACAACTCGGCGCTCCCGGGAGGTGTCCTCTCCGACTACCGGGTCCCCGTGGCCCTCGGCCTGACATGGAGCCCATCCCAGGCGATCTCGCTCACTTTCGAAGGCGGCGCGGTCGTATGGCAAGAATACAACCTGCTGCGAAATGACGACGAGATCGAAGATATCAACACCGACCCCGCGGCCTTCATCGGGTTCCGCTTCAATCTGATGTTCTAGAAGTGGCGCGCCTACCCTCCGCGTGATGACCGCATCCCCAGACAACACAGCGCCGATCGTGGGAATCGATCTGGGCACCACCAACTCCCTCGTCGCGTACGCAGACGAGAAGGGCCCGCGCATCCTCGTCGATGCCCACGGCACTCGCATGCTCCCCAGCGTCGTGCGGTTCAACGCCGACGGCCGCGCCGTCGAAGTCGGCGAGCGCGCCCGCCGGCAGGCCATCCTCGAACCCGAGTGGACCGTCTCCTCCGTCAAGCGCCTGATGGGCCGCTCCGCGCACGACGCCTCCGAGGACCTGCACTACCTCTCCTATGAAGTTGTCGAGGGCGCGCACAACACCGCGCGCGTCAGACTCCCGTCGGGCGTCGAACTCTCACCCCCGCAGGTGTCAGCGTGCATCCTCCGGCAACTCGCACACCGGGCGTCCGAGGCGCTCAAGCAGCCCGTCACCCGCGCCGTCATCACCGTCCCGGCGTACTTCGACGACGCCCAAAGACAGGCCACCCGCGACGCCGGACGCCTCGCCGGCCTCGATGTCCTCCGCGTCGTCAACGAACCCACCGCCGCCGCGCTCGCCTACGGCATCGGTCTCCACCGCGCCGCGCCCGAAACCGTCGCCGTCTACGACCTCGGCGGGGGCACGTTCGATGTCTCCATCCTGCGCGTCGTCGCCGATCAAGGAACGGACTTCTTCCAGGTCCTCTCCACCGCCGGCGACACACACCTGGGGGGCGACGATGTCGATCGTTTACTCATCGACCTGATTCTGCGAGAAGCATCCGCGCAGACCGGAACCCAACTCAAACCCTCGCCCGGTGTCATGCAGGAACTCCGACTCCTCGCCGAGCGCATCAAGATCGCGCTCTCCGACAACGATAGCGCATCTTTCTCCATCGACATCGACGGCACATCATTCCACCGCACCATCACCCGCGCCGAGTTCGAGACGCTCATCGCCCCGTGGGTCGAGCGTACCATCGCCTGCTGCCGGCGCGCCCTCCGCGACTCCAGACTGGATGCGTCATCGATCGACCGTGTCGTGATGGTGGGGGGGTCATCACGCATCCCGCTCGTGCGATCGCGCGTCGGCGCGTTCTTCGACGCCGAGCCCTACACCGCCGTCGATCCCGACGAGGTCGTCGCACTCGGCGCCGCCGTGCAGGGAGCCATTCTGCGCGGAGGCGCCGGCGGAAAGGACGCGCTGCTCCTCGACGTCCTGCCGCTCTCGCTCGGAATCGAGACCGCGGGTGGCGGCGTCGCCAAGATGATCGTCCGCAACTCGATGGTCCCCGCCCGCGCCACCGAGATGTTCTCGACCTCCGTCGACGGGCAGACCGCCATCAAGATTCATGTCGTTCAGGGCGAGCGCGAGATGGTCCCCGACTGCCGATCACTCGGCCAGTTCATCGTCCGCGTCCCCCCGATGCCCGCCGGCATCCCGCAACTCGAGGTCGAGTTTCTCGTCGATGCCAACGGCGTCCTCCGCGTCAGCGCCACCGAGAATCGCTCCGGCGAGAAAGCCGCCATCCAGGTCGTCCCCTCCCACGGCCTCTCCCGCGACGAGATCGACCGCCTCGAGCGCGAAGCGCTCGAGCACGCCCGCGATGACATGACCCGCCACCGCATCGCCGATCTCATCACCAACGCCCGCCTCGATATCCGCTGGGTCAACAAGGCGATCGACCGCGCGTGCGACGCCCTCGAACCAGATTACCGCCGCGAGCTCGACCTACACATCAACCAACTCGCCGACCTCGCCAACCGGGCGGAGGCCGATTGGCAGTCCATCGACCCCAACGAGTTCTACAAGGCCAAGCAAACGCTCGATGAGCGTTCCGTGAAGTTGCACGAGTTGAGCATCACCCGGTCGTTGCAGGGCGGGTAGCCGCCGTCCGCGGCTACAATGACCCCTGCGACTGGGGAGCAACCGGATGCCAGCGAACGATCGAACAACTAGCGGATGGTCACGCCGCGGATTCCTCACCGCCACCGGTCTCGGCGCCGCCGGCTTCGGGCTGTCGCTCCCCGCTAGACGCGCCGACGCCGCCCCGCGAGAGCGCCGCACCGCATCCAACCTCATCTTCATGGTCGCCGACGGCATGAGCGCCGGCACGCTCGCCATGGGCAACCTCCTGCGTCAGCAGATCCACGCCAAGCGATCGAGCTGGATCGATCTCATGCACAACGAGCGCACCGTGCGTGCGCTGATCGATACCCGATCCGCCGACTCCTTCGTCACCGACTCCGCGGCGTCCGCCTCCGCATGGTCAGTCGGCTCGCTCGTCAACAACGGTGCCATCTCCACGCTCCCCGACGGCAAGCCCCTGTCGCCGATTCTGCTCACCGCCAAAGAGGCGGGCCTCGCGACCGGTCTCGTCACCACCACAAGAGTCACCCACGCCACGCCCGCAGCATTCGCCGCCAACGTAGGAGACCGCAACCTCGAACAGGAGATCGCGTCGCAACTCCTCGATCGCGGGTTCGATCTCGTCATAGGCGGCGGTGCCAGGTTCTTCAAAGGTCTGCCGCTCGACGCCCATCGAGTCATCCGGTCACGCAACGAGATGCACGCCATCGCCCCGGACGAGAACGAGCGTATCCTCGGCCTCTTCACCGACTCGCACATGCACTACGAGGTCGAGCGCCCCGACTCAGAGCCCTCCCTCGTCGAGATGACGCGCTTCGCGCTCCGCAACCTCTCCAAACGCAAAGGTGGATTCGCGCTCCAGATCGAGGGCGGCCGGGTCGATCACGCCGGGCACAACAACGATCCCGCCGGTCTGCTCTACGACCAACTCGCCTTCGATGACGCCATCGCCGCCGCCGCCGAGTTCACCCTCTCGCGCGACGACACACTCCTCATCATCACCACCGACCACGGCACCGCGAACCCCGCCCTCACGGACTACACAACCGCCGGAGCCGCCGGCTTCGAACGCGTCCACGCGTTCAAGCAATCCTTTGAGTGGATCGACGCGCAGGTCGCGCAGGCACCTGACCGCTCAGCCAATGAGCTCGCCAATATCGTGAACAAAGCAACAGGCCTCACCATTAGAGACACCGAAGCAGAGTTGCTCGCAAGATGGTTCGCAGGCGACCGTACAGTCGATCCCTTCGCGCTCGCCAATAAACAATTCGGCCCCCTCGGCTCCATCATCTCCAACCACACAGCGATCGCGTTCCTCTCCCCCAACCACACCTGCGACTTCGTCGAACTCACCGCGCTCGGCCCCGGCTCGTCCCGCGTCAAGCCCCATATGGCCATCAACGAAGTCCACAAGGTGCTCCGCGCCGCCCTCGACCTGCCGGGCGCAAAGGCGCTCTGAACTACTCGTGTCCCTGATCACCCACCGTGTAGATGATTGCAATGGAGCCGTCCGTCGAACACGACGCGATGCCGTTTCCATCGGGTGAGAAACTCACATCGTACGGCGCATCCAGATGGGGCCGCAGCGTGAGGAGCGAGCCGCCCCGTACAACATCCACAACATGCAGCGTCTCGCCCGCGATCGCCAGCCGCGAGCCATCAGGCGAAAACGAACAACGACGGAGCGCCTCGTCCGTGTTCATCAGAACCCGGACCAACTCCGCCGACGCCACATTCCAGAGCATCGCCTTGCCATCACCACCGCACGAAGCGAGCAGCGCGTCATCGCGCGAGAACGCCAGCCCCAACACATTGCCGCGATGCCCCGCGAGTTCCGCGACCCTCTGCCCATCGGGAATCGACCAGAGGTTGACAGCGCCGTCAGCACCGGCCGTCGCCAGCAACTCCCCGCTGCGCGAGAAGGCGACCCGCATCACCTGGCCCGCGTGCGCCGCAAGGCACACCGGTTCGTGCGATTCGTCGTTCCACCACAACCACACCGATCCATCGGTCAGCCCCGCCGCAACAACCCCGCCGTCCGCCGTGATCGCGCAGTCGTACACACCCGCCGGATGCTGATACGAGTGCAAGACTCTCCGATCCGGCATCGACCATACTTTGACGGACTGATCCCACGACCCCGTGACCAGTCTCGATCCGTCCGCGCTGTAGCAAAGCGTGTGGCAGGTCGAGCCCGGGTGTGCTGTCCACTGCTCAGCGGTCTCTCCCGTGTCCGCATCCCAGATATGCACGCTGCCGTCGAAGCACGACCCCGTGACCGTGCGGCCATCCGCCGAGAACACCGCGCTGTACACACCCGCGCTCGCATGCCGTGCGTGGACCGTGTTCCCCGCGTTCCGCGCCGCGTCCCATCGCCGGATCGTGCCGTCGTACCCCGCCGTCACCAGCGACGACCCGTCATTGGTAAACCGCACGCCGCGCACATGGCCCGTGTGCCCCACGAGCGTGGCGGCGGGTGTCCAATCATTCGTTCGCCACACGCGGACCGCCCCGTCCGCCCCCGAGCACGCCAACCGCGATCCGTCCCGCGAGAACGCGACGCCAAGCACATCGAGCTTCGCGCCGCGCAGCGTCGCAACAACCGTTTCTTTCGCCAGATCAACAATCCGAACCGTCGAGTCCCGCGAGCCCGCCGCGGCCAGCGCGCCATCCGGCGACACCGCGATGCAGGTCGCCGCGTTGCACAGCCCGTCATCCGGCAACGCGATATCCCGCACCTCCGAGTGGTCGCGCACCCCGACGACATGCACCAGACCGTCCCACGAGGACACAACGACCCGCTCACCATCCGGCGTGAACGCAATCCCGCTGAGCGGCTTCACACCCGCCTCGGTCTCGCGCACAACCCCGCCGCTCCGCGGATCCCAGATACGCACGAACCCGCGCACCGGCGGGTCCTTCTCGGTCATACGCCATGAACACACCGCCACCAACGAAGAGTCGGGCGAGAACGCGATGTCCGCCAGCGCCTGGTTCGGCAGATCGAACACAGACATCATCTCGCCCGACGCAGCGTCCCACACCACCGCTCGCTGATCGCGCGAGACGGTCGCGATCATCCTCCCGTCGGGCGAGAACCGAGCGCTGTACGCCTGCAGCGTGTGATCCCCGACCGCCTGAAGCACATCGAACGTCGCCGCCGACCGAACATCCACGCCGCCATCCGTCGCCGCCGTGAGGATCAATCGCCCATCCGCCGAGACATCAACCGAACTCAACGATCCATGCCCGCTCGCAACGGACGCAACACAGGTGTCGAGCACACCAGCAAGGTAGTCGTACTCCCAGCCGCGAAAGGCGACCGGCGCCTCCCGCAGCCACCGGCGCGCCTCGTCGTACTCGCCGAGCCGGTAATGCGCGTGCGCCGCCGCGATGTGCGCACCGTAAGAACTTGAATCCTCCGCACAGTTCTCGCCACGGGCGACACACGCGGCGCACAGGATCACGGCCCAAAGCGAGATCACTCGTTCCATGGTTCAGCCCCTATCCTCGCAATGCACTCAGCGCCACGCGCCCAGAATCGCGCCCGAAGCCACGAGATACAGCAGCGCATGCACCGTGTCGATCGCGAACGCCGCGACCGGCTTCCTGTGCGCCGCGTTCTGCATGATCTGATCCGGCAGCGCCGCCCCGGCCCACATCAATAGCCCGACCCCGGCGCCCGTCATCCATGTCACATCGCTCAAGGCCGTCAGAATCACCGCGATCACCACCGCCATCAGCAGATCGGCAGCGAACATCAGCGCGAATGCTTTCCCCTGGCTCTGGCGCATGCGCGCCGTCGCCGCCTCGTTGTCATAACCGTGCAGCGTCACCCATTTCTTCCCGAAGATCGCCCCGTAGACCACGCCGCCAATCACGAACGCCGCCACCGCGGCCACAGGGACCGCCAGCCAGTTGACCTGATCCAAGTGAATCTGCATGTGAACTCCTGTCGGTTGAGAATTGCGAGCCGTGTGACAACGAAATGGGTGCCCGTATATGCCGAGTTATCGCGCACGCTTGTGCGACGCCGAATGCACCTTCCGCGCGCCGGGCACCTCGCCCGCCGTGCCATGCGCGATAAGCCGCTCGATGTAATCGCGCAGCGTGGTCACCGCCGCGTCGTACGCCGTGAAATCCCGATACGTCCGCGCCAGCATGATCGCCCCCTCCATCGTCGTGAGCACAAACACCGCCAGCTGCCGCGTGTCCGTCCCCTCCGGGAGCCGATCGCTCGCGTCCTTAAAGCACTGCTCAACAGCGTCCGTCCAGTTGTCGAAGTTCGCCGCCAGCAGCGGGCGCGTATTCGGGTGCGTCTCCGCCAGCTCCAGCGCCAGATTGCCGATGGGGCACCCGCCGCCGAACTCCATGAAAATCAGCCCCTGCCGGTATCCCTCAAGCAGCGCGAACACACGCTCGATCGGATCGTCCACCTTGCCCCAGATCGGATCGAGTAGATCGGGCCAGATCCGAACCAGCCGCTCCTCGAGCGTCGCGCGCAACAGATCCTCTTTCGTCGGAAAGAAGTGATAGAGCGACCCCGGAAGGGCGTCGGCTTTCCTGGCGATCTGCGCGAGCCCCGTGTTCGCGTACCCCTGGAACCAGAACAACTCCATCGCAGCATCAATCAACCGCTGGCGCGTCTGACTCTCTGATCCAGCAGGGGGGGGCGGCACCATCAGGAATGCTCCTTGGGAGATCAACCAAATCCAGAGTTAACATACTTGGTTCATCCACCAAGTCAAATGAACTGTTCCGCCTTGACGAGCATCTCTGTGCGGCTATCATTTGCACAATGACGCAATCATGCACGAATATCTCCCCCAAACAGGCCGCCCAGTGCTGCTCGCCGGTCGACACGCTGCTCGACCCCGAACTCTTCAAGGCCCTCTGCGACCCCACCCGCGCCCTCATCCTTGCGTGCCTCATCAAGTGCGCCAGACCGTGCGCCGTCTCCGAGATCGCCGAGTGCTGCGCCGTCGACACCTCCGTTGTCTCGCGTCACCTCGCGACGCTCGCCCGCGCCGGCCTGCTCGACTCGGCCAAGCAAGGCCGCACGGTCTCGTACGCCGCCCGCGCCGATCACCTCAGCCGGACACTCCGCGCCCTCGCCGACGCCGTCGATCAGTCCCGCCTGAGTCCTGCGGCTCAATCCTGCTGCTGACCCGTTCCCAAAGGAATCCGCACATGAACACCAAGCACACCAAGTCCTCCTGCTGCTCCACCGATTGCTGCACCGACCCGGCATCCACCAAGCCCGCCGATCACGCGCTCCGAGACCAGGTCCGCGAGGGCTACGCGCAGATCGCACGCGCCGGATCGTGGTCCGCCGCACAATCACAATCCGCGGAGTCGTCCTGTTGTGCCGGCGGTGGCTGCTGCGGCCCCGCAACCTTCACTCCCGACCAACTCGCCGCCGCCATCGGGTACTCCGCAGATGATCTCGCAGCGTCGCCCGACAGCGCCAACCTCGGCCTTTCCTGCGGCAACCCCACCGCCATCGCCTCGCTCCAACCCGGCGAGACCGTCATCGATCTCGGCTCGGGAGGCGGCTTCGATTGCTTCGTCGCCGGCCCTAAGGTCGGCGCGCAGGGCCGCGTCATCGGCGTCGACATGACCCCCGACATGCTCACCAAGGCCCGCGACAACACCGCCCACTACCGCGCACGTTCCGGCCTCGACAATGTCGAGTTCCGCCTGGGCGAGATCGAGAACATCCCCGCCGCCGACGGGACCGCGGATGTCGTCATCTCCAACTGCGTGCTCAACCTTTCGCCCGACAAGCCCCGCGTCTGGCGCGAGATCGCCCGCATCCTCAAACCCGGCGGCCGCGTCGCCGTCTCCGACCTCGCGATCCTCAAACCGCTCCCCGAAGCCGTCCGCAATGACATCGAGGCACTCGTCGGCTGCGTCGCCGGCGCGGTGCTCGTCGAAGAGACCCATCAGCAGATGCTCGATGCCGGCCTCACCGACATCGAACTCGTTTCCAAGCCGCACTACATCGATGCCATGACCGACTGGCAGGACCCTCTCTACCGGAAGATCATCGCCGCCCTGCCCGCCGGCTCCAAGGCCTCCGATTACATCACCAGTCTCGACATCTCAGCGCGAAAGCCCTGACGCACGCTCCCCTACAATCCGCCCCATGAATCCAAACACACCCGAGCAGGCGCAGGCCGCCGCTGAACAGTTCCGCAAAGACTTTCTCGCCGTCCGCGAACAGATCGCGCGCGTCGTCGTCGGACAATCCAAAGTCATCGACGGCGTCCTCATCTCGCTCTTCTCCAACGGCCACGCCCTCCTCGAGGGCGTCCCGGGCATCGGCAAAACCCTCCTCATCCGCACCCTCGCCTCCGCGCTCCACCTCGACTTCGGCCGCATCCAGTTCACACCCGATCTCATGCCCGCCGACATCACCGGCACCACGGTCATCAACGAGTCGGAGAATCGCCGCGAGTTCGTCTTCGAACGCGGCCCCGTCTTCACCCAGATCCTCCTCGCCGACGAGATCAACCGCGCTACCCCCAAAACCCAGTCCGCCATGCTCGAAGCCATGCAGGAGCGATCGGTCACAGTGGGGGGCGTGTCGCACCCGTTGCCCTCACCCTTCTTCGTGATGGCGACGCAGAACCCGATCGAGCAGGAAGGCACCTACCCGCTCCCCGAGGCGCAGCTCGACCGCTTCTTCTTCAAACTCACGGTCGGCTACTCCGATCGCGCCGAACTCTCAGAGATCCTCAACCGCACCACCAAGGGCGCCAAGATCGACGCAAATCCCGTGCTCGACGCCGACCGCATCCTCGCGCACCAGCACCTCGTCACGCAGGTCGCCATCGCCGACCACGTGCAGGACTTCGCGGTGCGCATGGTCCTCGCCACGCACCCGGGCGGCGAGTTCGCGACGCCTCAGGTCAACCGCTTCATCCGCGTCGGCGCTTCACCCCGCGCCGCGCAGGCCCTCGTCCTCGGTGCCAAGTGCCGCGCGCTCGTCGCCGGTCGCTTCGCCGTGAGCGTGGACGACATCAAGGCCATCGCGCTGCCCGCGCTGCGCCACCGCATGCTCTTGAACTTCGAGGGCGCCGCCGAGGGCATCACCACCGACGACATCGTCGAGAACATCACCGCCACACTGCCCGCTCAGTTCGCGATGGCCTGACATCTCGACGGGCACGCCCGGGCGAACCCGCGGCGCAGGCCGAGGACCGAAGTAATTTTCTCGCGCCGCTCCTCAACCAGATTCGTCCCATCCAATCGGCTCGAATCCAATATCGCATCCCCCCGTGGAGTCATCAGCGCGAGACCATCGGCTGATGTTCGCTATTGATCGAACCTTGACATTGTGTACGCTCGCCCCGGGAAGACGCCCGAGGAGGGAAACATGTCGAGCCGCAAACCCGCCGCCGTTGCCGCGTTGACTCTTTTCGCCGCCGCACCCCTCAACGCCGCCATCACCTCAACCGTTTCGTCTGCCGGACTCGATGCTTTCATGGGCACGTCGCTGCTCCCGGTCGTGGACGACGGCTCGCCCCTCGGAACGGAATACGGCCACCCGCCGGTATTCACGCCCGGCTCGGCGCTCGCAACCCCGATCGGCACCATGGGTTTCGGCCCGACGCACGAGCGCACCATGACGGGCAGCCCGGTGTCATCTGGTTCGTTCACCGCCGTAACCACCTACACAGGACCCATCGCCGGATCCACGCTCTACGCCCCGGCCGGGGCGAACGCGCTGGACTTCTACCTCGTATCCGAACCCGGTTCGATCCATTCGTTCGAGATCACCGCGGTCGGCACGTCCTCGTCCACGACGATCGTGCTGCCCGGCGTCACATCGCTCACGGCAACCTATGTCGGGTTCGGCTCGCTCGATGAGGACATCATCGCCATCTCGATCGTCAACCTGCCATTCCCATCCCCGACATCAACAACCTGGACCGTCTTCGACCTGCGTGTCCTGCCGACGCCCGGCGCGGCCTCCATACTGCTCATCGCAGGTCTCTCGGCATCCCGGCGCCGCAGGAACTGAGTCGAATCCTCACGACCGTCCGACGGCATCAGTCCTTCTTCTTCCTGTACCGCGCCGCGACATTGTCCCCGTTGTGCAGCAGCAGATCGCCTTCCTTCGTGAAACTGAAGCGGTCCACCGCGCGGAGCGACGCGATCAATCGCTCCTCCTGCCGTATGATCCGCGCGTCGCCGGCCATCTCCGTGACCGCAAAGTCGCGCAACTCGATCCTTCCGTTGCGGCTGTCGACCGTGTACCGCCCCGAGATCCGGTTCACGCCCGCGAAGCCCGTGAACGTCCCGTCGTCGCGGAATGACACCGACGCCTCATGCCCATTCACCAACCTGTCGCCGCGCAGCCGGATCAACTCCCACTCCGTCCCCACAAGCCCGTACCGAATCGCGTCGGCCGATCGTTCGAGCCGCACGATCACATCGCCCTTCTCGAGCAGCTCAAGTTCCTCGTGCCGACCGAACCGCACCCGGGTCACTCGCGAAAGCAAGTCCCCGAACGCCCGCTCCTGCTCCATCCGGTCCGCGGGCCCCGCCATCCGTGTCATCGCCAGCGCATCAAAGGTGAGCCGCCCCTTTTGCGCATTGAGCGCGTACCCGCCCGAATAACGATTCACACCGGCGAACCCCGTCGCGCGATCATCCGACCCGAGCAGCAGCGTCGGCGCCGCCCCGTCAACAACCCCGGCGCCCCACATCCACGTCGCGGTCCATTCAACGCCCACCACATCGTCGCGATACACAGCCGGCGCATCATCACCGCCCCCCGACCCGCTCCCGCCCGATCCGCCGTCCCCAAGGTCAAGCCCGTCGAGCGACGAGCACGCGCCCACAACCAACGACATCGACATCATCACGAACATCGCAACTCGGCGCATCAGTTCCGTCTCCATGTTTCCGTGCTCAGGGGCCGTTCGGCTCGGTCACGGTCTCCCAGCCGTCATCCACCGGGCGCATCCCGACGGAATACACGATCGACATCTCCGCCATCACCCCGCCCGCGTCCATCGCAACAAGCCGCACCCGCCGCTCATCCAGCGGATCCATCTCGGGCCGCAGCACAAGATCAACCCGCACCGCGCGACCCGGCTCGATCACGCCCGACTCAAACCCCGGCGCGCTCAGGCAACCGCACGAAGTCTTGAGTTTCTCGATCTGACGCGGCTCATCCGACTGATTCACAAACCACGCCGTGAACTCCGTCCGCTCGCCCAGCGGGAGGTCGCCAAGGCCCATCTCTCCCGGCAGCGCCAAGACGTCATCCTCGGGCATCGGCGGATCAATCGAGAAGCCCGAGCAGGTGTCGACCGTCTCAAGATGCACCGTCGAGAACACCGCATCGCCGTTCTCAAGCACGTAGAACACCCGCACGTCCCGCCGCGTGCCCACCTCCATCGGCGCATGAATCTCCAGATCCACAGCCCTCGCCTCGCCCGGCTCAAGCGTCATCACCTGAAAGCCCGGCGCGGTCGTGCACCCGCAATCGAAACGCACCGCCTTGATCCGCAGGTCCTCAGACTCCGAAGGGTTGATCACCCACACCCGCCGATGCCGCTCGTCCCCGATGGGCACCATCCCCATCTCGATCGCACGCGGCAACACAACCAGCAGATCCTCCTCCGCCGCGCGCTCCGCAGTGAAGAGCTCCGCCTTCCGAGCCGGCTGCTCGGACGAATCCGCCGCCTCGCCCGGAGCCGCGGCCCCGACCGAGACCCCAGCCGCCCACAACGCCGCCACCAAACCACTCAAGAGGCGCATCTTCATAACCCGAGTCTACCGCTCCCGGTCCCCAACGCCGCAGAATGGCCGTTTGCGTACACTAAGTTCATTCCAGAATCCCCCCTCGCCGCTCAGGAGAGAGCCGTGCTCAAGACCCCACTCCATCAGTTCCACATCGATCACGGCGCCAAAATGGTCGAGTTCGCCGGCTGGGAGATGCCCCTCGTCTACAAACCCGGCATCACCGCCGAGCACCATCAGGTCCGCTCCTCCGGCGGCATCTTCGATGTCTCGCACATGGGCCGCCTCTACATCAAAGGCCGACACGCCCGACGCTGGCTCGAACGCGCCTGCACCCGCCGAATCGCCGATATGCAGGCCCGCCAGTGCCGCTACTCGCTCATGTGCAACGAACGCGGCGGCGTCCGCGACGACGTCCTCGTCTACCGCATGGACGACGACGAGTTCATGGTCGTCTGCAACGCATCCAACCGCGACAAGATCGTCGCCCACCTCCACGAGATTCAGGGCGACTTCAAGGCCACGCTCGACGACCGCACGCTCAAGACCGCCATGATCGCCGTCCAGGGACCCAAGGTCATGGATGTCTTCGCCAAGTTCTCCAAGGAAATCCCCACCCTCAAGCGCTACCGCTTCACCGAGAAAAACTTCCTCGTCATGAAAGTCCTCGTCTCCCGCACCGGCTACACCGGCGAGGACGGCGTCGAAGTCATCCTCCCCGCCAACATGGTCGGCGTCGCCATCAAGATGGTCCTCAAGGACATCGATATGTCCGCCGACGACGCCATCATCAAACCCGCCGGCCTCGGCGCACGCGACACGCTCCGCACCGAAGCCGGCATGCCGCTCTACGGCCACGAACTGGGCGAGGACATCAACGCCCTCTCCTGCGGCGTCGATTTCGCCATCAATCTCGACAAGGACCAGGACGAACTCGGCGAAAAATACATCGGATGCGAAGCACTCCAGAAGACTCGCGACGCCGGCGGCCCCCAGCGCACGCTCATCGGTCTCGATGTCGAAGGCAAGCGCACGCCCCGACAAGGCATGACCCTCGTCAAGGGCGACAAGCCCGTCGGCGTCGTCACCTCCGGCTGCACCAGCCCCACATTCGAGAAGCCCATCGCCATGGCGCTGGTCGATCGAGAGCACGCCGCCGACGGCACAGAACTGCGCGTCGACTCGGGCCGCGACGCTTTCTTCGAAACCCGCGTCCGCCCGCTCCCCTTCTACAAACTCGCCAAGAAGTAATCGCGCTTGGCGAGCCCCCTGCGCAAGCCACGGGACAATCGCATCCTCCCCCGATCCCCATCGGGGGAGGTGTCACGCCAATGGCGTGACGGAGGGGGTCGTTGAGGGCATCCGCCGGGTGCCACCGCTTATTTGCAAAGCAACGAGCAGTGCATCTTCAATCGCGACGAGCGCGCAGCCCACGCCCGTCTACACTACCCCCTCGCACGGGAGGACTCCCATGACACAGTTCGGACGAGGACCATTCGGCGGGCGCGGAGACCGCGGCTCCAGAAGAGGCATCAACCCCCGCCTTGTCATCGCGGGCGTCGTCGCGCTCTTCGCCATTATCTCCTTCCTCTCCATGCGCCAGATCAATCCCATCACGGGCAAGGTCCAGCATGTCTCCATGTCCCCGCAGGACGAGATCGCGCTGGGACTCCAGGCCATGCCCGAAATGATGCAGATGCACGGCGGCGAAGACCGCGACTCCGCAGACCAGCGCCTCGTCGATGCCATCGGCGCCGAACTCCTCCGCGCGATCCCCAACGGCGAGAACAACCCCTACCAGTTCGAGTTCCACCTCCTCGCCGATCCGCAGACCATCAACGCCTTCGCCCTCCCCGGCGGCCAGGTCTTCATCACCCGCGCCCTCTTCGACAAACTCCAGACAGAAGGCCAACTCGCCGGCGTCCTCGCCCACGAGGTCGGCCACGTCATCGAACGCCACGGCGCCCAGCGCATGGCCAAGATGGGCCTCACACAGGGCCTCGTCGGCGCCGTCGCCGTCGGCGCATCCGACTCACAGGTCGGCGCGCAACAAGCCGCCCAACTCGCAAGCGCCGTCGCACAACTCGTCAATCTCAAATACGGCCGCGAGGACGAACTCGAGTCCGACACATGGGGCGTCATCCTCGCCGCCAACGCCGGGTACGACCCACGGGCCATGATCGGCGTCATGGACATCCTCGAAGAAGCCAGCGCCGGCGGCCAGAAGCCGCCCGAGTTCATGTCCACCCACCCCAGCCACGGCAACCGCGTCGAACGCATCAAATCCGCCATCGAAACCTACTTCCCCGACGGACTGCCGTCAGGACTTAGACCCTGATGCGCGCCCGCTTGCTCGCATGGGTCGCGATCTGCAGCGCCGGGTGCGCGTCGACTCAAATGAACGACGCCCGCGCCATGCGCGGCATCGAACGCGCCGAGAACTCCGTCGGCGCGCCGCACAACCCCACCAGCACCGCCGACACCGCCGCCGCCGCACTCATCATCAACGGCACGCCCTACGCATGGGCCGACATCATCCCCGCCCTCGCCGAGGCCGGCGGCACCGAGATCGTCCGCGAACTCATGCTCGATACGGCGCTCCGCGAGGAATGCGCGCGCCGCCGCATCAACATCACGCAATCGGATATCGACGCCGAACGCGACCGCTTCATGCAGATCGCATCAATCAACGGCGACGCCGACGGGCGCTCGCTCGACGCCATCCGCCGCGCCCGCGGCCTCGGGCCCGTCCGCTTCGCCGCGCTCCTCCAGCGCACCGCCCGCCTCCGCGCCCTCGTCCGCGATCAGGTCGTCATCTCCGACGCCGCCGTCGCCAGCGCATACCGTCTCCGCTACGGAACGCGCTACGACATCCGCGTCATCGTCACCCGCAGCGCCGCAGAAGCACAGGCCGCCGTGATGGCCATCCGCGCCGGAAGCACCTTCGCAGACACCGCGATCAAAACTTCCATCGACGCTAGCGCGCCCTCCGGCGGATTCATCCCCGCCGTCTCGCCCGACGACATCGCCTGGCCGCAGGCCATCCGCTCAGCACTCACCGAGGTT
Source organism: Phycisphaeraceae bacterium (assembly GCA_020639235.1). GTDB lineage: Bacteria > Planctomycetota > Phycisphaerae > Phycisphaerales > UBA1924 > JACKHC01. Next base: position 2,848,321 of record JACKHC010000001.1, on the reverse strand, counting down.
CCGCTTGGCGGCATCAGAGGCCCGATCGTCCTCGAAGACACATGGGCACTCATCACGATCGAACGAGTCATCCCGCCACCAAGCGACGCCCCAACAATCGAAGCCGCCCGCCCCGAACTCGAGCCCGCGGTACGCCTCGCCCAGGAACGCACCCTGATGGAAGCCGAGTCGCGCCGCCTCCTCGCCGCCGTTACCGTCAAGGCAGATAACGCGCTCCGCTGGGCCATCGAGTCGAATTAGAACCGTGTTCTGGTTGTCGCTGAGTCGTACTGTACGCCGACCAGCTCCACACGCTACTCTCGATGAACCGAGGACCGAACGAATGAGCGATTTTATCTTCAGCGATGGCGCCGATATAGAGGCGGTTCATCGTGCTGAACTGCCCCGAAACATTAAGAGTACGGAAGACTTGTTGGATGCTCTCGCATTGGTATTGCGCTTTCCCGACTACTTCGGAAATAACTGGAACGCAGTTGACGAATGCATCTGCGACCTATCTTGGCTTTCTCCCGGTGATGTTGTCGTAATCCACAAAGACTTGCCCTTGGTGGACAATCGCGTGTCGTTGTCTATCTATCTGTCGGTCCTTCGCGACGCGGTCGGGAGTTGGGCTACGAAAGGTTCAAATCTCATCTATGCCTCTCCGGAGAAATGGGACGCCTCCGGCAAAAATAAATCGCTAGTTAGACGGAAATTCTTTGTAGTATTCCCGTCGAATGTGGAGAGAGTTGTGCGGGATATATTGGCCGGAAACGAGTCGAATAACTGAGTCGGCAACCTCCCGAGGGTGGGTCGAACCTGTACACCATTCTGACCGTGGCAAAGACGCTCCGCTGGGCCATCGAACCGTCGCGATAACGCGGTCCAACCCGACCAATTTGTCTTTGATCTACCAGGCACCGATATACAATTCCACTCGAGCGCGCCACCTCCGCGTGCACACCGCTGTGGAAAGAAGGGATTGAGCCGTGAATCGTCAATCGTGGTGGCCCGTCCTCATCGGGGCGATCGCATGCCATACCGCACCCGCGCAAGCGCGCCACCCCGACCACAGCGCCGCGCCGCACGCGAATCAGCAGGATGTCATCTCCGCCACCACGCCCTCGCGCCTCTCGCCATTCACCGGCGAGCCAGCGTGGAAAGCCGCGCTCCACATGCACGGCATCCTCTCAGAGGGCGACGCCTCCATCCGCTCGCATCACGAAGCCGCCAAACTCCTCGGCATCGATGTCATCTGGTGGACAGACCACGATCACATGATCGTCTCCGAGCAGCACCGCGCCACCCGCTTCAGTTTCGATGCGCTCGCCGAGTCGCTCGCGACCGGCGAGCCGTGGTCGCCCAACTGGATCGTGGATATCGCTTTCACCAAGAGCATCTCGCTCTTCCGCACCGGATTCCAGGAGCAATCCGCCGCCATCACCAACGAACAGGTCGCCGTCGGCACCGGCTCGCTCAAAATGTCGGGCCGCCGCCAGTTCGCCAACCGGAGCGACTTCTCCTATGTCTTCAGCGCCGATCCGACGCGCCGAAGAATCTCCCTCGCCGCCGGGCTCACGCTCCGACTCAAGGTCTTCCCCGAAACAACCAGCGCCGACGCTACCGCCGTGATGACGATGCTCCTCTCGCGCACCGTCACGCCAGAGATCGTGGCCAACAACCGCCTCGAGATCCAGTACTACCTCTCCAACACCGATACGCAGCCCACCCGCCAGGACTACATCTACCGCGTCCCCGTCCCGTACACACCGGGACAGTGGAACGAGATCGTCATGCCCATCACCGACGACGCCGTCGCCGGCTACCCCTTCATCGATGGACGCGACAACGCCCTCACCGAAGTCCTCATCGGGCTCGAGTCAAAGAACAACGCATTGGCGGTCTGCTACTTCGACGATCTCCGACTCGAGATCGAAGCCGACGGCGTGCCCCTCTTCGCCGCGCAAAGACAAATGCTCGACGGCTACAACGCGCTCAATGACTCCGTCATCCACTTCCAGGGAATCGAGCACTCTTCCGTGCTCCCCCACATGCTCGAATACGGCCCCGACACGCCCCTCCCCGACTGGGTCACCGCCTGGGCGCTCAGCCCCGGAGTCGTCGATGGATGGCTCGTCGACGGCCCCGCCCACAACAACTTCATCTCCAACCGGATAACGACGCTCGCCCACGAACGCGGCGCCGCCGTCTCCTACGCCCATCCCTTCGGCACCGGAACCGCGCTCCTCGCCTCCACGCCCACCAAGGAACAACTCCTCGCCAAACTCCTCTCGACCAACACCTTCAACTCCGACCTCCTCGAAGTCGGCTACCGCCAGCGCGAACGCCCCATGGCCGACCATCTCTGGGTCTGGGATCAACTCGCCCTCAACCACAAATACCTCTCCGGGCTCGGCGTGAGCGACGGGCACTCCGGCAACCTCACCGAGTACCTCTCCGACCCCACCTTCTCCATGACGCAGTTCATCTATTCGAATACCTGCGGCGAACAATCACTCGCCGACGCCCTCCGCGCCGGGCGCACCTACTACGCCGATCCCGTCATCTACGACGGCGTCATGGACATCCGCGCCGACAACGGCGCCGTCATGGGCAACATCGTCATCACCGACCGCCCATCCATCGACGCAACGGTCCACATCGATGCGCTGACACCCGGCGACCAGGTCCGCCTCATCGACTCCGGCAATCCCGTCTCCACAACGCCGGTCACCAAATCGGCAGTCAACCTCCCCGCAACCATCACCATCAACCCGTCCACCGGCTCCTTCCTCCGCGCCGAAGTCAACTCGCAGACCGCCGGCCGCACCGAGAAGGCCTACTCCAATCCGATCTACTTCCTCAGCCACGTGCCCGACGGCGGCATCGATTGGCACCGCGCCTTCGTCGACTACGCCGGCGTCATCGCCCGCAACTTCAACCACTTCCGGGTCTCCTCAGTCACATCCGCCGCCGAAGGCGACATCACGACGCTATCCATAGCCGGCCAGTCCGAGTCATCCCCCGGCGCATTCCAGATCGACACCGCCGACCTTCCCGCCGGCGCGCAGGTTATCGTCGAACCGCCGCTCACCGGCGAAGTCGATTACGCCCCGAACGCCATCAGCATCACCAACCTCATCGGCACCGGCGTCGTCCGTGTCGCGCTCCACCCGCCGTGCGCCGCCGACATCAACGGCGACAACATCGTCGCTGTAGACGACCTGAACATCCTGCTCTCCAACTGGGGCCAGACCGTCGCAACCGGCCAGTCGGGCGACATCACCGCCGACGCCATAGTCAATGTCGACGACCTCAACATCCTCCTCTCCCTGTGGGGAGCCACCTGCCCATAACCGGGCCGAGCGCGGTCCCCCTCGCAAAGCGCCGCCAGATAACCGCCGCCGTGCCGTCGGCGCCGTCTCGAATCGAGCGCCCGCCCCCGCGCACCGAGCCCCAATCCCCGGAAAAGCCGACGGTTATGACGATTCCTCGAATTCCCTTGCTTTTGGTGTTGAAACAGTAGAATTCATGTTCGCATTCAGTGAGGGTGGAACTCCAATCCACTATTCAGAAGGACCCAGCAAAATGTCTCGCTCGGCGCGGTTGGTCGTCACGATCGGCGTGCTCTTGCTCTCCTGCGCTCCCGTCTCCGCCCGTCACCCGGATCACGGCAAGCCCAACGAGTCCCACCACCAGGAAAACATCACCGACAGGACGCCGACCCGGGTCTCGCCCGTCACCGGTGTCCCCTCCTGGAAAGCCGCGCTCCACATGCACGGCTCCCTCTCCGAGGGCGACGCAACCATCCGCTCCCACCACGAAGTCGCCAAGATGCTCGGCATCGATGTCATCTGGTGGACCGACCACGACCACATGTTTGTCGCAGAGGCCCACCGCGCCACCCGCTTCGGCTTCGACACGCTCACCGAGCCGCTCAACCACGGCGAGCCGTGGACCGCCTCCAGCAACGGCGACATCGCGCTCATCAAGAGCATCGATTACTTCCGCAACGGGCTCCAGACCTTCAGCGCCGCGATCGATAACCAGACCGTCGCCACCGGCACCGGCTCATTCCGGATGTCCGGCTCACGCCAGTTCGCCAACCGCTCCGACTTCTCGTATCTCTTCAATGCCGACGCGACGCGTCGGCGCGTCTCTCTCGCCGCCGACGCCACCATCCGTATCAAGGTCTTCCCCGAAGTTATCAGCAATGACGCCACCGGCGTCATCACCGCAATCCTCTCGCGCCCGCTCCATCCCTCCATCGTCAGCACGCAGCGGCTCGAGATCCAGTACTTCCTCTCCAACACCATCACCGCCCCGGTCCGCAACGACTACATCTACCGCGTGCCCGTCCCCTACACACCAGGTCAATGGAACGAGATCGTCCTCAATCTCTCGCAGGACGCCGTCGCCGGATACCCCTTCATCAACGGCCTCGACAACGCACTCACCGAACTGCTCGTCGGCATCGAGTCCAAGAACAACGCGGTCGCGACAGTCTGCTACGACGACCTCCGCATCGACTACGCCGCCACCGGTGCGCCGCTGTTCGCATGGCAGCGCACCGAACTCGATGCCTACAACGCGCTCCATGAAGGCGTCACACACCTTCAGGGCGTCGAGCACTCGTATTCGCCCAAGCACATGCTCGAATACGGCCCCAACACGCCCATCCCCGACTGGAACGCCTACGAGACGCTCTCCCCCGGATTCATCAACGGATGGCTCGTGAACTGGCAGCTCCACCAGGACTTCGTCGGCTACCGCATCACCGAACTCGCCCACCAGAACGGCGCCGCGATCTCCTATGCGCACATGTTCGGCACCGGCACGCCGCTCCTGCCCACAACGCTCACCAAGGAAGCGCTCCTCGCGCAGTTCCTCGGCAATCACCTGTACAACTCCGACCTCCTCGAAGTCGGGTACCGCCAGCGCGAGAGGCCCATGCCGGACCACCTCTGGGTCTGGGACCAACTCGCCCTCAACGCCCTCTATTACACCGGGCTCGGAGTCTCCGACTCCCACGGCGCAGACCCCGCCGGCGTCCTCACCAACCCCACCTTCTCCATGACCCAGTTCATCTACGCCGACACCATCGACGAGTCCGAACTCGCCGACGCCCTCCGCGCCGGCCGCACCTACTTCGCCGACCCCGTCATCTACAACGGCACGATGGACATCGAGACCGACCGCGGCGCGCTCATGGGCCAGGTCGTCGTCACCGACCGGCCCTCCGTCCAGTCCACAATCCACCTCACCGGACTCACACCGGGCGACACCGCCCGCGTCATCGACTCCGGCAACCTCGCCGTCGCCGTCCCCGTCGCCACAACCGAGATCGACCTCACCGCCAACACAACGGTCAACCCGACCACCGGCTCATTCGTGCGCGCCGAGGTCCACTCCACCGTCAACGGCCGCACCGAGAAGGCCTACTCCAACCCCGTCTACTACCGCGCCAATGTCCCCCAGGGCGGCATCAGCTGGCGCCGCGCCGCCTTCGATGTCCTGGGAATCACCAGCAACGCCTTCGATCACTTCGACCTCAACGCGCTCTCATGGTCGCTCGACGGCTCCACGCCCGTCATCACCATCGGCGGCGCGCACGACACCGTCGCCGGCACCGTCACGATCAATGTCAGCGCGGTCCCCGGCAGCGTAATCGCGATCTTTTCCGGCGGCCTCGCCGGGTCCGTCGCCCACGACGGCCACACACTCACGCTCTCGAGTCTCCTCGGCTCCGGCACCGTCACCATCCGCGTGCCCCCGACATGCCCCGCCGATGCGAACTCCGACGGCACGATCGATGTCGACGACCTCAACATGGTCCTCACCAACTGGCTCCGCGCCGTCCCGCCTTTCACCTCGGGCGATGTCTCAGGCAACGGAACAGTCAACGTCGACGACCTCAACACCGTCCTCTCCAACTGGGGACTCACCTGCAACTGACTCACGCCCCCGACCTCAGATAGGGGGTAGTGAGAGAGTTCACTTCTCGGGTGCCATGGCTCGCGCTGCAGCGCGAGCCATGTCGCTTGATAACGCAAACCAGCGCGCGCTCACCGCCCCATCAGGCTCATCGTCTCACGCCACAGCATGTACACACCGAGCACCACCAGGAACACCGCGAAGATCTTCCGCAGCATCTCCCGGCTGATCCTGCTCCCAAGCCGCTGACCCACCAGCGCGCCCGCGACGCCCACCACGCCGAAAATCGCGATGGTCATCCAGTCGATCGGCTCCTCCAGCGCCCCGCGATGCGCGAGATACTTGTAGAAACTCGTCGCGCAGTTGATTGAGATCAGCAGCAGACTCGTCCCGATCGCGCGCCGGATGTCCAATCCCGCAGCCACAGTCAGCGCAGGCACAAACAGGAATCCCCCGCCCACTCCCGCCGTCCCCGTCAGCATCCCCACACCCAATCCCACCGGAATCACAATCAGCGGATGCCGCCTCTTCCCCGGCGCATCCTTCCCATCGTCCGCGGGCCTCTTCTTCGACTTCCCGCGCAGCATCAACGCCGCCGAAACCAGCATCGTCGCCGCCAGAATCACCAGCTGCAGCGCCCCCGGAATCCGCGAACCGATCTCGCCGCCGATCCACGCGCCGGGAATGCTCGCCAGCGCAAACAGCCCCGCCGCGCCGAAGTCAATCTCCCTCTTCTTCACCCGTGTCAACGCGCCCGACAACGCGATCACGCCCACAATCGCCAGAGACTCGACAATCGCGTTCTTGTCCGGCCGGTGCACGAGGTACACCAGCACCGGGACCGTCAGGATCGAGCCCCCAGAGCCCAGCAGCCCGAGCGTCACGCCGACCACAACCGCGCCGATGATCGCAAACACCATGGTGCCGCAAGCATAACCGGCGCACGAAAAAACGCGGGCCCCCTCGAGGGAACCCGCGCCGGGAATCAAACAGGAGCCGCGATCAGCCCGGAGCACTCACCGGCGGCGACGGAGCGTCGCAAGACCGGCGAACCCGAGCAGCGCCGTCGAACCGGGCGTCGGGACGATCACCGTAAAGAGCCAGTCGGTGTCGTTGAGGTGGCCGCCGATCTGACCGCCCACCGGGCCGTGGTTCATCCAGCCCCAGCCGGAGATACCGTCGTGCCCGCGGTGCCCGGCGTCGTTGTCCTCATCGCCGAGGCGGAACGAGTACGAGCCGTTGCTCTTGTCCGTCAGCGCGTACGCCTCGCCCGCCAGCGCGCCCGAGATGAACGCGATCGTGCCGTTATTGGTCATGTCCGGGCCCGTCACCCAGAAGTCGTCATCACCGGGGACCTGCGTCGCCACCGCGTAGGTGAACTCGATCGACACCATCCCGCTCTCGACCGCGTCGTACGTGCCGCCGATATCGCGACCGCCGAACGCCTGGCCGTAGATGCGGATGCTGTAGTTCCCGCCGCCGTTGTCGGTGATGTCCGTGAACATCGCCGCGCCGGGGGCTTCAAAGTCGAAGGTGTAGGTGTCGTTGGCATTGCCCGTGCGAAGGCCGTCGGCGCGCATCCCGTAGTAGGGCGTGGCAGCGTTGCCGTCGGGATGGTTCGCAAGCGCGTAGGTCCCGGGCGACAGAATGGGGCTCATGCCCGCGTGCGCCGACGAAGCCAGCGCAAGCAGACCGATCGACGCGCCGCAGGCGCGCATCAAGGGGGTACGAATACTCATCTCTCTGACTCCTCGTAAAGTTGAACCGATCGAAACCGCGACCCCGTGTGCAGGGGGTCACTCGGTCACAACAATGCCGCACCCCGCGCCGCCCGCAAGCGCGACTCATCGATTCCGCTCGCAACCGCGCTCGGTCCGGCCGCTTATTCCGTTTATGCAGCACACCGCGTTATCGCACCGGCACTCACCCCATCCGATCCCAACGCCCGATACCATGAGACAGATGCGCATCGTGGGAATCGATCCCGGACTCCAACGCACCGGCTACGCCGTGCTCCGTGCCAGCGCCGAACGACCCACGGACACCCCGTCGCTCGCCGAAGCCGGCGTCTTCCGTTTCAAGTCCTCGCTCCCCGTCCACGACCGCCTCGTCGAACTCGAGCAGGACCTCACAGCGCTCCTCGCACGCTCACAAGCCCAGGTCGTCTGCGTCGAGAAGCTCTACGCGCACTACGCGCACCCGACCACCGCCATCATTATGGGCCACGCCCGAGGCGTCATCCTCCTCGTCGCCGCGCGCATGGGGCTCCGGCTCATCGAACTCCCCGCCACCGAGGTCAAGCGCGCCGTCACCGGCAACGGCCACGCCTCCAAGCAACAGGTCCAGTCCACCGTCCAGGCCCTCCTCGCCCTCCCCGCGCCGCCCTCTCCCACCGATGTCTCCGACGCCATCGCCATCGCCCTCACCGGCATCCAGCGCGCCACGCCCGTCCCCGTATCATCAGGCCATGCCTGACAACAACCTCAACACCCGCGCACAGGTCCTCATCGTCGAGGACGAACCGGACCACGCCGAGGTCATGTCCGACGCCCTCCGAAAGCCCGGGCACATCTGCACAATCGTCAACGATGTCCCCGCGGCCCTCGAAGAACTCAAGGGCGGCTCCTTCGATGTCGTCGTCACCGACCTCCGCATGCCCAACTCCGCGGGCGTCAAAACACCCGCCGGCACCGTCGCCCCCGACGGCGCCGACGCCGGCCTCCGCGTCCTCCAGACCGCGCGCAATCTGCAGCCCGAAGCCGAGACCGTCATGGTCACCGCCCACGGCGATGTCGCCACCGCACGCTCCGCCTTCAAGGAAGGCGTCTTCGACTTCATCGAAAAGCCCCTCGACCTCGAACTCTTCCGCTCGCTCATCAACCGCGCCGCAGAAACAGTCCTCCTCCGCCATACAGCGGGGGGGGCCGGTGAAGCATCCGACCTCGTGCAGCACGACGGCTTCGAAGGAATCGTCGCCGGCTCCGAGCCGATGCGCAAAATCCTCTCCACCGTCCGCACCGTCGCCGCCTCCAACCTCCCCGTCCTCGTCACGGGCGAGTCCGGCACCGGCAAGGAACTCATCGCCACCGCCGTCCACAAACTCTCTCAGCGCGAGAAGAAGCGCTTCGTCGCGTTCAACTGCGCGGGTCAGTCCGAGTCCCTCCTCGAAGATCAACTCTTCGGCCATGTCCGCGGCGCCTTCACCGGCGCCGAGAAAGACCGCGAGGGCGTCTTCGAATACGCCAACGGCGGCACCCTCTTCCTCGACGAAATCGGCGACATGCCACTCACCATGCAGGCCAAACTCCTCCGCGTTTTGGAAACCGGCGAGGTCGTCCGCCTCGGCGCCAACGACTCCAGGAAAACCGATGTCCGCTTCGTCAGCGCCACCAACAAGGACCTCAAGCAGGCCGTCGCCGACGGCACCTTCCGTGAAGACCTCTACTTCCGCATCAAGGGCGTCGAGGTCCATCTCCCGCCCCTCCGCGACCGGCGCGAGGACATCCCCCGCATCGTCCGCCACGCCATCGCCAGGTTCGCAACATCATTGAATCGCCCCGTCCCCGACATCACCGACGCCGCCATGCTCCGCCTCACCGCCTACGACTGGCCCGGCAATGTCCGACAACTCCTCAATGTCGTCCAGAACATGGTCGTCATTGGCGCGGCAGACGAGAAGTTGGATGTCCGCCACATCCCCGACGATGTCCGCATGAACGACGACGACGATCCCTCAGCAAGCGGGGGGGGCGGCAGTGGGGGGTCACTCGCCGGCACATCCCTCGAACAACTCGAAAAACGCGCCATCCGCGAAACACTCCGACTCACCGCCGGCAACCGCGAACAGGCCGCCAAACTCCTCGGCATCGGCGAGCGAACCCTCTACCGCAAACTCAAAGAGTACGGGTTGCGGTAGACAGCCTCCTGTCGAAGGCGAACATGCGAGCCCCCGGCGCAAGCCGGGGGGATTGACTGATGGATGAGGGGTAATCCATGACCCAATCCAAAGAACCTCCACCCCTCCGCTGCGAACACTGCCGCTACGACCTCACCGGCCTCAAACGATCCGACAACTGCCCCGAATGCGGCACACCCATCGAAGGTTTCCGCGCAACGTTCCGACCCGGAACGCCGATGCAGCAGTCCCCGACTTGGCGTGCATGGTTCAACACCGCCCGCATCGCCCTCACCGATCTGCCAAGGTGGTATCGGGAGATGTCCCCGCAACTCGATCACTTCTGGCGGCTCGATACACGAAACCATCTCGCGGTCCTTCTAGGGTCTCTGGTCACATTAGTGGCGATATGGATGACCGTATTGATCCAGGAATGGAACAGCGTGCGCTCTCCCTATGGCACCGGCATGGATCGAGAAATGATCTTCTTCACCGGCATGTACATCGTCGCCATGCTCGTCGGCGTCACTCTTGCAGCCTATCTCGCACTCCGCGCGCTGACGCTTCTTGTCGGATGGATACTGATCGCGCGCATGAACGGGTGGAACGCCGCGAGCCGTCGTCGCGCCCTCAATGCCTCCGTTCATGGAGCGAATGTTGCATGTGGAATCTTCTTGTTGTCGCAGACGATCGCGTTGATTCCCACCGGGCTGACAGCATTGATTGAGTCGCTGTTTGCAGACCCGGAATACGCTGCGATGGTGTGGTTCGTTATCGCCGGAGGCGGGGCGGTTGCCGCCGTGTTCGGGATGTTGATTTTCACAATCAACTCCTCGGTAGTTCTTCGCCGCGCCAACCTCCCCGGCTCCGAAGCACGCCTCGCCGACGACTAAATGAAAACAGACCCGCGCGTCGCACGGGCCTGTCGAAATTCACTCAGTTGTCCAAGTCGCTTACCGCTTCTCGATCGCCGTGTACGCCACGCCGTGCGGCCCGGTGTACTCGGCCTTCGGGCGATACAACCGATTCCCCTCAAGCTGCTCGAGCATGTGGCCCGCCCAGCCCGAGATCCGCGACAGCGCGAACATCGGCGTGAACAGGTCAAGTTGCAAGCCGATGCAGTGGTAAGTCGTCGCCGAGTAGAAGTCGACATTCGGGTAGATGCCCTTGGCCGCGACCTTCTCCTCCATGATCTGCTCGATCGCGTGCGACTTCTCGTAGAGCGACACATTGCCCGTGTCCTCCGCGAGCTTCTTCGCCAGCGTCTTGAGGTAGGTCGCCCGCGGGTCGTAGTTCTTGTACACCCGGTGCCCGAACCCCATGATCTTGTCCTTGCGCGCCAGCTTGTCCTCGACAACCCTGCGCACATCGCCCACGCTCGGAATCTCGTTGAGCATCTTCATGACGCCCTCGTTCGCGCCGCCGTGGAGCGGCCCGCGAAGAGACCCGATCGCCGCGCTGATCGCGCTGTACACGTCGCTCAGGGTGGAGATCACCACCCGCGTCGTGAAAGTCGAGTTATTCAGCCCGTGGTCCGCGTGCAGAATCATGCACGCATCGAACGCCCGCTCCATCGTCGGCGTCGGATGCTCGCCGTTGAGCATGTACAGGAAGTTCGCCGCGAAGCTCAGCTTCGGATCCGGATCGATCAGCGGCAGGCCCTTCCGGTGGCGATCGAAGTACGCCACGATCGTCGGCGCATATCCCAGGATATTCAGCGCCTTCTCACGCGCCGACGCCGCGTCGTTCGCGTTCGGGTCCGGGTCGAACAGCGAGAGCATCGACACCATCGTCCGCAGCACATGCATCGGCTGCGCCGTCTTGGGCAAAGTCGAAATCCGCTGCTTCATGTCGCCCGGTAGCGCATACCGCTTGCGAAGGTCCGCGCTGAACGCGGCCAACTCGCTCTTGGTCGGCAGCTTCCGGTTCCACAGCAGAAACACCGTCTCCTCGAACGACGAGTTGCGAGCGAGGTCATCGATCGCGATCCCGACGTACTCGAGAATCCCCTTCTCGCCATCGATGAACGACATCTCGGTCTCGGCGGCGACTACACCTTCCAGGCCCTTGGGGGCTGCGGTCATCACGGCTCCTGCCTTCCTTCCAATAAAGTTGCGGGTCACGGGTGAGCCATCGGCGTTTTCGGACCCCGGCTTTCCCCGCCGAGGCCCTCTCACACGCGATTTCTCCGCCCGAGGGGCCAGACTATAGCCGACCCACGCCCTTCCCGCAGCGCCATCCCGCCCCGAAATCCGCGTCCGTACAAGCCCTCCAACCTTCCCAATCCGCATTCCGGTGCTAGCTTTGGGGTGTTGAGACCGCCGCCCCGGCACCGGGCCCGGGCCGCGGAAAGAGGCAAGGGAGTCGCGCACATCGCGTGTCTGACCCATCAAGCGCAAGGGGAAGCATGAGCCCCACGCGGTTCGTCTGCGCACTGGCTGCGCTAATCCTCGCACCGCTCATCGCGGGCGGGAGCGGCGTCATCCCGCGCGCCGGCCATCCCACAGAATCAGGCCCGCCGGCGCCGCTCCCGTCCATGGAAACCGCCGATCCCACGACCCTCCGGCTCGAGGCCGTCGAGATCGAACCCGGCCGCACCCTCGACCTCCACCTTGAGCGCTTCGACATCCTCGACCCCGGCGCGGTGTTCATCGTCGCCGGCGCCGACGGCGAGTTCGAATCAACGCCGCCCACCGTCGCCCTCTACCGCGGCACACTCCCGGACGATCCCGAATCCCTCATCGTCGTCGCCTCCACGCCGCGCGGCACATCGGGCATCATCCGCACCTCAAACCAGACCCGTGCGCTCACACGCACACCCACCGGCTTCAAAGCCGTCCCCTTCGACGACACCCCTATCACGACGCAACTCTGCGCCGTCAACGCCCGCGCCGACAACTTCACACCCGGATGGCCGGAACCCGATCATCAAGCCAATCGCACGACGACGCAGGGAGAAACCGACGGGGCGCCCTGCCGCGTCGCCGGCATCGCCATCGACACCGACTGGGAGTTCACGCAGAAGTTCGGCGTGGGCGGTGAAGGCGATGCCCAATCCGCAGCCGAATACGCCGTTTTCCTCATGGGCGCCGTCTCCGAGATCTACCGCCGCGATCTCAATGTCCGACTCAATGTCACATACCTGCGCATCTGGGCCGACGCCGCCGACCCTTGGGACACCTCCGACTCCCTCTACAACCAGTTCTACGCGTACTGGAACACCAACATGCTCGCCGTGCCGCGCGACGCCGCGCTGCTCCTCTCCGCCCGCCTCGACCAGACATTCGCCGGCGAGGCCTCCATCGCGGCACTCTGCATCACCGACGATGCATACGCCGTCGCCACCAGACTCAGCGCGTCATTCCCCTTCCCCGTCCAGAACCAGTCCCCCTCCAACTGGGACCTGTTCATCTCCGCGCACGAACTCGGCCACGTCTTCGGCTCCATCCACACCCACGAATACGCCCCGCCCATCGACTCCTGCGGCTCGGGCAACTGCACCAACGCCAATCTTGGCACCATCATGTCCTACTGCCACCTCTGTTCGGGCGGTGTCGCCAATGTCAATCTCCAGTTCCATCCCCGCGTCATCGAGACCATCCTCGCATACCTCGACGCCACGCCGTGCGACCTCGCCATCGACGGCAACCACGCAGCCGATGACCACGCCCACGCCGCCGAACTCCTCCCCGCGACCATCGATGTCCTGCTCAACGACCAGATGATCTCCTGCGCCACCGCCGCCATCGACGCATTCGATCCCATCTCCGCCAACGGCGGCACCGTCGAACTCGTCCCCGCCGGCGCCTTCGGCCGCCAGCGCCTCCGCTACACGCCGCCCATCGGCGCGGGCCCCACCGACACATTCACCTACTCGATCGTTGATGGACTGCCGGGGGGGGCCGCAACAGTCACCATCGACATCACACCCCTCCGCGCACCCGATCTCACCGGCGCGATCGAACCGGGCGTCGACGCCAAATACTTCATCGTCTCCGGCGTCACCCAGGTACCCGACTACACCGCGCTGTCGTCGTACGCATCGGGAATCGTCCCGATGCTCAACTACCCCGCAACCAACGCGCCGTTCGCAACATCGGGCCGCACGGACTTCGTCGGCGCGCGCTTCGATGCGTTCATCAACGCGCCCGCGTCGGGCCTGTACACCCTCTATCTCGCGTCCGACGACGGCTCCATCCTCTCCATCGGAACCGAAACGCTCATCGACAACGACGGCATCCACACCATGACCGAGACTTCCGCAGTCATCGGCCTCCAGCAGGGCATGCACCGCGTGCGCATCGACTTCTTCGAGCGCAACGGCCCCGCCGGACTCATCGTCTCATGGGCCGGCCCGGGAATCACCAAGCAGCCCATCCCCGCGCTCAACTGGTTCCAGTCCGTCCCCTGCCCCGGCGACCGCAACCTCGACGCGACCGTCAATGTCGACGACCTCAACATCGTCCTCTCCCAATGGGGCATGGCCGTCCCGCCATTCACCGGCGGCGACGACAACGGCGACGGCCAGGTCACCGTCAACGACCTCAACATCATCCTCTCCCACTGGGCCAACACCTGCCCGTAGTTCTGCTCCTTCTCCCCTTGAGGGAGAAGGTGGTCGCGGAGCGACCGGATGAGGGGTATCGGATGATTCAAAACTTGTGAATGCGATTACCATCCCCCCGTGCTTATCCGCGGCAGACTCCTCATCGACCCCACGCGCTCACCTGAACTCGGCTGGCTGCGCATCGAAAGCGCCCGCATCGCCGAAATCGGCACCGGCGATCCGCCCCGCGATCAACCCGCGCAAACACTCGGCGGCCGCGACTGCATCATTTCCCCCGCATTCACCGACGCCCACATCCACCTCCCGCAGATCGACTCCGCAGGGTGCGACGGGCTGCCCCTCCTCCCGTGGCTCGAAAGCGTCATCTTCCCCGCCGAAATCTGGTGGGGGCGTGGCCACGCCCTCTCGATGGCCCGCACCGCCGCGAGGCGCATGCTCCGCGAAGGCACATTCAACTTCGCCGGGTATCTGACGAGTCACGCCGAGATCAACCGCGAAGCCGTCGCCTACCTCCGCGACAAAACACCCCTCCGGTTCATCGTCGGTCGCGTCGCCATGGACCGCAACGCGCCCGACGAACTCACCGCCGAAGACCGTGCCCGCGCATCCTCCCGCCCCGTCCCCTCCCCCGCGATGGCGTCGCTCGGCTCAAACAACAACCACCGCATCAGCGCCAACCCGCGCTTCGCCGTCTCCTGCACCGACGAACTCCTCGCGGAGATCGGCTGGTGGCACAAGGAACATCCCGAAGCAATCATTCAGACACACCTCGCCGAGTCACAGCAGGAGTGCGCGCTCGTCTCCGAACTCTTCCCGCGCGACCCGCATTACACCGCCGTCTATGACCGCGCCAACCTCCTCACGCCCACAACACTCCTCGCCCATTGCGTCCATCTCTCCGATGACGAATGGCGCCTAATCGCCCAGCGCCGCTCCATCGCCGTCCACTGCCCCGCAGCCAATATCTTCCTGACCTCCGGCCTCTTCGATTACCACGCCGCGCTCCGCCACGACATCCGCCTCGCGCTCGGTTCCGATGTCGCCGCCGGCGCCGACATCGCCATGCCCCGCGTCGCGCGGGGCTACATCGAGACCGCCAAAGTCCGCCGCATGACCGTCGATCCCGACTCGCCCATCCCCACACCCGCCGACGCCTGGAACAGAATCACCCGCGAGAACGCCGATCTTCTGGGCTGGCCCGACACGGGCCGCATCGAAACCGGCGCCGCCGCCGACCTCCTCGTCCTCCGCGTCCCCGAGACATGGCTCGACGAGCACATCGTCGGCCGCCTCATCTACAACTGGTCATCGCGCCTCATCGAGTCGCGCATCATCGCCGGCCAGGCCGTCGACCCGGCTAAACTCTGATCGACCGTGTTCATCCCCATCGCCACAGACCGCCCGCGCCGCAGGCCGACAGTCATCACATACTGGCTGATGGCGATCAACATCCTCATCTTCATCGTCGGTTACGCGCTGATGCACAACGATGAAGACCGTTTCCTCGCCATGCAGGCGAAGTTCATGCTCTTCCCCGTGGACTTCCTCTTCCACTGGTGGCAACTCATCACCTACCAGTTCCTACACGCCGACTGGATGCACATCCTCGGCAACATGCTCTTCCTCTTCGTCTTCGGCCCGCCCGTCGAAGACCGCTTCGGCCGCGTCGGCTTCCTCGCCTTCTACCTCGTCGGGGGCGTCGCCGCAGGCGCCATCCACATGGCCTTCTCCGATCTCCCCGTCCTCGGCGCCTCCGGGGCCATCTCCGCCGTCACCGGCGCCTTCCTCGTCCTCTTCCCCCTCACGCACATCCGCGTCCTGCTGTTCTTCTTCATCATCGGCGTCTACTCCATCCCTTCATGGTGGTTCATCGCCTTCGCCATCGCGCGCGACCTTTTCTTCCAGGGACTCGGTGGCGGCGAAGGCAGCGGTGTCGCGTACATGGCGCACATCGGCGGCTACATCTTCGGTGCCTCCATCCCCATCACCCTCCTCTGGCTCCACGCCATCCCCCGCGAACCCTTCGACCTCTTCTCCATCGGTCGTCAGGCCAAACGCCGCCGCGACTTCAAAGCCCTCACACACAAGACCTCCCCCTGGCGCGCCGACCTCCCGAGCCAGTCCAGAGTCGGAGCAGCATCGGGCAAGTCAAAGCGCGCCGCACCCGACGACGCCATCACAACCGCCCGCGCCGAAGTCTCCTCGCTCATCGCCACAGGTGAGATCGCTCGCGCCACCGACAAATACATCGCACTACTCGACAAGGACGCCGACGCAACCATGAACCGCGATGCGCAGCTCGTCATCGCGAATCACCTCGCCACGGAGTCGCGCCACACCGAGGCCGTCGCCGCCTACGACCGCTTCATCGCGCGCTTCCCCACCGACCGCGAGACGCCCCGACTCAAACTCATGATCGCCCTTTTCAGCGCCCGCTACCTCAACGACCCCATCCGCGCTTCCAGACTCCTCGAAGAACTCCGCACCGCGCACCTCGACGAGTCCGCTCAATCTCTCGCAGACCAACTCAGAGAGGAAATCGCGTGACTCTGCACCGCACCCGCATCAAGATCTGCGGCATCACATCCCCCGACGCCGCGTGGTGCGCCGTCGAAGCCGGCGCCGATGCCCTCGGATTCGTCTTCGCGCCCGCTTCACCGCGCTTCATCGAGCCCGACGCCGCGTGGGACATCGCCTCCGCGCTCCCGCCCTTCATCACAACCGTCGGCCTCTTCGTCAACCCTTCCCTCGAAACGCTCGACACCGCGCGCGAGGACTTCCCCTTCGACATCATCCAACTCCACGGCAACGAACCCGAACCACTGGTGCGCGACGCCGGGCCCGATGTCATCAAGGCCGTTCGCTTCGACCCCGCAACGATCGAGTCCGAACTGTTGAAGTGGAGCCGCATCGCCGAGATCACCGCCCTCCTCATCGACGGCTCCTCAGGCGGCCAAGGCACCACCTTCGACTGGAACGCCCTCGCGCAGGTCGCCGACTCCAGCGACCACCCCCTCATCATCGCGGGGGGACTCGATCCGCAGAATGTCGCACAAGCCGTGCGCACCGTCCGCCCCTACGCCGTCGATGTCTCCTCAGGCGTAGAGTCCGAACCCGGCGTCAAAGACCCCCGCAAACTCGCCGACTTCTGCGCCGCCGTCCGCCGCGCCGACGCCCAAGAGTGATCGCCATCCATCGGGTGCCCTGACTCATCTTGGCGAAGCCAAGTGAGCCCTGTTCATCTCACCGCGAGTGGTTTCGCTTCCTCGCCCGCGCCTTCGGGGGAGGCGTCAAGCCGATAGGGCATGAAAGAGGCGGTCGCCTTCGATCTGTGCTCTGTGTTCTGTGCTTTGTGCTCTTCTAACCCGCCGGCGTGAAAGTCGCCCCCGGCAGCGCATCGAAACTCACAAAGTCCCCCGGCGCAAAGTCGCTCGCCTTCTGCCGCGCATCCATCGGCTTCACAACCACAGGCACGCCCGCGCTCATCACTAAGGTCCCGTCCGCCGCATTCACACTGAGAACCGATCCCTGCACCCGCCGCGGCCGCCCCGCCACCGGCTCGATGTACCGCCCGCCCGACCCCACCTTGTCGATGCGGCGCGCCTGCACGCGAATCACGCCCGAAATCTTCTTCCCCACCGCCGTCCCCGGCGCCTTGAGCACAACCAGGCGCAACTGGTAACTCGTCTCCGGCACCGCCAGCACGATCGTCTCGCCGTCCGACTGCGCAAGCACACCCTTCGCGTGATGCTTCGATACCGTCGTCTCAGTCTGCGTCATCGCTCAGTTCCTCAAACAGGTTCGACGAGCAGCATACCCGTCACGCCGTCGCCGCACCGTCCCACTCGCGCACCATCGCCAGAAAGTTGCCCAGCAACCGCGGCCCCTCCTCCGTCAGGAACGACTCCGGATGAAACTGCACACCCTCCATCGGCGCCTCACCCGCCCGCCCGACCCGCCGCAGCCCCATCACCACCCGCGCCTCGCTCCCGTCAGCAAGCACATCCTTCGTCCACGCCGAAACCTCCCACCCGTGCGGCACCGCATCGCCCGTCAGCACAACCAGCGAGTGATACCGCGTCGCGACAAACGGATCGCTCATCCCACGGTAGATGCCCCTCCCGTCGTGATGCACCGGGCTCGTCTTGCCGTGCATGATCTTCGTGTGCCGAACCACGCGCATCCCGTGCATCTGGCCCATGCACTGATGCCCGAGGCACACCCCAAGCATCGGCACCTCGCCCGCCATCGCGCTCACGAAGTCCTTCGACACACCCGCCTCGTCCGGCGTGCACGGCCCCGGCGAGATGATGACCCCCCGCAGCCCCTTCATCCCCCGCGCCTCATCCACCGTGATTTTGTCATTCCGCACCACGCGCAGGTCAAGCGTCGGGTCGATCTCCCCGAACCGCTGCACCAGGTTCCATGTGAACGAGTCGTAGTTGTCGATCAACAGAATCATCGGACAGCATCGTACCGCACGCTTCCTCCCCCGCCGCCAGCGGGGGAGGTGTCTCAAGCGAAGCGAGAGACGGAGGGGGTCTCTGTGCTCTGTGCTCACTGCTGTCAGGCAGCTTTGAGTTCCGTCCCCGCAACGCCGTCCCGCGTCACGTAGAACAACCGGTTCGTGATCGGATAAGGCAACCGGTGGTAGTCCTCATCCACCCGGCGGCACACACGGTTCACGAACGGCTCCGGGTCAAGACTCATCGCCAGGAACATGTCCCGGCTCGGCGTCGCAACAAGGAAGTCCCCGCCCAGTTCCGGCGCCATCCGCAGGAACAGATCATCCAGCAACAGCCGCGACGCGTCGTACCCGTCCTGAAGCGACAGCACGAACGCACGCCCGCCCTCATCGCTCTCCAGCATCCGGAACTCCAGCTCCGGCGTGTACCGACGCAGATTCTCACGCGCCACCTGCTCCAGATCATCCGCCGTCAGGTGCCAGCGCACCATCTGCTCCGCCGTCACCGAGATCGTCATGTGCGGCATGTCGATCACGAATACCACAACTGTGTCGTTCACGAACGGCACATGCGCCACCATCTCGCGCGACAAGTGCTCGAAGATCGACTCCGGCTGAATCCGCGGCATGATCTTCGTCTTCGCAACGTCCCACGGCATCGAAGTCACATTCAGCGTGTCCTCATCAAACAAGTGATCGAGGTACTGCTCAACGATCTCGACGCCGCGTTCCTCATCCGCCGTCACCAGCCGGTGCAGATTCTCAAGGTCGAGCCGGCGCCCGTTCACGATCATCTCGCTCGGCCCAGTCAGGCGCACATCCAACTCCGGGTGAATCCGGCGAAGGATCACTGCCACCTGCTCGGCGAACGGTTCCGGCTCTTTCGGCATCTTGGCCATCCCTGACTCCATAGCTCGGTGACTCGGCCCATCCCTGGACCCACAAACGCGGCATTCGGTCCTATCGACCCGATCCCTCCACCCCTTCACCGCATCCCAACCCTCACCCCCATCTGGAACCCGAATCCCGCGCCCCGAGAGTCCGGGAACTTCTCGGGTACCCTTCCGACATGCCCAGAACCTGCACCATCAACGGGCCCGCAGCCCCGATCCAGATCGGCTCAGGCCGCCCCCTCGCCATCATCGCCGGCCCCTGCGTCCTCGAGTCCAAGGCCCTCGCCCTCGACATCGCACGCACCCTCAAGGCCTGCTGCGACCAACTCGGCCTCCCCTACATCTTCAAGGCCTCCTTCGACAAGGCCAACCGCACATCCATCTCCTCATCCCGCGGCCCGGGCCTCGCCGCCGGCCTCGAAACCCTCGCCTATATCCGCGAGGAACTCGCCGTCCCCGTCACGACGGACATCCACGAGCCTGCTCAGGCCGAGGCCGTCGCCGCGGTCGCCGACCTCCTCCAGATCCCCGCCTTCCTCTGCCGCCAGACCGACCTCCTCCTCGCCGTCGCTCGCGCCGCCCAATCCCACAACCGCGCCGTCAACATCAAGAAGGGACAGTTCCTCTCCCCGCAGGAAATGGTAGGGCCCGTCGCGAAGGTCGAGTCCGCCGGGTGCGCCAACATCATCCTCACCGAGCGAGGAACCTTTTTCGGCTACCACCGCCTCGTCAACGACTTCATCGGCATGGGGGACCTCATGGAACTCGGCGACGCCGCCAACGCCTGCCCCGTCTGTTTCGACGCGACCCATTCCGCCCAACTCCCCGGCGCTTCCTCGACAACCGGCGGCCGACCCGAGCGCGTCCCCCTCCTCGCCCGCGCCGCCGTAGCCGCGGGCGTCCACGCCGTCTTCCTCGAGTGCCACCCCGATCCGCGCAATGCGCAGAGCGACGCCTCCACCATGCTCGCGCTCGACGAAGCGCCCGCGCTCATCAGATCGCTCGCAGCCATCCGCAAGGCCGTTTGCGGGTAATCCCCCGAGCATTCCCTCTGGCACGCATCCCCTTCACGCGCTACACTCAAGCGCGATGTCTCACCAGTGCGACAGATGCGGCAAACCCGCCACCGTGCACGAAGTCACCGTCCACGCCGGCGAGAAGGTCGAGCGCAACCTCTGCCAGGAGTGCGCCCGCGAAGAGGGACTCGTCGCCGGACCCCACGCCCCCATCAACGAACTCATCACCAAGTTCGTCATGTCCCACGGCGCCGCCGCCAAGAAACAATCCGCACAGTCCCCCCGCGCCAAACCCTGCCCCGTCTGCGGCATCACGCTCGCCCAGTTCAAACAGTCCGGGCTCCTCGGGTGTCCGTCCTGCTACACCAGTTTCGCCGACGCCCTCGCGCCACTCATCGAACGCATGCAGCAGGGCGCCACCCACCACTCCGGCAAGACACCCCGCCGCGCCGGCGCCACCGTCGATCGGCACGAACGCATCGCCCTCCTCCGCCGCCAACTCCACGACGCAATCCAGGCCGAGCAGTACGAACGCGCCGCCTCGCTCCGCGATCAGATCATTCAGACCGGAGAGCCCGTCGCGCCCTCCAGCGACACGCCGGACCCGCAGAACGCGTGCGGCGGCGATGACGGCAGGGAAGCGCCATGACCCACGAGGCCGACCAGCCCATCGAGTGGCTCCGCTGCGATGCGCCCGCCTCCGATGTCGTCATCACCTCCCGCGTCCGACTCGCGCGCAACTTCGCCGGCTTCCCATTCACCGGCCGCGCCGACACCTCCGAGCGCGCCCAGATCCTCCGCATCGCCCAATCGCAAATCCTCGACGCCGACCTCGCGCCCAAAGTCATGTGGGTCGACATCACCGAACTCTCCGACACCGAGCGCCGCGTCCTCGTCGAACGCCACCTCATCTCGTCCAATCACGCCGAGGGCGATCAACCCCGCGCCGTCGCGGTCTCCAGCCCCGACGAACGCCTCGCCATCATGGTCAACGAGGAAGACCACCTGCGAATCCAGGTCATCCGCGCCGGACTCGACCTCACCGACGCGTTCGAACAGGCCAACACCGCCGACGACAAAATCGAGTCGCGCGCCGATTTCGCCTTCTCACCCCGCTTCGGCTACCTCACCGCCTGCCCCACCAATGTCGGCACCGGGCTCCGCGTCAGCGCCATGCTCCACCTCCCCGCTCTCCGCCTCACGGGCGACCTCGAGAAAGTGAAGCGCGCCGCCAAAGGCATGAACCTCGCCGTCCGCGGCTTCTTTGGCGAAGGCTCCGAAGCCGCCGGAGACCTCTACCAGATCTCCAACCAGACCACGCTGGGCCGCTCCGAACGCGAGATCCTCCAGCAGTTCGAGCAGGTCGTCGTCCCGCGAATCATGGAGTTCGAGCGCTCCGCCCGACTCACACTCGCCCAGAAGCGACCCTATTTCTTCGAGGACCAGATCTTCCGCGCCCTGGCCATTCTCCGCTCGGCGCGCCTCATGAAAATCGAAGAGGCCATGACGCTCCTCGGCGTCGTCCGCCTCGGCATCGTCTCCTCCCTCATCAATGATGTCCCCCTCGCCACGCTCCATAATCTCATCCTCAATGTCCAGACCGCGCATCTCCAGCGCACCCATAAACGCAACATGAGCCAGCGCGAACGACGAATCGAACGCGCGGCACTCATCCGCAACGCACTCAAGGAACCCAACCATGGGTGAAGCCAGCCGCGCCTCGTCCAGGGTGCTCTCCACCGTCGCGCCGTTCGGCTTCAACTTCGATCCCGATCGATTCCTCCTCGCCTACAAACGCATCGGCTGCACCTCAGCGCAGTTCTATTACAACCGCGACAACAAGCCCACCGTCAAACAGGTCCTCGATACCTTCCGGCGCGTCGGCATGAACATCGACTCGACGCACGGCATCTTCGGCTCCGATATCGACCCCTCCTCGCCGGACCCCGCGCACCGGGAGCACTGCCTTCGCCTCTACGAACACGAAGGCCGACTCGCCAAAGACCTCGGCGGCCCGATCGTCGTCGTCCATCCCGCAGCACACCTCCCCACAACACCCGATGCCCCCTACGAGTTCCCGAAGATCCCACCCGACGAAGCCCGGAAGGCCCAGAGCGCGCGCACCCCGCACCTCATCGACTTCCTCCGCCGTCTCGCCGATCTGGGAGACAAACTGGGCGTCGTCTTCGTCGTCGAGAACATGGGCTTCGTCGTCCCCATCGGGCACGATGCGCCGCTCCTCGGCTCCATGATCGCAACCATCGGCTCCCGCAACATCCGCATGTGCTTCGATACCGGCCACGCCCACTTCTCCGGCGATGTCTACGCCGCACTCAAGCAGTGCGCGCCCGTCATCGGCTATGTCCACATGCACGACAACGACCGCCAGACCGACAACCACCTCATGCCCGGCGACGGCACCATCGACTGGGCCCGCATCGCGTCGCTCCTCGACGAACTCGATATCGCCGTCCCGCGCATGCTCGAGGTCTTCGAGCCCGAAGCCGCCACCGAACGCCGCGCCGATGAAGGCAAACTCGCCAAACTCCTCGCGCCCCTCGTCTCCTGATGCCTTCCGAGACCAAGCCGACGCAGGCGAAGTTCACCTGGCCGCCCATTCCAAACGCGCCGGTCTCCGTCGCCGCGACACCCGCGCCCGCGCAGCCCGCGCCCGAGCCGCGATGGCGCGCATGGCTCCGCAGCGCCGAGCGCGACCTCCTCGTGCCGACCTCGCTCCCGCTCGCCCAGCGCATCGCCGACACCGGCTGGACGCCAGATGCGCCCACCGAATACTGCCAGCGCTGCGCCCATTCCATCGGGCCGCACGAGCCCGATGAGTTCGGCTGTGCCAACTGCCGCAACAAGCGCCCGCCGTGGTCGTTCGCCGTGCGCCTCGCAACCTACGAGTCGCACCTCGCCGACTGGATTCGCGAAGTCAAGTTCCACTCCAACCGTTGGCTCGGCGCATCACTCGGTGCCGAACTCGCGCGCGCCATCCGCAGCGCCGGCCTGAGCGACCCGCACCCCGTGGTCATCCCCGTGCCCACCTCAACACGCCGCCGCCTCTCACGCGGCATCGACCACACGCTCACGCTCGCACGGGGCGTCGCCAGTGAACTCGATGCGCCCGTCGTCCGCGCACTGGCGCGCAAACACCGCGCATCGCAACTCTCGATCCCCGTCAGCGCCCGCCAGGCCAATGTCTCCGGATCCATCCGCGCAGTCCCGAGACGCATCCAATCCCTGCTGCCCGCTCCGGCCGTCGGAGCAGCAAGGGGCAGCGGAAGTGGTGGGGGGGAAGGCGGAGAGCGGAGGAAGGAAGGCGCGGTCATCGTCGTCGATGATGTCATGACCACCGGCTCGACCCTCCGCGCCGCCTGCAACGCCCTCCTGGAAGCGGGGATCCCCCGCCGGCGCCTCTGGATCGCCATCCTCGGGGCGGCCCCGGAGCCGGGCCGCCGTACCCGCGCCCCGCGTGGACCCGATGTGGACAAGGACCCGTCCTGATCGCGCCACGCGCCGCAATCCACCGTTTCCGCCCCCCGCATTCGCGTCGGCTTGACATTCGCTTGGGGCTTGGTACTCTGTTCGGCCCGTCGCAGCCAACCGCCGCGGCGGGCCCGACAAGCCCGGACGGGCGACTCGGGAACCATCTTTGAAAAGTGAACAGTTGGGAGAGCCGCGAGAATGTGCGGCGATGGCTAGGGCTTCCGAGGCCCAAACTCTTAGCAAGTTGCTATCGCCGTAAAAAGCTCCGATGAAGGTTCACAGCCATTCATCGGGTTCAAGTTCTCTCGGACATAGATATATGCCCCTTGAACGAAAAATCGCCGGTCTAGCCGACCGGCGTACAGCAGTAATGCTGATAGACCATCCGGCTCGAACGAGCCGGATTGCTAGGCAAACAACTCGTTGAATAGACAACACGCCCGAGCAATCGAGCGTGCAACGGATTTCAATTGAAGAGTTTGATCCTGGCTCAGCCTGAACGCTGGCGGCATGGTTAAAGCATGCAAGTCGCGGGAGAAACCCTTCGGGGTGGACACCGGCGAAAGGGTGAGTAATGCATTCGAATGTACCCCGAGGTGAGGGATAGCTGGGGGAAACTCCAGGTAATACCTCATACGCTCTATGGAGGAAAGCTTCGGCGCCTCGGGAGCAGCGAATGTCCTATCAGGTAGTTGGTGAGGTAATGGCTCACCAAGCCGAAGACGGGTAGCGGGTGTGAGAGCACGACCCGCCACATCGGGACTGAGACACTGCCCGGACTCCTACGGGAGGCTGCAGCGACGAATCTTCCGCAATGCACGAAAGTGTGACGGAGCAATGCCGCGTGTGGGATGAATCGGCTTCGCCGTGTAAACCACTGTCAGGGTCTAGGAAGAACTGACCAGACCCAAAGGAAGGGCCGGCTAATCTCGTGCCAGCAGCCGCGGTAATACGAGAGGCCCAAGCGTTAGGCGGAATCACTGGGCTTAAAGGGTGCGTAGGCGGATCGGCAGGCGTCTTGTGAAATCCCCGGGCTCAACCCGGGAATTGCAGGGCGAACCGCCGGTCTTGAGGCAGGTAGGGGTCGCTAGAACGTTCGGTGGAGCGGTGAAATGCGTAGATATCGAACGGAATGCCAGAGGTGAAGACGAGCGACTGGGCCTGAACTGACGCTGAGGCACGAAAGCGTGGGGAGCAAACAGGATTAGATACCCTGGTAGTCCACGCCGTAAACGATGTGCACTAGACCGGTGCGAGTCTGACCTCGTACCGGTCGCAGAGAAATCATTAAGTGCACCGCCTGGGGAGTACGGTCGCAAGGCTAAAACTCAAAGGAATTGACGGGGGCTCACACAAGCGGTGGAGCATGTTGCTTAATTCGAAGCAACGCGAAGAACCTTACCAGGGTTTGACATGTACGGATTAGCTCTTGGAAACATGAGTGACACCTTCGGGTGGAACGTACACAGGTGCTGCATGGCTGTCGTCAGCTCGTGCTGTGAAGTGTCGGGTTAAGTCCCTTAACGAGCGCAACCCCTGTCGCTAGTTGCCAGCGCGTCATGGCGGGGACTCTAGCGAGACTGCCGGTGTTAAACCGGAGGAAGGTGGGGATGACGTCAAGTCCTCATGGCCCTTACATCCTGGGTTGCAAACGTGCTACAATGGTAGGTACAAAGCGACGCGAGGCCGCGAGGCGGAGCAAATCGCATAAAACCTGCCCCAGTTCGGATTGCAGTCTGAAACCCGACTGCATGAAGCCGGAATCGCTAGTAATCGCGGATCAGCCACGCCGCGGTGAATACGTTCCTGAGCCTTGTACACACCGCCCGTCAAGTCATGGAAGCCGGGAGTGCCCGAAGTCGCCCTATCTCAGGGGTGCCCACGGCAAGTTCGGTGACTGGGACTAAGTCGTAACAAGGTAGCCGTAGGAGAACCTGCGGCTGGATCACCTCCTTTCTAAGGGAATCTCTTAGACCGGTACACACCACTCGTATCGAGCGGTGTTTCCAGAGCGATCTGGAGCCGGAAAGTCAGCACACTCTCGCCCGCCTCGAGCAGCGCGAAAAACGCTCGCGGGCAACGCGTCGGCAACGACACGCCAAGGCCATCCCAACTGTTTGCAATATTCAAACACCCCCGGTCTCCGATCGGGGGTGTTTCGTTTTTGGCAATCTGAATTGCGAGCCGGCGCGCGCCTGGGAGAAGGTCGCTGCTCCGATCAAAGCGTCGCCGCGTACTAGTTCTCGATCGCCGGCGGCGGCGGGGCGACCAACCAGATCGCCGGATCCGGATTCGTCCGTAGATCAGCCACCCAACCCCGCGCGATCGCCTGCTGATGCATCACCTTCGCGAGTTCCTGCAAGCCGGGGTCCGCATCCACCCACGCCCGGTACTGCCCGACCGTCATCGCCATCGTCACATCCGCAGACCCCGGCATCGTCAGCACAATGCCGCCCGGCGTACGAGTCGGAACGCCCAACTGCAAGTGCACGGACTCTTCCTGCCGCGGATAGCGCCAGTTCCGGTGCTGACGGTCCCACGGGAGCATCACAACGAGCACCGGAGCGCCAGGAAGACCGCCATCAACGATGGCGCCCCCAACTTCGACAATGCCGCCGCCAAACGCCACGATCGATGTCCTTTCGACCGGCGCTCCAAGCACACCATCCTGCATCGGCGGCACAGAAAACGGCACCGCGGACCGCGGCACAATCTCCCATTTGTGCCGCATCACCTTGATCTGCTGCCGAATCATCAAACCAACAACCGACGAAACGGAAATGCCCGCCAGAATCAAAAGCACGATCAGCACGAAGGCCGTCACCCGCTTGGGCGAGCCGGTCATCCGGCTGACTTGGAACGAGAGTGGTTTCATCCGGAGAGGCCTCGCATCCGCGTCGCGAACCTACCGCCGCGACCCAAGAATACTAGCCCGCCACCTGAGGCCGATCCCCGCCCAAAACGAAAGCACCCCCGCTCATCAGAACGGGGGCGTAGGGAAGTCAAACTAATGGCGGGGGCTACTCGTCGTCGCAGCCCTTCACGCGGAACCGCGAGATCATCTCACGCAGCGCCGTCACCTGCGAGGCCATCTGCTCAGCGCCCGCAGCCAGTTCCTCAGCATTGCTCGCGTTCTGCTGCGTCACCGAGTCCAGCTCGCTCACGCCCGAGTTGATCTGCACGATGCCCTGCGACTGCTCGGTCGAGGCCGAAGCAATCTCGCTCAGCAGCGTGTTCACCTGGTTCGTGCTCTTGGCGATCATCTCCAGCGACTTATGCACCCGCTGCGAGATCGCGGCACCATTCTCGGCACGCTTCGAAGACTCCTCGATCAGCTCCGATGTGTTGCTCGCCGCTTCCTTGCACCGCAACGCCAGCGAACGAACCTCCTCGGCAACCACCGCGAAGCCCTTGCCCGCCTCGCCCGCACGCGCCGCCTCGACGGCCGCATTCAGTGCGAGCAGGTTCGTCTGGAACGCGATCTCGTCAATGATCTTGATGATCTTCGAGATCTCCTGGCTCGAACTCGTGATCTGGCTCATCGCCTCAGTCATCAGCGACATCTCGTTCAGGCCCTTGCCCGCCGCGTCCTGGCTCTCCTTCGAGATGCCCGACGCCTGCACGGTGTTCTCAGCGTTCTGCTGAATCATCGTGGACATCTCTTCGAGCGAGGCGCTGATCTCCTCGAGACTCGACGCCTGACGCGATGAACCATCCGACAACGCCTGCGAGGCGCTGGCGAACTGCCCGGCACCCTGGTCGATCTGCTCGGCGCCGGCGCCGACCTCGCCCAGAACGCTCGACATCGCGCTCATCATCGAAGACAGACCCGTCGCCAGCGAACCGATCGCGTCGGTACCCGTAACGGTGATCTCCTGCGTCAGGTCGCCCTCGCTCGCCGCCTCGGTCACGTGCAACAGCTGGTCGACCTTCCTGGCCAACTCGTCCGCGGCCTCACGCTCCTGCTTCTGCTGCTCGGCCTGCCGCTCGCGGGCATTCTGAAGCTCCTTTGCCTCGCTGCCCATCCGATCGGTCGTCTCGTTGATCGTCCGCGCCGCGTTGGCAAAGGTCCCGAGCATGCCCTCGGGCAGCACGCGCCGGAAGAACTTGCCCTGCCCCGCGTACGACAGCGACGCCGTCGCCTCACGCACGAACGCGTCGGACATGTCCAGCAGATGATTCAACGCGAACAACATCGGTGCCATCTCATGCTCGGGATCGATCCCGAGAATGCGCACCTCAAGATTGCCCTGCGACGCGGCCTCACACACTCGGCGCGCCTCTTCGATCATGTTGCGATCCGAAGCGGGCTTGACGGTATCGGGGGTATCCATCACGGCTTGCATGACTCGCTCCACTTCTTGGGTTACGCAACGGTGCTGAACATGAACTCTTCGTAGGTCATACCGATCTCCTCCAGCTTCGAGAGGAACACCGGCATCGACGCCGCAATCTGATCCTTGGGCAGGCGGTGCTCGCGCTCGATCGCCCGCAACTGCTGGTAGATCGGCTCGATCGTCGCGATCGCGGACCGCTTCGGGCTCCGCCGGCTCGAGTGGAATCCGGTGATCTGGCCCTGCGAGTTGAAGGTGGGCGTCACATGCGCGAACACCCAGTAGTGGTCGCCGTACTTACAACGGTTCACAACGTACGCAAAGATCTCGTTCCCCGACAGAATCGTGTCCCACAGATACTTGAACACGCAGCGGGGCATGTCCGGGTGACGCACCATGTTGTGCGGCTGCCCGATGCACTCCTCCTCCGTGTAGTCCGCGATCTTCGTGAAGAGCTGGTTCACATAAGTGAGCCGACCCTTGATATCGGTTTTCGAGACGATGATCTCGTCCGTCCCGAAGGTGCGCTCGACGCCGGTCAGATCAGTTTGCGATGCCATAGGGCCGCTCTCCTGTTTTCGGGGAACTGCGAACCTATTCGCTATCGACTCCCGCAATCCGCGGCTTAAGACCCGCACACCATTCAGACCAAATCCCCTCCCGCCCCGCGCCCGACCCGCCTCAGACAGGGGGGCGGACAACCCGTAGCCGCTCCGGTGGAATCGGCCGATTCGCGCGCCGGGCCGCTCGCACGCCGACATCAGACGCGAAAACGAAATCGACTCCGAGTTGTATCTGTTTGGCCCGAGCCCGCCGATGCAGCGCCCGCGCCGCCTACCAGATCGCCTCGAGCCCCCGGGTCGCACGCCACGCGTTCAGCAACCGCCGCGTGCGCTCCGCGCGATCTCCCGTCGGATCAATCTTCCCGCCGGGCCGGAGATACGCCCACTCCTCCGGCGCATTCGCGCTCGCCCACGTCCCGAACGCATCGCCGAGTCCCTCTGGCGCGCCGTCCGGCTCATCCACATCAGAAACCATCATTCCCTCGATGCGCCCGCGCGCATCGAAGAAATAGGTCTGCCGATGATGCTGCGCCGGCCGCTCGAGCAAGCGGTAGTAATCGTTGATCTCCTCGAACACCGCAGACACCCGCCGCCCGCCGTCCTCAACAACCCACGCGCCGTGCGTCGAACTCCCGCGGAAGTGCGTGTCCCACGCGCCCCAGCGCCCGCCGCCGAGCACCCAAGGCGCCCCCTCGCCCTCCTTCACCTCCCACCACACGCGCGGATCGTCGCTTAGGTACAGCCGCGCCGTCTCGTAATCACCGGCCAACTGCGCGCCCCGGAAGTGATCCAGCCGCGCCACATAGGAAGGCACGCATCCGTTCAGCGAGATCGCCGCCGCGGCCATCATAAGAACCACCGGCCGCCGCGCCGTCATGAGTCTGTTCATGACATCTGGTACCGTGCCGACACCACGAGGAGGCATCGCATGACCTTCCATCGCTACGATCCGAGCCGGAATCCCGACGATCACGAGGAACTCTCGCTCGAGTTACCCGACGACCGCCCGGATCCACTACCGGCGCCCGCGGCGGCGGGGGGGCGGGGGCCGCACGATCCCACCAAGGCCGCACCTGGCGTCGTCTTCACCGAGCACGGCGCCGTCGCCGTCTCCAAAGACCAGGCCCGCATCCGCAAAGAGGCCGCGTGCCCGCAGTGCGGCTACTCCATCGTCGGGCTCAAGTCCACAAAGTGTCCCGAGTGCGGCGTCGAACTCCTCCCCGCCCTCGCCGCCGCCGCTCGCAAAGCCAAAGCACGAGAGAGCATCAAGCACGAATACTCCGTCGCCGGCGTCGCCCTGGGAATCGCAATCCTCGCGCTTTCCGTGATGGTCGGGCTCACCGACGGCTGGGGCGCGGTCCCATTCGAACTGCTCGGCCTCGCCATCATCACGCCGCTCGCGTTCGTCGCCTATCTCATCTGCTGCTCGCTCTGGATCGGCTTCGACATGCCGCTCGCCATCACTGCGCTGCGCCTCGCCGCGATTTACGCGTGGTCCGGCTTCACCTCCGCGCTCTTCCTCACGATCTTCCCTTATGTCCCCATCGTCGCGTGGATCTTCTCGATCGTCGTCATGTTCGGCCTGCTTACCAAGTGGCTCGACATCGACTTCATCGACGCCTTCGGCATCACCTTCGCCACCAATGTCGTCGCCTTCATCGTGATGATGGCCATGACCCACTGGGGGTGACCGACTTAGCCATCGACCAGGCGGGTCGCTTCGAGTGCTCGACGCCACGATCAACTCGCCGCTAGGAGCCACAAACACATGAATGGCAAGGAGACTCTCCGCTGGTGCGGCTCCATCGGGATCTTCTACATCCTGATACCCGCCTACCTCATCGCGTCGGACCATTTGCTCCGCATGGTGATCCCGCTCCCGCCCCCGCGGCTCCATGCGTTGGCGATCAGAATCACATTCGTCATCGCGGGCGCTGCGGGTCTCTACTTCATCATCGCAAGCATCGCGGCACAGATCACGCGGGGCAGGGGCCACCCCTTCGACATGACCGGACGCGAGTCCTTCTCGCGCCCCACGCAGACACTCCTCACCACGGGCGTCTACTCACTTACACGCAACCCCATGGGACTCGGCGATATTCTGCTCTACGCAGCCATCACCGGACTCACCAACAGCGTCTGGTCGCTCCTCCTCCAGGTCCCCGCCTACGCCGTCGTGGTTCTCTGGAATCACCGGTTCAATGAACGCCCCGCGCTCATCGAGCGCTTCGGCGAACAATACCGCCAGTACGAGTCCGCGACACCGATCCTGATTCCCCATCCCTTCCGTGCACGAACGAAGCAATCAGATCAGTAGTCGGGTGCCACGGCTTCGTTGCAAAGCTACACGCAGTGCTACCCTTGATGCCCGGATGCCCGGATGCCTTCTCAATCCCCCTTCGCGTCACCCCGCGCGAAGATCGAAGCCACATAGTTCAGCACATCCGCGGCCGAGCGATCCGAGTACCCGAACTGATCGATCATCCGCTTCTTGATCAGATCGATCTTCTGCTGCGTCTGATCGTCCACCACGCTCGACACCAGATTCTTCAGCTTGATCGTGTCACGCTGATCCTCAAACAACTTCAGTTCTAGCGCCTTGTACAGCCGCGCGTTCGTGTTGTACTCGAACTTCTTCCCGTCCAGCGCCAGCGCACCGATGTAGTTCATGATCTCGTGGCGGAAGTCATCCTTGCGGCTCTCGGGGATATCGATCTTCTCCTCGATCGACCGCATCAGCCGCTCATCCGGCTCCTCGTACTTGCCCGTGTACTTGTTCTGCACCTTCTCTCGCTGCGTCGAGGCCCGGACATTCTCGATGTAGTTCGTGCACAAGCGCTTGATCGCGTCCTCGTCCGCGCAGATCGCCCGCTGCACCTCGCCCTTGATGATGTCCTCGTACTCCTGCATCACCACCGCCAGCAACTCGCGGTAGTGCTTGCGCGTCTCATCGTCCGTGATCAGCGAGTGGTGGCTCAGCCCCGCCTCCAACTCGTTCATCAGCATGAACGGGTTGACCTGCTTCTCCTCCATCGCCTGCGCCGACACGAGCGAGTTGGATACCTTGTCCTGGATGTACCGCGGGCTGATGCCGTGCATGCCCTCGCGGTGCGCCTCCTCGCGCAGCTCCTTCACAGAGTCCTCCGTGAAGCCCGGGAGCGATTTGCCGTTGTACAGCTTCAGTTTCTGCATGAGCGTCACGCCGGCCTTCTTCGGCTCCTCCAGCCGCGTCAGCACCGCCCACATCGCCGCCACCTCCAGCGTGTGCGGCGCGATGTGGATGCTCTTGATCCGATCTGTGCCGAAGTCCTTCTGGTAAATCCGGATCTCGTCGTCGAGCCGCACGTTGTACGGAACATCGATCCGGATCGTCCGGTCGCGGAACGCCTCCATCAGCTCGTTCGACTGCAGCTTCTTATATTCCGGCTCGTTCGTGTGCCCGATGATCACCTCATCAATGGAAGTCTGCGCGAACTTCTTCGGCTTGATCACCCGCTCCTGGCTCGCGCCCAGCAGGTCGTACAGGAACGCCACATCGAGTTTCAGCACCTCGATGAACTCACACAGCCCGCGATTGGCGATGCACAACTCCCCGTCAAAGTTGAACGCCCGCGGATCGGAGTCCGAGCCGTACCGCGCGATCTTTCGGTAGTTGATGTCGCCCGTCAGCTCCGTCGAGTCCTGGTTCTTCTCGTCCTTCGGCTGGAAGGTCCCGATCCCCACGCGGTTCTTCTCCGAGAGAATGAGCCGCTTCACCTTCACATGGCTCACCGCCTGGCGCCAGTCGCCGTCGTAATGCGCCATCAGGTCCGCCATCACCTTGCGGCAGAACGGGTTCACCTCGCCGTGCAGCCGGATCTTCCCGCGGTGCTTGCCGCTCTTGGAATAGGTCTCGTTGAGCCGGCCCAGCAGATCGCCGCGCGCCTCGACCGGCACCAGCATCAGCGGCTCCTCGTGCATCGGGGATGCGAACTCCGTGCTCTTGCCCGTCGGCCCCGCATCCTCATCCAGCATCCACGAGTAGGTATACATCGCGCCCGGGTCCGTCCGCGAGTACGCCTCCAGACCCTTTTTGAGCAAGCGCGCGATCGTCGACTTCGAACTCCCCACCGGACCGTGCAGCAAAAGAATCCTTCGATCCGTGCCGTAACCTTCCGCCGCCGAGCGGAACACATCCACCAGCTGCATCAACTGCCGGTCCAGTCCGAAGATGCCGTCGGCGCCGTGCTCAATCGGATCAGAAAAGAAGTGATAGCGCACCAGGTCGCGCTTGAACCTCCGGTACTTCTCCGTGCCGAACGACATGATCATGTCGTACACACGCTGGAACGCGTTGCGCGCGACCTCCGGCCGCTTCTCGACGATCTTCAGGTAGTCCGCGAGCGACCCCTCCCAGTGCTGATCGTGGAACTGCTTGCGGTTCAGTTTCGAGTCGATCATCGAGAGAAGATCACCCGAACCCACGCGCTCGCCCGGACCCGCGTTCGAATCGCCAAAGAAGTCGCTCATCGCGCTGCCTCCTGCACACGCCGCGCTGCAACGCACGACGCGATCGGGGCGTCCGCTGCCCCATGCGGCCGAGGTGTCCCCCCCGACAGAAACGCCGGGCGC
Organism: Phycisphaeraceae bacterium; assembly: GCA_020639235.1. Classification (GTDB taxonomy): domain Bacteria; phylum Planctomycetota; class Phycisphaerae; order Phycisphaerales; family UBA1924; genus JACKHC01. The sequence continues at coordinate 2,814,575 of JACKHC010000001.1, read as the reverse complement.
GGTCGATCCATCCTCGGAACCAGCAGCGCCCGGCTCTCGCCGCGGCGCGCCCAAACCAGTCTTCATCGGGCCGAAGCGTCCGACGCTCCACCCCGCCCGCACACCCACCATGTATTCCTACGCCCGAGAACCCCGCCGTGATGCCGTTAGCCGATGCGAACATGCATCCGGACGCCCGCGATACACTCCCGACATGTCCTTCGGCATCGCACGCGGCAAGAAACTCGACCCCGGGACCGTCGGCCTCACAACCATCGACCTCCCGCCGCTGCCCGATTCCATCGCAACAGATCCCGCCGCCGCCCACCTCAATGTCCGCGCGTGGTTCGAGCACCCCGAGCGACCCCTCGAGATCGAGGTCGGCTCCGGCAAGGGCACCTTCCTCGTCCAGCAGGCGCAGCTCCAGCCCGAGACCAACTTCCTCGGCATGGAATACGCCATGGAGTTCTACGCCTACGCCGCCGACCGGATCCGCCGCAACCAACTGGCCAATGTCCGCATCCTCGGGCTCGACGCTGCGGAGTTCCTGCACTGGCGCGTGCCTTCCGGGTGCGCCCGCGTCGTCCACCTCTACTTCCCCGACCCGTGGCCCAAGACGAAGCACCACAAACGCCGCATGCTGAGCGACCGCTTCCTGACGGATGTCTATCGCGTTTTGGAAGCAGGGGGGGAGTTGCGGGTTGTCACCGATCACGACGACTACTGGCAGTGGATGGAGTCGCACTTTGATCGGTGGTGCGCCGCCGACCACACGCCGCGGTTCGAGCGCCTGCCCTTTACGCGCCCCGCGTCCGCGGGCGAGGGCGAACTGGTCGGCACCAACTTCGAGCGCAAGTACCGCCGCGAGGGGCGGCCCTTCAACGCCGCGATTCTCCGGAAAACCGACTAGTCTAATAGGGTCATGCCCGAACTTTCGATTCTCACGACCACCGAGCCTCCTTGGCTTATGCGTGCCCACGCACAACGCGATCTATTGTTGAAGTCCATTTCTGGTGTGATGGGAGGCCAATCGCTGGTATTGGTTGTCGAGTGTACAAGAGCTGGTCGCGTGAACGAAATGCACGATGAACTCGCGCGGGCGTTGCGATTGCCCGAATACTACGGGCGGAATTTGAACGCGCTCTGGGACTGCATAACGGATGTGGGTTGGTATGACTATCTTCCCTTGTGCGTTGTGTTGATGGATGCCGATCAGTTTCTGGTTGCAGAGCCAATGGAGAATATGCTAACGGAACTATTCGAACGCGCTGGTCAGTATTGGGCAACTGGACACAATGAGAATGAGGTATTCGAACCTCCAACGCCATTTCACTGTGTGTTGAACTATCCAAACTCAGTCGCAGTGGATGTCTCAGCACTTGTACCGCACGAACTTGTCATTCGATAGCTTGAGATCACCTACACTCCCACCATGCAACGACCCGGCGCTGACCACGAAGACATGCAGGTTTCCGATTTCCTCTGCGATTTCTGCCACAGGGAATGGGACGGCCAGTTCCCCATGGTCGAGGGGCATCAGGGCTCGCTGATCTGCGGCTCGTGCCTGACCATCGCGTACACCGAGACGGTGCTGCGGAATATGAACAGCGCGCCGGCCGGCACGAAATGCACGATGTGCCTCGAAGAGCGGCCGGACAATATGTGGATGGGAGAAGCGGGGGGGGCGGCGTGCGAGCGGTGCATCAAGCAGGGGGCGGGGCGACTCCACAAGGATGAGGACTGGGACTGGAAGAAGCCGGTGGGGTGAGCAGGAGCGCGTGAGCGTCCGAACAGGCGTGTCACCCCCCCTGCGCGTGTGGGTATGAAGTGATGCAAGCGGTGTGAGTGTTGGGAGAGCACTGCTTGCCGCGTTGCGGACAAGCAGTGGCACCCGGGAAAGAGTGGGGGAAAGGGAAATGGCCGGCCGGCCAGCGTTGGGGAACAGGGATCACACATCGGGATGTCGCTGCGGGTCACGCTTGCGGCGAGCGCCGATCATTTCGGCTGATCGGTTGCGTCGGCTCATCTCGCGTTGGCCGAGTGCGGCGGCCGAGTCGTCCGGCTGCTGACGGAAGGCGGAGTGACCGGTGGTGCGCCTTCGTATTTCCCGGTGCGGGTCGCGGTTGTGCGCTGAGAAGGGTTCACCACAAGAGCTCACAGAGGGCACAGAGGGGGGAAAGAGGCGAGGGTAGGGGAGGAATCGGGGCGAGAGAAAATATTGAGGGAGTGGGGGAGAACTGTGCCGCGGATGGCGCGGGTGTGCGCATGGGGGAGGCGATGGGGTGTGGAGTGAGAGGACGAGCACTGCTTGCCGCGTTGCGGAAAAGCAGTGGCACCCGGCGTCACGAGAGGATCGGGAGGCCACCCCCCCTTCGCGTGGGGTACTGGGTGATGCATGCGGTGTGATGGATGGGAGGGCGCTGCTTGGCGCGTTGCGGACATGCGGTGGCACATGGCCCTTTGCTACGATTGTCGCGAACGATGTGCGGCATCTTGAAGGGGGCTGCCACTTTTACCACCTCGATGCACGAGCAGCGGACGCATGAAAGAAATGGTGCATTTGAAAGTATCGGCCTCGCGGGTGCCCGATTGGTTGTTTCATCGGCTCTTGAATGCAGTTCCGGCCGGCGCGATGAAAGCTCGCGGTTGGGGGAGCGGAGAGATCACCATTACCTCGTGGGCGGTTGATTTATCATTGAGCGACCCGCGCACTTCGGAAGTCATCGACTTGTTAGTTCGAGGAGACTGCCTGCGCGGTGCATACCCCAACTGGGAGGCTGCGAACAGAGGCGTTTGCATTTGGCTGGATCGACGGTATTCGAGCCGTGATCTGGAGGCATCCGCGTTGCTCCATTTGGGTGGCCGCAAGTATGTTGAGAGTTTCTGGCGGACCAGTGATCTCTCGCCGATGTTTCTTGCTTCAGGGCTCAGGAGTTGCAACGCGGACACTGTGTGCGGTGATTATCCGGGGACGATCGTGCCGGATCGGGTTCGGCGTGTCATCGAGTCGATGGGGCTCGTCGGCGTGCGGTTTTTCCCGGTTGTGCCGGTATGCGAGAACAAAAAGGTCGTCCCGTGGGGCGAGGTCGGCGAACCGTGGTGGGAGCTCGCCAGCGATATCACGATGCCGCCACTGAGTCCGAGCGTCGAGATCATTGCCCAGGATGGATCGCCATTCACTGACTACAAGAGTCAGTGGTTGAGTATTCGCGAGGGGCTGTACATCAATCCGGAATGGCGGTACTTGAGACAAGATGTCGGCGGGATGGGGGCTTTCGATCTTGCCTATTCGCATGAGCATCTCGGGAAGCCGCCGCGGGGGCAGCAGCTCATCGCGTCGGGGCGGTTGTATCGGTGCTTCAAGGAGCACGGAGTCCGGGCGTACTGGCGGCCGGTGCGCATCGAGGGATAGGTCGCGGCGCGTGCGGGGAAGTTGGCAAAGCCTGAGGCACGAGGCGGGTGCGGGTCGTGGTTGTGCGCTGCGAAGCGTTCACCACAAGAGCCCACAGAGGGAAGAACAGGCCATAGGGAGCAGGCAACAGGCATCAGGGGAGGAGAAAAAATCCGAGAAAGAGGGGCAAGAAGGTGCCGCGGATGGCGCGGGTGTGCGCATGGGTGAGGCGATGGGGTGTGGAGAAAGAGCAAGAGTACTGCTTGCCGCTACGCGGACAAGCAGTGGCACCCGGCACGCCGATGGGGGGATGCGTCGCGGGTACCGGTTGCACGCGGCGTGCGATCGGAGCGGGAATATCCGGGCGTTTTGCGTGCGGACGCTCAACGACGCCGAGTGCGTGGTGGCGCGGAAGCTTCTGTCGCGTGCGGCCTCGCGTGGTTCGATCGTGCTGGGCGACGCGGGGTACGACGCCAACCCGCTCTACGAGATGGCCGCGTCGCGTGGGGCCCGGTTGATCGCGCCGCGGCGCAAGGCCGGGCGTTCGATCAGCGAAGGTCATCGCCAGCACGCGGATCGTCTGCGCGCGATCGAACTGCTCGAGGGCGACGCGCGGAAGCGTCGCCAGGCGTCGCGGCTGCGCACGGCGGTGGAGCGATCGTTCGGTTGGCTGACGATGCTGGGAGGAGGATCGCCCCCGCCGTGGATCAGAACCCTGCGACGCGTGCGGCTGTGGGTCCTGGCCAAACTCGCCATCCACCACGCCGCCATCCAAGCAAGGCGTTGATGCAAGAGGTTGCTCAATGGGAGAAGGAAGGCCATGCCCCCGGCTCGCGCCGGGGGCTCGCCCGGCCCCCGATTCAGCACATAGATGGGTCAATTACTTCCAAAAGAGTGACGCTCTCTATTTTAAAGGAACATATTCTTGATTACGCTGATATCAATATTCTAAAATATTACCGAAAGGGTGGGCATGCAAAAATTGTGCAAGATCCGACAGTCATTGAAACGGGCGACTTGTCACTTCGCCGAGAGCTCACGCGCTTATTGTCGGATGCGAATCATCCGGCGAACTGGAGCACGACTTCTTCGCACTAATAGGGTGGCGGGAGCCATGGTTGCAGGCGCATTACTTTCTGGTGGAGGATGTACCTCGTCACATATTTCCACCTCAGACGAGTCTCCCGTGATTACAAGAACTTCGCACGGAGTAATCGAATGCTCGCTTGAAAAGGAGATTGGGACCAGAGCGGGGTTCTTTCAATATACTCGAATCATGATCACTCCATCCGGCGGCAATACGGCTCCGATTGGAATATGGCCGCAGTCCGAAGCCGCGGTCGAGAACTTTCTTCCGGATCTAGATACGATTAAGGAGAAGGCGCCCCCAAATCATGTGCTATGGATTCTCAGCATATCGCCCACCGTCGCAGTTGGGGTAGGACCTGAGTATGATCTCCGTCAAGTAGACATGTATGCTACGCTGAATAACCACCTGCTATGGCGAATCGGGGCAACCTTTCCGATGGTCAGCCAAAGCGACGAAAAACTATCCAGTGTCATATGGATTCGTGATCATGAGGCGGTTGAATACAACGCGAATGGCCGGACGATCATGGAAATTATATTAGATCCGCCATGGCTATGAAATACGCGGTTCACTGATGTGCTACTTATGCCATTCAGACACGCCTTTCGTTGAACCCGTGGCACACCCCCGCCCTTCTACCGACCCAATCCCGCATCGGCCAAGTTTCATCATCCGCCCGTTGGCCGGCGTGCCAGTTTCTACTAGTTGTCAGTTGTCCGGGTCGTCGAAACGAGGATGAGCGTTCCGATGAGGCCGAGCACCGCTGCGGGTTGCCACCAGGAGTGGGACTTGTCGGCGAGGTGGTCGTCGTTCTCGAAGACGCGGTGCCAGATGCGCTGGGCGGGAGAAACGCGATCGGTGTTGAGCGTGATGAGGCCCTCGGCGACGAGTGCGTCGAACTCTTCCTGCACCGATGACGATTGACGCTGGAGCATTCCGGCGAGCGCGTTTTGAAACCGGAGGTATTGGATTGACAGGATCGCGATCGCGGCGAGTTGGATGGCGATGATGATCTGTTTGCGTCGGCGGGTCATTGGGACGCTCCTTGAAGTGATGGTATGAACCCCTCACCCGGTCGCTTCGCGACCACCCTCTCCCTCAAGGGGCGAGGGAACAGACCCCCTCCGCCTCGTTTCACTCGGCACCTCCCCCGTCGGCGACGGGGGAGGGAGCAGTTGATTCGATGATTACCCCTCACCCCCCCGGTCATCGCGATGCGATGTCATCCTCTCCCCGGAGGCGGAGAGGGAGAATGACCCCCTCCGTCACGCATTCGCGTGACACCTCCCCCGTCGGCCCCCCCGTCGGGGGAGGGAGCATCACCGTCCGCTCGGTTCCCCCCCATCCCCCCATCCCCTCGCGGCTCCAATTGAAGAACCCCCGGCTCGCGCCGCCCCCCCCTCGGGTGCTCGTCGTGATACCCCTCACCCGGCGACTTCGTCGCCACCCTCTCCCTCAAGGGGCGAGGGTGCGAACTTACTTCGCCACGCCGGCGCCGGAGGCGACGCGTTCGAGGGTTTGTTCGATCATGCGGCCGATGCCCTCGTAGACCTCGTGGATTTTGGCGTCGCACATGTAGGCGGGGGTGGTGATGATGTTGTTGTCGTCGTCGCAGTGGGCGGCGGTGACATCGTGGTCGATGTTGGTCGAGCCCATTTTGGCGATGGCGGAGGCGGTGGCCTTGTCGGAGCCGATGGTGACGGCGCAGCCCAACCCGCCGCTGGCCTTGCCGAGCACCTTGGCGGCGATGACGGGGGCGATGCAGCAGAGGGCGATGGGCTTGCCCTCTTCGTGGAACTCGTTGATCACACGCTTCACCTGCGGGTTGACGGTGCAGTCGGGGCCTTTGGTAGCGAAGTCGCAGAGGTTCTTGGCGGCGCCGAAGCCGCCGGGGAAAACGACGGCGTCGAACTGCTTTGATTTGAGTTGATCGAGGGGTTTGATGTCTCCCCGCGCGATGCGTGCGGACTCGACGAGGACGGAGCGTTTGTGGCCGGTGGGTTTCTGGGCGAGGTGGTCGATCTCGTCGAGTTGGGTGTCGGGCGCGAAGCACTGGACGCGCGCGCCGTGGCGTGAGAGGTGGGTGAGGACGGAGACGGCTTCGTGGATTTCGGAGCCGTCGAACACGCCGCAGCCAGAGAGGACCACCGCTACTTTCGTCATCATCGATCTCCGTTTCGGATGCGGATTATGGCCCGTTCCCGGTGGGGATGGGCGGGGGTGTGGTGATATTGGGGTCGAATGTGAGCGTGTAGGTGTTGGTGTTGACGGTGTTGGGGGTGACTTCGAGGTGGTCGACGTGGCCGTCCATGAAGGCGGCGGTGGCGTAGTTGCGTTTGCCGTGGTCGCCGTCGAGTGCGTAGGGGGTCTGTGAGACGAAGTCCATGGTCTGGTCGTGGAGCCAGACGAAGCGTGCGGGGGTGTTGAGGGATGCCTGGAGCCAGATGTGCTGGTTGCGTTCCCAGAGGTAGCGGTCGTTGATGTACTGGCCGGAGTTGATGGCGTCGCGGCGCATGCCGTACCACCACTTCATGTTCATGTGGTAGGAGGTGCCGACATCATCGTATGAGGTGATGGTGGGGTTGCGCTGGGCGTTGGCGTTCCAGAAGCCGCGTTGCATGGTGCCCTTGTCGGATGGGCACTTGAAGACGGGGAGTTCGATGCGGGCGTCGTCGGTCTCGGCGGGGTCTTTGAGGGCGAGATCGGGGTAGAGGTAGGGGTTGAGGACGCGGTCCTCGACGGGGATGTAGTTGATCGCGCCGCCCCCCGTCAGCCAGTAGCGGGAGGAGGTTTTGCCGCCCCAGTTCCACGAGTTGAAGGGGCGGTAGTTGCCTGTCTCGGAGAGTGGGATGACGGGCCAGCGCTCGCGGTTCTCGGTGGAGTAGACATAGGCGGCCTGGGTGCACTGGCGGCAGTTGTTCTGGCAGGCGACGAGGCGACCGGCCTCGCGGGCGCCGCCGAGCGCGGGGAGGAGGATGCCGATGAGGATGGAGATGATTGCGACGACGACGAGGAGTTCGATGAGGGTGAACGCCCGCTCCGGGATGGAGGAGATGCGTCGCATGGTGGAATGATCGCGGGTTGGGTGGGGTGGGACAAGTCGGATATTGAGCAAACTGAAATCAGCCCCCTCCGCCGTGCTTGCGCACGGCACCTCCCCCGCAAGCGCGGGGGAGGAGGGGTCGCCTTACACTGGGCGGTCTATGTTTATTGACCATGCGACGATTCATGTGAAGGCGGGGGATGGTGGCGATGGGTGCGTGTCGTTCCGTCGGGAGAAGTACATCCCGCGGGGCGGGCCGGACGGCGGGGACGGCGGGAACGGGGGGAGTGTCATCGCGGTGGCGGATGACAATGTGCTGACGCTGCTGGACTTTCGCCACAAGCACCACTGGAAGGTGGCGAGCGGCGGTCCGGGCAAGGGCAAGACGATGCACGGCGCGGACTCGGAGGACATGGTGCTGAACCTGCCGCCGGGGACGCTGATCTATGACGATGAGACGGACGAGTTGTTGTTTGATCTGGGGCCGGGGGACCGGGTGGTGCTGGCCAAGGGCGGGAAGGGGGGATTGGGGAACGACCACTTCAAGACCTCGACGAATCAGGCGCCGCGGGAGTTCACGCCGGGCGAGCCGGGCGAGGAGCGGACAGTCCGGTTTGAGTTGAAGTTGATCGCGGATGTGGGGCTGGTGGGGCTGCCGAACGCGGGGAAGTCGACGCTCTTGAGCGTGCTGACGAAGGCGACGCCGAAGATCGCGGATTATCCGTTTACGACGCTGACGCCTCAGTTGGGGATCGCGGATCTGGACGGGGCGCGGAGGTTGGTGTTCGCGGATATCCCGGGATTGATCGAGGGCGCGAGCAGCGGCGCGGGGCTGGGGCACGAGTTCCTGCGGCACATCGAGCGGACGAAGGTGCTGGTGCATGTTCTCGATGCGGACCCGCCGGCGACGGACGGGAGCGGCGGGGGGATCGCTGGTGCTGCTGCGGCGTACCGGGCGATTCGCAAGGAACTCGCGGGGTATTCGCGGGCGCTTGCGGAGAAGGACGAGATCATCGCGCTGAACAAGATTGATCTGCTGGGTGGGCCGGAGGACGCGAAGTTGGCGGCGGAGATGCTGCGCGAGGCGCTGGGCCTGGCGAAGGGGACGAAGGTGTTTCTGATTTCGGCGGCGACGCGGGTGGGTCTGGAGGCGCTGCTGGATGAGTGCTGGCGCGTGGTGAAGAAGCCGGCGGTGGAGGGGTGGGGGGGGTAGGGGGGAGGAAGCGGATGCGCGCGTTTGTCAGAGAAGTGACGGGTCGAACCAGGCACTTGCGCGGGGCGGAAGTCATCCCGCCTGCGCACTATGTCGAGATCGTCTTAGACGAGGATGCGTTTTTGCTGCTTCATTTCGATGTTGAAGGCAATGAGTTGGCCGACACTTGGCACGAGTCGATTGCGGCGGCCAAGCGTCAGGCCGAGTTCGAGTATCGCATCGGAGATGGTGATTGGATTGAAGTGAGGTGAGTGCGTCAAGATTCACTTGTGCGATTGACGGGGCACTCGCTCGCGCTTCGTGCTCGCAAGTCCAGCGCAATAGGGGGCGGCACCGCTTGCGGCGACGCACCTTTCCAAAGACAAGCGGTGGCACCCGGCACCAGCCCCCATTTGGACGCAACTCCGTCCGCTTGCGGCTCTAACCCGCACTATCGCCGATTTGCGTGTGTTTCCTGGCGCGTCGCTTGCCCGCGTGGATGTTGAGCATTTCGACGACGAGTGAGAAGGCCATGGCGAAGTAGACATAGCCGCGTGGGAAGTGTTCGCCCAGTCCTTCGGCGACGAGGAGGACGCCGATCATGACGAGGATGGCGAGGGCGAGCATTTTGATGGTTGGGTGTTTCTCGACGAAGCGGGAGATGGGGCCGGCGGCGAGCATCATGATGATGACGGAGATCACGACGGCGGTGATCATGATCTCGATGTGTTTGGGGGGCACGAGTCCGACGGCGGTGAGGATTGAGTCCACCGAGAAGACGGCGTCGATGAGGATGATCTGGAGGAGCACGGAGCGGAACGAGATTCGCTTGGTGGTTTTGATGATGTGCTCGGGGTCGCCCTCGATCTTCTCGTGGATTTCCTTGACGGCCTTGGCGATGAGGAAGACGCCTCCGGTGAGGAGGATGATGTCCTTGCCGGTGAAGCCGCGGCCGGCGATGGCGAAGAGTTCCTTGTTGAGGCCGATTATCCACCCGATGACGAGCAGGAGGAGGATGCGCTGGACCATGGCCAGGAGGAGGCCGAGGTTGCGTGCTTTGGCGCGCTTCTCTTCGGGGAGTTTCCCGGCGATGATGGCGATGAAGATGATGTTGTCGATGCCGAGAACGATTTCGAGGGCGGTCAGCGTGAGCAGCGCGATGGCGGCCTGGAGGGAGAAGAGTTCGAAATCGGCGGCGATTGGGCCGTGGGCTCCCCCCGCGGCGTTTGTTGCTTCGGCGGCGAGCAGTGACAGCGGTGCGGCGAGTGCGTCGAGCATGATTGAACTGTAATCAATCGCTGGCGTCGTCTTCGTCGTCGTCGTGATCGTCGGCGTGGGTGGGGGGGCCGAAGATGGCCGAGCCGATGCGGACCATGTTGGCGCCGCATTCGATGGCGGTCTCGAAGTCGTTGGTCATGCCCATGGAGAGGATGTTGAACCTGCCGTCGCCGATGTCGGCCTTGCGGATGTCGTCGAAGGCGTCGCGGCAGCGTTCGAAGGCGAAGCGTGCGACATCCTGATTGGCGTCGAGGGCGGCCATGGTCATGAGGCCGCGGACGTGGACGTGGCTCATGGAGTCGATGGACTCGCAGAGGTGTTTGGCGGCGGGGAGGGGGCAGCCGTTCTTCTGGCCCTCGCCGGAGCAGTTGACCTGGACGAGGACATCGACATCGATGTCGCGTTTCATGGCCGCGAGATGGAGGTCCTCGGCGAGTCGGAGATCGGCGATGGAGTGGATCAGTCGTGCGGTGGTGATGGCCTTCTTGATTTTGTTTCGCTGGAGCCAGCCGATCATGTGCCAGTGGATGTCCTCGGGTCGGACCCCCCCGCATCCTCCGTCTTTAGACAGGGAGGGCATGCGTGACTGGCGCTCGATGGTCTCGGCGATCATGGCGGCGCGGTGTTCGAGTTGCTGGACGCGGTTCTCGCCGAAGTCGCGGTGGCCGAGTTCGATGAGGCGTCGGATATCGTCGATACCGGCGGTCTTGGTGACGGCGACGACGCAGATGTCCTCGGCTCGTCGGTCGATGCGGCGTGCGGCGTCGGCGACTCGCTGCATGACCGCGTGGTAGCGGTCTTCGAGGGGCGGAAGTTCGGCCGTCGTGGCGGTCTCTCGGTACACTCCGTGCTCCGTGGTCATAGGGTGACATTGTAGCGTCTGGCGTGGCGTCGGGGCAGGGGATTCTGAGAAGGGAGCGTGTTGTGGGGAATGAGCATCTGAAGGAGCGGTCTGCGGCGATCGGCGTGGGGGAGGCGGCGCCGGATTTCACGCTGCTTGATCAGGATCGGAAGGAATGGCGGCTGAGCGAGCAGCTACAGAAGGGGGAGGTGGTGCTGTGCTTTTATCCGATGGATTTCTCGCCGGTGTGCTCGACGGAGATGAAGTGCGTGACGGATGACTTTGCGAAGTACGCGAAGGGCGGGGCGCAGGTTGTGGGGGTGTCGGCGGACTCGTTCTTCGTGCACAAGGCGTGGGCGGAGTCGCTGGGGCTGAAGCAGACCTTGCTGGCGGACATGCATCGCGCGGTGTGCAAGGCGTACGGGTTTTACTTCAAGGACTTGAATGTGCCGAGCCGCGGGACGGTGGTGATCGGGCGGGATGGGAAGGTGAAGTGGGTGCAGGCGCGGGAGATCAAGGACGCGATGAACCCGGCGGAGGTTCTCGGAGCGATTTCCTGATGTCGATGCCTTGCGTTCTGATCATCCGAGACGGGTGGGGGCATAACCCGCACCCGGAGCATGACGCGTTCAACGCTGTGAAGATCGCGCGGACGCCGGTGGCGGATCGTTTGATGGCGGAGTGGCCGTGGACGCTACTCAGGACGAGCGGGGAGGATGTGGGTTTGCCCGAGGGGACGATGGGCAACTCGGAGGTGGGGCACCAGAACATCGGCGCGGGGCGGGTGGTGGATCAGGAGTCGGTGCGGATCACGAAGTCGATTCGCAGCGGGGATTTCTATCGCAATCCGGTGATTACGGACGCGATCGCGCAGGCGCGGATTCATGGCGGGGCGGTGCACCTGATGTGCATCGCGTCGGACGCGGGCGTGCACGGGTTGCTGACGCACTTGTACGCGTGCGTGGAGGCGTGCAAGCGGCAGAGCGCGCAGGATGTGTTCGTGCACCTGTTCACGGATGGACGGGATACGGGTCCGTCGACGGGGAAGGCGTTCGTGGCGGCGATCGAGGCGGAACTGAAGAAGATCGGCGTGGGGCGGATCGCGACGATCTGCGGCCGGTATTTCGCGATGGACCGCGACCATCGGTGGGAGCGCGTGGAGCGCGCCTACGGGTTGTTGACCGGTCGGGACGACGATGCGCCGGGCTTTGCGACCAGCGCGGCGGCGATGGATGACGCGTATGCGAATCCGATCGGTCCGACGCAGCACGGCGATGAGTTCGTGACGCCGAGGTATGTGGGCGATCGCGAGGTGATCGGCGTGGGGGACAGCGTGATCTTCGTGAACTACCGCGGGGACCGGCCCAGGGAGTTGGTGCGTGCGTTCGTGATGCCGGAGTTCGAGGGCAGGGTGAAGCCGTCGCCGGACTCGGGGCGGAGCGGGTTTGATCGGGGGGCGAGGATCGAGTTGTCGGCGTTCGTGTGCATGACGGATTACGAGGCGGAGCTGAACAAGTGGGTGAGCGTGGCGTTCCCGCGGCCGCCCAAAATGGCGGACATCGCGGGGCAGGCGATCAGCGCGCTGGGGCTAACGCAGTTCCGGTGCGCGGAGACGGAGAAGTACCCGCATGTGACCTTCTTCTTCAATGATTACCGCGATGAGCCGTTCGAGGGGGAGCGGCGGGTGATCGTGCAGTCTCCCAAGGTGGCGACTTATGACCTGGCGCCCGAGATGAGCGCTGCGGGGGTGCGGGACGCGGTGCTGGAGCGGTTGGGTGCTGCGGATTGCGAGCCGTTTGTCGTGGTGAACTTCGCGAACGCGGACATGGTTGGGCACACGGGGAACCTTGAGGCGGCGGTGAAGGCGTGCGAGGTTGTGGATGCGTGCGTGGGCGAGATCGTGGAGGCGGTGCTGGGGCGTGGCGGGAGCGCGATCGTGACGGCGGACCACGGGAACGCGGAGATGATGCGCGACCCGGCGACGGGTTCACCTCATACAGCGCACACGGTGTTCGATGTGCCGGTGATCGTGGTGGGGGAGGGTGTGCGCGGGGCGAAGTTGGTGGAGCGCGCGGATGCGGATCATGCGGGGGATGCGCGTCTGGCGGACCTGGTGCCGACGATGTTTCAGTTGATGGGGTTGGAGCAGCCGGACGCGATGACGGGGCGGAGTCTGATTCGGTGAGGGAAGCGGAATCCCCCTCCGCCTCGCGATGCTCGGCACCTCCCCCGCCGGCGGCGGGGGAGGAAGCAAGCGGTTAACTTCAGATATGACGATCGATCTCAAGGACAAGGCGATTTGTATTACGGGGGCGTCGTCGGGGATCGGGCGGGCGACGGCGATCGCGTGCGCGCGGGCGGGGATGCGTGTGGTCGTGGCGGCGCGGCGCGAGGACCGTCTGGCTGAAGTTGTCGGGCGGATTCGCGGGGAGGGCGGCGAGGCGGAGGCGTTCGCGCTGGATGTGACGGACGCGGCGCGGTGCGCGGAGATGATCGTGTTCTGCGAGGAGCGGTTCGGATCGGTGTACAGCGTGTTTGCGAATGCGGGGTACGGCGTCGAGGAGCCGATGTACAAGGAGTCGGGGGCGGCGATGCGGAAGATGTTCGAGGTGAACTTCTTCGGGACCTGGAATGTGATCGAGCCGGTGCTGCCAAAGATGCTGGCGGCGGGTCGCGGGCATGTGGTGATCTGTTCGAGTTGTCTGGCGCGGTTCCCGGTGCCGTACTTCGGGACGTATTGCGCGACGAAGGCGGCGCAGCATCACATCGGGCGCGCGATGCATGTGGAGCTCAAGCACAAGGGCGTGTTCACCTCGACGGTGCATCCGGTGGGGACACGGACGGAGTTCTTTGATGTCGCCAAGGAGAAGTCGGGGAGTGACGGGGCGACGCTGGACGGGCATGCGCCGACATGGCTGACGCAGACGCCGGAGACGGTGGCGCGTGCGGTTGTGAAGTGTCTGCGGCGGCCGCGGCCGGAGGTGTGGCCGAGCTGGGCGTGGGTGGTGCGCGTGGGGATGTGCCTGGGCGGGATGACGCCGCGGCTTGCGGATCTGGGCGTGCGGCGGCTGGTGCGGGAGTATGAGGCGGCGGAGGGGCAGGGCGGGCAGTAGGGAGACGGCACCGCTTGGCGTGATGCGGACAACATGGGGTGGCGGTCGCGTGACGAGCGGCGGCACCCGCTATCATCCCCGCCCCAAAGTTCCCCCCCTCCCCCCCTCCCTCCCTTACGGAAAACTGCCCATGGACGCAGGCATCGTCGGGCTGCCCAATGTCGGCAAGTCCACGCTCTTCAACGCTCTGACCGCTGCGGGCGCGCTCGCGGCCAACTATCCGTTTGCGACGATCGAGCCCAATGTGGGTGTGGTGGCGGTGCCGGACCCGCGGCTGGAGACGATCTCGTCGTTCATCAAGTCGCAGAAGTTGATTCCGGCCGCCCTCCGGCTGGTGGACATCGCGGGCATTGTCGAGGGTGCGAGCAAGGGCGAGGGGCTGGGCAACAAGTTTCTTTCGCACATCCGTGAGGTGGACGCGATCTGCCATGTGGTGCGGTGTTTCGACAAGGCGCCGGGGGGCGAGGACATCACGCATGTGGCGGGGTCGGTCGATCCGATCCGTGATATCGACATCATCGAGACGGAGTTGATTCTGGCGGATCTGGAGACGGTAGCGTCCGCGTTGCCCAAGGCGGAGCGGGCGGCCAAGAGCGGCGACCGCGACGCGACGGCGCGGCTGGAGGTGCTGCGTGCGCTCAAGCCGGTGCTCGAGGAGGGGACGGCGGCGCGGGGGATCGTGGAGTCGGGGGAGTTCTCATCGGCGGAGCAGCAGCGTGCGATCAAGACGCTCGGCATGCTCAGCGCCAAGCGAGTTCTGTATATCGCCAATGTGAACGAGGACGATGCGCTGGGGCAGGGGCCGCTGGCGATGGCAGTGCGGGAGCGTGCGAAGGCGGAGGGGATGGAGTGCGTGCCGGTGTGCGCGCGGATCGAGTCGGAACTGGTCGATCTCGAGGGCGATGAGAAGCTGGAACTGTTGCAATCGATCGGTCTCGAGGAGCCGGCGCTGCACACGGTTGCGCGGGCGGTGTACAAGCTGCTGCATTTGCAATCGTTCTACACGGCGGGGCCCAAGGAGGTGCGCGCGTGGCCGATTCCGGTCGGGGCGACGGCGCCGAAGGCCGCGGGCACGATTCATACGGACTTCGAGCGTGGGTTCATCCGGGCCGAGGTGTACTCGGTGAGCGATCTGGTGGAACTCAAGAGCGAGAAGGCGATCCGGGAGGCGGGTCGGATGCGGACCGAGGGCAAGGGGTACATCATGCACGACGCGGATGTGTGCCACTTCCTGTTCAATGTGTGACGCTCCGTACGGAGAGGCGCGATGACCAAGAATCGGCTGGAAGCGTTCTCTGACGGCGTGCTGGCGATCGTCATCACGATCATGGTGCTGGAACTGAAGGTGCCGCACGGCCACGAACTCGCCGATCTGCGGCCGCTGCTGCCGGTGTTTCTGGCCTACATCCTGAGTTTCGCGTACCTGGCGATTTACTGGAACAACCACCACCACATGCTGCACGCGACGCGTCGCGTGAACGGGGCGATTCTCTGGGCCAACCTGCACCTGCTGTTCTGGCTCTCGCTGATTCCCTTTGCGACCGGGTGGATGGGTGAGAATCATGTCGAGCCGATGCCGACGGCGCTGTACGGCGTGGTGCTGCTGATGGCGGGTCTTGCGTATGTGATTCTGCAGCAGGCGATCATCCGCGATCAGGGTGAGGGCTCGCTGCTGCGGCGGGCCGTGCATAAGGACATCAAGGGCAAGGCCTCGGCGGTGCTGTACGCGGCGGCGGTGCCGCTGGCGTTTGTTTCGCCGTGGATTTCGGTGGCGATCTACATCGGTGTGGCGGTGATGTGGATCATCCCGGACCGGCGCATCGCGCGGACGATCACGGGCGCGGAGTAGGTTGGCGCTCCCCGCCGCACTCGGGGCACAGCGCGTTTTCGATGCCGCGGAGGTCGTACTTGCACCACGGGCATTTGCCTTTGGCGCGGCGGCGGGCGCGCTTCGCTTTTGCTGCCACGAGTCCCGTCGGCCATAAGAGGACGAACCACACGGCGCCCCAGAATGCGGTGTCGATCAGGAGGCCGCGCCAGATGGGGAAGAAGGGAAAAGTCAGGATTCTTGGTAGATTTTGACCAATCGTTGGCGATTTCCGCTCACGCGCGTAGGCACCCCGCCATGATTCTGTCCTGCCACTTAGCGACCCGACTCGCTCGCGCTGGCACCACAATGCAAGCCGAGGCCAACCCGCCGCGATCTCCAGACGCAGGATGTTTTCGAATTCTGGTCGCGAAGTCGGTGGCAGTTCTTCCATCGTAAACCGTGGATTCTCGCCCCATGTCAGTTCCCCCCAAATTTCTTTGCCGTGCGGGATGTGATGCAACTCGGGCACTTCAGGCAACTCAAACTCGGAGTACCCCGACTCGTGGGCGTCCTCTGAGTCGTCAGCCCCATCTTTGTCGGCCATCGCTCTATCTTCGCTATCGATGTCCGAGCCTGCTCGCCTTTCGTGAGTGTTCTGCTCACTGAACACTGCCTGCGGCCGACTGAACTGACCACCTACGGCAATTGCCAGGTCATTTGAGTGGATCGACCAGAATCCGGAAACCCCCTCGGGATCGTCATCAACAACACTTTCAATGCGGAACTCGCCTCGATCGAAAACCTGATCCCACTGCTGGAAGTCCCACGCGCCGAACCACGCGACGCCCACCGTCGTTGCAAGCCCAAGCACGGCGCAAACAACGACCCACACCGCGGTGCGCCGTTTCCATCCTGCGCGCCGCCGTGTGGGTTGTTTCTTTGTCATGTCAGTATTCCTGCACCCTCTCGCCTTGAGGGAGAGGGTGGATGCGCGGCAGCCGGGTGAGGGGTCTATTCCGCCTCCATCATCTCAATCCGTTTCCACGCCACACTCAGAATGTACTCCAACACCCTTACCCGATCCTTCGTGAATCTGGGAACCGGAATGCGAATCGTCTCGATCCCCTGCGCCCGCATCCACCGATCCCGTGCCGCGTCCCGACCGCCGCTAGAGAGGTGCTTGACCCCGTCCAACTCCACGACCAGTCTTGCATCGGCGCAATAGAAGTCCGCGACATACGGCCCGATCGGCTGCTGCCGCCGGAACTTCAACCCGCCGAGTTGTCGATTGCGGAGGTCTGACCATAAGACAACCTCGGGAACGGATGCGTGCTCGCGCAGCTCGCGTGCAGCATCGACTCCCGTAGGTCTCTTGTTCATCCGATACCCCTCACCCGGTCACTCCGTGACCACCCTCTCCCTCAAGGCAACAAAATTGCGCCTTTGCTGTAAGTGCTTGCGCTGTGGGCGGTTCGCGTCCATGCTCTTTGTATCGCCAGACACAAGGAGAAGGACATGGAGCGCGAACTCTACGATCGGTTGGAGCGTGCGTTGCGCGTGATCCCGGAGCGTCGCCCGCCGCGGGCGCAGTATACGGATCATGACATTGCGCGGGTCGTTCTCTGGGCCGCGTTGCACGATCGGCCGGTGTGCTGGGCGTGCGATCGATCGAACTGGCCGGGGCGTCGCGTGATCGTGCCCGACGCCTCGACGGTGAGCCGCCGGTCGCGGAGGCTGGGCGTGCTGAAGTTGCTGCGTGGATTGTCGCCGCGTGGGCGCGGGGGTGATGCGTCGCTGCTGTGCGTCGACGGCAAGCCGCTGCTGGTGGGCCGGTTCAGCAAGGACCGTCAGGCGCGGTTCGGGCACGCCGATGGGGGGATGCGTCGCGGGTACCGGTTGCACGCGGCGTGCGATCGGAGCGGGAATATCCGGGCGTTTTGCGTGCGGACGCTCAACGACGCCGAGTGCGTGGTGGCGCGGAAGCTTCTGTCGCGTGCGGCCTCGCGTGGTTCGATCGTGCTGGGCGACGCGGGGTACGACGCCAACCCGCTCTACGAGATGGCCGCGTCGCGTGGGGCCCGGTTGATCGCGCCGCGGCGCAAGGCCGGGCGTTCGATCAGCGAAGGTCATCGCCAGCACGCGGATCGTCTGCGCGCGATCGAACTGCTCGAGGGCGACGCGCGGAAGCGTCGCCAGGCGTCGCGGCTGCGCACGGCGGTGGAGCGATCGTTCGGTTGGCTGACGATGCTGGGAGGAGGATCGCCCCCGCCGTGGATCAGAACCCTGCGACGCGTGCGGCTGTGGGTCCTGGCCAAACTCGCCATCCACCACGCCGCCATCCAAGCAAGGCGTTGATGCAAGAGGTTGCTCAAGGGGAGAGGGTGCATCGCGGTGCTCATTGTGCTTCTGCGGTGAGTTTTCTTCCAGATACCGACTGCGTGCTGTCTTCCCTTACCATTTGCGGATGCCTTCGCCGACATACTCGGCGATGGGGCGGATGAGTCGGTTGTTCTCGTGCTGCTCCATGATGTGGGCGCACCAGCCGGTGATGCGTGAGGCGACGAAGATGGGTGTGTACTGGGGGACGGGGATGCCCATGACGAAGTAGGTGAGGCCGCAGGGGAAGTCGACATTGGGGTAGATCTGCTTGTCGCGCTCCATGATGGCCATCATCTGCTCGCCGATCTCGAACCAGTGGAGGGATTCCTTGCCTTGCTTCTGGGCGATCTCGCGGCCGAGGGCGTGGAGGATGGGGGCGCGGTGGTCGCCGCGCTTGTAGACGCGGTGGCCGAAGCCCATGAGTTTCTTCTTCTCGGCGAAGGCCTGCTTCATCCACTGCTCGACGTCCATCCCGCCCTTCATGTCGGCGTTGAGTTCCTTGAGCATTTCCATCGCCTGCTCGTTGGCACCGCCGTGGAGGGGGCCTTTGAGGGCGGCGATGGCGCCGGTGACGGCGCCGTGCATGTCGCTGAGGGTTGCGGCGATGACGCGGCCGGTGAAGGTGGAGGCGTTGAAGTCGTGCTCGGCGTAGAGGATGAGCGAGACATCGATGACGCGGGCGTACTCGGCGCTGGGCTTCTTGCCGCTCATCATCCAGAGGAGGTTGGCGGCGTGGTCGAGCGTGTTGTCGGGCTTCACGATGTCGCGGCCGTCGATGACGTTCTGCATGTGGCCGATGATGGTCGGGATCTTGGCGAGCAGGCGCTTGGACTTGCGGAGTTCGGCGGCGGGTGAGTTGTCCTGGCAGTCCGGGTCGAGGTGGGCGAGCACGCTGATGGCGCTGCGGAGCGTGTCCATGGGGACGGTGTTGGGGAGTTTGGCGGTGTCCTTGATGAGTTTGACAACGAGGTCGGGGAGCGTGCGCTCGGCGACGATGTCTTTCTTGAATGCCGCGAGTTCCGCGGGGCTTGGCTTGTGCCCGACGAGGAGGAGGAACGCGACTTCCTCGAAGGTCGCACGCTCCGAAAGATCGTCGATCGTGTACCCGCGGTACACGAGTTGGTCCTGCATGACGCTCGCGATAGTCGTCTTGCCCGCCACCAATCCTTCAAGACCGGTGCTCTTCAACTCCGCACTCGCTGTAGCGCTCACAGGCTTCTCTCCTTCGAGGTTGAGGTCATCAGAAATCGATATTCACATCGCCCGGGCCTCCCACTTCGGCCGGGCCCGGCATTGTAGCGGGTCCTCGCGCGGCGGCGGGCGAGCGGGAGCGGGCGGGGTGCGGGGTGAGGACGGAGCCCATCACATACACTGCCCGCCATGTGCCGCGCGTTGCTGGTTGCATCGATGTGTTTGCTCCTCGCTTCGTGCGGCGCATCGCCGGTGCGCATCCGCGTGACGCAACTCGATGGGCAACAGGCCGGGCAACCCGTCCGCGGTGCGCGGGTCCGGGCGGTGATGCTTGATGCGGGCACGATCCCGTTGCCGCTGAACTTCGACACGCTGGCCGAGATGCTCACCAAGCAGGAGACGATCGCGGTCACGGATCGGGGGGGTGTGGCTCGGCTGGCGCTGCTGCGCGACCGCTCGCAACTCATCGAGGTCGAGGGCCCGCTGGATTTCACGGGGCGGCCCATTCCCACGGCGCGCTGGCTCCTGACGGCGGAGAGCGTCCTGGAGCCCGTTTCCGATAACGCTGTTTATCGCGCTGAACTCGTCCCTTAGGCCGCGCAATCCCACCATCCGACATCGCCCGACGGGACACCGTTTGACCGTGCATTCAATGCCGAGATGCGCCCAATTCGCGTGAGGATCGCGCCGATCTGACGGTAGATGCTCCGCGTGACGCTCAACCAGGCAAAGCCCGGCATGGTCCTCGCGACGCCCGTCCACCACCCGGAGCGTCCGGACACTGTACTTTTGAACCAGGGCTTCGTGCTCGATCAGCCGGCGCTGGACCGGCTGGGCGCGCTCAACCATCCGTCTTTGTGGATCGAGTACCCCGAGCTCGACTTCATCGCCCCGTACATCAACCACGAGATCGCTAATGCTCGTGGGAATGTGACGCGGCTCCTGAAGGAGTCGTTTGCGCATTTGAACGAGGAGGTTGCGGCGGAGCTCGATTACTCCCCGTACCGGGCGACGGTCGATGCGCTGATTCATTCGCTGCTGGACAATCCGCGTGCGGCGCTGAGCATTCAGGACCTCTGCGAGACGGACGACCGGCTCGCGCGGCATTCGTCGGCGGTTTGCTTTTTGTCGGTGCTGATGGGTCTCAAACTCGGCGGCTACCTCATCAAGGAGCGGCACCGTTTGCCGGCGCACCGCGCCAAGGATGTCGTCAACCTGGGCGTCGCGGCGATGCTCCACGACATCGGCATGCGGTTTATGACGCCCGACGGTCGCAAACGCTGGTACGAGACCTACAACACCGACGACCACGAGTGGCGTTCGCACACCAAGCTCGGGTTCCGGGCGCTGCGGGGCAAGGTCGCGCCGTCCGCGACGGCTGCCATCCTTCACCACCACCAGAACTACGACGGCTCGGGATTCCCGGCGGTGCACATCCACCGCGATCACGAGACGCGGCCGCTGCGGGGCGATGAGATTCACATCTTTGCGCGCATCATCTCGGTCGCGGATTTGTATGAGCGGTTCCGCTACCCGCCGGGCGCGAGCAAGCCCGCGCCGCGCGTCGCCGCGCTGCACAAGTTGCAGCAGGAGCCGTACTGGAACTGGATCGACCCGGTGGTGTTCAATGGGTTGTTGCAGGTTGTGCCGCCGTATGCGCCGGGGACGATCGTCACGCTTTCCGACGGCAAGCGTGCGGCGGTGGCGCGGTGGCTTCCGGAGGCGCCGTGCCGGCCGCGCGTGTTGCTGCTGGAGGAGCACGACATGAGCCGCACGCGCGTGTGGGCGCGGAAGGACCAGTTCTTCATTGATCTGCGTGACCGGCCCGACCTGCACATCGCGGAGGTGGACGGGTGCGATGTTTCGGCATTCAACTTCGATCCGCCGCCGTCGTACTCGACGCACGAGCCGGGGTGGCACAAGGTGCCCGAGCCGACGGACGATCAGATGTCGCCCGCCGAGACGCAGGAACTCGACGCGGCGTGATTACTGAGTCGTCGTGCGGCGCGGTGAGGGTTGTCCGCATTCGGGGCACAGATCGCCGGGGGTGTCTTTGAGTTGGTATCCGCAGGAAGCGCAGAGGCCGCGGTTGGTGCGCGATCGGCGCTGGATCGTGTTGAGCGCGGAGAGCGTCGGGCCCAGCACGACGAACCAGAGCGCGGCGAAGATCGCGGTGTTGACGGCGAAGCCGGGCCACAGGGGGCGGTAGGGGAAGACGCGCCCGCCGACCTCGGCGCGGCCGGTTGCGGCGAGGGGCGTGGAGCGCGTGGTGGCGTAGGCCTCGTCGATCGATTCTCTTGAGGTCCACAGCGCGAGCATGGGCCAGCCGCCGGCGGACTCCTGCAGCAGCAACGCGCCGCCGTTCTGGATGACCTGCGCGGAGGTGTCGCTGAGTTTCGGGACGACGCCGGGATCGAGGCGTCCCCACAGGGAGGCGTCGTGATAGTGGCCTTTGCCGAGGGTTGACTGCGTTGAGGATATGAACCGCTCGGTCTTGCCTAGCACGAGGCAGGCCCGGCTGACGCCCATCGCGTTGGATCGGATGAAGAAGACGGTCAGGTCGCCGCCGTTGTCGTAGGTCTGGCTGCCGACGACGATGCGGCCCGCGGGTCGGAGCGCTCCCCACCACGCGACGGCGAAGGTTGTGGCGACGCCGAGGAGCAAGGGCAGCACGAGGCATCGCGCTAGGGTGCGCCACCGTGTGCGCGGGCCTCGGTGTGTTGCTGGGGCGTCCACGCTGCGATTCTATTCGACGGTTCGGACCGGGTCCTGTCGCCCGCATTCGGGGCAGAGCGTGTTCTCGATGCCGCGGAGGTCGTACTTGCACCAGACGCACTTGCCGTGCCTTTTTCGGCGCGCGCGCTTCATTCTTCCTGT
This sequence comes from Phycisphaeraceae bacterium, assembly GCA_020639235.1. Taxonomy (GTDB): domain Bacteria; phylum Planctomycetota; class Phycisphaerae; order Phycisphaerales; family UBA1924; genus JACKHC01. The sequence goes on along the minus strand of JACKHC010000001.1, from coordinate 2,792,391 downwards.
CGCCAAGCCCATCGGCCACAGCAGCACGAACCACACGGCACCCCAGAAGGCCGTGTCGATCAACAGGCCGCGCCAGATTGGCAAATAGGGAAGTCTGGTTGTCTTTGCCCGGGGGATGCCCGGACCGGCATTGAATACCCATGCGCCGCGTTCAACCCAGTTCGCCTTTCGCGGACCGGTTCCGGCATGTTGCAAAATGCGGAATTCCCAGAGTGCAAGTCGGGGCCACCCAGCCGCCTGTTCTTCATATGTCGTTGATCGTTGCGCAAGACGATTCGACGTCGGCATTCGATCCGCGGAGACATGCTCGATCGATTCAACTCTGGCCGATCCATCTGTTCTGATGCGCCCCCAAATCTCTTTGCGGTGATGTAGACCGTCGGCTTGATCAACGACATGCTGTGACTCGAGGGGCGCTCGCCTACCGTTCTCCCGTGGTAGTTCTTCGATCTGGCGCCGTACAACCGCGTACCACGAGCTCGTCGCATCAACACGGATATACAGTTGTCCTTCAAAGAACTGACCGGTCCACCCAAGCGCATCTGCACCGCGCCACGCCCCGCACCACGCCACGCCGACCGTCGTCACCAACCCGAGCACCGCGCAAATAACAACCCACACCGCGGCGCGCCGTTTCCATCTGCGCCGCCGTGTGGGTCGTTTTGTCATGTTCAGTTGCCTATGGGCTGGCGTTTACCGCTCCACCACGACCGCGACGGCGTTGCCGCCGCCGAGGCACAGGGCCGCGACGCCGCGTTTGGCGCCGATGCGTTCCATCTGGTGGAGGAGGGTGACGAACACGCGTGCGCCGGAGGCGCCGATGGGGTGTCCCAGGGCGATCGCGCCGCCGGCGATGTTGACCTTCTCGGTCGGAACCTTGGCCTCGCGCATGTTCTGGAGGGACTGTGCGGCGAAGGCCTCGTTGAGTTCGAAGAGGTCGATATCGCTCATCTTCAGCCCGGCTTTTTCGACGACCGCGGGCACGGCGAGGGACGGTGCGCGGAAGATGTCCTTGGGCGCGACGCCGGAGGTGTGGTAGGCGAGGATTTTGGCCATGGGCTTGAGGCCGTGCTTCTCGGCGAAGGCGAGGGAGCAGACGCCGACTGCGGCGCCGCCGTCGGAGATCTGGGATGCGTTGCCCGCGGTGACCGTGCCGTCCTTATCGAAGGCGGGGCGCAGTTTGGCGAGGCCGTCGGCGGTGGACTCGGCGCGGATGCCCTCGTCGGCGCTGACGCCGCCTTCGGGCCCGGGGTTCTTGCGGTTGCCGACCTGCTCGCCGGTGAGCGCGACGATCTCGTTCTTGAACCACCCTTCCTTGGCGGCTTTGGCCGCCTTCTGGTGTGAGGCGGCGGCGAAGGCGTCCTGATCGGCGCGGGAGATTTCGTACTTTTTGGCGATGTGGTCTGCGGCGTTGCCCATGCCCCAGCACTCGAAGGCGCAGGTGAGGCCGTCGTGCTGCATGTGGTCTTCGAAGGAGACCGCGCCGAACTTCACGCCGTTGCGGAGGAAGGCGTAGTGGGGGGCGCGGCTCATGGACTCGAGGCCGCCGGCGATGACGCACTGGTTGTCGCCCGCTTTGATGGACTGGGCTGCGAGCATGACGGACTGGAGGCCCGAGCCGCAGACTTTGTTGATGGTTTGTGCGCTGAGTGTGTCGGGCAGCCCGGCCTTGAGGCCCGCCTGGCGCGCGGGGTTCTGGCCGACGCCGGCCTGGAGGACGCACCCCATGATGCACTCGTCCACATGCCCCTTGAGGGCGGGGGCGGCCTCGAGCACGGATTGAATCGCGAAGGCGCCCAGTTGGGGCGACTCGACATTCGACAACCCGCCCAGGAACCGCCCGATCGGCGTCCGCTTGGCGGCAACAACGACGGGCGTGGTGGCAGCGTTGGCCATTTCTCAAACTCCTCGGTTCGATGTTTGTATTCGTCTGGTCGCGACAGGCGCGCGAGGGGCAGTATAGGGCACCTGTTGCCCGGGTCGGGGGGTCTTTGTTGTGCGCCGAGTCGCGCGCGGCGATGCCCGGAGGAGCGAAACCGGCGTGATGGCTCGGTTATTCCCCCGCGGCGGTCTGTTCGACCTTGCCCGCGGCTTCTTCGGTGGGCGCGGCGGGCGGGGCGCCGGGGCCTCGTTTGCGGTTGCCGTCGCTGTTGCCGGCGCCGACGGCGGCGAGCTCGCTCTCGCTGAAATCGCCGGCGATGACTTCGCCGGGTGTGGGTTCGCGCAGGAGGACCGTTGCGCCCTCGCGGAGCCCGGCGACGATCTCGGCCTGCGTTTCTGAGCGGCGGCCGACGCGGACCGGGACGCGGCGGAACTTGCCGACATCGGGTGAGTAGACGAAGTTCACGCCGCCATCGATGAACAGCGCGGCGAGCGGCACGGCGATGGCGTCCTCGACGCGGTCCATCTGGATTTCGGCCTCGCAGCGCATGCCGGGTTTGAGTTCCATTTCCATGGCGCTGAGCCCGCCGAGGTCAAGTGCGATCTTGACCTCGTACTCGCGGCGGTCGGGGTCGCGCCAGTTGTCGGACTGGGCGAGCACACCGACGGAGTCCACCGTGCCTTGGATCGTCTTTCCGCCCGCGGCTTCGATTGTGACGACCGACTTCTGGCCCTTCTTCACCTGCGAGACGAGACTTTCGTGGACTTTGACGACGGCCATCATCTCGCGGGTGTCGGGGAGCACGATGAGCGACTGGTTTTCCCACACCTGGCTGCCGACCTGGAAGGGGCCGCTGTCGCCGCCCCAGCGCCGCCCCTGATCGAGACTGCTGGCGTAGACGACGAGGCCGTCGGTCGGCGCTTCGATCGTGGCGGCGTCGAGTTGCTCCTGGACCTCGCCGAGTTCGACCTGGCGCTGACGCAGGTTCAGCTGGGCGTATTCGAGTTCGGACTGCTTCGTCTTGAGCTGGCTGGCGTTGCGCGTCTTGACGCGCTCGAGTTCGGCTTCCGCCTCGCGGACATCGGACTCGAGGCGGGTTTTCTCTTTCACGTACTCGTACTCTTCGAAGGTTTCCTGGGCGAGGCGCGACTTGAAGAGCGTCGCCTGCGCGTCGAGGTAGGCGATCCGGTCCTGGTCGAGTTCGTCCTGCGAGTAGAACTCGTTGTCGAAGAGTTCCTGCGAGCGGTCGAGTTTCACGCGGAGGCGTTCTTCTTCGCGCACTGCGCGTTCGAGCGCCGTCTTGAGGTCGTTGCGCTTCTGGACCAGATCGCCATCGGTCCACTTCTGCAGTTCGAGTTTGGCCAGTTCGAGCTTGACCTCCGCCTGGCGCAGCGCCGAGTCGTTGTCGCTCTCCTGGATCTGCAGCGAGCTTTGCGCCACGGTCGCCTGATTCTCGGCGGTGCGGAGCCGGTCTTCGGCCTCGCGGAGTCGATTGTCGATCTGGTCGGTGGACAGCTTGATGAGGATGTCGCCCTGTTTGACCACGGTCCCCTCTGGGACGAGTTCTGTGACGCTCGTCTGGCCTTCGACCTCGGACCGGATTTCCGTCTGATTCCGCGCGGCGAGGGAGCCGTTGGAGGTGGTCGTGATGAGGAATGTTGAACGCGCGGCCTGATACAGCGCCTTGCTCTGCACCTTGTCCTTGGCGCTGCCGTCGAGTTGCGTTACCGCGAACCATCCGCCCCCGATGAGCGCGCCGATGACCACGATCACGATGATCGTCGCTGCCAAGACCCCGCCCCGGCGCCTCAATCTGCAATCATTCATTCCCGCCATGAGGCGCTCTCCCGAAAGTCGCACACATCAGATGGGCGGCGCGATCGCACGGCCACCAGCCAACTCTAGCCCCGTCCCGCCCGCCGAGAGCCGGCAATGGACTCTACCGATACCCGAACATCCGGATTCACCCGCCGTCGGCCCCTCCGAGCGCCGGATCGTCTATCCCTTCTCCGATCGGCATCATCGGGGCGGGGTCGATCGGGTCTCCCTCGCGGACGGTCATGCCCACTAGCGGGACTAGGCCTCCATCGACCCCCACACGGAGCTGGTCGGTCGCCAGCAGATAGTTGAGGATCGCTACGCGGAGGTCGCGCTTTGCGTTGGCCAGCGCGTTTCGGGCGTTGAGGAGGTCCGCCTCGGCCTGCAGCCGGTCCTGGGTGTCGACGACCGCCTCGTTGATCTTGATTTCGACGAGGCGGCGCTCGTTCTGCTGGACCTGGGCGCCGCGCAGTCGTATCGACAGCCGCGCGAGTTCGATGTTGCGCACCGCGGCCCGTGCTTCGAGGACAATGGAGTCGCGGCGCTCGTCCAGGTCGCGCGCCTGGCGCTGGGCGTTGATGAGGGATGTGCGGAGCCCGAGGCGCTCGATCTCGCGGTCGAGCGGGAGCCCGAAGGTGACGCTGGCCAGGAAGTCGGTGTCGTTGAGGTCGACGGTAAAGCCCTTCTTGTCGTCGCTCTCGGGGTCGGAGCGCGCTGTCGCGGACAATCCGACATTTAGATCGGGCAGCAGCTGGTTACGGGCGTTGACGAGGTCGCGCCTGGCGTCATCGAACCGGTCCATCGCGTTCTGGTAGTCGAGGCGGTACATCAGGGCCGCTTCCGATGCCGCCAGCAGACTGACTTCCGGTTCGGGCAGTTCGAGACTGACGGGCGCGAGCGCGAGTTCCTGCTCGACGGGCAGGCCGAGGCGGATTTTGAAGCGGTCGAGACTGACGCGGTACGACTCCTGCTGGTTGTACAGGGAGTTCCGGCTGCCCAGCACATCCTGCTCGATGCTGGAGAGTTCGAAGGGGCTGCGGCGCCCGGCATCGACCAGCGCGCCCATGCGGTCCCGCTCCTGCAAGAGATTCTCGAGGCGCACGGCTTCGTTGGCGATCGCCTGCGCGGACGCGAGCAGATCGAAATAGTCCGTTGAGATCGAGACGAAGAACTCGCGGCGGAAGCGCTCGAAGTCGCGGGCGGCGTAGATGACATCGCGCTCGGCCTGGATGATGTCTTCCTGGGCGATCAGGCCGGCGTCGCGGAGGAGCGGGATATTGGCCGAGACGCTCAGTTCGCTGGCGGTGCGGTATTGGTCGCCGGCGACGCTGCGCAGTTGCTGCGACGCTTCCCAGAGGGCCCGCGCCTCGATGTCGCCGCCGTAGGGGAGTCGCTGGGTGACCCGGAACTCGTTGACGATTCGGGCCGCGGACGAGAAATCCCCGGTGCCGTCCGGGGTGATGTTCGCGGATGCTGTCACATCGTTGAAGAACCTCGGGCCCCACTGGTGTCGCTGGATGAGGAGCCGGAGCACCGCGAGGATGTATTCCTCTTCGGCGTTGATGAACTCGCGGGCCGTGCTCTGGCTCTCGCGGAGGACATCCTCGAGGTCCATGATCCGCGCCGACTCCGAGCCGCGGGCGAAGGTATCGAGTCGGCCTTCGACATCCCGCGCCTCATCGGCGGCGTTGAACTCCAGGTCGCCCGCGGATGGGTTCACGGTTTCGGGTCTCTTGTCGTGGAGGCCCCTCGAGGAGTCGCTGATCGTGGAGCTTCTGACCCGGGCGCCTCGGGCGTCGGGGCCGAGGGAGGCTGATCGGTCCCCGATGACGCGTTCGACCCGGCGATCGATCTGTTCCATGTTCGCGCATGAAGCCGCCACAAGCGTGATTGACGCGAGAAGCCCCCAACCCACACGCCGCCCCCGGACGCGCTGGCGATGCAAGAAACCCATGAGTCCGCGAGTCTACCGTCACCGCGGCCGCGCGTTGCGAGATCAACCCATCTTCCCGTACCTTCATCGGGCCCGCGTGATTGGTCCATCACGCGTTATTGAATCGTCGCGCGCGGCACGCCTCGCGCTCAACACACCTCCCCGACGCATCCCCCAAGGCAGGTGCATGGCGACCATCAGCGCCGAAGGCGAATACTTCATTATCGACGGGAAGCGCACCCGGATCCTTTCGGGGACGCTGCATCCTGCGCGCATCGCGCGTCCGCTGTGGGCGGATCGGCTCCTTGCGGCCCGGCAGTGCGGGCTCAACACTGTTGAGGTGCCGGCGCTGTGGGCGGCGATCGAGCCTCGGCCCGGCCGGTTCGATTTTGCGGAGCAGAACGACCTTGCGTCGTTCTGCACCATTGCTGCGGACATCGGCTTGCGGTGCATCCTCCGGGCCGGGCCGTACATCGGGGATGCCTATCCGCTGGGCGGGATACCGACGTGGCTGCTCAATGAGTTGACGGGCCCGCCGCGATCCAATGATCCGTCGTTCCTCGGGCCGGTTGCGCGGTACTTCTCCGCCCTCGGTGAACACCTCGGTAAGTTGCAGATCAGCACGGGTAGCGGGCGTTCGCGGCTTCGGGTGGGCCCGATCTGCCTCGTGCAGGCGGAGCACGAGTGGTTATGCCCGGAGGAGCAGGCCGGGCAATACATCGAAGAGTTGGCGCGGCTTTTGCGCGAGGCGGGGTTCACCGTCCCGATCATTTCGCGCAACATGCTCTTTAACTCGGCGGACACCGTGCTGGACACGTGGGGCGGGTATTCGAGTCTTTACGCGACCGTGCGGCAGCTGCGGCACATCGCGCCCGAGTCACCGGCGCTTGTGATGGGGCTTCGGGCCGGCGCGGAGAACGAGTGGGGCAAGGCGAAGCGTTCGGTGAAGACACCCAATGGTCTGCTCCGCGCGATCGCCGAGGTCGTGGCGGCGTCGGGGCATGTCAATCTTTCGCCGTTTCATCGCGGCACCGTTCCGGCGGAGTTCGCCGGCGCTCTGCCGCACGCGCCGAACGCCTTTGCCACGAGCGGCGGCGATACCGATGCGCCGCTCGGGGAGGCGGGTCAGCGGGGGCCGATGTATCACGCGGCGCGGATGATCTGCACCTTCGTGCGGTCGTTTGAGCGTCTGTTGACGGATGCTGAGCCCGACGAGTCGCCGATCACTGTCGCGCCCGATGCGGTGGCGCCGCGCATCGCCGACGACGACACGGGCGCGCTGCGCAAGGACTCGACGAATGAGATCACGTCTGTCGCCACCGTGACGCACCGGGGATCGCTCGGGACGGTGACCTACATCTTCGCGGACGAGAAGCAGCTCTCGGGCAACGCGCGGACCACGCTGCTCCTGCCCGACGGCTCTTCGCTTCCTGTCTACCTCGGGTCGCGGTCGGTTTCGTGGGTCCTGACCCGCGCGCATCTGTTCAATCGCGCGACGCTCGATTACACGAACCTCACGCCGTTCATGCTTGTCGGTGCTTGCCTTGTGCTCGTGGGCCCGGCGGGGACGCCGGGGCTGGTTTCGGTCAACAGCGCCCCCCTTGAGGTCACGGTCCCGGCTTCGGGCGACCCGGTCGTGGAGTTCCACGAGGGCGTGACGCTGGTTATCGCCAATGAGGAACAGGCAGGGACGATCTACGGCGGCGGGGATGTGGTCTATTCGGGCGTTGTCGGGCTCACGGCGGACGACAAGCCCATCACAGGCGGGTCCGGGCTCCGAATCAATCCCGATGGGACCACCGAGCGGATCAGGGCCGCGGAAGCCTCGGCGGCCAAGTTACCGAAGATTCAGTCCGTCGCGGTCGCGCCGTGCGATGAGTACACCTCGGGCACGAGCGCCCGCTACGCCTCGATCCCCGCGCCCGACACGCTTAATGCGCTGGGCGCGACGACGGGGTACGGGTGGATGCGGATGATCTGGTCTACGAACTCGGCGGCCAAGTCCGACATGACGCTGTTTCAGTGCGCCGATCGTGCGCTCGTGTTCGGGGAGTCCAAGCTTGTTTCGGTGGTTGGCGACACGCCGGGCGGCGAGGGTCACACGTTTGCGGTTCCCGGCTCCAAGGGCACGCGGACGCTTTGCTTCCTTTTGGACAACATGGGACGCCCATCGGGCGGGACATCGCTGATTGCGCCCAAGGGGCTCTTCGGTTCGCCGTCGCAAATGAAGAAGTTGCGTGTGCCCGCGCCGCATCTGGAGTCGGCGGACATCTTTGATCCGCTGGTGTTGTTCTCGCCCTTGATGGGCGTCGAGACGGGCGAGGTGACGCATCCGAAGCGGGTGACCTTCAAGGTGACGCATCGTCGTACGACGCCGCTGGCGATTCAGATCGATGGATTCGGCGATCGTGCCGTGATCTTTGCTAATGGTGCTGCGATCGGGTGGCACGAGCGCACGGGCAACGGGCGGATCATCCTGCCGCCGGACATTCTTTCGCGCGGGATCAACATCATTCAGTTCGCGGTCTTCGAGGACCCGGACACGGCGCTCGGCGAACTCAAGAAGTCCGTGACGTTCTTTGATCTGGATGTGAAGCCGTACGAGAAGGCGTCCTGGGCGTTTGCGCGGTGGGAGCAGCCGAGTCCGGGCGCCTTCGAGCAACTGGCCAAGGCCGATGTCACGGCGCCGAAACTCGCCAAGTACAAGGGCACGCCGGCGTGGTGGCGCGTATCGTTCTCGCCTGCCGACAGCATGCGGCCGTTGTATCTCGACGCCAAGGGGCTCACCAAGGGGCGCCTGTATCTCAACGGCCACGACATCGGGCGGTATTTCGTTGCGACCCACACCGGCAAGTCGGTGCCGCCGCAGTCGCGCTACTACCTTCCCGAGTGCTGGCTTAACTCTGATGCGCCGAATGAGTTGATGATCTTCGACGAGCACGGGGCTGCGCCCAACAAGATCACCTTCATGCATTCGTCGTGATCGGCGTGAAGGGAACGCGATTGAAGAGGTCGGGGGTTTCGCGGCGCACTGCGCGGGCGAGCATGGCGTCGAATTTGTCGCGCGTGATGGATTGTGCGCCGAATCGTGCGACATGGGGTGTGATGACCTGCGTGTCGCAGAAGTGGTAGCCGCAGCGGGCGAGGTGTTGGATCAGCGCGACGAGGCAGACGGAGGATGCGCCTGAGCCGTCGAGGGGGTGGCGTGCGCTGTCGGGGCGTCTGGGCCGGGGGACGTGGAACATGGACTCCGCGAAGAAGGCGTGGTTGAGGGAGATGCCGTAGATGCCGCCGACGAGGACGGGGGTATTGGATTCGGGATCGTTGCGCCACGCCTCGACGGAGTGGGCCATGTTGTGGTTGTGGAGGACGGCGTAGGCGGCGATGAGATCCTCGTTGATCCATGTGGAGTCGGACTGGTTGGAAGGCGACTCGCGGCGGGGGCCGGCGCATTGGCGCATGACGGGTTCGAAGGCGGTGTCGGCGGTGATGGTGAAGCGGCGCGAGCGGATGTCGCGCTGAACAGTGGCGGGGATGCGGAAGCCGTCGGCGGTTGTAAGGGGGAGGAAGCCGCGTGGGTCGGCGGCGTAGAAGTTGATTTCGTCGGTGTGCGGGTCGGCCATCGGGAAGAAACCGGCGGCGTATAGATCGCGCATCTGCCTGACGAAGAAGGCGGGGTCGGCGCGCGCGATGTCGGCGAGGCGGATGGGCGCGGGGGCGTGCATCAGTGTGTTGGGGGGTTGGACTCGACGCCTTCGAGGATGAGGTGGAGGATGACCTGGTGGGCTTCCTGGATGTGTTCGGTTTCGTCGGCGCGGACGATGAGGGGATGGTCGCAGAGGTGTGCGCACGGGCCGCCGGTCTTGCCGAGGAGTCCGATGGTCGTGACTTTCATCGCGCGGGCGCGTTCGAGGGCGATGCGGACGTTGGCGGAGTTGCCGGAGGTTGAGAAGGCGACGAAGCAGTCGCCGCCTCTGGAGAGGCCTTCGAGTTGGCGCGCAAAGACGTGGTCGTAGCCGAAGTCGTTGGCGATGCAGGTCAGGGCTGTGGGGTCGGCGTTGAGGCAGATGGCGCGTAGGGGTCTGCGGGGGTTCTTGTACTTGCCGATGAGTTCTTCGGCGAGGTGGAGGGCTTCTGCGGCGGAGCCGCCGTTGCCGGCTGTGTAGAGCGTGCCGCCGGCGGCGAGGCACGAGCGGATGGCGCCGATGGCGCGATGGATTTCGGCGGATTGCTCGGAGAGCCCCGCGATGACGGCGGCGGATCGGGCGATTTTAGACTTGATGGCGTTCTCGTCGGAGGGCATTTGCGGAGTTTCGCAGGGAGTGGGTGTGGATTCAATGGTCGGAGATCGGTCGGGTGCGGCGATGTCCGGTACACTGTTTCGCTTCCCTCGGCGGCCTTGTGTCGTTTTTGGGTAGTCGGGAACGTAGCTCAGTCGGTAGAGCAGCGGCCTTTTAAGCCGTAGGTCCAGGGTTCGAGTCCCTGCGTTCCCATTGCGAGCGAGGAAGCGGGGTCGGCGATTCACGGAGGGAGCCGGTCGGATGGTTGTGTTGCATGTGAACTGGAGCGGGGGCCGCCTGTGGGTGTGGGGCGAGGGGGTTGATCGGCGTGAGGTCGGGGGTGGTGAGCATCCGTGCGCGGTGGATGTTGCGCGGCTGCGCGGGATGGTGCGCGCGCTGGACGATGGGGCGGGCAACGGCGGGGAGTTGTCGGTGCGGCTGCCGACGCTGGAGGGCGAGCCGATGTGCAGCCCGCAGATGTCGCACATGCGGGGGCTGGGCGCGGTGGACGCGGCGGGGGCGATGATTCAGGCGTGGCGCGTGAGCGCGGTGGGCTTCGATGCGGCGCGGGCGCCGGTGGTGCTTGCGGCGCTGGAGGAGTTGAACGAGCGCGAGCACGATCGGCTTGTTGATGATGCTGCGGGACACCTCGAGGGCGCGCACACGGAGATCGTGGCGGGGGACTCTGTGCGGTTCTTCGCGGTTGCTTCGCGGTTGGCGGCGTCGCTGGTGGCGCAGCAGCGTGTTGTTCCGGCGGTGGTGACGGATGAGCGCGAGGATGTTCGCGGGCAGTGGCGTCCGTGGGTGAGCGACGAGGCGGCGTCGGAGAAGGTGCTGCTTCTGGTGAACTCGATGCCGGCGTCGGCGCGATCGGTGCAGGATGGCTTCGAGCACGACGGCGCGGCGATCATCGATGACTTTCTGGCGTCGGTGGTCGATGCGCAGGTGCGCGCGACGATGGTTGATGAGAACATGGGGGAGGCGATCGAGGACTGGGACTCGGGGGCGGATGCGGCGGTGGCGTGGCTCAGCGGGTTGCTCGGGAAGGGTCGGGAGATCGAGTCGAAGCTGGACTCGTCGGGTCGGGCGCAGCTGGCGCGCGTGGCGCGTCGCTGGCTGATGCAGCTCGAGGAGAAGGGGCGAAGCAGCGAGTGGCGGTTGATGCTGCGGCTGAATGAGCCGTTGTTTGTGGGCGGGCTCGCGGATCTGGCGCCTCCGGGCGATGAGGTTGAGTGGACGGTTTCGGTGCATCTGCAATCGGTCGAGGCGGAGCGGCTGGTGATTGATGCGGAGGATGTCTGGAGTTTCCACGGGGAGTGGGCGACGGTGGAGGGGCGGCGGATCGATCAGCCGCAGGAGTTGCTGCTGGGTGAGCTTGCGCGTGCGGCGCGGTTGTTCAAGCCGCTGGAGGCGATGCTGGAGGAGTCGACTCCGGTTCAGGTGGAGTTGAGCACGAACAAGGCGTACGAGTTTCTGCGCGAGGCGCGGCCGATTCTGCTGGAGCAGGGGTTCGCGGTGGAGGTGCCGGCGTGGTGGGACACGCCCGCGGCGCGATTGGGCGCGCGTTTGCAGCTGCACTCGGATGAGCGCGCGGGCGTGGTCGAGGACGGCGGGGGCGCGCCGGGGGCGACGCGCGCGATGCTCGGGCTCGAGACGATGGTGTCGTACGAGTGGCGGTTGGCGGTGGGGGATACGCCTCTGAGCATGGCGGAGTTTGAGCGGCTGGCGAAGCAGCGGTCGCCGCTGGTGCGGGTGGATGGCCGGTGGGTGGAGATACGACCGGAGGATGTGCGCGCGGCGGTGAAGTTCATCGGCGCGAATCCGGGCGGTGATATCGGGGTGGGCGCGGCGCTGCGGTTGGCGTACGCGACGGATGCGGGGGCGGTGGGCGTGCCGGTATTGGGGATTGACGCGACGGGGTGGATCAAGGGGCTGCTCGATCCGACGGGTGAGCACGCGGGGTACGAGTTGCTCGATGTGCCGGCGGGGTTCGAGGGCGAGTTGCGGCCATACCAGCAGCGGGGTTTGAGTTGGCTGGCGTTCCTGGACTCGATTGGATTGGGCTCGTGTCTGGCGGACGACATGGGTCTGGGCAAGACGATTCAGCTCCTGGCGCTGATGGTGCACGAACGGGAGCAATGGAAAGCGGCGGGGGGTGAGCAGAGCGGGCAGGAGTTGGGGCCGACGCTGCTGGTGGTGCCGATGTCGATCGTGGGGAACTGGAAGCGGGAGGCGAAGAAGTTTGCGCCGGGGCTGCGCGTGATGGTGCATCACGGGCCGGAGCGGCGGACGGGTGAGGCGTTTTTGCATGCCGCGCTGGAGTCTGACCTGGTTGTGACGACGTATGCGCTGGCGCACCGGGACTCGACGGCGATGGAGCAGGTCCGCTGGCGTCGATTGGTGCTTGATGAAGCGCAGAATGTGAAGAACCCGCACGCGAAACAGTCGCAGGCGGTTCGGCGTCTGGAGGCACCGCGGCGGATTACGCTGACGGGCACGCCGCTCGAGAATCGTTTGAGCGAGTTGTGGTCGATCATGGACTTCTGCAATCCGGGATTGCTGGGGAGTCAGGGCGAGTTCCGCCGGTTGTTCGGTGTGCCGATCGAGCGGCATCGTGATCCGGTGCCGAGGGGAAGGTTGCGGGAGTTGGTGCGGCCGTTCATCTTGAGAAGGTTGAAGACGGATCCGAAGGTGATTTCGGATCTGCCGGACAAGGTTGAGACGAAGGAATACTGCCGCCTCACGCGGGAGCAGGCGTCGCTTTATGAGGATGCGGTCAAGACGATGCTCGCGGAGGTGGAGCGGACTGAGGGTATCCAGCGGCGCGGGATGGTGCTTACGACGCTGGTGCGGCTGAAGCAGATCTGCAATCACCCGTCGCAGTTGGTTCGCGATGTCGAGGGCGGTGGCGTTGCGGATGCGGCACGTTCGGGCAAGTGCATCCGGATTCTGGAGATGCTGGACGAGGTGCTCAGCGAGGGCGCGAAGGCGCTGGTGTTCACGCAGTTCCGGCAGATGGGCGATCTGCTTGCGGGGATGATGCGGCACGCGTTCGATCAGGATGTGCTGTTCCTGCACGGGGGCACGCCCAATGCGCAGCGTGAGAAGATGATCGAGCGGTTCCAGAGCGAGGATGGGCCGGGGATTTTCGTGTTGTCGCTGAAGGCGGGCGGTGTCGGTCTGAACCTGACGGCTGCGAGCCATGTGTTCCACTTTGATCGCTGGTGGAATCCGGCGGTGGAGAACCAGGCGACGGACCGCGCGTTCCGCATCGGGCAGACGAAGTCGGTGCAGGTGCACAAGTTTGTGGTGGGCGGGACGCTCGAGGAGCGGATCGACGAGATGATCGAGAGCAAGATCGCGCTGGCGGAGGATGTGATCGGCGCGGGCGAGGATTGGTTGACGGAGATGAGCGTGTCGCAGTTGCGTGATGTTCTGGCGCTGCGTCCTGATGCGCTGGATGACGAAGGGGAGTGATGCGTGCAGCCGAATAACGGTTCATTCGGGCGTCCTCGTGCGGTGGCGGAGAAGGCGCGGAAGGTGCGCGGCGGGTTGAAGTTCACCGCGGAGTGGCCTCCCGGCTCGGCGTGGGAGGGGGTGGCGGCGCGGTGGGCGCAGCTGGTGGCGCGGGCTGCGGGCACTCAGGCGATGTCGGAGGGGCTCGAGTACGCGCGGGAGGGGCAGGCGCGGGAGTTGAGTCTGGATGCGGGGGTGATGAGCGCGCGCGTGCAGGGGCGGCGGTATTCGGCGTACCGGGTTCGGATCGAGATGGCGGCGTTCGGCGAGGCGCAGTGGCGGGTGGTGAGCGATGCGCTGAGCGAGCAGAGCGGTCACGCGGCGGCGTTGATCTCGGGGCAGTTGCCCGAGGAGACGCTGGCGATGTTTGACGGGTTGGGGCTGCCGATGTTGCCGGCGATCGTGGGGGATTTGAAGGTTTCGTGCGAGTGCGGCCCCCCCTCGGCGTCGGGAGGGACCTGGTGCAAGCATGTTGTGTGCACGGGGTTGCTGGTGGGGCAGGAGTTCATGCGGCGGGCGACGGGGATTCTGGCGGTGCGGGGGATCGGCGTTGATGAGTTGGTCGAGCGCGTGCGCGAGCGGCGGGGCGGTCAGCGATCGGCGCCGTCGCCCGGGAGCGTGGCGAGTGTTCTGGGGGCGAATGAGGCGCGGGTGGAGGCGCTGGAGTCGTGTGTTGAGCGGTTCTGGGAGGCGGGGGCGGGGCTGGATCGGGTGACCACCGCGGTGCGGGGCCCGGAGGTTCGCCATGCGCTTTTGAGGCGATTGGGGCCGAGCCCGTTTGAGGGTTCGAAGTTCCCGATGGTGGGCTTACTCGCGACGTGCTATGACCTTGTGACGGAGCGAGCGCTTTCGGGCGAGGGCGAGGGGCGATCGGGCGTGTAAAATGGGGTGGGTTGGGGGGGATGGTTGGAGCGTGCGGGTTGCGCGCTTTTTGCGAAAAAACCGTGAGGTGTCGGGTAGAGCGGTCTTGCCGTCGGTGATTCCGACGGTACGTTGTGTATCGAAGGTTCGCACAAACCTTCGGTTCTCGTTAATGCACAAGGGCGAGTCAGGCCCAGAGAGTGAGTCCATATGGTTCGGCTGTGGGGCGTTGCCCCGCTGGCCCTCGTCGCGGTTATCGCGTCGTCGGCGGAGGCGGGTGTGTACAAAGTTCGGGACGCTGTGGGCGGTGAGAGCGTTCCCGGGCGGCTGGATGCGTTCTATCTCGCGGGCACCGGGAGTTCTCCGAGCGGGACGAACTTCGGGAGCCCGCTTGTCAATCTCCCGATGGGGACGTTTGACTTCGAGATCGATTTCACGGGTTCCGGGTCGAGTTTCGAGCAGTTCCGCACTTACTGCCTCGAGCCGACGCAGGAACTGTCCTTCCACGACAACCCGACGGACGATGAGGGCGCGTTGTACGGAACCGACACGCTCATGAACTCTGCGCCGGGCCTGACTGCGCTGGAGGCGTCGCGGATCGAGATTCTGTGGGCGAACGCGTTCGCGGACTCGATGACTAGCAACATCAAGGCCGGCGCCTTCCAGATCATCATCTGGGAGTTGATCCGGGACAACACGTTCGACCTCAATGCGGGGCTGACGCGGCTCTCGACGAGCAATGCGACGTCGATCGCGATCACCGCGCAGGCGAACATGTGGTGGGCGAACATCATCGGCGGCACCTGGACCGACTCGCAGCCGCTGCTCGCGTTGACGAGCCCGGACTCGCAGGACCTGATCATTCCGGTGCCGACGCCCGGCGCTGTTGTTCTCGGCGCGATGGGCGTGATGGCGGCGGGATCGCGTCGTCGCCGTTCGGTGTAAACAGTCCGACCCTGGGGAGCGGGGATCTCGCAGCGGGCCGCCTGTGATCGGGCGGCTTGCTCGTTTTTTGGCGACGGCGGCGCGACGGTTTTGACTCGGGAATAAAGGATCCCGGTGATGCGAGCGGTTGGTCTCGCACGACCGGGATCATCGTGGGGAACTTCGCCGGAAGTTTTTTTCAGGTGATCAGTTGCAGGTGGCGCCCCAGTTTGCGAGGACGACATTGAGGTCGTCGACGGTGACGATGCCGTCGTCGTTGGCGAGATCGAGGGGCGAGCCGATGCCGACATTGACATTCCACGATGAGAGCAGCGGGTTGAGGTCGTCGACATCGATCACGGCGTCGCCGTTGATGTTGCCCTGGCAAGTGGGGGGCGGGAGGGGGAGTGAGAAGGTGTTCTGGTAACCCTCGAAGAGTGAGAGTTCGTGGCCGGGCACGCCGAACGCGCCTGCGGCGAACTGGATGGGGACATTCTGGACGAGGTATTCCTGCCCGGGGGTGACGGCGAGTGTGTAGATCATCTGGTAGAACTCGCCGGGGCCGAGGGGTTCGGGGATGAACGGATCGATATCGACCGCGAACGCGAACGGCATGACATCTTCGAAGGCGCCCGGCAGGCCGCTCATCTCGGCGGTTGCTTCGTCGCTTGCCTCCCACGGCTCGATCTCGGGAATTTCGTATTCCTTGCCGCTGATATCGCCGACCTCGAGGGCGACGCCGGTGATGTGGAAATAGGTCGGGAGGCCCTTGTCGACAACTGCGAGTCCGCATTGGCACAGGGTTGTGTCTGACGGGGGCGAGAAGTTCACATCGACTGCGACGGCGTAGTAGTGGTAGCCGTCGGGCAGGATGCCGAAGTCTTCGACGTGGATCTCGTGCTCGGGCTCCATGGGTCGCGGCGGCGGCAGCGGGGAGGTGCAAGCGAGCGCGGCTCCCGACGCTGCGACGAGCGCCCAACCTGTCAGGACAGCGGTGGCGGCGGTGGGTTTGTTCATTTGGAATGTCCTCACTGGTGCGTGTGCATCGAGAGGCGCACGCGGCCGATGCGATGCACTGATGCGGTACACCATGGCGATCGCGCACGCGATTTCAAGGGGCTGGACGCGAGATTCTCGGGCGGTCGCGCGGTGGTCTACGCGGCTGCAATCGGCATGTCATGAGAGCAGCCGGCGCTGGTTTGAATCAGCCGATGGGATGAGCGATTGCGGTGCGCGGGCTCGGGTGTGGCTGGCATCGGCCGGTGGAATGCGTGCGAGGACGATGGTTGATTTCAGACGCGGCGCTGCGAGAATTTATTTCGATTTCAGGTGAGATCGGCAGCGATTCTCGAACATGCCGGGTCCGCCGACGACGATGTCTTCGGTGGAGTCGAAGAGTCTGATGGTGTGGACCGCTTCGCGGCCGCAGATCGCGCAGGGCGCTGTTCGCTTGATGATCTCGTCGGCCTCGATGAGGAGTCGGGCCATTTCGCCGAAGGGTTCGTTCATGGATGTCCGGTCGAGCCCGGCGAGGATGACATCGGAGTTTCGTGCGAGGAGTTGCATGACGGCGTCGTGGAGGCCAGTGGTGAAGAAGTGGGCCTCGTCGAGGGCGACGACATCGGCGCTATGGTCCAGGAGATCGGCGGGTGCGTCGATGGCGAGGGCGGGGTGTGTCCGCTGATCGTGGGTGGCGAGGTCGGTGGGGTGGTAGCGGTCGTCGAGGCGGGGCTTGAGGGCGATGATGGAGCGACCGGCTTCGGCGTGGCGGGTGAGCCGGCTGATGAGTTCGGTGGTCTTTCCGGCGAACATGGGCCCGCAGATGACGGTGAGGCGGGGTGGGGCGGGGGTGGTTGGGGTGGGTTTCGGGGGGGTGGTCATGGGGTCGCGGAGTTGCGGGTTCTGGAGGGTTTCGTACACTACCGCCTCTTCCCTGCGAGGGGGCCGCCCGTGACGGACCCGATCCGGAGTTTCCGGAGAGGCGAGGCGCGGGCATGGGCATCCGAGGCGCGGCATGCGTGGAGGTCCAGCCCTTGGGAAGTGTTGCCGCGGTCGCGTGTGCTTGCATAGCCGGAAGGCTTGCCCGCAAACGAGCCGCGTAGAGTGGTTCGTTGTTCGGGAGTCGGAGGCGCTGAGGAGCGCCGAGAGCAAGCAGGAGCAGTCTCACCAGACGCACGATTGGCCCGTGGTGTAACGGTAGCACAGCTGGTTTTGGTCCAGTCGGTCAAGGTTCGAATCCTTGCGGGCCAGTTTTCCTTCGGTGCTGATGGTGCGTAGAGCGGCACGCGATGAAGTCCTTGTCTGCGATCATTCTGGCGGCGGGGAAGGGGAAGCGCCTCGGCGGGACGGCGCCGAAGGTTGCGCGCGAGGTGTTCGGCAAGCCGATGGTGCGCTGGGTGGTTGATGCGTGTGTTGAAGCGGGGTGCGGGCGCGTCGTGATCGTCGTGGGGCACGGGCGGGAGGAGGTCGAGTCGATCTTCGAGGGGTACGACTCGGGCGGGACGTCGATCGAGTTTGCAGCGCAGGATGAGCAGCTGGGCACGGGGCACGCGGTGCAGTGCGCGGAGGGCTTTTTCTCGAAAGAGAAGAGCGAGGGCGGGCACGCGGTGCTGGTGCTGGCGGGCGATGGGCCGCTGATTCGGGCCTCGACGCTCCGGGCGCTGGCGGATCGGCATGTTGTGACGGATGCGTCTGCGACGCTGGCGACGAGCGTGATTGACGATCCGACGGGGTATGGGCGGATCGTTCGCGACGAGAAGGGGCGGTTCAAGGCGATCGTTGAGGAGAAGAACGCGACGGATGAGCAGCGTGCGATTCGGGAGGTGAACCCGAGTTACTACTGCTTTGATGTGCGTTCGCTCTTTGAGGCGCTCAAGGCGGTGCGTCGCGATCCGGTGGGGGGCGAGTTTTATCTGACGGATGTTCCGGCGCTGATGCTTGCGGGTGGCAGGCGTGTCGAGGTGATCGACGCGGTGCCGGCGGCGGATGTGCTTTCGATCAACACGCCCGAGCAGCTGATGGAAGTTGATGAGTTGCTGCGGGTTCGGGCCGAGTCGCGAGCGACTCCGAACGCGGGAGCGGGTCGATGAGCATCGACGAGACTGCGAACGGGATCAAGGTGTTCTGCGGTCGTCACTCGATCGGGCTCGCGGAGCAGATGTGCGAGCACCTCGGGTTGCCGCTGGGTAAGGCGCGGACGGAGGTGTTCCCGGACAGCGAGTTGATCGTGCATCTTGAAGAGGATGTGCGCGGGCGGGACTGCTTTGTCGTGCTGTCGACGTGCCGGCCGGTGAATGACAACCTGATGGAGTTGTTGATCTTCGGCGACTCCTTGATGCGCGCTAGCGCGAAGCGGATCACGGCGGTGATTCCCTATTTCGGGTATGCGCGGCAGGACCGGAAGGAGCGGGGGCGGACGCCGATCACGGCGAAGCTGGTCGCGAACCTGGTGACGAAGGCGGGCTTCGATCGTGTGCTGGCGCTCGATTTGCACGCGGCGCAGATCCAGGGGTTCTTCGATCTGCCGGTGGACCATCTGGCGGCGGCGCCGGTGTTCCATGAGTACTTCGAGTCGCATCGTTCGGAGATGAGCGACCTGGTGGTGGTGAGCCCCGACGTGGGCAACGTGAAGATGGCCAATATGTACGCCGAGATCCTGAATGGGGATCTGGCGATCATCGATAAGCGCCGGTTGTCGGGTGACCATGTTGTGACGGCGAACATGGTGGGGGATGTGGAGGGGAAGACGGTCCTGATGGTGGACGACATCATCTCGACGGGCGGCACGGTGTGCGAGGCGGCGAAGATCGTGATGAAGAACGGTGCGCGGCGTGTGATCGTCGCGGCGACGCACGCGGTGATGGCGGGGCCGGCGGCGGCGCGGCTCGCGGAGGCGCCGATCGAGAAGGTCGTCGTGACGAACACGATTCCGGCGGACGGACGGTTCGAGCCGATCCGCGACAAGCTTGAGGTTTTGTGCGTCGGCAAGCTGTTGGCCGACGCGATTCACCATATTCACTTCAACAAGTCTGTCAGCGCGCTGTTCCGGCGCGTGTGGCAATCCAAGCGATAACCATTGAGCGCGTCGCGACGGCGCGCGATTCGGAGATGATGAGTCATGCAGACATCACACACATTGAAAGCTCGGAAGCGTGAGCGGATCGGTTCGCGGTACGCGGCGCGTGAGCGGGCGGCGGGCCGTCTGCCCGCGGTGATCTACGGGCACGGGGTGGATCCGCTCCACATCAGCCTGGACGCCAAGGAGGCGCTGCGCTATTTCCACGACGGCGAGCGCGTGTTCGCGCTGGCGGTGGACGGCGGCAAGGGCGACGAGACGGTGCTGCTCAAGGAGTTGCAGTTCGACTACCTGGGCACGAATGTTGTTCACGCGGACCTGATGCGTGTCGATCTCAACGAGGAGATCGAGGCGTCGGTGCACATCAACTTCGTCGGCGAGGCGCCGGGCCTGAAGTCGGCGGGCGCGATCATGACGCATCCGTACACGGCGCTGACGATCAAATGCACGGTCGCGGCGCTGCCGGACCACATCGATGTGGACGTGAGCAAGTTGAATGTCGGCGACTCGCTGCACGCGCGTGACATCACGCTTCCGGCGGGCATCGTGTTGGCGATGGATGAGGACACCGTGATCGCGGCGATCTCGATGGTGAAGGAAGCGTCGGAGACTGGCGAGGCGGCCGAGGGCGCCGTGAGCTCGGAGCCGGAGGTGATCACGGAGAAGAAGCAGGAAGACAAGGGCCAGTGAAGTTGATCGTCGGTCTGGGCAATCCCGGCGCGGAGTACGCGCGGACGCGTCACAACGCGGGCTTCATGGCGGTGGACCGCCTGAAGGACCGGTACGCGCCGGGGGCGATGGCGCGCTCGAAGTTCGGCGGCCTGGCGGTGGAGGCGGTTGTGCCTCCGGCGGCGGGCGGCCGGGGGGAGGGCGCGGTGTCGGAGGAGAAGTGCGTGCTGCTCAAGCCGATGACTTACATGAACCTTTCGGGGCAGAGCGTCGGGGAAGCGGTTCGCTTCTACAAGCTCGATCCGGAGGAGGATGTCTTTGTGCTGGTGGACGACGTGTCGCTGCCGTGCGGCAAGGTGCGCGTCCGGGCGATGGGCTCGGCGGGCGGCCACAACGGGCTGGCGGATATCGAGCGTGTGCTCGGGTCGCGCCGGTACGGTCGTTGCCGGATCGGGATCGATGCGCCTCCCGCGGTGATCCCGCAGAAGGACTATGTGCTGGGCAGGTTCACGGACGAGCAGATGTCGGTGATGGACGGTGCGCTGGATCGCGCGTGCGATGCGGCGCGGGTGTGGGCGACGCGGGGCATTTCCGCGGCGATGAATCGGTTCAATGCGGATGGGCCCGAGGGCGCATCCGAGGAATAGGACAACAACGCCGGAAACGCGTCGGAGAAGACGCGGGCGGATCGTAAGGAAAGGCAGATCAGTTATGGCAAAGAGCAAGGGTCGGTCGAGCTGCTACGAGGGTATGTGGATCGTGGCGCAGAACCGGATGGCGGAGCTGAGCGACGCGATCGCGTTCATTCGGCACACGATCGAGCGTCACGGCGGGGAAGTGATCGCGCTGCGGAAGTGGGACGAGCGTCGCTTCGCCTTCGAGATGGGCAAGAGCAAGCGCGGTTTCTACATCCTGACGTACTTCAGGTGTGATCCGACGGGCATCGCTGCGATCGATCGTGAAGCGAATCTGTCGGAGTTGATTCTGCGCCAGATGATTCTCAAGGCGGACCACCTGAGCGAGGACGAGATGCGCGTGGCGGACGCCGCGGGCGAGTTGGAGGTCGAGGCGAAGATGCGGCGAGAGCGTGAGCTCGAGCGTGCGGCCTCGGCGAACGAGGTGACGATCAAGTCTGCGGATGACGACGATGACGATCGTGACACATCGGATGAGGAAGAGGAAGCCGAAGCGTCCGCGTGAGCGGGCGATGGGACGAACGATGACCACCTGGGGTCGCATCGCCGGGAGGCGTGCGGCGGAAGGAGTCGGACATGGCCGGTAGTTACAACAAAGTCATCCTGATGGGGAACCTGACGCGCGATCCGGAGTTGCGTCATCTGCCGAACTCGAACACGGCGGTGTGCACGCTCGGGCTGGCGGTGAATCGCCGGTTCCGCACGGCGGACGGCGAGAATCGCGAGGAGACGACCTTCGTCGACTGCGAGGCGTTCGGGCGCACGGCGGAGGTGCTGAGCCAGTACCTCAAGAAGGGTCGTCCGGTGATGCTGGAGGGGCGTCTTCGGTTGGACCAGTGGCAGGACAAGGACGGCGGGAACCGTTCGAAGCTCAAGGTGGTCGTCGAGGGCTTCCAGTTCGTTGACAGCAAGTCGGATGGCGGGGGCGGTGGCAACGGCGGCACTGGCGGCGGGCGGCGCGGCGAGAGCGGCGGCGGATCGCGGCAGCCGGCGTACGAGCCGATCGGGGATGACGATATCCCGTTCTGATTCGCGGGACGGGTTTGCGTGATGACGCTGGGGCCGCGTTGTGCGGCTCCTGAACTTTCAGACAGACAGAAAGGACAGCGAGATGTCGAAGAATGTTGAAGTGTTGCTTCTGGACACGGTCGAGGGGCTGGGGATCGTCGGTGATGTGGTTCATGTCCGCTCGGGGTACGCGAGGAACTTCCTGCTGCCCCGCGAACTGGCGACCGCTCCGAACGAGGATCTGATCAAGCAGTTGGCGGCGCGTCGGGCCGAGGCGGAGAAGCAGCTCGCCGAGCAGCGCAAGTCGCGCGAGGCGATGGTCTCGAAGCTGGACGGCATCGAGATCACGCTGCAGCGGTCGTGCAATGACGCGGGCCTGCTGTACGGATCGGTGACGCAGCAGGACATCGCCGAGGCGCTGAGTTCGCAGGGTCTGGATGTCCGCCCGCGCGACGTTCGCCTGGCGCAGACGATCAAGCGGATCGACTCCTACGAGGTGACGATCCGGCCGGAGTCTGATCTGGCGGCGACGATCAAGGTGTGGGTTGTGGCGGACCGCGACCTCGATCTCGGCGAGGACCGCAAGGAGATCGAGTTCGACGAGGAAGGGAACCCGATCGAGAAGGGCGAGAAGGCCGAAGCGCCCGCCAAGAAGGACGCCTGATCCCGCGAGGATCCGGCGATTCGCAAATCAGTGAATGAGAAAGGGGCGTGGCTCGATGCCACGCCCCTTATTCGTTGGCGGGTTGTCTTCGCTCCGGCGATTACTGGGGGGTGACTTCGCGGGGGAATGATGCGGCCTTGACATTGCCGATCGAGAGCCCGGTGAGTTTGGAGTCGGAGTTCACGAGGAAGATGAGCGTGAGCGACTCTTCGCGTTTGGAGACGGAGAGTTGGGGGACATCGCGCTGGTAGGAGTCGATGAGGTCGTCGGGCTTGAAGCGGATGTTGGTGGTGATGCCGTCGGTGTAGACATACCCGACGCACGGGAAGGCGCGGCCGTCGGAGGCGATGAGGTAGGGGGGCTTGTCCTTGTCGGGGATGTTGTTCATGGCCTGGCCGAACTCGGTGGTCTGGCTGGTTCTGGCGAGTGAGATCTGGACGACCCTGACATCGCCCGGCGTCGAGATGTTGTTGACGCGGAGCGAGCGGGCGGTCTCGCGGTTGGTGAGGAGTTCGTTTGTGAACTCGCCGTCGCCGTTGATGATCTTGTTCTCTTCGTCGAGGAGGAACGCGGATCGGGCGTCGGTGACGGGGATGTTGAAGCCGTAGGGGATCTGGGATGTGTAGGTGAGGCCGGCGGGCATCTGCCGGTTATCGAAGGGGATGGAGATCGCGAGGGACTCGTCGATATTCCCGATGGTGACGCCGCCGACCTTGACGCCGAGTTCCTCGAAGAGGTCGCGTGTGAGGATTGCGGAGTCGCGCTTGACGACGGAGTCGAAGACGAGTTTGGGCGACGCGAGTTCGCCTGAGAGCGGGAATCGCGTGCCGCGGATGATGAGTTCGGTGGGGGTCCAGATCTTGGGGACGATGTACTCGAAGGCGAAGGCGGCGCTCTTGCCGGCGCCGACGGAGCCGATGAGGAGGTTGCGCGAGTTTGCGGGGTAGCGTGCGAGGATGCCCTTGGTGTCGGACTCGGCGACGATCGCGATGGCGTTGAAGGACTTGGCCTGCGTGTTGTCGGCGTTGCGGCAGAGGAGGCGGACCTGTCCGGGCCCGACGACCCACTGGCCGGAACCCTCCATCGCGTTGGGGAGAAACTCGACGAGGAAGCCGTGGAGGGTCGAGTCGCCTGTGATGGGTTCGCCGTTGATGTCGAGGATCTGCTGGGGCGAGTTGAGGGACATGGTGTCGGTGCGGAGGGCGTCGAGCGAGGCATCGACTTCGTAGCGGCCGACGACCTTGGCGGCGTCGGGGGCGATGTGGGTGTAGCCGACGCGGCGGTCGTCCTCGGAGCGGACCACGGCGCGGTTGAGCGCGGCCTGGATGTGGGCGCTGGGCATGTGGAGGGCGAGAGCGTTCTCGGTGGCGAAGCCGCCGAGGGAGAGCGTCTCGTAGAACCGCACGGTCATGACATCGACGGGGACCCAGAGTGTGTTCTTGTAGACGAAGTTGCCGGCCTCTTCGTCGGTGAGGGCCTGGTAGCCGAGGATTTCGTCGGGGAGCCGAAGGTTGCTGAAGGCGACGGCGGTGATGCCGGTGGTGATAACGCCGGCGGCGAGGCCGAAGACCATGCCGCCGACGAAGTTCGCGGCGTCGGAGAACTTGAGGTTCGCCTTGACGAAGGTATCGACGATCATCCGCAGGACGAAGAGCGAGACGATGTAGGGGATGAGGAGGCAGGCGGTTGAGCCGATGTCGCGCAGCGCGCCCTGGTCCTTGTTGAGGACGAAGGCGTACAGGAGGGGTTCCCAGAGCGCGAATGCGATGCCTCCGGCGACGATGCAGCAGAAGAGGTTGAGCATCGCGGAGAACATGCCGTAGCCCTTGGCCTTGGACGCCCACATGATGGGAGCGGCGATGAGGGCGAGGACGATGATGATGTTGAACATTGGCATCGCGGTGGATCCTCGGAAGTTTGGGTCAGGAAGCGGCGCCGGCGGATTGCTCGGTGGGCGATGGCTTTTTCTTCTTGGACTCTGCGGGTCCCTGGATCACGCGGACGAGTTCCTCGACTGAGGTATCGCCGAGCATGACGCGCTGGAGGCCCGAGGTCTGGATGCTCTGCTGCTTCTTCTGGCGGAAGGAGGCCTTGAGCCCCTCGACATTGTTGGCGCGGATGAGGTTGCGATCTTCGGGGTCCAGCGTGTGGATCGCGAAAAGGCCGATCTGGCCGTTGAAGCCGGAGCCCGCGCAGACGGGGCAGGTGTCGGGCTTGTCCTTGATGAGGACCTGGCCGCCCTTGCGGAAGAGTTGCTTGGTTTCGGGGGGGAGCCCGAGTTTCTTGAGGACATCGGGCGTGGGCTGGTAGGGGACGCGGCAGTTGGTGCAGAGTTTGCGGACCAGTCGCTGGGCGACGACGCCGTGGAGGCAGTTGGACGCGGCCTTGGGATCGTTGACGGCGCGTGTCCACGCCTGGATGGCGTTGACCGCGCCGTCGACGGGGACCTGGACATACACGCGGATGCTCCGCGTGTCGGCGCGGGCGATCTCCTTGGCGGTGGCGTCGTCGCATTCGGCGATGCCGACGACATTGGGGTCGCGGCGCAGGACGGAGCGGACCGTGGTGGAGTATTCGGCGGCGTCCTCGGGATCGAACTGGTTGTGGCGGACGCCTTCGATCTGGGTCTGCGGGTCGAGTTCGACGGTCTGGACATTGGAGGTGTAGGCGTCGTGGGCGCGGATGAGGGCGTAGAGGGTTGTGGTGCCGCCGTTGTGGCGGGGCGCGGAGACGAGGACGACGCCGGCCTGCTCCTCAACGAGATTCTTGAGGTCCTCGAGTTGGTTGGGGAAGAGCCCGAGTTCCTCGACGCGGCGCTTGACCTGCTGCTCGGGGTCGAGGAGGAGGTTGAGTTGCATGCCGGCGGAGCCGCCCATCGCGGAGACTCGCGCGACGCGCGCCGTGGTGTTGGGCTGCGAGATGGTCATTATGGACTTCTGCTTGCGGCGGCGGTCCTCGATGTCGAGTCCGGCGGCGGCCTTGAAGAAGTCGATGATGGCGGCGCCTTCGGCGGCGGGGAGCTGCTCGACGGGTTGGCGCAGGCCGTCGATGGAGAAGAGGACGCGGTACTGCTTGTCGCGTGTGGGGACGATCTCGATCTGGTTGCCGCGGGACTCGAAGAGGTTCTGGATGATTGTTTCGGCGTGCGCGCGGACGGCGTACTGGGGCGAGTCTTTCTCGGGGACGGGGAGGTCCTTGCCGCCGGCGGGGCGGAAGGACATGGTGACCTGTCTGGCCTTCTTCGATGCGGCCTTGGCGGCGCGCGACTTGGCCATCTTCTCGAAGTCGAGCGACCAGCGGAAGACTTCAGGGACTCTGTCGTCCTTGTTTCGGAGGGTGGCGTAGATGCCGATGTCGGCGGTGAGGATCACGAGCATGATGGGCCAGGTGATCCAGAACGACGCGGGCGCGAAGAGGACGATTCCCGCGGCGACGAGGCCCGCGAGGAGGTGGGCGAAGTTCCACTGCTCGCGCTTGAAGTACCAGCGCGCGGCGTCCTTATCGAGGATGGTCGCGACGACCCACGCCCACGCGACGAGGGGCGCGAGGAAGAGGACGGGCTTGTAGGGCGAGACGAGGAAATACCCGTCGGCGGCGAGCGTCGAGGGGAGTCCGGACGCGATCGAGAGTGGCATCATCATGTGGTCTTCGATTCCCGGTTGGTTAGGAGATGCCCTTGAGGCGCATGCGGAGTTCGTCGGCGTTGGGCGTGGTTTCCATGGCGACGCGGGTGTGAATGTATTCCTGCTCGACGAGCTTCACAAGGCACGCATTGAAGTCCATCATGCCGATCTGCTCGGCCTCCTGCGAGCGGAGGATGTCGCGGATTTCGCTCTCTCTACCCTCGAGGATGAACTTGCGCACGGGCGGCGTATTGATGAGGATTTCGAGCGCCGGGATTCGGTGGATGTCCTTGTGGAGCGTGGGGAGGAGCTTCTGATAGACGATGGCGCGCATCTGGTAGGCGAGGATCTTGCGGACCTGCTCGCGCTCGTCGGGGGGGAAGAGGTCGTAGATGCGGGAGAAGGTTTCGGTGGCGCTGGAGGCGTGGATCGTTCCGAAGACGAGGTGGCCGGTTTCGGCGGCGTGGAGTGCGGCCTCGAAGGTTTCGGAGTCGCGCATTTCGCCGACGAGCACGATGTCGGGGTTCTCGCGGACGAGGGCGCGGAGGCCGGTCTTGAAGTCGAGGCAATCGATGCCGATCTCGCGCTGGTTAATGGTGGCCTTGTTGTCGGTGAAGATGTATTCGATGGGGTCTTCGAGTGTGACGATGTGGACGGGCTTGCGCTCGTTCACATAGTTGAGCATCGAGGCGATCGTGGTGGACTTGCCGGAGCCGGTGACGCCCGCAAGGAGAACGATTCCCTGCGGCTGCATGGCGATCTCGGACATGACGTCGGGGAGGTAGAGATCCTCGAAGCGGCGGATGTTGGAGGTGATGAGACGGGCGGCGACGGAGAGCTTGCCGCGCGCCTGGAAGAGGTTGACGCGGAAGCGGTGGCCCTCGTCGTAGTCGTAGGCGAAGTCGACGGACCCGTACTTGTGGAGATCGGCGAACTGCTCCTCGGTGAGGATGTGCTTGGCGATGGAGATGAACTCATCGTGTGAGATGGGTTCGGTGTCGAGGGACTTGAGGGCGCCGCGGAGCCGGACGCGGGGCGTGGTGCCGGTCTTGAGGAGGAGGTCGGAGGCCTCGAACTTGATGCAGGCCTGCAGGAACTTGCCGAAGCGGGTGGCGTGGGGATCGTGCTTGGCGTCGGGGTCGAGCGTGCAGTGGGCTGCGATGGGCTCGGAGGTCACGGCGTCGGAGTTGAGACTCATCTGTCTGGCTCTCTCTGATGGTTTACGTGGGCGGCGTCCTGGCGGCCCGATGGCGTGATCCCGCGCGTGGGGGTTGGGAAGGTCGATACGCACCTCGGGGGGTCATCGTTGCCCCGAGGGGAGCAAAATGGGCCCGCTGATCCTCCAATGGGGGCGAATCGGCGGGACCGGACACTGTACCAGACGGGTCGATTGGACCGGGGCGGTCGGGTGGGGGGAGTATGGCGGGATATGGAGCAGCCGGGACCCGAGATCAGGACGCGGACGCTGCCGGATGGGGTGGCGATCGAGGCCATTGATGCCGCGTCGGAGTCGAGGGGCTCCTGGATGCTGATTGTGATCTTCAGCCTGCCGTTTGTGGGTGTGGGCGGCTATCAGGTCTATGCGGGG
This sequence comes from Phycisphaeraceae bacterium, assembly GCA_020639235.1. Classification (GTDB taxonomy): domain Bacteria; phylum Planctomycetota; class Phycisphaerae; order Phycisphaerales; family UBA1924; genus JACKHC01. The sequence goes on along the minus strand of JACKHC010000001.1, from coordinate 2,764,855 downwards.
GCGGTGCAGGTGGCGGGCGGGTCGTATTTCGGGATTGCGCAGTTGCTCTTCGGGCTGCCGTTCCTCGGCATCGGGCTGCTGGTGATGGGTGTCGGGGTCATGGCGCGGTGGGGTACGTTGGAGATCGTCGTTTCGCGCGGGCGGCTGACGCGGGTGTTTCGGTTGGGGAAGTTGCGGTGGTCGAAGTCGATCGCGATTGAGGATGTCGAGACGCTCGAGGTTGCCGACGGTGCTGCTGCGGAGTTGAAGGAGGGCGAGGAGCGCGGGTCGAGCATGCGCGACGTTGAGTTGCGGGCGGTTCGTCGGTCGGGTGAGGCGCCGTTCGGCCTGGTCTGGGGCGGGACGAAGAAACTCGAGCGGATTCGCCGCGTGGCGGTGTTGGTCGGGGACGCGATCGGCCAGCGCGGCATGGTTGTGGATACGGCGGTTGCGGCGGCGAGGTCGGCGTCGGGCGGTGGTGATGTCGCGCGGGGCGAGGGACCGGAGCCGGTCCCGGAGTTGCCTGTGGGGTCGAGGGTCACGCTGAGCGCGACGGCGGACGGGCTGACGGTGATGCTGCCGAAGATGGGGATGCGCAGGGGCGGGAAGGGGATGTTCCTGTTCGCGATTGTGTGGAACCTGATCGCGTGGGGCGTCACGGGGGGATTCGTTGTGGCGACGATTCAATCGCCGCAGTGGATGCTGCTGTTTCCGCTGGCGATCGGTTCGCTGTTCATCCTGATCGGCGGCGTGATGGCGTGGGCTGCGATTTCGCGGGGGACGCGGCGGGCGATCGTTGATGTTGTGGGGGATGCGTTGATGATCACGCAGCAGACCGCGTTCGGTGAGACGGTGGATCAGTGGGAGGGGACGGTGCGGGCGGTGCGCGTGGAGCCGAGCGGTGAGACGATGAACGATGTGGCGATTCTCCACCTTGCGGTCGAGGCGGAGGGGCGCGAGAAGAAGGGGTTGTTCAAGGAGCGGCCGGACGACGAGCTGCGGTGGCTGGCGGCGGTGCTGCGGAATGCGCTGGGGGTTGGGAGTCGCGGGTAGTTGAACCGGCCCGGCACGGGCCGGCTCGCGCGACCCCGTCTGCTCCCGGTATGCTCTTCGCCCTATGGCGATCATCGTTCTTCAGCATTCGGACATTTGCGGGGCGGGTCGGCTCGGGATGACCCTGCGCGATCACGGATTCAAGATGGACATCCGGCGGGTGCACGTGGGGGACCGGGTGCCGACGGATTTTGAGGGTGTGGACGGGGTTGTGAGTCTGGGCGGGCCGCAGAATGTGGGTGAGGAGCATGCGTTCATGGAGCGCGAGTACGCGTTCCTGAAGGGGGCGCACGAGCGGCAGTTGCCTCTTGTGGGGATCTGCCTGGGGGCGCAGATGATCGCGCACGCGCTGGGTGGCGAGGTGGCGAGGATGGCTGCGCCGGAGGTGGGGTTCCCCGCGATGGACATCGGCCCGGTGGGGCAGACGGACACGATCCTGGCGGGGGTGGCGTGGCGTTCGCACCAGTTCCAGGCGCACGGGTACGAGGTGACGAAGTTGCCGGCGGGCGCGACCTTGCTGGCGTCGAGCGCCAAGTGCAAGGTGCAGGCGTTCCGGGCGGGGATGCGGACGTACGGGTTCCAGTTCCACCCGGAGTGCGACAAGGGGATGGCGCGGGCGATCGCGACGGACTCGGCGGAGTTCCTCCATTCGGCGGGCCTGACGAAGGACGAGTTCGAGAAGCAGATGGCGGCGCACTACGACGAGTTTGCGCGGCTGAGCGACCGGATGTGCGTGAACATCGCGACGGCGCTGATCCCGCGGTACGCGTCGGCGGTGCGGGTGTAGGCGGGGGATGGCGTGGGCACGCGGCTGACGATGCCGACGCCGGGGGATTATCTGCTTCGGCGGGATGTGTGTTCGTACGGCTACTTTCTGCTGGCGCCGAACCACTGGGACCCGCGGACGGAGACGCTGACGCGCTCGCTGGATTTGAGCGGCGGGATCGCGGCGGTGCGGATCGGGCAGCCCGGCAGGGGGAAGGCGCTGGTCATCGAGGGGGATCGACGGCTGAGCCGCGGTGAGCAGGCGGAGGTGAAGCGGCTCGTGACGCGGATGCTGCACCTCAATGATGTGAGCGTCGGCGCGTTTCACAAGGTGGACGGGCGATGGAAGAAATCGGGGCGCGGGCGGTTGTTCCGGAGCCCGACCTTCTTTGAAGATCTGATTAAGACTGTAGCTAGCTGCAATGTGACTTGGCCGAGCACGATCGTGATGAATCGGCGGTTGTGCGAGGTGATCAGTCCGGCGTTTCCGAGTGCGCAGCAGTTGGCGCGGCGTCGTGAGGCGACGCTTCGGGCAAGGTGCCGCGTGGGGTACCGCGACAAGCGGATGGTGGAACTGGGCAAGCTGGTGGCGGGCGGCGAGGTGGAGCCGGCGTGGTTCGAGGACCGGGGGAACAGTGATGAGGCGGTGTACAAGGCGCTCTTGGCGTTGCCGGGGATCGGGCCGTACGCGGCGGCGAACGTGATGCAGCTCCTGGGCCGGTATTCGCGTGTGGCGATCGACACGGAGAGTGTGCGGCACGGGAAGGCGGTTCTGGGGATGACGGGGACGGCCAAGCAGATCGAGAAGCAGGTCGTGGCGCACTTCGAGCCGTTCGGCGAGCACCGGTTCCGGAGTTACTGGTTCGAGTTGTGGGACTTCTACGAGAAGAAGCACGGCCCGGCTTGGACGTGGGAGCGCGACTCGACGGGGAAGATGTTCACGGCGGCGTCGCTGACGAAGGAGTAGCGGCGGAGTGTGGCTCGCGCGACGCGATGGGCCGGATTGCTCGGCGTGGCTCCGATGTTGGCGGTGGAGGGCGGCTATGATGGTGGTCTGCCCGCTGGGCTGCCCGTCATTCTTCGCCCGCACCCTGCTACCACCGGGAAATGCTGCCCTATGTCCATGACCACGATGTCGCAGAGCAAGCAGTTTTTGCATGGACGGTTCGGCGTTGAAGACGCGGCGCTGATGTACGGGATTCCGGACTGGGGCAAGGGGTATGTCGGTGTGAACAAGCACGGGCACGCGGTGGTGATGCCGGACAAGGATCCGAAGCGCGTGATCGACCTGTTCGAGCTGGTGAAGGGGTTGGGCGAGCGGGACATCTACACGCCGGTGCTGGTGCGGTTCCCGCAGACGCTCCACCATCGGGCGCGTGAGATTCACGGCGCGTTCGCCAAGGCGATCGAGCAGGAGTCGTACAAGGGTGACTACCGGTGTGTGTACCCGATCAAGGTGAATCAGCAGCGGGGGATCGTGGAGGAGCTGCGGAACATCGGGTCGCAACTCGGGTTCGGGCTGGAGGCGGGTTCGAAGCCGGAGTTGCTCGCGGTTCTGGGCATGACAGTGGATCACCCCGATATGCCGATCGTGTGCAACGGGTTCAAGGACCGGGAGTTCCTCGAGGGGGCGGTTCTGGCGACCAAGCTGGGTCGGACGATTATCCCGGTGATCGAGGACTTCTCGGAACTGGAGAAGTTGATCGACCTGTCGGAGAAGTATGGCGTGCGCCCGAACATCGGGCTGCGGGCGAAAGTTTCGACGCGGAGCATCGGTCGGTGGGAGTCGAGCGCGGGTGCGCGTTCGAAGTTCGGGCTGACGATGAGCGAGATTCTCAGCGCGCTGGAGTTCGCCAAGTCGCGCGGGATGGCCGACTGCATCCGGCTGCTGCATTTCCATCTTGGGAGCCAGATCTGCGACATCCGTTCGGTGAAGAACGCGGTGACGGAGCTGGCGCACATCTACGCGGAGTTGCGCCGGCTGGGCGCGGGCGTGGACATGATCGACATCGGGGGCGGGCTGGGCGTGGATTACGACGGGTCGCAGTCGGCGTTCGAGTCGAGCATGAACTACACGGTTGAGGAGTATGCGCGGGACATCGTGTACCGGATCAAGGCGGTGTGCGAAGACGCGGGGCAGCCGCACCCGACGATTATTTCGGAGTCGGGTCGTGCGCTGGTGGCGTATTCGAGCGTGTTGATCTTCGATGTGCTGGGTTCGTCGAGCTTTGATGCGGTGCCGGTGCCGTACAAGATCGAGGACATGCTCCCGCCGCGGGCGGCGGATGAGTCGACGGAAGAGATTCCCCAGCCGGTGGTTGACTTGTTCAACACCTATCACAACATGGTGGACCGGAACCTGATCGAGTCGTACCACGACGCGATGCAGGCGCGTGACGAGGTGATGAGTCTGTTTACGCTGGGGTATCTGTCGCTGCCGCTGCGTGCGATGGCGGAGAACCTATTCTGGTCGATCGGCTGGAAGTTGATGTCGTTCACGACGAAGATGAAGGAAGTGCCGGAGGAGTTCGAGTCGCTCCCGGAGATCCTGAGCGATCATTATTTTTGCAACATGTCGGTGTTCCAATCGATGCCGGACTCGTGGGCGATCGACCAGTTGTTCCCGATCTGCCCGATTCACCGGCTCAATGAGGAGCCGACGCGTCGGGGCGTGCTGGCGGACATCACCTGCGACTCGGACGGGAAGATCGAGAAGTTCGTCGGCGGGCGCGACATCAAGCGGGCGCTGGAGCTGCACCGATTGAAGAAGGGCGAGCCGTACTACCTGGCGGCGTTCCTTGTCGGCGCGTACCAGGAGATCCTGGGCGACCTGCACAACCTGCTGGGCGATACGCACGCGGTGCAGGTGACGGTGGATGACGGCGGGCATGTGTCGATCGATGATGTGATCCCGGGCGACACGGTGGCCAAGGCGCTGTCGTATGTGCAGATCGACCATGTGCAGCTGCGCCGGGATATGCGGCGGGATGCGGAGCGCGCGGTCCGGGCGGGCAAACTGACGGCGGGCGAGAGCGGGGCGCTGATGCGGTTCTACGAGAGCGGGCTGGACGGGTATACCTACCTGGAGGAATGACCCGGGAGGGCGGCTCGGACGGTGGACAACCGGGGGCGATGTCGGGATACTCTCGGCCCGCCGCCGGGAGCCCGACGAGCGGAACTGCCACCTTAGCTCAGCGGTAGAGCGGTGCTTTCGTAAAGCACAGGTCGTGGGTTCAAATCCCACAGGTGGCTTTTGTCGGAGGATCACCGATGACGAAATGGCGCGTGTTGGTGGCGCTGATTCTGGTGATCGGCGTGGTGGGAGCCCTTTGGCTCGCCAACATGACCGTCGCGTGCTCATGGGCTTCCGACGAGTGGGGGAGAGAAACAACTAGGCCATATTGGTCGATGTGGGCGCGGAACTACGCGATTGCTACGGGCGTATGCCTCTTCGGATCATGGATTCTTGCATGGTGGGTGTGGAGGATTGGATCGAGAAAGCAAGCGACATGACTGACACCGTTCCCACATTCGGATATTTGGAACGACTCGAAGTCTCACATTCTGTTGATCCGGACAAATGGCAGGGACTTCGGCTTGAGGTGGTCCTGCGATCGGGCATTTCAGCGGACTCTTTGCGAACAGTCGTTGTCTTCGAAGGCGTACACCAACTGAAGATCCAAGACCCGGATGATTGCTCGGTCTATATGTTGCAGGCGACATCGATCGAGGATCGTCAACTCGAGTTGGCTCGGTATGAGGTTCGCGAAGTAGAACACGGGGCCATGTCCTTCTTGTGTCGATCGTTCACCGCACACATCGAGGATCGCTAAATACCCAGCCCCTCGCTTGCGCTTCGTGCTCGCGAGCGGGAGGGGCGCGGTAGGCTTGGTGCGGTCATCGGCGACTTGAGGAGGCGGCCATGCGAGTGAGCGGACGGGTTCGGCGCGGGTTGATCGGCTGTGCGGGGGTTTTCGCTGCGGCTCTCGTGCTGGGCGGCACGGCGCAGGACGGCGGGGCGGGGGGTGCTGAGACGGTGTCCCGCGAGGAGGCGATTCGGGCGGGGATCGCGCGGATCGTCGCGATGGAGGAGAGCGATCCGAACGCTGACGGGCGGCACGCCAGAGGCGAATGGCCGTATGAGGGGGTGTACCGCGTGCGGGGGCAGATCCCGATCGGGTATCGCGTCGGCGGCACGGCGATCGCGATTCTGGCGATGACGCGGGAGCCGGGGTACGCGGAGGATGCCGCGCGGAGGGATGCGGTGGCGCGCGGCGTCGAGTTCGTGTGCGCGTCGATCGGGCATCCCCTGATGAGCATCGAGGAGTATGACGGGGGTTACGATGTGCGCGGGTGGGGGTACACCTACGGTCTGATGATGCTCGCCGAGTTGAAGCAGCGCGGGCTGATTCCCGAGGCGCACAAGGACGCGTCGGAGAAGGCGTGGGCGTTCTTCCTGGAGGGGATCGAGGGGACGGAGATTCCGGAGGTCGGCGGGTGGAACTATGCGCGGGGTCCTGGTCGGGAGAAGGTGTCGCCGCCGAGCACTTTTATGACGGGGCCGACACTCCAGGCGCTGTTTGTGGCGGAGCGCGCGGGGATTGATGTTGACGATGCGATGATCGAACGGGGGCTGAAGTACCTGGAGTCGGCGAGCGCGGAGACGGGGGAGTTCGTGTATTCGGGCGATGGGGCGCGCGGCGCGGGGGGCGTGCCGGGCGCGACGGGGCGGATGCTGGCGTGCGAGACGACCTTGATGCTCGCGGGACGCGGCTCGGTGGCGCGGGTGCGGAGCGCGCTGGATGCGTTCATCGCGCACTGGGACCGGCTTGAGGAGCGGCGGAAGCAGAACGGGACGCATGTTGCGCCGTTCGGTGTTGCGCCGTATTACTTTTACTTTGCGCATTACTACGCTGCGGTGGCGGTGGAGATGATGCCTGCGAAGGAGCGGCGGGAGTATCGCAAGCAGGTGGAGGAACTGATCTTCCGGACGCGGGATGCGGACGGGACATGGAATGATCGGGTGTTCGACCGGAGCGCGAACTACGGGACCTCGATGGCGGTGATGGGGCTGCTGATGCGGGACGCGGGGATGCCGGTGGGGTGGGCGCGCGTCGGGGAGTGAGCCCGATGCAATGGGGAAAATGCGGCCGTCGGCTGTCAAAAGTGGCGGTCGGATGAGTGGCATCCCCCGGGAATGCGGATTTGATCTGCGGGCGATGAACTAACTCCGATTCGGGTTTGTTTGCTTTGGCGGCGCGGGCTCGGGGTCGATAGGTAGGTGTGCGGCGCATCGACGGCTGGTGCGCGGGTGCCATGGACTCCGGATGCATGAACTGGTCATTCACAAATCTGTTGGTTGCGAGCGCGCTGCCGAGTGCGCATGAGGCATCGTGTTGCGAGCTCGGGAACGCGGGCGCGGTCGGCGCGACGGCGGGGCGGCCGCTTGATGGCGCATGGTGGCCGATGGACACGACCGGGTTTCCGCGCCGGTGGAACTGCGGCGAATGGTCGGCGGATCTCGGTTGGCTGCACATATTGAGTGACGCGGGCATCTGGGGCGCTTATATGGCGATCCCGTTCGTTCTGGGGTTTTTCATATTCAAGCGTCGCACGCCTTTGCCGCTGGTGAGTTGGTTGTTTGTTGCGTTCATTGCGTGCTGCGGGCTTGGTCATTTGCTGGAGGCGCTGATTTTCTGGTACCCGATGTACCGGCTTGCGGGTGTCTGGAAGATGGTGACGGCGCTGGTCTCATGGGCGACGGTGTTTGCGCTGGTGCCGGTCGTGCCCAAGGTGCTGCGCTGGCCCACGCTCGGAGAGGTGAACACTCGGTTGCGCGAGGAGGTCCATCGGCGAGAGGTGGCGGAGCGGGAGTTGATGGCGGCTAACGCGCAGATGAGCGCGTTGAATCGCGAGCTTGAGCTCCGGGACCACGCTCTGAACGAGCATTCGATCGTCGTGAGCACCGACAGCCGCGGCACGATTACTTATGTCAACGACAAGTTCTGCGAGATCAGCGGGTACGGGCGCGAGGAGCTGATCGGTCAGAACCACAGGATCATCAACTCGGGGTTGCACAGCAAGGCGTTCTTCAGGGATCTGTACGCGACGATCGGTCGCGGGCGGGTCTGGAGGGGCCAGATCCGCAATCAGAAGAAGTCGGGCGAGCATTACTGGGTCGACACGACCATTGTTCCGTTCTTCGGGTGTGAGGGGACGATCGAGCGGTACGTGGCGATTCGGACGGATATCACCGAGCGGATGCGCGCGGAAGAGGCGTTGCGCGTGAGCGAGGAGCGGCTGACACTGGCGGTCGAGGGCTCGCAGGATGGCGTGTGGGACTGGAACCTGGCTCGCGACATGGTGTACTACGCGCCCAAGTGGTGCGAGTTGCTGGGCGTCGATCCGGAGACGATCGGTTCGCGCCCGGAGGCGTGGTATTCGAGGGTGTCGGTTTCGGCGTTGCCGCGGTTCAGGGCGCTCATCGAGGAGGTGAGGTCCGGGCGGCGGTCGACCCTGGATACCAAGCTGGAGATGACTCGCTCGGACGGGGCGACGCGGGTCATGTTGTGCCGGGGGGCCGTGCGGTTTGATGACACGGGTCGGGCGACGCGGCTGTGCGGGTCGATCTCGGACATCACCGAGTTGCACGAAGCGCAGGAGCAGTTGGTGCGGATGGCGCGGCACGATCCGCTGACGGGGCTTGCGAATCGGGAGGTACTTTCGGAGCGGCTGGAGCAGGAGATTCGCCGGGCGAGGCGCGACTCGCATCGTTTCGCGTTGCTGTTCTTCGATTTCGACAGGTTCAAGGTCATCAACGACAGTCTGGGTCATGGCGTCGGCGATGCGCTGCTGATCAGCATCGGAGAGCGGCTCCGCGAGCAGACGCGAGATACGGACACCGTGGCGCGATTCGGGGGCGATGAGTTTGTTGTGCTGTTGACCGACATCGAGAGCGACGAGGGTGCGCTGGCGACATGCGATCGGCTGCTCGCGGAGTTGTCCAGGCCTCACCTGATCGATGGGAACGAGGTTGTCTCGACGGCGAGCATCGGTGTGGTGTGCTCGGACCCGTCGTACCGGGCCGCCAGTGAGATTATTCGTGATGCGGACGCGGCGATGTACGCGGCGAAACTCAACGGCAAGGCGCAGTACCGCATGTTTGATGCGCAGCTGCACTCGGATGCGGTCGAGCGTCTTCAGATGGAGCAGGAGATGCGGCGCGCCGATCCGGAGCATGAGTTCCGGATTCTGTACCAGCCGATTGTTTCGCTCAACACCGGGGTGATCGAGGGATTCGAGGCGCTTCTTCGCTGGGAGCACCCGAAACTCGGCGTGATCAGCCCGGATAAGTTCATCGGGATCGCCGAGGAGACGGGGCAGATTGTCCCGATCGGGCGGTGGGTGATGATGACCTCGTGCAGGCAGCTGCGCGAGTGGCAGGATCGGCTCGGGCCGGGGCGGCGCCTGAAGATGAACGTGAATCTCTCGCGCCGTCAGTTGATCGATGCGGACCTGATCGATGTCATCGGGGAGGTGCTCGAAGAGACCGGAATTGATCCGTCGAGTCTGCGGCTTGAGATCACGGAGACGGCCGTGATGAGCGATATGTCGCGCGTGATCCCGGTGATGGATCGCATCCGCGGGCTGGGGGTGAAGCTTGCGATTGATGATTTCGGGACGGGGTATTCGTCGTTGTCGTGCCTCCACCAGTTCCCCATCAATGTGCTCAAGATCGATCGGAGTTTCATCCGGAATATCGAGGAGCGTTGGGATTTCACGGCGGTGATGCACGCGATCGTGACACTCGCGCATCATCTGAGACTCGAGGTGGTCGCCGAGGGCGTCGAGACCGAGGGCCAGGTCGCGCAGCTGCAGGGGATGGAGTGCACGCTCGGGCAGGGGTATCTGTTCTCGAGGCCGGTTGACTCTCGGGAAGCGTGGCGGCTCTTGGGCGAGTCGGGCCTGAGCCGATCGGCGGCGTGACTACCTGTGGCTATCGGCGCGGAGCCAGTCGGGCAAGGCGCTTGGGCGGCCTGAGGCGTCCACGCAGGCGAGAGTGGTGGTTGCTGTGACGAGCAGTTCGTTGTTGGTCGCGGGGTCGTTTGTGACTCGGTGGGCGGTGTAGGCGTGATCGAGTCGGGCGCGGCCGCCGCCGGAGACGGTGGTGTCGATGCGGACGATGTCGTCGTAGCGGGCGGGGCGTTTGAACTGGATGTCGAGTTTGGTGATGACGAGGAAGAGGCCGACGGCTTCCATCTGGGCGTAGGTCAGGCCGCCGTCGCCCTCGCCGCGGAGCATCTCGGTGCGGGCGATCTCGAGCCAGGGGATGTAGGCGGCGTGGTGGGCGACGCCCATGGGGTCGCACTCGCAGTAGCGGACGCGGATGGTGGTTGATCCGGTGCGGGGGAGGGGCTCGGTCGGGGCGACGGGGGCGGGGGGCCTTGGGCCTGAAGATCGCATGCGGGCGAGTGTATCGGTGGGCTCGGAGAAGGTTCGCCTTGCATCATAGTTTAGTTGCAACTAAACTATTGGCGATGATGGACGCGATGGCGATTCTGGCGGACCCGACACGGCGGGCGATCCTGCAGATGGTGTGGGGTCGGGAGGTTGCGGCGGGGAAGATCGCGGCGAGCTTCGATGTGACGGCGGGGGCGATCTCGCAGCACCTGGCGAAGTTGCGGGAGACGGGGTTGGTGCGGATGCGGCGGGCGGGGCGGAACTGGTTCTACGAGGCGGATCTGGATGCGCTGGGGCCGCTGGCGCCGGCGCTCGAGGCGATGTGGCGATCGAAGTTGGATGAGCTCAGGGCGCTGGCGGAGGCGGAACAGCGCGCGATTGACGAGGAAGGAGCGGCGTGATGGATGGCGCACGGCGGTCGGGCGTTGTGGAGGTGCGTGTGACGATCGCGGCGCGCGCTTCGACGGTATTCAGGTTTCTGACGGAGCCGGAGCGGTTTGCGCAATGGATGGGTGGCGGTGCGACGGGCCAGCCGGTGCCGGGCACGACGATTGATGCGAGGCCCGGTGGTGCGATGGTTGTGACCTATCCCGGCGGGGCGAGGGCGCTGGGCGAGGTTGTCGAAGTGGATGAGCCGAGACGGATTGTCTTCACATGGGGGTACGAGGGCGGCGCGAACGGGATGCCTCCGGGGAGTTGCCGCGTAACGATCACGCTGGAGGAAATCACGGACGGGACCATCGTCACGCTGCGTCACGAGGGGATTTCGACGGAAGAGGTTCGCAAGGGCCACGAGACGGGTTGGCGGTTCTACTTGTCGGTGTTGGCGGCGAAGGGAGCCGCGGAGCAGTTCGCGGGGGGTGTGGAGTCGGTTTGTGCTGCGTACTTCGGTGCGTGGAATGCGGATGACGCGGGGGCGCGGCGCGGAGCACTGGAGGATGCGTGCGACCCGGGGGTGGTGTTCCGAGATGGATACGGTTGTGTGGAGGGCATCGAGGCGCTGGATGCGCACATCGCCAACTCGCGGAATCACATGCCGGGGCTCACGATTCGGGCAAGGGGTAGTGCGGGCTTATCGCACGGGTGGGTTCGGATGGCGTGGTCGGTCTCGATGGGCGGAGGGCCGGCGATGATGACGGGCGAGAACTTTGCGCGGCTGTCGATGGACGGGAAGCTGCGCGAGGTGATCGGCTTTGCCGATGCTCCGGAGCAGGTTGCATGAGGTGACTGCTGTTGGTGGTCGGCCCTGCAGGGGTGTGCCGCGCGGATCGCGGCTCCGTCGATCGGCGGTGATTCACGATCGTGAAGTTGGCGCATTGCGCGGGTTGGAACTGCGGCGCCGCCGCCACGGTCACGCGGCGGTTGCGCGGCTGGTGAGGGCCAGGACATCCTGCGTCCATCGCGCGATGTGGCGTGAGACATCCTGCTTGGAGTAGACGGCGTTGGCGCCGGCGTTCCGGGCGGCGCGGATGGTCGGCGCGTCTTGGGAGGCGGTGAGAACGATGATGGGCAGCGTCTCGAGTTCGGGGTTGCTCCGCAGTTCCTTGATGAGATCGACGCCCGAGATGCCCGGGAAGATCAGATCGACGATGACAAGGTCCGGGAGCGATTGCGCGTTGTTCTTGAGTTCGGCGACGCGACTCGAGATGTCGGAAGTGTTGGTGACGCACTCGACATCGACATTTGGTTCGCGTCGGAACATGGCGTCGAGCAGGCGCGCTGCGAGGGTGTCGTCTTCGAGTACGAGAACGGATCGTTGCGATCCGGTGGTCTGGGCGGGGGTCGGTGTGCTGTTCGATTTGTTCGCGTCGGGCGCAGCGGTCGGGGGCCGCTCGTGCTTTGACTGGGCGTTGTGATCCGCGGTGAGCGGGTTGATGGTTTCGATTTCGGGCTTGTAGACCGTGACCCGGTTGCGCCCGTCTCGCTTCGAGGCGTATACGGCCTGATCCGCCTCGTGGACGATCTGCTCGGTGGTCGAGTTGTCGTGTTTCGGTCGGCGCACGGAGACACCGATGCTGACGGTGATGGGCAGTTCGTCTGGCGCGCCGTCGACATCCGAGAGATCGAACGGCTCGTTTGCGATGGCTGCGCGGATCGACTCGGCGATCTGCTGCGCTTTCTCTTCGTCGCACTCGGCGATGACGGCGGCGAACTCCTCTCCGCCGTACCTGCAGACTGTTCCTTCGTCTGCGACGGTCGCGGACATCCGTTGCGCCAGGGTCTGGATGACCTTGTCTCCGGCCAGATGGCCGTAGGTATCGTTGACGGACTTGAACTTGTCGCCATCCATGAAGACGACTGTGATGGGCGCGCCGGACTTGAGTGCGCCCTGGTGGGCTTCCTCGATCATCTGATCGAACATCTTGCGGTTCCACGCGCCGGTCATGGCGTCGGTGAGCGTGGACTTCTGGAGCGACTCCTTTTCCTGCTCGAGGTCGGAGACCTGCCTCGCGACGGCCATCTGGTGCTCGAGCAGTTGCTCGCCGGCTTCGGCGAGCAGGTGGGAGATGTCGGGTTCGCTGCCGATGTTCTGATCGAACAGTCTGGCGAGTTCCTGGCCTTCGTTGGCGGTGCGGTCGAGCATGTCGATGACCTGCTCGCGGTTGATGGCGTACCACTTGGTGACGGAGTCGGAGAGTTGATTGACGCTGCGAGTCGGATCGGATTCGGTGAGGGCGGCGGCGCAGAGCCGGCTGATCGCGGCCATGCGGACGAGGTCGCGGTGTTCGAGTTGTGCCTTGGTCGGGTCGTGGTGGTGCTTGACGCACTGAACGATCGAGTCGGGGAGGCGCCACTTCTGGCCGAGCGCGGCACCGGCTTGCGCGTGGTCGAAGCCAAGAGACTCTCGCTCGAAGACTGGAAGATCGTCGTGGATCTCGCTCGCCTGTCCCGCGATTTCTGAATATGGCGTGCCGATCATGGTGAGCATGGCGAGGATGCCCATGTCCTGGAAGAGCGCGCCGGTGAAGGCGTCGTCCGGGTCGCAGGCGCGGCACTTATCGGCGAAGACTCGGGCGCCGGCGGCGCTGTAGATGACGCGGCGCCAGTACTGATCGATGTCGAATCCCTCGCCGTCGATCGCTTTGGTCCAGTCAACGAGACTGAATCCGAGTACGAGGGACTTGATGGAGTTCATCCCCATGAATCCCAGGGCGCGCTGGATGTTGTTGCATCGTTGACGGAGGCCGAAGGCGCTGGAGTTGACGGTCTTGAGGACGCGTCCGGCGAGTCCCGTATCGCTCTCGACGAGCTTCTTGATGTCGTTGATGCCGACATCGGGATCGCGGATGAGTTCGAGCAGCTGGACGGCGACGGTGGGAAGCGTCGGCAGGTTCGGGCAGTTGAGAACCTGGTCGACGGTGGGCTTCTTGGCGGTGGTCGGCATTGATAACCCCAAACCTACGAACGCACGCGGAGTGGACACACACTCGGGCGATCGTCGGTCGCTGGCGACGACGACTGCTCGTGTAGGGAGTGACATCGTTCCGATTCAATCGGTCGATTACTGCTGCGGCGGGTTTTTGCGAGAACGCGACCTCCTGCGCGGCGGCCTAACGGCTATCTGGACGCGGGGTTGCGTATCGCCGGAATCGGGGGGGGCAAATGTGCGTTATTCGGACGCGTATTCCGACATCGGGGGGCAGGTGCAGACGAGGTTCCGATCGCCGAAGGCGTTGTCGACGCGCCCGACGGCGGGCCAGAACTTGTGCTCGCGGACCCATTCGGATGGGAAGGCGGCTTCGTTGCGCGAGTACGGGTGCGCCCAGTTATCGGATGCGATTTCCTTGGTGGTGTGCGGCGCATTGACGAGCGGGTTGTCGTCCTTGGGCCACTCGCCCTGTTCGACACGGGCGATCTCGCGGTGGATCTCGATGAGCGCATCGCAGAGGCGGTCGCATTCGATTTTGGACTCGCTCTCGGTGGGTTCGATCATCAGGGTTCCCGGTACGGGCCACGACATGGTCGGCGCGTGGAAGCCGAAGTCGATGAGGCGCTTGGCGATGTCTTCGACTTTGATGCCGGCTGATTTGGTGAATGCGCGGCAGTCGATGATGAACTCGTGCGCGCAGAGCCCGCTTCTGCCGGCGAAGAGGATGTCGTAGTGGGGGGCGAGTCGCTTGGCCATGTAGTTGGCGTTGAGGATCGCGACCTGCGAGGCGCGTTTGAGCCCGTCCGGCCCCATCATCGCGATGTAGGCCCACGAGATCGGAAGGATCGAGGGCGAGCCGTAGGGTGCCGCGGAGATTGCGCCGATGGCGCTGGAGCCGGCGGAAGCGGGGTTGGCGACCGGGTGGCCGGGGAGGAAGGGGGAGAGATGCTTTGCTACGCCGATGGGCCCCATGCCGGGGCCGCCGCCGCCGTGAGGGATGCAGAACGTCTTGTGGAGGTTGAGGTGGCAGACATCGGCGCCGATATCGCCCGGTCGGCAGAGACCGACCTGTGCGTTCATGTTGGCGCCGTCCATGTAGACCTGGCCGCCGAACTGGTGGACGATTTCGCAGACCTCTTTGATTCTCTGCTCGAACACGCCATGCGTTGAGGGGTAGGTGACCATGAGCGCGGCGAGGTCTTTGGCGTGCTCCTGGGCGCGGAGGCGGAGATCGGCGTGATCGACATCGCCGTTGTCGTCGCACCTGACGGGGACGACGCGGAATCCGGCGGTGATGGCGGATGCGGGGTTGGTGCCGTGGGCGCTGGTGGGGATCAGGCAGACATCGCGAGACTTGTCGCCCCGGGCCTCGTGATAGGCGCGGATGACCATGAGGCCCGCGAACTCGCCCTGCGATCCTGCGTTGGGCTGGAGCGAGACGGCGTCGAAACCGGTGATGTCGGCGAGCCAGTTCTCGAGGTCTTTGTAGAGCCGGGCGTAGCCCTCTTGCTGATCGGCGGGCGCGAAGGGATGGATGCGGCCGAACTCGGGCCAGGTGACGGGGATCATCTCCGTCGTGGCGTTGAGCTTCATGGTGCAAGAGCCGAGCGGGATCATGGCGTCGGCGAGCGAGAGGTCGCGCTTCTGGAGTTTGAAGATGTAGCGGAGCATCTCCGTTTCTGACTGGTGCGAGTTGAAGACGGGGTGTGTGAGATACTCGGAAGTTCGCTCGAAGGGCGCGGGGATGGTGAGGTTGGCCTTGGCGGCGAGCGCGTCGATATCCGCGCTGCTGCCTCCGAAGCAGGCGAGGATGTCGGTGACGAGTGCGCGGTCGGAGGTCTCGTCGAGCGTGATGGCGACGGAGCCGTCATCGAGGGCGCGGAGGTTGATGCGGCGTTTGCGCGCTTCTGCGATGACGGACTGCGCGGTTGCGCCCTTGGGGTAGACGCGGATGGTGTCGAATACAAGGTGATCGTCGATGCGGTGGCCTGCGCCGATCAGGCCGGCGCGGAGCGATCCCGTGAGGGCGCGGATGCGCATCGCGATGTTCCTGAGGCCGGCGGGGCCGTGGTAGACGGCGTAGAAGGAGGCGACGATCGCGAGGAGTGCTTGCGCGGTGCAGATGTTGGAGGTTGCCTTCTCGCGGCGGATGTGCTGCTCGCGGGTCTGGAGCGCCATGCGGAGCGCGGGATCGCCTGCGCTGTCTTTTGTGACGCCGATGATTCGTCCCGGCATGCGGCGGGCGTGCTCCTGCTTGCAGGACATAAAGGCGGCGTGTGGGCCGCCGGCGCCCATGGGCACGCCGAAGCGCTGGGCGCTGCCGATGCAGATGTCCGCGCCGCCGTCGCCCCCCCCGTTCCACTCGCCGGGCGGCGTGAAGAGCGTGAGGGCGAGGGGATCGCAGGCGGCGACGACGAGCGCGCCGGCGTCGTGAGCGCGTTTGCATAGATCGGCGTAGCAGTCGATGCGCCCGTCTGTGGCGGGGTATTGGATGAGCACGCCGCAGACGGTGTCGTCGATGGTGGCGGTGCGCGCGTCGGTGACGACGACTTCGACGCCGATGGGCGTGGCGCGGGTCTGCGTGACGGCGATGGTCTGTGGGTGGCAGCGGTGATCGACGATGAAGCGGGGGCGCTGGCGGTCGCAGGCGGCGTAGCACATCGACATGGCTTCGGCGGCGGCGGTTCCTTCATCGAGGAGCGAGGCGTTTGCGAGCGGGAGCGCGGTGAGGTCCGCGATCATGGTCTGGAAGTTGAGGAGCGCCTCGAGGCGTCCCTGGGAGATCTCGGCCTGATAGGGCGTGTACTGGGTGTACCAGCCGGGGTTTTCGAGCACGTTGCGGAGGATTACGGGGGGCGTGATGGTGTCGTGGTAGCCCATGCCGATGCAGGAACGGAAGACCTGGTTGTGCGAGGCGAGTTGTTTCAGGTCGTTGAGCAGTCTGGACTCGGCGCGAGCGGCGGGGAGGTTGAGCGCTCTGTTGAGGCGGATTCCCTTTGGCACGATGGCGTCGGTGAGCGCGTCGAGGGATGTGTAACCCACGAGCGCGAGCATTTCGGCGGTTTCGCGCTCGTCGGGGCCGAGGTGGCGCGGCTCGAATCGGTCGGAGGGGTCGAGGGCGTGGCTCATCGACGGGCGGTCCTTCGGGGCGTTGGGTGCGGTGGCATTGACAGCGATGGGTGCGTGCGGGGCGATCGTCGCGTCGGGCATGGATAAATGATCCGTTGTTGTCGGGGGGGTGCGGCCGGCGGGCCGGTGCGGTCGGGAATTCGGACAGAAATGAGTCTATGCGTGGTCGGCGGGCGGGTGCAACGATTGATGGCGGGTGGGGTAGGATTGATCCTGGGCCGCCCCGCGTCCTGCGATGCTCGGGCGTCGCGCTTTGCACCCTGGAACACATGGAGACTCGAACCGTGAGACATGACTCTGGCTGGATGAGCCGTCGTTGGATGATGCCGTTGAGCGCGGCGTTGATCGCATGTGCCGGGTGTGCTTCGGGCTCGGTTGCGACGGACTCGGGGGCGCGGCAGAGCACGGTTCGGTCGGATTCGTCCGCGGCGAGTTCGAGCGAATGGGTCGCGACGACCACGGAGCGCGACGATTCGGTCGCGGCGGCGGCGACGCCCTCGGCGGCTCCCGCGAGCGCGCTAACGGGGCGGCTGGACTACGGCATCGCGGACGAGCTTCGTCAGGGCGACTCGGACCTGACGTATTACACGCAGACGGTGATGACTCTGTCGGACCCGTTCTTCGAGGGACGGAGCGCGGACACGCGCGGCATGGCGCTGGCGCAGGAGTTCCTCGAGTTCCACATGCGCGACATCGGGCTCGAGCCGGCTTTTGCGCAGCGCGAGATCAGTCCGGGCGGGGCGGAGACGGCTGCGTTGGAAGCGTTCGGGCAGGACTTCACGGTGAATGGGCCGCTCGCGGTGAATCGGGCGGTCGCGTCGTACAAGGGGGATGCGGGGACGGTGGCGCTGGTTGAGGGTGAGGACTTCGAGCCGATGGGTTTCTCGGCGACGAAGTCGGTGACGGGTCCGCTCGCGTTCATCGGGTATTCGATCGAGGAGGGGCAGGACGGGTACTCGAGCTTCGCGGAGGGTGATGATCTGACCGGGCGCATCGCGGTGATGCTGCGGTACGAGCCGATGGATGGCGCGGGTGGGAGCAAGTGGTCGGGGCGGGGCTGGAGCGGCGCGGCGTCGCTGGCGAATAAGGTGAAGGCGGCGGCTGATCGTGGGGCGGCGGGCGTGATTCTGGTGAACCCGCCGATGCTCGACGTTGCGGACATCAATGCGCTGCAATCCCCGTCGCGGTCGCGGTTCGATGTGGACGGCGACCTGCCGGTCATTCAGATGACGCCCAAGGCGGCGAACCCGCTGGTGAAACTGGCGGACACCGAGGGGCGGAACCTGGCGTCGCTTCAGGCGCTGGCGGATGAGTCGGGCGGTGTGATTATGTTCGATGACAGTGTGACGGCGACGATCGATGTCGATCTTGAGCGGAAGAAACTCCCTACGGCGAATGTGGGCGGGATTCTGCGCGGCAAGGGTGCGCTCGCGGATGAATGGATCATCATCGGGGCGCATTACGACCATGTCGGGTACGGGCACCTGGCGGGGGCGCGGCGGAGCAATGTCGGGCGGCTTCATCCCGGCGCCGACGACAATGCGTCGGGCACGGCGGGGGTGCTAGTGCTGGGCAAGCGGCTCAAAGAGCAGTACGACGCGATGGGCGCGGGGGACAATGCGCGATCGATCCTGTTCTTGTGCTTTGCGGGCGAGGAGATGGGGCTGCTCGGCTCGAAGCATTTCGTTGAGAACAACGACATGGACCCGGCGAAGGTGCAGGCGATGCTCAACATGGACATGATCGGGCGTCTGACAGACGGGGCGCTGGAGATCAACGGGACCGGGACCGCCAATGAGTGGGACGAGATTCTCGATCCGTTTATTGCGTCGAGCGGGATGGTTGTGAACAAGACGGTGCGTACCGGCGGGCGGTCGGACCATGCGAACTTCGCGGAGTGGGGGTGCCCTTCGGTTCACTTCTTCACGGGGACGCACAACGACTATCACCAGCCGAGCGACACCGCCGACACGATGAACTACGAGGGGGCGATGCGTGTGCTGGACATGGTTGAGGGCGTCGCGATGAAGACGGCGACGATGCGGGCGCGGTTGACGCGGGAAGGTGCGCCGGAAGGCACGCAGGCAGCGGCGGCGGCGGAGCCGGAGCGCCCGACGCGGATGGCGTTCAAGGTGCGGCTGGGAATCCGTCCGGAGAACTACGAGGGGGGCGAGCCGGGCGTGCTGGTGGGCGATGTGTTCCCGGGGACGAGTGCTGCGGACGGCGGGATGCTCAAGGGCGACCGGATCATCCGCTGGGACGGGCATGACCTGGCGGATGTGTCGGGGATGATGGAGCGGCTCGGCTCGCACAATCCGGGCGATGTGGCGCGGATCGTGGTGGTGCGGGACGGGAAGGAAGTCGAGTTGAACGTCCCGATGAAGGCGCCCGAGGGCGCGAACTGAGGGTTGCGATAGAGTGAGCGTCGATTGCCCCGGAGCGGGGCGGCTCGCGCGAACCGCAGCAAGAGGATGCATGATGCTTCGACCCGCATTCAGCACGGTGGCTGTCCCGGATTGGACGCTCGATCGCGTGGCGCGTTCGGCGTCGCGTCTGGGATTCCAGGCGGTGGAACTGCGTTCGTTCGGCGCGGGCTCGACGCGGCTCGCGTGCGATCCGGCGCTGACCGCACGCGAGAAGGTGCGGAAGCTATTCGGCGAGCATGGTGTGCGGATCGCGGGGGTTTCCACGGGCGTTCGGCTTGATGCGGCGGTGTTCCCGCCGGTGGTGGGGCAGTTGATGAGCGCCCGGCATCAGCCGGTGCGGGACGGTCGCCACGCCGTGGAAGTGGCGCATGACGTTGGAGCGACCTACGCGAGTCTGTTCGCGTTCGAAGTAGGGGGTCGCGAGCGGCATCGGGCGGTGCTGCGGCGGGTGTGCGAGCGGCTGGCGCTCGTGTGCGACCATGCGCGGCATCGTGACCTCGTGGTAGTGATCGAGAACGGCGGGGATTTCGCGACCTCGGCGGATCTGCGCGAGATTCATGATTATGTGGCGAGCCCGCTGCTGCGGGTGTGCTACGACATCTCGACGGCGGCGGCGGCGGGGGAGGATCCGGTGGAGGGTGTTCGGTCGATCGCGCCGCTCGTGCACGCGGTCCGCGTGCGCGACATGCGGCACGGGGCGCCTTGTGCGCTCGGATCCGGCGATGTGCCTGTGCGCGCAGCGCTTGACGCGCTGGGGTCGGTGGGTTCGGACGCGTGGGTTGTCTACAACTGGGACCGGTTGTGGCTCAGCGACCTTGCGGGGGCCGACTCGGTGCTCCCCGGTGCTGCCGAGACGCTTTACGAGTGGATCGGCGCGGGTGCGGGGTCTCACGCTGCGGCGTGACGGGGCGGATTGGGTAGTGTGGCGGCCATGAGCGTCCCGAGCGGGCCTGTGGTGTCGCTGTGCAAGGCGCAGGGGTTTGCGCTTGCGGGTGTGTGCGCAGCGCGGGCGTCTGATTTCGGGGATGCCTGGCATGCGTGGCTCGCGGCGGGGAAGCACGGCTCGATGGGCTGGCTGGCGGAGCACGCGGATGTGCGCGCCGATCCGGGGAGGTTGCTGGAGGGGGCGCGGTCTATCGTGATGGTGGGGGATCAGTATGCGCGGCGGGGGGAAGCGGATGAGGTGGTTGAAGGAGTTGGGCGTGTGGCGCGGTATGCGCGCGGGCGGGACTATCACAGGGTGATGAAGAAGCGACTGTTCGCGTTGGCGGATGCGCTGCGGGAGCAACATGGGGGGCACGCGTTCCGGGCGTTCGTGGATACAGCGCCGATCTTTGAGCGGGAGCACGCCGTGCGGGCGGGGCTCGGGTGGGTGGGCAAGCACACCTTGATGATTCACCCGCGCATCGGGTCGTATGTGCTGCTCGGCGGGATCATCACGACGCTTGACATCGTGCCGACCGGTGATGTGATTGAGGATCATTGCGGCAGTTGCACGAGGTGCATCGATGCCTGCCCGACCGGCGCGATCGAGGCGTACACGGTGGATGCGCGGCGGTGCATTTCGTACCTGACGATCGAGCGGCGTGAGCCGATCGACCCAGCTTTTCACGGGGCGGTGGGGGATTGGCTCTTCGGTTGCGATATCTGCCAGGAGGTTTGCCCGCACAACTCGGCACGACCGCCCGGGTCGCCCATCGGAGAGGTTCACGGCGCGTACGGGCCCGGGAGGACGGGGCTTGATTTGCTGGGTGTGCTCGGGTGGGGCTCGGCGGACAGGTCCGGGGAACTCTCGGGTTCGGCGATGAAACGGGCGACGCTCGACATGCTCCGGCGGAACGCGGTGATCGCGGCGGGGAATGTGCTGCGGGCGGAGGAGGATGCGGCGTTGCGCCATCGGATCGGGGAGATCGCGCGCGACCCTGATGAGGCGGGGATGGTCCGTGATGCGGCGCGGGCGGTGATGGAGCGGGACTAGTCGGGATCGGGGATGCCGTGGGACTCGGCTTCGAGGGCGCGGATTCGCTCGCGGTGTTCGCGGACACGGCGCATCGCGGCGGCGCGGAGGTCCAGCGTGGCGTCGGTCTCATCGACGATAGGCGCGCCGAGCAGGGCTTCGACGACATCCTCGAGTGTGACGACGCCCTCGGCCCCGCCGTATTCGTTGACCACAAGGAAGAGGTGCTCGTGGCGGCGCAGGAACTCTTCGAGGAGCGAGGCGAGCGTCTTGGTCTCGGGGACGATGTGGATCGGGCGCGCGATCTGGCGGAGTTTGATCTCATGGCGCCCGGCGAGCGCGAGCTCCATGACCCGGTCGCGGAGCACGAAGCCTGTGGTGTTGTCGAGCGTGCCGGTGTGGACCGGGATGCGCGAGTGACGGAGGTTGTCCCGGTCCCGGAGCGCCTCGGCGATGGTGAGGTCGTCGCGGAGGGAGGCGACCTCGATTCGCGGTGTGACGACATCCTGCGTCTGCATCTCGCGGAGACTGAGCAGATTCGAGATGACCCTGGTTTCTTCGGCATGGATGGAGCCGTGGGCGCGTCCGACCTCGGCGAGGATTCCGATCTCCTCGCGCGTGACGCTCCCGGCGGAGCTGTTGCGCGAGATGAGTCGCGGGATGAACTCGAGCATCGCGATGAGCGGTGCGAGCACGATGACGACCACGCGCAGCGGCCCGGCGGCGAGCGGGGCGAAGGTCTTCCAGTAGGCGGCGCCGATTGTTTTGGGGACGATCTCGGAGAACACAAGGATGCAGAGCGTGAGCACGCCAGAGGCGACTCCGACGGCGATGGGTTCGGAGATGGTGCGCGCGGCCGCGATCTTGGAGGCCTCGGCGCCGACGCCGGCGGCACCGAACATGTTGGCGACGGTGTTGAGCGTGAGGATCGCGATGAG
This sequence comes from Phycisphaeraceae bacterium, assembly GCA_020639235.1. Classification (GTDB taxonomy): domain Bacteria; phylum Planctomycetota; class Phycisphaerae; order Phycisphaerales; family UBA1924; genus JACKHC01. Next base: position 2,742,778 of record JACKHC010000001.1, on the reverse strand, counting down.
AGGGCGGTCGATGCGGTCCTTCAGTTGCTTGAGGGCGTGGCCCGCGGGTCGCTTCCGGCGGATGAGAACTTCGATGTGCGCATGGGTGACGGAGAGGAGCGTCGCTTCGAGGAGCGAGCAAAGGAAGGACACCACGAGGGCTGCGAAGAAGAAGATGAGAAGCGTTGAGATCATGCCTGCCAACTGGGGGTGCGTGGGGCGGGCATCATATCCCGATGTTGAGGCCGGTCTTCGATGGGGACGGGCTCAGGAGGCCCCGTGTGGGCTCGGTTTCGGGATTTGATGTCACGGAAATTGGCCCGCGTGGTACATATGGTTCTTGGCGGGCGACGGGGCCCGGTCTTGGATTGCTGACCCACGCACGAAGGAGACGGCACGATGAAGATGGTCAAGGGCATAATCGCGGCGGTTTCGGCGCTGGCGGTTGCCGTCGCGGGTTCGCTCGCGCTGGCTCGGCCGGACGGCGACGGATACAAGGCGAAGTTCCGCCAGGACTGGACCTACGCGACGGACTCCGGCGCTTACGCCAAGCTGCAGAAGCTGGTGGGCAAGCGCGCTCCGGCGCTCAAGGTCAAGGACTGGCAGGGCGAGGAGCAGGACCTGTCGGAGTTGAAAGGCGAGATCGTGTTGATCGACTTCTGGGCGACCTGGTGCGGGCCGTGCATCGCCGCGATTCCGCACACGAACGAGGTCGCGGAGAAGTACGAGGAGAAGGGCGTGAAGGTGTTCGGCGTGTGCTGCACGCGCGGCGCCGAGACCATGGCCTCGACGGTCAAGAGCAAGAAGATGGAGTATCCGACGGCCGCGGATGTGAACAACGCGAGCGCCGAGGCGTACGGCGTGCAGTGGTGGCCGTTCTACGTGCTGATCGACCGTGATGGCATGATTCGCGCGACGGGCCTCCGTTCGGATAAGACCGAGGATGCGCTGAACGAGTTGCTCAAGGAGCAGCCCTATACGGGTGAGGCGAAGTCCGGCGAGGGGAGCGGCGCGAGCAGCGAGTTCGCGAAGTATCTGGAGGGCTCGCGGTCCGATCGCAGACGTTTGAGCGATATCGAGGGCAAGCCCGCGCCGGCGCTCGAGGTCGGCAACTGGTACAACTCGACGCCGCTGACGAACGCTTCGCTCAAGGGCAAGCTGGTCGTGCTGGACTTCTGGGGCACCTGGTGCGGTCCTTGCATGGCGTCGATCCCGCACAACATCGAGATCTATGAGAAGTACAAGGATCAGGACGTCGTGTTCATCGGTGTGAGCACGGCCCGCGGGTCCGAGCGGATTCCCGGTGTGATCGACGGACGGAATATCCCGTATCCCATCGCTGTGGACACGGACGGCGCGACGATCGAGTCGTACAAGGTGAACGGATATCCGGACTACTACATCATCGGGCGCGACGGGAACCTCCTGATGGCGGACATCACGAACTCCGAGATCGACGCTGCGATCGAGGCGGCGCTGAAGGCGAACTGACGCGATCGGCGGCGGGATCGTGATAAAGCATCCAGACCCACCCCGCTCGGGCGACCGGGCGGGGTTTTTCGTTTTGATCGGGATTCGGGATCGGATGATTCCGGGTGAGCCGTCGGGAAGGATCCGGGGGCGAAGGGTGCATGGAGGTTGTCATGAGCCGCATCGGTCGTGACAACGGAAGACCCGGGCCGACTCACCAGTTGCAGGCGATTCACCACGCGGTGCGCCGGTCGATCGCGCAGTTCGTGCGTCGGGGCGCGGGCGACTCGGCGCCGAGGGCGTTGTCGGACTCGTACATACGGAATGATCTGGAGTCTTTGGCTCAGGCGACCCGCGATGCGCGTGCTGCGGAGTCGCTGAACGGTTCATCGCTCGGCGGCGTCGCGGGGCTTCTCTCGGAGCTCAACGGCGTGCTGGCGTACGCTTCGACGCTCGGCGACGGTGTGAGCGATGCGCAGCGTGACGCCCTGCAGCATCGGGTGAACGCGATTGTCGGGACGATCGATCGTCTCTCGGGTGGCGAGGTGCCGGTTGACTCGGGCATCGCGCTCGAGTTGGCGATGGAGATCCGGCGTGAGTTGCTCGGGCGCGGGTCGGATGATGCGGTTTCCGGGGACCCTGGCGCTGGGACGGTCGATCTGGCTGCGTGATGTCATTGACCCGGCGCGATGTCCGGCGGATCGGGTCTATTTCGCGAGTGTGCGAGGAGCCATTCGATGGACGGGCGCAGGAGCGGTCCGACCATGAGGGTATGACCTTCGTTCTCTGCGAGTCGGTATTCGACGGGCTCATCCGCGGCGATCAGGCGATCGGCGAGCGGTTTGATTCGTGCATCGGGGACGATGATGTCGAACTCGGCGCTGTACACGAGCAGCGGGCACATGGGCGGGCCGGGCGGGAGCGGCGCGAGACCGGCGAGGCAGCAGGCGGCGGTGAGTTTGTCGGGCAGGGCGCGGGCGAGCGACGACGCGGCGATGCCTCCCAGCGAGTGCCCGATGGCGTAGACGCGATCGGCATCGATCGGCGCGAACAATGCCATGGCATCGATGAAATCGGAGGCGACCTGCGGCGCCCCGAATACGAGATAGGTTGAAGGGGCTGCGATGACGAAGCCCGACTCATCGGCGAGGCGTGTGAGTTCGGCATCGCCGTAAGCGGTGGGGAACAGGTTCTCATCGCCTCCCGCGCCGTGGAGCGCGAGGACGAGCGGCATGGGTGAGGCGCGTAGGGCGGGGATGTAGACGCGGAACGGGACTTCGCGGCCGCCGATCGTGATGGATGCCCAGAGGTGCCCGGTGAGATCGCGGTACGGATTGCGGCCCTGCTCGATGGCGCTGACTTCTGTGTCGATCGCGAGGCGGAGCGGCTCGGCGGGATTCAGCAGACGCTGGATGTCGGTCGGTCGCTCGAGGAGCGCGAGGCGTGATCGCGCAAGGTCGGCTGCGGCCCTCAGTTCTGGAGCGGGCGCTTTGCAGTTGTTGAGGCGATCGCGGAAAGAGGCAGCGGACTCACGGGGATCGATCGAAACGACATCGAAAAAGGCGACGGGCCTGGTGACCGTGCCGGCTTTGGCGCGGAGTTCGTACCTGGCGGGCTTGAGGGCGGGAATGAGTCCGGAGAGATCGAAATCGGCGGGGGCGTCGATCATTGCGGACCAGAGCGGTTCGTTGGCCGGGCCGACGATTGAGAGTTCGATTGCGGGGCCGTCGGGGAACGCGCCGGTTGCGTGATCGAGATCGAGCGTGAGCGCATCGGCGCCCATGACGAGCCGATCGGGCGTGAAGCGAGCCAGGACTCCGGCGGATGAAACCGTGTCGGAACGCGAGTCGGGCGGGGCAAGATCCGCGAGGATTTCGATGAGCGAGTTAACTGCGGTGGCGGCGTCGCCCGAGAAGAACTGCGCTGTGGCGCGATCGAAATCACGGCTGATCCTGCGTCGCTCCTGCGGGGAGAGCGCGTCTGCCTGCATGTATGCCTGATCGATCTCGAGATAAACGCGGGCGATGTCTGTCCTTGAGGCGCGTGCATCGGCGGATGCTTGGCACGCGATAACGAGTGAGATCAGACAGGCGAGCAGCGTGAGTCGGCGGAGGTGCATGGGCGAACTCTAGGGCGCGGGGCGGCCCGGGATGGTGACGATCGACTCGGCGAATGGGGCGATCGAGACCGTCCCGCGCTCGCCGGTCGTGGCGCGCCAGTGGATCGATTGACGGGTGTCGGACAGATTGCGGACAGCGATGACAGCGGTCGCTGCGGTGCTTTGTTGGATGCGGAGCGTTCCGAGGCGCGGGGGGAGGAGGCGGCATCCGGCGGTTTCGAGGAGCAGAGCGTCATGGAGCGCCGCGACGGAGTCGGTTGGGGCCGCTTCGCTCGTGTTAGAGACTACGGAGATCTGATCGGTGCGGACGATGGCGTAGGCGCGGCGTGAGTCGGAGTGGGCGCGGACGCGGCGGATGAGTTCGTCGGGCCGGTTGGTGGAGACGAACGCGGGCGCGTTGCCGACGAGGAGTTGGACGGCCTGGTCCTCGGTGATGCGCGGCGGGAGGGTGTTGCAGAAAGCGGTGAAGAGGTATGGGCCGTCGAGCGGTGTGATCATCGCGGTGGGGACATCACGAGCCAGACTCTCTTCGAATGCGGCGTGGATTTCTTCTTTGCGCTGCATGTGGTCGGCGCGGCGCGGCGCGATGTGGTAGACGACAATGGTGAAAGCAAGTGACGCGACGACCGTGGAGGCGGAGGCGAGACGCGCGCGCGGGCCGGACCACGACTCGATGAGGGACGCGAGGAATGAAGCGGCGAGGATCGCGCCGGGCGCCCAGATGGGCGAGAGGAGGTCGGGGCGTTGGTGCGGGACGATCGAGAAGATGATGAGTCCGACGATGAGCCATCCGGTGCAGAATCGTTCGAGCGCGCGGCGGCGGGCGTCTTCGGGTGGTCGGCGGATTGTGCGCACGAGCGCGAGTAATGCGAAGATGCTCCATGGCGCGGCGTGGTACAAGAGGTAGAGGGTGGGCTTGAAGAGGCCTGCAAGCCAATGGAGGAGCGCATCGACCGTCGATGTGTTGTCGAGGTGCTCTTTAGATGCGCCGGTGACATGGCCGAGGAGTTCGCGTCCGAGGACTTTGTCGATGAAGGGCTGGTCCTCATGGAGCCACGCGGCGGCAAACCATCCGGCGGTGAGCGCCAGGAAAAGCGCGATGCCCATCAGGTGTTCGGGCCATCGGCGCTTGTGCGAGTCCGATCGTGGCGGTCGGGCGCTGCGGATGAAAAGGAGCCCGGCGAGAGCCAGGACGATTGCGAGCGGGCCCTTAGTGAGCGTGGCGAGGGCGGCGACGAGCCAGAACTCCCACCACCCCGCCCCTCTAACTCTCCCATCCGAGATGGAGCGCGGTCTGGTGTAGGCACGAAAAGCGAGGAGTGCTGCGGCCGTGGTGAGCCCGGCGTAAAGGGCGTCGGTTCGGGCGAGGGTGGACTGCTTGATGATGATGGGTGTGGCGATGAAGGCGAGCGTGGCGATGCAGGCGGCGCGGGTGCCGAGGATGTGGGCGGTGGTGAGGGCGATGGCGACGGCGGCGATGAGGACGCCGAGCGCCGATGGAATCGCGAGTTCGAGGGGCCCGACGCGGTCGGTGAGGAGGGCGGGCAGTGCGCCGATCCATGCGTAGAGGGGCGGCTTGGAGGCGACCTCGCCCGTCCAGTCGTGCTGCACGAGCCAGTTGCTGTTTCGGATGATGTCCTGGATGTAGGCGTGGGGCCGGAGCTGGTCGTTATCGAGGATGTTCCACGGGCCGGTGAGGCGCAGGGTGACGATCAGGGCGATCGTAAGGAGCGCGAGGAGGATCGCGGGCCGCGACGGAGCGCTGGGTTTGGGGATTGAGTCGCCCGGTGGCATCTGTGGATGATCGATGGATCGGGCGGGCGGTGCAAAACGACAAACGGGCGGCCGAAGTGGCCGCCCGTTGCGGAGAACTGGGGATCAAGGATTCGAACCTTGACTAACTGAACCAGAATCAGTCGTGCTACCGTTACACCAATCCCCAAACGGCGTCGCGAGCGACGCGATTCGGACGATTATCGTAGCAGCGGGTGCGGACCCGGCAAGTTGGGTCAGCTGGGTCGCGACCAGCGGTCGGAGTTGGCGTTCTGCCAATCGGGGCGTGGCGCCATGGGGCGGGCACGGCCGGGCTTGGCCTGGGGGTCGTCGTCCGGCGTGGGGTTATTGGTTGGGGCCGGAGCGGGCGCTTTCGAGTCGTGCGACAGGCGCTTGTCGCGGGCGTCATCGATGGAACGGTCCATCTTGCGGAGCAGGTCTCGGACCTGCGCGAGCGTTTCGGGTGATGTGCTCATGTCTGAACTCCTCCTTGAGTGGCAGGAGGGCTATCGGCCCGCGGCGGCGCGGATTGACCCGGTAATCAGACGGACCTGCTGTGAGCGGTCGGTCTGTGACGGATGGGCGGAGTTCACGGGCGGAATGGTTGAGTTGGTAGTCTTCGCGCATGGGTGAGTTGGTGATCGCGTTCATGGGCGATGTGGTCGGTGCGCCGGGCCGCCGCGCGTTCGCGCATGCTGTGGGTGTGCTGCGCGAGCGATTCGGTGCGCATCTCATCGTGGTCAACGGAGAGAATGCGCGGCACGGCCGGGGGCTGCACCCGGAGGGTTATCGAGAAATGCGCGACGCGGGCGCGGATGTCGTAACACTCGGGGACCATGTATTGGACGATGTGCGTCTCGCTTCGGTGCTGGCGGATGCCCGGGAGCCGATCGCCAAGCCGTGCAATTTCACGGGGGCTGCTGGAGCGAAATCGTGGACGCGATGGGATGGTGAGGCCGGGAAGATTGGGGTGGTGACTGTCCTCGGGCGGTTATTCATGAAGGAGGACCGGGGGAGCCCGTTCGACGCGATCGATGCGGAGTTGGGGCGGCTCTCGGCGGCGCACCCCGATCGGCTGTTCATCGTTGAGATTCATGCCGAGGCAACGAGCGAGAAGGGGGCGCTGGCGCACCATTGCGCGCGTGCGTGGGGCGAGACCGTGGTGGCGGTGGTGGGGACGCACACGCACGTGCAGACGAGCGATGCGCGCTTGATCGATGGTGTTGCGGCGATGACAGACCTTGGGATGTGCGGGGGGAGCGCGGGGGTGATCGGGTTCACGGCTGCGAGTTCCATGCGGATTTTCAAGGGTGCGGAGGGCGGGGGCGGGGGGCTGGAGATCGAGGAGGGCGGCGTCTGCGCCACGGGGTGCGTGATTCGAGTGGATGTGACAGAGCGGAGGGCGCTGGCGATCGAGCCCGTTCGGATCGAGTGCGGCTGAGCGGGTGTTGTGCGGGAGAGAAAAGAAGTTCGTTCTCGGACGATGCCCGAACGGGCCGGGGGCGGTATCCTGTTGCCCTCTGATTCGCAGTTACGCGGGCCGCCCGGAGGTGTTTGGGCGGTCGTTTCACAAAGGGGCTGACATGGGCGGCGTGAATGTGCTTGATCGTGCGGGGGCTCGGACGCTGGCGATTCGTGGCGGGAAGCCGGTGAATGCCAGCCCGGTGGGGATGATCTCGGTGAAGCTCGACGAGGCGGATATCGAGGCGGCGGTGGGGGTGCTGCGATCGGGCATGCTGGCGATGGGGAAGAACTGCCTCGCCTTTGAGGAGCGGTTCGGGCAGATGTCGGAGGCGAAGCACTCTCTGAGCTGCGCCAACGGGACCTGCGCGCTGCAACTCGCGTACGGCGCGCTCATCAAGCCGGGCGATGATGTGCTCGTTCCCGGATGGACCTACATCGCGACGGTATCGATGGTTGTGGCCGCGGGCGCGAACCCGATTTTCTGCGATGTCGATCCCCGGACATTCAACATCGATGTGAAGGATGCGGCGCGGCGGGTCACACCTCGGACGACGGCGATCGCGTGCACGCACCTGTACGGGAACCCGGTGGATATCGACGGTGTCGAGAGACTCGCGGACGAGCACGGGCTGCGCGTGATCTATGACGCGGCGCAGTCGCACCTGGCGACGTACAAGGGTCGCGGGATCGGCGCGTTCGGCGACGCCGTGACATACTCCTTCTACCCGACGAAGAACATGACCACGGGTGAGGGCGGGTTGGTAACGACGAATGACGACGACACGGCGGCGGAGATGAAGCTGCTGAGGTCGCACGGCGAGACGAGCAAGTACATCCACGGCAAGATCGGGTTCAACTACCGGATGAGCGATGTGGAGGGGGCAATCGGGCTGTCGCAGCTGGACCGGATCGCCGAGCGGACCGAGCAGCGTCGCGCCAATGCGCGGGCGCTGGACGCGGCGTTGGCGGAGATCGATGGGCTGCACGCGCCCGTGGCGAGCGAGCACGCGGAGCACGCGTATCACCTGTACGCGGTGCGGATTGATCCGACGGCGTTCGGCGTCGGTGAGGATGCGGCGGAGATGGCGGGGCTTCGTGACTCGATCTGCGAGGCGCTCAAGGGCGAGGGCGTGATGACGGCGGTGCATTACCCGAGGCCGCTGACGCGTCAGCCGGTTTTTGATCGTCCCGGCATGGAGCACCTGGCGGTGTGCGATCGGTTGGCGGGGACGCTGTTCTGCGTGCCGATTCACCACAACCTGACGGACGGGCAGGTCGCGGGAGTGGGCGAGGCGCTGAAGAAGGTGGCGGACGCGCTGCGGGTGTGACTTTGTCGAAGATGAACATGGCTCGCCTATCGGGCGGAGCCCTGGCGCCCGATCAAGACTGTTTCGGAACCGCTTCGAGGAGGACGGTGTTCTCGTGAGCGTTGATGCGCGCGGCGTTGATGCACGCGGGGATGAGGGCTGTGGCGCCGCGGGCGATGGGGACGGGATTGAAGGCGTTGTTGGTGGGCTCGATCGTGGCGCTGCCCGCGAGCATCATCCAGACCCGGGGTGCGTTCGAAGGAGCGTTGAGCGTGCGCGGCTCGCGGGCGGCGATGCGGTGGTGGGTGAGGTTGTAGTACGCCGTGCCGCCGAGGGCGGTCGTGGGTGCGTCGCCGGGTCGGCGGATGTCACGCGGGTCCGTGGGCGACATGATGGCGCACTCGAGGGCCTGGTTGATGTGGAGCGTGCGATCGGTGCGTCCCCAGTCGAAGACCCGGAAGGTGGTGTCGGAGGGCGTCTGGACCTCGGCGACGAGCACGCCCGCGCCGAGGGCGTGGACGGTGCCGGAGGGGAGGTGATGGCAGTCTCCGGGGCGGGCCGGGATGGCGATTAGGTCCTCGACGACGGAGCCATCACGGATGTGATCGGCGAACTGCGCTTTCGTGATGCCCTCGCGGATGCCCTTGTAGATCACCGCGCCGGGTTCAGCGTCGAGAATGAACCACGACTCGAACTTGAGGTGCGCATCGGCGTGGGCGTCGGCGTATGCCGCACTGGGGTGGACCTGCACGGAGAGGTTCTCGCGGGCGTCGAGGAACTTGATGAGCAGCGGGAACGAGTCGCCCTTGAGATCGCCCATGATCGCATCGCGATGGTCGCGGATGAGATCGTGGAGCGATGCGCCCGTGTGGGGCGGGTTGGCGATGATGGAGCGTGCGGCGTCGCCGCCCGCGCCGTCGGAACTTGTTGAGGCGAGGTCGGCGATTTCCCAAGACTCACCGATGTGCGCGCCCGGGGCGACGGGCTTGCCCCAATGGCGGAGGCGGTCGCCTCCCCAGACTTTGGGCTTGAGCATGGGTCGGAAGAGGAGCGGTTGCATGCTTACTCCATCGGCTCCGCGGTGAACTCCGCTTCGAAGTCGTCCGGTTCGTCGCCTGTGGGCGGAGTCGATTGGCTCAGTGCCCGCTCAGCGGCCCCGGCCCGCTCGCGCCAATCTGGCGCACCCAGCGGGATGATGCGCTCGTTGCGGCGGGGCGCCCGATAGAGGGCGTCGCAGGCGAGGCCGACGATCGCGGCGTGGAGTTCCGAATCGGGCGACTCACCGGAAACTTCCAGGGACGCGCGCGCGATCGCTTCAGGATCGCGCGTCTCGGGCTCACGGAACCCGCGCGGCCCGATCACGAAATGCCGCACCGACTGCGGCTGGGTTGAGGTCGTCATCACGCACCAACCAGTGAAAGAGTGGCCGATCGCGTGGCGCATGCGGTGGTGTGTGATGGATTGCGCCGCTTCGAGGCGCGATTTGAGCGCCGAGGCGTGCTCGAAATCGGTGGCTTCCGCCGCTCGTTGCATTTCTGAGTTGATACTCGTGAGGAGCGTCTCGGGATCGCGCATGAACTCGATGGCGGCGTGTACACGGGAGCGGTAGGAGTCGAGCGGCTCTGATCCGTCGCAGGGGGCCGGGCACTTTCCGAGTTCCTTGTAGGCGCAGGCCGTGGCGTTGGGCGACTTGACGAGGATGTGATGGAACCGGCAGAGATCGAAGATGTCTTCGAGGGTCTGATTGAGGCGCTGGGCGGCGTGTTTGTCTGCGACCGGTCCGAGCAGATGGCCGCCGGGCGGGAGCGAAGCGGGCATCGCGCTGGTGGGTATCACGGTGAACTTCGGGAAGTCCGAGTCCGGATCGATGTGGAGGAACCACCCGCGTTTGCGGTCCATCACGGCGCGGAAGGTTTCGGGCATCGCGTCGTGAGCGAGTCGGAGGAAGAGGAGATCGCCCTCGAAGGTGGAAGCGACTGACGCGGCACGGACATGCTTGACGATCGGCCTGAGGTCGGCGCGGCGGGTGCTGGGTTCGCCTTCGCGTGGCGGTTCGAGCCGCCGGAGGACGGCGTCGCGGAGGCGCGCGGCGGAGACGATCAGGACCGGGCGATGATCAGCGGAGTCGAATATCGCGACGCCGCGCGTGTTGGGGATGGATGTGAAGTCCGGGGGGGACGCGGGATCGAAATCGATCGTGATAGGCAGTGGGGGGGCGTGCACGGTGCTACGAGCGTATCGGGCTCGCGCCGTGCGCGCAGGAACATTGCTCGGAGTTGGGCTTTGGATCTCGATCAGGGACGCGGGGTGGCCTCTGTGGTCTTCCGGTTGCCCGCGACCACGGAGACGCCGGGCAGGACATTCGGGAAGGCCATGCCTGTGATGGTGGAGTCGAACACGATTTCGTTGTTGACGACGCCCTGGATCTGCGTCACGAAGCGTTTGGGGTTGTATTTGAGCCCCAGACAAAGAATGTAGAGGTCGTCTCCGGGGCGGACCTGGCCCCGGAATACGGTGTTCTCGATCCTCGTGAACCCGGCGAACCACTCCTTGCCGGAGCGCATGTAGTACAGGACCGAGGAGAGTTGCGCTCCGGCCTCGATCATCAGGACGCCCGGCATGAGCGGGTAGTCGGGGATATGCCCGGCGCACCAGAATTCATCGTCGCGAACGTGTTTGACAGCGATGCCGCGGTTGAAGTCGTCATCGCGCCAGACGAGCCCGTCAAGAAGCAACATCTGACCCCGGTGGGGGAGCCACCGTTCGAGCGATTTGCGGTCGAGCGTCAGCGCACCGTGGTCGATTGCGTCGGTTTCGAAAAGTAGATCGCTGGCCATGATCCTTGTGATTGCCGATCGGGAGTTGTCGCGACGAGTGTTTCCGGATCGATCGATCAGTCGCCGGAGCCGCGGAACTCGAGGACCTTCTTGCGGATGTCCTGAGCGAGGTTCTTGATTTCCTGCATCTGCTTGCGAACGCGGGTGCCGGCGGCCTTGTTCCCGCCCTGTGCCTTGGCCAGATCGTCGGCGACTTCGTTGACGAGTTGCTTGAGCGTTTCGTATTCCTGCACGGTGCATCTCCCACTGTGTTAATGGCACGCCAAGACCCGTTGGCAAACCGCCCCGGACAATCCCCGTCCGGTGGGCCCGACGGGGCGTATCTTGGGGCGGAAGGGGTGATTTTGGCAAATCAGCCGTTATTGGGGGATCGCGGGGGCGTCCCCGGAGTCGTTGGGAGGCAGGGCGCACCCCGAGCCGTAGCAGATGACATTCTTGCCCTGACGCTTGGACTCGAGGATGAGCCGGTCGGCGTGGCGGACGAGGTCCTCGAGGGTGGTGCCGTCCCACGGGTAGGTCGCCAGCCCGCCCGAAATGGTGAGTTTGCCCTGCATCTGCTCGCCGACGTGGCGGAATCTGCAATCGCGGAGGAGTTTGCGGAAACGCGAGGCGATGTCGTGGATGGAGGTGGGGTGGTGGCTGGCGGCGTCGCGCGGACCGGTCGGCTCGTTGAAGATGACGGCGAACTCATCGCCCCCGATGCGGCACACGCGGTCGTCGGCGCGGACCGTGGAGTTCAGGAGTCGGACCGTCTCGCGGAGGATGTCGTCTCCGGCCTCGTGGCCGTAGGCGTCGTTGTAGCGCTTGAAGTCGTCGATATCGAAGAGGAGGATCGTGACCGGCCGGCGCAGCGACGACGCGTTCTCGAAGAGCGAGTTCGTGAATCGTTCGAAGTAGCGACGATTCCACGCACCGGTCAGGGGGTCGGTGTAGGCCTCGTGGCGGAGCTGGGTGAGTTGGGCGCGGGTCGTGAGCCAGAGCGCGAGCGTGTGCGCCTCGCGGTCGAGCGTCTGGGCGATACAAGCGGGGCCGACGAGCCAGCCGTGTTGGTGTTCCGCGGATGCGACGGCGGAGCGGTGCTCTCCCGGCTTGCAATCTGGCAGCTGGGGCGCATCGGATGCACTAATGAACCGAAGAGAGCCGGCGCCGAGTTTGGCGCTGATGTGTTCGAGGAGTGCGGGCATCGGGTCCCGGGCGTGTGTGAGGGCCTCGAGGACGGCGGCCTCGCCCGAGGGTGAGCCCTTGATGTCGGCGGGCGGAGTCGGATTGGTGCGTTGCGGCTCGGGAGGATCGTTCTCGACCCGCGGAGCCGCTTCGACTCGAGGAGCCGCAGCCGGCGCGGGGGGCTCCGCCTTCGCTTGTGCCGCCGGGGTGCCGTTGCGCGGGGGCGGCGTTTGGGTTCTCGTCGGAGAGGCTGGATGACGAGCGGCGCTGATGAGCGTATCGGCGGAGTCATCGGCGTGGACCCAGGCGTCGATTCCCGGGATAGCGTCGATGCGCTGGCGTCCCTCCATCACGGCGACGAAGCGCGCGTCGGGTTCGAGGGACCGGAGGACTTCGAGCGTCTGGGGCAGCGACTCGATCCGTCGGGCGCGCTCGGACACGAGGACGAGTGTCGGCTTGCCGGGCGCGGGTGCGAGGATGCCGAGTTCTCCGATGGCAGTGAGTTCGTCGGCGGCCGCGAAGACCTCGGCGCGGGGGTCCAACGCGAGGGTGCGCGCGGCGTTGGAGCGTCCCAGCGCTAGGACGCGGATCTGCGAGTTGGTTGTTGCGGTCGCGGTCATTTGTTGTCGCGTTCCTTGCCCTGCGAGGGATTCCAATCGTCGGAGAGGAGCATGCGGAGTTCGTCGTCGGTCAGCGCCGGCGGCTCGGTCGGCGGTTGGGTTTGCGGCGACTCGTCGCGCGGAGCGGGTTTCGGCTCTGTTGCCGGGCTAGGAGCAGGCCCCGAGCCGGTGAGACGGAGATTGGGCTCGCCCCCCCCTCCCTTGCGCCGAACAACGGTGATCTGCGGCGAGGGGGGCGGCGTGTGGGAGATGACGATCTTGGGTGACTGACGCGCCGGCGTGGCGGCCGGAGTTGGTACGGGTTCGGGGCGGGGCGTGTTCGATACAGCGCTCTGATAGGAGCGGAGGGCGGGCTTGGCGCTTTGGTCGTAGGTCCATGCGACGGCGTGTGGCGCGTACATCGCGCACGCTGCCACGAGCTCATCGGCGCGGGGCACACGGGCGCGATCGACGATGAGCAGCACGAGCGGCTCACGGATGGCTCCGGATTTGACGAGGCGCGCGTGCGCCATGACCTCGCCCATCGCAGAAATGATCGAGTGATGCTCGCGGATATCGAGTTGCTTGCGGTTGAGGGCGTCCATCAGCTCCGCGGGGGGAGCGGAAGTGGCGATCAGCACGCAGCGGCCGCCGCGAGTGGCGTCATGTGGCTTGAAGTTTCTCTCTTCCATTGGATGGAGTGTAGCAGCGGCGGGTGCGCGCCAGTGTCTGATTGTGGATGATTCAAAGGTCAGATTCGGTGCGGCACGAGTCAAGCGACGCGACGAACTTTGCGACCGTTTCGGCGCCGTCTTCGGATGCAAGATTTTTCAGTGCGGCTTTCATTTTCTGCCGCGAGGGTTCGTCGGCGACGAGTTCGCCGATCGTGCGGGTCAGCACCGGCGCGTTGGTGTCGGCGCGGGTGGTGTCGTCGAGGATGATCGCGCCGCCGGCGTTCACGAGTGGTGATGCGTTGCGCTTCTGGTGTTGGTCTGCGTGATATGGGTAAGGCAGGAAGATGGTCGGGACGGCGTTGCGCGCGACCTCTGCGACGGTTCCGGCGCCGGCGCGGGCGATTGCCAGATCGGCGCCGCCCCAGGCATCGGCCATGTCGATGCAATACTCCACGAGTTTGTGGGGGATAAGGGCGTCGGTGTAGGCGTGCTCGAGGCGTTCGAGGATGTCGCCGGTGCCGCACTGGTGATAGATCTGCCAGCCGGGCGCAATCTCGGCGATTTGCGGGGCGATGTGGATCAGTGTCTCGTTGAGTGAGCGGGCGCCCTGCGAGCCGCCGGTGATGAAGAGTATGGGCTTATTCGGATCGAGCCCGAGGCGTTCGCGACAATGGCTCGGTGTGTCATCGGCGATGGCGCGAAGGCGGACGATCGGGGGGATTGCGTCCCAGCCCGGTGAGGTGGCAGCGAATGTCGCTAGAAACTTGCGGTTGGCGTGGCGAGCGATGAGGCGAGACGCCTTGCCCGGCGGGTCGTCGAGGGCGATGAGAATGACCGGGACTCGCTCCAGACGTGCGGCACGGGCGACGGGCGCGGAGACGAAGCCGCCGGTGGTAACGAGGACAGTGGGCTGAAACTCGCGGATGAGGCGTCGGGCGGCGCGGAGACTCGGGCCCCAGGCCCGGATGAAGCGCCAAACGCCCCGTGGGCGTCGCGAGAGCGGGGCTGCGTCGGAGGCGGTCCAGGGGACCGTCTCGGACTCCATGACGCGCGCATCGATGGGTCGGTTGGAGAGGACGAAGTGGGCCTCTGTATCGGGTCTGAGGGCCAGGAGGCGTTCGAGGATGGCGAGGTTGGGGTGGATGTGCCCGCCGGTGCCGCCGCCGGCGAAGAGAACACGGAGTGGTCTCTGATCGCCCGTCATGGCGCGACGGCGTAGGCGGTGGTCGGCGCGGCTGATGGTTCGGTCTGTGGGCGCTCGATGCGGTCCATGGCCATGAGGACTCCGAGCGAGGCGCAGGTGAGAACCCATCCCGTTCCCCCGGAGGAGAGCAGGGGGAGGGCGATTCCCTTGGTGGGGGCGAGCCCGGTGACAACCATGAGATTCATGACGGCCTGCATCGCGAATGTGGCGAGGACGCCGATCGCGAAGAGTTTGAGCAGGAGCGACTCCTGGCGCCTCGCGATGGACCAACCGGCGAAGATGACGCCCAGGTAAAGGAGCATGACGGTGAGCGCACCGACGATCCCCATTTCTTCGCAGATGATGGCGAAGATGAAATCGGTTTCGTCTTCGGGGAGATAGCCGAACTTCTGGAGGCCGAATCCGAGCCCGCGGCCGTAGCCGTTGCCGTTGGCGATGGCGACGAGTGATTGGATGACGTGGTACCCGGCGCCGTCGGGATCGGCGTATGGATCGATGAAGGTGACGACGCGCCTGACGCGGTAGGGGGATGTGATGATCGCGCCGACGACTCCGATGAGCCCGACGGGGACCATCCATGCGAAGTGCGCGACGCGGGCGCCGGAGGCGATGAGCACGACCGTCGCGGACGCGGCGATGAGGAGTCCTGTGCCGAGGTCTTCTTTGGTCACGAGCCCGGCGATGAGCGCGATGATGATGAGGCCTGGCAGCAGGCCGTCCTTGAAGCGGTGCATGACGGCGGCGCGCCGGGCGCCGTGCCACGCGAGGACCAGCGGCACGCCCCATTTGGCGAACTCAGATGGCTGGAAGGTGAACGAGGTGCCGGGGATGCGAATCCAGCGGGCGCTGCCGTTGACCACATGGGCGATTCCCGGGACGTATGGCAGGAAAAGCATGACGAGCAGCGCGGGAATGATGAGGCCGACCCATGGGCGGGCGACCAGGACTTCGGCGACGCGCCTCATCGGAAGGCGGGAGGCGATGAGCATGGCGCAGACCGCCAGGGCCATGTAGGCGGAGGATCGGGAGAAAATGATGGACTGGAGTGTCACACCGGGGCCGTCGGAGACAGACATGGTGGCGGAGTTGACCGCCAGCACCCCCACGCAGAGCAGCGTGAGCACGCAGAGAAACAGCGCGTGACGGGCGTGGGGCATGGGGGTGAATATCGGGAAAGCGGCTCGCGCGGCTGCAAAGCGCGGGCATACTCGTCGGAGGCACCGACGGCGGAGGACGACATGAAGACTCGACGCGGCGGGATGTCCGTATTGGCGATGGTGGTGGCGTGCGGCGCAGCGCTGGCGGTGGTGATTCCGGCGCAGCCGGTCGAGGCGGGGCACAAGCCGCGGAACGACTGTCGGCCGAGTTATCCAAGCCGGTCGCACTCGTACGACCGCCATTCTTCGCGTTCGCGCGTCGGAATCAGCCTTCACATCGGCACGGGCGGCTATTCGAAATACCGCGGGTCGTATTACTCGGGGTATTCGAACAGTTGTGCGCCGACCTATTACTCGTATTCGTACCCGAGGTATCAGTATCGCGCGTACACGCCGGCCTATCGGTACGAGTGCTACGACACGCCGCGTGTGAACACCTACTACAACAACTATTCGTACAACACCTACACCTACCCGACGCCCCCGGCGGGGACCGCTACATATCGCGTGTGGCAGCAGGACCTGGCGACTCCGGTGGGGCAGGCGGAGCCAGTGTATCCGTCGTACAACCCTGGGCCGGCGCAGCCGTCTCCGGCGCCGGTGGCGCAATTGGAGCGCGGGACGGAGTGGACGACCGTTGACCTCGGGCAGCAGCAGCGTCAGTTGCAGCAGGGCGTCACGAAGGCGGACCGGCCTCAGACGGTCACAATCGGGACGCGCCCATCGGTCGGCGCTGCAACGACGGAGCAGGCCTGGGGGATGATCTCGTCGGGCGACTACTCCGACGCCCGATCGGTATTTGCCTCACTCACGCAACGAGACCCCGACTCGAACGAGTTGAAGGTCGGGTACGGGCTGGCCAACGCGCTGGAGGGCCGGGACTCGGCGGCGGCGTGGAGTCTGCGCCGGGCGGTTGAGAGTGGGGCGGATTTGGCTGTAGCGGAGCAGGCGGAGGGGCTGGATGAGGTTCTGGCGTCGGTTGCGGACCGCTTGGCGGGCAAGGCATCCGCTGACAGTTCGGGAGACTCCTGGTTTGTGCTGGGGGTTATCCAGGTGATGCGCGGCGAGCGGGACGCGGCTGGTTTGGCGGTCTTGCAGGGGCTGGAGGGCGGCGACCGGTCGGCGGCGATACTCCGGTTGGCGGGTGAGCTTGGGATCGAGGTGCCCTCGGACGGGGATGCCTGAGCCGGGTGGCCGGGGGGCAACTTGCAGATCTTCCGCGGGGCGGTACACTTCCGCCCCGCGTCTTTTTTGGTGGCGACGCGAAAAACCCAGAACCGTAAGCACCACCGCAGCCCGCCCCGCGCCTTGGCCGGACGGAGCAGAGGGTCTTAGTCGAGACCCGGGCCGGTGGGAGGTGGAGACCACATGGCCAAGAAAGAACTTGTCAAATCGTTCAAGGTGATGGCGCCGGGCGGCACGGCGACCCCCGGACCACCCCTCGGCCCCGCGCTGGGTGGTAATGGTGTCAACCCCGGTCAGTTCATCCAGCAGTTCAACGCTGCGACGGCTCAGCTCAAGGGCAAGGTCGTCGGTTGCGTGATCAATGTGTATTCGGATCGCTCGTTCGACTTCGAGATCAAGTCGTCGCCGGCGTCTTCGCTCCTGAAGATCGCGGCGGGGATCGAGAAGGGTTCGGGCGTGCCGCAGGCGAACAAGGTCGGCAAGGTCACCTCCAAGCAGGTCCGCGAGATCGCGCAGGAGAAGATGGCGGACCTGAACGCTGCGAGTGTTGAGACGGCGATGCGGATGATCGAAGGCACGGCCCGTTCGATGGGCATCGTGGTGGAGGGCTGATCCGATGGCAAAGGTGAAGAAGGATCCGCTGGCCCGTTTCCACAAGCGCCATCGCGAGAATCTGCGCAAGCGTCCGAATGATGCGATGGACCCCGGTGACGCGATCAAGGCGCTCAAGGGGTACAAGGCGCCAAAGTTTGATCAGACCGTTGAGGTCGTGTTCCACCTCGGTATCGACCCGAAGCAGGCCGATCAGGCGATTCGCGGATCGGTCGCGTTGCCCGCGGGTATCGGCAAGAAGAAGCGCGTGATCGCTTTCTGCCAGCCCGGCGATGTGAAGGCGGCGCTGGCCGCCGGCGCGATCAAGGCGGGCGGCGAGGAGCTCGTGCAGGAGATCAACGGCGGCTGGTTCGAGTTCGATGTCGCGGTCGCGAGCCCGGACATGATGCGTGTGATTTCGACGCTCGGGCGCGTGCTTGGTCCCAAGGGCCTGATGCCCTCGCCCAAGGCTGGCACGGTGACGAAAGATGTCGCCCAGGCGGTCGAGGAGTACTCGGCGGGTAAGGTCGAGTACCGCAACGACAAGGGCGGCAACGTGCAGGCGCCGATCGGGAAGATGAGCTTCTCCGAGGCGGACCTGACCTCCAACCTCGAGCACTTCATCAACATGATGTCGACGAAGCGTCCTTCGTCGGTGAAGGGTCATTTCATCAAGAAGATCGCGATCAGCGGCACCATGACGCCGAGCGTTCTCGTGAAGATTCCTCAGGCCGCCGTCCCGGCGTGAGTCGCATCGCCGCGTGAGCGGCAGGAGCAGAAGCCATGAGTAAGGTTGTCAAGAAACTGCTGATGCGCGACTACACCGACCGCCTGGATGGTGTGGAGGATGCGCTGTTGATCTCGGTGCGTGGCGTGCCCGCGCTGGACAA
Source organism: Phycisphaeraceae bacterium (assembly GCA_020639235.1). Taxonomy (GTDB): domain Bacteria; phylum Planctomycetota; class Phycisphaerae; order Phycisphaerales; family UBA1924; genus JACKHC01. Next base: position 2,724,365 of record JACKHC010000001.1, on the reverse strand, counting down.
CAACAGGTTCCGTAACGAACTGGCCAAGAAAGACATCAAGGTGACGGTGATCCGGAACAACCTGGCGAAGAACTCGCTCAAGGATGGTCCGCTGGAGAACCTGATCCCGTTGCTGCAAGGGCCCAGCGCGCTAGCGTACGGCGCCGAGTCGGTCGTCGATGTGGCGCGCGAGGTGATGGCGTGGGCCAAGAAGCTCGAGCAGCTCGAGCTCAAGGGCGCAGTCATTGATGGCGAGTTGTTCAGCGGCAAGGCGGGCGTTGAGCGACTGAGCAAGCTCCCGACCCGCGAGGAGGCGCTGGCCCAGACGGTGACCCTGATCCTCAGCCCGGCGCGGAAGCTCGTGGGCGCGGTGAAGGGCCCCGGCTCGAGGGTGATGAGCGTCATCAAGAGCGTGGAAGAGAAACTCGAGAAGGGCGAGACGATCGCCAAGGTTGGTTGAGCGGGCGGGGGGAGTTGTTTACGAGACACCATTCGACTCTGACTGGCCCCTTCTGGGGTTAAAGGCCGAGCGGTCGGCCCCTCTCGGAGCGATGCACAAGCCCGATGCGGGCGTAGATTGATGGGAATAGAGCAATGTCTGAGACAGAAGCCAAGACGTTCAGCGACAAGATCAAGAAACTGGGCGACGAGATCGCCGGTCTGACCCTCAAGGAAGCGGTCGACCTCGGTGACTACATGAAGGACACCTACGGCATCGAGCCGGCGGCGGGCGGCGCGGTCGTCATGGCCGGCGGTGGCGGCGGCGACGGCGCCGGCGCGGCGGCCGAGGAGAAGACCTCGTTCGACGTTGTTCTCGAGGGTGCCGGCGACAAGAAGATCCAGGTCATCAAGGTCGTTCGCGACGCGACCGGCCTGGGCCTGAAGGAAGCCAAGGACCTGGTCGACAATCCCCCGAAGCCCGTCAAGGAAGGCCTGTCCAAGGAGGACGCCGAGGCCCTCAAGGCGAAGTTCGAGGAAGTCGGCGCGAAGGTCGCTCTCAAGTAAGTCGTTTCATATCAGTAGATTGCGCGTCGGGGCGTCCCGGGTTTGCCGGGGCGCCCTCGCGTTTCTCAGGCCGAATGCGGATGGGAGGGCGGGGGTGTGCGTCGAAAGACCCGAGGGTGTGGTCCCGAACGGTCCTTGCATGAATTTTGCAGCCGGCCTATACTGAAAGACTTGACTTCGCCCGTAGTTGCCCCCAGTTCCGGATTTCACTCTGACCCATAACACCCGTGCGGATGCGTGAGGCGGCGGTTCTGCTGCGCGGGTCCCGACATCACGATCTGCACGGTATCGCGAGGAAATCGATGGTTCCGACCCGAGTGCGCGATTTTTCCAAGCGTGGCGACGGCATGCCCGTCCCCAATCTGACGGTGGTTCAAAGCGACGCGTACGAGCGTTTCCTTCAGTTTGAGCATTCGCCCCAAGCGCGAAACACTCAGATTGGGCTGGAGTCGCTCTTGCGTGAGATCTTCCCGATCGTCTCGTACGACGAGGAGATGTCGCTCGAGTACGTCAAGTACGAGCTGGACGAGCCGCGGTACACGCCGGACGAGTGCCGTGAGCTGCGTCTGACGTACGGCCGTCCGCTGCGCGTGACGGTTCGCTTCACCCGGAAGGGTCATCCGGACATCCCCGAGGAGGACATCTACCTCGGCGAGGTTCCGATCATGATGGGCGGCGGTGAGTTCATCGTCAACGGCGCCGAGCGTGTGATCGTGAGCCAGCTGCACCGCTCGCCGGGCGTTGATTTCTCGGTGGCTTCGGCGGAGGCGGACCGTCCCCTGCACGGGGCGCGGATCATCCCGGAGCGCGGCTCGTGGATCGAGATCGAGGTCACGAAGAAAGACGTGCTCTCGATGAAGATCGACCAGTCGGCGAAGCTGAGCGCGACGACGTTCCTGCGTTGTCTCGCCGAGAGTTTCGTCGACCGCGGCGATTCTCTCGTGTTGTTCTACGAGATCAAGCAGATGCCAGTGGACAAGGTCCGCCCAGAACGCAGGCCGCGGGTGCGATCATTGACACCGAGGCGGCGAGGGAACTGGTGCACGTGGAAACGCCCAGATCGGCGACTCGCTTGAGGCTGATTCTGAAGTCGAACCTGAAAGCAGGACTGGGTGATTCAGAACCCGTCGGACCCGCTGATTCTCCAGCACGATCGCCGAGGACAAGCTCGGTAGTTCGCCGAGTGGGCGGAGACCGAGCACAAGCGGCGATGCTGAAAGATCTACGCGCCTGCGTCCGGGCAGCCACCATAGTCGACAAAGCGAAAGCAGTTGTTCGGGAGAAGTTCCACGACGAGAACCGTTATCGCCTGGGCAGGTCAGGCAGCTCGCATCAACCGGAAGTTCGATCTGAATGTACTTGAGGACGGAATGTTCATCAACGCCGCGAGGACTTCTCCGCGCTGATTCAGTACATCCTGGACCTGCGTTCAGCGTCCGGACCCGAAGACGGGGCGTCCGATCGCGTGGACGACATCGACCACCTGGGCAATCGTCGTCTGCGGACGCTGGGCGAGCTGGCGACCGAGGAGATGCAGGGTTTCCTGAAACTGCGCCCGCACCGTGCAGGAGCGCCAGGCGTCAAGGACCCGACGGAGCTGCAGAAGATCGCCCGATCTTGTGAACTCCAAGGCGATCTCGAACTGTGGACTTCTTCTTCGGTCGCAGCGAGTTGTCGCAGGTTGTCGATCAGATAATAGCCCGCTCCAGCGCAATGCGAGCGTCGACTCTCCGCAACAGGACCGGGCGGTCTGAACCCGCAAACGCGCTGCGGTTCCGGTCCGAGATGTTCATCTCGCACTACGGGCGTAATGCCCGATCAAGAGACGAAAGGCACGAACATCGGCCTGATCGTGTCGCGCTGGGTATCTACGCGTCGGTTGGCAGGTACGTATCCTTACGCCCGTACCGCGCGGTGAAGGACAGCAAACTGACAGGCGATATCGTGCACCTCCGTGCCGACGAGGGAGATGAAGGCCCCGGTCCTCGCGCCCGTGCGAGCGGCGGCGCTGGACGCTCGAGGGCAAACTGCTCACGGAAGCAACATCTAGCGCGCGTCGACAGCGAACTCGCCGGGTCGACTCGCGTGAAGTCGCTTTCTCGTTAATATCGGCCCGAAGCAGATCGTGGGCGTGTCAAGCGGCGTTGATTCCGTTCCTGGAGCACGACGACGCGAACCGCGCGCTGATGGGATCGAACATGCAGCGGCAGGCGGTGCCTCATCAGATGCGCGCCCCGATCGTGGGCACAGGCATGGAGGTGGCAGTCGGTCATAACTCTGGGCATGGTGGTCCGCGGCAAGCCTGTATGGCACCATGGCTGTACCGATGCACGCGGATCATTATCATTAACTCGGATGAGTATGTCCTCCGGAAGTTCGCGGGCCTGAACGAGCGGACGTGCCTGGAATCGACAACCGCGCGTCGAGGTCGGCGAGAAGTCAAAGGGCGACATCCTCGCGGACGGCCCGTCGACAGTGGACGGCGGCTGGCGATCAGCTTAAAGGCGGTCAGCGGGCCGCGTTCAACACGTTCGACGGGTACAACTTCGAGGACGCGATCGTCATCTCGGAGCGGATGGTCCGCGACGACGCGATGACGAGCATCCACATCGAGTCGTTCGACGTGGAGATCCGCGAGACGAAGCTGGGGCGCGAGGAGTTCACGGCGGACATCCCGAACGTCTCGGAGAAGATGCTCCGGAACCTGGACGAGCACGGCGTGATCCGCGTGGGGGCGAGGATCGGCCCCGGCGACATCCTGGTGGGCAAGGTGTCCCCCAAGAGCAAGACGGAGCTGACCCCGGAAGAGAAGCTGCTGCACGCGATCTTCGGTCGCGCCGGCGAGGACGTGAAGAACGACTCGCTGGAGGCTCCGGCCGGGATCGAGGGCATCGTGATCGGGACGAAGCGGTTCAGCCGTCGCGCGCACATGAACGACAGCTGAAGAAACGCAGTTGAAGAAGGACATGGACGTCTGGCGAGATATGGACGCAAGGCGATCGAAGATTTTTTCCGTGAGATGGTCGGGCCATCAACAAAAGTGATCGGCACTGAGATGGTCGACCCCAGCACGCGCCCAGCGGTATTAGGTGCAAATATCGAGTCGTGCTCAGGCAGATCAGAACTTCGAACTCAAGTGGGTCAAGGGCTCGAAGGAAGTGAAGGAGTCCGGCGAGACGATTCACGGCAGTTCTGGCCGCGATCTTAGTAACCACAAGGAGAAGACGCAGTTGGCGCTTTATGAAGCGCGGCGACGAGCTGCCGTCGGGCGTGCTCGAGATGGTCAAGGTGTACATCGCGACGAAGCGGACGCTCTCAGTCGGTGACAAGATGGCAGGCCGCCACGGCAACAAGGAGGCGTGATCGCGCATCGTTCCCGAAGAGGACGTACCGTTCCTCGGACGGCACATCAGTCGATGTGCTGCTCAATCCGCTCCGGCGAACGCCGAGCCATGAACATCAAGCCAGATCCTCGAGACGCACACCTCAGTTGGGCAGCATGTGCTCAGCTTCAGGCGATAGCGCCGGTGTTTGACGGCGCGACCGAGAAGCAGATCCACGATCTGATCGAGGACGCCAACACGCGATGACGCGTCAGAAGAGTCATGAGACCGGCAGGCACCTCAGGGCGCGGGAGCTGGTGGCGAACGGCCTTGGGGCGGCAGGTGCAGTTGTTCGACGGGTGCTGGGCGAGCCGTTCAAACGCTGACCGTGGGCTTCATGTATCTCCTGAAGCTCCACCACCTCGTGGACGACAAGATCCGCACTTGCGTTCGACAGGCCCGTACTCGCGCTCATCGCGGCGTACGCTCGGGCGGCAAGAGGGCGCAGACCAGTGGTCAGCAGCTTCGGCGGATGGAGGTTTGGGGGTCTCAAGGCGTACGGCGCGCGGCCACATCCTGCAGAACTTCTCACCGTGAAGTCCGACGATGTCGAGGCCGGACCAAGATTTATGAGTCGATGGTCAAAGAACCACCGCACACACGCTCGAAGCGGAGCATGCCGGTGGCGTTCGATGTGTTGTGCAACGAGCTGCGGCAGCGCAGACGCGAATGTGACGATGGAAGAGCGCACCGGGCAGGCGGCAGTCTGCTGCTTTGAATGGCATGGGAGGCGAGCGATGCGAGAACTCTTGATGAGGGACGATCGATGCGGATGATGATCGCGATGGTGTACTTGCATCGGTGGCGCCAGGCGCTCAGCGTGCAATGAAGACGAACGACTCGGCTTTGGTAGGGAACTCGTCGGCGAACTCCGGTTCAAACTCGTCGAATCCCAAGCCCTCAGGCGACTCCAGGGCCAGTCAAGGCGATGGAGTCGTTCATCGCGGCGATGGGCGACGCCGACTTCACGGCAGCGCTTGGCGTTTGTATCGATCCGGCGTGCAGGCTCATAGAAGATGGAACACGGCAATCCAGATCTCGGCAAGAGCAAGAAGCGGACGAGCGCGATCAGGCCGCGTTCTCGGCTCCATGCCGGAAGGCAGAGCGTCGCTCGTGACCGAAGGCCGATCGGGCGATCGTGGGCGCTCGAGCGGGCGGGCTTCCCGCCGGCAGGTGGACCCTCGGCGAACGACGAGGAGGCGCGTGGGGTGATTTCCGCAGGGGGCAGGAGTTGTTAACTCCGCCCAGCGGCGGGCCACCTCCCCGCCTTGAAGCCGGCAACGGCAGCAGGTGAACTCTCATGAGCCCAGCTGCTGACTCCAGGTGATTCCGGCGGTTCAACGTGTTCCACCCCAGAGGATGACCTGATATGGCAGAGTCTGTCTACGATCGCGTAAATGATTTTCGCTTCGGTGAAGATCGCATGCCAGTTGAACGATATCCGCTCGTGGTCGTACGGCGAGGTGAAGAAGCCCGAGACGATCAACTACCGCACGTACCGTCCTGAGAAGGACGGGCTGTTCTGCGAGCGGATCTTCGGTCCGGAGCGGGACTACGAGTGCGCCTGCGGGAAGTACAAGGGCACGAAGTTCAAGGGCATCATCTGCGATCGCTGCGGCGTGAAGGTGACGCACTCGCGGGTGCGTCGGAAGCGGATGGGTCACATCAACCTCGCGGCGCCGATCGTGCACATCTGGTTCTTCAAAGGCGATCTAGCCAGCTCAGCACTGCTGGACATGAGGAACTTCGGACATCGAGATTGTCTACTTGATTATGTCGTCATCGACGCGGAGCGATACAGGCTCGAGTTCAAAGCAGCTGCTGACCGAGGACGAGCATCGTGCGGCGTTCGACAAGTACAGCTCGGCCTTCCGCGCGCTCATGGGCGCCCGAAGGCGATCCGCAGCAGGCGATCGAGCGTCGATCTGGATAAACGCCGCGGATATCCGCCTACTGGCGATCCGCGAGACGCGGCACCGAAGCAGAAGCTCAAGGATTACTCAGAAGCGGCTGAAGCTGGTCGAGCAGGTCCGGCACTCGGCGAACGACCCGGGCTGGCTGGTGATGGACGTGATCCCGGTGATCCCGCCGGACCTGCGCCCGCTGGTGCTGCTGGAGTCGGGGAACTTCGCGACGAGCGACCTGAACGACCTGTACCGTCGGATCATCAACCGGAACAACCGACTGAAGAAGCTGATGGACCTCAACGCGCCGGAGGTCATCATCCGCAACGAGAAGCGGATGCTGCAGCAGGCGGTCGATGCGCTGTTCGACAACGGGCGGTGCCGCCGCCCGGTGCTGGGCTCGAGCAACCGCCCGCTGAAGTCGCTGACGGACATGATCAAGGGCAAGCAGGGCCGGTTCCGCGAGAACCTGCTCGGCAAGCGTGTCGATTACTCGGCGCGTTCGGTGATCGTGGTGGGCCCGGAGCTGAAGCTGCACCAGTGCGGCCTTCCCAAGAAGATCGCGCTGGAGCTGTACCAGCCGTTCATCATCCGCAAGCTGAAGGAGCACGGTCTCGCCGACACGATCAAGAGCGCCAAGCGGATGCTCGAGCGTCGCGACCCGGAGGTGTGGGACATCCTCGAGGAGGTCATCGATCAGCACCCGGTGCTGCTCAACCGCGCCCCGACGCTGCACCGAATCGGCATCCAGGCGTTCGAGCCGGTGCTGGTCGAGGGCAACGCGATCCGGGTGCACCCGCTGGTGTGCACGGGGTTCAACGCGGACTTCGACGGCGACCAGATGGCGGTGCACCTGCCGCTGTCGGTCGAGGCGCAGGCGGAGGCGCACGTGCTGATGCTGGCGCCGCACAACATCTTTTCGCCGGCGCACGGACGGCCGATCATCTCGCCGTCGCAGGACATCGTCATGGGCGTGTACTACCTGACGATCATCAGAAGAGGGATGCGTCGAAGGAGAATGGGCTCAAGCGGTTCAAGGATCGTCGACGGGCGTGCTCGCGTTCGGCACGGCAAGATCAGGATTCACAGGCCGATCTCCATTAGCATCGACGAGTTCAAGCATCAGGTGATGACGAAGCCAGGAGCGGCGGCGTGGAGCCGTTACTTAGCTTTCAGCGCCTGAAGTGGCTTAACCGCCAGGCGCGTGTTGTTCTCCGCATTCTCGACGCCGGCTTGCCGTTCTACAACTGCGCCCTGGGCAAGAAGGGCGCTGCGCGCGTGATCGACGACTGCTACACGCGAGTCGGTCGGGCGGCGACGATCGATCTGCTGGACCGCCTCAAGGACGCGGGTTTCCGGATGTCCACGCTGGCGGGGCTCTCGTTCAGCGTGACGGACCTGCGCATCCCGGCGGAGAAGACGGAGATCATCGCGGAGTCGCAGAAGAAGGCGGACCGCGTCGAGAAGAACTTCGACCGCGGCATCATCACGGAGCGCGAGCGGTACAACCAGCTGCTGGACATCTGGGCGCACTGCCGCGAGCAGGTGACGGGCAAGCTGATCGACGCGCTGAAGCGTGACCGGCTGGAAGCGGGCACCAACGCGTACATGCCGATTGACGACAAGGGCAAGGGCAAGCGATACCTGAACCCGGTGTACCTGATGTCGGACTCGGGCGCGCGAGGCAACGTGTCGCAGATGCAGCAGCTCGCGGGCATGCGCGGCCTGATGGCCAAGCCGAGCGGCGAGATCATCGAGACGCCGATCCGGGCGAACTTCCGCGAGGGCCTCAACGTTCTGGAGTACTTCTCGTCAACGCACGGCGCCCGCAAGGGCCTGGCGGATACGGCGCTGAAGACGGCGGACTCGGGGTACCTGACGCGGAAGCTGTGCGACGTGGCGCAATCGGTGATCGTCACCGAGCATGACTACAGAATAAGCGCGGCATCCTGACGGGCGGCTCTACAAGAACCCGAAAGGTCGGCGATGCCCCTGCGTGACCAGATCGCCGGACGCGTGGCGCGCACGACGATCACCCCGTCGGTGACCGACGAGGTGATCGTCCGCGAACAGCAGATCTCGGACGAGGCGGCGCGCGCATCGAGACGGAACTGAACATCGACGCGGTGCAGGTGCGGTCGCTGCTCACGTGCGACAGCCCCCGCGTGACGCGTGCGCGTTGTGCTACAGGCGTGACCTCTCGACGAACACCGACTGGTCGAGCAGGGGCTGGCCGTGGGCATCACATCTTGCGATCGATCAACGAGCCGGGCACGCAGTTGACCATACGTACCTTCCACGGGCGACTCGCGACGGCCAAACTCGTCAAGACGGATATCCGCGCGACGATGGGCGGCACCGTTGAGCTACGCGACTGCAACGAGGTGACCGTGAAGGACGAGGACAGCAAGGACGTCATCGTCGCCAGCTCAACGCGGCAAGCGAGTGCCTCGTGCTCGACGATCGCGGGCGCGGCTCGAGAGAGTACAAGGTTCCCGTACGGCGCGGAAATCTCGGTGGCAGGCAGGACGAAGGTGAAGAAGGGCGACCAGTTGGTCCGTTGGGACCCGCGCGGACGCCGATTCTCGCCGGAGAAAGGACGACTTCGTGAAGTTCGTGGATATCGAACTGAACGAGACGGTCCGCAAAGGACATGAGCGGCGGCAGAAGGCATGGTCGTGATCGAGCTTTAAGGCGGAAAGCACCCGGCTTCAACGTCGTGGACAAGATGGGCATCCTGGACTTCCACTACCTGCCCGCAAGGCGCATCGAGGTCGCCGACGGTCAGGAGATCAGGAGCCGGTCAGATGTAGCGCGTCAGCCCGCAGGGGCAACGCCAGTTCACCCGTAACATCACGGGCGGTTTGCCGCGTGTGACCGAAGATTTTCGAGGCGCAGCCGAGGACCCAGATGGCGGAGATTTGGGCGCGGTCGAAGTTCACTCAGCGAGACCTTGCCGTTGAATGACGATCCGCGTGATTTCCGAGGGCAGGATCGAGAAGGATCTGCCATGTGCCGCAGGACCGCCAGCTGCTCGTGCACTCTGGCGACCATGTGATCGCCGAGGCGACAGCTGATCGACGGCCGCTCGACCACGACATCCTGAAGATCAGGGCGAAGAGGCATGTGCGACTACATGCTGGGCGAGGTGCAGAACGTGTACCACCCGGGCACGTCACCATCCGCGGCAAGCACATCAAGGCCAGCCTTAGCGCAGATGCTGCAGAAGGTGAAGAGTGGAGACGGCGGCGACACGGACCTCCTCTCGCAGGAAGTGGTCGATAAGTTCATGTTCCGCGCCCAAGAACGCGGAGGTCGGCGACAAGGCGATCATCTCCGACGCGGGCGAGACCGGGTTGAATGTCGGCGCGATGGTGACCAAGTCGGAGATCCGCGAGGCCAATGCGAAGGCGGAGGCCGAGGGCAAGACGACCGCCAAGGCCAAGCGTCCGCGTCCGGCGACGGGGCGCACGCTGCTGCTGGAAGCATCCGCAAAACGTCACTCCAGAGCGAGTCGTTCCTCTCGGGCGCGTCGTTCCAGGAAACGACGAAGGTGCTGACCGAGGCGTCGCTGCGCGGCGCGACGGACCAACTGATCGGTCTGAAGGAGAACGTGCTGCTCGGTCACCTGATTCCCGCGGGCACGGGCTTCCGCGTCTATCAGAATCTGGAAATCGCGCACCTGGCCGAGCCGCCTGCGACCGAGATGGAGGACGAGGGCTCGATGCTCGCCGAGGCCGCGGAGGCCGCCGAGGCCTTGGGCGCCGAGCGCGACGAGCCGACGACGCTCTCGATTCAGATGGGCGAGATTCTCATCGGGGAGTCGAAGCCGGCGGTGCAGAGCGACTCGAACTGAGTCAGGCCGAGATTTGACTGAAATCCATCAGGCCCGTCGGTGCGTCCGGCGGGCCTGTTTCGTTCACGCCTCGACTTCGTCGGCGCGGACAAAGGTCTGGCGCTTGCGGTCCTTGACGACTCCCGGGAAGGGCAAGACGCGCCCGTGCCCGGCGACATAGACGCCCGGGGCGATGAAGGAAGAGGCGAGCAGCGCCTCGGTGAGGTTCTGGAGGGCGTCGGAGCGCTTCATCTCGAAGGGGCGCATCGCGCCGGTGAGGACAACCGGGACCCGGATGTCCGGGACATCGCGGAGGATGCATTCGCCTGTGACGGTCAGCGTGTCGGTGCCGTGGAGGATGACCACGGCGTCCGATAGTCCGGCCGCGGACCTGACGGCGCGGACGATGAGCGCGCGGTCGTCGTCGGTGAGGTCGAGCGAGTCCTTGCTCATGAGTTCGCGGACATGGACGCGCGTGCTCTCGAGCCGCAAGCGGCTGAGCATTCTGGCGACGATGGACCGGGCGTTGGTGAGGCGACCGAGCGCCTCGTCGTAGGTCTTCTCGATGGTGCCGCCGGTCGTGATGAGTTCGACATTGCGCATGGGATTGAGTGTACGCGAAGCCGCCGGTAGTTCGGTCCGACGGCTACAATCGGCCCCATGGGAAAGAGCAAGTTGGGAGATCCTGTCGCGATGGCCCGCCGTCTCGCCGACGCGGGCCAGTATCTGGAAGCGCTGCCGATTTTCCGGCGGGCGCTGGCGAAGAAGCCGCGTGACCCGGACCTGCTGTGGGCGACTGGGTATTGCGAGGTCACGCTGGGCCAGATGGTGCCGGGGAAGGCGAAACTCCTCGCGGCGATTCGGGCCGACCCCAACGATGCACGATTCCACAACGCGCTCGGGCTCGCATACCGGCGCGAGGGTCGAGCCGACTTGGCCAAGCAATCGCTTCGCGAGGGGATTCGGGTGAATCCCAGGAGCCAGCCGTCCTACTCGGGGCTGGCGGAGATGCTGTTCCTCGAAGACGACTACGAGGAGGCGGAACGCGTGCTGGAGCAGGCGCTGGCGAACGGAGTCGAGGGGACCCACATCTGGATCTGCATGTCGCAGGTCCGCCGCCACCAGAAGCGTTACGACGAGGGCATCGAACTGCTCAAGAGGGCGCTGGAGGAGCGAAACCGGCCGACGCTCCGCGTCGGCATTCTGTTCCGGCTCGCCGACATGCTCGATCGTGCGGGACGCTACGACGAGGCGTTCGAGGCATACACGCGGGCGAACAAAGAGGTTGATGTGCGCTTCGTGGGCGGCCAGCATCGGCGCGCCACGGATCGGTGCATCGCGGCGTGGACCCCGGAGGTTGTCGCGAAGCTCCCCCGCGCCGCCCAGCAGATGAGCGGGCCCGTGTTTATCTGTGGCATGCCGCGCTCGGGCACGAGTCTGGTGGAGCAGATCCTGGCGTGCCATCCGGATGTCGCGCCGGGCGGCGAACTCTCGATCATCCCCGACGCCGTTGCCGAGATCACGAAGAAGGGATTCGACTCGTTCCCGCCGCTGTTGGAGGACCCGTCGAAAGTCACGCCCGCATCACTCAACGGCGTTGCGGCGACCGCCGCGGGTCGGTACCGCGAGGTCCACGACAAAGCGAAGCTGATCACTGACAAGCTGCCGAGCAATGTGCTGTATCTGGGTTTGATCTACGCGATGTTCCCCGATGCGCGGGTGATTCATGTCCGGCGTGACGAACGCGACACCTGCATGTCGTGCTTCACGAAGCACTTCTCGACGAGTCTCAGCTGGTCGTGCGATTTGCGGGATGCGGCGTCGTACTGCATCGACTGCCGCCGGATGTTCGAACACTGGCGCCAGATCCTCCCGATGCCGATCTACGAAATTCAATACGAGGAACTCGTGGGCGATCTGGAGGGCAAATCACGCGAGATGCTCGAGGCGATCGGCCTGCCGTGGAACGACGCGTGCCTGCGGTTCTGGGAGAGCGAGCGCGTCGTCTTCACGGCGAGCAACGAGCAGGTGCGCCAGCCGATCTACAAGTCGTCGCTCAATCGGTGGCGTCGGTACGAGAAGCACCTTGGCCCGCTGATCGAGGGGCTCGCTGCGGGCGGGATTACATTCGACGACTGACGCCTCCTACGCCGTCCATTCGGAAGCGACGGGGACGGGGGTGCCGTTTGCATCTACCGCGACGAGCGTGGCGACGCCCGAGGTGACATCGATCTCGGATGTGGAGCCGCGGCGCGAGGCGCGGACATCGACGCGCACGCGGACGGAGGTGCGCCCGACGCGTTCGGTGTGCGCCCAGAGCGAGAGGACATCGCCGACGAGCACCGGCTGTTTGAACTCGATCGTCTCCATCGAGACCGTGACGTAGCGGTGGGGGGCCTGGCGCATGGACTCGATGAAGGCGGCCTGGTCGATGAGCGACATGAGCACGCCGCCGAAGATGGTGCCCTGCGGGTTGGTGTCGCGGGGCATCATGACGACGCGGATGGCGGGGATGTCGGAGGGCGGTTTGGGGTCCATGGGCACACAGTGTAGACGCGCGCGGCGGATATGCTGGCGGGATGCATCTCTACATCATCCGGCACGGCAAGGCGCAGCAGGACTCACCCACGGGCCGTGATCGCGAGAGGGAACTCGCGCCGCGGGGTGAACGGCAGGCGGAGTGGCTCGGCGAGCGGTTGGCGGGCGGGAGCGATGCCCCGACCCGGATCGTCTCCAGCCCGTTCGTGCGCGCGGATCAGACGGCGCGGCTGGTGAGCAAGCCGCTGCGCGTTGATCTGGTCTACGACGATCGGTTGATTGTCGATGAGCCGGCGGGCGGCGTGTTCGAGTTGATCGGTGAGTTCAACGCCGGAGATCGCGTCGCGCTGGTGGGTCACAACCCGCAGTTGTCGCGGGTATGCGGCATGCTGGCGAAGGACCCGACCTTTGAGATGAAGACGGGGATGTGCGCCGTTTTCGAGATCGCCGAACCGCGGAACGCGCACGGGAATGCGCGGCTGGTTGGCGTGATGCGGATGGACTAGTGCCGCGAATGGCGACGAGCGGACAGGACGGTGATCTTCTCGGGATGAAAGCCCAGCTGTCCGCTCACTCTCGTTCGCGGATCCAGTGAACTCAGTTCTCGCCCTGCGCCTTGGAGAACGCGTCGACGCCGTCGTACTGGGCGAGGCGCTCCAGGTGAATCCAGCGGTGCTTGGCGCCGACTCTCGTCAGCAGATCGAGAATCTCGGACTCCGAGACACCCGACCCGTCGCGCTTGTAGAACCGGCAGCGGTGGTGATCGATTCCGTCGAACGCCGCGGCCTTGACCGGGTACACCTGCGAGCCGCGGTTCGAGATCATCTTGAGTTGCCAGGGTGTGCCCTCGACGATCGCGTCGAGGGCCTTGCCCATCGGCTCCGGCATGAGCGCGGACTCGATGAAAATATCCACGCCCACATCGCGGCGCGACTTGGCCTGCACGAAATCGAGGCGTGAGTCGACCTTCGGCATTTTGATGGGTTTGAAGGCGCGGTTCTCGAGTTTGGAGCAGTTGCGCCCGAGGTTCGCGATGACCGTTTCGGTGAACTTCTTCGTGCCGACACTCGGCCTGCCCCTGGCGATATCGCCGGTGAGCGCCTTGCCGTCCTCGTAAGTGCAGTACAGGGCGTGCTCGACCTTGTCGGCGGTCTCGAACTCGCCGAGGTGGCGGAGCATCATGACCGACGAAAGGAGCAGGGCGGTGGGGTTGACCTTGTCCTGCCCGGCGATGTCGGGCGCGGAGCCGTGCACCGCTTCGAACATGACGGCCTCATCGCCCAGGTTCATCGATGGCGCGATGCCGAGTCCGCCAACAAGGCCCGAGGTGAGGTCGGAGACGATATCGCCGTTCATGTTGGTGAGGACGACGACATCGTAGATCTCGGGTCGGATGACCATCTGGTGGCAGAGGTTGTCCACGATGACATGGTCGGTCTCGAAGCCGGGGTATTCCTTGGTCACATCCTCGAAGGTGCGCTTGAGCATGCCTTCGGTGAGTTTCATGATATTGGCCTTGGTCGAGCAGGAAACTTTCTTGCGCCCGAGCGAGGTGGCCAGTTCGAAGGCCAAGCGGATGATCTTCTCGCAGCCCTTGCGGGAGATGAGTTTGAGCGCCTGGGCGACGCCGGGCGACTGCATGTGCTCGATGCCGGCGTAGAGGTCCTCGACATTCTCGCGCACGATGATCAGATCGATGCCGCGACCGGCGAAGGGGCCCTGCACATTGGGGAGTTCGCGGCAGGGACGGATGTTGCCGTACATCTCGAAGAGTTTGCGGAGGGTGACATTGGCGCTCTTGCCGCCGTGCCCGACGGGGGTCTCGAGGGGGCCCTTGAGGGCGACCCGGGTGCGCTGGAGCGACTCGATGGTGTCATTGGGTACGCCCGAGGCGATGCCGGCGTCGAAGGCCTTTTTGCCTGCGACGGCGTCCTCCCAGTCGATGCGTGCGCCGGCGGCCTTGAGGATGGCTTTGGTGGCGTCGGCGACTTCCTGGCCGACGCCGTCGCCCGCGATCATCGTGACATTGTGGGTGGTGCCCGCCATGGTCTCGCTCTCCGGCTTCCGTGTCGTGGTGGTGCTCATAGGGCGGGCAGTTTACACGAAGACGCGGCGGGCTATCGCGCGTTGAGCCCTCGGATGAAGGTGCCGTACGGCCCGGCGTCGATGACGGACCAGAACTCGGCCCACATCTCACCCGGATCGGACCAGTCGCCGCCCGCCATGTCGTCTCGCCACGCCATGTGCACCAGCTGTTCGGCGGCATCCGCGTTGCCCTGATAGATCATCGGGATGGCCGCCTGTATGAGATCGACGCCCGGCTGGACTCGGTTTGGTTCGCGGTTTCGGATGTCGGACGCTAAGTCACGCACCTCCGCGTCGGACGGCGGAGACGCCAACATGAGTCTTCGAGACGGCGCATATCCGGCTTCGGTCCACTCCAGGATGATCGGCGCGTTCGGCGACGAGGCGCAGCTCGTCCACGGCCCGCACGCGAACTGCGGGTCATCGGTCACGTATTCGAACGCCCCGTCGCCATCGACATCCTCCCAGACGCCTCTGCCCGTCGGCGGAATGACATCGTCGATGCTTACCGACACCCTGCCGTCATAGGGATGCTTGTTGACCGAGAGGATGTAGACCGTCTCGCAGCACCGGTTCCCTCCGGAGTCGAGCGTGATGATGATGTCGGGTTTGCCGCCCGTGCCATCGACGTTCTCGCCTCTTGCGATGAGTGGACTGCGGTACCCCGTGCTGCCCCCGATCATGACATGGTGGTCGGAGAGTTGCAGCAGCTTCTCCCGTCCGATCCAGACCTCGACCTTGGGTTGTTTCCAGTCGTCGTCGCGCACGAAGTCGTAGCGGTACGCTTTGACCGTCACGCCCTGCACATTGATCTCATCGACGAGCCGATACCCGGTATTGAGCGCGATGTAGATGCGTGAGTGGAGGGGTCTGGCGAGGGCGGCCGCGGAGAGCAAAGCGAGCAACACGGACGCGAGCATGACGCGCTTACGCCGCCGGTGCCTGCTGAGTTGCTTCTCCGACTTTGCGACGCGTCCGCACTCGGGGCAGGTGAGGCCGGAGATGCCGCCCATGTCGTACCAGCATTTGGGGCATCGGCGTCTGCCGCGGGCGCGGTCGCCGCGGAACGCCCAGATGAAGGCGAGCAGCGCGATCGTGCCGATCGAGACCGCCGACCAGAAGACCCAGGGTGCGTTGAGAATGGCCATCGACCCGCCTCCGTGCGAGCGTGTGGACATGAGTCTACCGCGCTAGGCCGGCTTGACTCCGATGATGACGCTCTGCGGCGGGGTGTAGAAGAACGAGGCCGGGTCGCGTTCCAGCGCATCCCATTCGCTGTGCACCGCGCGCATCTCTGCTTCGGTCATGTGCCCGCCTGCGACGAGGCGGGGCAGGAATGAGGCGAAGTAGGTGCGGGGCCATTGCCAGAGGGCGTCGTTCGGGCGGGCGATCATCTGGATCGGAAGAATGTCCCGGACGATGAGCCCGGCGTCGCGCATGAGCGCCGGGAGTTTCTGCCCGATGCGCGTGTCGGCGCCCGCGGCCTTGTACGACGACAGCACGGCCCGCCGGACGGTCTCGACGGTGGCGCTGTTCGGCCCCCAGTAGATCTGTTCCCATTGGTGGTAGTCGTGGATGGTGAAGGTGCCGTCCGGCTTGAGGGCGCGCGAGACGGACGCGACGGCGCGGGCGGGCTCGGGCAGGAAAGTGAAGACCCAGCGCGAATACGCGGCGTCGATTGAGCCCGGCGCGAGACCGGGGTCGTGCGCATCGGCGAGGCGCGCGTCGATCGGCGCGCCCCCAGGCGGCGCGGGCGTGCGGTTGACGAAGTCGATGTATCGCTGGGAGGCGTCGATCGCGATGACCCGGCCCATAGCGCCGACGAGTTGCGCCAGGTCGCGCGTGGCAAAGCCGGGGCCGCACCCGAGGTCGAGGACGGTCATGCCCGGCGCGATTCGCGCGAGGCGCCAGTGTTGTGATGCGGTCTCGGACCAGAGCCGGTGCTGGAAGGAGAGGCGGTGGAGTTCGGCTTCGTCGGTGCCAAGCACATACTCGCGCTCGGGTTGTTTCGTCGTAGTCATGGCGGGGAAGGATACGCGGGCGTCTGCCTGAGCCGCGAACGGGAGTGAGCGGACATGACGGCGAACATCGCGCGGGTGACATCGATCTGTCCGCTCGTTTCCACTCGCGGCTCTAAGAGTCGTCAATCGCCGTGTTTCTGGCGGAGGCGGGTGGAGAGGCGGAGCAGGAGTTGGACGCGCTCGAACTCGTTGACCCAGTCCTGGAGTGTTTCGGCCACTTCGTGGTCCCCGATGGGCGCGTGGGGGAGTTCGCACGCGGCCCCGAGCAGGCGGTCGGCCAGCGCGCGATAGCGTGAGAGCGTGCGGTCGCCGAACGTGGAGACAA
The DNA here is from genome assembly GCA_020639235.1 of Phycisphaeraceae bacterium. Lineage (GTDB taxonomy): Bacteria > Planctomycetota > Phycisphaerae > Phycisphaerales > UBA1924 > JACKHC01. The sequence continues at coordinate 2,707,290 of JACKHC010000001.1, read as the reverse complement.
GCTCGAAGTCCTCGGCCATGAAGACCGCGACGGGGACGCGCACGCCCGCGTTGATGGCGAGTTGCGATGACAGATCGGCGTGCTCATCGCGATCGGCGAAGCGAACCTCGATGTTGGGCGACGCTTCGCCGATGCGCTGGATGAGCGGGCACTGGGCGACGCAGTCGCCGCACCAGACCCCCGACGAGACGATCACGTGCATCTTCCGCGTGAAGGCCCGGAGAAGGGCCCGATGTGTCTCGGTCAGGGCCACCTGGTTGTAGACGCGGTTCCACGCTTCCTGCTTGGTGGGCGCGCCGGCCGAGACATGCGCCTCGTAGGTTGCGGCTTCGTGAAACTTCGACTTGAGGAACTCGGCGGTGAGCATGCGGGTGTTCTCAGGATGCGATCGCGGAAAATGCGAGATTGATCAGGAAAAGAATGACCGTGTAGATAACCGCGATCAGCGCGCTTTTCTTCCAGTCGATTTTCGCGAACGCGTGCGTCATCACGATCAGCGCCAGGAAGTTCGCGGCCGCACCGATAAGGCCCGGCATGGGGATGCCGTCAACCTCCGACACAATGATCCGCACCAGCACGGTCACGACGCCGGTCAGGAACAGGATGAGCACGCCGGTCTTGACCTCGACATCTTCTTCGGCCACGACTCCGGCGATCCATGCGAACATGAATCCGAGCATGATGAAGATGCAGACCAGGACGAACAGGCCGAGCAATCCGCTGAACATTCGGAGTCTCCCGCAGTTGTGCCTCGTGGGCCGTCGCGGGCGGCATCATACGGGTGCCAGTAGTCGATCACCATCGCTCATCATCGTTAGCGGGCGCGAGGGGCCACGGCTCGGAGGGGCGTCCGTTGACCGTCGTGCCGCCCTGCGTGGCGAGAGAGACGCGCTCGAGGAACTGGTAGGGAAAGGGCAGCGAGGGCTTGCTCACGTCGTCGAGCATCTGGACCAGGTTGGCGTGGAGTTCGACCTGCGCCGAGGCGAGATTGTCCTCGAGTTGCTTGGATGTGCGCGCTCCGATGATGACGGATGAGACGCCCGGCTTGGCGCGGAGCCACGCGAGGGCCGCCTGCGCGGGCGTGCAACCGGCTTCCTTCGAGACCTTGATGAGCGCATCGATGATGTTGAAGACGCGGTCGTTGAGCGCGCCGGTGGCCCAATCACCCCTGGTCGAGTCCCCCCCGGTCGGGTTGTCGCGCGTGAACTTGCCGGTGAGCACGCCGCCCTTGAGGGGCGACCACGGCGTGATGCCCATGCCCAGTTCTTGCGCCATCGGGATGAGGTCACCCTCGACGGTGCGCTCGACGAGGGAGTATTCGATTTGCAATGCAACGAGCGGCGACCACCCGTGGAACTGCGCGAGCATCTGCGCCTGGGCGCACTTCCACGCGGGCGTGTCGGAGAAGCCGATGTAGCGGACCTTGCCGGCGCGGACGAGATCGTCGAGCGTGCGCATGGTCTCGTCGATGGGCGTGAGCGCATCCCAGAAATGCATCCAGAGGAGGTCGATGTAATCGGTCTGGAGGCGGCGGAGGGAGTGGTGCACAGAGTCGAGGATGTTCTTGCGTGAAGCGCCGCCGGCGTTGGGGTCGCCCGTGAACATGTTGCCGCACCATTTGGTGGCGAGCACGATGCGGTCGCGCTTGGCTGGGTGCTTGCAGAGGTGATCGCCCAGAATTTTCTCGGAGTGACCCTTGGTGTAGACATTGGCGGTGTCGATGAAGTTGCCGCCGGCGTCGAGGTAGGTGTCCAGCACGCGGTGGGAGGTTTCGAGGTCCGATCCGAAGCCCCAGTCGGTGCCGAAGGTCATCGCGCCGAGGCAGAGGGGCGAGACACGGAGGCCGGATCGCCCGAGTGTGACATACTGGTGCATGTCGATGGTCATGGGGGACTCCTGAGGGTGTTGGAGCGTGATGGTAGACGGGCGGGGCAACCGCGGCGAGACAAGCATGGGTCAAGTGAATGTGAAGAACCGCTCGGGGCTGCGTGGGATCACGATGGGCACGCGGATGATCGAGGATGATCGGGGCGTGGAGCATGCGCTGCATCGCCAGCGCGAGAATACGGAGCTGGATGAGCACGCCAGGTACGCGCTGGATCTGGCGGAGAAAACGGTCGCAGCACAGGGGCCTTCGGTAGCGCGCGTGGCAATCGGCGCATATCTCACGATGCTGATCGTCCTGATCGGGCTTATGTTGGCCAGACTGCTCTGGGTGCCGTATGTTTTTGCTGGGGTAGTCATATCCACAGCGCTCGGAACGATGGTGGTCATCTTGCTCGTGTACCGTCGTCGATGGAGCCGCGGCGCACCGAAGTTTGCCGACACGATGCTCGGGCACGGCTTGTGCCCGATCTGCGCATATCGGGTTGACGGCCTGCCGCCTCTGGACGACGACGCGATTGTGTGCGCCGAGTGCGGTGCGGCCTGGATGTACGCGCGAGTCGGTGAGCGAACCGCGCCTTCAATCTGGCAAGACACGGACAAAATCTGGCTTGAGCGGTTATTTGGCAAGGTGGTGTTCTGGGGCGAGCGGCGGATTCGGGACGCGGATGGGACACCAAGAACGCTTCTCGATGCGCATTTTCCCAAATCGCTGCTACTTGCCGGGTCGGAGGACCATCGGGAACGGCTCATCGATGCGCGGCGCGTTCTGCGTCGCAGCGCTTGGCTTCGTCGGTTTGGTGCCGCCGTGATTGCCGCAGTGTTCATCGTCATGATGGCTTGGTCCCAGACGAGTAACCTGCCCACATTGAATGCGAACATGTCGCCGGGACAGTTATTGCGCGTCCTATTCTGGTTGTACATCCTGTGTTTCTTTGCTGTGATGGCGTTTCGGTTCTTCAATCCTAAGGGCCACAGCGCCAACAAGCCCGTAGCGATCGACGAGATGCTGCGCCGGCGGGTTTGCCCTTCGTGCGGCGGCGACATGATGGGAGTGACGACCGACGACCGGTTGCGTGCGACATGCCCACGGTGCCGGGCGGTGTGGCGGATGCCGCTCATTCTGGAAACTCTCCGCGTTCGAGCGCGTCAAACCCCTGCCGGCGTTGATGAACCGGGCGACATAGGAGACTGAATATGCGCAAGACGACTGTATTGGCGGGACTGGTCTCTGCTGTGATCTTCGGCCGATCCGCGTATTCACAGAGTGCGGAGCCGAGTGTCGATCCCAAGGAGGCCGCGGCGGCGCTACAGGCGGGCGATTACCCACGCGCCGAGCGGCTATTCCGCGCGATCGTGGACGCGAAGCCCGATGCGCCGTTCGCTTGGTACCGCCTGGGGTACGCGATGCACGCCCAGGGCAAGTATCAAGAGGCGATCGAGGCACACCGGCGCGCGAGTGAGTTTGACGAGGTGCGGGCGCCGGCGCTGTACAACCTCGCGTGCGCACACGCGATGCTCGGGCATCGGGATGATGCGTTCTCCGCGCTGGACGGCGCGATCGAGGCGGGATTCGACAATATCGCGACGATGCGCACCGATACCGATCTGGCATCGCTGCGCGGCGATGATCGATGGAACGCAGCGCTGGAGCGCGTCGTGTCGGCTGCATCTGCAACGCCGATCCGCCAGTTCGACTTCTGGATCGGCTCGTGGGATGTGTACAACCCGCAGGGTGTGAAGGTGGGAACGAACGTCATCACGCTGCGCCAGAACGGCTACATCGTGCACGAGTCGTGGACCAATGCGCAGGGCAACACGGGAGAGAGCATCAACTTCTACGACCCGGCGCGGGAGAAGTGGCGGCTGGTGTGGGTGGACGCGGGCGGGGGTGTCGTCGAGTACGAGGGTGGATTTGAGGAAGGCGCGATGCGCATGACGGGCAAGAATGTGGACGGTCGCGGCAAAGAGCAGTTGTCGCGGGTCGCTTTCACGCCGATGCCCGACGGACGCGTACGCCAGTTCATCGAGCATTCGGACGATGGCGGCGCGACCTGGACCGTGTACTTCGATGGGTACTACCAGAAGCAGCAACCGCCCGCGAACGAGTGACGCTCAGTGTGAACCATCGAGCCGGGCCGCCAGTTCCCGCAGCGCGTCGAACGCCTGCATGGGTGTAAGCCGATTGAGGTCGATGTTCTTGAGTTCGGCGATCACCGGATGGGGGAGATACTCGGTGAACAGCCCCATCTGGTCGTTGCGCTTGGGCGCCTTGTCGGCGGCCTTCTTGACCTCGTCGCCGAGCGTCCCGTGCGAGACGGTGAGCGAGTCGAGCAGACTCTCGGCGCGTTTCACGGCCGAGGCGGGGAGCCCGGCGAGTTTGGCGACATGGATGCCGTAGGAGCGGCTGGCGCGCCCGGGCAGGATGCGGTGGAGGAAGACGATCTCGTCGCCCCATTCGCGGACGGCGACATGGAGATTCTTGATCAATTCGGGCGAGCGGTCGGCGAGGTCGGTGATCTCGTGGTAGTGCGTGGCGAAAAGCGTGCGCGGCGCGGGTGGTTGCGTGAGGTGTTCGGCGATGGCCCACGCGAGGGAGAGGCCGTCGAGGGTGGAGGTGCCGCGCCCGATCTCGTCGAGCACGATGAGCGATCGCTCGGTGGCGTGGTGCAGGATGTTGGCGGTCTCGATCATCTCGACCATGAATGTGGACTGGCCCTGATGGAGCGCATCGTCGGCGCCGACGCGCGCAAAGACGCGGTCGGTGAGCCCGATCGAGGCGCTGTCGGCGGGAACGAAGGAGCCGGCGTGCGCGAGGATCACAAGCAGCGCGACCTGGCGGATGAAGGTGCTCTTGCCCGCCATGTTTGGGCCGGTGATGAGCGCCAGGCGCGGCGAGTGCTCAGACCCCTCCTCGGCAACGCCCAGCAGCGCATCGTTGGGCACGAAGCCGTCGTTTCCGATCAATTTCTCATCGAGCACCGGGTGTCGGCCCTGCCTAATATCGAGCGTCGCGACGTCCGTGATGGTCGGGCGGACCCACCGGCGCGACGCGGCCTTGTCGGCAAAGCAGCGCAGCACATCCAGTTGCGCGACGGTCTCGGCGAAGGACGCCAGTTCGCGCACGAGCGATGCCGCGGCGTCGCAGAGTTCGAGGAAGATCGCCTGCTCGCGCTGGATGGCGCGCTCGCCCGCGGTGAGGACCTTCTCCTCGAACTCCTTGAGTTCGGGCGTGATGTAGCGCTCGGCGTTCTTGAGCGTCTGCTTGCGTGTGAACTCGGTCGGGGCGCGCCGGGCCTGCGCGGCGGGGAGTTCGAGGTAATATCCGAACACCTTGTTGTAGCCGGATTTGAGACTGGGCAGGTCGTACTGCTCGACAATTTTCTGCTGGTAGCGCGCGAGCCATTGGTGTGACACATTCTGGAGCTCGCGGGCCTCATCGAGTTCGGCATCGACGCCGTCGCGGACGAGGCCGCCCTCTCGGAGGTGCGCGGGCGGATCGTCGACGCAGGTTGCCCCGATGCGATCGGCGAGGGGCTGGAGCGAGTCGCGAACGGACGCGAGCGCCGCGTGCAAGGAGGCGACCGCGGGCGCCCCCTGCAGCGAGTCCATGATCGCGCCGATTCTGTCTGTGCTGCGCCCGAGCGCACCGAGATCGCGGGGTGTGGCGCGCCCCAGTGTGACTCGGGCGCTGATCCGCGCGACATCCTGCATGCCGTCGAGAGACGCGGCCAGCGCAGTCGCGGTCCGTCGGTCCTCCACGAGCAGGGCCACCGCGCCGAGCCGGGCGTTGATGACCACAAGATCAGAGGCGGGGCGCACGAGCCAGTCGCGCAGCAGGCGCCGGCCCATGGGCGTCGCTGGCGCGTGCTTGCCCTTGAGGAAGACGCCAAGGAGCGAGCCCTCTGAGTCGTTGCCCCGGACGGTCCTCTCGATTTCGAGTGCGCGGAGGGTGGCGGCGTCGAGGACGAGCGCGTCGGTCGGCTCCTCGCGCTTCGGCGGCTGGAGGTGCGCGAGGGAGCGCTTGCGGAGCATCATCGCATTGGCGCTGCCGGAACTGAATCCCTCGCTCGTCGCGGTGTCGGAGAGATCGAGGGACTGCGTTTCGCGGAGGTAGCGGACGATCGCGCCCGCGGCGATGACCGCGGGATCATCGTCGGCGATCCCGAAGCCCGCGAGCGTCGAGACGTTGAACTGCTGCGTGAGCGACTCCATCGCTTCGGCGCGGCGGAAGTGCCAACCGGGTCGCGCGACGCCCGAGATCGAGAGCGCCTCGAGCAGACGCTTGATGCGCGGCGGGGGGCCCTCGATGCCCGCCTCGGCGTAGATCAGTTCGCTCACGCCGCGCCGTGAGAGTTCGTCGACGGCCTCGGCGGCATGGACCGTGGCGAGATAGAACGCGCCCGTCGAGAGCTCGATCGTGGCGATGGCGCAGCGCGTCTCGGGCGCGTCGCCCGACTCGAGGAATGCGATCGCGGCAAGGGTGGACGGACGATCATCGGACAGCAGCGCCTCATCGACGAGCGTGCCCGGCGTGAGGACTCGGGTGACGGCCCGCTCGACGACGCCCTTGGCCTCTCGGGCGTCCTGGATCTGGTCGCAGACCGCGACGCGATGCCCGGCGTCGATCATCTTGCGGAGGTACGACTCGACCGAGTGGTAGGGGACCCCGGCCATGGGGACGCCCTCGGAGCGCTGGGTGAGGGTGATGCCCAGGACGCGATTGCAGAGCAGGGCGTCCTCATGGAACATCTCGTAGAAGTCGCCCATGCGGAAGAACAGCACGCACCCGGGATGGCGTTCCTTGAATACGCGGTACTGGCGCATCGCGGGGGTTTCGCGTTTGTCCTGTGGGGGGGTCGCGGGGGGCATTGACGGCTAGTCTAGAGTGTGACGAGAGCGCATCGGCGCAAGAAAAAGCCCGGCACGGGGCCGGGCGAAGTGGAGCGGATGAGGGTCGAACTCACAACCTCCTCGATGCGACCGAGGCGCTCTCCCAATTGAGCTACCGCCCCAACGGGGCCTCTAACAATATCGGATTGGACGCGTATGGCAAGCCGGGCGAGAAAGCGGAGTCTGGGGTGGGTCGGGGTCGCGTTGGGGGTGCTGTTGGCAGCTTCGTGCAAGCGGGCGGCCACGCCCGCGCCGGCGACGGGCACCCCAGGAGTCCGGATTGTCGTCACGATTCCGCCCCTGATGTGGGCGGTTGAGGGGCTGGCCCCGCAGGGGGCCGAGGTGAACCTGATCGTGCCCGCCGGCGCCTCACCGCATGGATACGAGTTGACCCCCTCGCAGTCGGCATTGATCGCCGGAGCGGACATCGTCGTGATGGTTGGACTGGGCATGGAGCCGCAGGTCGAGGCGGCGCTGGCGGCGCACAGTCAAGAGAATCGGCTTGTTGTTCGGTTCGAGGAGGTGTTGGGTGCGGATGAGCATCTGGAGGATGCGCACGACCACGGGGGGGATCACGATCATGGCCACGGAGGCGATCCGCACGCGTGGCTGGATCCTGTGCTGATGGGCCGGTTCGTGGAGATGCTGGGCGAAGAGATCCGGTCGGTTTCGGGAGAAAGCGGGAGACCCGGCGAGATCTCGAGCCGCGCCGGCGAGTTGCAAGGCGAGTGCGCCGCGATCGACTCGGCTTACCGCGAAGGGCTGGCACGATGCGTCTCGAAGACCATCGTCGCCCAGCACAACGCGTACTCGTATTTGGCCCATCGGTATGGACTCGCCGTCGAGTCGGTGATTCACGGCGCGGGCGGGGGGCACGGGGGCGAGGCGTCACCAGGCGAGATCGCGTCGGCGGTGCGCGCGATCAAGGACTCCGGCGTGCGCGCGGTGTTCGTCGAAAGGCAGATGCAGGATGGCTCGGCGCGGCGGGTCGCGGAGGTCGCCGGTGTGGAAGTCCTCGTGCTCGATCCGCTGGGCGGCGGCGACTGGCCCGAGATGATGCGGGAGAACCTCGGGGCGCTCGTCGAGGGTCTTGGCGGGGGCGGCGGGTAAACTCTGCGGATGGGTCAGGAGTCGGCATCCAACCGCGCGTGTGAGGTGACGCTTGAGGGCGTGTCGTTCTCGTACCCCGGCGCGAGTGCGGCGGCGGTGCGCGATGTGACGATGCGCGTCGAGCGGGGGGAAGTGCTCGCGATCGTCGGGCCCAATGGCGCCGGCAAGTCGACACTGATCAAACTCATCGCGGGTCTGCTCGGCCCGCGAGACGGCGTGATGCAGGGCGCGTTGAAGGTCGGAGGCTTGTCGCCCGTCGAGGCGCGCCGCCAAGGATTGATTGGCTATGTGCCGCAGGTCTCGGAGGCGGAACGACGCTTTCCGATGAGCGTTCGCCAGGCGGTGGAGTTGGGGGCGACGGCGCGGCATGTCGGGTGGGGGGGGTGGCGCGGCGTCGGGGCCGGTCAACGCGACTGGGCGACGAAGTGTCTGGAGATGGTGGAAGCCGGCGCCTACGCGGACAAGCCGGTCGGCGCGATCTCGGGCGGACAGTTCCGGAGGATGCTCATCGCGCGGGCGCTGGCGGGCAGGCCGGGCCTCTTGGTGCTCGATGAGCCCGCGGCTGGTCTGGATGCGCCCGGACAACGACGGCTCGGCGAAGTGATCAAGTCGGTGCATGATGAGTTGGGCGTGACGGTGCTCATGGTGAGCCACGACCTGCGCGCGATCGCGATGGGCGGCTCGAACTGCGACCGCGTCGCGTGCCTGCGCAAAACGCTCCACTTCCACGCCGCTCCGGAGGGTCTGACGCCCGGCGTGCTGATCGAAGTGTTCCAGCACGATCTGGCGGACATCTTCGGCGAGGTGCATGTCGAGGCGCACAAAGCGAGCGATTGCACGGACCCGGCGCATCACCACACGCACACCAAGGATGGTGGATGCGGGGGTGGGCGGGGGAGTGGGGGGACATGTGCGCACGATTGAATACCTCTTTGGCCCGGACGCGGATGTGTACCGCTCACTGTTCCTGCCGGCGGTGCTCGTCGCGTGCGCGATCGCGGCCCTGAGTTCTGCGCTGAGCGTGGTCGTCGTGCTCAAGCGGATGAGCTTCATCGGCCAGGGTGTGAGCCACGCGGCATTCGGCGGCGTCGGACTGGCCGCGGTACTGGGCGTCGGGATGGCGGGGGACTCGTGGGGCATGCTCGCGGTCGTGGCCGGATTCTGCGTGCTGGCGGCGATCGCGATCGCGCTATTGAGCGATCGTCGCGGGGAGCGTGAGGACACCGCGATCGCCGTGGTGCTGGTCGCGTCGATGGCGCTGGGGGCGTTGCTGCTGCACTCCGCCCGGCTCGGCTCGTCGGGCGCGCGCGTGCCGAGTTTCGAGGATGTGCTGTTCGGCTCGGTGCTCGCGGTGCGCTGGGGTGATGCGGTCGCGGCCTGGAGCGTGGCGGTCGTGGTGAGCGTCGTGCTTTGGATGTGGCGTCGCCCGGTGCTGATGTGGGCCTTCGACGAGGGCGCCGCGCCGGCCTTCGGGGTTCGCGCGACGGGCGTGCGGCTGTTGATGATGTCGATGCTCGCGGTGGCGATCGTGGTCTCGATGAAGCTCGCGGGCGTGGTGCTGGCCTCGGCGCTCCTGGTGATTCCGGGCGCCTCGGCGCTGCGGCTCAGCGCGCGGCTCGCGCCGGTGTTCGCATGGTCGGCGGTGCTATCGATTCTGGGCGTGGCGGGGGGATTGGCGGCGAGCTTCGAGTTGGACACGCCGCCCGGCCCGACGATGGTGATGGTACTGGTGTTGATCTATGTGATGTGCGCGCTATGGTCGTTCATGCGCCGGCGCGCGGCGTCGTAGGAGAAGGAGTTCCGGCATGAAGGCGGAAACGATGCTCGCGGAGCTGAATCGCTTGCGCAAGGACCTCGACGAGGACCCGGGCGATATCGAGTGGCTGACACTCCACCATGTGTTCTGCTTCGTCTCGTACAAGATGGGGGATTTTCAGAAATATCTGGACGATCAGTCGGGGCGGGGGGCCTTCGAGGAGTTCGAGGACTAGGGGCAGCACCCCGCCGGGGGTGCGGGTTCCGTCGATTTCTCTGTTGACTTGGACGGCGGGGGGCCGATACTTCCAGAGTCGCACCGCCCCGGTCGGTGGATGGGAAAACCCCATCTCGCCTCTCCGGGCAACGATGCGGCCGAGCGAGCCGCGCAGTTCACCATTGCGGATCGCGCGATGAGCCCCGGGTGACGGCCCGGGGATGGTCAGGCCGGCGTCTGGTTGCGAGCCAGTGCGTCGGGGGTCTTGATCTAGAAGGAGGTGATCCAGTGACGCACTATGACTGTATGAAGGGGCTGCGCAAGTAAGCAGTCCGACGGGGCTGCGAAAGCGCAGTCCGCGCAGCCACTCCTATGAAAATGGATATGGCACGAACCCCGCCGAGCGATCGGCGGGGTTCTTTTATTTGACGCGGAGTTTCGCCAGCCGCTCGATCGCATCATGGAGCGTTTCGTCGCGCTTGCAGAACGCGAATCGGACTAGCGGCGCGCCGAGGTCGCGTTGCTCGTAGAAGAAACTCGGCGGGATCGTGGCGACGCCGACATGCTCGATGAGATGCTTGCAGAAGTCTGTGTCACGCCCGAAGCCGAAGGGCGTGTGATCGGCGAGCACGAAGTATGCGCCCTCCGGGCGCGCAAGACGAAAGCCCAGCCGCGCGAGCGCATCGCACAGCAAGTCTCGCTTGCGCGTGTACGACGCGCGGAGTTCGGTGAAGTACGAGTCGGGGGCACGCAGCGCAGCCGCAGCGGCATGCTGCAGCGGCGTCGCGATCGCAAACGTCAGGAACTGGTGCGCAGCGCGAACCGCCCGTGTCAGCTCGGGCGATGCGACTGCCCATCCGATCTTCCACCCGGTGACAGAGAATGTTTTGCCGAGTGAAGAGAGCGTGATGGTGCGGTCTGCCATGCCCGGCAGGGTGGCGATCGAAACGTGCTCGCGGCCGTCAAACACGAGTTCCTCGTAGACCTCGTCTGCGATGGCGATGCAGTCGTGCTCGATGCATGACTCGGCGATGAGCGAGAGTTCTTCGCGGGTCAGGACGCGCCCGGTGGGATTGTGCGGCGTATTGATGAGCACCGCGCGGGTGCGGCGGGAGAACGCCGCGTGGAGTGCATCGGGGTCAAACGTGAAGCCGGGCGCCCGGAGGGGAACGAAGCGCGGTACGGCGTCGGCCATCGCGATACAGGCGCGGTAGGAGTCGTAGTAGGGCTCGAAGACGACGACCTCATCGCCGGGGTTGAGCAGCCCGATCATCGCTGCAGCGATGCCCTCGGTGCATCCACAGGTCACGGTGATCTCGGTTGCTGGGTCGGGGAGGATGCCGGTCCTGAGTGCCCATCGGTCGGCGATGGCCGTCGCAAGAGCGGGTAGACCTCCGGTCGGTGCGTACTGATTGGGGTGGTCCCGGAGGGCCCTGGACGCCGCGTCCTTGAGCCAGTCCGGCCCATCGAAATCCGGAAAGCCCTGACCCAGATTGACGGCCTCGTGCTCAATCGCCAGGCGGCTCATTTCGGCGAAAATCGTTGTGCCGAAAGAACTTAGGCGATTTGATACGGCCATTTTGCATGACTCCCTGGAGGGCGAGGATCAGAATTGGCACGCCGAGGAACCAGTTATACCCGAGACATGTCAGGGGAGATGTTAGGGCAAAAAATCGTGGGTATGTGTTTGTGGCGGCCCAATTGAGCCCCCATAATGTGAGAGTCCGCCATGGCCGCGGTTGAGGGAAAGAGAAGACACGTCCTGCCAACCCTTGACGTCAGGGTTGTCGGGCTCCTGCTCGTTGAGCCGGAGTATGGAGGAAAGGGAGAACACAATGAGAGTAGTTCGAGTGGGAGTCCCCGCTCTGCTTCTCGCTGCCGTTGGCACGGCCCAAGCGGGCGTGGTCAACATCGGCGGTGGGTGGCAGGCGTCGTGGGACTCGTCTTTTGACGGGTTTGTGCAGATCGTCAGCGACGGTGTCGTTGGCGACTCTGTTCAGATCGAGAAATCGATCGAGTTCATGCCCGGCTTCAACACGGTCCCGATCGTGTTCACGCAGATCGACCCCAATGCGGTGTCGAATATCGTGATCAACGACGAGATCATCACCAACAACTCCGGCGTTGACTGGAGCGGGTTCCGGATGCAGCTGATCGACGGCGGCGATGTCGCTTTTGACCAGGCTTCGACGGCCAGCTCGGGCGGTTCGGGTCCGATCGGTTTCTCGATCAGCCCCTTCACGACCGCTTCGTTCACGCCGGACAGCATGCAGCTCAACATCGGCGGCGGCACCGTGGCTGACGGAACCTCCTGGTTCCCCGGCTCGGGCATCTCCGACGGTCAGTTGTGGATGCATGTCAACCTGACGCCCGGTATCAACAAGGTCTTCACGCTGAAAGAGTCCTATGTGCCCACTCCGGGTGCGTTGGCTCTCTTCGGTGTGGCCGGCCTCGCGGCCCAGCGTCGTCGTCGCTGATCTGATCAGCCACGAAACTCTGCAAAGAGCGTACGGGTCGGTCCTTCGGGGCCGGCCCGTTCTTGTTTTTGGCGTCGAGCCGTGCTGAGACGCCGCCGCATGGCACGGGGCGTCATGCGGTACCATCTGCGGCCCAAACCCACTCAAACCCTCTCACGGAAGGAAGGCGAGCAGAATGCGTAGGGCCAAGATCTCGATCATCGGTGCTGGCAATGTCGGGGCGACCTGTGCCCACTGGGCGGCGGCGAAGGAGCTGGGCGACATCGTCCTGCTGGACATCCCTGACAAGGTCGGCGTGGCGCAGGGCAAGGCGATCGACCTCTGGTGCTGCGGCCCGATCGAGCGCTTCGACGCGAACATCGTTGGCACGAGCGATTACGCGGACATCGCGGGATCGGATGTGGTGATCGTGACGGCGGGGCTGCCGCGCAAGCCGGGCATGAGCCGCGACGATCTGATCGAGACGAATGTCAAGATCGTGCGGAGCGTGTGTGAGCAGATCAAGCAGCACGCGCCCAAGGCGGTGGTGATCGTGGTGTCGAACCCCCTCGACGCGATGGTGTACACGGCGTGGAAGGCCACGGGTTTCCCGACGAATCAGATTCTGGGTCAGGCGGGCGCGCTGGATGTGGCACGGTTCCGCACCTTCATCGCGGGCAAGATCGGTTGCTCGATCGAGGATGTGTCGGCGTTGCTGCTCGGCGGGCACGGCGACGACATGGTGCCGCTGCCACGCTACACGAGCGTGCACGGCATCCCGGTGTCACAGTTGCTCCCGAAGGAAGTGATCGACTCGTGCGTGGAGCGTGCCAAGGTCGGCGGCGGCGAGATCGTCAAGCTCATGGGCACCAGCGCGTACTACGCGCCGGCCTCGGGCTCGGTGCAGATGGCCGAGGCCATCATCAAGGACAAGAAGCGGATCATCCCCTGCGCCGCGTGGTGCCAGAACGAGTACGGCGTCGGCGGCGGGTTCGTCGGCGTGCCGTGCGTCCTGGGCAAGGGCGGCATGGAGAAGGTCATTGAGGTCGAACTCGACGCCAGCGAGAAGAAGCTCATGGACGAGTCGGTGAGCCATGTGAAGGACCTGGTGGGCGTCGTGAAGAAGATGTTCCCCGATCTGGCGTGAGCCTCACCACAGCATTCGACTGAATGACAAAGGCCCCGTCGCGGAGACGGGGCCTTTTCGTTGTCGACAGTTGTGTTGGCGTGGGAATCACGCCGTATTGGCGCGGGGGTGGGCACCGTCGTAGGCGTCGCGGAGGCGCTGGCTGGTCAGATGCGTGTAGGTCTGGGTCGTCGAGAGCGACTGGTGGCCCAGCAGTTCCTGCACGGAGCGCAGGTCTGCGCCGTTGTCGAGCAGGTGCGTCGCGAAGGAGTGGCGCAGCGTGTGGGGCGAGATCGAGGGATCGAGCCCGACGAGGCGCAGGTACTTATCGAGTTTGCGCCGGACGGAGCGCGAGGAGAGGCGCCCGCCGTGCTTGTTGACGAAGAGCGGGCGTTCCTTGCGGTCGGCGGCCCAGGCACCGGAGTAGCGGTCGTCCTGCACGAGCAGTTCGCGGTAGGCGCGGATCGCGCGCATCGCGTGGGAGCCGAGCGGGACGAGGCGCTCCTTCTTGCCCTTGCCGCGGATGCGGAGGGCCTCGCCGGCCTCGTCGAGGTCGTCGAAGTTGAGGTCCACGAGTTCCGAGACGCGGATACCGGTGGAGTAGAGCGTCTCGAGCATCGCGCGGTCGCGGGCGCCCAGGACATCGGTGTCGCTCGGAGCGGAGAGGAGCATCTCGACCTGCTCGACGGTGATCGCCTTGGGGAGGCGCTTGGACTGTCGCGGCGTGCGGATGAGTGTCATCGGGTTGGTCGGCACGGTGCCCCGCTTGTGCGCCCACTTGTAGAAGGAGCGGAGCGTGGCGATCTTGCGCGCCATGGTCGCGGCGGAGTAGTTCTGCTCGGAGAGATGATTGAGAAACTCGCGGATCGAGTCCGCGTCGGCGTCGAGGATCTTGGTGGTGACGGTCTGCGGATGGATCGTGCCCGCCACGCCGTTGGACTTGCCGTTGGAACCCTCGCGTGCCGCGAGCACCTTGGCCTCGTGGTCGGGGTTGACCGGAGAGGGGAGCGAGTCGGCGATGAACTCCACATACTGGCGGAGGTCGGCGCCGTAGCAACGCGCGGTGTACGGCGAGAAGTGGCGTTCGTCGGTGAGGTATCCGAGGAAACGATCGATGAGGGCGATGTTGCTCATGGCGTTGCGTGGCTCCGTGCGTCAGGCGCTGCGAGTCTGGCGATCGCCACGAGTGACGATCGAGTGATTGATGAGGTCGCAGATCGGGCCGTTCGAGCGACGCAGCGGCACGGACACCGGCGCGGCGTGGTGCGCCGCCATTGGTGCGTTGTGCTCTGCGGTTGCGTCGAACAAGGGACCGACCTCCGTGCGCCCGCGAGGGGGCCACGGCGGCCTGGGTCCTCATCGGGCGGCTGTTTGAACTCCGGTGTTCGCGAGCGCGATGCGCCGCTGCTCTGAAGCGAGCAACTCATCGACGGCTCGGAAACTCACGAAACGCTCGTACAGCTCCATGCTCTTGATGTATCGCTGCCAGTTCAGTGCGGACTGGGGGTCTGCGCGTCCGGTCGCATAATCGCGGACGTGCATCAGGAGGGCGTGATTCGATGCGTCGTAATGATTGGACAGGGACGCGAGCGGCGTGCTCGGAGATGGTGCCGCGTTGAGCGAGTAGTCAGTGGAGGCGGATTGCAGGGCCCGCGGGTCGATCTCTGCGGATCCGGGCGCCGCGAGAGCCAGGCCGGTGCCGAAGAGGGCGAGGTTCAGGCCGAGTCGCGGCGGGTCGTAGGGGTCCCACGCCGTGATGGAGCCGACGAGAATGGCATCGGCACCGAGCATGCGGGCCAGAGCGTGCGCCTCGGCGGGTGAGGCCACCGCGGGGAGGCGGAGCGCCTGCATCGCGTCGAGCGTTCGGTTGAGCGGGATGACCCCGATGCCGTCGACCTCGGCGAGTTGCTCGGCGAGCCGGTCGGCCATGCGGAGTTCATCGGCGGCGCTGGTGCCCGACTCATTGGCGAGCGGGGCGACCGCGATGACGACATCCTGCGGGTAGGGGGAATGGAGCGTGTAAGTAGGGGAGGTGAGCCGACGCTGGCTCGAGGCGCAGGCGGAGAGAATTAGCGTCGCGCAGATGCAGAGTGCGAGCATCCGGCAGCGGCGCATCAAGGGCATGTGCTGTTCGATTGTCATGG
This sequence comes from Phycisphaeraceae bacterium, assembly GCA_020639235.1. GTDB lineage: Bacteria > Planctomycetota > Phycisphaerae > Phycisphaerales > UBA1924 > JACKHC01. Next base: position 2,691,705 of record JACKHC010000001.1, on the reverse strand, counting down.
CATCCTGCCTTGTGACCCGCCGGCTCCACCGGACGGGCGGTTGTGGGAACTTGTGTTGTCAATCCGCCGGGTCGGCTTGTGGGCCGAGGGGCGGAGAGGAAGATCGGTCAGGGTTGATTGGTGTCGTCGGTCTGGACATTGGCGATATTGGCCGGCGGCGTGCGTCCCGCGGCGACCATGGCCTGGTCGGGCCCGATCGCCCAGATGTTGTCGCGACCGTTGCGGTCGGAAATGAAGTAGATGGTGTTATCCGCGCCCCACGAGGGCATGAGATTCACATACCAGCCGCCGGTCAGGTTGGTGCGCATGGAGCCGTCCGAAGCCATGATCCAGATATCGGCGTACTCGGGGCGCTGACCGGAGACATTCGAGGGCGGATTGAACACCGTTGCGAAGGCGATATATGCGCCATCCGGCGACCAGGTCGGGTTGATGACCGCGGCCACCTGGCTCGACGCCACCTCGGTGGGCCGGACGGCCTCGCCGTTCTCGACATCGATGGTCCAGACGGAGAAGAATCGGTCGCCGCGGTCGCGCGACTTCTGGAAGAGGATTCGGCTTTCGGTCGGGCTCCATTCGGGGAAAAGGCCGTAGGTCAGGAAGCGGGACACGATCGGGTTCTCGACCTCGGTCGTCCAGATCTCCCACCGGTCGGAGTTGGTCGAAAGGCGGCAGTAGCACAGCCGGCGACCGTCGGGCGACCACGAGGGGTGGAGTTCCTGGCCGGCGTCGGAAGTGATCTGGACCGCCTGCCCGCCCTCGGCGTTCATGACGTAGATGTCCCACGAGCCGTTACGGTTGGAGGCGAAGGCGATCTTCGAACCGTCGGGCGAGACCGCAGGCATCACATCGTGCGCCGGGTCGTTGGTGAGTTGGGTGATGGCGCTGCCCTTGACGCTCTTGACATAGATGTCGGCGGTGGGGGCGTGCTGCGTGGAGGTGTAGTAGATCATTGTGCCGTCGCGCGAGACGACCGGATCGAAGTCCGCGCCCTCGGGGGAGAAGGAGACCTGGCGCACATTCGCCGTCGTCTCGAAGGGCGAGGACTGGTTGAGCGTGGACGCCCGCATGTTGGGCATCTCGCCGTACATGTAGAACTGAGGCGAGCCCGGCGCGTAATGATCGCCGCCGCCGTTGGCGAATGCGGCGGGGAAAATCGCGCTGGAGGACGACTCAAACTGCACGCCCCGAGCCGCGGGGAACGGATCGATGCGGTTCGGCTGCGGCGTCTCGGCGATGGGGGTCGGGTCGACCACGACGGGCTGATGGCGGGCGCTGTGGTTCCAGGCCGACGAGCAGGCTCCGAGTGCCAACAGCACCGACGCGCTGCACGTGGCACCCAGGGCTCGTGCGAGGTTGCGATCATCTCTCATCCGTAGTTCTCCGCGCGGAGTCGACTCGGAGCGGACGCGCTTCCAACGCATCACGGGCCGGAATCTGATTCGTGCGGGGCTCCGCCCGCGGACTCTGAGAGTGTCGGCGACGGTTTATCGGGCGATGCGATCGCTCGGCTTCAGACGCTTCAACTCTCAGAGTCTCTATTCGGACCTATCCGAGGGGTTCCTGAGCGCGGTCGTCAAAAAGATGGAGGGGTCGGGGAGGTCAAAAAAGACAACGGACCCGGCTTTGTCGGTTCGAGCATCTCCTCCAAACGCTCGAAGCCGCACCAAGGGGTCCGTTGCGGGCGACAACCCCGAAGGGCCATCGCTTTGAGTTATCGAACCGCCGATCGTTGCGGTCGGCGATTCCTGCGCGACTCGGTGATGCCCACCTCAACCGGCGGGTGCATCACGAGGCCATATACGATGTACCACCCACCGCGCTGAGTTTAACGGAAACGGGCGTCCCCGAAAGTAGCGGGGGGCATCAACCGCCGAAAAAACGAAGAAAAAACGAGCGGCCATGTGTCAAAATGGGCAACTCGATGGGGCGTTAATCGAGAGCGACGGGCGAACCATCGGAGTCGAGGATCGACTGGGCCACTTCCCGTAACTTTCGGCGCTGGTTCCGAGCGAGCCGCTGAATGGCCGAATGGGCCTCGGCTTCAGAAAGCGCGTTCTTCTGCACGAGGTGCCACTTGGCCTGCTCGATCAGTCGTCGGTCCTGCAGGGTCGTCTCGAGCTGCTGGATGCGTCGCTTGTACTCGGCCGTGTCGCAATATCGCGACCATGCGACCCGGACTTCAGCGCCGATCGCATCGGCGCTCACAGGTTTGATGAGGTAGCCGAAGACACCCGCGGCCTGCGCGCGGGCGAGATGTTCCTCACCCGAGTACGCCGAAACGATGATCGACGGGACACCCCGTTCATGCCAGAGCACGCGAGCGGCTTCGAGCCCATCCATGCCCGGCATCCGGATGTCCAGAATCGCCATGTCCGGCGGGTTCTCGCAGTCGAACGCACGCAGCGCTTCATTCCCGTCGCCGACGGGGCCGACCGCCTCGTATCCGAGTGAGCGCACGGAGTTGCAAATCGACGAAGCGATGAGGTGTTCATCGTCCGCGACCAACACTCGAGACGGCTTCAATACCGGATGACCGCTCTTGACCATGGAATCATCACCAGACGGCGCAGCGAAGGGCTAGCCATCGCTGATCAGAAACTCAGGGAAGTATCCGCGGACGCTGAAGGCTCGCACCGCTGCGAACCGGACACGCTCAACGCCCGAATGTTCCCCGGGTAAACCGACAGTACCACAGGAACTCAATCGAGCCAATCCCGCTCCCGCAATCGCTCAGGAACATACACCTCGGTTACATACGAGATGTCCTTGGTGATCAAGGACTCGACTTCCATTTTGAAGCCATTTTTGAGCATCTTGGCGATTTCCATCTGCCAGGGCTTGTTCTGGGCGAACCAGGGGTAGGCCGCGATCTGCTTGGCGCGGGAGGTGTCCCGATCATTGAGCGCGATCTGGACATCGTCGGTCAACTCGCATCGATCGTAGTCTAAGGCACGAATTCCAAGGAACTTAGCGTCGGGGACCGCCATCCGCTCCGACTCGAAGGCGAGGTTAATCGACCCCTGCTTGATGACGGAATAGATGTAGTGCCCCCACGGGTCGCAGTCGAGGAGGCAGTACACGGGGAGCTTCAGTTCGTCGTGGAGCCGCCGAAGAAGGCGCCGGACGCCGCGGGGCGGCTGCCCACCCCCCTCGGTCAGGATGCAGTTGTGCTTCTGCCAGAACTTGTCCTCATTGAAACGCGACCAGACCGTGTTCTTCTCGACATGCAACACGAACTTCGCGTCGCACTTCTTGAACTGCAGGATGTCCGGCTCGACGATCGAGGGGATCGCGTACCCGCCAGAGCCCATCCGGCGGCAGTCGATCTCGTCGCCAGAGTCGATCACGGTGATATTGCCGACCATCGTGCCGGCTTTCTTGGCGAATAGGTGTAGCTCCTCGCGGAGCGACCCCAGCATCACTTCGAGGTCCTCGAGCACCGCGTCGGACTCGGACTGATCGCCCAGCGTCTTTTCCTTGGTGCCGGCGATCGTGTGCAAGCACTTGTAGTACATGCCTCGCAACGAGGTCGTCTTGCCCGCCTCGACCAGTTCCTTCGTGCCCGATGCCAGCAGCATCGTCTGCATGAACTTCTTGGCCTGATTCAGGTTGAAGAGTTCGCGCTGCTGCGTCGCGTCGCCCATCTCGAGCGTGCGCTTGCGCTTGTTGAACGAAGTGTTCGAGAGCGTGCGCGTCGGGACATCGACAATCGGGTCCTTTCCTGAGACCGAGACCTTCGCGACGGTCGAGCCAAGTCTCTCAAGATTGGCGATGGTCGCCTTATCCGTCGATCGCGGCTTGCCCGGCGTCGATGACGCGGGCGTGCGGGATGTCTTGCGTGTGGTCTTCTTGGCCATGGTGGATCAGCCGCCCTTCTTCTTTCGCACGACTTTCTTCTTCGCGACCTTCTTCTTGGCTTTGCGTCTCGGCTTCGTGTCGGGGGACTCGATTTCAGATGCATCGTCATCCTCGCCGAAGAGCGAGTCGCCCGATGCAGTGTTCGGCCGTTTCTTGGTCGCGGCCGCTTCTTCGACGGGCTGGGAGTCATCGTCGTCGAGTTCGCGGATGTACACCGTCTCATCGTCGCCCCCGCCTTTGACGGCGACGACCTTGCCCTCCTCGTCCAGCACCTGGTCACTCTCGATGGTTTTGGTCTTGGCGGTGGCGAGCAGCGCCTCGTACACCTGCTTCGCGTCGGCACCCGAGAGCGCTTCGCACGCCTTGGCGACCTCGCCGATGTACCGCCGGAAGATATCCCGGCGTTCGCCCGCGCGGCGCATCTTGGCGCGCTTGCGCAGATAGGTGCCGAGCTTGCGCCCGCAATCCATCAGCGCGAGCTTCATTTCCTTGCGGATCTCGTCGTAGTCCGCGATCGCTTCCTTGCTCTCGCTCGTAAATGGCACCCACACCGACGCCATGTGAATCATCACCACCAGCGGCCCGACGGGCAGCGCGCCACGCGGCTGCTGCAACCCGTACGACTTCCAGTTCGTCTCCGCGACCGACTTGAACGACGAGCACGCCGACTGCTGGTATTGCAACGGCACGCGGTTGGCGAAACGGAAGACCTTGGCGCTGTCCTCAGCGGGCAGATTGCCGCCGAACGCGACGCCCGCCTCGATGATGAAGGGCCTGCCGCGGTAAACAGCAGGGGGGCGCGACGAGACCGCGATGAAATCCGGTGCCAAGCCCTGTTCGAGTCCCTTGATCATCGTGCGCACGCCGATGGGCGAGAGGCAGTTGGTGGGCGGCGCCATCACCTTCGCTTCCTGCAGCGCCTTGTAAAGCTTCTCCGCCTCAGCGTGCCCGATGTTCTTCACCCACGAGCGTGTCGTCAGTTTCGCCTGCTCGGCGACGTCCCGCCCGACCTTGGGTGTCAGGCGGCAGAACTCGTTGGCAAAGAAGCCCCCCAGTTGCGACTCGGTCGTGCGCTCGAGCATGCCGATGAGCGTGCCGAGTTCGATGCCGTGGGGGTGCGGCTTGATCTCCTCGGTGGGCTCGGGGAGTTCATCGACGCCGCGCTCGAAGACGGTCTTCTCACCCTCGGGCAGCGCTGAAGTGGGGGGGGAGATGTAGGTGAACCGCGCGTGCGGGTTGGCGATCGCCGAGAGCTGGATGTACTGATCGACAGAGCGGTCGCCCTTGAGGTACTTGCCGACGAGTTCGATCTCGATGCGCGTGCCGCGTCCGTCCGGGAAGAGCGCATCATCCTCGGGGTGTTCGGTCTCGGAAACGACATCGGCGCGGTTCTTGGAGGTGTCCATCTTGAGGACGACCTCGTGCGCCGGCTTCTTGGGCGAAGTCTTGGAGATGATGCGCACCGGCTTGCCGGTCGTGATGAGCCCGTACATGCCCGCAGCGGAGATGCCGATGCCCTGCTGCCCGCGCGACATCTTGAGGCGGTGGAACTTCGACCCGTAGAGCAGTTTGCCGAAGATGTTCTCGATCTGCCTGCGGACGATGCCCGGCCCGTTGTCCTGCACGATGACGAGGAACCGGTCCTCACCCGCCTCCGGCAGGGCGCGGAGTTCGACGAGGATGTCCGGCAGGATGTTCGCCTCTTCGCACGCGTCCAGCGCGTTGTCCACCGCTTCCTTGACCGCCGTGAGCAAGGCCTTGCGCGGGTTATCGAAGCCCAGCAGATGGCGGTTCTTGGCGAAGAACTCGGAGACCGAGATCTCCCGCTGCTTCTCGGCCATGGACTCGGCCGTGGCGCCGGCGCGGGGGCTCTTCGTTCTTCCGGGTGGTTTGGGCTCTCTCTTCGCCATCCGAGGCGAGTCTAGCAGCGTCGCTTGTTCCGTCATGATCGCCCTCCGTGGCGGCCTTCCCCCGCCCAGAGCGTACCGACTTCGCGCGACGCCCGCGACCGTTCGCCCTAGTCCGCATCGTCCGTCAACGACTCCACAACGGCGCTGATCGACGCCTCGGCATCCGGACGGAACCCGAGCTGCACATACGCGATGCGCCCCCCCGGATCGATCACGAACACCATCGGCAGGGCCGTCACGCCGAAGGCGTCGATCTGCTCATCGGCAGCAACACCCGAGTCCATCTCGCACCGGGCGCGCCGGAGTGTCTGCCCGATGTCGCCCTTGTCCCAGCAGTTGACGCCCATGAACGCGACACGCTCATTCCCAGCGAAGCGCCGCTCGAGATCGCCCATCGCGGGAAGGCCCGCCACGCACGCGCCGCACCAGGTCGCCCAGAACTTCACCACAACGACCTTGCCCCTGTGATCCGAAACGGCGATCGAGCGTCCATCGGGCGTCCTGATGGATATTTCCGGGGCCTCGTCGCCGATCGCCGGGATGCGCGCCGGGTCGAACGACTTCTGCACCCATCCACCCAGATCGTCGGTCGCCGGGAGCGAAGCGCCGGGTCGCATGGTGCGCACGATCGTTGTTGTCGCCAGCGCGTCCGGGCCCTCGCCCGACATGACATCCACGCGCCGCGGCAGATGACTCTCGGCATCGAAGTACCATGTCGCCCCCGGATCATCCTCCGTGGCACTAACGAAAACGACATCGCATAGCGCGCCATCGACGGTCCGATCGGCGAGCAAAGACGCCCTCTCCGCGGCTGCCTCCAGCATCGCCGGATCGATGATCGCATCGAACAGCGGCGCGTCGTACCCGACGCCCAGAAGCGCCAGACCCATATTGGCCGGGTCGCCCACGACCACGACGCCGCCGCGCTCGCGGACGGACAGCACCCGCTCGCCGTCGTATCGGAGCAGGAGTGGATCCGGCGCGGGGCTTGTAGCCAATGTGTAGCTGCCGCGGATGTCGAGATGCGCCCCGAGCATCGCGTCGTCCGGGACTCGGACAAGAACCACCTCCGCATCGAGGTCGATGGCCGAGGCCGCGCCCGGCCCCGAGGACCGGCGCTCGATGCGCATCGACCACCCGGCATCGGCCGCCAACGCCGCCGAGGCATCGGCGAAGACTCGGGCGGCGCCCTCCGTGGCCGCGAGCGCTGGCGAGCAGAGGGTCAAGAGTGCGGCGATCGACAGGAATGCATTTCGCATCGGAGTCTCCCGTTGGGCCGGTCACGGGTTGTACCGGGTCGGCGCATCCGGGAGGCGTAGGATGTGCAGATGAGCGACCCCGCCACGCCGCTGCCCAACGGCACGCTGTGCCCGCAGTGCGGGTACGATCTCGGCGGCTTGGCCGTTGGTGGGGTGTGCCCGGAGTGCGGTCGAACGCTGGGCGAGGCGGACGCCCGGCGCGCGGTGCTGCTGCCCGCCTACCTGAAGCGATGCCGATTGCGCCTGGCGTGGTGGATCATGCTCTGGCTGCTGATCGTGCTGGCGTTCGTGGTGCTGGGGTTGCGGACGCAGTGGTCGGGGTCGCTGGCGATCACAACAGGGTTGCTGATCGCGGCGCTATTGGGATTCGTGCTCGTGGCGAACGGGTTCTGGCGCGGCGCACGCGGCAGCCGAGCGTTTTTCCGGGCGTACTGGCTCGACAACTTGTGGGTGCTGCTGGTGCCGCTCGTACTATTCGAGATTATCGCGTCGGCGGTGTGGATCTCCGGCCGGTGGGGCCGCGTGAGCGGCCTGCTGATCTTCGTGTGGGCCGCGTTGCTGGTGGCGATGCCCAATGTATTCCTGTGGCGGCTGCACGTGCTGCAGATGCGGATGGGCGTCGCCGACACACTCCCCGCTTCCGCTTACGGCGTCGGGGCGCTTCTGGCAATCATCGTGGGCATGCTGGGGTTCGCGGTGCTTCCGTTCTGAGTGTGTGAAGCGATGTTCATTCGGCGTTCATGCCGGTGTCATACCGATTGCTCAGACTCCCCGTAGCAGAAGGGAGCGAGCGATGAACAACGAGGACATCCGTGCGTGCATCGAGGCATGCTTCGTGTGTGCTAAGGATTGCGAGATCTGCCTCAACGCGATGGCGACCAAGGCGTCGAACAATGATTGCCCGCGTTGCTGCCGCGAGTGCGTGGAGACTTGCATCACCTGTGCGCTGGGCATGTCCCGCGAGAGCCGATTCTGGCGGAACTACTGCGCCATCTGCTCCGAGGCGTGCAGATGGTGCGCCCAAGAGTGCGGCGAGCATGACCATGATCATTGCCAGAAATGCGCCGTGTCCTGCCGGAAGTGCGCGGAACTGTGCGAGAAGGTGGCGTCGCGGTAAAAACCTAGAATGCGGGGGTGGACGAGTCGCCCGCACATTCCGAGCCTTTCCCTGCCGGAGCGCTGTGCCCGCGGTGCGGGTACGACCTGGGCGGGCTGGCGGAAGGGGGGGTGTGCCCGGAGTGCGGTACTGCCTACGAATCCGCGAACTTTGAGGTACTTAGTTCTTCTCAAATCCGTCTGTTGAGACGCGCCAGGTTTCAGAATGCGATTCACATCACGGCTCTCGTTGCAGCGGCATTCATGTTCGGTGTGATGCGGATGATTGATCCGCCGTGGTTCCCCGACGGCCTCGGTCCATTGAACCCGCTGATACTCGTCATTCTTTCAGTAGTGATTGTGTTGATCCTTTCTTCGAGACGGGGAAAGGTGCAAACGCATTTGATGCGGGCGGTGCTTGTCCAGCGATTATGGATTGCGCACCTGCCTTGGATGACACTCGCCGCGGGAGCGATCGTGCATCATTTCGTTGGGCCGTCATCGACAATCGCGGTTCAGGTGGCCGTCATCTGCGCTGTTGTCCTGTCGCTTCCCATGACTCTCATTGCAGTTCGGGGCGGCATCCGCAAAGGGGGCCTGCAACTCACGAGGAAAGAGAGATCCGACCTCCGAACGCTCGTGATTCTCGGTTGGGTTTTTAGCAACTTCAGTTGTATAGGGATGATTCACTCGGTGGAGTTCCTGTAAATCGGACTTGCCTGCCCTCCGCTATCATCTCCGCCCCGCCCCCAGATAGGAGTCCCCCCGGCGGGCACACCACCGACCACATCCGATCGAGGAGAACGACATGGAAACCACACTGATCATCCTGAAGCCCGACGCCGTCCAGCGCGGGCTCATGGGGCGCGTGATCTCGCGCTTCGAGGACAAGGGCCTGCAGATCGTCGGCATGAAGATGATGACGATCTCCAAGGAGCTCGCCGCCAAGCACTACGAGTCCCACCACGGCAAGCCCTTCTACAACGGGCTCGTCTCCTTCATGACCAGTTCGCCCGTGCTCGTCATGGCGATCCGCGGCATGGGCGCGATCACCGTCAGCCGCAAGATGATGGGCGCGACCTTCGGGTCCAAGGCCGAGCCCGGCACCATCCGGGGCGACTTCGGCGTGTCCAGCTCCTTCAACCTGATCCACGGCTCGGACAGCCCCGAAGCCGCGGAGCGCGAGCTGGGCCTCTTCTTCGCCAAGGGCGAGGTGCAGGAGTTCAAGCGCGCCGGCGAGGTGTGGGTGTACGACATGTCCGGCGGCAAGCCGGAGTAAAGCAATCGCACGAAACTCGCATCATGGCCGCGTCGAAAGGCGCGGCTCTTTCAATTGGAGCGACGGCGCCGAACGGCTAGACCCATCGCGAGCACCGCCGCAGATGCCGGCGCGGGCACGATGGTCGATGTGAAGGAACTGAGCGTGCCGCCGCCCTGGAACGAGTTGTTGGACGCGTTGCTCAGCACGATCTGGGAGCCGGAGAAGTTGTTCCAGCCGAACTGGATCGGAATCTCCGTGCCATTGAAGAACGACGGGGGTGCGAAACCGGCCCATGTGAACTGCACGCCCTCGGTGCCATTCGCCGCGCCGTCGGCGCGGTAGACATTGACCGTGATGATGTCCTCGACGATGCCGTGGATCGCGTCGGTGTTGTCCGCGATCGAGACGATGAACTCGGGCGTGCCGCCCACGAGCTCCTCCGCCGAGAGACTCAGCCCGAGACCGGGGAAGTCGATCGAGAAGAGCGCCGGATTGATGTGGTACTCGGCGCCCTGGCCCGTGGGGAGCGGAATCGGCGTGCCGGCAAACGCGAAAGGATCGAAGGTCATCGAGACGCTGACCGTGTCGCCGAACGAGAGGCCCGACAAGGGCGGCGAGGTGCCCGGGAGAACGAGCCCGAACGAACCCTGCGCGTCCCACCGGATCAGCGCATCCGGCGCGCCCGCGGCCGCGACAGTCGGCGTCATCAGCAACCCGATGGAACAGAGAACGAATCGCATGCTGCGCATGTTGGATCCTCCTGACGCTATCGAAGGTACCGGAGGAAGCCATCGGATCAAACGGATGACCGTCGAAATTGCAGCATTAATTCACGCCGCCGCCGCCGCCGCGGGCTCGACAGCGCCTTTTTCTACGAGACGCGTCGTCCACGCGAAGACGATGCAGGTCGCGGCGATGAGCAACGCGCCCAGGAACTGGTGCGTCGTGGCGATGATGAGCGAAGGAATATGCGTCGGGTCGTCCTTGTGCGGGAGCACGACCACCAGCGCAATGAACCCGATGACGAACTGCACACCCACCCCGTGCGCCATCAATGTTCCGAAGAACTTCATCGGGCGCACATCGGCGTGTCGCGCGCGGGCGCGCAGGCCCGCGAGCAGCGACAACACAACCACGACGATGCTCAGCGTCACATGCGAATGCTGGAACGCGGCGTGGCCCGTGTGCCGCAGCCCCGCGCCGAGGAACAACTGCAACAGGTACGCACCGAGCGCGAGCATCGCGAAGGTCCGCATCAGGGAGTCGGGACGCTTGGCGGCGCCCGCAATCCAGCGCGGCGAGAGGAACGACGCCACCACGCACAGATACGCGAACGTGAGCTGGCCCGACACGCCGTGGAAAATCGCCCACGCGACAGCGGGCTTGGTGTCGATCTCGCGGTTCTCGTCGATCGTGATGCCCTCTTCGACGGCGGTATTGATGTCCACCGGCGCGACTTCCGCCTTGTTCACGCGCATCCCGCCCGCGACACCCTGCGTGATCACCACGAGCAACGCGATGACCGCCGCGAGTTTCACCCATTTTCGCGGCTCCTTCACGAGCACAGAGACCGTCAGCACGATCGTGCAGAAGCCGGCGAGAGAGCCGAAAAGGCGGTGCGCGTGCTCGTAGTAGATGCCCCCCGTCATGTGCTGAAGGGGGAAAAGGAACATCGGGTAGCCGTAGGAGCCGGGCCAGTCGGGCACGGCCTTGCCCGCTTCGGCGCTCGTCACGATGCCGCCCGAGAGCAGAACCGGCAGCGCCGAGATCGCGGTGACTACCGCGAGGCGGGCGAGCCAGCGCTGCGTCCCGGCGCCGGCGACGGGCATGCGCGTGCCGATGAAGGCACCGAGTGCGCCCACGATGGGCCCGAAGGCGAGCGTGCCGGCCACCATCATCCACCAGTTCTCGCGCACGGCGTCCGGCTGATCGGGCGACGCCACGATCGAACCGATAATCAGCAGGTTGATGAGACTCGATACCAGCCCCGCGATCGCTCCGCCCGCCACCCCGGGCGAAATCGACCGCCCCGCGATGACGCCGCCAGCGAGCTGAACGCCCGTCATCAGCCCGGCCGTCATGGCCAAAGGCAGCCGAACGCCTGGCATGTGCGTGAGATACCCGACGAACCACATCGCGACCGCGGTGCCGAGCCCGACCGTGATGCACCCGAGGAGCGGGAGTCGCGCCGCATCCGGCGCGAGGGAGGAGTGGTCATGCATGGGGTTCGCCCTGTGTTCCGGTGTTGCTGTCAAACAAGAATCATTCTTGCCAATACGAACCGATGTCCGTAGAGTCTACCCGGTTCTGAGCGGTCCGGATGGGGCTCGCCTGTGCTGAGAATGAGTATCAGTTACTGCCAGACGCGAAGCGCCCTTGACGGATACCGCACATTCGGAGATTAGTACTGCCTTACCGGAGCCGTTGCGCGATCCGAGAAACGGGCATTGCCCATTCTCTCATCGGGGAACGGCGTCGGGCGGGCGGCGCGGCGTCGCGCGGACGGTTTCGAGCATGGCTGACGGAGACAAGCATGTCGCTCCTGTTTCCTGAATGGACCAACACACTCCCCAAGGTCGTAGGCGCCGTCGGTGCGCTGGCGACGGTGAGCGTGGTAGCGGGTGTCACCTACTACTTCACGCCGAAGTTCTGGGAGGTGGGATACGAACCGGTGCAACCGGTCAGCTACTCCCACAAGATTCACGTGCAGCAGCTCGGCATCGACTGCCGCTACTGCCATTCGCATGTCGAGGAGTCGCCACACGCGAATATCCCCGACACCCAGACGTGCATGAACTGCCACACGGGCGATGTCGCGACCAGCACTTCGTACCTCAACAGCCGCCTGTGGGAGTCGCACAAGGACAACGCCAATCTCATCAAGGTGCGCTCCGCAGCCGCGAGCGGCGAGCCCATCGAATGGCGTCGTGTGCACAAACTCCCTGATTACGTCTACTTCAACCACTCGGCCCACGTGAACACCGGCATCAGCTGCGTCTCGTGCCACGGGCGTGTGGACACATTCGCGATCGTGCGCCAGGAGCACTCGCTCTCGATGTCGTGGTGTCTCTCGTGCCACCGCGCCCCTGAGAATCACCTCGTCCCGCTGACCGAGGATGATCCCTCGGTCGCTCCGGCGGAGATGCTCAAGGTGACGGACCTGGAACGCATCTCGCGCCTCATTGCCTCGCCCGATCAGAAGGACCGGGGCCTCGGCATCGCCGAGTCGAGGAAGATCGAGCCGCCCCAGAACTGCGGCGCCTGCCACTATTGATTGAGTGATCAACGGAACACAGACACGACGAGACGACCCAACGGACCGCGACGAGACCCGCGGCAAGAGGACGGCAAGACGATGAGCAACATCGACCAGTGCCCATCCACAGAATCGAAGACGAGCGCAAAGCCCTTGCGTGCCGAGGATGTCACGCCCCGTGACATCAGCGCCGCGACCGGCAAGGCGTTCTGGCGCTCGGTCGATGATCTTGTGGGGACCCGCGAGTTCAAGGACTTCGTGCAGCGTGAGTTCCCCGCGTTCGCCAGCGAACTGCTCGACGGTTCCCGCCGCCATTTCATGCGCGTCATGGGCGCATCGCTCGCGATGGCCGGCGTCGCGACGCTCCCCGGTTGCCGACGTCCCGACCACAAGATCCTCGCCTATGCGAAGGACCCCGAGCATGTGATCCCCGGCAAGCCGCTGTACTACGCGACCAGCATGCCGCTGCCGGGAGGCGGCGCCGAGGGCCTGCTCGCCGAGACCTTCGAAGGCCGCCCCGTCAAACTCGAGGGCAACCCGCTCCACTCGTTCAACAACGGATCGAGCGGCGTGCGTTCGCAGGCCAGCGTGCTGGACCTCTACAACCCCGACCGCGCGCCCAACGCCGAGATTCAGATCGCGGGCGAGGACGGCGAAGCGCTCCCCGAAGTCAAAACGATGGGCACCGCCGAGTTCGGGCGCGCCGCCAAGGGATTGTTCGAGCCCTACACCGCCACGAGCGGTGCCGGGCTGGCGTTCCTCGTCGAGAAATCCAGCAGCCCGTCGCGCAACAGCCTCAAGAGCCGCATCACAAGCCGATTCCCCAAGGCCGCGTGGCACGAATACGAGGCGTCGGATGACGACTCGGGAATCGAGGGCTCGCGCATCGCATTCGGCGCCCCGCACCATGAGGCGCTCTCGCTCGATAAAGCCAAGGTTGTCGTATGTTTCGATCGCGACTTCCTGGGCATCGACGGGGATGTCGCCGAGCAGCGCGCCTTCTCGCGCGCCCGGTACACGCCGGGCCCCGGCGGCCGCGCCGCCGGTTCATCGATGAGCCGGCTGTATGTCGCCGAGTCCGCGATGACGCTCACGGGCGGCCAGGCGGATCACCGTGTCGCGATGGCGCCGTCAAAACTCGTCGCGATGCTCGCGGCCGTCGCCTCGGGTCTTGAGATCGGCAATGTGGGCATGCGTGGGCCGCTCACGCAGATCGCTTCCGGGGCACACCTCTCGGCGATCGAAGAGAAGTGGCTCACCGGCGTTGTCGCCGATCTCAAGAGTCACCGCGGCGAGTCCGTTGTGCTTGGCGGGCGCACGCTCCCGGCCGGCGCCCGCGCGCTGATCCACGCGATCAACGCAGCACTCGGGAACGCCGGCAAGACCGTCCGCTACACGCCGATGCAGGGCGCCACAACCAGCGAGTCGGCGATCCGCTCGCTCACCGCGAACATCGACGCGGGAGCGGTCGAGACGCTCGTGATCATCGGGTGCAACCCGGTATACGACGCGCCCGGCGATCTGAACTTCGCCGACAAGCTCGCCTCGGACAAGATCCGGCACACGATTCACCTCGGCGATCGGTGCGAGACCGCAGCCGCGTGCGAGCACCATGTGCGCCGCTCGCACTTCCTCGAGGCGTGGGGCGACACGATCAGCGCCGACGGCGCGTACTCCGTGACGCAGCCCATGATCAAGCCGCTATTCGACACGATGAGCGATCTCGAACTCCTGGCGCTCGCCGCCGGTGATACGAGCGACGGGTACGAGATCGTCCGGCGCACGATGCGCGAGGTGGTCAGCCCCGCGGGCGATTTCGAGAACGCATGGCGCCGTGCGCTGCACGACGGCGTCGCTTCCAAGCCCGTCGCGTCGTTCACGACGCCCGCGGCACGAGACGCTCAGATCGCACAATCGCTCGCCGATTGGCGCGCCTCCGCCGAGCACAAGGCGGCCGGCGAGGGCGCGATCGAGGTGGTCTTCCGCCCCTGCGCCAAGGTGCACGACGGTCGCTTCGCCGACAACGCGTGGCTACAGGAACTCCCCGACCCGATCACGAAAGTCACATGGGACAACCCCATGCTCGTGAGTCTGGCCACCGCCAAGAAACTCGGGCTCAAGACCGACCGCCATCTGCGCGGCCCGCAATACAACTATGTCGATGTCGCGACCGTGACGGTCGACGGCCGCTCGGTCGATGTGCCCGTCTGGGTGCAGCCCGGCCTCGCCGACGACTGCGCGGTCCTCACGCTCGGCTACGGCCGCACGGTCAGCGGACGCGTCGCCTTCAAGACGGGCGCCGATGTCTATCCGCTCCGCGGCGAGGGCTCGTGGAGCGTGGCGCACGGCGCGTCGGTCAAGCGCGCGGGCAAGTCGTCGTACATGATCGCCAACACGCAGGACCACTGGGCCATCGAAGGGCGCGGATTGCTCCGCGAGGTCGATCTGGCGGCGTGGCACAAGTACGGCGATCAGCGCGACGAGCATTCCGTGGACGCCTACGGCCGCGAGCGTGATCTCTCCTTCGGTCAGAAACTCGGCATCGAGAGCCACGCCCCGGCGAATGTCAACTCGTACAACCAGAAAGGCGACGGCGGCATCACCGGTCTGGCCGACGAAATCGTCTATTGGGAAGCCGACGAGCACGGCAACCCGAAGCGCGACGCACGCGGACGCATCATCGGCCGGCAGAACAAGTACGGCCGCCCGATCCAGCAGTGGGGGATGTCGATCGACCTCACCAAGTGCACCGGGTGCGGCGCGTGCACCGTCGCGTGCCAGGCCGAGAACAACATCCCGGTCGTGGGCAAGATGGAAGTCGCCCGCGGCCGCGAGATGCACTGGATCCGTGTCGACCGCTACTACGCCTCAGAGAAAATGGACGACTCGGCCTTCGCGAATCCGGACATGGGAGTGCAGCCCGTTCCGTGCATGCAGTGCGAGAACGCGCCGTGCGAGGTCGTGTGCCCCGTGAATGCAACGACGCATTCCAAGGAAGGCACCAACGACATGGCGTACAACCGGTGCATCGGCACGCGGTATTGCTCCAACAACTGCCCGTACAAGGTTCGCCGCTTCAACTACTTCGATTACGCGACCAAAGAGTTCAAGGGCCGGTACGCCGGCCAGACGGTGATCGAGGGCATCGCCGAGCCGAACCCCCAGATGGTCCCGCCGCGCCTCCGCGAGAAGATCTCCGAAGTCCGCACGATGCAATACAACCCGCATGTCTCGGTCCGCTCCCGCGGCGTCATGGAGAAGTGCACCTACTGCATCCAGCGCGTGAATCAGGCGCGTGTCGAGACCAAGATCGACGGGTTCGAGCGGATCCCCGACGGCTTCGTCTCCACCGCCTGCCAGCAGGCGTGCCCGAGCGAGGCGATCATATTCGGCGATATCTACGACCACGACGCCAACAACGGCGCGGGTTCGCTGGTGAGCCAGGCCAAGCGCGACGGACGCACGTACGAGATGCTCGGCTTCCTCAACGCCCGCCCGCGGACGACCTACATGGTCCGGCTGCGCAACCCCAACCCGATGGTCCGCAAGCCGAACGACGAACCGTTCCATCACGGAGCGCACGGCGGCGGGCACGACGAGCCGCATAATGATCCGAACAAGCACGATGACGCCACGCACGGCGAGGGGCATGTGATGCGACTGCCTGTTCTCAATAACCGGACGGGGGTGATGGCGTGACCACACTCCACCCCGACGAAGCCGCGGCCTGGGGGCTGGCCGGCAAGGGACGACGCGGCCACGACCCGTCCAATCCCGACGGCACGCTCATCAACGACCAGTCGGTCAGGCCCGAACTGGTCCTCGGTGATCGCGATTTCCACTCCGTCACCGAGACGATCTGCGGCTGGAACGAAGCGAAGACACCCAAATGGTGGCTCGGCGCGTTCGGCCTGAGCACATCGATCGCGGGCCTCGGCACGCTGATGATCGTCTACCTGATCATCACCGGCGTCGGTGTCTGGGGGCTGCAGAACCCCGTCGCGTGGGGATGGGCGATCGTCAACTTCGTGTGGTGGGTCGGTATCGGCCACGCCGGAACGCTCATCTCCGCGATTCTCTGCCTCTTCAAGCAGAAGTGGCGCACGAGCATCAACCGCTTCGCCGAAGCGATGACCATCTTCGCGGTCATCTGCGCCGGCACATTCCCCGGAATCCACGTCGGGCGCGTGTGGATGGCGTGGATGCTGTTCCCGATCCCCAACTCCAACTGGATCTGGCCCAACTTCCGCTCGCCGCTCCTTTGGGACGTGTTCGCGGTCGGCACCTACTTCACGGTGTCGCTGCTCTTCTGGTACATGGGCATGATCCCCGACCTCGCGTCGCTCCGCGATCGCGCCACGATCCGCCTCATCGACAAGATGGAGCGCGGCGTGCAGGGCACAGCGCTGCTCTTCGACAAGATCGCCGCCTACGCCTACGGCTTCCTCTCCATGGGCTGGCGCTTCTCCACCCGCCACTGGAACAACTACGAGAAGACCTACCTCATGCTCGCCGGTCTGGCCACGCCGCTCGTGCTCTCCGTGCACTCGGTCGTGTCCTTCGACTTTGCCGTCTCGATCGTGCCCGGTTGGCACACCACGATCTTCCCGCCGTACTTCGTCGCGGGCGCGATCTTCTCCGGCTTCGCGATGGTGCTGACGCTCCTCATCCCGGCCCGGGCCCTATTCCCCGGCATGAAGGATTTCGTCACCGCACGAACCGTCGAGAACATGTGCAAGATCATCACCGTCACCGGCACGATGGTCGGCTTCGCCTACATCACCGAGTTCTTCATCGCCTGGTACGGCGCCAACCCCTTCGAGCAGCAGACCTTCATCCGGCGCATGTTCGGCCCCTACTGGTGGGCGTACTGGGCCATGTTCACCTGCAACGTCGTCAGCCCGCAGGTGTTCTGGTTCAAGTGGTGCCGGACCAACATCCCCTTCATCTTCCTGATCACCATCGTCGTCAACATCGGTATGTGGTTCGAGCGCTTCGTGATCGTCTCGACGCTCAGCTCCGACTTTATGCCCAGCGCGTGGGGCTACTACTCACCGACCTTCGTCGACATCGGCACGTTCATCGGGTCGCTCGGCATCTTCATGACCCTCTTCCTTCTCTTCTGCCGCTTCCTGCCGATGCTCGCGATCTCCGAGGTCAAGAATGTGATGCACCAGGCGCACGAGCACCTGCACCCGCACGACGATCATCACGGGGAGGGCCACTGATATGGCGCACGCAGAAGCGATCCCGACACCGCCCGTCTGGGGCGTGATGGCGGAGTTCCCCGACATCACCTCCATCTACAAGGCCGCCCACGAGGTCCGCGACGCGGGCTTCACCAAGTGGGATGTGTACTCGCCCGTGCCGATCCACGGCATGTCCGAGGCGATGGGTCTCAAACTCTCGCGAATCACATTCATCATCGGCGCCGGCGCAACGACCGGCGTGCTCGGCGCGATCGCATTGCAGATCGGCATCAGCGCCTACGAATACCAGACCGTCGTCGGCGGCAAGCCGTTCGCAGCATGGGAACCCTTCACGCCGATCATCTTCGAACTCGGCGTCCTGCTCTCGGCGTTCGGCGCGGTCTTCGGCATGCTCGCATTGAACAAACTCCCCATGCTGTACCACCCGCTCCACAAGAAGGAGCGATTCCTCCGCGTGAGCGACGACCGATTCGTGCTCGCGATCGAGGCCGACGATCCTAACTACGACGCGAGCGCCACCGGCGCCATGCTCAAGAAGCTCGGCGCGACGCACGTCGATGTGGTGGAGGCATGACACCAATGGCACGGACCAACACCATGAAGGCCGCATTGACACTCTTCGCCGTCGCGTGCGTTGCGGCGTCGGGCGGGTGCCGGGGCGAACGCTCCAACAAGCCCCCGCGCCAGATTCTGCCCGACATGGACGATCAGCCCAAGTACAAGGCGCAGACGGCCTCGCACTTCTTTAAGGAGTTCGAGGACGCCGAGTCCGGCGAGATGTACGGCCGCTCGATGCGTCAGCCCGTCGCCGGCACCGTCCCCTTCGGTCATTACGCCGAGATCGGCGCCTCCGACGGCTTCGATTTCGACGCGACACGCGAAGGCATCACGAAGGAAGACGCCCGGTTCTACGAAGGCAAGAACGCCGACGGCTCGTGGGTCAAGTACATCCCCGCCACCGTTGACGCTGAGTTTATCGCGCTCGGCCGCGAAAACTTCGGCATCTACTGCCTGCCGTGCCACGGCGCGCTGGGTGACGGCGCCGGCACCGTCGGGATCCGCTGGTCGTACGCGCTGCCTTCATGGCATCAGGATCAATACCGTCACGGCGGCGAGAAGGGCGACGACGGGTACATCTTCAGTGTCATCCGTCACGGCGTCCCGAATCCAGGCGGCGCGTACCCGCTCAAGATGCCTACCTACGCCGCCAAGGTGAGCGAGCGCGAGTCGTGGGCGATCGTCGCGTACCTGCGTGTCCTCCAGGCGGCGCACGAGTCCAATATCAATGATCTGCCCGATCGCGATCGGGCGGACCTGCTGCGCCAGTTGAACCAGGGCGGCACGCCCGCTGCCAACACGGGGAACGAGTCGTGAGCACGATGCATGTGTCACCCGAGAAAGTGCTCTCGAAAGAGAACATCTACCTGGGCGATCGCTCGGGCGGGATGCTGTGGGCGGCGTTGTCGTTCGTCGGCTTGGCGCTGATCGGCGTCGCCGTGATCGGCGCGCTGGCCGGCGATGTCATGGCCAAGTCCGTGGCGCTCTACGCGCTCCACACCGGCGCACTCATCGCGATGGGCTTCTCCATCGGCGCCATGGTCTTTGTCATGCTCTTCCGGGCCGTCGAGGCGGGGTGGTCCATCTCCGTCCGCCGGCAGTTCGAGAATGTCATGTCGCTTTGGTGGGTCGGCGCGCTGCTGATCGTGGGCGTCGTCATCCTCCAGATGGTCCTGACCCGGACCTCCGAGGGCGGGCACGACGCGCCCTACCTCTGGAAATGGATGAACCCCGCCTACACCGAAGGCGACACGATCTATCAGGCCAAGGCCGCGTATCTCAGCCCGCTGTTCTTCTACATCCGGCTCGTGGTGTACTTCGCGATCTGGGGCGGGCTGGCGACCGGGCTCTGGTACTACTCCACGCAGCAGGACCTCGACGGCGACAAGCGCCACTCCCTGCACGCCCGCAATCTCGCCTATGTCGGCATGGTCGTCGGAGCGTTCTCGCTCCTGTTCGCCTCGACCGATCTCGTCATGTCGCTCGACTACCACTGGTTCTCGACCATGCTGCCCGTGTGGTTCTTCGCCGGGTGCCTGGGCTCGGGCATCGCGCTGGTGGTGCTGACCCTTATCGTGCTGCGCTCGATGGGGCGTCTCCATGTGCTCTTCACATCAGAGCATCAGCACGATCTCTCCAAACTCGTCTTCGGCTTCGCGGTGTGCTTCTGGGCCTATATCGCGTTCTCGCAGTACATGCTGATCTGGTACGCCAACATCCCCGAAGAGACCGCGTTCTTCGACATCCGCAAGCAGCCCGGCACGCTGTGGGTCATCATCTCGTGGGTCCTGCCCATCGCCCACTTCATCCTGCCGTTCATCTTCTTCCTGCCACGCCCGATCCGGCGTTCCAGCGCGGGCACCGCGTTCGTGTGCGTCTGGTTGATCCTCGTCCACATCATCGACTGGTGGTGGATGATCCGCCCGAATATCCACGGCTCCACCGGCATGCACTGGATCGATGTCGTCGGCGTCGCCGGGCCGGTGCTGCTGTTTGTCGGCCTCCTGATCCGTAAGGTCGCCTCGGGGCCGCTCGTGCCGCTCCGTGATCCGCGGATGTACGAAGCGCTCGAGCACAAGAACTATGTCTGATCGTTGGGGTATCACGCGATGAGCACACACGAGCACATCATCCACGACGAACAAGAGCTCATGCACGAGCTCGAACACCACGACGAGTGGTTCCGCCATGATGCGTCCGAACCGCATCATCAGGAGTCGCACGGCTCCACGAACCCCTGGATCATCGGCGGCTTCCTCGCCGCGACCGTCGTGTTCGTCTTCGCCAGCGCGTGGGTGCTGGTCAACATGTATTTCCGTCCCAATATCAACAACCTCCAGGTGAAACACCAGGAGAATGTCGCACCGCTGAGCCGGCTGTACGACCAGACCATCGGCGGGTACGCCGCGGGCGTCTCCCAACTCCACGACCAGTGGAACGCCGCCCTGACCACCGGCGCGATGATCGACGCCGACAAGGGCACCGCGCGGATCCCCGTTGAATCCGCCACCCGGCTCGTGATCGAACAATACCGGGAGCACGCCCCCAGATGATCCGCCCCGAAGCGCCAAACCGCGCCCTTTGGATGACGCTCGCCGCACTCGCGGTGTGCGCGTTCATCGGCGTGCGCAGCGCCTCAGCGCAGGTCATCAAGGACTCGCTCCCCGAGACCGAGGGCGTCATGGTGAAGCAGAAGGTCGGGGCCGAAGTGCCCAAGGACCTGCACTTCACCGACTCCTTCGGCAACGATGTCCGGCTGGGCGACATGTTCGACGGCGAGCGCCCCGTCCTGCTCATCCTCGGCTACTACGACTGCCCGCTCCTGTGCGATCTGATCTTCACCAGCGCCACCGACGGCATCAAGGACATCGGCCTGGACGTGGGCGATGACTTCCGCGTGCTGGCCGTCAGTTTCGATCACACCAATACCCGCGAGCAGGCCGCCGAGAAGCGTTCGTTCTACGGCACGCTCTATCAGCGTAAGACGCCCACCGACTCATGGGTCTTCTGCACGAGCGAGCCCGAAGCGGTGCGCGACCTCGCGTCGTCCGTCGGCTACCGCTACCGCTTCCTGCCCGAGCAGGGCGAGTTCTCGCACCCCGCCGCGATCATGTTCCTCACGCCCGACGGCAAAGTCGCGTCCTATATGGAGGGCGTCAAGTTCGCCCCGCGCGACATGCAACTGGCGCTGATGGACGCCGGTGACGGCAAGATCGGCACGGCGTTCGAACAGTTCTTCTTCACCTGCTTCCACTACGACCCCGACGCCGGCGCATGGTCCGTCAACGCCAAGCGCGTCATGAAACTCGGGGGGCTGGTCACCATGCTCCTGCTGATGACCTTCATTAGTTCACTGGTTCTGACCAATACGCTCCGCAGACGCCACGCAGGCGTTCCTGCAACCGGAGCGTCCAACGACACGGGCTCACGATCATGATGATTGCTCAAACCATGTCGCGCCTGCCTTCGGTCCTCGCGTCGAGCTCGCTCGCATCCGAGGACTCCGGATGGATGAGGTTCTGGTTCCGCAACACGCAGGGTACCTTCGCCGACGGCGTCGACGGTGTGTTCTTCTACATCTTCTGGGTGTCCGCCATCTTCTTCGCCATCCTCATGGGGCTGATGGTCTACTTCGGCCTCAAGTACCGGCGCATCGAGGGCAAGCCCGCCGAGCCCAGCGCCTCGCACAACACCATGCTGGAACTCTCGTGGTCGGTCATCCCGACGATCCTCATGGCGATCATGTTCGTGTGGGGATTCAAGGAATACATCGTGATGCGCGTCGCCCCGGGCGACGCTATGGAGGTGTATGTCACCGCCAAGAAGTGGAACTGGAACCTCGAGTATCCCAACGGCGCCGGCTCACTCGAAACGGTCTCGAAATCCGTCGAAGGCCGCGTGCTCGCGGGCATCGATGCGCCCGTCTTCGTGCTCCCGGTGAACAAGCCCATCAAGTTCATCATGACCTCCGAGGATGTCATCCACTCCTTCTACATCCCTTCGCTCCGCATGAAGCGCGATGTCTTCCCCAATCGCTACACCACGCTCTGGTGCGAGCCCACCGAAATCACCCACAAGTGGGACCCCGAGAAGAAGCACGGCGTGCCCGTCACCGCCAACGGCAAGGGGCTCTACCTCTTCTGCGCCGAGTACTGCGGCGATCAGCACTCGCAGATGCTCGCCGAGGTGCAGATCATGAGCGACGGCGATTTCCGCGCCTGGATGGCCGAGCAGGCCAATACCGACGCGATCGACAAGTACACGCTCGGGCAGATCCTCTACAAAACCGCGGGGTGCGTGGCGTGCCACTCGGTCGATGGCAGCGCCGGCACGGGCCCGACCTGGAAAGGCATCTGGGATGACGCACGCCCCGGTTGGAAGCCCCAGCCCGGCGACGCCGCCGTCGAGGACAACCGCGCGGTCGTCGGCCTGAACTACATCCGAGAGTCGATCATGAACCCGGGCGCCTACCTGCGCGAGGGCTTCGCGAATCAGATGCCCACCTATCAGGGCAAGTTCAAGAATCGTGAGATCGAGGCGATCGCGCTGTACATCAAGTCACTCGACCCCGACTTCACCGATGAAGCGAAATCCGAGTCCGAAGCGGAGATGGCGGCCAAGGAACAGGAATCAGGCGGGGAATAACGAACGGATTGTTTGACGCCCGCGCGTGACGCGACGGGCGAGAGACGGAGATACGGATATGGGCGGGCATCACGATGTGAGTTACCTGGCGCCGAAGGGCACGCCGCTCCAGACATTGCTGGCGTGGATGTTCACCGTCGATCACAAGAAGATCGGCGTGATGTACCTCGTCGCCACCACCTTCGCGTTCGCGCTCGGCGGGCTCGCGGCCCTCCTCCTGCGCGCCGAACTCATGTACCCCGAGATCGGGCAGGTCCTGCCCGAATACAAGGCCGGCGCGACCACCATCACCGCCAACAACCTCTACAACCGCGCCTTCTCATTGCACGGCGTCATCATGGTCTTCCTCTTCATCATCCCCGCCATCCCCGCCGCACTGGGCAACATCTTCCTGCCCATCATGCTCGGCGCAAAGGATGTCGCCTTCCCCAAACTCAATCTCCTCTCCTGGTACATCTACGTCTTCGGCGGCATCATCGCCGTCTACGCCCTCATCGCGGGCGGCGTCGAGACCGGCTGGACCTTCTACACGCCGTATTCGACCACCACCAACTGGGGCGCCGTTACCGCGATGGTGCTCGCGGCCTTCATCCTCGGCTTCAGCTCTATCCTCACCGGCCTCAACTTCATCGTCACCACACACAAACTCCGCGTGCCGGGCATGGGCTGGTTCGACATGCCGCTGTTCGTGTGGGCGATCTACGCCACCGCGATCATCCAGGTGCTCGCGACCCCCGTCCTCGCCATCACGCTCATCATGCTCATGTGCGAGCGCATGTTCCACATCGGAATCTTCGATCCCTCGATGGGCGGCGACCCGGTGCTCTTCCAGCACTTCTTCTGGTTCTATTCCCACCCCGCGGTCTACATCATGATTCTCCCGGGCATGGGCATCATCTCCGAGATCATCACCGTCCACTGCCGCAAGCGAATCTTCGGCTACCGCGCCATCGCATTCTCCTCGATCGCCATCGCCGCCATCTCATTCCTCGTGTGGGGCCACCACCTCTTCACGAGCGAGACGCCCGCGGCCAACGTCGTCTTCTCGGCGCTCACCTTCCTCGTCGCCATCCCCACCGCGATCAAGGTCTTCAACTGGGTCTCCACGATGTACAAATCGTCCATCGTCTGGAACACCCCGATGCTCTACGCCGCGTCCTTCCTCTTCAACTTCACCATCGGCGGCCTCACCGGCCCGCCCCTGGCCACGCTCGCCACCGATGTCCACCTCCACGACACCTACTTCGTCGTCGCGCACTTCCACTATGTGATGATGGGCGGCACGGTCTTCGCCTTCGTCGGCGGGCTCCACCACTGGTGGCCCAAATTCACCGGCCGCATGCTTAACGACAACATCGGGCGCATCGCCGCGGTGATCGTCTTCCTCGGCTTCAACATGACCTTCTTCACGCAGTTCTTCCTCGGCACGCAGGGCATGCCCCGGCGCTACGCCACCTATGTCGACGACTTCCACCACCTCCACATGATCTCGACCATCGGGTCGTGGCTCATCGGCCTCGGATTCCTCATCCACCTGCTCGTCTTCATCCAGTCGCTGCTGGGCGGCGAGAAGGCCCCCAAGAATCCCTACGGCGGCCTCACCTTCGAGTGGGAAGCCGACTCTCCGCCCATCGAGCACAACTTCCCCCACGAGCCCGTGATGACGCACGGCCCGTACGACTTCGACACCGTCGTCCCGCCGCACTGGGACCCCAAGGACTACCCGCTCCCCGACCCCTCCAAGATCAAGCCCGCGCACTGAATCCGCTCACGCCAAGCGAGTGAACCGATATGACGACGACCGACACGCACGATCTCAAGCCGCACGAGGCGTACATCCCGGGGCATCACTGGCGCAACGCCGAAGATGAACTCGAGGGCGCCAAACTCGGCATGTGGCTCTTCCTCGCTACGGAAGTGCTCATGTTCTCCGGCTTCTTCTGCGCCTACGCCGTGTTCCGGATGCTCTACCCGGAGAACTGGCACGAGGCCTCGCGCCACTACCTCAACTGGAAGATCGGCGCCGCCAACACCGCCGTCCTCCTGCTCTCATCCTTCACGATCGTCCTGGCGATCCGCGGCGCCCAGCTCGGCAAGCGCGGCATGATCCTCTGGAACCTGCTCATCACGCAGGCCTGCGCCGCATTCTTCCTCATCGTCAAACTCGGGTGGGAATACTGGCCCAAGTACAAGAAGGGCGAACTCCCCGGCGCGAACTTCATGTACGCCGGCCACGGCACGGAGCACGCCGCCGCCACCGTCACGGACCCCACCGCCATGGGACAGATCGTCGAGGTCGCCGCCGGCGCGCACGACGCCGCCCAGCACTTCGCGCCCATGGCCCACGACCAGATCTTCCTCTCCGTCTACTGGATCGCCACCGCCACGCACGGCCTGCACGTGTTCATCGGCATGCTCGTCATCGCGTGGGCCATGATCAAGGCGTGGAAGTGGCAGTACGGCCCGCGTCACTACACCTCGCTCGAGAACATCGGGCTGTACTGGCACCTCGTCGACATCATCTGGATCTTCCTCTTCCCGCTGCTGTACCTCGTCTGAGCACGAATCGAGACACGAACCATGAGCGACGCACACGCCCCCGACTTTGCCGGCTTCGATCCGCACGAGACGCTCTCGACGGACGAGTACAAGCACTTCCATGTGCATGTCACACCCTTCTGGCCCATGTTCTGGGTCTTCGCGATCCTCCTCTTCCTCACCGCCCTGACCGTGTGGTCCTCCAATGTCCACGGCATCCAGGTCGGCAACACATGGATCGCCTTCTCCGGTCTCGTCCACATCCTCATCGCCATGGGAATCGCGGTCGTCAAGGCCACCCTCGTCGGCGCGTATTTCATGCACCTCAAGTATGACAAGCCGATGAACACCGTTGTTGTCTCGGCGACGATCTTCGGCGTCGTCCTCTTCATCGGACTCTCGATGCTCGACCTCAGTTCCCGGGCACTCGTCGATCCCATCCAGTCCGGCGAGATCTACAAGGGCGGCAACTACAAGCTCTACGCGGGCAGCAACTCCGATGAGACGAGCCCGCTGGCGCGCAAGCCCGACGCCAACGCCGCCAAGTTCGCGCAGGACGAAGCCAAGGCCAACGCCGGCAATCATGCGCTCAACGAAGAGCACGCCACGCAAGAGCCGCACTCCGACGCCCCCGCCGAGGATCACGCGCCCCAGCCGCACTGAAGCCGCATACCCTTCCCCATGCTCACGCGCAAACGCACCATCCGGATCGGCGCGACACTCGCCGCGCTCGGCGCGATCGGTCTCGCGTTCTCCGCGACCATGATGGCCCGACGCCTCGCCAACCGCGAGGACCTGGCCAACCGCCCTATGGTCTGGTTCGGCAAGCAGTCCACCGCCGAAGCGTTCACGTTCAATGATCACCACTACACCGTCACGCAGATCGATGCCGATGGCGTCCCCTCGCTCCGCATCGAGTGGCGCGGGCGCACCGTTGATTTCCCGATCAACACCGTCGAGGACAAGCCGCAACTCCCCGGCCTGCTCAAGCACGAGGACTGGTTCAAGATCATCCCCATGGCCGTCGGCCCCTACCGCACGCAGGACGACTTCCAGCGAGCGCTCCACGCGGGCGAGATCAAACCCCGGCTCATCGCCGCCGCGCGCTACACCGCCGAAGGGTTCGACCCGGAGAAGTGGGGGAGTGTCCGCCGGCGCGAATGGCGCTACCGATTCGTCGAGTTCCTCGACGACCAGCCCGCCGAGGACGCCATCCGTGTCACCGAGACGACCTACAGGGAACTCGACTCCGTGTTCCTCCCCGGCCCGCACGACAAGGCGCCCGAAACCCCGATGACCGACGAGCAGAAGTACTCCCGGCTGTGGGAGTACTACGCCATGCTCCAGGTGACGCCGCCCACCATGTACCGCGCCAAGGACAAACTCGTGTCCGACGGCATGCACGCCATGGGGTGGACCTGGCCCGCCGCCGGCGCCTCAACCGTCGCGCTGGTCGCCGGGCTGATGCTTGTCGCCTCCACGCGCGTCAGCGCCCGCGTATGAGCCGCCCCGCGGGCCCGAGCCGGGTCGATCCCGCGGGACTCCCCGCCTACCCTTCCCGCTCACCTCGCAGGGGCACCCGTTGACCGCGCCGATCGAACCAACACCCAGACAGAGCCCGGCCGCCGCCGAGTGCGTCGCGATTCCATCGGCGCGCCAGGCGGACCGCCTCACGCCCGCGCGCCGCTTCGCGCTCATCGCCGCGACGCATTCGCTCATCGACATCTTCCCGATCTTCTTCACATCCCTCATGCTCGTCTTCCAGGGACGCCTCAATCTGAGCGCCCAGCAGGAAACGATCATCTACATGCTCACGCCGATCTTCTCGGGGTCCACACAGCCCTTCTTCGCGTGGCTCTCCGACAAGTTCGATACGCGCCTCTGCGGCCCCATCGGCCTGGCGCTCGGCGCCACCTGCATCGGCTCCATCGGCTTCGCGCAGAACTTCGAGCAACTTATCGCGCTGCAAATCCTCGGCGTGATCGGCACGGGCATGTACCACCCGATCGGTGTGGCCCTCGCAGGCCAGTCGGGAATGAAGTTCCTCAGACGCGGCCGCACACAGGCGATCGGCCTCTTCATCGCCGCGGGCATGCTCGGGCAGGCGGTCGGCCCGCAGATCGCGACCCGCGTCTCGAACGCACCCGCGCTGGGCATGGAGCACCTCGCCTGGCTCATCATCCCAGCGATCATCGCCGCGATCGCGCTGCACAACCTCACCCGCCGCATGCCGCACCGCCACGATGATCACCGCGCCCGCCGCGCCTCCTTCGATCACGCCGAGTCGCGCCGGAGGTGGTTCGCGATCGGCGTCATCACCGCGCAGAACGCGCTGCGATTCACTTCCAATGTCGGCATGTTCGTGATGTTCAATGTCTGGGCGAAATCCAAGATGCTCGCCCACATGCCGGGCGCGCCCGAGGCGAAGATCGACGAGAGCGGCGCCGCGATGGCCGCCAAACTCGCCTCCGCCATGACTATCGGCATGGGCGTCTGCGTCCTCACCGTCGGATGGCTCGTCCCGCGCGGGCGTGAGCACCGACCCCTCTGGCTCTTCTCCCTCATCGGCGCCGCCGCCATGGCCAGCGCCGGATATATCGGCGACTGGGGCGTCGAGCAGTTCGGCGTCGGCGCACTGGGCGTGCTCCCCATGGCCGTCATGATCGCCCTCACGCCCATCGGCTTCTTCGCAACATTCCCCGTCGCCACATCGCTCGCCCAGCGACTCCAGCCCGGGCACACGAGTCTCGTCTCGGCCCTCATGATGGGCGTCGGGTGGGCCATCAGCTCGCTCGCGCCCATCGTCGCGATGGCATTCTTCGGCGGCGTCACAACCAAGGAAGCGCCCCTATTGAGCGACGCCCGCGTCAACCACGGTTTCCTCGGATTCGCCGCGTTGATCGTGATCGCAGGCGCGCTGACCGTATTCATCAGCCCGCGCCTCGTTCAGCGCGCAGCCGATGAGCACTAATTGCCCGAGTCTCTGAGCATCCGCGCCAGCAGTCGCACCGGGTGCTCCCCCTCGGCGCCCACACCCTCGCGCACCTGGTGCCGGCAACTCGTCCCCGGCGCGACTAGCACATCGCCAGATCCCATCGCGCGCACCGCCGGGAACAGGGCCAGTTCACCGATGCGCATGCTCAGTTCATACCGATCCGCGGTGTATCCGAACGATCCCGCCATGCCGCAGCACCCCGTATCGAGCACGCGGACCCGATCCGCGCCGAACGCCCGAGCCAGCATCTTCGCGGTTGAGCCCGCGCCCCACAGGGCCTTCTGATGGCAATGCCCGTGCAACAGAACGCGCCCGTCGGGCACACCGAACTCGGGACGCGTCGGGTGTGAGTCCCAGTTGTCCGCGAGGAACTGCTCAACGAGCGACGCGCCCCGGCCGGCGGTGCGGGCTTCATCGGGCAGATTTTTGAGCGTGCGCCATTCGTCCTTGATCGCGCTCAGGCAACTCGGCTCGCACACAACCACCCCGACAGCGCCGAGCTCACGCACAACATCCGTCAGTCGCGCCGCCGTCCGACCGATCACGCGCGTGGCGTCATCGAGGCAGCCCGTCGAGATCAACGCCCGCCCGCAACAGCCCGCATCCACGACCTCAACCCGATACCCGAACGCGCCGAGCAGCCGCGCTGCATCGAGCCCGACCTCGGGCTCGTTGTACGCCGTGAAGCAATCCCCGAAGAGGACCAAACACGGCGCATCCTTCGCCGCAGTCCCGCGCCGCTGCGCCCTCCCTTGTCGAAACAGCGACTTCCCGAATCGCGGCAGTTCACGCTCCGGTGCCAGCCCCAGCAGCCGGTTCAGCACGAACCGATGCGCGCGTGCATTGAGCACCCAGTTCGAGACCGGCATCAGCGCCGAGCCAATTCTGTTCAGCGCCCGCACATGCCCGAATACCCGCGCCCGCATCGGCACGCCGCGCCCGCGATACGACTGTGCCAGGTACTCCGCCTTGTACTGCGCGATATCCACATTCGTCGGGCACTCCGTCTTGCAACCCTTGCAGGAAAGACACAGGTCGAGCGTCTCCATCGTGTCGCGGTCGTTCCACGCCGGCTCGTCGCCGTCGAACTGCCCGGTGATCGCCAGCCGCAGCGCATTGCCCCGCCCCCGTGTCGAGTGCCGCTCGTCAAGAGTCGCCATGTACGACGGGCACATCGTCCCGCCCTGTTTCTTGCGGCACACGCCCGAGCCATTGCACAACTCCACCGCGTGATCGAACCCGCCCTCCGCCGAGTAATCAAAGTAAGTCTCGATGGCCCCGTGCGGCAGGTTCGCGCCGTGCGGGCGCACGCGCGTCGTCTCGTGAATCGAAGTGATATCACCCGGCGAAACGATGTTCCCCGGATTCAGGAGATGGTGCGGGTCGAACAGCGCCTTGACCTCCCGGAACGCGCCCATCAACTCCGGGCCGAAGTAACGCTCCAGTAATGGCCCGCGCGCCCGCCCATCACCGTGCTCGCCGCTCATCACCCCCCCGAGCGATGCAGCTAGGTCCGCAACCTCGACCGCGATCTCCTCCATCCGCCGCCGATCATCGGCATCCCGAAGATCAAGCAGGGGTCGTACGTGCAGCACACCGACCGACGCGTGCGCATAGAACGCCGCCCGTGTGCCCTTGCTCTCGACGATCCGCCGGAACTCCCGCACAAACTCGCTCAAACGCTCCACCGGCACCGCGTTGTCCTCGACAAACCCCAGCGGCTTGCGAGAGCCCGGAATCCCATGAAGCAACGGCTCACCCGCCTTGCGCAGCCGCAGCGCGTTCGCCACCTCCACCGGATCGGACAGGCACGCCAGCGAGGCGCGCGCATTCACGCCCTGCACCACCCGCCGCAGCGCCCCGAATCGCTCCTCGATCTCACCGGCATCGCGCTCCGCGGAAAACTCCACATACAACACCGCCGCGAGCATCCCCTCACGCGGCTGCGGCATCAACGCCACAAACGGCGCACATTCCAGGTTCTTGCGCGCCAGACCGATCACCATGTCATCGAGCAACTCCACCGCCGATGGTCTCAACTCCAGGAGCGGGACAACCGCATCCATCGCCTCATCCAGACTCGCGAATCCGATCACACCGAGACCGCGCGCCACCGGCGTCGGATGCAGGCGCAGCGTCGCCCGCTGAGTGAACGCGAGCGTCCCCTCCGATCCGCAAACCAGATGCGCGAGATTGATCACTTCAAGCGGGTCCCGCCCCGACTCGTGCGCCCGGTCGATATCCCCGAGCATCATGTCCAGCGCGTACCCCGCGTTCCGCCGCAGAGTCTTGGGGAATCGCTCGCGAATGAGCCGATCATGGCGACGCACGATCTCGATCACACCCGTGGCCAGCCGGCGTGCCGCCGGGTCCCGCACCGCCGAACCGGCGCTCAGTTCGGCCGTTGATCCGTCAGCCAGCATCGCGTCCACACCGATGAGCGACTCCGAAGTACGCCCATACCGAATACTCCGCGTGCCCGCGGCATTATTCCCGATCGCGCCGCCGATATTGCACTGCCGGGCCGTCGCCGGATCGGGCGCAAAGAACAGCCGGTGCCCGAGCGCACGCAGGCGGTCATTGAGGTCGTCAATCGTGATGCCCGCCTCGACCTCACACACGCGACGCTCAGCATCCACGCGCAACAGTCGCGTGCACCCGGCCGAAAGATCAATCACCACCGCCCGGTTCACACACTGCCCCGCGAGTGATGTCCCGCCGCCGCGCGGCAGCATCGGGACCCCACTCTCCGCGCAATACCGCACGACCCGCGCCAGGTCATCGAGGTCAGCCGGAATCACAACACCCATCGGCTCGACCTGATAAATCGAAGCGTCCGTCGAATACAGCATGCGGTCATGGCGCCCGAACCGGACCTCGCCGCGCGCGATGTCCTTCAAAGCCCGCTCGTGCCTGTGCGAACGGGCGCTGAGCGTCAACTCCGTGGGCGTCACCGCGTGTGTCTGCGACTGCGTGCCGGGCATGGGCCCGGATTGTACGCGCCCGCATGTTCAGACAGGGCCCCGCTCACGCGGCTTGGGCACGGATCTGGGCGAACTCCCCGATCGGGCGCATCGGGCCGCCCGCGATCGAAACCATCAGGCAGTCCGCCTTGACCAGCGCGATCCGCGCCGGTCCCTTGATCGCACGCGTGATGGTCGCGGTTGTGTCCCCGGCCTCGATCCGGACATTGGGATAAATGATCCGATCGGCGTTGATCGTCACGACCTTCGCCGTCTTGGCACTGGCCGTCAGGGTATTCAACTCGCACTCGCACACCTCGCGCCGCTTCGTGCTCTCGTCCAATAGGAAGTAGCTCTCGGTCAGCTTCTCCTTGTCGGCCGGAGACTGCAGCTTGCCGAGCGAAACGATCTGCTTGATGTTGTGGTTGAGGTCCCGAATCTCGGTATCGAGCGCCTTCAACTCCCGGCGCAGCTCAGCGATTCGGGCGCTGTTGTTGGGGTCGCCGCCGATCCGAATCGTCGTCGCCGCTTCCGCCGGCGAACCGATCGTGCCCAGCAGAATCGACCCGCCTGCATCCAGCGTCCCGCCGATGAGCGTCGCGCTCTGCCCGAGCACATGACCCCCCAGAGTCGTCGTGCAGCCGTTCAGTTCCCGCCCGATGGTCAGGTTGCCGCCCAGCGTCACCGTGCACGCGTGGAGAAACCCGGCCGTCAGCCCGCCCTTGGCCTTGATCGTCCCGGTGGACCGCCCCGCCATCCCGCGTGACAACACGATGTCACCACCCGCGATTAGGCTCGCGGCCTCGACGAGGCCGCCGATCTGGATGTTCTGCTTCGCGTTCACAACGAACCGATCCCGCACGCCTCCGCGCACCGACACCGCCCCCTCGCTGGCCACGTTCGCCGTCGAGAAATCGATGTCGCCCTTGATCTCGATGACATCGGTCACCATGAGCGTCCCCGCCGAAACCATCAGCACGCCCGACTTCTTCGCCGTGATCGTCTGGCCGTCGAGCGCGATGGAATCCTCATCAAATGTCATCGCGAGCTTCTTGCCCGGCTTGGCGGGCAGCGAAGCCCCGAGCACATTGCGCCCCGGATTCCCCGCCGTATCCGGGATGACCATCCCGATCGCATCACCCTCGCCGATGTGGACGAACCGCGGCTGCGCATAATGATCGATCGTCCCTGTCGCATCACGGACCGGTTCCGGCGCATGCTTCGGGTCCCGCCCCTCGCACCACTCGATCCGCGCGTTCGTCCCCGCGACGGGCGCGACGCCACGGGCAATCTCGATAACGATCGCCCTGGGCTTCTCCGTGAACGACTTGGCGATCTCGTTGAGCCGGGCCCGCATCGTGTCACTGACAGGGATGCCCGCGTCCGAGATGCACTTCACAAGCGCGCCGTTGGCGACATCGACCGGAGGCGCACTCTCGGAGATTTGCAGATGGGCGGCGAGCCGATCCGCAGAAACGCGAACTGTGATCCGGGTATCGTCCATGGATAGCCTCGCCGCAGTTATCGACGGTTTCTCCACGAGAGATAAGCATTGCCCACCCCTTTAGGAAAATTGCCCCACGCAATGGCCCAATAACGCGCGCTCACCGTGTCAAGATCGCACCCGAATTGACTCCGGCCGGCCGGCCTATCGCCCCGCGCCCTCCGCCATCGCGTGAATGAGCGACTCAAGATGCGCTCGGACACCCGCCGTCCCCCTCGACAGGAATCCCGCGGGAGGCGAACCTCCAAACAGACCCATCGCCGCGTCCTTCAGGAAACGATTCGCGGGCGACGCCGGGCTTGAGTCGTCGACCGCGCAGGATGTCCCCATGAGTTCCTGTGCCAGGTGCGCCCAGTCCGACCATCTCGCGTAGCAGTCAACGAGATTGATCGCCCGGCCGCTCGCGCTCGGCGCCGACAGCGCCGCGACCGCCGCCCACGCGACATCATCCACATGCACGAACTTCCCGCCGCCCGACTTGGTGATCGGTTCGC
Organism: Phycisphaeraceae bacterium; assembly: GCA_020639235.1. Taxonomy (GTDB): domain Bacteria; phylum Planctomycetota; class Phycisphaerae; order Phycisphaerales; family UBA1924; genus JACKHC01. The sequence goes on along the minus strand of JACKHC010000001.1, from coordinate 2,658,157 downwards.
CCCTCCGGAGCTTCTCGACAAGCGTGTACCCGTGCGAGCGTTCGAGGTCCGGGTCGACGCCGTACACGCCGCAAGGGCGAATCGCGCAGGTGTGCCGGCCGTCTCGGAAGTGATCCACCCACAGATGCGCCTCAACCGCCGCTTTGTACGCGCCATAATCCATGTTCGGTCGCAGCGGGTGGTCCTCATCGATCTCGCCGTGCCATCTCGGACGCATGTCGTGATGCACCGCGATCGTCGAAATGAACACGAACGGCCGCGCCGCCGAAGCCCGGAGCAGTTCGAGCGACGAAACCAGGTTCGCTTGCAAGTGCGCCGCGAAGTCAGCCGCGCGGATTGGCCCCCAGTCCACCGAGTTGTGAATCACGGCGTCCGCCCCGTCGAGCAGCCGATCCCACGCGTCACGGTCGCTCTGGTCCCCGACCACGAACCGGTCCACCACGCCCTCGATGTGATCACGCCGGCTCGTCTCGCGCACAAGACCCGTCACTTCGTGCCCCTGCGCGTGAGCCCGCCGCGCGATCGCCGACCCGATGAAGCCCGAAACGCCGGTGAGTGCGATGCGCATAGTTCAAGAGCATAGGAGGGATGGCTGATGTGTCCAGCGGGCCCCTGATGTATTCTGAGGACGTGATCGAAAGGAGCATCACAATGCCAAATCAATCGTCCACAAGACCCCACGATCCGATCGGCAAGGTCTTCTGGTGGTCGGCGATAGGCGGCATGCTTCTCGCCGGCGGCGCCGCATGCGTGTTCATCGCTTCGTTCCTCCCCATGCACGAAGAACTCCGTGGCGCGGTTGGTATATCCGGCACAATCGCCTGTGCGATCGGGGGCGGCCTGCTCGCGCCGATGGTCATCGCCTCGCGGTTGCGCTGATTACCGCGCGATCTCGATCGCCCGCGTCTCGCGGAGCACCGTCACCTTAATCTCGCCCGGGAAGGTCATCTCTTCCGACACCTTGTCCGCGATCTTCTTGGCGATGTACCACGCCTGATCGTCCGAAATCTTCTTCGCGTCCACCATCACCCGCACCTCGCGCCCCGCCTGAATCGCGTGCGCCTCATCCACGCCCTCATGCGAGAGCGCAATGTCCTGCAACTGCTCAAGCCGCTGGATGTACTTCTCGAGCGACTCACGCCGCGCACCAGGACGCGCGCCCGAAACCGCGTCCGCGGCCATCACGATCGGCGTATAGAAACTCGTCGCCGGGATGTCGCCGTGGTGCCCGCCGATCGCGTTGAGCACCACGTCCTTCTCGCCGTGCTGGCGCGCAAAGTCCATGCCGATCTTCGGGTGCCCCCCCTCCATCTCGTGGTCCATCGCCTTGCCGATGTCGTGCAGGAAACCGCACCGGCGCGCCAGCGTCCCATCGAAACCCAACTGGTCCGCGATCAGCTGGCTGATAAAGGCAACCTCAAGCGAGTGCCGAAGCACGTTCTGGCCGTAGCTCGTCCGGAAGTACAGCCGCCCCATCGCCTCCGAGATCTTCGGATGAATGTTCCGCAGCTTGCACTCCAGCACCGCGTCTTTGCCGTACTGCACGACGCGCTCCTCGACCTCCGCTTTCACCTGGGCCACGACCTCCTCGACCCGCGTGGGATGGATGCGACCGTCCGCGATCAGTTTCGTGAGCGCCTCGCCCGCGATCGCCTGACGCACCTTGTCGAAGCACGACACCACGATCACGCCGGGCGTGTCGTCCACGATCAGGTCCACGCCCGTCGCCTTTTCGATCGCGCGGATGTTCCGACCCTCACGCCCGATGATCCGCCCCTTCACATCATCAGACGGAATCGGAATCGTCCGCACGGTCGACTCAGACACATACTCCGCGGCATACCGCTGCACGGCGCCGAGAACAATCTCCCGCGCCTTCTCCTTGCCCTCGTTCTGGGCGTCCTCCGTGTAACGCCGGACGATGTGCGAGGCGTCCTCCTTCACATCATCCTCGATCATGGAGAGCAATCTCGATCGCGCCTCGTCCATTGTCAGGTCCGCCACGCGCGTCAGCTCGATCTTCTGCCTCTCGATGAGGTCATCGACCTCCTTCTCGCGCTCGCCCGCACGCCGCTCACGCGCCTGAAGCGTCTCGGCGGTCTTGGCCAGCTGCTCCTCCTTCAGGATCAGCGCCTCCGACTTCCGCTCGTGCTGATCCTCACGCTTCGAGATCCGCCGCTCCTGCTCTCGCAGGGCCTCACGCTCGGACTGAATCTCCTTCTCGAATCGCTCCCGCTCCTCGAGCGTCCGCTTCTGCGCCTCGACCTCGGCCTGTTGGGTGATCGTCCGGGCCTCAGCCTCGGCGAGTCTCAACGACTGCTCAGCCGACGCCTTCGCCTTGGAGATCGTCTGGCCGCCGAGAATCCGCACGCCGAGCACACCGCCGATGGCGCCGAGCACCAGCCCGATCGCCCCCCACAGAATGGTCGCGTTTTCAACAACCCCGAGAATGTTCGCCGTCCAGATCATGGGCGGGTTCCTGTCGCATGCGGGCAATAACGCCCTTTGGTGTCGGTGCGAACGACCACCGCGTCAGAAGAACCCACACCCCGCCCCGATACCGCCGCGACCAACGCGACGGCAGATTGATCAGGCGATCCGCGCTCCATACCGGTGCACGACATCCTTCTCGGGCTCGCGCCCTCGTCGAATCGTCAAGTGCTCCAAGAGTCCAGGAAACATCATTCAGAATGCTCCGCTAAGGGCGCGTCGCGTGTCGCGTCGCACCGAGCATTGGATCGCAAGTCAATCTATTTCCGGCGAATGCTCGCCGTCCGCCGGCGCCTGCTCCATGTCGAAACAGGTCGGCGAGAGAAACGGTGTGGGCCGACTCATCCCTTGCGCGGGTCTGTCGCACCGTGGAAAGAAAAGAAACCAAGTTGAGGCCGCATTCTAACAGCCGAGAGATCGCGGCGCTCCCCCCGCATTCCGCGGTACAGATGTTAGCAATAAGTTAGGTTCTTGCCCGTTCGTGATCGAGTCGGGTCACGCCTAACATGACCGCAATGCCCGCAGCACTCCGATGGCTCCTGGACCTCCTGCCGACCAACCCCATCGTCGTGCGCATCGTGCAGGGCGGCTCCCGCCGACTCCGCCACATGTACATCCGCTCGGGGTATCTCGCCGCACTCATCATCGTGTTCCTCATCGTGCTGCTCCAGGGCAGCTCATCGGACCTCGAGATCAGCGCCCTCGCGGTGCAAGGGTCGTCCGCGTTTGCGATGCTCTCGTACCTCCAGATCGGGCTCATCTGCCTGCTCACGCCCGTCTTCATGGCGGGCGCGATCGCGCAGGAGTCCAACCCGCGCACGTGGGACATCCTCCTCACTACGCCGCTCTCCGCCATCCAGATGGTGCTGGGCAACATCTTCGGACGCCTCTTCTTCGTCCTCGCGCTCCTGGCGGCATCGCTCCCGCTCGTCGCGCTCACGCAGTATTTCGGCGGCGTGCCGGGGCGCAGCGTCCTTCTCAGCTACGCCATCGCAGCGTGCGCAGCACTGCTCGTCGGCGCGATCGCCGTGGCGCTCTCCGTCTCGCGCCTCGCCGGCAAACGCGCCGTCTTTGCGTTCTATATCTCAGTCGTCACGTACCTCGGCGTCACATGGGCCATCGATCTCGGCCTCCGAGGCGCCACCGGCGGCGTCACCATCATGACATCCCTTAATCCGTTCCTCGCTCTGACCGCGCTGCTCAACCCCACCGGCTATCCGCGCCCGCAAGGGCTTGAACTCGAAGCGCTCTCATCAATCAAACGGCTCTGGTTCGGCAACCCCGTCCTCGCCTGGTGCCTTGTCTCGGGCGGCCTGTCGGTCGCGCTAATCGCCGCAAGTTCCATCACCGTCCGCAATGTCGGCACCAAGGGCGGCGTCCCGCTCCACAAACGCCTCCTCAAACGCCAGGGCTCCACCCAGACCACGCGCCCCGCCAAAACCGTCTCCAGGAACCCCATCGCGTGGCGCGAAGCATCCGCACGACAAGCCACGCTCCCGAAGATCGTCGCGCGATGGGCCTTCGTCGCACTGGGCGTCCTCTGGGGCATTGCCACGATCATCTATTTCCACAACGGCGGCATGGCTTCAAGCGATCTGCGATTCGTCCTCGCCGCAACCATCTGGACCGAAGTGATCGTCATCGTCCTCGTCGCGATCAATGTCTCCGCCACCGCCATCTCGCGCGAACGCGAAGACGGCACGCTCGACATCATCCTCACCACGCCCATCACGCCCAAGGACTACCTCAACGGCAAACTCCGCGGCCTCGTCACCTACCTCCTGCCGATGCTCGCCGTCCCGCTCCTCACGCTCGCCATCGGCGCGGCATACACCCTGATGACCGGCACAACAGTCGCCGCACGACTCGCCAACACCGCCGGCGCACCCGTCGTCAACGCGCCGCTGGTTCTCCCCGAGGCGGCGCTGCTCGCGCCGCTGGCCATGATTCCCTTCCTCGCGTTCGTCGTCATGGTCGGCCTGCAATGGTCGCTCAAGAGCAAGGGCACCATCGGCTCCGTGATCGGCTCGGTGGGCGTCATCGGCGCGGTCGCGGGCGTCGTCGGGCTCTGCGCCTGGCAGGCCGCGTCCGGCCTCACCGCGGTCGGCCCCATCCTCGCGCCCATGACGCCCGTCACGCTCACCCACGCGGTCCTTAACCCCGCCATCGCGATGGAGAGCACCGTCGATGCCGGGGCCGCCATGCCGCTCATCAACGCCCGCGTCGCGCTGGCGATCGGCGTCGTCGTCACATTCGCGACCTATTTCGCCATCGTCGGCGCGCTCCGCTCCGCCCTCGTGCGCACATTCGATATGACCACCCGCCGCCTCGCCGGGCGCGGGTAAGCCGCGTCACTCCGGCGCGACAACGCGCCCGATGATGTCGATCTCCCGAGTATCCCCGCCCCAACTGATCGACACCCTGTCGAACAGCACGCCCCGCGTCTCCGGCTTGGGCGTCACCTCGATCACCAGACTCAAGGTCCCGTCCTCCTCGTTGTCCGACGACGAAACGCTCACGCCGCACAGGTCTTCAAGTGCGTGCGTCACGAGAAAGGTGAACTCCTCCGCAGGGGGCAGGTCCCCGCCGAGCACGCGCACCGTTCGCTGCACACTCTCGCCCGCCTCCATCCGCCCGAGCACGAGACGCGACTCCGAGAGATTGAACCGGTGGCGCAACCGCTCCGGGTTCAACTCGTAGTTCGGCACCGGCACATCGATCACCGCCGCCGTCGGGTGATCCGTCTCGATGATGAACCACCTCGGAAGCTGCTCGGCCGAATACATCGAGAAATCCTGCCGGATCGTGTAGTGCGTGCGCGGCTCGTCCTTCACCGGATCAAACCCATCGAGAAACTTCGGCGCCATCCCGCCCGCCGAGATCACCGTGAACGGCACGCTCTCATCCGTCGAACGCAGCTCGATATCCGCCGTACGCGCCTGGTCCGGCGGGTCGTACGTCACACTCGTCCGGACCCCGTAGTTCACATCCGCCTGCACGATCAACTGCACCGGCTGCGTGTACCCCTCGATCAGCGCCATGATGTACCGGAGAGTCGCGCCGGTCGCCGAGTTCGCATCCAACTCAAGCTCGATCGTGATCGACTCCCCCGGTTGAATGGTGTCGCTCTGAATCCCAGGCACCGTGCACGCGCAGGTCGATCGCAGCGCCAGAATCCGCAGCGGCTTGTCGCCCACATTCTTCATGACAAGCGAGCCCGACTTCTTGGTGTTCGGCATCATGTCGCCCAAGTCCACCAGGTCCGGGTCCAGACTGATCGGCGGCATCCCCGAAACCACCTCGATGCCGCTCGGCTGCATGAATGACGCCTCAAGCAATCGCTTGGTGATCTGCTCGCTCGTCTCTCCGGCGGGTTCCTCGATCGCGGGTGGAGCGTCGCCACCAGCCGGTGCGGCATCCTTCTTCCGATCGCATGCGCCCAGAGAGGCAGCCGCAATCGCCAGCACCAGAAAAGTCGTCTTTCTCACAACAAGCGTCTCCGAAACAGGTGAGCAATCGTGTCGTTGGGGTGCGCCGGGGATGGAATAGTGGCGGGAGGATGGGGGTGGGGGTGTGGGGGGGTGAAGGGGGATGAGGGGAACAACCCGGGGTGGACTCGAACCACCGACCTGCGGATTAGAAGTCCGCTGCTCTATCCAACTGAGCTACCGGGTCACGGTTGCACAAACTTTATTCCCCACCAGCACGCCGAACAAACACACGCCCGATATGCTCAACCCGGAAGCCCGCCCCGCCACAAAATGGAGGCACGCCGATGGCCCGCAGACTCTTTCTGGGAACCGCAGCACTCGCCGCCGCATTAGCGATCGCGCCGACCGCGTGCGCCCGCCAGTCCGAGCAACGCCTCCGTGTCGCCACCTTCAACATCCACGACGCCAAGACCGCCAAAATCGCTTCCGGCGACGACGACCGTCTCAAACGCATCGCCGAAGCCATCCTCGACATCCGCCCCGATGTCATCCTGCTCAACGAGATCGACCAGGACGAACACGGCCTCAGCGGCCAGCGCTTCGCCGACAACTACCTCGCCGTGGCGCAGGGCGATCACAAACCAATCGCCTACCACGCCTTCATGCGCGCCTCCAACACGGGCGTTCATAGCGGTCTCGATCTCGACAACAACGGCGTCTGCGACCCGAACACCACGGGCCGTGATTTCGGCGGCGACACCCTCGGCTACGGCGAGTACCCCGGCCAGTACGCGATGGCGCTCCTCGTCCGCGATGGCCTCACCATCGACGAAGACAACGCGCGCACATTCCAGCACTTCCTCTGGAAGAACATGCCCGGCGCGCTCCTGCCGCCTCTCACTGGTAGCACGAACGAAGCCGAGCCGTGGTACTCCGACGACGAACTCGCTGTCATCCCGCTCTCCAGCAAATCTCACTGGGATGTCCCGGTCATCCTCGAGAACGGCGCTACAGTCCACATCCTCGCCAGCCACCCCACACCCCCCGTCTTCGACGGCCCCGAGGATCGCAACGGCCGCCGCAACCACGACGAGATCCGCTTCTTCGCCGACTACATCTCGGGCGGCCAGCACGCGGCATACATCACCGATGACGCCGGCGCCTCCGGCGGCCTCCCGCCCGACGCCCTTTTCGTCATCCTGGGTGACCTCAACGCCGACCCCGACCAAAGCGACTCGCGCGATAACCCCGTTCGCATGCTCCTCAGCAACAAGCGCGTCCAGGGTGTCATGGTGCCCTTCAGCGTCACGCCCACGCTCAAGACCGATCGCGCCGGCATCACCTCCGTCATCGGAGACTCCGTCACTTCTCAGTTCGGCATGCGCATCGACTACGTCCTGCCGTCCGTCGGCATGCGCCAGCTCGGCGCCCGCGTGTACCGCACGCCCCTCGACACGCAGGTCGCCGTCGAGACGCCCCGCAGCAGCTACCGGTCGCCCCAGAACGCCGAACGCTTCGCCGCCTCTGAGTTCCCCTCCGACCACTTCCCCGTCTTCGTGGACCTCCTCGTTCCGGCCCCCTGATCCTCTGACGACGCTACAATCACGCCCGTCCCGTCAGGCAGGAATCCGTGCGGATCAACTCGCAGAACTCCCTCTTTGAGATAGGCGTGAGCAGACACCCCCGCGTCACACCGATTTCGACCGCACAAGCCCCCGCGATCCCTGTGCGCGCCGACCTCATCGACCTCGCCAAGCCCGGCATCGTCAAGATGGTTGCCATCACCACCGGCGTCGGATTCGCGCTCGGGGGCGTCGCCACCGCGTGGAGCCGCGAGAATCTGCTCTTCATCGGTCTCGCCTGCATGGTCGGAACGGTCCTCGCCGCAGCCGGTGCCAATGTCCTCAATCAGGTCATGGAGATCGGCCGCGACGCCGCCATGCCCCGCACCGCCAGCCGCCCGCTCCCCGCGGGCCGCGTCACACCCGCGTTCGCGTGGTTCTTCGGCATCGCGCTCACCATGCTCGGCTGCGCGGTCCTCGCCATCGGCGCGCACCCCGTCGCCGCGCTCGTCGCGCTCTCGACAACAATCATCTACCTCGCCGGGTACACGCTCCTCAAGCCGGTCTCGCCCGTCTCCACGCTCGTCGGCTCCGTCCCCGGCGCGCTCCCGCCCCTCATCGGATGGGCCGCCGCATGGGGAGGCACCTCGGGCGGCCTCGACCGCTTCGCGCCGTGGACGCTCTTCCTGCTCATGTTCGTCTGGCAGATTCCCCATGTGCTCGCCATCGCGTGGCGCTACCGCGATCAATACTCGCAGGGCGGTCACCTCGTGCTCCCCGTCGTGGACCCCACCGGCGTCAAGACATCCTGGGCCGTCCTCGCGTGGTCGCTCACGCTCATCCCCGTCTCGCTCCTGCCCGTGCGCGCGATGCCCGGCGTGCTCAGCGCTGCGACGCTCTTCGTCGCCACCGTCGCCGGTCTGGCGATGCTGTACAGCGCGGTGCAGTTCGTCATCGGTCGCACCGACAAGGACGCCAGGTCACTCTTCATCGCGTCGATCATGTACCTCCCCGTGGTGATGCTCACGATGGTGTTCGACGCCTTTGTGATCGCCCGGTGGCTCGCATGACCGAATCCGAAGCAGCCCCCCTCGAAATCGACCCTCCTGGCGACGATCCCTCATCGAGGCCCGCCATCCGTCTCAAGGATGTCCGGCGTGAGTACCGCGCCAAGCACGAGCGTGTGACCGCGCTCGACGGAGTTTCCTTCGAAGCGCCGCTCGGCTCTTGGATCGCACTCCTCGGCCCAAACGGCTCGGGAAAGTCCACGCTCCTGCGGATCCTGGCGACCCTCGACAAGCCCGACGCGGGCGGAGCAGAAGTCCTGGAGCGCTCCACGACCTTCGAGGCCGACGCCGTGCGCGCCAGTCTCGGAGTCGTGTTCCAGAAGCCCGGGCTCGATGCGCTGCTCTCGGTCCGCGAGAACCTGCGGCTCCAATCCGCGCTCGTGGGCATGAGCAAATCCAGGTTCCGCGATCGTCTCGAAAAGGTCGCTTCTCAACTCGCCATCACCGACATCCTCAAACGCCGAGTCGCCCGCCTCTCCGGCGGCCAGAAGCGCCGCGCCGATCTCGCCCGCGCGCTCCTCACCGAGCCCATCGTCCTGCTCCTCGACGAAGCAACCGCGGGGCTGGATGTCGAGGCGCGCCGCGCATTCATGGAGGCGCTGCAGCGCGTCCGAGCCGAGCGCCCCATCACCATCCTCATGACCACGCACATGATGGACGAGGCCGATCGCGCCGGGCAAGTCATCATGATGACGAGCGGCCGAATCGCCGCGCAAGGCGCACCCGACGAACTCCGGCGATCGCTCTCCGAGAACGCCCAGATGGTCCGAACCGATCCGGCGTACGCCGACATGCTCGAAGTCGCCGGCCTCCATGTGTCGTCCATCGGCCGCCACGCCGTCGGGGCGGGCGCAGCCGATGCGATCACCGCAGCGACCGCCGCACTCGTGCGCTCAGACATCGCCTTCGAGGTCGGCCCCGCCACCCTAGAGGATGTCTACATCGCCCGCACGGGCCGATCGCTCGCCGGCACGGAGGCGCTGGCATGAAACGCTCCGCCGAGTCACGATCCGCGCTCATCGCGCTCACGCGCCGCGAACTCGTGCGGTTCATCCGCCAGCCGTCGCGCATCGTCGCCGCCGTCGGCACCGGCGCGATCGTCTGGCTCCTCCTCGCCTCCGGCATGGCCGGCTCGTTCGTATCGCCGGCGATCACCGAGGGCACCGAGGGCGGCCCGGCCAACTCCTACGCCGCGTACCTCATCCCCGGCATGGCGACCATGATCGTCCTCTTCGCCTCGATTTTCTCGGCGATCTCGCTCATCCAGGACCGCCACGCCGGATTCCTGCAATCCGTCCTCGTCAGCCCAGCGCCCGCATGGGCCATCGTCGGCTCCAAGGTCGCCGGCGCCGTCATCATCGCCGTCCTCCAGGGCGCGATCGTCCTCGCCGCGGCGCCGCTCGTCGGCATCCACCCGGGGGTCGTCGGGTACGCCGTCGCGGCGCTCGCGCTCATCCTCGCGGCGACGTTCGTGTCCTGCATCGGCATGGCGCTCGCATGGCGCATGGACTCGGTCGCCGGATTCCACGGCGTGATGAATCTGGTCCTGCTCCCGCTCTGGGTCTTCTCCGGCGCGATGTTCCCGGTCGAGGGCATGGCCGATTGGATGAAGTGGGTCGCGCGCTGCAACCCGCTAGCGTGGTCCACCCGCGCCATGGGAAGCGCGCTGGGCACGACCAACCCGAGCATCCTCGACTGGGGCGGCGCGCTGCTCGCCGCCGCGGGCGCCTTCGCGCTGGCGTGGTTCATCATGGGCAAGCGACACATCCGCGCGGGCGGCGAGGAGGGAGCCGGATGACTCATCCCCCGGGTCAACAACGGAAGAAGGGGCTCAGCCCCGGCACGATCGTGCTCATCCTCGTGCTCGTCGGCTCGATCGTCGCCGGGACCATCATGGTCGCGATTCTCGCGACGCGCCGCTCCCGCGTGAACGATGTCGACTCCGCCGCGATGCAGAACGACGCAGCCCTCCGCGAAGCGCTCGCATCGATGACCATCCCCGATTTCCAACTGACCGACCAGACCGGCGCGACCGTCGACCGCTCCATCTTCGAGGGCCACTGGACCGTTCTCGAGTTCATGTTCTCGGCGTGCGTCACCGCCTGCCCCGTGATGAAAGGCAACCTCTTCACCATCCAGCAGGACTTGGGCGACGCGCCGGTCAACTTCGTATCCATCACCGTGGACCCCGAGCACGACACGTCCGAGCACCTCGCGGCCTACTCCGACCGCTTCGGCGTCGCCGACGACAAGTGGCGGTTCCTCACGGGCGATATCGGCACCATCACCGCCATCTGCGAGGGCGGCCTCGGGTTCGGCGTCACCGTCGATGACTCGCTCACCATCACCCGCCCCGATGGCGGCACCATGAGCAACATCATGCACCCGTCACGATTCTTCGTGATCTCCCCAGATGTCAAGGTCGTCGGGATGTATGACGGACTCGACCGCGAAGACTCGCTCCGTATGGCCCGCGATCTCAAGCGTCTCGTGCGATCTAACCCCTACTGAACTCAGGCGCGATCGTCCGACCGGCGGCCGAGGAGTTTCCATCCCAGCGGGAGCAGCGCCGTCGCCACCGCGATCTTGATCCACGCATCAGCGATGATGTACGGCATCAGCCCGACCGCCAGCACATCGCCCGACGAAATCTCCACGCTCTGGAACGAGCCGCTCAGTACTGTCGTGATCGCATAAAGCCACGCCAGACCGAAAGCGAAAACGACCGCATTGCCCAGCAGCATCGCCGCGAAGTTCGTCCAGAGCCGCCGGTCCCATCCGCGCTCCGCGAGATAGCCGATCACGAACGCCGCCGGAATGAAGCCCACGATGTACCCGCTCGAGAGCAGCGGCATCCCGGCATGAAACCCCGCGAACACCGGGAGCCCCGCAGCACCCTCCGCGAGGTACAGCGCCAGCGCGGCCGCACCACGCCTCGAGCCGAGCAACGCGCCGACCACCATCACGGCAAATGTCTGGAGCGTCATCGGGATCGCACCCGTCGGGATCGCCACCTGAGCGCACAACGCGACGAAGAGCGAACCACCGACGATCAGCATGAGGTCGTACATCCGCGCGCGAGCCGCGTCCGTTGGGCGGAACACATCTGCGAGCGTCGGAACAAGAGGGCCAGTCAGGGCGGTCGTCATGCTTCGGAGTCCTCTCATCATCGCCCCGGTTCCGGGGCGGTGGTGGGGGAGTGTACCCGATGCGGCTGCGGTATATTCCCCCGCGCATGCCGGGAACCACGAGCCAATCCGCCGGACGGAGCCTCCTCGCCTGCGAGGGCATGAGCAAGGCCGAGATCGAGTCGATCCTCGACGCCGCCGAGAAGTACCGCGCGATGATCGACCGGCGCGAGCAGAGCGATCTGCTCCGCGGCAAGACCGTCGTCAACGCGTTCTTCGAGCATTCCACCCGGACGCGGACGAGTTTCGAGATGGCCGCCAAACGCCTCGGCGCGATGGCGGTGAACTTCGATCCGGGTCTCTCCAGCACCGCCAAAGGCGAAACGCTGGCCGACACGGTGCGGACGCTCGACGCGATGGGCGTGGACTCGATGGTGGTGCGGCACGCCTCGGGCGGATCGGCCGCGTTTGTGGCGCGCCATGTGCGCGCGACCGTGGTCAATGCGGGCGATGGGAGGCATGAGCACCCGACCCAGGCGCTGCTCGACGCGATGACCATCCGTCGTGCGCTCGGAACGGTGGAGAAGAAGCGGGTGGCGATCGTGGGGGATGTGCTGCACTCGCGCGTGGCGCGGTCCAATGTCCATACATTGCGCGCACTCGGGGCGGAAGTGGTGCTCGTCGGCCCGCGCAGCATGGCGCCAACTGACCTCAAAAGCGCGATATCTTCAAAGATCTTCAACGATCTTCGCGAGGGAATCGCCGGAGCCGACGTCATCATGACGCTCCGCATCCAGTTGGAACGCCACGCGCGCGCACAGTTCCCCGGCGGGGGGGAGTACGCCAGATTGTTCGGAATCACCCCCGCGCGCCTCGAGTGGGCCAAGAAGGACGGCAAGGTGCTGGTGATGCACCCGGGGCCGTGCAACCGCGGCGTGGAGGTCTCGCGCGAGATGCTGAATGACGAGCGATGCCTGATGCTGGAGCAGGTCGCCAACGGCGTGGCGGTGCGGATGGCGGTGCTGGCGCGGGCGTGCGGGGCTGAACAATGAGCACGATTGTCATCAAAGGTGCGCATGTGATCGATCCCTCGCAGGGGATCGACGGGATCGCGGATATCGTGATCGAGCGCGGCGTCGTGAAGTCGGTGGGTGAGCCCACCGGTGCGCACGCGGGGGCGGAGGTGATCGACGCGAAGGGCCTGATCGCGGCGCCGGCGTTCGTGGAGGTGCACGCGCACACGCGCGAGCCGGGGGGTGAGCAGTCCGAGACGATCGCGACGGGCGCGCGGGCGGGCGTGGTGGGGGGGTACGGGCGGGTGTGCTGCATGCCCAATACGCGGCCGGTGTGCGACAGCGCGATGATCGTGCGGTACATGTGCGACCGGTCGGCGGATGCGGGGCTGGCGCGGGTGCACCCGATCGCGGCGGTGACCAAGGGGTTGAGCGGGGCGGAACTCTGCGAATACTCGGCGCTGCGGGACGCGGGGGCGGTGGCGTTCTCGGATGACGGGGTGCCGGTAGCGGATGCGGGGGTGATGCGCCGGGCGATGCAGGCGATCGGCGCGCTGGGCATGGTGATCATGGATCACTGCGAGGATATGTCGCTCACGGCGGACGGCGTGATGCACGAGGGCGCGGTTTCGATGCGGCTCGGGCTGCCCGGCATCCCGCGGAGCAGCGAGGCGAGCGTCGTGGCGCGGGACTGCATGCTGAGCGCTGAGACGGGATGCCGACTCCACATCTGCCATGTGTCGACTGTGACGAGCGTCGAGGCGATTCGGGAATGGAAGAAGCGCGGCGCGCCGGTGACGGCGGAGGTGTCGCCGCATCACCTGACGCTGACCGATGAGCGCGTCTGGAACGAAAGAACGGGGGAGGTGGATACGCACGCGAAGATGAAGCCGCCGTTGTGCGCGGAGGAGGATCGGCTGGCGCTGATCGAGGCGCTGGAGGATGGGACGATCGATTGCATCGCGACGGATCACGCGCCGCACGCGCCGGCGCTGAAGGACAACGTGTTTGATGCGGCGCCGTTCGGGATTCTCGGATTGGAGAGCGCTTTTTCGGTGCTGCACCGGGAGTTCGTAGCGAGCGGGAAGTGGTCGATGGCGAACCTGATCGAGCGGATGACAATTGCGTCGGCGCGGATTCTCGGCGAGATCGGGGGCGGGTGGGGATCGCTCGCGGCGGGGTGCGCGGGGGATGTTGTGCTGATCGATCCGGAGCGGGCGTGGACGCTGACGGTGGCCGGCCTGGGCTCGAAGAGCGAGAACTCGCCGTGGGTGGGGGAACGGTTCGGGGCGCGGGTGGTGGGGACGATCGTGGGCGGTCGGGTCGTGCACCGAGTGCATTAACCACAAGAGACCACAGAGAGCACAGAGAGAAGACCTGATGCCGGGCAACGCCCGTTGATTCGGGTGTGGTGCGATGAACTAAGCGAAGAGCGGGTGTGTTCGCCGGTCGAGGCTGGGGTCGGGTGAGAAAGTTGCTGCGGTAGTTGCTATGATCCTGCTTTAGTGAAGCGGCAGGAACGAGAGGCCATCGAGCAGCAGCCCGATCCGCGGCGGAAGCCAACTCCCCCGGCCCCTTGTGGCGTTTCCGCCCCCCCCGCAAATGATTCTCGTGCGTTGCGTGACCCCGCTCCCGGCGGGGTCTTTTGTTGTGGGGCCTTTGCCAAGCTGGATGTGGCCGTTGTGCGGACCGGCGCAGCGCTGAGCGTGGGCCTTGAGCCGGCGCCCGACTACCTGCCCCGCGGATACGAGCCCTCGATCGAGGGGTACGAGGCGTTCCTGCGGGGGGTGATCGGGGCGACGGCGGACATCGCGGCGGCGTTCAAGTTCAACCTGGCGTTCTTCGAGTCGCTGGGGAGCGCGGGGTGGGCGATGCTGGAGCGCGTGCGGTCGGCGATCCCGGCGGAAGCGTTCGTGATCGCGGACGCGAAGCGCGGCGATATCGGCACGACGGCGAAGCACTACGCCAGGGCGTTGTTCGAGCATCTGGGCGCGGATGCGGCGACGGTGAACCCGCTCATGGGGCGGGACTCTGCGGAGCCGTTCCTGGCATACGGCGACAAGGCGACCTATTTCCTGGCGCTGACGAGCAATCCCGGCGCGGGGGACTTCCTGATGCGGGACGGGTTGTATCGGGAGATCGTCGAGCGAGTGCGGGCGTGGGGGTGCGAACATCGCAACGCGGGGATCGTTGTTGGCGCGACGCGCGGCGAGAAGGTCGCGGAGGTGCGGGCGTTTGCCGGGGAGATGGCCATGCTGGTGCCGGGTGTGGGAGCGCAGGGCGGCGATCTGGAGACAACATGCGCGGCGGCGCGCTCGGATGGCTCGCCCGGCGGGGGGTATCTGATTCATGTGACGCGGGGCGTGCTGCCCGGCAAAGATGACAAGGGCGATGCGCTGGAGATCGTGCGCCGGAAGGCGATGGAATGGCGGGATCGGATCGCGAAGGCGGGAGGTGGAGCGGGGTGAACGCGCACGCGAGGCACAAGGACGGCGGGTTGGTGGAGGCGATGTTGCGCGAGACGCACGCGCTGCTGGAGGGGCACTTTCTGTTGAGTTCCGGGCTGCACTCGGATCGGTACTGCCAGTGCGCGAAGTTGCTGGAGCACCCTGAGAAGGCGGCGCGGTGCGCGGCGATGATGGCCGAACTGATCGGCGATGCGCCGGTGGATGTGGTGCTGGCGCCGGCGCTGGGGGGCGTGGTGTGGGGGTATGAGTTGGCCCGAGCGCTGGGCACGCGGTCGATCTTCGCGGAGCGTGATGAGACGCGGAGGTTTTCGCTGCGGCGCGGCTTCGCGCTGCAAGCGGGAGAGCGTGTGCTGATCGCGGAGGATGTGGTGACGACTGGCAAGAGCGTGATGGAGTTATCGCCTCTGATCGCGCAGGCGGGCGCGGAGATTGTGGGGTACGCGTCGATCGTGGATCGGAGCGGCGGGAAGTTTGATGGAGGGGGTGTTGGTGTGCCGTTCTGGTCGCTGGCGGCGCTGGAGTTCGAGACCTTTGAGCGCAGCGCTTGCCCGATGTGCGCGAAGGGGATGGTTGCGGTGAAGCCGGGCAGCCGCCCGGACGCGGCGGTGGGGAAGGGAGTTTGATTCGATGACGAGTGTTCAGACGAGACGGGTGGTGCGCATGGATGTGATGGACGAGTCGAGTCCTTCGATGATCCTCGATCAATCGGCGACGCTTGTGCTGGAGGACGGCACGGAGTTCCACGGGTATGCGTTCGGCGATGTGAAGCCGGCGGCGGGTGAGACCGTGTTCTGCACCGGGATGGTGGGTTATCCGGAGACGCTGACCGATCCGTCGTTCGCGGGGCAGATGATCACCTGCACGTATCCGCTTGTCGGCAACTACGGCGTGCCGGCGGAGCGGATGGAGCACGGGATGAGCGCCGTGTTCGAGTCCGACCGGATCCACGCCGAGGCGCTGATCGTTGCGGATTATTCGCCGCGGTTCAGCCACTGGGACGCCGGGCGCTCGCTCGGTTCGTGGCTCAAGGAGCAGGGCGTGCTGGGCGTGACGGGCATCGACACGCGGGCGCTGACGAAGCGGCTCCGCGAGAAGGGATCGATGCTGGGCGTGATCGAGGTGGGGGGGCGGCGGCCTGAGTTCCATGATCCGAACAAGGAGAACCTGATCGCGAAGGTGAGCACGCGCGAGCCGATGCGATACGGGGAGGGCACGAAGCGTGTGGCGCTGATCGACTGCGGGACGAAGTTCAACATCATCCGGTCGATGGTGGGTCGCGGGGTTGAGGTGCTGCGCGTGCCGTGGGACTACGAGTTGAAGGATGAGCAGTTCGACGGGTTGCTCATCTCGAACGGGCCGGGCGATCCTTCGATGGCGGAGGCGTCCGTGCAGCAGATTCGGAATGTGATGGCGCGGGGGATTCCGGTCTTCGGTGTGTGCATGGGGCATCAGCTCCTGGCGCTGGCGATCGGCGCGCGGACGTACAAGTTGAAGTATGGGCATCGCGGGCAGAACCAGCCGGTGGTGGAGTGCGGGACGGATCGGTGCTTCGTGACGAGCCAGAACCACGGGTTCGCGGTGGACGCGACGACTCTGCCGCCGGACTGGAGGCCGTGGTTCAGCAACCTGAACGACGGCACGAGCGAGGGGATTCGCCACTCGTATCTGCCGTTCCGGAGCGTGCAGTTCCATCCCGAGGCGTGCCCGGGCCCGGTGGATACGGGATTCCTGTTTGATGAGTTTGTGAGGATGATCGGCCAATGAAAACGCTGCCACGGAAGGTGTTGGTGCTGGGGAGTTCGGCGCTGAAGATCGGCGAGGCGGGCGAGTTTGATTACTCGGGGAGCCAGGCGATCAAGGCGCTCAAGGAAGAGGGGATCCGGACGGTCCTGATCAATCCGAACATCGCGACGATTCAGACATCGGAAGCGCTGGCGGACAAGGTGTATTTCCTCCCGGTCACGCCCGAGTTTGTGGAGCGTGTGATCGAGAAGGAGAAGCCGGACGGGCTTTTGCTGTCGTTCGGCGGCCAGACGGCGTTGAACTGCGGGCTCAAGCTGCACGACTCGGGCGTGCTGGACAAGCACGGCGTGCGCGTGCTGGGCACGCCGGTCGAGACGATTCGGGATACGGAAGACCGGGAGTTGTTCGTACGGAAGCTGAACGAGGTGAACGCGGATGCGCCGCGGAGCAAGGCGGCGACGACCGTCAATGACGCGGTGAAGTTCGCGGCGGAACTCGGCTATCCGGTGATGATGCGGATCGCCTACGCGCTGGGCGGTTTGGGATCGGGCGTGGTGCGGGACGAGAAGGAGCTGCGCGAGCGCGTGAAGATGGCGCTGGCGCACGCGCCGCAGGTCTTGGTCGAGGAGTGCCTGACGGGGTGGAAAGAGGTTGAGTACGAGGTTGTGCGCGACCGCTTCGACAACTGCCTGACGATCTGCAACATGGAGAATCTGGATCCGCTGGGGATCCACACGGGCGAGAGCATCGTGGTGGCGCCGAGCCAGACGCTGAGCAACAGGGAGTATCACCTGCTGCGCGAGGTCTCGATCCGCGTGATCCGGCACCTGGGCGTAGTGGGGGAGTGCAACATTCAGTTTGCGCTGGACCCGAAGAGCGAGCAGTACCGGATTATCGAGGTGAATGCGCGGCTGAGCCGCAGCTCGGCGCTGGCGAGCAAGGCGACGGGGTATCCGCTGGCGTTTGTCGCGGCGAAGCTGGGTCTCGGGTACGGGTTGCACGAGTTGCCCAACGCTGTGACGCGGAGCACGAAGGCGTTCTTCGAGCCGGCGCTGGATTACTGCGTGGTGAAAGTTCCGCGGTGGGACCTGCGGAAGTTCCGGAAGGTGCGCCGCCAGATTGGTTCGGCGATGAAGAGCGTCGGCGAGGTGATGGCGATCGGGCGGACGTTCGAGGAGGGGCTGCAGAAGGCGATCCGGATGCTGGATATCGGGGCGCGGGGTCTGGTGGCGAACCCGGACTTTCCGATCGATGAGATCGAGCGCGAGTTGCGCGAGCCGACGGACAACCGGATCTTTGCGGTGGTCGAGGCACTGCGGCAGGGGTATTCGGTCGAGCGGATTCACGAACTGAGCCATATCGATCCGTGGTTCCTGCAGAAGATCGAGCGCGTGGTGGCGCTGGGTCGGCTGCTCGAGGCGAAGCGCGGCGAGGGCGTGGCGGCGATCGGGGAGCGGCTCCTGCGCGAGTGCAAGCGGACGGGCTTCAGCGACGGGCAGATCTGCGCGCTGACGGGCGCTACTGACGCGGATGTGCGCGCCGAGCGGATCGCGCACGGGATCCGGCCCGCGATTCGGCAGATCGACACGCTGGCGGGTGAGTACCCGGCGAAAACGAACTATCTGTACCTGTCGTACGACGGGGTGGAGGACGATGTCGCGCTGCCGGTGGAGAAGTCGGTGATTGTGCTGGGTTCGGGTGCATACCGGATCGGGTGCAGCGTTGAGTTTGACTGGTGCTGCGTGAACACGGTGCGGTCACTCCGGAAACTGGGCTATCGCACGGTGATGATCAACTACAACCCCGAGACGGTGAGCACGGACTACGACGAGTCGGACTTGCTGTTCTTCGATGAGATCAGCCAGGAGACGGTGCGGGAGATCTATGAGCGGGTCGGGGCGATGGGTGTGGTGGTGTCGATGGGCGGGCAGATTCCCAACAATCTGGCGCTCAAGCTGCATCGGCACGGCGTGCGCGTGCTCGGCACGACGCCCGAGAGCATCGACAACGCGGAGGATCGGCACAAGTTCTCGAAGTTGCTCGACGAGCTGGATATCGATCAGCCGGAATGGCGCGAGCTGACGACGGAGGACGCGGCGCTGTCGTTCGCGGAGGAGGTCGGGTACCCGGTGTTGATCCGGCCGTCCTATGTGTTGTCGGGCGCGGCGATGGCGGTGGCGGCGAGCGACAAGGAGCTTCGCAAGTACCTGCACGACGCGACGCTTGTTTCGCCCGAGCACCCGATCGTGATGAGCAAGTTCCTGGAGAACGCGAAGGAGATCGAGTACGACGCGGTGGCGCGGGACGGCGAGATCATCGTGTACGCGATCAGCGAGCATGTGGAGAACGCGGGCGTGCATTCGGGCGATGCGACGCTGGTGTTCCCGCCGCAGCGGACCTACCTGGAGACGATCCGGCAGATCCGGAGGATCGCGACAAAGGTGGCGCAGCGGCTCAAGATCAACGGGCCGTTCAACTTCCAGTTCATCGCCAAGGACAACGCGGTAAAGGTGATCGAGTGCAACCTGCGGGCGTCGCGGAGTTTTCCGTTCGTGTCGAAGGTTCTCAAGCAGAACTTCATCGATCTGGCGACGAAGGTCATCATGGGCGAGAAGGTGGAGAAGCCGCCCAAGACGGCGTTCGAGTTGAATCATGTGGGTGTGAAGGCGCCGCAGTTCTCGTTCACGCGGTTGCAGGGTGCGGACCCGACGCTGGGCGTGGAGATGGCTTCGACGGGCGAGGTGGCGTGCATCGGCGACGACTTCAACGAGGCGTTCCTGAAGGCGCTGATCAGCGTGGGGTATCGCTTGCCGGTGAAGTCGATGCTCTTGAGTGTCGGGCCGATCGAGGCGAAGGCGGAGTTGTTATCGGGCGCGAAGCGTCTGCGCGATCACGGGATCAAGATGTACGCGACCGAGGGCACGGCGAAGATGCTCGCGGACGAGGGGTTCGATGTGACGCGGGTGGCGTGGCCCATGGTCAATGGTGCGCCCGCCGCGGAAGGTGGCGTGGCGACGGCGGTGGACCGGATCCGGGAGCACGAGGTTGACCTGGTGATCAACATCCCGAGCAACGATCGCGTGGATGAGTTGACGAACGGGTATGTGATCCGGCGGGCGGCGGTGGACTTCAATGTGCCGCTGATCACGAACCGACAGATCGCGCAGCGGTTCATCGAGGCGGTGACACGGACGGACGCGGCGTCGATGGCGATGAAGGCGTGGGACGAGTATTGATAGGCGGCGGGGGTGAGGCGTGATCAAGTACATCGGGTCGAAGCGGGCGTTGATGCCAGTGATACTCGATACGGTGCGCGCGGTCGGTGGGGCGCGGACGGTCGTTGACCTGTTCTCGGGGACCTCGCGGGTGGGGCACGCGCTGAAGGGCGCGGGGTATCGTGTTCTGTCGAACGATCACAACGCGTATGCGCATACGCTGGCGCGGTGCTATGTGCAGGCGGACGCGGAGGATGTGCTGGCGGATGCGGGGCGGCTGGTGCGTGAGTTCAACGGGATGAATGGGGAGCCGGGGTACTTCACGGAGACTTTCTGCGAGCGGTCGCGGTATTTCCAGCCCAAGAACGGCGCGCGGATCGATGCGATTCGTGAGGCGATCGCGCGGAAGGGATTGGAGCCGGAACTGGAGTCGGTGATGCTGGTGTCGCTGATGGAGGCGGCGGACCGGGTGGACTCGACGACGGGGCTGCAGATGGCGTACCTGAAGCAGTGGGCGCCGCGGGCGTTCAATGATCTCGAGTTGCGCGTGCCGGAGGTGCTGCCGCGCTCGGTGCACGGCAAGGGCGAGGCGCACGGCATGGAGGCGGTGGAGGCGGCGCGGGCGCTGGAGGGGGATGTTGCGTATATCGATCCGCCGTACAACCAGCACTCGTACCTGGGGAACTATCACATCTGGGAGTCGCTCGTCCGGTGGGACAAGCCCGAGGTGTACGGGGTGGCGTGCAAGCGCGTGGATGTGCGCGAGCGGAAGAGCGCGTTCAACTCGCGGCCCAAGTTCGCGGGGGCGATGCGGGAACTACTGGGCGCGGTGCGGGCGCCGGTGCTGATCGTGTCGTTCAACAACGAGGGGTACCTGTCGCGCCAGGAGATGGAGTCGATGCTGGGCGATTTATGGGATGGGGAGGCGCGGGTGACGACGATCGAGAACGACTTCAAGCGGTATGTGGGCGCGCAGATCGGGATTCACAACCTCAAGGGCGAGAAGGTGGGGAGGGTGAGCCACCTGCGGAACAAGGAGTTCCTGTATGTGGTGTCGCGGGAGGATCTGGGGGATCGCCTTGAGTCGGCGACGATGCAGTACGAGATGTTCGCGGGTTAGGGCGTGGGGATCTGGCAAGAACCGCCGTGCTTGAGGTGGTAGTCCTGGTGGTATTCCTCGGCCTCGTAGAACTTCGGCGCGGGCTCGATCTGCGTAACGATCTTGCGGGACTTGAAGCGGTCCGAGTTCTGGGCTTCGGCGATGTACGCCTTCGCCTGGGCGAGTTGCTCGTCGCTGGTGGTGAAGATGGCGCTGCGGTACTGGTCGCCGATGTCCGGGCCCTGGCGGTTGAGGGTGGTGGGGTCGTGGATCTTGAAGAAGACCTCCAAGAGACTCCGGTAGGAGACTCGCTTGGGATCGAACACGACGCGGACCGACTCGGCGTGGCCCGTGTCGGAGTAGCAGACCTGTTTGTAGGTGGGATTGTTGACGGTGCCGCCTTGGTAGCCGGAGACGGCGTCGATGACTCCGGGTACGGCTTGGAAGCGATCCTCGACGCCCCAGAAGCAGCCGCCGGCGAAGTAGGCGGTCTCGGTGGCAACGGGCATCGACTCGGCCGGGAGGTCCTCGCCCTTCTCGAAGAAGGTCAGGGACTCGGAGTTGAGGCAATAGCGGAGGCCGGTGGGATTGGGGCCGTCGTGGAACAAGTGTCCGAGATGGCCGGTGCAGCGGGCGCAGAGGATTTCGACGCGCTGCATTCCAAGCGAGTTGTCGGACTCGTAATGGATATGGTCTTTGTCGAAGGGTTTGAAGAATGAGGGCCAGCCGGAGCCGGAGTCGAATTTGGAGTCAGAGGAGAAAAGCGGTAGGCCGCAGAGCGCGCAGGCGTAGAAGCCCTCCTTGTGGTTATCGAGGAGGTTGCCGCAGAACGCCTGCTCGGTGCCCTTGTTGAGGAGGACGCGGCGTTGTTCGTCGGTGAGTTTCTCGGCGCGGGTCTTGATTTCGTCGGAGGTGAGGGGGGTGATGTCGTAGGCGCTCTTGGAGTATCTGGGCTTGTTGGCCATATCGTCGGTGGCTCCGATAGTTGAGAATTCGATGTCGTCCATGCCGCCGCCGATGCCGGGCTGCAGGTTGAGGGCCAAGGTGCCGGCGGTGATGGCGGTTGAGGTGATGAAGAGGATGGCGGCGGGGATGGGTTGCATCGTGAATGGCTCCGGTGCCCGGTGTCCTGAATCTTTGCAGACTGGGGCGGCGGGGGCCACCCGTCTTGTGGGTCAACCTCGCAACATCGAGGATTATTCCGGTGGTCGGGTGCGATCGGGCGGGGCGAAGATTTCCCGGACGGTGTCCCGGCGGAACTCGAAGATGGCGCGGAGGTCGCGCTCGATGAGCATCCGGTTGGCCGCTCGTCCGAGAGGGCCGAGCGGCGGGCGGTAACGGACGGTGTCGGCCATGCGGGTCGCATTGTCGATTGACCGGAATGTGTGGGTGTGAATCCACACGGAGTAGGGACCTCTGAGCTGCGTGTCCTCGAACTCGCGGGGCGGGTTCCACTTTGTGATTCGCGTGCGCCATCGCATCGGGAAGCCACGGAGCGAGATCCGGTAGTCGATCAAAGCGCCCTCGCGCATGTCGATGGGCGGCGGCGTCAGGATGCGGAATCGGAGATTGGGCGGCGTGATGCGTTGGAGGTTGTGGGCGTCGGCGAAGAACGGGAAGACCTCGTCGAGCGGGCGCGGGATGTCCTGCTCGGTGTGGAGCCGGAAGTCGCGCCCGTCGCGATCGAATGCGATTCGGTCGAATGCGGTCATTGAAAAACGCCCGTGGCTACGGGCGTTGATTCGCTGGGGTCGTGTTGTCGGATTCAGCCCTGAGCGAACATCTTGGCGGCGCCTTCCATCATCTGCTCGGGGGTGAGGTCGGCGATGTGGGTGGCGAAGGACCAGAGATGGCCGAAGGGGTCTTGCACCTGGCCGTAGCGGTCGCCCCAGAACATGTCCTGCGCGGGCATGGTGACGGTGGCGCCGGCTTTGGTTGCCTTCTCGATGGCCTTGTCGCAGTTCTCGGTGTAGACATGCATAGTGATGGGCGTCGCGCCGAGCGCTTTGGGATGGCGGGGCTTGCCGCCGCACCACTCGGGGAAGTCGTCGGCGATCATGACGATGGAGTTACCGATTTTGATCTCGGCGTGCATGAGTTTGCCCGAGCCGTCGGGCGAGTCCATGCGGCAGATCTCCTCGGCTCCGAAGGCCTTCTTGTAGAAATCGATTGCCTTGGCGGCGCCGTCGATGCAAAGGTGGGCGGTGACGGTGTGGAAGCCGTCGGGGATGGGCTTGGCCATGATTGATCTCCCGGAAGGGGGTTCGTATCGCCCGCGACGCGCGGGGCTTGGTTGATTGGCCAAGGTAGCAGGGATCAGGTGGTATTGGAATCCGAAAATGGGAGAGAATGGGTAGATACGCGCGGGCATATGTTGATATGTAAGATCCGTACTTGCGCCAGGGACTCGTCTGGTTGTGCGGATTATTGTGAGTCCATGTACGGATCTGCTAATTGAGGTGGCAACCGATGCTGAGGAAAGCACTGCTACTAATCGCTGGTTTCATGATGCTTGAGGGCGCAGGATGTGCTATCAGTGACGGTTCCCGAGCAAAGACATTTAGCGAGTCCGAACCTGTGACAATTGTGCACGACGGGTTGGAAGTTGATGATGGCGGGATCAAATCGGGGCTTAGAGCATTTGTGGCGCTCGCTACATACGGCTCGCAGACACTTTGCACTGGGCAAGATGTAGAGTTTGAGCAATACTTGCCGCCGAGTGCGGTGGGGAGGGGAATCAGTTTCAAGGTTGTCGTTGAGTGTCCTTTGGCGTCACCGCCAGTGGTCTTGAACACAACACCGAATATTTCGCGACTGATTGCACTCGATGGTGCTGATCTGCGCAAGTACAGGCAGACAGATGAGAACGGGACCACTATTCACGGAATTGATCCCAAGACTGGATTCTGGGCGAGCCACGCGGCGGTGCTGAGTCATCAACTC
The DNA here is from genome assembly GCA_020639235.1 of Phycisphaeraceae bacterium. Classification (GTDB taxonomy): domain Bacteria; phylum Planctomycetota; class Phycisphaerae; order Phycisphaerales; family UBA1924; genus JACKHC01. The sequence continues at coordinate 2,633,998 of JACKHC010000001.1, read as the reverse complement.
CTGGTCGGATACGAGGAGCTCCCGAGTCAGGTTGAAGGGATAAGATCGATTGAGGGGTGGATCGATGCCTATGTGGCAAGTCGCTATGACACGATTGAGATACCACTTACGGATGTTGAGAAGGTAATCGATCTTGGCGATTCAAGTATCATAATCCAGAGTCTGAAGCGCACGAGAGGTGTGCAGTGCGACTATGTGATAGCGATTGACTTCAAACAAGGGCAGTATGATTCTTCGGGGATGCGGCTCGCTCCCAGAGTCCTGCCGATCAATATCATCACGCCTGCCGGTGTTTTGCTCATCACCGAGTCTGGCTCGGTGCAGGAGTCACAAACCCCGACGGGACTCATCCTGACCACGCGGACTCGGCTTTCAAACCTACAGGACGGGGAGATACCGGAAGGGAGTTTCTTTCGGATTCACCTGATCCGTGAAGTTCGGCACTATCGTCTCCCGTTCAGAGCGGGCAACATCAGATTCTAGGGAGCACAATCTTGAAGGAAGCCATCCGATCGGTCTGGGAGTCGAGCACGAAGTACGCGCTGGGGCTCGTCGAGGGGGTGAGCGCGGAGCGGATGATCGCGCAGCCGGTGGCGGGCGTGACGATGAACCACCCGGCGTGGGTGCTGTCGCATCTGAATGTGTACGCGCCGATCGCGGCGGCGATGTTGCGTAGGGAGCCGTTCGAGGACCCGGCGGAGCACCGTTACGGGCGGAAGTCGAAGGTCGTGAACGATTTGAATGAATACTTGACGAAGGATGCGCTGATCGCGGAGTACACACGGGTGCATGGGGATGCGCTGGCGGCGCTGAACTCGGCAGATGAGCAGGTGTTCGGCGACGCGACGCCGCTGGAGCGTTGGCGCGCGGTGCACCCGACGGTCGGGGACATCGTTCTGATGCTGATGGTGAAGCACGAGTCGATTCACCTCGGGCAGTTGAGCGCGTGGCGTCGGGCGATGGGGCTGGCACCTGTGTGATGCGGGTTTGGCGCGGATAGCGGGGGTGTCATTCGGGGTTGTGGGCGGGTATGATGTTCGGCGAAAGGGCGGGCTGCGTATGGGCCTGCCCGGACCCCCCAGGGACACGCGATGGCGACCGTGAAGGCCACAGTTTGTGAGTCGATCGTTGCGCGCGCGGGCGAGATGCGCCGGGATTTGGGTGCGCACATCGCGATCCCGACGGGGCACAACCACACGCCGGGATTGGACGCGTACCGGGATATTGTTACGACGCGGCTACGTCGCCTGGGCGCGCGCACCGACCTGGTTGCGGGTCGGGAGCGGCCGGGCTGGATCGTGGGCCAGACGGGGGCGGGTGCGGTGCCGCCGACGGCGGTGTGCCGGCGTGAGGTGCCGGGCAAGCCGCGGGTTCTGATCGCGGGTCATCTGGACACGGTGTTCCCGGAGAACTCGCCGTTCAACGCGTTGACGGTTTCGGGGGACGGTGCGACGGCGACGGGGCCTGGCGTTGTGGACATGAAGGGCGGGATTCTGATCGCGCTCGTGGCGCTGGAGGCGCTCCACGACGCGGGGGTGCGGACGAGCTGGACATTCCTGCTCAACTCGGATGAGGAGACGGGGAGTTACTGCTCGGACCATGTGCTGCGCGCCGAGGCGCGTCGGCACGATGTGGGCCTGGCGCTGGAGCCGGCGCTGCCGGGGGGGGCGCTGGCGATCGGTCGCAAGGGCTCGGGGCAGTTCATGATCGAGGTATTCGGGAGGTCGGCGCACGCGGGGCGGGAGTTCGAGAAGGGCGTGAGCGCGGTGTACGGGCTTGCGCGGGCGATGAATGCTGTGGAGGGGATGTCGGACCTTGGCAGCGGCGTGACGGTGAATATCGGGCCGATCGGGGGCGGCACGGCGACGAATGTGGTGCCCGACTTCGCGTGGTGCCGGGGCAACGCGCGGTATCCGGAGCGGCGTTTTGCCGATGAACTGGGGACGAAACTGGATGCGCTGGCGACGGGCGATAACACGATGCCGCGCGTGGTGGTGCATCGGAGTTTCAATCGTCCGGCCAAGCCGCGGACGCGCGAGGTGGAGCGGCTCGGGTTGCTGGCGCGGCGGGTTGCGGAGGACCTGGGGCAGTCGTTGCCCTTTGCGGAGACGGGCGGTGTGTGCGACGGGAACATCCTGCAGGATGAGGGGCTCCCGACGATTGATACCTTGGGCGTGCGCGGCGGCGGGCTGCACACGCATGACGAATGGATCGAGCTGAAGTCGCTCGAGGAACGCGCGATGCTGATGGCGAGCTTATTGATGGAGATCGACGGCGGCGCGCCGGCAGGCGAGTGAGTGAGTGAGTGAGTGAGCGTACAACGGCGCGTCGATGACCGGCGCGAGCAAGAAGAAGGTGGCATGTGGGCAAGACGATGCAGCGTGAGATGACCCAGGGCGAGCAGTTGCGTGAGAGCGCGGCGGTGCGCAGCGCGATCGACACGATGGTTGGCGAGCTGAAGGAGCGGTCTTCGCAGATCACGGGGCCGCGGGGCGCGCTGAGCCCGGAGCTGAGCAAGTCGTTCGACGAGATCATGGCGGTGGCGTCGGATGTTCGGGGGCGGGCGCTGCTGTACCCCTACATCGGATCGGGGCTGGGCAACGGTGCGCTGGTGGAGCTGGTCGATGGCTCGGTGAAGTTCGACATGATCACGGGGATCGGCGTGCACTTCTTCGGGCACTCGGACCCGGAGCTGACCGCGGTGGCGATCGAGGCGGGGCTGAGCGACACGGTGATGCAGGGCCATCTGATGATGAACGAGGAGGCGATTCGGTTCGCCGAGACGCTCATCGCGGAGGCGGGCAAGAGCAGCAAACTGGCGCACGCGTTCCTGTGCGGCTCGGGCGCGATGGCGAACGAGAACGCGCTGAAGGTGTGCATGCAGAAGAAGAATGGTGCGCCGCGGGTGATCGCCTTTGCGCACTGCTTCATGGGTCGGTCGACGACCATGGCGCAGATCGGCGACTCGGCGGCGGGTCGTCAGGGGATCGCGCTGAATGTGATGGCGGATTATCTGCCCTTTTACGACCACATCGCGGCGCGGCGGATGAGCGCGGGTGATGTTTCGGGCTCGACGCGGTACATCGACATGTGCGTGTGGCACCTGGAGCAGTTGATCGCGCGGTACCCGGACCAGCACGCCTGCTTCGTGGCGGAACTGGTGCAGGGCGAGGGCGGGTTCAACAAGCCGTTGCCGGAGTTCCACTCCGAGCTGATGAGCGTGTGCAAGGCGAACGGGATACCGGTCTGGGCGGACGAGGTGCAGACCTTCGGTCGGACGGAGAAGATGTTCTGCTTCGACGCGATGGGGCTGGGCGAGTACATCGATGTGTGCACGATCGGCAAGATGTCGCAGGTGTGCGCAGCGCTGTATACGAGCGACTTCAATCCGAAGCCGGGGCTGCTCTCGGGGACGTTCCTCGGCAGCGGGCTCGGGTTGAAGGTCGGGCGCCGTATCGTGGAGCGGCTGCGCGACGGGGACTATTACGGCCCGAATGGACGCATCGCCAAGCATCACGCGCTTTTCCGTAAGCATGTGGAGGCGATGGCCAAGAAGCACCCGGAGTGGTTCCCCGTGTCGCACGAGGTGATGGACATCGTGGGCGGCTTCGGCGGGATGATGCGGTTCACGCCGTTCGGCGGCCAGAAGGACCCGATCCTGAAGTTGTGCCGCGCGTTGTACGACGAGGGCGTGATCTGCTTCTATTGCGGGCACGGCCCGTTCCATGTGCGGATGCTCCCGCCTTTGGGCGTGATGCCCGAGAGCCAGTGGCCGGCGGTCTTTGAGATTGTGGAGCGCGCGATGGCGAAGGTGCACGCGGAGTCGCCGGCGAAGGCGGCGTCCGGGGCGCGTCCGATGGTCAAGCCCTACAAGAAGTCCTGAGCCAGAGATCGAGGTGAGCGATGTTTCTGATTCGACGGACCGAGCCGAGAGACCTGGACATTCTGTTCAAGCTGTCCAAGACGGTGCACTTCATCAATCTGCCTGCGGACAAGGACATCATCGAGGCGAAGATCCGCAGGTCGATGCAGTGTTTCGAGGCGGTCGCCGAGGGCGCGGAGATCGAGTCGGCGCCGGGCGACAACTCGGCGGCGGGTGGATCACCGTTGTTCATGTTCACACTTGAGGACTCCGAGACGGGCAACTGCCTTGGCACCTCGATGGTGGTGTCGGGGATGGGGACGGCGGGGCACCCGAATCTCTCGTTCAAACTGGAGCAGCGGCACTTTTTCTCGCAGGACCTGCAGCAGGGCACGACGCACATGGTGGCGACGCTGTTCGCGGATGAGTCGTCGCCATCGGAGATCGGCGGTCTGATTCTGGGGCCGAGTTTCCGCGGGCATCCGCACAAACTGGGCAAGCAGTTGTCGCTGATTCGTTTCCACTTCATGGGGCTGCACCGCGAACGATTCTCGGATCGGATTCTGGCGGAGATGATGGCGCCGGTGACGGCGGACGGCGAGAACGCGTTCTGGAATCATCTGGGGCGGAAGTTCATCAACCTGCCGTACCACCAGGCGGATGTGTTCTGCCAGTTCTCGCGGGAGTTCATGACGAGTCTGCTCCCCAAGGAGCCGCTGTACCTGACGCTGCTCCCGCCGGAGGCGCGCCGGATGGTGGGGCAGGTGGGCAAGGACACGATTCCGGCGAGGAAGATGCTGGAGGGGTTGGGGTTCAAGTACACGGGCCGGATCGATCCATTCGATGGCGGGCCCCACCTCGAGGCCAAAACCGAGGAGATCACGCTCGTGAAGCAGACGGGGCGCGCCAAGTGGGCGGGCGTGTGCGACATGGCGGAGGCGAAGGACTCGGGGTTTGTGTCGCTCATGCACGAGGGCGGAGATTTCCGCGCGGTGTACGCGCCGGTGCGGCTCAACGGCGAGGCGCTGAGCATGCCCGCGGAGTGGGCTTCGATGATCGAGGCGAACGACGGGCAGCGATTGGGGTTCACGCCGATCGATCTGATGATCGGCGCCAAGGCGCGGCCCAAGACGACCAAGAAGAAGACGACCAAGAAGCCGACGGCGGCGTGAGCGGCGAGGAGCGAGCGGTGGAGCCACGGGATCTGATCGGCGGCGAGTGGGTATCAATCGACGGGGACAAGATCCGCTCGCACAACCCGGCGCATCCGCAAGAGACGGTGTGGCGCGGGTCGCCTGTTGCAGCGCATGTCGACGATGCAGTAGCCGCGGCGCGCAGGGCGCTGCCCGAGTGGTCGCGGTTCCCGATCGAGAAGCGGATCGCGGCGCTGCGCGCGTATCAGGAGATCGTGAAATCGCGTGTCGATGAGATCGCGATGCTGATCTGCCGGGAGACCGGCAAGGCGCTGTGGGACAGCAAGGGGGAGGCGGCGATTCTCGCGGGCAAGGTGGATATCACGCTCGACGAATGGGAGTGGGGCGGTCGGAAGCGCGTGACGGGGTTCGAGCTGGACCTCGGCGCGGGCAAGAAGGGCGTGTGTTCGTTTAGGCCGCACGGCGTGATGGCGGTGGTGGGGCCCTTCAACTTCCCGGCGCACCTGCCGAATGGTCATATCGTTCCGGCGCTGATGACGGGCAACACGATTGTGTTCAAACCGAGCGACAAGACGCCCGCGGTGGGGCAGTGGCTCGCGGGCGCATACCAAGAGGCGCTGGACTCGGTGGGCGCGCCGAAGGGCGTTATGAACCTGGTGCACGGCGCGGCGGTAGAGTCGGTGCGCCTGACGACGCACCCGGGCATCGACGGGATTCTCTTTACGGGGTCGTGGCCGGTGGGGCGGAAGATTCTCGAGGCGAATCTGGACAACCCCGGGCGGATCATCGCGCTGGAACTCGGCGGGAACAATCCGGCGCTGGTGATGGACGATGCGGACTTTCGGCAGGCGGCGATCGAGTGCGTGCGCGCGGCGTTCGTGACGACGGGCCAGCGGTGCACCTGCACGCGCCGGGTCATCGTGCATGAGCGGATCGCCGACAGGTTCATCGGGGTGATCTCGAAGATCGCCTCGGCGCTGGCGATCGGCGATCCGGTGGACGGTGTCGATGGCGGGGCGGCGTTCATGGGGCCGATCATCCGCGAGGAAGCGCGTGAGGCCGTGGTGCGGTTCCAGAGGGACCTTGTCGCGGGGGGCGGCCGGGTTGTGCATGAGGCGAAGAAGATCGATCACCCCTCGGGCGGGCACTATGTCTCGCCCGGGATTGTGCGGGTGGGCCGGTTCTCGCTCGATCAGGACCCGGCGCACGATTGCGGGTGCGACATGGAGGTCTTCGGGCCCATGCTGCGGGTCTCGACATGCGGCTCGTTCGAGGACGGACTGGAGCAGGTGAACGCGACGCGGTACGGGCTGGCGGCGTCGGTCTTCACGAAGAGCCCGGAGCACGCGTGCGCCTTCACGGGCGGGGCTCGGGCGGGGTGCGTGAATGTGAATACGGGGACGGCGGGGGCTTCGGGCAAGCTGCCGTTCGGGGGCATCGGATGGTCCGGGAATCATCGTCCTGCGGGGGCGTTCTCGTCGGATTACTGCGCGTACCCGGTGGCGAGCATGGTGGTGGAGGGCGGCGAGGCGCCGATCCTGCCGGGCATGCGGTTCGAGGAGTCCTGGGTCGCGGAATAGCGCCGAGTTCGAGAGATTTCAATCCGTCGTGATCCGATGCAACCCATTGGATTCGGGGGAATAAACTCCCATACACTGGCCGTTCACGGAGGGTGGCAGCGTCCGGTGCTGACGCCAGATCCAACAAGTTTTTTCACCCCCAAACCTTAGGGAGTTCTCACCATGACCAAGTTCGCCAAGATGCTCGCTGTTGCCGGCTGCTGCTGCAGTATGGCCCTCGTCGGTTGCCAGTCGACCCGTCACGTGGACGCGTCGGGCGCCGAGTGCGGCAAGGCCGACTGCTGCAAGGCGTCGTCGGTTGATGTCCAGGCCGGCGAGTGCACGAAGGGCGCTTGCGAGGGCAAGTCGTCGTGCACGCAGTCTTCGGTTGATGTGCAGGCGTCGGAGTGCTCGAGCACCAAGACCTGCCCGATGACCGGCAAGGCGATCGATGTGCAGGCCACCGAGTGCTCGACGAAGAGCGACTGCTCGGGCAAGACCTGCGACAAGCAGTAATCCGGTATCACACTCTGGTACACAGAAAGAGCCGGGGCGGCAACGCCCCGGTTTTTTCATGCGCCGCGTGATGGCGGTACATTGGGCGGATGAAGAATGAGCCGCGCACAATCTTGCCCAACGCTCGCCTGACTCCGCGGTTCGCGGGGATCTGCACATTCGGTCGGTACCCGCTGCTCGAGGATGTTGTCGAGTCTTGCCGGCCGGTGGACTGGGCGATCTTCGGCGCGCCGTTTGACTCCGGCGTGACCTATCGGCCGGGCACGAGGTTCGGGCCGCGGGCTATCCGGACCGAGAGTCAGTACCTCAAGCCGTACCACATCGAGCACGACCTGATGCTGACGGAGGTTCTCTCGCTAGCGGACGCGGGGGACTCTCCCGTCAACCCGTTTTCCTGCGAGACGAATGCGCGGGTGATCGCGGACTTCGCCAAGGGGCTGGGCGATGCGTCGACAAAGCTGCTCATGCTGGGCGGGGACCACTCGAACACGCTGGCGACCCTCCGTGCAGCGCACGCGCGGGCGGGCGCTCCGCGCGGCGGGCTGGCGATGATTCACTTCGACTCGCATGTGGACACGGTGGATATGACGCTCGGGGAGAAGTACTCGCACGCCTCGCCCTTCATCCGAGCGGTGGAGGAGGGCGTGCTCGACCCGCAGCGGATGCTTTCGATCGGGGTGAAGGGCCCTCTCAACACGCCCGACGATCTTCGCTATGCGCGGGAGAAGGGCGTCACGCTGGTCACCTACGAGCAGTGGCGGCGCGAGGGGACGAAGACGATCGACGCGTTCCTGAAGAAGCTGGGCGACGATCCGACCTATCTGACCTTTGACATCGACTGCATCGACCCGGCGTTCGCGCCGGGGACGGGCACGCCGTGCCTGGGCGGGTTCACATCGGCCGAGGCGCTGGCACTGCTCCGGCATGTGGCGACGGTGGCGGGGCCGCCAAATCTTGTGGGCGCGGATGTGGTCGAGGTGCTGCCGGATCGGGATGTTTCGGGGATCACGGCGCTGCTGGCGGCGCATGTGGCGTTCGAGATTCTGTGCATTGATGGGTTGCGACGGCGCGGGGCGCGCTAGCGCGGGCCGTCGTGCTCGAGGACTTCCACCTCGGGTGGTCCGGCGAGGAGGTCGCGCCAGCGGTCGAGGAGCGCGCGCATCTGCGGGTCGTGGGCGATTCGGTGTTCGTCGAGTTCGAACTTGTCCTGTGAGTCGTACTCGATGACTTCGATGTATCGCTCGGGGTCGGCGCGATCGCGGAGGAGTCGGACCCTGATGCCGCCCGGCGACTCGTAATAGGGGATCGCCTCGCGGAGGAACGCGAGGAACGCCTCGCGGGCGTTGTCCTTGACGCGGATGCGGAGGTGGAGCTGGATCATCTGGGCGTCTCGTACAGATCCCTTAAATGGATTGACGCAGCGTAGCAGGGCTCCGGTCGGGGTGCGGATTATGCCGATGCAACCTTGGATGGGTGTGGGGCTACACTCCTTCGTCCATGATGGGAGCAACCCAAATGATCCGACGCAACGGCGGCTTTCTCAGACTCATAGCGCTGATCGCGGCATCGATGGGCGGGCTGGGCGTGGTGGGGGGATGCCAGTCGCTCAACACGCGCGCGACGCCGGTTGAGGTGGAGATCGCCGAGGAGTCGGCGGGCATCGACATCCGCCTGGCGCGCTCGTTGCCGCTGGTGCCGGTGATGATCCACGGGCAGGGCCCGTACTGGATGTTGCTGGACACGGGATCGGACGAGACGGTGCTGGATGACGAGGTCGCCGAGGCGATCGGGCTCGAGACGCAGGACCGTTACGCGATCATTTCGTCGGGTGGTCACACGAGAAAGATGAATACGCCGCAGGGACGGATCGACGAGGTGTCGATCGGCGAGTCGGTTTTCCGAAACTTCGATGTGGTCGTCAGTGATCTGGGGTCGTTATCGCGGACGCTCCGCCATCGTCTGGACGGGATCATCGGCGTGCAGGTGATCTCGCAGAGCGTGGTGACGATCGATTATCAGGAGCGGCAGGTTCGGTTCTCGCGTGCGCGGCTCGAAGCGCCGGACGGCGTGAACCGGTTGCCGCTGTCGTGGCGCGGATCGGAAGCGGTCGTCACGATGCAGATCGGCGGGGGCGAGTATCGCGCGAAACTGGATACAGGCCAGGTCGGCGCGTTGTCGTTGTCCGAGGAGGACCGCGATGCGCTGGGCGATCAGGTGACCAATCGGGGTTCGGTGACGCACCGGACCTTTACGGGGAGTGTCGAGCGTGATGTGGTGCGCCTCAACGGGCGGCTGCGTGTCGGTGCGCTGGAGATCGACAATCCGCACGCGAGCATCGGCGGGCGCACGCGGCTCGGGAGCGGCGCGCTGCGCCGGTCGGTCGTGCGGATCGATCTGAAGGGTGGCGTGCTGGAGATCGAACCCGGCGAGGGGCCGCTGCGGACGCGGTGGTGGGACTAGTTCTCAGTCGATCGGGCGCAGCGCCACACCGTCGAGCAAGAGGCGGTCGCGTTGTTGAAGAAAGAACTCGAAGATGAACTCACGGCCGTCATCGGCGCGTATCAGCACCTGTGCGTTTGTTGGGCTTCGCGCGTATTTGAGCGCGGTGGCGCTCCCGGTGAGCCGGCGTTGACGAAGAACAACTTTGGCCCACTCTTCGTCGGGTCGATCTTGTCGGGCACCCGGGAGGCGGTATTGTGAGCCGTACCGGGCGATCGCCTCGGCATCGCCTGAGTTGAAAGCGTCGAAGAACTTTCGAAGCATGACGCCCGGCTCCGACTCGGGGAACTCGCCATCGACGAGTTCGATGGGTTCGGCGATTGGGTGGCCGAACGGTTCGGGATTCGCGATCACCTCATCGATCCAATCGGAAGCAGTTGAAACGCGTGCGTAAATGTCGCGCGTGCCGTAGGCACCGGGCGGGCCGCCGGCAGAAGCCGAACTGATTCCGGCGACGAAGTCGCGGCCGTCCACTGTGACGAACATCGGGCCGCCGCTGTCGCCCGGGGCGCCGACGCCCTCGAGATCGGTCTGATCGCCCGATTGGTCGAGCCGAACGGAAAGCGTGTCGGCATCCACGGAATCGATAGTGTTCGTGACAGCGCGGGTCTTGCCATCGGAACGGCGCGGGGGCTCACCGGCCGGGCCGAAGTCTCCACGCCCGGCGATGACGATTTGTTGCGATCCCTCGTTCACTTCGCGGTTGATGGATGTCGGTGTTACGCCGACGACCTCGCGCGCGAGGCGCAGCAGGGCCAGATCAACTTCGGGTGGATGCATCGGGTTCGGCGACTGGCTGCGCGGATTCGGGCAGACGAGATCGACCTGATAGCGCTCGCCGTTGATGTCAACGAAGGATGCGAATGGGCTCAGGGAACTGGCTACATGTGCTGCAGTGAGCACCCATCGCGGTTCGATGAGCACGCCAGAGCCGTCTCGACCGATCAGCGCGACGGAGGGGTACTTTTGGCCCAGAGTGACGGTCTGCGCGATGTCGCGGTCATGGCGAACGACTACGGCGTGCGCGACCGAGTCGGGCAGACAGACGCTAGCCATTGCAAGAAAAGCAACAGCGGGCGGAGCCAGCGGTGATCTCGGGTGCATCCGACGGATTGAATTGGTTGGCATGGCTATCCGGACGCCTCTGGCCGCGCGAACCGTCACAAATTCGGAGAGAGTTGAGCGTGGCGTTTCGATGGTTCGGTTGAGAGGATGATCACCCTGCCTGAATGAAACCGGCGCGCAAAGGGCGTTCAAGTCGACGGTTTGATTGAATTGGGTTGTCCGATGAGCAGGCAATGACCATCTGGGTCGTGGACGCGGAGTTCGCCGTCGGGCATGTGGAAGGGACGCGTGATATCGAAGAGCGCGCGTGTGGTCGGCGTGGCGGGCGATTTGGCGCCGAATGGGCCCCCGTCGGTGATGCCCTTGCGGAGTAAATCGGCGCGGAGCGCGGCGACATCCTCGGTGTACATGTAGAGCAGGATGGCCTGGGCGGCGGGATCTATGGGTTCGTCGGCGCAGGCGAGCATGAGATCCGCCTTGCCCGCGGTGAGCCAGGCCCACCCGGTTCGCCCCGCGTGCGTGATGCGGTCGGCGACCTCGAAGCCAAGGAGTTTGTAGAACGCGATCGAGGCATCGACATCGGATGCGAAGACCATCGGGACGGATCGGTTGACAGCGCTGTTTGCGGATTGGGTGGGGGTCATGGTGAGTGCCTCGGTGTGTCAATTGCAAAGGCCCGCGTCGTGTGACACGGGCCTTGCCGGAAGAAAGTCGGGGTGACAGGACACCAGTTGAACTTTTTGTGACCCAGATCGGTCTCTGGAGCCTGGAAACGCGGATTCTGATTTATCCGTGAAACACCCCGCCGGCCGATCCTTCCGGTGCAAGCGACAACGGATCCACGGCACCCCCCGGGTCCTTCAGCGAAAGAGTGAGTGCGCTTTCCGATTCACTGGCGGGGCCGCCATCTCAGCAGCCGAAGTCCATTGAAGACAACGAACAAACTAGCCCCCACATCTGCGATCACAGCCATCCAAAGCGTGGCAACGCCTGCTATAGCAAGCACAAAGAACACGAATTTGATCCCGAGTGCCAGACCGATGTTCTGCTTGAGCACTCTCGCCGTGCGGCGCGAAAGCGAGATGAACTCCGGCAGAGCGAGGAGGTCGTCTCGCATGAATGCTACATCGGCGGTTTCGATCGCCGTGTCCGTACCCGCCGCACCCATCGCAAAGCCGATACTGGCCTTTGCCAGTGCCGGAGCATCATTGATCCCGTCTCCGACCATGCCGATGGCGGCATTGCCATGCTGCGCGAGAAGTTCATCGATCGCTTTGAGCTTGTCTTCCGGCAAAAGCTCACCGTGTGCGATATCGATACCGACATGCTTCGCGATCGCGTCTGCGGTCTTCTGATTGTCTCCGGTGAGCATCACCACGCGAATACCCGCCTCATGTAGGCCACTAATGGCCTGCACGCTCGTCTCACGTGGTGTGTCGGCCACAGCGAGCAAACCAAGTACCTCGCTCGACGAAGATAGGGTAATAGCTGTCTTGCCCTGAACCTCCAGCCTCTCCAACTCTGCTTCGACAAAAGGTGTACACACGCCGCGTTCGTGGGCGAAACGATGATTGCCCACAAAGTACCTTTTTCCGTTTACAACACCCTGCACCCCTCGGCCGGTGATCGATTGAAACTCTTCGACCGGGAACAGTGGATCCTTGTTGGCACCCCATGCAGAACTGATTGCTTGTGCGACCGGGTGATCGGACAACGCGTCAATACTCGCGGCGATACGGAGGACTTCATCCGTCGTGATGATCGCCCCATTCTCATTGATCGGCGCCACATCCGTGAGTCTGGGTTTGCCCGCTGTGATCGTGCCAGTCTTGTCGAGTGCAACGACCGTGAGGCGCCGACCCTGTTCGAGATACACGCCGCCCTTGATCAGGATCCCTCGTTTGGCCGCCGCCGTCAGTCCGCTGACGATCGTCACGGGAGTTGAGATTACCAAAGCACACGGGCAGGCGATGACCAGCATTACCAAAGCCTTGTAGAGCCACGATGAAAATGGCTGTTGGAACACCAGCCAAGGTACAACCGCTACCAGTGCCGCAAGCAGCACAACGACTGGTGTATAGACTTTCGCGAACGAGTCGACAAACCGCTGCGTCGGTGCTCGCTGACCCTGTGCTTCTTGCACTGAGCGGACAATCCGTGCAATGGTCGTCTGGTCCTTTCCGCCCGTGGTCTTGAACTCTAAAAGTCCATTTCCGTTGATGCTTCCGGCAAAAACCTGATCGTCCACCGCCTTGTCCACGGGGAGGCTCTCTCCGGTGATCGGGGCCTGATTCACGGCTGACGAGCCGGCCACGACGATGCCGTCAAGGGGTAGCCGCTCACCTGGCTTGACGCGCACGATTGACCCTACGGCTACCGCTTCCGCCGCGACTTGTTTCCAGCCGTCAGCACTATCCGCGCCGGATGCCCTTACGCTCGCGACATCGGGAGCCATAGCCATCAACCCGTGGACGGCATTCCTCGCCCGGTCAAGTGAGTGCGCTTCGATCAGTTCCGCAACAGCAAATAGAAACACGACCATCGCGGCTTCGGGCCACGCGCCGATGGCCGCCGCGCCGATTACTGCCACGGTCATTAGGAAGTTGATGTTGAGCGTGAGCGTCTTGAGTGCGATCATCCCCTTCTTGAGCGTGGGCAGTCCGCCCAAGAGCATCGATGCTACGGCGAGCGTAACCACGGGCCATGCTGTTTCCTTGATACCCGTGAAGTACAGCCCTTCGGCCGCAAACGCCAAAATACCCGAGATTCCCAGCAGAACCAGTTCCTTTCGTGTTGCGACGGGTTCTACTTGTTCTGGTCCAGGTCCGACATCGGTCCCGCAGGGGACGCCCGGATCGCACGCGGCCCCCTCCACCAACTGACCGGCTTCGCCTGATCCACGTATGCGCTTCTCGTGACCACCATCCGACTGGCCGCTCTTCACACTTCCAGAGCGAGGTTCCATGCCGACGCTCTTGAGCACTGCCACGATGGCCACGTCGTCCGAATGCGTGTGCGAGACAGTCAGCCGTCGGTTGAATAGGTCAAAGTGCAATCCATCGACACCCTTTACAGACTTGAGGCGGTTGCGGATGACGGCCTCCTCGGCAGGGCAGTCCATCGATGGGATCATGAAGGTGCTCTTGGGCATTGGATTCTCTCGGGCATCCGCTCTACGCGGTCTGGGATGGGCTTGACAAGGAGCAACGATCCTATGGACTCAAGCCGTTTGAATCAGATGCGTTTCATCGCATGTCTCTTAGAGGCGGCCAATGGATTCGCGTTCCAGCAAAGCGCGAAACCTCGTAGCAAGCCATTCCCGTGTGTGGACTGCACCTCTGTTGACATGTCGGTCTTGGAGGTACGCGAGATGCCTTGACGCGGCCGGGGTTGCATGCTGCTTGCTCGATCGGGACATCGCGGTCCGATTTCGGGTCAACGCGATCGCAGGCGGACGGACGCACAAGTTGGTAGTCAGAGCTAGAAAACCTCCGCCGGCGACTCATGTGCATGGCTTTCCGAGTCGATCTTGCCCTGTACGGCCAAGGCCGTTCCCCCCGGCTCTCGCGGTGACCACTCCCGGCCCTGAAACAGGCTATACTCTGGCTGATGACTTTTCGTCCGTTAAATTTTGCTGTGGTTTGGCTGCTCTTCGTAGCCCAGGCGATGGTTGTGGCAAGTCCTGCGGGGCTGCTGGTCTGCCGTGAATCGGACGGTTCGTCTCATTTCGAATGGGCATTTTCCCAGTGCTGCGCGGGTGGTGAACTCGGTCAAAACCCTGAGCGGTCCGAAACGAGCGACCAACTCACGGCATCAGAACTCGAATCTTGCCTGGAGAGTAGTTGCGTCGATGAGGCGATTGAGGTCAGCCCAGCGGTGACCGATCACCGCTCTCGTGAAGGCCTGTCCGACACAGACTCGCCTGCTCCTCCGAGTTTTCTCCAGTTGACTTCAACAGTCGTTTGGTCGCAAACCACGACTCCGGCAAGCTTGCCACACATTGAGGATGGCCCTCCCCGGCAGACGCGGCTGTCTCTGACCAGCATTGTTCTGATTCTCTAATTCCTGAGTTGATTCGAAAGCAGGATCGCTGCATCGTGCGGCGGTATTGACCTCCTCGAAACACTCAGGGATCACACATGAAAATCTTACTTGGCTTGACCCCGGGGCTGTGCCTCCTGCTTGGGGCGTGCGCTGGGCCTCTTGATCGTTCGTGGGACGATCCGACCTATCGCTCACTCCAGGATCGGTACGCGGACTCGGACCGGCGGCTGTCGGAGAACGCCGCCGAAAACTCTGGTGATCGCCCTTCATTGGGAATCGAAGCACTCGACGCGCTGACGGTCGATGACGCGATTCGCGTAGCGATCAACAACACGCCGCGGCTCCGCCGTGCGGGGTATCAGGTTGATGTCGCCGCAGGCCGTGTGACACAAGCGGGCCTGTACCCGAATCCTTCCTTCTCATTCGACGCCGAAGCCCTTGGCTCCGATGCTGGATCGGGCGGAGAGACCATCTACCGGCTGGAGCAGGAAATTGTTCTCGGAGGCAAACTGGGTCGCGCCCGAGATGTTGCCGATGCCGATCGAATGGCCGCACAAGCTGAGTTCGTGGCTGAGGAATACGCCGTGGCTTCGCGAGTGACAAGGTCGTATTTCGCGGCCGTTGCAGCACGCGAGCGACTTGCGAGCAGACAAGATCTGATCGGCCTCGCCGACCGCTTGCTCGAAGCGGCTACTGCCCGGGTTGATGCTGGCGCCGCCACCGAGCCGGACCAACTCCGCGCGGAAGTAGTCAAGGAGCAAGCCCAGATTGAGCTGGAAACCGCACGACTAGAAGCTGAGGTATCCATGCGACGGCTCGCTTCGGCTATGGGCCTCGATCGGCAGTCGGATCTGCCGCTCACGACGCTCGCCGATGATCTCCCTGAGTTTCCGAGCCAAGAAGACATCGCAACTCGGGTCATAGAGTCAAACAGCCGGATGGAGGTTGCACGCATCGGTATCGAGCGTGCTCGTCGGGCACATCAACTTGCCAAGGCAGAAGCGATCCCGAATCTGGTCGCATCGCTTGGACCGCGCTACTCCGACATTGACAACGAGACCACGCTCGATCTCGGCATCGGCATCGAGATCCCGCTCTTCGATCGCAATCAGGGTGGCATCCGATCAGCGCTGGCAGAGCGGCTCTCCGCAGCGGCGGATTTACGGACGGTTCAGCTCGAACTGCTCGCCGAAGTCTCTGAGGCGTGGTCCGCCTATGAAGCGGCCCGAATCGCGGCGACACGGTACCGAGAGCAACTGCTTCCCAAAGCCGAACGCACGCTCGACCTCACGCGACAAGCGTACGAGCGTGGTAAGACGGACTACCTGCGACTCTTGGATGCACAGCAGGTCGTGGTTGAATCACGTATCGCGTATGTCGACGCGCTCCAGCGACTCCAGGAGGCAGCGGCATTGCTGCGCGAACTTGCACAAAACGACGCCCCTTGGCGAGAACCCCGTGACGGCGATCAGCCCACGGAAGAGGTGAACCGATGAACACATTGACAAAGACGCTCCTGGCTCCAGCTCTTCTTGTCATCACCTTCGCTATGGCTGCTTGCGGCGATAGCACTGGGCACGATGACCATGCCGATGACTCAGGACACTCCGAGAGCGATGGACACGATCATGGCAGTGCTGAAGCGGATGATCATAGTGATGCCGGGGATGCACATGGTCACGACGACGGAAGCGAGGACGAGCACGAAGAGCATGGCGAAGATGTTGTCAAACTCTCAGCTCAGCAGCTAGAACGTGCGGGCGTTCTGATTGCACCACTCGGTGGCGGGACGATCACCACCCATCTCACCCTGCCTGCAGAGGTCGGCCTGAACCAAGACGCCTTGCTCCATGTAACGCCGCGCGTTCCGGGCATTGTGTCGGAGGTCAATGGCTTCCTTGGTCACCGCATTGAAAAGGGTGACGTGCTTGCCGTGCTCGAAAGCCCCGAGCTCGGTGAAACCAAGATCACCTATCTTCAGGCGGTGCAGTCAAAGGCGATTGCAGATGCAGAACTGAATCGGCAACTCACTATCAGCCGGAACACCCAGACGCTGCTTGAACTTCTGGGGTCCGAGCCCGAACTTGATGTGCTGCGAGCGGGCGTCGCAGATCTCCGTATAGGCGAAAACAAGGGCAGGCTGCTCTCTGCCTACGCCAGAGTACGGGCAGCCGAGGCGAACTACGCCCGCGAGCGAGAACTCCAGAAGAAAAGTCTTTCCACGGAGTCAGATCTGCTGGCAGCGCAAGAGGCTTTCAACAGTACCCAAGCTGACTACTTCGCAGCCTTTGAGGACATCGACTTTACCTATCAACTCCGACTTCAAGAGGCAGAACGAGCGGCACGTGTCGCGTCATCTTCAGTTGACAACGCTGAGCGACGCCTCCATCTGCTCGGGTTGAGCGATGAACAGGTCGCTGGTATCACTGATGAGCCTGATGTCGCCGTTGCTCGATACTCGCTGACCGCTCCGATCAGCGGGCGCATCATCGCCAAGCACATTACGCCTGGTGAAAAAGTAGGCACCGACGAAGCGGTTTACACCATCGCAAACCTCGACACGGTTTGGCTGAATATCTCCGTCTACAGCCAATACGCGGGACAAATTACCGAGGGACTTCAGGTAGTAGTTCACGCCGGGGATCGAACCACCACCGGCGTGGTTGATTATGTCAGTGCGGTTGTATCGGAGTCAACCCGGACGGTCTCGGCACGTGTTGTTATTGACAATCAGGACCGGGCCTGGAAGCCGGGCGAGTTTGTCACGGCCCGAGTGGAAACAGGGCAGACACCTGTTGCACGCGTTGTCCCCTTGGACGCGATCCAGACATTCGAGGGGCAAGAAGTGGTCTTCGTGCAAGACGCTGATGGCATCGAGCCAGTCGCGGTCCAACTGGGACGCCGAAATGACGTATCCGTCGAGCTACTTGGAGACGACATCGCGATCGGTGCTCCAGTCGTTGTACGCAACAGTTTCCTCATGAAGGCGGAGCTCGGCAAAAGCGCCGCCGGCCACGAGCACTAAGGAGCAACAAATGCTTGGCAAACTCATCGATTTTTCGATCCGCCAGCGGACGTTGGTCCTGCTCGCGACGCTCGCCCTTGTTGGCGTCGGTATGTACAGCTTTACACGTCTACCCATCGACGCCGTGCCTGACATCACGAATGTCCAAGTGCAGATCAACACCAATGTGCCGGCATTGTCTCCGGTTGAGATCGAGCAGCAGGTCACATTCCCGATCGAATGGTCGATGGGTGGGCTACCAAATATCGACTACGTCCGTTCGATCTCTCGCTACGGGCTGTCGCAGGTCACGGTGGTATTCGAGGAAGGCACGGACATATTCTGGGCGAGACAACTCGTCGGCGAACGCCTGACCGAAGCGCGCGGGTCCCTTCCACCCGGACTGGCAGAGCCACAGATGGGACCGATTTCGACGGGACTGGGCGAGATCTACATGTGGTCGGTCGAGGCCGATGGACCAAAGCCGGACGGGAGTGAATACTCGCCCCAAGATCTGCGAACGGTTCAAGACTGGGTGATCCGCCCACAGCTCCGCACAGTACCCGGTGTCACCGAAGTCAACAGCATCGGGGCGTACGAAGAGCAGTTCCATGTGACTCCTGACCCGGCCAAGCTCATGGCTTTCGGCTTGTCCTTTCGTGACATCATGCAGGCCATCGCGGAGAACAACGCAAACGCGGGCGGTGGCTACATCGAGCACGCCGGAGAAGCGTATCTCGTTCGGGCTACGGGTCTGATCCGGGACGTGGAAGACATCCGCAACATCATTGTCAAGAGCGATGACGGAGTTCCGGTCCATATCCGCGACGTAGCGGAAGTCGGCGTTGGTGACGAGCTACGTACGGGTGCCGCCACACACGACGGCCAGGAGGTTGTCATCGGCACAGCCATGATGTTGCTCGGAGCCAATAGCCGGACAGTCTCCGAGGATGTTCATTCACGGATGGAGCAAATCCAGAAGACGCTGCCCGAGAACGTTACAGTCAAGACGCTCTACAACCGGACCTACCTCGTAGACGCAACTCTTCACACGATTGAGAAGAACCTCTTCGAGGGCGCCGTTCTCGTCATTGTTGTACTGCTACTGCTGCTCGGCAATCTGCGAGCAGCAGTCATCGTCGCTTGTGCTATTCCGCTGTCGATGCTGTTCGCAATCACCGGTATGGTGGAAAACAAAGTTAGCGCGAACCTGCTTAGTCTTGGTGCTATCGACTTCGGGATCATCGTGGATGGTGCCGTAGTCTTTGTCGAGAATATCGTGAGACGCGCCTCGGAAGAGCAAGAGCACAAGAAGCGGCGGCTCACCAACGACGAAAGGCTGTCAATCATCGGCGAGGCTGGCAAACAGGTCGCCAAACCAACACTCTTCGGCATCCTCATCATCATGATCGTGTACCTGCCAATCCTCACGCTTACAGGAATCGAGGGCAAGATGTTCCGCCCAATGGCTGGGGTGGTGCTGCTCGCGCTCGCCGGTGCTCTGCTTTTGACGTTTACCTTCATTCCTGCGGCCTGTGCTCTACTGCTTCGGGGCAAGTTCTCCGAGAAGGAGAGCTTCCTCATCCGATGGACCAAGGCGGCATATCGCCCGTCACTGAATACTGCGCTCAGACTTCGATGGCTCACCGTGGGCTTCGCCGTTCTTCTGCTTTTGGTTTCGGGCCTGGTTGCCAGCAGGCTTGGCAGCGAGTTCGTGCCCAAGCTTGGTGAGGGCGCTCTCGCAGTGCAGCCAGCTCGGATCCCCAGCATTGGAATCACGACGAGTGTTGAGATGCAAAAAGACCTCGAACGATCGCTCCGCGACGAATTCCCCGATGAGATCGCCAGCATTTTCGCCCGGACGGGGACCGCCGAGGTCGCCACCGACCCGATGGGGCCAAATGTCAGCGATACATACCTCATGCTGCATCCGCGTGAGGAGTGGACACGAGCCTCGACGCAGGAAGAACTAGCCGAGGAGATCGAAGAGTTCCTTGGCTCAATCCCCGGCCAGAACTACGAGATTTCGCAGCCAATCGAATTGCGATTCAACGAGTTGATCAGTGGCGTGCGAAGTGATCTGGCTGTAAAGATCTTCGGGGATGATCTCGACTTATTGCTGCAGTCGGGCAACGAGATCGCCGCGGTGATGCAGACTATTTCCGGCGCGTCCGATGTCAAGGTCGAGCAGGTCTCCGGCCTCAGTGTGCTCACCATCGACATCGATCGCGAGAAGATTTCTCGTTACGGCCTCAATGTCAGCGATATTCAAGAGGTCGTATCTATTGCTTTCGGTGGTGAGGAAGCCGGAACCTTGTATGACGGCGACAGACGCTTTCCTATTGTTGTTCGACTGCCGGAGAACCTGCGAGGCGAGGTCGATTTTGTGAGGAACCTCCCTATTCCTTTGCCTGAGGGTGAAGGCGTCCAGCTTGCCTCTGCTGATGAGAGCATGCCCGGGATGGGTGCTGAAATCCGGTACATCCCGCTCGAAGCCGTCGCCCAGGTCGATGTCTCAGAGGGCCCGAACCAGATCAGTCGGGAGAACGCGAAGCGACGGCTGGTCGTGCAAGCGAATATCCGCGGGCGTGATATGGGCTCTTTCGTCGCGGAGGCACAAGAACGGCTTGACGCGGAGGTCACTTTGCCGGATGGCTACTACATCACCTGGGGTGGACAGTTCGAGAACCTCGCCCGCGCGAGACAACGACTGTTGATCGTCGTTCCGCTCGCGTTGTCGCTCATCTTCATCATGCTGTTCACCGCCTTCGGCAATGCGCGGCACGCGATTTTGGTCTATACCGGGGTGCCGCTCGCGCTCACCGGGGGCATCATTGCCCTCTGGCTACGGGGCATGCCGTTCAGCATCAGTGCGGGCGTGGGCTTTATTGCTCTCTCAGGCGTCGCGGTGCTCAACGGCGTGGTGATGATCACGTTCATCAACCAACTTCGCGACGAAGGCAAGACAATGCGAGATGCCGTCGTCGAGGGTAGTCTCTCCCGTCTCCGCCCCGTCCTGATGACCGCGTTAGTAGCCAGTCTCGGCTTTGTGCCGATGGCTTTGAACACGGGGATGGGGGCCGAAGTTCAGCGCCCCCTAGCAACTGTTGTCATCGGCGGGCTCATCAGTTCGACCGTGCTTACTTTGTTCGTGCTTCCGACACTCTACCTCTGGTTCGGTGGGCGGAAACAAGAAGTAGTCATCTAACCGAAAAGAGATGTACCGATGAAAGAGATCAAGGCTTTTATTCGTCCCAATATGCTCAATGCGGTGCTTCAAGCCCTGCACGAACATCCTGACTTTCCAGGCGTCACAGTGTCGGAAGTTCGTGGGTTTGGAAAGGTTGCGGGTCGCGACTCATCACAACCGAGCGGCTATGGAATGGTGGAGATGGTCAAGATCGAGTGCATTATCGAAGCGGGCCACGCCGCAGATGTTGTACAGATTATTCAGGATCACGCAGCAACCGGTCGGCCTGGTGACGGCAAGATCGCTGTTCATGATGTGAACTCCGTAACGCGTATCCGCACAGGCGAGTCGGGCAGGGATGCGATGATCTGAATGAGGGCGTTGCTCTGATGTCACGCACAAAACGGAAAAAACATAATCGTCAACGAGCGTCGCAACGACAATCGTACGGGCGTAAATCCACGTCTGTACTGCCAAGGGCCAACCTGCGGCTCGCCATTGGGCTGACCGTTGCCTTGGGCGTGCTAGTCGTGCTCACCGTGTCAGGAATCCTTGAATCGACCCGCGTCCACGGGCACGTCCATCTCAACATGTCCTTGCTTGTGCTGGATGGCATGGCCGGTCTGTTCACCATCTTCGAATGGGTTTCTTGGCACAAACACCACTGAATCAGTGTCCAAGAGACACATATTGGTTTGCGAACACAAGATGGCAATTAGTTTCCGAGATTGTTTCCCTCCGTTCCTGGTCGGTTCTTCATGAGTTCACTTGCAGACCCCGCAGATGCCCAGGGTCTACGAGACGTCCGGAGGCGCCTCTGATCGCGAAGCACTAGCTGTGTTCTGAAAGTGCGTTCTCAGAAGCCTGGAGAGCCTTGATGATGTCCGCGGTGTAGTGGGCGAGCGGAGGCATGAGCAACAATCGCCACGAGCCTCGGCGTCCCGCCAAAGCGAATGAGCCGTTTCGAGATGTCAACTCGCTCAAGTGCTCTTCATCGCCCTGCAAACCCCACGATGCAGGTGGGCCAGGAGTTTGTGCGCCCCCTCAAGCAGCTTCAAGGCGGTGTTCGACGACCCGGATCACCGGATACGCCAGCCGGGGATCGCCCCGAACGCACCGCCGATGCAGCCTGATGCGCGGCTCCACACCTCCTCTCTGCCGGTACGCGACCGGCTCCGGCATCGAAGCAGAGCGTTCCACTTCGGCCGGTGTCAAGGTACCATGCGCGGCATGGGGTCGGAAGTCGTTGTGCCATCTTCTATAGGCATCGAGCTGACGCTGGATCCTCAGGACGTTCGGCACCAGGAACGCCCGCCGCGCCCAAGGCTTCAGATCACGGAACACCCGCTCGACCTTGGCGTTCAGCTGCCATGTGTAGACCTGGCCCCGGACGTGGGTCACGCCGAGTTTGGACATACAACTCCCGAATCGGCCTCTGAACTGGCTGCCGTGATCCGTAACGAGGAACCGCGGCCCTCCCCCACCGCTCGCGTTCGCTGCGTCCTCCAACAAGCCTGCAAGATCGTCGGTTTGTGGTCTTCGCCCAAACGCCTTCAGTGCAACAATCCGCCGGCTGTACCCATCGACAATCGCGGCGACCTCGACTTTGCGCCATGCCGTCAAGATCGTGGTCATGTCGAGGTGCCACACTCGACCAGGCTCGTTCGGGTGCTGAACATGTTTCGGCGCCGTGGTGAAGCGCTGATCGGGGTACGACCGCGGCCGGCGTGTTGTCTCCTCCTCAAGGATCCGCCGGACCGACGTCCGGCTGATTCCGATCCCCGCTCGCAGGACGTGCCTCGCGATGGTGCGGCTCCCGAACTCCGGCTCTGGGAACGCCCGTCGCATCTCCTGGACCAGCCACCTCACGCCCTCGTGCAACCGATTCCAAGGCGGAGCGCCGAGCAACTGCTCGGATCGCAGCTTGTCATCGACGGCCTTCTGCCAGTTGCGGATCGTGTTGGGGTGGACAACAAAGTGACGACCAGCCTCTTTGGCGGACCAGTGACGAAGCCGCATGACCTGCAGGATCTGGGCTCGCTCCTCGGGCGAGTACTGCGGGCGTTGCTTCGCCGGGCGGCGTTGCCGCTGGCTTCTGAAGATCGCGAGCTCACGCTCGAGCAGCGTCGTCTCGTGATGCAGCGAGTCTCGCTGGGCCATCAGCCGAATGAGCGGCGACGCATGGGTCAGCAATCTGGCCCGCGCCGCAACCGCCGAACAGGCCAGGAGGGTGGCTACGGCGTCCGCCAGAGCCCACATCGATCGGTCCGGCCTCGCCAAACGACACCTCCACAACGTTTGTCAGGGCCTTCGACGGCGGACAGCCGTATCTCCCTTTACAGCAATAACTTATTCCATTGTCAACCCCCCTGCCCCCTGACAAATCGGACACGCTCAGGGGGCGCACAAACTCCTGGCCCACCACGGACAGGGGGACCGGGAGGCTGCCACCGCGAAATCCGTGATCACCCGACATCCGCCGCAATGACAAACGCCGCCCGGAGGCGGCGTTGGGAGACCGTTTGATATATCCGGGCTCGCCCTCCGCTCAGGACACCAGTTGAACTTTTTACGATCGGAATCCGCATCTGGAGCGTGGAAACGCGGTTGTTGGTTTCACAACATCCAAAGGACCCTATCGAAGCCGAAGCCGCAAAGCATTGAGAATGACCGATACAGAGCTGAAGCTCATGGCCACGGCGGCGATCATCGGGCTGAGCAGCACGCCGAAGAAAGGGTAGAGAACCCCCGCGGCGATCGGCACGCCCGCCGTGTTGTAGGCGAACGCGAAGAACAAGTTTTGGCGGATGTTCCGCATGGTGGCGCGGCTCAGTTCGCGGGCCCTGACAATGCCATTGAGATCGCCACCTACGAGCGTGATCGAGGCGCTCTCGATTGCGACACCGGCACCGGTGCCCATCGCGACGCCGATATCGGCCTGGGCAAGTGCGGGGGCGTCATTGACGCCGTCCCCAGCCATCGCCACCTTGTGGCCGTCGCGCTGGAGTTTTCGGATGACCTCGGCTTTCTGTTCGGGCAGGACCTCGGCCTCGACCCGATCGATGCCGAGTTGGTCCGCGATCGCCTGAGCAGTGGTCCGGTTGTCGCCGGTGAGCATGACGATGGTCAGCCCGCTCTCGTGGAGGGCATCGATGGCGGCCTTGGTGGTCTTCTTGATTGGGTCCGCTACGGCGAGGAGGGCGGCGAGCCTGCCGTCGATCGACGCAAACATGGCCGTGCCGCCTTTCCGTCGGTGCTCGTCGGCGCGGTCGGCCAATGAGGCGACATCGACGCCTTCGTCCTGCATGAGGGCGGGCGAGCCGATGGCGACCCGGGCACTATCAACCGTCGCGACGATGCCCTTTCCGGTAATACTATTGAACTCGGTCGCCTCGAATCGCGTCTCGGTCCGGTCTTCGAGTCCCTCGATGATGGCCTCGGCGAGCGGGTGCTCGGAGCCTCGCTCGGCGGCCGCGAGCAGCCCGAGTACGCGGCTCTCGTCGAAGCCTTCTTGGACTTCCGCCGCGACGAGCGTCGGGCGACCTTCCGTGAGCGTGCCCGTCTTGTCTACGACGATCGTGTCGATCTTCTCGAAGGCTTCGAGCGCGGCCGCGTTCTTCACCAGCACGCCCTGTTTGGCTCCCTGCCCCGCGGCGACCATGATCGACATCGGTGTTGCGAGCCCAAGGGCACATGGGCAGGCGATGATAAGCACGGAGACCGCGGCGATCAGCGCGTAACTGAACGATGGTGCGGGACCTACAAGCAGCCACACCACGAACGCGATCATCGCGACCGCGACGACGATCGGGACGAACCACGCCGCAACCGAATCGGCGAGCCGCTGGATCGGCGCGCGGGACCGCTGGGCATCGGCGACCATCTGAACGATCTGGGCCAGCGTCGTTTCGGAGCCCGTGCGGCTGACGGCCATGATGAACGAGCCGGTCTTGTTGACCGTGCCGCCGGTCACCTCGTCGCCTGTCGACTTCTCAACCGGAACGGGCTCGCCCGTGAGCATCGATTCGTCAACCGTGCTTCGCCCTTCGTCGACCTCGCCGTCGATGGGTATCTTGTCGCCTGGGCGCACGCGAACTTTGTCCCCGGCTCGAAGCTGATCGACCGCGACCTCTTCGTCTGATCCATCCTCGCCAATCCGTCGGGCTGTTGGCGGTGCGAGTTCGAGAAGCTCGCGTATGGCTCCACCCGTCTGCCGACGCGCTCGCAGCTCCATGACTTGGCCGAGGAGGACCAAGGTCACGATCACGGCGGCGGCCTCGAAGTAGACCCCCACCCGACCAGCATCATCGCGGAGTGAGTCCGGGAAGAGCCCCGGAGCGATGGTGGCGACCACGCTGAAGATGTAGGCGATCGAGACGCCGATGGAGATGAGCGTCCACATGTTCGGGCTGAGGGATCGAACGGAGCGGACGCCGCGCACGAAGAACGGCCACGCGCACCAGAGGACGACCGGCGTCGCGAGGACGAGTTCTGCCCATTGGCTCGTCGCGGGCCCGATCCATCGGTGGAATGGGTGTCCAAAGAGCATCTTGCCCATGACATAGATCAGCAGCGGTGCGGTGAACACCGTGGCGATCCAGAACCGTCTGGTCATATCACGGAGTTCGGTGTCGTCTTGCTCGGCTGTGGCGTCCAAGGGTTCGAGTGCCATGCCGCACTTCGGGCAATCGCCGGGACCGACCTGGCGGACCTCGGGGTGCATCGGGCAGGTGTAGATCGCGTCCGGTCGCCCGGCCTCTGCTCTGTCATCGCCAATGTGGCTTGAACAGCACGAATGCGAGGTCTTGGGCGCTTCGGCATCATCCGACCGACGACCCACGAACTTCGCAGGGTCATCGCGGAACTTGGCCGCGCAGTGTGTGCTGCAGAACAGATACTCGTGCGCATTATGGGTGACCGAGTCCGCTTCGTTTCCGTGTACAACCTGCATGCCGCAGACAGGGTCGGTGGTGACAGCTTCATTCGTCATGCGTGTTCTCCTGCCGGCGGATAAACCACCACTCGGCCCCGAATATGACCGCCATGCCCACGGCGGACACGATGAGGACGAGAGGGTCGGACGTTGCCTTCATGTAGAAGAAGGCTCCGAGCACGACCGCGTCGAGCACAAGTGCGGTGAGGACGATGGGCGCATTGGCTCCAACATCCTTGCGGAGGTGTCGGTAGACGCCCCAGTGGATCGCCATGTCCATCACGATGTAGAAGATCGCGCCGAGTGACGCGATGCGGCCGAGGTCGAAGAAGATCGTCAACGCCATCGCCAGCACGGCGGTGTAGACGAGCGTGTGCTTCTGAATCCGGCCCGGCATGCCGAAGTGCCGATGTGGAACGAGTTCCATCTCTGTGAGCATCGCGAGCATGCGCGAGACGGCGAACATGCTCGCAATCACGCCGGAGATCGTCGCAACGATGGCGAGCGCGATGGTCAGCCACTCTCCCCACTGCCCGACCGCGGGCTTCGCGGCCTCGGCGAGCGACGAATCGCGGGCAGCGATGATCTCGTCCACGCTCAGGTTTCCGGCGACGGCGAGGGTGACCATCACATAAAGCCCGGTACATATCAGAAGGCTGACGATGATCGAGCGTCCGACGTTCTTCTTGGGCTCTTTGATCTCGTCACCGCTGTTGGTGATAGTCGTGAATCCCTTGTAGGCCAGTATCGAAAGAGCAACCCCGGCCAGAAATCCGCCGACGCCGCCTCTTGCCTGCGACGCTGAGCCGTCGCCGACGAGGTTGTCGAAGGAGAGCCCAGACACCCAGAGCCCGATGCCGGCGAACACCGCGATACCGCCGATCTTGATGATCGCGGTGATCTTGCTCAGCCCACCAATCAGTTGATTGCCGAGCAGGTTGACGATAAAGGCAACTGCTAGCAGGCCAACTCCCAGGGCTGGCACAAGCCACGAGTCAGAACCGCCGCCGAAGATCCGCATGGTGTAGGTGCCGAAAGTGCGGGCGACGAGACTCTCGGCGATCACCATGGAGAAATACATCAGCAGCGAACAGCCTGCGGTCATGACACCGGGGCCATAGGCCTTCTTGAGGATCATTGCGATGCCGCCCGCCGACGGGTACTCGTTGCAGACTTTGATGTAGGAGTACGCGCTGAACGCTACTACAACAGCAGCGGCGACGAAAGCGAGTGGGAACAGCCCTCCGGCAAGTTCGGCGACCTGCCCGGTCAGGGCGAAGATACCGGCACCGATCATGACGCCGGTTCCCATCGCGATCGATCCGGTCAGCGTGAGGCTGCCGGCTCGATACTGTCCTTTTTTGCTCTCTTGAGTGCTATCTTGATGCTGCATGCTGAATGATGTCCAATCCGCTCTCAACCATCTGCTTTTCGTGCGACCGATCCATTCGGGAATCGGTACCACCCCGGATCTCCATAGCTGGAGATGTTGTCCCGAACCTTGAGCACGGTGAACATGCCTCCCATCTCGATGTTGCCGAACTGCCCCTTGCCCATCATCATCGGCAGCGTGTTCTTTGGGCCGGGCATGTGCTGGGCCATGCCCTGCATCTCGGCCATACCGTCACGCCCCATCGCCATATAGCCGGGGAGCAGCGACTGGATCTTGCTCTCGACGCCCGTCTGATCGACGCCGACCGTGTTTGCAATGTCGTGCGCCATCGCGTTCATCGTGTGGTGCGACATGTGGCAGTGCATCGCCCAGTCCCCTGGGTTGTCCGCGATGAACTCCACGTCTCGTGTGGTGCCGACGGGGACAAGTACCGTGGTTTCGGGCCACTGGCCGGCCTCGGCGATCTGGCCGCCATCTGTTGCCACCACCTTCCAAGCGTGCCCATGCACGTGGATTGGGTGGTTCCACATGCTGAGGTTTCCGAATCGGACGCGCACGCGATCACCGGTCTTGACCACGAGGTGCTCGGTCCCCGGGAACACACGGCTGTTGAAGGTCCACATGTTGAAGTCGACCATCACTGCAGGGTCGGGCCGGTAGGTCCCCGGATGGACGGCCCAGTTGTGAAGCATGATCGCGAAGTCGCGGTCGATCGGTTGGCTCCGCTGCTCCTTGGGATGCACGATGAAGAACCCCATCATGCCGAACGCCATCTGCATCATCTCGTCGGCGTGCGGGTGGTACATGAACGTGCCGTGCTGGTCTGGAATCGTGAACTCGTAGACCCACGTCTCGCCTGGTTGGATGCCCGGTTGCGTTAGGCCGGCGACACCGTCCATGCCACAGGGAATGAACACGCCATGCCAGTGAACGCTCGTGTGCTCAGGGAGGTTGTTGGTGACGAAGAGGCGCACCCGATCGCCTTGTGTTACTTCGATCGTCGGGCCGGGCGTCTGCCCGTTGTATCCCCAGCACTTGACCGTCATGCCTTCAGCGAATTCTCGCTCAACAGGCTCGGCGACGAGGTGGAACTCCTTGACGCCATCCGTCACTTGGAATGGCATGGTCGTCCCGTTCGGCGTGACCACAGGCGTCGCACCGTTCGAGGATCGCTGTGGCATTGAATCACCCGGCTTTGGACGAATGATCGGGGGAACTTCGTCGGCTCGCGCCTTGCGGACGATGAGGGCCGCGGCTCCGGTCGCCACGCCAGCGGCTAGAAATGAGCGTCTCGTGTACATGTCAGTGCCCTCCATGATGGTGCATGCCCGGCATGCTCTCGCCGGCAGTGTCGTTGTTCATTGAATCGATCGGTGTGTCTGTATCGTCTGGCATCGCCATGCCCTGTGTTTCAGGGAGACGGCCGCCGACCGCCTGCTCAAGCTGCACGCGGACCTCCCAGTAGCGTTTGACGCTGTCGAGGTACTCTCGGTACGCGGCGATGCTCTCCCGCTTGCTGGCGAGCAGATCAAAGGTGTCCACGAGCATGAAGTTGTATTGCTCATGGGTGAGCGCCGTGATGCGCTCTCTCAGGGGCACGATCGTGTCGCGGTACTGCTCGGCTTCGTAACGAGCGGCGAAGAGCCGGTTCCGGAGACGGCGCACATCCGCACGTGTCCGGATCGCCAGCCCTTCGAGCTTTGCTTCCGCTGCAAGTAGCGCCGCATCGAGGCGGGCGATCTCTCCTTGCCGCTGGTTGAAGATCGGCAGTTCAAGTGCAAGTTGTGGACCGAAGACCCACTGGCCGTCTGTATCGCGCGATGCATTGGCGCCGATCTCGGCGCTCAGGAGATATCGCCAGTCGCGCTGAAGACCTGCGGCCTTCGAGATCGCTTCGATTCTTTTAGCCAACGCTGCCAAGTCGAGACGTTGATGAATGGCCAGCGACTCAAGCTCGCCGAGGTCCGGTTCATAAGTTGGCAAAGCGGGGAGACGGTCTTCAATCGACCATTGGGTTTGCGTACCCCACAAGCCGAGCTGCGCGTTCAGTCGCTCGCGCAGATCCGCGACTTCTGCGAGGCTTCGGGCGTACTCGACGCGGCTCTGTTCGTACAGCGATTGTTCGTTAGCGAGCGCCAGATCGCTCAGGTTGCCCGCATTATGGACTCGCGTTGCGAACTCGTAGGATGCCTCCGCGGCGGTCGCGATTTCACGGAGCATCGCCGACATGTTCTCGGCCGCCTGGAGATCCAGGAACACGAGCCGCGTCTCGGTCGCCGTGCTGAGCACGGCATCCGCGACCGAGAGCACCTCGGCATCGAGCTGGACCGTCGCGATATCTTTCCGTGCCGGGGTGATGAGCCACTGGAGGATGTTCAGGGTAAGCCCGAAGTCAAGCCCCGTGACGCTCGGTGGCCTGTCGGGGAACCCGACACCGACGGAGAGCCCCGGGTTGTCCAGAAGCCCGGCTTCGACGAGGTCGGCCTCCGCGAAACCGACGCGGGCGTACTCTGCCCGCAACTCCCTGTTGTTGACCAGAGCAATCGCAACGGCGCGTTCCATATCGAGCGGCTGAGACAAGATCGCGGCAACCCGATTGTCGATTTGATCCTGGGCCTGCGCCGAGGTCGGCCATTCCGGGACCGACGCCACCCGATCAGCAACCGCAGATTGAACCTGGTCAAAGTTTCGGTCGACCGGCACGGTCGAGCATCCCGCGAGAATCACCCCGGAGGTAATGACGGCGGGAAGAATGAGCAAATGTCTCATGGATTCCCCCCGTGGTCATGTGGGGATTGCGATGCTTTCGATGGCACGAGCTGCATCCCGCACTTGGGACAAGTGCCGGGCCGATCCGAACGAACATCGGCGTGCATCGGGCAGGTGTACACCGTGAGGCCGCCCTCGCTCGTACTACCTGAACTGTCGTGGCTGATGCCCGGCATTCCGTGCATGTCCATGTCATCCCCGTGAGAGCCTGGCTCGCTCGTCGGCACAAGCCGATGAGCGAACGGGTTGTCCAGCGGTGAGAACGCAACAGATGCACTCTCAGCGTTTGCCGGGTGACCAGGGGTCGGAGCATGAACAGCTCGCGTGCTGACGCAGCCGGTGAGCGTGACAACAACAGACGCCATGAGCAAGCCCCTGCCAAATGCCGGAAGGTTTGCTCGTCCGAATTTACCATGCATAGTGACTGATCCCATACACAAGGGCGCCGCCGAAGAAGCCCGCAGTGCCGACAAGGCTTGTTGTGAGAAACAGACTGGCCCGGTACCAGAACGCCGGATGTGATCCAGACTCGGCACGAGTCATTTGCAAGTAGAACAACAAGGTGATGACAGACAGGGCAGCGGTCCCCGTGCCGAGCCACCGGTGGGTCGCCTGAACCCAGTCGCTGTCCCAGAGCGCGACTCCCCCGTTGAACCAGCCGAGGGTTGCAGCGCCAAGAGCGCCGAGCGTACCGAGTACTAGACAGAACCCTGCGGCATGACGGAACCACTCCTTCCGAGTGAAGATCATGCCGATCTCGGCGATCGCCGCACCGATCAACAAGCCAATCGGCAGGTGTGTAGCTGGCTGGTGCAGTTTGCCGATCCATGTGGTGAGTTTCGGGCCCGAGTCGTGATCGGTGGCATGGTCATGCCCGTTATCTTGGGAGGTGGATGACGACATACTTGAATCTTCGCGATGCTGGTGGCTTTCGCTCTCTTGGTGGCTTGTGCCCTCTTCCGCTGGCGGGTCGTGATCGTGGTCGGCATGTTGATCGTCCAGCCTGCTTGCATTGACGTGAGCGGTGTGGTCGTCCAGCCCGACCGTGCTGAACTCCGCGATGTCGTTGATGTAGGCTGTGGGGTCTGCTTCAAACTTCGTCAGACATTTCCGGCAACACAGGCCGACGGTTACACCGTCGTATTCCGTTGTGAATCGCGGATCGACCGGCTCGTCAGTAATGACCGGGCACATCACGTTCACGGGGCCTACCCCCTCCCCGGCTGAATCCGGGGAGGGAGACTGCGCCCGGGATGCATGAGGGAGAACGGCCAGTATGAACGCTGCAAACAAGACGAAACAGCGGAGTTGTTGATGAGGTGCCTTCATATGGTGTCCTCCTTTGTTGGTGGGATCGTGATTAGCCGCCGTGGTCATGGTCGCTGTGGTCCGCGCCCCCATGCCCATCGCCGTGTCCGTCCTTCTGGACCTTGGGCATAAACATGCCCTTGGCCTGCCACGCTTCGTCGATGAGCTTGGTGTACTTGGCGGGGTCTGTTTCCACCTTGGGAATGCACCCGGCACAGCAGAACCGCATCAGTCGGCCCGCGACGACCATCTCTACCGGCTCGCCCATCGATCCGAGCTTGCCACCAGCAACCACGCAGGTATCGAGCGGGTAGTCCTTCCGTTGCGCATCTGCTGTTTTCTTGTCGAGCGTCTGGATGAACTTCTTCGGGTCGGCCTTGAACTGGCGCTCGCACATCTTGCAGCACAGCCGAACGAGGCGGTTGCCGTAAACCATGTTGTTTGCGATTTCCTCGCCGTTCTCGACGAGCGGCTCACCGGAAACGACGCAGATCTCGGTCGGGTAGTATCGGAGCTGATCTTTCACGATCTGTTCATCGATCTTCTCCCAGTAGCCAGCCTGATCGGCCTCGAACTTGCCGATACATCCGCCGCAGCAGAAACGGACTTCGCGACCGTCGTACTTCTTCACGATCGGGTCGCCCATGGAACCAAGCTTTTGTCCTGACACAGGACAGGTGGCGAGCGGGAAGGGCCCTGTCCATGTGGCGTCGGCCATAGCGGCCGCGGCCTCGGGCTTGCCCATGTCGTGATCTGCATGGTCTTCCATGCCGGGCTCACGGTGCGCAACGGCGAGGGCGACGAACTCGTCTTTGCGAGCATCATCCCATGCGAGGAACTGCTTGCCGCAGCCTGGGCAACAGATGCCAATTGTCTTGCCCTTGTACTCAACGGTTCCCGCGGAGGGAACGATCGGCTCCTTGCCGACCGGGCACATGGTGTTGACCGGTTCAGCTTCAGTGTGGCGTTCAGCCGATCCGTGGTTGTCATGCTGTGCGAGTGAGACTGGTGCGATGCCAGCGAGACAGAGACACGCTACAAATGTTGTCGATTTCATGGAGATACTCCTTGTGCCGTGGGCACTGTGGTGTTGGACGCCGGGCCGGATTGCGACAAACGGAACTTCCATTCTGCGACCCAGCAGTACAGAATGGGAACGACGAACCAGGTGATCGATGCGACGGCCATACCACCGAATGATGGGATAGCCATTGGGACCATGATGTCGGAGCCGCGCCCGGTGCTCGTGAGCACGGGAAGCAACGCGAGGATAGTGGTGGCGCTCGTCATTACTGCGGCACGAATGCGAAGCTGGCCGCCATCGACGACCGCTTTGCGGATCGCCTCGATCGAATCGGGCTTCTTCTCGGCCATCGATTGTTCGATGCGAGTCGCCATGATGACGCCGTCGTCGGTCGCGATACCGAAGAGAGCGAGGAATCCGACCCAGACCGCGACGCTCAGGCTGTACGGTTCAATCTGAAACAGGCCGCGGAGGTTGGTGCCGAGAAGGGCCGTGTCTAAGAACCACGGCTGGGCGTAGAGCCACAGCATGATGAACCCGCCGCCCCACGCGACGAAGACACCCGTAAAGACCATGAAGGTCACGCCGACTTTCCGGAACTGGAAATACAGCAGCAGGAAGATGAGCGCGAGCGCCAGCGGTAGGACGATGCTCATACGCTTGGCCGCACGGACCTGATTCTTGTACGACCCTGAGAACTCGTAGCTGACGCCGGCGGGAACGATCACATCTCCCGCATCGATCGCTTGCTGGATTAGCCGTTGTGAGTCTCGAACAACCGTGACCTCTGCGTAGCCGGGCATTTTGTCGAAGAGCACGTACGAGACGAGGAAAGTGTCTTCACTCTTGACCATCTGCGGCCCGCGTCGGTATTCAAGCGTGCTCAGCTCACGGAGCGGGACTTGAGCCCCCATCGGCGTGGGGACGAGGATGTCCCCTAGCGTCTCGGGTTGATCTCGCAGCTCGCGGAGATAGCGGACACGAACCGGATAACGCTCGCGGCCCTCTACGGTCATGGTCAGCGGCTTGCCGCCGATTGCGACCTCGATGACCTCCTGCACAGCTGCGATGGTCAGCCCGTAGCGTGCGATCTTCTCGCGGTCGATATCGATTTCGAGATAGGGCTTGCCGACGACGCGGTCCGCGAATACCGCGAGGGGCTGAACGCTCGGCACCTGCTTGAGCAAGCGTTCGAGTTCGAGGCCGAACGACTCGATCGATTCCAGGTCGGGGCCGTAGACCTTGATGCCCATGGGGGCGCGGAAGCCCGACTGGAGCATCACGATCCTCGTCTCGATGGGCTGAAGCTTCGGGGCACTCGTCACACCCGGCATATCCGCGGCTTCGACGATGGCGTCCCAGATGTCTTGATTGGACTTGATCTCGTCGCGCCACTGACGGAACGGCCTACCGTCGTCATCCTCGATCAACTCGCCGTGTTCGTCGCGGATGAACGTGCCTGAGTCGGTGTCGTACCGGAAGTTGAGGCGTCGGCCTTCGTCGTCCGTGCGGTACTCGCTCTTGTACTCGATGACCGTCTCGATCATCGAGATTGGCGCGGGGTCGAGCGGGCTCTCGACGCGACCGACCTTGCCGACCGCGAGCTTGACCTCCGGCACACTCATGATCCTGCGATCCAGTTCCTTGAGGATCTCGGTCGCCTCGCCGATGGAGGCGTGCGACATGGTTGTTGGCATATAGAGGAACGCGCCCTCATCAAGCGACGGCATGAACTCGCTGCCGAGACCCGGGAAGGCGTGTGCGATCTCGACGGCGACTTCGTTCTGCCGGACTGATTCCGGCAACCATCCCCAGACACGGTCGAACCCAAGCCACACAGTCACCCCGATGAGCACCACTGCGAGCGCCGGCGACAGTCCGATGAGTTTGTGCCGAAGACACCATGCGAGCACATGCGGGAACGTGAGACGGACGAGCCAGAAAGCCAGCAGTAACCCCCCGATGATGACTCCGATGAACAGCGCGTTTCCGAGCAGGCCGGGTTCAGGGCCGAGCGGCTCCCAAGCTCCGGCGAGCACGACGAGCACAACCACAACGGCGACAAGGTTTGCTGACCATTGCAGGCCGCGAGTGACAATCTCGGGCAGCCACGGCTTGGCCAAGTAGAACGCACCGAACGCGGCCATGATCAGTCCGCCGATCGTGTGCAGCCAGATCGCCGTTGCGATGCCCGCGAGCGTCAGAGCAACGGCCCCAGCGATGCGGATCAGCTTCGCCCTGGGTCGGAACCCCATGAGCACATGGGCCGCGGCCGGCAGGATCGTCAATGCGATGATGATCGCGGAAATGAGCGCAAAGGTCTTTGTGTACGCAAGCGGCTTGAACAGCTTGCCCTCGGCTGCCTCCATCGTGAAGACCGGCAGGAACCCGACAACGGTCGTCGCGACTGCCGTGAGCACGGCGCTGCCGACCTCGGTCGTCGCCCGGTAGATCACTTCGAGCGTTGGCTCGGTGCTCTGAGATTTTTCCGACTCTTCGAGTCTGCGGAGGATGTTCTCGCTCAACACGATGCCCATATCCACAATGGTGCCGATGGCGATCGCAATGCCTGAAAGCGCGACGATGTTGGCGTCCACGCCGAAGGTCTTCATACCGATGAAGGTCATCAGAACGGTGATGGGGAGCATCGCTCCGATAAGCAGGCTACTGCGCAGATGCATGACCATGAGCACGACCACAATGATCGTGACGAGCACCTGCTGGCTGATCGCCGAGTTCAGCGTTTCGAGCGTCTCGCGGATCAGGCCGGATCGATCGTAGAACGGAACAATCGTAACCCGGCTCTCGGTACCGTCGGCGAGCACCTTCGAGGGCAGCCCGCTCGCGATCTCCGCGATTTTGTCCTTGACCCGTTGGATCGTCGCCATCGGGTTTTCGCCGTAGCGGACGACCACCACGCCGCCCACGGCTTCAACGCCCGCCTTTGTCAGCACGCCACGACGGAGCGCCGGGCCAAGCGACACTTTGGCGATGTCTTGGATCAGGATCGGCTGCCCGTCGCGCGCCGTGATCGCGGCCAGCTCGAGGTCTTCGACGCTCTCGATGAATCCGAGGCCGCGTACGATGTACTCTGCCCTGTTGACCTCAATCGTGCGTGCGCCGACGTCGAGGTTGCTCTGCCGGACCGCGCCGATGACCTGCTGGAGTGAGATGCCAGCGGCACGCATCGCATCGGGATCGACGTCGACCTGGTACTCCTGCACGAAGCCGCCAATCGAGGCGACCTCAGAGACGCCCTGGACGCCCGCAAGCTTGTACTTGACGGTGAAGTCCTGGAGCGAGCGGAGTTCATCGGGTCCCCAACCGCCCGTCGGGTTGCCTTCAGCGTCGCGCCCTTCGAGCGTGTACCAGAAGACCTGCCCGAGCGCTGTCGCGTCGGGCCCGAGCGCCGGCGTGACCCCTGGGGGCAGTGTGCCGGCTGGCAGCGAGTTGAGCTTTTCGAGTACGCGTGAGCGCGACCAATAGAATTCCACGCCGTCCTCAAATACGACGTAGATCGTCGAGAACCCGAAGACCGAGTAGCTGCGGATGTCCTTGACGCCCGGGATGCCGAGCATCGCGACGGTCATCGGATAGCTGATCTGGTCGTCGATGTCCTGCGGGCTGCGCCCGGGCCACTCGGTGAAGACAATCTGCTGGTTCTCTCCGATGTCCGGGATCGCGTCGACCGGCACCGGGTCGCGGGCGAGCCCGCCGAGGTCCCAGTCGAAGGGGGCAACGAGGACGCCCCAAAAGAGCGTGCCGATCAGCACGATCGCAACCACGAGCTTCTGTTCGAGACAGAAGCGGATCAGCGCATTCAGCGGCCCGCGTGGTGGTGATGGTTGGAGCTCAGCCATTGCTGTGCCCCTCGTGCCCGTCTTTGCTCATCGGTTCCTCACTCATCGGCGCGGAGAGTGGCGGGAATGACTCGCGGATGTCGCCGCAGCGGAGCATCTGATCGCCGAAGTACGGGTTGTTGATCTGTGTGCCGCGCTGGAGCCAATCGGCGCCCTTGTTGTCGAACGCCATCGGGCAGTGAGCGAGATTCCATTGCTCGCTGCCTCGGTGTCCGAATCGGCGTTGAAGGGCGATCACGCCCTCGCTCATCCATTCAAAGCGCGTGCGTGCGGTATCGATCGTGGTGATGGCGTCTTCGACACGTAACCGTGCTGCCGCACGACGCCACTCCGCGAGCGGCTCGCCGACGAGCCCAGCCTCTTCGACGAACCCGAGTGCCGTCTTGATGTCTGTTGCCGCCTGGACGAATCCGCCGAGATCATCGGCCGCAAGGGCCTCCTGCGCGTCCAAGTAGGCCGCGTAGACGGGCTTGATCGCGAACACGAAGCTGTCGGGTACAGGGACACGCAAAGGCATGTCCGGCATGGAGTCCCCGGCAATCCCGCCATGGCCTGCGTGCGGGTTGCCTCCGCCACCGCCGCCCGGTGTCATCATGCTCGGCTTGGCCGCGATCTGCATCGCGCTGTCGATTCGGAACGCGCCGTTGACGACAACCGATTCGCCACGGCTCAGCCCCTCGCGGACGATGTAAAAGTCACCCGCTCGGGGACCAAGCACGACCGATCTCCCTTCGTAGGTCGGCCGATCGACGTCGGGCACCTGCACATAGACAACCGAACGTGTGCCGGTAAAGAGCACCGCCGACCGCGGGATGACCAAGGGCTCGTCGGTGACGGTGGGATCACCAACCACGCCGAGTGTCTCGGCTGGAACCATCGCCATGCCGCAGATGTCGCATTCGCCTGGACCGTCCTTGACGACGGTCGGGTGCATCGGGCTCACCCATCGGCCGGCGAGTTCGTTGT
The DNA here is from genome assembly GCA_020639235.1 of Phycisphaeraceae bacterium. Classification (GTDB taxonomy): domain Bacteria; phylum Planctomycetota; class Phycisphaerae; order Phycisphaerales; family UBA1924; genus JACKHC01. The sequence goes on along the minus strand of JACKHC010000001.1, from coordinate 2,596,852 downwards.
TGATGATGGCTCCGTCATCACCGACGCGTGTGCGTACGACCGCTGACGCAAACATGCCGGGCTTGAGCCGTCGCTCAGGATTGTCGACCGCGACCCGCACCGCCGCGGTACGCGTCCGCTCATCGACCAGTGGCTCGATAAATGAGATGCGCCCCTCGAAGGTCTCGCCCGGGTGCGCCTCGACCGTGAACGTGACGCGCTGCCCCCAACGGAGCATCGGAAGCTGTGACTCGTACGCCTGCATGTCAAGCCAGAGACGCGAGAGGTCGGCGATGGTCGCCATCGGGTCGCCGGTCTGCAGGTAGTCGCCTTCGCGCACCGCGAGGTGTGTCACTACGCCACCGATCGGGGCGTAGATCGTCAAGCGATCCGAGTCGAATGAACCGTCCTCTATCGATGTGATCTGCTCGGGCGTGATGCCGAACAATCGCAGCTTTTCGTGGGCCGCAGCGAGTGTGTCACGCGTCGCCGAACGGAGAAGCTCGCTGGTCGTTGTGGTGTTCTCCGATGCACTCTTGGACTGCCGAAACTCCTCGAATGCCGCCAGCAGATCAGGGCTGTAGACCTCTGCCATGTGATCACCCATGGCGACCGGCACGCCGAGGTAGTTGACGAATAACCGCTCGATACGCCCAGGGAAGTAGGCGGTCAGGCGTGCCACGGAGGTCTCGTCGTAGGTCACCTTGCCGTAGAGGCGGGCCTCTGCCGTTGGGAAGAACCGCCCGACGGAGGCTGTTTCGATTTGGCTCATCGCCGCGGTCGATTCGCTCAACGTGATGCGGAGTTCGTTGCCCTCGCCGCCATCGTCCGTGACCGGGATCAGGTCCATGAAGCAGATCGGGCACTTCGCATCCGGATCGGGCAACCGCACCGATGGGTGCATCGAGCAGGTGTACATCTGCGGCGCACCAGCGTCGTCGGCATGGCTGTGGTCGGCCGCGACGGTCTCTGGCACCGGGTCAGGAGCGGGACGCCCGATGCGATACCCAATGACAAGTGCCGCAATGATCAATATGACGGCAACACCCGCAGCCGTGTGCTTCCAAAGCCACGCGAGCGCCGATCGACTTGTGTTCATGAACTTGCTCATGGCGTTTCCTCGTCGGGGATGACCCCCGCGTCTTCGTTTTGCGTGGCTTCTGCGTCATCCGCGGTGCGTGTTGGCACGGCCTCACCAACTAGTCGATGGAGACGGGCGAGTGCCTGTCCGCGGTCTGCCCGCGCCCGCTCGGCGGAAACCGCGAATTCCAGCAGTGTCCGTTCTGTATCGAGCAGATCGAGAAAGCTCGTCTCGCCGGCTCGGAATCCGGTGAGTGAGGCTCGGAGTGATTCCTCGGCCTTCGGGATGAGCGTCATCTCGAACAACCGAACACGGCGGTCGGCATCGGTGTGCTCGAACCACGCCCGTTGGATTGAAGCGGTGATCCGGTTCACCTGATCCGCACGCTCGTGCGACACCGCAAGCCGGCGTGCTATCGCTTCGCGGACCCCGGCGTCGTACTTGTCCCGCCACAGCGGCACCGTGATCCCGAAGCTCAGGAGGATCGGGTCGTCGCCGCTCTCGGCGATGGAGCTGTTGATCGCTTCGTCAGTCACGATGTAGTCGAGACCGACTGTGAAGTCGGGAAGCCCTTCCTTGCGTGCAACCTCGCTCCGGATCCGCTGTTCTTCGACGCGCTCATCGAGTTCGAGAAGTATCGGGTTTGACCGTCGTGCGATCTCGCCCAGCCCGGGCCCGTCGACTGAGGCCACTCGGCCAGGAAGCTCGGCGAATCTGGGCACGTCAGTGTCGGTTGCCCGATTGAGCGCCGCGTTCAGGTCCGCAACGTACGTCGGCCGCATCGCGGTGAGCTGCGCAAGCCGGTCTTCGAGCTGACCGAGCTCGACCTGCACGCGGACCAACTCCGGATGAGGCCCAGCGCCCACGCGATAACGAGCACGCACAACCTCCTCGAAAGACGACAGCAGTTCGAGGTTCTCGCCTGTGATCCGGATAGCTGCGTCGAGGTATGCGACTTCGTGGAGCGTCTCGACGACGCGCTCGGTGACCTCAAGCCGGGCAGCCTCGAACTGCCGCCACGCAGCCCGCGCCGCCATCGCTGCGGCGTCTTCCCGGTCCCCGAGCAGCCCCGGCCACGGGAACGATTGGCTCACGCCGACACGTGCCTGCTGGGCCCCGGTCCGTGTCTCGACCTCGTCGAGGAAGAAGCCGAAGTTCACTCGTGGGTCGGGCAACGACCTCACTTGCGGCAACCGCTCGGCGGCTGCAACCCAGCGTTGGTAGGCCGCTTCGACCTTTGGGCTGTGATAGAGGGCGTGTCGCACGAACTCGTCCGCTGACGCACCGGGTGTGAGCAGCGGCGCAGCGGTGTCAGCATCCGAATCAGGTCGGTAGACCGAACGGGGCGACGAATCCGCGTCAGCCGGCAGGGATTGAGCGAACGACGGAGGCAGACCGCGGGGGGTATCGAAAGGCGACGAGCAGCCGCCAACGAATCCGACCGCCGCGACGCCCACCGCGCATGCGATGAGACGAACGGCCATGGATGGCTCCTGAGTATCTGAGGGAACGAGTGTCCGAGCGACAACAACAAAAACAGAACGCACTCAAAGCGCGCACCGTCCCTGCGTGACTCGGGCTCTACGTTATCCAGATGCCCAGGAGGGCCTGAACTTCGTTGTGGGTCTTGCCTGCACGCAGGCTAGTGACAAGCGACGCCATTGTGGGCGTCGCATTGTCCGGCTCGATCACCGGGGTGATCTGCGGCGGGCCGTTCGGCAGGCCTGTGATTGAATCACGATCCGTCCTGGGCAGGGGAGCATCGGGCCGCGGCTGTCGATCTGGCATCGGTGCCGCAGCGCACGTGCATGGCCCGCCACTCATAGGACAGACACTTACCTCCGCTGATTCACCGCAGCAGGAGGTCTCAATAACTACCTCGTGACAGCCAGAGGAACTACAGGCATGCCCATGTCCCAGAGCCTGTCCACTTGCCAATCCGACACTCAAACCCGGGATGGCGGCAAAGATGAGCGTCAGGATGGAAATCAGGCGAACCACGAGTTGATTGTACTCCCTTGGGAACTATCGGTAAACAACCGCGACCGCTTGCGTATTCCCGCTCTTCAGATTCGCAGAGCGATCCACAACTAAGGACACCCCGGCAGCTTCCCGCCGGGGCGTCTTTGGGTCAGGCTGCTGACACCTGCTCCTCCGAGCCCAGGAGAGCCTTGATGATGTCTGCTGCTACGTGCTGGATTCGATCCAGAGAATCGGCGAGCGTCTCGGCCTTGCCGTCGTAGAGCTGGATGTAGTCGCTAGCGGCCGAGCCGGTCTCCAGGCCGATGGCCTGGCAGACGACAAAGGCGACGGCTTCGGCCTCGGTCTCTCGCACGGTCTTGCTGGCGGGTCGCTGGTCGCCACGATGCAGCAGCTCGTGTGCGAGTTCATGGACGATGACTGAGAACTCGTTGGCCGGTTCAAGGTCAGCTCGGATGCTGATCCGTCCGCCGCGTGAGACGCCGTCGGCTCCGGGCGGCACGTCGTCGTAGTCGAGCGTGATACCGCGTTCCGCGACCTGCTCTTTGATTCTGTTGAGGTGATGCAGAGGATCTCCGCTGACTCGCGATGGTTCGGGGAGCGGTTCACCGTCGGTCTGGGATACGTCGAAGACGTACACGCCGCGGAATCGGAGGATGGGCTTGTCTCGGTCGGACTGCTCCTCGCCCTTGGGCTTGTCGTTCTTCGGGCGGATGCTCATCGGGGCGATGATCACAATCCCCTTCTCGCCCTTCTTGACGAAGCGGCCCATCTGTTTCCAGGTGCCGAACCCTGCGACGTGAGTCGCGTCGGGATTCTGCGAGAGGATGAGTAGGACGTTCCCGAAGCTGTACCTGTGGAACCTGGCGAGCATCGCGAGGTACTGCGTGATTCGCTCACTCTTTCCGTTCTTGAGTGCGTCGGTGAGATTCTGGAGTGCCTGGTCGGCGATCTTCTTTGCTTCTTCGGCTTTCATGTCTTTGCTCCTTTGCGGGTCCCGCGACGTGCGGCCCCTTCACAAGGAACGGGGCCACTCGCGGGTGCAACGGAGCGAGCGGAGCGAAGCCGGCAGGAGGTTGGAGGGTCCTGCGAAGCAGGCACAAACGAATGACAGATCGAACCCGCGGCCCTTAAGGTGCGGGCGTCCCCGGCGCTGGACGGGGCGGGTCTGGCGTGAGGTGTGCGAGGCCCGGAGACCGGAAGCGCCCTCTGGCGCGGTGACGGCGGGAGCGGAGCGTTAGAAAGCCGAGAGTGCGTTGTGAGCCGTCCGGACGATCCAGATACCGACGCAGTGACTCGAAGGGTGAGCTGTCACTTCTCGTGATGCCCACCATGTGACACTCGTTGACTCGTCACTCATCTCTCGCGGTGCCCGAGGGTGTTCTCCTGGAAACAGAAGAAGCTGTCATGTGAGCGAGACAGGATCAAGGCCCGCTCCGCCCGAAGGTCTTGTCCGTGGGCCAGTCCGTATCGAGGCAGGCTGCTCACCGCGGTCTGGTCTGTCCGAACAGCCCGACGAGTGCCCCCAGAGTTGGTGAAGTATCCGAGGTTCAACTCATCCAGAGTGTGGTTGCGGTCAACTCTCGACAGACGACTGCCAACCTCTGAAAGCGTCGATGCGGAGATGATTGATGCGGCTTGCTCAACCGGTCGTTCGGCCCGAGTCCTCGTCCTGAATGCCCACGCTACGCGTGGCACCTGCCCCACCTCGAACGAAGACCTGTGCGGTTATCCTGAGGAGTCGCCCCTTGTCCGACAGGTAATCGGATGAGCAGCACGATGCAGCTCAAACACCGGTCTGCACGAGGTTTCATCCACCGAATATCGTCGAACAACAACAGGCAGAAGATCTAGGTATAAGACTCTCGGTTTTACGGGGGGGTGATTCAGCGCATCAATGGCGTCATACGGAGGGCGATTCAGCGCACGCAGGGAGGGCGATTCATCGTGGATAAGTCACTGGATTCACAGGGTTGTTCACAGGCATTCCGATTCAGTCGGTACTACCGCTCTCGATGAGGATCTGGGTGCGGCGCACAGGAGCGTGCGATGGCTTGAGCAGGAGTCCGCCTGGCACATCACGAAGGTTCGCATCTGGATAGACGAGGCACACCTGCTTCAGCGCGTGCCGGAACGACTTCTTGAAGTCCTTGGACCTCCCATAGTCTTGCCCGAACTGCTCCTTGAGATTGCTCCAGCTCACCTTCGTGCCCCGGTGGTCCCGGACCCGCTGCAATCGGTGCGCGAGCCATGTGTAGATGTCGAGTGCAAGTGCAGAGTGCTTGAGGGCCGCGAGCGCGCGGTAGTCGAGCGGCACGGCGTGCCGTGTGAGAGTGTCGAAGAAGTCCTCCGACAACTCGAGCTCTCCCGGCCACAGCGTCCGCTGTGACCCATCATGGAGCCCGTTCAGTATCCAGGCATCGAAGCGTTTGATCGGCTTGGCATCGATCGTGGACACACGATCGCCATTGGTCATGCCCAGCGTCATGTGGCATGCCGCAAGGGCCTGGAGTTGCCTTCGCAGGGCCGTGTACCCGCCCCTCGGGCCTCCCGAGACCTGCAGGCCGAGCTGCAGCAGGTACTGCCGCATGCTCTCTCCGATGTCGATGACACGCGACCGCGTCCTGACCGCTTCGGTGCTGACATGCACCATGACGAGACGGGGAATCGCTCCATAGGGAAGTGGCTGCTCGGTCCACGACAAACCGTTCCACAGCTTGCCGGCCTCGACCAGTAGACTCAGGTTTCCGTTCGTTCGCTCGAACGAGCGCATTGGAGTGGATTTGCGTGGCATTCCGACCTGGCAGAGCACACTGTGCGAGAACTGCAGCCGATCGGGCTGCTCCAGTTTGATCTGATCGCTCGCGATCAGGAGTCCCCACTGTTGCCGGGTCAGACCAGACGACGGCGGAGGTCCGTCGAAGTCTGTCACAGGAAGCCGTGCTTCTTCAGCCACGGCTGGACGGCCTCTTCAAGAATGTCCTGCAGTGTGTTGGGCTTCACACCTTCGAGTTGGCGCTGCAGCGAGGCGCGCTTTAGCGCCCGGGCGAGATCACCACGGATGCGTGTGCTAACGAGCACGCGGGGCGTCTCGGCGGGCTGCTTCTCTCCGTACACAAACTGCTTCTGCACTGAATCGGGTTTGGTCGGTGGTGTGTGCTTTGGCTCGATGCCCTCGGTCAGTGATCTCCGTTCATTCATGCTGGTATCTCCTTCGTTGCTACGGTTGGCTCGCAGGCCATATCGGGCATGATCTCGGCGAAGAGCCGGTCGAGCTCATTGGCCGCATCACGAGTCCGGGCCTTCATGTCCCACACGACGGTGCCCTGGCCCGGCGCATCGGCGTAGATCTGTCTCAAGGTGACCGATGTGGATGCGACGGGCAGCGAGAGCGCCGTCGCCGCGTCCTTCATGTCCTTGGTCAGCCGGTAGTTCTTGCCGACCATGCTCAGCACAATGACCGATGGCGGCATGCCGCCCCTGATGTCCTGGGCCTGCCGGAGTACCTCCGTGACCTTGGCGAGCGCTCGGACTTCCAGCATGGAAGCCTTGCACGGGACAAGGGCGAAGTCGGCTAGCAGGAGCAAGGCCCTGCTCGTCTCCGAGTTGCTCCCTGGTCCGTCGGCGATGATGAACTCTGCGTCGTTCTTGAGTGATGGGAACTCGTTGAGGATCGCGTCCGCATCGCGGTACGTCTCGGTGCGCAGGTCCGGCTGGACTTCACCCACCCACTCCGATGAACTCTGCTGCGTGTCGCAATCGGCGAGGATGACCGATCGCCCCCGGCGATGGAGCCAGGTGGCGAGGTGAACGGCGAGGGTTGACTTTCCGACGCCGCCCTTGTTGTTGGCAATGGCGATGATCATGCCATGAGCAATGGCACGTTTCCTGTCAGCATGCAAGCACTTTGTGGCGCTGGCATGCTGACGCGCTGGCAGTGTTGCAACGATGACACACCGACCCCGTGACTCGCTGGCATGTCAGCGAGCTGATTCGACAGCGGGCAAGCTGGACAGCCCCATAGCTGGCAGGCAGGCTTGCCAGCACGCTGTCGCGCTGGTCTGCTGGGTGGCTTGATGGCGGGCGGGTTTGATGGCAGGCTTTCACCGTGAAAGAAAGTCCTAAGCACCGCTTAGGGGAGACGTCTGAAACGTTTTATGCTCTGCCTGCCATTCCCGCCCGCCGCTCAGCTACCAGGCGCAGACCCATCCATCACGAGCCCTTTGCTCGCGAGTCATGGGGCTATTCGTGTGTCGCAATCGCGTCGTCTGGAAGTTGCCAGCGCCTCTTCGTAGTACTGGTAGGCGAGCCGCCTCGTCTCTTCAGGATCGGGCCAGCCCTGCGTGCGTTCGGCCTGTTCGACGAACGCACGCAGGGCACAGCCGTGGAACAGGTCATCAAGCGGAACTTCGTCGTTCACCGGCGGGCTCCATACAGCTCGCGGCGGACCACTTCGAGCAGCTCAAGCCGGAGCCCCTCGACGTGGACTCGGTTCGGCCGGTCGTCGGCATTGAACTCTGAGGCGATGACCAGGTGGTCCCTCAGGTCACGGGATATCAGCACGCACCGCTCTTCTGTGCAGAAGACCTGCCAAGGGAACCGCTCTGCGTCGTGGCTGTAGATCACTTCGGTCACGCCGAGTTCCTCTGCGATCGCGGCCCGGTACCCTGCTTCGTAAGCATCGCCGAGGGCTTGCCCGACGTTCACGACTGACAGATCGTGGAAGTCGAGTGAATCGCTCCCCCGCGATGCCAGCGTCTCGATACCCAGTCGGTCGCGGGCGATGCCCGCGACGATGTGGGTGATGGGTCTGTAGATGCTGCTCATTGCCGCGCCTCCCTGCGTGGTTTCTCGAAGACCACGCACACGTCATGCAGGCCGGGGATGAACGAGCTTCGGTACACCTTGCGGCCGCTCGACGCGCCGTGGCTGAATCGAACGATGTCGGTGCAACACTGCCGCAACCCAGCGTCAAATGCAAGGCGTTTCGTGTGGTAGACCAGCGGCACGAAGCCCGCCTCGCGGTCCTGGTAGTCGCCCATCAGGATCGCCAGCCGCCCGCCCGGCTCCAGGACGCCGGCCGCAGCCTCGATGAACAGGGCGTAGCGATCCAGAAACTCGCGGAGCGTCTCAGCACGGGAGAGGTCACGATCGTCGGCCGCGTAGAGCTTCTGCCTCCAATACGGCGGATGCGCCCAGACAAAGTCAGCGAGGCCGCCGCCCGCAAGTTGCTGCATGGCTTCGGCACTGGTCGCGTCGAAACCATCATGGATGTCACTGCTGCGACAGTCCGAGTCCAACTCGCGGCACACGTCTTGGCAGGTCCCGCTTCCGGTCATCGGATCGAGCACGAGCCGGGGCTTGAAGTAGAGCAGCAGGTCGCGGATGAGGTTGCCGCCGCAGTTGCCCGGGTAGCTTCGCTTCCCGTACGAACCGGCGTCTGCGTGGTGGTAGAGGCTGGTGAGTCGCGGCACCGGACTACCAGTGATCGGGGCACGCGGGAGCTTGGCGAATAGTGGCTGCAAGTGGCGTGAAGATCCGGCTATGCGGGCCGTACACCTGCTGGCGAAGAACGGGTTGATTTGGTGTGATGTAGTCATGTCGAAGTCCTTTCTGTAGATGAGGCGGGCCCGCAGGCCCGCCGGTTGAAGTTGCGATTAGTCTTTCTGCTCGGTGAACACCCGCAGCGAGATGCGGCCATCGAGCGGAACGGCCTCGACCTGGATGTTGAAACCGTTCCCATCTGCGTGCGGCCACGCGGAACCGATGCGTGTCCAGATGCCCTTCTTGCCCTCGCGGTCCCTGACCTGATAGGCGATGTGGCTTGGTGTGCGGTTCGTGCCGCCGTTTGTGTTGGTGTCGTTCATGTGAAGTCTCCTTGTTTGTGTTGCGGGACACGCCTGTCGCGTCCCGATGGCACGCCTTCCGAAGCCGCGGATGTCGGGGCGTAGCGCACCGGTCAAGCGAAAGGCCGAAGGCTTCCGCTCGCGGAAAGCGGCCTTGGCAGATTGATCCGGCCCGACCCCGGCTTCATCGTGCCCATCGACCAGACGCGAGGCGCTGTCGAGCCACCCGAGACGGAGCGTGTGCGTTCGACACAACTGCTGGCAAGCAAACTGCAACCCTCATTGATTCTGGTCGTAGCGCTGCAATTGGGAAGAGTGCGCATCGAGCGTGTTTACCGAATCGCAAGGTTTCCATGTCAGGGTGAGCAGATGCTTCGAGTCACACAGAGCAACAGCAGCGGCAGGGCCAAGAGCTACTACAGCACCGCCGACTACTACACCGAGGGCCAGGAACTCACCGGGTTCTGGCGCGGCGAGGGTGCGTCCATGCTTGGGCTGACGGGCACTGTGGATCAATGCGACTGGGACCGGCTCTGTGACAACTTTCGGCCCGATACCGGCGAACCGCTCACGGTTCGGCGCAAAGACCATCGCCGCGTCGGCTACGACTTCAACTTCCATGTGCCCAAGAGCGTGTCGCTGCTCTACGGGCTGACGCGGGACGATCGCATACTGGAAGCGTTCAGAGACTCGGTCCGGGCCACGATGGAAGACATCGAGACCGAATCCAAGGCCCGCGTCCGCGTCGGCGGCAAGAACGAGGACCGTGTTACCGGGAATCTCATCTGGGGCGAGTTCACGCACTTCACCGCTCGTCCTGTGGACGGCCTGCCGGACCCGCACCTGCACGCGCACTGCTTCGTGTTCAACGCGACATTCGACAGGGAAGAGGACCGGTGGAAGGCCGGGCAGTTCGGCGATCTCAAGCGGGACGCGCCGTACTTCGAGGCGGTGTTCCACTCCAGACTCGCCCGACGGCTCGAAGAGCTTGGGCTGAACACCCAACGCACCGCCAAGGGCTGGGAACTCGCCGGGCTCGATCCCGAGACGATGGACAAGTTCTCACGGCGAACCGCCCGCATCGAACAGCTCGCCAGCGCCAAGAACATCACCGATCCTGATCTCAAGTCAACGCTGGGTGCCCGCACCCGATCGTCCAAAGCCGCCGAACTGACAATGCCGGATCTGGAGTCTGCATGGCGGTCAAGATTGACCGACGCCGAGGCTGAACGGCTTGAGGCGCTCGCCAACCGGATCGGGAAGGACACCATCACCGAGGACGACGCCGCTGCTCGAAGCGCGGTCGCCCGGACGATGGAACACGCCTTCGAGCGTGCGTCAGTCCTACCTGAGCGGATGCTGCTCGCCGAAGCACTCAAGCAGGGCATCGGCAAAGCAAGCCGGGAGTCGATCGAACGGGTCACCGAGCAGCAGGATCTGATTCATGCCGAGCGCAAGGGGCAACGCCTGGTTACGACCAAGGCCGTGCTCGAAGAGGAAACGAAGATGCTCGCCTTTGCCCGGGAGGGACGGGGCGCCTGCACTCCGATCACGGTGAACCAGAACGTCTTTCACCGTGAATGGCTCAACGACCAGCAGAAGGCGGCGGTCCGCCATGTGCTCGAATCACGGGACCGCGTCATCCTGGTACGGGGTGCCGCCGGCACGGGCAAGACCACCATGATGCAGGAGGCCCGAGAGGCAATCGAGGCGAACGGACAGCGTGTGCTCGCCTTTGCGCCATCCGCCGGAGCCAGCCGCGGCGTGCTCAGGCAGGAGGGCTTTGAGTCCGCCGACACCGTCTCGCGTCTGCTCGCTGACCCTGCGATGCAAAGAGACGCGCAGGGCGCTGTCCTCTGGATCGACGAGGCGGGGCTGCTCGGCACCAAGACCATGCGGCAGGTCTTCGATCTGGCAGGGCAGATCGACGCCCGCGTGGTGCTCTCCGGCGACAAACGCCAGCACGGCGCGGTCGAGCGGGGCGCAGCACTCCGGCTGCTCGAAGACGAGGCGGGACTACAACCCGCCGAGATCAAGGAGATCCAGCGGCAGAAGGATCGGTACAAGGCCGCGATCAAGGACCTGAGCGATGGCAAGACGAAGCAAGGCTTCCGCCGTCTCGATGAGCTGGGCTGGATCAGAGAGGTTGATGACGATGATCGCTACCAGGCGATCGCGGAGTCGTACATCGATGCCACTCGGGACGGCAAGTCTGCGCTCGTGGTCTCTCCGACACACTTCGAGGGCAACCGGATTACCGATGAAATCCGGCGGCAGCTTCGCGCGCACGGCGCACTCGGCAACGACGCCCGCAGCTTCTCCGAACTCATCCCGGCGAACCTGACCCTGGGCCAGAAGCATGATCCGCTGAGTTATCGTCCGGGCGATGTGCTCGTCTTCCATCAGAACGCACCAGGGCACCGCAAGGGACAGCGACTGACCGTCGGACAAGATGAAGTGCCGCTTGACGCAGCCGAGCGGTTCACCGTGTTCCACCAGGACCAGATCGAGGTGGCAACCGGTGATCGAATCCGCATCACCAAGAACGGAACGACTGCTGATACAGCGCACCGGCTCAACAATGGTGATCTCTTCACCATCACCGGTTTCTCTGATTCCGGAGATCTCCAGCTCAACAACGGATGGACTATCTCGAAAGACTACGGGCACATCGCGCACGGCCTGGTTGTGACCAGTTATGCCAGCCAGGGAAAGACCGTGGACAGGGTCATCATCGGCCAATCGTCACGGTCATTCCGTGCGTCTTCTCGTGAGCAGTTCTACGTCAGCGCGTCGCGTGGACGCCAGCAAGTGCTTGTCTTCACCGATGACAAGGACGAACTCATCCAGGCCGTCAGCCGCAGTGACGAACGCCTGAGCGGGACCGAGCTTCTCGCGGGCGTCGAAGATGCCCACCGCAAGATCATCCATGAACGGCTCGCCGAGCAGTCCCGAGAAGCTGATGCGCTCGCCGTCGTTGAACACAACCGAGAGGGAATCGAACATGACCGATAGTCTGATCGACCGGTACACGAAACGCCCCGCCACGAACGGAGCGCCTGACGAAGAACATGCAGCACCCGAGGATCTCGGGTGTTTCGGATGGCTCCGAGGTGTCCGCGACCGCGCCCTCATGCTCGAACTCCGCAAGGCCGATGGTCACATACTCGCCGTCGGCTACGCCTGGATCGAGCGGATCGAACTCGTGCCCGAAGAGGGCATCACGCTCCACCTGCCGGGCCGGAAGATCCGCATCAAGGGCTCCGGTCTCAACAGCGATACAGGAAGTTCGGCAAGGCTCTTCGACGGCCTGATTCGGCAGCGCGTTCCCTGGATTCGTGAGTCAGACCGTGCCGAGCAGCTTCAGCAGGATCACGGCCCGGTCATCATCGAGTCCATCGCCTGGGACGATTGATACCGCTCGTTGGGGTAGAGAGGTGCGGGGAGAGGGGGCTCGTCTCCCCGCTATTAGCCAAACTCCACTTCGTGAATGTTTTCCGGAAGAAACCAGCCGCTGAGCGTCGCAAGTGCTACGTCGGAGAGCTCTTGCGTAAACAGGATCGCTAATCGTCGCTTGGGACGAGAGCAGACAACATAAAAGAGATTCCTGTTCTGCTCGAAAAACCTCTCTTTTCCATTCGGTATGGTCCCCGATCCCGCCATCTCTAGCATCGTGTTGAAGTTGTACACATTCCAACCACGCCCGAAGATCGCAAAGACATTCTCAAACTCAGCACCCTTGACCCCGTGCTTTGTCTCGAATGGCGAGTGTCCATGCAAATATCTGCGTAACGCAATGATTTCTGCGTAAGGCACGTCACGCAGTGCCTTGAGCTCATTTAGCACTCTCGGCATCTCGCCCTGCTCTTTCTCATCAAATTTCGACAGCTCGCGTTCCCTGCGTTCGACGGTATCAGGGAGTCTGGGCTTCTTGATCGTTCTCAGGTGATCTATGACAGCCCCGACGGTGCCGTCGACGCGGTGACGCACGACGGATTCCATCGCCTCATGCCATGGCAGCTTGTCCGCGATGCTTCGGATCAGCGGAGCTGAGCCACCGAGGACGTCAAACATCGCCCCGTAACGCTTCTCTGTGAAAGCGTCGCATGCCGGTTCAAGCCGATCAACGAGGAACTCGATGTGCGGGTGCTCCTTTTTTGCGAAGGACTCGTTGTACTTGAACACACGAGGAAGACTTGAGTATCCCTGCTCGCTTGCCAGGAGTCGGTGCGTCAGCATGAGAACCTTGGTGTGCTCTGGTGTGAAATCCCAATCTTGCGCTATCAGTTTTGCCTTGACCCGTTCGAAGGCCTGCCGTGCATCATCCTCTGGCAGATCACCCTTCCATTGCGCTCCACCCCGGCGCTCGCCGGACCAGTTATTGGAGTGAAAGACCGAGACCTGGCCGGTGGACTCTGGGTCTTTGACCTCTTGAGTAAGATCCGGCCGCATCCTGTTGAGACATTCAACCACCATAGCATCGGATCGGAAGTTGGCTTCCTTGCCAATCTCGGTGATGGATGCGTGCTCAATGCTCCCGCACCCGGTTCCGTAGATCTTCTGCCAGTGGTCCCCGAAGAACCCAAACAGTGGTGCGCCGTCGTGACCAAGTAAGAAACGCTTTATCCCATCCATCCAACCGTCATCGGTGTCTTGATACTCATCGACGAGAATGATGGGATGGCGGTCTGCAAGAATGCGTGTGAACTTCGGCTGACTCATGAGGGCAACAGTCAACGGCAGCACATCGTTGTGATGGAGCGTCACTCGGTCTTCTGAAATTGACCGGTGACCAAGGTTGTACTCGACCGCTCGTTCTCCGAGATCTCCACCAACTTCTTCGCTTTTTTCAGCCCAGGCGTCCATCTGGACTATCTGCTGACGGAGTAGCTTCTGAAAGCCCCGGATCAACGACCAGCAGAAGGCGTGATTGGTCTCACAAAACACCGATGGGCTTCGATCGGTGCGCGCGATGATCTCATCTCTAGCGACGTTTGTGAAGGTGATGCACGCGATTTGCTGATGCCGCCGCATCAGCTCACGCTTGTCTCGATCAATCAGGTACTGGAGTGCCTTGACAAGCGAGTACGTCTTGCCTGCCCCCGCTCCGGCTTCAAGGCGAAAGCTACGTCTCTCATCGAGACACCGGTACATTGTTTCGAGTGCGCGTAGGCTTGCTTGCTCCGCAGGTGAAATTGCATCAGCCATCGACTACACCCTCTTCAGCCAAATCTCCGCCTCGTTCACTTACCGTGCCTCCTACGGAGTTGGCTTCTTTTGCCAGCCAACGGAGTCCGTCGAGTACATATTTTGGCGTCACCCACTCCGTACAGTCAATCGCGTGGCGAAGCGCGAATTCAGATTTTTTGTGCTTGTCTGCCTCGGCTAGGGCAGCAACTTCCAGCTCTTCAAGGGTCTCAGCATTGAACTCGAACAGTTTTCGGTTTGCTAGAATAAATGAATCCTCAAATGTGCGCCCACACGGATTCCCTGTAGCTTCGGGGCATTGGAAAGCGATGCGACAAAGCCCTTTGACCTTGTCTTCATTCGTCTTCCCGAGCAGAATTTCGGGCGTGAGCGCCTCATCGCTAAACCACGCCTTTATGCATGCGTTGCTCGTAGATTGTCCCCGATGTACTTCGCATTTCTTTCCGCCCGGCTTCTCAACGGCGTCAATGTCGGTGATGATCAATGTACGCAGCTCTAGGAACCGGAGCAGGTCGAAGAAACGGTGCGCATACGCACCGCCAACTTCTATCGTAGTGACATACTGAGTGGAGAGTCGCGGACTATTAGGCTCAAGTGTGTCGAGCTTGTCAGTAAACACGGGCAGCAGAAGTCTCTCGCTGGTTCCTTCAACGAGCACCGCCTTATCAGCAAAAAATAGATCACACCGCGTCAGAGTCAGGTACTGATGTACAAACTGACGATCAAGTAGGTCCACGCCTTCCATTCCACGCCGTAGGTCTTTGATCTTCGTTTGCCTTGCGCCACTCTGGTCACTGTTTGCAAGGAAATAGCGGAGATTTTCAAAACCGGCTTCATTCGCTATGTGCGAAGAGTGCGTCGATACTACAAACTGGACCGGCCAAGGCGTCTTGTGCCCGCTGTTCGCGATCAGAAGTTCCTTCGTCCGTGTGAGCTGCCGAATGAAGACCTCCTGCATCTGCGGGTGGAGATGCGCTTCGGGTTCTTCAATGAAGATCAACTGCACACACGGCGCTGTCTCTTCGGCGCAGTATGACTTATAGAATCCGGCGAGCTGCAGCAGAATAAAAATCAGATTTCGCGCACCAAGCCCGTTATACGACTCCGGTAGAGCTACGCCGCCGTATCCCTCATACCGAACTTTGGTGAAGTTTGACAAGAGCCTCCGGACATCGAGTAGCGTCTCCGTCAAAAGTACCTGGTCGCCAAGCCCGGGATAGCCAAAGCTGTTGAGGGCAGGCACAAGCCCTTGAAGTTGGCCCCCGACCTGCTTGTCTATTTCTCCTTGCACGCCCTGGACAGCCTTGGCCAGATCATCAGCAATCTTTTTGTCCCCAGCCTCCGCCGAAGGCGAAGAGGCCGTAGCAAAGAGCAACTCAACAGTTTTTGCGAGAACATCGGACTCCCGAGAGGTAATGTCGTCGAGCCCACGCTGAGCACTGATGAATCCTGGCATGAGCAACGTTCTGAGCTGCGCGGTAGTGAGCGATCGGCGATTCGTGTTGTCGCCTGGCTCAACTGCCCAAACGTTAGCGTTGTAGCACTTCGATACTCGGTCTCGCAAGGAGCGAAAAAACTCTGTCTTTTCCTTCGCCTCGACAGGCCTGTCACTGAGGCCATCAAACAACTCCGTGATCTTTCCGCCTTTGACCTCGTAACGCACTACTACCAGTGCTTCTGTGCAGTCAGGATCGAGTTCCACGATAAATGGGCCTAGTGGCCCGAGCACTCCGTTGGCACCGTACTCGAACGTGAGCCTGAGCTCGATGAACGGGAGCAGGGTGCGGACCTCATCATCGGCTTTTTTCTCGCGAACAGCGTTCACCGCGTCAATAAATGCTTCGTAGCAGCCGCAGGAGAAATCTTCAAGCTGAAACGCGGGTGTTTTCTCGGCAAGCAAGCGTTGCATTACCTCGCCGAGAGACGTCTTTCCGCTGTTGTTGCGACCGACGATGACAGTTGTCAAGTCTTCGAGCGCAAGCTCGACATCAGCGAGCAGGCGAAAATTTTGAATCCGGATATGACGCAGTTTCATTGGGCTATCTCGCATCCACCCATAGGGAAGCTCCTGGACCAAGTGGCACATTGGAGTTTACTCCGGGTAGTCTGATCTAGGTGGCGACAATTCATGTCCTCGCGAACATTCAAGTGACACAAAACTGTGGAATTGGGGTGAGGTATTGCCTGACAAAGCGCCCCGTCGGCGCGAACCGACGGGGCGCGGTTGATGCGGACGCGGCTCAGGCCGCGGCCCGCTCGTTGGGCTGCTGACAGATCCATGAATGGGCGAGATCGAGCACCTTGGCGAGGACCAGGAGATCATCACGGCGGAAACTCGTCGTGCGCTTCCATTCGTCGTTGTCCCGGTAGATCCGCTGCACGCTTACCGAGTAGCGTGTGCGGCCGTCGTCGGCAGTATTGGCCCAGATCGCGGCCTTGGTCGTGCCGAGTCGGACTTCGTGAACAGGCTTGGTCGTGGACATGATTCGGTTCTCCTTGTTGGGGGCCAGTGTTCGGCCCGGTCGCAAGCACCCCGGGGCGCACTGGTCCCCGGAGAACCCTGCCCGCCGCAGTCAGTGACTCAAATCGGCGTAGCCAGTCTGCCGTGCCGATCAGGGCGATCCGGCGACGGGCGTGACAGGCTCGCCTGGCCGCGAACGACGCAGCCCCGGCACGAGCACGCCATACGGCGGGCATTCCACTACGACCACCCGTTGACGAGCGAATCGTTGCAAGCAAGGGCCACGTTGGAGTAGTCGCGCGACTGTCCGGAAGCCCACTCGGCACGGTTTAGCATTGACAATCGGCGCGCACTGTGGTTGTGTCCGTCGTATGCCGTGTCTCGCTATGCCATTCATTGAACTGGGCTGCAAAGCAGCAAGGAGCGTCGCTATCAGTTCTGCGCCAGCCCTCGCGCATGAGTGACGGCGAGTATCAGGTACTGCGCGAGACGCTTCGCGCCGCCCTCGATCATGAAGCCGACTCGTATGCTCAACTCTCCATGAGAGCGAGGTCTGTTCGCTCGATCGCCATGGCGGAGATGGCACGCGCCGTGACCGCCAGCCTGAACGCCGAAGCGTCGCGATTCCCGCAGGACACGCTCGTTGAGAAACGAGAACTCGCCGCCTGGGTCAACCACGAACTGCGACAGTTGGGCCTCACGCTGGCGTTCCCCGGCACCAGACGCCCGGCCATTCTTACAGCGACCCCCGGCCGGCGTGACGCCGACGAGGGGAGCCGCTTCCGGCTTGAATCCAAGGACGAACAGGGCAGGCGGGTCATGTCGGCTTCTCTGGAATGGATGCCCGAACTGGAGCCGATTGAGAACCCTCCCCGGATCGAAGGCGGCGCTCGACACCGGTAGTGCCCATGGCTCAGGGAACGCCCACGGCTCCAACGGCGGACCACTCGATGATGCGACCCGGTTCGACACGGCCATCGGCGTCAGACCGCGGATTTGCCGCGGCGAAGAGGCGAGAACCATCACCGCTCCATGCGACGCCGCAGTAGATCTCATCGCGTGCGGCTTGGAGCTTCAGACTGAGCTGCTCCGTCGCAAGATGCCAGACGTGGACCTCGCCGGGGCTCAAGTCTGCTATGCCAAGCAGCCCGCTGCTGCTCGCCAAGCGTGAGTCGTCGGGCGAGAACGCAACCCCGGAAACCTCACGGGTGTGACCACGAAAATCCGTTTGCACAGAACCATCACCACTCCCGATTACCCGGACGCGACGGTCTTGCCCGCCAGAAGCAAGCCGATCCCCCGACGCAGAGAAAGCGAGAGCTGTCACCGGCCCATCGTGGAGAGCCGCTGACCACAGCTCCTGGCCCGAAACAGCATCGACGACTCGCACAGTGCCATCACGGCGTCCAATCGCCAGCAGTCTCCCGTCGGCGGTGGAAGCGATCACGTCGTCGTGTGAATGATCGGGCATACCTCCGGGCGGCTCGGATGCCAACGACTCGCTACGCGGCACAAGAACCACACCGTCATGGATAACCCCGTAAGGCGTCACCGCCAGTGTCTCAGCCCCGTTCTGACCATCTGCGATATCCTCGATCTCGCCAGAGCCGATGCTCAACGATGAAATCACCCGGCGTTCGCTACGCGAGAAGTGTGTCCCACGAAGGCCATCCGTGCGTTCGATGCCGTACTCACAGAGCAACACAAGTTTTCCTCCGTCCCGTTGCAACGCACGGATGCCCGCAGCAGCTTCAAGGATTGTTCGTGCGGGGCCGTCGGCCCTGAACGGCCAGAGGTGAACAACTCCGGATTGCTCAACACCGGCCACGAGTTGTCCGTCCGGGCTGAAATCAACGGCGATCATCGCCGCGCCGTGCCCCGGATAGGATCCGACCCGCTCTCCGGTGGTTCCATTCCATACAACAACTTCGCGGTCGCCGGTGGTCACAACGCGATCCATGTCGAGAAGAAACTCGGGCTGCATCTGGCCGTAGTGCCTGCCGAAGGTCGCCGCCGTGTATGAGACCGGGGCATACTGGGGCATGGCCGCGTGCGGCCTCGCGGAAGTGATCCGCGATCCGTCTTCGGCATTCCAGACAAGCAACTCACCCGGCAGATTCGACAGACTCCGGTTGTCGTATCGACCGAACGACTGGCTTGCGATGCGAGACCCTTCGGCATCGAACGACAGTCCCATGACAGGGCCTGTTTGAATCGGCCCTCTGGCAACGACACGCTTGCTACCGAGACTCCATACCTGTGTCACACCGTTCTCGTAGCCCACCGCAACACGCTTCCCGTCTGGCGAGAACGCGGTTGACATAACCACGCCGTGCTGGATATCTGTCCCGGTCCGAAGCGCATCACGCAGGCCCGCGGCGAGATCGGTGACCCGTTTGGACGAAAGGTTGACCAGCAGCAGCTCGTTAGCAGTGCCGCCGAGGAAGCAGGACAGCCCATCCGGCGACATAGACATAGCGGTAACGCTCAAACCCAGATCGATCTCGCGAGCAATGGACCCATCCTCGGTCTTGACGATCAACACGCTTGAGCTGTGCCCTGCAGAGATCAGAACCAGAGACGCTCCATCCGGTGTGAATCGCATATCGACAAATGGGCCTTCGAGCGAGAACCGCACGAGGCACTCATGCGGATCGAGCACGGCAAGCGATCCGGCTGTGTCGATGCACGCGAGAACGTTGCTCGTAGGACTGATGCGAACCTGACTCCATGCAGTCCCCTCCGACGCGCACTCAATGGCAGATGGGGCGATTGCGAGTCGAGAAAGAAATGCCCACTCGAACCCCCTGGGGTCGAGATCCGCCTGGGGATTCTCGTACTTCTTGAGAATCCGAACCGCCTCGTCGGTACGCCCGCTGTCGAGGGCGAGCTGGGCATCCCGCATATCCGCGAAGTGCTCACGGAACACTCGACGCGATGTTGCATCGGCTTCTGCAGTGCGAGCGTCCGCGGTCAGTTCACGTTGTGTGTCTGCTTCTTGAGCGAAGTAAAACGCCGCGAAACTCCCGGCGGTCAGCGTCAGCAAAAGGACAGCAAGCATCGCCGCCGTCACCGGTCGCCTGGCACACCACCTCCACGATCGCCCCGCAGGGCTGGGAAGTCTTGCGCGAATCGGCTTTCCGCCGAGAAACCGGCGTAGATCATCTGCCAACGCCTCCGCGTCCGCGTAACGATCGTGCGGCCGTTTCTCAAGGCACATCAGGCAGATCAGAGCCAGATCTGCCGGGACTTGCTCGTTCCCGTCAGCCGGCGAACGTGGTCGAGCCCAGCCAATCTGGTGAAGCGTTGTTTCTCGTCCGACGCCGTCGCCAATCGGGAAGGGCGGACGACCCGTCAGCAGGTAGTAGAGAGTGCCACCTAGGGCGTAGACATCGGCATGGTGGGTGGTGGGCCCGAGACGGCGGTCGTACTGCTCGGGAGGCATGTAATGCGGCGTGCCGAGGGCCTGTTCCTCGCCGGTTAGCTCAACATCGCGATCAAGCAGCTTGGCAAGCCCGAAATCGCTCAGGCGTGGGTGTCCTGACTCGTCGAGCAGGATGTTCTCCGGCTTGATGTCCCGGTGCAAGATGCCGCGCTCGTGAGCCGCGTGGCAGGCGTCGGCTGCTTCGGCGATGATCGAAGCGGCACGCGAAGGATCGAGCGGGCTTGACCGCGTGGACCGGTGCAGGTCGCGACCCGTGACCCGCTCCATGACAATGCACGGAACGGTATCCGCTGTCCGAACGTCGAGAACGCGCACGATCCCGGGATGATCCAGCCTCGACAACGCCTCGGCTTCCATCCGGAACCGCTCAAGTGCCTGCGGATGCTCCCGGTACTCTCGCCGGAGGCACTTGATGGCAACCATTTGGCCGGTCTCGGTTGAGACGGCCTCAAAGACTTCCCCGAACTTCCCGCCGCCGATCCGTTCTCCGATCGTGTATCCGGCCAGTTCCCAGCCCGCTTCATCCAGCAGGAGCCCGGAGAGGGACGAGTTGTTCGAGTCACTCGAATGCTCAGTGGGAGCCGCCGCCGCTCGCTGTTGCGCTCGTCTGGTTAGCTGAGCGACCTCCACGGCTCGGCGAAGTTCGGCCGCCAGCTCAGGATGACCATCCAGGAGCGCGCCGATCGCGTCAGAGGACAATTCCCCGCCGTCCGCGAGGTAGGCCCGGACGATGCTCCGAGCCCGTGCATCTGGCGATTGATTGGGATCGCTGTTGTTAGTCATGAGGTTGAGAGGTTCATTGACGTGGAGCCCAACCACTCTCGCAGTTTGGGGCGAGCCCGCATGAGCCGTGCGTTGACCGCGCTCCGTGTCTGGCCAAGCTCATCCGCGATTTCTGAGAGAGTCATTTTGCGAAAGTAGTGCAGAACGACGACTTCTTGATCCTGTTCTGGGAGTGACTCAATAGCGCAACTCAATCGCTCATATCGTTCTGAACGGCGTTGCAGACTGCTCGGCGACTTGCCGTCTGTTTCGTAGATATCTGACTCCAAATGCTGAAGGTCACCCCTTGTGCGACGAAGAGCCTTTAGCACTGCTCGCTTTGTCAGAAGCGTGCTCCAGGCAATGAAGTGCGGCACGATTGGGTCACGCAGCTCGAAAGTGCTCATTCCACGGAAGTGAGCGACGAACGCATCCTGCATGGTGTCTTCCACTGGCTTGCGCTGCAGAAGCCACGCGGGCGAGTGCTTCAGCACAGTGGCCCTGATCCGGCCTTCGGATTCAATCAGCAGTCGATTGGCGGCATCGGGGTCGCCGCCGACAGCCGCCACGATGAGTGCTTCTAGATCCATAGGCGGAACCTCAAGAAATCTGGCATAGGGCAGAGAGCGCGGCCGCTCCGCGCGCAATCCAGTTTAGGGAGGCAGACCGCCTCCGGGGCAAACCTCCCGTGCTGCGGGAAACCCCACAACAGAGTCAATCGCCAGATCGGCCAGTCGGCCCTGCGCGTGGAGCGCAGTGGCTGTCCCTCGGTCGCATCTCGACGGAAAGGAGACAGACCATGACCATGCCACTGCCCGCCCCCGTCCGCCGCCTATTCGACCAGTGCGAGATCGGGTTCACGCTCGGGCGCAAGCTCAAGCTGACCGGCCTGTTGATGTTCTATCTCGTCTTCCCGATCGATCTGATCCCGGAGTTCATTCCAGTGCTCGGACTCATGGATGACTTCGTCGCTCTGATGCTGCTCATTCGGGTCTGGTGCAGCCCTGTTCTGCAGCACGACCCTGCCGCCCAGGCTTCGACTCACGATGTCATCAAGAACGAGGTGAACCGATGAACCCGGAACTCCTCATCGTCCCAATCGAGTCAATCGAGGTCGGCCCGCAGCCGCGCACCAACTTCGATGCAGACAGCATCGAAAAGCTCGCACAGAGCATCGAGCGGACCGGGTTGCAGCAGCCGCTTCTCTGTGTTCGCACAAAGAAGGGCGTTCGTCTCATCGACGGGGAGCGCCGCTTGCGGGCGTTGAAGTCCCTGGGCCGAACCGAAGTACATGTTCTCGTTCTGCCCGACGATCTCGCCGAAGCCGACCGGCTTGCACGCCTGATGGTGAGCAACCTCCAGCGTCAGGACTTCAATCCGATCGAGCGGGCGTTCGGCATCCGTGCCTTGATGGACGAGGCCAAACTGACAGCCGATGCCGTGAGCAAGCTCCTCGGTTTGTCACCCGCGACCGTTTCGAAGGCCCTTGGGTTGCTCCGACTCCCCGACTCGCTGCAGGCACACGTCGCTTCGGGTGCGATCCCGCCGGACATCGGCTATCTGCTCTCCGGCGTCGAGGACAAGGAAGAGCAGCAGCAGCTCGCCGACGAGGTACTCGGCAACCGTCTGACTCGCGAGGCGCTCACCCGCAAACTCAAGCGTGTCAGCCGCCAGCGAGAGGCCCAGCGGGGTGCCCGTGTCACCGCCACACTTGGCCCTGGAAAGACTGTGATGTTCGTTGGCAATGAACTCACCCTCGACAAGGTGATCGAGTGGCTCGAACAGCTCACCTCCAAGGCCCGCAAGGCCAAGACACAAGGGCTCACGCTGCAGACGTTCACGAGCACGTTGCGTGACCAATCTAAGGCCGGGAGGAACTCCTGATGCGCCTCCTTTCGCCGCGAAAGCGAAAACCCGCTGTTGATCCGTGGGACCTCAACGCGCCGCTGCTGCACTGGGCGGCGGGTTCACCGTGGTCAGTGGGCGATTCGTTCATGGGCACGATGGTGTTTGGCTCAACCGGATCGGGCAAGACTTCCGGCTCGATGGCAGCGATCTGCCGCGCAATGCTCCGTGCCGGATACGGCGGCCTTTTCCTGACCGTGAAAGCTGAGGATCGACAGACGTACACCGACTATGTCCGTGATACGGGGAGATTGTCAGACCTGCAGGTGTTCTCGCCCGATCACCTGCTCAGGTTCAACTTCATCGCGGACGAGATGGCACGCAGCGCTGGCGCAGTGGGTCTCGTCGAGAATCTCACGGCTCTCATCATGACGGTCACTGACCTCGGCGAGGGTGGCTCGTCAGGATCTGCGGGCGGCGACAACGAGCGGTACTTCCGCTTGGAAGCGATGCGGCTTTGCCGGAACGCCCTGCTCGTGCTCGTGCTCTCTGGCGAGCCCGTCACCATCCCCAATCTCCACAGGCTTATCGTCTCTGCTCCACAGTCGATTGAACGCATCCAGAGCGGCGAGTGGAAAACAACCTACTGCGGAGAGTGCCTCGAACACGCTGACGAAGCGAACAAGAACGAGTCTCAGAGGGCCGACTTCGATCTCGCACTCTCCTACTTCCTTCACGAATGGCCGGCCCTGTCCAGCCGCACTCGCAGCGTCGTGCAGTCCACGCTGACCTCGACCACAGACATGCTCAGCCGTGGGGCCGCCCGCGACATGCTGTCGTCGCCAGCACCGAACGTCTCGCCCTCGATGATGTACGACGGCAAGATCATGATCGCCGACTTTCCGGTGCTCGTGTACCGCGATGTTGGCCAGTTGATACAGGTGATAATCAAGTTCATGTGGCAACGGGCGCACGCACGCCGCGACACGACCAGGAACAGTCGTCCGACATTCATCGTCTGCGACGAAGCACAGATGCTCCTCGTCGAAGAAGACCACCGCTTCCAGGCGATCTCGCGGAGCACGCGGACCGCCGTGGTGTATGCGACACAGTCGGTCTCGGGCCTGATTGATGCGCTCGGCCCGCAGTCCGAGCCGAAAGTCCACTCACTGCTCACCAACCTCCAAAGTCGTATCTGCCACCAGCAGACCGATATTCGCACGGTCGAGTACATGCAGCAGCTCATCGGGCGTTCCAGACAGGTGATGATGAACGGGAACCAGAGCCGCGATGAGAACTGGCTTGCGCCGATCTTCGGAACCGACCAGGGCGCATCGTCAGGATTCAGCGAAACCTGGGACTACGAGCTTCAGGCTTCTGACCTGAACAGCCTCGCCAAAGGCGGCCTTCCACACTGCGTGACCGAGGCGGTCGTGTATCAGGGCGGCAGATGTTTCCCGAACGGCCGGACCTGGCTCAAGGCCCGCATCCCACAGGAGCCGCGCCGTGCCTGACCAACCCGATCCCAAGGGCTGGACGCCGATCCAGGACGCCCAGCAGGCCGCGTCGATTCTCGTGCTTGCTGCCCAGGTCATGGCCGCGCCGGTTGAAGTCTTTCTCCGAACTCGATTCGGCAGGCGCTACTTCGGAATACCCGCATTCCTGGGTTTCCTCGCCGTCCCGATGTGGATGCTCTTCTGGCCGGAGGAAGACCACAGACCCATCTTCATCTTCTGGCTTCTCCTCATAGTGATGCAACTCCGCGCCCGGATCGAGAGCGCCATCATGGTCGCCAAGGGCAATCTCGTTCACACGAGATACAACGGCTGGCCTCGCCTCGCGCGTGTCTTCAAGAACACGCATGAGCACAAGCTCAAAGCAAACACAGAGCCGGCGCTCGTCATGCTCGTCGGACTGTGTCTGCTCCCGCTCAGCGCCCCGCTTGGCAGCTATCTCATTGTTTCGGGCATCTCGCTCGGGGTCGTTGCAGGCGTGATCGAGAGCGTGGAACGGAACCGCGCTCTGTCAATGCACGACGCCTGGCTCGAACAGCAAGATCAAGCCGCTCGATTCCGCGATCTTCAAGATCGCTAATCCACCAAAGCAGGTCATCTGACCCATTCACCACACTTGGAGATTCCCATGAACCCGCGAGAGAACGTCAGCCGCAGCAAGGAAGTCCTTGGGGCCTACTTCAGACAGGGGCTTCACGAATTGGGAGCCGCGTTCTATGGAGGGGGTACCGCTGCCCAGCATTCCGAGTACGGCATGATCGGCACGCGCACGCCTGGGCAAGTCGCCGACGGCCTCCGCGCCGACAACGAGACGACACCGGGGAAAGACAATGCCGAGCCGTCTCAGCTCCAGACGCACTTGGAGCAGGCGCAGGAGCGCGAAGCGCCCGAGCCCGACATCTCCCCCGAACCCGACATCGACCGCGACTGACACTCACTCAACAGACCGTCAGGAGAACCTCATGTTTCACATCCCGATCATCGTTGCCGGCGTGGCGATACGCGCCGCCTGCAAACACATGCAGGACCAGGATCGCAAGAAGAAGGCCGACACCACGATCGACCTCCGATGGACCGGCTCTATCACAGTGGCACGCCCGCTTCCGTCCGTCCGCGCCTCGATCGGTGACTATTTGCTTGTCCGTGGTTTTCGCCTCCACAACAGACGGGGCGGCGTACAGCTCTACCGACGAGGGAACCAGAGCATCTCGCGACTGCCTTGCAATCGCGATGTGCCATGGACTGACGTTCCAGTCCTTCTCGGCGTGGCACTCTCGAAGCACAAAGGCGTTGCGGTGGTCAGCCTGTCCATCTCGGGCTCGCAGAGCACGAAGTTCGGCGAGTCGGTTGCGGACTTCTTCGCTGAACACGCAGAAATGGAGCTTGACGGCGCAGTCGAGTTCCTCAACCAGGGCATGGAGACGCCGCGTAGCAAGCCGCCTCCGCCTCCACCCCGCGACACGACGCTCGATGAGGATCTCACTCTGCTTGGTCTGACACGCGGATTCTCGTGGGATCAGTTGCAGTCTGCGTACCGCGCGGCGTGCCGCAAGTACCACCCCGATCGCCTTGTCGGCGTCGAACCGGATGTGGTGAAGCTCGCCGAGCGTCACTTCACACAGATCACCGCCGCGTACCAGCGCCTGAGAGTGCGAGTACCTCAGCCCCAAGCGTCGTGACTCACCGACGACGGAGACCGATGTTGTGCAAGAAGAAGGCGTTCAATCCAGAGTGGGGCACCGGTGCGAAACTGCACCGCTGGTGGCTCTGCCATCGGGCACGCCCGCCTGGATCACGCCTGAACTCGTGGAGTTGACGCAGAAAGTCTGGCAACCGTACTACGACACGCCGCTTACCCTCGAAGACGCGATTACAATCCTCCGCAATGCGAGCGGCTTGCTCGACACGTTGACACGGAGGTGAATCATGAAACGGTACGTCGCGTTGGCTCGGGTCAGCAGCCGGGAGCAGGAGCGAGAAGGATTCTCGCTGGCAGTCCAGGAGGACGCGCTCAAGCGTTACGCCGAGACGACCGGCGGCGAGATCGTGAAGTTCTTCAGCATCGCCGAGACGGCGAGCAAGACCGATGAACGCAAAGCGTTCCGCGAGCTGATCTCCTACGCCAAAAAACACTCTGCTGAACTCGACGGGCTGCTGTTCTACAAGGTAGACCGGGCTGCCCGCAACCTGTTCGACTACGTTGAACTCGAACGCCTGGAGAGCGAGCACGGCCTTCCCTTCATCTCTGTCTCTCAGCCGACAGACTCGAACCCAGCCGGTCGCATGATGCGGCGCACACTCGCCAACATGGCGAGTTTTTACACAGAGCAGCAGTCACTCGATGTCAAAGAGGGCCTGGCCCGTCGGGTCCAGGAGGGCTGGTTCGTCGGCAAAGCGCCCTACGGCTACAAGAATGTCCGCAAGGACGGCCGCTGTGTCACGACGACCGACCAAGTCGCTGCGGCAACTGTCAAGCGGATCTTCAAGCTCTATGCCTATGAGCCTCTGACCATCGACGCGCTCCGCGATCGTCTTCATGCCGAGAACGTCGTGTACCGGCCCGAAGCGCCGCGATTCACGCGGAGCAAGCTGCATCACATCCTTCTGGACCGCTCGTACCTGGGCGAGGTCCCTTTCAAGGGCAACTGGTATCCCGGCAAGCAGGAGCCGCTGGTAGACCGAGCGACCTGGGACCGTGTCCAGGCCCTACTCGGAGGAACGGTCTACCACGCCCACGAGATGACCTTCGCTGGTGGTTGTATGACGTGCGGGCACTGTGGCAAGATCGTCACAGGCGAACAGATCACCAAGAAGACCAAGTCCGGCGAACGCCGCTACGTCTACTACCGCTGCAGCCGCTACACCGCCGAGGGCCATCCGCGTGTGCGATTGCCCGAGAAGAAACTCGATCACCAGCTCATGGCGATCTTTGACTCGATGCGCGTGAAGGACGAATCGGTCCGTGAGTGGTTCCGGGTTGTCTTGGCGTCCCAGACTCGCGACGAGCAGGCCGAGGCCCGAGCGCAGCGATCAGAACTGCAGCGTCAGTCCTCGTTGCTCGTCGAGCAGCAGGACCGCCTCCTCAACCTCCGCCTTGCCGAGGAAGTCGCTCAGGACACGTTCGCCCGCAAGCACACAGAACTCCGCGAACGCCTCGCATCGATCAAGCTGCAACTGGATGTGGTGGACCGCTCGCACGACGAAACAGCGGATCTGGCGAGCAAAGCGTTTGAACTCTCGCAAACCCTGCAAGACAAGTGGGTTGGAGCGGATTACGCCACCAAGCGACGATTGCTCGAAATCGTCTGTTTGAACTGTCGCCTGGACGGCGCAACTCTTGTACCCACAATGAGAAAGCCCTTCGACGTGCTCGTCGAAGGGCTTGATCTCTCGAAAAGTCGGGGTGACAGGATTCGAACCTGCGACCTTCTCGTCCCGAACGAGACGCGCTACCAAGCTGCGCTACACCCCGAGGTTGAAGGCGAATGGTACGGGGCGGGCGTCGCCCCGGCAAACACGGAATTTCGAGGGGTCAGCCGCCGGAAGGCGTCTCCTCGGTGTCGGCCTCCTCGTCGTCCTTGTCGGGTTTGGTGAAGAAGATGTCGTCGCCCGGGCGCATATTGGGGTCGAGTTCTGCGGGGCTGTCGAAGTCCATGGGCCATTTGGTGCGGTCGGGGCCGAAGACGATTTCCATCATCTCGAAGTCGCGTCCGAGGATGTCGTCGCGTCCGTTGACGAGGCGCTTCTTGCCCTTGTAGCCCGCCTGGCCTTCCTTGCCGAATATCCAGAGCCCGAGTTCCTCGCCGTCGTAGTAGCGACCGGCCTTGCTGATCTGGCCGGTGTTGAAGCGGTAGATCCAGACACCCGCGCGCATGTCGTGGTCGTACTGGCCCTCTTCGACCTTGATGCCGTCGGCGTTGTATTGCGCGAACGGGCCGTGCTTGGCCTGCCGGCCGTCGAGTGTCAGCGGGATATCGGCGTTGAACGTGACTTCCTGCTGGATGCGCCCGAACTCGTCCCAGGTGCGCGTGAGGCCGTGCATCTTGCCATCGCGGAAGGTCTGCTCGGCCTTGCGGACGCCGTTGGGGTACCAGTGCTCCCACACGCCGTCGGGCTTTCCGTCGATGAAGGCACCGGCCGTGGCCTTGGAGCCGTCCTCTTCCCAGAATGTCCACGGTCCGGTGCGGACGCCCTGATCGAAAGCGCCATTGCCCTTGAGGTTGCCGTTTGGCCAGTAAAAGGTCCACACACCGTGCTGCTTGCCGTCGAGCATGGCGCCCTCGGCCTCGATGTTGCCCGCCTCACCCCTGCGGACGACGATGTTCTCGCCGTTGTCCGTGACGCTCGGGGCGTCGCTGGTGGACCCTGCGACGGTTGTCCACTCGCTGGTGCCGTTGGTCGGTGGGGCAGCAGCGGTCTTCTCCTGCTGGGGCGCGGCGGCCTTGGCCTGCCTCGGAGTGGCGGAGGCCCTCCGCTCGCAGGCACAGGAGCAAAGGATCGCGGGCGAGGCGGCGACGACGAGGGCGAGCATCTGGCGGAAGGTCATGTGGATGGTCCTTCTGGGGCGTGGACTTGGATAATTTCGGCGGCCCGGCGGGGGCGGGCACCAAGGGTATCAGATATCGAACATCGGCCCGCCGCCCCTGTGTGTGCAGCTTCGGGGGCGAGACAGATGAATCTACCGGCTCAAGCCCTTGAAGAGGCGAGGGTTCCGGCGATCGCGGGGGGCAGGCCCGCGAGGCCCAGCATGGCATCCACGGCGAGCGAGGCGGTCGCGTGGGCGAGGGACATGCCGTGCCCGGTGAAGCCGCCCAGGAACCAGACCCGCGAGCCGTGGCGGATGGGCCCGGCGATGGGCCGTCCGTGCGGCGAGAAGCCCATGATGCCGGACCATCTGCTGATGACCTGCTGGTCGGCCCCGAACATCGCTCTGGCGAACGACTCGAGACCGTTCTGCACGCCGTGAGAGACCGCGTCCTCATAGGTACGCTCGGCTTCGGCGAAGTGCTTGCGCCATCCGCCGATCACGAAGACGCCGGGCTCGACGGCGCGGAAGTACTCGGAGCCGTGGTTCGCGTAGTAGGACATATCGAGGCGGGCGGCCGGCGCGCGGAGCGTCAGCATCTGGCCGCGATTGGGGGCGACCCACCGCGCGGACTCAGCGATCAGCAGTGGGGCGTAGGCGTTGAGACAGGCGATGACATGGTTGGCGCGCACGCGGCCGTCGGTGAGTGTGACGATGACATTGCGCCCGGATTCTTCGATCGCGATCGCTTCCTGATGCTCGATGATGGGTGCATGCAACTGCGCTCGGAGCATCGCCAGGAGTTCGCAGGGGTTGCAGACGGCGTCGTGCGGGTTGACCAGTCCGGCGCGCGCGAGGCCCGACCGCCAGACGGTGTCGGAACCGGTCTCGATCCACGGTGCATCGAGTCCGTCTTCGAGCATCATCGAGCGGGCCTGGTGGAGTTCGATTTGTTCTTCCTCTGTGAGCGCGAGCAGGCAGGAAGGGCGGGGCTGATAGGTTTGGAGTCGCTCGACGCCGCGCGACCGGAGCAGGAAGAGATTGTGCTCGGTGAGGCGCCAGAGGTCCCGAGTGATGTCGCGGCCCCAGGTGCGAACGCCCGCGGTGTAGTTGTCGGCGGCGCCGCGCATGAGGTAGCCCGCGTTGCGGGAGCTGGCGCCGGAGCCGACGGCGGCGCGATCGACGACGAGCGTATCGACATGATGCGCGCGGAGGGCGAGTGCGGCGGAGAGCCCGGCGACACCCGCGCCGAGGACGAGCGTATCGCATCGGAGTTCGCCGAGCGTGTTGGTGCGTCGCCAATGGCTGATGGTCATGGGATGAGTCTATTGCGTGAAATGAAAGAACGCCCCGACGACGAGCGTCGGGGCGTTCGGATCCGAGGGAGCGGACCTAGAGAGAGATGTCTTAGCCGAGGAGCTGGAGAGCGGCCTGCGGCTGAGAGTTCGCGAGACCCAGGATCTGCTGCGCCGAAGCGGAGAGGATCTGGTTGCGTGTGAGGTCGGCGGTCTCGAAGGCGAAGTCCGCGTCGCGGATGATCGACTCGGCCGCGGTGGTGTTCTCGAGGCCGATGTTGAGCGACCGGACGGTGGCGCCGATCGTGTTCTGCTGGAAGGCACCGAGGCGACCGCGGAGCTGGCTTACCTCGCGGATGGCCTTCTCGACGACCTTCTGGGCGCCGGTGAGGTCGCCGTCGACCACATCGAGCCCCTTGCCGGAGCTCAGATCCGAGAGGAACTTGACCTCCCCTTCGATTTCGGCCTGTCCGATGTTGCGGACGGCGACGTTGTCGATGCCCAGCGAGACCTTGCCCGCGATATCGACCTGGGCGGCGAGCTGGAAGCTCGCGCCGCCACCGGTGATCGTGAAGGCGTCGATCGCGCCGAGCGTCTGGGCGTTGGCGCCCGTGCCTGCGGTGGAGGAGAGATCGACCTCGACATCGAGGAAGTCCGTGTTGATGCGTGCGATCGTGCCGTTGGTCGTGGCCACGATGCCGTTGATGGTCGCGCCGAGGTCCTGGCCGATGTCGGTGACCTTGTTGGCGGCGGCGGTGAAGGTCGAGAGGATCGTTGTGTTGGCGGTGTTGGTGTCGGTCGCGGCGTACTGGTAGATGCCGACGTTGGCGCCGGCGATGGAGCCGTCGTCGCTGATCTTCACCGAGACGAACTCGTCCTCGCCGAACTCGACGGAGTCGATCCGCAGGCCGGTGCCGGAGTCCGTGGCGGAGACGCCCAGGACATCCTTGAAGGAGTTGACGGTATCGGCGATGGTCGAGAGGGCGGTGCCCGACGCGAACGAGAACTCACGGGACCCCTTGGTACCGGTGATCTCAATGACAAAGGTCGAGCCGGCGCCGAGGTCGATCGCGTTGGTCGCGGTCGAGAGGAACAGTCCGGCGCGCTGGGCGGACTGGGTGACGAGCACCTCGACGTTGCGTGTGTCGCCCTGATTGAGCTTGGCGCCGTTGATCTTGAAGGAAGAGACAGCGCCGCTCACGTCGGTCGCGGCGTAACCGTAGTTGCCGTTGAGCAACTTGGAACCCTGGAACGACGTGGCGCTGGCGACGCGGTCGATGGTCTGGAGGATGGAGTCGATCTTGAGCTGATTCGCCTCCTTCTCCTCGGAGGAAAGGCCGGCGGTGTTCGCCGACGCGGTGATCAGCCCCTGGAGTTCGTTGAGTAGGCCGCTGATCTCGGTGAGACCGCCTTCGGCGATGTTCACGACCTGATCGGCGCGCTCGGCGTTCTTGATCGCGGCTCCGATCGCCGACTTCTCGGCGCGGAGGTTCTCAGAGGCGATGAGCCCGGCGGGGTCGTCCTTGCCGCGGTTGATCCGCAGGCCGGTGGACAAGCGCTCGAGCGACAATCCGAGGTTGTTGTTGTTGTTCGTCAGAACGCGCTGTGCGATCAGCGAGCTCACATTGGTGTTGATTCGGCTCATGGTATTCGGTCCTCCCTGATCCGTGCTGCTCGGCCCGGTTTCATTGGGCCTTCCCGCTGCTCTAGGTCCGCGGGATCTTGTTGGAGCGGATTGGCGCGACCGTCGCGTCTTGCCGCACCCCGGAGCCGGGCGTTGAGGCCCTAGAACCCTGAGGTGCCGAGAACATCGACGTGCATGAGACGCGAATGAAGTGGTCCTAGAAAAGAAGTGGTGATAACCACGAAACGACCTTTCGGACCTTGCGAATTCCGCGTGTGGCGGCGGTTGCCAGCGGATCGGAAGTGGCGCTCCGTGCCGCGGCGGCGCGTTCGGCAGCAGGAAGATTGCGAGGTTGATCTCGACTTGGGCGCGTCCTCTTAAGAACGCGCAGCGCGGGGACGATTCATCCAATAACCCGTGTTCGTCGGCATGGTCGCGAGCGCGTCGGAGGACCTACCGCGATGAAGCATGAGGCGCAGGTTATTGCGGACGACGCGTACGACGAGATCTGCGGCACGATGCGCGATCACGCCGGGATCGAGTTGGAGCGAACCCGTCGGTTTGCGCTGGGAGCGCGCGTGCAGCGGCGCGTCCGCGAGTTGGGGCTCGGCGATGCGACGCAGTACTGCGCGTACCTGAGAATGGGGCCGCAGCGCGTTCACGAACTCGACGAACTGCTCCGGCTCGCGTCGATCGGCGAGACCTCGTTCGGTCGGTACCCGCTACAGCTGGAGTTTCTGGAACGAGCGGTGCTCCCGCGTGTGATCGAGGCGAACCGACGCGAGCGGCGACTGCGCTTGTGGTCGGCGGGCTGCGCTACGGGGCAGGAGGCGTACGACCTTGCGAT
Source organism: Phycisphaeraceae bacterium (assembly GCA_020639235.1). GTDB lineage: Bacteria > Planctomycetota > Phycisphaerae > Phycisphaerales > UBA1924 > JACKHC01. The sequence goes on along the minus strand of JACKHC010000001.1, from coordinate 2,564,440 downwards.
GATCGTGCATCGCGCTCTGGGCGTGCGTATCGACGATTGGGATGTGCGCATCCTTGCGACGGATATCAATGCCGGCGCGCTGGCACGGGCCGAGGCGGGTTGGTACTCGCGGGACGAGCTGCGGGACCTGCATCCCGATGACCACGATCGCTTCTTCTCGATCGACGGCGCCGGTAGCCGAGTGCGCGAGACGCTCGGGAACATGGTCGCTTTCCGGGCGCACAATCTCCGGGACGCGATGGCGGCACGCCGGCTCGGGCGGTTCGATGTGATCTGCTGCCGCAATGTTCTGTGCCACTTCGGCGCGCGAGCGCGAGAGGACGCCGTGGGTGTTGTGCGCGACCGGCTGGAGGACGAGGGCGTGCTGCTGGTCGGGCACCGCGATCCGGTGGACCACGGCGAGCGGTTGTTTGAGCCGATCGGGGGCGCCCCGACGCGGGCGTGGACGCCGGTGCGATAGGTCGCGGTCGGGATCAGTCGTGGCGGAGGGCGACGATCGGGTCCTGTCGTGCGGCGACCATCGCGGGATAGATCCCGAACACGAGCCCCGTGATCGCCGCGATCGAGAACGAAACGATGATGGACCAGAGCGTCAATGCCGTCGGCATGGTAGCGCTGGGGTCCATGAGCCCACCGACAAAGGGGAGTTTGGGGAGGAACGGCACAGCGACCTCGACGATCGAGCTGAACCCGATTCCCGCGGCGACGCCGACGAGGGCCCCGATGATGCTCAGGACGCCTGTCTCGACCAGGAACTGCGCGATGATGTGCCTGCGCGTGGCGCCGATTGCACGCCGGATGCCGATCTCGCGTGTCCGCTCGGTGACCGTTGCCAGCATGATGTTCATGATGCCGATGCCGCCGACGAGGAGGGCGAGGCCCGCGATGACTGCGGTCGTCAGGTTGCCGGCGAGGGCTTCCTTGCGCGCCTGCTCGAGGAGTTCATAAGGAACGATCACCTCGATGTCGCGCATGCCGTCGTGCTTGGCTTCGAGGACGCGGTGCGCGACCTTGGCGTCGAGCAAGACATCGCCACGCGAGGGTGACTGGATGTAGATCTCGGAGACTTCGACGAGTTCGGCGCTGAAGTTCCCGCTCGTCCGCCTGACGACGAGGTCGCCGAAGCGCTGGCGCGCGGCGGTGATGGGGACATGGACATCCTGATTGAGATCACGCCCGACAAGACTCGCGCCAGCGCCGCCGGCGAGGCCAACGGGCCGGAGCACGCCGACGACTCGGAAGACCTGATCGTCCACGCGGATGGTGGACCCGAGCGGGTCTTCGTAAGGGTACATCGTTCGCGCGACCTCGGCGCCCAGCACGGCGACGGGCTCGGCCGCGTCGATGTCGGACTGGTTGATGTAGCGCCCGCGGGCGATCTTGAGATTGGCGAGATCGATGAACTCGGGTGTCGTGCCGAACGCCTGGCTGATTTTCCGGAATCGGTCCTTGAGGACATACGACCCGACGCCCTTGGTAGGGACGATGATCGCGGAGTCGCCGAAGTGGTCCTGGATGGAGCGGAGATCGACGCGCGTGAGGCCGTAGGAGGTCTGCCATCCCTGCTGCTGGCCCTGCTGGAGCTGGAGCGCTTCAGCGGGCTTCATCGAACGGACGATGATGTTGCGGGCGCCGAGGCGTTCGATTTCCTTGATGGTCTGGCGGATACGGCCCTCGCCGACGCTCGACATGACAATCACCGCGCCGACGCCCAGAATGATGCCCAGCGCGGTCAGGATCGACCGGAGGATGTGCAGGCGGAGGTTCCGCATGCCGAGCGAGATGGTCTCAAACAGGAAGTTCATGGATGGGCGATGAGCGAGAGCCGGATGGGGAGGGGGGACAGAGTCTGTACCGGAAGGATACTCCCGGGGTGGCACCGATTCGCGTGTTGACGGAGACGGAGTTGCGGTTCGCGTGGGCGTTCGAAGTGGAGGTCGGCCCGGCTCGGATGATCACGGTCCGATTGTCGTTCGCGGACTACGAGTACTGGTGCCACGGCACGGCCGGGCCGGCGCGCGTGATCGAGTTGGTCGTCGGTTTGCTGGCTCGACTCGAGAGCCCGCTCCTCGCGCGGGCGTCCTTCGATGCGGCGCGTGCGCGTCACGAACATCCGGGGTTCGACGCGATGATGTCGGACATCGCCTGATCGGATAGCGTTCAGTCGGTGCTGTCTTCGGCGGCGTCTTCGTCGATCGCGTCGTCGTTGCGGCTGCCGCGCTTCTTGACTTCCTTGAAGTCGAATCGTTCGCGGAGGCGTTCGGTCGAGTAGATGTTGTCGTTCAGGGACGCGGCGAACTCCGAAAGCGCTGCGCGTTCCACCGAGGTGTAGGCCTCGAAGAAGCGTTCCCGGGTCGCGGGGTAGCGTCCTTCCACGACGACGACGACCAGCCCCTTGGCCTGCTCGATCGGCATCACGACGACGCGTTGATCGAGCGGGAGCGACGCGACATCAACCAGCGGGTCCCACGGCTCGACGAGGTCCATGATCGCATTGCGGAGTTCGGGTTGGTTCTCGCCGCGGATCGGCTGGGGCTTCTCCATCTTGGGCGTCATGCCGAGTCGGGAAACCTCGAATGGGCGCTGCGCCGTCATGCCGTACTTGCGTCCGACGGCGTCGAGCCCTTCGGCTTGCGCGAGCGCCTTCGCCTCGTCGGCGACGACGGCTTTGAGGTGATTCCACCCCTGCAAGAGGCGCGCGTCTTTGACGACAGCTGTCCGAACCTCTTCGAGCGACTCGGGCGGGCTCTCCTGGCGGTGATCGATCACCCGGAAGAAGTAGCGGTCCTCGCCGCCGGTGAGCGGGCCGTAGACGAGCCCCTCCTGCACGGTGGCGGCGTCGTCGGGGACGAGGCCCCGGAGTTGCAGCGCGTACTCGCCGAAGGTCGTCCAGCCGCGGCCGGCCGCGCCGACGCCGGGATTCACGGCGCGGCCGATGCCGGGCAGGAGCATGGCCTGGCGCGCGCTCTTCCAAGGGTCTTCTTCGTTGGCTGTGGTGAGGACCATGACAGCGGCGGAGACATCGACGCCGGCCTCGCGGGTCATGGTCTCGCGGATCCTGCCCGCGATCTCGTCCATCGAGGCGAACTTCGCCCGCCAGTCATCCGGCACTTTCTTGAATCGCCCATCATCGGAGAGCGGCGAGGAGAGACGGCGCATCTCGTTGCGTGCGGCGTCAACGCCCGACGCGACGATCTCGGAGGCCCGCTCAGTGCGCATGGCCTGCTCGACCTGATCCTTGACGGTCTCGAAGTCGTCGCTCCAGCCGCGCTGCGTTTTGTTGTTCTTGTGGAACACGCGGACGGCGACGCGATCGAGGGGGAGTTCGTTGGCGACGACCTTCTGGTCGATGTTGATCCACTCGACCTGCACCGCGGGCGGGCGGAGATATCCGAAGCCGAGGAGCCCCTCGCCGGGGCGGACGGTGCGATAGGTCTCGTACTGCGTCTGGATCTCGTCCTCGGTCGGCTCGGGCAGTTCGTCGGCGGCGGCGAGCGCGTTGAGCGTCACCATGCCGACGACGGCGACATCGAGGACCTCCTGCGCGTGAGCGCGGAGTTCGGGGGCGGAGACGAGCGAGGCCTCGTTGCGGTTGGCCTGGAACACACGGAGCACGCCGTGCGCCCGGGCGAGAGCCATGTCCACCGCGCGTTCGCTGTTGCCTCTCTTGAGGATCTGCTGGCGCGCCTGGTCCATGATCTGCGTGTAGGCGCTGTGGACCGCGTCGTACTCGGTCTTGACCTCCGGGATCTCGAGGAGTTGCGGCGTCACCGGCATGCGGTACTGGTACTGGAAGTAGGTATCGACGGCCATGTCGGCGGCGAGGGAGACCATGTTCTGCCCGTCCTGCACGCCGCCCACGAGACCTAGGCGCTGCGCTTCGGTCGAGAGCATGAGCCACGTGTCGATGCCGGAACCGTCGGTCCCCTCCAGCGCGTTGACGAACTGCGGGAAGACGGGGTCCATCATCTGCTTGACGATGGCGAAGTCGGTCTGGGCGCGGGCGTAGTCGTTGCCCGAGATCTTGACGCCTCGCATCGTGGCGATGGTCTGATTCTGCATCATCCCCTGGAGCTGCTGGAGCGAGCTGCCGACGAGGAAGGCGACCATGAGGAAGCAGCCGCCCACCACGAGGATGATCATGTTGTACTTACGGAAGAACTTGAGCATGCGAGCACCGTTCGCTGCGCCCGCGGCAGTGGGGGAGGAAAGGGCGCGCCGAATGGACTCGGCGCGTCCCGTCATGCCGCGTGCTTGACCGTGTGATTAGCGGTAGAACTCGATGATCAGATTGGTGTTCACCTCGAACGGCACCTGGTCCGCGGTGGGCAGCGCCGCGACGCGGACGGTGAGCTCCGCCGGGGTGAACTCGATCCAATCGGGGACGATGTGCCCGACGATGGACTCCATGTTGTCCCGGATGAGGGTGTGGATCTTGTCGCGGAAGGTGATGACATCGCCGACCTTGATGGAGTACGACGGGCGGTCGACCTTCTTGCCGTTCACGCGGACGTGCCCGTGAACCACCATCTGACGCGCGGCCCAGATCGTGCGTACAACGCCCGCGCGGGCGAGCACGTTGTCGAGGCGCGACTCGAGCAGCTGCAGGAGGTTATCGGCGGAGTTGCCCTGGCGGCGCTTGGCCTCGTCGACATAGCGACGGAACTGCTTCTCGAGGATCGAGTAGTGGAAGCGGAGCTTCTGCTTCTCGTTGAGGCGCAGGCCGTAGTCGCGCAGGCGGCGACCGCGGTAGCCGTGCATGCCCGGCGGGTTGAGCTGGCGCTTGGCGGTGTGCTTGGGGATGTCGGCGATGGGGGCGCCGACGCGTCGAGACAATCTGACCTTGGGTCCGGTGTAACGGGCCATGGCAATCTCCGTCTCTCTCGGCTCGTTGCCGAGAGGTGCTCGATGGTTGAGCGACCCGAACCCGGGATGCCGCGTCTGCGGTCCGGGCCGCACGGATACGCCGCGCGGGATGGGTCCGGTCTTCGAGTTGAGCCGGGTATTACACCGTCCAAAGGCCGATTCGTCAAACTCGCTCGGACGGCCGGCGAGGGGGCCACGGGGGCGGCCGGTGCGCGTAGGATGAGGGTTTCCCCACGCTCATTCGATCTCAGGAGCCGCCCGGATGCCCGATCCTGCCCAAGAGCCGATCCCGCTGCCCCAGATTCTGGAGGACCGGGAGGCGCGCGAGAAGTGCGGCGTGTACGGGGCCTGGGGGGTCGAGGACGCGGGGACGCACGCGTACCTCGCCCTGTTCTCGCTCCAGCACCGCGGGCAGGAGTCGGCGGGCATCGCGGCGACGGACGGCAAGACGATCCTGCGTCACGCGGACATGGGCCTGGTGGCGCGGGTGTTCGACAACGACTCGCTCGACCGTTTGAATGCGCACGCCGCGGCCAGGCCACGGGTAGCGGGGGGGGCGATCGGGCACAACCGGTATTCGACGACGGGCGCGAGCAAACTGGAGAACGCGCAGCCGATGGTGGCGACCTTCGGCGCGGGCGACGTCGCGGTGGCGCACAACGGGAACATCGTGAACGCCGCGCCCCTCCGCGCGCGGCTCGAGGGAGCCGGGCACCTGTTCCGCACTTCGAGCGACACGGAAGTGGTGCTGCACCTGTTGTCGGCGGCGTCGGCGGCGGGTGATGACGACCCGCTCGCGTCGGCGCTCGCGGAACTCCGGGGCGCGTTCAACCTGATTTTCCTGTTCCGCGACCGTGTCGAGGCGGCCCGGGACCCGTGGGGATGGCGCCCGCTCGTGTTGGGCGTGATGCCCGACGGTCGGCACGCGGTCGCGAGTGAGACGGTCGCGCTGGATGTGCTCGGCGCGGAGTTTGTGCGCGAAGTGGAGCCGGGGGAGATCATCACGCTGAATGACGACGGATTGTCCTCGCGCCGATTCGCGGATGCCGAGCGGCCCCTGGCGCACTGCATCTTCGAGCATGTGTACCTGGCGAGCCCGGCGAGCAAGATCTTCGGCCCGCGCACCGTGCAGAACATCCGCGAACTGATGGGCGAGCGGTTGTGGCGTGAGTCGCCCGCGCAGGCGGACATCATCGTGCCCATGCCCGACTCGGGGCGGTCGGCGGCGCTGGGGTACGCGCGGGCGTCGGGCCTGCCGTACCGCGAGGGAATCATCCCGAACCGCTATGTCGGGCGGACCTTCATCAAGCCGACGGGCAAGGAGCGGGCGGCCGCGGTGCGCCTGAAACTGAACATCGTCTCGGACATCGTGCGCGGCAAGCGCGTGGTGATCATCGACGACTCGATCGTTCGCGGCACAACCACGCGCGCCAAGATGGACCAGTTGCGCAAGGCGGGGGCGCAGGAGATTCACCTGCGAATCGCGTCGCCCCCCATCAGGAACGCGTGCTTCTTCGGGATCGATTTCCCCAGCACCAAGGAACTCGTGGCGGCCAACCACACTGTGGACGAGATCGCCAGATTGCTGGGCGTTGACTCGCTGGCTTACCTGACGATCGACGGGCTGAAGGATGTCGTGGGCCAGCAGGGCGCGCCTGCGGGCGACTACTGCACGGCGTGCTTCTCGGGCGTGTACCCGATCGATGTCAACGGCGCGACGGCGCGCGATGCGCTAACGAAGAACTGCTAGGGAGTTTCGCGTTGGCCGCTTCGCGACCATGCGATTTGAGTCATGTGAAGAACGGCTCGCGTCACGCCGCTCGCCGTGAGGAGTCGAGTGACTGGAGTCCCGCGTGAGCGGTGAGTTCGGTTGCCCGCGGCACTTCGACGGGGCAACAGCCTACTCGAGCGCTCTTCTGCCCATGGGCATCTCAAAGCGGTCGCGCGTGGTGCAGTAGTTCATCCCGCCCATGCGCCCGATGGCGTCGAGCATTCCGGGATCGACATGCCGCCGCTCGTTGACGAGCCCGTCGGCGGCGTGCACCCACACCACCTCGCCGATGATGATATTCCCGCCGGCTGGCGCGCCCGGGTTGAGGCGCACGACGCGCTGCGTGACGCATTCGAACGACAGCCGGCTCTCGGCGACTCCCGGCGGCGCGACCCTCGTGCTGGAGCGGGCCGTGAGGCCTGAGAGATCGAATTCTGAGTCTCCGAAGGGCAGTTCCTCGGCGCACGCCGACATCTGTCGTGCGAAAGCGTGGCTCACGACATTGACGACAAACTCGCCTCTGCCGCCCTCGGCGACGGGCAGCGCGTTGCGCAGCGTGTCCTTGTCGGTGCCGTCGGGCTTGTTGGCGGGGCAGAACAGGATGGTCATCGGGTTGCTCGAAACACCGGCGAAGAAGGAGAAAGGCGCGAGATTGAGTTTGTTGCTCATCGAGAGCGTGGAGACGAAGGCGATCGGGCGCGGGACGATGCCGCCGATGAGGAGTTTGTACCGGTCGGGGATGTCGAGCGACTTCGGGTCGAGTTCCATGCGCTGAGTCTACTCGCGAACATCAGGGGATCGTGTGAGCCGCCGGGCGACTTCCCACGGCACCATCAATAGCGCCATGGCCGTGATGCCGATCAGCGCGATCCATACGACGCGCAGCGGCCACGGGCCGAGGAAGTCAACGAGCGTTCGCACATCGGGTTTGGTCGCGCCGACATAGCCGTAGTTCCACCCGGTGACCATGTTGAGCACGAACACACCCGCGACATAGACGACTCCGAGCAGAACGGCGGTGCGCCAGTCGCGCCATCGCGGCCGGAAGCGGAGCACGACGAGGTCGTACAGCGCAGCGCCGACAATCGCGCCGTGATTGAGCCAGTGCATCCAGAACTCGCCGGACTCCGGGCCGTGCTCGTTGACGGGCGTGATGAAACCCTGCGTGGAGAGCCCGAGCCCCCAAAAGTAGAGCAGCGCGCGCGGCGCTCGTGCTCCGGTCAGCAGCGCGATCGGAGCGCAGAGCGCCGCCAGATCGCACAACTGGATCGGGAGCGACTTGTCCCACACGAGGTTGCCGGGCCACATCCAATAGATGTTGACGGCGACATAGGCGGCCACCGCGAAGAGCCCAACACCCTGGTTGAACCCGCCGGCGCGATCGGTGCCGCGGAGCCGGAGCCCGATGAGGATGATCGTCGTGGTGATGATCGCCCAGGCGAAGAGCGCCAGGGCGTGGACCGTGGCACGATCCTGCATCCAGCCGCCCGCGACGCCGACGAGTGTCATGCGCCGCTCTCGGCCTTGTTCGACTCGTGGCGGAGTTGGCCGCAGGCCGCCGCGATGTCGCGTCCGCGGCTGGCGCGGATGTGCGCGTTGACGCCGCGCTGCGTGAGTATTTCCTGGAATCGGCGGACATCACCCGTCGCGGGGCGCTCGAAGGGCATGCCTTCGACCTCGTTGTAGCGGATCAGATTCACATTGGCGCGGAGCGTCGAGGCGACCTCTGCGAGTTCTTCGGCGTGCTGGGGTCGGTCGTTGACGCCGCCCAGCAAGATGTATTCGAGGGTGATCTCGCGCCCGGTCTTGTCGAACCACTTGCGGCAAGCGCCGAGCAGCTCTTCGATCGTGGTGTAGGAGGACCACGGGATGAGTTTGCGGCGGAGGTCATCGTTGGGCGCATGGAGCGACAGGGCAAGGGTGACTGGCAACTCGAGTTCTTCGGCCAGGCGTTCGATGGCCTTGGGCAGTCCCACAGTCGAGATCGTGATCTTGCGCGCGCCGATGCCCATGCCCCACGGCGCGGCGATCGTGCGCACCGCGTGGATCACGCTGGCGAAGTTGGCGAGCGGCTCGCCCATGCCCATGAACACGATGTTGGAGATGCGTTCGACGCCGGGGAGGCGTGCCAGACGCCATACCTGTTCGACGATGCGTCCCGCGCTGAGATTGCCGTCGAGCCCGCCCAGCCCCGAGGCACAGAACTTGCAACCGACCGGGCATCCGACCTGGCTCGAGATGCACGCGGTGCGGCGTGTCGGTGTGCCGCCCGGCGTGCGATCGAGCGACGGAATCATCACGCACTCGGTCTGGCGGGCCGGATCATTCGCGGATTGCCCGACAATCGGGAGCGGCGAGGTGCCCGCGTCGGTCCACTGAATCAGGAGCTTCTGCGTGCCGTCGGACGCGGATTGGTGGCTCAGGGTGTCGCCGGAGAGGAAGGTCATCTCCGCGGCGAGTTGGTCGCGTTCGCGCTTGGCGAGGTTGCTCATGGCGTGCGGATCGGCGACGCCCTTCTCGTACACCCACTCGAGGATCTGCTTGGCGCGGAACTTGGGCCACTTCCGCTGTGCACACCAATCGCCGAGCGTCTCGGGCGTGAGATGGAAGATGTGCGGCTCGGGGTGACGCAATGGTTATCCGGTGACGCCGATGGTGACGGGCACGCCCCCGTAGAGATCGGCGGTGATGTCGGGGCGCTGGATGTGGATGCGCCGCCCGGTCGGATCGACGCCGCGCTCGCGCATCATGCGCTTGAGCGTGGCGGGGATACCGAACTCGGTGTCCTCGGTGGTGATATCGCGGACCTCGATCTCGGCGTCATAGTCGTTCACAAGTTTGCGGACGAGTTCGGCGACGAGGTCCTCGGGCGCCGAAGCGCCGGCGGTGACGAGCACGCGCTCCACGCCTTCGAACCATGTGGGGTCGATCTCGGAAACATCGTCGATGAGCCGCGCCCGGCAACCGACATTCTCGGAGATCTCGGTGAGACGCTTCGAGTTGGATGAGTTGCGCGAACCAACAACCAGCGTGAGGTCGCATTCCGGCGCGATGGCGCGGACCGCGCCCTGCCGGTTGGTCGTCGCGTAGCAGATGTCCTCGGTGGGCGGCGCCTTGACCTGCGGGAAGCGATGCTGGATCGCCTCGATAATCACGGCCGCGTCGTCTGTCGAGAGCGTGGTCTGGGTGAGGTACACCAGCATCTCCGGGTCTCGGACGGACACGTGCCGGACATCCTCGGGAGACTCGACGACCTGGATGGCGTCGGGCGCTTCGCCGCGGGTGCCGACGACCTCCTGGTGATCGGCGTGCCCGACGAGCAGAATCTGGTATCCCTGTTTGGCGTACCGGATGGCCTCCATGTGGACCTTGGTCACGAGGGGGCAGGTGGCATCGACCGCGGTGAGGTTGCGCTCCTGGGCGATCTTGCGGACCTGCGGCGAGACGCCGTGGGCACTGAAGACCAGGATATTCCCGGCGGGGACCTCTTCGATTTCCTCCACGAAGACCACGCCGCGCCCGCGGAAGCGGTCGACCACGTGCTTATTGTGGACGATCTCGTGGTAGACGTAGATTGGCTCGTCGGGGCAGAGGTCCAGGAGCTGATCGACGACATCGATCGCCATGTGCACGCCCGCGCAGAACCCGCGGGGATTGACCAGAATGATGCGCATGCACGGTGCTCCTCGAAGGTGACGATGGCGGGATTGGGCCGGGTGGCCGGATTGTCCGGACCGATTACGATTATAGCCGGGCGGATGAAGGAGACCGTAGAGCGGATGGCGCACGCGATGGTGAGTCCGATGCAGATGATCGACCGAGAGGGCCTCGGGGGCGATGGCACGCCCTGCGCCCCGGATCGGGCCCGCGCGTATGTGCACGAACTGGCGACCTCGCACTACGAGAACTTCCCAGTCCTGACGCGCCTGGTGCCGTCGGAACTCCGCGACGACTTCGCCGCCGTGTACGCCTTCTGCCGATGGTCCGACGATCTGGGCGACGAGACGGGCGCGGGCGAGGCGGCGCGGGCACGCTCTCTGGACTTGCTGCGCCAGTGGCGCGCGATGCTGGATGGTTGCGTACGGTTTGCGCGCGGGGACGATGGGGGGGGGCAGGGCGCACCGAGTCACCCCGTGTATGCGGCCCTCGCTGGGACGATCCGCAAAAATAACCTCAGCGACCGACCGTTCCACCATCTGATCGACGCCTTCGAGCAGGACCAGCGCGTCACACGCTACGAGACATGGGAGCAGGTGCTCGACTACTGCACGCGCAGCGCCGATCCCGTCGGGCGGATCGTTCTGGCGCTGGCGGGCGTCGGCGATGGCGGCACACCTCAATCGACAGATGAACGCACGACCAGACTCGTGAAAATGTCCGACGCGACCTGTACAGCGCTGCAACTCATCAACTTCTGGCAGGATGTCCGGCGTGACCTGCTCGAGCGTGACCGTGTGTACCTGCCCAGCGGGGAGGTCGGGTTCGGCGCCGAGGACCTGCGTGCGTGGATCGCGGAGCCGGACGCGCCCGAACATCGCGTGCGCTACATCAAAGCGGTGCGCCCGCTGGTTAAACGCACCGGGGCGCTCTTTGAGGAGGGACGTCCGCTGGCAGAGGAACTGCCGCCCTCGATCGCGCCCGTCGTGCGCCTCTTCTGGGAAGGCGGCATGACGATCGTTCACGCCGTCGAGCGGCAGGGGTGCACGACACTCTGGCGCCGACCGAGACTGGGCAAGGCGAAGAAGGCGTCGCTAGTCTTAGGCGCGATGATCCGCGCCAAGCTGGCCCGCAGAAGGGAGGCGGCATGACGAGGGCCGCCCCACAGACCGAACTCGAGGCCGCGTACCGGAAGTGCGCGGAGATCACCAAGCAGCGGGCGCGGAACTTCTACTACGGCCTGCGCCTGACGCCCGAGCCGAAGCGTTCCGCGATTTACTCGGTGTACGCGTGGATGCGCCACGCGGATGACCTCGCAGACTCCGAGGCGGGCGGGGTCGGCGTAGATGAGAAGATTCGCGCGCTGCGCACCTTTGCGGGAATGACGCGGCGCGTCCTGGCGGGCGATGCGCCGGCGACCGACGCGGTGCAGGTCGCCTTCGCCGAGACATTCCGGGAGTACGACCTCGACGATGACGACCTCGAGGGCATGATCGAGGGGCTCGAGACCGACCTGCGGTATGAGGCGGAGAGCGGGGCGCCGGAGGGCGAGCCGATGTTCGCAGACCGGGCCGGACTCGAGGCGTATTGCTATCGCGTGGCCTCGACTGTCGGGCGCGTGTGCGTGCGCATCTGGGGTCTGATCGAAGGCGCGGACGAGGCCGCCGCGATGCGGATGGCGGTCGATCGCGGGCTCGCGTTCCAATCGACCAATATCCTCCGGGATTACCGCGAGGACTTCGACGGCGACGACGCGGGGGACGGGGCGCGTGTTTATCTGCCGGCGGACCTCTTCGAGCGGCACGAGGTGTCGCCCGCGGCGCTGCGCCAGTGGGAGGAGCCAGCGCGATGCGAGGCCCTCGTGCAGGAGGTGTGCGGGTGGGCGCGTGGGTGGTACGAGTCCTCATCGGCGCTCGACTCGATGATCGTGCCCGAGTGCCGCCCGGCGATCCGCGCCATGACGAGGATCTATCGCTCGCTGCTCGACATCATCGAGTCCGACCCGGCCCGCGTCGCCGGTGATCGGCGTGTGCGTGTGAAATCGTGGCGCAAGGCGGCGATCGCCTTCGGCGCGGTCCGCGAGGCGCGCCAGCGCGCATGACAGAGCGATCTGTCATCGTTGTCGGCGGCGGCGTGGCCGGGATCGCCGCGGCGCTGCGCCTCAGCGAGCGGGGCGCGCGGGTGACCCTCATCGAGACCCGAACCAAGCTCGGCGGGCGCGCGACATCCTTCGAGGACTCGCGCTCCGGCCGGTGGATCGACAACTGCCAGCACGTCGCGATGGGGTGCTGCACCAACTACCTCGATCTGTGCGACCGACTCGGCGTCAGCGATCAGCTCACATGGACCGACACAACGTGGTGGGTCGAAGAGGGCGGGCGGACGAGCACGATTCGACCCGGCGTGCTCCCCGCGCCGGCGCACTTCGCGCGCGCGTTCGCGTCGGCTTCATTCCTGACCCTGGGCGAGAAGCGGGCGATCGCGGGCGCCATGCACGCGGCGCTGCGGACCGACCGGGAAAGCCAAACCGATGAGACCTTCGCCCAATGGCTCGCGGCCCACAACCAGCCGGCGGGGGCGGTCGCGAAGTTCTGGGAGCCGGTGGTCGTCAGCGCGTGCAACCTCGACTGCGGGCGCGTGAGCGCCGCATCGGCGCTGCATGTGTTCCAAGAGGGCTTCCTGTCGCACAAGTCGGCGTCCCGGATCGCGGTGTCGAAGGTGCCGCTGCTCCGGCTCTACGACAAGGCGGAGACGGTGATCGCCTCGGCGGGCGGCACGATTCTCCTGCGCACGAGCGTATCGCGGGTCGGGGAGGGCTCCGTGACGCTCGCCGACGGAACCGAGTTGCACGCGGACCGGGTGATCTGCGCGATCCCGCTCGATCGGGCGGCCCGATTCGTCGACGGCGAAATCCGGCAGCGCGACGATCGCCTGCGGGCCGCGGCGGCGCACCTCACGCACTCGCCGATCATCGGCGTGCACCTGGCGTTCGATCGCGCCGTGATGGAGACGCCCCACGCGGTGCTCGTCGGGCGAGAGACGCAGTGGCTCTTCCGAAAGGACGGCGCGGGCACGAGGATTCACGCGGTGATCTCCGCCGCCGACGCGTGGGTGTCGCTCCCTGAGGATGAAATCGTTGATCGTGTGATGCGAGACATCCGCGCGTGCTACCCGCGCGCCGAGCGGGCATCGATCTCCGAAGCGCGGGCCGTCAAGGAGAAACTCGCGACCTTCGGCGCGACGACGGAGTTCGAGCGCGTCCGGCCCGCGACGACGGGCGACTCGGAACTCATCCTGGCGGGCGACTTCGTGCAGACGGGCTGGCCCGCGACGATGGAAGGCGCGGCGCGCAGCGGGTACATGGCCGCGGCGGCGGCGCTGGGGATGGAAACGGACGCGATGCTCGTTCCCCCGTTGCGTCCGCGGGTCGTGGCGCGGATGATCGGGAAGCGCGCGTTCAGGCCGCAAATGAGAACGCCCCGGCTGTGAGTCCGGGGCGCTCGTACTGACGGGGGATTCGCTTCGGGCTAGTTTTTGGAAGCGGTCGCGGTGGCCGCTTTGGCCGCCATCTCGACGAGCTTGTCGAACGCCTTGGGGTCTTCGATCGCGACCTGCGAGAGCATCTTGCGGTTGAGCAGGACGCCCGCGTGCTTCAGGCCGTTCATGAAGAGCGAGTAGCGCGTGCCGCGCATCTTGCACGCGGCGGTGATGCGGGTGATCCACAGGCGGCGCATGTCGCGCTTGCGGGCGCGGCGGTCACGCCAGGCGAAGACGCCGGCGCGGGTGAGCGCCATCTTGGCCTGCGGGTAAAGGCGGGACTTGGTTCCGAAGTAGCCGCGCGCAGCGCGGAGGGCCTTGCGGTGCTTCTGGCGGCGAGCGGTGCTCTTGCGTGCTCTGGGCATATCGATCGATCTCCAACGAAAGGTGCCGGACGGGGCGGCGCGGTGCGCCGGCTTTCAGTGTCCCGGACAGCGGGTGCTGGCTCAGTGATTTATGACTTGTCGCTCATCGCGGCGCGGGCGGCGTCGCGCATCGCGCGGCGCTCTTCGGGCGAAGGCGAACGACGCATCGCGCTGCGCGGCTGCTGCGCGCCGCGGAGACGACGCATCAGGAGGCGCGACAGGCGCTTGGTCTCGGCGCTGGACATGTACGCCCCGCGACGGAGGCGGCGCAGACGCGTGGGCGTCTTGGCCGACCGCAAGTGCTTGTAGCCCGCGCAGTTGTGCTTGACCTTGCCGGTCTTGCTGATGCGGATTCGTTTGAGAAGGCCCTTGTGCGGCTTTGCCTTGGGCATGGGTCGTTCCTTGCTTCGTTGCGAAACCCGTCCGCCCGGTCCGTGCCGGTTGGGGGTCGAGGGTCGAAAGGGGGAGGAGTGTACCGGAGCCGCCGATGGCCCGCAACGAGGCGGCCGGTTGTTCGGGACGGGATCGGGACGGCTCAGGGGCCGACGAACGCGTCGGTCGCGTCGGACGGGCGTTCGAAACCGGAGAGCGTCGGGACCGCATCGCCCTCGACCGAGCCCGGAAGCCAGATATTGTCGCCCGAGTCGAGGTGGGGGGTCAGGAGGAGGCGGATCGAGCCGTCGCTCATCAGGACATGCTGCCCGCGCCCGCCATGGTTGGGCGAAAGGGCGTCCGGATCGATCGCCTCGCCCCGGATGGCACGGAGGATGACCGGTGATCGATCGGCCATCAGAACAACCATGTCGCCGGGCTGCAGGAGCGGGCGGATGCTCGCGGGGATCTGGTAGGAGTACGAGACTTGTTCGAGCGATTTCCAGTCGCGGGCGGCCTCGTGAGAGGGGCAGGTGCACGCGTCGGGGTTGCCGGGGCACGCCAGGTCGGCGAACTGCACATACCCGAGGTCGGCCAGACGGTAGAGGTTCGAGGAGTTGGACGCGGTCTCCTCACCCACATTCCACCACGGGACCGAGCCGAGCCCGGCGGTCTGGGGGAGACGCCCGTCGTGATCCGTAGCGAACGAGGTGAACCCGACGCCGGCACGCCCGGAGTTGTCGGCGCAGCGGATCATCCTCGCCTGTTCGCGTGAAGCAACGAGCATGGGCCACATCACGGAGATACCGATGAGCAGCACCGCGGCGATGCTCAGCACATCGCGCAGACGGAACGACCACCCGCGCGTGCCCGTTTCTTCCGCCGAGACGGGAGGCATCTGGATCGGACGCGACGCCGCTTCGATGAGGCCCATTGTGCGATCGATGAGTGACTGGCTCTCGGCGTGCGACAATCCCGCGCCGGACCCGAGCAACGAGAGCACACCGGACGCACGTGAAGTTTGGGTTGCAGCCTCACCCGCGAAGAGCGCATCGACCTCGTCGGCGCTCATCGGCGCAAGCGGGGAGGGCTTCTCAATCGACTCGATTCGTGCCGCGACATCCTCGCGGGAACGGCGGACCCGGGCCATCGTCACATCGACGAGCACCCGGCGATCGGACGCGGAGGGGGTATCGGCACCGGGCAGTTCGGTGTCGAGCAGCGCGAGCAGCGAGAGCAGGCGCCTGGAACGGTCGCCCAGCCCTTCGGGCACCACGCCGCCCCGGAAACCTGAGGCGGCCAGAGCGTCCATCGCGCGGAGATCGTCCGGCGAAAGCGTCTGGGCGGGGCGAGATGGGATCTGGGTGTCCTCCAAGGCGGGCTTCCTACGAGCGGTGGGGGGTTGGTGTTCGGATTTAACCGGATGATTCTGCGGCGTGGTCGTTCTCGGACTTCTTCTCGTTCAGTTCCTGCCACGCCTTGGCGAATGCGGCAACGGCGGAGTGCAGGCGGCTCTTGACGGTCCCGATGGGGATGCCGAAAAGCTCGGCGATCTGCGCATAGGTCATCTTCTGGAAGTACGCCATCAGGAGGATCTCGCGCAGCCGCGGCGAGAGCTCATCGATTGCGCGCTGGACCTTGGCGCTGCGCTCGGCCTCCTCCATCGGGCTGGAGACATCGGGCAGATCGATCTCCATTAGATCGACGAACGACTTGCCGCCCTCTTCGACGACCGGCGCCGAGAGCGAGACCGTCTTGCGCCGGTTGGCCTTGCGGAGGGCGTCGCGTCCCTTGTTGGCCGCGATCGTGAACAGCCACGGCTTGAAGCGGCGCGACGAGTCGAAGGTGTCGAGCGACTGGTGGACCTGCAGGAAGGCGTCCTGGAAGACATCCTCGGCCATCTGCCGATTGCCGGTCAGCCGGAAGAGAAACCGGAAGAGCGCATCGTGATGGCGCTCGATGAGCCCGCGGAACGCGGCGACATCACCGTCGAGAACATCCTCGACCAGTTCCTCGTCAGTTCTGACATAGGCCTCTGCCACTGGATCTCCCACGGTCGGCGAACACTCGACATCGGTTGTACGGGCGAAAGGCGTTCGGTGTTCGTCAACATCCCGGCCGAATCGTACGCCGGGTGCGTTGGTGCCGATTCTGGCGGCTGGACCGGGGCTGGCGAGCGGGAAACGGGCTTCCTGTTAGGATGCGGGGCGAACGAATTCAGGGAGGTTTCATGGGTGTTCCGGTAAGCCAGATGTGGACGGTGGCCTCGTATGTGCTCGGGCAGAAGATCCGGCGCAACAAGCGGTACCCGCTCGTGCTCATGCTCGAGCCGTTGTTCCGGTGCAACTTCGCGTGCGCCGGGTGCGGCAAGATCCAATACCCGGCCCACATCCTCAAGCAGGACCTCCCTCTCGAGGACGCCCTGCGCGCGGTGGATGAGTGCGGCGCGCCGATGGTGTCGATCCCAGGAGGCGAGCCGCTGCTTTACCCGCACATCCGCGAACTGGTCGACGGCTTGATCGCGCGCAAGAAGTACATCTACCTCTGCACGAACGCGCTGATCCTCAAGCAGAAGCTCGAAGCGGGCCTGTTCAAGCCAAGCAAGTACCTGACATTCTCGGTGCACATGGACGGACAGCAGGACCACCATGACTTCGCGGTGTGCCGCGAGGGCGCGTACGAGACCGCGGCCGAGGCGATTCGACTGGCGGTGAACAAGGGCTTCCGCGTCACGACGAACACCACGCTCTTCGACGGCGCCGACCCGAACTCCGTGCGCGCGTTCTTCGACGAGATGATGGACCTGGGCGTCGAGGGGATGATGGTCTCGCCGGGGTACGCCTATCCCAAGGCGCCCGATCAGCGTCACTTCCTCGCCGAGCGCAAAAAGACCAATGAACTCTTCGAGATGATTCTCTCGAACCGCAAGAAGCGCTGGGTGTTCAACCAGAGCCCCTTGTTCCTCGAGTTCCTCATGGGCACGCGCGAGTACGAGTGCACGCCGTGGGGCAACCCGACCTACAACATCTTCGGGTGGCAGAAGCCGTGCTACCTGCTGCAGGACGGGTATGTCGACACCTTCAAGGAACTGATCGAGACCACCGAGTGGGACAACTACGGGCGTGCCTCGGGCAACCCGCAGTGCGCGCAGTGCATGGTCCACTGCGGCTACGAGCCGACGGCGGTCGATCACACCTTCTCCTCGTTCGGCGGCATGTGGGGCACGATCAAGGCGATCGTGTTCAACAAGTACGCCAACCCGCGCGCGTTGAAGCGACTCGAAGAGGAACGCGGCAAGCCGCACGGCCCGATGGCGATGCTGGGCCTGACCGTCGAAGGCAAGCCGGCGAAGAAGGAAGAGGCGGTCAGCGCGGCCTGAGCCCGGCGCGTTGATCTCGTCGATGAATCCGAGCGTGTTCTTCAGTGAAGCCGATTCCCTTTGATCGGCGCCGGTGTACGCTTGCCCGTGCGGCGAAGGGGCGCTGCACCAGGAAGAACCGGATGAGAAGTACTGCCCGCTACGCGCTTGCCGTTTCAGTTCTGTCGCTCGCAGGCGGAGGGTGCTTCGGCCAGTCCGCCCTCCCCGCGGTGTTCATCGCCAACAATGGCAATCTCGAGGGCAGCATCACCTCGATGATCGTCAACCCCGACGGCACGCTGACTTTCGCGGACCGGATCATCACCGGCATGCGTACCAGCACCGCGATTCCGGAGTTCGGGTGCAATGCGCGATCGATCGCCATCTCGCCCAATGGGAAGTACCTCGCCGTCGGGCACGCCTCGGGGAGCAGTTCCGTCAACGAGCGCATCACGATTCTCGAAGTTGCGTCCGACGCGTCTCTCTCGCTCGTGAATGTGTTCACCGTCCCGGTGACGCCGTTCGATCTGGTATGGATGTCGGACGATGTGCTTGCGGTTGCACGCGCGAGCACGAGTTCCACGAACGAGATACGCACCTACACATGGAGCGCGGGCACGGGCGTGCTGTCGTTCGCGGCGTCGCTCGTCTCGGGCGGATTCTCGACGAGCATCGATCGCCACCCGACGCAGCCCATCGCGTACATCGGCGACACCGGGTCCGGCGGGTTGGTGTCGTCGTTCCTGGTCGGACCCGCGGGCGCGCTGACGCCCATCGATGCGCAGGCCTACGGCCAGTTCACGCTTGATATCGGCGTCGTGGACTCGGGCGGTTCTGTCCGTATCTACAGCGGCGGCGGAATCAGTTCGGGCGGCACCGCGATCGTCGGAACCGACACCGACAACGCGGGCAACCTCTCGATCACCGGCGGTTCGCCCTTTGTCTCGCCCGGTTCGTCGCCGAAACTCGCTCGCGGTTCGGCGGACGGGAAGACGCTGCTCGTCGGGCACGGCACCGACGCGACCGTGCGCACCTTCGCCATCGACGCCGACACCGGCGCCCTGACCTACACCGGCAACACCTTCGATGTCGGGCTTCAGGGCTCCCTCGACGATGTGCAGGTGATGGGCGATCTGGTATTCATCACCGACAACACGACCGCCATCGACGGCGTGCGCGGCATTTACTCGTTCACGCTGGCCGCCGACGGCTCACTCGCCCAGAACGGCGCGATTCTCGACACGCAAGGGATCGCCCCCGGCAAGATCGCGACCTGGACGCCGCCGGTGCCGCCCTGCCCCGGCGACACGAACGGCGATCTCATGGTCGATGTCGACGATCTCAACGCGATCCTCTCGAACTGGCTCGTCAATGTCGGCGTCGGGTCGCCGCTCGACCTCGCCAATAACGACGGCATCGTGGATGTCGATGATCTGAACGTCGTTCTGGGCAACTGGCAGGCGGCCTGCACCTGACCAACGCCCCGATCCCCGCTTCTTTCCGCTTCCATCGGGGCCGCACGGTGCTACTCTGACTCATGCGGATCGGGTGGTCCGGAGGGAGAGCGTTCCATGTTCAATCGTTCGCTGAGCGTCTGCCTCGCGGCGGGTCTGGCCCTGTCGGTTGTCTGCGTCGCCAATGCGGGGACCACGCTCCGCGCGATCTACACGGCAATCCCGGGTGATCCCACCTCGCAGGTTCCGGGCAAGGCCGGCGCCGAGTTCGGCTTGTTCGAGCGCCCGTACCGCTCCGAGTCGGACGAGAAGTGGATCCTCCGCGCCCGCACCGGCACCTTCATCGCCGATGAGAATGTCATCATCGCCGGCGAGGGCGGCGTCGGCGATCTGGTCGTCTATGAAGGCCAGCCAGCTCCGTGGGCGCCGGGCGAGGTGATCTCGACGCTCGATATCCAGTGCGGCATCAACGCCGCCGGACAGTTCGTGTTCGGATCGAACACCAACAACGGCCCGAACGACGCCGACGAGTACCTCATCACCGGACAACTCGGGAGCAGCGCACTCACTGTCGCGCTGCGACAGGACGATGAGGTCCCCGGTTTCCCCGGTGTCACACACGGCGACCTGATCGACGACGAGCAGATTCTCGCCGATGGAACGATTGCCTATCGCACGATCAACGCGGTGGGCCTGCCCAGCGACGAAGATACCCTCCTGGTTGTCGGCGACACGGTCATCGTGCAGGAGGGCATCACGATTCCCGCGGGGCAGTTGTTCGCGTTCATGGAGCCGTGGGACGCGTTCGATTTTCAGGGGTTCTACGTCAGCGCCGACGGAAGCGATGTCCTGATCGACGGCGATGTCGAGGGCGACACCATCCGCGACGAGATGACGGTGTACAACGGCACGGTCGTGCTGCAGGAGAGCGGCGTGATCTCGGGCTTCGTGAACCCGATCGCGGGCGGTTTCACGGGGATTCGTGAGTCGTACATGATGTCGAACGGCGATTGGTTCAGCCGCGGAACCAACTCCGGCGGCGGGCAGGACTGGGTCGTGCGCAACTCACTCCCGGTCGCGGCGACAGGGCTCGCCATCCACACGGGCACGACGGAGAAGTTCGCCGACGGCGACAGTTTCAACACCTTCCTCGCGATGGCCGGCAACAATCTGGGCGACTATGTGATCGCGTGCTTCACCGACAACGCCGATCCGAACCGCAACACCGTGCTCCTGTTGAATCGGGTCGAGGTGATTCTGCGCGAGGGCGATCCGGTTGATGTCGACAACAACGGGGCGTACGACGACGACGCATTCCTCGCGGGGTTCCACGAGGACCAAATGTTTATGACCGACAACGGGTCGGTCTACTTCATCGCCTTCCTCCGCGATG
Organism: Phycisphaeraceae bacterium; assembly: GCA_020639235.1. Taxonomy (GTDB): domain Bacteria; phylum Planctomycetota; class Phycisphaerae; order Phycisphaerales; family UBA1924; genus JACKHC01. The sequence goes on along the minus strand of JACKHC010000001.1, from coordinate 2,543,667 downwards.
GCATGGGCGCTGCGCTCGGCGAAGCGTTCCTCCGACTCATCCCGGACTGTGTGGGCGACACCAACGGCGATCTCATCGTGGATGTGGACGACCTCAACAACATCCTCTCGAACTGGCTGGTCAATGTCGGCGTCGGTTCGCCTTTCGATCTCGCCAACAACGACGGTATTGTCGATGTGGACGATCTCAATGTCGCGTTGTCGGCGTGGGGAACGAACTGCGGCTGACCGCGACTATTCGTCCGGGTCGTTGAACAGCATGCAGAACTGCCACCCGTACACCGGGTACTGCACGCGCAGCCGGAAGACTTCGTATCCCGCCAGGTTGAGGCCGCACCGCTCGCTCGCGTGCTCCACCATCTCTCGATACAGCGGGAATCCGTCGCAGAAAAGCGCCGAGCGGTTCTCGCCGAGGCGTTCGATCTGTTCGAGCGCGGCCCGGCGGTCGATCTCTCGGTTCGGATCGTTGGGGAAGGCCACCCCGCGGATCGCGGTGTCGTACACGCGGTACGCGGGCCGGACCCTCGAGGCGATCTCGGGCGCGAGGATGACGTCAAACTCGAGGCGGGCCGCCGGCAGATCGACCAGCGCCCAGAGCGATCGGACGGGCTTGGAGCGATCGCCAGAGTCCTTGCCCACCGTGCCGTCGCCCGGACGCGCGGACTTGGCGACATCGACCCGCAGCATGTCGACCAGCGAGTTCCTGCCGGGCGAAGTGGTCTTCAGGGTCCAGGTCGGGACGCCGCCGATATCCGCGATGTCGAGCGGCGCGGGCGGGTTCGTATAGAACTGCTCGAGATCGACCTTGCCCATCGCCAGCTCGCGATTGGACCGGTTTGTGCCGCTGCGGGTCCCGGTCGCGGCGCCGAGGTAGCCGAAGCACACGGTGACATCCGGTCGGAGTTGGCGCACGCCCACGGCCCCGTGAATCGCCATGATGTCGGGACGCTCGACGCCGCCCTCTCCCGGCGTCACGACAAGCGTGCAGATCCAGACATCGGCGCGGACGCCGTGCAGCTCGCTCATCCCCTTGAATACGGCCTGCCGCCCGGACATCTCGAACCGGTCGCGTGCCTCGGGTGAGTTGGCGCTGAGGAACGCATCCAGCGCGCTGCGTGTCCCGAAGACCTCGCGGATGAGCACCTCGAACCCGTCCACCGAACCGTGGGCCAACCTGATGCAGTCGTCGTCGGCGCCGCGCTGCTGCGCCGCGCTCAGGAACCCACGGATCGACTCCGGGCCGGGCACCCGGTGGAGCACTTCCAAAAAAGAGTCACGGTCGAGGGCATTGAGCAACCGGCTCATGATGACGCGGCTCAGGCCGAGGTCCTCGGCGAGCGCCGACGGCCCGCGCGTGCCGCACTCAAGTTGGGCTAAAACGCCGCTCAATGTGCGCTGCAGCCCCTCGCCCAGCGCGTTGGCACGGGCGTGCAGGGAGTCAATGGACGGCGCGGCAGACTTGGCACGGATCGAGGACATACCCGGGAAAGACTACCTCAGACCCGGCAATTCTCCTTGCCCGACCGGTGAAATAATTTACACTTGCGGGGTCGGACGCGAGTGTGGGCGCACCGCGCCGATCGTTCGCCGCCCCGGGGGCGTGCCCGAACCAATGAGCAGGAACCGTCCAGAGAGAGCGAGCCCAACATGAACTCCCGTGCTGTTTTTGCGTTAGCGACGCTGTTTGCCGGCCCCGCCGCGATGGGTGCCTGGAACTCCGACCCCGCGGTGAACATCTCGATCGCCGACGGCGCGAGCGATCAGGCCCAGCCGAAGATCGCTCCGGGCGCCGATTGCGGCTCGTGGGTGTCGTGGTTTGACGGCATCGCGACCGGCTACGACGTCCGAGTCCAGTTGCTCGATGCGGATGGGAACGAGGTGCTGGCGCACAACGGCGTGCTCGTCGCCGATCGGAACTTCTCATCGACACAGGACTACGGCCTGTCGTCCGACCCATCGGGCAATGCGTTCCTCGCCTATCGATTCAATAACGGCGCCGAAGTTCGCGCCGCCAAGGTCCTCCCCGACGGCTCGATGCCGTGGGGAGCGAACGGCGTGATCGCCAACACCAGCGGGACCGCCACAAGCCCGCGCTGCGGCGGCACGAGCGACGGCGGCGTGGTGGTCGGTTGGGGGAACGGGGCCGATACGATGCTGCAGAAACTCGACGCCAACGGCGTGGCGCAGTGGGGCGCCGGGGTGACCGTCTCGACCGCGGGCTTCCAGGTCCTCCTGAGCGATATCCGCGACGCGGGCAACGGCGATGTCATCGTTTCGTGGGTGGAGCAGACCGGCTTCGCGGGCGCCAAGCATCTCTGGGCCCAGAAGTTCGACTCCACCGGCGCTGAAGTCTGGGCGTCGCGAGTCGCGGTCTACGACGGCGGCTCATTGCAGTTCGGCAACTTCCCGCGATTCTGGACCGACGGCGTGGGCGGCGGCGTCTTCGCGTGGTACGACTCGTCGGGGACCAACTTTGTCCAGCATGTTTCATCCGCCGGCGCCGAGATGTTCGCGCACAACGGCGTCGCCACCGAGACCGGGGCCGGCACCCGCCGCTACGAGATCACCGCGGCCTACGACCAGGCGACCGGCGATATCTACGCCTTCTACCGCGAGACCGATGCGTCGCAGGGCATGATCGGCCTCTCGGCGCAGCGATTCGACGCCACCGGCGCACGCCAGTGGACCGACAACGGCCTGTCGCTCGTGGCGATGACGTCGAGCGACATCGGCTCGCTCAACGCGGCCTTCACCGACAACTCCGCCAAGATCATCTACACGCAGGCCGTCTCCCCAACGACCGATGTGCTCCGCGCCTTTGCGCTGGACTCCACCGGCGCCTCGGACTGGGTCGCCGCGCCACTCGGCGTGTCCACGGTCCCGGCGGACATGTTCCGCACGGGCGTGATCGGCGCCGCCGACGGCGAGGTCCGCGCCATTTGGCAGCACAACGACGATGTCCACGGCCAGAACGTCACGCGCAATGCCAACTTCGGCGTGTGCCCGGGCGACGCGACGGATAACCACATGGTCGATGTCGACGATCTGAATCTCGTGCTCTCGAGCTGGGGCAACACGGTGCCGCCGGGCTCGATCGGTGATCTCGTCTGCGACGGGGTGATCGATGTCGATGATCTCAATCAGGTGCTTTCAAACTGGGGCTCTTCCTGCCCCTGACCCCGCCGCATTTCGCCGGCACTTGAAACACCTCGCCCACAGGACCCGCCGACCATGGATGTCGGTGGGTCTTTTTCGATTCAGTGCCGGCGCGCTTAAGACATCAAGTCGGGATCGACCTCGCCCAGCGCACGGAGCAGTTCCTGCACGGTCGGCGTTGTCTCGATGTGCGCCCGCCACGCGTCGCCCTCGTCCGACGAAAGCACCCGGATCAGTTCCACGCTCCCGTTGCGATGCCAGAACAACTGGTCAAGGATCGGGTCGTGCGACTCGGCGTACATCGAGAGCGTTGTCTGGATCAGCATCGCCAGGTGATCAACCGTCGCGTGCGCATCGACCGGGAGCAGGAGCAGTGTCTCCATCGACGGCACGGAGAACACGGCGCTGGTGCCGCCCTCGGGGAGAACAGACTCGATCGACAGCGATGCAGACGATCCCGGGATGAGATCGGAAACGAGGGCCATCAGGCCCGGCCCGCCGTCGATCTCCGCCAGCATGTCCGGGTCGAGCGTCCGCTTGAGATTCTCCTGCGCGATCAGCAGCACATCCTCGAACTCGACGGGCCACCGATCGAGCATCCGCGTCGTGACAAACCCGGCGCGAGGACCGAGGCCCACCGTCGCCGATTTGATCAGCGGCCCGAACGCGTCGCGCCGGCACATGGTGCGGTCGGGCCCCTTGAGGCGCTCCCGCGTCACCACGCGCGGGCGGAGCCACGGCCGAACGCACTCGAAATCCGCCAGCAGGCGGTCGGGCACGGGGATACCGAGGACGCCCGAGATTGCAAACACCAGTTCATCCGGCTCGGCGTCAGAAATCTCGATCGGAATCTGTGACGCCAGCGTGTCCACGCGCACCGGGAATGTCTTGCCCTGCCACTCGACCGTGCTCGCCCCGAATCGCCATGCCCGCGGCACGCACCCCAGCGCGCGAAACGCTTCATCGAGACGATTGCGGATGCCTTGCTGGGCGGCGTCAGAGTTCATGGGCGTCGGGCGGTTGTCTCGATCTCCGGCCGGTCAGGCCTTGGGAGTCCCGGCGAGCGCCGGGGCGCCGAGGCCGCCGAATCGCCGTTCACGAGAAGCATACGCCCGGATCGCGTCGCGGAACTCCGACTCGCCGAAATCCGGCCACAGAACATCGGTGACGACGATCTCGGCGTAGCTCAACTGCCAGAGCAGGAAGTTGCTCAGACGCATCTCACCCGCGGTGCGCACGATCAGGTCCGGGTCGGGCAAGCCATTGGTGTACAGGTGGTTGGCGAGCAAACGCTCATCGATGTCCGACGGTTCGAGCTCGCCCAGTTTCACACGTTCGCTCAGCGCTCGCGCCGCGTCGACGAGTTCGGCGCGAGAGCCGTAGTTCACCGCGAGGCAGAGCGTCGGCCCCGTGCAGACGCTCGTCGCCTCGATAGTCTTGTCCAGCGCTTCCAAGGCCGCGGGGGGCAGGCCGTCTCGCCGCCCGATCTGCATGAGGCGGATATTCTCGCGGACCAGCGCCTCGCGCTCGCCGCTCATGTACTCGAGATAGAGCCGCATCAGTTCGCCGACCTCTTCCTTCGGGCGGCTCCAGTTCTCCATCGAGAACGAATACAGGGTCAGGGCTTCAACGCCCAGGCGTCCGGCTTCCTCCACGACCGCACGCACGGATGACGCCCCGTTGCGATGCCCGAACACGCGCGGGAAGCCGCGCGCCGTGGCCCATCGCCCGTTGCCGTCCATGATGATCGCGATATGGCGCGGGATCCGCTCCACCGGCACATCGGGCAGGTGGCGCGTCGGGTCGGCGTGCGGGCTGACGCGGCGCATCCGCGCCACGATCTCGCGGGATTTATCGTCCGCGATCGCTTCGAGGGGTGTCACCGCGTCGCTCGACAACCGTTCCGTGCTTCCCTGAGTCGTGGGCATCGCCATAGGGTACGCCCGCTCACAGGATCATGTTCGCCGGGCTCATCCCTCAGATGTTCTGGGTGTACGACACATCGGGGTTCTGCGCCTTCATGGCCTCCACCGTCTCGTTGGCCCATCGGATCATGTGATCCGATCCCTTCCTGTTGAGCAGGGGCTTGGACTTGTCCACGGTGCAGTTCACCCACCCGTCCGAGACCATCGCTTCGAGCGTCTGGATCAGCATGTACGCGAGGCCGACCGCTCGCTGCCCGGTCTTGCCGTACGCGGCGGCGATCCGCATGAACATCGGGAGAATCTTCTCCATGCTGCTCTCGCGTTCGAGAACACGGATGACATCGCCGTAGAAGCCGATCGTGGGCAGCACGCGCTCGCCGCGTCGGAAGCACGGCGATGTCACGATTCGACCGTCGACGAGATCGCCGAGCATGTCCTTCTTGGCGCCCTTGAGATTGAGCTTGAACACATTGAACTCGTCGATGGTGTACTTGATCTCATCGACCTGATCATGCCCGAGGCACTTCTGAATCGTGCCCTTCGCGGCTTCGACATCCCACAAACCGAAGAGCGCCTTGTTGGGGTTGTCACTCGCGAATCCGCCCTGGCTCAGCCAACGCCACGCCTGCGCGGGCGTGAGTTTGAGACCCGCCGACTTGGCGATCTCGGAGCAGTAGTCGCGGAGGTCCGTGAAGCATCCATTGGCCGAATACCAGAACTGCCCGAAACGGATGTGGGTCTTGATGCACCCACGGGTCCGGTCGTCGTACCGCTTGCGGAGCCAGTCCGCGTCGAGTTGTCCTCGCTCGAGTTCGAGGATGGTGTAGGCGACATCGCGGGAGGACTGGTGCGCCAAGTACATGCCCGCGGCGAGGATGGGATCGGCGAAGCCCGCCGACTCTCCGACGAGGAACCAGTTGTCTCCATAGAGACGATCGCACAACTGCGACCAGTCCTTGCAGGACTGGATCTCGCCGTCCATCGTTGCGTTGCGCAGGAGTTTGGAGATTTCGGGTTGTTCCGAGAGCCCCTTCTTGTACAGAGCTTCCGGGGTGAGCCCCGTCTTCTTGTAGTGCTCGGCCGGAACGATCACGCCGACACTCGTGCGCGTGGGACCGAGGGGGATGAACCACACCCAGCCGTAAGGCAGACTACGCACCTGCACGCGCGTTGCGCCGACGCCGATCTCAAGCGCCCATTCGGCGTTCTCCCAGTACGCCCATGTGGCGATGTTCTTGAGTTGATCCGGGACCCAGACCCCGACATCCATCGCCCGCCGGATCGATCCGACAACCCCGGAACCGTCAACGTAATACTTGCCCGTGACGACCGAACCGTCCTGGAGTTTGAGCCCGGTGATTCGGTCGCCATCGCGCTGAACCTCGGTGACGAGTGTCTCCTCGCGAACGTCAACGCCCATCTCGCGAGCATGATCCAGAAGGATCTTGTCGAAGATGCCGCGGTCCACCTGGAACGCGGTGTACTCGCGCTGCCCCTCGAACTTCGCGGGGCGGGGTTCGTCCCGCCATTGTTCCACCGGGAAGAAGTCGAAGTCCCACTGGTCGTTGTTCTTGCCCCATGTGTACGACGCGCCGATCTTGATCGGGAATCCCGCGGCCTCGACCTTGTCCCACACACCCATCTCGACCAGAACGGTGTTGATGCCGGGCAACTGGCTCTCGCCGATGTGGTCGCGCGGGAACTTCTCCTTCTCAAGGATCAGCACACGCAAGCCCGGGTTGTATTTCTTGAGGATCGTGGAGCATGTGCTCCCGCTCGGCCCGCCGCCGATGATGACGACATCGTAGTCATAGTCTTGCTTCATCATGCCTGCGCCGTTGTTCGCTTCGCGGACCATCGTCGTGTCTCTCCGGGGATCAATCGAGCGTCACTCGGGTGTGTGCTGAGTTCAGTCGGGTCAGAGGTTCCATTTCACATTCGGAGCATTGGGCGTCTCGGCCAGGCGCTTCTTCGACTCCTCGGCCGTTCGGATCGCGTGGATTCCAGCGTGCTTCATCACCGGCTTGGTCGGGTCGAAGGACGCCTTGACCCAACCCTCGTTGACCATCGCGTCCAGCGCCTGCACCGCGTTGGAAAGGAACGCGTTGCGATCAAACTTCGGGTGCTTCTGCAAGCGGTACGCATCGAGCATCTGGAACATCGGGACGACCTCCTTCGTCCGCAAGAGCACCTGGATGACCGCCTCGTACAGCCCGTGACGGGGGAGGGTGTGCGTGCCGCGACGGATCGCCGGTACCTGGAGAATCCGCCCCTGGGCGCAGTGCCCGATCCTGACCGGTTCATTGCCGGAGATATCGAGCTCGAACACATTATTCGTATCGATGCAGAAACTCGTGCGATCCCCCGAAAGTCGCTCGATTACTCCTTTGGCCGCCGCGACGTCCACGGAACCAAAGTAGGTAAACCCGGGGTTGTCATGCGCGAAACCACCCTGGCTCAACCAGCGCCAGGCTTCACCCGGCGACAGCTTGAAACCCGCCTCCGACGCGATCGCCTGGCAATGCTCCTTGAGATCGCTGAAGCATGAGTTGGCGCTGTACCAGTACTGCGCGAACTGGATGTGCTGACGGATATTCGTCCGAGTCTTCTCGGAATACCGATCACGGAGCCACTTCGCGTCGTGTTCGCCACGCTCGAGCTCCAGAATCGTGTACGCGACCTCGCGCGCCGAGTTGTGCGCCAACTGCATGCCCGCCGCGAGAATCGGGTCTGCGAAACCCGCGGCCTCGCCCGTGATAAACCAGTTCTCCCCGCTGAGCCGATCCGCGAGATTCGACCAGTCCTTGCACGACTCCGTTTCGCCGCGCCGCTTGGCATTCTTCGTCAGACGCGCGATCGTCTCCTGCTCGGAGATCGCCTTGAGGTAGATCTCCTCCGGCGACATGCCCATCGACTTGTAGTGATCCGCCGGCACGATGAGGCCGATGCTTGTCCGAGTCGGGCCGAGCGGGATGAACCAGATCCATCCGTAGGGCAGACTGCGCACCTGCACCCGCGTCGCGCCCTTCCCCACCGTCACCGCCCACTCCGCGTCCTCCCAGTAATCCCAGACGGCGATGTTGCGCAGCTCGTGCGGCTCCCAGACCTGAATCCCGAGCGCCCGCTTGAGGATGCCGACAACGCCCGAGCCGTCAACATAATGCGTGCCCGTGATCGTCTCGCCCGACTGAAGCGTCAACCCGGTGACACGATCGTTCTCGATCATCACTTTGGAGACAAGCGTCTCCTCGCGCACCTCGGCGCCCAACTCCTCGGCGTGGCGCAGCAGGATGTCGTCATAGATCGCCCGATCAACCTGCCATGCCGTCTGTGTGCGCAGCCCGGCGTACTTGCCGGGACGCTCGTCATCGCGGAACTGCTCGATCGGGACGAAGTCAAAGTCCCAGAGGTCGTTGTTCTTGCCCCACGTGTACGACGCGCCGATCTTGATCGGGAAGTTCGCCGCCTCGATTTTGTCCCACACCCCCATCTCGTGCAGGATGAACCCGATGCCCGGCAACTGGCTCTCGCCGATGTGGTCGCGTGGGAACTTTTCCTTCTCGAGGATGAGAACGCTCAGGCCGGGGTTGTATTTCTTGACGATCGAGGCCACGGTCGAGCCCGCCGGCCCGCCGCCGATGATGACGATGTCGTAGTGCTTGCTGTCCATAGTCAACAAATCCTCGAACTCTGCGGAACACCGGGCGGAGCGGTGGACACGGAGCGTCGCGGGGTGCCGATCCCACCAGCACCCCATCCTCCTATCGGAGTATACGCCCGCCCGCCCGACAGGCGGCCTCCATTACCCCCTCCGACGGGCCGAATTCCCTCCGAACAGGAGTACCCAGGGCTTTCCGGACGCACGGGGTTTGCTTCAACATCGCTTGGGCTTCGATGGCAAGTCATCCCGCGATTCGATCCAGACCGAACTGCTTCATTTTCTTGTACAGCGTGGTCCGGTTGATCTGCAGCGCATCGGCGGTCGCTTGGCGGTTCCAGTCGTTCGCCTTCAGCGCCCGCAGGATGATCCGGCGTTCCGGTTCGCGGAGCGCCTCGGCCAACGGAATCGGCGCCCCGTCCCCGTCCGACTCGCGGGCGGACTCCGGGCCGAGCCGCAGCGGACCGGGCGCTCCCTCCCGGATGAGGGCGGGCAAATCGTTGACGGTGATCGAAGGTGATCCCGCCAGCACGACCGCGCGTTCGACGATGTTCTCCAGTTCACGCACATTGCCCGGATACTCATACGACTGCAAGAGCGCCATGGCGTCGTCGCGGATATCCGTCACCAGTTTGCCGTGGCGATCGCTCATCTTCTCGATGAACCCGCGGACAAGACTCGGGATGTCGCTGGCGCGGTCCCGCAGCGCCGGCATCTCGATGTGCACGACATTCACCCGGTAGTAGAGGTCCTTGCGGAACTTGCCCTCCGCGACCATCGGCTCAAGCGCCTGATTGCTCGCCAGGATGATCCGCGTGTCGATCTCGATCGTTTCCGTCGAGCCGACGCGCTCGAACCGGCGTTCCTGCAGCACCCGCAAGAGTTTCAACTGCATCGCGGGCGACGCGGAGTTGATCTCGTCGATGAAAATCGTCCCGCCGTCCGCCGCCTGGAACCGCCCGACCTTGTCCGCGTCCGCGCCGGTGAACGCGCCGCGCACATGCCCGAACAGTTCCGACTCCAGCAGCGTCTCGGGGATGCTCCCGCAATGAATCTCGATGAACGGCCCATCGCGACGGTCCGACCGCTGATGAACCGCCCGCGCGATGAGCGTCTTGCCCGTGCCCGACTCACCGGTGATGAGCACCGTCGCCTTTGTCGAAGCCACGGCCTCGACGAGTTCGAACGCCTTCTGCACGCGATGATCGCGCCCGATGAAGCCCGCAACACCCGACTCACCCGAGAGTTTGCTCTTGAGGCGGGAGTTCTCCGCGACCAGCGCCCGCTGGCGGATGGCCCGCTCCAGCGCCAGCCGGAGTTCCGCGTCCACGATCGGCTTGGAGAGGTAGTCCACCGCGCCACCGCGGATCGCCTCGACCGCCGACTCGATCGTCCCGTACCCCGTCAGCATGATGACCACCACCGCGGGGTGTATCCGGCAGATGCGATCCAGAAGTTCCATGCCGTCCATCGCCGGCATCGAGACATCGGTCAGCGCCACATCGAACGGCGCGCTCTCGGCGCAGTCATCGAGCAGTTGCAGCGCCTCGTGCCCCGAGTAGCAGGCGGTCGGCGCGTACCCATCCTCCGCGAGAAAGTCGCGCAGCGAGTCGGCGACGATCGGATCGTCATCGACAATCAGCACACGCATCGGCCGCGTCTTGCTCACGCCGCCCTCCCCTCCGAGTCGCCCGTCTCGCGTCCGAATGTCTGCTCACGCTCGATCGGCCACGACGCGATCAGCGCGCCGCCGCGCCGACCGTCCACCGCGGCACGCGAGCACAGCGCGATCCGGCCGCCAAGATCATTGATGATGCTCCGCGCCAGCGCGAGACCGACGCCCGATCCGCCCGACTTGGTCGAGTAGCCCAGCTCGAAAGCGCGCGCCTCGGCGTCGCGCGACGGCCCGGGCCCGTCATCGAGCACGACGATCTCGGCGCACTGCCCGCCATCGGGGCCCGGCCGAACGGCGGCCCGGAGCTCGATCGTGCCGCCGCGCGGGGTCACCTCCAGCGCGTTGCGGAGCGCATTGTTGACCACCGGGAACACGGGCACCGCCCCCATGCTGCGGAACGCCTCATCCACCCGGCACACGATCTCGATGCCCCTGGGCATCGCCAGCGTCCTAGCAAGGTCAACTGCATGGTCGACCGACTCACCCGCCGGGCGGAGCGAAGCCAGACGCGAGATCGGGGCCCGCGCCTCGTCCCGGCCGAGCCGGACGGTCCGGAGCATCCGCGCCGCTTCGCCCAGCGCGGTCGCCGCGGTCGCGAGGTACTTCGCCGTGTCGTCGGGCGTTCCGCCTGCCGCACAGCCCCGGCGCGCCAGCTCGACATAGCGCGAAGCGCCGTCGATCAGGCCCGATAGCTCGTGGCAGAGCACACGGAGCGTGCGCTCGCTCCCGCTCATCGCGTCGTCGGCGCCGCTCGTGTCCCGCTCATAGTCCATGGCATCACCCATCGGCTCGCCCCCCGCGCCCGTTCATCATCGCGTTGTTTCTAGGCGACGATCGCGCCAGCGTCGTGTCCGCGACCGCGCCAGGCGTTGCGTTCGCTCAACGCCCGGCCGCAGGATCAGTACAACCCGCCCATCCTGCCCGTCGCCGCGATCAGGGTGATGACGAAAACCAACCGCACCACACGGATTGGCAACCGGTGCGTCAGCCCCGCGCCGAAGTGCCCGCCCAGCACGGCGGTGGGTGAGAGCAGCAGCGCGATGATCAGCGCATCCTGCCAACGCGCATCGTGCTGCCCGAGAGTCGCGACCTTCGTTGTCGCCCCGAACGCCGCCGTCACGCACATGATGGCGCTGACCGTCCCGATGCACTCACGCATCGGGAGCCGGCACACAACCCGCGCCATGGGTACCGCAATGCCGCCGCCCCCGATCCCGAGCAAACCGGCCGCGAACCCCATCACGCCGCCCACCAGCGCGCCCCGCGGGGCATCAACCCGTGCGTGCTCCGGATCGTGATCGTCGCGCTTCTTCGCGAGCTTGATGATCTCGTCGATGATGACATACACGAGGAACAGCGCGAAGGCCTGCTTGAGCGCTGCGCCCGAGAACAGGTTCGACACCATCACACCCCCGATGATCGCGATGATCGCCGCCGGGAGCATGACCCTGAACAGGTCCATCCGCAAGGCGCCCTTGGCACGATGGCGCATCGCCGACGGCAACGCGACCGCCAGGTTGACGACCATCGCCGATGCCTGGAAGAGATGCTGGCTCGCCCACCCATACTTCCCGAAAACGATCGCCAGCGCCGGGATCATGATCACCGACCCGCCCACGCCGATCATCCCGCCGATCGTCCCCGCCACCAGACCGATCGCCAGCAGCATCAGGATCTGCGGCACAGTCGGGTCGGTCATCGCGAGCAAAGTCGGCATGCGTGTCGGTGCGGTTCGCGTTGGTCAGAGCGAGGAATCGTCGCGGGCGGAAGGTCGGAGCATAGGTCAGAACGCGCCGGGTTGTGCGAAGGGGGGCGATCAGCCGAAGATACCCACCGCATGATCCGCCGCCAGATCGTGACAGTGACCCTCAACCCGGCCGTCGACTGGGTGCTCGAAGCGCCGAACTTCAAAGTCGGCTCGCATATCCGTGCGCGTCGCATCGGGTGGTACCCCGCGGGCAACGGCATCAATGTCTCACGCGTGCTCGCCACACTCGGCACGCGGTCCGTCGCCACCGGTTTCATCGGGCGCGGAGAACTGACACTCTTCGAGGAATACCTCGAGCGCGTCGGGCTCGGGCGCGTCGTGATGCAGCTGCTCATCGTCCGCGGGCGCACACGCGACAACATGACCTTTACAGACCCCATCAACGACACCGAGACCCATGTCCGCGACGAAGGGTTCAAGGTCTCGCCCGACGATGTCCGCCGGATTATCTCCAAAGTCGGCATGCTCGCGCGCGACGACTCGGTCGTCGTGTTCGGCGGCTCCACGCCGCCCGGCGTCACCGTGGGCGACTTCCGCTCCATGCTCCACCGATGCCAGGATCAAGGAGCGCTCACCGTCGTCGACACGAGCGAACGCATCCTCGAGGCCCTCCGCGGCGAGCCGATCTGGATGGCCAAGCTCAACGCCTCGGAACTCCACACCCTCAGCCAGATGCCCACCGAGACCGAGGAGCAGGTCATCGAGGCCGCCCGCGCCGTAAGCCGAACGGGCGGCGGACAGGTCAAAGTCGTCGTCGCTACCCGCGGCGCCGACGGGGCCGTGCTCATCGCACCCGGCGTCGAACGCGTCGCCAAGGTCGCCGTCCACCCGGGCCTGATCTGCAACACCGTCGGGTGCGGCGACAGTCTCCTGGCCGGACTGATCCACGCCTGGAGCGTCTCCCACGATTGGGAACGCGCCCTGGCCATGGGTGTGGCCACAGCCACCGCCAACGCGATCAGCCGGACCCCCGGCGCCATCGATACCAATGATGTCTCCGAGTATCTCGGGTCCATCATCATGCGCACGCTGTAAGCCGGTTATCCACAACGGGTTGAGTTCCCGTTCGCGTCCTCGCCCGCGCCTTGTTGCGCCTTGCAGCAGGCGGGTACCCTGTTGTCGCGGGGCACCACGCCTCGCGCCGGGCACGGAGTCGCCCGGATCACTCGGCAACGGAAGCCGCGAGCGGTCGTCCAACAGACGAACGCCCGACGCCGACCGCACGAGCGAACGGGGAAACCCAATGGCGGAGCCGAACCAGAGCCAGTTGGCGATCAAGGCCGCACGCTCCGCGCTGGTCGATCGCGCGGTGTTCGCGGCGTTAGCGCTGGTCGTTATATCCAGCGCCGTGGCGACCAAGCGGTTCTCGGGTGCGCCGGTTCTCGCCGCCATCGAGCGTTCCGGCACACAACCGTCAGAACCGATCGCGCAGCCGACTCAAGCCCTCAGCGCCGAGCAGACCGACCCCTGGCGAGTCCTCCGCGAATACCTCGATAACGGGTCCGCCACCGAATCCTCGCCCGAGTCGGCAGACACTCCCAGCACAACAACGAACGACGCTTCGGTTCGCTACTTCGACGGCCGCCCCATCCGCCCCGTCAGGCGCATGTGGATGACTGTCACCGCGTATTCACCCGACGCCCGGTCGTGCGGCGAGTTCGCCGACGGTCGCACCGCGAGCATGAAATCCGTCTGGACCAACGGCGGGTGCCTGGTCGCCGCCGACTCCAAGGTTCTGCCCATCGGCTCGCTCGTAACCGTGCCCGGATACGCGGGCGATATGGTCGTGCCGGTGCTCGACCGAGGCGGCAAGATCAAGGGCACGCGTCTCGATGTGCTCTACCCGACGCACGAGATCGCGCTCTCGTGGGGCGTGCAGCGCCTGCCCGTGACGGTGTGGGAATACGCCGACGACGCCGCACATTAGGCCGCGGCCGGCTCGCCCTTGTCGCCCGAGGCGGACTCGCCCTCGTCGCTCGGCGGTGCCGCTTCATCGAGCGAAACCGCCTTCAGTTCGCGGGTCCGAAACTCATACTCAAACTCCGCGAACGGACCGATGAACAGCGGGTGCAGGAAGAACCCCGGCGCTTCGCGCTCGCGGTTGAGGTTGGGGGTCGCGGTGAGTGTGCCCGCCAGTTCCCAGTAGTGGCGATCCGGGCTCTCCTCCAGTTGCTCGCGGAACGAACGCGGGAGCATCATCGTGAACGGGTCGCCCCAGGCGCGCCCGGTCTCCGGATTAACAACCTGCACCGTCACATCGCCCGCTCGGTCCGGGCGCTCTAGCACCCGCGTCACGCGAACCGTCCAGACCACATCGTCGCGGTGCGTGCGCTCGGCCTCGCGCACCCACTTGCCCACCAGCGCGTAGTACCGCTGCTGGTCCGACCGCGACTCGCGGGCGATGTCCTTCATCACACGGTCGTAGTCGCGCCGGAGTTCATTGAAAAGCGAATCCGGTGACGCCGACCATGTCTCGGGCGTGACTTCCAGTTCCAACCTCAGATCGGTCGGCACTTCGAGCGACGCTCCCGTCGCTGTTCGCGCCGGCTCCTCGACGGCCTCTGGCCGCTCCGCAAGTTGCTTGCGGAGGGCGGCATTCTCCTGCGCGAGTTGCTCGTGGCGCGCCACCGCCGCCTCCAGCTGCGCTTCGAGCTGCGCCACGCGCTGGCGCAGGAGATCGATCTCCGTGCGCATCTCCGCGGGCGTCTGCTCCGGTTGAGCGAGCGCCGGCGCCACACACCCGAGCACGATCAGACAAGCGACTACGACGATTTTCCATGATTGCATCGGTCACAACTCCCCGAGTCGGCTCACCGCCGGGCTACTATACGCATCCCGGCTCCCTCACCGTCCTTTGTCGGCCATCCGCCCGGATCCCTCCATGCTCGTCTCCCGACAGGCCCCCAACCCGCGAACGATGGACGACCTGCTCCCCGCGGAACTGGTGGCGCGGCTCGAGCGGTTGGATGTCCACACTCGCAAGATGTTCCCCGGCAAAATGCAGGGCGAACGCCGCTCCAAGAGGCGCGGCCGAGGCGTCGAGTTCCACGACTTCCGAGGGTATGTCCGGGGCGATGACATCCGGTTCATCGACTGGAACATCGTGGCGCGACTCGGAAAGCTCTTCGTCCGCCTCTTCGTCGAGGAAGAGGACCTCGCGCTGCACATCGTCGTCGACGCATCATCATCCATGGACACGGGCGATCCGAACAAGCTGCTCTTCGCTTCGCGCGTCGCCATGTCGCTCGGGTACATCGGCCTCGTCCGTCAGAACCGCGTCGGCATGACCGTCTTCGGGAGGCCCGGCGTCGAGAACCCGCGCATCCACCCCGACGCCCGCGGACGCCACCGCGTGCGATCCCTCGCCGACTTCATGCTCCGCGAGATCTGGGAGGACGAGACGCACGGCACCGAAGGCGGTGCCTCCGGCAGAGGCGGCGACTTCAACTCGGCGCTCTCCCTCATCGCACGATCGGGCATCGGGAAGGGCGTCGTCGTCGTGCTGAGCGACTTCCTCATCGAGGGCGGGTACGAGCGCGGCCTGCGCGATCTCTCCGCCGCGGGCGGCGGCGGTGCGCACGATGTCTACTGCATGCAGGTGCTATCGCCGTCGGAACTCGAACCCGAGCGCGAACTCGAGCGGGGCGTCTCCGGCGACCTCCGTATGACCGATATCGAGTCCGGGCACGCCTCCGAGATCACCATCACCGCGCCCCTCGTCAAACGATACAAAGAACGCCTCGCAAACTACTGCGCCGATCTGGAGTCCTTCTGCGCCGCACGCGGCATGACGCACATGCTCGTCCGATCAGACGCCGACATCTCCAGACTCATCATGGAAACCCTCCGTCAGCGCGGCATGCTCGCCTGACGACGCAACCCCGGAGCATCACATGGCCAAGGGCCAGGACCTCTCCCGCCACCAGCGCGGCATCGTCAACCGCTACTACGAGCACCGCGACACGATCATGTCCACCAAACTCGCCGAGATCGTCTCCGAGCTGTATCTCGCGACCGACGACAAGAAAGCCGAGAAACTCTGGAAGTCCGCGCAGACCGCGCTGGCCAACACCAAGACCGACCCGAAGATCATCGAGTCGATCATCAAGTCACGCGACATCAAGAAACTCGCCGAGGTCGTCTCGAAACTCTCGGCCGCGCGCTAGCGATCGTCATCGTCTCCCTCGACCAGGTCCGCCATCGCCTGCTCGTCGAGCCCGAGGTACTCGTGCATGTACCGGTCGTAGGTCTGCGCATCCTCGTCGCGCGAGAGGTCGAGGCGGAGTTCATTAATGACCTTCGTCCCCTGCGCGATCCAGTCGTTCCAGGTCTGCTGCGAGATGTTCTCGTGAATCCAGTTCCCGATCGCGCCCTTGAAGGGCGCCCTGGGCAACTTGGTCCCCGCCCGCCCGGTCTTCGTGCAGACGAATGTCCCCGCCGCGTGAACGGGCTCGGGGGCTGCGTCCTTCACCACCGGTGGCTTGCGATCGAGACGCTCGTACAACTTCGCCATCGCGTTCTTCGGCATCAGGTCGCCCAGCCGCGCCGCGATCGGGTACCCGCGGTCCAGCATCGACAGCGCGCGGTCCGGGTCCTTCGCCTTGAGGTACTGCTCCGCCGCCAGTTGGTACGCCTTGCTCATGTCCGGATTCGCGCGCGTGCACTTCTCGTACGACGAGGCCGCCTCGGCGTGACGCTCCGCCTGCGCGTACGCGCCGCCCAGACTGAAGTGCGCCATCTCGTTGTCGGGGTCGGCCTGCGCCATGTTCTCAAACTGCGCGATACGCTCTGCAAGTTCCATCGCTCGTCTCCGTCATCTGTGCGCCCAAGCCGGGCGGGATCACTATGCTAGGCGACCCTGATCGGAGCGGCCATGACCCCCGCCGAACGAGAACGATTCGACGCCATCCTCGAAGAAGTCCTCGACGCGATGCCCGATCGCGTCATCGATCTGCTCGAGGAAATCCCCCTCATCGTTGACGATCAACCCGATGAGCAACTCATCCGAACACTCGCCGCCGAGTCGGGCGAGGATGTGCAAGAACTGCTCGCAACGCTCCCCGACGAACTCTGCGGCCTGCACACCGGCATCGCGCTCACCGAACGCTCCGTCGAGTCATCCGCCGACCTCCCGGATCAGATTCAGATCTTCAGGCGCGGCATCATCGCGACAGCGGAGGGAGCAGGGGGGGCGGGAGGGTGGGATGATCTGGACGCCATCGCCGAGGAGATCCGCATCACCATCCTCCACGAGATCGGGCACCACTTCGGGCTCGATGAGGATGATCTCTACGATCTCGGGTACGACTGATCGGCGCTACGCCATCGCCGCGTCGAGGTCCGCCTCAGAAGCGTCCATGTTGGTGTAGACCTTCTGCACATCGTCGTTGTCCTCGAGCGCATCGATGAGCCGGACCGTCTTGGCGACATCCTCGCCCGCGAGTTCCGCCATCGTCTCGGACTCCATCGTCACCTCGGACGACACCATCTCGATACCCGCCTCCTCGATCGCGCCCTTCACGCTCAGGAAATCCTCGGGCGCCGTGCGCACGGCCCACACCCCGTCCTCGTGCGCCACATCCTCCGCGCCCGCGCTGATCGCCAGGTCCATGATCTTGTCCTCGGAGACCGCGCCGTCATCGATGAGGATCAGCCCTTTGGACTCGAACATGTACCCGACGCACCCGACCGCCCCGAGGTTGCCGCCGTGCTTCGAGAAGATCATCCGGATCTCGCCCGCGGTGCGGTTGCGATTGTCCGAAAGGCACTCCACGATCACCGCCACGCCGCTGGGCCCGTACCCCTCGTACCGGATGCTCTCGTAGGACTCCCCCGCGCCCTCGCCCGCGCCCTTCTTGATGGCGCGCTCGATCGTGTCCTTGGGCATATTCGCCGCACGCGCCTCATCGATCGCGTAGCGCAGCGTCAGGTTCGCCGCCGGGTCGGGGCCGCCGTTCTTCGCCGCAACAATGATGGCGCGCGAGCACTTGCTCCACAGTTTGCCGCGCTTGGCATCGACCTTCGCCTTGCGGTGCTTGATGTTCGCCCACTTGCTATGACCTGCCACTGGCGTGCTCTCCGGTGTCGGTGTTCGGGGGCGTGATGGTAGCAGGATCGCCGACATCTCCGACGACCGGCGCAACCGCCGGCTCCTCGCCGGCGCCCGCGGCACGAACCTTCTCCCGGCTCGCCTCGACGATCGCCCGCAGTTCCAGCCCCGCCAGGTCCAGGTCCTGCGTGTTGAGCGTCTCGATCAGCTTCTCCGCCAGCCGCGCCGCGTTGTCCCATCGCGTGACCGCGGACTCACGATCCCCGATCGCCCAGTACGCATCCCCCAGGTGGTCGTTCGTGATGATCCGGTTGAAGACATCGTTCTCGTCGATGCCGTCGCCGATCAACTCGATCGAACGCTTGAGCAGCGTGATCGCCCCGGGCACCACCGCGCCCGTTTCCGGATCAACCCCGTCCGACATCCGCCCCTGCACGTACCGCGCCCAACCCATCGAGTCCACCGTCGGCGCATCGTCCGGGTTCTGGCGGTACGCCGTCTCAATGAGCGCGATCGCGCGCGGAGTCTGCTCACCTCGTTCCAACAAGCGATACCCGAGGTCGTTGCACGCGCTGGCGTCCGTCGGGTCGAAGTGCAAGATGCCCTCGTACGCCACATCCTGCGCCTCCTCACGCCCGATCTGCCCCATCGCCGAAGCGGTCCAGCGCATAACGGTCGTCCAGTCCGACCCGAACGGCGCGGCACGCCCCGACGCCGCCAGTTGGTCCAGCGCCGCCGGGAGCAGACCCTCCCTTCCGAAGTGCTCCAGCGCATCGCCCATCGACTCGAAGTCGCCCGCGTCCATCGAGCGGTACATCCACTCGCTGTTGATGCGCAAGGGCGAGGACTCACGCAGCGCCGCCGTGCGGAGCAATCTGAGCGCGAGTTCTCGCCGGTCGCCCATCTCCCGGCGCGACTGCATCGGCCGCCCCGGCTCCCGGATCGCGTCCGCAAGCCGAACCGTCGCCTCGCCGGGCGGCAGGATGTTCGATTGCTCGGCGCGGTCGGCGTGTTCCAGCAGCGACTCGAGCGAGGTCTCGGTCCGCGCCGCGAGCGTCAGCTCCAGCCCCAGTAGTTCGGGCGATGAACCAACCGCGAAGTCCCTCCGGATCATGTCGAGGATGTCGATCGCCTGGCGAATCTGCGCATCGCTCAGCGAGGACCGGAGCATCAGCTCCTCCGCGACTTCCTTCAGCCGCATCGCCACCTCGCGCGACGGCTCGGGCGAAAGGGCGCGCAGCTCGTCGAGCACCGCCGGAATCTCATCGAGCCGCTTCTTGCTCACACGCAGCGCCAGGTCCTCGAGCACCGTGTCCACGGTCCGCGGCATCCGCGCCAGCCGACGCTCGGCGATCTCCTCCGAAGTCAGACGGAGCGAGAGATTGTCTCTGTACACGCGCTCCAGGAGTTCCGATGCCGCGTAATCGCCCGGGAAGCGCTTGAGCCAATCCTCCAGCGCATCGGCCGCGCGATCGAAAGACCCCACAGACACCCGCGCCCGCGCCAGCGCCAGGTGCGCCTCCGAACTGCCCGGCTGCAACTCGATCTGGTGCTCCAGCCACCGCACCGCCTCGCCCCCCTGACCGCTGGCGATCATCACATCCGTGAGCGCGCCTAGGAACGCCTCCTCCCCGGGATGCTCCTCGAGCAGGAACCGCAGATCGCGCATCGCCAGTTCCGGCTGATCGCTCGCCAGCTGCGCCTGCACGCCCAGCCAGCCCATCACCGGGCTCGTCGGATCGGTGCGCCGAATCTCCTTGACGATCATCGCCGCGCGCGACTCATCCAGCACCTCGCCGCCCGGCCCGATGAGGCGCAGCAGCGCCGCGACCGCCCGATGCATGAACGGGTCCGCCCGCCACGCGCTCTCGAAACAGTCCGCCGCATCCTTGAACTCACCCCGCTCCCGATGCAGACACCCGGCCATGTACAGCGTCCGCGCATCCGCACGCTCTGCGATCGCCGGCGCGAGCGTCTCCATCGCAAGGTCAGAGAGCGTCAGCGCCGAATACGCCTCGGCCACGCCGCGACGCACGCCCTCATCCGATGACGGATCCACCGACTCGATGATCCCCATCGCCTGATCGAGCCGCCCCAGCATGAACTTGAGCCGCGCCGCCGGCGCGATCGCCGCCCCGTCCAGCGCGGGATCAACCGCGCAGGCCTCAAGCAATCGATTTGCATTCCTCTCGCGCCCCAATCGCCACTGCACCAACCCCGCCAGCAGCGACGCCGCGGGCCTTGAGTCGTCCGTGCTGAGACGCGCCGACTCGTTCGCATCTCCGATCGCCGAGATGAGCGACTCCGCGACCGACTCGCCCTGCCACGGATCGGAAGCGACCATCGCCACCGCCTCCCGCCACGCGCTGTCGGCGCTCTCATTCCCGGCGATCATCCGCAGCAGTTCGGCGCCCGATGCGCTGTCCGTCGGGTGCGCACTCAACTCCCGTCGCAGCGCTTCGATCCCCTGCGCCGGCTCCATCGTGGCCGCGGCCAACCTCCGGAGCGAAGCGCCCAGCGCCCGCTGGCTCCGCTCCGCGGCGCGCCCGATCGCCCCGATCGCGGCGCTCAGTTGCTCGCGCGATCCTCCGTTGGCAACGAGATACCGAACCAGCGCCCGCGTCTCCAGATCGGCGGCCCGAGTCGCCTCGATGCGCCGAATCACCAGCGCATTGGCCTCCTCCAGGCGGCCGCCAACAACCATCGCGTACACCCGGTGCGTATCAAGCAGGGGCAGAGCCCCGCCCGCGACCTGCTGCGCCTCGTCATAGAGCGCGAGCGCCAGCGCCGAGTCGCCCGTGTCCAGCGCGCGGTCGCCGAGCGTCACAAGCAGCGGCCCGCGCGAGCGCAGCGCATCGATCACATAATCACGCCCCCAGTCCGGCACCGCGCCAGCCGGCGGCGTGACGCGACGCGCCGCCTCGATCGCGGCATCCAGATACCCCAGGTCCGACAGCGACCGCGCCGCGCGATCCATCACGATCGATCGCATCCACTCCGGCGCTTCCGCGTCTCGAAGGATCGGAGCGACGCGTTCCAGCGCTTCGTTGGTGTTGCCGAGCGTCAATGAGTCGGCGCTCAGCGCCAGCGCCACCTGCTGATTCGTCGGATCGAGTTCTAATGCATGTTCGTAATAGAACCGTGCGCTCAGAGGCCTCCCCAGGTCGGTCTCGATGCGCCCGAGAAGCAGCATCGGCTCGATCGACATGCCGTCGACCATCAGGGACTCCATCGCGTCGGACTTCGCGCCCGCGAGATTGCCGTCGAGAAACCGCGCATACGCCGAGGCGTACTTCATCACCGCCCGCGGGTTCGGCGCACGCTGATGAGGAGCCGAAGGGGCGCCGCTCTCGGGAGGGAGCACCGTGTCGATGGCGTCATCCAATGACGCCCCCGCATCCGGGCGCACCGGTGCCGGCGAGGAAAGCCGATCAGCGATCGACTCCGGCGGCGCAACATCCGGGCGGGCCCACGCGGACCCGAAGCACGCTGCGGCCAAGACGGCAAAGTAGACGACAGAAGCGCGTGGGATCATCACGCACCATGGTAGTCGCGCATCACTTGGATTTGGCGGATTTCGTCGGGCGGGACCGCGTGGCCGTCTTCGTCCCGCGAGCGGCGGACCGCGCGGGCTTCTTCGGCGCTTCCCCGCCCATCTCGACCCACGCCTGGAACGACAGGTACTGTTTCAGCGCCTGGTCGGCCATAATGTGACGCTCGAGAATCCCCACCGCCTTGGGGAGATCCATGTCGGGCTCGAGCACACCGTGCTCGATCAGCATCGCGAGCGACCGATCCTCCAGCGGGAAGGCGTGCCCGCCCATCGACAGCAGAACCACCCGCCCCGCCACGAACGGCACCATCCCCGGCAGATTGTCCAGGTACTTCCGGGCGTCGCGCTTGCCGAGCGAGGAGGCCTTGGCCAGCGACACCTCGTGCTCCTTCGAGAAAATCTCGTGGAGCGACGCCTTCAGCCGCATCGCCCGCTCCTCGCCGCGCGGGTACGTCTTGCCGAGCACCTCGACGATGTCCTCGATGCGCGAAGCACGAAGCTCGTTCAGGTCGACGAATGTCGAGGCGACGCGCTGCATCGCCGGCCGCGCCCGCTGCGTCGTGGACTCCCACAGCAGGAACGAGAACACCAGTTCATTCGTCGCCTCCAGCGGCTCGACATCCTCCGGGACCTCGATCGAGGGGAGACGCTTGAAGAAGTCCGCGATGCTCTTGGCGTGATCGATCGTCGTGCTCAACTCGTCGGCTCCGTATCTGCGCCGGCGTCATCGACGCCGGATTGTGCCCGCTCCAACTCGCGACGCTCGGCCTCAATCCGCGCGATCGCGTCCAACGCAGCCGCTTCGCGGCGCGCACCCTTGTCAACCCGAAACTGAAAGTTCGGCAATCTCGTGTCCGGCATGTGCGTGCCAACGCGCCGCCTGATGTGCGCCGTGGCCGACTCGATCGCCTTCATGGCCAGCCGCTCCTTGGCGTCCGGGTTCACGATGATGCTGATCACCGCCGTGTTGCCCGAAGCATGCACCTCGACCCCCGTGATCGTCAGCCGCGCATCCAGCCGGGGGTCGGTCAACTCCCGGTCCAGCACCTGCTGCGTCACGCGGTGGATCATCGATGCAAGCCGCTCCGAGTGAAGACTCATGCCTCACCCCCGTCGCGCCGCTCGGCCTCCGTCCAGAGTTCCTCGCGGTCCTCGGTCGGCAGGTGATCGGCATCGAGAATCTCGCGCCGCACATCCCCGAGCCGGGCATCATGAATCGCGTTGATCTTGGCGATCACGCGGTCGAGCAACGCGTTGACATACGCCGTCGAGTTCGACACGACCACGAGCCCCATCAGCGCCACGCGATGGTGGTCCAGCGCCGCGATCTCTGCGACCGAGACCATGTGCTCGCGGTGCAACCTGTCCTTGAGGGATTTCACCACGCGACGCTTGTCCTTGAGCGACCGGCTTCCGGGAATGAACAACTCGAACTGCAACACGCCGATGACCATCTCCGCTTCATAACACCATCATGGAGCCATCCCGATCAGAGTGAGCGCCTCACCTCAACGTTGCGGTAGCACTCGAGAATGTCGCCGTCCTTGATGTCGTCGTACCCGACGATCTTCATGCCGCACTCCTGGCCGTTGCGGACTTCCTTGACATCGTCCTTGAAACGCTTGAGCTGCTCGAGCACGCGGTTGTTCTCGATGACGATCCCGTCGCGCGTCACGCGAATCATCGCGTTCCGTTCGATCGTGCCGTCGGTCACATAGCAACCCGCGATCGCGCCCACGCGCGTGATCTTGAATACCTGCCGGACCTCGGCGTGCCCCAGGATCTCCTGACGCATCTCCGGCTCCAGCAGGCCCTCCGCCGCCTTCTTCATGTCGTCCACGATGTCGTAGATGATCTGGTACGAGCGGATCTCCACGCCCTTCTGCTCGGCCAACTGACGCGCCTTGCCCGTCGGGATGACATTGAACCCCAGGATCACCGCGCCGGACGCCGCCGCGAGCGTCACGTCCGACTCCGAGACGCCGCCCACCGCAGAGTACAGCACGCGGACACGAACCTCGTCGGTCGCGATGTCCTCCACCGACTTCTTGATCGCGTCCACGGAGCCCTGCACATCCGCCTTGAGCACGATGAGCAGTTCCTTCTTCTCCGCGGCGTCCATCTGCGCGAACATCGAGTCCAGCGTCACCTTCGGCTGCGCCAACTCGCGCTGGCGGTCCTGATCCTTCCGGTGCTCCGCGGCCTCTTGCGCCTTCTTGAGCGAGTCCACGATGTAGAACCGGTCGCCCGCGTCCGGCACCTCGTTCAGACCCGAGATCTGCACCGGCATCGAAGGGCCGGCCTCCTTGAGACGCTCGCCGAACGGGTCCGTAATGTCGCGCACACGACCGAAGCCGCGACCCGCGACAATGAACTGACCGACCTCCAGGTGGCCCTCCTGCACGAGGATATTCGCCACCGGGCCGCGACCCTCGACGATCCGCGACTCGACAACCGTGCCGCGCGCCGCGCCCTCAAAGTCCGCTGTCAGTTCCAGAAGCTGCGCCTGAAGGTCCAGCGTTTCGAGCAGTTCCTGAATACCGGTGCCCTTCGTCGCGCTGGTCTTGATGACCTCGGTCTCCCCGCCCCATTCCGTCGGGTTCAATCCGTGCTCGGCCAACTGGCCGTAGATCTTCTGAATCTGCTCGTTCGTCACGCTCGGCACATCGATCTTGTTGAGCGCCACGATAATCGGTACACCCGCCGCCTTCGCGTGCGCGATCGACTCAACCGTCTGCGGCATCACGCCGTCCGTCGCCGCCACGACCAGCACAACGATGTCCGTCATGTGCGCGCCGCGCGAACGCATCTCGCTGAATGCCTCGTGACCCGGCGTGTCCAGGAAGCAGATCCACTTCTCTTCGTCGCCGACCTTCACCGGCACGCGGAACGAACTCGTCGCCTGCGTAATGCCGCCGGCCTCGCCCGCCGCCACATTCGTGTTGCGGATCCGGTCGAGCAGCGAGGTCTTGCCGTGGTCGACATGGCCCAGAATCGTGACGATCGGCGCCCGTGACTGCACATCCACCTGCTCTCGGTTGACCTCGAACTCCTGCACCACCGCCTCGGCCGCCGAGTGCGCTTCCGCGATCTCCAGCTCGATGTTGTATTCGAGCATGAT
The DNA here is from genome assembly GCA_020639235.1 of Phycisphaeraceae bacterium. GTDB lineage: Bacteria > Planctomycetota > Phycisphaerae > Phycisphaerales > UBA1924 > JACKHC01. Next base: position 2,518,763 of record JACKHC010000001.1, on the reverse strand, counting down.
CTCCTGCGCCATCTCGTCTTCGAGCGACGCGTTCATGTTCGCCATGATGCCCTTCATGAACAGCTTCTTGATGATGTCGGCGCTCTTCACGCCGGTCGCGGCGGACAGATCCTTGATCGTAAACGGCTTGGTGACCTTGGCCGTGCCGCCCGTCTCGGCGAGCGTCGTGGCACGCGATGAGGTCTGCTGCGTTTTGATCTTCTGATCGCGCCGGCGCTGGCGGAGATAGCCCTCCGAACGCGACAAACGCTGCTCGCGTTCCAGAAGGTCCTTCTCGCTCCATTCGCCGCCGCCCCCGCCGCTTCCGCCGCCGCTGCGGCTATCCCGACCGCGATCCCGCGAGCCGGTCCCGCCGCCGCCGCCGCCGCGGCGCTTGTTGCGCCGTCCGCCCTTCTCGTCCTCGCCTTCGCCGCCGCGCGAGGGAAACCCCACGCCCCGCCCTCCGGGCACGGGCATCGGACCGCCCGGCTCCATCGTGGCGGGCCCGCCGCCGCCGCCGCCGCGACGCGCTCTCGGCGCTGGCAGCGCTTCGGGCGCCTCGACGCGAATCACCTTCGGCCCCGACACCTTCGCCGGTTTCTGGACCTCGAGCTTCGGGCCGACGGGCTTCACAACCTTGGGGCGCGTCGGCACATTCAACGGCGCCGACTCGATCTTCTCACTCGGACGCCGCTTCGTATCGGTTTCGACCTTGGCCGCCGCCGCCGGCCGGCTCACGCTCGGTTTCGGCGCCTCCGGCGACTCGGGCTTCTTCTCCGCCGGTGCCGGCTTCGGCTCGGGTTTGCTCTCGACAGCGGGCGTGCGCGGCGCCGCGGGCGCCGGTGTCGGCACGGTCGGCGTGGGTACCTCCGGCGCGGCCTCGACGGTCGTCGCCGTCACGGCCGAGTCATCATCACCATCACCCTCGTCGGCCTGCATCGGCGCCGTCTTGGGCTTGGCCCGGCGCTTCACGCGTACGCGGTCCAGATCAACCTTCTCCGCGGTCTCGACAGCGGTCCCGCCGCCCGAGTTGTCGGCGCTGAACCAATCCACGATCGTCGCCTCGAGACCCGCCGAGACGCTCGACATGTGGTTGCTGATGTTCGGAATGCCCTCGGCCTGGCACTTATCAACGATGGCCTTGGACTTGACCGAGAGTTCCTTCGCTAACTCGAATACGCGTTTGGCCAAACCGGCGCTCCTCAATCACCCCGACACGAAAGACAAACCCAACTCCGGAGCCGAACCCGCGCTCCATCAATCATTCACTCGCCCGATCCCGACTCCGACGACTCACCCGATCCCATCGAGAGAATCGCGTCCGCCGCCGCCTCGGCGGACTCATCCACCTCAACAGCCGGACCATCACCCGACAAAAGACGACGCGCGGCCTCTTCCTCTTCCATGCGGCGTGCCTCGGCCTCTTCCTTCTCCTTGGCCTGCTGCTCCGCCACCACCCGCGCCCGCTCGGACGCCGCGTTCACCATCGCGATCGCGACCTCCTCGGTGAGTTCGAGTTCCTCCATCAGAACCTCCGAACCCACCTCCTCGACGTCGAACACGCTCACGATGCCCAGCGCCGCCAGGCGGTCCAACTTCTCTTCCTCGACGCCCTCGACGCCTCGCAGCGTCTCGGACATCGTGTCCAGACCCTTGTTGAACTCCTCGGGCGTGAGGATGTCGATGTCCCAACCCGTCAGCCGCGCCGCAAGACGCACGTTCTGCCCGCGCTTGCCGATCGCCAGCGACAACTGCGTCTCGTCCACGACAACCGTCGCACGCCCCAGCTCGAAGCACAGCGAGATCTCCACGACCTCCGCCGGCTTGAGTGAGTTCTGGATGAGAATCTGCGAGGAGTCGTTCCAGCGGACAATGTCGATCTTCTCACCGTTGAGCTCATCGACGATGTTCTTGATGCGCGTGCCGCGAACGCCGACGCACGCGCCGACCGCGTCCACCTTCGAGTCGATCGACGACACCGCAACCTTCGTGCGGTACCCCGCCTCGCGCGCCATCGCCTTGATCTCGATGATCCGCTCCGACACCTCGGGCACCTCGACCTCGAACAGACGCCGGATGAAGTCCGGATGCGCCCGCGAGAGGACGATCTTCACCTGGCTCCCCGCGTCGCGGACATCCAGAATCATGCACCGCACACGGTCGCCCGGATGGAACTGCTCGCCCGGAATCTGCTCCGAACGCGGCATGAACGCCTCGGCCCGATCGATCGTGCAAACGAGCGACCCGCCCTCGTACCGCTGCACCGTGCAGGTGACGATCTCACCCACGCGCTTGGAGAACTGGTCGTACAGACTCGCCCGCTCGTCCTCGCGGAACTTCTGAATCATCACCTGCTTGAAAGTCTGCGCCGCGATCCGCCCGAACTGCTCGATCGGCATATCCAGCGGCTCGCCGTGCCGCGTCAGCGACATCGCGCCCGAGACGCGATCAATCACGCACTCGAACTCCGTCGTGTCCAGCGAGTTGTAATACTTCCGTGCCGCCGAAACCATCGCCTGTTCGAGGTCCGAGATCAGCACATCGCGCTCGACGTTCCTGTCGCGGGCGATCGAGTCGATGATGCGCATCATTTCCTGAGTGTTCATTGCTTGTCCTGCTCCGAGTTGTCGAGTTGTCGTAGCGCCCCAAGAGGCGCGGGCGTCCCAAAAGAAAAACCACGCGTGTCCGTGACGCGCGTGGTCCGCACCGGTGCCGCGTTGGGCCCCGCTCGCGTTGTCGGCATGATCAGTTCATGCCGCCCTCCGCGAGCGCGCCGCACGCGACGAGCCCCGACGCCGCAGGGTAAGGGCGTCGGACAAGGCCGGGATGAAACATCCCCGCCGGACTCGTCCGCGATCACGCAACATAGGTGCAGACCAAAAGCGTCATCACAAATACCTTTCGATCACCAGGTTCCGAGCCCAGACCCATCGGATCTGGACACCCGTAGGGTATCCGAACATCCCTCCACGGGTCAAACAATCCCCATCCCCCCTGCATTGACGCGCCGCCCCCCGCACGGGATGCTCTGCCCGTGCCACAGAGCGAGATCACACTCCGCGGGCCGGACGATCAGATCGCCGTCGCCCTCGCCCCCCGCCAGCTCACCGAAGAGACGGTCCACGAGTTCCGCGCCCTGATCGCCACACATCTCCCGAACCGCGACGACGGCGGCCTCGTCATCGACATGGGTGAGGTCTACCTCATCACCTCCGTCGGCATCACCTGCCTCCTCGAGATTCGCGAGATGTGCGCCGACCGCCGGATCGGCCTCCGTCTCGCGTGCATGGAAGAACACGTCGAGCAGATGCTCGAAATGCTCCGCCTCACCGAGAAGTTCGAGATCGACGCCGAAGTCGACGACGCGGTCCTGCAGCTGACCCGCGCCCGCTAGACCCGGTCCGAGGGCTTGATCGGCCGGACGATCTTCAGCGCCCGGTTCCCCTTGTGCCGCCCGATCTCGGCCAACATCTTCTTCTCCCCCTCAACGCACACCAGTGCCGGCTTGGTCGCTTCCTTCTCCGTCACGATCAGGTCGCCCACCGACAGGCTCATCAGGTCGCCCAGGCTGATCGTCGTCTCGGCGAGCAGACCCGTCACGGTCACGCACGCGCCCGACAAGTGCTTCGAAAGCCGCCCCATCGTCTCCGAGGCCTTGCGAACCTTCGTGCTGTTGAACCAGCTCTGCGACGCCAGATCCTCCATGAACGGCTCGATCACCGCATACGGGATGCACAGGTTCATCGTGCCCGCACGGTTGCCCAGCTTCAGTTCAAAGCCGACCACCACCACGACCTCGTTCGGCGGCACGATCTGCACCAGCTGCGGGTTCGACTCCGTCTCGGTCAGCCGGAACTTGATATCCCGCACGCCCTGCCACGCCTCGCGCATCGCCTCCATCGCGCGGTCCGTGATCTTCGAGATCAGCCGGGTCTCGATCACCGTCTGCGGCCGCTGCGGCACAAACAACTCGCGGTTCGATCCGCCCATCAACCGGTCGATGATGGGATAAATGATCAGCGGGCTGATCTCGAGGCACAGCCGCCCCTCGAACTCATCCGCCTCGATCAGGTTGAAACTCGTGGGGTTCGGGAGCGACGAGATCAGCTCGTAGTAGGTCATCTGCGCGACATGCGCCACCTTGACCTCGACAATCGTCCGCAGGAACCCGGACAGCGACGCCCCGAAACTCCGCGCAAAGGTCTCATGAAGCGTCTGGATCGAGCGCATCTGGTCCTTGCTGACCCGCTCCGGACGCTTGAAGTCGTATTCCTTGACCTCGGGAGTCTGGCCGCGCCGGATGCGACGCGAAAAAATCTTGTCGACCGGGCCCGAGTCCTCCTCCTGATCCTGCTCGACCGCCGCCAGCAGGGCTTCCACTTCATTCTGGTCGAGAAGGTCCATACCGAGCGACAACGCCTCCATCCCGCCGCCGACGGGCCGCGGTTCATCCCCAACTATCGGCCCTCAGCCGCGGCCCCCTTGAAGCCCCGCCGGACCCATCGGGCAACGAGACGACCTCCCGTCGGAACAATCTGCATCCCCGGAGGTTTACACTCACGCCATGCCCAGACCAACGCTCAAGCACCTCACAGCGCTCACGGCGCTGCTCGCCGCCGCATCGATCGCCGTCCAGCCGGCCCGATCCGCCCCGCCCGACTTCTCCGGTGCGCCTTCCGTCGCCGGGATGCCCGGCGCCAACACCGCCCAGACGGTGACGACATCCTCGCAGGCGCTCGACACCAACTTCTGGAGCGGCGTCGACGCCTCACTCGTCGTCGCCGTCACGCTCAACCACGCCCCTGGCTACCACACCTGGCCCGCCGAGGGCGACGGCGAACTCCCCCCCGAGATCGACGCCTTCGCCATCCGCACCAACATCGAACTCATCGACGCACCCGAATGGGCCTCGCTCCGCGCTGTGCAATGGCCCGACCTCCACGACAGCAAGGTCGCCGATGTCATGAACCCCGGCAAGACCGTCTCGGTCCGGACTTACTCCGGGCGCGCCGTCGCATTCGCGACCATCGACCTCGCGCCCTCCGCGCCCGCCGGCGAACACACGCTGAGTCTCAAAGTCTCGTGGCAGGCGTGCAACGACACCAACTGCGACATGCCGACCGACGCCACAGAGCGCATCAAGGTCAACATCAAGGAACGCTCAGCGCTCTACGGCACCTATGAACCGACACCCCGCGCCGCGGGCCCCGCAATCAACACCGACAACCCCACAACGACACCCGACACGCCGGCGAACAACGACACATCCGCCCCGACGCGCGCGACAACCGACACGCCATCCCCGGCGTCCTCGCAGCCGATCGCACCGAGCATCTTCGGCTTCGACCTCGCCGGTACCTCCGGCATCGTCGCGCTGCTCGTTCTCTTCCTCGCCTCGGCAGTGGGGGGGTTCGTGCTCAACCTCATGCCCTGCGTCCTCCCCGTCATCCCCATCAAGATTCTCACGCTCACCAAGCACGCCGGCACGCGCCGCCGCGCCATCGTCCTGGGGCTTTGGACCGCGCTGGGCGTCGTCTTCTTCTGGGCCGCCATCGGCATCCCCGTCGCCGTCCTGCGCGAGACCATCGGCGACCCCTCACGCCTCATCTTCGGCAACTGGTGGGTCGCCCTCGGTATCGGCGTCCTGCTCGTCATGCTCGCACTCGGCTCGATGGGGCTCTTCCAGTTCAAACTCCCACAGGGCGCCTACATGCTCAACCCCGACCCCAACCGCCCCTGGGGTTCCTTCCTCTTCGGAATCATGACCGCCCTGCTCGGCCTCCCGTGCTTCGGCTTCGCCGCCGGTGGCCTGCTCGCGCCCATGGCCACCATGCACACCGCCGCGATCATCACCGTCTTCGTCGGCATCGGCGTCGGCATGGCCGTGCCCTACTTCGTCCTCTCCGCCTTCCCGAACCTCCTCAAGAAACTCCCCAAGGCCGGCCCCGCTTCCGATCTCATCAAGCAGGTCATGGGGCTGCTCCTCATCGCGGCCGCCGGGTTCTTCGGCGCCGTCGGCTTCTACCAACTCGCCGCCGACCACCCTTGGATCACAACCAACATCAAGTGGATCGTCGCCACCGCCTTCACCGTTCTGGCGTGCGTCTGGCTCATCGCGCGCTCGCTGAAGGTCTCCAAGTCGATGCTCCCAATCGCATTCAGTTTCATCCTCGCCGGGCTGATGATCACCGGCGCCGTCTGGTACACCTACAACGAGAGCCGCAAAGCGCGCATCAACTGGCTCGTCACCTCCGGGCTCGGCGAAGACGAGATCATCCCCGGCTACTGGCTCGAATACACACCCGGGCGCTACGAGACCGCGCGCAAACAGGGCAAGGTCATCGTCATCGACTTCACCGCCGAGTGGTGCATCAACTGCAAGGCCTACAAGAGCGCCGTGCTCGACTCTTCCGCCGTCGCCGAGCGCATGAAGAAGGGCGATGTCATCACCTTCGAGGGCGATGTCACCAGCAGGTCACGCCCCGCCCAGGCCCTGATGGACGAGTGGGGCCAGACGGGCATCCCCCTCCTGGCCGTCCTCGCCCCCAGCGAGCAAACCCCCGTCTTCTCCAATAGCGCCCCCGCCTCGGCCGTCGTTGAAATGATCGACAGGGCGGCCGGTAATCCACCTCGCGCCGCCCGCTCCGATCAAACCCCTGAATCCGATGCCGCGCAGGTCGCCCAAAGGCGTTGACACTGCCCGGAGGCGGGCGTATGTTCCCCATCCCTGCCGCCGGCGGCATCGCCGCCCCGGTGGGCACCCGCGGGTGTAGCTCAGTGGTAGAGCGTCACGTTGCCAACGTGAATGTCGTCGGTTCGAATCCGATCACCCGCTCTTGATGATCAAACGAAAACGCCTCCCGCAAGGGAGGCGTTTTCGATTCGGCTCACCGAAATCTTGTCCAGGGCCGTAAGTGACCCCACGGGGATTCGAACCCCGGTTTCCAGGATGAAAACCTGGCGTCCTGGACCTGGCTAGACGATGGGGCCAGTAAGCGGCCGATTGTAGCGACTCGTCCTCGCCGCGCCCGCCAGACCGCATCCGCGTCCCCATAAACCCCATCGTCAGCAAAGAAAGTCGCGCCTTTCGCCACATCCGCCCACCGATCACGCCGATGAATAACGCGTATGGACGCTGACCATCACGACAATCCGTTGATCGCCTCGCCCCTCTTCCGCGGCCTGATCGCCGTCGCTTGCCTCGGCGCATTCTTCGTCGTCGCGAGCGTCATCAACCCCGATCAATCCAAGGCCGGCCAGTCCCAGCCGATCATCGTCACCGGCAACAGCGCCGACTCCACCAAGCCGGAGTCCACCACGCTCCTCGGCACGCTGCTCGGGCTCAAGTACACCATCGAGATGTTCGGCACCGAGCAGGGCGTCCTCTACACCGTCTTCGATGAGTCCGGCCAGACGCTGGTCGAACTCGCAACGCCCACCGAGGTCCAGCAGGCCATCCCCGACCTCGACCTCGAAGCGCTCAAAGCCCAGCAGATGAGCGAGGTCGATACCTTCGACCCCATGGGCGGCTTCTGAGCCCGCTGGCACCAAGCCCCACTTAGAATCACGCGGTGCCTACGCCCCCCGTATCCGCCCCGGTCATCTTCTGCCCCCTCGAGATCGAGGCCAAGGCGGCGCGCAAGGCCCTCGGCCACGCCTGCACAGTCATCCGCACCGGCCCCGGACCCGAGGCCATCCGCCGCGCCATCGAACACGCCGATCTCGCCGCCGGCTCCGTCGCCGTCCTCTTCGGCACCGCCGGCGGGCTCGCACCCGTCGGCATCGCCGGCCGCGCATCAACCATCATCGATCCCGACTCCCGCACATGGGAAGCCCGCTACAAAGGCGGTGCTGTCATCGCCGGCGTGAACGCGCCCGTCTGCAAAGCCCTCGAAAAACAGGCCCTCGCCCGGCGCACCGGCGCTTCAATCGTCGATTGCGAGTCTCACATCTTCGCGCCACTCGCCATCGAGCGCGCGTGGCGCTGGGCCGTCGTGCGCGGCATCACCGATGACCACACCGCCGACCTCCCGCCCGCCGTCATCGCGTGGGCCGGCGCCGACGGACGCACCCGCCTGATGCGCGTCCTCGCATCCATGCTCCGCGACCCGCGCCTCATCGCCGAGAGCATCCGACTCGGACGCCGGACCTCCCGCGCCCTCCGCGCCGCCGGGCTCCTCCTCCGCCAGGCCATCGACGATCTATCATCGCACCCGATGGACGCCAACGAGTCATGACAGTCACGCGCGCCACTCCCGCGCCCGTCCCAGAGTCTGCCCGCTCCGTGCTCCTCTTCGGCGGCTCATTCGATCCGCCCCACAACGCGCACTTCCAACTCCCCGAACTGGTCCGCTCGCACCTCGCGCTCGACCACATCCTCTACATCCCCGCCGCCCGATCGCCTCACAAGAAGGACGCCCCCAGCGCACCGCCCGAACTCCGCGTGGCAATGCTCCGCGCCGGGCTCGCAGCCAACCCCCGCGCCGCCGTCTGGACCGCCGAACTCGACCGCGCGCAAGATAACCCCGCCGCGCCCTCGTTCACGATCGACACCATCCGCGAACTCCGCCGACAGCGCCCGTACCTTGCGCTCCGCCTGCTCATCGGAGCCGATCAGGCGCTGTCATTCCACAAATGGCGCGAGCCCGCCGAAATCATCCGCCTCGCACCGCCCGCCGTCATGCTCCGCGGCGACAGCCACACGGGCCACCCCGCCGCCCACCTCATCAACGATCTCGCGTCCATCTGGGGCAACGATCAGGCCCGCCGCTGGGCGGCCCGCATCGTCCCCGTGCCGATGATCGATCTCAACGCCACGCAGATCCGTAGCGCCCTCTTGCGCTGGGCTCCCGGCACGCCACCTCCTGATACATGCACCCGCGGGCTCCCGCCGCCCGTGCTCGATCTCCTGCGTGCCGACAATCCCTATCGGGCCGAAGTCTGAGTCGATGGCAAGGGGGGTGCTACCATTCCCCGCCCCATGCCCGAGCAAACACCCATCCAAACCGACGCCGACATCCGCACGGTCTCCTTCGTGAGTCTCGGATGCCCCAAGAACCTCGTGGACTCCGAGAAGATGCTCGGCCTCCTCGCGTCCGATGGCCTCGCGCCCGTCTCGCACCAATCCGGCGACGAAGACGCCGACGCCATCGTCATCAACACCTGCGGCTTCCTCGAAGCATCCAAGGAGGAGTCCCTCGGAGTCATCCGCGAAGCCATCGAACGCAAGAACCGCGGCGAGGTGAAGCGCGTCGTCGTCGCCGGATGCCTCGTCCAGCGCCACCGCGCCAAACTCCTCGAGTGGGCCCCCGGAATCGACGCCATGATCGGCGTATTCGACCGAGACCACATCGTCGAAGCCGTCCGCGGAATGTCCGAAGCCCGACTCCCGATCCAGTCCGACCCCGAGCGCCCGAAATACTGGATCGCCGCCAACGCGCTCCAGGCCGCCGGTGATCGCGGTATCAAGACCATCGGCCTCACCGTCAACGGCAAGGACGGCAAGGGCCTCGGCTATTTCGAAGACGACTCCGCGCGTCTCCGACTCACACCCCGACATTACGCCTACCTGCGCATCTCCGAGGGCTGCAACCAGAACTGCGCCTTCTGCACCATCCCCTCCATCCGCGGCAAGATGCGCTCCAAACCCCTCGACAGAATCGCGCTCGAAGCCGAGGAACTCCTGAAAGACGGCGCCTTCGAACTCAACCTCATCGGCCAGGACACCACCTCCTACGGCGACGACATCGGCGTCGGTTACACCTCCGACGCCGACCAATGGTCGGGCGGCCTGCCCCTCATGCTCCGCACCATCAATGACGCCGTCGCCGCGCACGCACGCAGCGCAGGCGCGACTGGTGGGGGGTGGGTGCGCCTCATGTACGCCTATCCCACCAACTTCTCCGACGGCATGATCCGCGCGATCGCCGAACTCGAACATGTCGTCAAGTACATCGATATCCCGCTGCAGCACGCGTCCACACGCATGCTCGGGCTCATGCGTCGCAATGTCACCGGCGAGCACCAACTCGAGCTCATGCACCGGCTCCGCGACATGATCCCCGGAATCGCCATCCGCACCACCCTCATCACCGGATTCCCCGGCGAGTCCGAGGACGATCACCAGCAACTTCTCGAGTTCATCGAGGAAGTCGGCTTCGACGCCCTGGGCGTGTTCGAGTATTCGCGCGAAGACGGCACCCGCGCCGGCACCATGGACAAAGACCCCGATCTCCATGTGCCCGCCGAGGTCAAGGCCCGCCGTCACGACGAGATCATGCAGCTCCAGCAGCGCATCGCCTTCGAGCAGGCCGAGTTCATCGCTTCCGCCTTCGACCCCGACGATGCGCGCAACACCGGCCACCAGTTCGATGTCCTCATCGATCGCGCGCTCGACTCCCGATCCCGCAAGACTCCCGGCGTCACGCCTTCAAGAGGCGCCGAAGGGCGCCTCTACTCCGGGCGCACATACTTCCAGGCACCCGACATCGACGCCGTCACGTTCGTCCACGCATCGGCCCAGCGCGCACCGGGCGATCTCGTCCGCTGCGTCATCGTCGACTCCGACGGCTACGACCTCATCGCCCGCCCCATCGACGAACTCGCCTGAAGAACACCAATGAAAAACGGCGTCCCCGCGAGGGAACGCCGTCGGTTGTGTCATGGTCGCTCTCGACTCAGTTGCCGTCGTCGGCAACCGCGGGGGGAGCGGGATTGCCGGGCGAGCCCGTCGGCGCCGAGCCGGTCGCCGCCGCCGCGGAGCGGACTCGGGGAGCCGAATAATCGCGGTACTGCGGCACCGAGGGATACCCATTGATCTGGCGATGGATGTAGTCCGGCGCCTGGATGATGATCGTGCCGTTGTAGTAACGCATCTGGCCGCCGTCGCCGCCGTTGTCCTGCCACTGCTCGGTCTCAACGAACTGGCGGATGATGTCCATCACGCGCTGGGCGGCATCATCATCGTCCTCGAATGTGACATCTTCCTGATCGTCCTGATCGAAGATCGAACCGCCGCCGCCGCCACCACCGCCGCCGCCGCCCTGCCGGGACTGCTGCAGCACCTGGTCGAGGTCGAGTTCCGGAACGGACGCGAAGTCGGGAATCTCAAAGAGCAGGTCGTTGATGTCGTAGAAGCGACGCTCCTTGTAACGATTCAGGCGGACCTTCGGGCCGACTTCGAGCTGGCCCTGCTTGTTGATCTGCCAAGAGTTCTCGGAGAAGTCCGACTGAACTTCCTCGAGCACGCGCTCGACGAGTTCGAGCACCGGCGCCTCGTCAACCTTGACGCTCAGACGCGCATCTTTCTGCAGACCATCGGTGAATCGCTCATCCTCCCACATCGGGCGGAGATCGATCCCCGAGAAGTTCTCGATGAACGACACCACATCCTCAAGGCGGGCATCGGTCAGTTCAATCGTGATCGGCTTGAGCAGACGATCGAGCGTGTCCGAACGAGGATCGACCGAACGCGACCGGACGCCGGACTCGGTCGCCGCGGGCTGGGCCAGTGCGGGCATCCCGCCGGTCAGTGCAAGCGCAGCGGTCAGGAAAATCACTTTGCGAGTCATAATCGTTCGTCCTCCGCGGGCCGGATCCGCCCGCTCAAGATTCATCGGCTTCGTCCGTGAAATCCGGCATGGACCCCCATGCCGCCTGTCTAACTCTAGCGGATCACAACGCGATCCGCCGGGATCGGGTGCAGAACCCGGACCTTCCAGACATTATGACATCGGATCAGACGAACAGTTCCAAGAATTTTCACCCAAACAACCGCCTATCGCTCCAGAGCCGCCCGGACGCCCCGAAGCTGGCGGTGGATGTACTCCGGAGCCCGGATCACAAGATTCCCCTCGTGAATCCGAATCAGCCCGCCGTCGCCGCCGTGAATCTGCCACTGCTCCGGCTCCACAAGGTCGTACACGAGCAGCGTCAACTCCTCGGCCAGGTCCTTCTGCTTCCCAAGATCGGGTGACGACTCAGACTCCCCGCCATCGAAAATGCTCCCCCCGCCGCCACCGCTCCGGCCCTGCTGCATCGCCGCGTCGATATCCACCTCGGGCACATCCGTGAAATCCGGAAGGGTCATCAGCAGATCGTTCACGTCGTAGATCACCGTCTCGACATACCGGTTCAGCCGGCTCCGCGGCCCGATCTGCAGCTCACCCCGCGCCGACACCTGCCAGGTCGACTCCTCGAACCCGTCCGACGCCGCCTCCAGCGCATCCTCGAGCAGGTCGAGCACCGTCCCGTCGACAATGTTCACCGACACGCGCCGGTCCTGCTCCAGACCCACCGCGTGCCGCTCATCCACCCACATCCCACGAACCGTCACGCCCGCGAAGGTCCCGACAAACTCGGCGACATCCTCCATCCGCGCATCCTCGAACGAAACCGTGATCGGCTTCTCGAGCGCGCGGTGCGCCGCATCGCGCAACGAGCGAGCCGCCTCGCCGCTCGCGCTAAAGCCCGAAGCCAGAACCACAACGGACGCAACCATCGCGCAGCATGCGTGCATCGCGCATCCCTTTCTGCCCGTCAATCGCGGGCGCTGCAAAGAGTCAGACAGGTCACCAGAGTTAGACCGTCAATCCATCAGACGCGCACCGATCCCCGCGGTTCCGCTATTCCGCCGCCTTTGCGACCCGCTCCGCCGATTGCAGCGCCTCGCACCACGACACCAGCGCTAGCGCCGTCGCGTTCACCGAGCACCGCTGGTCCCATAGCGCCAGCCGAACCCCGCCCCGCGCCGCCTCCGGACGCACGAACATGTGCCCGGCCGTCTCATCGACCTGCAACTGCATCGCGAACCGAAGCGACTCCACCAGCGACAGCCACGACGCGCCACGCTCATGGGCGCCCGTCAAACGATCGTCGCCGATCATCGCCGCCAGAAACGACACGGGCCGCAACGACTGCCACGACGGGAGCGGCGTACGCCCCCTCGTAAACACCACGCCGCCGACCAGGTCGTCCGTCCCCGCGTCCGCCTCCTCCCCGTGAATCGTGAACCGCTCGATCACCGAGCGCATCTCCCGCAGCGCCCCCTCCGCGCCGATCTTGCCTTCCGCCGCCAGCCGCTTGCTCGCGAGCCCCAGCCACGGCATCAGCGCCACCAGGTCCCCCGGCGCCGTCTCCACATATAGCCAGCGCGCGATCTCCTTCGCCTTGCCCACCGAATCCTCATCCCCGCCGTACGACAGCGACAGCGCCACCATCGCGCGGATCACCCCCGGCTGCGCATCAAACCGCTCCGCATCATCCGCCAGCCCCAGCAGCCCCGCGCGCGCATCTTCCGCAAACTTCTCGATCCGCTCCGCCGCCTCTCCTTCGCCGTACACCCCCGCCCCGCCCGACTCCTCCATCGCCACCAGCCACAACGCCAGCGCGCCGGGATCGAGCCCCGGATCGTCCTCAAACTCCGTCGCCAGTGTGAACTCCGAAAGCGTCTCCCGCGCGCTCCGCAACGCCCGCGCCGACCCCGCAGCATCCACGCCCGGCGTCTGCGCGTACACACTCAGCGCCCACGCCGCGATCGCCTGCGAAGCCGGCGGCGCGATCGCCGGCGCATACGAGTCCGCGATCGGGTCGTAGTCTCCGCGAATCCCGTGCGGCTCCGGACCCGGCCACGCCAGCCGCTCCAGGAACAACGCCGCCTCGCCCGCCGCGCCGAGAATACGCGCGCCGCTCACCTCGCCCATCGATACCCGACGCCCGCACCGATGCAGGAACACCGGCTCCGCCCCCGACTCCGGCTGCGCCAGATGCTCCGTCTCGAACCGGTACACCACCAGCCCATACCGATTCCGCAGCGTCCCGAAGTCCACCTGCGGCAACTCCAGCGGCGCAATCGCGTGCATCAACGCCTGCTGCGCCGACCATCCCGACGCCAGCATCTGGCCCGGGAAGGTCACGCCGATCCGCTCACCGGCGCGCACCGCGATCCCGTCAATCCCCGGATTGATCTGCGACAGAAAGTCCAGTTCGGTCTCCCCGACCAGCGGCACAAACTCGCCGCCGAGCTCGATGTCCAGCGCGATCGCCGCCGCACGCTCACCGATCACCGCTCCAACGCTCTCCACGCCGCGCTGCCAGGCGCGCTGCGCCGACACGAGCAGATCCCGCCCGTCACCCGCCCACGAGAGCCCGCGCCCGATCACGCGCCCATCCAGGCGCATCGTCACGCACGCCGCACGCAGCCCCTCCGTATCGCTCACCGGCCCCACATCGTCAACCATCCCATCGATGCCGCCCGCGTCCACCCACGCGCGCACCGTCCGATACGCCTCCATCGCGTCCGAGGGCGTCGGCACCGTCTCCGCACGCGCCCCGCTTATCGGCCCCAGCGAGCACACCACCGCCGCAACAACCGTGGTCACCATGATGTTGCACGCAGTCAACACGTTGACGCGGCGCAACACCGCGCCGATCGCCGAATCGCCCCTCCCGCGTCGCAATCGCGGTCGGAGCCCCTCTTGGCACATCCGGCACACGCTTTGAACTGTCTCTCTCCAGACAACTCCAAGAACCGGAAAGAGGCAGCGCATGGCACAGGTCATTGCAGCGAGGGCGGGCGCATTCGTCGCTCTCACCGATAACCGCAAACGCATCATGGTCCTCACCCTCCTGACCTTCCTGGCGATGTGCTGAGCACCAAAGCCGCGGCGAGCAACAGGGTAGGAGCAGAACCCGTCATCAGCGCGTCCGCGCGCCCACCACACCATTGTCTCACGGAATGATAAAGGCCCGATCGCTTGCACGACCGGGCCTTGTGTGTTTTTCCGTCAGGTAGACGAACGATCAGAGCTGGATCTTGTCCGAACCCATCGCGCCATGGTCGCCCATGCCGCCCTGCGTCGGAGCGCCCGTCCGACCCTGCTCGCGCTCGTGACGCTCCTCGTCAACCGAGCCCCACTGGGCACGCTTGAGCGACAAGCCGATCTTCCGATCGCTCACGTCCACACGCAGGATCTTCACATCCAGTTCCTGGCCGGCCTTCACCACGTCGTGCGGGTTCTCGACCTTGTGGTCCGCCAGTTCCGAGATGTGCAGCAGGCCCTCGAGGTCGTCCTCGAGCTCCACGAACACGCCGAAGTTCGTGATCTTCGTGACCACGCCGCGGACGACCATGCCGGGGCGATACGCGCCGGGGATCGCCTCGACCCACGGGTCCTCGCTGAGCTGCTTCACGCCCAGCGCGACACGCTGCTTCTCCTGGTCCACATCGACCACCACGCACTTGACGACATCGCCCTTCTTGTACACCTCGTTCGGGTGCGCGATCTTCTTCGTCCACGAGATGTCCGACACGTGCAGAAGCCCGTCGATGCCCGGCTCGATCTCGATGAACGCGCCGTAGTTCGCAAGATTCCGCACCGAGCCCTCGATGATCGTCCCGGGCGGGTACTTCTCCGCGACCAGCTCCCACGGGTTGACCTCGATCTGCTTCATGCCGAGCGAGATCTCCTGCTTGTCCTTGTTGATGTCAAGAACAACAACCTCGACCTCGTCGCCAACCTTTACCAGTTCCGACGGGTGATTGATCCGGCGGGTCCACGACATCTCGGAGATGTGCACCAGACCCTCGATGCCGTCCTCCAGACGCACGAACGCGCCGTAGGACATCAGGTTGACAACCTCGCCCTTGATGCGGCTGTTGACCGGGTACTTCTTCTCGATCTCCTCCCAGGGCGACGCCTCGCGCTGCTTCAGGCCCAGCGCGATCTTCTCACGCTCGTGGTCGATGTTGAGAATCTTCACCTCGATCGTCTGGCCGATGTTGAGCATCTCCGACGGGTGATTCACGCGCCCCCACGACATATCCGTGATGTGCAGCAGGCCGTCGATGCCGCCCAGATCGATGAACGCGCCGAAGTCCGCGATGTTCTTCACAACGCCCTTGACGACATCGCCCTCGTTCACCTGGCCCAGCAGACGCTTCTTGGCCGCCTCACGCTCGTGCTCCACCAGCTTCCGCCGTGAGATCACGATGTTCCGGCGCTCCCGGTCGATCTTGAGAATCTCCGCCCGGACCGTGCGCCCGACAAAGTCGCCCACATCGCCCGGACGACGGATATCAACCTGCGACGCCGGCAGGAACACCAGCACGCCGATGTCAACCAGCAGACCGCCCTTGATCTTGCGGACCACGCGACCCTCGACGATGTCGCCTTCCTTCGTCGTCTCCATGATGCGCTGCCACGCGATGATGCGGTCGGCCTTGCGCTTGGAGAGCTGAATCGTCCCGTCCTTGCCCTCGAGCGTCTCGAGCAGCACCTGAACAGTCGCGCCCGGACGGATGTCCGCCGGGTCATCGAACTCGCCCTTGTCGATCAGCCCCTCGCTCTTGAGCCCGACATCGACGACGACATCGTTACCCGCCATCCCGATGATCTTGCCCGTGAGGATCTGGTCCGGCGTCAAGTCGGCGCCCTGCTCCTCGATCAGGTGATCCATGTTGCCCTCAGCGACCTCGGCGCCGAACGCAGCATTGATCATCGCGGTGGCATCGTCGTCACCGATACCCAGAGACTGAATCAGCATTTCGTCAATCATTGATTTCCCTTCGTCCCGTGCGCCACAGTCGGCGAAGCGCCCCGACCGGCACCGGCGATCATCGCGCCGCACATCCGGTCGATCCCGCCCGGGACGGGGCGGGGTTGAAAATCTTCGTTGTGTTGCAGCGCCGGGCCACCACCCGAATCTCGCCGCCACCCCCGGCCGACCGGGGGCGAACCGATAAGCATACAGCCCCCGCCGATGCATTCCAAGCATGAACCGCCCCACCGAACCCCCGCGCCCCCCGGCATCAGAGCCGCTCTCACCCGCCCGCGATCGCCTCCAGCGGCCCGCTCTCGATCTTCACCATCCCCATCATCGCCCGCATCGCCTCCCCCGCCTTCACAGGGTCAGAACCCGAAACCAAGTCAATCAGCACCCTCGGGTCGATCTGCCAAGACACCCCGAAATGATCCGTGATCCAGCCGCACGCCACGGGCTTGCCGCCCGCCGCAACGAACTTCCCCCAATACTCATCAACCTCCGCCTGCGTGTCGCAGATCACATTGATCGAGATTCCTTGATTGAACGAGAACTGCGGCCCGCCGTTCAAGGCGCAGAACTCCCGCCCATCGAGCGTGAACTCAACCGTCATCACGCCCCCGGTCTTGAAGGGCGACTCCGGCCCCAGATCGGGATACCGCGCGATCCGCGTGATCGCTGAGTTGGGAAACACGGAGGTATAGAACCTCGCCGCTTCCTCGGCCCGATCATTGAATGTCAGAAAGGTTTTGATGCTCACCATGTTCGCTCCATGCCTTCCGCCCCACAGAAACGCACCGCTCCGACTCCATTCAACAAAGTCCCGCCGGCATCACGCCCGAATCGTCGCCATGTCGATCACGAATCGGTACCGCACATCGCTCCGCTTGATCCGCTCGTACGCTTTGCCGATGTCTCGGATATCCAGCATCTCGATGTCGCACACGATGCCGTGCTCGGCGCAGAAATCGAGCATCTCCTGCGTCTCCGGAAGCCCGCCGATCACCGAACCCATGAGCGACCGCCGCCCCATGATCAGCGAGATCGCCTGAATCGGCGGGTTGATCGGCGTCAACTGCCCGACAAGCAGGTACTTCCCGTCCACCGCCAGGCAGTTGATGTACGGATTGAAGTCGTGCTCGTTCGGCACCGTGTCGAGGATGTAGTTCAACGACCCCGCCGCCCGCTCCATCTGCCCCTCGTCGGTGCTGATCACCACATGGTCCGCGCCGTTCCGCTTCGCCTCCGCGACTTTCGACTCCGACCGTGTAAACAGCGTCACCTCCGCGCCCAGCGCCTTGGCGAACTTGATCCCCATGTGCCCGAGCCCGCCCATCCCGACGACGCCCACGCGCTCGCCGCGCTTCACGCCCGCAAACTTGAGGGGCGAGTACGTCGTGATGCCCGCGCATAGCAGCGGCGCCGAGGCCGCCGGGTCCAGCCCGCCGGGAATCCTCAGGACAAACCGATCCGACACCACCATCCGCTCCGAGTACCCGCCGTAAGTCGGCCGCCCATCGTGGCGATCAACCCCGTTGTAGGTGAACACCGTCGAAGCGCAGTACTGCTCCAGACCCTTCTCGCAGCACGCGCACTCCCGGCACGAGTCCACCAGGCACCCCACGCCCACGATGTCCCCCTTCTTAAACCGCTTCACCTCAGACCCGACGGACAGCACGCGCCCGACGATCTCGTGCCCCGGCACGACCGGGTATTGCGTCATCCCCCAGTCGTCATCAACAAAGTGAATATCCGTGTGGCAGATGCCGCAATAGAGGATCTCGATCTCCACATCATCCGCACGCGGCTCGCGCGCCTCATATTGCCACGGCGCCGGGGTCTTGCCACGGGACTGCGAAGCGTACGCTCGGGTGGTCTTCATCGGTTCCTCACTTTGTGTTCCAGACGGGAGGCCGACTGTATCCCCTCGCACCAATCGCGGCGAGTCAGCCGATTGTCAATTCTCCACTATGCGCGATCACCCGCCGCGCCGCGTTGGACATCGCCAGTTCACCCAGCCGCCCCCGATCCGCCCACTCGCCCGGCGTGCCGCGCCCCACGCCAGAACCGCTCCATATGCGCACTTTCACAACCCGATGCGTCGTCTGGTGCTCGAAACTTCCGCGTTCTTCAACGGACTTCACCCCCGACCACGCCAGCACCGCCTCCGCCGTCGCCTCCGACTCGCCCTCGTGGGTGATGGGCTGCCACATCTTCCGCCAAAGCCCCGCGTCGGGCCGCTGCTCGACGCGCAGCCCCAGCCGCGGATGGGCGACGACCACCGAGTCGTGGAAAATCACGCGCTGGCGCGAGCGCGACTTGGGCCTCGGAATCTCCTGCTGCCGACCCTCGCGCCTCGCAATGCACAACCTCGCCAGCGGACAAACCCCGCAACTCGGCGAGTGGGGGGGCGGCGTGCAAACAACCGCACCGAGCTCCATCAGTCCTTCATTCAGCGCGCCCGGTGACACGCTGCTCCCGACCAGTGAGCGCGCAATATCCCACACCCGACGCCTCGTCTCGGGCGCATCGGGCTCCAGATCGATACCCTCCGTGCGCATGATGACCCGCTGAATGTTCCCGTCCACGCACGCCTCGCGCACCCCGTACGCCATGCTCGCGATCGCGCCGGCCGTGTACGCGCCCACACCCGGCAACGAACGCAATGACGCCACATCGCGCGGCACGACGCCATCAAACTCCGCCTCGATCATCGACGCCGCACCGTGCAACGACCGCGCCCGCCTGTAATACCCGAGCCCCTGCCAAGCGTGCAGCACCTCGTCCTCGCTCGCGCCGGCGAGCGAAGAAACATCGGGGAATCGTCCGAGAAAGACCGGCAATCGCTCCGCGACGCGGGCCGCCTGGGTCTGCTGCAGCATGATCTCGCTCACGAGCGACACATACGCGTCCCGCGCCCCATCGCCCGTCGGCCGCCACGGGAACGCGCGGGCGTTCCGCGCAAACCACGACTCGATACGGGAGGAGATGCGTCGGGCTCGGTCGCGCGAGATGGTCATGGCGCTTGCGAGAGCACACGCTCCACGCCGGACTTCACAGACTTCCAACCGGCGGCGGGCGCCTTGTTGATGGTCATCCAGTCGCCATTCATAAGGAGCACCGCAACACCCTCAACCCCGAACAGCGCCTCGGCCAGCGCATCACCCGCCGCCGCGTCGCGCGACCGGAACGACTTCGGGTGCTCCGAAATCGCGCGATCGAGAATGCACTTCAGCGCATTGGGGTTGGGCGTCTCTTCGTATCGCATCACTCGGTACGGCATGCGCGAGAGTGTACGCGCTCAGGGCGACGCCCAGTCGGGCAGCCCCGAGGTCTGCAGCCCCAGCGCCCAGATCGCAACGGTGTAGGTGGCCAGGGAGCACAGCACGATGGAGATCAGGTTGAGAAAGAACCCCGCGCGGATCATCTGCCGCATCGAGACGAGCCCCGTGGAGTACGCGATGGCATTCGGAGGCGTGCCGACGGGCATCATGAAGGCGAGCGACACGCCCAGGCACGCCGGCACGAGCAGCAGCAGGGGATCGACGCCCAGACCGACCACCGCCGCGGCACTGAGGATGGGATAGAAGATGTTGGCGGTGGCTGTGTTGGAGGTGAGTTCCGAGAGCGCGATCAGGGCGGCGGCGATGATCACAACGGTCACCGGCAGCGGGAGACCGGCCAGAAAATGCGCCTGATCGCCGATGAGGCGGCTCACACCCGAGACCTCGGCGCCCTTGGCCAGACTCAGCCCGCCGCCGAACAGCAACAAGACGCCCCACGGGATGTGTCTGGCGTCCTTCCATTCCAGCACCGCGCGCCCCGGCGCCGCCGGCGCGATGAATAGCGCGAGCGCCGCGGCGATGGCGATCGATGCGTCGTCGATGTCGTGGCAGATGAGCCACGCCCAGAAGCGTGTTCGGTCCGGATCGCCCTTCGTGGAGAACTCCGAGAACACGAGGTCTTCAAGCAGCCCGCGCCCGACCCAGAGGGTGACGGTGCAGCAGAAAACAGCAAAGACGATCCACTCGGCGCGCTTCATCGGGCCCAGTGCACCGAGGCGGTCGTCGATCGTCCGGCGCGCATCGGCAGTCGCGGCGCTCCCGATGGGGAACAGGAATCGTGTGAGCAGCAGCCATGTGATCGGCAGGAAGACGATCGTGACGGGCAAGCCGACGCCCATCCAGTCGAGAAACGAAATCTTCTTGTCAAAGGTGGCCGCGAGGTGCGCCATCAGGAACGCATTCGGCGGCGTGCCGATCGGCGTCGCGACGCCGCCGATCGTGGCGGCGTAGGCGATCCCGAGCATCAGGCAGGTGCCCAGCGGCTTGGCGAGTTGCTCGTCGCGCTCGTGGAATACGGCAATGATGCTCGTGGCGATGGGCAACATCATCATCGCGGTGGCGGTGTTCGAGACCCACATCGAGAGGATCGCCGTGGCGACCATGAACCCCGCAACGATCCGCGCCGGCGACAGCCCGATGATGCGGACGGTCCGCAGGGCGATGCGCGTGTGCAGCCCGCACCGCTGCATCGCCGCCGCAAGCATGAAGCCGCCCATGAACAGGAAGATCACACGGTCGGCGTAGGGCGCGGCCGCGTCCCTCGTCGAGAGCACGCCGAGGGCGGGGAATAACACCAGCGGGACGAGCGAGGTCGCCGCCAGCGGGAGCGCCTCCGTCAGCCACCAGCAGGCCATCAGCGTCATCACCGCGCCCGCCGCACCGGCCCGGGGATCAGCAACCAGCCACCAGACGACCAAAGCCGAGATGATTCCAAGTAACAGCCCGACGCTACGCGGCACGATGGGTTTGGACTCGGTCCCGTCGTTCATGGACCGCCATTGTGACGGCTCCGGCCCAGTTCGTCACCGCGCCATTCGTGCTGATCGGCGTTGTGAGCGGCCGATATACTCGTTCGGCGCTGGTTGACACTCACCGGGACACACGAAGGACACACCGTGCCCGACGGCTCGATTTTTACCCGGATAGCGGACCCGCTCAGGCAACTCCTGGCGCGGTTGTCGGAGTACCCGTGGTGGCAGGTGGTCATCGAGCTGGTCGTCCTCTGGGTGCTCGTCTGGCTGGTGTACCGATTCATCCGCGGGACGCGCGCCGCGGGCGCGGTCAAGGGCCTGCTCCTGGTCTTCATCCTCGCGACGCTCGCCGTGCGCGTCTTCGCACAGGGCGACCTCTTCGCCCGGCTCGCCGTGCTCTACAACCGCCTCCTCGGCCTGGCGGCATTGGCCGTCCTCATCACGTTCGCCCCCGAGATCCGGCGCGCGGTGCTGCGCCTCGGCGAGGCGTCGTTCTTCCGCGCGACGCCCGAGCAGGTCCGCACCGTCGTGGACTCGCTGGTCAACTCCTGCGAGTTCCTGAGCAAGAACAAGTTCGGCGCGATCGTCGCGCTGGAGCGCGGCGCGCCGCTCCGTGAAATGATCGAGACCGGCCGCTCGATCAACGCCGACATCTCCTCGCACCTGCTCAACGCGATCTTCTGGCCCAACAGCCCGCTCCACGACATGGGCGTCGTCGTGCGCGGCGACAAGATCATCGCCGCCTCCGTGCAGTTCCCGCTCGCCGAACCCGCCGAAATGCCCGGCAAGCACCTGGGCACGCGCCACCGCGCCGCCGTCGGGCTCGCGCGCTCCACCGATGCGCTGGTCATCGTGGTGTCGGAGGAGACCGGCGGAATCTCCATCACCGACGGACGCGAGTTCAAGCGCATGCTCACGCCCGAAGCGCTCCGCCAGGAACTCATCAAGCGCATGACCGGGCGCCCCGCGCCAGACAAAAAGACGCCCAAGCCCGCCGTCGCCGACACCGATGAGCCCGCACGCGGCACCCTCACCGACGACACGCAGGACAACGAGGCGATCCGGGAGGCGAGCGGTGGCTGAACGCGTGCAGGGATTCATCCTGGTCTCTCTCATCGCCGTCATGATCTGGCTCGCCGCCGAGGCCGAGAGTCTGGGCACAACCTCCGTGCCCGCGCGCGTGACCTTCGCGGGCCTGGAAATCGCCGACGAGGGCCGCCTGCTCGTCGTCGCCAAGGACTGGGACGGCACCGTCACCCTCGATCTCCGCGGCTCGCGCGCCTCCCTCGCCTCGGCGCGCTCCACGCTCGAGTCGCGCGTCGACCTCCTACCCGGTGTCGCCGGCGTGCCCACGGAAGTGGGGGAGTACCAGGTCGATCTGCTGAACGTGCTGCAACAGAGCGAGAAACTCCGCGGCACTGGCGTCACCATCGAGTCCGTGTCACCCCGCCGCGTCTCCATCGAGATCCGCGAACTCATCGTGGTGCCGCTCACGATCCACGCCGAACTCCCCGGCGTGCTCGTGCAGGGCGAGGTCGTCGCGGCGCCCGAGCGCGCGCGGGTCCGTATGCCGCGCGCCAACGGCCAGCCGCTGCTCGAGAATCCTTCGTCGGCGCTGGTGGTGGCGCAGCCGACAGCCCAGCAGATCGCGGCCCTCGGCGACGCCGGGCTCAAGAGCATCCCCGTCACGCTCGCGCTCCCCGAGTCGCTGCGCGGCAAGCCGAATGTCGAACTGCTCACCCGCACCGCGACGCTCACATTCACAACCCAGTCCGGCGTGCGGACCGAGACGCTCAGCGCGCCGGTGTGGACGCTCACGCCCTCGCTCGAAGTCGGAAACTGGGTCGTCGATGTCGATCCCGGGGATCAACTCCTCACCGTGAAGGTCACCGGGCCCAACGCGATCATGGACCGCCTCCGCTCCGCTTCCAGCGGCGACCGGCTCGTCGCGGTGCTCGACCTATCCAGCGACGAACTCGACAAGCGGATCGAGAGCAAGCCCGTCGGGTTCGCGCTCCTCCGCAACGGCGCACCGATCGCCCTGCCCGATGCCCTCAAGATCGAGCCCTCGGCCCCGACCGTCCGCTTCACCATCCGCTCCGAGCGCGGCGAGAGCGCAGAAGTCCCCGAAGAGTGAGCCGACTCTGAAGATGAGTTTCCAGGGCGAGTGGGTCAGGCCGCGTGCCCGCGACCCTCGAGGCGTGCCTGCGCGATGGCCATCGAGGCGACACGAATCTGGTTGCCCACGACCAGCGCGAGGATGCCCGCGACCGGCAGCGCCAGCAGGTTCACCAGCGGGATCACGGCGCAGCACCAGACAATGCACGCCGCAAGCGACAACTTCTCATTCACCCGCGGGAACTGGATGCCGTAGCGCTCGCCGTAGGCATTGAGATTCTTGGTCAATTCCCACGCCGCGATGAACCGCCAGTACAGGTTGAACAGCGGGATGAACATGAAGCCGATGGCCATGCCGGACGTGGTGCGCTGGTAGCCGTCCTGGATCTGATTCCACGACTTGAAGACGAACATCGCCCAGAATACCACCGACGCGATGATCATGAAGTACCCGATGAGGATCAGCACCAGCGGCGCGCCCGCGATCGCGAGCCCCAGCCACAGCCAGTAGAAGGTGTTGAACATCTTCGGCTGGTACGGCGGCATCGGCGCCGACACCGGCTTGCCGTACGAGACGGGACCGGGTGAGGAAGGGGGGGTGGGGGGTGCGGACTGGGATTGGCCGGCGTTGTTGTGTTCGTCCATATGGCACAACATATCGGGCATGGGACAGCGATGGGCTTGAAGATTGCCGCCCAGTTGCCGAACAGAGGGGGCGTTTCGGGAGTACGCAGCGATTGGACCCGCTATGATCCGGGCAGGAGGTCCGACCCATGGGCATCGAAGCCGCCATTCCCGCAGAAGGATTCCTGACGACGCAGCTCCAGCGGGTCATCAACTGGGCGAGGCGCAGCTCCATCTGGCCCATCCCCTTCGCGACCGCTTGCTGCGGCATCGAGCTCATGGCGACCGCTTCGAGCCGGTACGACCTGGCCCGCTTCGGCGCCGAGGTCATGCGGTTCAGTCCGCGCCAGAGCGACCTGCTCATCGTCGCCGGGCGCGTCAGCATCAAGATGATGCCCGTTCTCCAGCGCATCTACCAGCAGATGACCGAGCCACGATGGATCATCTCGATGGGCGCGTGCGCCTCGACCGGCGGCGTGTTCGACAACTACGCCGTCGTGCAGGGCGTCGACCAGTTCATCCCCGTCGATGTCTACGTCCCCGGATGCCCGCCCCGTCCCGAGCAGCTCATCGAGGGCGTCATGGCGATCCAGCGCATCATCGATGAGGACGGCATCCCCCCCAAGGGCCCCGACGGCAAGCGAATCCCCCTCGGCCTCGTCGTCGAACCGACGCACGATGTGAAGCCGCAGCCGGTGGCGGTGGGGTTGAGGTAGGGGCAACCCTACTTAGGACTCCCTGAATAACCGATCGCGCGGGTCATCGTGATATCGCTCAATCCCTGACCACGTCCAGATCAAAAGCGTGGACAGTGTCGGTCACATTCCGCATTCGCCATCCTCAATCTCCAGCGCTTCAGCCAGTGCGAGCGCATTGCGCAACATGCTCACTCCAAGAGATTGGGCGAGTTGTAGAATTGCGCGAGCACCACTTTCTGTCCACGCAGCATCAGATACGAGCGCAGCAACTATGTCATCAATCTCTCGATTTTCAGCAATTCGCGCAACGATCTCTCGGTACTCCATCTGAAGATGGACTCTGCTATTCGAGACAGACTCCAAACTGGTTGCAAATCTCTGCAATGCACTCGCGACCGAATCGATTGCGACTTGCGAGGGGTCAGGAAGGCCGAGTGGCGCGTCGCGGCTTTCGACAAAATCCCAGAAAATGTCGCCCATGCTAGTCACGCATGATTCGGCTAACCCTTTGATGTGAGCATCAGGTAGAGTCTGCATGTACGAAACTCCAAAATTATGCGACCTGAAATCGGTTCTCCCGGTGCCAGCGCAGGCAGGCCGGATCGGGATAGAAACGGGCAGGAGGAATGATCTTCTGGCCGTGACGAGCGACGACGAGATCTGTGGCGGCTTGGTTGTTAAGTCTCCGAACGCGATCGCTAACGACCAAGGTTAGATCATCCCCGATCGTGACGAGTCCACAGTCGAACAACCGGTCGAATGTGGCCGACATGCATAACCCGTTGGTCGGGTCAGCCCGACGGTGCACATCCACGCTCCAGGGAACGATGTGACCTGCGACCAAGCACTCCACAATCGAGAGGCCGGTGACGCAGCAGCGGTTGTTGTAGCTGCTGACGACCGCATCGCGGAAGAACGCTTGGTGCAATCGCTGCTTACCTGTAACGATCATTTCTGACGGTCCAGATGGAGCGACAAGCGATCCGACCTCAAGCCGGTGCGGTTCGCGTTCGAGGCGCAGGTCGTGTGCGCGGATAATCAGCCCGTTCCAGTCAGCGTGGAACTCATCCCAGATTGCCTTGTCGAGCTTGCTGCCGTGGGTCAAACCCGAGATGTTGCGGGCAGCTAGTTGTGGATCGAACGCTCCAAAGTTGCCCAGCTTGCGGGCTATGGATGCTGGTGTGCGATGAAGAAGTCCTGCAAGTTCCTTCACGCGGGCATCGGTCGCCTTTGTACGCTGGAACGGAATGCGGCAATACAACTCGAACGCGAGGATCAACTCTTCGCGGTTCCAGCGTTGACCGTCATTGGCTGGCCGGGCATCCATTCAGTGTATTCACGCAGTATTTCGCACTTGGGTGTTCGTCCGTAGATTATCTCATGCCGTCTACCATCGCTTGTCGGCACGCAGTCACGCAATCTACGTCTCCTCCCATGCGCACACCCCGTCCCCTCTGTCTCCAAGAATCCTCATCCCTCAACACTTTCTCTTCCTCCCCCGGATGCCTGCTCCCTCATCCCTGATGCCTCTTTTCCCCCTCTGTGCTCTCTGTGGGCTCTGTGGTAAACCTCTTTCTGAGCGCACAAACACAACCGCCGCCGCATACATACGGAGGCGCAACACCGGTCACTCCGCCCCCCGTCCGCGGCCAGACGACTCGGCCGCCGTACTCGGCCAACGCGAGACGAGCCGAAGCCATCGTCCCGGCGCATAGGGACGACGCACCCGATCCGCGAAAGGACCGGCGCACGCCGCCAGCGAAACACGCGGCACCATTTCTTGTCCTGTCACCAAAGGGCCGGCCGGCCACTCTTTTTCCCACAGCACAACCCCCAAACAACCCGATCACCTTCCGCTAAACTCCCCAAATGCCAACCCCCACCCAACTCCTCGGCGTTGATCTGTCGGGCTATCTCCCGATCGGCGTGCTGCTGCTGATGGCGATCACCTTCGCCGTCGTCAACATCGTCGCCACGCTCGTCATCGGCCCGGGGCGCGACGGCTCGACCAAGACGCAGACCTACGAGTCGGGCATGGTCCCCATCGGCACCGCCCGCAAGCGCTTCAATGTCCGCTTCTACATCATCGCCGTGACCTTCCTCGTGTTCGATGTCGAGGTCATCTTCCTGTACCCGTGGGCGGTGACCTTCTCGAACCTGACGCCCGGCTCGCCCGAGAGCGCGGTGTTCCTGGGCCGCGTGTTCTTCTTCATGTTCACGACGATCGTGGCGTACGTGTACGCCTACCGGAAGGGCATCTTCCGCTTCGATTGATGAACGCGCCCGAGTTCATCTCCGAGCCGATCAAACTGACGGGGGAGTTCCTGGGATCGGACTCTTCAGCACGGGGGCTGGTCGCGGTGCCTGCGGGATTCATCTGGCGGGATCTCGAGTTCCGGATCGTTGAGTTGCTCGCCAAGGAGAAGCACAGTTCTCCCGAAGGCGGCAAGGCGGGCAACGAGGTGTACCTGCGCCGCGAGTATCTGACAGTGCGGCTCGATGACGGGCGCGAGGCGGTGATCTACTTCGAGCGTCAGGCGCGCAGCGGCGGGAACGCGAAACAGCGCTGGTTCATCTACACGATCACCGATGCGGATACGATGCACGATCCATGACGGAACTGGTCAAGAGTTCGAGGTATGCGCGGGGGCGCAGCGAGTTGACGGCGAACCGTCTGGCCGGGGCCGGGGCCGCGCTGGCGTGCGCAGCACTGCTCGGGACGGCCGCGTGGCTCAGCCCCAGCGGCGCGGGCCACGGCACACACACCCAACTGGGCATGCCGCCCTGCGGGTGGGTGCTGGCGTTCGACAAGCCCTGCCCGACCTGCGGCATGACGACCTCATTCGCCCACGCGGCCCACGGGGAGTTGTGGGCGGCGTTCGTCACGCAACCCTGCGGGGCGCTCCTGGCGCTGGCGTCGGCGATGGTGTTCTGGATGGGGCTGCACTCGGCGGTGACCGGATCGCGGGCGCTGGCCTCGCTCGGTCGCCTGTTTTTGCCCAGATATGTATGGATTGGCGTGGCACTGCTCGTGGCCGCATGGGTCTATAAACTGTTGGTGTGGGTGCCGGGGAGTCTAGAGGGCGCGGGGTTCGTCGTTCCGTAGCACGGGCTGGAGATGCGAGTGGGCTGGATTCGTGAACATCGGGCGGGGAAGGCAAGGGGGGCGGCGGCCGGGCTGATCGCAGCAGGTGTGGTGACGCTCGCCCTGAGCGGTTCGGGCTGCCAGGTCGCGGGATTGATCGCGGTCGCGGGCGACACGATGGAGCGGACGGGTTCGCACGATGTGTACGCCGAGTACCAGGGGCTGCGGGACAAGAACTTCGCGGTCCTGATCGTGGTGGATCGGGCGACGGCGTCGGAGCACCCCCGGATGGTGAACCGGCTGACGAACTCGATCACCGACATGCTGATGGAGCAGAAAGACCTGATCGGCTTCGCCGGGCGCGTGCCGGGGCCGTATGTGCTCGCGTTCCAGTACGGGAACCCGTCGTGGGTGAGCTGGCCCTATCAGCGGATCGCCGAGGAGTTCACGGTCGAGCGTCTGATCGTGGTGGACATCTTCGACTACCGGCTGCAGGAGCCGGGCAACTCGTATGTCTGGAAGGGGAAGATCGGCGCGCGCGTCGGCGTGATCGAGGCGGACGGCCCCGCGTCCGACGAGTTCATCTACACGAAGGACATCGTGGTCGGCTTCCCGGACAAGGACGGGTACACGCCCAACGATTACTCGCAGGGCCAGGTGCAGGCGACGCTCGAGAAGCGCTTCGCCGACCGCGTGACGTGGCTGTTCTACGATCACGAAGAGAAGAACATGATGGATTATTGAGCGATGCCGATGACCCGAGCGAGAATAGTGCCGGTTCTGGTTGTGATGCTTGGCGGCGCGGCGGCGCTGGTGATGTCGTCGTGCAACATCGGCGTTCCCGCGGCGTACATCCTCCACGGGCCGCCCAAGATTCAGGCCGTGACCGAACTGGATGAGGATCGATCGACCGTGATCTTCATCGACGACCCGATGAATCTCGTGCCGAGGCGCGCGCTGCGCACGCAGATCGGTCAGGCGGCGGAGCGGCACATCCTCGAGAAGAAACTGGTGAGTTCGAGCAAACTGGTCTCGACGATCTCGATCATGCGGGCCGCGTCGGGCGGCGGGGAACTGGGCGAGGAGCAGCCATCTGTCGTGGACCTGGGACGGCGCGTGGGGGCGGAGGTCGTGGTCTACATCCAAGTGACCAAATTCACGCTGTCGAACGAGCCGTCGCACTTGTCGCCGGTCGCGGGCGGCGTGCTGAAGGTAATCGACACGGTCGAGAACAAGCGGCTCTTCCCCGAGGATGTGGGCGGGTACCCCTTCGGCTTCGATCTGCCGGACCGGACGGATCAGACCTCCCTGTCGCCGGCGGAACGCAATCAATGGGAGCGTTCCCTGGCGGATGAGTTCGGCCGCGGAATCGCGCAGTTGTTCTATACGCACGAGCGCGACCCGATGTCGACGCGGCGGTGAGCATGCGTGTAGTGCACCTGGTCGATCTCCGATTTGCGCCGTGGAGCGTGCTGGCGGGCGTGATCGATGCCCGCGCGGCCGGCGGTGAGCACGCGGTTGTGCTGCTCGGCGGGACGACGGCGTTGTCTCGGGCGCGGGCGGCGGGCGTGCCTGTGGATCTTCGCATGGCGCCGCCCGTGGGCAGCCCGCGTGCGTGCCGCAGCGTGCTGGGCCGCGCGCTCGCCGAGTTGGGTTCGTTCGATGTGATGCACGCGTGGTCGGGCGAGTCGTGTGTGCTCGCGGAGGATGTGTGCGCCGGGGCGTCGGTGGTGGCGTCGGTGTTCGAGTCGCCGGCGTGCATGGCGGCCCGCAAGGCGCGGCGCGCGGTCGAGTCGATGCGCCGGGCGTCGGCGCTGCAGTTCGGCGACGATGTGACGCGCGGGGCGTGGCTGGACACGAGCGATCCGCCCGCCGGCGAAGTGGTTGTGGGGCCGCCGCGCATCCCGGAATGGGGCCGTCGCGGGGATGACCTGCGTCGAGTCCTGAAGATCGACGCGGGGATGGGCGTGATCGTGGCCGCATCGGAGCCGGGTGAGTCGATCGACGCGATGCTGTGCATGTACATCGTGGGCGTGCTTTCTGAGCGCGGCATGCGGGCGACGGTGATCGTGCCGTCGGACGCGACCGGGCTCGATCGCGCCGAGCGCTTCTCGGTGTACCACCTGGGCAAGTGGACGGTGCGTGTGTGCGATCGCCCGGTGTGGGAGTGCCTGTCGATCGCGGATGGTGTCGTCGTGGCCGATCGCGCGCCGTGCGATGGTGTCCGGCGGTCCGAAACGATCGTCACGGGAGCGCAGTGGGGGACGATGCTCGGCCTGCCGGTGCTGGCGCCCCGAGTCGAGCGGTACGAGAGAGTCTTGCGCGGCGATATCCGTTGGGTCGAAGCCGGTGACCGGCTTGGGTTTGTGCGCGCTGCGCACGATGTCCTGCGGGTGCGTCCGGGCGGCGGCGGAGCGCCCGCTCGTCCGGATGAAGGTGATGCGCCGGCCGATCGTCTGTACCGGTTGTGCGGGGTGGCGAACGCGTAGTTGATGGGTGACTGGTGCGGGGGCTGCAGCGCAAGCGCCATCCGTTTGCGGCTTGTTCGCGCGTTCGCCCGGAACAGGTGGGTCGTGGTGCCGATGGCAAGGGGGTGAGGACCCATCGCTCCATCGCTCGGTCGGCGGCGCTTGCCTGGATTGTTCTCGGGCCTGGCGCGGTCGGGATCGCGCGTGGCGAAGATGCGGCTTCGCTCCACGTGCGGGCGGCGGCTTCCATCGCGAGTGAGGATTGGGAGTCGGCGGACGGCTGGCTCCGCGCGATTCTGCGCGAGTCGCCCGATGACGCGGAGGCCGCGGGCGCGCTACGCGCGATCTACGAGCAGTCATCGGTCGAGATACCCGTGGACGAGGAGGCGCTGGAACGCGCCCAGCGCGAGCTGGGCGAGGGGTTCGCTCTCTCCAAGACGAAGCACTTCGTGATTCTCTCGGACTGCGGCGCGGAATGGACGGCGTCGCGATCGGCGCTTCTTGAGAGGACCTACAAGCAGTTCGAGCGGACGATGACGCGAATGGGCCTCGAGGCGGTGCCGCCGAGCACGCGGATGCTGTGCGTGCTGATCCGCGATCACGAGCAATACGCATCGTTCGCGAAGCGGCACGACGGCGTGTCGGCGGAGTGGGTCGGCGGGTATTACGCGGGGTCGAGCAACCGCGTGGTGTTCTACGACGACATCACGGGCCCGGCGTTCGAGCAGGCGCTGGAGGAACTGGCGGAGTACGACGATCTGGCGCACGAGTCGCGCGATCAGGCGCTGAACGACCGGCGCGATGCGCACGCGAGCGTGCTCAATGAACGTGCCGACCGGATCCTGGCGTTCACGCGGACGGAGCGGGCGCGGCTCGAACTGGAGGCGACGCGGACGAGCACGGCCAAGACGATTCACGAGGCGACGCACCTGATCGCCTACAACTGCGGGCTGCAGGATCGGCGGCGGTTGTATCCGTTCTGGTTCTCCGAGGGCCTGGCCGCGAGTTTCGAGACGGAGGACTCGACGCAGTCCTTCGGGCCCGATCGCAGGAGCGAGTCGCGGGACCTGGAGTGGGATGCGATCGTGGAGCAGGGGCGCGTGGTGCCGATGGACCTGCTCGTGACGCTCACGGATGTGCCGGGCGAGGATCAGCGGCTCGCCGAGGCGATGTACGCGCAGTCTTATGCGCTGTTCTCGTACTTGTATCGGTACAAGCGGGAGGCGCTGGCGGCGTATGTGCGTGCGGTCGGGGCCGAGCCCTCGGGCCGGGTGCCGCCGACGCGGCTGCTCGAGTTGTTCGAGGCGCACTTCGGGTCGGCGGGTGCGCTGGAGCGGCGGCTCTCGCGTCGCTGAAGCGGCGGGGCCCGGCTTGACGATACTCAGGTCATGATGATCAGGCGGTATCCGTGGGTGACTGCGTTCACGGCGCTGTATGTGCTGGGGTTTATTGCGATGGCGCTGTATCGGAAGAACACGGAGTTTCTGTTCTACGGCGCGGTGATGCTTGTGCTGATCGGGCTGGTGATGTGGGCGGATGCGCGGGCGCGGTTCTCGGCGGCGGTGGTGTGGATGCTGTCGGTGTGGGGGCTGTTGCACATGGCGGGTGGTGTGCTGCGGCTTGAGCAGGGCGGGGATACCGTCGCGCTGTATTCCTACTGGCTGATTCAGCCGGAAGTTCTCAAGTACGACAAGTTGGTTCACTGCTACGGGTTCTTCGTGGCGACGCTCGCGGTGTGGGAAGCGCTGCGGCGGTTTCTGCGCGAGGAACTGCGGACGGGGCTTGCGCTCTTTGTGATCGTGGCGAGCGCGGGGATGGGGCTGGGCGCGTTCAACGAGGTCGTTGAGTACACGGCGACGGTGATCTCTCCTGATACGAATGTGGGAACCTATGAGAACAACGCGCAGGACCTCGTGGCGAATATGATCGGCGCGGGGCTGGCGGCGTGTTTGGTGTGGGTGCGGGCGGGAGCGCGGAGCATAGAACACAAAGCACAGAGCACAAATTTAGGAGACCCCCCTCCGTCACGCGTTGCGTGACACATCCCCCGCAGGCGCGGGGGAGAAGGCAATGGGGGCGCAGCATGACATTGGGCATGAAAAAACCCGCGGCGAGCGCGGGTTGAGCGTGGTCTGCTGATTCAGGACACGGGCAAGACTTTGTCTTGCCCATGGCACCCGATCGAGTCTGCGGTTAGTCGGCGGCTTCGCCGACCTGCCAGCGGTAGAAGGCGGTGACCGTGCTGCCCTTGGGGAGGAGGTCCTTGATCTTCTTGGTGTCGTCCTTGATGAAGGGCTGCTCGAGGAGTGCGAGTTCGGAGTAGAGCTTGTTGATCTTGCCCTCGACCATCTTGGCGGCGATCTCTTCGTTCTTGCCGCCTTCCATGGCCATCTCCATGGCGAGTCGGCGTTCCTTGTCGATGACATGCTGGGGCACATCGTCGCGGGTGACGCCCTTGGGACGGGGGACAGCGGCGGTGATGTGCATGCAGATCTCGCGGGCGAGGTCCTGGGAGACGGAGCCCTCGGCCTGGAGGAGCACGCCGGTCTTGCCGTCGTGGTGGATGTAGGTGCCGAACATGGTGTTGCCGCCGCCTTCGGCCTTGTGGACGCGGCCGATGGAGATGTTCTCGCCGGTGGAGATGCGGAGGTCGTCGATGACCTTGGTCATGTCGCCGCTGGGCGAGACATCGCCCGCGTTGGAGGCGAGGGCCATATCGGCAACCTTCTGGGCGGCGTTGACGAAGGCGTCGTTCTTGGCGGTGAAGTCGGTCTCGGCGCGGAGTTCGACGATGGCGGCGTTGCGGCCGTCCTTGGACAGCGCGATCGCGATGCGGCCTTCGCCGGCGGCGCGGTCGGTGCGCGTGTCCATCTTGCCCTTCATCTTCTTCTTGAGGAGTTCCTCGGCGGCGGCGGCGTCGCCGTTGGCTTCCTGGAGCGCCTTCTTGCACTCCATCATCGAGAGTCCGGTCTGGTTGCGCAGGGCCATGACATCCTTGGCGCTGATCTCGGGCATCGATCCATCTCCGAAAGTGCGTGCCGGTGTTGCGACCGGCGGGGTTTGCGTGGTTCAGGTTCCGGCACCGACACCCGGTCTGGTCGATCGGGCGGGGTGCATGAGTTGTGACTGCGCCGACGGGTGCGTCAGGCGGAGGGTTCGGAAGAAGCGCCGACTTCGACTTCGGCGCTGGAGCCGTCGGCCTTGAACTGGGCGCGGCGGGAGCGGCGGGGCTGCTGCTCGGTCGCTTCTCCAGAGGCGTTCTCGCGATCGCCGGTGGTCGTGGCGCGCTGCTGCTTGCCCTCGGCGACGGCGGCGCAGATCTCGCGGATGACGACATCGATGGAGCGCATGGAGTCGTCGTTGCCGGGGATGGCGATATCGACCATGTCGGGGTCGCCGTCGGTGTCGAGGAGGCAGATGGTCGGGATGCCGAGTTTCTTGGCTTCGAGGACGGCGTTCATCTCGCGCTTGAGGTCGACGATGACGAGGCAGCCGGGGAGTTTGCTCATGTGGCGGATGCCGTCGAGGTTGCGCTTGATCTTGGAGGACTCGCGGCGGAGCTGCGACTCCATCTTCTTGGAGTAGGAGGCGAAGTTGTCGTTGGCCTCGATGGCTTCGAGTTCTTCGAGGCGCTTGAGGCGCGAGCGGATGGTGCGGAAGTTGGTGAGCGTGCCGCCGAGCCAGCGCTCGGTGACGCAGTGCATTTTGACTGCGGGGACGCGCTCGAGGAGGACATCCTTGGCCTGGCGCTTGGTGCCGACGAAGCAGACATCCTTGCCGTCGGCGACGACGCGGGCGACGAACTTCTTGGCGAGGAGGAGGCCTTTGACGGTCTCTTTGATGTCGATGATGTGGATGGAGTTGCGCTTGCCGTAGATGAACTGCTTCATCTTCGGGTTCCAGTTGCTGGAGCGCTGGCCGAAGTGGATTCCGGCTTCGATGAGGTCTTTGACGAGTGACTCTGCCATGACGGTGTCCTTTGTCAGCGGGTCCGGCGGGGTGCGGAACCGGGGCGATCGGAGCGGGGTGCGTGACCCCATCCGAGCGCCTCGCCTCCCGCGAAGGTCGCTTGGGTTTGCCCGGATGCCGCCGGGCGTCGGAAATCAGTCCGTTTCGATTTGTCCCACCGTCGGGCGTCGGCACCGACAGATTGCGGCCCCCGGTCGGGGCCGACGGGGAGTATAGCGGAAGGGGCGGGGGAATGGGAGGGGGAAGGCAGCGGGCGGCAGGGAAGTGGAAGGGCCGAGGGCGAGAAGGGGGTGTGGGGGGCGTAGGAGGGGGGGCGGGATTGCCGGGTGGTTGGATGGCGTGTACGCTTGGCCCTCTGGAAGTTGTACGGGGTGTAGCGCAGCTTGGTTAGCGCGTCTGACTGGGGGTCAGAAGGTCGCTGGTTCGAATCCAGTCACCCCGACTTTTTGCGAGATCGAGCCCTTCGGCGAGCATGTCGAAGGGTTTTCTGACGGTGGGGACGAGCTTTTTGCCCTCCAATTGGCAGTTCAAACACACGATTTCGAGGATGCGGCGCTTGGTGGTGTAATCCGCGGAAACCCACTTGTTTTGCAGCGTTTGCGACAGTTCAAACGCCTTGGACGCCAGGTCGGCATTCTCGTCGTGGCAACGGTCCAGGACATCGAGTTGGAGCTTGATCGAGGCGAGCCGGTCGCGCAGTTCGGTGTGCTTGCGGGCAAAGGTGTCAGGGTCGATCTCCTCGCCGAGCCGCAAATTGAGCAACCGATCCTGCTGGGCGACCAGGAGCGACGCCTGCCGCTGGAGTTCCTCGCGCTCGGCGCGGGCCTCGGCCTGGGCGTCGCGGGTCTGGGAGGCGAGCACCAGCCGGAACCACTCGCGGACCTCGTCGTCCTGCACCCGCATGCGCCCGAAGAGTTCGAGGATCTGGCGGTCGAGTTCGAGTTCCGTCACCCGGTCGCGCGGGTGCCCCTCGGCGGTGTAGCCGCTGCACCGGTAATAGACATAGCGTTTGACGCCCGCCTTGGTGCGCTTGGTGACTTGCTCTCCGGTGACGGCGCGTCCGCAATGGCCGCAAGTCATGAACTCACCAGCGAAGGTCATCTGATGGGCGTGGTAGATGTGACCGCCGAGCAGCGCCTGCGCGCGGTCCCAGGTGGCGCGGTCGATGATGGGCTCTTGGTTGCCTGGGTACCACTGGCCCTTGAAGGGAACCTCTCCGATATAGGATCGATCCGAGAGCATGCCATGCAGTTTGCTACGCGGGAATCTGGGCGCCTGTGGCCGGTACACGACGCCCTCGTGGTCCAGACGCTCGCGCAGCGCATCGAGCGTGAGCGGCTCGTAGGCGTAGAGCTGGAAGACGCGCTGGACGACCCTCGCGGCGCGGGGATCGATCTCGGCGACGCACTTGCCGTCGCGGCGGACATTGCGGTAGCCGTAGGGCGCCTTGCCGACGAACCAGCCCTCCTGCACCCGCCGCGCGAGCCCCTCCTTCACATCGAGCGATTGCTGTTCGGTGTAGAAGCTCGCCATATTGGCAAGCGTGCGCCGCATCATGCGACCGGCGGGGTTGCTCTCGGTGGGCTGCGAGACCGAGATGAAGGGCAGGTTGTGCTCGCTCTCCAGCCGTTCGAGCTCGACATAGTCGAAGAGGTTGCGCGCGGCGCGATCGACCTTGTAGAAGAGCAGCGCGTCGAGTTCGGCTGCGTGCTTCTTGGCGAAGGCGATGAGTTCGCGGAACGAGCGCCGCTCCTCCGACTTGCTGGCGGTCTCTGCGATGCGGAAGAATCGGACGATCTCGCCGCCGGTGGTCTGGGCGTAGCGGCGGAGCGCCTCTTCCTGCACGGCCAGCGAGAAGCCCTCGCGTTCCTGCTCGCGGCTGCTGACTCTGGCGAGTGCGACGAAGCGTTTCATGGTGGATCCTCCCGGGACAGGACGGCCATGAGCCGCCCCGTATTCAGGAGAATGGTAATCGCATCGCCCACAGTCAGGGGGCGCGGGTAGAAGCGCTGCCAGACGCGCAGCGTCGTTTCCACGAGATCGGCGGTGATCCAGGCGGGCGTGCCCTCGGGGAGCACGACTGGCACCCGGACACCGCCGTCTGGGCTAGTTGTGGGCGGGTCGTGGGCCATGCGCCGGGTGCTGTAGTGTGCGCTGCGCGTTCTGGACGGCGACCGCAGAGGCGGCGGTGGCGTGTTCGTTACGTGCGCGTTCTCCTGAAACGCCCGCGCCGCGCTCGCGGCGCGAGGTGTCCCATACAACCCGCGCGGCGCACCAGAGTCCGCAGAACACCGGGATGAACAACGCGCTCTCGATCCCGTACATGAAGGCGCAGATCAGCCCGACGACAAGCACCGCTAGGCCGTCGGCGATACTGCGCAGGAACACGCTGGCGCCCAGCGCGCCGAAGACGAACCCGCACAGGAAACCCGTGAAAGGGCACTTGCCGTGGCCGGGATACTCCGGCGCGAACCAGCCGCGTTTGCGGCGATCGGGACGATTTTCAGACATGGCGATACTCCTGCCGCCGCGCGGACGCGGCGGTCTCTTGAGGGTGAAACCAACCTTGCAACAAACGGTCGTGTCTAGTCGCGTTCGATCGAGGGATCGTCGCGCTGCGGCTCGTGGTCACGCTCTGCGTCGCTCCGCTGCTGCGCATGGCTCACATGCGCGTCGAGCGCCGAGGGCGCGGCGTTGTCCTTGCTCTGGCCTGCCTCCTGATCGGCGCGCAATCCATCGGCCACCTGCCCGGGCGTGCGGGTGCCGATCATGCCGTACTCGGGGTGCTGCGCGGCCGTGCCGTGGCCGTAGAAGACCGAGCCGAGTTCGTGCAGCCCCTGACGGAAGTACGCCCCCAGGACTTCTTTGCTGCGGCTTAGATTCTCGCGGAAGTTCATGTGTTGCTCCTTGTTCGAAGGTGATGAGTTATCACTTGCGGTTGTCCTGCATTTCGCGGAATCGATCGGCGAGGGCCTGTTGCTCCAGCCACGCGTCGTGGAGTTGCATGACGCGGGCGCGGTCGACGCTCTCGGCGACGCCGCCGCAGATGGCCAGGCAGAAGCCGGAGAGCATGAGGTAGCTGCCCAGCGGAGGGCTGACCGCCATCAGCAACCCGCCGGCGATGATCACGACCCACGGCTCGATATCGCATTTGATTTTGTGCTCGGGCGTGCGCCTCAGGATCGCTGCCAAGCGGGGCCTGCCGTTGTAGCGCGTGTGCACGATGTCGCCGCGCATCATCATGCGGGCGCTCTCGATCCGCGCCCGCAGCTGCATTAGGACGAACAGTCCCCAGAAGATCACGATGCCCGCCGGGCTCTTCTCCGGCCAGAGGAGCATCCATACCGGGATGCACAGGAAGGCGAAGAACGACGGCATCCCGAAATACTTCACGCCGAACCGGGTGCGCAGGAAAGGCTCGACGGGCGCCGACAGCACCTGCGCCGCGAACATGAGCAGCGCCGCGGCGTTGCGCGCGTCCTCGACCGGTGTCCACCCGCCGGGCTCTGGTTGCTGCTGCTGTTGTTTCTGCATGTGTTGGTTCCTTGATGGTCAATGGCTCAGCGTTGCCGGATCGGCACGCGCATCCAGGTCCTGCCGTTGGGGAGGCGCTTGCCGCCCTGATAGGCGATGGCTTCGGTGACGAAGTGCGGCGGGCCGCCCTTGGCCAGCGAGTTGAGGTCCGATGCTTGGAGTTCGTATTCCCACTGCTCCCCGAAACCCGCCGAACCGCCCGGCTCGGGGCCGATCAGCGGCGCGAGCCAGTTGGCGTCGCGCGGCTGGTTGCCACTCATGAGCAGTTGCCTGCGCCTTCCGATCAGCTGCTGCATGTACTCGACGGTGCGGATGTCGGTCTGCTGGTGGCAGAGGCGCGTCTGCATGTTCGCAAGCAACGAGTGAACCTGCGCCTCGGAGTTGGGCCCCAGCGCATCGATCATGCCGGACACCGACTGCGTCGCGTACACCACCGCCGTGCGCGTGCTGCGCGCGATCGCCTGGAAGTCCTGGTCGGCATCGACCAGCAGCATCTGGCTCTCATCGGCGACGATGAAGGTCGGGCGGTGGTTCTTGGCGATGTCCCGTCGCGCGTGGGCGCGCTGCCACATGAACTTGAGGATCACCTGGATCATCGCCCCGACATCCCTATAGAGCAGGACCGGGAAGTCGGCGATCATGATCGCGCCATCGTGCATCATGTCGGGCGAGACATTGGGCGTCGGCGAGGAGAGCATGTCGCGGGCCGCGCCGCGGCTGAGCAGGTCCGTCGTCGAAGTCAGCGTGCTCTGCACCACGCTGCGCGTGCGGGGCGACAGCGCCGGCCACTCGCGCAGGAAGTACGTCAGCGCCAGCTCGAAATCAGCCCTGAGCGACTCGGACTTGGGGGACTGCTCGGCGGCCTGCAGGCACTGGTAGCAGAACGAGTCCTCACGCCACGACGCGCTGGCGACCTGTTCCAGCGACTGCGGCGCGGTGACGATCAGGCGGTGCAGATCGGGGATCGTGATGGTCTGCCGCGACAGCACCAGCGCCAGCAGCCCGTTGCGGGCCAGCCGTGAGGCCTCCAGCCGGAAGTAGCGTTCGTTGTCCTGACCCCCGCCCCCACCACCGCCACCCCCGCGCTTGCGATCACCCAGTTCGCTGACTGTCATCAGCAGCGCGGTGAGGTTCTCGGCGAGCCCGACCGGCGAGGCAGAGTTCTGCTGCTCGTCGGCAATAAAATTGTAGCGCACGCCGTGATCGGGCGAGAAGACCAAGAGGTCATCGAGTCGTTTCGCGTCCCGCACATAGCCCACATAGGTGTCGCGGTCCTCGGGCTTGACGGTCAGGAAGAGACCGCCATAGCCGGCGCGCAGCATGGCCCGGCACATCGCCGCCATCGAGCCGCTGGATTTGCCCGAGCCGGTCGAACCGAACACCTGCGTGCCCATGCAGGAGTCGCCGACGGTCCACGGCGCACCGTCGGCCCAGTACAGCAGCGGCGCGCTCAGGTCCCACGGGTCGTAGCGGCGCTTGTGTTGTTTACGTCGATTGAAGAGTGTCATGGGATGAGTCCTTTCAGGCGGTGGCTTGGTCCTTGAGCGTTCGGACAAAGGTCGCAAGCGTGAGGCCCTGTCCTTTCGCCTTCTTGGCGCGGGCGAGCATGGGTTCCAGCCATTCGATAAGGGTTTCGATGGAGAGGCCCGCCCCCGTCACCGTGACCGACCGGCCCGGCCCCAGCGCCACCGTGACGCGCGACTTGATCCCGGCGGCGGGCCTGCCCTTGCCGCCGCGCACCCTGCGGAGCTTGCGCTGCAGCGCGTCACGAGTCAGCAAACCCTCGGTCACCTGCGCGGCGGTGCGCATCTGCTCGTCAGGGTCGTCGATGCGCGAGAGCATGTAGGCCGCGTCTGCGGTGATCCGGCCCGCCGCGACATGCGCGAGAATGGGCTCGGGGAGCTTGAGCAGCGCGAGCGTGCGCGTGACGCTCGCCGGTGACACGCTGAGTTTGGTCGCGGTCTGATCCGCCGTCCATCCCGCCTCGCCCATGAGACGGGAGACGGCGACCGCACGCTCGACGGGGCCGAGGCCGACGCGCTGCGCATCGAGCACCAGCTGGCGGTGCGTCACCTGAGCATCGGTGAGCGACTCCTCAGTCACCACGACCGGCACTTCGGTCAGTCCGCCGAGCTTGGCCGCGCGCAGCCGCCGCTCGCCGTCCAGCAGGATCAACCGCTCGCCCTCGCGGCGCACCAGCAGCGGCTGATGAATCCCGCCCGACTCCTTGATACTGGCGGCGAGCGCCACCAGTTCCTCGGCGCTCAGACCCGACGACTCGCGGACCTGGGGGCGGCGCTCGATCAGGTCTATGGCAACCATGCGGAAGGTACTGGTCATGACCGCACCGCCCGGTACTCGACATCGATGATCTCACTGGCCTGCGGGATCGGCTGGCGCGGGGCGCGAACCGCGAGCGCCCCGACCGCCGTCGGACCCGGCGGCTTGGGCAGCGTCGGGGCGAACAACACGCGGATCATCAGGTACAGCGCGAAGAGGTCGTCCGGCCAGCCGATGATCGGCACATCGGGCAAGAGGTCCAAGGGGCTCAGAAAATAGAGTAGCGCGCAGACGGTCACCAGCACCTTCTGGCCCACCGTGAATCCGGTGTTGCACTGATTGAGAAGTTTACGGATGGGGTTGCTCATGATGATGCCTCCTTGTGGCTACTTCGCTACCAACCCGGTACGGGAATGCCCTTGCACCGACACGTTCTTGATTGCCGCGGTCAGTGTTTCGCGGAATCGCGTCTTTGCAGCAGGTTTTAGAAGTGAAGAGACGTAACGCTCAACATCCGCAATAAAATTGCGGAACGGAGGATGTTGGCTAGGCGGGGGACAAGATGCTCTTTGAGCGTCAGTGAGACCTGCCGCTGATCTGTCTGGCTTGCTCTGCAGCCGCTCCCTCGAAACTACGCACGAGTTGCCATGTCTGTTGAATGCCGGAACTCACACCGAAGAGCTTGTAGGCACGATTGAGCATCTCTACGATGTTTCGCCGGTCGTCGTAGGGAAGCGGATTTGGCAGACTCAGGACTTCAGCGAATGCCTTTTCGGCGAGCCTCAGTTCCCACCTGTGTGTCGCAATGGCATCAATACCCTTCGCGTCAATTCGATCCAGATTGCCGGGACGAAAGTTGTCGGGCTCTCGGGCCCGCATCTGACCCAGAGTGATGGCGTCGCTCGGGAAGGGGATCCCCGTCGGATCAAAGTGTGGAGTCCTCGTATCCATTGCCATGTGCTTTCGCTTGTGATCACCGCTAGAGGTGGCACAAGCACACTGGCATGTCAATCGGTTTGGTGGCGTCGAAGGAGCCGCTTTCGCCGCAGATACTCCTTTACCTCCACGACAACCTGATGGGCATCTGTATCAAGGCTGCTCGGGCGTCCTTTGGTTCTTGTCACCATTCGACGCGAGAGATGAACCTCCACGGTTCTTACGGCATCCAGCAACGATCGTTCTGAGATTGCGAAACCCTCGGGAATTTTACCCTCTTGTCGTCGGCGTGCACTCTCAGTTTCCATCGTTTTGAACGACATCGGACTTTCTGCAAGTAGATCCGTCACGCATTCGAGCCTTGCCCACACGCTGTCATCGCCTAGGCTCTCATAGACCTCGAACACGCCATGGTCGCCGCTCCAAAGCGCGGCCGTAAGGCCCGCCAATCGATGCCTACTATTCTCGTTAGTGGAGACGAGTGCCTCTTCAAGAGCAGGTAATGTACTCGACCCGATTCCTCGCAAGACCCGCTCGATTCGGGACGCCAACTCGTCATCAGCCGCGGTCATGCAACGGATCAGGGCGGGCACAGCCGGCGTTGCCGCATCACCCGCGGTGCCAAGGGCCATAACGACAGCGCTGGCCACTGTACCGTCGTTTGTCCGGTCAAGAAGCGAGATGAGCGCAGGCACGACGGCACCGACCGCGCTCTGAGGCATATCGCGAATGATCACGACCAGTAGGCTAGTGACACGGACATCAACTTCAGAACCGATCGCATCCGCGATCGCCAGGGCACCATTGACCCCCATACGCGACATCGCCAGACCCAATGTTGGAAGCGTTCTGAAATCGTACTTTCTGATTAGTGCGATGATGTCCGGCGCGGCGGCGGGCCCCATCGCCGCAAGAGCGTCGGCAATCGCATCTGCACTTCGTGAATCGGTATCGATACCGACACGCGACAGCAAAATCGGGAGCGCCGGCAGCGCGCGAGGCCCCATCAATCGCAGCCCACCTACCGCTGCGACGCGTACATCTTCGTTCTGAATCGAGATCAGATCCGTCAACCGGCCGAGCACTCGATCAGGCATATACCCAACCTCAGCAAAGCCAATGATGGCCCCCTGAATCAAAGTGTGGTCCTCGGACTCCAACATTGTCGCCAGCGCTTCCGTAGCGTCATCGGTGCCTCTTGTGATCCACCCCAAGACCGTACCCGCATAGCCGCGAACATCAGCACATGCGGTTGGGTCAATGATCAGCCTGCGCAAGATATCTACGAATCCACTCGCCGCGCTTCCTTGTTGTTTAATCGCTGTCAGCACGCCGTACCGCCGGTCTGCTGTCCCATTGAGCAGAATCGGTATCATCGCTGCTCGAGCTTCAACCGAGGACGGGTCGCCATACAGCAGCCCGATGGCGGATATCAGAACGACCGGCGGATCGCCTTCAGTCAATCCACGACGCAACATGCCGACTACTCTCGCGTTGGCGGGCGCGATCGTGATTCTGGCCACTGCTGCCATGACCCTGAGCAGTTCGTCCTGATGACCCATGAGCCGTTTCAGCCACGGCTCGGCTTCTGGTGGTGCACCGCCGATCACCATCAGATAGCAGGCATGCGCCTGAAGGGCCGTGTCACCTGGCCGTACTGCTTCAATCAAGAGCTGTGTCGCTCTGGATACTGCCTTGCTATCGCTGACACTCACGGATCCAAGATCGGCCATGCCTCGCAGCATTGCGGCGGCAACGAGGCGGCGATGGGCATCCCGGTCATCCAACGATTCAATAAAGGCGGAAACGATATTGTCGTCGCCAAGACGCTCAAAGGCATGGTCGAATCGACAGAAGCCCTTGGTCATCTGCATTGGGTCTTCTACAGCTGCCTGAAGGAAAGCGTCAACCGCCTGACGGGCCTCGCTCAGAACAACAC
Source organism: Phycisphaeraceae bacterium (assembly GCA_020639235.1). Lineage (GTDB taxonomy): Bacteria > Planctomycetota > Phycisphaerae > Phycisphaerales > UBA1924 > JACKHC01. The sequence goes on along the minus strand of JACKHC010000001.1, from coordinate 2,475,778 downwards.
GAAGTACCTTCGGTTCCTTGGCGCTGATGTTGTCTGACGACTTCCTTGACATCGCGTCACCGTTCTTCGGGTAGCCGGAATTGTAGAAGTGTACGATTGTAGAACCTTGGTTTCGACCGGCAGCACACTCTGTCTGACATCCGTTTCAAGTGTCGAATCTGTTAGCCAGTAATCATATAAGCCATCTTAGTATCCTTGCGCAGCCGCCTGCCAGGGACTTGGTGCTTTACTCCTCCCACTCGATTGACTCCACGCACACGCCCCGGCTGCGTTCGCTGAGCCGGTCGGCACGGTCGCTTTCGCGCAGCCACGGAACGCGCTGGCGCAGGATGCCGTCGAAGAGGCGGATGGTCGGACGGACCTCGGTGTTGAGCCCCGACCCTTTGATGCGGATCGTATTCCCGTGCAGATGCAGCGTGATGCCGTGCTCGGGCTGGAACTCGACCCGCTCGATCCAGCCGTAGCCGATCGCCATGCAGTGCCCGTCCTTCTTGCGCAGTTCGAGCATCATCGCCCGGTCGCGCACACCGCGCAGCCAGCCGAACATCCCTAAGTCCTCCGCCTCGTCGCTGGCTTGCTCGATCACCATCTGCTCCGGTGAATCGTCGCGCCTGGTCAGTTTCTCCCACAACTTATCGCTCATGTTCCACTCCGTCCCGTTCGTTTCGCTGAATGATCATCGCGGGTGGCGCTGCCGCGAGGGACCGCCGAACCGCCTGCCGATGCACGGCGCGGCGACGCGCCGCATCACCGCCGTGCACGAGTTCGGTGCCGCTCAGGCGTTCGTCCGTCTGCTCCACCGCACGGAGCAGATCGTGCTTGTCGTCGGTGAAGACGATCGCCTGCTCCCGACCGCGCGACACGCACACATAGAACTGCTCGCGCGACGAGGCGCGGAATGACTGCGACGACTGCCCGATGAGCACGTGATCGACGGTCTTGCCCTGGCTCGCATGGCTCGTGACCACCAGCCCGTAATCAAGATGGCCGTAATCGCGGGGGAGCACCCAGCCGTTGGTGAGCTCGATGTCACCGCCGCGCGTGAAACCTTTCACGGCGAAAAAGTCGCCGTTGTTGACGCGGTGGCCATCCGCGCTCGTGCCGTTGCGGGTCGCGCGGATACGGTCTCCTACCGAGAGATCGATGCGGGACGGCCGGAACACAGTGAACCGTTCGGCTTGATCCAGCGGGAGCGGTTCGTCTCGAACGACGAGCCGCTCACCCTTGCGGCGCCCCCGCGCGTTCTGATGGAAGACCAGCACATCGCCCGGCTCATAGCTGGCGACATCACGGCACTGCCCGAGCGTGAGATTGAGCGGAACCAGCCGCGAGTACAGGTGCCGGTCCTTACCCAGCAGCCCGTCTTCACGCAGTGTGCGCCGGATCTCGGCGGTGATGCGGTCGCCCTCGGCGTGCGTGGGCGAGACGACCAGCGCCGTCTTGCCCGACCGGACGGTCTCCACATACGCCGCCGCGAGCGCCCGGTACCGGTACTCCGCGCCGACCTCCTGAATCCAGCCCAGCCGATCGAGCCGCCAGAATCCGGACGCGACATCGCCCTCGCTCAGGTCCTTGACGGCGAGCTTGTACTGATCGCGCTGGCGCTTGATGTCCCTGATTTCGGCGGGCACCAGACCCGCCTCGTCCTCGAGCAGCCGGAGCACCGCGCCGCGCTCCACCGATCCGTGCTGCCTCCGATCGCCCGTGAGCACGACGCGGGCATTGGCTCTCTGAGCGAGATCGAATACCCGGCGCATTGTGCGCGCCCCGACCAGCCCCGCCTCGTCGATCCAGACCACCGACCCGCGAACTTGGTCTTGGAGCCGCTCGTCGGCGAGCAACCGCGCGACCGTCTCGGCGTTCTCGAACCCCTCGGCCCGCAGCACACCGCGGCTGGCGGAGGCCGACGGCGCGAACACGAACACCCGCTGCCCGGCCTCCTCGATCGCCTCACGCGCCTCCTGCATCATGGAAGTCTTGCCCGTGCCCGCAGCGCCTCGGATGAGCACCACTCTGTCACGGGAGGAGAGCACATGCCGCACCGCCTCGCGCTGCTCACTGCTCAGCCAGTCACGGTGGAACGGCCTGGTTTCCGGGTTGATCGGGACGCACGCGCCGCGTCCCAACCGCGCCCATTCCAGGATGCGCTGCTCTTCGTCTAGCACCTCGCGCGTCGTGACCATCCGCCTCCCGTCGCGGCGGGCGTGGATCAGCGGTTGCCGCAGGGCGGCTTCCTCGATCGCTTGGCGCGAGGACGCGCCCACCCCTTGCCGCAGCGCTTCGGTGAGGTATGCCCGCTCCGGCACGACCGACGCCCGCTCGAAACAGTGCTCCAGCGCCCGCTCGGATGCCCGGATCGCCCCGCGCGGATCGCGATCGATCACCGGACCGCCGATACGGCTGCTGATCGCGTCGAGCGACGATCGCTCGGGTTCGGTGAGGCGCGAGCGCCAGAGGTCTTCGAGTTCCTCCATGCCGAGAGACTTGACCTTGCCCGCGCGGCTCAGCGCGCCGAGTTCGGCTTTGAGCGCCGGATCGGTGATCCCGCGCGCCTCGGCCAGCGCCTCGATCCGCGCCGTGCGCCGCGAGAACTTCTCCAATGTGGTCTTATCGAGCCCTTCCAGTTCCCAGCCCTTGCCGGTGCGGCGGGTCTCAAGACCGAGTGCTTCGAGCCCGTGCGCGAGTTTGGCGTGGAACACCGCCTCGAAGTAGGAGGCATCACGCTTGAGATCGCCAAACTGCCCGGCCTTCCAGCGCGCCTCGTCTGGGTCAAAAGTCGCGTTGAACACAAAGCAGTGCGCGTGCAGGTGCGGGTCGGGCACGCCGCCCTCCGGCCTCGCCGTGAAATGCACGAACTCGCCCCAGACGAGATTCCCCGTCACCCGGTCCTCGTTCCTCCCGCCGGCGCGCACCCGCGCCTTGGACTCGGTTTCGATCTCCTGCATGGTCTCCTGTACGGACGCCCTGAATACGCCCAGGATGCGCTCGTCCCGCGTCAGCCCATAGAGCAGCGACACGCTCTTGGGGCAGTGGAAGTTGAAGTCGTAGCCCACGCGGCGTTCGCTCTTGCGCCGCACAGTGAGCGGCTTTCCTGTGAACGGGTCGCGGTTGTCGCAGAGCAGTTCCCACGAAGCGCGGTCCACCGTCCCGTCGAGACCGAGGCGCGCAGCACCCTTGCCGCGCCACACGCCGGGCATCTCCTGGCCTTCGATGTAATAGTCGGCGGTGGTGTAGTAGCTCTTGGCGCGCGCCGCGCTGCCGCTCATGGTGACTCGAAGCATCTTCCACCCTATCACGCGAGTGCTTAATGGTCGTTAATGATTGCGCGGGCGCACTGTGCCGTTGCGGGTCACTTCTACGGCGATGGCCGGACGCCGGTTGCCGAATGTGTGACGCGATAGCGCGCTCGTGGCGCTGCTGTCATCGGTCCTGTGTCATTCAGGGACTCTCCTGTTGCGTCGTGCGCAGGCATATGCCGCCGCGATGGCCGGTCAGTCCTTCAGTTCCGGTGGAGCATCGGTTGCGCTCGGCGCTTCCTATTGACTCTTGCGCCTCAGGTGTTGCCCTGGACGGCGAAGATTGTGCAGATCCCTCGTACGTTGCCTTCAGACTCAGTGCGATTGCACTTGGGGGCGGGGGGGACGAGCCGGCGGTGTCAGGTGCGCGCAGTCACGCCTTGTGCCTGTCCGTCCTCACCACACGGCCTTGAGCGATGGGCACGGTAAAGCCGTCGTCGGGCCGTCAAACAGAAAGTCGTTTCCCCACCCCAGGGGCGGGCCCCACCACTTTCCGTTGTGACGGGCGCTGGCGCTCCCGCCTTGCCCGGCTTTTCTCATCGTGCCATCAGGCCGCGATAGGCGTGGCCGGGAACCAAGTCAAAAGGAGACTCGCTATGAGCACCAACAACACCGCAACTAAGTCCAAGTCCGCCGCCGCACCCACGCACATCGCCTACCACGTCCGCGACGGACGCGAAGGCAAGAAGGGCTTCTGGACCCGAATCGGGGCCGCCTGGGCGCACACCGACGGCCAGGGATTCAACATCCAGCTGGAAGTCGCGCCGCTGGACGGGCGCATCGCGCTCCGCCTGGCCACCGAGAACAAGGACTGACCACCCACCGCCGCCGGGGCGGGCAGAGACGCCCGCTCCGGCATTGCACCCACACAACCAAGGAGACTCCCATGACAACAGACTTCACCAACGACGACCGGGCCGCCCGATGCGAGCGGGCGCTCGCCGTCTACAACGACGAGTACGACACCGCGTCCAACCTCATCGACCTGCTCGCCGACGCACGGCACTGGTGCGACCGGTCCGGCCGCTGCTTCGGCGACCTCGACCGCAATGCACACTCGCATTACCTCGCCGAGATCGACTCGGAAAGGAGCGCATCGTGAGTCACGCGATCAATCCCTTCTACGCGGCGCGCGGTCAACGCGCTACCGCGCAACCCGTACCTTCCACCATCGAGAAGGTGGTCATCGGCAACGCCACGCTCTACCGCGCCGACTGCTTCGATGTGCTCCCGACGCTCTCGGGCATCGGGACGGTTGTCACTGACCCGCCCTACGGCATCGGTTTCGCCTACCGCTCTTACGACGACAATCCGGCGCAATATGACCGTCTCATGTCGCGGCTCGTCCCCGAACTCGTCCGCGTCACCGATAACGGCCCCTGCTTCGTCTGGCAGAGCCCGCTCAAGGTCGACCGCTGGCACGACTACTTCCCGCGCGGCTGGCGTATCGTCGCCGCGTGCAAGATGTACCCGCAGCGTCCCGGCAGAAATGTCTGCCTCAGCTGGGACCCGGTCATCTTCTGGAGCGGGCGCTCGCTGCTCCGCGACGAGTTGCCCCGTGACTGGCACATCGCCGACCTGCGCCCCTGGGACGGCTATCGCGGCGAGAACCCCGTGCCCTGTCCGAGGCCCTTGGAGCAGGTCCGCTACTTCTGCGACGCCGCTTCCGGCGACTCCATCCTCGACCCGTTCATGGGTAGCGGCACCACCGGCGTCGCCGCAATCCTCGCGGGCAAGCGGTTCGTCGGCATCGAGCGCGACCCGATCTACTTCGAGTACGCCTGCAAGCGCATCGCCCAGGCGTGCCGTGACAAGCCCGCGTGACAGGCTTCGTCATCACTGAGTCGTTTCGGCGATAGCGTCTGTACACAGCGCGAGCGCCTCTTGCTCTCGCCGTGGCGATTCTATGCGGCGGCCCTACGCCCGCCGCGACCGAACCGCTCCGCCCGACGAGAGCAAATGCGAAGAAGTAGGCGGCATTGAATTTGATACAAGAGTCGGTAGTGATGGTTCGGAATGACCGATATTTCCAATGAATCAATGCTGCCGTGGCTCAATGCGGGAAGAAACTCCCTTGACAATCTGATGCTATTCCTCCATGGTCGTCTAGTCGATATGAACAGTTATGCGACGGCCACACTTGTCCGATTCAAGCCACAATGATCGTAGCCAGCCCGATGCTCCAATTGAGCATCTGGCCGACTACTTGTTTCCACTTCCAACACCCGAGATGCGTGCCGATGCAGAGAGGTTTCGAGTCGAATGGGAGCGGATCAACGGCCCGTCAGACCTCACACGGAACTACACATCAATGTGGCCAAGCAAGGTGCGGACAATGCTCTGGAAACAGGACCCTGAGGCATATTTTCGCGGTCTCCCACCCTTTGCACAGGAATTCATACTTCAGCGGATCAAATCTGAAGCCAAGGCGGGTGCCCTCGATGATGTTGACCCAACCTATCTGCGCCTATATGCAGAAGGAAAACTGAATCCCCAGCGCAGCCGTGGTCGCTAGTGATACACAATGAGTCACAATCCCGTCACTTCCTCTTCCTCTTCGTTTTTTTCCGTGCAGCTGGGGTATCGGGCTTGCCGGTCTCCGATCCGCTCTTTGGCTCTGGACTTGAACGCTTTCCCTTACGCGCCTTCACGCCAGGGCTGACCTGCGGGTCGTCGTCCCCAAACTGTCCATGGGTAGATAGTTGGTCATCAGAACCCTGAACTCCAAATGTGTGTGTTTCGTACTGACCTGAGTGACGGACCCTGCCGCGGTACATCCGAATCATGAACTCACGAACATCTAGATGCATGTCTAGCTGAACATCAGGCGGTAGCGCCCCCTTGTCGAGCCACTTCGACTTGGACGCGCACATCGCAATGACTGTCTCCATCGATCGAATACCATGCCGGTACCGATCCATAGTCAGAAGTGCATAGAGCACATCGCGATCGATGCGCGCGACTCCTAGGCCGCCGCGCATTTCGATGTATCCGTGCCGTTGCAAGAATCCTCGAAGCAAGAGCGAGCGCCGAACGATCGCTTTGTACTCATTCGGCGCGCGGTCGATCGGGAGAATGTCGATGTGGCTTGACAGCCGGCTCACGAAATCAGGGCCCTTGCGTTGACGAAACTCCCGCACCGCATCCGACTGTTCGGGCGAAAACTCGCCTGTAATCGTGTGAGACTCCCCCGGTACGAACTGATCAAAGCAATGGAACACTCCGCCTGCGAACATCAGGACAGCAGGACCGAGTTTGATTGGAGCCTTTGCGCCCCTCAAGTATCCATCTTGCATCGGCGTCAGGAAATAGCGCAACCAACCCAGTGACTCTCCATTCCGCTCACAATCAAACTCGTCAAAAAACGCTACCGGAACACGTCCGTCGTGATTCGTGTTGCTTATGTACTGAGCCGCCAGCGATAGATCGTTCAGATCACTGAACTGCGACACATTGAACTTCAGCAGTTCGAGCTTCCGATCGGACTTGCGCAGAGATCGATTGACGCTTGCAACTAACTGCCCGACGGCGAAAGACTTTCCTGTCCCTGGCGGCCCAAACATCGCGATAGAAAGCGGGCGGTTGCTAGACGAGTCATCGGCATGCGCGGCGTATTCTCGAATTGAGTTACGAACGCTACGAAAACTCTCGATCTCAGATCGCTCAACCAGCACGAGATTCTCGAATCGCATCATCGGAACAAACAGTCCGTTCGACCATTCCGGGTTCACCTGCGGGACAAGTACCCCTGGCATCGGAATATCAGGCAAATCGCCAAAGCGATTAGTGACGCAGTCATGCAAGTCAACAAAGCCCGGCCATCGTTCGCATTGGTGCAACTCACGGCAGATACACTCATCGATTGTGGTTGCCGGGTGACGGTGGTCGGTTGATCCACCTGGTGCCTTACCCAGTCGGCTGTCCAGGTCACAGTTCAGGACCGCGTCGTATCCGAAACGAACAATCGCCATCCCGACATTGATGCGCCATGTCAGGCTTTCAACGGTCGGAGGGGTCCTTAGCCCACGAACATGCAATCCACCAAGACTGTTCAGAGACTCGCGGAGTATTTGCCACTGTGGGTCTCGTTGCTCCGACATCCCGAAATGAGCGAGTGGGCGATGAGCCTCGACCAGAATCTCTTGTGGTATCGGCACAATGCCGACGGCGTGCTCCTTGGTCGCATTCGTCGATCCTCCCCGCTTGCCATTCCCCGACTTATCACTACGGTATTTCGCGTACCCCATCGCGACTGGCTTGACCGCATACTCGAAATTATTGGATAGCAGATAGTCCCCGTCGCCGTACGGTGACTCTTGGTCTTGCTTGATCATCCCCGGCACATCGTAGCCCTTGTCGAACATCATCATCCCGGCCAGGATGCTTGATCGGAGGGCTTCGCCCATGAGTTCCATCGATGACCTATTCGGCGTGTCGTCCCGGCTCAACTCGCGGGCGATTGCCGAGGCAACCACCGTCTTCATTCCGACAATGTCACCCTCATCGGACTCGACTCGGTATGTCCCATCCCTTGCAAGCGGAGCGAAGACAAGCTGGCCCTGTAATGCTCCATCATCAATGTTGCGTTGGAGATGAACAGCACCAACCCACCCGAAGCGGATTACGAGATGCCTAAACATTGACAGTGCCCGAAGCGGCTCAAACAACCTCAGCTCTGCTGCGAGTGTCTCTACGGTTAACTCCCAGGATAAATCGCGACGAACTGCTGCTCCGGCACGCCGAAGATCACCAGACGAACACAAGATGCAGATCCGATCGCGGTGCTTGTAGAGGGTATTCCAGATGCTCTTCTTCCCCTCAACATTGGCTGGATACAAAGGACGGCCATCCGCAGGCACCGCCGTCTTGTTCTGGCACAGATGGGCAAGCGCCAGACTGTCCGGGACAGGCGGCTTCCTATCCAAATACACAATCGCCAACGGGTCAGCGCTGGTCGGACGCGCATTGGCCATTTCAGTCAGACGCGAGTCAAGCGTCTCCGCGACACTGCCCTCGTCATATTGCCATCGCTCTCCGCAGTCGATCAGAACAAGCAGTTGCGGCGAAGGTGCTTCCGGATCGATGTGAAGGACTGAGGCATTTGATTCGCCGTCTTGTTCCTGTGACACTCGGGACGCGATGCGCCACCTGCGCTTCTCGATGTCTGATCCGGTACTGTCCGGCGCGTACATCCGGACAACAATTCTATTGGATAACTCTGTCGCATCCGACGATGGCAAATGATCATTCGGATCGATCTGGAACTCACTGCCACTCTTTGCTTCGAGTATGGTTTGCATGGCCTTGTGGATGAAACTGGCGCCGCCACGCATACGCACGCGCCGCTCGAACGGGACATCCAGAATCTCTGTTCGAGCGAGATCAAAGTCGGTCGACTCGATCACGCACGCGTCAATGCTGGTATCACCGGCGACCTGGATTCGCATCGTTCACTCTCCGTTCCAAACAAGCAGGCCAGGCAAATAGGGTACTGCCCGAGTATCCAGTGTGCCGTTTCTGCCATGCCGCCGCCAAGTCGTGCTTGTGCCGCACCCGGCACAAAAATGTGCCATTGCGGCACAAGGAAATGGTGGAACGGACTTTATCCATCTAGACCTGGTGTACTTACTGTCAGGAGCTCTCTCTCAGCGATGATGGCAGTTGGCATTGAGTACCCTTCCACCCTCGTCCTGATCTAGCACAATATTTTGCACAGACATCTCCCCTAGCTGTGCTCCGCATCGCTAGGATTTTTTCTTTCACCGTGAAACCGCGGGAGGCACCGCGCCATCAAGTGTGCCAACTTGGCACGGACAACCACACTCAAGCGAATTCTTCGCTCACTTCTTCTTCGCTTTCTTGCGGTTGTAGGGCGACTGGTTCGTCGGTTTCAGGGAAATGCCTTCTTTGCCGGCGATGTTCCGTACCGATGCTTCTGTGCGCTGAATCTTGATGCCAATCACTCGTGTTGGCGTGTTCGCTTTGGCCAGTCGCTTGACTTCTGACACCACAGCTTTCGTGATCGGCTTTCCGTGATTCGCGGGCTTCTTCTTCGCCTTCTTGGTCATATGGACCTCCTTTTCTCGGCAATGCTGGACACCATGTACGATTCTCTCGTTTGTCGCATCTGGGCCGCGGGTACTTGCACAGTATCTTGCACATACCAGTCTGAGACACTGTATTACGCTGAATAATCAACTGGTTGGGCTAGCCCAGATAGGACTTAAAATCGCACACACACTCAGAAGCACGCACCGAAATCACCAGCATAATCAACGGATTACAAACTTATTGACTGAGATCAAAGCCTGATTTACTGTTGCACATGACTTGCACAGTGTGCACATCGCAAACAACCAATTAGAGGCTCATGGCCAAGCACACCCTCATGGGAGGCAAACTCCACCTCTACCAGCGTAAGAACAGCAGCAAGTGGCAGTGCTCGACCTACCTGGACGGTCGCAACTGGCGCGAGACGACCCGCGAGGATAGCCTGGCGCTGGCCAAGGACTTCGCCGAGGACTGGTATCTCGGACTCAAGGGCAAGCAGCGCGCCGGCGAACTCAAGCACGGCAAGACCTTCAAGCAGGCATCCGACCAGTTCCTTGTTGAGTACGAGGTTATCACGCAAGGACAGCGCAACCCGCAATATGTCGCGGGGCATCGCAGACGCCTACGGCTCCATATCCTGCCCTTTCTTGGCGAACTGACCTTGAGCGAAGTGACCCCCGGCAAAGTGCAGGAGTACCGCGTCCACCGCATTCAGACTTCCGGTGATGGAGTACCCCCTGCACGCAGCACGATTCATCAGGAGATCGTTGTCATCCGTCAGGTGCTCAAGACGGCGCAGCGGCACGGCTGGTTGCCATCTGTGCCTGACCTGTCGCCCCCGTACAAGACTTCCGGCAAGATCAGTCACCGCGCGTGGTTCACATCTTCGGAGTACCGCCATCTGTACACCGCCACCCGAGAGCGGGCGAACAACCCGTTGCGGGAGCGGTATCGCTGGCAGTGCGAGCAACTCCACGACTATGTGCTGTTCATGGCCAACACGGGTCTGCGGCCCGACGAGGCCGGGCGGCTCGAGTACCGCGACGTCCAGATCGTTCGAGACGATGCCACCGGTGAGACGATTCTTTACATCGAGGTGCGCGGCAAGCGCGGCGTCGGGCATTGCAAGAGCACGACCGGCGCGGTCGTGCCGTTCCGTCGGCTGCGCAAGAGGAACAACGCAACGCCAACCGACCGGTTGTTCCCCAACTCCCACCGCGAGCTATTCAACACCATCCTGGATGAACTGGGCCTCAAGCTCGACCGCGACGGCAACCGCCGCACTGCCTACAGCCTTCGGCATACCTACATCTGCCTGCGGCTGATGGAGGGCGCCGACATCTACCAGATCGCCAAGAACTGCCGAACGAGCGTCGAGATGATCGAGAAATACTACGCGGCGCATTTGAAGACCACGCTCGACGCCGCCGCGATCAATGTGCGGCGGAGCAAACCGAGGCGTCACAGTGCGAGCAAGAAGAAAGCGCGGCCCCCCCGTCCGAAACCTCTTGGCTGAGCGAAGGGGCCGCGCTATAGCTATCACCGTGCGGGCGTGGCGAAACTGGTAGACGCACAGCACTTAAAATGCTGAGTCCGAAAGGGCGTGCCGGTTCGATTCCGGCCGCCCGCACCACGTTCTTCTAGCGGCGACGGCGAGATGCGATGAATCCCACCATGCCCATGAGCGGCAGCGACGCGGGCGCAGGGATTGCGAAGTGCGGATTCGAGATGTACTGATTCGCGCCCGACCCGAACCCCGGGATATTGGTCGAGGCGGTGAACCCGACATACGCCGTGCTCCCGCCAAGGATCGAGGCGATGTCCGGCGCGATGTAGCTCTTCGTGAAGACGGCGGATGTCACCGTGTCCACGATGCTCTGGTGCAGGAAGGTGCCGTCATACGAAATGGTGACATCGAGCGGATTGCCGGCGGAGATGCTCACCGGCGTGGTCACCATCGAGCCGCCCCCGAGTGCGCCGTTGGTGTAGTACCCGCTCCGGCTTCCGGGAAGCTCCAGCGAGATGGCGACGCTCTTGGTGATGCCGCCGTAGCCAAGGGAGCCCTGCCCCGCGCCAAGGGCCATCGCGCCATCGGGGTCATTCTGGAGCACGAGCGCCGTGCCGAAGGTGGTCGGGTTGCCGGGGTAGTTCACGCGGTAGGTGAAACTCGCCGTGAAGGCCGTGATCGATTGCGGCGTCCCGAAGAAGACGCTGCGGGCCTCCCCGCCCGCCGTGTTGGTGATCTGGAGCGTATCGGTGCCCGAGTCGTAGGTCGCCGGCGAGCCGGCGTCGCTCTGGTTGTACTGCCAGCCCACGAGGTTCCCGAACCCGCTGATGTCGGCGCTTGCCGACTGAATGACGATGCCGATCGCGGCTCCCGTCGCTATGGCAAAAATGGACAACTTCATCTCTCTATCCATGGCTCTGATCTCCGATCCGTGTGCAGTGCCCACCGGCTACGAACCGGCGGGATCGTCCCTGTTTTGGGGACACTACACTCTACCGGATTTGCTTCGGTGTGCCAGCACCTCGCCGAAAAAAATCGAAGACTCTTCAGGACAAGCAGCCGCTCCAGAGCAGCGCCTATCAGGCCCTGGCGCGGAAGATCAGAGAGAGGGCCGACGAACTGGGGCTTTCGATCCGTGTGCTTGCCGATCTGGTGGGGCGGCCCCGGACCACCGTGCACAAGACCCTGACCGGGCAACGACGCCTGGACCCGATCGAATTCCTAGACTTCTGCGAGGCACTGGAATGGGACGATCCGGTGGCGGTCATCGACTCGGTGCGGACTCGGTGAGCAAATCCTGACAATACCCGAACTAAGCGGCCCCGCATACATTTGCACTTGCTTTTGGTCCTATCCCGGCATCACAGCCCGTACCACGCTTGGCTCGCTTGAAATCGGGCGATTAAATCATCCCATATTTGATTTTGGCGGCCAATTTCAAGCGATGAGATCAGAGATGTGTCATGTTTTATTGCAAAAAAACTTGACATATCTTGCGCAAAACTCGATGCTGAAGCCATGCCGAACCGTCCTATCTCACCCGGCGCTCGTACCGGTATCACCGCCATCGTTCGCCGCCGCATAGAAGAGGGCGGCGAGCGTATCTGGCGTCTCGACGATTTCTCAGACCTACCTCCGTCGGCGGTAGCGCAAGCACTCTCTCGACTGGAGCGGGCTCGCTTCTTAGAGAGGCTCAGCAAGGGCGTGTATTACCGCGCCAGAAACACGACTTTCGGAGCGAGCAAGCCCAACCCGGCCGCGGTCAAAGAACTGGCGAGCAAGCGCACCAAGGTCTTTCCTGCCGGTATCGCTGCGGCGAACTTGCTGGGGCTCACAACACAGGTGCCGAGGCACAGCGAAGTCGCCACCAGTTCGATGAGCCTGCCTCGAAAACTGGTTGGTTCAGAGACAGTGGTGCATACCAAACGACCGGAATCGTGGGAAAGACTCACGATGATGGAAGCGGCCATCCTGGATGTGCTCCGCAGAGGCGGACGCACAAGCGAACTTCCATCGTCGCAGACTGCCTCGAAACTCAAATCACTGCTGAAGCAACGCAACCGGTTGGCACGCCTTCTTCGGGTGGCGCTGACAGAGCCGCCCCGTGTTCGAGCCATGCTTGGAGCGTTTGCGGAACTGATCGGATCAAGTCCGCAAGAACTCAAGCGATTGCGAGACTCACTCAATCCGCTCTCCCGATTCGATTTCGGATTACTCGGTGTCTTGCCGAATGCACGAGCGTGGCAGGCCAAGGAGTTCAAGCCCAAATGAAACTCCACGAGCACAACGATTTCGATCAAGCGATCCTAGCTACTGCGGAGCACTTCAAGTCACGAGGTATCCGTGAGTCGTTTATCGAGAAGGATTACTATGTCACCGAGGCGTTGCGCGCTATCGCGATGCACGCGGGCAACCATGTCATATTCAAGGGTGGGACCAGTCTCTCCAAGGGATGGAACTTGATCGAGCGATTCTCGGAAGACATTGACCTGTTTCTCGACCCCGAATCATACGACCCACCGCTCGGCACGAATGCCATCGATCGGCATCTCAAGGGACTTCGTGATGTTGTCAAGGAGAGCGTACCGCTTGCATTCTTGAAGGATGAGAGCCGGACATTCGGAGGCTTTGGCCGCAATGACCGCTTCGCTTATACGTCGCGATTTTCGGGTACGGGTGATGTCGCGCCCCGCGTATTGCTTGAGTCGGGCATTGCAAGCGGGCGTGAACCCACGCAGGTTGTCGAGATCCAGTCGTTTGTCGGACAATTCCTACAAGAGACGAACACGACCCTCGGCACGGAGAATGAGACGGGCTTTCCGATGCGGTTGCTCCACTTCCGGCGCACATTCGTCGAGAAGTTGTTCGCCATCCACAAGAAAGTCGAGCTCTTCAAGCGTGACGGAGCCCCCCTCGGCGGGCACGCGAGGCACTACTACGACCTCTATCAGCTCGCTTCCCAAGACGAAGTGCAAACGATGCTCCATTCGCATGAGTATGGCGAGATCAAAAACGACTACGACCGCATCAGTCGGCGGTACTTCCCCGCTCACTATTTCTCTCCCCAAGGCATGAGATTCGCCAACAGCGATGCGATCTTCCCGACTGCAGTTCTCATCCCAGTGCTTCAGGCAGCGTATGAGCAACAATGCGCGATGCTCTGCTACCGCGAGTATCCCGAGTGGCAGACCGTTCAAGATCGCTTCGCTACGCTGCGCGACTACTTGTAATTCGATCCTGGCCATTGATTCGGCTTTCATTCGCGGCGCTCCGTGCCGTCGCCGCTGTCGCTTCGTGCCTGCGAGCCTTGCACACCTCGCGCCGGTGGCCCGATCGGGCCGCCCGTCACTCGGTCTGCTCCGCGCATGCGGGTCTCTGCGGCACGACGCCGGCCCTGCGCGCCGCTGCTCCTGTGTCACCCCCGACATGGTCCCTGTCCTTGCGAAGGGACCGCATGTCGCGGGGCCCGACAAGGAGCAAACACATGAAAGCCGAACAAGCCAAGAAGATCGCCGACCGGGCGCTCGAACAACTCGCAGCAGCGCTAGAGAGCGGACGCAGCGAAGAACTCACCCGTTATCTCTCGATGCTCGCCAAGTTCCACAGATACAGCGTCGGGAATGTCCTGCTGATTCTCTCGCAGATGCCCGATGCCACGCATGTCGCCGGATTCAACACCTGGCGGAAAATGGGCCGCTTCGTGAAGAAGGGCGAGAAGGGCATCGTCATCATCGCGCCGATGGTCATGCGCCAGAAGGACGAGTCCGCGGATGATCGTGACCGGCCCATTATCCGCTTCCGCGCCGTCTATGTCTTCGATGTCTCACAGACCGAGGGCGATCCGCTCCCGGAACCCGCCTCCGTCGGCGGCGATCCCGGCGAACACCTGGACCGCTTGCGTCGCGTCGTCACTGGACTCGGCATCGTGCTCGACCAAGACGACCTCCCGATGGGCGCGGACGGTGTCTCCCGAGGCGGTCGCATCAGCATCCGCGCCGGGCTCAAGCCCGCTCATGAGTTCTCGGTCACTGTGCACGAACTAGCTCATGAACTTCTGCATCATGGCGACGACCGCCCCGGCAGCAAGACCGTCCGCGAAACGGAGGCCGAGGCGGTCGCCTTCGTTGTCTGCCAGGCGATCGGACTGGACAGCGGAACAGCCGCCAGCGACTACATCCATCTCTATCGTGGCGACACCGAGACGCTCACCGAGTCGCTGGAACGCATCCAGCGCACGGCTACCGAGATCATCGCGGCGCTGCACGGCGTAGCCGTCGAGCCGTCCCACACGGCGTAGACGCCGGCACTCCGGCGCTGGCGCGCCGGTGTGTCATTCGAACCTCACAGAGTATCATTACTCTCAGTAATCACTCCTTGGAGCGCGCGCATGCCACACGCCTATCAAGAAACCGAGCCCGAACAGTTCGCATGTCCGCGCTTGGGTGACACGATCTCTGTCGATATCACTTACCACCACATCCAACTGCCGAACGGCGGAACGAAATCAGTGCGAACCGGATTCGGCTGCGAATACCGACGCGAGTGCGGTGTTTCCAGTGTGTCGCCCGATGGGCGCGTGGAAACCCCCGACTGGACCAAGTGCGCGCATCCATACCACCAGAAGCGATAGATCCCGCGTGGTTTTTGGCTTTCCGATTGCCTCAGCCCTAGTTCGATCATTCGACCAGACCATCTGACTCGCGGCTCGAACTTGACCTCGCTGATCTCAACCTAAATGAGTGAATCAGAACAGACACCGCGCCCACCCCCCGCCCTGTTTGGTGGAACCGGGCATCGGGTGCGCGGCACCCGTGATGAGAGGGCTGCGGTCGAGAGAGAGTGTGAGTGTACCGCGATCGAATGATCGATTTCTGGTCATATCATTGAGCGAGAATGACTCACACATTCCCCAGCGCGGTGGCCACCGCCGCCGTGACGCCGATGAGCCGTACTTCGATATTGGCTCTCGCCGCGACCGTCGCGGCGTGGCTGTTGGCGTGGTCGAGCGCGGCGACGGCCTCGGCGTCGGGTTCTTCGCCCGAGTAGTTGGCCGCGCGGATCGCGCCGGCGGCGCGCCGGACTTCGTGCCATTCGCTCTCACTGCGATCCGCGGCGCACAGCGCCACACCGAGTGACGATTGTGCGGCAGCGTTCTCGACCGACTGCAGCACGCCCTTCTGCTGGTCGTTGAGCCCGGCGAAGGCGGCTTCCTTGGCTTCGTCGAGGATCCCTGCCAGCGCGCCGCGTGCGGTGAAGAGCGCCTGCTGCGCCGAGGCGAGGTCGTTGAGTTCGCCCTGGTCCGCCAGCCCGGAGCGGGCTTTGCGGCGGAGGGACTCGTAGCGGGAGCGTGCCTGCGCCAGCGTGTCGTCGGCGGTTGACAGCGCAGCAGCGCTTCCCGCGAGGAAGGCCTGGGTGTTCTCGACGACCGCCGTGGCCTCGGCTGCGGTGAGCCCGGCGGCGGCGAGGGTCTCGGGGGTGGCGCCGATGCGGGCCATCAGCATCTCGACATCGTTCGCCGTCACTCCCCCTGCGCCTGGTTGCTGGGCCGCGACGGCTCTGGGCGGCGCGGGCGAGATGGTGAGAATCAGCGCGACCAGGGCCGCGACGATGAACAGGGCGACGGGGATGAACACCCGTGGCTTCTTGAGTTGTTCGCTCATGGCTTGAACCTCCAGAGAGGACTACGGAATGAGGGGCGCGAATCGGCGCGCCAATCGTGAAGATTCGGGTCAGATTCTCAAGAAACTGTCATCAGGACGCTCTCCTCGCTCTTGGCTTGACCGGGTCCTGACGCCCGGCGAACGACAGGAGGTGGCCCCGGAAGCGGCTCCTGACGGAGCGGATCATGACGGCGGCGCGGTGTGGCGTGACCGGGGAGTGCGAGGATGCGCCGTCCAGAGCCGCGAAGGCGTTGAGCGCTTCGGCGATCTCGGTGAGGCCGGGCCGTCTGGCGGCGGGCCCCAGGGGCATGAGGTGGTACATGGCGAAGGCGCGCCAGTGGCCGAGCATGCCGTGAGACAGGCAATACGCCCGTGTGGTGCGCAGGGCGCGGTGAATCGACTGGCGCGTGGCTTCCGGCCCGAGGACTCGCCAGCCGGAGTCGAGGTCGATGCGTGCAAATCGGTGCGTGCGTGAAATGATGGTGGCTCTGACCTCGGCACCGTACGCCTGGTGGAGCGATGATCGCCGGCGTTGATCGCGTCGGGCATCGGCGAGGTGCCGTCGCAGCGCCAGCATGAGCAGCGCGTTGAAGGACCCGCGTGCGGGGTCGAAGACGGGCAGCACGCGGGCCGGCAGGACGATGCCCAGGAACTCGTTGACGAGATCGGGGATGTCCTGCGGTTGTGCACCCAGGGCGCGCAGGATGCGCGAGATCGGGCCCGCGTAGAGGCGCACCAGCGCGCCCAGCGCGGCGCGTCGGTGAGCACGAGGGGCGTTCCTGCAGACGTCGATGAACGCGTCGAGTTCGGGCGACGGAGCGGGCAGCGCGATCGTCGCGAGGCGGCGGTCGGTGCGCGTCGTTGTTCGTGGTGACCCGTCACGATCGGTGTTCACCGAGGGGCACCCGGTGTCGCCGGCGGTCGTGCGGTTGGCTGCGCGTTCCACCGTGCGCGCCATTCTGTTCCCTTTCCCGGTTCCCACCTGAGGTGCTTGAGATTGTGCCATGGAATGGACGCGGCGTGAATCCTCGCGTGCGATGAGTTCATGAGAATTCTTCTGTCCATGCGCCCATCCGGCGTCGGTGTGAAAGAATCGCACGACACATGCATTGCGGCGACAGCGCCGTCTTGGGTGCGCACCTGACACATATCTGTGTCGCTTGCGGCGTTGTTCGCACAAGATCGGTGTCGGATGGGTGGATTCCCCTGCGCGCGTTCGATGATGTGTGCGCAGCGGTGTCAATCGATACTCATCCAACAGGGCACGCACGGGCGATTAGTGCGCGTGAACTTGCAGAATCTTTGGTCCGATTCCGACATCGGCGCGCCGATTCGGGGAGTTCGTTCCGTAGTCCTCTATTGGAGCGCCGTTCCGTGCGGTGCGCCGGTTCGAGTGAACGCAACACGGGTGTGTGGATGCGGCCCCGTGACAACACGATGGATCAGGCCTCCTCTGATCCCCCGCACTTCCTTGTCCGCCTTCGCGCCGTTTTGCGCGAGGGATCTTGGGGGGGGCGGGGGGTGAGGGGGCGGAAGGAGCGAGCGATGATGCGGTCGTCGAAGCTGTCCGTGCGCGAGAATGAAGGTGATTCAACTAATACTCGCAAGTCTGCACATCGATCGGTGCCTCCTCGCATCGTCGTTCTGGGTTCTCTGGCGGTGGTGGGCGCCGCGACGGTCGCTCTTGCGGCGGGTGAGATCCTGGATGTGCACGACGCGTCGCTGACGGATTACCTGTACGCGAGCGCGACGCCGGTGCAGGATGTGCGTCCGGGGTTGGTGAGCTTCCGCGGCACGGGCATCGACGGCTCGATGCGCGCGGGTTCGACCTTCGGGGCCGCATTAGCCGGTAATGCCGGCGATCCGGGGGGCCGACGCGCGAATGTGGCCGGCGTGCAGCTGGACACGGGCGCGTACCCGGTGACGAGTGTCGATCTGACTTTGCCGGCGCTGGTGCCGTGGGTGGTCGGAAGAACATTCAACGTGAACCAGATTACGTCTGGTTCTGCGGAACGAGACAGCGACGGCTATCAGGGTGTGAACTGGTTCCAGACGAGCCAGCCGGAGCTGGTGTTCTACGACGACGCGACGACGGCCGCCGACGACATCTTGTATCTCGTCTACGGCGCGGACCGGTTCGTCGAGTTCCAAAGGGTGAACTCCGGCAGCGACGACTTCCGCGGCGTGAATGGCGCCGCGGGCGCGATCGAGTTCACGGCGAACGGGGGGGGGGAGCCGGACATCTACACCTATCACGACCAGGTGGGGATGCGGTATGTCTTCTTCGGGTACGACGCGGACGCGTCGCCGGCGGAGGGTCAGCTGTGGAAGATCATCGATCCGGATGGGAATACGGCGTATGTAGGCGACGCTTCGACGGGCTCGACGGCAATTACAAATGGCTACGACGCGTCGGGGCGGGTTCTCTACGCGTACGACGCGTCGGCGAACGACGGCCGGCGCTACTCGTACACCTACACCACACTGGACAGCGTCGATCGGTTGACGCAGATCAAGGCCGAGACGAAATCCGGCGGCACCTGGGCGAGCCCGACGGGTCTCAGCGAGGTGGGGAAAGTTGACTATTCGTACTACACGACCAGCGAGAGCTACGGGTCGGTCGGTGACCTGAAACTCGTGAAGACCACCACGCCGCTGAGCGATAGCGGCGTCTCGGTGGCGCGCAAGACCTATTACCGGTATTACACGGGCGCGTGGGCGGACTCTGATGGTTCTCGCGGCGAGCCGCACGCGATCAAGTACATCATCGACGCCGAAGGGTATCGGCGGGCGGACTGGGAAGAGGAGGGCGACCTAGACGACGGGCCGCTGACCTTCAGCGATACATCCATCAAGCCGTACGCGGCGGCGTTCTTCGAGTATGTGTCGGGGAGCGACGATCGGGTGAGCGCGGCGTGGTTCAACGGCGAGTGCGGGTGCTCGGGGGGGAACAACGGCACGCACGAGTTCACCTATGAGACCAACGGCTCCTTCAGCGGGTCGGGGGGGTATGACACGGCGTGGCAGCGGCGCGCGATCGCGGCGTTGCCGGACGGGTCGTTCCGGACCTTCTACTTCGACGAGGTGGGGCAATCGCTGTCGAGTGTGGTCACGGACATCGATCCGGCTTCGTCGAGCCCGGCGCCGGAGGTGTGGGCGACGGAGGTCGTTCGCAACAGCGACGGTCAGGTGACGGAGGTTCGTTCGCCCAAGAACATCACGGCGTACGACCATTCGGACGGGACCTACACCAACAGCACGAGCGACGGTCTGATCACGCTGTACGAGCGCGAGTCGACGACACATGTGACGGGGTTCGTGCGGAATGTGCGCTGGAAGGTCGGCACGAGCACGCTGCTCGCCAGCGCGTCGATCTCCTCCAGCGTGAAGCACGCCGGGGACGCGGACGGCGATACGATCAGCAAGACGGTTGGCGACGCGACGGTGTACCGCCCGAATGTGACGGAGCGGCATTCGTACGCGGGGACCTCGACGACGCAGTACACGGGCTCATACAAAACTGAAACCCCGCTCACCGCGGTGAGCAGCGAGCTGTACCTGAGCCAGCGAAAGACCAAGCAGCCGACGATCGGCGTGAGCAACGGCCAGTCGCAAGGCCCGAGCACGCAGCCGGAGTCGAAGTCCCATCTCCGTGTCGATCAGCGCGGCGACTTCTCGCTGGGCGCCGACGGGCTGATGGGGTTCGCCGATTACGACGACAACGGTCAGCTGAGCAAGAGCGTGCGTGACGCGGACGCCAGCGGGCTCTCGCACTCGGACTTCACCTCGGGGCAGGTGCCCAGCGGGTACGACGACTACGGCAGCCCGCTGCACCTCAAGACGACGTATACCTACGACGCGCAGGGGCGGCCCGATGTGACGACCATGCCGGACGGCGACAAGACCAAGCGGTACTACACGAAGCTGGCCGACGACCGGCTGGTGACGATCTCGATCCCGCAGATGACGACGGGGGGAAGTACCACTTACTACGGGCCGGTGTCGTATTCAGTCACGAACCACGCCGGCAAGGCGGAGTTCGGTGGCAGCATCGCGTTCAGCGGTGGCTCAACCACCACGGCGCTCACTTCATGGATCGACGAGACGGACAGCGACCCGATCCTGGCGGTGGCGACGGGGACGCTCGTGCGGATGTCGACGAGCATCTACGACGGTTCGGGTGAGAAGCTGACCGAGAGCCGCGCGTACTTCGATATTCCTGCGTCGGGCGCGGGGACAGAAGGGACGAACTATGACGCGACCTACTTCGGGTACGACGACGCGGGGCGGCGCTGGCGGGTGAAGGACCCGACGGGGACGATCAGCCGCACGGTGCACGACGACATCGGCAGGCCGATCGAGCAGTGGGTCGGCACCAACGACTCGACCTTTACCGGCGGTGAGCCCTCCGGCACGGACAACATGGTGAAGGTGAGCTCGACGGTGTACGACGGCGGATCGGCGGGTGGGTTGTCGCTGGTGACGAGCACGACGGCGTACATCCAGGACTCGGCGACGGGGGCGCGGACGACGAGCTATCTGTACGACGACCGGGGCCGGCGGAAGGTGACGCTCCCCCCGCAAAAGCCGTATTCGGTGGTAAAACTCGACGAGATGGGGCGGGCGATCGCGTCGGGGATGTACAGCAGTTCGAGTGGGTTGACGGCGTCGACGGACCCGACGAGCGTGACGACGAATCGGATCGCGCTCTCGGAGACCTCCTACAACGACCGCGGTCAGGTGTATAAGACGACGGTGCACAAGATCGCCAGCGGCGGGACATCGAGCGACTCGCTGGATAGTGAGTCCTGGTTCGATCCTGCGGGGCGGGTGATCAAGGTCCGCGGCGGTTCCTACGCCAAGACGCGTTACGATCGTCTCGGAAGAGCGACGCATGTGTTCACGCTGGCGGCAGACAACGACAGCACGACCTACAGCAATCTGTACGACACGACGAACTTCACGACCAAGATCGACGGCGATGTGGTGGTGGAGGAGCGGCAGACGACCTACGAGGACGACTCGGGGCTGGTGCTGATGAGCGCTGTCATCCAGCGCTTCCACGACGACTACGGCGGGGGCGAGACGACCGGTGCGCTGGACACGAACGCGGACAATGATGCGCTCATGTACACCGCGGCGAATCTCGAGGGTCGGATCCAGATCACGGCCATGTGGTACGACGAGCTGGACCGCGTCGAGGACACGGTGGCGTACGGGACGTATGGCGGGAGCGACTTCGACAGGGACGGTCTGTCCGTGCCCGCGCGGAGCGACACGGCGCTCAAGACCACGAATGTGTACAACGACGACGGGACGCTCAAAGAAGTTGTCGACCCGATGGCGTACACAACGCGGTTCGAGTACGACGATCTGGGTCGGCGGGTGAAGGTGATCTCGAACTATGTTGACGGGACCCCTGGGGGGGGAACTGACGACGATCAGGACCGGACGGTGGTGTACACCTTCACCGATGGCTTGAAGACGAAGATGACGGCGGACCTGCCCGGGGCGGGCGATGACCAGGAGACGCTGTACACCTACGGTGTGGTCAAGGGGACCTCTGCCGGCGAGTCCAAGTTCGCCGCGGGGAACCTGCTGCAGAAGGTGACGTACCCGGACTCCGGCAGCGGGACCGATGTGGTCACTTATGCCTACAATGCCCAGGGACAGCTGATCTGGCAGAAGGACCAGGCGGGCAATGTGATCGAGTTCGACTACGACGACAGCGGGCGGCGTGAGCACCAGCGTGTGACGACGCTGGCGGGCGGCTTCGACAACGCCGTGCTGCGCATCACCAGCGCTTACGACGATTACGGGCGCGTCGAGACCGTCACGCAGTACGACCACGCGACCGCCGGCAGCGGCACCGCGGTCGACCAGGTGAAGTTCACCTACGACGAATGGGGGAGTATGGGGGGGGTCTCGGACTTCGAGCAGGACCACAACGGGCTGGTCGGCGCGGGCGGCTCGGTCGACGATTATGAGGTGGAATACACCTACGAGAAGGCGACCAACGGCCGCCGCTCGGTGCGGCAGTCCGTCAAACGGCTGGTGTACGCCTCGACGCTGGTCAAGAGCTACACGAGCCAGTACGGCTCGGACTACGCCGACGAGCTGAGCCGGGTGAGCAACCTGCGCGCGGGCGCGACCAACCCGGTGACCTACGACTACATGGGGCTGGGCACGGTGGTGGGCATCGACCACGGCGAGCCGGAGATCTATGCGCACCTGTATTCCACATCCGGTGTGTACCCGAACCTCGACCGCTTCAACCGCGTGACCACGAGCGCGTGGACGAAAGACTTAGCAACTGATCGCGACTTCTACGATGTGGACATCAGCTACGACCGCAACTCCAACATCACGGTCATCGAGGACAACATTCATTCTGGGTGGGACTTCTCGCTGACGATGGACGATCTGAATCGTCTCATCGCCGCCGACCGCGGAAGCTGGTCTGGATCGGCGATCACCAGCCCGACCTACGGCGAGGTGTGGGACCTCGATCAGGCGGGCAACTGGCAGATCCACCAGCTGGACCTCAACGGCGACACCGACTACACGGATGGGGGGGGGGAGCTGGACGACGACGGGACCTTCAACAAGGCCAACGAGCTCACCGCGCGGGATATCGACGACGACAGTTCCGACGACATCACGCTGAGCTACGACGCGGTCGGCAACATGACCGACGACGGGACGTATGATTATGTCTACGACGCCTTCGGGCGCCTGCGTCAGGTGAAGGACCAGTCGGCGAATCTGGTGGAGGAGAACTGGTACAACGGGCTGGGGTACCGGATCGTCGCTCATAACGATGTCGACGGCGACGGCGATGTGGACGGGAGCGATGTGAAGTTCCACCTGGTGTACGACACCAGCTGGCGTCTCTTCGCCGAGTTCCGGGATACCGACACCGACCCCAAGGCTATCTACCTGCACCACAACGCGGGGCTCGATGGCCGGGGCGGGAGTTCGTACATCGATGCGTTGGTGTTCAGAGAACGCGACGCCAACGGCAACGGCGGCAACTGGGACGACGCGTCGGATGGGACACTCGAAGAACGGCTCTACTACTGCCAGAACTGGCGGGCGGATGTGGTGGCGCTCATTACTGATGCTGGGGGAGTGGCGGAAGGCGTCCGCTACTCGCCGTACGGCGTGCCCTTCGGCATGCCGCGCGGCGATGTCGACGGCGACGGCGATGTGGACGCGGGGGATACCGGGGCGGTGAGCTTCGCCACGCCGGGCGATGTGCGCCAGGACATCGACCTCGACGGCGATGTGGATGTGGACGACCTCAACGCGGTGATCTCTGCGGCCGGCGCCACCCTCGGGCGCGGCGTCCTCTCGGGCGACAAGGACGACTCGGTGGGGAATACCCTCGGATACGCGGGATATGTCTGGAGCGAGTATGTCTCACGCAATCATGTGCGGCATCGTGTGTACGATCCGGAGCTCGGGCGGTGGACCAGAAGAGATCCGATGGGGTATGTGGATGGGGCTAACTTGTATGGGTACGTGGAAAATACTCCTGCGGGTACTTATGACTCCTATGGAACGGTAAAGGCGAGGGTTGCACTGCGCGTTAAATATCCTCACCCACAGTGTTCGGATTGCGGCCAGGGCTACGCGCACATCGAGCACAAATTAGATCAAGTGGCACCATGCGAAGGATACTTGGTACAAAAGATTATAGCCACTGAGTGCTTGTATCCATGTCCTGCCAAGAAGACCCCGATTGGAAATGGCAGTATTACTAAGCAGTTCGCGCCTAATTTTAGCTTAAAGGATTGTAATCCGGTTTATTTCTCTGACAACTGCAAGTCAATTTCATATTGGGAGGCATGGCGTGTCCACATTGGCGAAGTTATTCCGAACCCTCATGTTATGTATGCTACTGGGAAGTGGATTAACGACACGTGGGCAAATATGATCTCTCGCGAAGATATTGGCGAAATGCGGCAGTTTGGAGAGGCAAGATTCTTTTGTCAAGATGTGACTCAAATGCTAACAGATGACTCGGGCGAACAAGCCGGAGATGTTCCTGGGTGGAGTACAAGTGGGTGCCCTAACGCCGGCGGTCTTGTTAATACGCTCGAAGAACCAATCTGGTGGAGACAAGGTTTGCATGTTCAAGAAGAGTCGATAGCCAATATATCAGCACGTGGCGATTGGAACTGCTGCCCAGGATCCTTTAGGTCTGATTACGATGTGACCGTAGATTAGGTACGATTGAGACAAAAATGAAATGGAACAGACCCCGTTTTTATCTGTTAACTGTATTTGTATGCCTTTCGGCTCGTGTCGTCTCTTGCTTTGCGCCGCGGGAATTGACTGCGATCCTGGTGTATCCATGGACTTCCGGGGTTCAGGCCGCTAGCCAAGATATTCAAGGAATAATGACTACTTCAAGATTTGGAGGCTCGATTCGATTTTTAGGAACCGAGAGAACGTATATATTTGGCCAAGGGTTGGGCCTGAGTGCGTCAAAGGCACACGGCGGAGCCAAGTTGCCTGAAGAAGCTGTTTATTCTGCGTTACCAAGCGGTTCTATTCGATGGGTTCGCAACTCCCGATTGATCGCTCTTATAGTTTCTAAGAGTCCTGCCTCTTCAGCAAGTGAATTTGGGATCCAGTTCGATGGCATGCGATGCAAGATCGTTCTCCATAATATGCATATTTGGCTTTTTGCTGCTGGGCTGATGGAGGAGCTCTTCTGGATCATACTATTGATTACTCTTATTGAAACGAGTGTGCGTAGTGCTAGGAGGATATCCAGAAAAAGGCGCCGCAATCGAGAGTTGTGTCCGGAATGCGCCTATCCAGTATGTAATGAGCGATGTCCCGAATGTGGTTGTCTTGTGACGAGCGTAGTGCGTAGAGGGCGCGAATGATGCCGAGTCTGAATGATGATCGGGCGTTCGTCTTCAAGGACGGGGATTCATTTAGTGTTCAGCATCTCTATCCGCGCCCGGTGCGGCGGGTGAACTCTGATGAGCCGCGCGAGTGAGGATGTGCTTGATCTTCCTCGGCAAGCAGAATCAACCGCGAGAGTACATCAGTAGCACGAACGCGCGTCCGACAGCCGCTTGAACAATGACAGTTCAGATGTCGGTCGGTCGGGCCGCCCGTCGTTGGTAATGGTGGGGCAAGTCACTGAGCCTCGAGCAGCATTCGGTCTTGTGGGGACAACCTTGCATCTCGTTTCCGTATCTGGCTGGTTGAGGATGTCCATGCCGTAGCGGTGTGTAGGGGGGGCGGTGTGCGGCAAGCCATCGTCCGGCTTCCGTGCTGCGCGTGTGCAGCCGGCAGACCCGCCCTCCCGGGGCTGCGCCATCGGGCTCCGCTCCGGGCGATCACGGCATGCCACCGCCTGCGCTCCCCGCTCAAAAGGGTCGGCATGTCAACCAGCAACAGAAAGGAAACTCCGATGACTACCAAGTCAACACCCACCCCCCCGATCGACCACATCCGCCTCGGGGCGATCCAGGCCGCGATCTGGTCCAACGACACCGAGAACGGTCCACGCTTCAGCGTCACTGTTGAACGCATGTACCGTGAACGAGAGTCCAACGAGTGGAAGTACTCCGGCACCTTCAACCGGGATGATCTTCTGACGCTCGCCAAGGTCGCCGATCTGGCGCACACCCGGATTCATGAGATCCAGGGAAAGGTCCGGGCCAAATCTCGACTCGCCGAAGAGCAGTCTGCCCCCGACGAGTCGTCGTCTCAGCCCCCGGCGCCCGCCGCCGGGGGCGCTTCGGATGCGGAGTCGGTCAAGCGAGCCCGCTCCCGGCCCATCGCGAAGTCCCGCTGACGAGCCGAGCGGGTTTCCCTGCCCCTACGCCACTCAACAGAGTGGATCGCGCTTTATGGGTGTTTCACGCCGAAAGCAATGCTCTCGATTCCAGTCCCCAAAGGCCGATATGAGCGATAAATAGTTCAACTGGAGTTCTGTCACCCCGATTACGGTCGATTGAAAACTTCGTCAAGTGCGGAAGGAACATGTGCTTACAGCAGAGTTCAATCGTGTCCTGTCATCATCGGAGCATAACGCCCGAGTTGAACTCACCTCGCAACTCATCGTGACCAAGATCCGCCGGGCCCTTCGTCCTCAAGGACGCCCAACTGGCCCTTGGGCACTCGTCCGCTCAGGTGACCGACGCGGTCTACGCCGAGCGGGACAGGTCGAAGGAGGTGGTGATCATGCGGCGGGTGGGGTGAGGCTGTCGGTCGGCGCGAGCACCGCTTTCGGCAGATCATTCATCGTCGCGGCCGGTGCCAGAGGCCCGGATGTCACCGGCTTGATCGTCCGCCACTCGCTTGGCGGCTCGTCCGTATTTCGGCGTGAGCCAAGGATGCTTCCCAGCTAAATCGCGACGCACCGAAGCCCATGTCTTCCGTGTGGTCTCGGACCTCTGAGTACGAGACCTTTCGTTCTGTGGAGCGATCACCTGTAGCTCGTTCACCCAGACATCTGGAACGCCCGCTCGGGTGCTCCACCTCCACAAGTTGTCCAAAAGGGCGCGCACGAAGTCGGCATACCCTGAGTGCCAATCACGGTGATCATTCGTACCAGCCCGGTAAACGCCCGCGAGAATCCCGAGTTTCCAAGGCCCGGCTTGTGACAGGTGCTCGTTGCACATCTCGATCCACTGCTTGAGTAGCTCTGCATCCTGTTCGGTTACGCCATCGCACACTTCCTGAACCAGCTTCGGCAGTGAATGCCGCAGGGAGGCTACCTGCTCACCAGTCTCAACAACTTGATGCGACAGGAACATGAACTCGCCGATTTGACGGGGCCGGAGAGCATCGGCGACATAGTCATGCATCGTGGTGACGAGTCGGGATCGCGCCGCGTCATCGGCGAGGATGCCGACGCGGAGGATAGCGTTGGCCTGATCCAGATCGATCCGGATGCGTGCCTCCGATCCGTTCACGTCAACCTCGACGGACCGACGCGTCATGTTCTTGCACACATAGACGCGTCGGGCGAAGAACCGACCGATCAGGCCGGGCATCAGGTGGTCAGGGGCGTAGCCGAGGTCGAGACGGTACCCGCGTTCGCTCTTAGCAAAATCGCGATCGTCCTTAATGAGCGTGCGCTCGTCGCCCGGCTCGAGACGGTCGGGGACGAGGTAATGCTGGCGACCGTCCTGGTCTTGCATCCCAAAGATCAAGTCGCAGCGTCGCATGAGTTTGGTGATATCGGCGACTTCTAGGTCGTTGAGTCGATGGGTTTTGCAGAGTAGTGTCCGCAGACGAGAGGCGGTGAGCGGCTTTGTGGATGGATCTTCGAACCAGAGCACGTCGTAGATCGGTTGGCGAACCCACGCGGGGCTGTAGATCGGCTGACGGAGAAGATCGAGGTCATCGCGATTCCCGAGCCAATGCGCGAAGCCAAGGTCGCGGAGGAGCTCCAAGGCGTCGATCGCGAGATCGTACTCTCGGCCAGACCTTGCTTTGACAGCGTCTTGATCCAGCCCGCAGACATCGAGGAGATACGCCTCGACTGTCATAGACCGTGTCTTCGGAGATGGGTTAAGGCCGGTTGGATCGAAGCCGAAGCAGTCCTTGATGGTCGTCCGCTGCTCCAAGCTCTTCGTAGTGAATTGTTCCGTCCACACCTTCTGCATCGATGGATGCTCGCTGCACGCGGCTTCCTTGATGGCGTCCAGTACTTTTTGGGCGTGGCCGGCTCGCTCCGAGGGGTCGCAGAACGCGTCGTATCCCTCGACCAGCGTCGCGTCGTGCGTCTCGCACAGCCGGCGCACCTCGTCGAGGTCGAGTTTTGGTTTCTTCTTGGTTTCACTGTGGGTTACGACGACGATGACCGGCGGGCGAGGGGTGCTCGCTCGGGCATCCTCGAGAATCTCCTCGAACGAGCGCGATGAATCACCCCGTTGTTCAGCATTGTCCTTGGCGCGGGCCGCGTCTTCGCGGGCGGCTTGCTCGGAGATGTCTGTGACCAGGTTGAGCCAGTGTTTCAGGCGCGCTTTCTCGATCGACCATTCGAGCGGGATACAGACCACATAGATGCTGCAACGGGTGCTGAGGAAGAAGCGGTGACTGCCCCAGAGGCGGTGTTGGCCGCCGAAGTCGAAGAGATGCAGGCGGGCAGGTTCTGCGGCGCCGGGCTTTCCGATCGTATTCTTTAGTTGCTGCCACTCGAAGCTGTGTGTGACCTTTTCGTCGGGGATCGGGTCATCGCCGAGGAGCAGGCGCCGAAGCTGGGTTTTTCCGGTCCGGGTCTCGCCCAGGATGACGACTTTGAACTCCGGCATGGTCCGCGTGCGGCCTGCGGCGGCCTCCTCGATCGCACGGATGATCCGACCGGGATCACCGGAATCCGCGACGATTTCATCCGGGATCCCCAACTCTGGATTGTCACGGAGGTACAGCGTGGTGAGCTGGGTGAGGTGCTTGAGCGCGTCGGCCAGGTCTGGCGTCGAGGTCAGTTGGTTGCGACTGAGGTACAGTAAGTGGAGCTGAGTGAGTTGCTTAAGCGCTTCGGTGAGTGCGGTTGTCGCGGTCAGTTCGTTATCCCAAATGTCGAGGACACGGAGCTGGACAAGGGGCTTGAGCACGCCAGCGAGTTCAGCGGTGGAACCAAGCTGGTTATGCCCAAGGTATAGTACTTTGAGTTGGGTGAGTTTTTTGAGTACATCGGAGAGTTCGGCAGTTAAGGTAAACTGGGTGCCTCCGAGGTTCAGCGCTGTAAGCTGGGGAAGGCGATTGAGCACGCTAACGAGTTCGGCCGTCGAGGTCGTCAACTGGTTGCCGCCAAAGAACAGTGATTTGAGCTGGGTGAGAGACTTGAGCGCGTCGGCGAGTTCGATCGTCAAGGACAGCCGGTTGCCGTCGAGGTCCAGTTCTCTGAGCTTAGTGAGCCACTTAAGCAGGTCGGCGAGTTCGGGCGTCGAGGTCAGTTGGTTGCGACTGAGGTCCAGGTCCGTGAGCTGGTCCTTGAGGCGGACGATCTCGCACGGAACTCGGCGAAGCTTGAGACCGCTGAGATCGAGCTTCGACGCGCCGGTGCGCAGGGTCTCCGAGATCCTGCGGATGGCCTCGGCGTGCCCTTCCCCGTAGCTCGCATCGTGGTAGTCGGTGTCTGACGGCTCATCGCCCTCGCCCTGTGTCTCACCGGTCTGATCGGGATCGGTTGGGTCGTGCGGCATGATCGTTGTCCGTCAGGGTTTGCGACGCCTCGGTGGGTGCCGCATGAGTGGCAGCACCGATGCTATCCAACTTACCCGGAAATCTGCTCGGCACGACAATGGCCCTTCAGGCGCTGCAAGGGCCGGAAACGGACCCATTTTCCGGATTTCCGCGTTTCCACAGCCGCGGCTCTTGGGGACGGCAAGCGAGCAACTCGGCTCGCCCCGCGACCCCGGGAGCGTTCCAATGTTTGGAAACAACGAAAACGGGTTTGGCGGTGAATCGTGGGACCGGCGTGATGAGGGCGACGCGGAGCGATCCCATGGGCCGTGGCGGCGTGAGTGCGAGGAACGGATCGTCGCCCTGCTGAGTGGGCTCGGGTGGATGCAATCGCGCGATCGGGCACACCGGGCCGTTCGCCGCCTCTGCGCGGTGGTTCCGCTCGAGCGGTTTGAGGCCTGGTTGGAGGTGCTGGCGTGCGTGGCCGAGGGCGTGATCGAGGCGGGGCGCGCCGGGACGCCGTTTGATGCGCTGTTGGAGGCGGTCGACCCGTTCGATCGCCTTTCGATTGATGAGTTGGCTCGGGCGATCTCTTCGACGGAGGCAATCGAGCGTTTCGCGGCCCGGGCCCGGTGTGATGCGCCTCGTCAGAGTCGGGCGTCGGCTGAGCGCCCGGCAGATCTGGCACCGGATGGACGGCTGCGTGCGTTCCAGCCGAGCGCGTTCGCGTGTGAGATGTTCCAGGTGCTGCGGTGCCGCCTCAGCCCGGATGGATTCGGGGAGGTGCTCACGGCGATCGAACAGGCGTCGGCTGTGTATCCGACGCTGAAGCCGAAGTACTGCGACTCGGGGCCGCTGGAGTTTGTCCGCGAACTGCGCGGGGTGTTGCGCCGGCGGTGGCAGTTCGACGGGTTTACCCCCGGAGATGTGGCGGCGATGGTTGATCTGGAACTGATCGACGAGGTCGGGCAGTCGATGAGCACGCGGTGCCAGTCGAAGTAGGGCAATCTCTCAACTAGCATGGCGGTGCGGATGCCCGGATCTTCAGCGATCGAACACGGCCCTCTCTTCACGAGAGGGCCGTTGTAGTTGGAGGGCCGGGTGGTAACTGGAGTTACCGAGTTACCGCCTCATAACGGAGTCGATTCTATTCACCCGTCGCAAGCAGCCGGGGACCAGTGAGGCCCGGCTCAGACGAGCGAGGAGTCTGACGTGCAGCAGCAGGATTCAACGGGAACGGCAAGCGGGGCCAAGCCCGACTCCTGTGATGTAGCCCCGGTCTAGGAGGGGCAAATCATGCTCTCACAGGCGGCCAAGCTCGCCCCGGTCGGCCCTCTTCGAAATGCGTCTGGCGGTGGTGCCGCGTGTGGCTGGGCGTATCCCGTGTTCACAGTACCGATCGGGCGAAGCTCGAGCATGGGGAAACCAGAATCCGCGTTTCCAGCCCCCAGAGGCCGATTTGGGTCTGAAAAAGTTCAACTGGAGTTCTGTTACCCCGACTTATGCAAACTTGTGTCCCGTTCATACGCCTT
Source organism: Phycisphaeraceae bacterium (assembly GCA_020639235.1). Taxonomy (GTDB): domain Bacteria; phylum Planctomycetota; class Phycisphaerae; order Phycisphaerales; family UBA1924; genus JACKHC01. Next base: position 2,444,568 of record JACKHC010000001.1, on the reverse strand, counting down.
GCCTAGTTCACATGAACCGTGGTGAGAGGGGAAACGAGTATGCCTCCCAATCGAAAAAAATTCATCGAGTCTGTAGGGGCGACCTGTCCAAACTGGACTTGGAGTTGGTCCTTCGTCAATGAGTCCGACAGGTTTGTCGTCTTCGGAGCGTGGGATTTTCTTACGGATGAAGGTACAACTCTCATACTCAATCGAGAGTGGGAATATGGAAGGAATGGGAAGCGAAAACCTGCATACCGGCATTCAGTAGAACACCTTCGATTGGTTGAAGAGGAAGGATTTCGCTTATTTGTATTTCCCCAAATGGGTCGGGAGTTAGAGACACGGGCAGAAATAATCGGGTTTGAACCCTCTCTCTTTCCCAAGGTGCTGGTACGCCAGAAGGAGCGGTGGTACGCATGTGACGATGCGGTGACTGTGGTTCTTCCGGTGCGAAGCGATGACTCAGCAAACTTCACAGAGGGAAAGGTTCGCGTTGTACTTTCCAATACCTACGAACGCAATCCTATCGCTCGTCGAGAATGTATTCGTATACAGGGCTGGTCCTGCGCGGTATGTGAGTTTAATTTCGAGCATGCCTATGGTGATTTGGGCGAGAAGTACATTCATGTTCATCACCTAATTCCGATCGCTTCGATCGGCCAGGAGTACCAGATTGACCCGGCCAAGGATTTAGTGCCGATCTGTCCCAATTGTCACGCGATGATCCACCGGCGAGATCCCCCGTTAGCCGTTGAAGAACTGCGAAGGATTATTCGCTCCAACAAGTAAGTGACCCCCTCCGTCGCACGCCTCGCCTACGACCGGGCGATTTCGTCTTAACTACTGGACAAACTCGGGCATTGGCGCGAACTCCAAGTATGTCTTGCGTGGGAATATCGCGATCTCGTAAATCAGGTCCACGACAACGACCGAAGCGACAACCCAAGTCATAAAGTCTGAGACGTCTGATCGAATCAGGCCGTACATGAGTAGAGCCAAGGTAGCCCCAAATAACTGCAAGTATCCTAGTTTTAGGCTAGAACGCAATAACGACGGTAGCCGCGTAGCTGATTTCCACTGTACGTGATACAGCCTTATTGCATGGCGAAGCTCGTGTTCGTATTGGGACTTCTTGCTTGGATCGTCTAGCAGTTTCAGTCGCACAATCGCTCTGTGAATTCTGTTCCATCGCGACAAATAAGAGTACGCGATGCAGGATCGAACGAAAAAACGAACGGTGAGAATCCACGCAACCCCAACTGCGACAAGTGTCCATCGCGTAGGAAAAGGTTCTTCGGAAAGTGCGACTGCGGAGAACGCCGCTACGACAACGCCAATCGACCAATTTGTAGTCTCATGTAGCTGGCTAGATGCGTTGTCAATCTCGCGTCCCATTTCGCCGAGATATGCTTGAAGCCAGTCATCATTCATTTGAAAGTTCCAAGATTAGGTCTACGATTCCGCTGTTGGACTGAATGTCTCTGGTCAGTGGGCTGAGTTGCAGGCCGACCTTTGAGCAGAGATCGATTAGTTCGGGCTTTCGGAATGGCTTAATGAAAGTTCCATTTGGAGTCAGAAACCCATCGCGCCATGGTTGGCCTTGGCGATTTTTGGTCTTTACATCTCCTGGGCCTCGCACCGCAAGTATCAGCGGTGCTTTAGCCTTTAGGCAGTCTCGCATCTCTGCTAGCATGCTGACGCGTGCTTTTGAGGGTGTGATAGTTCCAAGAACGAATGTGCACACGACCGCATCGAACTGTCGTCGTGGAGTACTCGTGTAGACCTTTCCGCCTCGACGGATTAGATGCTTATATTCAGCATCGTAGCGCGCTATGACACTCGGAAATTCAACAACATCTACTCTCAGTCCTCGTTGCTGGAGCCATGCGGCGTTTCGAAGCGCGCCGCTACCAAACTCAAGGACTCGCATTCGTGGGCGCAAAAGTGCGATTCGAACGCTTTCCCTCACGACCCTCGCGGGTTTACAGAACTTCCTAGAAGTCCCTTGCGCTAAGGATACCTGTCCAGGTGGCATCGCCAGAGAATACAGTAAAGAATCTCGACGTCCGTCCTTTCCTGAGTCGGTTTAATGAATGCCGTCGCAGTGTTTGGTGACGACTAGGTTGGAAGTGATTGCTATTTCAAGAGTTTCATTCGCGCGTGAACTCGAAAGCCCGGGGGGAGCCGCCGTTGGTGTAGCCGATGGAGGCGGTGCGATTGCCTTCGGGTGCGAGGTCGTAGGTGATGCGTTGGGTGAAGTCGTGGCGGGGGTTTTCGAAGACGGCGCGGGCGTCGGAGGGGGACCTGCTACACTCGGCCATCAGACGCACTCTTGTACCCATCTTTGATGATGCCGCTTTACTCCGTACGCCGATCGCCGCCGAGTTCGCGCGGCGATCTTGGTAGGGCTGCCTTGCGAGAAATGCGGCGGGACCTGTTGCACGGGTCATCGGGGGGTGTTGCTCGATGACGGTTCGATTCTCGCGTTTGTGGATGATCGTTGTCCGCACCTGAGCGCGGAGGGATTGTGCAGGATTTACGAGACGCGGCCGCGGGGATGCCGGGCGTTCGACTGTTCGCGTGAGCCGGGTTATCTGCGGACGAACCCGCGTGTGGCGGCGTTGCTTTCGGTGGAGGGGATTCCGGTCGATGTGCTGCTGAACCAGGCGACGGGGCCGATGGCGGCCTCGCCGGGCGCGGGCGGCACAAGCGGGGCGTCGGTGTAGCGTGCTGAACCGGTGGGTGGTGCTTCCGCTGCGGCGGCCGGGGGGCGGGAATGAAAGACAACCAGCCCTCCCGGAGCGAGAGGGCTGGCGTTGGTTGATCGGGTTGTTGGGCGGCCGGGCGCGTTAGCGGCGGCGGCGGGCGGAGGCGATGAGGCCGATGCCCATGAGTGAGGCGGCGCCGGGGGTGGGGACGATGCGCCAGGTTCCGATGGGGCCCTGTCCGGCGATGTCGTCGAAGGAGTCGGCGGGGAAGAAGAGGTCGCCGGTGCGGCCGACGGGGTTGTTGGCGGTGTACGCGGTGAACGAGGCGGGCGTGATGCTCCAGGTCGCGGAGCCGGAGAATGCCTGCGAGCCCATGGTGAAGCCGGAGGCCGCGTCGTTGGTCCAGCTCCAGAAGTTGAGGCCCGGATCGTTGGTGAAGTGGAAGAGGTCGGGCGTGCCGTCGCTGGCGTTGCCGAAGGAGACGAGGTTGCCCGAGACGAGCGTGTCGGCGGAGCCGGCGAGTGTGTTGGCGCCGAAGAACTCGCGGAAGTACACGCCGATGTCGTCGGTGTCGGAGACGGTGGCGGCGGCGAGGCCGGCGGTCGCGGTGATGGTGATCTGATTGGGGACTGAGAGATCGACGAGCAGGAGATCGTCGGCGTTCGCGGCTGCGGACATCGAGGTGACGGCGATCGCGGCCAGCATGGAACCTGTGCGCATCTTCATATTTCTGACTCCCTCACGCTCGCGTGCGACGAGCATCCGTTGATGTCTGAGCCGGCTCGGCAACGCCGCCAAACGACTCCTGTGCAAGAGTGAGGTTACCCTCTGCGGGGCGTGGTGCAACCCTTTCCCCATAGAAGCGGGGGGAAGGGGGAGTCGCGTGGGTTGTGATGCTGAATTGCGGCGGGATCGGGCGGACTGCGGCCGATAAGGGGATCGGTGCGGGGGGGCGGGTGCGCTATTTCAGCCGCCGGAATGTGGCTTCCATCATGGTGTGCCAGTTGCCGTCATCATCCTGGAACTGCGATGTGAGGCGGCGTTCGTTGGGCGAGTCGATGGTGACGATGTCGCGGTAGTTGGCGGTTGCGGTGGGGTCGGTGAACGCGGGGCCCGTGCAGTTGAGCGTGAGGACTTTGCCCGAGGCGTCGCGCGTGCCGTCGTAGACGAACATGCCGGTCATGGGCGAGCCGACCCACGAGCCGACGAATCGGCGCGTGCGGGTGTCGAAGCCGACGGTCATGATGCCGGTCATCTCCCCTTCACCCCCGCCCCCCCCTGGCATGGTGCCGACGAGTTCGCCGATGACCCAGATGTCGCCGACGGAGCGGACGACTTCGCGGCCGCTGGAGGTTGCGGGTTGGCCGTCGGGCATGACGCATTTGCTCTGGAAGTCCCATTCGCCGACGAGTTGCATGAGCCACTTGTGTTCGGGTTCTGGCGTGGGGTGGCAGTCCATGGGTGCTCCGGGCGCTTGATTGCGCGGCGTGTGATGTGAGGGAATCGCGGCGGTCAGTTGCAGGATACGAGCCAGTTGGCGAGGACGGCGTTGAGGTCGTTGACATCGACCTGGGAGTCGCCCGTGGCGTCGCCGGGGCATGGTTCGGATGGCAGTCCGAAACTCAAGAACTGCTGAGCATCTCTGGGTGATGATGTTACGCGTGTGAGAAAGAGCAGGTCGCTCAAGCCGTCCCCATTGAAATCGCCCGGAGCGCAGTGAAAGAACCTCGCCGATTCATATAAAATCTCGCCGGTGCGACCTGAAAAGACCTTCGACTTCCCGGTGCTGTAATCGGAACAAACAACAACATCATCATGGCCGTCGCCATCGACATCGCCTGCGGGCGCGACTCTCGCGAAATGCTCGTAGGGGAAGTCGCCATAGAACTTATGTTCGAGAGTCCAAGACCCTCCCAAGTAAACACTTGCGCTGCCGCGTTGCGTACCTGTTTCAGTGATGTTTGTTCTGGTGAATGGCGAACCAACGATGACATCGTCGAGGCCGTCGGCGTTGACATCTCCTGCACGGCTGACGAAGGTCCCGAGTCGTGGTCCCTCGATACCACCGCCCGCCACCAACCGAATCAGCGCGCCGTTTTGACCCGAGTACACCCAGGCACTGCCCCCATTCGCGTAGGTCACCCAGTCATGCGGTGCACCGATGATGATGTCGTCGTATCCATCCCCGTTGACATCCCCCGCGCCGCTCACGGATCTGCCGAATTCATCGCCTGCACTATTACCGTGGAATGTGTAGATGAGCGAGCCATCGACGCCGGAATACACAAAGGCGCTGCCGCTATCAGTGCCGTTGACATCGGCGAGGGGTATTCCGATCACTAGGTCGTCGTGCCCGTCGCGATTGACATCGCCGGCCGATCGGAACACGGTATAGGGCGGATCGAGGGTATAGAGAATGGTGCCATCACTTCCGGAAATCGCGGCCAAGTGGGAGCCAGAGCCATCCACATAGCCCGATGCGAGGATATCGGGGATCCCATCGGCGTTGATGTCGCCCCCTCGACAGACAGATCCGCCGAAGCGGGCATTGTCCGTTGTGCCGTGCCACACACGCAGGACTTCTCCGTCGGGCCTGCCGGAGATCACCTTGACGACGCCGCTGTCGATCCCGTTTGTATCGTCGAGTGAGTCACCGATCACGACATCATCAAAGCCGTCTTGATTAAGGTCGCCGATCACATCCGCGGCATCGACATCCAACTCCGCGCCGTCGATTGTGAGTGGGGGCGTGAGTCTGTGTTCGGCACGGCTTACGAGTTGTGGGAATGGGGGCGCGCAAGAAGTGGCCCAGTTCGACAGCACACTATTGAGATCGTTCACATCAACAACGCGGTCTCCGGTGAGGTCGCCTGTGCAGATCGATGGAAGTTGCTGCAGTTCGACACCGAGCACGATGGTTACTGCGGCGGGGCTATCGGGGTGGGCGGCGATCAGGAAGTCGGTGCGACCATCGTTGTTGACATCGAGAATTCCGGCGAGTTTTCCGAATGTCGTCGCGGGCGGGCCGTCATAGATGCGATCGATTCGGGTTCCGGTGGCGCCGGAATGGACATTCAGATATCCGTTGTCGGTGCCGATCAGGAAGTCGTTGACGCCATCATTGTCGACATCGCCTGCGCTGGCGACTTCGTTTCCGACTTCATCGCCATTCAGGGAATACAGAATATTTCCATCGGCCCCCGAGCACACGATTGCTCCTTCGTATTCGTCCTGCGGCAGTTCATACCTGATGCCACCGATGATGAAGTCGCTGAGACCATCTGAGTTCAGGTCGCCGGCCCCTGCCACGGTCGAGCCCCAATGCCAACTGTACGTGCCGCCGTGATACTCGAATAACAGGGTGCCATCACTGCCGGAGAATACGCGTGCTGATCCCCGCTGCGGTATCCCGTTGTATTCTTCCGTGGGCGCGCCGATAATGAAATCGTTGACTCCATCGCCGTTGACATCGCCTGCGCAATCCAGCGCGGTGCCGAAGCCGCCGCCCGAGCCATTGAATGTGCGCAGGAGCGCTCCATCGATGCCGGAGTAGATATGGACAGCGCCGACCTGATTGGCGAATGGGGCGGAGACAGCGATGTCGGGAACTGTGTCGTTATTGATATCGCCTGCTGCTGCCATGGCGAAGCCGTACTGCTTCGTGCCAGCACCCCATTGGTGTAACACGGCACCATTCAGTCCCGACCGGACCTGAATGTAGCCGGCGTTCTGCCCCGGCCCACCGGGTGCGCCGATTACAAAGTCGGGAACCTCGTCGGCGTTTATGTCGCCGATTGAGCGAACAGAGTTTCCAAACAGGTAGCCGCTCAATACACCTTCAAACTCGAAGAGCACGTTGCCATCGCTGCCCGAAAGTACAACGACTTTGCCATTCGGAGCGTGTTTTGGCATGCCGACGATGATGTCGTCATGTCCATCATTGTCAATGTCGCCGGCACTTGCGATTGAAGTGCTGGCGTTATTGGCGACTCCAACGGGAACGGTCACGCATTTCACCAATCCGGGATCGGCATTTGGCGCTGGCCAATCGGCCGACGACTCGCTGTTTGCCAAGAGAGTCGTCGCTGTGATGACGGTCACGGCAGGAGTCATTCGCATGGCCTTGCTCCGTGGGTAGAGAGGATCACTGCTCGCCATTGATGATAAGTGGAGGCAGTTAGGATTGGAACCCAAAATCTGGGCCCCGACTCTGTATTCACATCGTCGTTCGTGACTTGGCGTGTGAGCAGAGGGGTTCTGGGGCCATCGACCAAGCGGCCTTCGACTCGTGCACACGCGCCGCATCCATCATGGGCCCCGGAGAGAGGGAGCCGGCGATGCGGAGGTCGGCGGTGTGGTCGTCGGTGACGAGTTCGGCACCGGACTCGCGGATGACTTGTTCGATGAGGTCGTCGCCTTTGCCGCGGGCGACGAGTGCGATGCGCTTGGCGCTGTGTTGTCGGATCTGCGGGATGAGGTGTGCGCGGCAGGCGGCGAGGCCGGTGAAGCGGTCCCAGTGTTCGGGGGAGAGCGGCACGCGGGGTTGGTTGTCGATTGTTGATGTGAGTTCGTCGATGCCGTCGTTGTAGCCGGTTTGCGCGCGCTCGCGGTGCGCGATGGTGCGGTAGCGGTCGACCATGGCGCGGAGGGCATCGTCGCGGAGGTGATCGGGCGCGTAACGTGCGATGACCCAGCCGTTGTTGCGGACGAGGCGGGCGAGGATGCGGTCGAATGAGCGGCCGGAGTCCACCTTGCGGTGCTCGAAGCGGAGGGCGCGGGAGTGGGTGATGCGGTGGCCGGCGGCGATGAGTTTGGCGCAGAGGTCGTACTCTTCGGCGTAGTACTCGAAAGATGGGTCGTAGCCACCAACGGCGAGGAAGGCGTGGCGGCGGATGATGCAGGCGCAGCCGATGATGACTTCGGGGAGGCCTCCGGACTCGTGGATGCCGGATGGGAGGAGGATTTCGGCGCCGATCGCGGCGAGGTCTTCGGGTGCGGTTTGTGCGAGGGCCGCGAAGTCGCCGGCGGTCGGGTGCGAGTCGTCGTCGAGCATGACGAGCCAGTCGCCCGTGGCGCGTTGCGCGGCGGTGTTGCGAGCGGCGGCGCCAGCGTTGTGGTCGAGCCGGATGAGGTGGACGGGGATGGCGTTGGCGAGGCGCGAAGGGACGCGGACGGGAGCGTCGGAGGCGTTGTCTGCGACGATGACCTCGGCGGCGTTGGCGAGGAGAGCGGGGTCGTAGGAAGCGAGCTGGTGGAGTGTGTGCGCCAGTTCATCGTGACGGTTGCGCGTCGGGATGATGAACGAGAAGCGCACTACGAGACCAGGCGGACGCGGCCGGTGCGCTGGACGACGAGGTGGTCGTCGTGGAGTCGGTGTGCGATCGATGTGATGCGGCGCGGCTCGACGGGGATGTTGCCGAGCATGGAGCCCTCGACGGCGGATGCGAGCGAGCCGATGTAGGCGGCCATGATGGGCTCGGCGCCCGCGGCGAGCGCGAGCGTTGAGACGGCGAGGAATGCATCGCCGCTGCCGAGCGGATCGAGCGGGTTGGAGGAGAGCGCGGGGATGTGCTCGCTGGTGACGCGGGAGGGCCACGGGTCGGTCGAAGCGGCGGAGTCGGTGCGGCGGAAGAGGATGAGTCCGTCCTCGCCGAGGGTGACGACGAGGGAGCGTGAGTCGGTGCGTTCCATGACCTGCCACGCGACGGCGGGGAGCGATGAGTCGAAGTCGTTGACGGCGCGGCGGAGTTCGGACTCGGTGGGTGTGACCCAGTCGCTCTTGCGCATGGAGAGGAGCGAAGATCGGCGTCCCGAGACATCGCCCGCGAGGAGGCGGACGCGCGGGCGGACGGTCGCGCAGAGGTCTTCGATGGTGCGGGGCGAGAACATCCCCAAGCCGAAGTCGGCGATGATGGCGGCGTCGGCGCCCTCGGCGACGCGGATGCCGGCGCTGACGAGTTCGGCGCGGGCCCTGGCGTCGATGGCGATGGGCTGGACGCGGTCGATCTTGACGACCTTTTCGCGCCCGACGAGGTAGCGCTGCTTCTCGGGGATGGGTGTGGCGCAGGGGATGCGGACGACCTCGACGCCGGCGTCGCCGAGCCGGTGCATGAGGTCGTTGGAGGCGTCGTTGTCGGGGATTGCGGTGACGAGCGTCGCGTGTGCGCCCATGGCGGCGAGGTGGCGGGCGATGATGGCGGCGCCGCCGTCGAAGCTGGTCTCTTCGAGCGGGCGGAGGGAGAGCATGGGCGACTCACCGGCGACATCGGGCCATGTGCACGCGACGTAGGTGTCGATGATCGTTTCGCCGAAGACGACGGCGCGCTTGCCGGACATCTGTGCGACGAGCGCATCAATCGCGGCGGGCGAGAGGTCGTGGAAGGCATGGAGTTGGCGGAGGCGCGCGCGGGCGGGGTTGTCGTGGGCGTCGTGGCCCGACTGCGAGGCGTGGATGGACTCGATGAGCGCGGAGGAGGAGAAGACGATGTCGCCGGAGGAGAAGACGACGCGGCCGCCGTGGCGCTCGACGGCGTCGCGCTCTGCTGCGAATCGCGGGTCGTTGTTGCGTTCGTATTCGCGGCCCTTGATGTAGACATCGGGCTGGACTTCGCTGAGCAGTTGCTCGGCGGTGGCGTCGGGGCAGATGTGGACCCAATCGACGCAGGCGAGTGCCGCGAGACTCTCGGCGCGGAGGGATTGGTCGAAGAGGGGGCGTCCGGCGCCCTTGGCGATGTGCGAGTCGCCGGTGATGGTGACGAGAAGGATGTCGCCCTGGCGTTTGGCGTCCTGGAGGTGTCGGACGTGGCCGGGGTGGACGATGTCGAAGCAGCCGTGGCAGTGGACGACGGAAGCGCCGTGCGCCCGCGCCTCGGATCGGCGCGCCAGGAGCGCTTCCCTAGAGAGCACTTTGGCGCGTGGGGTCTGCGGCTGGTGCGTGGTGTTGGTTCGATCGGGCATCAGTTGCTCGTGGTGTGTCGGCTCAGGAGGGTGGGCGCGAGGTCGGGGTGATGATCCAGCGGTGCGCGCGATGCGACGAAGATCGCGCGGTGCAGGCCCGTGGCGGAGGGTGCCGGGTCGGACCAATCGAGCGGGAACTCGTCGTGATTGGGTTGGGTTCGTGTTGTGTAGACGAAGGGGAAAATTTGCGTGAGTTGTTGCCAGACCCAGGCGCGGGTCGGTCGGCACCCGGTGCCGCGGAGCGCCTGCGATGCGAAGCCGGCGTCTTCGCTTGTGGGGTTGATCTCTTCGGAGGTGTCGGGTGTGACGCACGTTTCCAGAAGGAGCGTTGAGGTGCAGCGGTCGGCCATCCAGCGGAGCGCGTCGGCGGGATGCTCAAGGTGATAGAGCAGGCCGTAGGCGAAGACGAGATCGAAGGTCTCGTGTTTGAGGGGATCGGGTTCGGGGTTGTCGAGGTCGAGCCGGATGCACTCGACATTCTGCAGGCCGTCGAAACGATCGCGGCAGATGGCAATGTTGTCGTCGCGGCCCTCGACGAGGGTGACGGTGCATCCACGGTCAAGGAAAAAGGATGTGAGATCGCCGATGCCGGCGCCGAGTTCGAGGATGCGCATGCCGGGCCTGACGAGCGCGAGGGTGGCCAGATGCTCGAGGCGGCGGAGGTTGATGCGGGTGTAGTGATCGGCGCGGAAGTGCGCGCGGACGGGGTCTTTGAGGATGATGGACTCGGGGAGCGGCGGGCTGATCGCGGCGCGGGTCACGCGGGCTTCCTTGCGACGAACCATGCCGACGACCAGTGGCCGTTGAACTTGCGGGCGTCGCCCTCGGCCATCTGGTAGGTGATCATGACGGTTGAGGGGCTCTCGATGAGGAGCTCGTTGAAGTCTGCTGCGAGCCGGTTCGGTTCGGGTGTTTCGAGTTCGAGTCCGGCGTTGCGGATCGCCTGTACGAGCGGGTTGATGGAGTTGGGCCACTTGAGCATGACATCGAATGTGCCGGCGAAGAGGCCGCCGGGCGCGAGGAGGCGCGCGGCGTGCGAGACGACGGGATCGAACGCCTCGCGCGGGAGTTCTTCAAGGACGGAGACGGAGACGATGAGGTCGAAGGTCTCGGGCTCGAGTTGGGGGAGCGGGTTTTCGGCGCCGAGGAGTCCTCGGACGAGCGTGGCGTTCGGGCAGGGCTTGCGGATGTACTCGTCGTACATCTGCTCCCAGTCTTCGAGGGGCGGGAAGTAGGGGAGGCCCTGGTAGTCGTCGAGCGCGAAGACTTCGCACCGGTCCTGGCAGCGGGCGAGGAGCGTGGAGTTGAAGCCGTGCCCGAACTCCAGCAGGCGGCTCGGGCGGACCTCATCGACGAGGTCCATGAGTTTCATGTACCCGAAGTCCTTGAGCATCGCGTGTGAGGGCTTGCGGAACTCGGGGTACCGCGCGTTGAGTCGCCACCACTCGTTCATTGTTGCGAGTTCGAGCATGCCGGGGGTCCTGGTGAGGGTGCGGGGGCGTGTTGTTCCAACGTGCTTTCATCGGCATTCGTTCGGGTGGTGCTTGAGAGGGCGCGTTGGGCTCACGGGCGGGGCCCCATCGTTCCGATGAGATCGTTTGTGAGCGCCATTCCCACCCCGTACACCCCGAGACTGGCGATTGATCCGAAGTGCGATTCGGCGCCGCTGGCGTCGTTCCGGCGGAATGTGCATTCGCAGTTCGGGGAGGACGGGATCATCGAGGAGTTGCTGCGGCGGCTCGGGCGGTGGGATCAGCCGGCGGATGGGTCCGCCCCTGCCCTGTGGTGCGTGGAGTTCGGGGCGTGGGACGGGAAGCACCTGTCCAACACATGGCGGCTGGTGGAGTCGCGGCGGGCGCACGCCATTCTAATCGAGGGCGATCCGGAGCGGTTTGCGGAGCTGGAGGCGAACGCGTCGGCGCATCCGCGGGTGGTGGCGATAAATCGGATGGTGCGCTGGTCGGGCGAGCACTCGATTTACAGGCTGTTGTGCGCGACGGAGTGTCCGGCGGAACCGGATGTGCTGAGTATTGATGTTGATGGGCACGACTACCACATCTGGGCGAGTCTGACCTCGTATCGCGCGCTCGTGGTGGTGTGCGAATACAACCCGACGATGCCGTACGAGATCGAGTACGTGACGCCCTACAACCCTGCGGTTCGCCACGGGTCGAGCCTGGCGGCGCTCGAGCGTCTGGGGCGCGAGAAGGGGTATCGTCTTGTGGCGGTGACCGAGGTGAACGCGATCTTTGTTCGAGAGGATCGCGCCGAGTCGGTGGGCGTGGGGTGTCCGACGATTGCGCAGTTGACGCGGGGGCTGCCCGACTTCCGGACCTTTCTGTTCCAGACGCAGGACGGGCGCGTCGGGGTCATGGGCAATCATCACATGATGTGGCACGAGGCGCTGATGGATGCCGATCGGTGCCCGTCGGCGGCGTGCATCCCGTGGTTCCCGCGCTCGCAGCAGTTGCCTTGGTATCTGCGCGGGCATCCGGAGTCGCTCGGCCCGGTTCGCCGGGCGCTGCTGCGGCGGCTCAAGGATCGGCGGCGCGCTAAGTTTGAGCGGATGTTCGGGCTGCGCTAGACGGCGCTGGGTGCGGCTACTTGGCGATGAGTCGTGACGCGTCCGTGTTCGTAGAGGGAGATGACGGGCACTCCGGCCTCGATGAACATGTCGGCGTTGTTGAGCAGCGCGCGTTCGGCGCGGTCGGATGAGAGGATGACCGCGTCGAGGGCCATGTCGTGCGCTTCATCGCGCGTTACGACGGGGATGTTCCATAGTGCGGGGCGTTTGGGTTGGTCGTCGATGACGGCGACGACATTGACGGGCGGCGCGGCGAGGGATGGGCCGCACGCGGCGGTGTGGGCGCCGGCGCCGTATATGGCGACGCGGCGGAGGTCTTGCTCTTTGCAGAGTCGGAGGGCGTCGGCCATGAGTACGGCGCGGCGGTCGACGGCGTCGAGTATGGGTCTGGGTGTGGGCCGGGAGCGGACCTGATCGAGGATGTCTTGTCTAAGCCAGAGGCCGTCGCAGCATGAGGGCTCGGAGTGCGCGCCCTTGAGGCAGAGGTCGGTGATCTGGTAGAGCGTGAAGCCGCGCGTATTCAGGAATGTGTCGATCTGCGAGAAGGTTGAGGCGCCGGTGTACTCGGGGACGATCTGGGCTTCGGAGTAGATGGCCTGCACGGTGTCGAGCAGATCGCCCGCGCCGCGGAGCGCCGGGAGTTCGAATCCCTGGAGGTCGAGTTTGAGGAGCGAGACGCGGTCGACGCCTTCGCGCTGCGCCCAGTCATCGAGGCGCACGACGCGGATGCGCTCGGTGCGGACGGTCTGGCACCAGTCGTCGTGGAACTCGTGGCCTCGTGAGGAGGCGTCGAGGAGGGAGCAGGTCCAGAGATTCCTATTGACGCGTATCTCGGCTTCGTGCTCGGTGTCGCCCAGCGCGAGCCGGTGCGGGCGCACGCCGAGAGGCGCGGTGTGCTCCGCGAGTTGTTCGAATGCCTCGCCCACCGGTTCGAATGCGTGGATGGGCGTGCTCGGGAAGCATTTGCGCAGGTGTTCGGTCGCCTGGCCGACATTGGCGCCGCCGTCGATGATGACGCCGTCGAGATCGGGGATGACCTCGGCGATGAGTCGGTAGGCATCGATCATGAGGAGTTGTGTCTGGAGTGGGTTCACGCTGCGGACTCCGCCATGTCGTTGGTGTAGATGCGGACGACTTCGATGCCCGCGGCGCGGGCGTTGGCGCACTTGTCCCAGAGTTGGTGCTCGAAGGCGTCGGAGGAGAGGATGATGGCACGGACTCTCCGTCGGATCGCGTCGGCGAGCGAGACGATCGGGTATCCCCAGAGCGTGGAGCCGTGGCGATCGGGGTTGTCGTCGATGATGCACGCGATGGTCGCGGCGGGCTCGGCGAGGGCGTGCGCACACTTGTGCGTGTGGGTGCCTGCGCCGTAGATGGCGATCGGGTTGTGGCCCGCTTCGGCGCTGCTGCGGATGGCCTCGGCCATGCGCTCGCTGGCGGCGCTGGCGAAGGAGTGGGGGGCGTAGGAGCGGTTCCAACGCCATTCGGCGACTCCGGTTTCGTGCTGGAGCAGTTCACGCTCGTCGAATGGGTTTGCGTATCGTGTCGGCTCGTGGCCGGGGAAGAACCGGTACTTGCGCGAGAGGAAGAGTTCGCAGTCGCGCTGATCGGTGTCGCCGACTTCGCGTTGCCACCACTCGGGTCGCTGCGAGCCGTCGCGCGTGAAGTGGGCGTGGTACTGGGCAGCGTCATCGCGCATCCAGAGCATTTTGCGGCAGCGCGCGACCCAGTAGAGTTCATAGTCGGCCCAGTTGTGGCGGTAGCCGCCGTGCATCGGGCCGCGTCCGCGGTACATGGTTGTGAAGAACGGGCGTGCGAACCACGGCGAGCCGCAGTAGTTCTTCGACCACATGAAATCGTCGCCCGCCGGTTGCATCACGCCCATGCCGTCGGGGAAGCGATCGAAGTATTCGGCGGCGAGTTCTGACGCGGGCTTGTTCGGATCGGGGAGCATGTCGTCGCCGCCCGAGACGACGATGTGCGCGGAGGCGGGGACGATGTCGCGGCAGAGGATGTTGATGGACTCGCCCCAGCCGGGGTAGGTGTCGGACCATTGCACGATGTCGGCGGGGATATCGGCGCGCTGACGGTTCTGAAGGATCGCGATGCGGTAGCCCATCTCGCGCCACCTGGGGAGGTTCTCGCGGCAGCGGTCGACACTCGCGGAGGGGATGGCGAACCAGACTTCATGCATGGCAATGTTCCGTTGTTGACGCGGTAGCGAGTTGCGTGATGCAGATCTGTTGGGGGAAAGCGCTTCGGGCCCGATGCTCCATCGCCTCATTCGTATTGCGCGTGCAGATGATCACGGCATCGGCCTCGAGCGCGGCGGCTTCATCGAGCGTCAGGACATCGAACCCCCACAGGCGCGTGCCGGCTCGGTTCATGGCGTCGTCGGCGAGGGCGACGATCCGGACCGGGGCGTCGCGGAGTGCGGCGGAGGCGGATTGGAGTTCTGTGCCGGCGCCGTAGATGACGACGCGTTGCACGCCGCATCGGGCGAGTTCATGGAGTGTGCGATCGAGACGGTCTGCGGCGTCGCCGGCGAGGAGCGCCTCGGCGTATCGCGTCGCCCAATATCGCGCGGCGGGGCCTTTGTAGTTGGCGCGCCAGTATTCGGGGGGGATCGATGGGGCACCGATCGGCTCGTGGCCCGGGAAGGCGGTGAGGAGCCGTCCGACGAACTGCTCGGCATCGTGCTGATCGTTGGCTTCCACGGACTTGCGCCAGTAGGGGGGCGGTTCGGCGGCGGAGCGCGAGAAGTGATCGTGACGCTGCGAGAAGTCGTCGCGTTGCCAGAGCGCGCCGTAGGCGTCTGCGATGCACTTGAGTTCGTGATCGGCCCAGTTGTGTCGGTATCCGGGCCACATCGGGCCGAGGCCTCGGTAGGCGCGGTCGATCCAGGCGCGTCCGAGCCACGGCGAGCCGCAGTATTCCGAGGTGTTCATGAACGCGTCGCCGATGGGCTGCATGACGGCGAATGTGTGCGGGAAGCGATCGAGGAACTGCGATGCGATTTCGTGCGCGGGCGTTGTCGGGTCGGGGAGCATGTCGTCGCCGCCGGTGACGATGATCGGCGCGATGCGGGGCACGATCTGCTTGCAGAGGATGTTCACGGACGCGGCCCAGCCGGGGTAGGCGTCGGACCAGACGGTGATATCTGCGGGGATCTCGCCTCGCTCGCGGTTCTGGAGCACGGCGACGCGGTAGCCCATCTCGCGCCACGCGGGTAGCGTGGCGCGGCAGCGATCGACACTCGCGGACGGGATGGCGTACCAGACCTGGCTATGCATCGAGCCGCTCCTCGATGTGGGCGCGGTATCGGGCGGCGTCCTCGGGGGAGGGCGGCCACGGATTGCCGCGTTGTTCGCGGGCCACTCGCCAGCCGACGACGACGGCGGCGTGCTCGATGAGGCGTTGGGCGAAGACTTCGGTGGTTGTGTACCTGGAGATGCCCTGGCGCATCTCGGCGGAGCGCGCGGCGCGCCATTCGGCGTCGTCGACAGCGCGGGCAAGGATGCGCTCGAGGGCATCCGGGCCGGAGAATGTCATCGTGGAGAGATCGCCGAAGACGCGGGCGGCATCGAACTGCGGCGCGATTCTCTCGCGGTAGAAGCGGCCCATGGGCGCGAGGCCGGGCGGGGCGGTGAGCGTGCCGGTTCCGGTGATGTTGAGTGCGTCGAGCTGCGACTGGTAGAGGCGTCCGAGGGGCGCATCGGAGCAACTGAGGGTGCGCGCGCCGTCGGGAGCGGTGTCGATGGGTGTTGCGGTGTCGAGAAGTTCATCGAGCGCGGCGTTCCTGAGCGCATCGAGCCCGGTGCGGATGAAGCGCGCGATGGGCAGTCCGCCCGACAGCGCGCACTCGGACATGCGTTGGTGTGTGAGTGTGTTGATGTCGAGGTGCAGATGGACGCGCGCCGCCTGATAGCTGGCGCGGAGGTCTTCGCCGTGCTCGATGGGGCCTCTGGCGTACCTGGCGAAGCGTTGGCACCGTTCCCAGCCGTTGCCGTAGAGGTGCAGGCGCCAGGCGCGTGACTCGGCGATATCGGCGGCCCAGGCGAGCGATTCGTGGCGGAAGATGCGCCCCGCGAGCGGGAGCAGGACCGAATGGATCAGGACGGAGTGCTGCTGGGTGGTGGGCTCTGCGGCGCAGATGTCGCGGAACGCGCTGGCGCACATCTCGCTTGCGGCGTCGAGGATGGGTTGCGTGGCGGCGCGGCTGACGAGTGTGTGCGCGTCTTCATACAGCCGGTCCAGGAGTGCTTGTGCGTTCCCGCCCGCCTGCGACTCGCGTGCGAGGCGATCGCGCATCTGATCGGGGGTTTCGGAGTGGTGGCTCACGAACGCGATCTCGCATTCATGCCGCCGAGCGAGCGCGGGTGACACGGGCACGGTTTGGAACTTCTGCGCGCTGGCGGGGACACAGAAGGGCATTGCGGCGTGCTGGGGGTAGTAGTAGCGCGTGAAGAGTTCGGGCATCGTGTTGCCGGCGATCATGTCGGACTCTGACTGGGCGCGGCCGATGCTCTGATCGAAGAACTGGGGCATCGCGTCCTGGATCCATGAAACGAACGGGATGCCATCGGGGAACGCGTTGCCGAGCATGGTGCGGGTGTAGTTGGCGACGATGATGAGGTCGGGCCGGTGCTCGGTGATCGCGCGGGCGTAGTTGACGGCGGTGAGGCGCGTCGAGGTGTCGCGCTCGGTGAGGACGCGTGCGTCGTGGCCGAGCGATCGGAACGCGTCGGCGAGGTCGTCGACGGAGTGCTTGATGTATGTGGTGTAGACCGAGCCGCAGATCAGGACACGGAGTGGTTTGGTGCGGCTTGCGCCTTGCTCGAACGCGGCGCGCCTGGCGAGGGGCTGTTGCGAGTCTGCGGTTGCTCTGGCGGCGGCGATCAGCACCGATGCGTTGGCCTGCTGGCGCGAGGTGCAGTCGGCGAGCACGCGCGCGGTACGGTCACGGAGGCGGAGGGTCCGTTGATCGTCGGACAGGGCGAGCGTCTCTTTCGGCAGGGCGTCATCGATGCGGTCGATCAGCCAGTTGCGGAAGCGATCGAGGGAGCCGAGTGCGACGAACCATTCGGTTGCTTCGTCGGCGATGGCATGTGTCAGGTCGGTCGCGGCGAGTGACGCTGCGAGGGATGCCTCGTGTTCGTGGATGATGATGATGCGGCGACGGAAGATTGCGGACGACTCGGTTTGGCGGAGGCGTGGAAGGGATGCTGCGATTTGGGGCGCATCGAGGCCGACGATGATGAGCGGTGGGCTGACCGCTTCGGGTGCCGCATCGAGGTTGCGGAGTCGGTCGATTGCCGAAGGAGCCGGCTCGTTCGGAGGCACCGGCTCGATTGAGGCGAGGCGGTCGTGGGTGTCGCGGTCGATCGCGCCGCGGTTGGAAAGCGCTTCGAGGTTGCGATCGAGGCATGATGGCGCATCGGAACTGTGGGTCGGCCGCGCGCGGAGCGAGGGATCGGCGTGGTCACCCCGGTCGCGGGTGGTATCGAGGGTCGGGGTTCGGACATGGGCCATCAGGATGGATATCGGGCCTGCCGGACGCCCTTCTTGAGATGGGAAGGGCGATTCGAGGCAAACCGAGTTGCTTGGCAGCCGATGGAGAGGGAGGTATAATTGCCGCCCCGCCCATCCCCTATGGTCGGCCATCGGTGACGATCCCCGATAGCTCAATGGTAGAGCGAGCGGCTGTTAACCGCTAGGTTCCAGGTTCGAGCCCTGGTCGGGGAGTTCACGACGCTTCGGAGGAATTCCGGGGCGTTTTTCGTTGGTGGATGAGGGCGGAAACGGGCGTCACGGGCGGGGATTGGGGGTTGTGAGTGGGGGTAGGAGCGCACCTTTAAGTGAGCGTTGGCGAAGGTGTGAACCCGCGAAGGGCCCAGGACTCTCGGACTCTCGCGCTCTGGGGTTAACGGGGGCGGGGGTTAACGACAGCTCTGATCTACTCCGGGCTCCCCTGAAGTATGAAGGCGCTGTAGTAGTAGGGGTGGTCGTAGGGGCAGTTGTCGGCGGCGGCCAGAGGATCTGCGAGTTCGCCTCGTCTCGGTGCGGGTCCGCGTGCTGCGGCGTCGGCGACGGATGTGTCCGATGCGAAGATGGCGTCGACCTGGTCCTGGGTGAGCGATCGCAGCCACTGGCGGGCTTCGCGGAGGGCCGCGAGTTTGGGCATGGGGGCATTGGCGTCGTAGTTGACGCCGTCGATGGAACGCACGGACTCGCTCTTGCCGAGCCAGTTGGCGTAGAAGCGCGCCATGAGCAGCGCGGTGGCGCGGTCGTCGACCTTCCAGAGCGAGGCGATGACGGTGTCTGCGCCGCAGACGAAGAAGCCGAGCGGAAGCGTCATGGCGGTGTCGCCCTGCCGGATGCCGTTGGCGGTGTCGCAGGCGCTCAGGACGACGAGTTCAGTACCCTGCAACGAACCGCCCCAGTCGTTGAGGACCTCTTCGAGTGTGAGGAACCCCGTGTCGTCGATGGACGGCTCATCCGGAGTGGACAACGCCAGACTCGCCAGCAGCGGGCGGGCCGAGGAGCCGAGCAGGCCGTGCGTGGCCAGGTGCAGGACGCGCGGTGATTGACTCTTCACCGCGTTCCTCAAGTTCGGAGCATTCGCATCGCTGCCAACGAGCAGCGTCGAGCCGTCACCGAACATCGACGCGACGGAGGTCGCTTCGAGGCGTGTGGACGGGAGTGGTGAGAGCGCGCCGCCATAGAGGCGGACCTGTTCGAGCGCGCTGGCGTCGGCGGCCTGCTGGTCCCACGAACGGTCGAAGAACTTCATCGAACGCAATCCCTCGGCGGGCGGGCGCTGATCCAGCTGCACGCCCATCGAGCCGGGTGCGAGGGCAACTTTGACAAGCTCACCGTTGCGCCAGAGTTCGGCGCTGACTGTGCGTGCCGCGGGATCAATGCCTCCGCGGGTCGCCAACTCCTCATTGACAGCGCCGACGGCGGCGCGGAGGTCGTCCATAGAGGCGATGGGGCGCTGGCCGTAGGCGACGAGCACATCGCCGCGTTGCATGCCGGCGATGGCTGCGTTGGAGTCGTCCACGACCATGGCGAGCAGCAACCCGCTCTCCGGGTAGTCGGGTTCTTCCTCTGCACCCGCGAAGACGGGGTCGCCGACAATGACCGCTGAGGCGAGCCCGGTCTCAGCATCACTCGGCCTATTCCGCTGCTTCATCGCGATGGTGGCGCTGGGCGCGTAGGCGATGGGGATGTCGGGGATCAGTAGTTCCATCGGGACGCCGGTGAGCGTGCCATCGGCGACCACGGTGAGCGACTTGATGCCGTCGATTTGTTCGAGCAGTTCGCTCGGCAGCAGCGCGGAGCGCGCCGCGGCGATGGCGGTGTCGGGCGATCGGTCTGTTGATGCGCGCGAGGAGACGGCCGCGCGGAGCGAAGCGAGCGCGTCGTTGAGTGCTCTCTGTGCGTCCTTGTCGTCGGTGAGAATGTAGCCGTGAACATCATTGTCTCTTGCGATCAGCGCGACGCTGCCGTACTCCGTGAAGGCGAAGGTGAGCAGCGCCTCATCAGGGCGCATCTCGTCGAGGATCTGCTCGGCGGTCATCGGGTCGGCGGCGGGGACGAGGCCTCGGAGTTCACTGAACACGGCGGCGGTCTTCTCGGAGAGTGTCATGCGGGCCTTGCGGACCTCGCCGCGCCAGTGCTCCTTCTGCTCGACGTCGGGCGCCGCGGCCATCCGTGCCTCGGACTCGAAGACCCACTCGCTGGCCTCCTGCTCGGCGTCCAGGGCCGACTGGTAGCGAGCCAGCTCTTCATCTGATGCCGTGTCACGCAGTACGCGTTCGGCCGCGCCGCGGCCGCCCGCGAACATGTCGAGGGCTGCGCGCGAGCGGCCACGCTCAAGAACGGAGAGAGCTTCGGATTGACGCGATAGGTGGGTGAGGGTGAGCGCGTATCCATTTACGAGTGATAAAAGACTCAGTTTTCGTGCGAACTGAGCGCGAGATGTCGCATCTACTGCGACCATAGAGCGGAGAGACTCGGCAGCCGAGAGCGCTTCTTCATAGTAGACGAGTGATTTTAATGGGTTCTGTTGCGACGCAATTAGCCCCGCGTAGCTCGACAAAGCACTAACAATTCGATAATTAGTCGTGCCAAAGGTATTTCGATACCAACCGATTGCTTCGTATAAGAGTGACTCTGAATCGGCAAACCGCCCTAACTCTTTGTAGAGAACTCCCAGATTGTGAACTGCTTCGATGGTCTTGGGATGTGAGTTGCCAAAATGCTCACGACGACTTTCAAGCACATCGAGAAGATACTGTTGAGCAGCTTCGGAGCTCCCTTGTGAGCGAAGGAGTCCTCCCATTGCTGCTTGAGATGAAAATACATCCGGATGATTGTCTCCGAGTTCTTTCTGCCTCACGTGGAGCACTTTTTGCAAGAGTGTCTCTGCCTCTTCGTGGTGGCCCATGGAATCGAGCAAGATACCCATGTTCGACATTGCCGAAAGTGTGTCTGCATGATCCGGGCCTAAAGCGGCCATTCGCCAATCCAAGACCTTCTGGAAGTACGGCAGAGCTTCGGTTAGGTGACTCTGTTCCCACAGCACAACTCCGATCGCAGAACAAGATTCAATTGTATGTCG
This sequence comes from Phycisphaeraceae bacterium, assembly GCA_020639235.1. Classification (GTDB taxonomy): domain Bacteria; phylum Planctomycetota; class Phycisphaerae; order Phycisphaerales; family UBA1924; genus JACKHC01. The sequence continues at coordinate 2,423,711 of JACKHC010000001.1, read as the reverse complement.
ATGGTTCTCACCCAGTACCTGTATGCGCCCAATCAATGCCGCTCGGAAGGCTTGTTCTGCATCGGCGAGGCGACCTTGCCTTTGAAAGAAAAATCCCATGTTGTGCAAATGAGTGAGCGTTGAAGGATGGCTTGGGCCGTAGCGGTTAGTACTCTCGCTAAGGGAGGTCGAAAAGTACGGTTCTGCTTCGCGAAGTTTACCTTGCTCTTCGAGAATAGTGCCCAAATTGCCGAACGCAGTTAGAGAGTCTGGGTGAGCCCAGCCAAATACCCGTAGTCGCTCATAGAGGCTTAATCGATAAAATGGTTCCGCGTCCCAAATCCGACCTGTTAAGTGCAAGATCGTCCCGATGCGTGAGATTGTTGAAATCGTATACTCGTTGTCTGGTCCAAAGACTCGCTTGCATTGGGACAGCGCTTCCGAGAAAATCTCAGCCGCCTCTTTATGTCGACTCATCTCCATGGCGTTATCACCAAGATTGATCATCGCCATGACTGTCTGCGGATGATCCTCTCCACGCACATCCCGATTCTGAGCTAGCACTGCCACAAACTGTGAGTGTGCTTGGTCATAGATGCCGAGCGCCTTCAGTAAAAAGGCCTCATTATTTGATGAGTCGAGTGTATCTGGATGATGTGGTCCCAATAGGCGATGCCGTATATCGAGATTCATTCGCACAAGACGCAATGCAGTGTCAATCTGACCTTGTCGGAATAGGTCGCTGACTCGTTCAAACGGTACCACCCGAGCCAACTCTTCGCGTGAGTTGCCATTGAGCAACTTCAGATATTGGCATGATCCAACTAAGCGCCTCGCATCCGCTACCTCCCACCACTCGCTTGGGTTGCCGTCTATGTCGCGCCAGCGGACGAGATCGTCGGTGTTGCCCTGATGCTCGACGCGGATCGCGAGCACCTGCTCGGCGAGATCGATCGCCTGTTCAAGTGCCGCGTCCTGTTCTTCCTTCGTCTCGGCGGTGAGGCCGAGTTCTTCGAGTTCGGCGATGCGGGCTTCGAGCTGCGCGACTTCATCTGCAACATCATCCGGCAGCGTCGGGCGGACGATGTCGAGCGGACGCAGCTCGGGCGGCAGATCCTCGGGGTCGGGGTTCCACTCGGGCAGATCGAGGTGGAAGGGTTCTTCGGGCGGTGCGTCCTGCGCCTGTGCGAGCGGCGCGAGCGTCAGCCAAGCGGCGAGCGACGCTGAAAGGAGCCGGAGTGGCGTCTTCACATCAGTTCTCCTGAGCGGGGAGTACGGGGAACGCGATGAATCGGATATCGGTGAATGCATTCTGGGCGCGGGCCCAGTCGATGGGGGTGGTCAGTAGTTTGCCGCGCCTGGGCATCGGTTCGCGCGTGGCGGAGAGGAACTGTTCCTTGACCCCGTCGAACAGAATCACGCCGTTGGCGGGGAGCGACTCGCGGGTCCAGGTCGGTTCGCCGCGTGAGGCGATCCAGTCGGACCAGCTCGGCAGAGGGTCATCCGAGACGAGCAGCATGAAGCTCTGTGTGCCGACGCCTTCGGAGAGCGTGTACATGATGTCGTCCGGTGAGTTAGTGGGGAGCGACGGGTAGTCGAAGCCGCTCATCGATAACGGACGATCTGTCGGCGAATCGGGGAGGCGCGGGCGGACGAGGCCGTCGGCATCGAGTGACAGCAGGTAGCAGTACTGAGGTGACTTGAAGCGGGCGTGAACGGTCACATCGTCGTTGGCGCGTGCGGCGGGGTTGTCGGCGTCGATTGATCCGACCGGAATGGTGGTATCAGAGGTAGCGTCGTAGTGGTAGTGCCGGACTTCGAACGACTCCACCGGCAGCGCGGCGGCATCTGCGAGCGAGTCGTTATCTTGCTTGGATGAGGACCGGAGCAGTGGGCTTAGAAATACGGCCGCGAGCGCGACTACCGCGGCGATCACGGCGATGGCGGACCAGAGACGCGCCGGAGATAAACCGATCCCGCGTGCGGCGCGCGAAGACGTAAACGCTGACAGCTCGTCGATCAGCTCGTCTATGGAACCATATCGTTGATTGGGATCGTCCGAGGATGCATGTCGGATGATCGCAGCCAGAGCCGGGCCTTCGCTGTCAAACTTGAATTTGGTGACTTCAACCTCGCGGAAATCCTTGAGCATGCGTGCCGGCCAACCCGTTAGCAGTTCCATGAGGACGATGCCGAGTGCGAACTGATCCGCGCCAGTTGTGCCAGCTCCTTCCGGCGGCGTGTACGCCGGGGTGTGGCCATCTCCTGTCGGTTTCGAGAGATTACGAACCAAACCGTAGTCGGCGAGCAACCACCGGCCGCCAATACGCATGATGTTTGCGGGCTTGATATCGCCATGGGTGACACCGTGGGCGTGCAGGTGCCGGACCGCCCTTGCGAGATCAGCGCCGATCTGGGCGACCTCCGCGCTGGGCCTTCGCCCGTGACGATCGAGATAGGTATGGAGCGTCATCGGCTCGTACGATGAAGACTCGAGTACCGCGTGGTCCGTCGCGGCAGACTCCGCGAGCGGCATCAGACAGTAGAGCCAGCCATCGACGCTTCCCAACTCTTCAATCGGGAAGAGGTTGGGGTGATCGGGCACGCGTTGCTTGAGGTGGCGGATGCCGTCGAGTTCGATCGCTTTGTCCGATGGGATCAGTTTGCAAGCACGGTAGTGCTCAGTCAGCGCGTGCTTGGCGAGCCAGACCTGGCCGAAGCCGCCGACCCCGAGACACCGGATGAGCGTGTGATTCGGGACTTCGATGGGCGGCGTATCTGGGAGCGAGGCGGTTGCGGGGACTACGGGCTGTTCGGCGAGGCGCTGCTCAACCTGGCGAGTTGGAGCGGTGGGGACCTCGTCGAGTTCGTCTCGCCGTTCGAGGTCATTCAGGTAGGCGTTGACAGCGTCGCGGGTCGGCGTCTCGTGCCGCTGGATCTCATCGACCACATGCGAGAGCAAGTCTTCCGCTCTGAAGCGACGGTCGTCGTTCATTAGTTTACCTTCCCCTGCAGTATGAAGGCGCTGTAGTAGTAGGGGTGGTCGTAGAGGCGGGTGTTGTTGTCGGAGGGTGCGAGTTCGCCCCGTCTAGGCGAGGGCCCGCGCGAGGCGGCCTCGGCGACGGATGCGTCCGATGCGAAGATGGCGTCGACCTGGTCCTGGGTGAGCGATCGGAGCCACTGACGCGCTTCGCGGAGGGCCGCGAGTTTGGGCATGGGCTGATGCGCGTCGTACTGGACACCGTCGATCTCGCGCTGTGACTCGGCCTTGCCGAGCCAGTTGGCGTAGAAGCGCGCCATGAGCAGGGCGGTGGCGCGGTCGTCGACCTTCCAGAGCGACGCGATGACGGTGTCGGCGCCGCAGACGAAGAAGCCGAGCGGAAGCGTCATGGCGGTGTCGCCCTGCTGGATGCCGTCAGCGGTGTCGCAGGCGCTCAGGACGACGAGTTCAGTGCCCTGCAACGAACCGCCCCATTCGTTGAGGACCTCTTCGAGTGTGAGGAACCCGGTGTTGTCGATTGACGGCTCATCGGGAGTCGAGAGCGCCAGACTCGCCAGCAGCGGGCGGGCCGAGGAGCCGAGCAGGCCGTGCGTGGCCAGGTGCAGGACGCGCGGCGGGTGGCTCGTCACGGCGCTCCGCAACATCGGTGCATTCGCATCGCTGCCGACGAGCAGCGTCGAGCCGTCGCCGAACATCGAGGCAACAGACTGCGCTTCGAGCCGAGTCGCGGGCAGCGGTGAGAGCGCGCCGCCGTAGAGCCGGACTTGCTCCAATGCGCTGGCGTCGGCGGCCTGCTGGTCCCACGAGCGGTCGAAGAACTTCATCGAGCGCAACCCCTCAGCGGGCGGGCGCTGATCGAGTTGCACGCCCATCGAACCCGGTGCCAACGCGACCTCGACGATCTCGCCGTCGCGCCAGAGTTCGGCGCTGACTGTGCGTGCCGCGGGATCGACGCCTCCGCGGGTCGCGAGTTCTTCGTTGACCGCGCCGACGGCGGCGCGGAGATCGTCCATCGAGGCGACGGCATGCTGGCCGTAGGAGACGAGCACATCGCCTCGCCGCATGCCGGCGATGGCGGCGTTGGAGTCGTCCACGACCATCGCGAGCAACAGACCGCTCTCCGGGTAGTCGGGTTCTTCAGAGGCGCCCGCGAAGACGGGGTCGCCGACGATGACCGCCGAGGCGAGCCCGGTCTCAGCATCACTCGGCCTATTCCGCTGCTTCATCGCGATGGTGGCGCTGGGCGCGTAGGCGATGGGGATGTCGTCGATGAGGAGTTCCATCGGGATGCCGGTGAGCGGGCCGTCGGCGACGACGGTCAATGACTTCACGCCCTTGAGTTGTTCGAGCAGTTCGCTCGGCAGGAGCGCGGAGCGCGCCGCGGCGATGGCGGTGTCGGGCGATCGGTCTGTTGATGCGCGCGACGAGACGGCCGCACGGAGTGTAGCAAGCGACTCGGTGAGCGTCGATTGCGCATCCTTGTTGTCGGCGAGGATATGACCGAAGACCTCGTTGCTGTCTCCCCCCCGAGCGACCAACGCAACACTCCCGTAGTCGGTGAAGGCGAAGGTGAGCAGCGCCTCGTCGGGGCGCATCGCGTCGAGGATCTGCTCGGCGCTCATCGGGTCGGCGGCGGGGACAAGCCCGCGGAGTTCGGTGAAGACGGCCGCGGTCTTCTCCGAGAGCATCATGCGTGCCTTCTTGATCTCCTCGCGCCAGTGTTCCTTGTCCTCGTCGGGCGCGGCGGCCATGCGCGCCTCGGACTCGAAGACCCACTCACTCGCGGACTGCTCGGCGTCCAGCGCCGAGTCGTAGCGCGTAAGTTGCTCGGGCGAACCCGATGCACGCAGCACACGCTCCGCAGCCCCGCGACCCCCCGCAAACATGTCCAACGCTGCGCGACTGCGGCCACGTTCCAAAACGGTGAGGGCCTCGGAAGGGCGGGAGAGGTGGGCGAGGGTGATGGAATAACCTGATGCGACCGAGTCGAGATTAAGCTTATCTGCGAACTGGGCGCGGGAAGTCGCATCACCGGTAACGCTTGTTCGGAGTAAATCACTCGTGTCAAACAAGCCCGAATAAAGCAGTTCTGATTGCTGATACTGGCCTTGAATGGCATACAGCGATGCCAAAGTCGATGATAAATCAATGCTTCGTGGATGCTCTTGACCAAGCAGATCGGGTGCAAGATTGACGGCAGAGACAAGCAATGGCTCGGCCTCATCATTGCGTCCCAGAGCCATCAGCAAGCCGGCGAGGTTCCTAGCGGTCAATAACGTTGACGGATGTCGATTGCCATAAGCGCGAAGATTTCTTGTGTGGGCATCTCGGTAAAGGCGTTCTGCTTCGTCGAAGTTGTGTCGGACACGCTCAAGCCATCCCAGCGCGCTGAGTGTGTCCGAAAGCGTTGGATGTTCTGCGCCCAAAACACGGCTTTGTCGTTCAAGTGCATTAGAAAGATGAGTAGCGGCTCGGTCGATGTGCCCTTGAGATAGCAAAGAATACCCAAGGTTGTATTGTGCCTGAAGCGTATGGGGGTGGTTTGGCCCCAGGTAATCCGACATGTCATTGTATGCACGGTGTACATACCAATCAGATTCTGATGTTCGTCCTTGTGCATCAAGGATGTACCCGAGATTGCTTATGGACAAGAGAGTCAGAGTGTGACTCGGGCCCAGCACTTCCTGACTGGACTCGTGCACAGCACGGAAACAATGCTCGGCTACATCAAGCCGCCCTTGGGCCTGATAGAGAAATCCGAGATTGAGGATGCTTTCTAGGGTATGCGGATGCATAGGGCCGAGGGTTTCCAGCCGCAAATCGTACGCGATTCGATAAAACGGCTCGGCCTCCCTGAGACGTCCTCGTGCCTGCAACGAGTAGCCGTAGTTGTTCAGCATTGCCATCGTATTAACGTGGTTGTCACTAAAGACTCGTCGCATGACAACAATCGCCTCGGTGCGCAATCGGAGTGCCGTGCTTGTGTCGCCGAGGGCCTGTGACACGGTAGCGAGATTGTTGAGTGCGATCGCTAGATGCGGATGATCGCTACCGAGTGACTCACGCGAGTATTTTAGCAGTTCTTCAAATTGCTGTCTCGCCTCCGAAAGTCGACCCGTCATTCTCAGGTAGTTGGCCCGACGATTGAAATTTGCTGTTGTATATCCATGTGTATCGCCAAGAATGCGGCGAAAGGTGCTCAATCGCGAGTCGACAAGTGATATGGCTTCGTCAAATTTGCTTTGTTCAAGATATTGACGCTCTTGATCGAGTAACTGCATCGCATCAAGCACATCTGCTCGGTCGGAGAGGGTAAGATCCCTGAAGATCATAAAATCGTGCAGCTCGGCGCGGATGTTCGCTATTTCCCACCACTCGCTCGGCTCTCCATTGATGTCGCGCCAGCGGACGAATTCGTCGGTATTGCCCTGATACTTGATACGGATCGCGAGCACCTGCTTTGAGAGTTCGATCGCCTCTTCCAACGCGGCGTCCTGTTCTTCCTTCCTCTCAGCGCTGAGGCCGAGATGAGTAAGTTCGCTGATCCGTGACTGGAGCGACGCGAAATCTCCTGCCACTTCATCCGGCAGCGTTGGGCGGACGATATCGAGCGGACGCAGTTCGGGGGGTAGATCCTCGGGGGCCGGGTTCCACTCCGGAAGATCGAGGTGGAAGGGTTCCTCGGAGAGTGTGTCCTGCGCCGGGGCCGGAATGGCCGGTACGAAGAAGATGAAGATGGCGAGGAGTACCGAGCGTAAAGTGCGGAACTGCATGCGTGTTCGCCTCCGTTTCTGCTGGGGTCGCGACCAGAGTCGCCGCTCAATGTACCCCGGTATGGGTCTAACCAGAACCCCCTTCAGCGGGTCGCGGGTACATTGATCCGGGCGTGATATGCGACCCGGTCCGGCAAGGAATGTTCGAGATTCGCGAAGGATTTGTCCACGATGGCGAATGAGGGCTCGATCACACGATTGCTGGCCGAGGTCGCGGAGGGGCGCGCGGGGGCCGAGGATCGACTGTTCGTGCGGGTATACGACGAGCTACGCGTGATGGCCTCAGCGCGGCTCGGCGATGAACGTGCGTTTAGCGGTGGCGCGGGGGACCCGGAGGACCTCGTGCACGACGCGTACGCCCGAGTGGTCGGAGAGACGCTGGTGAACAGGCGGCAGCTGTTCTTTATGTACGCCCGAGCGATGCGTCAGATTCTGGTGGATCGGGCGCGCCGGAACCTTGCGGCCAAGCGGGGAGGCGACAGACATCGGGTGATGCGTGATCCCGAGACCATGGCGGATGAGTTCGCCGGACCCGGACTGGATGTGATGGACATCGACGACTTGCTCACGAAACTCCGCGTCGCATCGGAGCGCGAGGCAGATGTGGTCGAGCTTCGGTACTTCGGTGGGCTGTCGGATACGGTCGTGGGGCAGCTGCTTGGCGTGTCCGAGCGCACGGTGCGGAACGACTGGTCGAGCGCTCGCGAGCGACTGCGGGGTTGGCTGGCGGACGACGGTGTGTGATCTGGATCGACGGGTGCGATTTTTCATCCGATCTCGAACATTCCCCGACCGGCGGCCGCGCGGAAGGTGCACCTATGGGTATCTGATTGCTCGCTTACCGGCGTAATCCTCCGTCACTACTCCAGAGTGAAGTGTCCATGAACACTAATTATTGTGTCAAAGGCTATCTATGTCTCAATACTCCGCCGGCGGCCCAGGGCCGTCGCTCTCAGATGTGGCCGAACTGGCCGACCTGCTCGCCGAGGCGTGCCGGCGGCTGAGTGAAGGGCCGCGGTTCGCTGACGACCCCCTTCCGCAACAGCATGACTTGATTGATGTCCGGCCTTTCGCCCTGATGGGCGTTGACGAAGGAGGCCGGGCGTGACGACAGCATCCGACTCAATTGATGTCCCCGCGCTGCTGGCCGAGCTCAAGCGGCTCGGCGTCAAGGAACTCCGCGAGCGCTACGAGTCGCTCACGGGTGAACGCTGCAGCAGCGGCAACCGCGACTGGCTGACCAAGCGGGTCGTGTGGCTGGAGCAGGCGCGCGCGGAGGGCGGCCTGCCCGAGCGTGCTCGAAGACGCGCACTGGAGATCGCCGACGACCGCGACCTTCGGTTCCGGCCGCCGACGATGGTGACGCGCCAGATCGCGCGGTCACATACACCCGACATCCCCGACCGTGACCCGCGGCTGCCGATGCCGGGCGCTGAGATCGTGCGTGTGTACAAGGGCGCTCGGATCGTGGTGCGGGTGCTTGGTGGCGATGCGGGGGGGTTTGAGTGGGGGGGCAAGCGGTACCGGTCGCTGACGTCGATCGCCACGGCGGTGACGGGCACCACCTGGAACGGCTTCCACTTCTTCGGGCTCAACATGAAGGGGGGCGACCATGGCTAGGCGTAAGGCCGCCGATCGCCCGATCGTCCGCTGCGCCATCTACACGCGCAAGAGCAGCGAGGACGGCCTGGAGCAGGAGTTCAACTCACTCGACGCCCAGCGGCAGAGCGGAGAGTCCTTCATCGAGAGCCAGCGTTCCGAGGGCTGGGTATGTCTCGATGACCGCTACGACGACGGGGGGTTCTCCGGCGGGAACATGGAGCGACCGGCGCTCAGGCGGCTCATGGCCGACATCGGGGAGGGGAAGGTCGACTGCGTGGTGGTCTACAAGGTGGACCGTCTGAGCCGGTCGCTGGTGGACTTCGCGCGGATGATCGACCTCTTCGAGAAGCGCGGCGTGATGTTCGTCTCCGTGACGCAGCAGTTCAGCACGGTGCACTCCCACGGCAAGCTGATGATGAACATCCTGCTCTCCTTCGCGCAGTTCGAGCGTGAGATCGTGTCTGAGCGGACGCGGGACAAGATCGCGGCGTCCAGACGACGCGGCCAGTGGGCGGGCGGCGCGCCGGTGCTGGGCTACGACCGGGCCAAGCAGCAGCTCACCGTCAACGAGCCCGAGGCGGAGCGCGTCCGGGCGATCTTCCGGCTGTACCTCGAACTCGGCTCGATGGGGCGGGTGCTGGACGAGCTGGATGCGCGGGGCTGGCGGACGAAGGAATGGACCACGGCCAAGGGCAAGCGGCGCGGCGGTCACCCCTTCGAGAAGAGCCGGCTGTACAAGATGCTGACGAACGTGGTGTACATCGGGAAGGTGACGCACCACGGCGAGGCGTTCGAGGGGCTGCACGAGGGGATCGTTGATCCGGGGCTGTTCGAGCGTGTGCAGGACGCGCTGAAGGCCAACGCCAATCCGACGGGTCCCATGGAGCGGAACAAGCCGGGGGGGGCGGGGGCGTTGCTGAAGGGGCTGATGTATTGCGGCTCGTGCGGCTCGCAGATGACGCACTCGTACACGGTGCGCGCCGGGCAGGCGCGGTACCGGTATTACCGGTGCTCGAGATTGAGCAAGCGTGGCAGGCACCACTGCGATACGCCGTCGCTGCCGGCCTACGACACCGAGGCGTTCGTGCTCGACAAGATCCGTCCCATCGCGACGAGCCCGGAGGTGATCGGGGCGGTGATCGAGCGTTCGAGGCGTCGGGACGCGGAGCGCCTGGCGGCGCTGCGCGACGAGGCCGAGCGTCTGGATGAGCGGCTCAAGATCGCGCGGTGCGCCGCGACGCGGGAGGGCGGCGACAAGGCGCGAGAGCAGACGATGAAACTTGAAGCACGCGTGGAGGATGTCCGCGCCATGATCGTCGAGCGGGAGGCGTCGGTGGCGCAACGATGCGGCACGATCGACGGCCTGCACGACTTCGACGGGCTGTGGTCGACGCTGAGCGACGCCGAGCGGTGCCGCGTGCTGCGGCTGACAGTCGAGCGGATCGAGTTCGTGCCGGATGAGTCCGGCGAAGGCGGGGCGCTGCGGATTGAGCTGTGCGACGGCATCGAGGCCGTTAGGAAGGAAGTGTGCGCATGAGTGACCTGATCGAGCGTTCCGAGACGAGCGCGTCTGATTGTGAAGTCAACGAGCAACGACAGGTGGTGGGCGAGGGGAATATGGGTGGCGGGGGGGTGATGGAGTTCCGGATCGGCTTCGCCGTGAAGGCGCACGGGCGCAGGGAGGTGCGCGAGGGGGGTACCGGGCGCGTTAACCCCGGAGCGCCGGTGACGGACGGGCGTGTGCCGCGGCTGACGCGTCTGATGGCGCTGGCGATCCGCATCGAGTCGCTGCTCGAGGATGGCGCGGTGGCGTCGCTGGCGGAGGTGTCTGCGCTGGGGAAGATCACGCGGGCGCGCATGACACAGATCATGAACCTGCGGCTGCTGGCTCCGGACATCCAGGAGGAGATCCTGTACCTGCCGCCGATCGAGTCGGGCAAGGACGCGCTGACGGAGAAGCGTGTCCGCCCGATCGCGGTGACGCCGGACTGGCGGGCGCAGCGGCGCATGTGGCGTGAGTTACGCGACTGTCAAAGTGGCAGCGGGGGGACGATTCCGGCTGTGCCGCCGCACGATCATCGCGCCGGACGGAATGGCGCAGATCGCCGGAAGACCCGCTGAATTCCGAGGAATCGTGCGGACATTGTGGACATCCTTTCATAAGCGTGAGGCATTTGGCGGTGGTGATACCGTCGGGGAACGAACGCCACGGTCAAACACGAAATGGGAACGCCTGGAGAAAGAATTGTTCAGTAGCCGCTCCCCTCGTGCCACCCGCGGCATTGTCCCTTGCGGGTGTTGATACGCTCGGCAGGAACATAAGAACTCCCGGTGCACGGCTGCGCCGGCCACATGAGGAGCACCAACTTGGATGGTCTCATTCCGCGAGGCGGGGGGTATTTGGGGGGCGGGGGATTTGGCGGGTGTGGTACAATTGCGGCAGAGCGCGCAGGAGATTGGGCAGCGCTCATGAGCATCGCTCGGCCGATGGCGGAGCGGCTCGCGGGGGACTACCTACAGGGTGCTTCCAAGGTCGGCCTCGACGCCGAGGACATCGAGCAGATCATGGTCGCGGCCGTCTGGGATCAGCGGGGGGATATCGACATGGTCGACCGGGGGGTCGGGACCTACATCGCAAAGATCATGCGTCACGCGGCGCTCAACGCGATCCGCGACGGCCGCGCGCTCAAGCGCGGTGGCGGCTGGAAGCGTTGCTCGCTCGACGGGTGCGGCTGCTGCCTCACCGACGAGTCCCGCGACGAGCGCGCCGACGAGGTGCTCGCCGAGACGGTTGCGGCGGCGTTCGGCGGGATGAGCGAGCAGGAACGCGCGTACTGCGGCATGGCGATGGACGGGCTGCCGCAGGCGGCGATCCGGCGTGCGATGGGGATCGGCCGAGAGGCGTGCAAGAGGATCAAGAGCAGTGTGGCGCTGCAACTTGAGCGGGTCGGGATTGACGGGGTCGAGTGGAACTGAGGGGGAATGATGGTCGTCGAGAGAGACACTCAATGGGTCGGTGGCAATGGCATCCAGAAACTCGGGATGCACGACTGGTGGCGCGCGTATGGGATTCTCGAGCCGCAACTCTCCGAGGCCGCGATTCGCGTCGCGATTCGTATCTACATGCACTACAACGAGAAGCGTGGCGCATTCCCTTCAATCGAGACGCTGTGCAGAGGTGGGCACGGCCGTGTAGCAAGCGACAGCGGCGTCCGGAATGGGATCAGGGAGTTGGAGCGGGTTGGCCTTATCGAGGTGGACTCGGGTAAAGACAGCGGACGAGCAAGCACCTATTGGTTCACGATTCCGGGGAGCGGGCGGATCGGTAACAAGCGAACGGTGACCAAGCAACCCGCGGTCACAGGCGGGACCGATCGATGTGCGTCGTCAGAGCCTGGGGTCGCTACCGGGGTAGCGGGGGGTCGCCACGGGGGTAGCGACATAACACGAGTTAATGAACACGCTGTCACGACGAGTCGTGTGTGCCATCTGGATGAACCCGATTCTTCCTCTTCTGAATCCAAGCAAAGAAAACAACAACATCAACCACCACCACCACCACCACCACCATCAGGAAAGCGCGAGAAGAGTTCTGGTGGTGCTGCTGGTGGATTGATGTGTTTCGATTCAGATGACTCGATCAGCACCGCGCGAGGCCCGGAACAGACGCGACGGCTGAAGCTCGCGCTGATCGATGTTGGCGTCACCGAGCCGAAGCTGACGGAGCTGGTCAACGACGAGTCCAACGATGTGGAGCGCGTCTGGTATCACATGGCCAAGATTCGCGACTCCGGGGGCGTCCAGAATCCTGTCGGCCTCCTGATCACTCGGCTCGGTGCGGCCGAGTCACCCGAGATCGAGTTCGATATCAGGAGCCAGTTTGCGCAGAATCTCAAAGCCGCAACTGAAGTGATCCAGGGTTACTGGGACGATGCCGACAAGCGCGCAGAGGAAGATGCGGAGTCAAATCCACGTCTTGCGATGGTCATTCGGGCGTCGCTCGTTGACATCCGAAAGGCATGGCCGAGGGCCAAGGACCTCGCACGCGCTCGTCCGCTCGCGTTTTGGACGAAATGTGAGGGGCTCTCATTTCAACGCAAGCCCGCGATCAGCGCGATGCGCGATGCCGCAACGCAAGAGCTGCGTTGGCGTGCTGAGCACGAACCGGAGTCTGAACCGCCGACCGAGAACGACCAACAAATGGGGGAAACCACATGAACATCGAGCAGCGCCCGATCGGCGCGATCCGTCCGTACGAGAACAACCCGAGGCTCAACGACAGCGCTGTGGACGCCGTGGCCGAGTCGATCCGCGCCTACGGCTTCCGCCAGCCCATCGTCGTGGACGCCGACGGCGTCATCGTCGTGGGGCACACGCGCTGGAAGGCGGCGCAGGCGCTGGGACTCGCAGTAGTCCCGGTGCATGTCGCGACGGACATGACGCAGGACCAGGCGCGCGCCTACCGCGTGGCCGACAATAGGACGGCGCTGATCGCCGAGTGGGACACGGACCTGCTGCCGCTGGAACTCAAGGCCATCGCCGACAGCGGGATCGACCCGACGCTGCTGGGCTTCGACGCCGACGAACTGGCGGCGCTGCTGGGCGGCGTGCAGGGTTCTGGCGATGGCGACCCCGACGCGGTGCCAGCGCCCCCGGACGAGGCGACCACCAAGCCCGGCGACCTGTGGGTGCTCGGCGACCACCGATTGCTGTGCGGGGATAGCAGCAGCGAGGCGGATGTCGATCGGTTGCTCGAAGGCGGCAAGGTCCAGCTGGTCAACACCGACCCGCCTTACAACGTGAAGGTCGAGCCGCGGAGCAACAACGCCATCGCCGCGGGGCTGTCGTCCTTTGCGCCGGTGCCGGCCAAGCACCACCAGAAGTTCGATGTCGAGCGGCACCCCGAGAAGGCCAAGGCCACGCACGCGAAGATGCGGGCCAAGGACCGGCCGCTGATCAACGACTTCGTCACCGACGACGCGTTCGCGGGGCTCCTTAGCGCATGGTTCGGCAATATCGGTCGTGTGTTGGAGCCGGGGCGCGCGTTCTACATCTGGGGCGGCTACGCCAATGTGGCCAACTACCCCCCGGCGCTGAAAGCCAGCCAGTTGTACTTCAGCCAGTCGATCATCTGGCACAAGATGCACCCGGTGCTGACGCGCAAGGACTTCATGGGCGACCACGAGTGGTGCTTCTACGGCTGGCGCGAGGGGGCGGCGCATGTGTACCTGGGCCCCAACAACGCCACCGATCTCTGGCAGGTGAAGAAGGTGAACCCGCAGAGCATGATCCATCTGACGGAGAAGCCGGTGGAGCTGGCCGAGCGCGCCATGGAGTACTCGTCGAGCCGCGGCGAGACGGTGCTGGACCTCTTCGGCGGGAGCGGCTCGACGCTGATCGCGGCGGAGCAGCAGGGTCGCAAGGCGCGGCTCATGGAACTCGACCCGTTGTACTGCGACGTGATCGTGCAGCGCTGGGAGCGGTTTACCGGGAAGAAGGCGGGGCGGGGATGAGTCAGCGAGAGCGGCGCATGCGGCGGAGCCAAAGACACTTAGAACCCCGATACCACGCGCGAAGTCCTCGCTTGGCTGCGCGAAGTCCCTGGGTCGTCAGAGCGACGGAACCGCACAGATCGACGGGTAGGCGGAGCCATTCCGCATCGTCTTTAGGCGTTCTCACGAAATGCGAGGCGATGTACATGACACCGAACATCGCGAGGCAGGGCCCGACGAACATCGGAGCGTTGAATGCGAGCGTGGTGCATACGGCGAGCGCGGCGATCGTCCTGACGGTCCAGTTCAGGCCCATCGCGAACACCAAGAACGTGCCCAGGCCTGAAGCGAGCCAGACAACGCCACCGAGGAATGTCATGGGGAGGATCAGGACCGCGAACTCAGACTCCAAGACCCTGCGCGCTGTGAACCAGTACAACGCGGCGTATCCGAAGAACCAGATCGGCGGGATCAAGCTGAAGAGGAAGAGTTCGATCTTCGACTCTTTCGTCGGATGGTATGGCCTTGGAGTTGTCCCGGATGATCCCAACGTTGCTGCAGAGAGCGACGGACTCGACGAATGCGACAGCGTATTCAAATTCCACCGTCGTTCCCGTTCGCGATCCTCGCGGTACACATCCAGCATCATCCAGCCGTCCATGGCGAACTCCGTTCTGCACCTGAATACACGGGGGCGGGTGCTACACGGATCATATTCACCCGGTCGCGGCCGGGTTCACTGGAGCAATAGCCCCATTGAAAGGGCGTTTCACCCCTCATCCCCCGTCAGCACCTTGAGGTACCTGTGGTAAGCGTAGACGCGGTCGCGCGGCTTGCCGGTGGTTTCGCGGAGGATGCCGACCTCCTCGGCGACCTCGATCGCCTTGCGCGCGGTTGGCGCTGTGATGCCGAGCATCTCCTCGACGCGCGCTGCGGTCACTATCGGGTGCGACGGCAGCAAGTCGTGCAGGCGGATCGCCGCGACGGTGGCGCGCTCGTGCGCCGTGAGGCGCTGGCGGTCCTGGCCGAGCAGCGCGAAGAGCTCTTGGGCGATGGCCGTGCCGTCGTCGGCGGACTCGCGGACGCACTCGAGATAGAACTCGATCCACGCCTCCCAGTCGCCGCGCTGGCGCACGGCCATGAGTCGGTCGTAGTACCGAAGTTGGCGGCGCTTGAGCGCCAGACTGAGGTACAGGATGGGCAGGTCCAGAACGCCCCATCGTTCGAGGAGCAGCATGATCAGCAGCCGGCCGATGCGGCCGTTGCCGTCGAGGAAGGGGTGGATGGTCTCGAACTGCGCGTGCGCCAGACCGGCCCGGATGAGCGGCGGCAGCGGGTCATCGGAGGCGGTCCACGCGAGCAGCGCCTCGATCGCTCCGGGGACCTCGTCCGGAGGCGGCGGAACGAAGCGCGCGGTCGACGGGTCCTGTCCCCCGATCCAGTTCTGCGCGGCCCGGATTGCGCCGGGCTTCTTGTTCGCGCCACGCGACCCCTTCATCAGTCGCTTGTGTGCGCCGCAGAGCAGCTTCGTGTCGATCGCGCGGTTCTTGGATCTCGACAGTTCCCGACGTGCGTAGGTCAGGGCCTCGACATAGTTGCAGACCTCTTCGACCTCCTCGGGGTGCTCGGCTTCGTCGGTCGCCTCGTATTCCAAGACATCTTGGAGCGTGGCCTGTGTGCCCTCGATCTGCGAGGTGAGCACGGCTTCTTTGCGGACGAAGCCGTAGAGGAACCAGTCGGGGCTCGGGACCATGCGGCCGGCCAGTTGCAATCGCGCCAGCGCGGCCATCGCCTCGGCGTGGAGCCCGTCGATCGATCCAGAGGTGTCCAGCGGGGGATCGGAGGGCGGGAGGGGCAGCGGGATGAAGGCCCCGACAGCGGTGCCGTCGATCTCGACCGGTTGTTGCCGCCCGGATTGCCGGCGCTTGGCCATGAAAGGGTCCTTTCCCAGGCAGGGACAATAGGAAACGATCGTTTCATAGTCAAGATCGGTCGGAAAGGATCGTTTCTTAAGGGCCGGGTGGCCGCCGCCACGAGAAACCCCGCCGGAAGGCGGGGAATTGGGGGTCGGATCGGAGCACCGGCCCTATTGGGGGGGCCGCAGCGCGTGGTACTCGGTCATGGCGTCGGCGTGGAGCCCGCCCCCCCCATACGACCGTCGCCCCTCGGTGGTGACGCAGCCGCGTTCCTTGAGGAAGGCCAGCGCCACGGCCGCCTGCGTGTGCGGGACCGACGCCCACTCGATCAGGTCCTCGAGCGTGAAGCCCTTGTCGCCGAACTCCTCGGCGGCGTGGCAGACATTCTCGAAGGCCCACAGCTGGCACCGGTGCTCGTAGGGACTACCCCGCGCCGGAGTGACGCTGCGCACCAGCGCGCCGGCGCGGTCAACGCTGAACGACTCGTCGCGCTGCATCACGCCCCCCCTCCCGCCTCTTTCTTGGCCAGCGCGAACAGCCCGCGCCCGGCCTTGGCGAAGCGCGACAGTCGGCCCTTGTCGGCGATCTCGCGCGTGATGGCTGCGTAGAGCGTGGCGTGGGGCGTCTTGCCGCTGGGGCTCGACCAGATGTTCCGCTGCGCCATCGTCTCGACGAGCGCCTTGCAGGACATCGGTTCGGTCGCGGTCTTGAGCACCTCGTACGCGCCCTCTAAAGCGCCTACACGCCCCCGTGTGGCGTCGGTCTTGGCGGGGTGCTCCGTGGTCGCCTTGGCCTTGGGAGCGCCCACGGCGGCACGAGCGCCGCGTGGGGCGGGCTTGGGCTTGGTCTTGGTGTTCTTGCTCGCGGTGTTCTTCTTTGTTGTGGTTGACTTCTTCTTGGGGGGATTGGTCATGGGTGAAGTGGTCGTCGGTGTCGCGTCGATCGGCTTGGTGTTCTTTGCGGTCTTTGCCATCTGGCTGCTCCTGCTGCATATGTGGGTGTGGCGCTGCGAACACTCGCGGCGCACCGGGAACGGTCCACATGAGGGCAACAGCCGCGCAACACATCAAGGCCCATTCCGAGGAATGTGGGAGAAGATCTGGGAGGAGTCGGCCCCTCGCGATCGGGGCCTAGGCGGCGACCCAAGAGACGGCGAGTGAATAGGGGGGGGAGGCATGCCGCACATCACGGGCGAGCGGGAGAGCAGCCCGCTATCGGAGCAGACCACGTCCAAGCAGGAGCGCGCCATCATCGCGCTGATGACCGAGTCGTCGGTCGCGGCCGCGGCGCGGTCCGCGGGCGTGGCGGAGCGGACGATTCACACGTGGCTGCGCGACGAGGCGTTCCGCGATCTGTACCGCAGGGCCAGAAGGGAGGCCTTCGACCGCGCCATCTCGATGACCCAGCAGTACGCCGCGGCGGCGGTCAAGACGCTGCTGCAGGTGATGGCCGACAAGGGCGCGAGCCACCAGTCGCGCGTGAGCGCCGCGGTGGCGTTGCTCAGGTTCGGGCGCGAGGGCATGGAACTCGACGAGCTGCAGGAGCGCGTCGAGCGGCTGGAGCAGCGGGAGGTGATCGAGGGCGAGGCGACGGAGGTGAAACGATGACGACGCGTTCGATTCTGTCGAGGATCAGGCGGCTGGAGCGGGCCAGGGCCCCGGTGGAGTGTGCGGTGTGCCGAGGCCACGGCGGCGCTCCGCGCGTGGGCATCGAGGGCGGCAACATGCTGAGCGAGGGCCGGCCGTGCCGCGCGTGCGGCAAGCCGGGGGGCGTCTTGATCTTCGCCATCGTGGACCGTGCCAGTGAGGGCGGGATTGCCCTTGATGGGGCGTAGAACCCGCTGTAGCACTGGGTATCGCTTCTGCTCCAAAGCGCTACCGAGTGAGACATGCATTACACACGAGAACAACATGCTGGCGGTTCCACACGGAACACGAAGAAGACCACGCTCCCCATCGAGGTGCTCACCGAGGACGAGGCGCGAAGATTGATGGACGCCTGCGGGGCGCGGTCGCCGACGGGCCTGCGGAACCGGGCGCTGATCGCGCTGCTGTACCGCGCCGGGCTGCGGGTGAGCGAGGCGCTGGCGCTCTACCCCAAGGACATCGACCTGCAGCGCGGGATCGTGCGGGTGCTGCGGGGAAAGAACGGGTACGCGAGGACGGTGGGGATCGACCCGGCGGCGTGCGCTGTAATCGCCCGCTGGGTCGAGGCCAGACGCCGCATGAGCAGGGGGGTGGATTGGAAGACGGTGCCGCTCTTGTGCACGACCCGAGGCGGCGCGGTCTCCGCGTCGTACGTGCGCGTGCTGCTGCCGCGATTGGGGATGAAGGCCGGCATCGCCAAGCGCGTCCACGCCCACGGGCTGCGCCACACGATGGCGGCCGAACTCCGGGCAGAGGGCGTCGATATCGCCGTGATCTCAAGGCAACTCGGACACCGCAGCATCACCACCACCGCCCGCTACCTCGACCACATCATGCCCACCGCCGTCATCGACGCCATGCGGGGGAGGGGGTGGTAGGAACGCTAAAGATCATGAGTGATCCTGAACATGGCGGTGAAAGAATCGTCTTGGGGGTACATACTGGACGATAAGCGAGCTTTGATTCCAAACGATACGTGAATGGCTGGTGGTGTGCGTCAACGGTTCACTACGACCGCTTGTAATCCGGCCAAAACAATCCTGAGACCACTTCTCATAGCTCGTTCGCTATTGCGCCGCGCTTAGTAAACATCGCTTCGGAGTCATGATTGAGGCCGAGCACGACTGCCCAACAGCAATCGAATCAGGTTGTCCATCACGAGGAAGTCCTCGATCTGATTGCAGAACATCAACTCAATCGAACTGGCTGACGACGGGGAGCGCCCGTCCTTGAGATCCTTCGCGATGAGTCGCCATGACCAGATCGCGTTCCGCTGGACATAGGCGCCCAGACGATCGAGATCACGCCACTCGATCAGTGCCGATCCCCGTTTGTCCTCATGGCGGATACCTTTCAGAGTCAGCACAACCGTGTACAGGGTCGTCTTACGCTTTCTTGCGTCTCTCTCTTTGAAGCAGCGGAAACGGACCTCGTGGCCCGCTTCGATCTCAGCCAGCGCGGCCTTGACGCGTGGCTCAATCACACGCTCGGTAAGAGCTCGGTCGACAGCAAGCATCGCGTCATGGTTAAGTAGTGGCGACGCATGCACGGACTTATTGGCGAGGGTCACGATGTGCCGGAAGGCCACTCCGCCTGGGCCGCGTGTAAAGCTCTTTCGAGCACCCGCCGCCATTGAGTAGACCGTCTCGATGTCTGAGGCCTCAAAGGTTTCAGCGCTTCGGAAGGACTTACCAGCAAAGTGTCCATTCTCAACATACATTCCGGTCCGAAGCGTCGGCTTACAGGACTTCTTGGTAATCATGTCGGTCTCCTTGTCATGTTGATTCGATGGTTGCCGTTCTCAGGCCCCTGAATACGGCCAGTTCGCTTCTCTCGCCCATCACGATTTCATGAGGGCTCCCCGCCTATCGCGTAGCCATCCAGTGCACACCGCCAATGGCGGCTCCCAGGATCGTGCCCGGGAGCCATTGGGCGAAGAACACCGGTGTACCGCCGACCCGTTCGGGCACTCCGAGGAGTAGGCAGACGATCACAACGATGCCGAGTATTCGTGTCGCGACGGCCGGTTCATCCTCCGAGCCACCACACGCGAGGAGCGCTGCGAGAGCCCCGATCATGCACCATGATCCCGCCGCTGCAGTGCCGACGAGCCCGATCGCCATTACGACGGCGTTGAGGATGAAGGCGATAATGACAGCGCCCACCATCATGCCGGCCCCGAGCCGTTGCTCGGAGGCGAATCCGAGCACGCCGAGTGCCGAGACGGCGATGATGCTTGTAAGCAAGCCGACATTGATGAGCGAGTGTGTCCAAAGCGAGAGGAACCACACCGGAAGTCCACGCCCAGCGGATCGAGGCCAGTACACGAGGTTGGCGAACATCCATTCGCGCACCACCGTGCCGGCCTGCGCGAGTTTCCAGCGCATCTGGACATTGGTTTCGAGTTCGGTCCAGGTGTCGGTGTGTCTGGGCGCGGGCAGGATGTTGTCCGCGAGAAAGTCGGTACCGGCGAGAAGCCATATACCGGTGAAGATTGCGACAATGACCACGGGGAACCAGAATGCTCTTGGCTCATCCATTGCGTATCTCCGGATTAGTTGATTTGTGCCTGCGCGATGATCGGTTCACAGATCGCTTTGAAACGCTCAAGGTCTTGTGGACACGCATATATCGTGAACCACACGATGCCATGTGTGAACTTGGCAAAGTAGGTGCGAACCACATATGGGCCGAGGTCGGTCGTTAGCTCATACTCCGAGACATAGAACTTGCGAACACCGAGAGATACGATATCTGGATCTCGCAGCTCGATTTTGAGGCCTTGTTGTCTGGCAGCTGATTGCGCGTAGCTGCGATCGGACTCGATGGCGGATTGGAGTATGCCGGGAGTTAAGGCTTCAGATCCGATTGTTTGGCCAACCAATAGTGACTCCGAATACCAATCGGCCGTGTCGGCTAATGGCTCGCTGAATTTAGCGAGCATCCATTCTTGATTTTGCTGTTTTGGACCCCAGACTGCTCCCCTTGTTGCCTTGCGAGTTAGGACAAGATCACTCGGCACATTCAGCGTGACACCCATCTCGGACCATCGCACCGTCGGTGTGGTGGATGCCCCACCGTTCGCCTCGGCTGAGGATGGGCCTCGTCCGCATGATGCCCCGCACCCGATGCACAAGCCGATGAGTGCTGCCAATCCTGCTTTTCTCAACATCCTGTTCATGTGTGATACCTTCCCGGCTCTTCGCCGGTTTAGCCACTCCTTGTCGCGAGGCAGACCATCTGCCTTGCGCTACGACACTTCTTCTGTCACCGACTCAGCGCCGGCGCCTCTCATCCGGGTCGTCGTTGAACAACCCGAGCACTTCGCCCGCGCCTTCGCCGATCTCTCGTCCCACTTCCGCTGCGCCTTCGATGAGTTCGCCAACGCTTCCCTTGAGCGACTTCTCGGCGGCGTGCATGGTCACATCCGCGGCACGCCCGATGGCCTTGCCGGCTTCGCTGGCGGAGCTCAGGATGCTCGCGCCGGCGTTCATCGGATCGCCGCTCGCGAGTGCTTCGACGGCGTCGAGACCGTTATCCACAACCTCGGCCCCTGCCCGGACGACCTCGCCCGATGCCTCAATAAGGGGGCCGAAAGTCGCACCCGTCCACTCGATCACGCCTTCCGCGACCTCACCGAGCACGCTGCCGGTCGCCTCCATGATTTCGGGATCGTTCCGGTCGTGTGATTTGGCTTCGACAGACTCGCCGAGCCCTGGACCAAACTCCTGAAGCCCGCGGCCTGTATTCGCAACAGCTTCGCCCATCGTCCCGATCAGCTCGACTCCGCCGTGGACAAAGTCGCCGACACCCGATGGGCTGGTGAGTTTGTCGATCGACTGGTCGAACTTGGCATCGAGATCCGCCCCCTTGTACTCCCGTTCGAATCCAACCGTTGCCTCGCGTCGCGCGGTCTCGAACTCCGACTCACTGTTGCCATTTGCCTCGAAGACGCCCTCGGCACCGATCGGACTTTCGGGCAGTTCCTGCGACGTCCAATGCTCGTCTGTCGATCCTGCGGTGGCTTCTGCCCGCCATAAGTCCTGGTTTCGCTCGGTCTGTTCCTTGTCGACTCTCTCATCCATCTCCATGGATGCTGTATCCGACTCACTTTTCGTAATCTGATCCTCTAAAGATGCCATGGTGTGGTTCTCCAATCTGTGTTAACACACTGTGAAATGTGTCAGACGATGTATTGACCCGAAATGTGAAAGTGGATACTCAAAGGGTTAGTCGAGTGCTTTCATCAACTCTGAGTTGCGTGACTGCTGCTCCTCTCGAGAGACAGCTTCCTGCAGGCCGGTTCGCTCACTGACTGGCCGCTCAAGCCGGGCACCAATGAGCGCATCTGGCTTCTTCTCGCCGCAGCCGTCGCTGTCCATCGGGGCATTGGCGATACTCTCGGCCGGACGATGTAGCTTCTGTTCCAGGTTGCTCATTACATTTCTCCATGCGTTGACTCGACGGGCAGTTGTGCATCCAATTCAGGGTGGCACTCCCGGAGCACATTCATGAGGGTGTCATAGCCGTACTCGGGGAACTGCTCGGTCCAGTTGAAGCGATCACGATGCCATAGATGCACGAAGGCGCACCACACTCCAGACGGGCGTGGACGCTCGTCCGCGTCCTTGGCAACAGACACGCTCAGACGCACGAGATCGTGGACGGTGTCGCGCCGACTCACACCCCTGTTGCGTCGGTAGTGGTCTGACACTGCTGCGAACTGCTCGGCCTTGCCGTTCAATGTCAGTGCGGCAACTGTCGGTTTGCGATGGTCGCAGGTCAGCCGGACAGCGCACGACTCGCACGCGCGATCGAATGGGCCGGTTCGGTACGGCGAGGTCACGCTGGTCATGTGTTCACGCACCACTTCGTCGCTTGGTGGCGTTAGCGTAGCCACGGTAATAGCGGAGGCGATCGACGGGCTCTGACCGGTGTATCTCGGCACGCGCACGAATGTGGCGCGCTCGAGACCCGTCACGAACAGCGCGGCATGTCCGGGGCGAAGTTTGCCCAGGAAGTCACGCTGCTCTGGCTCCATGATCATGGCCCGAGCCACAGACTCACGGTCCTCGGCGTCCCGAAGTTGATGCGCGATCTGGATATTCGTGTTGCGCAACGCGTCCGGCGCGAGCTTCTCGGGGCTCTGGTCGACGATAATCAGAGATTGTCCTAGTGCGCGGATTTCGGTGAGCATCTGCGAGAACGCCTGGACCGCCTTGAAGCGCGTATCGGCGCCACCGCCTTCAACATTCCCGGCGGACTCGATGTTCTCCAGAACATTGTGAGCCTCTTCCACGACTGCGGCGTGCACGAGCGTGCCGTCGTGAGAGGCGTTGCGCTCGCGATACTCGCGGAGGAATGTGAGCAGGAACATGGTTACGAGGGCTTTGTCCTCAATATTTAGGTCATTCAGTTCGACGATCGAAGTGCGATTGAATATGTCGCTGATCAGGGACTGCTTCCTCGACTCACCCGGTCGCGGCTCCTGATCTCCCCTGAACATCAGGCCTTTAGTTCCAACGGTCAGCGGCTTGATTCGTCCTAGTACCGCGGCGGCGACATTGCTCCGCACCTCGCCCTCGTACCCGCGTTCGCCCACGAGCTGCGACATGCGTTTGTAGAAATCGTGCATCGATGGGAATCGCATGCAGAGCGGCTCACCGATCTCGGGGCCGATATCTGTGAGCCGCCACCCCGCTCGCTCATAGATGTCGACGAGCGCCTCGCCGATCATTGAGGCCAGCGGACCGATGGGAGGCAACGCGGCCTCGAAGCAGGTCTGCAGCCGGCTGATATGGGCTTCAACGCGGACGCCCGGAAGCAGCTCAAACGGATTCAGGCGCAGCGGCGCGCACGCTTCATTCCCGACCGTGAACACCCACATCGGCTTTGCGTCCTCGGTCCCTCCGTGGAAATGTCGGACACCCAAGAGCGAGCGGTATTCGTGCTTTGCGGACTCGATGACCAGGACCGGGACGCGTGCCTCGTGAAGCTGATGGATGAGGCTCATGACCGTCACGGTCTTGCCGCTACCGGTGAAACCGGTCACGAGTGCATGCTTTGTGAACTGATCTCTGTGAATCGTCGCGAGGCCGCCTTGGTGGAGTTCGCCGATGAGCACATGATCCTGCGGCACGATCGAGGTTCTGGGGCCGGGGTGGAAGTCGGGCGGACGCTGCGCGACCCTGAAACCCGGCACACCACCACGAACATTGATCGGAAGGCGGAACACTGTTGCTGCGCCGCGCGCATCGACAAGGTATGGGAGTCGGCGGAGTGTGTGACCCTCATCCTTTGAGCGCTGTGCAAACGGGTTCCGCGTGACTTGAGTCGCAACGAATGCACCACCGTCGTTTGTACCGCTGAGAACCACCATGTCAGCGGCTGCGGGCAAGCGATCATCCTCCGGGCTACTGACCTCGTACGGCGGCTCGAAGACGATGGATTGAATAGACCCGGCGACCGATTGTGCAGACGCGATGTGTCCTCTTCCCGCTATGCAATGAACTGCCGTCAGGAAGGGCTTGTCGGAGAGCCGACGCAGATTGGCAATAGCCAGCCGGCCCGCGAGTGACGCTGCGGGATCAACCTTTCGCTGCGCGAACGCCTGATCGATGGTTTGCTCTTGATAGTCGCCAACCGATTGCGCGCATCGCGCCAGAAACGACAGCCAGCCCCACTCCTCGGTAGTGAGCACGGTCGGTAGGAGGTACACCGTTATAGCGCATGGCACCGGTTGCGAGATCAGTTTCTCCATGGGCAGAAGGAACGGCCCGCCCGGTCCCCACCAAGGGAAAATGTGCGGCGTCGCCTCGATGTATCCCTTCGGGAGCCAAGCGAACTCGTCTCGAAACTGCTGAGTCGTTGTTGCACGACGGGGTAGAGACCAAAGCCGGCTGTTCGTGTGCTGGCGGACCTCTGCGACAACAGGAGTTCCGCCGAGATCCCAGTCGGGGGAGTTAGGAGCGGTCGGGTCAGATGAAATGGACTCGGCCGCGGGAATGCCGTGGGA
Organism: Phycisphaeraceae bacterium; assembly: GCA_020639235.1. Classification (GTDB taxonomy): domain Bacteria; phylum Planctomycetota; class Phycisphaerae; order Phycisphaerales; family UBA1924; genus JACKHC01. The sequence continues at coordinate 2,399,287 of JACKHC010000001.1, read as the reverse complement.
TCGCATCAGAACAGCGATGTCATCGCGTAGCATCCCGTTTTCTGCTTCGCGGAACGGTGTCGCGAGCAGGAACGCGCGGATTTGATCACAATCCGAAGTGAATCGGAGTGCGAATGTCGCGCGGTCGTGCCATCGCCACAGGGATGCGACAAGCTGGGTCCAACGCGACATGATCTCGCGCATCCGCATCGGCGCACGATCCTCAGTCAGCGTGTGATCCATCAGGAAGTCGGGCAGAGGATCGATTCGCCAGGCGTGCGAGTGGGTATTATCTTCGAGCATTGCCGCCTCCTTGGAGTTCGGTGACCATCGACCGCCCGATACCGTACTCAGCGAGTGCCTTCGAGAACTCCCGCTCGACCCACGCGGTGTGTGCAACGGCCCGCGTATCGAAATCGTCTGGCGTGATCCATCGAAGCAGGCGGCACGGATAGCGGAGCCATGAACGGGGCGCGCGTATCACGCCGAAGCCGACGACTCCGCTTGCGATCGTGACCGGAAGGCCGATGTTGAATAAGGCCGTGCGAGGGTCATGCCGAGTCAGCCAGAGCAATGAGACGGGTTCTCTTCGCCAAGTCGACGCGTCAAGGGCTCGCGACAGTCGCGCGTCCAACTCCGGTTCGCCGAACTCAAAGGCAGCGCGCAACGCCTGTGCGTAGATCAACTCGACGAATGTGACTGGATAGCTGTCGGTCTCCATGGCACCGAGGCCGATACTGCCTAAGCCGAGGTCTTGCGAAATCGGTGCTCTGCCATCGATCCACCAGGCATACCACCCGTCTCCGTATTGGGCATCGAGTACATCCATCAGGTGGGGCTGGAGCATGTGTCGCCCCGTCCTCATCGCAGCACTGAGATCCGAAAGGCCGAACTGGTGCCAGGGCGAGGACTGGCTGATACGTCCCAAGTACTCATACAGGCGGGATACTGTCTCCGGTTCGTCCATCACCAGCGAGGTGAACCTCTGCCAGTCGATCACATAGGAGCCGTGTTCGAGGCGGCGTGCCATGAACTCGCTTTGGCCGGGGCCGTAGGCGATCGGCGCGTGCTTGTCGGCGAAATCCTTGATCCAGCTTGTGCGTGCACCGGATGCGCCGAGGTAGATCCACAGCAGCAGGCACACTCCCGTCAGCATCGCCAGACCTCGCAGAGCGAAGTGCAGGTAGGCCAGACGGGTTCTCGGCTTGGCGCCAAATACAACATAGAGGTCATCGCCCTCGCGGCTGAGAATGACATCGGTAGCGCACACATGCCCCGGCTGGAATTGGCTCACGAAGCGGGCGCATCGGCGCTGGCCGGGGATATCGCGCATCTCGACCGGCTGTCCCGTGGTGACCTCGGGTCTCTCGCTCTGATGTATGCGTTCGACCAGTGAGTCGAAGACCCTGTCGATCTCCGGCCCGATGTCATGCACCAATAGGTGCGGCTGGCGTGCGGGCGGGAGCTTCCAGTTGGTGTTCACGCTTATTCGAGGCAAGACCCGAAGGGGACTCGAGATTGGAAGGGCCAGTGTGTTAGGCATTGATTTGGGATCCGGATGGTGTGGCCCGATCGGAGGTGATTGGCCACAAACAGACGTACGCACGGTGTTCCGAGCCCATCAAAATTGAGAAGGACCTTGCTACTCTGAGGCCTGTGGACTCAGGACCAACGACACTCACGGCATTGCTCGATCGCCTCTCGGGAGAGGGCGACGGTGCATTCGCGATCGTGGTTGACTCGATCTACGAGGACATCAAGGGCATGGCTCAGGCACGGCTGCACCGGCGATTCGGCGCGCGGGTCAATGGCATGACCATTCAACCCACCATGCTCGCCAACGACACACTGATGGAGTTGCTCATCCAGCGAGAAGCCATTCAGAACCAAGAACACTGTTTCGCGCTCGCGACGCGCTTGATGCTCCGACTGATTTCGCGATATCAGCGAGATCGACAGGCGCTGAAGCGTGGAGCCGGGGACCGTGGGCAGGCCATTGATGGGACCGAGCCGGCGATCGCCCCCGCGACGCTCGCTCTGGAACTCGAACCGACCGCCGACCGGGTTGTCGCGGCCATCGAGAAACTCCATGAGGTGAACCCGCGGTGTGCTGAGGTTGCGACGCTCCGGCTCTTCGGCGAGCACCCACTCCCTCGCATCGCGGCAGTACTTGGAGTTTCGGTGCCGACTGTTGAGCGCGATTGGAAGTTCGCACGCACATGCCTGCGTAGCGCATTAGGAGACTAGGGCATGTCATCGGGGCAACCTGATCTTGCTCGGGCGTACGCCCTTTACGGCGAGCTCTGCGATCTCGCTGAAGCCGAGCGTGCCACTCGATTGGACGCAATCCGTAGCGCCGAACCTGCAGTTCATCAAATGCTCATTGCTCTCTTCGACGATCCAGACGAGGAGGATGACCTAGTCGAGCGGGTGCGAGATACCGCGCTCGCGGGCGTATTGGCCGCAACCGATCGAGTTGGTACTAGAATTGGCCCGTATCGGATCGAGGCACTGATTGGAGAAGGAAGTTTCGGCCGAGTGTATCGCGCGGCCAGAGACTTCCCCTTCGAGCAGACTGTCGCGATCAAGGTCTTGCACTCCGGGCTTGACAGCATTTCCATGCTTAAGCGATTCGAGCAGGAGCGACAATCGCTGGCATTGATGAGTCATCCGGCGATCGCGCAGATCTACGACGCGGGCACATCAGATGATGGCCGGCCATTTGTCGCGATGGAGTATGTCAAGGGCCTGCCGATCACGAAATGGGCAAAGGACCTCTCCGTACCACTGGACACGCGCATCCGGGTTCTTGCCGAGGTGTGCGACGCGGTCCAGCACGCGCATCAGAAGGGCGTGATCCATAGAGATCTGACTCCCAACAACATCCTCGTGTCACAGGATGGCACGGGTCATGCCTTCCCGAAGATTATTGATTTCGGCATCGCCAAAGCGGTCGAGAAGAAGCTGTCTGGTGGCACGATCGTCACCTACCTCGGAACACCGATGGGCACGCCGCCTTATGCAAGCCCCGAGCAGATCTCGGGTTCAAAAGATATTGATACCCGCACGGATGTTTACACACTCGGCGCGGTGCTGTACGAACTCGTGTCGGGTGTGCCGATGTTCGATACGTATCGTATTGCGAACGCCAGCATCGCGCAGATCATCGAGATGATCTGCCAGGAGACGCCGACAAGGCCGAGCATCGCAAATCATGACTCGAATCACGCGGGTGTTAAGGCCCGGCGCGCGGCGATTAAAGACCTCGACTGGATCGCGATGAGGTGCCTAGAGAAAGAGCGGGATCGTCGCTACGACTCGGCTGGTGCGTTGGCTGACGACTTGCGCCGCTGCCTGAACGGCGAGGCCGTTGAAGCAGGCCCGCCGACCGCGAGATACAGGATCGGGAAGTTCGTCAGGCGGCACCGGTTCGAGACATACGCGGCGGGATTCGCGGTCCTGATTATGCTTATTGGTATCGCGGTCGTGCTGCTTTCGTTCCTTGCTGTTATCGATCAGCGTGACCGGGCGAGGGAAGCCGATCGCAAGACGAACACAGCGCTTCGTCAGACGAGTGATGCGCTCGCGGATGCAGCCATAGCGCGTGACGAGAGTGTCGACTCCGAACGGAGATCGCGATGGGAGCAGTATCGGCTGTCGGTATCGTTGGCGGCGTTGGCGTTGGGTGAGGGACGGGCCGGCGACGCGTACAGCCTGCTGCAGAGTTCGCCCGAAGAGTTCCGCGGCGAGGATTGGCAGTTGGTGATGGCTGCGGCGGACTCACATCCTCGTTGTCTAGTGCCAGATTCTCGCTTTGTTCGCATTCTCACGGTAGGTGATTCGCTATTTGTCCTTGATCAAGATGGTTTAGCGGAGCGACTTGATCCCAACTCCGGAGAGACCCAATGGTCTACGCGAATCGGCTATTTTTCGCACGAGGCATGCCTATCTCCAGATAAGAAAATGATCGCTGTCGCTGCATCTCGCCATGAGTCAATGGATGGCGGGATTGTCGTGATTGACGCCGAAACTGGGTCGTGGGTGGATTTATTGCTTCCTTACGAGGCTTCATGGGACGATGTTGTTCGCCCATGGCGGCCGGCGTTCCTCAGCGACAATACAATTATCGGGAAAGATTATGACTCGAATAGTTACGTACGGTATTCATTGTCCGGACACCCAACAATGGCCGGTCAGGAATGGATGCCCGAAGCGGAGGCGGCATTTTATATAGGATCATTCCCAAATGATCCCTACCTTATGGTCGGGACTTCGTGGGGTGTTGTGACAGTCTTCGATATTCGGAACTGGAGGAGATCGTGGTCAGAGTCCTTAGGAAATGGTCGCATTCGAAAGATTTGTGTGTGGGGTGATCCGCCCCGTGCGGCTGTAGGGACCGGACATGGGCGGATCCGGTATTATCCGACACCACTCGAAGTCGAGTCCGATGGCAGTTCTGCAGATGCTCAAGATATTGCAAACATAGGCGTGCGCATTACAGATCTGGTAGTCAATTCTGAAGGGTCACTGATTGCAGCCGCCTGCGCCGATGACACAGTCCGCTTATGGAGTTTGGAAACTGGTGACTTGGTGCGTTCGTACGGGGGATTTCCAAGTTATCCCTTATCGCTCGACTTTAGTGCAGATGGCACACGAATTTACTGCGCCTGCCTGAATGGTGGCTGGGCAGGTACATCAAGTACGAGCATAGGCGACTCTGAATCACCGGACGGACTCTACTGGATCCGCGTTGCCCCCACGTACAAGAGTGTTGCTGCGCAGGTCGATACCGAGAGAAAGAATTCTATTTACATAGACCCTCATGATGGCGTTGTGACCTATCTGACGTCCAACGGGACGCTGATGCAGCAGGCAAATGATGTTGACGTGCCAACTCAATGCATCCAACTTGCACCCAAGAGTTGTTTCGCGATTGGGCTAGGTGGTCGAGTTGTCGTCGGGAGTCCTGTCGCACAGGAAAAGGGCGATAAAGGTGGAGTACGCTTTACTGATCTACAGTGTTATGGGGGGTATGAGTCGGAAATGCTTTGGAAAGATGAGAGTGCATTCGAGGATCTCAACCTGGTTGGTTTAAATACCAGTCCAGACGGCCGGTATGCCGTTGCTATATCCTATTTTATAACTCCGATCACCCCGTCAACCGCTGCGCCGACTTGTCGAGTATTTGATGTAGAATCGGGATCAATACTATGGGATGTAACTATCGGTCAAGTTGTCAGTGGATTGGACTATCCAGGTGATGCTGCATTTTCGCGGGACAACTCCAAACTATTCATTGCCGGTGAAACCGGTGGTGCCGGTGCCTTTGCCGTTCTCGACAGCGCCACGGGTGAGCTGCTCTCCCACTTCACAAAGTACACCGACTGGGCGCGGAGCATGGCGATCGATCCGCATGAGCGGTACGGCGCGACGGGTCATCAGGATGGCGCCGTCATTCTCTGGGATCTTGATGACGGCAAGAGCCGACGCGTGATCGGGACCCACTATCAGCGCGTCACATCTCTCTGCTTCTCGCCCTCTGGCGAGCGGCTTCTGAGCGCAGCGGGGTCGAAAATTTTCGCGTGGGATGTTGAGACTGGGAACAAACTCTACGAACTCGAGATGGGGACCGACCCCATCTACGAGATGAAGATCGTGGAGGATGGCGCGACCCTCGTGTTGGTGACCAACACCGAGATCCGGTGGATTCCGCTTCAATCGACAATCGAGGCCGACCCACCCCCTCAATCCACGGATGCCGATTCGGATTCTTGATGGGGTCTGGACCCGTCCTGTCCGTATCCGGGTGAACCCGCGTGCCTGGGCCGATCTGCGGCCTTTGGCACGCTCATCCCCCTCACCCCCCCCGGCAGGAGGTATCCCGTGTCCAAGCACTCATCCGCGGCCCGGTCAGAACGAATCCGATCCTTGTCTGGCGTGATTCTCTCGCTCTCGTTGCTACCGACCCTCGTCGGTTGCGGGGACGCGACCGCGGAACAGGACTCCACCAAGCCAGTGGCGAAGGTTTCGGATCATCAAGGTGCCCAGCAGGGCAACGGGAAGATCAGCCCATCCGATGTAGCCGAGCGGCTCGACACGATGATCGCGGCATGTGCTAGCCAGTTCGCATCGGGGAACCCGGTGAGGCGTGACGAAGCGATCAAGGAGTTCGTCAGGCAGTATGAGGAAGCCCGGAGCGAGTATCTCGGCAAGACCATCAAGGTGCGCGTCTCCGTCGAACGAATCGATCGCCAGGGCGCGTATGTAAAGTCGCTGGGCTTTCCCATGAATGACCCTTACGGATTGACAAGATTCCTCGCGGGACGCCCGTGGGACGAGTCCGATCTGGAGTACGCGATCTGCGTGACGCTCAACAATCCGGGATTGAACGCAATGCTCGGGTCGGCTCCGCTGCCTAGCCGGATCGCCGGTTGGATGCGGCGTGGAACCGATATCGATGAGGCGTCGTTCAAAGCGCTGTCGGTCGGCGACACCTTCGAGCGCGAGATGATTATCGATCACATCGTGCCTTGGGCAGGGAAACGAGTGGTTGCTCCGAGTTTGTTTGCCGACCTGCAGGACCTGGACTTCGGCGACCCGCGTTTCGATGGGGATAACTGGCACAGCAACGGTCTACTGGAACAGACTCTGCAACTCGGAACGCACTTGCTGGTGACAGGTCACTGGGCTGATCCGAAGCACGCGGAGGCCGCACCCGCGACCGATCAACGCGTGGCGACTTCCGCGGACATTCTCGATGAGTCTCTTCCGACCAGTGACAAACGGATGGCGGAAATCAACGCGATGGTGTCGCACCTCGAGCGGGTGACGGCGATCATCAACCGGGCCGCTGATGAACGCTCGCACTACGCTTCGTCGGAACTCACGGCCTGGCGCATCGACGCCGATTTCAACGATATCAAGCCCTATGTGAACTACGGCTCTCCGGAGACCTTCCAGAAGCATGCCAGAAGCATCGGTGAGGGCAGCGTGTGGACGCTGCTGCACCACGCCGCGATGGCAGACAATGCGGAGTTGGTCCGTGCGGCGTCTGCACAGTTGTTCTCGCCGGTGCAGGGCGATGCGCTGGGCGTCACACCTTTGCATGTCGCGGCAATGTTCGCCTCTGCGGATACGGTGCGGCTGATGCTGCCCGATCGATTCATTCAGGACGCGGAAGCGGCGGAGCGGCAGTTCGCTGAGGACCTCCAGGCACCGGACGCCGGGGGCATCGCCGCGGTGAAGGGGCGTCGGTATTGGGCGGAATACGCGTCGCATGATGTCCGCGGCGCGTTCGACGGACGGGCCGCGTGGTGGCGATGCGCCGACACGCGGATCTCGTCCGTCATTACCGGCACGAGCCCCGGCGTCGGTGTGCGTCACGGATCGATGACAAGCAGCTTGTTCCCTGAACTCAACGGCATCAACGACCCGGATGTGCAGGCCGCCCGGGACATTGCCAATAGCTCGTTCTTGACGAAGGGTAGCTGGCTTGCCAGCGGACGGTCGTTCTCGGCGAGTGGCACGCGTCAAGGATCGCAAACGAGTAGCATTTTCCCCGAAATCGACGATGTTCGGGATCGAGACCTGCAGGCCGCCCGCGACTTCGCCAACAACCGCGTCTTTACCGAGGGAAGCCGGCTCGTCAGCGAACGCTATTCGCCGGCCACCGGGCGTTATGAGAACCCGGGTGATGGAATTGATGATATGGAACGCGACTGGCAAGAATATCGCGCTGAGATGCGTAGGCGCTTTAGTTTCCTCGATGATCCATCTGTGCTAGAAGATCCCGCGATGCGGGCCTTCGCAAATGTCATGAATGGTGAGGGGATGAATAGTTTGTTCAAGTCCGGCCGGAACGCCAGTTCCGAACCCGAAAGCCGGTATGACAGTTGGTGGACGAAGCGTCCCTTCTCGGTGAGCCCGTCGGTGAGCCCGGTTGTGCAGTCCACCGCGACATCCCCCAGACCCGAGAATCTCGCACAATCTGCTTCGGTGCTCTGGAATGTCAAGGACGCGGTCGGCCTCACGCCGCTGGACTACGCGATCATTGCGAATAACGACGGCGCGAAAGAACTGCTCCGCCTCGTCGGCTACGGTTCCTCGCTCACCGCGGATGACACCAAGAATGAGCGGCTGGCCGAGGCCTTGTGGCAGATGCATCAGGCGGTCGGGCGTGTTTCCGAGATGTTCGCAGAAAGCGATGGACTGACGAACGCGAGCGCACCTGAGGTCGCGGAGTTCATGGCGATCATGAACGCTATGTCAGAGCAGGACTATCAGACGACGATCGCCGCGATCAAGGAGAGTTTCAACGACTGGCGTCGTCTGTATCAACAGACTGGTCTCCAGAACGCACCAGAAACGGCGAAGGAAGTCGCTTCGCGACTCCCTGATCTTGAGCATCAGCCCCGGAGGGTTGGTGTCGAAACGGCGCTGCTGATCGATGAGCTCACGGAGGAGTTGGTTCTCGGCGCGAACTACTGGGCTGGAAAGGCGCATGCTCTGAAGGTCACAGGCCAGCCGTGGGGCGATACGCCCGAGCGTGAAGTTGATCGCTTTTATTGCGACGAGGCCAGACACCTGTACGAGGCCGCGAGCTTCCGCCCATCAGTTGATGCCGCTAGGCGGTTGCTGACGCCCGCTGCGGAGTCATACGCCGATCCGCGTGCGATGTATGAACTGGGCATGCTCGATCTGCGCCTCGGAAATATCGATACCGCGAAGGCATGGCTCACGAAGGCGAACAATGCGGGTCTGGCGAAGGCCACGAGTGCGCTGGATGACATCAGGAATGGAAGTGCCTTGCCGCGACGCGGCCCGTCTGGTGCTTCGAGCAACAACGGACGCGGACGCAACTGACTTCGGGACTGCCGAAATATGCCGTCTCGACTGCCACCGTTTGCGTGATCCTCGTTCCTCAACCCATCGGATAGCTGATGAGCGCATCATGGCGATCTACTTCACCGCGGACACACACTTCGGGCACGCCAATATCATCAAGCACAGCCGACGCCCGTTCGCGAGTGTCGAGGAGATGGATGCCGCAATTATTGATGACATCAACTCACTGGTGGCTCCGCACGACTGGCTCTACCATCTCGGCGACTTCAGTTTCCGTGGTGGTAATCCGGCGGCGTATCGGGCGAGGATTCGATGTCGGAATATGGTGCTGGTGCTGGGCAACCATGATCCGATCTACGCAGACGGACGGGCTCGGTCCGAGCTCGCGTCGCTGTTCACTTCGGTGAGCAGTTTGTTGAATGTGACGGTGCAGATCAAACGTCAGGCGCAGATACTTGTGCTCTGCCACTACGCGATGCGGACCTGGTACCGCTCGCACCGTGGCGCCTGGCATCTGCACGGGCACAGCCACGGCAGTCTGCCTAACGATGCGGAATCGCTGTCGTGGGATGTGGGTGTGGACTGCAATGACTACCGGCCGGTGGGTGTTCCCGAGATCGCGGAGATCATGTCGCGGAAGCGATTCGTTCCTGTGGATCATCATCGGCATCCGCTTGACCCATGGCATGTGGACCGGGTTTGAGATGCCGTGCTTTCGATGGGAAGGCTCGTGGCCATGCGAGCGAATTAATGCAACCGCTAGACTGACCGTCGTTCCAAGTTGGGCCACCGAAGATCTGGAAGCCCCCCTGCCCTATTAGAACCCGTACCTCACTGGGAGTTCACGACGCTCCGGACGAGTTCCGGGGCGTTTTTTCGTGGGTGGAGGCGGGCGGAAACGGGCCTTGGGGGCGTGGATTGGGGGTTGTGAGTGGGGGTAGGAGCGCGCCGAGAGTCGCGCGGGGGTGTGGGTGTGAACCCGCGAACGGCGGAGGACTCTGGGACTCTCGCGCTCTGGGGTTAAGGGGGGCGGGGGTTAACGGGTGGGGTTCGGAGGTAACCTGCTTCCTCTTCGCATGGCAGGCGTGTACTTTCTCGCGTCCACAGATGGTTCTCGGTCTGCTGCGCGGCGTTAGTGTGGAGAAGCCAGCGAACCAGCGCGACGCAGGGGGCTGTCCCGATGCGGCCTCTACGATGTGACAACTGAGCATGGCGCACAAGATCACTGACATACCCGTCATCGATCTGTTTGCCGGGCCGGGTGGGCTCGGCGAAGAGTTCTCCGAGTTCCGAGACCCCAGGGGCCGCCGCCCGTTTCAGATCGCCGTCTCCAACGAGATGGACGAGCATGCGCACCGCACACTTCGACTCCGGTCCTAATTCAGGCAGTATCGCGGGAGCGGCAGGCGTGTTCCTGAAGAGTTCTATCGCGTGCTGCGGAGTGAGATCTCACCGGAAGTGCTCGCGGACTCACGGACGAGTCTGATATGGGAGCGTGCGGGTGATGATGCAATTCGGGCTGTGCTCGGTAGCCCGGCCGACGAGGAGCGCATCGGCCTAGCCATTCGGGATCTCCTTGGAGGCCGGCCAAAGGGACCGACGGTACTGATCGGCGGTCACTCATGAATTAACGTCGGTCAGCGAGGGCGCGCCAAAGCCCGATGCGCCTCATGCATCACTTGCTTCCGGTCGCTTATTGGCGAAATCATGCTTAGCGAGACTTGCGAGGGTGGCCGGTTGCTATCACGACCGGGCTGCGAGTGCAACGCCGCCTCAGCGAGCAAGGCCAGGCACGCGCCACTGATGATGACCAGTGTCGTTCTGCATCGGCTCATCGGTGACTATCCGGCTTGGCCATGGCTGCCGCCGCGGCGGGTTCGATGGTGTACGAGTGCACAACTGCGGCGTTGGCTTCGCCGCCAACCCCACCATTCCCGCGGCGGTTCTGATTGCCGTGTTCGTTCCCCACGGCACCGGCCATCGCGGTGCGCACGAACTCAACCGTCGCCCTGTCCGCATCCACACGAACGCGCAGGTGTCCCGGGCTGCCATAGATCGTTCCTGATTCATAGCCATATTGCGTCGCGGTGCGTGTGTTGCCGCGTGGGTTACCCGGCTGCGGCACGCACTGATACACCAGTCCGTCACGCTGGCTGTTCACGTAAAGATGATCGTGCCCGTGGAAGACGGCCGAGACATGGTGCTTGACGAGCAACTCATGAATGGGCATGGCCCAGCCGGGCCGGTGCTCGGCAAAGCCCGGTGTGCCGTCGGCATTCCTGCCGCCCCACTCGAAGTACGACGATGACTCAACCCCACCGCGCGATTCTGCTCCCCCCATGCCGCCGACAAGGTGATGAATGAAGACGAATCGGTACTTCGCGTCTGTACCTTCGAGCGTCGTGGTGAGCCAGTCGTACTGGGGACGGCCGAGGGTGCTCGCCCAACTGCTGTCTGATGGCTTCAGCGGCTCGTCGTTCGGGCGCTGTCCGTCCTGGCCGTCCTGACCCCGATTGCCGCCGCCACCGCGAATCCGCTCCGTGGTGCTCCAGTACGGATCGAGCACAATGAAAAGAGCGTCGCCCCATTCGAATGCGTAGTAATTTGAACCAACGCCGTCTTTCATCGCTGTCGCGCCGGTGTACATGCCCTGGTCAATCACCGGCTGCGGGAACCGGCTCGTGCGCTGCGCGTAGGACCACGGCCCGATGGCATCCGCACCGGTGCCCGAGGTGCCCTTTTCGCCGTCGTGATTGCCCAGCACCATGAACAGCGGCACAGAATGAGCAACGCGGCTGAAGTAGTATCGCTGCGCGTCGTACTGCGCCAACGCGGCCTTGAACGCCTGCCCGCGTTTGTCTGTCATGAACGTGTCGCCCAGGTCGATCATGAAATCAGGCTGCGCCGGCGCGATCGGCGGCAGCATGTTCGCCAGCGTCTGTTCGTAGACCTTCGGCTCGACGCTTTGGTCCAAGTGGGAGTCGGCCTGAATCGTAAAGGAATAGCCGCTCCCACCCGCCTCGATTCTGGCCCGCGGCGTGTGAAACGAGAAGTGTGCGGTTGACTCGAACTCCCCTGGCTCTCCTTCGACCGCCGAGTCTGTTCGGCGGTAGCACACGCGGTACTCGTACGCCGCGTCAGGAGCCAGCCCGTCGAGCGAGAAGAGCACCGGAGCACCGGTCGGCAGCGGCTGCACGGGAGTCTTGGAAGTCAGAGCAGCATCGTCGCGGCGGAACTCGACATACCCCTCATGGGGATCCGACTCGTAGCACGCGACGCTGATGGTGATGGAACGGTTCGTCGGGCGTGCGAGCACGATATCAAGGCTCCGGGCCGGAACATCCGTCTTGAATGTAGTCATCTGGGCCAGGAGCCCACGACGCGCATCACCTCGGTCCGGTCGGGCCTGCTCGTCCCTTCTTGCCGCATTCGGGCTGTCGGACTGCTGCGCGCGTGCAGACTGGCCACAGAACAGGCCGATGCTGAGAGGACCAGCGTACGGCGCCGTTCCAGATAGCATGGTGGCGATCGCCGTGACTGCTCGATAGGTCATGGATCTCATTCCGTCTCCGTTTCCCACCTAGTGTGATGTCCGCGAGTAGGTCATGTCGAGCGTTGCGGTGCCGAGTGTCGTCTCTCTGATGGCTGCCAGCAACACATCGCGCGTCAGCGGAACACCCGGAAGGGGCTTCACCTGTGCTGACAGTGCATACAGCGTCATGGTGTACGACTTGTCGCCCGGGCCTTGCGAGCACGGCGGGGAGTACGTGTTCCTTCGGTTGACGGTGTTCTGGCCCCAGGTGCCAGCTTCCACATCGCCGCTTTGGAGTTCTCGCGCCGACGCGGGGAGGTTGGCGACGACCATGTACACATGCGTGTCGTTGTCTCGGGTGACATGATGCATAACCACGGCGAATGCCTTGGTGCCCTTCGGTGGCGTACCCCACGAGATGGCGGGGGCGCGTGGGGTTGTCGTGCTGTCGCAGGTGCAGTCGGCAGCGAGGCGGCCGTTGGTCACATCGATGCTCGAGACTGTAAAGGACGATGCGGCGGCCTCGGGTGCGGGCTCTGGTGCTGCCGGAAGAGCCGCATCACGCTGCGGGGCGGAGTGTCGAGTGCGGCCACCGGCACCACCTTCGCGCGGGCCACGGGCGGCTCCGCCTTCACCGCGTCCTCCGCCTCGGCCTCGCTGCACCGGTGGGCTTGCGGCGTCGTACTTGTCTGTCTTTGTTGCGCCGGATGGATCAACGAAGTCGAAGATCCACCTGCCGCTCTCCAGCCGGTAGTTCACGAGGTAGGTTTTTCCGGCGACCACGTACTCGAGTGACCAACCCGGTTCGCCCTCCTTGCCGAGGGGCTTGAACCCCGTGATCTTCGCCCCGCGCAGCGGCGGGAGCGCGGCCCGCGGCGAACTGGCCCGCGGCTGTGGGTCAATCTGGTCGTCCCTCACCGTCACCTTGCCGCGCATCCCGCCGTTGAGATACGGGTACTGCACGCTGGCGTGGTAGTGATACAAGCCACTCGTGCCCGGCGGCGAGCCCTCGGGTGCTGGCGCAAGGTGCCCGTTCATCCAGTCCAGCGGTTCGCTTGATCCCAGAGGGCAGCACTTCTCGGCGTCGCGTCCATCCGGGCTCGCTGCAGGATCGAACAGCCCGTATATCGGAAAGCCGTCGAGCGCGTACGCGATGGGCTGTCCGGCTCCGACGAACGCTCGGAGGTGCGTGGGCGCGATGTGATAGTGATAGTCGTCGGCCCGGCCGCAGTGCCCGCCGAACTCGTCGAGTTCACCCGCGAGGAACGTGTCGGTCTTGCCGTCGTTCTTGATAGGATTGAAAATCGGCACGCCGTTGGCGGCCAGGGCGATCGCCCCGCGGAAGAGCTGCTCCTTCGCCGAGACGGGCTCGTCGGCTAACTCCGGCTTCAGCGGGATCTGCCATGCGTTGGCTCCGCGATAGTTCTGCGGCAGCGGCACCTGCTGCTGCCACGCAGTGATGCCGACCATCATCGGATGTGAGAGTTGGAACGCACCCGGCATCCCACCCGGCACATGGGGCAGCCCGTCGCTCTCAACATACAACCAGCGATCGTCCCAGCGCGTGCTCACGAACGGCGCGAAGGTGTTGAACGGACCGGCCTGTACGGGCGTACCCGGCTTTGTGGACGGTCGCGCGGATCGAGATGGCTGCGAGAGCGCTTGTTCGGCGAGCCGCTCGTTCGTCGCCTTGACTTCATCGATCCGCCGCTGCGCCTCGGCTTGATCCGCATCGGTCAGGTCGGTCAGCGGGAAGATGACGACATCCCCCGTCTCACGCTCGAAGCTCACACGGACTACACCATCGACCGTGCGCGACGCGAGGAACGCGCCACGCACGACCTCGCCGGTCTTGGCATTGGTCCATGTGCGGATCTTTGCCGGGTCGACATGATGGTGATCATCGTGCTGCCCGTCCGCGCCGGGCGGATGAGCGGAGGCATCTGTTGTGGAGAGTGACGCCGCAATGATCGTCGAAACAAGCAGTCTGGAAAGCGTGTTCACTCTGTCGACTCCTTCTCCGTGGCGGGGGATGCTGCCTGGCGAGGCCTAACCGTGTAAGCATGCACGATCGTCCCGTTTGCCCCGTGCTCGGCTTGATCCGCGGGTCTGGCGGCTCGGACATATTCGACCCGGCATGAGGGATCGTCACCGCCGGTGACGGTCACGCGGAGGTGCCCCGAGTTCGGGAAGATGTCGCCGCTCTCGTACGCCTCGCGGTTGAACGCGGTGAACGTCGGGTCGGCCGGGTTCGGACAGGACTGGTAAACGACACCGTCGAGTTCCTGGCGGGCGTACAGATGGTCGTGGCCCTGGAAGAAGATGGTGACGCCCGTGTCCCGCATCAAGTCATGGATCGGCTGCTCCCACTCCGGCCGCATCGCCGAGAATCGATCGACCCCGCGACGGTCCTCACCGCCCCACTCGTAGTACGGCGCGACTTCCACGCCGCCGCGCCCCGTGCCCGAAACGTGATGGCTGAACACGAACTTGAACTTGGCGTTGCTGTTCGTGAGCGTGGTCTGGAGCCACTTGTACTGCTCTTCGCCCAGGGTGACTTGCCAGAGATCGCGGCGCTCCCGCCCACGCTCGCCGCCGCGGCCTCCTCGGCCTCCCCCACGAGGCTCGGGCTGCACCTGCGGCTGAGCGACAGGGTTGTGAGCGGGTGGCTGGCTGGCCCCGGCCTCTTGCGGCGCACCACTATCCCGGTCACGCCGGCGTTGCCGCTCAGCCGGCGCATCCTCATCGCCGCGTGTTGGCGCTCGCGTTCCCGCCTCGTTGTCGACGGCAACCGGAGAGTGCCAGTACGGATCGATCACCACGAAGAGCGCGTCGCCCCACTCCCAAGCGTAGTAGTCGCGGAGCAGTCCGACGTGCTCGACGGGCGTGCTGTTGCCGGTGTAGATTCCGCCCGGTGCGGGTAGCGGGAAGTACGTCGTTCGCGCCTTACCCGCAAAGACGGCGAAGTTGTTCGCGGTTCCGTCGAGGAGGTATTTGGCCGCCTGTTCGTGGTTGCCGTTGACCAGCATCAGGGGCGTGCTCTTGCCGACGAAGCCGAGATACGACCGCTGACTCGCGTAGACCGCGTCGACCGCACTCTGACTCTTGTTGTCCTGCTCGATCAGTCGTTCGATGCTGAAGTCGTCACCCATCATGAAATGGAAGTCGGGCTCATCCTCCGTGACATTGGTGAGTGCGCGGAGATAGAGGTCGGGGTCATACATGCGACCGAGGCGCTCGGGGTGTGAGTCGCCCTGCACGGTAAAGGTGAAGGCCTGACCGGGCGGTCGCGCGGTACGCATGCGCCCGGATGTTCGCGGTCGCCAGTCTAGATCTCCAGTTGCGCGGAGCAGCACGCGATAGAAGTATCGCGTGTCCGGACTCAGACCGGCAATGTCGATGTGCAACGGAACACCCGCCACGAGGGCGAACGGTTCGGTCTGTTGATTCAGGTCGCTGTCCGAAGTTCCGTACTCGATCCGGCCCTGGGCGTCCTCGGCGCTCAGCACGCTGATGACCACCGAGCAGTCTGTGGGCGACCCCAGGAGCGTGGAGAACGCGGATTCAGGGCCGCCGGGCGCCGAGCGACCTCTACCCTGAGCCAAAGCTGTGGCGGGGATCGCCAGAGACATGGACACAACAACAATGGTCGAAAGGGTAATTCTCCGGCTCATGGCCGGCCGAACGCCGAAGAGAGCCGTGTATTGCAGGAGTTCACGACGCTCCGGACGAGTTCCGGGGCGTTTTTTCGTTGATGGATGGGGGCGGAATCGGGCGTTGCGGGCGGGGATTGGGGGTCGTGAGTGGGGGACGCGAATGGGCGAGGGTGATAGGGGGCGCTGGTGTGAACCGACCGGTTGGCGCGAACTCTCAGACTCTCGCACTCTGGGGTTAAGGGGGACGGGGGTTAACGGGCGCAAAGAAAGCGGACGCCGGGGGCGTCCGTGATGAGAGGCACTGTGTGTGATGGATGCCGCTGTGGGTTCAGGAACAGGTCACGCCGAAGTTGGCGAGGACGACATTGAGATCGTCGACATCGACCACGTCGTTCATATTATTGGCGTTGAGTGGGCAACCTGGATCGACCGGTTCGCCCCATCGAGATAGTAGCGCGTTGAGATCATCTGATGACACTTCGCCATCACCGTCCAGGTCACCGGCGCATCGAGGAACGCCTTGATTCACCGACACACTAATCGGAACGCCTGTCATACCCCCACCTGCGGTAATGCGATCAACTAGACCGTCTCCGGTGACATCGTGGTATAGGCGACGCGAGTACCCCCCGAACCACACGGCATCACACTCGGTACCGTCGATGGGACCGGTGATGATGAGCTCCGTGAGACCGCTGACGATGCCATAGAACGCGATATCTGCGACGCCATCGCCCGTCAGATCTTTGGCTTCAAGTGAGTTTACTGGGTCGTTTGACCAAGTTAGCGACTCGAACCAGTTGCCTGCCAGGTCAGACTCGAAGAGGACACCTCCATCGACTCCGCCCGCGATGAGGTCAGTCTTGCAATCGCCTGTCACATCAGCAGCCCGAAGACTATAAAAGAACGACATCGATGACGGGATAAGTTGCGGTGGCAAGAAACTGCCTTCCCCAGTTCCGTAGAGCACACCGATGCCCCCCTCCCCACCGACGAAGAGCACATCAGGATTGCCGTCATTGTCCGCGTCCATACTCATGGCGCTGAACGGTTCAACCTCTTCAGGGAAGTCGATCGGATCTGAGGGAAGAAACCTTCCCCCACCTATGCCTCGGAGTATATGCGCATCAGAGTCGGTCAATGCGACGATGTCGATGAAGCCGTCATGATCGAAATCCGCAGTCGCAAAATGCAAGGCGTAGTCATTAAAAACACTCTTCTGGTAAGGAATCGAGATAAACATTGGCGGTATGAAACCGCCTGCGCCATCGCTTAGTCCCATCAGCATGCCGCTTTCTTCGCCAATGGCACCGATCATGTAATCACCGATACCGTCTCCATTGAGATCCGCCGAGTAAAGATCGAATGCGACGAACCCACTAATGACATGAGATGTCGCGTGATACTCTCCGACTGTATCGGCACGGAGAATCGTAAGTGTCCATTCGTTGACGCCGTCATTGATCATGGTCACGAAATCCGTATCTCCGTCAAGGTCCAGATCGGTCGCTACGATTGTTTGAGCTGGCCCCGAGTTCTCAATCTGACGGCCATCGAAACCGTCCTCGCCTTCCCATAAATGGAAGACTCCCCGCAAATGATCATGTAGGAACAGATCAATATCGCCGTCATTATCGAAGTCACTGAGCGTTAGTTGCGCGCCGGAATTCTGCAGCCCATCATCAAGTAGTAGGGAACCACCGAGTCCGGTCTTAGTCCATGCGAACGCGTTGAAGTTGTCGGTCACTATGATGTCGTTCCGTCCGTCGTCGTCGAGATCGTTGTTGGCCACATTACTCACACTGGCAAACGTCGCAGATAGCAACTGCGTGTTCGAGTCAAAACTGATACCGTCGCTTGCACGCCAATAGATGCCGCGAGAGTGTTCCTCGGTGGCGATCGGGTGATCCAATGCCAGATCATCGCGACCATCGCCGTCGATATCAACCAAACCGATCGGGCTGAAGCCGCTCTCGACGATGGTCGTGCTCACTGGTCCGAAGGATGCATTAGGGCCCCCTAGAATCACAGCGACTACACGATCGGAGTTTACACTCACCGTGTGGTCCATTAGTGCGATATCAATGAGATGATCTCCGTTGGTATCACAGGTTATGAGTTGCTGCGCAACCGTTGTCATCAAGGCCTGCCCGAGAGTGACCGCGGTGGTAAATGTTCCTCCTCCGGCGCCGAGACGGATAATCAGGGTACGCTCGAGTGATCCAGAGGCGTCCGAACCAATCAGGTCCAAGTGGCCGTCTTGGTTGATGTCGGCTACGAGCGCATCGCGCAGGTTTGATCCGAGTGGCACAAACAAGGGGAAGGAGACCGTGCCGTCACCCTGGCCGGACGCCCAGATCATCCCTGTGCCCAGAAACGCTGCAATGTCGTTCGATCCGTCTCCGTTGATATCTGCTACCGTCATGCCGAAGGCGTTTGGCGCGAACAGAAAGCGCTGTTCCTGACCGTACCAGGGACCGCGCGTTTGGCGCAATCGGATACCGATCGTGTTCTCGGCGAAGTTCGCGACAACAAGGTCACTCAGTCCGTCGTGATTGAGATCACCGAATTCGACGGCGTATGCGTTATTCCCGCCGGGGCTGCGGAGATCCACCTTGGCATGCGAAAAGTCTGGCTGCATGCATCCGGATGCGAGCGTGGGTTGTACGCACATCGAAGCAACGACCAAGGAGCAGCAAGATCGAGCAAAGCGATTGGCGATCTGCATATACATAACCTCAAGTACAAGGCCGATTGCCACCCAACTACCTCAGAGGCACTCGACACCCCAGTTACCCAATACTACATTCAGGTCGTCAACAGTGATCAGCCCATCGTTGCCGGCGAGGTCGCGTGGATCTCCGACGCCGACTGATGAGTTCCAGACGCTCAGAATCTCATTGAGGTCGTCAACATCAACGAGTCCATCGGCGGTGACATCCCCGGAGAGTGGGGCGGCTTGAAACTCGTAGGCGCCCGGATCGATAATTGCGTCAAATGCTCCCGGATCGCCATTGTCCGGCGTCGCGCAGTCATTTACGAACCGGTCATTCCCAAGGAGATCGACGAGATGATTGGGGTTCGCGACGAGATTCCGCCCCCAGTCAATCGCCGGTGACCCCGGCGACAGACTCAGGTCTTCATCGCCCGATCTGGGCACGAGGTCGGGTCCAAGTGGATCCACGAACTCTGGGTCGAAGCCGGGCACTCCGGAGACGGAACTGTTCTCGAAGATCGAGCCGCTTACCGAGAGGACCTCGGGTGCGGCGCCGACGAAAATGGCTTGCTCGTTGTCCCATATGATCGTGTTGCGGATTGTCGCGCCGCGAGCGCTTACCGCGCCCGGATCGCTGCCGAAGATTGTGCAACTCTCGACGATGAACTTCGCCGGGGTTGTTCCCGATGTGCCGTAGTCCATAACGAGCGCGGCAGGCTCGACGGTGAGTGAGCCTTCAAGGCCCGTGTTGGCCAAGCAAAGGCAGTTATAGAGCTGGACGCCGATGTTCGTGACCGCCGCGCTCCCGCGGACCGCACCCGCCACCTCACCGGTATTCTGCATGAATCGGGAGCGATTGACGACGAGCGATGACCTTGTCGAGGCATGAATACCACCCGCCGACAACCCGGTATTGTGCAGGAAAGCGCATTCCTCCACCTCGACGTCGCTATACCAAGCCGCGATTCCGCCCGCGCTGATGAGCCCTTCGTTCTGTTCGAAGGTGGATCGCTGTACGCGGACGGAGGTATTGACCACCGGAGGATGAGAAAACGGACTGTCGATCGCGATCGCGCCGGCGTACCGACCGAGATTGTCCGTGAATCGACAGTCCGAGACATCCAGATTCGCCCTTGCGAGCCAAAGCGCTCCGGCAAGCCACGGGATCTCGCGAGTGTCAAGCCATGCCCCCCGGAGTTGCAGCCCGGAGAGAGTGATCGTCTCTCCCACGCCCTCGCAGATGACGAGTTGCGCGGCGTTGTCCGTGAAAAGCCCCTCGTCGTCATCTCCGTTGAGATCAGCGTCGAGCACCGAGGCGTACAGAGCGAAATCACGGAGGTCCGGATCGCTTTCGGTGCCCGCGTACCCACCTTCGAGGGCCGTGCCCGCCGGAATGCGGAAAGTGACGATGGAGCCCTCGCCTTCCGCCTCGGGGCGGAATGTCCCGCCCGCGATGCGAATGGTCGGTGGGATCTGTTGCCGACGCGCGTGCTCGAGCGCGGTGCCTAGGGAGCGATGCGCGGTCGACCATGTGCGCCCATCTCCGTCCTCGTCTGCGTCGTCATTCACATAAATTATGATGTGCTCACACTCGTCGGGCACGCCGTTGATATTCAGGTCGACGCTCGTTCCGGCCGCGATACTGCATTCGTCCGGGACGCCATCCCCGTTGCAGTCCATCGAGTCGCCGAGAAGGATGTCGAGTGAGTCGCGAATGCCATTGTTGTTGCAGTCAATAAACGGTTCGCAGCTGTCCAGTACGCCGGTTTGATCGAGATCGAGCGTTGCGTCCGCAAGAATCTGGGCGCTATCGATGACGAGGTTGTTATCGCAGTCCGCTTGGTACTCGGTGGGGCCGATATCGATCGGCCCGAGTCCCCAGAAGTTCTGCGATCCCGTATTCGACGCCAGCGCATCGTCCAAGAAGCGCGCCTGTCCGTTCAGGTCGACAGGCGGGGGTTCGCCGATCGTGCCATCATGGTCGTAGTCGGCCCGGTCATACAAGAGGCGATCCGTGCCGGCATCGATGCAGGGCGAGTTGGCACGCAGTCGGATGTCGTCATCGGATGTCCCCCATATGTCGTCGGGTCCGTCTCCGTCGATGAGTCGGGGGGATGTATTGATGTTCCCGATGTTGTTCGTCACTTCGAATGGGCGAAGCGGCCAGCCGGGGATGCAGTTGTTTCGGGCTTGTGCAACAATCTGGCAGTAAACCTGTGCGCTAATATTTGTGCCCGAAGCGTCTCGGTTCTCAAGGATGATGCAGTTGTTCATCTCGTCGATCGTCGAGCCATATACGCCGCCGCCGACGCCGTTCAGGCAGGTGTTGCCCGCGATCAGACAGTTGTTGAGCAGCTGGACGGCGCCGTTTTTGTAAATGTAGGCCGCTCCTCCCGCCGGACCATCCGTGATGTTGCCGAGGAATGCACAGTTCGTGATCTGAGCGCCGGCGGAATAGGTGGCCAGAGCGCCGCCTGTACCGGTTTCGGATCGGTTCATGCAGAGCCTGGAATGGCCGAGCCGCAGCACGGCGCCGGGAGCGTCTCCCGATTGGCCATCCATATAGATCGCCCCGCCGCCGCCAGTGGCGATATTCCCCGAAAAGTCGCACTCGGAGATGGTCAGGGTGCCCAGCAGATCCAGCGTGGCGACCGCGCCGCCGCGGCGTGCCTGTAGCGATGAAAAATCGCACCGCTCGATCCGCACGCCGTCTGAGAGAACGAGGATCGCTCCTCCGCTGATGATCACGCTGTCGTTGTCTCGGCTGTACGCACTCTCGAAACGCAACCCCGAAACCGTGCAGGCCGCCAGGCACCGCATGATCTGGTGGGAGTTGTCGAGTTTCGTTGAGGTGTCATCCGTGTCGTTACCCAATAGATCGGCGGTGAGTCGGGTGACAAATATTGCTGTATCGCGTGCGTCTGGGTCGGGAGCGCCGAGCCCGGCAAAGCCCCCTTGGATGGCCACGCCTCCGGGGCCGTCAACGATGTAGGAGAGCGTGCGATCGCCTGTGCCTCGGTCGGGCGTGTAGACACCTTGCGCGACACGGATTTCGGTGACCGGCGGTGTAGCGACGGGCAGTTCGTCGAGCGCATCCTCGATCGTGTCGTAGGCGGTGGCCCACGAAAGCCCGTCGCCGCCTGGCGCGGCGTCGTCGTCGACATAGCGTGTTGATGCACCGGCCAGTGCCGTGGCTGGCGGCAGGCAGAACGAGAGTAGGCCAAGTATTACAAGTGCTTTCGAGTTCACGAGCATGGGGGGCATGTCTCCAGGGTTGACCCATTGAAGTTAGGGCCGATCGATGCAGCCCTCAACAGAATTCCCCTCATGGAGCGTGACATGGAGATGCCACAGGATGCATCGACATCGAATTGTGGCTCGCTTGGCCGCTTAAGACGGCACAGGCGGTCGACTCCGGCCCACAACCTCCCTCGAAGAATCTGCGCCCGATCTCGAACATTCCCCGACCGGTCGCGGCGCAGACGGTGCATCTATTGGTATCTGATTGCTCACGTCGAATGTCGTGGCTTTGCCCTCAACTCCATCTACCTCTCAAGGGAGGCCGTTTATGAGTTCGATCATTCGCATTGATGGACAATCATGGCTCAACACAATCTCGGCCCGGACCGCGGGCCGTCGCTCTCAGATGTGGCCGAACTGGCCGACCTGCTGTCCGAGGCGTGCCGCCGGCTGAGTGAGGAGGCGCGGTTCGCCGACGACCCCCTTCCGCAACAGCATGACTTGATTGATGTCCGGCCTTCCGCCCTGATGGGCGTTGACGAAGGAGGCCGGGCGTGAGTGTTACTGACCAATCGATTGATGTCCCCGCGCTGCTCGCGGATCTGAAGCGGCTGGGCGTCTCCGAGTTGCGCGACCGCTACGAGCAACTCACCGGCGAGCGCTGCAGCAGCGGCAACCGCGACTGGCTGACCAAGCGGGTCGTGTGGCTGGAGCAGGCCCGCTTAGAGGGCGGCCTGCCCGAGCGTGCTCGAAGACGCGCGCTGGAGATCGCCGACGACCGCGATCTGCGGTTCCGGCCGCCGACGACGGTGACGCGCCAGATCGCGCGTGCTGACACACCGACCATCCAGGATCGTGACCCGCGGCTGCCGATGCCCGGCGCTGAGATCGTGCGTGTGTACAAGGGCGCTCGGATCGTGGTGCGGGTGCTGCCCGAGGGCTTTGAATGGGGGGGCAAGCGGTACCGGTCGCTGACATCGATCGCCACGGCGGTGACGGGCACCACCTGGAACGGCTTCCACTTCTTCGGGCTCAACAAGAAGGGGGGCGAGCGGGGGGGTGGCGATGGCTAAGCCGAAGCAGCCACCCACGATCCGCTGCGCGATCTACACACGCAAGAGTTCCGAGGACGGGCTGGAGCAGGAGTTCAACTCACTCGACGCGCAGCGGCAGAGCGGCGAGGCGTACATCGAGAGCCAGCGTTCCGAGGGCTGGGTGTGTCTCGATGACCGCTACGACGACGGCGGCTTCAGCGGCGGCAACATGGAACGCCCGGCGCTCAGGCGGCTGGTCGCCGACATCGGGGCGGGCAGGGTCGACTGCGTGGTGGTGTACAAGGTCGATCGCTTGAGCCGATCGCTGGTGGACTTCGCGCGGATGATCGACCTCTTCGAGAAGCGTGGGGTGATGTTCGTCTCCGTGACGCAGCAGTTCAGCACGGTGCACTCCCACGGCAAGCTGATGATGAACATCCTGCTGTCGTTCGCGCAGTTCGAGCGGGAGATCGTGTCGGAGCGGACGCGGGACAAGATCGCCGCCTCGCGGAGGCGCGGCCAGTGGGCGGGGGGCGCGCCGGTGCTGGGCTACGACCGGGCGAAGCAGCAACTCACCGTCAACGAGGCCGAGGCCGAGCGTGTCCGCGCGATCTTCAACCTGTACCTGGAACTGAACTCGATGGGGCGGGTGCTCGATGAACTGGATGCGCGGGGCTGGCGGACGAAGGAATGGATCACGGCCAAGGGCAAGCGGCGCGGCGGTCACCCGATCGAGAAGAGCCGGCTGTACAAGATGCTGACGAACGTGGTGTACATCGGGAAGGTGACGCACCACGGCGAGGCGTTCGAGGGTCTGCACGAGGGAATCGTGGACGGGGGGGTGTTCGAGCGCGTGCAGGCGGCGCTCAAGGCCAACGCCAACCCGACGGGTCCCATGGAGCGGAACAAGCCGGGTGGGGTGGGGGGGGTGGGGGGTTAACAATCAATTAGAAATGCGGACGCCGGGGGGTGGCGTCCGCGAGACATGGGGTGGCGTCCTCGGGTTGACGCATCCGTCACATAGGTCAATGTCGCTGGAGTAGTTTTGCTCGCTGATTACTACAGTTCGCAGCGCGTTCGATCGAGAGTCGTTAGCGTGCGCCCATCTGCTTGGCCATTCTCTCAACCTCGGCAAATGTCGGATCGGATGTCTGTCCCAGTTGATTGGCACCAATCTCTTCTGCGAATCGTCTCGAGTAGTCACTCCACGTCAGCTGAATCCAGTTGCACTTAGCTCGATCTGAATCTTCATGGAAGTGTTTCATTGCCTCGAGGAAGTACTTGGTGGCGAAGCGGAAGTCTTTGTCTCCGACGCCACTCTGCGCTAGGTCGCCGGCAAGAGCGCCGAGCATCATCGCACTGGCGACCTTCCCATTCTGCGATGCCTTTGCGGCCAAAGTTTCAAACGACTTCGACCACCGTTGTGCGAGCGCGGCGTCAATCTCCATCGAAATCCATCCAACCTTCGCCAGCGATATTTGAATCGGATTCTTGCCAAAGGTATCTGAGGAGATCACGCCCTGCCCGCGGTCCAGTGCAGCGTGGGCTGCCTTCTGATATTCGGTCAAGAGTAACTCTGCAATGTACGATCGAATGTCGGAGTCGCGGTCGATCGCCAGCGCGGACACATTGGCGACTACATCAACTGTCCAGTCGTCGTATCTCGCGTTGAGTGGCCACCTTCTCGTTGAGTCTCCGTGAACTGGCTGTGTCATAATAATGAAGCGTGCATATTGGGCCAGTATGCCAGCGTCTCCCGTATCAGTATTCAGGTAGACGCCGAAGAGATGCTCGGCTCCGGATGTGTCACCGCGATCGAGCAGGATCTCAAGTTCCCGCGCTCTGGCGGACAGGTCATATTTCGTTATCCGCTTTGGCGTTTCATCATCGTTGGCGTTATCTCGGGCTCCTACACGCTTGGCCAATACGAGTACTTCAGTGTAGTTCGGATCAGATAAATGCCCTTGCTCAATGGCGGCAAGTTCATCCGCGAACAGCGTCGAATACGCATTGAGCGTCACACGAATCCAACTCAGCGTGTTCTGATCCGGTGCTGTGCCGACATTCTTCAAAGACTCAAGAAAGTACTTGTTGGCCAACCGGAAGTCATGGTCGCCCTCGCCGCGCTGCTTGAGATCCCCTGCGAGGTTGCCGAGCATCATCGCGCTGGCGACCTTTCCATTCCGCGCTGCCTGTGCGGCCAGTGCCTCGAATGGTTTCGACCAACGCTCCGCTCGCGCAGCGTCGAACTTCATCGACCACCAACCGATGTTTGCCAGCGATGCTTCGAAGGGGGTCATGAACAGGACCGGATCGCTGATGACGCCCTCTCCGCGGTCCAACGCGGCGCGGGATGTTTGCTCGTATGCCGATAGAAGCGCCTCGGCAAGATAGGGCCGGATGTCCGGGTCGAGGTCGCTAGCGGTCGAGGCCGCGTTGGCGACGATGTAGAGCGGACGGAATCTGTCGCTGGTATCGAGTGGTGATGTCATCCACGAGACTCCGCTGGGGGGCTGTGTCATGATGACGTAGCGTGCATACTGAGCCAGCATCCCGGCATCACCCGGATCGCTATTCAAGTAGACATTCAAGAGCCGTTCGGCCCCGGCGGTGGCGCCGCGATCGAGCAGTTTCTCGATCTCTCGTGCTTTCGGCGACAGGGTATATCTAGCCGTCCTATTTGGAGTGTTCTCTTGCGGCGCGCTGTCGCGGGTGTCTTCGGACGCGGCAATCGGAGAGAAGTTGGTTGCGATCGGATCGCCAGAACTCGCGGAGGCGGATGATGTGCGATCGCACGCTGCACCTCCGCACGCAGCCATGAATGAAATCACACCGACAACCAGACGCCGAGTGATCATTCCATACTCCGGCGGGGTCGTGACTTTCATGAAAGCGGAAGCATTGCCGTTGGACATATCTCGCTCCTTGAAGTGATCGTGCAAGAGGGGCGGCCCTGAGATCGGGCTTCTCCTCATCAACGAGATTCCACGCCGGGACTGCCAAGGTGCCGCGAAATGAATCCGAGCAGTTTCCGCTTCCAATCCGGTGGTCGCCCCCGTTACGATCACCGGGGGCCCCCTTTGGTGGGCCGAAGCCAGTTGGTCGATATCCAGGGAGTCGCCTAGTGGCCCAGTCGTTCGCGGAGCGTGTGAAGGCAATCCTGCTTGAGGCGCTCGACGCTCCGCCGGACCAACGCCTTGGAGTGGTCGAAGCCCTTTGCGTGGGTGATGAGGCGCTCCGGGCGGAAGTGCTTGCTCTCTTGAACGCTGATCCGACGGGGCTCGGGTCACCGGCGGCGTTCTCGCATGGCCGAGTTTTCGCCGCCGCGGGCGGGGGTTTCGGGCTGAGCCCCGGCACGATTCCGAACTATGAGTTCATTGAACCCCTCGGCGAGGGCGGGTTTGGCGTGGTTTATCTGGCCGAACAGCATGAGCCGGTCAAGCGGCGGGTCGCGCTCAAGGTGATCAAGCCCGGCATGGACTCGAAGGCCGTGCTGGGCAGATTTGAGGCCGAGCGGCAGGCGCTGGCGGTAATGGATCATCCGAATGTCGCCAAGGTATTCGATGCCGGCGTGACCGATCGAGGATTGCCGTTCTTCGCCATGGAGTTTGTGCGGGGCGAGCCGATCACGGTGTACAGCGACAATCATCGGCTGGGCCTTGACGACAGGATCGCGCTGTTCCTGCAGGTATGCGAAGCGGTGCAGCATGCGCATACCAAGGCGATCGTTCACAGGGACATCAAGCCGTCCAACATCCTCGTATCGGAAGATGCGCAGGGACGACCGTCGGTGAAGGTCATCGACTTCGGGGTCGCCAAAGCGCTCAACCAACGGCTCTCTCAGCAGACCATCTTCACCGAGCACGGCCAGATGATCGGTACCCCGGAGTACATGAGCCCGGAGCAGGCGGAGATGTCCGGGCTGGACATCGATACGCGGACCGATGTGTATTCGCTCGGTGTAGTCCTTTACGAACTGCTCACGGGGTTGCTGCCCTTCGATCCCCGGTCGCTCCGTGCCGCGGCGTTCGCCGAGATCCAGCGGATCATCCGCGAGACAGACCCACCGCGCCCCAGCACGCGGCTCACAGCATCCGGAGAGTCGGCCGCGGATCTGACGCGTTCGCGTTTGACTGATCCGCGATCGCTGACCCATGTGTTGCGGGGCGAACTCGACTGGGTTGTGATGAAGTGCCTCGAGAAGGACCGGGCCCGGCGGTACGAGACGCCCAGCGCCCTGGCGGGCGACCTTCGGCGGTATCTGGCCGATGAACCGGTCTCGGCTCGGCCGCCCAGCAACGCCTATCGGTTGCGCAAGTTCGTCCGCAGGCGACGGCTAGAGGTCGGCGCAGGATTGGTTGTGTTGGTCGCGCTGAGCGCGGGGCTGACGATCGCGCTGTGGCAGGCGCGCGAGGCGCAACGCGCCGCTTCACGAGAGAGGACGCAGCGCGTCTTGATGCAAGAGACTCAGGGATTCTGGGATGTTATTGTCACCAAGGCGTCTGCCGAGTATGGCTCGAATAAAGTCACGGTTCTTCAGGCGCTCATGTACGCAGACGCTGAGAGTCGGGCCAACACATCTGGTTCTCCGATGTCCAAGGCGAGCCGGCAGCATTTGATTGGTAAGGGGTACCTTGGTCTATCGGAGTTCCGGCGCGCCTCACCGATTCTCCACGAAGCAGTCAATGTGCTTGAAGACATTGGCGAGTGTCCTCCCGAACTCCTGGCGGAGGCGCGATGGGACGCCGGGCACGCGGATCGTGCGATGGGAGTGCCCGGTGCCATCGACAGGATGCAGGAAGCCCTGGAAAAGTGGACGGGATTGATCGGTTCGGATCGCCCAGAGTTGTGGGAGCGCATGGCCAGCGCGGCGGCGTTGCTAGCAGAGGACGGCCGAGAGAGCGAAGCGAGAGTTTGGCTTGGTCGCTTGCGAGACGCACGGGGGAGGTCTCAGGACCCGAGCGAGTCGCGGTATGCGGGCTACGAGCAGATGGCGATGGCGCAACTCGCCAACACTCTTGAGGAACAAATCGGGCACTTGAGAGAAGCGATTGATTGCTTCACCAAGGCATACGGTCCGACGCACTGGCAAACACTCTACGCAAAGCAGTTGCTGGGATTCACGCTGAGCTACGGGGCGCATGATCCATCGGGTGCCTTGGCAGTATTCGCGGAGACGGTGCAGGGCATGCGCACGGCCTTCGTCGAGCCGACGATTCCGTACGCGGATGCGATCAAGGAGATGGCGGTGTGCCTGATTGATCTCGACCGCGCCGACGAAGCTGAGGCCGCGGCAGCCGAGGCGATGGAGATGTACGAGACACTGGGTGAGTCCTGCCATCGACAGAGGACAATGGACCTGTTGAACGGGCTTTACTCCATGCATGTTCGTCTTGACCACAAGGATCGCGCCCGCGAGATCGCCGTGATGGCCGGCGAACTCAAGGCCCGTTGTCAGGCGCTCAAACAGCAAGAGACCGACAAATAGTCCTTGCGTCAGCAGGCGCGATCCGCGTTCAGACGGGTCATGAGCCATCGCCGGGCGAACTCCCACTCCCGTGCCACAGAGCGTTCTGAGATGTTCATGGCCTCTGCGATCTGCTGGACGGTGCAGCCGGCGAAGACCTTGAGCCGCACGACTTCGGCGGCGCGCGGGTCCTCGGTGTCCAGTTGATCGACGATCCGCGCGACTTCCGCGAATGTCTCTGGGTCCGCCTCGGACGGCCCCTCGCCGATCACCTCGCGCTCGATCGCGTCCGCCGGGGCGCGTTTGCGACCGCCGCCGTGCTTCTCGGTGGCCTTGCGTCGGGCCGAGTCGATGAGCAGTTGGCGCATCGCCTTTGCAATGGAGCGGAACAGGTGCGCTCTGTCGTCCGGTCCCAGCTTGCGTATGAAGCCGTCGGTCTTCAGGAATGCTTCGTGGACCAGGGCTGTGGGCTGGAGCGTGTGTCCGGCCGGCTGCGAACGCATCATTGATGCGGCCAGCGCACGCAGTTCCTCGTAGAGGCGCTCATCGAGCGCGGATACGGCGTCCCCGTCTCCCAATCGGGCCTGCTGGACCATCTCCGCAAGTACGCCTTCTCGGCTCGACATTTCAAGGGTTCTCGCGACTGCCCCGCAAGATGGCGGGGAGGAGGGGGGCGTTGGGGGGAGGGTGGGTGCGTGATTGGAGGATACCTACTTCGGGACGGAGTTCGTCGGGGCGTTCGTTTCCTTTCGCCCGAGAGGCGTCGGCGAGTTCCATTTCGAGGGAGTCCGGGGAAATCATGGCAGCCGCTATCGGCGATCTCGTTCATGTGCATGGAGCCGGGCAGTGAGCGGCCCTCGCGAGGTGTTTCGCGGGGCGCGAAGTGTCTGCAGAATTACCCCCGAAGGAGTTCCAACATGAGCACGTTCACGGCGGAAACCAAGGCGACGCTCGAAGATGTCATGACAAACGCCATCATTGAGGCGGCGGTGAAGGCCGTCGGACGGGTCGAGCAGCAGATCGCCACGGTGCTCGCTCCGGGCGAGGAATGCGTGGATTGGCACCGCGCCCAGAAGCGGCTGCCGTTCATCGTCCGCATTCTGCCGTTCGTGCCCGACCTGATGACGCGCCCCAAGAAGTACCTGCTCGTGCTGACGAGGTCCAGACTGGTTGTCGTGCGGATGACCAATCCGCTGAACAAACTCAAGGATTCGGATGTCAAGGGCACAGAGGCCTCGATCCCCTGGGCGCAGGTCCGTTCTATCGAGCCACGCCGCCATGTGGGCATGTCGTCGCTCATTGTGCGCACAGCATCGAGTGGAACGCATCATTTCAAGTACATGGAGTCGGACGCGGCCGAGAAGTTTGCGGCCGATGCGCGGCTGCTGATCGAGTCGGTCAAGGCCGGCGCGTGATCGGATAGCGCGCCGCGTGCGAAGCAGGATTCCAGCGTCGAGATGCGCGCGGAAGTCGTGGCGGATCGATGCCGATCGGACCGGTGAGTTCACAAGAGCCAAACTTTGGAGCGTACCAGTGCGTAGTTCGTACATTCGGTTGTCAATCCTTCTGTTGGCCGGAGCGGTTGCCGTTCCCGTGACGATGCGTATCGCCAAGGGAGTGGAGCGTCGGTCCGACCCCCACGGTTTCCGCTCGAGATCATCGTTGGACTTCACGGCCAAGAAGTCCGGCGTTACCGAGCTGACAACACTTTTCGAGACAGTTCCGGATGACGCCTGTCCTGACTCAACGGGGCAGTGGTCGCCAAGGGCTTGGAACAAGTTTCAACTCTGGCTGGCAGAGCTCGAGGGCAAGCGAGTGCGATTCGTAGCGCAATCAACGAGCATCCGTCCCTGGGAGAGTCTGGATGGCGGACGCGAGGTCAGTATTGATCTTGAGGATTTGCAGATACCCATCTGCGGCATCCCAGTCATGTTTGCCGTGACGGGAACCCAGCGCATTCCGGTCTCGTCGGCGCGCGAACTCGACGATTGGTTCGGTGTGCCGCAGAGTGCGCGAATCCCAGTCGAAGGAACGCTGGAAATTGTAGTGGTCAATCAATACAGGCCTTACTTGTCACTGCGTGATGTCAAGATCTCGTGGAAGTGACGCCGCGCGGCAACGAACTGGAGACAGTTGAGATGTTTGCGAAGCCAAACGTGCAAAGCGAGCCGGTGCTATCGATGAACCAGCCCACATCCGTCACAATCGCCCGATCTTCCCTGCGACCGATCGCGATCATGATCGCTCTCACTATTGGTGCTGCCGTGCTCACAACTGCCGTAGCATTCTTCGGCGGGTCGTTCCTGCCGGCTGATGTCAGGGTCAAGATCCTGGTCAACGGCCTGATGCTGGAGTTTGCCATTCTGATGTTGATTCTGCTGCTCGCGGGTGACATCTGGCCCCGCAGTCTCCGATTTGAGCATCCATATCTTCGGCTCACCCGGCGAGGGTTGTTCTCGCGCGAAACGAGCGAGTGCCACGTGAGGGACATTCGCGCGATCGAAGTGCAGCAGTCGGTGGTTGGGCGGCTCATCGGGTACGGGAGCATCCGGGTCAAGCGTGGGAGCGGCGAAGACTTCATGCGGATCGACCGCGTTCCTTCGCCGGAGTCCGTTCGCGCTCGACTGCGCCAACTCAGTGAGGGGGCTCGATAGGTCCACGGTGTTCGCTGTCTCGCCACCTTAGCGCCATTCCAAGACTCTCTTGAAAGGAAACCCATGTCTTCATACTGGCCAGAAACTGAGTCGCTGGACATTCCGCACCTCGACGCCCGCGGCATCCGGCTCCGCGTCGGTATGGTCACCGGGCAATCGCGATGGTCATCGACTTCGGTCAAGGGATCGATTGGCGGGGGTATGTACAACGGCACGGGCTCCGTTCACGGTTCGGTGTCATCCACTGTCACCAATCATCAGCGTGTGTTTGTGCATTTCCCGGAGGACTCTTCCGAGGTCGCCCTGGAGTGGGACGACTGGAACTTCGACATCCGCGAGGGTCACACGCTCATCCTCGCGTGTGGCCCGACGGACGATCGCGCGTGCCTGGCGTACAACGCCGATACGCGTCAGCCCGGTCCGAAGAACAGTCTGAAGATCGGAGAGATCGCCACGAGCTATGCGCGAACCTTTGCTCTTGATCTCTGGTTCTGGCGGCTCATTGCGATCGGGATGGTCGTCGCTGCGGGAGCGTTGATATTTGGCATCTTCCACGGGATGTTCCCCTATGCGCATGAGGCGGTGAAGGGGGGGGCTGGTGTTGCAGGTTGCGTCGGTTGCTGGTTGTTCATCGCCGGGCCGCTGTCGCGATGGGCCGGGCGCGTGTATCGGCGTCGGCTGGGTCGGAGATTGCGCAAGGCCTTGCTTCCCGAGATGGAGCGGGCGGCGGGTCGCGTGCCGCGATCGTCACAGTTAACTTCGGCCGTCGCATGATAGCCCCCGTCCGGATCGGATTGATCTGCCCGTATCTCCTTGATGGGTTGTCTTTACGGTCGATGTGCAAGCGGAAGGCCGCAGACCTCGGTTGGATGACATCACAAGAAGGGCGCCATGTGAATCTGGTCCGCATACGACTCGGGCGCGTACTTGACTTCCCGGCGGCATGTGCCCTCGATCTCAAAGCCGATACTCCGGTAGAGATTGATGGCGCGTGTCGCATCGCTTAGCACCGTGAGACGAATGCACTCGATGCCAGTCGTACGTGCCCAACCAATGAGCGTGCTTAGTAGAGCGCGCCCGACTCCGCCACTTCGATTAGATGGGTGCACCCAAAGTCCAAATCGGCCCTGATGAGCGACTCGTCGACCCGCTCCCGCTTCGAACTTGAGCAAGCCGATTACCGCCGAATCGATCACGGCCACAAGCATGAGGCAGTTCGTGGCGGACCCATGTTCTTCAACTGATTGTTGGATCGACTGAAGCGGCCATTGAAACTCATTGGCCTCGCTCACTGTGCCTTCGCCATTCTCGTATACAGCGGAGATGAGGGCACCGATGCCGGAAGCGTCCCGTAGTTCGGCAGCGCGGATGCTCACCTCGATGCCGCTGTGTAGTCGGATGTTGGTGGGGGGCAGTACGCTCATGGGCAACTCTGCTGGGCGGCGAGACCTTCGCTGCAATCACTGATTCGAGACGACCTGACGAAGTCCGTCAAGCGAGATCCCAAGGCCCGGAGCCGATTGAGAGGCACCACATTCCTATCCGGGACCAGCCGCACCCAATGAGCTGAATACTGCTGGGCCGCGGTCCAGTTCGGTCGGAGAACCCTCCCGCTCAGTGATCGTGGGAGCTCAAGCTGATTGGTATTGGGACCGCGGGTGTCGATGGCGCACGGGCGCGCGAGCGGATGGGGGAGTGGCTGGGTGGCGAATGTGTGAACCCGCGAAGGGCGAGGACTCTGGGACTCTCGCGCTCTGGGGTTAAGGGGGGGAGTGGGTTAACAGCAAATGGAAACGCGGACGCCGGGGGGGTGGCGTCCGCGTGAAGAGTCGTCATGTGCGAAGGTTCATGCGTCTGCCGCTACGGGCAAGTCGCGCCGAAGTTAGCGAGGACGACATTGAGGTCGTCGACATCGACGAACCCGTCGTTGTTGGCGGTGTCGCGCGGGTCGCCGATGCCGACGTTTGTGCCGAAGACAGAGAGGATGGCGTTGAGGTCGTCGACATCGACCATGCCGTCGGCATTGGTGATGTCGCCGGGGCAGTGAGGGGATGCAGGAGTACTTGGCGACCAGAAGCCCCCGGCAAGCGCGAATGTGCCACCGATCAGGATTCCGGCGTCGGCCTGCCCGATGGCGCCGGACAATGTGTAGGTCGCTCCGGTCAGTATGTTGCCGCCGCCGTCGATGGTGCTGCGGGTGATGTCATACTGGGCGAGCGTGGCAGTGGTGGCGACTAACGCGGCCAAGGTGGCTATCGCGAACTTGGGGTTCATCAGGGGCTCCGATCACTGATTCAGGCACAAGAGGGTGTCTGCTCTATTAGGGCAAAACGACGCGCAGCGGCGATTCCGGAAGCAGAATCTCAGGCAACTACAGAGTTTTGCCTGACCCGGGAGTCGGCCCGTGAGCGTATTTGGTCGCCGCTCGGGTCCGAGAGTGGGGGCATGGTCGATCACGCGGCCGGATCGGGCGTGACGATTGCGAGTTCATTCTGGTGCAATCGAGTCGAGCAACGCCTGCGCCTGATCGCGCATCGAGAAGTACCGCTGCGTTGGTGTCTCTCGGAGTGACTGCGTCAGCAGGTGCCGTGCTTCGTCGGTGTAACCGAGCCGGAGCAAAGTTTCGCCGAGCCGGACCTGGAGTACCCGGATGAGCCAATGGTCTTCGGGGAGGTGGGCCATTGCCAGTTCCAATCCGGGCCGGAGAAGTTTCTGTGCTTCCTCGAACCTGTTGAGTTTGATCAGGGCCTCGCCGTGAATCTGCATCGTGACGAGCATCTCGGTTCGGCCGCCGATTTCCCCATAGCCCCGTTCGGCTTCAGCAAGTAATGGCAGGGCGGCCTCGTATCGACCGGATTTCACATAGAGCGTCGCGAGGTTGTGCATCGAAGTGAAGAGCGGCTCATCGCGGACGCCCCGGCTGCGGTGTGCATCGAGCACGGCGACATGCATCCGTTCGGCGTCGTCGCGGCGACCCGATCGTGCGTACGCCACAGCCAGACTATTCATCGTGGTGAGCGAGTCCGCGTCGGCTCGCCCGAACTTGCGGGCTTGCGTCTCCAAGACCTCATTGAGCGTTTGGATGGCGCCGTCGAAATCATCAACATTGCGCAATGCCACTCCCACGCGCCCCTTGGCGTAGAGCGTCTGGCGATTGGATGGCCCGAGGACCCGCTCGAAGAGCGATGCCGCACGCTCATAGCTGGAAAGCGAAGCGTGTTCATCGCCCAGGGCGCGGTATGTTCTGCCAAGCACCATCTGCACTCGCGCCTCGACAAGAGGACGCGTCGCGAACTGTTCGGCGAGCCGGCCTTCGGATGCTTCGATGGCCTCGCGTACGGTCGCGTCATTGCCCAGTTCGTTCGGGCTGACGGAGGAGATCATGTCCTCAAGAAACTGCGCGATCGCCTGCGAGATGTCCGCTTCGGAAACTGCTCGCTTGTGTTGCCAGTTGACGAAGATCAACGACCAGATGGTGAAGGCGGTCACAAGGACGGACACGGCGGTCAGCAACTTGTGCCTGGCGACGAACCGGCCGACGAGATAGTGGAGCCGCGGCTGTCGGGCGTGAATGGGCGCCCTGCCCAGGATGCGGCGCAGGTCGTCGGAGAGGGACGCGGCCGTTTCGTAGCGATGGTTCGGCTCCCTCGATGTCGCCTTGGCGACGACTGTCTGGATGTCGCCTCTGAGGGATTTGTCGATGAGCCCGAGGGGTGATGGGGTGTGCGTTGCGAGCTTGGACAGGGCCTCGCCCAGCGAGAGTCCCTTTAGGTCGCAGAACTCTCGCCCGGACAGCACGAGGTATGCGACGGTGCCGAGCGAGTAGATGTCTGATCGCGCATCGATCAGCGTGTCGTCACCGTCCCGCTGCTCGGGGCTCATGTACGCGAGTGTCCCGATGAGCCCGCTGGAGTCGCTCCGGAGGTGGCCGATTGTCTGCTTCGTGTCCAGGAGCCGCGCCACGCCGAAGTCAACAATGGTCGGCTTGCCGATCCCGTCTTTGGATGGTGTCACAAGGATGTTCGCGGGCTTGAGATCGCGGTGGATGACGCCGCGCGTGTGCGCGGATTGCAGCGCCGTGGCGGTCTTAGCGATGAGTTCGATGCGCTGTCGCACCGTGAGCGCATGCTCGGTCGCGAACTCATCGATCGGCACGCCTTCGACGAGTTCCATCACGATGTACGGCGTCGAGTGACCTGCGATCCGGACCGTGCCCGACTCGTAGACCCGAGCGACACCGGGCGCCTCGATGCGCGCCAGCAGGTTCGCCTCCCGCTTCATGAGCGTGATGAACTCCGGGGAACTGATGCGCGAGAGCACCTTGATCGCGACGCGACGGCGCGGCTCCTGCTGCTCGGCCTCGTACACGATGCCCATGCCGCCCCGCCCGATCTCTCGGATGACCCGGAACGCACCGATTTGCTTGGGGACCTCGTGCTCGATCGCCGACTGCTGAAACGCCGACTCGATCATCGTGCGGATCGGGGAGGTGGCGTCGCTGGCGGGAGGCCGATCGAAATCAAGTAGCGACTCGACTTCGCGGCGGAGATCCTCGCGTCCTGCGCAATGCTCGGCAAGAAACGCCCGGCGGTCGGGCGGATCGAGGGCGACACATTTCTCGAAGAGTGCGGCGGCCTCGTGATATCGGTTATTGCTCATCGTTCCGATCAATCCCGAGTGACCTGAGCAGCCACGCACGCGCGAAGCGCCAGTCGGATCGAATCGTGCGTTCGCTCACGCCCAGCACACGCGCCATTTCGCTCTCTGTCATATCGGCGAAGCATCTCATCTCGACGACGCGGGCGTGGCGTTCGTGGAGTTCTCCGAGCTGCGTGATCGCTTCATCGATAGCGAGAATATCCGACGACTCGACGCCCGAGTCAATCGCGAGCCCGGAAAGAGTGACCCGATGGAGGTCGGGCCCGCCGCGTTTGAGCCGGCGCTTGCTTCTCGCATGATCGACCAGGGTCTGCTTCATAGCGCGGGCCGCGAGCGCTCTGAAGTGATCCAGATCGAGCGGCTGATTCGTGGACTTGGCCATCCTGATGTAGGCCTCATGGATGAGCGCGGTCGGCTGAAGTGTGTGCCCGGGAGATTGATGACGGAGCCATGACTCGGCCAGCGCGTGCAGCCCCTCGTAGAGTTCGCTCATTAGAGCGTTACAACTGGAGGGGTCTGCATCTCCCATACAAAGTCATAATACTTGCGCGATGGGTTCAACTCCTTCGGAATATCCGCGTTCCGGACAAATTGAGTTTCCTGAGCGCCGGCTGCGCGTCGTTTGGGTTCTTGTCTGGGAGCGTGTTCGTGCTCTCCGATGGTTCACTGAGGCCTCCACGGTGATCCATGTGTCCTTATGGGACCGGCCGTAACCGATTGCGAATACGGGAATTGCGAAGAGGGAGCCTCGAATGTGCCATCGAAAGAGCATGATGTATGTGGTGTTGATGAGCATCGCTCTGATATTCAGCAGCGTGGCTCGGGCCGGGGACACCGAGTTCACCTATCAGGGGCATCTGACCGAGTCGGGGACTCCCGTGGACGGGATGGTGGACATCGATGTCTCGCTCTGGGACGCCGATGTGATGGGATCGCAGATCGGCACGACGCAGAGTCTTGTCGGTGTGCAGGTCACCGATGGCATCTTCTCGATCGCGCTCGACTTCGGCGGCGCCGCGTTTGACGGCGATCGTTGGATCGAGATCTCGATCAACGCGAACACGCTCTCGCCGCGCCAGAAAGTGACGGCGGCCCCGTACGCGATTCAGACGCGTGGCCTGTTCGTCGACGACCTGGGGCAGGTCGGGATCGGCCACAACCAGCCCGATGCGCTGGCGCATCTCAAGGGCGGCGACCTGGTCATCCAGGCCGACGACAATGCCCTCTCGCAGAGCATCTTTTTCCAGAATGACGACGGCAACTTCGTGAGCCGCATCTTCCGCACGCCGGGCGAGACGCCCGGCTACCCCGATTTGCGGATCGCCACGGGGCACTCGAACGACCTGAGCGACTTCATCACCTCCATCATCATCCGCGACAATCAAGCGGACAACCTCACGCGGGTCGGCATCGGTGACCATGTTCCCTCCGCTCACCTTGATCTGCGCAGCGACGGCCAGACGCAGTCGACACTCAAGGCCGTGCATCACAACCCGATGGGCTCGGTCCCCACGGCGTACATCGAGAATCAGTCGCCCTCAGCGATCGCGCTCTCGGCGCTCTGCACCGCGGCTTCGGGTTCGCCGATCGCTGTGCGCGGCGAGGTCGTGACCTCGGGCGGCATTGGTGTGTACGGCAAGGGCACGGCCTCGTCCGGTCCCGCCATCGGCGTCAAGGGCGAGAGCAGCGCCCAGACCGGATTCGGCGTCGTCGGGCTTACGACGGGGACGACCGGCGTGTCGTACGGCGTGTACGGGGATGCCAACGGCAACGCGAGCAACTACGGCGTGTTCTCCAACGGCAATCTCGGCGCTTCGGGCCTCAAGACCTTCCGCATCGATCACCCGCTCGCGCCGGATCGCATGTATCTGCAGCATTACTCGTCGGAAGGCCCCGAGCCGATCAACGAGTATTCGGGCAATGTGATCCTCGGCGCTGACGGCACCGCGTGGGTGCGCCTGCCCGAGTACTTCGAGGCGATCAACACCGACTTCCGGTACACGCTCACCGCGATCGGTGCGCCCGCGCCGGGGCTGTATGTCGCGCGGGAGGTGCGGGACAACATGTTCGCCATCGCCGGAGGGCAGCCGGGGCAGAAGATCTCGTGGGAGGTCAAGGCGCGCCGCAACGACCCGTATGTCCGCGCCAACGCGACGCCCTCGGAGATCACCAAGCAGGGCGCGGAGATCGGGCGCTATCTGCAGCCGGAGTTGTACGGCAAACCGAAGTCGCTCGGCATCACGCCGCTGACAGTCAATGAGCCCGCGCGTTCCGACTCCGATCAGTAAGCACCGCCCAACAGGAGATACCCCATGACTCGTGCCGCCAAGACCATCGGGCCGTGCGTTCTTACCGCGCTCATCTCGTGCCTGACCATTTCTGCACCTTCATTCGGGCAGAGCGACGATGTGCTGACGAAACTCCAACAGCGTGTTGACAGCGGAGAACTCGAGAAGCGACTCGCCGACCAACTGACGCAGGAGATCAACGGCGGGCGGGATGACATTGCCAACGGTGTTGCGCTCCACACCGTGGAGTGGGAGCGGACCTATCAGCCCGCGGGCATCGCGCCCGTGGCCAATAGTCAGATCAGACTCGAAGACGGCAAGATTGATCTTGAGGGCAACATGATTCTCCGGGGGTCTTACTACCCGCCCGGGTCTCTGGGTGGTGGCTATTTCGTTTCGAAGTTCGACGGGGATGACGGGGCGCTCATCTGGGAAACGATCCAACTCGGCACGCCCAGCGATTACCTGGTTGCGAGGGACCTCGTCATTGATCTCGATGGCAACTCCTATGTCACCTTTGCACGAAGAAACAGCACGATCTTCGAGTCCAAACTTGCCCGGTATTCACCCCAGGGGAACAAGACATGGGAGGTTGACCTGGGGGTTAGTGCTGTATGGCAAGATGCTCGCGTCCGCGTTGATGAAGACCAGAACATCTATGTCATCGGGCGGCCGGACAATGTGCTGACCGTCCAGCGGTACCGACCGGACGGTGTCCGACTGTGGACTCGCCAGTTTGAGCCGATCACATTGGAGGTTCGTGGTGCAGCGGTTGATCGGGTCGGCAATCTCTACGTGTATTCGGAGCCGCTAGCGCAACAGCGACGCCTCCGGAAGATTGATCCGGCGGGGAACGAGCTCTGGTCGAAGGGGTTCAACAATGACGGGTCCGATGGGCAGGTGGCGGGGCCGTTCCTCGATATCGACTGCAACAGTTATGTGATCGAAGACGGCGCGACATACGGTCGTTACTGGGCGATTTCTTATGATGCGGATGGAACGCAGAGATACTCGACCGAGACGGGCAGCGCGCTGCCGAACCCTTCAGGTGTTGTTGTCGGGGCGGTCGATCGCGACGGGACCTTCTACATCGCGGGGGGCGCGGGGAACAATCTGTCGCAGGTGTGGCGGGTATCGCCGGGGGGGGCGATCACCGGGCAGAACATCTACGACATCAACTTCGGGGGTTCGCAGTGGCCCACGGTGCAGATCGAGCTCGATCGCTTCGGGAATCCGTACTTGTCGGGTCGTATGATCCCGGGCGGCTTTGTGTACAAACTGGATCGGAACAACTTCGGGCCGGTCGGCGGCCCGTATCCGGCACCCGTTTGGAAGCACGAGAATGCGGTCTCCGGTTTCAGCTTGGATTATTGGGGGGGGCTGGCGCTGGATTACGGTGATAATGTCTGGTTCTCGGGGTCCGATGTTGCAAGTGGCGGCAACACCTCGCCCGGGCGTGCCCGACTCGGCAAAATCTCGCAGCCCTACACCGATGTCCCCAAGATCATCCGGAACGCGCCGAATCTTCAGATCAACAACCAGAGTCTGTGGGGCGAGTTCGTCGGCGGTGTCTCGGCGACGCAGAGCATCTTCCAGATCACCGCGAGTCAGACGGCCTTCTCGATCCTGCAGGGCGCGATCACATCGGTCCCGCTCCTCGGTGACTTCGGCGGCGGCGTGACCTACTCGGGTAATGCCGCCTTCGGACTCGGGTTCGAGGCCACCGCCAGCGGCGGCAAGGTGGACATCAGTTATCCGGGTGATCTGGACATCGCGCTGCCGGGCGCGGCGAAACTCGTCGCGGACACGCCGTTCGACCTGCTCGCGCAGTTTGACCCGCACGCGAGCGCCAACATCGTTTCAGACGGCACACCGGAACTCTCGGCGGGGCTCGCCGGGAACGCGGCGATCAATCTGAACGCCAGCGCCAATCTGGTGGCCGCGAGCGAGAACATCGCAAGCGTCAATATCGCCGATGCGCACGCGTCGTGGTCGGGGCTCATTCCGGGCCTGAGCATGAGTCTGCCGACGGGTTCGCCGGGTTCGTGGGTGGACTTCGGCGACGAGCAGAACCTCGTGAGCGGGCGGCTCAAGCGGCCCCTGTTCACCAGTTCGGGCGGCCTCGACCCGAGCGACGGCAAGATCGTGTCGACGCTCGAGCCGGAGGTGTTCTTCTCGCTGCGCGGGAACATGACGAACTACATATCGACCTACCAGTTCGGCACGCCCACGATCTACAGCGTGAGTTCCGGCAACTCCAGCGCGTGGTCGCTGGGCGCGGGTGTCAACATCGCGCAGGCGTACGCCGAGTTGGGGCTTGAGGCGAACCAGTCGCTCACCTACGAGCCGAGCGTGAGCGTGATCTACGAGTTCGACCCGCCGGTCACGGTGCACCCGGATGGCGGCCCTGTGCAGTCCAACCAGTCGAGCTGGGAGGTCCCGCTGGTGCGGACCGGCACGACCTGGACCGCGCCGCTCACGATCTCGGTGCCGGCGGGGAGTCTGCCCCCGAACAACGCGGTCTCGATTCGCCCCCGGTCGAAGATCTCGAGTGCGCTCAAGAATCACACCTGGGTGGACATCCAGCCGCTGGTCGGATGGGAGACGCTCGCGGCATCGGCCAGCGCCACCGCCGGGGGCGTTGATCTGTTCTCCTTCGACTTCTGCGGCTTGTGCTACGGCGTGCCCCTGAGCCCGGACATCCCGATCACGCTCTTCCAGACGCAGCTGGACCTGCCTGACACGATCGTGGAACTCGATCCAATGCAGATTGTGCTCGATCCTTCCGCGAAACCCGAGGTCGGAAGCACGAGCCGCACGCGGCTCAAGGCGTTCATCTACGATCAGGTCGATGCCGATCCGTTCGAGCTCGCGGCGTTCGTCAATCAGCCCGCGAAAAAGATGCTGATCTACGGCAACAAGTTCAACTCGGGGGGCGTGTATCAGATCGCGAACTTTGTGATGTGCCTGAACGGGCGCCTCGAACCGCTCCCGACGACGGTCCTCAATAGTCGCACCGCGCTGGTTGAGATCCCGAATAAGATGCGACTTGTGCCCGGTGTGGCACGGATCTGGGCCGTCAATGGGAGCGGCCAGGCGATCTCGGACTCGTTGGACTTCCCGATCGAGTTGCCCATGCCGCGACTCGGCACGGTCGGCCCGAACCTCTGGGCCTCCGATCCGCGGATCAGCAACATCGCCATCGATGCGATCGACGGATTGACGCCCGCGGGCCTGCCCTCGTTCATCGCGCGTCGGGATTACTGGTATGTGCTGGCGGACATGTGGGACTTCGTGTTCGGCACATCGGAGCCGGACCTGTTCTCCAGTTTTCCGTTGTACGACTTCACTGCGCCGCCTCCGATCCCGACCGTGCTGATCGACCGCGACGAGCTGACGCTGGTTCCCGATCGCATCCATGACTGGAACTTCGACGGCGACTTCTTCGACTCGATCAACTACGCCGACGCTACTCCCCAGGGACTCACGCCGGGGTTCACCACCGCGGGTGTGCCGCCCTTCCTGAATGAGGCGGTCATTCTGGAGGGTGATGCCATCGAGGTGCCGGCGGCAGGCATCATCCCGTTCGGCACGGGCGACTTCTCCATCGCGTACTGGGTAAAGCGGAACGAGCTGGGAAATAGTTTCCGGCTCATCGCGGACGCGAACCGGGCGGGTATCGGATTCGCCGTGTATTTCCAGGATGGTGTTCCCGGTATCTCTGTGATCGATGACTCGACCCCCACGCTCTTCCGCTTCAACTCCGATGTGGTCGTGGGTGATACCAACTGGCATCACTACGCCGTCTCGGTGAAGCGCGATGATCCGACCGGTGTGAACTGGTACATCGACGGCCAACTCGTGACGACGCTGGACTCGTCGCCGCGCAACGGTTTTATTGATGTTGGTAAAACGATGGTATTCGGTGAACAGGACAACGGTAGTTCGGTGCTCAATGGCCAACTGGCCAACTTCACGCTCTTCAATCGCGCCATCAGCGCCGACGAGGCGCTGCGCATGGCCAATCCGGTGAGCAGCACGCCGATCCCGAGGTTCAGGCAGCCGGTCGAGAACGGCATCCTGTATTCACTCATGCCCGTGAGCGACTATGACGAGCCGGCGCTGAAGTCGATCCGGTTGTCGGCGCCGGGGCCCGGCGGCGGCGAGAGTAACGCGGTGACGCTGGCGGTCGCGGCGCCGAAGCCGCTGGTCTCGAACATCACGCCGAAGATGGTTATCCCGGGGTCGGATGCGTTCGAGATCACGGTTGAAGGGCCGTTGTCTGTGCCGTACTTCGCCGGCTTTGAGGAAGAACGATTCGGTAACTTCAACAAGGCCTCTGTGGTGTACTGGGACGACTTCCCGCTTCAGACGAGGTTTGTCTCTCCGGCCGAGCTCCGGGCGATCGTGCCCGCGGGCCTGACCACCACGGAGACTCATGCGTTCATCACGGTCCGAACTCCGGACAAAGGGACCGGGTACTTCGACGCGTTCTCGGGCAACATCATTCCTTCTGGCGGGACCTCCAATGCGCAGGCGTTTGCGGTTCGCTATCCCTCGCCGGTGATCACGGCGATCTCTCCGGAGGTCACCTCGAAGGCGGTGATCGATCGGTGCCCGGATAACCCGGGAGTCGTGACGCTGCAGATTTCGGGTAAGGACTTTTACCCAGGTGCCACGATCTGGATCGACAGCGTGCCGTATCCGACCAGTGTGCAGACACTGAAGGCCGGCTCCATGATCATCAATGGGAATGTTGAGGTGGAACTCACGAAAGATGTGCTGAGTACCGTGCTCACCGTTCAGGACCTAGACCGTGTTCTGTCGGCTCCGGTCATCGTGGTGAATCCGGATGGGTACGCTTCGAACGAGGTGACGCTCGAGATTGTCGATCAAGCCGGCTACGAGGCGTACTTCGGAGTGACGCTCCCGCCGCAGGCATTGCCCGGCGATTGCAAGTAGGAGTCAGAGGACCCAGACGTAGATAACCTTGGAAAGTTCACGACGCTCCGGACGAGTTCCGGGGCGTTTTTTCGTTGGTGGATGGAGGCGGAAACGGGCCTTGGGGGCGTGGATTCGGGGTTGTGATTAGGTTCGCGAATGGGCGAGTGTGGTAGGGGGGCGCTGGTGTGAACCGGCCGGTTGGCGCGAACTCTCAGACTCTCGCGCTCTGGGGTTAAGGGGGGGCGGGGGTTAACGGGCGAATGAAAACGCGGACGCCGGGGGGTGGCGTCCGCGCGAAGAGTCGTCATGTGCGTAGGTTCATGCGTCTGCCGTAACGTGCAGCTCGTGCATGTACGGTGCGGACTATGTCTGGTTGTCAAAGACAGCGGCCCACCCCTGCAAGGATGGGCCGCTGCACCACTGAGAGTCGGGGTGTCTAACTCCCTACTCCCAGCCGCGCACACGATCCGTGGCGGTGTGTGCGGTACAGAGTGTGAGGGAGAGAGATCAGTTGGTGTTGCAGTCGAGTCCCCAGTTGGCGAGCACGACATTCAGATCATCGACATCCACGAAGCCGTCGGCGTTGGCGAGATCGAGCGCCGAGCCGGGCTCGACCGAAGAATTCCACGCTGAGAGGATGGCGTTGAGGTCGTCGACATCCACGAACTGGTCGCCGGTGACATCACCGGTGCACGGCTGCGGCGTGACGCCCTGGAACTCGTACGCGCCCATGTCGAGGTAGGACACAAAGCCGGTGCCGGTGTCGTTGATGCCGGTGTCGTCCCGGTAGCGCGAGTCGCCGGCGAGATCAACGGGACCGCCGAAGAAGTCGAAGTAGTAGAACTCATTGGCGGCGTCGATGCCGAGGGAACCCGCGGCCAGGCGATAGTCGCTGTTCGCGGCGTCCTCGAAGGTAGGGGTGCCGATGATATTGCCGCCGAAGTCGCCGAAGCCATCAAACACGAGCATGTCATCGAACAGGCAATGACGGATTGCGCCCACGGCGCCGGCGTTCGCGAGCATCGTGAACTGTTCGTTGTCGGCGATGACACAGTTCGAGAGGGCCATCGTGGTGCCCGGCTGCGCGATCACGAGCCGGTCGTTGCCGGTCTCGCTCAGGTCGTGCCCGACAATCGTGCAGTTGATGAGCCCCAGATACCCATTTGAGCCCTCGGACATAATTGCGACGCCCGCACGGAGGTTGCAACGGTTGCCATCGAACAGCGAGTTGACGACATACATCGGGGTCGAGCCGAACATCGTAATAGCTCCACCGCTGCCGGCGCCTACCCCAGTTCCGATAGCCGCATTCCCGATGAACTCGCATGCGTCGATGACAATCGCGCCGCTGTCGCCTGTGGTGCCCAAGGTCGCGATCGCGCCGCCGTTAGAACCTTCATTATTGAGGAACCGGACGCGGGAGATCGTCGCGAACGGAGAGTTGTTTATGCGAATCGCACCGCCGATGCCACCCGCGGTGTACCCGTTTGTGATGGTAAGGTTCGTGAGGCCGAACTCTCCGGCGGTGTCGAAGATCATCGCTTTGCCCATCTTGTTCGCGTCGATCGTGGTGCTGTCCATCCCCTGCCCGGTCATCGTGATGGGCTTCTCAATGAGGATGTCGTGCTCGAAGTAGATGCCGCACCCGAGTTCGAGGTCGTCGCCATCGGAAGCCGCGTCGACCGCGTCGGCGATGGTGTCGTAGGACTGGCCGCTGGTCAGATTGACGACAGGGATCGGCGTCTCGAACGCGCCCATGTCCAGGCACTGGAACGCGCCGAGGCCCGTGTTGGCGACGCACGGGTCCGCCAGACGCGGATTGCCGCGGAGATCGAGCTCACC
Organism: Phycisphaeraceae bacterium; assembly: GCA_020639235.1. GTDB lineage: Bacteria > Planctomycetota > Phycisphaerae > Phycisphaerales > UBA1924 > JACKHC01. The sequence continues at coordinate 2,354,432 of JACKHC010000001.1, read as the reverse complement.
GCCCCCCGCGCCGGCGTAGATGTCGTAGTCGGCGGCGTCGACGCCCAGCGAGTCCGTCGCGAGGCGATAGTCACCGTTCGCGGCGTCGGCGAAGGTCGGCACGCCGTCGATGTTGGCGCCCGTGGCGCCGGGGAACAGGTTGCCGGCGGTGGTGATGATGCCCGGGCCGCCAAACACATTGGCGCCGTTGGAGTCATCAAACACGCAGTTGTGGGCGGTGATCTTGGAGAATGTCTGCTGCGCCTGGAGCGTGCTGGAGTTGGAGTGACCCGCGGAGAATGTGCAGTTCACAGCCTCGACCTCGGCCCCGCCAAATGTTCTCATGAGGTGGAACCTGGGATCGTTCCCAGCGAACAGGCAGTCCGTGAATGTCGCCTTGGCGGAGTTCTCGACCATGACCATCGCGATCGGGCTGTCGTAGTTGTTCATGAATCGACAGCGTTCGAACGCCATCGTGGCGCTCGAATACGCCCCGATCGTTGAAGCGCCCAGCAAGTTGCCGTCGTTGCTGATGAAGTCGCAGTCGGTGATGGTCCAACTCGCGCCACCATTCGAAGAACTCAGCGCGGCGTAGTTACCGACACGCGCGAAGGAGTTGGCGAAGGTGAGACCTTCGAGGTGAAAAACGCCCTGCTCTCCACGCAGAATCCAATCCTGTCCCTCGCCGCTGAGGCATGTCTGATCCGCGCCGGCCCCCCTGATCGTCAGCTCCAGATTATCCGGCATCTTGACTCCCCACTCGCAGATGATGCCCGCGCCGAGTTCGATGGTGTCGCCGTTGGACGCTGCGCTTAGGGCGCTCTTGAGCGTGGGGTAGGTGGTCGCGGTCGTCGCGTTCGTGATGGTCGTGGGGTTGGCCTGGATATCGATGTTGTCCACGCGAAGATCGTCGAAGGGATTGACGCACCCGATCGCGAAGCGGTCTCCGTCATCGCCGACATGGCCGGTCGCCACGCCATCCACGATGAGGATCGAGTCCACCGACACACTGATGCGGCCCTGATCGTCGAGCTGAATCGACACGGGTACATCCGACACCCAGCCGTTGGTCGTGATGCTCGTCCCCAGCACGGGCGCCGGGAAGATCTCCTGGCCGTCGCGCCAAACGGACACGACCACAAAGGTCGGGTTGCCGCCCCCGACATTCCAGAAGTTGATATTCACGGCCAGGCCCGCGACGCTCGCAGCGTCGCTGATCGTGGTGTCGGGCACATCGCCCAGCGCGAAGACCAGGTGCATGTTCCCTGTCGGCCCGTTCGTGTCGATCCGCACATCAAATCCCGCGTCGAACCAGGAGGGCGCCTGGGGGTAGGTCTGGGTCACGATGAGCGTGCCGGTTGTCCCGGTCACTGTGGACGCGAGTTGCAGCGAACCATCAATGATGGAAGTGTCGCCGAAGACCTCTGCGAGTCCGAGCGTGCCGTCGTCAAAGTTGTTGGTGTAGCACCCCAGCGCGGTGCCAGAGAGCCCGATGACCGCCGCGGTGGCCATCCCGATAAGCGTCCGAGAGTTCATGATGGTGTCCTTCGTGTGTGTGTGCGCCCCCGGCGGGCCGGGGCGGGTGATGCTCTGGCGGGACTTCCCCGCCGACGAAGGATCAGTCGCGAACGGCTGATGGGACCGGACAAGGAAATCGCAAAATGTCTCCCTCAACACCCACGGATACAACGACAGCGGCCCATCCCATGAGGGATGGGCCGCTGGCCCGGTGAAACTCAGGGTGTGTTCCTCCCCCCGCCTCCAGTCGCGCACATAACCGTGGGATGTGTGCGGTACAGAGTGTGAAGGAAAAGAAAGATCAGTTGGCGCTGCAGTCGGCACCCCAGTTGCCCAAGACGATGTTCAGGTCGTCGACATTGATAAATCCATCAGCGTAGGCGAGATCCAGCGTATCCCTTGGCGTGACGGTGGTGTTCCAAGCGCTGAGGATGGCGTTGAGGTCGTCGACATCCACGAACTGGTCGCCGGTGACATCACCGGTGCACGGCTGCGGCGTGACGCCCTGGAACTCGTACGCGCCCATGTCGAGGTAAGCGATCGACCCGAAGCCGCTATCGATCATGCCTGGATCGTCGTGCATCCGCGCGTCACCGTTGAGGTCGAACACGGGCCCGCCCGCGGCGATGTATGCGTCGGAGTCGGCGGCGTCGACTCCGGGGGAGCCCGCTGCGAGGCGGTAGTCGCCATTGGCGGGGTCGACGAACACCGGCATGCCTTGGAGATTACCGACGCCGGGCAAGGCCGCCGGATTGAGCGTGTTCGAGACATTCGTCACGCCGGCGGGGCCGGCGACGAAGTTGGTCGGGATGACACAGTTGATGACATTCATCACACTGTTCCAAGCGCTGATCGCGGCCTGATTGCCGCTGGTGAGCGTACAGTTGATGAGTGTCAGCGATTCTTCACCCGGATAGCGCGAGGCATCGTACGATGTCGTGTTATCGTAGAACAGGCACTGAAACGCGACGGGCGAGCCATCTCGCGCCCAGAGTGCCGCGGTCGAATTATCGCAACCACTGAAGATGCAACGATCGACCACGGAGTCGGTGTTGCGCAGGTAGACTCCCGCTCCACGGTAGATGTCGCGCAACGCCAGCGATGAGATGGTTGGGCTCGAGTTATTCACTTCGACGCCATTCACGAAGGGCCAGTCGCCGAGACCGGTGTTTGTGATTGTCATATCGCGGATGACGGTGAGCGCGGTCTGTCCGGCGCTGATATTGAACACAGAGTCATTGTCGTCGTTGCCGCCATTGACGAGGGTGCGATCCATGCCGGCACCCTCGATGACGAGGTCGAGTCCAGCCGGGAACAGAATGTTGTCCTCGCAAATGATGCCTTCACCAAGATGAATGGTGTCACCCGTAGCGGCTGCGTCGACCGCCGACTGAATCGTGGTGTAGGGCGTGGCGGTGTTCATATTCGTGATGGTCGCGGGATTGGCATGGATGTCGACATTATCGATGGTTTGATCGGCGCCGTTGCCGCCGAGAGCTGTGATTCCCATGCGGTGTCCCTGCGTCGGCGAATACCCGGTTGCGAAGTCGCTCACCAGGGGTGTGCCGTTGATCGAGACATTGAGTGCGCCGGTTTCGTCGAGCGAGACGGCGACCGGGACATCCGATGCCCAGCCGGCGCTCGGCAGGACGAAGCCCGAGGTCCCCTCGGGCACAATCGCCACGCCGTCCATCCAGACCGAGACATACACGAAGTTGCCGAACCCACCGCCGATATTTGCGGCACGGATGTCGACCGCGAGCCCAGAGACGGTATCAGCACCTGCGATCGTGCCTTCGGGCAGATCGCCCAAGGCAAAGATCAGGTGGGCGCCCGCCAGCGTGCCGCCGGGGTTCAGGAGGTAATCGAACGACGCGTCGAACTGGCGGATAGTCTGCCCGAGGAACGCGTCGAAGATGATCGCCCCCGAAGCAGCAGCGACATCGGGTGTGAGTTGGAGCTTGTTGGAGACAGCCTGCGCGTCGCCGAAGATCTCGGCCGCACCGATACTGCCGTCGCTAAAGCTGTTGACATAGCACCCCAGCGCCGTGCCGGAGAGCCCGATGACCGACGCGGCGGCCATCCCGATAAGTGTCCGAGAATTCATGATGGTGTCCTTCGTGTGTGTGTGCGCCCCCGGCGGGCCGGGGCGGGTGATGCTCTGGCGGGACTTCCCCGCCGACGAAGGATCAGTCGCAAGCGGGCTCAGACACCGGACACGGAAAAATGAGAAACTGAAGGACTCGCGCCCTAGCCCTCAAAAACCGCACGGCCTCATCCAACCGGCCGCGAGAGGAGCCGCGGGACCAATCGATGTCCCCCGACCCGAACTAGCAGATCGGGTCAGGGGTCTGATGGGGCATTCAGCTGCTCGATGAACTCACGAGTTCGCTGGGTCTCCGCATGATCCGCTCCCAGGAACTGCACCTGTAGCCGTTCGAGTTCTGTCGCGAGCATACGGGCCTCATCGGCCTGTCCCGCTCCGTTCAGAGCAGTCATCAGGTTGCGCATGACTAAGAATGCTCGTGGGTCTTCACTGCCGTACTTCGACCGGACAACAGGCAGAAGGCCCCGGAACGCGGTGATCGCTTCGTCGAAGCGTCCGAGTTGCATGTTGAGCATGCCGAGGTTGTTGGAGAGTTGCAGGGTGAGCCACTGGTCCTCCTCGGGCAACTCCTCCGCCAGTTCGATGGCCTGGGCGAGCATCCGTCGTGCTTCGTCGGGGCGCTCCGTTCTGCGATAGACATCCGCCAGGGCGTTGGTCGTCTGGACGGTCACAAGCTCCGCCACGCCCGCCGCCTTGAACTCGGCGATCGCCTGTTTGAGCTGGACCTCGGCTTCGTCGAACCGCCCGCGCGATGCGATCACGCCCCCGAGCAACCGACGAGCGTCCGCGATTAGCTCGGGCCGGGTGCCCGGCGTGGCGAGCCGTATGGCCAATGCCCGTGCGTAATCGGTCTCCGCCAGGTCGAGTCGCTTGAGGTCGTGCAGCACGTAGGCGCGGGACATGAGCGCTTCGACCGTCTCTGGATCGGACTCGCCGAGTTGTGAGTCCAGAATCCGGTACGCCTTGTCTGCCTGCTCATGCGCGAGTTCGGGCATCCCCAGCGAGATGTAGGTCTGCGTGAGCGAGTGCCGAATTCTCGCGGCGACGAGCGGGCGATCTGCGAACGCGGTTTCTACCGAGTTGCTCGCGCTCGCGAGAATTGAGTCGTGAAGGACTCGTCGCGCCAGATCGGTCGGATTCACTGCCTGAAAGAGGTGGTCAAGTGTGATGCTTCCATCGGACGCGACCGAGTCGAGTGTGCCGTCAACGATCTGCGAGTGAATCGCTCGACCAACCTCTGCGACATCGATGTTCTCCAGGATCGCCCCATGGAATGCTGCGATATCTCGGACGTCCCGGAGCGCGTCACTGGCGACATTCTCGGCGGCCTGCGCGGTATCCCGCTGATGCCGTGCTTCGATCAGTGCCAGCGAAACGCCAAAGAGGCCGCCGACGAGCGCCAACACCGCGATGCACCCTGCGACGACGAGCGCGCGGTTCCGCTTCGCGAACTTGCGCAGTTGATACATCGCCGTCGGCGCACGGGCGATAATTGGCTCGTCGCGGAGATACCGCCTGAGATCGGCGGCGAGTTCGGCGGCGGACGAGTAGCGCTGATCACGGTCCTTCTCCAGGGCCTTGGAGAGGATGGTCTCGACCTCGCCGCGGAGCTCGGGGAGGAGTTGCCCCGCTCTCTTCGGGGCGGCGTCGCGGATTGCGAGCGCGATGTCGGGCACGGTCTTTCCGGCCAGATCGAGTGGCAGTCTTTCGGTGAGCACCTCGAATGCTATGACGCCCAATGCGTAGACATCGCACCGCGTATCGATGTCTGCTCCTGCGCCGGATACCTGCTCGGGGCTCATATACGCGAGAGTGCCTATGAGCTGTCCCGGCTGCGTGTGAAGCGTGTGCGCGGCGGAGTCGTCGTCGGTCAATCGTGCCACTCCGAAGTCGAGTACTTTGGGCTGACCGATCGTGTCGGATGGTTTGGTGTCGTGGCCGGTCGTGGGGGGCGCGTCCATGATGAGAATGTTGGCGGGTTTGAGATCGCGGTGTATTACGCCCTTCTGGTGCGCATACTGCACCGCGTCGGAAACGCGCGCGATCAGTTCTAGACGCGACCGTAAGTCGAGTTCATTGCGCTTGATGTACTGATCGAGCGGGAGACCGTCGATGAACTCCATGACGAAGTAGGGCGCTTCAACTCCCGCGATGCTTGCGGTTCCCGCGCCGTAGATATGGGCGATGCCGGGATGCTGCAACTTCCCGAGAACGTGGGCCTCATGCTCGAATCGACGTCTGGTGTGCGCGCTGTTCAGCCCGGCCCGAACCACCTTGATTGCGACCCGGCGCCTCGGGTTCGATTGCTCGGCCTCGTAGACGATGCCCATCCCACCGTGCCCGAGACGGCGCACAACCCGATATCCCCCGATGACTTCTGGGATTGCTGTTGAGTCGGGATCATCGTCCTGCGATGTGCGGCTCGCGTCTGTTGCCGGCGTCAGGAAGCCCGGCGGGCTTGAGCGTTCGGCTTCGATCAACGCGAGGACTTCGCGTCGGATGTCGTCGTCACCGGCGCAATGTTCGTCCAAGAACCGAGGCCGTTCTTCGGCGGTGAGTTCGACGGCATCATTGAAGAGGTCCTCGACTCGGCGGGCGCGTTCGTTCATGTCTCCCCCGGGTGATCATCTGGCGACGGGCTGTTCGAGTTCGAGGCCAGCATCGCGAAGAGCTTCGCCTTTGCGAATCGCCAGTCACGCCGCGCTGTTCGGTCGGTGATGTCGAGTATCTCGGCGATTTGTTCTACTTCGAGCCCCGCGAAGAAGCGGAGCATGACCACTTTGTGCGCGCGCTCGTGCAGCGCTTCCAGAGTTGACAACGCCTCATCGAGTGCGAGCATATCCTCGGGTCCGACATTGGTTATGGCGATATCAGCGAGCATTTCCGGCGCCGATCTGGATCGGCCACCGCCTCGCTTGAGAGCTGAGCGCCGGCGCGCCTGATCGACGAGTACTTGACGCATTGCGCGGGCCGCGGCGAAGAAAAAGTGGCGGCGATTCTCGAATGATCCCGCTTCGGGCGCCACGAGGCGCAAGTAGGCCTCATGAACGAGCGCCGTCGCCTGAATCGTCTGGCCGGGCGGTGTGCGGCGCATCTGCGACCGGGCAACGGCCCGAAGCTCTTCGTAGACGATGGGAAGCAGTTGTTCGGCGGCATCGGCGTCGCCTGATCCCATTGCATGCAGGAGCACCGTGATGCGAGGGTCGCGTTGCATCTATGGCAATGATATGGATCATCCGCTGCAAACGCTTCAATCGGCTGGGGGATACGCTCGGATAGCGTGGCGCGGGGTTAGTTTGGGGTTGCGGGGTGAACTGGCCGCTGAGGGCTCGGTTGCCGGAGTGGCGTCTGTGCAGAGCGTCGGCGTGCACTCTGCGGGAGTCGACTGTTGGCTACGGGCAGGTCGCGCCGAAGTTGGCGAGGACGACATTGAGGTCGTCGACATCGACGAAGCCGTCGTTGTTAGCGACATCGCGGAAGTCGCCGATACCGACGGTGGTGCCGAAGACGGAGAGTATTGCGTTGAGGTCGTCGACATCGACCGCACCCGAGTTGTCGACATCGCCGAAGCATGATGGAGGAGACGGCGCGATCGCCCCCCAGAACCCACCGTAGAGCGTACTGTTCGCGCCGGTAAGCACGCCTGCATCTGCCTGGCCGATCGTGCCGGTGAGGGTGTAAGTCGCGCCTGTGAGCGTGGTGCCCCCCCCGTCGATTGTGGATTTCGTGATGGCGTACTGCCCCGCTGCCGACGCGGCCAACGCGAGGCCGGCGGCGAGCGCCGATGCTGTGATTCTGGTGGACATGGTGGTTCTCCTTCAGAGTGATCGGGCGGTAGAAGTCCGCCTGCACCATCCCAAGCGAAGCCGGGGGGAGACAGGGATCATCTGATCACGAAAAAGGTCAAAGATCGCCGCCTCGGGTCCAAAACAACAAAAATCCGAGAATACATGATCTCCGGTCTCGCCGGTCTCCGCTTGGCCTTTCTGAGAGGAAGTGGTTCGTGCCACACCCCCCAACCACTCTTGAAGGAGACCCAGACATGACACGCAACACAATCCTCGCATCCATCCTGATGCTCGCCGGTGCCGCGGCCCCGATCCAGACCGCCAACGCCGCGACACCCGGCACCGCGTTCACCTACCAGGGCACGCTCGAAAGCGCCGGCACCCCGGTGAACACGCCCGTAGATATCCAGTTCCGCATTTACAACGAGCCGTCCGGCTTCGTGCAGGTTGGTTCGACCATCACCAAAACCAATGTCATGCCAGCAGATGGTGTGTTTAGCACATCCATCGATTTCGGGGCCCCCGCGTTCGGCGTCAATGAGGCCCTATGGATGCGCGTCTCGGTCCGCCCCGCCGGCTCCGGCTCATACGAAGACCTCGGTCTCCAGCCCCTCACCGCGACACCCTTCGCGCTCAACACGCGCGGCATCAATGTCTTTGACTCCGGTGAAGTCGGCATCGGCACGACACCCACTTCCGGGATCGGCTTGCTTGTCAACGGCCCGATTGAGAGCTATGCGAGTGTCAGCGCTGACTACGGCTCATCAACCTCACCAAGCTACATATTTTCCGACGGCGCGGAGAACACCGGCATGTCCAGCCCGGATGTCAAAGCACTCGGCTTTATCACGGATGGTGTCGAGCGCATCCGAGTCACTGATACCGGAGATGTCGGGATCGGACTCGCAAACCCGAGCGCAAGGCTTGATGTCGCCGGCAGTGTCCGTATGTCAGAGCGAATCGGAGTTGGTGGCAATCTGTACTCCAATATCACCTGTGCTGTCAAAGCGTTGAGCGGAGATATTCCATTCGTGGTGCGAGACTCAGCGAACACTCAGAATTTCACGATCTACAGCAATGGAAACACCGTTATCGGGCAGGGCAGCGGGATTGCCGGCGACACGACGCTCACGATCAATCACGCGAATACTTGGGGGCTGACTCTTGTTCAAGGTGACGCACGCAAGCCCGGCGGCGGCTCTTGGGGCGTGTGGTCGGACCGCCGATTCAAGAAGAACATCCACGAACTCGACGGCTCGCTCGACACACTCCTCAAACTCCGCGGCGTGAACTTCGAATACAAGGACCCCGAGTCCATCCATGAACTCCCCGGCGTCCGTACCGGGTTCATCGCCCAGGAAGTCGAAGCAGTCATCCCTGATTGGGTCAAGACCGGAGATGACGGGTACAAGAGCGTCACGATCCGCGGCTTCGAGGCACTGGCCGTCGAAGCGATGCGCGAACTCAAGAGCGACAACGACGAACTCCGCGCCCGCATCGACTCCCTAGAGTCGCGACTGGACTCCGCGGGCATCGGCGCGATCGCCAAGGGCTCGTTCACCTGGCCAGCCGCCGCGATGCTCGGATTGCTCGGCGTCGCCGCGGTGCGTCGTCGATCAAGCAAGGCCTGATCGGTTGAGATCTCAACTCGGTTTGTAGCCCCTTGTGGGCTCCTTCACCGCCGCGTACTGGTTCACACCGGTGCGCGGTGGTTTCGCTATGGAGGTGCACCATTGAGGCGCGTTTCGAGACGATGGCGCAAGTTCTCGGCGTCGTCACCCAGCCCGTCCCGCTCCAAGAAATCAATCGCGCTGTGGATCATTTTTCTCAGCCGCGCCGGGTCCATGTACTCCAATGAGAGATATCCGTCGCACGACTCCACATACAGCCGCCGGGCATCCTCAATCATGGCGCGTTGCTCACGGACCGACGCGAGCGCGATCATCACGCCCAGCGTGTTCTCATTCTCAAAGCCCAACTCCCGCCGATTGATCTCGAGTGCGCGAGTCAGCAATGAGTCGGCCTCCTCATAGTCGCCCTGTATGGAAAGTACCCGTGCAAGTGTCCACGAGATCCACGCCGTGCGGAAATGATCCTCGCCGAACACGACGACGCTGTCCGCCAACGCCGCACGCGCGACCGACTCCGCCTCTTCATAGTTGTGAGATGCGATGAGCGTATAAGCAAGCCAGAATCGACTCAGTAGTGTGTTGAGATGCTCAGCCCCGAAGATCTGTGTATTGAGCGCGACCTGCTCCCGGCGACTCTCCAACAGCGTCTCAATCTCGCCATTGATCTCAAGCAGACCATCTTCCCAGGCGAGCTGCTCAAGGCGGCGCTCGGGGCTTCCGTCAGGATGGTCACTCTTAGAGAGCCGGGCAACCCGATCGAGCATCGCTTTAACTTCTTCGCGTTTGCCCTGCGCGAATAGCGGCCCCCAGGCCAGGGACTCAACCGCCATGAGCGTCATGTGATGATCCGGACCCAAAACGCGCGAACGGATCTCGATCGCTTTCCGGAGCAGCGCCTCGGACTCGCCGTAGCGCTGCTGCGAGTAGTAAATACTGTTGAGAGACTCCACAACACTATTGCAGTACGCGTAGTCATCGCCCCGGGCCTCGCGCATCATCGCCAACGACTTTGTCAGATGCTCATCGGCTCGCTCAACATCCCCGATTTCAAAGTAAGCCACACCAATCGTGCCGCGTAAACTCGCCTCCGAGAGCGGCCGCCCATCAAACCGGTCATCAAACATCCCCGAGCCGCGATCGAGCACCTCTTTCACTGTCACATCCCGCCCCGAAGACTCCGGCGCGACCGATGACAGCATGTCCGACAGAAACTTCGAGACCGTCTGCAGTTCGTCCCGCGCATCCAGCGCATCGTTCCGCTGCCTCGTCGCCACAACCGCCTGCCACGAAATCAGAGTCACCGCAGCCACGAGCACGAAGAACGAAGCCGCCACGCCGCTCACGAGCGCCTTATGGCGCCTCGTGAACGTCCGCAGTTGATACATCATGCTGGCCGGTCGCGCCAGAATCGGCTGATCATTCAGGTACCGCCCGATGTCATTAGCGAGTTCTGCCGCGGACTGATACCGGCGATCTTTGTCTTTTTCGAGTGCCTTAAAGACAATGGTGTCAATATCGCCGCGCAGTTTCTTGTCTGAAACGGAGAGTGAGGTCGGATCATCCTCCAGAATCACGCGCACAGCCTCGTGAATCATCTTCCCCTTCATGTCGAGCGGCAACTTGTCAGCCAGCAACTGATAGGCGATCACGCCCAGCGAGTACACATCACTCCGTGTATCGAGCGATTTTGGATCACCCGACGCCTGCTCGGGCGACATGTACGGGAGTGTCCCGATCAGTGCGCCGATATCGGTCCGCATGGTCGCCGCCTGGATATCGCCGTCTGTCGCTCGGGCCACACCGAAGTCCAGCACCTTTGGCAGGCCGCTCTCATTGACGAGAATATTGGCAGGTTTGAGATCACGATGAATCACACCCTTCTGATGCGCGTGCTCAACCGCGGCGCACACCTTGACAATCAGGGCGAGACGCTCACGCGTGCCGAGTTGGTGCGCAGCCGCATACGCCGTCAGCGACTCGCCTTTGACCAACTCCATCGCGAAGAAGGGGCGTTGGCCGAACGGAGTCTCCACGATTCCGGCGTCGTACACCTGCGCTATAGCTGGATGCTGAAGACGTCCAAGCACATCCGCCTCGAACTCTAAGCGTCTGTGCAACATGGCGGAATTGTGGAACGACTCGATTACTTTGAGCGCGACCATCCGGCGCGGTCGATCCTGTTCCGCCTCGTACACGACACCCATTCCACCCTCGCCCAGCACGCCGATCAACCGGAACTGCCCGAACCGATCCCCAAGATCGATATGGCGTGTAGGACGGCCGATCCCGCCACCTGACTCGCTTGCAAGGCGGATTTCCTCGGCGACCTGTTCGAGTCTCGCGTCCGACAACGGATGTGAAGCATCCTGCACATCCGCATGAAAACGCAGAAGCTGGTTTACTTCTTCAAGCAACTCGCCATCACGGCCGCACGCAGCGGTGACAAACGCTGCGCGTTCGGACTCGGGGGTCTCAATCGCGTCGTTGACGATGTCGCTGAGTTGTTCAGTCCTCGAGCGAGCCATGACTCACTGCCCGTCCAAGTCGCGCATGAGCCATAAACGAGCAAACTGCCAGTCCCGCTTCACTGTAGGCTCAGAGACATCAAGCAAGGACGCAACCGTGGATAAGGGCAGCGCTGCGAAAACACGCAGTTCGACAACTCTCGATGCACGCTCATGTTCCTTCGCGAGACGATCCAGACTGTCACGAAACTCAAGCAGGTCCACATCCCATGATGCGGCGCTCATCGTGCCCTCGCATAAGGTGAGCTTCTGTCGTCCGCCGCCACGCTTGATTTGTCCCTTTGCTCGGGCGTGATCGATCAGCACTTGTCTCATGCCGCGGGCCGCGAGCGCGAAGAAATGATCGCGGTCTGACACCTCGTCCAGCTGCCCATTCATCTTGAGCCAGACTTCGTTGATGAGTGCCGTCGGTTGGAGCGAATGCCCCGCCGGTTCGTGGCGGAACATCTGGCCCGCCATGCGACGGAGTTCGTCGTAGAGCGCATCGAAGACCCGGGCAGCTCGATCCGCGCCCTGAACGCGCCCGCCGCACAAGAATGTCGTGATTTCACCTTGTGTGGGCTGGTCCTTTGTCATCGGCATCGAGTGTACTCGTGGATACAACGGGCACCTAGCCGGACTCCGTCAGCGGGCGAATGATATCGTGTTACCGGCCGTTTAGAGCAGTTCCTTTGGGGCCACTCAAACGAGCTCGAGACATCTGGAGAATTGGGGGGCGTCTTTCGTTGGGGGAGGCGGGCGTTGCGGGCAAGGAATTGGGCGGGGGGGCAGCGGTTAACGGGCCGCTCGAACGAAACGGGAGCCGAGTTCTGTGGCGCGGGGTCGCGGAGATTCGCAGATCGGAAATCGCGAGGGAGCCCTGAATCGCTGTTCTGCTCAGATTGGACTGACGCCATCGCGCCGGAGTTGTTCGATCTTGTTATAGAGTGCTCGTCGGCTAATTCCCAGCTGCGTTGCGGTGGCTGTCCGGTTGCCGCCGTTCCTACGCAGCGCATCGATGATTGACTCGCGCTCCAACTCGGCCAGGGGGCGCGTCAGTTCCTGAGACGGGCCTTCGAGAGAGTTCGGTGTGCGGGCCAGGCTGCATGTGCGTTCGATCTGGCGTCTGGCGCGATCGATCGCTACCTCGATCTCGCCCAGGTGACAGGGCTTGGTCAGGAACGAGATCACACCGAGCTCGATCGCCTGTTGTGCCGACGAAAGGTCGCCGAATCCCGTGAGGATGATTGTGGGAACCAGCTCATGAGACTTGCGGAACTCGCGCAGGAAGGACATGCCGTCGGTATGCGGGAGGTTCAAGTCGAGCATCAGAATGTCGGGGGTGTGCTTTTCAAGAATGGCACTTGCTTCGCGGGCGGTCCCTGCTGGCAAGGGATCGCACCCCATGTCGGGGAGAACCTGCACAAGGAAGCCACGGAATCGGGGCTCATCGTCAAGGATGAGCACGGTCGATCGCTTGGATTGGACTCCGCTCACGACGACGACTCCTTGGGGCGTTGTTGGATACCTGGAGATTCAGACGCTCTGGGCATTCGAATGGTGAAAGTGCTGCCGCGGCCCGGTCCATCGCTGTAGGCCAGCAGGCGTCCGCCGAATCGCTCAACAATCGCATGACTGATCGTCAGTCCCAAGCCGCACCCCGTGTGCCCCATCCGTCGCTTGTCTGTAAACAATGGTTCGAACGCATTGTCGAGTGTTTCTGAACTCAACACGACGCCATGATCGATCACTCGGACATCGACGTGCTCGTGTGATGCGGCGACCTTGACATCGATATGGTCACCCTTTGTGGTGCATGCCTCCAGGCCGTTCGTCAGGAGATTGATGAGGACCTGCAGCATCTGCGCCGGGTCCGACATGACTGCCGCATCTGTTGCCGAGGGATCAATCTGCACATTAATCGAAATGTCGGCGGCCATCGGCAATGCCCGAATAAGCGAGGCGGCTCGGGCAACCATGTCCTCTATTCGTGTCGGCACGTTGTCATGCTGTGTGCTTGGCTGGGCCAGCAGCAGCAGATCGCTCGTGATTCTCTTGCATCGAAATGCTTCTTCCGAGATGACCTGAAAGGCGTCTCGGTACTGATCTATGGGGGTTGACTCGATCGAGTCTTGCCGCGGCGAGTCCATGTGTCGCATCGAGGCCTGTGCATATCCCGCAATAATGGCCAGCGGGTTGTTGATTTCGTGAGCGAGTCCGGCGGCCAGATAGCCGACGCCTGCGAGTCGCTCAGATCGGATCAGCTGCATTGATTTCGAGTCGATCTCCACTCGCATCGATTGTGTCAGATCATCGAGCCGCTGGCTCGTGTGATTGAAATGTGTCATGAGCCGCCTGAACTCGAGATCACCTTGCGACTGGATTCGGTAGGAGAGATTGCCGGAGTGCATCTGATTCAGCGCTGAGTCCAGAGATCGCAATGGCGTGGTGATTGAGCGGTACTGTCGAATGCCAACGATCGCAGCGGTGATGGCGGTGATCGCGAATATCGCGATCAGGGTAATGAGCGTCTGGGCGAAGCCAGACAACATGCGTGTTCGATCGGACTCGATGTCGCCTCTCAGGGCCCCTGCCAACGACGCGACCTGGCCCTGAATCCGCGTGAGTTGCCCCTTGATCGGCTGAGGCACGTCGGGGGCTCTGCTCGTCGCGCCGGTATTTAGGTATTCGCGCAGCATGGCCTGTGTCCGGTGCAGATCGGAGTTGATTGCGAGGGTCTCGGTCGAGTCGTCTGTGGAAAGACGATCGAGGTCGTCGAGGATTCTCTGGATGTTCGCGTCGATGCCTGCGGGCCCTTCGGCCGGAGTGTTGATCAGGACTTGCAGCACGGCGGCTCGGTGGCCCATCTCGTAGGTCGCGCGGAGGCGTTGGTGGTGGCTGTCGGCGGATTTTGCGATTCGTTGCAGCCGAACCAATCCTGCCACGGATGCTACTCCGAGCAGGCCGGTGCAGATCAGCAATACGGCGAGACTCCATGCCAATCGTCGACCTACCGTCATCTGGTGACTCCGGGTGCATTCTTTCGGTGATCATGGGTCTTGTGCGACATATTGCATCAACAATGCGAATGCCTGGGCAAAAAATGCCCAGATTTGTAGTCGTGGAACTCTCGGGCTACGAACCCGTCGTTTTGGTGCCGGCGGTGGATGCCGGCGCGGCCTCTTGCCTCACGTCCGGGAGATGTCCATGTGCAATCGTATTCGAGGAGTCAGCTCATCTTTCCATGATACGACGATGCTACATCTGCAAGCACTCGTCCTGATTACCTGCGCTGGCGGCGATGCCTTCGGTCGGTCGGGGCCCTCGGACACATTGAACCACGAGTCACTGAGTCTGTCTCCGTTGGTACGAGTGTCGAACCACGAACGAGTGAGTTCATCGGCGGAGATCGATATCGAAATGCCCGTTGCCGCATTCGAGTCGATGAGTCGGAGCGTGTCACTCGCGTTGATGCAGGATGGCGGAGACACCGATGGATCGCCGGGCGGCGACCCCGCGTCGGGTAAGCGGTTGCGGAGTTGGGAACTGCCCGCGATGACTGTAGTGGGGGAGGGGCAGCCGTTACTCAGGGAAGAGGAACTCGTCGGCAGCTATCGGCAGCCCCGCTGGACGACGACGCGGCGGTTCCCCACGACACGCGTTTACGTCGTGCCGGAGGGGAAGGTCGAAGTTGAAGGGTGGGCTCGCGGCACCTTCGAGGGTGACGAGTCCGAGTGGCGGTTTCTTCAGGAGGTCGAGATCGGGTTGCCGGGTCGATTTCAGTTAGACCTCTATCTGCGCCAGGATTACGACACGGCGGACGACGAGTTGTTGTGGGGGACGCAGTTCGAGGTCCGATGGGCGCTCGCGGATTGGAACAAGATCTGGGGCAACCCGACGCTTTACTTCGAATATATACCGCTAGAAGAGCGGCCCGACAAGATCGAGCCGAAGCTGCTGCTCGGTGGTGAGATTGCAGAGCGATGGCATTGGGGTGCCAACTTTGTCGCGGAGTGGGAGCTGGGTGGTGAGCGTGAGCACGAGTATCAGATCACAACGGCACTGTCGTATTCGGTAATCGATTCGACGCTATCTCTCGGAGTCGAGAACATCTTCACATTCGCAGATGTCGCGAATGATCGCGGAGACTTCACCACGAAGTTCGCGATCGGGCCGAGTATCCAATGGAAACCGCTGGCACCGCTGACTTTCAACATATCGCCCCTCATTGGCATCGGGAAAGACAGCCCCGATATGCAGCTGTGGATCAATGTGGGGTGGGAGTTCTAGAGTATGGAGATCTGGTGCGGCGTCGCGCGGGTCGCGTTCGATCGAGCAGTGTCATGCCGGTATCGAAATGAAGGCATATCCACGGTCGATGATCCTGCCTCTGGGCGTCTCGGTGTTCCTGCATGTCGGCGTGCTGGCCATGTTGTCACGGGCCGCACCTGATCGCGCGGCGTTTGTCGAGGTTCCATCGGGCGCTCAGGGGGATGACCGGCTCAGCATCGTGTTTGTCGATGCGGAGGCGGTCTCGGCGGGTTCGCGGTTGTCGCAAATCAAGCAGCATGTCGAGGAACAAGGGCAATCGATCCCTCGGCAAGGGAGGGATGAATTTGTTCTGAATGTTGGAGGGTTGCGGTTGGCTGCAACGGAGGGCTTGTCCTCCGGCATGCGCAGGGTGGTGGGCGCGGCTAACGAATGGAAGAACTCCGCGGGAGATGCGTTGTCGCTGGAATACCACGAAGCCGTAACGACCGGACGGGAGTCCAGAAACAAGATTGCGCAACGGTTGAACGATCTGGCAGTGGGCATCCTTGGCAAGGACGGTTGGGGATCAACCGGGCAGGAGCAACCTACTTCGGGCGAGTCGGTTGATCGAGCGGAGTCGGACGGGCTGAAGTGGGCCGATATGCCGATCCTTGAGCAACCTGAAGATCGCGTTGGTGATCGTTTTGATGCGTTGGTAAGGGCATCGATACGGCCCGGAGTTGACACGAGTCCCATTCCCGACTCTGGGAACGATCCGCCCGTGTATCCACTTGAAGCGATCCGGCAGAAGATTGAGGGAACGGTACTACTCACACTCGTTGTGGAGGCGACCGGTCGCGTGTCTCAAGTGAACATTGTGACGAAGTCCGGTTCGGATATCCTCGATCGCGCAGCAACCGAGGCTGCATGGCAATGGCGATTCAGTCCGGCGACGTCTCATGGAGAGGCGATTGAATGCGAGGTTGCGATCCCCGTGCGTTTCATCATGAAGTGACTTCGAGTCGTTGATTGGGTGGAGGTCTCTCAGACTCTCGCGCGCTGGGGTTGAGGGGAGTGGGGGTTTACAGCAATTGGAACCGCGGATGCCGCAGGTGGCGTCCGCGTGAAGTGTCGGCATATGTAGAGAGCGATGGTTCTGTCCCAAAGGGCAGGTCGCGCCGAAGTTGGCGAGGACGACGGTGAGGTCGTCGACATCGATCAGGTCGTCGTTGTTGGCATGAGACTAACTTCAACAATCTGCATCCCATCTCGACCTCTCCCCGACCGGCGGCTGCGCGGATGGTGCATTCATGAATAACTGATTGCTCATCGTGGTTCCCCTCAACCCTTTCAACCTCTCACAGGAGGCCGCTAATGAACTCGATCATTCGCATTGATGGACAATCATGGCTCAACTCAATCTCGGCCCGGACTGCGGGGCGTCGCTCTCAGATGTGGCCGAACTGGGGATATGCAATCCGAGGCGTGCAACTGCAGTTGCCGCAAGCGGATCGTGTGGCTACGCATGCCCGCGTTCTGGTCGGTGATGCGCGCCGATCGGTCAGAAGTAGAACGTGAACTGAGCGCCGAGCACGGGGCCGTGTACAACAGTGTCCCACGTGAAACCGCCATCGGAGTAATCCTGGCCGAGCGCCCGGTATCCGCCGAATAGCGTGATGTTCCAGCCGTTCACGCGCCATTCGTAGCCGGCCAGCGCGACGGCTTGCCAAGAGAAATCGGAGTTGTCGACACCGAATCCGCCGATGTCGCCGCGAACCTGAACTCTCCAGTGATCGCCGAGCTGCGCTCCGAGTCTGGCCCCCACGAATGGTTCGACCCAAATGTTGTCGCCGTCAAGCTCCTTTTCGATACCCGCTGTTAATGTTCGCCCGCCGGGAAGCGAGAGTGTCGCGGCCGCCAGCGCGTCGATATCGATCTGCAGATCGGTGGCCCGTGCGTGCTGATACGGGTTCACCTCCGCTTGTCGAAGAGGTAGTGCGAGACGATCCACTCGCTCCCATGGTTCAGTCCCCAGAGTTCTTCGCACGCGATGAAGAAGGTCCGCCACCGATGAAGCCAGATCGGCGCTCGCTCGGCGTATGCGTCGCGTAACACGGACTCCACCTCGGTGCGTCTGCCGTCAAGATTTGAGAGCCACGCGCGGGCCGTCTTCGCGTAATGTGTTCCGTCCACCCTCCAATGGCTTCGGATGGCGAGATTGTCGGCGAAATGGAGCAGCAGATCGTCGGATGGCATCGTCCCTCCGGTGAAGAAGTAGCGGCCGATCCAGTCGTCGGTGGCGAACGCGTAGGCAACCCGCGCGTGCGAGAACACATGCACAAAGAGGGACCCATCCGGTTTGAGCCAGCCGGCGATCCTAGACAGCAATGCTCGGTAGTTCTTCATATGTTCGAGCATCTCAACACTCACGACACGATCAAATCCGCCATCGCACGAGAATGTGTTCGCGTCGGCTGTGATGACTGTTGGTGGTCGCACTCCGCGCCGTTCTGCTTCGGACAAGATGAACTCCCGCTGAGGCCGGGAGTTTGAGACCGCGGTGATCTCTGCGCCGGGGTAGTTCTCGGCCATCCAGAGTGTGAGAGAACCCCAGCCGCAACCCAGTTCGAGTATTCGGTGCCCGTCCCTGAGATCGGCGCGTCGGCATGTGAGATCGAGCATCGCCTCCTCGGCCTCGTCGAGGTTGCGCACATGAGTTGGCCAGTATGCGCAGCTGTACTTGAGTCGCGCACCGAGGCACATACGGAAGAACTCCGGGGGGAGTTCGTAGTGTTGTTCGTTGGCCTCTTGCGTGTGTATTGCGATCGGTGCTTGCGAGAGCGCCTCCACCAAAGCGTTAAAGCGGTCGCTGCGCTCGTCGATCGATCCGCGCTCCTCTTCCCGGATGCGCGCGCGGAGGCGGCGACGGATGCCGGAGCGCAGGATCGTGTCGGGTATGAGTCCGCGGTCGAGAAGTTTCTCGTACCACGCGTGCTCGGGCGAGGAGTCAATGGCGCGCGTCGCAGCGGCATGCGTACTGCTCATGGCTCTGCCTCCGGGTCGGCTTTGGGGAACCAAGGGATAAAGGGGCTGGTGGTGCGTTGATAGCGGCGGTAGTCCTCGCCCCGCGACCTGAGGGCGCGCTTCTCGGTCGGGGGGATTCCCGTGACCTTGGTGATCAGCAGGAGCATGAACAGCGGCGCGAAGAGTCCGATCCATCCGTAAGGTGCGTTGAATGCGATCAGTGCGTACGCGCACCACATGAGCCACTCGAAGAAGTAGTTGGGATGCCGCGAGTAACGCCAGAGCCCGACGCGGCAGGTCTTGCCCTTGGAGTCGGGTCTGCGCTTGAACCGTTTGAGCTGCATGTCGGCGATCGACTCCCCGATCTTTGCGACGACGAACAGCCCGAGCCCCGTGTACTGCAGCACGCCGAGCGGTTCCGTGTTCGACGCCGCGAGCAGGAACGGCACGCAGAGCGCGATGACAAAGCCGGCTTGTACCTGGTAGAAGATGAACAGAACGCGCTGGATCTTCTCCGCCCCGAACCGCTCCCGGAGGTCGGCGTACCGCCCGTCCTCTCCGTCCGAGAGCACCCGATCCGTCAAGATGTGCGTGCCAAGGCGGAGCCCCCACACGCCGATCAGCACCGCGATCAGGATCCGTTGTGACATGAGTCCCTCGCCGGTGACCCCCGCAAAGACCGCGCTGGCCGCCAGCGCGTACGACCAGCCGACATCGACGATTCCTGCATCTCCGGTCCTGCGTTGAACGAACCACAAGGCGGTCATTAGCGCTACGCTGAAGGCGGCGACCACTGCGAGTTGTTCGAGTACTGTCATGTCAAGGCCTTTCCGGAGTACCGCCCATGAGCGAGCTCACAGAAGTCTCGATCGCCGAACGAAAGCGGAGCCGCGGGACGCTCGTGGTCGGCGGCCTGCTCGTACTTGTTCTTGTGGGATTCATCGCGTCGTTTGTCGTGGCGGCCCGTGAGATGAGCCTGGGCGAAGCGATGAGGGACGTTGCCGAGACACGGTGGGGGATTGTGACGCTCGCCGATCTGGGCGCGGGGCTGATGTTCGCCGCGCTGTGGATCTCGATGCTGGAACGGCGCGCGTGGCGGGCCACCGCGTGGATCGTCGGATTGTTTCTGCTCGGCAACTTCACGACGTGCCTGTACTTGTTGGTTCGGTGTGTGAAGTACCGGACGCTTCGCGAGGCCGTTCTTGCGGCGCGGTGATCCGGGCCGATATCACGAGCGACAGCGGCAGCAGGATCGCATATTCCAGCGCGACCGCGCCATACACGACGCTCTCGGGCTGGGTGATCTCGATCGCACCGAATTTGGAAGCGCCGAAGTAAGCAACGGGGGCGCTCGCCGCGCCGAGGAGGGCCGCGAGGACGAGGTGGCGGCGGAACCATGCGAGAAGAGTGGTCAATAGCGGCGCGAAGTTCGCCCAGAGCGCAGCGATCCAGAGGACAAACGGGAGGGAGAGTCCCGGATGTGCATTGAGACTAATCAGACTCATCGCCGCCAGCGCGGAGTCGGCGCATGCGCCGATCGCCGTGACCACCAAGATGCTCAGGACTTCGCGCTTGGGGCGCGGCGCCATTGCGATGTGTATGACGACGATGAAGAGGACCGCGGGAAGCGAGAGCCACCAGCGCCCGCTCGACGCCGCAAGAACGCAAGCGATCCACCCCGCGTCGTACCCCAGCAAGCTCCAGATGAGTCGCGCGGCCCGCATCACACTGTCCTCGCAGTGGAACTGGATCCGCTGTCCGACATACGGCACATGGGCTTGACGAGAAGCATCTGAACCACACCGGTCTGGCGTGCACGGAACACGCCTTCGCAATAGGCGAGGTAGTACTCCCACATTCGGATGAAGTTGTCGTCGAAGCCCATCGCTCGGACGTTTTCCACCTGAGAAAGGAACGCACGACGCCAATGGCTGAGCGTCGTCGCGTAGTCAGGGCCGAAGTCCTCCATATGCCATAGGCGTAGGTCGGTGCGCGACTCGACGGCGCTGAGCATTGACCGCACGCCCATCAGGCAACTGCCGGGAAAGATGTACTTCTTCAGAAAGTCTCGGCGTCGTGCGGCTCGCTGATAGAACTGATCGCGGATAACGATGGCTTGAATCAGGGCGGCCCCATCGGGGGCCAGGCAGCGCGAACAGATGTCAAAGTAAGTTCCGACATTGCTTGCTCCGACGGCTTCAATCATCTCGATACTGACAAGCTTGTCGAAACGTCCATCCAGATCGCGATAGTCACACTTGATGACATTCACACGATCATCGAGTCCTGCTTCGGACACGCGTCGCTGGGCCCAAGCGTGCTGTTCATCGGAAATTGTCGTCGTCGTGACTCGACAACCGTACTTCGACGCTGCATGAATCGCCATCGAACCCCAGCCGGTCCCGATTTCGAGGAGGTGGTCGGAGGGCTTCAGGGCGAGTTTGCGGCAGGCTCGGTCCATTTTCTCGATCTGTGCCTGCTCCAGCGTCACGGCACCATTCTTGAAGATCGCGGACGAGTAGGTCATGGTCCGATCGAGAAAGAGTCTGAAGAAATCGTTGCCGAGGTCGTAGTGCGCAACGATGTTGCGTCGGCTCCCGGCGCGCGTGTTCCGCTCGAGCCAGTACGCTGCGCGGGACAGGGGAGCAATCAGACGCGCGATCACGCCGTCGAGAGACTCCGTGGCGGCCAGATTGACGGTCATGACCTCGATAAGTCCCGGAAGGTCATCGGTCTCCCATGCGCCTTCGATGAATGCCTCGCCGACTCCCACGCTGCCTCCGAACGCTGCGGCGCTGTAGAAGGCGGGGTCCAAAACCCGGATGGTTGGTGCGGGGAGTCCACCCGGATCGCCGGGGGACTCCATTGTGAGGTTCGCCTCGTGGTCGACGAGACGGACTTTGCCGGTGGCGACTCGGGAGATCGCACTTCGGGCTACTCGGCGGCCCATGGTCTCAAGGATGCTCGCACGTCGGACGCGCGTCCTGGAGGCGCGTTGCCGGATGGCGGAGTCGATCGAGTCGTTGACGGCACGCGGGTGGTGACTCATGTGGTTGTCTCTCCAGGTACGGCGGAGGCGGCGCGGCGCGGGATTCCCCCCGGATGGCGATGAATGGGCGCGCGTTTCCACCAGAGGCGCAGCGCCTCCGTATGGATCTTGGTGATGATCTGAGCGGTCATGAGCGGGTAGCGGATCAACAGCCAGCGCATGATCGGCGCCGTCAGTTCGCGCCGGCGCATGGACATGGTGGCATCGAACGTCTTGTCTCCGGTTCGGTCGCGGAGATTCATGTGTATGAGCACAGAATCGTCGGGTGGAGCGATGGCCCAATCGTACTCCAGCGACATCGGCATGAATGGAGACACATGGAAGCGCTTCTCGAAGCGCCACCGGAGCATCCGCGAGGCACCGGCTTTCTTCGCGTCCAGAACATAGGCGTGACGCTCTCCCCATGGCGTGTTCGTGATTTCGGCGACGACCGCATCGACCTGCTCACCCTCGAAGCAGAAGTAGAAGGTGACCGGATTAAAGATGTACCCGAAGTAACGCATGTTGGTGAGCATGCGGATTGAACCGGTCGGGCGCCGTGCGATGTTCTGTTCCACGCAGTCCCGGACACTCTGGTCCAATCCGACGTGCGGCGGCCCGAGATAGTCCGCTCGGCGGAAGCGTGCTGGGCTGAGGGGGGAGCGTCCCCAGAGTCGCGTCATCGACAGAACATTGTCGAGTTCAGCGAGGTCGAGGTAGGGCATGAACAGGGGAAACGTGAACGCGTTCGCGGGAGCGCGTCGGCGGTGGCGGACATGACCCACATAGATGGCGCTGTGCATGGTCACAACTCGACTCCGAATGCGCGGCACACCCGCAGGGCGCTGACGACTCCGTCTTCATGGAATCCGTTGCCCCAGTAGGCGCCGCAGAAGTGTGTGCGACGTTCCCGGCTGCTGATCTGTGCCCATCGTGTCCGGGCTCGATCGCCCTCGAGCGTGTAAAGGGGATGATCATAGTTGAATGACGCGAGCACACATGCGGGGTCGATCGCGTCGGGGTCATTGAGTGTGACGCAGAGAGGCGTTCTCGTCCCGAGCCCTTGGAGGATGGACATGTTGTATGTCACCGTCACCGGACGTGAGGAGTCGCCGTCGATCCTGTAGTTCCACGCGGCCCAGCAATGCCGCCGGCGCGGGAGCACGGAGTCGTCGGTGTGCAGGACGGCGTGATTCGCCTGGTAGGGCATGGCTCCGAGAATCTCACGTTCGTCGTGCGTTGCGTCGGTGAGCAGACGCAGCGTCTGATCCGAGTGCGTCGCGAAGATGACTTCATCAAAGTAGTCCTGACCTCCATCGGTGGCCACGGATACAGCGTCGGGCAATCGGGTGACGGACGTGACGGCCTGACCGATCTGTGTCGCGCACTTGACGGAGTCCGTGATTGCGTCGATGTAGGCGCGTGATCCCCCCCGGATTGTCCGCCACGCGGGGCGTTCGCGCAGATCCAGCATGCCGTGATTGTCGAAGAAGCGGAGCAGGAACGTCGCCGGGAACTCCATGAGTGCATCTCTCGGCGCGGACCAGATCGATGCGGCCATTGGTACGAGGTAGTTATCGAGGAAGGTTCGAGAGAACTGACGAGAGTCGTACAGGTCGCCGATCACTTGGTGTTCGCCCATGGTGCTCAGAGTCTCTTTGCCGACATGGCTCAGACTCTTGACTCCGGCGATCACCCGCCACCATCGCGGACGCATGAGATTGGTCCATGAGCCGATGACGCCGCGGAGTGATGCGCCGCCGAACTCGAAGGAGTCGTCTCGGACGCTGAAGGACATCGTCGTCGGCCTCGTGGGGACGCCCAGGCGCTCCAGGAGCTTGCAGAACTGCGGATAGTTGCGCCGATTGAACACGATGAATCCGGTATCAACGGCAACCTCCCGCCCTTCATGGGCGATGGTCACGGTATGGGTGTGCCCACCAAGGCGGGGCTCTCGTTCGAAGAGCGTGACATTGTGGTCCCGCGACAGGAGGTATGTGCAGACGAGGCCGCTGATGCCTGCACCGATGACGGCGATATTCACGAGAGCATCCGCTTTCGGTCACGGTCAGCTCGCAGGTAGACGCTCTTTGGGACGGGCCGGAGGTCCCAGACCATCCCGGTCCATGAAAGCGCGCGAAGAATCCAATAGGCGGGATCGAACTCATACCAATAGAACCCCTGACGGACCGAACCCGCGTACCCATGGTGATTGTTGTGCCACCCTTCCCCCAGGGTCAGCAGCGCCAAGAACCAGTTGTTGCGGCTGTCGTCGCCCGTATCGAAGCGCCGGGTCCCGATCGAATGAGCGATCGAGTTGATGGTGAAAGTTGCGTGATAGAGCACTGTCGTCGAGACGCCGAATCCCCACACAACGAGTTGAGCCGGAGAGGTGGCCAGCGACGGTGCATTGTGAGCCAGCAGGAAGCCGAGGCCTGCCAGCAGCGATATCAGGGTGATCGGACCGATGATGTGAAATCGCTCGAGCCAGACGAGTTCGGGAAACTTCTTCCAGTCCGGAATCGCGCGCCAGTTTGTGGCGCGACCCTTTTCCGTCATGAACCACAGCGTGTGGCTCCACAGCAGTCCGAGCCAGCGAGGCGAGTGCGGATCAGGGGGATCATCGGCGTGCCGGTGGTGTTCGCGGTGATGTGCCGCCCACCAGAGCGGGCCCCTTTGAGCAGACATTGTGCCCAGAAAGGCCGCGAGGAACTGCACCGGCCGGGAGGTGCGGAATGTGCGGTGCGAGAAGTATCGATGATAGAAGGCGGTGATCACAAACATCCGCATCCAGTACAGTGCGAATGCGATGCAGACTGCTGTCCAACTCCATCCCGTCCAGATCACGCCGAAACAGATCAGGTGAATGCTGATGATCGGCAGCGCATCCCGGACCCGGACTCGCTTGTGGTCGAGACTCGCCCGGTCAAGGTCGTCCCCTTGCCTTGTTCCATATGAGTCAACGGCGTTAATCAAAGCCCGGTATTCCGTGATCTGCTTGCCTGCTATGACCGCCTCCGGATGGGGTGACCTCGCCGACCCATGCCCGGATTCGCATTCGCTGTCTTGTTACGGCGGATTCA
This sequence comes from Phycisphaeraceae bacterium, assembly GCA_020639235.1. GTDB lineage: Bacteria > Planctomycetota > Phycisphaerae > Phycisphaerales > UBA1924 > JACKHC01. Next base: position 2,329,519 of record JACKHC010000001.1, on the reverse strand, counting down.
TGGCATCTCAGGTTTTTTGGTGCGGGCCGCACCGGATGGGTTGCGGGCCCAGAGCGCGCTTCCGTGGAGTCGCCCGGTTCGGGCGCCGACGGCAATGGGGCGGTTGACCAGACGGCGGCGTCCAGCGAAAGTTGCGACTCGGTATCGTGGATGGAGCGTCCATGATACCAGGACGCACAGGGCGGGGGGCTGCAAGTCGGCCGCTCTCCGTCCTTCAGGAGGACGGACCGTGCGGTGTAATATCGACTCGAGGGGCAAGGCGGTGCGATTGATCGTTGGAGGGGCGATGCTGGTGATATCGGCAGTGCTTCTCGCCTTGATCCTTACCGACGTGCTCTCGGTTCGTTGGGGTTGGGTCGCCGGTGGCGTCGCCTGCTTCGGGGCGTTTAGCGTTGTTCAGGCGAGGGCGGGCTGGTGTGTCGTGCGCGCGATGGGTTTCAGCACACGGATTTAGGCATCGTCGAGCTCTTGGTTGGGGCCGTCACGTGGCTTCTGAAATTAAGTGATGCCGCGACGGATTGGGTCCGATCTTGCCCGATTGCGAATCAATGAGGAGCGAAGTCGCGTGCCTTGCGGGTCCGTGGTGGCGGCATCGACTCTGGCTCCTTCCGACTCCCCGGGATCGGATCGCTATCACTCGTCGTCATGCTGAGCGACTGCATGAGGGTCATCCCAATCCTTACGACCGGGACCGCGAGTGCGACCAGCTTTGATGCGCGCTTCCTGCCTACAAGAGCGCCGGCAGCGAATCCCGCCGCGATCAGCTCAGGGAGGTACTTGACCATCGGGCTCGGGGACGCGGGATGCGGGTTCCCATCTGGAACGCCGGTCAGCCGATAGCGCGCCTCGTGCGCTTCTCGTCTGAGGTGTTCGAGTTCATGCTTCCACCACATGCGAGACTACTCCCGGCCCAACCCGGACCAGGCCCACATTGCCGAGATGAGAGTGAGCAGCACGAGCCCCAACCCGACGGCGATCAGCGCTCCGCCCAATCCCATTCGCTCTGTGAGCACAATCACAAGCCCGGCGCCGATCGCGCCGATAGCGCCCGCCGCGGTGATCGAGCACGAGATCAGAATCGCCAAGAGGGCGGCGATCCGCACGAGGTGGAGTCGTGCCAGACGACCCTCTGCCTCGAGCAGATCGACGCCCCCCGACACCAGTTGGGCGATGCTTCGGATCACCGCGAGTTCTTCATGAGGAGGCGTGCGGCGATCGCGCCCACCCCGGCCGCGACCAAGACGGCTGCCATCGGGTGCTGCTTCACGGTGTCGCATGTCGCCGAATGAGCGGCTTTGACGTGCTCCGCCGTGGACTTGGCTGATCCGGCGATCGCTTGGGCGCTCTTCTGCGCCGCATGACGGCCGCCCTCGGCCAGATCGGTCACCAACGAACCAAAGTCGGATTTGAGCGTCGCGAGATCCTCGCGGATTGCTTCGATATCTGAATGGTCGGCGACGCCGGCTGTTCTGTTTGCTGCAGCCATGGTGTGGCTCCTTTCGGCTTGATAATTTGCGTTGGAGTTCAACTGGTTCGATCGAGATCCTGGTGGATCCGATCACTCGCTCTCTTCAATGCCAATATGCGCCGCTACGCTGAACGCTGAATGAGCCGCGGGTGAATCGCTGCTCATTCTCGCCACTCAGCCACGCCACTTCCGGAGCACTATCCCGTTCACGACTTCGAGAGTCACGGTCATCGAAGATGGTGTCTGATTCTCGTCGTCTCCGATTCCGGTCAGTCTGAGCGGATGTCCCTGGACCGTGTCGGCGCGATAGTCCCAGACGAGGTACTCGCCGCCCGTGGAGGTGTCGGCTCTGCGATCGGGCTCGCCGAAGGTCGCGATCACCCATTCGATGCGTGTCTCCTTGAGCTCGATGGCTTCGAAAAGTGCTTCGCTCACGAAGGTTCCCGTGTACCTCGATGCGGGGCCCTCCATTTGCATGTTCATATTGACGGTCACCGGTCCGTCGAGTCGGAGGGTGCTGTCGAGGCGCATCGGATCGGGTGCAGAACATCCCGCCAGAGCGACGAAAGAAATCACCACGAATGCGGACACCAAGCAGTGGCGGCTGATGTGGGGCATGGTTGGTTCTCAGTTCTTTATGCGATGGCGCCCGCAGGCACCCGGGGCCAGGGAGGGGGAAGCATGCTGCGGCTCCGGGCGCCTGCTCTGTGGGACGCTCTGATGTGCTCGCTTGTTTCGGCTGGAAGGTACCGATCAGCAATCGTTGCGGCCGCGAGTCGCGGCGGAACGCGGGCGACTCGGCTTTCGCCAAGCACCCGTGTGAGACATCCGTGGTCTCATGCGGTCATGTCGCGAAGATCGCGGATCGTGTCGTGCCCGGCTTTCACGCGCTGATACTGCTCATTCAGAACACTCTGAATCGGGCTGCCGGAGGTGTCTTTAAGCACTTCTTCGTACTTGTGCTTGATCGCGTCCTCGCCCGCCTCGGCGTCGGACAGGACTGCGTGCTCCTCGCCGGCGCGCACGGTGCCGTGGAGATTCAGCCACCAGCGGTGCAGTGTGCCCTTGATCGAACCGGAGTCCGATGGTTTCGTGTGATTCGACCGGACATATTTCTGCAGTTCCGCGGCGAACTGCCGCCGTTCCGGCGCCAGGGTGCGGAATACCGCCGCGATCCGCGGGTTCTCGATCTTCTCGGCCGCCGTCTCGAGTCCTCGGCTGCTATCGAGGTTGACCGCGATCAGGTCCTGGAGACGCTGAACGGTGTTCTCGGAGAGTTCATCAACTGTGGGAAGCATGTCTTGGGTTCCTTTAATCGTGTTCATTGTTCATGAAATACGGACCGGGCGTTTGCGATTGAGCGCCCTTACGACTTGGCGTCATCGGCCGCGTCATCGATCTCGTCACCGACATCATCGGCCGCGTCTTCGATGTCCTCGCCGACCTCCTCGACGGCATCGCCGGTCTCGTCGATCGCCTCATCGAGCACCTCGCCGGGCGTGTCATTGTCGTCGCACCCGACCATGTTGAGGGTCGCGAAGCTCAAGACGCCCGTGACGGCCGCGGTCGTAATCCAGCGGGCGGAGTGGTAGCGTGCCTTGCTGTTCATCGTTGTGTCCTCCTGTAAGAGACGGCGACCCATGAACACGGGGTTCGGCCCGAGGGCGGTCGCGCGGAAAGCGTGAATGTGGTTCAGACGTTGATATTGGTCTTGCCGCGTCCGATCATCCCGGCGATCAGCGACAGCACGAAGAGCACGAGAAAAACGAAGAAAAGAATCTGCGCGATGGATGCGGCACCCGCCGCGATGCCGCCGAATCCGAAGACCGCGGCGATGATTGCGATAATGAAGAATGTCAGGGCCCAGCCAAGCATGTTGTCATCTCCTTTGTGTCGGTTTATGTGTCGCCGATGACGGCGGTGTGTTTAACGAGTATCCAACCATCAGAAGGGTCCCGTACAGCCGTGATGCTTCGATGAATGCTCCATGAATCGGCCTTCATTCTCGGCAGCATGCGGCGCGCCCTTCGCTAATCTGCGGCGTCCTGGATACCCTCGCCGGCGCTCTCGATGTCCTTGCCGGCGCCTTCGACCGTGTGACACGCCACGAGGAATGTCAGAGCGAACGAGCAAGCCATCGCAAGCAGCACCCAGCGAAGGGCGGGTACGAGTCGTAACGAGGATGCGGCGGAAATCAGCGGTGTCATCGGCGTTCTCCTGCATGAGTGTGCGGGGTCTAACGGCCCCGCGGAGCGTGAAAGCCCGGAGCGACCGCTTTCACGCATCGCTCCGAGGCACTCATGGGACGAGAGTGTCGGTGGCTACTTCGATCCGTCGTTGCGGTCGTCGCGTTCTCGATCGCTCTTCGCCGTGACATTCGTGAACTTCGGCGTATCGACATCGAAGACCCGATAGGCGTTGCTCCAGTTCGAACGGCTCTCGAGTTCGGCGATGTCATCGGGCATCGCTGCACTGTTCACGATCATCTCGCGTGAGGCGTCCAGAGCGACGGTGTCGGCGTACACACGAGACACGGACCATGGAACAAGGTGCAGGTCGTCGCCCAGCCCCAGGACATTCTCATTGGGGTCGATCGCGAGGAACGCGACCTGGCCGGAAGAGCATTCGATGATCGCCTTCTGCACCTCGCCGCAGTCCTCGCCGCGGGCGCTGCAGTTCTTTCCAACCACTTCGGAAAGCAGCGTGTATCGGAACGGGGTATTCCCGTATTCTGTCGTCGCGTAGTCACCACTCTCGTTCCAGAGGCCATGACCGTCCGCGGCGCGGAGGATTATCTCGCCGCGCGGTGTTCTGACGGTTCGGGCAACATACGCCCGTCCGTCTTCACGCGGGATTTCATACGCGGTGATGGTGATCTTGTCTCCGCGTTCGGGAGCGCTGGTGTAACCCATCACATACCATGAGGGGCCTAGGATTACCTTACGCTGGCCCTCGCGTTCCGAGTTAACAATGATATACGCCGGGTACCCGCTCCGGTCGGAGGGGCGGACCACGCGATGGACCACGCCGTCGAAGTCCATTGCAGGGTATTCCTTGGCGGCGTTCGCGTAAGGATCCTTCTCCCACATTCTCTTCTCGCGCTCAAGCTGCTTATAGGCAGCGTCGTAAGCGTCCGCATTGTCGTCGGTCAGGAGACCGGCCCAGGACTCGGGACTGAACTCGCTCATGTTCTGGAGCGACTCCTTGCTATAACGGAGTTCGACGCGCTGGTCGCTCCGATCCCAGCGGAACGCGTCGTAGGGGATGGCGATCATCTTGCCGCCGAACCCGAGGATGTCCCCGGTCTGGACGACCACATACGACAATTCTCCAGAGCCGCGATCCACGATCAGATCGGAGATCGTCGCGATATTCTCGTCCGCGCTGTTGTAAACCTCGCGGCCCTTGAAGTCGCCGAACGACTCGAAGTTGATTACGTTGTGTGTGGTTCGGCCGTTTGTCGTGCTTTCGGTGGTAGCGGGGGGATCGGCCGAGACAAGTCCGGCGGGCAGTCCGGCCAGGCCAGCGACGACGGCACAACATGAAAGTGTTTTCATAAGCATTGGTGTGTCCTCCGACATATAGTCGTTCTCTGACTCGTGTGAGTCGGGGCACGCTCCGGCGCTCCCGTCCGAGTCACCGGGGAAATGATCCGCTGGCGTGATGAGCGTGTGCTGAACCGAGAGTGAATCCGGTCTCATAATCGGTGCCCGTGTATCGGCTACAATGTTCAGAGGATCACGGGCTGGCACGCCCACGGAGAGCACAGAATGCGAGTCTTGGTGGTCGAGGACAATCCGAAGATGGCCGCGGCGATTCAACGCGGCCTCAATGAGAACGGATACGCGGCGGATGTGTCACACACCGGCTTTGAGGGCGAGGATCTCGCTGCGGCTGGGAACTACGATGTCATCCTGCTGGACCTGATGCTTCCCGATCGCGACGGTGTGGAGGTTTGCCGGAATCTCAGGCGCCGGTGTGTGTCAACGCCGATCATCATGCTGACCGCGCTGTCATCAACGGACGACAAGGTATCCGGTCTCGATGCAGGGGCCGACGACTACATCACTAAGCCGTTCGAGTTCGAAGAGCTCCTGGCCCGCGTGCGGTCGATCCTCCGTCGGGGCGAGGCCTCGGAGGGGCGGATGCTCTCCTGCGACGATCTGGAGCTCGATCTCTATACGAGAACCGCGACGCGAAAGGGAGACAGGGTCGACCTGTCCAACAAGGAATTTGCGCTGCTCGAGTACCTCATGCGCAACCCCAACCGGGTGCTCTCGAGAACTCAGATCGGCGAGAAGGTCTGGGACATGAACTTCGAGCCCTCGAGCAATGTGATCGATGTGTACATCTCCGCGTTGCGGAAGAAGCTCGATCGCGACCAAGGTATCCCGCTGATCCACACCATCAAGGGCGCCGGGTATCGGTTCGGGCCGATGGAGTAATGCGGGACCACGGAGGCGGCAGTGCCGAAACGTCGTAAGTCGCTGCGACGCAGACTCACGCTCTGGATGGTCCTCGTATGGGGAATCATTCAAGGCACGGTTGTGCTGCTCATCCTGCTCTACGAAGGAGCAGCAGTCGATCGTTTCTTTGATGACCGGTTGAAGGGCCGCTCGCTCGGCATCGGCGCTGAGATCCGTCCGTTGCTCCCCGATCTGACGGATGTCCAACTCGAGCAGATTGCGATTCGGAACACTGATGACTACATCATGTTTAAGGGGTTCGCGCTGGTCGTCTACGCGAATGATGGGCGGATCATCGCCTCGTCAGATCAGCCGGCGCCCCCGTACAACCAGATTCAGCGCGAGGATCAGAGCGCGATTGAAGCCGGGCGTGCCTTTCTGACCGACTCGTACCATTTCGCATCGCTGCGTGAAGCACCCGGTAAAGAGCGGATGGTGTTGGTGGGGATCGAGGACCGCGATCAGCAAGAGTACGAACTCCTTGTTGTGACGACCGACGCGGCGGCCCGCGGGTTGACCGCACGGCTGCAACAGGTCTTGATCATTGCGCTGGCGGCGGGTCTGGTCGGTGCCGCGACATCGGCCTGGATTATCTCGGGGGTTGCGACAGAGCCGCTCAAGAGAGTTCTCGACTCCATGCGGAAGATCTCGCCGGGCACCGTTGGCCAAGAGGTCCGGATGGACGGGGGCTCGGAGGAGCTCGCCGTGGTCCGTCGCGAGGTCGACGCGATGCGCTCTCGCATGGAGGCCGGGTTCAAGGCGCAGGAGCGGTTCCTCTCCAACGTTTCGCATGAGATCAAGACCCCGATATCTGTTCTCCTCACCGAGATGCAGACGCTCCCGAGTCTGGGCGAAACACCCGGGGACGTCCGGGAGTTCATTGTGAGTGTCGGCGAGGAACTCCGTCGGCTCGGCGGGATGGTCGAGAGTTTCCTGCTGCTGACTCGCGTGCGCGATGGTCAGCCCGTGCAAGCGCGGATCGGAACCTATCAGGTGAACGAGTTGATCGTCGACTCCATGGAGAGTTGCGCCGGTATTGCAGAGCAGTACGAAGTGAGTCTGGTGCCGATCCTACTCGATGATCCGGAAGACCTTGATCTCACGGTCAACGGGATCCCGGATCTGCTGAGAACCATGCTCGATAATCTCGTCAGGAACGCGGTCCGGTTCAGCCCGGAGCACGGGCGCGTGATCATCACGGCCAGGCGGCCGAGCGACAGCGAAGTCACCATCGAGGTCCGAGACTTCGGCACGGGTATCCCGCCCGGCATGCTCGATACGATTTTCGACCGCTTTGCGCAGAACGAGTCGGAAGTGAAACGCGGCCGGGGTCACGGGTTGGGCCTCGAGATTGCCTTGGGAATCGCAGAGATCCACGGCGGTGGCATCACCGTGGAGAACTGCGAAGATCGTGGTTGTCGGTTTATCGTGCGGTTGCCGATCGGCGACAACCCTGCGGCTTCACGCGTCCGCGGTGGTGCGCCCGATCAGGAAATAGAGAATCATCCCGATGACCGGCAGAAGTAGAATCAGCAGTGTCCAGAGTAGCTTGTGACCGGCCGAGCCCGTTCCACCCAGAACGCTCACGATCGCGATGATGTCCAAAACGAGAATGACAAGGCCAATGATGCCGTATCCCATTACGTAACCTCCTCACACTCGCGTGGTCAGATTTGCTGCATCGCGAACGCATTCACCCATTGTTCGGCCATCTCGGTGAGGTGATGGTCGGCCTTGTGCTCTTCATCGAGCGTCTGTTCGAGCGCCGCGACGATGCGATCGTTGCCGAGGATCCGGGCGTAGCTCCGTAGGCATCCGTATGTCGCGATCTCGTAGTGCTCGATCTTCTGCGCAGCGCAGATGATCGCGGCGTCCATGACCGAGGGATCGCTCACCTCGTCACAGATCTCCCTGGCCTCCTTCACCAGCCCCTCGGCCGCTTTGCATCGATGACCGCCGGGGGCGTACTCCAGTCCGTCGAAGATGCCGGTGAGGCGTTCGATCTGCTTCCTGGTCTCACCGATGTGAGCCCGGATGGCCGACTTGAGCTTCTCGGAACGGGCCTGCTTCTCGAAGACGGGCAGGACTTCGAGGAACTGGTTCTCGGCGCTGTAGGCGTCCTTCAACTGGGACACGAAGAGTTTGTAAAGATGATCAAGCTTCATGAGTGCTCTCCAATCGTTCGGGGTGAGATGTAGTTGTTGAGTTGTCGTCTTGACGCGATGGGAGCCGTGGAGCCGTTCTTGGCTCATTGGCAACGGATCTTCAGCGCGTTGTGGCGCTTGAGGATCGCTTCGGCGGCCTTCCGCTGCTCGGTGTCGGTGTAGTGCAGGCCCACGAGAACCGATCCCTTGCCCAACGCATCCTCGTAGAAGTGGACTTCGGTCTCGGGAATCGCCAGCCCGACCAAGCCGCCGATTGCGCTGCCTCCCGCGGCCCCGGCTCCGGCGCCGGCGAGCGCCGCGAGCAACGGACCCGCCGCGACCAGGGCGACACCGCCGGTGGACAGGGCACCGAAAGCGGTGAGACCCCCGACCACCGCCCCGACCGCGCCACCAACGCCGGCGCCGATCGCGGTTCCCTCGGGCAGCTTCGAGTGCGTCTCGATCGCAAACGTTTCCTTGACCGTCGGATCGGACGCGATGACAGAAACATCTCTGGCATGGATCCCGATCTCGAACAGTTCATCGATCGCCCGTGCCGCGTCAAGGCCGTCGTCGAATAATGCTGAGAGTACTTTGGTCATGTCGGACACCACTTTCAGAGTTGGTCGTCTCGCCGACGACTCGGTGGAGAGGTGCATCGGCCAGGTGCGCGATACCGCACGCGACCGTAGCGAACACTGCCGGGCGTACTTGGCTTAGTTGATGATGCGGATCAGTTGCACCGGCACCGCTCGCAGAACTCGTCGACCTCACGCTCTGCCTGCTCGCGAGATTTGCCGTAAGCTTCCTGCACCTTGCCGACGAGCTGATCCCGGCGGCCGTTGATCACATCGAGCTGATCGTCTGTGAGTTTGCCCCATTGCTCACGGGCCTTCCCCTTGAGCTGCTTCCATTTGCCGGAAAGTGTATTGGTATTCATTTCGTTCTCCTTGTTGCTCTGGGTGCGCCTTGGCACCGCATGTCACGTGGGAGAAGTATCGCGGTCGCGCATGGAGCCAACATGAACGCGATATGAATATGCGCTCATTGTCGGAACTCAACACGGTTGTCGGACGACCTCCGTCAGATGAGGCGCGCCATGCCGGTGATGGTCGCCGGCGCACCGGCAACGCGGCGATCGGGGGTGCCCCCAAGTCGCACCTCCAGCGTATGGCTGTCACGCGACAGGACCGAGCAACGGAACTCTACTTCGCGACCGTCGGCGGCCGCCGCCATCGACTCGACAGCGAGGCGCGCGGCCTCGGACTCACCTAAGAGATCACGCCAGAATGCAAATCCCTGATGACCCGACGCGAGATTGAGTTCGTGCTGCCATCTCCTGGCGCCGATCTCCCAGACGATCTCCCCGGTCTCCGCGACCCACTGGCAGGCGATCACCCACGCCGACTCCATCGCGGCTCCGATGCGATGCGATTGGAGGGTGAGCTCGCTTGTCCGACCTTCAAGGACGACCCGCGCCGCTTCGAGTTCATCCTGAATCCGTTGCCGTGTCTCGACTTCGTTGCGAAGCCGATCGTTCGCGGCCTTGATGTCGGGCAGGCGGAGCGCCTTTGGCATCACTCGGACGAGGGCGATCACCGTGGCGATCGAAATGGTGGCGGTCACGGCCTTGGCGAGCCCCGCGAAGCGATAGATCGGGCGGTAGAAGATGATTGCCTCGGTCAGGTGCGTCACGCCGCAACTCAGGATGAAGGCCACAAACAGCCAGAAAACGAAGCTGAAGGGCACATTCCTGCGCCGGAGCACAAAGAAGCCCAAGGCGATCGGGATCGCCAAGTAGGCGCTGAAAATCGCCAGATCTGAAACGATGTGGGTCCATCCCAGGGCATCGGACCATGCGCCGCAGTTCCACCTCGGAGGAAAGCCAGTCGTATCAAATAGGCCGGACATCACCAGGCTCCATGACCACCACGCGTGACGCGGAACTCTACAGTGAGGGCGTCCGGGCGGCACAGAATGAAGTTATTTTAATCGGGTTTTCAGTACGGGTTCATTCCGGTGGACGAAAAAAGTTACTGTGCGATAGGTTTCCGGGGCGTCCAATTGATTCCCGCAGTAATCGTTCGGTCAGCCGGTCGGAGCAGTATGTTTGTTCGTGTCACTTGTGTATTGTCTTTGATCGTTGCGGTCTGGTGTGGCTTCCTCGTGTTCGGAACCACTGCGGGAGCCAGTGTCGCGCTCCATGCGTTGTTCATCACTTCGACGGCCATCTGTCTGATCTGCTTTGTCGCGATCGTGGCCAGGGGCGCATCCTTGCACCTCGGCCAACAGAGCGAGTCACTGCTGGAGAGCGAACCGGACGAGCATCGTCATTCTTAGGGTGATGTGACGCACATTCATGAGGGGCACTCTCGCCCAGACTACGAGCAGGGTTCAAGCCCAGCGCGGCACGAGACCGGGCCGCTGCGAGTCGTTGTATCCCGGGGGCGGCCTTGTGTCAGAACGAGCAAGCTGCCATCTCGAGTCTGACTCGATCTGGCTCAGTTCACGCAATGTCTGCATTGCTCCGCATCGTCGTCATCGATACGGATCCTCTACGGCACGCATTGCACTGGAGCAGGATGGACACGGTGAACCGTAGACTCGTGCCCTCGAGCACTCAGATTGCGAAGAGTCCGGCGCCGGAGTTGCGGTTGGCGATGTTGTTCATTCCATGTCCGGCGCTGCTACGAGCCGACGCCGTCGAGCAGTCCCGAATGCCGGCGAGCAAACTCGAGGATCAATCGGCGCGTGGATGCTTCGCGGACAGACACACGAGCAATCTCGTCTTCGACGAGCCACGCGGGGAGAATGCCGAAGATCAGCCAGTTGGGGGAGACCCGGCCGTAGATACACAAGCGAATCAACATTTCCGAGCTCGGCTGTTGCAGCCCCCGGACCATCCGCCTCACGGTCTCTGCGTTCATTCGCAGTGGCTCGGCGATGCTCGAGTAGGTGTAGGGCGCACAGAGCCATGCGACGCGCTGGGAAACGATGGACATATCCCATTGATCGGAGGCGGAGTCGGCCGAGGTCAGTTCAAGGTGTCCGGCGAGAGTGCAGGACAGATGCGGTGGGGGGGTACCCGTCCGCCAGACCCGAGTGATGTTGTCGCAGGGGATGTTGTTTCGTCGTGACATCGCTGGGCTACCACTCCGGATCGGGATCGCTTGGCGGTTCAGATGGGGGAGTCGCCGGGTCAGGGGAAACTTCCGGGGGTCCGTAGAGCTCTTCGATCAGGTCTTTGAGAAACCTGAGGACATCCCAGGGGGCGAGTTCTGGTGCTCCTGACTCGAGCGATACCTTGGGAAATGCCCCGGATGCCGACTCCCCATCGATCGCCATGACCATCAGCAGGACGCCTTCTGGATTGGCCGCGAGATAGAGGTCGCAGTCGTATGACTGCCATTGTTCGAGCAGTTCGGCATGAGCAGGCGACACACCCAGCGTTTGAAGTGAGGATGCGGCGGCCTGGTCGAGAGCAAGCCGACCGATCAGGAATCCATCCTGAGTCTCCAGCCATGGGAGTTCGATCTTTGCCGATTGAAAGCCGGAAATGGTCATCCAGTCCACGAACTCGATCGAGAGTTCATCCGTCTCGATCATCTCAACAACATCCCCCAGTTGAAGCGATATGGGACCTCCGGTCTCGTCGCCCGCCGATGTTGGGGCGATCGAGGCAACCGCGAGGATTCCGAACCAGAGCCCGAAGCGGGCATTCGTCCATCCCGATTTGAGAATTTGGGCGCAACCATGGCGCCCACGCCGAAGTGCGTTCATCACAAGGCCTCCGCAGGGCGCGCTTCAGATCAGGTGGCGCACCGTGTGCCGGCCTGATCTGTGCCCTTCGGAGTTACTGGCGGAGCCCGGCGGCACACGGCGAGGCGAATTCCGCAATATTTCGGGTCTTGACAACAAATATCTGTGGAGGACACTGCACGGCACGATGACAGCGGTTTCTCGGACAGATGTGGCGGAAGCGCGGGACACCAACTCCCAGGGGAGCGACCTGATCGACAGGGTTCGGGCCGGGGATCGCTCCGCCGCCGCGGAGTTCGTGCTGTCATGCTGGCCGCAAATTCAATGGCGGGTTCGGCGGAAGATGAACTCACAGATGCGGCGGCTCTTTGACTCGCAGGAGATTCTGTCCACGGTGGCGAGGCGGCTGGACGAGTTCGTGGTCAGTCGGTCGCTCGGGACGATCAACAGGGCGAGGCTCTGGGGCCTGATCGCGACGATCGCTCAGAACGCTGTGGTCGATAAGGCGCGCATTCTGAAGCGCATCGCGCGTGTTGAAGATCTTGACCGAGAGCTCAATGAAACGCTCACGAGAGGAGTTGGCGGTCGAGGCGAGGCGTCCGCAAACACGGACACAGAGTCGGCCGAGCAGGTGGCGGTGCTCCTCGAACAGGTGCAAGACCCAACAGATCGATCGATCTTCAATATGTGGTTGAATGAGTTCTCGCATGTCGAGATCGGAGACACGCTGGGATTGAGCCCCAAGGCCGTTGAGTGGAGGTGGCGGCGGGTCAAGTCGTCCCTTCGCGACTATGTTCGGTCTCGGCCGGAGTTTGTTGAGGGCAAGGCAGAGGGTGTCGCGTCGGAGCGGATCGGTGATTGAGTCAACCGGCGGACACGTTGTGTCGGCGCGACTCGTGCTCGATCCGGCGGGCCAATCCACTCGACGCGCCTGCCGAATCTCGGATCGATGCACCGAGCGCATCGAGGCGGGCGAACGGGTCACGCTCGATGACTATCTGGACGAACATCCCGATCTGCTCGGAGACGATGTCGCGATTGACGCCGCGATCTCCAGTCACCTGCGTAGCGCGGTGGCGATGGGTACCGCACTCGAAGAGGCGGTTGAATGGCTTATTGCGCGGCACCCGGACCTTGAGGGCGAGATTCACAGAGCGGTGGTGTTGGATGAACTGGTCGACTCAGAGATTGATGGCGGGACGCTCGATGAACTGTCGCTGCCCTTTTCGATCGGTCCGATGATGGCCGACGGCCGCCCGCGGTACGAGATGCGGAGAGTGATCTCACGGGGTGGGAACGCGACTGTCTTTGAAGGAGTCGACCGACTCCTGACAGACCACGACGGGGAGGCGACCGTTGCGATCAAGGCCAGCGTGTTTGGGCACCTCGCGGACATGGCGCCGACTGATCTCAGGCGAGAGGCGACTCGGGCCCGGCGCGTCGAGCATGCCAACATTGCCCGCGTGATGGACGTTGGATTTTGTGATGATCCGCCCTTTGGGTTCATTGTCACGGAACTGGTGACCGGTGGGACGCTGGAAGCGTGGATCGACAGTCGGACTCCGGTTGCAGACCGCCTGGTTGTTCTGTCGCAGGTGGCCGCGGGTCTCGAGGCCATACACCGGGCGTGGTTGGTGCACTGTGATCTCAAGCCGTCCAATATTCTGCTCCGCTCCGATGGATCGGTGGCGATCGCCGACTTCGGGCTGACGCTCCACCGGGACCGGCTCGACGACGCATCGGTCGGTCTGCGTGGGACGATCGCGTACTGCGCGCCCGAGCAGTTCGGGGGACATGAAGAGCAGCGCCTTCCCGGTGTCGATTGCTATGCGTTTGGAGCGATCGCATGGCATGCTCTCACGGGTCGGCTCCCGAACGGCGACTCGCTGGACGCGATTGCTCGAAGCCACGCGCAACCCCCGAACGAGTCTGCACGGCGCGCGGAACTGATCGGCATCGGTGTCGATCGCGACTTGGCGTGGATTATTGCGCGGTGCCTGGCCCCCGATCCTGGGCGACGGTATCCGAACGCGACACCGCTGAGAGAGGATATCGATCGTTGCCGCGAGCACATTCCCATTGATTGGACCCGTCCGTCGTTGACTCGCCGCGCGGGTCTGTGGCGCCGCCGCCATGCGGTGATGTTTGCGATTTCGGTCGCGTTCGTGGTCTTGGCGGGCGTTGCCGGCATCGCGTGGTGGGACCACCAAAGCCAGGCGCAGACGATCGACGGTCACGAAGCCGACGCGGGCGAGTTGCGGAACGATGTCGCGAGCCGGTTGGGGGCCATGATTGACGACCTCGAAGCCCGGCGGCAGTTCGAGACGGCGATGGTGACGACCTGGGTCATCGAGAAGCTGATTGGCAAGCCGATTCTTGGAGAAGCGTTGGGGGAGTTCGCGGGTCCGGACGCGACCCTTCAACTACTCGATCATTGGATCAGCGACTTGGAGTCCGCCGGTCGCGGGAGCGAGGTCATGACTCTCTCGCTTCGGACTCAGCGTGGTTTGTTCGAGGTTGACAGCAAACGCGACATTCCGGGCACCGACGCTCGGCTTCTCGACACCGCCGAACGTTGGGCCGAAGTGATCCAGACATCGGACCCGGTCGTTCAGGATTGCCGAGCACTCGCCGCTGCTGCTCAAGTGAAGACTGTCTGGTTCCGGTGGGCCAGAGCCAAGGGCAAGGGCGGGCTGACACAGGACGAGATCACGTTCCTTGCTGAAGCGCGGAAGCAGTTGCGCGACAGAGTGGAGAGCGGCGATATCCCGGGGGCCGTTGAGCGTGTGTTGGCGAAGACGCTCTCGAGAATGTCTGAAATGTACCCCGAGCCAAATACGGGCCGATCGGTCTCTTCAGCGGGATTGCACTCGCAGGCAAGCGGCGACAGATAGCGGTCTACGCTCGGTATGGCCTGCTCTCGTGTCGGTGGAGAGGCGCAACCCCGTCACGGAGCGTTGAGTTGCGAGCGGAGATGCTCCAATCCCCGCTCGAGTGTGGCATCAATTGATCCCGTGAGTTCTTCAAGGGAGAGCGGAACCTCAATATCGGGAATGACACCCGTCCCGACGAAATCCCGGCCGTCGGGGTATGTATCCCGCTTCGCGCAGATGCGCGCGGTACCCCCGCCGGGGAGCGAGAAATACAGCGGCTGACCCGAGCTTCCAAACGTCCTGCGGCCGACCTTCGTGACCTGCGGCAGTTCGTCGATGATTACGAGGAAATCCTCAGCGGCCGAAGCCGTGCGCCAGTCGGTCAGCACGATGACGGGGGCGCTCGTGTGAAAGTCGGGATTGTGTTGCCACACGGTGGCCGGCTCGCGATGCCAACCCCCGCGTTCGAGCGCGTAGCGATGCCTCTCGGTGTCTTCTTTGGCGAACACCGACCACGCGAGTTCCGCCGCACGATGTTCCCTCGTGCGCCACGCGGCGCCGTGAAGCGGATGGTCGGTCAGCAATCCGGCGATAAACCCGGCGACGGAGGTATCACCGCCCCCGTTTTTGCGGAGATCGATGATGACTCCACGGGCTGCAAGAAAGTCGGGGAGATGCCCGCCGACCGCGGCCTGAAGCCCTGCGCCGTCGGCGAAGGTGTCGACTCTGAGATAAGCGATCCCGTCTTCGAGCATCCTGAACTCATACGGCTGTGTCTGAGCGTGATCAGGCACGAACACGATCGGCACTTCGCGAGGGCGAAGCGTAAGCTCGACGGTGCGGAGGTCGTGTGCCGGGGTGCGGATGCCGAGTCGGACAGCTTCCCCGGATTGCCCGGTAATTAATCGATCCCCGAGCGACATATGGTGGAGTTGTTGCGGCGACGACGCGCAGATGAATGGGCGGACATGTCGCTCGACATGTTCCTCGGTCGGCAGCCCGTTCACAGCGGTGATCACGCTCCCGATCGGGATCTGATCGGCGAGATCCGCCGCTACTCTGTATACGACAGGGTGGCCGTCGATCGGCGCGATCTTCAGGGGAGGGACCCCGGCGGAGTCCAGCAATCGCTGCGGCAGGAACACATTCGAGTGGCCGTCGTGAAGGCGCGCCATGAATCGTTCGAGTTCGCGGTAATACGCGCGGTCATCATCCAGCAGCGACACACGGCTCAGCGTATCCCGGTATGCCTGGTCCCAGTCGAGATCGGGCACCTGGTCGAAGTACACGAAGTTGTAATGGGCTTCCATCCAGACTCTGCTCACACCCTCGACTCGATCAACGAGCGTGAGTTGTTGCGCGTTCGCACCGGAAGTGAACGCCATAGCCAGAGCCAGCGCACAAACGGTAATCCATCTCGCAAGTTCGTTCGTGTTGCTCAGCGATCTGCGGTTTTCCATGCCGACGAGGCTCGAAAAGGCTTCGACTCGTGATCGGAGCGTTGATACCTGATTCATGATCGCGCCTTTCAGCCGATGTTGCGCAGAGCGAAGCAATGAGTTCAACGCGCGGCGTTCCGTGCCTCGGAGTCATTCACTCGCAACGAGTATAGAGTGCGGATGAAGTGTGCCTCGCGGTCCATCGGCTGCGTGTGCAAACCGCTGATGCGGCCTCGCTATTTGGCCAGAGTGTTGTGGGGGATTGCCGAAGTCGTCGAAGCGCGGACGCCGGGGGTGGCCGACGTCCGCGGCGATGCCGGGAGTTTCCCGGCGATCACCCCCCTCGATCCCCGCCCCGCGCCCCCGCCCTGGCTGAGATGGAGGAGCAGCGGAGGGGGCGATTCAGATGAACTGCTGGAGTCATGGACTCCTCACGAATTGATACGCGAAGAGTTGCCATGGATAGCGCGGGATGCGAAGAGGTGGCTAGTTGATCGGCATGTCGATCAGCATGTGCCCACGGTATTGCTCGATATCAAAGAGTGGATTGTGGCGGAACGGATCGCCCACGCGGAGCAGTGCTTCGGTGCCGTCGGCACGGATATAGAGCGAAACAACCCGTGGATTGAGAGCATCGCGGGTTGTGTCGGCCATGCATTTGAGGTTCACGCATGCGGTCGAGTCGCGGAGGTCTGGATCGACGGCATCCTGGACATTATCCGGGCGCAGATGTTCGGCAACCTCTGCAGGAAGGGTCTTGTACCAATACGGGCGGAACTGCTCCGGGCAGTCCGGTGCGGTGATGAGGCGATCGGTGGTGCCACGGACCGGCTTGATGGCCATGACGATGGGGACATGGTTCCCACGCCCATTGCGCGAGTGGTTATAGCGCTCTTCGCTGTTTACACCAGAGAAAATCACCACCCGCTCGTCTGCAAGCCAATGCACTCCCGTGAACTGCCCATCGTGCCACGCCTCGTAGAGAATCTCGCCGCTTGCTGAATAGACTCGGATGGCAGTAGCGGACCATGGGTTTGGGTAGTGGGTTGCGACGATCTCGTCGCCGGGAACATCGGGGAAGATGTCTGCGACGAGCCCGACACCCGTCACGAAGTGGCCCGCTTCGGCGTTGGGGTCGTCCTCGGGCGGGCTGCCTTTGATGTGCTCGGGCTTGTCGATGTCGACCCCGCCGACTCCGCGGACCCAGACGGGATCGCCGGAGTAATCGGCGAATGAATAGGCGCATAAGAGACCCGCGTATGGGCCTTTCGCGCCGTACACCTCAGCAACAATGGCGAGTCTCGGCTTGCCGGGGCGATTTGCCACGCCAGCCATGACGGTGCCCGCTTCCTCGACAACGGTACCGGGCCAGGAGCGAAGCAAGTTACCGGATCGTGTGTAGAGAAGCGCGGGCAGTTTATCTGTGCCGTCCCATTGCAGTCTGAAGGGTTGAGTGCCGAGCCACCATGACCCGGCGAGACTCATCGCGACGATGGATGCGCCGATCGTGAGTGACGACACCGCAACGGTTGCGA
The DNA here is from genome assembly GCA_020639235.1 of Phycisphaeraceae bacterium. Classification (GTDB taxonomy): domain Bacteria; phylum Planctomycetota; class Phycisphaerae; order Phycisphaerales; family UBA1924; genus JACKHC01. Next base: position 2,311,835 of record JACKHC010000001.1, on the reverse strand, counting down.
TCGGATGTCGTGCGATCCACTTGGTCGCGCGTTGCCACGGGCTTGGTTTCTTCGCCTCGACGGGTTCGCCTGTGAGCCAGCGGCGGAGGTCGAGGGCGAATTCGAGAGCCGAGGGGTATCGCTGCGCGGGGTTGGAGGCGACGGCTTTGCGGAGAACGGCGTCGAGAGAGCCATCGATCGTGGGATCGAGTTCGCGCGGGGCGCGGGGCGCATCGGAGGCGACGCGCCGAATCGCCTCGTGGATCGTCGTGTTCATGTCGTGCGGCGTGGCGCCCGTAAGGAGCGCATAGCCCGTGGCGCCGAGCGCGTAGACATCGGAGCGCGTGGTGATGGAGGCACGCTCGCCTCGGGCCTGTTCGGGGGACATGAACGCGGGCGTGCCGAGCGGCGCGCCGTCGGCGGTGAGCGTTTCCAGTGCGGACCGGTCGGTGAGTGATGCGACGCCGAGATCGATGATGACAGGGTCGCGGTGGACATTGATGATGATGTTGGATGGTTTGATATCGCGGTGGATGATGCCTCGGTCGTGGAGGGACTGGACGGCTTCGGCGGTTTTGGCGAGTAGCTCGACGCGCTCGCGGCGGGAGAGGCCGCGAGCGCCGGCATAGTTGTCGAGCGTTGTGCCTGCGATGTGCTCGAAGACGATGTAGGGGCGGGCGTCGGGGAGCGTGCCCTGGGCGAGGACGCGGGGGACGGAGGGGTGGCGGAGGTCGGCGAGGAGGTCGATCTCGCGCCAGATTCTCTTTGCGTCAGATCCCGAGCCGAGTGTGCGGCGTAGGACTTTAATGGCGACCCGGACGCCGTCGTTGGAGCGGATGGCGTCGAAGACCTCGCCCGAGCCGCCCGCGCCGAGGCGGGCTGTGAGTTCATAACCGTTGATGTGTGGGAGGGTTGGGTCTGGCGGCGCTACCGCCGTGCCATCATCGTCGAAAATCAGTGACGCGACGCGACGTACTTCCCGGAGCGTGGAGGGAATCGGTGATCGCTCGGAATCTTGGGCGGATCGAGTCACGCGGGGTTCCTGAAATCTACCTTACGATACGCACGCGATCATCTAATATAGGGCACGATCTGATGAGGGCTGATGATGGGCGCATTCTGGCAATCGACGAAGCAGGCGTTCGGGACGACGGACTGGCGGACGCTCAACGGCCTTCACGCCGAGGACGCGGCGACACGCGAGGCCGCGATGAGCAGGATCATCGAGACCTACTGGCCCTGTGTGTACGCGTGGTGTCGGCAGAGAGGGCATGATCGCCACGCGGCCGCGGAACTGACTCAGGGGTTCTTTGCGGATGTCGTAATCGGTCGTGGGCTGCTCGGCGGTGCCGATGCGGAGAAGGGGCGTGCGCGGTCATTTATTCTGACGGCGCTGAAGAACTATGAGGTCGATTGCGCGCGAAAGGCAATCAGCCGGGGTCTGGGCAAGCATGTTTCCGAGGAGTGCCTCGAATATGAGGAACACGCGGGCGTCACGGACAGCGGCTCTGCAGACGATGCGTTCGATCAGCGGTGGGCGATGGGGATGTTCACCGAGGCGCTGCGGCGGGTGGAGTCTCACTTCGAGTGCAACGGGCGGAGCGCGCATTGGAAGTTGTTCGAGCGGCGTGTATTGAGGCCGACATCGCAGCCGCTCGGAGACTTGGCGTTGGAGTTGGGATTCGGATCGGCTGCAGACGGGGCGGCGGCGGTGCAGACCGTGAAGCGCCGCGTGCAGGCGGTACTCAGGGAGGTCGTTGCCGAGCAGACGAACGACGGAGAGTCGGCTTCGGGCGACTATGAAGAAGTTGTTCGGCTGCTGGGGTAGAGGGCGTACTACGTTGCTTTGAGTGTTCTGATCCGTCTCCGCATGGACATGAAGAACATCGACATCATTCCGGTGACGGCACCCGGAGCCGCGGGAACTGCTGCGTAGCCGTACTGAAGATGATCCATCTCGATCATGGTGTTCGGCTGCGAGAGCCGAATCATGGCGATGCCCCCCGGATTGATGACGCCGTAGAAGCGATCCTCAGCGGTAGCGCTCAGATTATCGTGATCGGCATGCACACCTGAGATGTCGGCGATCAGGTTTCCCCCCGCGTCCCACGCTTCGAAGTGGACCGTGAAGCCCCATGCGCCGTCGGTCCAGACGATTCCGGCATGGGTCGGGAGGTGGCCCAGCACCGACTCCTCGAACGTCCAGGTAACGCCGGTTGCACCGACGCCCGAATACCAACTGTCACCGCCGGCGCCAGAGCCATCGATGATGCCATCGTCGGCGTCCACCGAGTCATAGCCGACGGGTTCCCCTGGAAACAGCACGCTGGCGATTCCGCCGTGATCTGCGTTCACGCCGGGCGAGACGAGTTGATGCTCCTCGAAGTCTTCGATGTAGAACCAATCGAAATCGGTCGTCGCGAATGGGCTATCGAGTGAACTCAAGTATGGCAATGGTCCGATGGTGGTCGCTTGGGTGAGGGTGTTCAAACTTAGCAGCACAGCGAACGTGCTGAGGTTCTCGATCATCTGGCGCTCCTTGGAGTTCTCGGGAGTCTTGTTGTCCATGTGCCGGTGCAAGCCATCAGCAAGCGGCGCCCCAGTTGGCCAGAACGAGGTTCAGGTCATCCGCATCGACGAAGCCATCGTCGTTGGCAGGATCCAGGGGCGACCCGACGCCGACAGTTGTTGCCCATGCGCCCAGCAATGCGTTCAAGTCGTCGATGTCCACGGCGCAGTCACCGTTGATATCACCCGGCAGCGCCGGCACCGCGCCCGTATAAAGGCGTTCGACGGTTGCGGTGGGGCCCGAGGTGGTCATGCCTCCGATCACATAGATGTATTGATCGTCGCCCAGTGTGACCCCGAAGTCGTACCGAGCGGTCTGCAGAGACGGACCGATCGTCCATGATGGTTCGGTGGCATTGGAGTCCAGCACATACACGGCGCTGGTCGGTGTGCCTGGGCCGTCGCCGGTCAATCCTCCGATGAAATACAGTTTGCCGTCGGCACCCAGAACAGCGCGCGCATCGCTTGTTGCCATGGGAAGGGTGAGCGAGCCCAGCGTCTCCCAGGTGTCTGTCGCGATCGTGTATCGGATGGTGTGGATGAGGCGTGGCAGCCCGAAGGACGTGTACCCGCCGAACGCCCAGATGTGTCCGCGGCCGTCATACACCGCGGCGATCGATGACCTAGACCATGGCAGCCAGGCGATCTGCTCCCAAGAATCAGTGACCGCGTCGTACCGACTGCAGATGGACTGATTGTTGTTGCAGATATCGCAACCCCCACCGAGCCGGTAGATGCGGTGCTGGTCGTCAACGGCCAACCCGAAGTTCAGTCGCGGATTGACCAGCGACGCTTCGGCTGGGATGCCGAAGGTTCCGTCGATAGGCTCGTACACGCGGCTCTCGGCCAGATCGCCAGATCCCTGAATCTCGCCTCCGAATACGAGGATTCGGCCCAGGGCATCCACACCGCCACCTTGTCCGACGGCGGGGCCCATTCCATCGAGCGGCGCGGCCACGGTCCAAACGCCGTTCGAGAGCCTGTAGACCGACCCGTCCAAATCGCCGCCGTTTACCCACGGCGCACCGCCGACCATGTAAACATCCCCTTGGAACGTAACGGCGAACGTGTTTGCCTTGGGTGCGGGCATCGGCGCGGCATATTCCCACTGTGCCTGCGCCATCGAACGTATCCCGATGGTGAGGATCACCGACAGCACGATCCGACCGGCTGCTCCGCTTGGCTGGCGATTGCCCTTCATTACATGCACCCCCAGAGCGCCAGCAGCGCGTTCAGATCGTCTACATCAATGAACCCATCACCGTTTGCGATGTCCTCCGGAGCGCCGACACCCACATCCGTTCCCCACACACTCAGCATGGCGTTGAGGTCTTCCACATTCACAACACCATCGGGAACACCCGCGGGGCCCGAGATGTCCGCCGGGCAGGCGGGGGCGACCGGCGAGCCCCACAACTCGAACGCGCGCCCACCGGCGATGTTGAAGTACATGTGCGCGCCGCGTTGCCACCAGAAAGTGCTCCCCGTGTTCATGCCCTGATACCAGTACCACGGCGCGTACCATTCGTTCTGTCGGGCGACAACGGACACGAAGTAGCGTGTGTTGGCCTCGAAAGTCAGCGGTGTTGGAAGATCGACCGTGAACAGGTACATGCCACCGACGTTCTGGACCTGGGGCCCGGTGATCGTCCATCGGGCGATCGGTTGGCTCCCCGCGGCGAAGATGTCCGGTTGCGAGGCGATGGTGTTGGGGTCCTGGTTGTAGAAGGAAACGTAGAACCCGAGGTCGGGGAGTGAGTCACCCCACCATCGCAGTCGCGTGACGGTCGATGCCTCAGGAAGGATGAACGGCGCCCACGAGATGGCGTCGTTGTCCGAGTCATTCTCACCTGTGGGATCGATCCAGAACTGTGATTGCCGCGGCGTGCCGCCGCCGGCCATCGGTGTATTCGAATACAGGGAACTCTGCCCGATCGCGGCCGAACCGAATGCGAGCGTGGAGACGATGGCACCAACAACCCACCGAGACGACTTCGACAAGGTTTTCATGGGAGTGACTCCGTTTCATCGCCTGGGGCGAGGACCGGCAACGCGGTCGTCGATCAAGCGTCCTGCAAACCGGGGTCATCATGGCGTCCGAATCGGGCACGGGATAGCGGGGAAACTGCGTGAATCAGCGCGAGTTGTGCGGGGGAATCCCCGGCAGGGGCGGCGGGTCGATCCGAGGGACGGTCAGATCAAGCCCGACTCCATCGCGACCCGGACAAGATCGGCCCGCTCCTTAAGCCCGAGTTTGCGCATGAGTCTGGCGCGGTACGACTCGACGGTCTTGACGCTGAGCCCGACATCATCTGCGATCTTCTGATTGGTGTGCCCGAGGGCAACGAGCCGGAGAACCTGCCTTTCTCTGGCGCTCAGTGTGTCCAGCGGCGTCGTGCCGCTAACGAGGTTTGGAGGCGTTGCGAGCGCCGACTCCAGGGAGTCCGCGTTGCCGATTTCGATGAAGAGCCGGCCGCTGGCTACGGCTCGGATCGCCGCGACGAGTTCGGTGTCGGCGGCGCTCTTGTGGACGAAGCCGGAGGCGCCCATGGCGATGGCGCTTCGGACATAGGCGGCCTCGTCATGCATGGTGACGACAATGATTCGCGCGTCCGGAGCGGCTGCCCTGAGTCGTTTGACGGAGGCGACCCCCGACATGCCGGGCATGGCCAGGTCGAGCGTAATGACCGATGGGCGCGCGGACTTGAGTTGGTCGAGTGCGGCCTGAATCGACTCGGCTTCGCCGACCACATTGAGGCCGGGCTGCTCCTCGAGAATCATTCGGAGTCCCCGGCGGACCATGGGATGGTCGTCGATGATGAACACGCGAGTCTCATTCATGGCCGGCGTCTCCACTCGGGAATGACACCTCCACCACGGTTCCAGATTGCGGGCTCGAATGAAACTGGAACTTGCCGCCGTGGAGGCGAGCCCGTTCGCGCATGCCGGCGACGCCGAGCCCGGAACCGGGCGATCTCCGTGGCTCGGGTGTCATTCCCTTACCGTTGTCGGCGACTCGCAAGCGGACCCGATCATCGACGTTTTCGAGTTGCACTCGGATCGATGTCGCATCGGCGTGTCGAACTGCGTTGGTCAGTGCCTCTTGCGCGAGCCGGAACAGTGTGACCTCGGTCTCGTGATCAAGACGAGGCAGATCGGGGGTGGCATCACAGGAGAACTCGATGCTTGTGGCGGCTTGAAGGTCCGTGCAAACGCTCTGCAATGCCTGGGCGATCCCGAAATCCTTGAGGATTGCGGGGGACAAGCCCCGGGCGAGGCGTCTTGTGGCATCGATCGCGCCTGAGGCCATGTCATACGCGATCTGCGCCCTCTCGCGCGCCCTTTCGAGGTCTGCAGCTGCCAGAACGGAACGGAGACCAAGGAGAATGGCGGTCTGGCTCTGGCCGATGCCGTCGTGCAGATCTCGGGCGAGCCGGGCTCGTTCGGTCTCCTGCACCTCAAACAGCCGGCGCAGGAGTCTTCCCCGTTGCAGAGACAACAACCGCAGGGGTCTGACGACAGAAAGCCAAAGGACCGGGCATAGCACGGCGACGAGGACGGTGGCGTCCGCCATGGCGACCCGGGCGGCTTCTTCGGAGAAGGGATGGCTCGCAAGCGGGCCGAGCATGATCACCGCTTCGGTTGAGAACACCGTCACAATGACGATCAGGAACACAACGGTCGGCGCGACGAGACTTGATCGCTGCATTGCAGCAATGATCCGGATCATCGAGGTCGTGGTCAATCCTGCCCCGCCTCGTTGACAGTGGCGACCATCTCGCAGGGAACCAGCCGCGGCCCGGCATCGCACTGGGGGTGTGTGACGACTCTGCGGGGGACGGTCGTATCGCCGAGCGTTGTACGGGCGTGATCACCGAGGTCACCCGGGAGCACGCCGCGGTGGCTCGTGCTGGACCATCGACTCCAATACACTGGGACGTGGTCCGATGGCGTCAGGATCATCGGGCGTCAGACTCAGGCAACCCCCCCGAGGACTCTTTCATGAACAGTGTCGGCTCCAGCACCTTTCGGTCCTTGCGGATGCTATTGGCGATCGGTCTCATCCTCGGCCTGACAACAGGTGTGTTTGCGGATGTTGACAAGATCAATGGCCTGCTCAAGCGGGCTGAGACGAATCTGCAATATGTCGCGGAGAATGTCGCCAACCGCACAGAGCCGCCAAAGGGTGCCGCAGGCAAGCTGCTGGCCAACCGGCTCAAGCAGGCGCTCGACGACATCACACCCGCCAAGGAGTTGCTTGAGGGTGTGCCCGCCGGGACCGCGGGCCTGGCGGAGGCCGCAGCTCGATATGAGGCGGCGCTCGAAGAGTACAACCGTCTGTACGAGTTCATGACGGGCACAACGGCCCCGCCGCCCCTGCAGGAAGAGGGCACGCCCCTGAACTACCAACAGGAGGAAGTGCTCAAGGGGGCGCGATTCAACCTCCGCGAGGTGGAGGGCGGCGCGAGTCAGTTGACGGAGGCGGTGGAGCGATTGCGGAAAGTCGAGGACCAGTTATCGATCGATTTCCGCGAAGTGAGCGGATTGCTCGGAGTCGTCGAGAATGCCAAGCGGAAGTCGGGTTTCGTCAAAGATGCGCTCGCGAAACTCCCTTCGGACGGCGTCGGGGTGGCCGAGGTCCGTCAGCAGATGGTCAACGCGGACGCGAAGATCGTGACGGCAGCGGACTACCTCGGCCCGCTGAACGCGAAGCTGCAACAGCTGATCGATCCCGCTCGCTACCCCGAGTTCGAAGCCGACTACAAGCGGCTGCGTGACTTATCGATCATGTTCAACCGGCCGGAGTTGTTCCAGACCGATCGGGTGCTGGCATCCGAGACCTATCAGCAGGCCGAGGCCGCACGGGCCGAGTGCATCCGGATCGCGCAGAAGTACGTTCGGCTCATGGACCAGAATACGGAGCAAGGCAAGCGGATCGAGGGTGTGGGTAACGGTCTGCTCGGCAACTTGACGGGTTTCCTTGCCGCGGCGGAGGCGCAGAAGGAACTGTTACCCGACGAGATTCGCAAAGACCTGGAGACCGCGATGGGCTACGCCGAAGAGGCGGTTGCCGCGCAGAAGCCGCTGTGGTTCACGGGGGGCATCCCCCAGGTCATGGGGTTCGCCGACGAGCGGGTGACGCTGCTGAGCGCGCTCGATGAAGAGGCAGGCAAGGCGATGCGGGCCGAGTATGACGCCGTGAGCAAGCAGCTCGAGGCGCAGGCCGACTCGCTCCGCGAGCTGATCATCCGAGAGAATAAGCTGCCCAAGGATGAGTACCGCGGCGGCGATCGCGAGGAAGTCATCGAGACCGCGCTCAGCGCCTGGGAGATTCAGCAGGCCGAGTTCGAGGAGCTCGCGGTCCGCATCCCTGCGGACAAGTGGGTTCGGGAGACCAAGTGGACATACAGCAACGGGACCTGGTACTTCTCGGATCGTTCGAAGCTTCAGGTGCGACTGATTGTCGCCGACCATGAAGACCCCAAACTGGCGATCGACCGCCCGATCACGATCTGGAAAGACCACCAGAAGGGCGACTCGATGATCGGCGTCCCATTGTGGGGTTTCGAGGACGAGCTTCAGCCGAGCAGCTATCTGTTGCGGTCGAAGATCAAGAAGACCCCCTGATCGATCGGCTAGGAGCAGGTGGTGCCGAAGTTGGCGAGGATGACATTGAGGTCGTCCACGTCGATGACGCCGTCGTTGTTGGCGGCATCGCGCGGATCGCCGATCCCGACGGTCGTGCCGAATGCGGAGAGTATGGCGTTGAGGTCGTCGACATCGACCATCTGGTCGCCATTGGCGATGTCACCCGGACAGGCGGGTGTCGCGGGTGTGGTGGGCCACCAGAACCCGCCCTCGAGCGAGTAGGTCGCACCGGTGAGGGTGCCGGTGTCGGGTTGCCCGAAGGTGCCGCTCAGCGTGTACGTGGCCCCGGCGAGCGTGCCGCCGCCCCCGTCGATGGTGCTTCGGGTGATTTCATACTGGGCGAGGGAAACCGGGATCGCGACCAGCGAGGCGATGGAGACGACGGCGACGGCGGTCTTCATGGTTGCTCCTGAAGAAGGTCAGTGGGGGAGGTGGGTCACTCCCGTCACTTGTCTTAAACGCCATCCGGCGGCCGGAGGGGACACGAATTTCCAAGAACGGGCCGCAAATTCCTCTATCGGGGTCGATTCGGGCTGTCATTGGGTCCTTTTCTCAGGATTCGATGTTCCCTTGCGGCTGCGGATGTCGTTGGGTCTTCAAGAAGGGCCTCGCTTTCGTCGCGGGGCCCCGTTGTCGGCCCATCCACGAAGAGAGATCGCCCCATGAGTCTGACCACAAGAATCCGCTCGCTCGTCGTTGTCGCCGGAATGGGCTTGGCTTGCGCGTCTGCCCATGCCGTGACCCCCGACACCGGGATCACCTACCAAGGAGTCCTTTCCCAGAACGGGACGCCTGTCGATGGGCTGCGGGACTTCCGCTTCAGGGTCTATGACGCTGCAACCGGTGGCACCTTGCTGAGCACAGTGCAGGCATTTGACGTCGATGTGGTCGACGGCGCGTTCACTGTCGAAGTCGATTTCGGTATCGCGGCGTGGGCAGCCAATATTCAGCGGTGGGTGGAGATCGAGGCCGGGCCGGCGGGTGGCTCGCAGATGTACGAGGTGATCGGGCGTCAGAAACTGACGGCCGCCCCGTATTCGATCAACACGCGCGGGCTGGCTGTCACTGCGAGCGGGAATGTGGGGATCGGAACGACGGCGCCGGTCTCTCTTTTGGATGTTCGCGGGGCGAGTTCATATCCGATCCGAGTCTCGGGTCCGATGAATCCCGGCATCCGCATGGGTCAGGACGGCGCTGCATCATCGTTCGCGATTTATCACGACGGGACTACTGACAATCTGACCTTCCGCGACTCTACGACCGCGGCGACTCGTATGGTCATTTCGGGGGGCAACGGCAATGTTGGCATCGGTACGACGGCTCCACTATCGACGCTCGATATCTCGCCGCAATCAGGATCGGCGTCGCTGAGACTACTCGGCGCGGGGCAAGCCAAGGCGATCCAGTTCGGCGTCGGCTCGAACGGCCTGGCGTTCGGTATGACGGACGCCAACGGATCGAACTTCCAGTATCTCGGGCGTTGGGATGTGCTCGGGAATCTTGGCGTGGGTACTGAAACGCCGCAATCACGCCTGGATGTCCGGTATGCCGATGGCAACGGCATCGAGGTTACCGATACGAGCACCGGAACCACTTCGATCGGCGTGCAGAGCACGGTCGGGCAGGGGACGGGCGTGCGCGGGGAGTCCACCGCGACAACCGGCGCGCACTTCGGCGTCTACGGGCAATCGGCCAGCGCGAGCGGGTGGGGCGTGTATTCCAATGGACGCCTGGGTGCTTCGGGCACCAAGAGCTTTATGATCGATCATCCGCTCGATCCCGCGGGCGCATATCTGCTGCATTATTCGAGCGAGTCGCCCGAGCCGCAGAACCGCTACAACGGCAACGTGATTCTGGATGGGCGGGGTGTGGGCGTGGTGATGCTGCCGGATTATTTCGGCGCCATCAACACGGACTTCCGGTACACGCTCACGCCGATCGGTGCGCCCGCGCCGAATCTGTACATCGCGCAGGAGATCCAGAACAACGCGTTCGTGATCGCGGGCGGGCAACCCGGCATGAAGGTGTCGTGGGAGGTGATCGCGCACCGGAGCGATGCGTTCGTGGTGCAGCGTGGCGCGCCGATCGAGGTGCAGAAGAAGGGCGATGAGCGTGGCAAGTTCCTCATGCCCGAGCTCTACGGCCAGCCCGAGTCGCGCGGCATCCACTATGTCAACCCTGCTGCGATGGAAGGCAACCAATAAGCCGCTGCCGCGTCCCCCGCCCCGATCGACACTCAAGAAGAGAGATTCAGTATGAGACTCGTTAAGCATTCGCTCCTGGCCGCCGCAGCGGCGATCGTCACGGTCATGCCCGCAACGCGCGCGGCTGCGCAGTCAGATCAGGCACAAATCAGAGAGGCCCTCGAAGGCAAAGTCGCGCCCGAGCAGGTGTCGGATCTGATTCGGGACCTTGGTTTGCAGAGCAGCGTTGAGACCGGGGCGCTGTTCACGCGTGTGTGGACCTATGAGTCCTTGGGCGGGGCTGAAGAGTATCGATTGGCCAAGGCGGATGTCGAAGGCAACATCATCATTGCCGGCTATGCCGACGGTGGTCTGGAGGTGGTCAAGATCGACGGCGCCGACAATTCGGGGGCGAATGTGATCTGGACCGTCAACCTTCCCGTGTATCAGTCGCCCGATGCCATGGTGGTTGATCTGGACGGGAATGCATATGTCGGCGCTCGGTTCGGATCGAATGTGGCCGTCGTGAAGATCTCACCATTTGGATTTGTCCAATGGGCGCGTACCTATGCGGGTATCAGCAATCTGAATAATCTTGTTCTCGGTGGCGATGGCGTGGTGTTCCTTTCTGGCTTCTCATCGGGTGTGATCCAGATTGCTCAGATCAGCCCGGCGACCGGAGCGATCGGATGGCAAACGGCTCTCGATGCGGGCGCCCCGTGTCCTGGCATATTCAGCATCGGAGCTGACATGGCGCTCAGCAACGACGACAAGCTGTTTCTCATCGCCGCCAAGGATGGAACGGGGGGCACCGTTTCCGTGCTGACGGCGTTGGATGCGGGGAATGGTCAGCACTTGTGGTGCACGGAGCTTGACCTGTATTCCGCAGGAGACGATGGACGGAACATCACGACCGATCTCGACGGCGATGTGATTGTTGGAGGTTTGGATGGTAATAACGGGCGTGTGATCAAACTTGACGGACAAGGACATGAGCTGTGGACCCGCGATATTCAGGCGACTGGTGCATTCTCGATCCACTTCCCCGTCGTACGAGTAGACCAGACCGGAGCGGTCATCGCTGGTGGGTATCGGAATGACGGGAGCGCCTCGAACGGTGGATTCGTGGCCAAGTGGAGCAAAAACGGAGCGCTGCAATGGACCCGAGTGCTCTCTGATGGGCAGGCCTCAAATATCGGCGGCGCGGGTGAAGAAACCGAAGATATTCAGATCGATCGACTGGGAAATGTCTATGCAGCGACCCTGCACACTCGTGCGCCGTTCCCGACAACGACGATGAGCTGCGCGAAACTCAGCGGCGATGACGGAAGCATTGTTTGGCAAGACTTCGACGCGCGATCGCCCGGCATCGAGTTGACGATACCTGCGGCCTTGGCTGTGGACGCGGGCTCGAATGTGTTCTTGGTCGGGACGTCGGTCGACTTCGATGGTCCCGAGTTCGGGCAGAAGATCAACAAGTACACCCAGCCCTTCACGGGTGTTCCGACGATCCAGAGTGCAGCGGGTGAACTGGCGTTCGAGAATCAGGGTATCTGGGCGCCGGGGGCAGGAAATTTGATTGCGCAGGAGCATCTCTTCGATTTCGACTGGGACGATATCGGTGTTGATCTCGGCGGTACCTTCACCATCCCGGTGTTCGGTGATTTCGGCGGCGGATTTGAGTTCTCGACTTCCGGCACGCTCAGCGCGGGCGTCAAGGCGGAACTCAACGGCGGCACCTGCGATGTGCATCTGCCGTTTACCGTCGAATACACGGTCCCCGATATGGCCAAACTCGGGCCGGGCTCGCCCGTGACCATCGAAGTCGAATACACGCCCGATCCGGCGGCCCGGATCACGAGTTGCTTCACGCCCACATTTAACGCTGGGCTCACCGCGGGCGTGAGTTATTCCGTGTACTCGGACGCCTATCTTGTGGCGTTCTCCGAGTTCCTGCTCGATGTGGTGTTCGTGAATGTCCCGTACACGCAGATCATGGAGGACTACATCCCGGGCATGAATCTTCTGGACATTCTCTCGGCCGTCGGGTTCCCGGTGCCGGGCGAGTGGTTCCACATCGATATCCCCCCCAAGGGTCTCTTTACGGCGGATTTCCGCACGCCGCAGATGTTCGCCCAGGGCACCTTCAATCCCGAGACGAACACGTTCAGCACGGAGTCGAAGGATCGCTTCTTCAAGTTCGGCGTGAGCGTGACGGAGGCGCTGCTGCGCATCATCGGCGCGACTGCGACCTTTGAGTTCACGGTGCCCGAGCCGCCGCAGGGAGGCGGCAACGGAGATGATGAAGAAGAAGGTTCCGACTTCGAGATTCATGGTGAGGGCAGCGCGCTGCAGCTCATCGGCAAGGTCGAACTCGGCGGCAAGCAGAACATCGATGTCGGTGTTGTTCCGATGGTCCGCTACGAGTTCTCCGACGGCATCCCGACGCAGATCATCCCCATCAACCAGAACCTCACATTCACGCTCCCGCCGAAGCCGTTCGATGGTCATGTGGACATTGTGCCGACCGTGCTCGCCACCGCGGACTTCATGAACAAGACCGACATCGAGGTCATTCCGGGGATCGAGTGGAAGACGATCGAGGTTGCGGCCAGCGCGTCGGCGTTCGGATTCGATGTGCTAAGCGTCGGGCCGTTCTGTTTCCTCTGCTTCGACTGGGATCTCTCAGAGATCCTGGAGGCGCTCGGGGTGCCGAACCCGACGGCTGTCAACTTCGGCATGAATGTGTTCGACGGATCGTGGCAGATCCCCTTCGCGGAGATTCCCCTTCCGTGCATCCGTGTGAACGCGTCGACGACGAACCTGCCGCACCTAATTGCGGCCAGCCGCGAGGCGATGAGCATGATCATCTATGACCAGACCTCGCCCAGCCCGTCGTCGTTCAATGTCTCGACGGACGGCGTGTCCCGGATGCTGCTGTTCGGCGAGCGGCTTAACAGCACATCTGTCGCGAGCATCGAGCACTGGGGTCGCTTTGAGGCGCTCCCGACGACGTGGATCAACGACAACACGCTGCTCGTCGAGGTGCCCAACCGATTCCGCCTGCTGCCGGGCGTGGCCAAGGTCTATGTGACGACGAACTTCGGGGTATCCGAGACGATCGATTTATCCGTGAAGTACCCCACGCCGCGTCTGGATGCGGTCAATCCCAATCTGTGGGCGGCGGACCCGGACCTCGCGACGCTCCCGATCGCCGTGATCGATGCCAAGTCGTTCGCGTACAACGACACCTTCATCGCCCGGCGGGACTACTACATCAAGATGCGTGACGACCTCTGGAGCGATGTGACAGACGGCGGGTTTGCTGGCGGGGCCGCGGAGTACTTCCCGTACTTTGACTTCAATCAGATGCCCGGCTTCCCGGCGGTTCTCTGGCACAACACTCGTTCGGACCTTCGCGGGCGGACGTTTACTTTAACTCCGCCGAGTGGAGTCACCTGTGATCCCAAGCCAGCGCACAATGTCGTCGCCGGACTGACCGTCGAGGCGATGGTCAGATGGCAGGCGGGGGGGGGCTTCATCAATCAGGTGCTCACCACGGACGATCCGCGTGCTGCGGGCATTCGCTGGGGCATCCTCAACGATGGGCGAGTCGATTTCACTACGCTTGGAGTTCAGAACTACTGGACTACGGTGCCGAGGGTGCCCGTTGATACATGGACGCACGTCGCGGTTGTGTTCGATACGGGCGGCGAGGCCAACTTCTATATCAACGGTGAGTATGTCGAGACGGTGAACGGGAATCCGAGCATCATCAACAATGCGAATGCAGCGGTTCTTCTGGGCCGCGATACGGGCGGGAATCAGTTTGTTGGCGATATGGCGGAGGTCCGTCTTTGGAATGTCATGCGGACGCCGGCCCAGATTGCGGCGAACTTCAACAACGCCCTGAGCGGGTCGGAGCCGGGCCTCATCGGCTACTGGCCGCTCAATGAGCTTGCGGACCTTGGTGTCGGCGCCGCGGGCGCGAACGATGTGATCGATCTGTCTCCCATCGGTGCGCACGGAGATGCGGTCAACATCGCGAACACGACGCCGGTCGTCTTCTCGGGTGACTTCACCTCTGACCCGATCCCGCTTCCTCGGTTCGTGCAACCCATCGACAACGGGATTCACAACGTGCGTCTGGCGGAGTCGCAGTACGACCGGCCGCAGGCGGTGCCGGTGGTCCTGTGCAATCCCGGTCCCGGTGGGGGGATGAGCAATGAACTCATCCTGACGATCGCGGCTCCGATCCCGGTCGCGCAGAGTGTCGAGCCGAGCAGTATCTCGCCCGTGGATATCCCCTATTCGGAGAACTACTTCGACCCGATGGATGATCCTGTGGCGCAACCGATCGAACTCCGAATCACAGGGCCGGCGCATGTGCCGAACTTCAACGGGTATGAGGAGCCCAAGTACGGCAACTTCAACGCGGACTCCGTGGTGCGCTTCAACGGTATCGATCTGCATACCGAGTTCACAAGCTCGTCCATCCTTGCGGCGATGCTTCCGCCCGAGATGGTCACGCTCGGTGATCATGCAATCACGGTGTTTACTCCTAGCAACGGCACGCAGTACTTCGAAGAACTACGAGTCGACGCTGACGGCAACGGCGTGCCCGATGCCGTGCCTGTGTTCCAGGGGCTCGTCGACAGCGGCGGTGAGTCGGCGCCGATCCTGTTCCGGGTCCGCTATCGTGAGCCGGCAATCACGTCGATCAGCCCGCACCGTGCCGAGGTCAACTCGGTGGCATTCGACGACAGCCAGTACCAGCCCGGGATGGCTCCGGTGTACAACGCCACGCTGCTCGGACGGGACTTCCGTGACGGCGCTATCGTGTATTTCAACGGCGACCCGCGCGACACTGAGTTCGTTTCGGCGGGGATGCTCAGAGTCAAACTATTGATGAGCGATGTCGCGGTCGCGGGCGACTTCCCGATCACCGTGCGTAATCCGCACCCGGATGGGCAGATCTCGGAGCCGCGGAACTTCGAGGTGTTCGTGCCCGCGATGCCGGCGGCGCAGCGGGCCCGGAACATCGCGCGCGAGAACAGGAAGACCCGGACCCCAGTGTTGAATGACGGTGTTCAGCGATAGCGCCGGAATCAGGGCATCTACAATCCATTGCTTCTCCGCCGCCGCGTCTGAGACTCTTTGGCGCGGCGGCCTTCATTTCGGGGGTTCCGAGACAGGGCCGGCCCAGCGTTCGATGCGGACAACGCGCGCGGACGCGTCCGATACCGAGTCGTCATTTGGGCGGCTCCGCGCTGTGGCAAGCTCTTGCTCCCACTGCTGCTTCCGCCAATCTCGTATGAATGTCCGTTCGGACTCGAGGATGCGGATTGATGCGCCGGTGCATGTGATGAGCCGCTTGCCGTCGGGCGTCCAGACCAGGTTGTAAATGTAGTTGCGTCCGCCGGACGGATGATCGTTGGGCATCTTGATTGAAGCGATGTTTTGGTAGAACTCGGTATCGAAAATCAGCACGCGTCCGTCCTCGGTGCCGACCGCGAGCCGCGAGCCGTCCGGGGAGTATGTCATGCCGTAGGGGATGTTGAAGGTGCCCTCGACGACCTCGAAGAGGATTTGGTCTGTCTCCGCGTCGCGGATCCGGATCATGAGGACTTCACCGTCGGCATACACCCGTCCCCCAGGATGAATGGCGACTCCACCGCTTATGGCTGCGGCCGAGGCGCTGAGTACCTTCGACTTCGCGTCCGGTTCTCCGGGTCGGCGCACGACAACCCGTTGTGACTGCCAGAGGGATGGAGTGCCTTGGAGTATGCGTCCGTCCTTTAGGAGGGCGGCGTGGTGTTGAAACGCGATCGGTGCCGAGTCGCCGAGCAGATCGGCGGCCAGGTCGAACGCCTCATCGACCCCTGCAGGGGGAAATTGCTCCCGCTCGCCGGTAGCGAGATCGAGGCGCACAACGGATGTACCTCTGGACTCGGGATCGCATTCACTAAAGATGAGCGATCTGCCGTCGGGTGTGAACACGAGAATCGCGTTCATGTTTCGCATGAGCATGGCGTCGTCGGCGCTGGCGTGGCGGTCAATCCTGGCCAGCACCCGCTCGCCTTGCAGATCCCACAAGAGAAGGTCGCCTTTGGGGGCGGAACTCGCCAGCAACGACCCGTCGGGTGAGACCGCCAACTGATAGATATACGAGGAGTTTGATCCGAGCCGAGTGATGCCCGTCTCGGCGAGGTGGTCGAGATCGATCAGCCAGCGCCCGGAGTGATCCGGGGCGAGGCACGCCAGAAGGCGGCCGTCGGGAGAGAAGAATGGAACTCTATGGAGATGTGTGGCACCGATCGGGAAGTCCTGAACCGAGCGATCCTGTTCGAGATCCCATAGCCGGAGCATTTCCTGATTAGTCGACTGGTCACGGAATGTGTATGCCAAGATGTCGCCGTTCGGCGATAGCGCTGGTGTCTGAGTGAACCCAGCATCCGGATCAACTCTGCCGATCCGTTCGAGGGCGGGTGCGCTGAGGACCTCGATGCCGTCTTCCAGAGTTGTAGCATAGAGCCGCGAACCGTCGGGGGATAGGCAGACGCCTGGTCCCCATGTCTTCAGTTCCGCACGCGCGACTTCCACACCGGTGTGGGCATCGATCGCGATAATTTCAGAAAAGTTGCCCCACTTCAGGAGAAAGACCCAGCGGCCTTCTTGGTCGAAGATCGGCGCGTTCCAGTTCATTTCCTCGGGGGGATACCCGGTGTCTTCCCGATAGATCTGATGTCCATCTCGGAAGACCTGTATCACAGATCCGGACCGGCGGACGATGAGCGACGGATCATGCCCCGCATGAAGATTCTGGCGATCGAACGGAGGTTCGCCCAACGCATCCGCGGGGAGCCATTCCGAGAACGCGCCCGTTCTGACACTGAGCGCGCCGATACGCCCGTCCTCAAGTTGAACGCCAGTCTCGTCTTCCGTCGCTCCCTCCCAAGTGACAATACTCTGCAATCGCCCCGTATTGATGAGTATTTCAGTGGGCATTGCCTCCATGACATTCTTTTTCCACAGTCGCGGAGGGTTCATCGAGTACTGAAGCAGTTCCATGGATGTGAGGAAACGCATCTCGTCGCCGCCGATCCCCTTCTCGAGCGCGCTGCGGCTGCGGTGGCCCTCGACATTCCAGAGGAGCGGCAGCGAGAGGTGGTACCACTCCCATCCCCGGCTTTCGGGCGCGATTGACTGCAGGAGGCGAACGGCTTCCCACCGACGCCCGCCATCGTTGAGCATGGTGGCACCGGAGACCACGCCGCGTATCGCTTCAAGCTCATTGCGTCGTGCGATCGCCCCTTGTTCGATGGCCTCGATCCGCGCCGTGCGTTGACCGGCCGCAAAGATACTCGATGCAATCAACCCGGCGGTGAGCGCCAGCGTTGTCGCGGCGACGCCAATCACCAAAAGCTTGTTCCGCTTGATGAACTTCCCCGCCCTGTATCTCCGACTCGGGGGCCTGGAAAGAATCGGGCGATCCGACAAGTATCGTCGGATGTCGTCCGCGAGCGCTCCGGCGTGCGGGTATCGCCGTTCCGGCTCGCGGCTGAGGCACTTCATCACGATCGTCTCGACATCTCGGTCAACCGATTTCGTTATCACGTGTAACGCCTGCGGATCGTCCCGTTCGATCGCCCGAATCGCCGAGGCGATCGACATGCCGGCGAGTTGAAGCGGGGGGAACCCGGCCAGGAGCTCGTAGGTAATAGCGCCCAATCCGTACACATCGGCGGCCGTCGTAATGGCATCAGGAGCACCCTCGAGCTGCTCGGGCGCCATGTACGCCAATGTCCCAAGGACCTGGCCTTCGTGGGTTAGGGTCGTCAGCGCGACTCCCGCATCGCCAACGATTCGTGCGATGCCGAAGTCGAGAATCTTCGGCTGACCTTCAGCGGTGACGAGGATGTTCTCCGGCTTGAGGTCCCGGTGAATCACGCCTCGCTCGTGCGCATGCCCCATGGCGTCGGCGACGCGGGCGATGAGGTCCATCCGCTCTCGCGTCGTCAGGTGCTCGTCTTCGGCATACGCATGAATGGCGCGGCCCGAGATCAGCTCCATCGAGTAGTACGGCCTGCGTGATCGCCCGACATGCGCCATCCCCGCGTCGAACACCTGCGCAATCCCCGGATGCTGGAGGCTGCCCTGAATCTGTGCTTCCGCAGCGAGGCGCGCTCCGAGTATCGGTGCGCTCCTGAGCGCATCGACAACCTTGACCGCGACGCGTCGCTGCGGCGAGGTCTGCTCGCACTCGAACACGACGCCCATCCCGCCACGTCCGATCTCGCGGACGACACGATAATCTCCGATCGAGTCTGGAAGCGCACCGCCCGTTGCGTGCGAAGCTCCCGATTGTCCCAGCATCGCGTCCTTGGTCCGACGTGCGGCTTCGATCACCTCGTCGCTCATGATGTTGACATTCGTTTTGCGCCATGACGACAGGATCAGCTTCCGGGCACCGGACTCGATCATGTGATCCCCGCCGCATAGTTCATGCAGCCTCGTATCGAGATCCGCCGGGGAGACGCTAAGGAGGTCATGGACGATCTCCTGCATCCGGTTGTACTGATCGGGTGTCATCAGCCGCAGAGCTCGCCGATGAGCCAGAGCCGTGCCGCCTGCCAATCGCGCTTGACCGTCCCCTCGCTAACTTCAAGCAAGCCGGCGATCTCTTCCACGGTCAGGGAGCCCAGCAGCCGCATCTCGGCGACCTGTGCGTGGCGCTGATTCAACGACTCGAGTTGCTCGAGTGCATCGCTGAACTCGACGAGCCCGATCTCGCGTCCGGCCGCCATGAAGCACGAGTCGTCGAGCGTCATTCGCAGCGCGTGACCGCCGCGCTTTTGGCGTGACTTTCGCCGTGCATGATCGGCGAGGATCTGTCGCATCGCCTTGGCCGCCAGAGCAAGAAAGTGGGCTTTGTTCTGTGTCGGGCTCGACGAGGCAAGCTTCAACCAGACCTCATTTACCAGCGCCGTCGGTTGAAGCGTGTGGGAGTCCTTCTGCTCCGAGAAAATCACACCCGCGAGGTGGCGAAGTTCCACCTGGACGGAGTCGAAGAGGGTGTCCGAGAGCGGCCCCGGTGCTAGGGGGGTACGCTCCTCGCTCAATCCGCTCCCATTCATTGAATGGCCGTTGCAGTCCACGCATCGATGGTACTGCCATATGTGGGCGGGAAAAACCGAATTCCCGACTTGCCGCGTCGGGCGCAAAGAGTCCTGACCCGATAAGGAGGCTTAGTGCCTCAATGGGCTCACGGTCATTGACCTCGTCCTGGGCATCGGACCGGAGCCCCGTGCCCCAAGCGAGCGCGGCACCGACTCCGATCAATCCACGACTCGCTCCCCCTCGTGGCGGGTCAACTCACGGAACAGTTCGGTGAGGCGGGTCGTAACGGGCCCGGCCTTGCCCGTGCCGATCGGCCGGCCGTCGATGGACACAACGGGAGCGAGTTCGCCCATCGTCCCCGTGCAGAATACTTCGTCGGCTCGATAGGTCTCGGCCAGGGTGATGTCTCGAACGGTGCAATCAATGTCGTGCTGCTCGCATAAATCGATGACAACCGCGCGGGTGATTCCTTCCGGGCACGCGGCTGTCGTGGGCGTGTGCACGGTGCCGCCAGAAACGAAGAAGAGGTGCGTGGCGTTGGTCTCGGCGACGAAGCCGCGCGTGTCGAGCATGAGCGCATCGTCGGCGCCCGCCGCGTTGGCTTCGAGCTTCGCGAGGATCGATGTGAGCTGGTTGCACGAGTGGATGGTCTGATCGAGCACATCGGAAGGCGGCCTGCGGTGTGCGGCCGTCTTGAGCGTGATGCCGGACTTGTCGTACACGGGCGGCTTGTGCTCGGCGGCGATGATGAGCGTGTGTCCGTTCGTGTTGATGCGCGGGTCGAGGCCGGATGTGTACTTCTCGCCGCGGGAGAGCGTGAGCCGGATGTGAATCCCGTCGCGCATCGCGTTAGCTTCGAGCGTGCGACGAAGCTCCCGGGTGATCTCTTCGTCAGATGGGATGCTCTGGTAAGCGAGCGCCCGGGCCGAGCGGCGGAGACGGGCGAGGTGTTCCCGAAGCCGGAAGATGCGCCCGTCGTACACACGGAGCCCCTCCCAGACCGCGTCGCCATTCTGGACCGACGAGTCGAATACGCTCACGCCCGCCTGACCGCGCGGCGCGAGCGTGCCGTTGATATTGACGATGATATTGTGGTTCCTCGGGTCGTCTCGTTGGAGCATTTTCTTATCCGATTACTGCTCGGAGCCGGTGCTCAGCCAGACATTGGTAGAGCGACTGACACTCGCGGAGCAGGCCGCGATGCCGGCGCGGAACTTCTTCATCCTTGTGTTGATAGGGCGAGAATCCGGTGGACCGCTCGACAGCGGCGTACCAGTGCTTGGCCCATACACCATCGGTTGCGCGTGGCCCGGGCTCCCAACAAAGCATCGATGGGGTGAACTCGACGGCGAGCGACTCGCAGAGCGCTGTGAGGATGCCTCGCGGATCCTGCAGCGTATCGCGGGCGTCGATCACCGGGGGGGCATAGCCCAGCCGTTGCGCCTCTCTGTCGAATAGCCGCGCCTGCTGGGGCAGGCCGGTCGCGTCGATATCCGCGCTAGGAAGGACACGCAAGAGGGATGTGAGCATATCCCGGGGTTCGCGGATGAGGAATGCGTTTGTAAGTCTTTCGATCCAGGCGGAGTCGATATCGGGAAGGAGGTGGTGGGACATGTGCTTCTGGTAGAAGATCGATACTGGCGGGGCGGGCGGGGTTGTCAACGTGCGGACAATGACATCGAGATCGGTGGGACACTCTCGGATGATCTCATCCCGACCAGGATGATCGATGCCGGTCCGCTTGAGGTAGAGCGCGTACAGCGGCTCATCGCAGACGACGGTGTCCGGACGGGCGGACCAGGCGCGCATCATGGCAGTCGAAATATTGCGCGGGCCCGACCACATCGCGATGATCTTCGGCATGGATCCAAAATACAGCGCTTTCGCGGACCTGCGGATCACAGGGAGTACCCTGTCGGAGCGGCTCTCGGCCGCGGTCACTCGTCCGGGGGTGTCTCTTGCTCCGTCGCCCGGGTGGCACGACGCCATCGACTCGGTCGCTCTGGCCGCGATGGGCTTTCAGAACCATTTCAGTCGTCGGAGCAGGATCAGTTCGAAGGCCAGGAGGACGAGCATGAAACCGCAGAAGATCCAGAACGCATAGGGGCTATCAACCCCGGGCATACCACCGATGTTGATGCCGAGTAGGCCTGTCAACAATCCCAGCGGAAGGAAAACGGCGGAGATGACCGCCAGCACGTACAGCGTCTTGTTCGCGGACTCGGCGATCTGATTCGTGATGTCATCTTTGATCACGATGGCCCGTTCCCGTGCCGCGTCGATCTCCTCGACGTACCGAAGCAACTTGTCATTGGCCTCACGAAGGTTCATGCGGCTCTGCTCATCGAGCCAAGCCGGCGGATCGATCAACAAGTTGCCGAGCGCCTCTCGTTGGGGGGACAGATACCGCCGGAGGAGGACCAGACTGTGTCGGAGTTCAGAAACTCGGCGGCGCAGATCGGTAGCACTCTCTGTTTCCAGCCCCGCCTCGATGAGATCAAGAGAGTCGTCGTAAGCGTCGACTGTTCCGGCCATTCGTGAGATCAGCCGGCCGATCAGTCGCTCGTACAACTGCCCGGCGTTGATCGGTCCGCTGTGATGTTCAACGAGTTGCGACAGAACATCGCGGGGCGTCATAAGTTTGTGGTGGCGAATGGTGATGACACGCACACCTTCGGACCACATCCGGATCGCTACCAGGTCGTCGGGCTCGGCGCCCGGATTGGTGTTGACGCCCCGCAGGATCGCGGCGACGCCTCGTTTGCCGCGGAACACGCGCGGCCTGGTCTCGGTTGCGAGCAGGGCTTCGGCCGTTACTGAAGTGAGGCCGCTCTTGTGCCTCAGCCAGTCCTGTACGCGGGGATGACTCTGCTCGAAGTGAAGCCATAGCGGCCCATCATCCTGCTTCCACGCGTCAACTCCGGCCCAGTCGATGACCCGCGCGCCGCCCGCTCCGTCCAGCACACAGGCGAACAAAAGGCCGTCTACTTCTGACAGATCGTTGGGCACGGTTGTTTGATCGGAATGCACGAGGGGCCGAGTTCCAGGGCTTGATCGTTCGTGTGGCGACTGCTATCGGAAGGGCACTTCGTCGCCGTAGGACTCGTGATGGATCGCGGGATTCGCGGACCGGTCAGCGAGCCCGTACCGGTCGATGATCCTGGCACATGTATTCCAGCGGAGGACCGCGTCCTGATTATCGGAGTCGCTGAGCGCCTCGGCCTGCGCATACGCCTCCATCGCCTGAACCAGGAAGTCGTGCACGATGCTGGGATTGGCTCGATTGAGCAGCAGGCTCTTGGACCAGCGCTCGAGCAGCACGCCCTTGTAATAGAACTGCGAGTACTCGTCCGGGAGGCGGCTCAGGAGCGACTCTGCTTCGTCCTTGCGCACCCGGAGATCCTTGGCA
This sequence comes from Phycisphaeraceae bacterium, assembly GCA_020639235.1. Taxonomy (GTDB): domain Bacteria; phylum Planctomycetota; class Phycisphaerae; order Phycisphaerales; family UBA1924; genus JACKHC01. Next base: position 2,288,927 of record JACKHC010000001.1, on the reverse strand, counting down.
TCGCCTGGGACCGGGAACTGATCGGTGATCGCAAGAATCAAGACCTTGATGGCGTCGGCGTGCTTCGCGTCAACGGCGAGGATATCACGGCAGATGCTCTCAGCGCATCGCGGCTCATTGAGCAGCCGGTACCGCTCGGCCTTCGACAGCGATCTGGGGATCGACTCGACGCGGATCTTCTTCAGTTCGTGCATTGGTTGCCCCTTCAATCAACGATGCGCTCGCTTTAGTCCTTGCGCTCGGCCTTCGGTCTGGCCCGGAAAATCCGGAAGAGCTTCGTGATGGGATCGTAGAACTCGTCGTTGACGCGCTCCTTGAGCGGGATGATCGCGTTGTCCGTGATCGCGATGTGTTCAGGGCAGACCTTGGTGCAGCACTTGGTGATATTGCAATACCCGATCGCGTTCTCGCCCTTCACCTGGCCGAGACGCTCCTCGACGTCGAGCGGATGCATCTCAAGCGCGGCCTGATAGACGAAGTGGCGTGGCCCGGCGAACTCGTCGTGCTTGTGGTGTTCGCGCAGGACATGGCACACATCCTGGCAGAGGAAGCACTCGATGCACTTACGGAACTCCTGGACGCGCTCGACATCGGCCTGATACATGCGCCAGGTGCCGTCCTCGGCGTCGGGCTTGCGCGGTTTGAAGGGTTTGATCCTCTTCTTGACCCTAAAGTTCCATGACACGTCGGTGACGAGATCGCGGATCGACGGGAACGAGCGCATCGGCTCGACCGTCACCGGTTGAGTCATGTCGAGTATGTCGAGGCGCGTCATGCACATGAGACGGGGCTTGCCATTGATCTCCGCCGAGCAGGAGCCGCACTTGCCCGCCTTGCAGTTCCATCGGCATGCGAGGTCGGAGGCGGACTCGGCCTGGATCTGGTGGATCGCATCGAGGACGACCATGCCCTCCGAGACCGTGGTCTTATAATCGACGAACTTGCCGGTCTGGTGATCGCCGCGCCAGACGCTGAATGTTGCTTGCCGTTGTTCGCCCATGTCCTGAGTCCTTTCGGCGCGACCCCGCTGGGGGCTCACCCCATCTCCTTGATGATGTCGCTCAGTTCCTTAGGCATGGCGGGGATCTCTCGCCGCTCAACCACCATCGCCCCGTCGGCACCCCGATACACGATCGTGTTGTGTGATGCGTGTGCCTCGTCCTTGGCGGGGTAATCATCGCGGAAGTGCGCGCCGCGGCTTTCCTTGCGATCCAAGGCGCACCGGGCGACGGCTTCGGACACCACGAGCAGGTTGTGGAGATCGACCGCTGTGTGCCACCCGGGGTTGTATTCGATGTTGCCGGGCACCGATGCGCTCGCGGCTTTCCTGCGGAGCGACGCGATGCCCTCGATCGCCTCGGCCATCTCGCTCTCCTTGCGCACGATGCCGACTTTGTCCTGCATCATGTCTTGGAGTCTGGCCTGCACCTCGTAGGGGCTCTCGCCGCCGGATCGTTCCAATGGCTCCAGCGCTGCGCGGCAAATGGACTGCACCTGTGAACTGTCGATGGTCGGGTTGGGATGTGACTTCGCCCACTCAACCGCGTGTTCGCCGGCGAGCTTGCCGAAGACCACCAGATCGGACAGCGAGTTCCCACCGAGGCGGTTAGCGCCGTGCAGACCGGCCGCCACTTCGCCGCACGCGAACAAGCCCTTGACGGTGGACATTTGCGTTTGGCCGTCCACATTCACGCCGCCCATGGCGTAGTGGGTGGTCGGCCCGACCTCCATCGCGTCCTTGGTGATATCCACGCCGGCCAGTTGTTTGAACTGGTGGTACATGCTGGGGAGTTTCTTGCGGATGTGCGCTTCGGAGTTGCGCATCTTCTCCTTGATCCACGCGATGTCCAGGTAGACCCCGCCGTGCGGGCTGCCCCGGCCTTCACGGATCTCCCGCACGATGCACCTCGCGACGTGGTCGCGCGTCAGCAGCTCTGGCGGCCGTTGTGCATCCTTATCACCGATCACATAGCGCCAACCCTCTTCGGGGTCGGACGCGGTCTGGTTCTTGTAGAGATCGGGGATGTCATCGAACATGAAGCGGCGGCCCTGGCTGTTGCGCAGCACGCCGCCCTCGCCCCGGACGCCTTCGGTGACCAGGATGCCTCGTACGGAGGGCGGCCAGACCATCCCGGTGGGATGGAACTGGACGAACTCCATGTCCTTGAGTTCGGCACCGGCGCGGTAGGCCAGCGCGTGCCCGTCCCCGGTGTACTCCCAGGAGTTGGAAGTGATCTTGAACGCGCGCCCGATGCCGCCGGTCGCGAGCACGATGGCGGGTGCCTTCCAGATGTGAAAGCGGCCTTTCTCGCGGTCGTACCCGACAGCGCCGGCGACCCGGTCGCCGTCCATCAGGATCTCGAGCACCGTGAACTCCATATAGAACTCGATGCCCTGATGGATGCCGTGATCCTGCAGCGTTCGGATCATCTCGAGGCCTGTGCGGTCTCCGACGTGCGCCAGTCGCGGGTACTTATGGCCGCCGAAGTTCCGCTGTAGGATCTTGCCATCGCGGGTCCGGTCAAAGATCGCCCCCCAAGCCTCGAGTTCGCGGACACGATCACCCGCCTGTCGCGCGTGAATCTCGGCCATGCGCCAGTTGTTGAGGTACTGCCCGCCGCGCATTGTGTCGGCGAAGTGGACGCGCCAGTTATCACGGTCGTCGACGTTTCCCATGGACGCGGCCATACCGCCCTCGGCCATGACCGTGTGCGCTTTGCCGAGCAGCGACTTGCAGACAACCCCGACATTGATTCCCGTCGATGCGGCCTCGATCGCGGCCCGGAGCCCCGCGCCGCCGGCCCCGATGATCAGCACCTGGTGTTCATGCGTGATGCACTGGGGAGTTCCCATCAGAAAATGATCCTGAAGTCGGTGATGTAGCCCATGGAGAGCAGGCGAACATAGAGGTCGGTCAGCGCGACCCACACAAGACTGACCCACGCCCAGTACATGTGGCGCTTATTGAGAGCGTTCACGCACGCGTAGCACTTCGAACGGATCGGGCGTTTGGCCAGAGAATTCAGGAAGCCGCCGATCTGGTGCCTCGCGCAGTGGCAACCGAATGTGTACCCGCCGAGGAGCAGCGCGTTCATGATGAGAACGATCGAGCCGACGCCGACACCGAAGTGCGTGCCCTCTGCGTCGGTAAACCAGAGGGCTTTGTACCCGTCGTACAGCAGCACCATCACGAACGCGGCGGCGGGGTAAAACACATACCGGTGCACGTTCTGCATGATGAGCGGGAATGAGTTCTCGCCGCGGTACCCCTTGCGCGGCTCGCCGACGGCGCACGAGAGCGGGTCGGCCCAGAAGGCCTTGTAATACGCGCCGCGGTAGTAGTAGCAGGTGAACCGCATCAGCCCCGGCCCGATCAGGATCAGCATGGCCGGCGAGAATGGCAAGAACGACGGCCACCACTTGGGCACGCCCTGCGCGATCCAGTAGGGCTCGTGCTCAGCCCCGTACAGAAGAGGTGAATAGAACGGCGACAGGTAGTGCTCGCCGTTCGCATGCGCGAAGTAATGCTTGCCCTGCAATGCGGCCCAGGTCGCGTACACGATGAAGCCGGAGAGCACGCAAAACACGGTCAGCGGCTGGACCCACCACCTGTCCCGTCGGGCGGTGCTGCCCAGCCCCCGCTGTGGTAGGTGGAAATCCGCATTCGACATCCGGACCGCTCCATACAAGTGTGAAAGCGCCGCGGGAGTGTATCAAATGGCGAACAGGTTCGACCGTCCCGCCCCCCGGGCGAGAATTTGATGGGTCACAGAGCACCGAAACGATCTATCATTACGACTTGATCGGTTGGGCGATGGCCGACTCCGGAGACTTATCCATGGCAAACCTTGTTGCGGAGCACATCGTTGGCGGGGAACGCGTCTCGGGCGGCTCGAAGAATGGGCAGCTAGCCGTGAGGAACCCGGCGACCGGGGAGCCGATCGGACACGTCCCCTCGGGCGGCATCGAGGTGGCACTACGTGCGGTCGCGGCGGCCAAGTCGGCGTTCCCCGGTTGGGCCAATACTCCGGTCGGCGATCGGGTTCAGTGCCTGTTCCGATACAAGCAGATCCTGGAGGCCAATCTCAACGATATCGCAAGGGTTGTCGTGACCGAGCACGGCAAGACCATGGGCGAGGCGATTGGATCGCTTAGGCGCGGTATCGACTGCGTTGAGTACGCGACTGCGGCACCGGTCCTCATCATGGGCAACACGCTCCCGCAGATCGCGGTCTCGACTTCCTTCTGCCGCACGGAGGATCAGGGGGGCGTCGGGCTCGACTCCCAGATCGATCGCGTCCCTCTGGGGGTGTGCCTCGGGATCACACCCTTTAACTTCCCCGTCATGGTGCCGATGTGGATGTGGCCGATGGCCGTCGCGTGCGGCAACACATTCGTGCTCAAACCGTCGGAGCTCGACCCGCTCTCCACAAGCATGACGATCGACCTCTGCAAAGACGCCGGGTTCCCGGCGGGCGTGATCAATCTGGTCCACGGCGGCGCCGAGGTCGCCAAGGCGCTCATCGCGCACAAGGACATCCGCGCCGTTTCGTTCGTCGGTTCGACGCGCGCCGGTGCCGAGATTTACAAGGACGCCGCCGCCGCGGGCAAGCGTGTGCAGTGCATGTGCGGGGCAAAGAATCACTCACTGATCATGCCCGACGCCAATCGCGAGGCCGCCGTTGACGGCGTGCTGGGTTCGGCGTTCGGGAATACCGGGCAGCGTTGCCTCGCGGGATCGGTGGTCGTCTGCATCGGCGACTCCGCGGACTGGCTCGTTCCCTCGCTGGTCCACGCGGCGAGCAAGATCAGAGTCGGCCCGGGTTGTGAGGCGGGCGTGGGAATGGGGCCTTTGGTCTCCGAAGCCGCCCAGAAGCGCGTTCTGTCGTATATCGAGCAGGGCCTCAAGTCGGGTGCGACGCTGGCGCTCGACGGGCGCAAGGCCTCGATGCCCAAGACGGGATTCTTCGTTGGCCCGACCATCTTCGATCACGCGACCCCCGACATGTCGATCGTCCGCGAGGAGATCTTCGGCCCGGTCCTCTCCGTGATGCGCGCCAAGACGCTCGATGACGCTATTGCGATGGCCAATCAATCCGAGTACGGCAACATGGCCGTCATCTTCACCGACTCCGGCAACGCTGTGCGCCGATTCACGCGCACGATCCAGGCGGGCATGCAGGGGGTGAATGTGGGTGTACCGGCGCCGATGGCGGTGTTCCCGTTCTCGGGTTGGAAGAGTTCGTTCTACGGCGACCTCCACGCCAATGGTGAAGACGCGGTGCGCTTCTTTACCGACTCGCGTGTGCTGGTGACCCGATGGATCTGATCAAGCATCAATGTGCTGAGTTGATTGGAGTCTGACATGGCGAGAGTGACCCGCGCGGCGATCATCCAGGCATCGAGCCCGAGCGCGGAGAAGCTCTCGCCCGATGCGCTCAAAGAGGCGATGATCGAGAAGCATAGGCCGCTGATCGCGCAGGCCGCCGATCGAGGCGCTCAGGTCTGTTGTCTTCAGGAAATCTTCAACGGCCCGTACTTCTGCGCCGAACAGCAGACGCGGTGGTACGAGACCGCCGAGCCTGTGCCCGACGGCCCGACGATAAGACTCATGCAGGAGCTGGCGCGGAAGCACAAGATGGTGATGGTGGTGCCGATCTATGAGCGTGCGGACACCGGGATCTATTACAACACGGCCGCGGTTATTGATGAGCAAGGCACCTATCTCGGCAAATATCGCAAGCACCATATCCCGCATTGCCACCCGGGCTTCTGGGAGAAGTTTTACTTCAAGCCGGGTGACCTGGGCTATCCCGTGTTCCAGACGCGATTCGGGCGCATCGGCGTGTACATCTGCTACGACCGCCACTTTCCCGAGGGCGCACGCGAACTCGGGCTCAACGGCGCCGAGATCGTCTTCAATCCGTCGGCGACGGTTGCGGGGCTCTCGGAGTACCTCTGGAAGCTCGAACAGCCCGCCCACGCGGTCGCGAATCAGTACTTCGTCGGCGCGATCAACCGCGTCGGGACCGAAGCGCCGTGGAACATCGGCGAGTTTTACGGGCAGTCGTACTTCTGTGATCCGCGCGGGCAGATCATCGCGCAGGCCTCACGCGACAAAGATGAGGTCGTTGTCGCCGATCTCGACCTCGAACTGATCCGGCAAGTCCGGGATGTATGGCAGTTCTACCGCGATCGCCGGCCCGAGAGTTACAAGCGAATCGCCGAGCCGTCCGGGCGCTGATCGCCGATACTCAACCACATAATGACCGAGTCGCTCCGCAATCCCGATCTTGACCCCGTTCCGATGGAGCGTCGAACATGGTCGCGATGGCACATCGCGGCGCTCTGGGTCGGCATGGCGGTCTGCATCCCAACCTATACGCTGGCGGCGAGCATGATCAGCGCGGGGATGCGCTGGTGGCAGGCGCTGCTCACCGTAATGCTGGGCAATCTCATTGTGCTGGTGCCGATGATTCTCAATGCCCACGGCGGTACGAAGTACGGCGTGCCCTTTCCCGTGCTTGCTCGTGCAAGTTTCGGCACAACAGGGGCGCACATCCCGTCGATCGCACGCGCCCTCGTCGCGTGCGGATGGTTCGGGATCCAGACGTGGATCGGCGGGGCGGCCATCTATTCCATTCTGACCGTGCTTGGCTGGATCCGCGAGGACCCTGCGGCCGCTCGGATCGCGTTCATCGGCATCTCGCCCTGGCAGCTCGCCAGCTTCGCGTTCTTCTGGCTCGTTCACCTGTTGATCATTGTCAAGGGCATCAACTCGATCAAATGGCTCGAGGCGTGGGCCGCTCCGTTCCTGATCGCCGCCGGCCTCGCCCTGCTCGCATGGGCTATAGTCAAGGTGGACAATGTCGGTGAGCTCTTCAGGAATGAGTCGGGATACGAGTCGAGCGCGGATTTCTGGAAAGTGTTCTTTCCTTCGCTCACCGCGATGGTGGGGTTCTGGGCGACGCTCAGTCTGAATATCCCGGACTTCTCTCGCTACTGTAAATCACAGCGCGATCAGGCCGTAGGTCAGATCGTTGGTCTTCCCACCACCATGACGCTGTTCTGCTTCATCGGAATCGTCGTGACGGGGGCCACGGTATCGGTCTTCGGTGAGGCCATCGCCGATCCCATCCAACTCGTTTCCCGACTCGACTCCAAACCCATCGTCATCGTCTCGCTCTTTGCGGTGCTCCTGGCCACGCTGTCCACCAATCTCGCGGCGAATGTAGTCTCTCCGGCCAATGGCTTCGCAAACATCTCGCCCAAGCGGGTGTCGTTCCGCACGGGCGCAATCGCCACCTGCATCATCGGCGTGCTCATCATGCCGTGGCGCCTGTACAACGATCTGGGCGGGTACATCTTCACATGGCTGATCGGGTACAGCGCTCTGCTCGGCCCTATCGCCGGGGTGATGATCGCGGACTACTTCATCGTCAGGCGGACGCGCCTCGACGCGAACGCGCTCTATGACGCCAAAGGCCCATTCGCGGGCATCAAATGGCGGGCGATGGTGGCGCTCGTGCTTGCCGTGATTCCCAATATCCCGGGATTTATCAACGCCGCAACAAACACCGCGCGATCAGACCAGGCGATATTCCCGCGTGTGTTCGACTCGATGTACGACTACGCGTGGTTCATCGGCATCGCGCTGGCACTCGTTATCTATTCCGTTCTGATGATTGGGCATGGGTCCACTCGTGCCGCCGCTAAGGAAGTGAAATGAAGACCGTGACTCAAGCCGCAATGCCGCCCTTCGCGCACAGGCCCGCGCCCTATACCGGGCCATCCAAGTCGCAGGTGCTGGCCACTCGTGCCAAGCACCTTTCGCCCGGGTTACTTACCTACTACAAGGACCCGGTAATGATCGTCGAGGGGAAGATGCAATATCTCTTCGACGAGACCGGACGTCGGTATCTCGACGCCTTCGCGGGGATTGTGACAGTGTCCGTTGGTCACTGCCATCCGAAAGTCATGGCGGCCGTCAACGCGCAGAACAATCTGCTTCAGCACACAACTACGATCTACCTCAACCCCCAGATCACGCAGTTTGCAGAGCGGCTGGCGGGCACGATGCCCGCCGGTTCGGACCTGAGCGTGTGCTACTTCACGAACTCCGGGAGCGAGGCGAACGACCTCGCGATCATGATGGCCCGGCTGTCCACCGGGAACTACGATGTAATCGCGCTGCGCAACGCGTATCACGGCATGTCACCGTCGGCGATGGGTCTGACGGCGCAGCACACATGGAAGTTCCCGGTGCCGCAGGGTATGGGTATCCGACACGCGCTCAATCCGAATCAGTACCGTGGCCAGTGGGGCTACGACGATCCGCGTGCCGGCGCGAAGTACGGTGCCGATGTCGATGATGTCATCCAATCGTGCACGCCGGGCAGGGTGGCGGCATTCATCGCCGAACCGATTCAGGGCGTCGGTGGCGCGGTCGTGATGCCGCCCGGCTACTTCGAGCACGTGTACACGTCCACACGAAAGGCAGGGGGGGTGTGCATCGCCGATGAGGTGCAGACCGGATTCGGGCGCACAGGCGATCACTTCTGGGGCTTCCAGTCTCAGGGCGTCACGCCGGACATCGTGACGATGGCCAAGGGCATCGGGAACGGGGCGCCGCTCGGGTGCGTCGTGACAACACCCAAGATCGCGGCCACCCTCAAGCAGCGTCTGCATTTCAACACCTACGGCGGCAACCCGGTCTCGATGGCGCAGGGGCTCGCCACGTTGAATGTGATCCTTGAGGAGAACATCCAACAACGGGCTCATCAAGTCGGAGCGCATCTCTGCAGCGGGCTGCGCGAGCTGGCGCAGCGACAACCGCTGATCGGGGATGTGCGCGGGCAAGGGCTCATGTTGGGAGTAGAGCTCGTACGAGACCGAGAGTCAAAGGATCCCGCGACGGCTGAGACCGCGGCCGTGTTCGAACGCTGCAAGGATCTCGGTGTGCTCATCGGCAAGGGCGGGCTGTTCGGGAATGTGCTGAGAATCAAGCCGCCGATGTGTATCACCCGTGAGGACTGCGATTTCCTCTGTGCGGTGCTGGACACGGCGCTCACCGAGACGGAGCAAGGCCGTTAGGCGACCGGAGGTAGCATGGGCGTACTGATCAAAGGAGGTCGGGTTGTCACCGCGACCGATGACTACTCTGCCGACATCTACTGCCACGACGAGACGATTACCAGTATCGCGCCTGATATCGATGCCGCGTCGCTCGGAGGAGCGGTGACGGTGATCGATGCCTCCAGGAAGTTCGTATTCCCGGGCTTCATCGACCCTCATGTTCACATTCATTTGCCGTTTATGGGAACGCACGCATGCGATGACTACGAGTCGGCATCCAAGGCGGCGCTGGTGGGCGGAACGACGACGCTGATCGAGATGATCTGCCCCTGCCCCAATGACGAGCCGTTGGAAGCGTTTCATGAATGGAATAACAAGGCCGCTCCTCTCGCGGCCGTCGATTACACATTTCACATGTCGGTCGTCCGATTCGACGAAGCTGCCCGGAAGCAACTGATCGAGATTGTCCACGAGCACGGGATCGCGTCATTCAAGGTGTTCCTCGCCTACAAGGGCGCACTTAACCTGTCCGACGAGGACCTGTTTGCGCTTCTGACGCTCGCCAAGCGCGAAGGCGTCATCGTCACCGCGCACTGTGAGAACGCCGACGCGATCGACGCGATGCAGAAATCGCTCATCGCCTCGGGCAAGAAGGGGCCCGAGTGGCACGAGCCGAGCAGGCCGGTGTCCGTTGAGGCGGACGGCGTCACGCATCTTGCAACGATGGCGGAGCTCACGGGGGCGCATATTTACATCGTGCACACATCGTGCGAGCCGGCGGTTCGTGCCGCGATCGATGCCCGTTTGCGCGGCGTCAATGCCTGGATCGAGGCGGTTGTCCCGCATCTGGTGCTCGATAAGAGCTGCGCCGAGCGACCGGACTTTGAGGGCGCCAAGTATGTCATGTCGCCTCCACTACGAGACAAGCGTCACCAGGTAGCGCTGTGGGGTGCGATAGCGGGCGGCATGGTTTCGACAATCGGCACCGATCATGCGCCATTCAACTTCCAGGGCCAGAAGGACATGGGGCGGGACGCGTTTACGAAGATACCCAACGGTATCCCTTCAGTTCAGGAACGCCCCGCGCTTGTGTTCACCCACGGCGTGTGCGCCGGGCGCATCGATTTGAACACGTTTGTCAGTGCGTGTTCAACGAACGCGGCACGCATATTCGGCATGTACCCCCGAAAGGGCGACATCCGTGTCGGATCGGACGCGGACATCGTCGTCTGGGACTCCGACTTCCGCGGAACGCTCTCCGTGCGGTCAAGCTACTCCAGGACCGATTATTGTGGGTACGAGGGATGGCCAATCACGGGGCGCCCATCGGCGGTGCTTGTCCGCGGCGAGCTCCAGGCGCGCGACGGCGAGTTCGTCGGCACAATCGGCCGCGGCAAACTCATCAAACGCAAGCCGACGCACTTCTGATAGTCAATCGTTCGAGACCAACTTGTTCGATTGTTCGACAAAGGCGTCACCGTCCCAAGCGGCGTCTTTCGTGACGACGCCCTCGCGCTCGGCCTTCTCGCGCGCTTTGACCTCGTGCTGACGTCGGACAAGTTCCGCGTGCGTCGTGAAGTACTGCAGCGAGTGACCGCGGAACGCGTCGATCGAGTCGAACCCGTGCTTCTCCATGAACGCCTCAAGTCCGCGGCACAACTCGCTGGCGAGTTTGTACCCGTGGATCATCACGCCGGTGCAGACCTGCACCGTGCTTGCACCCAGAAGCAGGAACTGGGCCGCATCGTCGCCTGTCTCGACGCCTCCGATGGCCGAGAGACTGCGATCCGGGAACTCCCCGCGACTCGAGCGACCGATCGCGCTGCCGGATCCGCCGCCGTACATCATCGTGGCCAGTTCCATCACCATCCGCAGCGCAATGGGGCGGACCGCCTTGCATGAGTAGCCGCCGGGCACGGAGTAACCCTCGACCGTCGGCTCCGGGCGGAGCGTATCGAGATCGACGCCCATGACCGCAAGGATGGTATTGATGGCGGCGATGCCCTCGCACCCGGCGCGCAATGCGGCTCGCGCGGGGTCGACGATGTGCGTCACATTGGGTGTCATCTTCGCCCAAACAGGAATCGTCGCTACGGAATTCACCCACCCGCAGACCTCTTCGAGGATCTCGGTGTTCTGCCCCATCGCCGCGCCCATCTTGCGTTCGGGCAGCCCGTGCGGGCACGAGAAGTTCAGCTCAAACGCATCAACGCCGGTCTCCTGCACACGCTCGATGATCTCGATCCATGCGTCCTTGTTGTACTCCTCCATCACCGACGCGATAAGCACCCCTTCGGGATATCGCTCCTTGAGCTGCCTGAACTCATCGAGCCATGTCTCGAAGGGGCGGTCACTGATGAGTTCGATATTCTGCCAGCCGAGTACTTCATTGGTCCCGGCCGCTCGCATTCGCGCGTAGCGCGGCGCCACATTGACAACCTTTGAAGCGTCAAGACTCACGGTCTTTGCGATCACGCCGCCCCACCCCTCGTCGAAGGCCTTGGCGATGACCTTCGCGTTTGTGCCGGGCGGGCCCGAGCCGACTACGAACGGGTTTGCGAATCGGACTCCATCGACGATGCATTCTAATGACGGCATGAGGCTGGCCTCCTCTGATCCATCTCCGAATCGTACCGATTCTGGAGGGTCGACGTGAATGACCTGGTTGTCGATTGAAGCCGCCGCAAGGCGGGCGAACCGAACGGGGTACGACGCGCGACTGATTAGTCTTCCGGTTTCAGGTGCAAGTCGAGCCCTTCGGGCATCCAGACCGGGAGGTCACTGAGCGCGATCCGGATGTCATCCGAGATGGGCACACCCCACGCGTCGAAGTATGGGGCGAGGTTGCGTCCGACCGCGCGGCTGAACTGGACGACAAATCGGTCGCGCTTCGCATCATCCGAGTTGGGGAGTTCTGATGCCGGGATTGAGTCATATGAACGGAAAGTCGCACGGAATGCGTCCCAGCCGAAGGTCTGCCAGAGCAGCGCATACGTCTGGAGTGCCAGGAACGGATCGGCCTTCCATTTGTCGAATGGCGCGCCTCCGGCGACGTGATCGTGCATGACCGCTAGCGCGTATTCCGGGGATGTCCGCGTCGCGTCGTCATCGAGCGTGTACCCGTTCACGGTGTTCAACGCGAGGACCGTGAAGATGTTGACGGTGACTTCTCCGGTGCCCGCGAATGTCCAAAGCTGATTCTGATGCGAGTGTCCCATCTCGTGGTAATGGCCCCAGAGTTCATTGCTCCCCTTACCGTCGAAGTTCTCGAGCATCACCATGGGCCGGGCCTCGGTCATGGGGATCACGAGCGGGCCATCACTCGGGCAATACATGTATCCCCATGAGAGACGCTTCTCCGCAACATAGCGGTACTGGCGGCGCGGCCAATGTCCGGGCGAACGGGGCTCCAGTTCCTGCATCGTCTTGTGGACCGTATCCCAGTGCGTCATGACGAGGTCCGGGCGGTCGAGATCACGGATGGCTTCCGCGGGAAGTGTGAGGACCAGCGCGTCCGACTCCAGTTCGGCCCACGGCGCGGGCAGGTCGCGACGGTGCTGCCACTCGGGGAGCGAGGTATGACCGAGTCTGAAACGAGGCATCTCGACCCCACCAGAGACTTCGATCGTCAAGTGTCTCGGTTGATCTGACTCGGGGAGATCGATGTAGATCGGTCCACCGATGGGCGATGCACAGATGCCGCCCCCGTCGCGGATCGGCGAGCGAAACACCGCGACAGGCATGCGCGGACGGTCATCAAAGTCCTGCGGATCAAGCCACGCGCCCACTTGGATGTGGGCCCCATCGGCGCTGCCGTCCAGGACGCGTACCGTGACTCTCTCGCCGGGCGGCGCATAGAGGCCGGTGGAGCGCCACCCGGGGATATGGTCATCTATCGTGAGTCGCCTCGTGATACGTGGCGCGTCCGATGGAACCGGTCCGGGAAACGCGGCCGCGCTGGGGTGAGCGGTCGCATGTTGCGGATCGGCTTTGGCTCTCCGCGCCTCCAGATCGAGCAAAGCGCAGGCGAGTGGGCTCTCGGCGAGTTTCAATGGTCTTTCGCTCATCGACTCGTAGGCGAGCGACAGTTCGGCGGCATATCGCTCGGCGAGCGAGTCGGCGGCTTCGATCAGCGAACAATCGAGGGGAACCGTACCCAGAGCCGAACGCACAACCCGCGCTGCGAGCGTGCGTTGCTCCGAGTCAGTGCTGGCGAGCGCCGCAATCGACCTCTCGGCGTTTGCCAGCGGCAGGACAGAGGCGTCGATCGCATAGAGGCCGTTGTGTCCCGGTGAAAGAGCTCGATCGGTGTAGACAATCCCGAAGGGCGCGAGCAGTTGATTGGCGGCCAGGTCGTCCACGCCCGAGGCATGCCCCAACTGGATCTGCCCCCAAGCGGTCTCGGCACAGAGCATGCGCCCGCCGGCAAGCAGCCAGCTGCGCAAGTCTTCCAGCCGACCCGCGCGCGCGAACGCCTGCGGCGAGCCAACGATGAGGTCTGTGTTTGCAAGATCAAGGTCGGCAATGCCTCCGCCAAGGGTTTGGACGCCAATGCCTTGTGCCTCCAATCCGCCCCTGAGAGTCTCGGGGAGACCCCATGCGCGTGCCGATCGAACACCATTAATGAGCCACAATGTCTCTTCAAGCACGAACTCGGCGGTGTCACCTCGCTCATCCGTGAGGAACCCGCCGTGGCCCACGGCGACGACACGCCCCGCGCCGGCCAATGTCCGCGCTGCCAGTATCGTGCCGTCGGAGATCGCAGCGGTCGCCTCGGCTTGCCCGAAGGCCACGAGCGATGCCGGATTGCCTCCCGTGGCGATCGTCGCCGGGGTGGAGAGGGCGGCCTGCGCCGGGATCCAGAACGGAAGGCAGGCCAGCAAACGGACAATTGCGGCGTGGTTCATCCGGTCAGGATAGTCACCGCCAGTCCACGACAAAAACGCGGACATGCCCTTGAAGGCCCGCGGTTCCAGACAGCTCGATGGAACAACCCCGCGCTAGGGGCAGGCTAAACCCCAGTTGCTGAGGACCGAGTTCAGGTCATCGACATCAAACTCTGTCCCAAACCCCGAGAGAACAATATTGAGGTCATCCACATCGACGGTATTGTCGGCGTTGAGATCGCCGGGGCAGGTGACAGGAATGAGCTTGAACCCGTGGGGGAGGCCACCGAACAGGCCCGTGCCGACGATCACCCCGGAGTTGTTGATTCCGTGCGCTGTGCGCAGGACCCATCCGGAACCGGGTGTAATGGAGTCATTGAGATCGAGCATCCCTTCGGCATCGGTGTAAACAAAGGCGCGAGAGTCCGAGACCCCAACAATCGTCCCGAGGTCGTTGATCGCGTTGGCGTAACTCGATACCGCGCCCGGGAGTGTGCCGAGACTTGTGCGGGTGACCGTCCCGTCTCCGCCAATGGCGAACCGGCATGCGCGAGGCGCCCCGCCCGCGAGTGTCGAGTGCCCGACGGCGACGCCCGACTCGTTGATGGCCTTGGCCTCGCTCTGATTGCCGCCGAGTGTCCCGAGGTCGGCAGGCGACCCCGCGATCCACATCGTGGCATGCGGCTGGCGCTGGGTGGCGAGTGTCGAAGCGCCAACGATGACGCCCGAATTGTTCACATCAAAGGCGTGGCTCGTGTCGCCGCCGAGCGAGCTCAGTTCAGTGAGCAGACCCGACTGAAATACGCACGCATGCTGCGATATCCATTGGTCGGCCTGCATGGCGCGAACGGTGCCCACGACGACGCCGACATCATTCATGCCTCGGGGCGAGAACTGGCCCAGTTCTGTGATCGGTGTCATCGGACCTGCCCTGAATGCGCGATATGTCATCCCGCCCAGATCATAGGAGGCGCCGACCACATGAGATGAACTATCGATGGCAAGACCGAAGCTCTGCGCGGTTCCCGGAATGATGCCAAGGTCAACAAGCCCGGTATCGGTCAAGACGCAAGCGCGGAAGCTCGAGTCGGTAATCTCCGTGACGCCTGCGACATCCCCGTTGGTATTGACTGCGAAGGCGATGCTGTTGAACCCGCCGAGCGAGCCGAGATCGACCACGCGGTACTGCACATCTGCTGTCGCCATGGTCGCGACTCCGACGGCAGTCAGTACACCGAGTGCGAGGGAGAAGTTCATGAAACACCTTTCGAAGAGCGTGACTGGATGTGGTTCAATCGTCGAGGAAGAAGCGATGGGGGAAGGGATCGTCCGGCTGTTCGGTGTGGCAGAGTGTGCATTCGTTGATGACACCGATGTGCCCCTGTTTGACCAGCGCCTGGTAGTTGTCCGTCTCGGTGACAGTTGGCGTGAGTGCGTGCGGGCTGTTGTGGCAGGTCATGCACATGACGCCGCCGTGCCCACGCGACTCCCGGAAGAGCTTGCCAGGTTGCTCAAACTCAAAGCCGGGGCGGGAATGGCAGTCTCCGCACCGCGGCTCATCGATCCACGGCCGGCGCATCGGGTCGCCGACGGCCTCCATCGATGTGTGGCAGGAGTTGCAGTCCATCCCGTTGGCAAGATGAACGTCCCGATGACACTTGGTTCGGACGCCGGGGTGGCACGCGTAGCACTCATTGTCGAGTTTCAAGACGCCGACCCGATCGGCATGCGATGAGTGCATCGCGCTCGAGAAGGTTGAGACTCCCGGTGTACCCGGAGCGCCGAGAGCGACGTCGGCGTGACAGGAGGCGCAGAGAACCGGTGTCTGCGACAGAAGCGTCGTCGCGTGGAGCTTGTCATGCGCCGCGAGAATGCTGTGCGCCGGGGTCTCGGTGTTCGAGCCATGACAGAGGTAACAGCTTAGTTCCGTCGATACAGGAATCACCGCCTGTGTGCGCGCGATGATCTGGCCGCTTTGATTCCTGACAATGACATCGGCGAACGGATACGGGTTCACGGTTCCGTCGTCCTCGATGGGAGTGACCGGAATGCCGGTGGCTTCCCAGTCCTGATTCGCGGTGACGGTCATGTGTCCCGACAAACCGTTGCCGGTAAGCCCGAGGTTGGGCGGAACGGGGACGCCGACTAGGTCTTCAGCGTGAGTCCAGAAGTTGGTCTTATCCACAGCGTGCGTGTGGTTTGGCACCGAATACTCGACCGAGAAATCCGACGCCGAGTGAACAATATTGGGATCACGCTTGATGACTTGAGCGTGCAGATTGTTGAACGGCGGCAAGATCATGAGTTCGGAAAAATCGTCCTGCATGCAGTGCATCCCGAGATCGTTGTAGGCAAACACGAGATAGGGAGTCGGCTGGAGACCGGTCTCGATGGAGCCGGACGCGTCGCCCCACGCCGATGCCGATAACCCGGCGATCAGGAACGCCGCCAGGCCGGAACCGGCGGCAATGGCGGCGGCACCGATCACACGGCGAACTCGATGATTCCGAACGAACGGGAGTTGTTGCTTGTTTCGGGTCATAACGGGATACCTCGCTCTTGCCTCCAGACGTACCGCGTCGACGATTTCTGAAATGAGCACCGGCGGTTTGAGCCGCCGGCACCCTGCTGTGGGAAGTGTTCGGTCTCTCTCCAAGAAGAATCTCGCGCAGAACAGCTACATGTAACTCCGCACCTTCAGGTCAACTCGCGCTTCGCCTCGCCGAATCACCGAATGTGCAGAGCTGATCAGGGACTGTGCAATCGACATGCCGGACGATATCAAAGGCCTGCATGAGGTCCGGAGCGACCAAGCCATGGCGCATAGCCGCCGAAGCGGTCGGGGCGGCGGGGATCAGCCGGGTGGAATGCGCCGCGTCATTTGCGTCTGATTGGTTACGGGCAGGCCATGCCCCAACTCGAGAGCACAACGTTCAAATCATCAACATCAATGACGCCATTGCCCGAGAGGTCCGGGCACTTGCCGGGGGGTGCCACGGCGTTGCCCCATTGACTCAGGACCATGTTCAGGTCATTGACGTTGACGATGCAGTCGCTGTTGACATCGCCCGCCAGGATCGGCTCGACAAGGACGGCGTCAGCAGGCGAGATCAGGCCATCGTAGTTGAGATCAAAGACGCTGAAGTTCGCGCCGAATTGATAAAGCGTCACCACCCCGTTGACGACACCATCGGCATCGCTTCCCGTGCCGTCCAGAGCGGAAATCTCATCCAGCAGCAAGTTCTCGTCGAGCGGCGTGACACATCGGTCGGAGCTGAAGTCCGCGAACTGCTGATTGAAGCCCGCATCCGTCCAAACGTAGAGCGCCCCGCCCGGATCCTCAGACTCATACGCGGTGCCGACCACGGCCCGAACCCGCCACTGGGCCGGGTTGATGTACTCCTCGAAATGCCTGTTCCTCCAACCTGCGGCGATGGCATTGGTGCAGGGGTCGAATATCGGGAACTGGACGCCCGCAATGACATCGCTCATCGCCTCCTCAACGCTCGTGTGGTTCGCGACGTTCGTGTCGGCGGGCTGCTCCGGCTCGCCGCGCAGGCTCGCGGCGCCGTGCATCGTGAGCGGATACACAAGCGTTACCGTCGTCTGGCCGGTTGAGATTGAATGCGAGAAGCGAAGGTTCGTTTGCGGGTCATAAAGCCCGAAGGCGCTCCCGCCGAAGGCCCCGCTCACTTCGGCGAAGCCGCCCGCTCGTTGAAAGAATCGGCTCTGAACGATCCATGTGTCGTCAGGGCCGAATACCCCGTCCGGGTCCCCGAAGTCATTGATAACGGTGACATTCGCGCACCCGCAGAATCGCAACACATAGTCGGCGCCATTACGTTCGTACTGCGGTTCGCTCGCGAAGGAAGAGTCGAGATCCTCCCCTTCTCGAGCCATTCGCTCCTCGATCGACGTGCCAGGCACCTCACCGAGGCGTCCGACAGACGCCAGATACATGAAGTTCGCGGCTCCGGAGCACTCGCCGCCCGTGTCGTTCTCGTCATCGATATCGAACTCGATTGAGCCGTAGAGCGGACTTGGCCCGAATGCGAACGGGTCGTAGATCGTGGGGCCGAGCCCGAGTGTGCCCGGAGGATTGATGAGACCTTCGAAGACGATGTCGATGCGCAGAATGTCCGCACCCTCGGACTCTACCCAGACACCCGTGTAGGGATCTGTCGCGGGCGAGGCGGGACTCCACCCGCCTGAAGTGATCGAGATGAGGTCGGGGAGGACAGCGCCGTCACCGAGCGCGCCGTCTGCTCCGAGGTCGGTTCGTCTGACGCGAGCATCATTGGCCAGATCGAAGTAAGTACGCTTGGTTGTTCCGAGTGTTGTCGTAGCAAGAGCCAGGAACGGCACGGCGGCCACAACATGGGACAGTCTCCCTCTCACCGTGCCGCCCCGACGGCGGCCACATCGATGCCGAGTCGCTCGATTCGATACCGAAGCGCTCCGCGGTTCAGCCCGATGAGTTTGGCCGCCATCGTGACATTGCCGTGGCAATGACGGATCGCCTCGATAATCAACCGGCGCTCGACCTCATCGATCGTGTAGTTGTTCTCATTGAAATCGAACCATTGGTCCGCCCTGGTCGTCGAGGGCGAGTCGGGCGATGGCAAACGGGTGAGGCCGAGATGCTGAGAACCGATCTCGTCGGTGTCACATACGAAGACCGCTCGCTTCACCGCATTGATCAACTCTCGGACATTACCCGGCCAGTCGTGGCGTCGGATTGATGCCTCGGCGTCGGCCGACAGACGCAGTTCGTCACGCCCGTGCTCCTCCGAGAGCCGTCCGAGGAATGACTCGGCCAGCAGGACCGCGTCCTCGCCGCGTTCATGGAGAGAAGGCAGATCAATCGTCAGCGCATTGAGTCGGTACAGTAGATCTCTCCGGAATGCGCCTTCCTCGACACGCCTGGCCAGGTCTTGATTCGTGGCCGCGATAATGCGGGCACGCACGCGTCGGTCACGCTCACCACCGATGCGCCTGAACACCCCCTTCTCGAGCGTGAGCAGGATCTTGGACTGCATCTCCAGCGGCATGTCGCCGATCTCATCGAGGAAAATTGTGCCCCCATCGGCGAGTTCAAAGAGGCCGGTCCGAGTGGAGCGGGCATCGGTGAATGCGCCGCGTTCATGACCGAAGAGCTCGCTCTCGATAAGACTGGCCGGCAGGGCTGCGCAGTTGACATGAACAAACGCCGGCGGGCTCGAGTCATTGAAGTCGGGCGTGCACCGGTGGATGTATGCGGCAATCTCGCCCTTACCCGAACCGGTCTCACCTGTAATGAGGAGGGTGGGCAGCCCAGAGTGATCAATCGATGCCGGGATCGGCACACGCGCGAATCGTTCAGCGAATCGCAAGCAACTCTGGAATCGGGGATGCTCCCCAATAGGAACGGCGCTGCCGAGCCGGACGCGTTGCAACCGCTCGAAGAGGCCGATGCGGCGTCTGAGACGATTGGCCTCTAGGGCACGCTCGATCGTGTGCCGCAGCGACTCGAGTGCGATGGGCTTCTGGAGGAAGTCGTCCGCACCGGCTTTCATCGCATCGACCGCTGTCGAGACGGTCCCGTATGCCGTCATGACCAGAATGACACCGTCAAAGCCTCCGTCACGAAGGGCTTTCACCACCGTGAGCCCGGATTGGCCGTTGAGATTGAGATCGGTAATGACGGCGTCGAACTCAATCTCAGAGCACTGGCGCAAAGCGTCGGCTGTCGTTTCAGCCTCCGAGGCGTCGTGCCCGGTGAGATCAAGACACTGCGCGATCGAGCGTCTGAGTGCGGACTCGTCTTCAATAATCAGGATTTTGGCCATAGGTTAGTGCGGTTGTTTTCAGCCGGGAGGTTGTTTTCCTCAGCCGGTCCATTAAGCGGCAACACCATTTCAATCCGCGCACCTCCAGTTGGGGCATCGCCAACTGTGATTTCCCCTCTGTGAAGATGCACGACATGGTTCGCCACTGCAAGACCGATGCCGGTTCCGTCGGGTTTGGTTGTGAAATAGGCCTCAAAGATTCTCGGACGCACGGCGTCCGGGATGCCCGGGCCCGAGTCCGTCACACCGATTGTCCACCGTTCTGACTCGCGATCCACCTCGATCGTGCAGACCACCCGGGACCGGTCGGAGCTCGCCTGAATGGCATTGGTCAGTATCGCGGTCAGGGCGTGCTCCATGTGCGATGCGTCGAAGGTGGCCGACCCCTCGGCGTGTTCCATAACGCACTGAATGTCAACGCCGCGCCGTGATGCCATCGCTCGATGGGCATCAACGACACGTGACGCCCAAGAGCGGATGTCGTTGGGACGCGGGTCAACAGCGGTCGGCGCGCTCTTGGTCAGGAGATCGGTGAGCCACGCATTAAACCGATCGACGACGCGGATGATCTCCTGCTGATTCTCGACGACCCGTGTATCCGCGTCCGACTGAGCGACCATGGATGTCACTTCCGCCAACCCGCGAATTCCAGAGAGCGGGTTCCGAATGTTGTGCGCCAGACGCTGGACCATCGAGCCCATGGCAGCCAAACGCTCACGCTCGATGGCCCGCCGCTGCGCCTCGTCGAGTGCGCTCGCCATTCGGTTGACATCAGCGGCGAGGTCAGCCAGTTCGCCCTTCCCATCGACGGCCACACGGTAGCTCAACTGGCCGCGCGCGATTTCGTCGGTCGCATGACGGAGTCTGGCTACTGGTTCCACTACCCATCGCCGAACCAACATGAGCGCCAATACGCCAGTAAGGATCGCGAACACGCCGCTGCCAAGGATGACCCATCGGTGGAGTCCCCTGAGGCGGTCGCTCAGGTCAATCGCGCTGTCGGCCTCGCCCAAGAGTCGCTTCTCCAGAATCTCGAGGATCCTGTGCGTCTCGTGCTGATAATGCTCCGCGGTCTCCGGGGTTCGTGGCGCTTCCGCGGCTTGCGCGACCAGTTGCTCGAGAATGTCAAGCGACGAGGAGCCCACTCTCCTCTGGGCCTCCGGACTCTGACGCAGGTCATTCAGCGCGGCATCGATCGAGTCGGTGGCCGGGACGTTCGGCGAATTGCCGGGCGAGTCTTGTAGGGGCGATTGGGCCAGTTCCTGCAGCCAATCCCCGATGGCGGACTCGAGTGTGTTGACCTGGCGGAACGACGCGTCGATATCGCGGTACTCGCGCGATAACGAGTCATGAATCTGCTCGCTCGTGAAGTGTGACGCGAGCAGCCCGACCGCGAGCGCAGCGCCCATGATGATGAGGAGCAGTCCGAATTTCCATCGAAGACTCATGGGATGCGTTCAGTGAATCGGTTGGTAATCCCAGGCCCACGAGGTTTGTGCAATCAGGTCACGCTTGGCGTGGACACTCCCATCGATCAGCGCCGCGTGACAGTTCCCGTTATGGCGATGGGAAGGGAACCAATAGTGGTCGTCGGCATAAGGGCCGAGACTGTCCAATGACGGAGCGCAAAACGAAGGATCAAGACCGCGGCTCGCCGCGATTTGACCATCGATGTCCATGACGAGCGGAACCGATGGCTCCGAGAGGACCGCAACCGAGAGTTGGGCCTCGCGGATCCGGGGTTGTCCGTTGGGGAGCGTTACCTCGGCGTAGAGTAGCCGGGAGTTGAAGCCGAATGAGACGCTCGCGCTCGGTGTGAGGGCCCCTTCGTGACACGGCACATCGCGTCGCATCTTGAGTTCACCCCGGACGTCCGGGCATCGGAGGGGATCAGAGGATGATCTCGGGCGCGTCACGAGGCTGTCACTTCCATGCTGCCAAAACTCGTCTAGCCCGTATTGACTCTCGATGAACGTCTCAAGGGAGAAGTGATTTCGCCCGTATTTCTGCGGGTCGTCGCCGCGCGGTCCGCCGATCTGCGGGTCCGCGAACATCACAAAGTCATAGGCGATACCGCGCAGGGCAGACTCACAGATCACGCTCCGCCCTGCTTCGCGGACGCCCGACAACGCGGGCAGAAGGATGCCGATGAGAGTCGCCATCACCGCCACGGTGACGAGTGTCTCGATCAGCGTAAATCCGAGCCGCCCTCTGGGCACCGCAAATGCCTCCATGCCGGGAGTTTACACCGGATTGCCCCGACGCATGCAATCAATAGCCGGGGCCGTGCTGACGAGTTTCGGTCGTGCAGACCGTCAGGAGAGGGATAACACCCGCACAAGCACGCGCGTCAATCCGGTCGAGATACAGGTCTAAACCTGCTTTGTTTGAGGCGCGAAGCGAGCAAGGGAGGCATCGGACCCGGATAGCCGCCGGCTCCAGACAAGATCCGCGACCTGTATCGCGTTCAGCGCGGCACCCTTGCGAAGTTGGTCGCCGCATACCCAGAGCGATACGTCGCATCCTTGGTCCGTCGACTCCACCCTCACCCGCCCGACACTGACTCGGTCTGTTCCGGCGGCCACCAAGGGCGTGGGGTGGCGGGGCCCATTTCTGGGCCACAAGTCGATCGCCGATGACTCGCCCAAGACTGACTCGATCGCCTCAGGTGTGGCGTGCCGGTGTAGTCGGGCGGTGATGGACTGTGAGTGAACCCGCTCAACCGGTACACGGACGCACGTCGGCAGGATGCGGAGCTGGGAATCGCCGAGAATCTTCCGCGACTCGTGAATCATCTTGAGTTCTTCCCCATTGAGACCGGAGTGCGGATCAAGATCGGACTCGTGCGTAAACACATTCATCGCGCACGGCTCAGGGAAGTGTGAAGGTGCCGGACGATGGCCAGCCGCGACCGAGGCCGTCTCGCCTCGCAGCGCAACAATCCCAGAGCGGCCCGCCCCCGATACGGCCTGATAGGTCGAAACGACGACCTGCTTGAGACCGAAGGCCCGGTGGATCGGCCCGAGTGCGACCAGCATGATGATGGTCGAGCAGTTGGGATTGGCAATGATCTGGCCCGATCGGGAAAAGTCGACGCCGCGTCCATTGACTTCCGGGATTACGAGCGGGATTCCAGCGCCCATGCGGAACGCGGATGAGTTGTCGATGACGGTGACACCCTGCGCGGCTGCGGCCGGTGCAAGTTCCCGCGCTGTTGTCGAGTCGGCACAGAAGAGCGCGATTTCGACATCCACAAAGGCATCGGGCACCGCTCGGGTGACCGAAATCTCGCCGTCTGCATATGGGATTGGAGTGCCCGATGACCGATCCGAACCCATCGCGACAATCTGGTGGGTTGGGTGACCTCGATCCTCGAGAATCTTGAGTGCTTCGCGCCCCACGACGCCGGTGGCGCCGACGATCGCAACGCGGTAGTGGTGTTCAGACATCGAGCACCTCGGGGGTCAATGTGCGATCTTCAACATCACTTGCTTCCTGCGATGCCTCGCGGTTCAGTTGGAGCAGGTCGCCGAGCACCGACTCGGCCGTGGGCCATCGCCCGGCGCCACGCCCGCGGACGACCTCGGATCGCCCATCGAGCCATCCGATTTCAGCTGCGTTCCACTCGTCCGGAAGATCGAATAGGGGATCGTCTTGTGCGACCGCTGCGAGACGGACGTCCATGGTGCCGTCGGGATGAAGTGTCGAGACCTGGCGGAGTCGCCCCGACGGCCTGGACCTCATTGGCGAGTCGCCCGCGGCATCACTGGTGATCGGTTGAACTTCCAGAACGCGAGACGCATCCCGACTGCGGCCTGCAATGCCGGCAATCACTGCAAGCTTATCCAGACAATCGCGTCCGTCGAGGTCGCGCGAGGGATCCGCCTCGGCCAGCCCGAGGACTTGAGCGGTGAGTATCGCGTCCTCGAACGAGCATCCCTCGGCAACTTGGTTGAGCACGAAGTTCGAAGTGCCGTTCAGAACGCCGCGCACGCAAAAAGACTGTTCGGGCGACG
Organism: Phycisphaeraceae bacterium; assembly: GCA_020639235.1. Taxonomy (GTDB): domain Bacteria; phylum Planctomycetota; class Phycisphaerae; order Phycisphaerales; family UBA1924; genus JACKHC01. The sequence goes on along the minus strand of JACKHC010000001.1, from coordinate 2,265,122 downwards.
ATGCGAGTCGCTCCAGCACGGGGGCGGCACCACCTACGGCCGCGGCGCAGAGCAGTCGTCGATCGGCGAGCCGAGCTGCCACGCTGAGTTCATCGCCGCGCTGAGCGATCACCGCCTTGTTCACGGTGACAACGTGGGAACCGGACTCCAGAGCCCGAAGCGCCATTGTCGCCGCGGGTTCGATGCCTCCGATTGCCTCGACGACAATATCAGTATCGGGCACAAGGGCATCGTGGGGGGTGGTGATCAGTCGCAAGCCGGGGGCTTCACATTCTCTCCGCTTTGTCGAGTCAAGCACGAGCGCTGCAACGACTTCAAAGGACTCTGGCATTTGAGTCAGGAGTTCGAGGACGCCCCCGCCGACAGTCCCCAGGCCGAGCAACGCTACCGTCTGGCGGATCGGCAGATCTCGGATCTCCGAGAACTCAGTCGACTCTGCCCCGATGAGGGTTGGGCGGACGCCATTAATCCGCCCGAGTTCGAACGCGGTCCCATGCGACTTCGCCAACCGCACGGCCTTGTGCTGGATGATCGAGCCGTCAGTAGCGAGCGCATCGTCGAATGTCGCCCGGGAATATCGCCTTGGAGCGGGGTCGCTTCGGGCAGGGTCGGAGACATAGAGGGCATCCACATCCTTGATGAGGCGGCACTTGTCTGCGGCCAACCAATGGGCCAGAAACAGCGCCGTCAGGTCCGATCCGCCGCGGCCGAGCGTTACGGTGCGTCCGGAGTCATCGCACGCAATGAACCCCGGGAACACAACAACTCCGTCGCGTGCGAGCGCCTCCACGATTGGGGCGATGTCGATTGAGACCGGGTCGGCATCAAGAGGATCACCATTGGCCCGGAGCGATACCGCGCCTGGCGTCAGCATTGAAGCGGGCACGCCGGCGCGATCGAGGTGCAACCCGAGCATGGCCGCGCTCTCGAGTTCGCCGCACGCCAGTGCCGCAGCCTGGGCGTGCGCGAGCGGGCGCGCGCCGGAGGAGGCACACTTCGAGAGGATTCCGTCAGTCCGCCCAGCAAGCGCCGAAACGACCGCAACGACGCGCCACCCGTCGCGCCGCCAACGGTAGATCTCATGTACCGCGATGCGCAGACGGTCTTCGTTGAGCAGGACCGATCCGCCGAACTTCAGGACGATCAGTGGGTGGCTGCGCACGTGAGCACCTCCCCTCGTCCAACGTTCACGCTCGCCAGTGCCCGCTCCAGATCGGCGATGATCGCACCTGGGCTCTCAAGCCCGATCGAGAGCCGGAGGAGGCCATCGGTGATGCCGACATCGAGCCGTTCGTCCACGGAGATATCGGCGTGAGTCATCGATGCGGGGTGTGTGATAAGCGTGCTGACGGATCCGACATGCTCGACGAGCGCACATCTCTCGAGTGATTCCGCGAAACGACGCGCCGACTCGATCCCACCGGTCAACTCGAACGAGATAACCGCGCCGTGGAATCCCAAGTGCTGGCGCTCGATCAGCGAGCGGCTTGTGCATATCGAGAGACTGGGGTAGTAGACCCGCGAGATCTCGTCCCGGTCGGCGAGCCATCGCGCGATGATCTCGGCGCTCTCAGATTGCCTGCGAAGACGCAGCGGGAGCGTCTTGAGGCCGTTGAGCGTCAGCCACGCGTTGAAGGGCGTCTGGATCGCGCCTGTGCACTTGCGGATGAAGCGGAACCGTTCGAGCAGAGTGGGGTCACGCGAGACGAGCGAACCCCCCAGCGCAACGGAGTGTCCCTCGATGAACTTGGTCGTCGAGTAGACCGAGATGTCGGCGCCGAGGTCGAGCGGCTGCTGGAGAATCGGTGTCAGGAATGTGTTGTCGACCGCAAGGAGTGCCCCGGCGGCGTGGGCGATGTCGGCGACACTCCGGATGTCGGTGATGTCGAGCGTCGGATTTGCGGGCGTTTCGATGAACACGAGGCGCGTGCTTGGGCGGATGGCGAGTCGGACTGGGTGGAGATCGGTGGAGTCGACGAACGTCGTCGTGATGCCGAAATCGGGCAGGAGTTGTTGCAGGAGCCGCGTTGTGCCGCCGTATACCGTCCGCCCGCAGACAACGTGATCGCCGGAGTTGAGGAGGGATAGGAAGAGCGCCGTTTCCGCTGCTAGCCCGGTGGCGAACGCAACAGCGGGGGGCGCATTTTCCAGGGCACCCAACGCCCGCTCCAAGGCGGCGACCGTGGGATTCGAGACGCGCGAGTATTGGTGCGGGGCGTTGCTGCCGACCTTGTCACGGCAGAATGTCGTGGATTGGATGAGCGGTGTGACGAGCGGCTCGCCGTCGCCGCCTCCGATCCCGAGTCCCGCGCAGAGTGTGTCCGGGTCGAGCCCGAGAGGTGCGGATAGATGTCCCATGCTGTGATTCCTCACAGCATCTCGAGCATCCAGTGCTGGCGTGGAACGCGGCGAACATCGCCGCTGCTCTTTGATGAGTCCCGTGAGCCGGTCTCATCCGCATCGCTCCCCACGCCGGGGCTGGCCTCGGCACCGTGACTGGGTTCCAGTTCGGTTGCCGCTCGGGACCTTTTGAGGCATCCCGAGACTCTTGATGCATTTGGGCGGGAGTCTATCGAGAGAACGCCGTATGTCAACCACGACCTCGGCGATTTCTCGCTTCTGGTTCCATGGCGTCCGGTTCGTTACGAGTCGTCGGCGATCGGCTCGCTCAACGCAGCATCGTCGTTGGCGGGGCTGTTGACACGGGTCGAGACCCGGTGTGCACCGAGCGTTCCGTCCGGCGCTGGGGTGAGCAGGTCATCGATCTGTTCGGGCGAAGTGTCCGGGGCCAGCCATTCCGAAATGTCATCGGGGTCAAGGATCGCCGGCATTCGATCGTGCAGAGCCGTCATCAACATGTTGGGTGTTGTTGTCAAGATGGTGAACGACTCGATGGGCTCGTCGGATTTTTCCCAGAGTTCCCAGAGCCCGGCCAGCGCCACGATGGGGCTGTCGGCGCTCTGGATGAACCACGGCTGCTTGGCTTTGGATCGCTCGATTCTCTGCCACTCATAAAACCCGGATGCGGGGATGACGCACCGGCGCTTCTTCATCGCGGAGCGGAACGCGGGTTTCTCGGCGGCGGTTTCGGCGCGGGCGTTGATCATCCGATTGCCGATGGCCGGGTCCTTGGCCCATGACGGGATCAGGCCCCACCTGGCAGGGACGAGTTCTCGCTGATCGTCTTCGCCCAAACGGAGGATTGGGGCCAGCTGCGTCGGCGCGATGTTGTACCGCGCTGTCCACGGCGACCACCGCGCGGCCCGCAGCAGCTCGGCGAGCTCGGCACCGGACACGATGAGCGCGTACCGTCCACACATTCGATGAGTGTACCGCACTCGTTTGAGCTTTAGTGGAAGTTTCGTGTCCGGGTTGCGATACCCGTGACGAGGTCGTCGATGGACTCGACACGGCGCGTCATGACATGGACGACCGAGCCCTGGCGCTCGACGGTCCCGTGCGCGAGGATCACGACGGCGTGGCGGGCGGCGCTGCGGAAGCGTTTGTAGACCTTCGGGCGGAGGATGAGGTTGGCGATGCCGGTCTCGTCCTCCATGGTGATGAAAACGATGCCCGACGCGGTGCCGGGTCGCTGGCGGACCAGGACAATGCCCGCGACGCGGACACGCCTGCCGTGGGGCGAGCGGTCCTCATCGGCGAGTTCGCGGGAAGTAGCCACGCCCAGCGCATCGAGATGACTTCGCAGGTAGGCGAGCGGATGGGGTTTGAGCGAAAGCCCCGTGGTCGCGTAATCGTGGATGGTCCTGCTCAACGGGGCAATGGGCGGCAGGCGGACCGGGAGCGCCGTGTCGCGCTTGTTGTCGATCTCGTCGAAGAGCGGGAGGGGTTCGTCGCGCAGGGCACGCACCTGCCACAGTGCCCGCTGCCGGTCGAGACCCATCGAGGCGAAGGCGTCGGCGCGGGCGAGGGCGCGCACCGACGCGATGCGTACGCCCGACCATCGGCGGAGTTGCTCGATGCTCGATGCGGGGCGATGTGAGGCCACCGCGCGGTGGATCGCGTCGGCGTCGTCGCGGATGAGCCCTTTGACGAGGCGCATGCCGAGTCGAAGCACCGGCCCCCCGCGCCCCCATGTGGCGGGGTCGTCGGTCGGGGCGTCGTGGTCCGCTGCGACCCGTGGTTCGAGCGTGCAGTCCCAGTCGCTGGCGTTGGCATCGATGGGACGAACCTCGACGCCGTGCTTCCTGGCGTCGTTGACGATCTGGGCCGGGGCGTAGAAGCCCATGGGCTGGGAGTTGATGAGCGCGCACGCGAAGGCGGCGGGGTGGTGGCGCTTGATCCATGCCGAGGCGTACACGAGATGGGCGAACGAAGCCGCGTGCGACTCGGGGAAGCCGTACCCGCTGAACCCTTTGATCTGCTCAAAGACGCCCAGCGCGAACTCGCGTGTGTACCCGCGCGAGGTCATACCCTCGATGAGTTTCTGCTCGAACCGGAGGATCGCGTTGCCCGAGCGCTTCCATGCGGCCATCGACCGCCGGAGCTGATCGGCCTCGCCCGGCGTGAAGCCCGCGGCGACGACGGCCATCGCCATCGCCTGCTCCTGGAAGAGCGGGACGCCCAGCGTGCGCCCGAGCACGGCACGCACGCGATCGTCCGGGTACTCAGCGCTCTCGAGCCCGGCGCGCCGTCGCAGATAGGGGTGGACCATCTTGCCCTGAATCGGTCCGGGGCGGACGATCGCGACCTCGATGACAAGGTCGTAGTAGCAGCGCGGTCGCAGTCTGGGGGACATCGCCATCTGCGCGCGCGACTCGATCTGAAAGACGCCGACCGTGTCCGCCTCGCAGATCATGTCGTAGACCTTCGGGTCCTCCGCTGGGATTGTCGCCAAGTCGTAGCGCTCGCCTTCGTGCGCCCCGATGAGTTCGAGCGACTTGCGGATGGCGGTCATCATGCCCAGCCCCAGGCAGTCGACCTTGAGCATGCCCATGGCGTCGATGTCGTCCTTGTCCCATTCGATGACGGTGCGGTCGGGCATCGAGGCGTTCTCGATGGGCACGAGTTCGCTCAGGGCGGTGCGCGTGATGACGAACCCGCCGACATGCTGGGAAAGGTGGCGCGGGAAGCCGATGAGTTCGCCCGCCAGTTCCAGCGCCAGGCGGAGTGTGCGGTCCCGGTCGTTGAGCCCCAGTTCACGGAGGCGCTCGTAGGCGATGACACCCTTGTCCCACCAGTCGAGCGATTTGGCCAGGCGGTCCACGCAGTCGAGTGAGAGCCCCAGCGCCTTGCCGACCTCGCGGATGGCGCTGCGCCCGCGGTAGGTGATGACCTCGGCGGTGAGCGCGGCGCGGTCGCGCCCGTACTTGCTGTAGAGGTACTGGATGACCTCCTCGCGTCGCTCGTGCTCGAAGTCGATGTCGATGTCTGGCGGCTCGTTGCGCTCCTTGCTGATGAAACGCTCGAAGAGCAGCGTCACGCGATCGGGGTCCACCGAGGTGACGCCCAGACAGAAGCACACGGCGGAGTTGGCCGCCGCACCGCGCCCCTGGCACAGAATCCCGCGCGAGCGTGCAAAGACCACGATGTCGTGCACCGTCAGGAAGTAAGGGGCGTAGTCGAGCTCGTCGATGAGCGCCAGTTCGTGCCCGATGAGGGTGCGGATCTTCTCGGGCACACCCTCCGGGTATCGCTCCGTCGCGCCGCGTTCGGTCAGATCGCGCAGATGGTGCATCATGGTCGTATGCGTTGGCACGATCTCGTCGGGGTACTCGTAGCGGAGTTCGTCGAGGGAGAAGGCCGATGCCCGCAGCGCGATGTCGGCGCTGCGCTCGATCGCGCCGGGGAGCGACGCGAAGAGGCGCTCCATCTCCTCTGGGGGTTTCAGATGGCGTTCGGCGTTGGGCGACAGGCGGTAGCCCGCCTCGTCGAGCGTGCACCCGTGGCGGATGCAGGTGACGACATCCTGCAGCGCCCGACGCGCCGGATCGTGGTAGTGGCAATCATTGATCGCAACGACGGGCACGCCGGTCATCTCGCTCAGCGCACCGATCTGCTCCATGCGGATCGTGTCGTCAGGGGCATAATCAGCGTACGTCGCGATGGAGAGGCGGTCGTCATCGAACACATCCGCAAGCCCCTTCACGGTCTGGATGAGTCGTTCGTCGAGCGCATCGGTCGGGATGACGACCGCGAGCAGGCCCGCTTCATGTGCGATGAGGTCGTGGAGCGTAAGATGGCACTCGCCCTTGGGCGCGCGCCGCTTACCGAGTGTGAGGAGTGTGCATAAACGCGCATAGGCGGCGCGGCCGGTCGGGTAGACGAGCACCGAAAGTCCATGCGGATCGGTGAACACGAGTCGGCACCCGATCGCGAGCGGGATCGCAAGTTGCTTGGCGGTGACATGGGCTCGCACGATGCCCGCCAGCGAGTTGCGGTCGGCGATGCACGCGGCGGCGTGCCCCAGTGCCGTGGCTCGCTCGACGAACTCCTCGGGATGGCTCGCACCGCGGAGAAAGGAGAAGTTGGTCGTGACAGCGAGTTCGGCGTATCGTGCGCCGGGTTCGGTGCGGCGGCTCAACGGGCGGCGCGACGGGTCGCGGTAGGGGTGCGGGTGGGCCTTGGGATCGGGGAGTTCGGGCATAGCGCACCCCTACGCCCATTGCCCGTGCACGAACCACTTGCCCGAGACGCACGTGCGGAACACCCATAGCCAGCGCCCATCAGCGCACTGCACGCGGTAGTAATCGCGTGCTTCGCGCGACCACGATGCGGACGCGTGGTGGGGACGCCACCACTCCGGTTCAAGACGCTCCGGTCCGGCACACGAACGCACGGATGCCCGATCGATCACAAGGAGCGGGCCTTCGGGCGTCATGAGCGAGACGCTCGCGGGGCGCGGCGTGTCGAGCAACATCGACGGCCTCCACACCCCCCCATACCTCCATCTCCCCCATGCGGCATCCGTTTCGCTTTCGATCGCCCGGCGTGGCGGCGCGTCCATCATCGGGACGAGGCGCGACGATCGCTCGGGCAGGTGCGAGGCGACCGCCTCCATGCGCAGGACCGAGTCGATCCCGAGACGCGACGACAACGCGTCCATCGCGGCACTGAACGCGCCCGCGTCATCGTCGGTTCGTTCCCGTGCGCTGCGATGGGCGCCGATGCCCGTCAACTGCGTGTGGGCCAGACGGCTCACCCGGCGCGCGATGGCGCGCACCCCCTCGATGCCGTCGCCCATGTGGACGCGCTCGAGGCGCGGCTCGGCGAGTTTCCACAGATGCTGCGGGTCGCGCGACGGGCGGCTCATCTGGAGGACGATCAACTCGGGAGCGAGCCCGGCGCGGAGGAGTTGCAGATCAATCCGCCTTGCGCCGCCCTCGGCGCGGGCGAGGGACTCACCGATCGCTTCCAGCGCCCGGCGCACCGCGAGGGTCATCGACTCGTGGCGGGTGGTGGGGCCGTCGAAGAGCAGATCGAATCGGGGGGGCGTCATCGGCCGGACGGGGATGATGGTTTCGATCGCTTCGCCCGTGGCGCGGTCGAGCGCGCCGAGCAACGCATCACCGAATCGCGAGGGCAGCCCCGCGCGGGGAAGGGCCGAGAGTTGCGCGATGGTGCGGACGCCCAGTTCGTCCAAGGCGTCGAGGAGATGGTCGTCGAGCCCGAGCGCAGCGGTCGGGAGGGGCGCAAGGGTGGCGATCAGATCGGGGCGGTTACCGATCACGATGCAGGCGCGATCGACGAAACGCGCCAGCGCCCACGCGCCGAGGAATGTCGGTGCGACCGCGCCGCGGCACGAGAAGCCGAGGCGTGTGACGGCGGTGAGCAACCGGCGCAGGAGACGCTCCTCACCGCGAAAGAGTCGGGCGCACCCGGTGATATCGAGGAGCAGCGCGTCGGGCGGTTCGGGGGCGACCGTGGGCGAGAAGCGTCGCGACGCCCACGCCGCCAGACGCTCGAGGGCCAGATCGTCGCGTTGCGGCTCGTGCGGTTCGATGATCGGCCCGCTCGGGAGCAGCGCCTGCGCGTGCGCGATCGTCATGCCGGTGCGCACGCCGAGGGAATGCGCGCGTGCGCAGCATGCCGCGACGAGTTCACGCTGACCGTCGCGCCTGGACAGAAGAGTCGCCGAGTCGCTCTGATCGGTCGGTTTGATCCGCCGTCGCACCCGATCCGTCGCCCAGTGGTTCAGATATACACACAACGCCCGTGCCATCTCGCTTCTGCTCCACGCCCCACCGGCGCGGAGCCCCCGTTGTCGGCTGCGTTCCCTTGCAGCGCACCAGTTCGACGCTCCATCGTGGATGCGTCCCGCTTGTGGCCATCGGCGACACGCGCCAGCGCGTCGATGCCGCCGACGGCGTGTTCAGTTCGTGATCCGACCGCAGCAGCAGCGCGATCCCGCGTCCGCGGGCGGCGAGTTGCAGGCGGCGCGTCATCGTCAGGTCCATGCCCGAGCCGTCGAGCACGACCACCGTGTCCGTACCGCTCCGAAGCACGACCTCACCCGCCCAGAGCCGCTCGGCGGCGCGTGGGGCGTCGATGAACACGGATCGCTCCGGAACGCCGGTCGCGAGCAAGGCGCTGCACGAGGGCCAGGTCCGCCGCCCGATCCAGCACACGAACGGCGCGGACGCGCGGGCGATCGATCCCACGAGGTGGAGCGCGATCGTGAGCGGGAAGGGGCTTCGCCAGAGATCGCTCCGCCGACTCCGAGATGGCGTGGCAACCCTGTCCCCCCCGTCCCCCCCGTTCCCGGAGCACCACTCATGGACCCCGCCGCGGATGAGGCCCCCCGCGGGAATGGCGGCGTCGATCGGCGCGATTCCGGTCGGGAACACCTCGGGGGGCGAGTCGGAAATAACGCCTTCCAAACGCCCGATCTGCTCGGCGATGCGGTCGAGACGCCTCAATGGACCCGTGGTGAGGGGCATTGAGTTAGGATAATGTATGGATATCGGTGGTCAAGGCCCGGACGGGGGCGGCGGGCGGAATTTCTGCGATCGGCCTGCTGCCTACGCGAGTTCGTCGCACCACCGGTAGGCATCGATGACGGCGCGCTCGCCCTCGCGCCCGGGCTTGGAGTTGCCGTGCTCCATGCCGAGGATGCCGGTGTACCCCTTGCGTTTGAGGTGCGCAAAGATGTTGCGGTAGTTGACCTCGCCCGTCGTCGGCTCGTTGCGTCCGGGGTTGTCGCCGATCTGGAAGTACCCGATCTCGTCCCACGCGGCGTCGATGTTGGGGATGAGGTTCCCCTCGGTGACCTGCTGGTGGTAGAGATCGAAGAGTATCTTCACCGCGGGGCTATCCACGGCTCTGCAGAGTTCGTAGGCCTGCGGGATTTTCGAGAGGAACATCCCCGGATGGTCGCGCCACGGATTGAGCGCTTCCATGACCATCACCAAGCCATGCGGCTCGAAGACCTCGGCGCCGCGCCGGAGCATCTCGATGGCGTTTGCCGTCTGGAAGCCCATCTCCTGACGCGGATCGAGATCACCCAAGACAATGGTCATCCACTTGGCGTTGACACGCTTGGCGACTTCGACGGAACTCCGCAAATCGGACAGGAAACTCTCGAGCATCGCGGGATCGCGGCGCGAGAAACTCTTCTTGCCGAATGCAGTGCCGAAGTTCGCGACGAACACGCCCATACGCAGCCCCAGACGCTCCATCGCCTTGGCGATTCGCTGCTGCTCTTCAACGGAACGCCCCGCCATGCCGTTGTCCTCGAAGGCGGTGAAACCCACGGATGCCATGAACTCGAGTTGCGCGACGGGGTCGTCGCCCGCGTGCTCGCGGAACATGCCGAAGTGGGGGGCGTAGGGGAGGGCGAACTTCCGGCTCTCGCCGTCCGCCGCCCGTGCCGAAGCACCGATTCCCGCGGCCGCACTCGCGCACGCCGCCATCTGGATGAACTCTCTCCGCCGCATGGTGAATGCTCCGTCGTTGTCAGATCAGTTCGGTGCGTCCGGGTGTTGGCACGGGGTTGGCCGCCGTGGATGCGAACTCAAAGGCCGCGGGTGTCAGGTCGAGAGCCGACGATCGGGCGAAGTCCCAAGACACTTCCTTGCCCGTGTACGCGCTCATCCGCCCCATGATCGCGGTGAGCGTGGACTCCGCGACGCGCTCTGCTTCATTGAGGTATTTCCCGCCGCGGATGCTGGCGATGAGATCGACATGCTCCTGCTGGTACGGGCTGATCGGGTTCTCCGGCGCTCGCCATTCGCCGGAGTTCGTTCTCGCGTGCGCATAGTTGGGCCGGAGGGTCATGAAGCCCTTGGTGCCGACGAGCACCTCTTCGACGCGCCCGGCGCACCCGTCGATCTGGCGGCACATCGACATCACGGACACGCCGTTCGGATACTCATACTCGATCGCGAAGTGATCAAAAATATTGCCGAACTTTGCGTCGGTGCGGACCTGTCGCCCGCCCATGCCCATGGCTTTCGTGGGCGTGCTGCCGATCGCCCAGTTCATCACATCGAGGTTGTGCACATGCTGCTCGCAGATGTGATCGCCCGAGAGCCAGTCGAAATAGAGCCAGTTGCGGCACATCCACTCCATGTCGGAGTACTCGGGCTTGCGATCGTGGACCCACAAGCCGCCCTGATTCCAGTAGCAACGAGCCGAGACGATCTCACCGATGAGTCCCGCGCGGACCTGCTCCATCGCCGCGAGGTAGGAGTGCTCGTGGCGACGCTGCGTGCCGGTAACGATGCTCAGTTTCTGCGCCTTGGCACTTCGTCCCGCATCGATGACGCGCCGGATACCCGCGGGATCGACCGCGACGGGCTTCTCGAAGAACACGTGCACGCCCGATCGCACGGCGGCCTCGAAGTGAACGGGCCGAAAGCCGGGCGGCGTCGCGAGGATGACATAGGCAACATCTCCCGCGTCGAGCAGTTCCTGGTACGCGTCAAACCCGACGAACCGGCGATCCTCCGGAACGGAAACGCGTCCCTTGAACGAATCTTCATTGGCGAGATAGCCGAGCGACGACTTGAGGCGGTCTTCGAAGAGATCGGCCATCGCAGTGACTCGCACGGCCGGATCGGCGTTGAGGGCGTCGTACGCCGCGCCGGTGCCGCGCCCGCCGCACCCGATGATGCCGACGCGGATTGCATCATCACTCGCACAAGCCCACGCGCCGGTCGCGAGAATCGAGGGCACCGCAGCGCCGGCCGCTAGCGCGGATGTCGCCTTGAGGAAGCCACGGCGGTTCACACTCAGTTGTCCGTTATCACTCGTCATCGTGTGTCCTTCTTCATGAGTCAAGCACCGCGCGCATGCGTCGCGCGATATCGGCGAGACGGTCCGCGCCGCCGCCCCCGACCTCGGCGCTCGCCCATCCCGTGTAACCGATGTTGTCCAGTTCGTGCATCACCTTGGGCCAGTCGCAGTCGTCCTCTCCGATCTCGACTCCGAAGCCCTTCCAAAGACCCTCGTTGTCGCGCTTCGATCGGCTGAACCCCTTGACATCGATCTTGAGAATGCGATTTCCTAAGATGCGCGCCCATTGCGCCGGATAGCCATAGTTCACAATGTTGCCGACATCGAAGTACCACCCGATCGCGTCGGACTCGAACTCGTCGATGTACCGCGCGGCCTCCATCGGGCTCATCAGGAAGTTGTTCCATACATTCTCGATAGCGACTCTTGCGCCGGACTGCTCGGCGAGCGGGAGGACCTTGCGGATCTCTTCCTGCGAGCGGCGGTAGGCCTCGTCGTAACCGACTTCCGAGTTGACCACAGCGGGTACAAGAAGAACTGTTGAGCCGCCGTAGGCCTTGCAGTCGCGGATGCCTTGTTCGAGCGCCGCAAGCCCGGCCTCACGGACCGACGCGTCCGGCGAACTCAACGGATGCGACCAATGCCTCGATCCGACCACGCCGGGGATGGCGATGCCCGTCGCCTTCTTGGCATCGAGGACATCGGTACGATCGAGGTCATTCGGGCTGTCGAGTTCTACACCATCGAATCCGGCGTTTCGCGCAGCCGCAAACTTCTGCTCGATCGTGTCGCCGACGCCGATCATGCCGTACTTCAGGGACATGCGGATGCCGCGCGGCGCTCGCAACGGTCGCGCATGCCCGAACCGAGCCATGCCAAGCGCTGAAGCGGCGAGGGTCGAGGCGATGAATGTGCGTCTGTCCATGGTGTAACACCTCATCATTTCAGATCGGTGCCCGGCTTCGGCACACCCGGGGCCTTGTACTCGTGCCACCCGATATCGGTCGGGCCGAGCGATCGCTCAGAGTTGAGCGCTTCATCGAGTGTAAGCACGCGCCCCGAGTAGGCGGCGTCACGAGCCATGATCGCCATGAGCGTGGACTCGGCCATCCGCTGCCCGTCGTTGATCGGCGTTCCTCCACGAATCGATGCGAAGAGTTCGTCGTGCTCCTGCTGGTACATGTCGTTGGCGGCTGCCGAACCCTTCCACGGGCGCACGCCTTCGACGACATGATTCTGCGTCCAGGGGTTCATCGCGCAGTACCCCTCCGCACCCATGAAGTACGCGGTGTTGTCGGACGGTGTGTTGGGCCAGTGGCGGCACATATGAAACGCGCGCAGGCCACCCTTGTACTCAAAGGTCGCGGCGAAGTTGTCCCAGACATTGCCGGTTTCGGGCAGGTCGGGGCGCGTGGATCGCCCGCCTGTTGCGGTAACGCGCGTCGGCATCTGGCCCTGCATCGCCCAGTGTATCCAATCGATGGCGTGAACGGCCTGCTCAACGATGTGATCGCCGCTGAGCCACGAGAAGTAGTGCCAGTTGCGGAGCTGAAACTCGATGTCGCTCCACTCGGGCTGACGCGGCTTGGGCTCGACCCATCCGGTCGTGTTGTAAGTGGTGTGAATCGCGCGGAGTGCGCCGATGCCGCCGTTGTGGAGGTGCGTAAAGGTCTCCCGGCATTGATTCTGATACCGCCAGCAGAAACCGGACATTAGTGCCAGGTTCTTCTCTTGGGCGATGCGCGCCGACTCAAGGACCGATCGCACACCCGGACCATCGACCGCGACCGGCTTCTCGCAGAAAACATGACGCCCCTTGTCAACGGCCTCGCGGAGGTGAAGAGGGCGAAAGCCGGGCGGCGTGCAGAGCAGCACAACATCGCAAGCCTCGATGACATGCTTGTACGCGTCGAGTCCAAGGAACTGACGATCCTCGCTCACCTGTATACGCTCGGCGTCGCTCTCCTGCGCCACGAGCTCGAGGCAAGACTCGATCCGGCCCGGGAACACATCGCCGACGGCGTGGAGAACCGTTCCGGACTCCGCCCCGAGCGATTGAATCGCTGCTCCCGTGCCGCGCCCTCCGCACCCGATCAGCCCGACCCGCAGCGCCAGCTGACCTCCATCACGATCGTCAAGACCCGAGGCGGGTTGGCCCAGGGCTCGGCCCGCGAGCGGTCCGACGAGTCCGGCCCCGGCCGCCGCGACGCCAGCAAGCAAGACATCTCGACGTGTGACGCCGGCGTCACTCCGTGGTGCCATCTCCCGCATTTGCTTCTCCTTCTTCAACATCACAAACCAACCGAAACCCAACGAAAGGCGCATCCGGGAGCCACCACTTGCTCTTGGGCATCTGGGGATCGCTCATGTTCCACGCCGATGTCTGGGACCTACGTGTCGCCGCACTGATAAGACTCACGTCGTCCGAGTACGCCCCGCCGCACACGATGGGCTTGCCGCTGATGCCCATCGTCCACTCCGCTGCGTTGCCGAGCAGGTCATAGATGCCCTCCGGGCATGCCAGCTTCTGCGCTACCGCGTGCGTCTGCGAGTCCGAGTTGTCCCGGAACCATTCGCGATCGGTAATCTCTCCACCATTGGCACATCGCTCGGCGATAAACGCCCACTCGGCCTCCGTCGGGAGGCGGTACCGGCGACCGGTCTTGGTGCTGAGCCACTCGCAGAACTTCTGCGCGGATTGATGCGTCATCGAGATGGCTGGGTAGCCGGCATGGCCGAACCCGCGGTCGGGCGGGACATACGGCTTGCTCGGTCGCGTGACCGCATCGCTCACTTCATCCCCCTCAGGGACATCAAGCCCGTAGACGAATACATCGAAGAGGTCCCAGGTAACCTCCGTCTGCCCGACATAGAACGACGGGATGTCGATCGGTTCATGCCCGTCCGGCGTGTCCGATCGAAGCACACCCGCCGAGATCGGAACCATCGTGAACTCAACCGTCGTGCCTTCAATGCGCTGCACAAATTGCGTCAAAGGGGGCGGCGACTCCGACTGAGTAGCATCGGCCTCCCCGGTGCGATCACCCAGAGAGGTGACTGGCGGCCCATCCTCGGTCGCCGTCTTCGCTGCCGGACGTTCGCAGGAAAAGACCGCGAGATTGGCGAGGATGAGAAGGGCACACAGGCCGCGGGCGTGGTCGTTCATCGACGCCAATGGTACTGTCCTCGGGACGCCGCGGCTGATCGGGTCGGCGACTCTTGGAAGGATGCGATGAGGCCAACTTTGGTCTTGCTAATAGCATGCATGGCCCTTATCGGTGGATCAACCGTGAGCGCTCGCTTTGGGCCGCCTCCGGAGACCGTTGAAGCAGCACCGAGCGAGACAAGGCGACACTCCTATGCCGCGGTCCTGATGGGCGTGCGGATGGAGATCGTCCTGTATGCGCCGGATGAGGAGACCGGGCGCATCGCAGCCAGGGATGCCTTCGACCGCATCGCGGAGATCGAACAGGTCGCGAGCACCTACCGTGGCAACAGCGAACTCTCTCGACTTGTCAAGCGTCGCAATGCAGATGCGGTTGTGGTGTCACAAGATCTCTTCAATCTGCTCGAAATGTCCAAGCAATTGCATGAGTCGACGGACGGTGCCTTTGATTGTTCTGTGTACAAGTTGGTGCAGGCATGGCGGCGGGCCGCTGAGGTAAAGACTCTGCCCGAACCCTTGGTATTCGAGACACTGCGACGCATCAGCCGTAGCGATCAATTCGAACTCGACGCCGAAACGCGGTCGGTGAAACTCAAAGAGGGCGTCGCGATCACGCTCGACGGCATCGCCAAAGGGTACGCCGGCGATGCGGCGCTCGAGGTACTCAAGGCACATGGCATCTCTCGTGCGCTGATCGACCTCTCGGGGGATGTCGTGATCGGGGACCCGCCGCCGGGTGAGGAGGCGTGGTCGGTCTCGCTCGACTTCGGCGATCCCGATGTGCCAACGATGAGACTGGCGCTCGCCAACTGCGCCGTGGCGACATCCGGTGACACGGAGCAGTTCTTCGAGATAGACGGAGTGAGGTATTCCCACATCATTGATCCGCGCACAGGCATGGCCTGTACCAACCGGACGGCGGCATGTGTGATCGCTCCGACCGGTGCGTTGGCCGATGCACTAGCGACGGCCGCATGTGTGCTGGGAACCGCCCACGCTGAGCAGGTTCTAACTCAGTTTGACAGTGTCTCTGCACGGGTGCGGACGCTGGCCCCCGATCATGCAGATGAGCCCGAAGAGGTCGTGGTCGGCGAGTTTATGGGAGCCGTCGACTCAGACCAGCCCTGATTTGCGGCCCTATGATGCCGATTGGCAGAATCAGTCTCAGGAGTTTCCTTCGATGTTCATGCGAATGATCTACGATGACATGCTCGCTCAAGCCGCGTACCTGATCGGGTGTCAGGCGACCGGCGAAGCGGTTGTGATCGACCCGGAACGAGATGTCGATCGGTATATCGATCTGGCGACAGCCAACGAACTACGCATCGTCGCGACCGCCGAGACGCATATCCACGCGGACTTTGTATCGGGTTCGCGCGAACTCGCCGAGCGAATTGGCGCGAAGGTATACGTCTCCGATGAGGGCGACGCGGATTGGAAGTACCAGTGGCTCGATCAGAAGTCGGGCGGCGGCTCATACGACCATCAGTTGCTCAAGCACAACGATAACTTCATGATCGGGAATATCGAGTTTCGCGCGATTCATACGCCGGGGCACACGCCCGAGCACATCGCGTTTCTCATAACGGACCACGGATCCGGCGCGAGCGAGCCAATGGCCATCGCAACGGGCGACTTCGTGTTCGTTGGAGACCTCGGTCGCCCTGATCTGCTCGAGACGGCAGCGGGTCAGGCAGGCAACATGGTTCCCGCAGCGAAGCGATTGTATACGACAGTCGGGGCGCTCAAGGAGATCCCCGATTTTGTGCAGGTGTGGCCCGCACACGGATCGGGCAGCGCATGCGGCAAGTCGCTCGGGGCGGTCCCGACATCGACGATCGGTTACGAGCGTCGCTTCAATCCGGCGATCCGGGCGGCAACAACAGAGTCGAAGTTCGTGGAGTTCATTCTCTCGGGTCAGCCGGAGCCACCGCTCTATTTCGCGAATATGAAGAAGGTCAACAAGGTCGGGCCGCGCGTACTGGACGGCCTGCCCAAGCCCCGGCGGCTGACTGTCGAGGAACTACGCGCTGTCGACCCGAAGAAACTGGCACTTGTGGACACCCGTCCGTGGGATCAGTTCCGCGAGGCACATATCCCCGGCTCGCTCTCGATCATCCTCGACAAGTCGTTCAACACGAACGGGGGTTCCTTCATTCGTGAGTCGCAGCAAATCGTTCTCGTTATTGACCCGAAGCGGCTCGACGAAGCCGTTCGCGATCTGATCCGAGTGGGCCTCGACCACATCGTGTCGTGGTTCGACGCATCGGAAATCGACGCGTACCGCGACTCGAAACATGCGATCGTCTCGACGCCCGAGGTCGGCCCAGCGGAGGCAGCGGCGCTGATCCGATCTGGTCATCGGGTGCTCGATGTCCGTCGAGCGACCGAGCACGCGGAAGGGCACATCGCGGGCTCGGTCAACATCGCGCACACGCGTCTGGCATCGAGAATGGAGGAGGTCCCCAAGCATGCACCGCTGATCGTGCATTGCCGGTCGGGCGTCCGGTCGGCGCGCGCATCCGCCTACTTGGAGCGCGAGGGGTATCGCGTGACCAATCTGAAAGGCGGCTTCCTGGCGTGGGAAGCTTCCGGACAGGAGACTGTCGGGCCGGAAGCGGTCAGTTACAGTCCGTGCCCCAGTTGCCAAGCACAACGTTGAGGTCATCGACATCAACGAAGCCGTCGTTGTTGGCCAGATCGATCGGCGAACCCATGCCGACATTCATGCCCCACGCGCTGAGCACCGCGTTGAGGTCATCGACATTCACAATCTGATCACCGGTGACATCGCCGGTGCAGAGCACCGGGACGACGGTCCCGGAAAGGTGAATGGTCAGAACGGTTCCGGGCTGCGATGTCGGGATCGTGAGATCGTCATACGTCTGGTAGGTGTATGTGGCGCTGAAGACGCCCGAAACCGAGTCGTCAAGCGTCGCGACAAATGACTGCTGCGACTGGATCGTTGTGCTTCCCAGAGTGGTGTCGAGGCGATCAGCGTCCCCCGACACACCATCTGCTTCAATGTCCAGCGCCGCGACAAACGCCGGATCGTTCGCGGGCAGGTTGTACACATCAAAGACGATCATCGCGGCACCGGTGCCCTGCGCAATCGTTCCGAAGTCAATCGAGATCGTGTCGAGGTCGGCAGGCGAGTCGAACGATCCATTGGCGTGATCGAGAACAACCATTTCGAGCGTGATCGTGTCATCGCCGTCATTAGCAGCCATGCCTAAACCGGCGCCCGTGGTGATGTCTCGATTGTCGATGGTGATCGTCACAGACTTAGCGCCTGATGCGGCCGTGGCAGAGGCATCGAATCCGACGCTCAACATCGCTGCATCGGGCGAAGTCGAGGAGATCGGGAATGCATTGAACTTGCCGGCCTGCGCCGATTGCGCGCCCGGGCCGGGGATGACCTCGTAATAGGTGCCGTCGAGCCCATTCTTGTAGAGAATCGCTTCGGTGCTCGGCACAGGATCACCGACCAGCGAGTCGTCCATCAGGAGTGTGACTGTCGAAGAGAAGTCCGACGACGGTGAAGAGCCAACATATAGAGACGAGTCATTCATCTGATCGACATAGATCGACCAGACAAGTTCCGGGTTGTCGATGTAGGCATTGCGATTGTGGGTAGGGAACGGATTTCCCTCGGCGCCCCAGATCACATGATTGCGACGGCGTTCAAAATCGTCTGGTGGATCGAGGTAGTTCCATGCGATGAGCGAGTCGAGGTTGCCCATCTGATTACCGGTCGGCGTCGAGTTTACCAGCGACAATCCGAGCGATGACCAGCGCGTATCGGAATAGAAAAGACTGCGTGCGATGTCGCCCTTGTCAAAATCTCCGGGGAAGTAGAACGAGCCCTGTGAGCCATAGCCGCCCGTCGTGGATGCGAATCCAAAGGGGCTGTTGCCTCTGGATGTATTGATGCTCGGGTTGCACGGGCGAAGCGCGTGGGGATCGCCGAGGTTGCCGGTCGAGCTGTTGTTTACGCTCCCCGGCTGCCGGGACTCTGGCCATACATGCTCGCGATTCCAGGTCAGGCCCGAGTCCCAAACGCTCGGGACAGAGCCGCGGTTGTAAACGAGCCAGACTCTTCCCGCGACATTGGGATCAGCGTCATGAAACGCCGCCGAGGTACGGAAGTCGCCGTAGGTCCGCTGCACATGCCCCGCCGACATGGCCGCCGCAAGCTGCGACTTCAGCGTAGCTCCCGACCCCGTTGCGCCTGCGTAGTACGAGACGGGCGGGTCGTAAGCATCGGCCAAAGCCGATGTGACCGAGCCGGCGCAGAACACCACCACCGCAGCGATTTGAACAGTTCTCATGTAGCTACCTCTCGTTCGTCCCGGACGATGCGACAGTATCACACCCTGGCTTGCAATTCCCGTGGGACGCCCGAATCGTCCGGAAATGGTGCCCGCGGGCTCCCGATCGAGTCCCAAACCGCGCGCGCGGCTCGTAATCGGACCTCCTGCGGCATCGCGCGAGTCCTGCCCGCATGGGAGCCGCCCAACCGCCGCGAACCTACGACCCCGGTCGGCCGGTCGAGTGTGCCCGGATAGCCGGCCCGATCGGGCTACGCCGTCACCTGATTCCGTTCGATATACACACCCAGCATGCAGAGCGTCAGCGCCCTCGACCAGATAGGCGACTCGGGCTCTCGCAGGAAGGCATCCCAGATCGTGTCGATACCTTCAGCCCGCAGAACTCCGAGCGACTTGAGCGACTCCAGCGAGCGCTCGCACATCGGTCGCATCGAACCCCGCATCCACCGCATCACAGGAAGTGTGAAACCCCGCTTGCCCTGGGCAAGGAGCTCCGGGCGCAGGAACTCGGAGAAGGCATCCCGGAGCAATTGCTTGTTGTGACCGCCCTGCGGCAAGCGCACCGAGCCGGGGACCGGCAGCATGGCGTCGAGCACCCGACGATCGAGCATCGGCACGCGAATCTCAAGACTGTGTGCCATGCCATTGGCGTCACCGTCACGCAGGAGCATGTTCCCCATGTAGAACATCGACTCAAGTTTCGACACACCCCAGATCGGGTCGGTATTATCAACACCCAACGCATCGACGGCTTCCGGCGGCATGAACTGGTCGGTCAGCCCCCAAGCGTGCGCGTCGATGCCCAGTTCACGGAGTTGACGCGTCGATGCGGTCCTCCGGCGTTGCAGATAAAGATCAGTTAGCGATCCATTCGTTCGCAAGACGTCACGGATCTTCGCGCGGACCGCACTTGATTTGCCCCGTGATAACGCCCATGCCGCGGCCCCGTGCATTGCACCGGGAATGATCCTCGCACGTTGATGCAGGCGCATCATCCTCGGCACATCCGCAAAGGATGGATACCCGCCGAACACCTCGTCGCCGCCCTGTCCTGAGATGGCCACGGTCATGCCCGCTCGCTTCACGGCACCCGAGACCACGTACACATTGAGCCCGTCCATCGATGGCTGATCCAGAGACCGCATCCACTCGCCGCAGGTCGCCTCCGCTTCCGCGGCACCGATCTGGATCTCCTGATGCGGGAGCCCGAACGCAGCAGCAGTGCGAGCGGCCATGTCCCCTTCGCTGAGGTCGGGGGCCTCCTCGAACGCAACCGTGAAGGTGTTGATGCTCGGAGAGTGCCTTGCGGCAAGGCCGGCAACAATTGTCGAGTCGAGCCCCGAGGAGAGAAACACGCCGATTGGGACATCGGAGATCAGATGCTCGCGAATCGAAACGTCGAGCGTGTGACGAAGGCGCTCGATTGCGTCGCCGTGATCGATCGACATGTCGACGGCCGGGAACTGCCAGAACCGAGCGGGCGATCCGATGTGCCCGCTCGACCAGTCCGACGCCCGCTCCCGCTGCATGTAGCCCGCCGGAAACGGACGGACCTCCTTGAAGAAGGTGCAAGGCTCCTGAACAGCGCCGTACGCGAGCAGGCCCGCCAGCCCGCGGCGGTCGACCTCGCGAGATACTGTCCCGCTGTTGAGAATCGCACGGACCTCGCTCGCGAAGAGAAACATGCCATTGCCGCGCGCGGTGTAGAGCGGCTTGATCCCGACCGAGTCTCGCGCCAAAAGCAGCGTTTGATCCTTCGCGCGGTAATGGGCAATTGCGAACATACCGCAGAATCGGTCGATGGCGCCATCGCCCCAGTGCGAGATCGCCTTCAGCACCACCTGCGTATCCGAGTGTCCGGTGAACGTGTGCCCTTCGCGCTCCAGTTCCGCGCGGAGTTCAAGGTAGTTGTAGAGTTCACCGTTATAGACCACGGCGTCGCCAGTGTCCCTATCGATCATCGGCTGATGGCCCGCGGGGGATAGGTCAATGATGGCCAGGCGTCGCTGGCCCAGAGCAACGACCGACGAGCCACTGGCGATCGTGTGCCGCCCTTCATCGTCCGGGCCGCGGTGCGATTGACACGCCAGCATCGGAGACAACGCGCGTTCGCAGCGATCTCTGTCAGTCCCGATGGCACCCGCGATACCGCACATGCAGTCTGATCCTCAACTCTCCGCCAGATGGCCCATCGTAGTCGGCACATCGTCACAGCTCGGACCATCTCCGGCCGATGTTCTACTATCTCGACTCATCGGCGGTTCGCGCCGCTCAACTGGACACACGCCCGGATATCAGCATGACCCGAACCCGCAATCTCCACATCCTTGGCGCCCTGAAAGCGGGCGGAGCCGAACGATTCGTCGTGGATCTGCTCGCAGCCCTCCGCCGCAAGGGCGTGCCGGTCGAACTCCTGTGCCTGCTCCCCAACCGCGACGCGGTAGGGGAGGGGTGGGCGCGGAAACTGGAGTCCGCGGGCGTCCCGATCCACTCCGGGCCGGCCGTACCGAAGATGGGCGTCCCGACCTTCCGCTGGCTGGCCGGGCAACTCCGCGCTCCTGACATCGACATCGTGCATGTCCATATGCACTACTGCGAGTTCGCTTATTTCGCGGCCCGATTCCTGCACCGACGCCGATACCGGGTCATCAGAACGATTCACAACACCTCGCCGCCCGAGACGAAGAAACTCGACTGGGCTTTCCGCCATTCCGACATCCGATACTCCATCTCGTGCGGCGAGTCCACGCACGAGGCCTACCAGAACATGGTCAGAGGCAAGATGGTCTGCGTGCCCTACGGCATCGACTTCGACTGGCCCCAGCACGATCACACGCAGCGCGAGACGCGCCTCCGCGCGCTCGGGCAGGACCCGGCGCTCACGCATTACATGCAGGTCGGGCGGCAGGGGGGGGGCACGATCGATGAGGCCCAGAAGGCGCAGGACGACCTCATCAAAGCATGGAAGCAGTCTGGTGCGGGAAAGAAGGGTGGTTTGCTGCATCTGTTCGGGGATGGCAACCTCCGCGCCGAACTGGAAGTGCTCGCCGCGGGCGACCCCACGATCATCTTCCACGGCGTGTGCGACAACATCTCCGAGTGGCTCGGCGCGGCCGACACCTATGTCATGCCATCCCGATTCGAGGGGCTGCCTCTGGCCGGCATCGAGGCGGTATCCACGGGCATCCCGTGCATCTTTTCGAACATCAACTCGCTGCGCGAACTTCATCACTCGACGGTGCTCTACCACGAGGTTGGCGACATCGAGGGTATCGCCTCGTGCCTGCAGAAGCGGCTCGGCATATCCGACGATGTGCCGCGCGAAGAGACGGCTGCATTTGTCGCCCGCTTCGGCATCGATCGCCCGGCCGACGCCTATATCGAGGCGTACCGCGATCTGACATAACCTAAGCCGCATGACACCGATCATCGTCATGCTGCTGCTGACATCGTTGGCCGGTCTGGCCATGCCGTTGGGAGCGGTGCTGGCGCGAGTCGAGAACATCGCGCCCGAGTGGCTCGAGCGTGAGTTAAGACATTCTGTGATCGCGTTCGGCGGCGGTGTCTTGTTGGCTGCCGTTGCACTCGTGCTAGTGCCAACGGGCATCGAACGCCTGCACTGGGGCGTCTCGTGCGCCGCCTTCGTCGGTGGGGGCCTGACATTCCTCGGGCTGGACATCCTGCTTGCCCGCGCAGAGGGATCGGCATCGCAGTTGATCGCGATGCTCGCTGATTTCGTTCCTGAGGCAATCGCCCTGGGTGCGGGGTTTGCCACCGGTGAGCCGACCGGGGTGCTGCTGGCGATCCTGATCGCCCTGCAGAATCTGCCGGAGGGATTCAATGCGTACAGAGAACTCCGGGCCTCGACCGGATTGCGCCCGGCCAAGATCGTGCTCGCCTTCACCGCGCTCGCCATGCTGGGGCCAATCAGCGGGCTCTCGGGCTATTTCCTGCTTGGCGATCGCCCGGAGATGGTTGCGGGGATCATGCTCTTCGCGGGCGGCGGGATTCTCTATTTAACCTTCGAAGACATCGCGCCGCAGGCGAAAGTCGAAAATCGATATGCTCCGGCGATGGGTGCGGTGCTCGGATTCATGTTGGGCATGGTCGGGCACATGCTCACGGTGGCGTCCTGAATACAGCCACATCCATTTGTTCGCTCGCCCATCCTTGGGACTATGTAGTCTGACTCTTCAGCAGTCGCTCGAGGAAGTGGATGTCCACGCCGCCCTTCTGGAAGGACTTGTTGGCCATGAGTTCGATATGGAGCGGAATCGTGGTCGCGATCGGCTCCACACGGAACTCCTTGAGCGCACGCGAGGCCCGCGCAATTGCCTGCGCGCGGTCGTCGGCGTGCACGATCAACTTGCCGATCATCGAGTCATAGTTGGGCGGCACGCGATACCCCGAGATCACATGCGTGTCCATCCGCACGCCCGGCCCGCCCGGCGGGTCAAACCGCTCCACCGTGCCCGCGCAAGGCGCGAAGTTCCGCTTGGGGTCCTCAGCGTTGATTCGGCACTCGATCGAATGCCCGCGGATCGTGATGTCCTTCTGGCGATACGGCAGCGGCTCGCCAGCCGCGACGCGAATTCCCGTCTTGACGATATCCACACCCGTGATCATCTCGGTGATCGGGTGTTCGACCTGCACGCGCGTATTCACCTCGAGCAGGTAGAAGTTCTGCTTCTCGTCCATCAGAAACTCGACGGTCGCGGCCCCGGAGTACTCGGCGTTCTTGACCAGACGGGCCGCGGATTTGCAGAGATCCTCGCGCTTGCGCGAGTCCACGCCGGGCGCGGGGGCTTCTTCGATGAGTTTCTGGTGGCGGCGCTGGACGGAGCAATCGCGTTCGTAGAGGTGGATCGCGTTGCCGTGCTTGTCGCCGATGACCTGCACCTCGACATGGCGCGCGTGCTCAAGGAACTTCTCGATGTACACCGCGCCGTTGGCGAATGCGGCCTGCGCCTCCTGCGACGCCTTCTTCACACCAGCGCGGAGGTCGTCCTCGTTCCGGCACACGCGCATGCCGCGCCCGCCGCCGCCCGCGGCGGCCTTGATAATGACCGGGTACCCGATCTTGAAAGCAACGCCGACGGCTTCTTCGATGTCGTCGATCGCGCCCTCGGTGCCGGGGAAGGTCGGGACCTTCGCCTTGCGCGCCATAGCTTTGCAGGAGATCTTGTCGCCGAGGAGCGCCATCGCCTCGGGCGATGGGCCGATGAACTCCATCTTGCAGTCGCGGCAGACGCTCGCGAAGTGCGCGTTCTCCGCGAGGAACCCATAGCCCGGATGAATCGCGTCGGCGTCGGTTATTTCCGCCGCAGCGATGATGTGCGGGATGTTGAGATAGCTGTCCGACGCGGGGCCCTTGCCTATGCAGACGGCGTGATCCGCCATGCGCAGGTACGGCGCGCCTGCGTCCGCTTCGGAATACACGGCCACCGCCTCGATACCCAGCTCGTGGCAAGCGCGGATGATGCGGAGAGCGATCTCCCCACGATTGGCGATCAGGACTCGTTTGAACATGGCTCTCGCTTACGAGGGGCGGACAAGGAAGAGTTTCTGCCCGTATTCGACCGGCTCGCCGTTCTTGACGAGCACCTTCTCGACGACGCCCATGCACTCGGCCTTGATCTCCGAGAACACCTTCATCGCTTCGACGATACACACGATCGACTCGTGGGAGACGCTCGTCCCGGGTGACGCGAAAGGTGGGCTGCCCGGATCGGCCGCCGCGTAAAAGGTGCCGACCATCGGCGAGGTGATCGCGACAAGCCCCGCTTCGTCGTCCGAGTCATCGCCCGTGTCGCTCGCGGCTGCCGCAGGTGTTGTGCTGGGCGCATGGGTGTGCATGACGGGGGCGTGCATCGCCGGAGCGGCCATCGGGACAAACTGCCCGCCCATCGACCGGCGTACCACCACGGTTTCCTGCTCGTCGCGCAGATCGAGTTCGGAGAGGTCGTTCTCAACCATGAGTTTGACGAGTTCTTTGAGTTTACGAATATCAATCATGTGAGCGTCGCCCAACGGATGTCTTTGGGAAGGGAACAGAGCGACCGCGCGCCGCGCGCCGTCACCAGCACATCATCTTCGATGCGCACACCGCCGACGCCGGGAAGGTAAATACCCGGCTCAACCGTCACCACCATGCCAGGTTCAAGAACCGTGTCCGCCCCCGCACGCAGGCCCGGCGCTTCATGGACATTGAGTCCGATGCCGTGCCCGAGCGAATGCCCGAACTCCTTGCCGTACCCCGCGTCCGTAATGATCTTGCGGGCCGCAGCGTCCACCTCGCCCGCGATCGCTCCGGGCCTGATCGCGTCGATCCCGGCGTAATGGGCATCAAGAACGATCTCGTACACCTCGCGCATCACGGGGGGCCACTTACCAAGCGTGAATGTGCGCGTCATGTCCGAACGGTAACCGTTCACGGTTGCGCCCCAGTCGATCAGCAGCGTCGAGTTCCGCTTGAGTTTCGCCTTGCCCGGAATCGCGTGCGGGAGCGAGCCATTGGCACCCGCCGCGACGATCGAGCCGAAGGCGGGGTCGGTCGAGCCGCGGGCCTTCATCTCATATTCCAGAACCGCGGTCACTTCGAGTTCTGTCATGCCGGCATCGATCTGTCCCAGCGTGGCGACGAGCGCGTCTTGTTGAATCTTGATCGCGGCCCGGATGGACGCGAGTTCCGACTCTTCCTTGATTTGGCGCAGGTCGTTCAGGATGCCGGTGGTCGGACGCATGTTCCCGACTCCGAGCGATCCTGCAATACGCGTCGCGGTCGAATACGCCAGATGCTCGCTCTGGAAGCCGATCGCCTTAAGCCCCATGCGGCCGGCGACTTCGCCAAGAGCGCCGACAATTTCGCCCGTTCGGATGAACACGCGGGCCAGCCCCCTGAGAGCCGCCAACTCCTCCTGAAAGCGGAAGTCAGAGATCACCCAGAACTGGGCTCGGGTGACCAGTGCGTACGACGCCTCGCCCGAGAATCCCGTCAGATACCTGATATCGACCGGGTTCGTAACGAGCAGCGCGTCCAGCCCGTCACGGCGCATCCCCCGCCGTACGCCCGCCAGTCTTCCCTTTTGGATCGCATGGGTGCCGCCCCCGGCACGCGAGCGCGAAGATCTGCGAGATGTGCGTGGCTTGGTTGCGGGCATAAGGGGGCCGAGTATACCCGCACGCCGTTTCGGTGGCGTTGGTCGGCGGATCGCCAACGAATGAAGGATCAATGCCCTTCGCGCATCGAGACTGGGGGCGAAAGGACCTCGCTCATGATGATCGCACGGCGCATCGCATCACGCGAGAATGCGCCCACCCCAGCGATACCAACTCCTGAGTCCTGCGACCCCGTGGCCTCGGCGTGGATGTTCGTCAGTAGGCCGTGCGTAGTGGCTTCCCCGAACTCGTCCGAGACACCCGTCGTGCTCGCCAAAGCCCTGAGCGTCCGTGAGGGCTGTTCGGCCTCACGAATAGGCGTCGGCCGGGAGGGTTGCGGCTTGGGCTTGGGTGGCGAGCCAATGACGATCTGGCGGCGCTTCGGGGCACCCGGCTTGGCTCTTCCGGTCGGCACACGCTGAGCCGGAGAAGGCGGGATCGGGCGAACAGGGGGCTGAGGAGCTCGCGGCGGGGCGACCGGTGGAGCGGGGCGGATCGTCGGGCGAGATTGCGGGACGGTTCCGGTAGGACGAACAACCGGCGGGGTCGCCTTCCCTCCCTGGCGGGCCTTGGCCTGTTGACGCGCACGGAGCTCTTCGAGTTGCCTCTGACGTCTTGCGGCCAGTTCTTCGAGTGAGGGCAGCGGCTCGCCCTGTTGACTGCTGTCTCCGCCGGGTGATGCGGGCGTCGAACGACCGGTCCTGAGTTCCTCTTCGCGGCGCTTGCGCCGGGCGTCGTTGATCTGCTTGATCTGCTTCTGCTCACGCAGCTTATTCATGATCCACGACAGCCCCGACAGGCCGAAGAAAATCAACAGGACGACGAACTGCGGGTTATTCCGGAACATCGCCCCCATCATACGCACGTCGGCCCGATCCGGTCATCCGGGGAATTAACGCCACGCTCGGCCTCCCCTCGCCTTCGACCGCGATCTCGGCCCGATCGAACTCGACGCCGAACGCCTCGCTCAGTGTCTCCGGCGTGATCACCTCAATGCCGGTGCCCTGCGACAGGACTCTTCCGTCACTCGACAGGATGACCGCACGATCCGCCACCGCCAACGCGAGCGTCGGATCATGGACCACGATGACAACGGCAGTTTCTCGTCCCGCTTCTCTGAGAATCATCGACGCCCGGGCAGCGTGACTTGGATCCAGCGCCGTGATCGGCTCGTCGGCGATGAGAACACGGGTGCCGTCGGCTCTTCCCTCGAGCTGCGCGAGGGCTCGCGCCAGCATGACCCGCTGCTTCTGCCCGGCGCTCAACTCGTGGAATGCCCGATCAGCCATGTCTCGCAATCCGGTCCTCACCAGAGCCCGCTCGACCGCAGGACCGTCCCTGCCGATCACAACGCGTCCGAGCGAAACAACCTGACGGACGGATATCGACGCCGAGACCACCGGCGTCTGCGAGATGTAGGCGACTCGTCGGGCGCGCTCCGCGGCGTTCATGTCTTCAACCGACTCCGAGCCGAGGGATACCCTGCCCGACTCCGGCGTCAGCAACCCCGCCATCACGCGAAGCAAAGTCGACTTCCCGGCGCCGTTGGGCCCGAGGATCACCGTCACTCCTCGATCAGCCGCAATTGACACATCGCGCAGGACCGTTCGTCCCTCGGAATACGAGAAGCACACCTTGTCGCACCGGAGCATCATGCCATGTCGCTCCGGCGAAAGAGTACGATGAAGATTGGCCCACCGATCAAAGCGGTCACCACGCCAACGGGAATCTGGCCCGTACTGAACCGGAGTTCCGCCACGACCGCTTCCGCCCAGACGAGCAACGCCGACCCCGAGAGAGCCGTCGCGATCACAAGCGATCGATGCGAATGCCCGACGAGCAGCCTCGCCATATGCGGGGCGACCAGCCCGACGAACCCGATCGGACCGGCGAGGATCACCGCGCCAGCCGTCAATACGCCCGCCAGCCCGAGCATCGCGGTGCGCACCGCTCCGACTCGTACGCCGACCGAACGGGCCTCGTCATCGCTCAGCATCATGGCGTCCATTCGTGGGCCCAGGAGCACGGCACACCCGGTGCCGAACATCGCCAAGCCCGCCAGCATCGAGATGCCAACCCACGAGGTGTCCGATCGGATTGTCCCCATGACCCACCTTGTAACGCTGGCCATGCCTCGGTCGGGCATCAACGACTGGAAAAGCGTCGTGATCGCCCCGAATGTCAGACTTACGATGATTCCGGTCAACACCAGGGCGGTCGGATCGATCGCGCCCCGACGCCGGCTCAGCCAGTAAACCAGCGCGAGTGTCCCCAAGGCCCCCAGAACCGGCGCGACGACGGGCACGCCGGAAGTGCTGGCGGCGCCGGTTGTCACAAATCCGAACCATGCGACGCCGGCGATCGCCAGCCCCGCGCCCGAGCTGACGCCGATGATGTAGGGCGACGCAAGCGGGTTGCGGAGCATGGACTGGAGCATCAACCCGGACACACCGAGAGCGGCGCCGATCGCGCACGCGGCACAAACCGAGATCAGCCGGAGTTCCCAGACGATCGCACTCCCGGGCCACTGGAGGGTACGGGGTGACAGGCCGATGAGGTCAATCGTGAACCAGCCGTTTGCAGCATCGATGGACAGGCGGAGGACCCCGCCCGCCGCGAGCATCATGGCAAGCAACAAGAACGCGAATATCGGCGGTCGTCGATTGGGTAAGGTCATTGTCGGGGCGATCGAGACTGGTGGGGGCGTATAGTACGGGCTTCCATGAGCAACACCTCACCCAAACCGTCTTCGATGCTCGGCGCGTCGGTCAACGCCGCCAAATCCCTCGCGAGATCGGGAAAGCAAACCGCCGCCGCGCACATGCTCCGGTTGCTGACCGAGCACGGCGACAACCGCGCCGAGGCCGCCTACGAACTGGGAATGCTCTATCTGAGCCGGGGCAACGCCCCGGACGCGATCAGGGCATTCGAACAGTCTTTGAAATACGACGACACACGCGTCGATGCGTACTACAACCTCGCGACCGCGTGTTTCATGGACGGCGATTTCGAACGCTCCGCCGAGGCCTACAGGCAGGCCGGTGCCCGGAACAACAACGATCCCCGCGCCATCAACGGGTGTGCCAGAGCCCTCTTCCGTTTGAAACGCGACGACGAGGCAATAGAAGTTATCCGCCCGTTCCTTGAACAGGACCCGCCGTTCCCGGCGAGTGCGGATATCGCCGCACTGATCGAGCACCGCCAGGGTAACACCGCTCAGGCCCTGGAGCGCATCCGTAAGGCGCTTGCGCCGATTCGACTGGCCAATCAGGACCGTGTCCGACTGAACTACACCGCCGGGATGCTGTGCGACGCGATGGGCGACTACGACCTCGCGTTCGAGTACTACCGCATCGCCAATACCTACAAGGCCAGGCCATACCAACTCAAGGGGCACGAGCGGTACATCGACCGCATCATCGAGGTGTTCTCCCAGGAGTTCATCGAGTCGTGCCGCGGAATGGGGAACGACTCGTCAAAGCCCGTGTTCATTGTCGGCATGCCCCGTTCTGGCACAACGCTTACCGAGCAGATTCTCGCGGGTCACCCGCGCATCGCGGGCGCGGGCGAACTGCCGACCATCTGGATGCTTGCGCAGGACCTCCCGACGCGGCTCTCATGGCCCGGGCAATACCCCGGATGCATGAAAGGATGGAACGCGCACCGCGCCAAGGAAGTCGCCGATGAGTTTCTCGCAGATCTTGATGCGAGATTCCCCGGGGCGGATCGGGTCGTCGACAAGCTGCCGGGCAACTTCCAACATGTCGGTCTCATCTCGTGCATGTTGCCGAATGCAAAAATCATCCATTGCACGCGCCATCCGCTCGACACTTGCCTCTCGTGCTACTTCCAGAACTTCGCCGGCAATCTCCAGCCCTATTCATGCGATCTCAATGACCTGGCGGGCTACTTCAAGCAGTATCAGCGCCTGATGGAACATTGGGAGCGCTGCGGCCTGAACATTCTCGAAATGCGATACGAGCGGACCGTAGCGGACCTCGACCGACAGGCCCGGCGCATGATCGAGTTTGTCGGGATGGAATGGGACGACAAGTGCCTGAAGTTCCACGAGTCCAAGCGTATCATCGCGACGGCTTCCTTCGATCAGGCCGACAAACCCATCTACGACCAGTCGGTCGAGCGCTGGCGGCATTACGACCGCCACATCGGCGCACTCAAGACGGCGCT
This sequence comes from Phycisphaeraceae bacterium, assembly GCA_020639235.1. Classification (GTDB taxonomy): domain Bacteria; phylum Planctomycetota; class Phycisphaerae; order Phycisphaerales; family UBA1924; genus JACKHC01. The sequence goes on along the minus strand of JACKHC010000001.1, from coordinate 2,235,086 downwards.
CGGCTTCGACACGGCGGAGTCGTCCGCATGACATCAGAGCCCGGTGCGCCGCAAGCAGAGTCACTCGCGCTGCCCGGGGCGTTGATGCGTGCGGTCAACCTACACCGCTCCGGGCGATTCCGGCGCGCTCGAGACCTGTACTCCAAACTCCTTGAAGTCCATCCCGGCAACGCGGATGTGATCCACATGCGGGGCATGTTGGAACTGGAGCGCGGCGGTCCGGAACTCGCCGTGCCCTGGCTCGAGAGAGCCGCGAGCATCGCCCCCAGCGATGCCCGCATCCAGATCAACCTCGGGCTGGCATACGAACTCTGTGCTCGTCTTGATGATGCGCGATACGCCTTCGAGCGTGCGGCCCAGTTTGCCCCGAACCTGGCGCGCCCCAAAATCAGTCTCGCCGGTGTCTGGACGCACCTCAAACGTGATGACGAGGCCGAGCGAATTCTCCGCGAAGTATTCGCCCGACACCCCGCAGAACCGCAGGCATGCGTGCTGTCGAGCGAGATCTTTGCGCGGCGCGGCGAGTATGACCAGGCCGAACGGGCGTTGCTGGTGGCCCTGAGCCGCACGGACCTCGATGGACGACAGCGCGGCGCGGTCCTGATGTCGAAGGGCAAACTCCTCGATAAAGTGGAGCGTTACGACGAAGCGTTCGAAGCGTTCGCCGAGGGGAATCGCCTGCGGAGTGTCGCATACGACCCCACGACATACGAGCGTGCGGCCGAACGATACATCAGCGTTTGGACGAGCGATCTCATCGAACGTTTGGCGCCGCTCGGATCAGAGTCGACTCAGCCGGTATTCATCATCGGGATGCCCCGGTCGGGCACGAGTCTGACAGAACAGATCATCGCGATGCACGAAGGCGTCTTCGCGGGCGGCGAGCGACTGCATATGTACGAGCTCCAGATGGAGCTCGCCTCGATCGTATCCGCCGAGACGAACTATCCAGAATGCTTGAACGAGCCCGCATGCATCGCAAACTGGAACCGAGTCGTCTCCGTCGCGGAGAGCGCGTACCGAGAGATGGCGCCCGATGCGAGTCGCATCACCGATAAGCTGCCATCGAACTCATTCCGCGTCGGATTGCTCGCGTCAGTGTTCCCGAAGGCGAGGCTGGTCCATTGCATGCGCGATCCGCGGGACGCGGCATTGTCGTGTTTCATGCAGGATTTCTTCGCGCAGAGCGTCCGGTTCTCCAATGATCTGGAGCACATCGGGCGGTATTACCGCTCGTATAAACGGGTCATGGAGCACTGGTACAAGGTTCTGCCGGGCCAGATCCTCGAGTCGCCCTACGAGAACCTGGTCACGGACTCGGAGTCGGCCACGAAGCGACTCATGAAGCATATAGGCGTGCCGTGGGATGAGCGATGCCTGCAGTTCCATCGCTCCGAGCGCTTTGTCCCGACCGCAAGCGCCCAGCAGGTTCGCCAGCCCATGTACACCTCAGCGGTTGCGCGATGGAAGCGGTACGAGAAACACCTCGCACCGTTGCTCAAATACATCGACGACTAGTCTCCAAGGACGGGAAGTGCCTCGAACTGGGATCGAAGATCTTGAGCAAACCGGATCATCGCTGTGCTGGGCGTGAGGGACTCCGCATCCGTGACGAGGATGATCCCGCCACGCTCAACCGCGCGCATCCCCAGAGAGGCAAGAGGCTCGAGCATCGTCGACGATTGCTCGTCGGCCGCGCCGGGCACAATAAACACAACCGTGTCGGGATTCAGGGCGCGCAGTTCCTCGGCGCTCATGTTGATGAACGGCGCCCCATCCAGCGGCTCCATGTCCAGCCCCATCGCATGGCCGATCTCATAATGAAACGACCCCGGCCCGAGCACTCCCGGTGGGTCCGCCGACACAAGCATCACAACTCGTCCGGCGTGAGACGGGACCCCCGGTTGTGGGCGAAGCGACTCATCGAACGCTTCGACTAGCTCAAGGGCGCGGGCGGACGGAGCGGCAGGTGCCGTCAGTTGATCGAGTTCGAGAACAGCCGACCTGATGTCCGCGAGCGTCAGCATGGGCAGACGAACGATCCGCCATTCATTCCGATTCGCGAGTTCGCGGAGTCGGGTCGGCACCGGTTCGGCGCCGGACTCCAACAGAATCAGGTCCGGGCCCGTGCCGAGCAGGACCTCGTAGTCGATGCCACGCTGGTCTCCCGCGACGGGGATCTCGACATCGGTGGCCATGTCCCATCCGTGGCGAGCGACAATCCGGCCCCCTTGCCCGAGGTCGCGGATGATGATCGCCATGGCGGGGCTGAGCACCGCGATCCTCTGGGCGGGCCCGGCCCCATTCGGTATGTCTGGTGCGCTCTCTGCCTGCGATGCGTCCCGGCAACCCGGCAGCGCACTGAGTGAGAACAGCACAACCAGCATTACACGAACTCGGCGTCGCACGTTCATGACGACATGGTACGGTGGTGTCGTCGCAACGAGCGCACAGGCCGGACGGAACCGGCCCGATTTGGAGGAAGCAACGGATGGGACTTCTCACGCGCCTCGGCTCGATCTTTTCGCGTCACCCCGGGGCCCCGGCGAACCCCGAAGCCCCGGACCAGGCCTCGCCGCCCGGCTTTGACGACGCGCACGACGCAGAAATAGTCGAAGAGCATCCATTGGAAGCCCTCGAAGAGCTCGCTGACGCGTCGGTCGTCACCACGCGCCAAGTCAACCTCGCCCGCCCCTTGACCCGCCGCACCAAGCAGGAGTGGTTCGACGAGTTGCAACGGAACCACCAGGAGCTCACCGATCTCATCCGCAAGTTCGACTCGCATCTGGACCGCGAGGCCGAGCGTGCCGACCGAATCGTGCGTGCGGCCGAAGCGCTCGACCTTGTCGTGCCCGCCATCGAGCGCCTCGCCGAACGCATGGGAGATCGCGTCGATGACGCCGCAACCCGGATTACGGGGTCGGTCGAGGTCTCTTCGCGTCGCGCCGAAATGCATGCATCGGAGTCGGGCAAGTCGCTCGAAGAGATCACAGGCCATCTCCGAACGTCCGCGAGCGGCCAGACCGAACTCGTCACGCGCCTCGCGGAGTTCCGCCAGACCATGAGCGATATGGCACGCGCAGGCAGTGAGTCGACCCGATTGCTCGCCGAGATGTCCGCCCGCGACACCACCCGTCAGGAGCAGCTCGAGAGGCGCATCGCATCAACACGCGCGTGGATCATCGTAGGCGTCTGCGCTGCTATGGCGATCGGCGTGTCCGCGATCGCCGTCGCAGTCATCGCCATCACACGGACGTCGTAGCGATCATCGGATGAACAGCATCTCACGGTAGGTCGGGATCGGCCACAGGTCATCCGCTACGCGGCGTTCGACCTCGTCGATCGACTCACGAAGCGCTTCGATCGCGGGACGAACCTTGTCGCGCAACAACACAGCATGCTTGCGCACCTCAGAAGCGTGACCGGCACCGAGCGCAGCATCGAGCGCTCCGATACACCGCTTCAGTCGGGATGCAAGTTCAACGAACTCCTCAAGCGTCTCACGTTGCTCAGTGCAATCGATGTCGAGCATCTCCGCAGACGCCACCGCCTCGGCGATGTCCGACTGATGACGCATCGCCGCGGGCAGCACAAGCGTTCTCGCCATCGACAGCAGCGTCTGGCCCTCGATCGTGATCTGCTTCACAAACTGCTCGAGATAGATGTGGTGCCGAGAGTCCAGTTCGGCCTTCGTGAGAACACTCTGCTTCTTGAACAGGTCCGCGACTTTCTTCTGCTTGAGCACATCGATCGCATCGACCGAGTTCTTCATGTTGGGCAGGCCGCGTTTGGCCGCCTCATCCTGCCATGACTGGTCGTACCCGTCGCCATTGAATATCACGCGTTTGTGCAGCGACACGATGTCTTTGAGCAGGGCTTCCACCGCGCCATGCACTTTCGTGTCCGTCGGAGACTTGCCGATCGTCTTCTCTAGAGTGGTTGCGATGTGGTCGAGGGAGTCGGCGACGATGGTATTGAGTACCGCCGCCGGCCAGGCGACAGATTGGGAGGATCCAACCGCGCGGAACTCAAACTTATTCCCCGTGAACGCGAACGGGCTGGTGCGGTTGCGATCGCCGGCGTGCTTGGGAATCTGCGGGAGCGACATCGCGCCCAGATCGATCTTGCCGCCCTTCTTGGTCGACGTCGCGCGCCCCTTCTCGAGCTGATCGACGATGTCCGAGAGCATATCGCCCAGGAAAATCGAAATGATCGCCGGCGGTGCCTCGTTGGCACCCAGCCGATGGTCATTCCCCGCCGACGCCACGGACGCGCGGAGCACATCCGCGTGCAGATCGACCGCGCGAATCACAGCGCAGAGGAACACCAGGAACTGCATGTTCGAGTGCGTTTCGTCGCGTGGATCGAGCAGATTCGTGCCGGTATCCGTCGAGAGCGCCCAGTTGAGATGTTTGCCGGAGCCGTTCACTTTCGCGAACGGCTTCTCGTGCAGCAGGCATTCGAGCGAGAACCGCGGCGCGACGCGTCGGAGCGTCTGCATCACGATCTGCTGATGATCGGCGGCCAGATTCGCGTTCTCGAAAACCGGCGCAAACTCGAACTGCGCCGGGCTTACCTCGTTATGTCGGGTCTTGACCGGGACACCGAGGCGGTACAACTCGCGCTCGACCGCCGACATGAACGCCTGGACGCGCTCGGGGATCGCACCGAAGTAGTGATCCTCCAACTGTTGTTCCTTGGGAGCGCCCGCGCCGCAGAGTGTCCGGCCGCACATGTGCAGATCGGGGCGAGCCAGAAAGTAGCGACGATCGATCAGGAAATACTCCTGCTCACACCCGCAGGTGGCGTAGACACGAGACACGCCCGTATCGGTGCCGAAGATCTTCATGATGCGCAGCGCCTGAGCGCTCACCGCATCCATGGAACGCAGCAGCGGGGTCTTCTTGTCCAATGCTTCGCCGGTGTAGGAGACAAATACCGTCGGGATCGTGAGTGTCACGCCCCCGCCGGAGCGGTGCAGGAATACCGGGCTGGTAGGGTCCCACGCCGTGTATCCCCGTGCCTCAAAGGTCGCTCGCAGTCCGCCCGACGGGAAACTCGACGCGTCCGGTTCGCCCTGCACCAGCGCCGATCCGGAGAACTCGTAGATCGCCCCGCCGTGACCGTCGAGGGCAAGGAACGAGTCGTGCTTTTCCGCGGTCGAGCCCGTCAGCGGCTGAAACCAGTGCGTGTAATGCGTTGCCCCATGCTCCAGCGCCCAATCCTTCATCGCGTTGGCCACGGTGTCCGCCATCGCCGGGTCGAGCGGCTCCCCAAGATGGAGCGTCCGCTGAATGGCGCGGTACACATGCTTAGGAAGACGCGCCTGCATCGTGCGCTCGTTGAAGACATCAACGCCAAACTCCTCGATACCGCCCGGGCGGGCCAGGAAGTCCTGCTCCTCGCCCTCGTGCCAGCACGCGACCGCTTCGAGTGTGGACCGCCGAATCGATGCATCCGTCATGGTGATCACTTCCCCAATAAGACCGACCGCGCCCGGAGGGACGCCTCCTGTGAGTCAGACCGCAAAGTTTCAGAATACGAGTGGTTGGCAGCCAGTAGTCCCGACGCCCGCGAGGACCGGGCATCAAGCAACGGAATATACCACATCTGGCGGAAGTGCAGCGAAAGTACCCCACCCGCAGCCGTCAGACCTTAGGCAAGCCCCGTCGCCAACTCCCGCACGAATCGCTCCGCCGCCGCAGCGGGGTCCTTCGCCTCGCCCATCCGACCCACCAGCGCCGACCCGACAATCGCAGCGTCTGCGTGCCTGACGACCTCGCGCACTTGATCCGCACTCGAAATTCCAAACCCGCACGCGATCGGCAGGTCACTCAGCTCCCGAATCGCCGCCACCCGCTCCGCGAGGCCGTCGCTCTCTAACGATGTTGCAGTTCCCGTGATCCCCACCCGCGCCATCAGATACACAAACCCCCGGCACCGGCTCAAAACCTCTTTGAACCGCTCACCGCCGGTCGTCGGCGCGATCAGCATCGACAGCGACGCATCAGACTCGTCGCAAACGCTCACCAGCTCATCACTCTCCTCCGCCGGCACATCCGGGAAGATGAACCCGTCGAACCCCGCCTCGCACGCTTGCTTGATGAACGCCCGCGCGCCGCCGTCGCCCATCCTGTACACGATCGAATACGACACCATCGCCACCAGCCCAACCCCGGTCTCGCCACGCACCGAATGCACCATGTCGAATACTTTCGCGGGTGTCACGCCGTGCCCCAGCGCCTCATGCATCGCGCCCGCGATCACCGGCCCGTCAGCGATCGGATCCGAGAACGGAATCCCGATCTCGATCACGCTCGCGCCCGCCGCTTCGCACGCCAGAATCGCCTCGCGCGTTTCTTCCAATGTCGGGTGCCCCGCGCACAGGAAGGGCATCAGCGCCTTGCGGTTCTCGGCCCGCAAGTTCGAAAAGATGTCATCGATCCGTCCCATCCGTGGAACTCCTCGGGTCAATCCTTGACACCTTCAACGCGTCCCTCTTCGGTGTATTTCCTGAGGGCGTCTGCAACATCAATGCCATTCACGTTTGCCAGAGTCATCAACCAAGCGATCACATCAGCGAACTCCTCTGCCAGGTTCTCACGGTCATCCGCGGACGGAGGAGGTGACTTATCCGGCGCACAGTCCTGCAGTGCCGTGGCGAGCTCGCCGACCTCCTCGATCAGCCACATGAACGTCCCGGGCGTGCCGCGTGCCGAGTCGGTCTTGAAGTACCGCGCCCGGATGAGTTCCTGGAACGCGCGCACAGTGATGTCGCCCTTGTCTGCCATACTAAAGAGCGTATCAGGTCGGGGCGCTCTCTCGCGACGCCAGACCCGCATCCGGGTCCGCCTGCCACGCCCGCGCGAGATCGCGCCCGCGAAGGATCGGGATGGACTCAGCACCAGTCGCCAGCGCCAGGCGGCAATACGGCTGGCACATGCCGCAACCCGAGCAGCACCCGGTTTGATCGCGGATCTCCGCAAACGTCAGCCCTTGCTCGCGGAGCTCGAGCATCTCCGCGAACGACACATTAAAGCACACGCACCGATCAACACTCATACACTATTCGTAATCGAACTGCCGGTTGTCTTCCACCTCACCAAACCATCCAAGACCAAAAGCTCCGGGATCGAGCGGGTACACGCCGCTGGACTCAGTATGCGACATCTCCTCCCCCGAGACATGCCCGTCGAGCCACACCACGCTCGCCCTCCCCGCGTGCCTGAACTGGATACTGGGGTCCGGGCGATACCCGAAGAACTCCGGCCATTGGGGGGGCTCAATGAATGAGTATTCAATAAGCTGATCGGTGGCCAATGCTGAATCCGCGAATGCCGCCGTGCCAGCGCCGTCCTGGAAATCCGAGTTCCTCGATCCGGTCGCAGTAGATCGCACACGCCATGTATTGGCAGAAACTCGCCCGCGCACCGTTCCCACAAACGCGTTGTTGTACCCATATCCGCCGGCCGACCGCTCGAAGCCGACGCCCTCTGCCGGCGCAAAGGCTGGGCAGGCGCGGACCCGCCGGCTCGACGCCGAGGTGTCCAGATACGCCGTGATCGGCGCTCGCTCCGGGTCGAACGCCTCGTTCGTCGCGTCGCGCGACCCGTGCCATCGGTGCAGGTTGACGCCCTCGCTCACGGTTACCGATTGGATGTCGATCGCTCCCGCGACATACCGGCCCGCGAAATCATTCGCGTAGAGTTCATTGGCGAGTTGTAGCTGCCTGCAGTTGGAGCCGCATACCGCGGCGTGCGCCCGCCTCCTCGCCCCGCCGACAGCCGGTACGAGCAGGCCGATGAGCAGGGCGATCACCGCGATCACTACCAAGAGTTCAATCAATGTGAATCCGCGCAATCTCATGGCGTGGTGACATCCCCGATCTCGCCCGTGCGGACACACAGTTCGAGGAGATCCGAATCCGCCGCATCGATCATCTGCTCACCTGTGAAGTCCGTTCCCGACGACGCATGCCACGCGTACAGGTCTTCAATGTCCACGCCCGGCTTCGCGTCCACCTCGTAGAAGGAAGCATCCGGGCTCGTGTCGCATGCGCCGCCGACCTCGGTGCTGAGTTCCCCCAGCGGCCCGGCGATGAAGTTCACGGCGGTGGAAATACGCAGGAAATCGAATCCATCCAGCCGCGCGGGCAAGCCGTCGGCCGGGTCCACGGCCCACCGGATGTCAAACGCATCGCCGCCGCAGGACCCAGCGTCGACGCCAACGACGAATGGGTTGTCCGCGACCGTGTAGAACGCCGCCGGGTCCATCGCTGGCGACTCGACGACGTCGTCCGCATCCGTGTCCCCGAGTTTCAGCACGGGCGTGCAGTCGGCGTACCCGAAGAACCCCTCAAGCGTCGCGCCGATGCCGTTCGGGTTCATGACGACCAGCACCTCGAACAGCGGCGGCAGGCGATACCCGATCGTCTGCCATATGCCCGACATCCCGGGAGGAATCCATGACGGGCTGTTGGGCGGATTTGTTGAGTTGCCGATGTTGTCATCCCAGGTCTGCGACCGGATGTCGTCGGCCGGAGTCGCCGACAAGTGCGAGCCGGGAATCACGAACCAAGTGTCGTCCGCAACGCCGTTCCCGTTCTCGTCGCGTGCGATCTCGATGACGGCCGCTTCCGCGAACCTCCGGCTCACGTCTCCGCCCGAATAGATCGCGTTGCCGAAGACGATCGCATCAAGCCCGTACGGGTTGCACGGGTCGTCCCAGACCGTCTCATCGAACCGGAGTGTGATGGAGCCCGCGAACCCACCGAGCGTCACCACCTTCGTCGTGTCCTGGTTGAACAGGCCGCTTCCAACCGGTGCCCCCAGCGCGCGCATCGGGTCATTGAACACCGGACTCTGCACAAACTGCCCCGGGGCCGGGTCGTACGTGATGATCGCATCAGCAAACGGGTCCGTGATCGCAACGATCGCGTGCGCAGCCATCAACAAAGCAATAAGAGTATTCATGACCGACTCCGCCGGCTCGCAGAACACGCGAATGCCATGATGCCGATCGATGCGAGCGGGGGGGCCGGAACCGTCGCATACCAAGTGCTGATGCCCGTCCCGAAATCATTGTCGATGACGATCAACTCGCCCGTGACCTCGTTGTACGCCGTCACGAAGAATCCAAACCCGGTTCCGAGGGGATCGAGCATCCTCAGGTCATTCGAATCAAATCGGTCGATCGGCGTCCCGAGCCACGCGTCCCCGATCGCTCCGGCGCTGATGACGCCGGCGTACCCACCGTCGAACTCAGCGCCGAAGTCACCCCCGCCAACAAGGAGATTGCCCGTGTTGTCGAAGCCGAGAGACACGCCCGAGAGCACATCGCCGATGAACACCCCGCCCAACTCGAAGTCTGCAGCACCACCCGCCCAATCACTTGCCGCAAACGCACGGATGTGTCCCGTATCGCTCCCGCCGCCGACGGTGTCGAACCCGTTGGCCGTGTAAAGCCGTCCCATCGAGTCGAACGCCACACTCGACGATCCACCGCCGATGTTCGTGATGATGGTCGGGTTCACGGGCGACGCGACGGGCGAGTCCACATCGAGCAGCGACACCGCGCTCGTAAAGCCCGACGCCCCGTAGTTGATCGCCAGTTCGTTGCCGTTCCGCCATGCGGCGTCGTAGTGAGGGACATCGAAATACCGCGTGTTGGCGCTCGTCAGCATCGCTGGCGAGCCGATCGATCCAAGTGCTGATGTATCAAACACGGCGACCGGCCGACCGAACCCCAAGCCCACCGCGATGCGCGAGCCGTCCGGGCTCGTGCACACAAACGCCGGATCCACGCTTCCGCCGGAATGCCCCGAGTCGAACGACGCGACCGCACGGAAGTCGCGCGACCCGATCGCGGTTTCAACGAACACCGTATTGCCGGTCACAGCGAGCATCCGTCCGTCGGCCAGGTTGTCGCCAAGCGTGCCGAAAGATCCGACGGGGCCGAACGGTGGGGGGGTGAACGACTCGAACGATGTTCCGTATGTCGAGAATGCCGTGCCGCACGCATGCGATCCGATCGAGATCGCGACAATCGCGTATCCCAAGTAACGAGTCCGCAAACAATCCATGTCCCAGCAACCTTCCGTGTTCGATCTGTGACGCGCAGATCGGCTCCCGCGCGACAGATACCCCACGCGGGACGGTCCGAGTTGCTGCTGGGCGGCATAACCCGGCGGGAGCGCGCGGGCGTCCGACCGGCAGCCCGAGTCCGCGCGGGCTCCAGGTCCAATCGTCAATCGGCAGGTCTTCCGGCTTCGGCCCCTCTCCGAACCCGCCTTCCCGCGTGCGACCTCGCACACAGTGGCTCTGGGGTCCGGCGCTGGGCCTTCACGGCGGCGCGACCGCGGCGGCATTTCACCGCACTTCCCTTTTCACCCCTGCATCTCGACAGGGGCACCGTTGACAGGACTACGAATATGCGGCAATGCGAAGTGTGTCAAGAGCGACACTGGCAACTAGTAGACGATATTCCCGCCAGCACGGAATAAGCCCAGAGGATTTCCTCGATCGATGAGTGTCCGTGCAACTGCGTCATAGGTTCGGTAGGCGTGTGCTTCTGTCATGAGGCGTCCAGTTAGCAAACCTGGTAGCACCAAGGCTGCCGTTTGGTCAAAGACAAATCTGATCATGATTGCGTCGTTCGGAATGCGGATGTCATCGAGCCGCTGCTTTTCTGAGTCAAACTTAATCAACTCTTCGAGGCAAGGCCACCGGCTGGTCCGAAGGAAATAGTCATCGCCTGTAACGGTGTATGTAAACACACCTTCTTGAGCGTGCAAATAAGGATTTCTGTGCCGCACCGATCTATATAGAGCGATATGCCGACCGAGCGGAGATGACTTCAGCCGCTTCGTGTTCAGTGCCCAAACGCATAGAGAACTCGGCGATTTGTCTGTGCCAACTGGTGCGATTTGTTTGTGTAGATGAATCGCAAAAAACAGTGCGACAAGTGGATTCCAAGTCCAGTCTAGTAGTCGTGTTGGAATGCCATAGTGTTGCGCAAGTGCCAAAGCGGACTTTGGCTGGAAGAGTGGTGGTGGCGAAAGGCTCCACTCCTCGCGTAGGTCGATCGGTTCGAAATCATCGAAATCGGACTCATCAACGGGTAGTCCAACCTCATCTGCGAGTAGCACAAAGTTGCGCAGAATTAGGCGCTCTCCGAGACGCTGAGCTATGTACTCTGCACCCCGTCGACACAGTACCCCTCTATTTGTGGCATCAGGATCGCATCCTAGGCGATACCAAACTTTCCGCCAGGGATTGCGATCCACAATCTGCCACGCTTCATCCGCCCAGCCATCGACAAACTCTCCCACCATTTCGCGGGATACACAGTTCGGGCGCCAAGCACTGGGGATCAGCGTGTGGTTCTCGGCGTCCGCGATGCCTCGCATGATCCAACTTCGACCGTGGAACATGTCGGGACTAAGCATCCGCATGACTTCAGCTGCGTCACTCAAAAGCGTTTCGTAGAATGCCATGATCATGTGCTCCAGAAAGATCCACGCCATCGGGGACGCTAAATGATCATATCGCCCTGCCAAGGTCGCATTGACCTCTCCAAACTCGACACCAACGCCAAACTCGGCCTCGACAAGGACACCGTCGAGAAGCAAATGCTCGACGCCCAGCAGCGCGTCGCGTCGCTCCAACACAAACTCTGGGCCGAGAACAAACGCGCCCTGCTCTGCGTCTTCCAGGGCATGGACGCCTCGGGCAAGGACGGCACCGTCCGCGACGCCTTCTTCCTCACCAACCCCGACGGCGTCAAGGTCACCTCCTTCAAGGTCCCCTCCGCGGAGGAACTCGACCATGACTTCCTCTGGCGTATCCACAAGGCCGTCCCGGCGCGCGGCGAGATCGGCGTCTTCAACCGCTCGCACTACGAGGATGTGCTGGTCGTGCGTGTCGAGAACATCGTGCCTGAGAGCGTCTGGCGCCCGCGCTACGCGCAGATCAACGCCTTCGAGCAACTCCTCGCCGCCAACGGGGTGACCATCCTCAAGTTCTTCCTGCACATGTCCAGGGACGAGCAGCGCAAACAACTTCTTGAGCGCATCCACGAGCCGGACAAGAACTGGAAGTTCAACGCCGACGACTTCGAGAAGCGGAAGAAGTGGGACGATTACATGCGAGCGTACGAGGATGCGCTGAGCGAGACCTCAACCGAGCACGCGCCGTGGTTCGTGATTCCCGCGGACCGGCGCTGGGTGCGCAACTATGCCGTCGCGATGATCATCGCAGAAACGCTCGAGCGACTGGACCCGGAGTACCCGCGATTGAAGCTGAGCGAACTGGAGATGGAGCGTCTCTTGAGTCAATGACGGCTCTGCATCAGGGTCACGCGGAACGCTTGCTCCGGAGTCACCTCAACCTCGCGCTCAACACCGATCGATCGCGCTAGCGTGTCGACGATGGTCAGCCCCATGCCGACGTGGGATCGGGACTCGCGCGACTTATCGCTCCGCCAAAACGGCTCGAACGCCGATGCCGCGTCTTCGGGACTGAGCGATACGGGCCCATTCTGGATGCGCATGGTCGTGCGACCTCTCTGCTCCGTGATGTCAACCTCGATACTTCCGCCGGGGCATGTGTATTCAATCGAGTTGTCGACGAGATTGCGGACGATTCGCTCCACCGCCGCGAGTGGCGCGGTCCAAGAGGCACCGTTGACGCAGCTCATACCGAGCGAGAGCCCCCTTGCTTCGGCGCGGGCGCTGGCACGACTCAGCTCCTTCTCGACAACCAAGCCAAGCGCCACCGGCTCCACAGACTCCTCGTTCGTCTGTCCGCGCGCAGCATCCAACAGACACTCGACAATCGCTTCCATTTCCTTGGCGATCGATTGCGCTTCCGCAATTGCCGCGCGTTGGCGCTCGCCGTCGGGCCACTTTGAGGCCACATCCGTGAGCGACCGGAGTTCGGCGATGGGCGTCCTCAGTTCGTGCGCCGCCGCGTCGGTGAAGCGCCGTTCCCGTTCCATCGCGTGCTTGAGTCGTCGGAGCACATCGTTGACAGCAGCGGTGATCGGGCGCAACTCGATCGGCGGCTCGGGAGACCACTCGATCGGCTCGATCCGCTGGGCATCGACGCTTGCGAGTCCATCGCGGACGCGCGACAACGGCGTCAGGCCCCGGCGCACGCCGAACCAGACGCACAGGAGCGAGCCGACGACCGCGATCACGCCGCCAAGCAGGAGCGACTGTCCGACACTGGCAATCGTCTCATCGACCGATGCCGTCCGCACGATCACCCGCGTCTGCACCATGGCAGGCGGAGCCGCCCAGACCTGCGGCTCATCAGGATCGATTGATGCCTCATGTGTCATCGTCACCATCCGCGCGGGCTCACCATCAACCGTGACCGACGAGAGGCGCGTCGATGAACCGACAAGGACCGGCCGTGTCCCCATAGTCTCGGGCCAGGCTGGTGATCGCGCGACGAAATCTCCCGTCACATCGACCACATCCAGGAGCGCTCCGATGGTGTCCTCGTCAAGATCCCCATCGAAATCGAACTGGACATGCCCCCTCTCCTGCACGACCAGCTCGGCAAAGGTCTCCGCGCGTTCAACAAGATGCTCGTCGAGTTGATCACGCAATGAACGAGCAGCACTCAGATAGGTCGCAATACCCGCGAGCGACACCGTCACGATCAGACCGACCGCGATAAGTGTCAACAATGTCCGTGAGATCGATTTCAACGGGGCGCCGACTCCTTCAGTTGCTCTGTGTCAATCTGATACCCCATCCCGCGCCGCGTTCGAATGAGGTTCGGAGCACGCGCCTCACGGAGCACCCGCCGAATGGCCGCGATCGAAGAGTCCACCGCGTTGCTCCACACCTGGCGGTTCGAGTCGTACACATGCTCTTCCAGTTCCATTCTGGAGATCGTGCGCCCCGCATTGATCATCAGATACCGCAACATCGAAAACTCCCGCGGCGCAAGCACAAGTTCTTCATCCTCGTATCGGATGGTCTGAGAAGCGAGATCGAGCGTCACGCCGCGTATTTCGATGGTGTTGGCCTCACGCCCCTTGGCCCGTCGGCACAGCGCCTCGACGCGCGCCAGGAGTTCGTCGAAGTCGAACGGCTTTACCAGATAGTCATCCGCGCCGCCGCGCAACCCTTCGACGCGGTGCTCGACACGGTCCCGCGCGCTCAGAATCAAGACCGGTGACTGCCCGTGCGCCGAACGGTACTCGTTCAGTACGGTCAGCCCGTCCATGACCGGGAGCATCATGTCAAGGATGATCAGATCGTAGTCCGTGGCCCTCGCATAGATGAGCCCTTGGCGGCCGTCACCGACAGCGTCGACGGCATACCCCGCCGAGCGTAGTCCATCGCTCAGTGAGTCGCGCAATCGCTGAGAGTCTTCAACAATCAGTATCCGCACGCCATCGCCCTCCCCATCCGCATCGGGCCTCAGTCGTCGTCGCCGTCGCGATCTTCGTGCTCATCGTCGTCATCAAAATCATCACCCATCTCGATGTCGCCGCTCGCGAAGGCAACCGCGTCGAAGGTGCGATCGCCCTGGCGGAGCTCAACCGTGAAGTACGAGAGCGATACGTCGTCCGCCTCGGCGATAGTTGCTCCCGGGAATGCCTTCGCCAGGGCGTCGCGCACACTCTGCGGGAGTGTATCGATACCGATCTGCGACTCGGTCTTGATGATGTCACCGGCGGAGGAAAGCACAGCCTCGAAGTCGACTCCGTCGCCCTCGGACTCGAGTGCATAGACATCGATTCCGTCGTCGGTGATCCGCTCCGCGGAGGTCGGCGTCACGCCATTAGAGCGCACCAGGAATGAAGCGAGAACCTGAGCTGGCACCTGTGCAATATCGATCTGCACTGTCTGCTCGTCGTCATCGCGATCCCGATCGTCATCATCGACTTCGGGTGCAGCCGCGGCAATCGCGAGCGCCGCGAGTGCACCGAGTGTGAACGCCGAAGCGAGTCTGAAGGAGTGCATGGTTGTTTCTCCTGGTCTTGCCGAGTGTGTCACCAATGCCGGGGTCTTGTCCGCGAGTTCCGAGAGCATTATCTCACGCCTATTGCTCGGGACAAGCGCTAAGGAGGCAGGACGATCCCGCTTCTCCTTCCAGCGAGAAAATATCGTCTCAGGGGCCGGTCTTGCATGACGCTTACATGACGGAATCGCCGTGCGCCCCGTCACCCCATCATCATTCGCTTGGACGGTTTGGCTCGTAGGTTTGGGTGCGGCTCATCGTGCGTTGCGAAGGGCCGTGAAAGTAACCCGAATCAGGAGCAGATCATGACCCTATCGAGTCGAGTCCGAGTGCCGGAAGTCAGAGCAGCCATCGTTATTGCCGCGGCGACGGGTGTACTGTGCTTGCAGAGCGTCACGCATGCCCGCCCGAACCCATGCGATACAGTCGCCAAGAATCAGAAAAAGTCGGATCTCCGAGCCGCGTCCGCGGAGTTCTTCAATGCAGTTGGCAAGGCGCAGACCTTTTCGAACATTGTCGACCGCATTGAAGCGATTGCAGAGGCGAAGGATTCTTTGGCCGAGGCGATCAGTGAAGCGAACGATCGATTTCAAGGCCGGCTGGAGATCTGTGATCGACTCGATGAGTCGTACTACGAACCAGACATTGATCCATCGAACTTCATGACACCCGAAGACGCTGCCGAGAATCCCAATCCGTACTGGCCGCTGGTGCCCGGGACCACGACGATCTTTGAGGCCGAGACCGAGGACGGCCCAGAACGCATCGAAGTGACAGTCACAGAAGAAACGCGCGAAATTCTTGGCGTCGAGTGCTTCGAGGTCATTGACACGGTCTATGTCGACGACGAGATTGTCGAAGATACCCGTGACTGGTACGCCGTCGATGTCGATGGGAATGTCTGGTATTTCGGTGAGATCACGCTCAACTACGAAGACGGCAAACTCGTGGACATCGAGGGCTCGTGGGAAGCGGGTGTCGACGGAGCTAAGCCCGGAATCGCGATGTTTGCCCACCCCGAGATCGGGCGCGTATATCGGCAGGAGTTCCTTTTGGGCGAAGCGGAGGACATCGCCGAGGTTCACGCGCTGGACGAGTCAGTGGAGGTCCCGTTCGGAGCGTTCGATCACTGCGTGCTGACCCACGAGTACAACCCGATCGCGCCCGAACTGATCGATCTGCCCGAACTAAAGTACTACGCGCCCGGCGTCGGGTTCGTCCTGGAACTCAACATGCTCAACGGCGAGGTGCTTGAGTTGGTCGAGGTCATCGCACCCTAGTGATCCGGCTGAGTGGCCTTGCACACGGGGCGTCCCGGTCGGCGGGCCGGTTCTGTTCGGACCGAGTCCCGTCGCCGAGGGCGACACGGGCCATCACGACGCCCCGCACACACCGCCCCAGTTGGAGAGTACGGTATTGAGGTCGTCCACCCCAATCACCCCGTCTTCCGACAGGTCCCCATTCGATCCGGGTGCCACCGACCGGCCCCAGTTCGAGAGGACGATGTTCAGGTCGTTCACATCGACATACAAGTCCGCGTCGCAGTCGCCCGGGCAGAACGGCGCGGGGGTTTCGTTTCTGAGCACGACAATCCGGCCATTGGTCGCCGAAGAAGCGATGACATCCGCATCGCCGTCTCCGTCGAGGTCCCGCAGCACCACGCTCTGCGGCTTGTAACTGAGCGGCAGGAGGATCTTGAACATCGACTCCCCCGCGTTCCGGTTCTCGAAGAGCGCCAACGAGTTCGCTCCCGCCGTTGCGATCGCCAGGTCCGGATCACCGTCGCGGTCCAGATCCTCCACGCGGATGTCCGATGGCTGGAGTCCAGCCGACTCCTGCATCCAGAACGACATCGCGCCTCCGTTGTTGCGAAGGAACGTCACAGTGCCCGAGTTGCTGTTTGCGACCGCCAGATCCGGATCACCGTCGAGATCGAAATCGCCCGCCGCGATGGCCGTCGGGCGATTCGCCACGACCGTCGGAGTCGGCGGGAGGAACGAGCCGTTGCCGAGACCCCGGTAGATGTAAACCGCGTTGGTGAAGTACTGGGTACACGCGATATCTAGAAGGCCGTCGCCGTCGAAGTCGTCGCAAAGGAGCGAATGGGGACCGTTCCCCGCGCCGAGGATTGATTTGCTTGTGAACTCAGCGCCGGCGTCGTTGAGCACCACCGTGATCGTGTCGGAGTTGAAGTTGGCCGCGACAAGATCGACTCGTCCGTCCTGATTGAAGTCTCCCGATGCGATCGAAGTCGGCTGCTGCCCGATCGTCACGATGCGCGATGATTCGAACGTACCGTTCTCCGTGAACACAATTGTAATGCGAGACGCCGATGAGTTCGTCATCGCGGCATCCTTGTCGCCATCGCCGTCAAGGTCGGCGACGATCATCGCCGAGGGGGATGGCCCCGCGGGGAAGTACACCGGCGCCGTGAAACCGCCCGTTCCGTTGCGCCCGAACATCCCGATCTGCCCGGTGCCGGGGAGAACGCCAAGCAGATTCTCCATCGGTTCGCCGTCGATCGAAGATACGCGAAGCGCTGCAGCCGGCGATGTCGATAGCAACTCTTCCTTTTCGGAGAAGACGAACTCCGCGCCGATTGACCGCGAGACGCACGCGCACGCGATCAGGGCGCCGAGGGTGGCCGGGATTCCAGTTCTTCGACTCATGCTCGCTCCGGCAGCCGGTTGGGCCGCCGGAGACAACCATGCCGCGAGTCGAGATCACGCCGCCCGAACTCTCGTCAACACCGATGATATGTCGTTGCGGACGCCGTCACAGACCGACGTCGCCGCGTTATCGGGCAATGAGAAAGGGCGTCTCTCGCGAGACGCCCTTGGTTCACGGCAACGGGTTGGATCGAGCGATCAGCCCTCGTCGGGCTCCTCGATATTCGACAGCACATGATTGAGGTCATCGACATCGATCTTGCCATCGTTATTCATATCCATGGAACCGTCGAAGGCGTCATCGCCTGCCACCGATCCGAAAATCTTCATCAGGTTCTCGACATCGGCTTGTGTGTAGGTCACCGGCTCGCTCTCCGCCGGCTCCGGCTGGGCGAGGTTCGAGAGCATGTGATTCAGATCGTCGGCGTCGATCTTGCCGTCCGCGTTCATGTCCATGGTTTCGTCAAAGGCTTCATCGCCCTGGACGGATCCAAAGACTTTCAGCAGCGCATCGATGTCCCCCTGTGTGTAGGTGGTCGGCGCCGAAGTCTGGGTATCCCCGCTCTCGGGCGTTGCAGGGGCAAGGTTCTGGTTGACCGCAGTGCCGGCCTCCTCACCGACCTTCGCCTTAAGTCGTTCCGCCTGTTCCGGGGTCAGCCCGCCACGAGGCGTGTCGAATGTGCTGCCCTGCAGTTTGTGCGCGTTGGAACGCAGATGATGCGCTCCCTCCGCATGGGCAGCCGAACGGGTGAAGGTATCCGCCCCGCGTTTCAGGCTGTCTTGGAAATTCCGCGTGCCCTCGAACTGCTGGGCGAACTGCTGCTGGCGCTGCGTCGCGTGGTACTTCAGCAGGTTGCCGAGATGGTGGTTCTGTGATCCAACTCTCATGGGATACCCCTTTCGTGAGACATATCGGGCCGGCCGAGACCCGTCCTTGACCCCAATCCCACGCAAATACGCTGCCATCCCGCTGAAGACCCGGATTCTCGGCTTTCCCTCGAGATGGGCTCACGCCAAGGCGCGAGAATCGCTCTTCCGCGGCGGAGGACTCATGAATGGGGCCAACTCCACCGGAAGTTGCTTCAGCCCCCTGCGGGCCGCCTTTTGGATCGCGTAATGGAGCGACTCGTGCATCCGCTCACGCACTCGATCCGTGACGTTCACGCCGCGCCGCTCCATCTCCTTCAGCGCCCAATCCCACGCATGGAACTCCTCCAGGCACCTCGGTTTGTACCGATGGAATCCGATCGCATGGTGCCCGATCTCGTGACAGAAAACCGCCGCCGACATCGGACCACGCGGCTTGGGGGCCTCGATCAGTTTCGACACGGAGCCATCTCGGTAGGTCACCTGCCAAGCCACACCCGACATCGAACTCCGCCACTTGCGCACCCGCACGCCATACTCTTCCAGCAGGTCCCGCGCGAGCTCGTCATACCGCTCGTGCGACCTGCTCACGCTCGGCCGCGGCTTGGAGATGCGGTTCACAGCAGCGGGTCTTGGCTGCACCGCCGGCCGCATGCGCTTCGGCAAGATGTCCCAGAGTGTCAGCATGTATCGATTCGCACCAGGCGCTCACCATCAACCACGCGATGTCCATTGGCGAAATCGCCCCATGCCATCACGCTCTTTCCTTCGGGTTGGACTTCGAGCAGCTGCACAACGCCGTCGGCGCACGCCACCAAGCCCATTCTCGCATCGACGATTTCGCCCGCGGCCCCAACCCCGCCCCTCGCGGGGCTTCGCGTCGCACGTACCAGACCGAGTTGCCTTCCGCGGTACCCCGCCTTGACGCCGGGCCAGGGGCTCAGGCCGTTGATCCTGCACCGACACTCTTCGCTGGTCTGCGAAAAGTCGACCCATCCGTCCCGTCGCCCCAGTTTCGTCGCTCGCGTGACGCTCGACTCATCCTGGACGGCCGGATTGAGCATGCCGCGCGCTTGCTGCTCCAGCACGTCCAGCACCAACGCCGGTCCGTCGCCCGCCAACTGGTCATGGAGCATCCCCGCGGTGACATCGGGCGCGATCGCCCTCGTGCTCATGCCGAGCACCAGGCCCGCGTCCATCCGCTGCGCGATCGTGATGACCGAGTTACCGGTCATCGCATCGCGGGCCAGAATGGCGTGGTTGATCGGAGCGGCGCCCCGCCATCTCGGCAATCGAGACGCATGGAGATTGACCGCGAAGTGATCGCTCAATAGCGACTCGCCCAGCTTCTGGCCGAAGGCGATGATGACCCAAGCGTCCGCTCGCAGCTGGTGCGCGAAGCGTATCGCCTCGTCCGTATTGACATCGTCCGGGCGGATCAGCGCCGCGCCCTTCAGATGCTCCAATGACCATTGCGCAATGGGGGTCGCGGTGAGCTTTCTGCCGCGACCCGCCGGCCGGTCCGGCTGCGTGATGACGCCGACCACCTCGTGCGCCCGAACAAGCGCCTCAAGTGTCGGTACACCGAACGCCCCCGCGCCCAGAAACAACACTCTCATCAGTGAAACACCGCGCGCTGCTCCAGCGCCTTGAGAGCGTTGCGATTACGAAGCCGTGACGGCGGCGTCATGCGATCGATGATAAGTACACCGTCGAGGTGGTCGTTCTCGTGCTGCCAGCACCGGGCCAGCAGCCCGGCCGCCCGCACCGTGAACTCGCGGCCGTCCATCCCGAGGGCCGTCATGGTGATTCGGCTCGGACGCCTGACCTCGCCAACGATCTCAGGCAGGCTAAGGCATCCTTCGTCCAGTGGCACCAGATCCCGCTCCGGTTGGCTGAGCCGCGGGTTGATGCACACCATCGGCTCGCCGGTCGCTTCCAACGGATCCGCCCCGAGGGAGCGATCCTCGTTCTCCGGCACGTGCGCGACGAACATCCTCCACGGGAGACCTACCTGCGGTGCCGCCAGTCCGATGCCTTCGGCCTCGAACATCAACTCGATCATCCGCTCGGCGACCCGGCGGACGTCAGCCGTCACATCGGGCACTTCCTTCGCTTTCTGGCGGAGCACCTCCGCCGGATAATGCACAATGGATAGGGCCTTGGGGTCAACGCTCATTCTCGGAGTGTATCCCCTTCTCAGGATGGTCGGCACCGCGTGACGCTCAGGGGCGTATGGCGTAGCATGACCCGCCCCTCGCAGGGAGCGTGCGTTTCCCGTGCGGAGGGCGATAGGAGCGGACCCGAGTTGGCGATCTTTAAGCGAAAGTCAGGCAAGGAAGGCGACCAGACCGACTCCCAACCTAATGGCGCGGAGCTGGATATTCCCGAGTCCGCGGACGCGGCCCTTCAGCCCGATCCGCGCAAGGCCAAAGCATTCTTTGAACGCGCCCAAACAGTCCATGAGACCACCAACTACGAATACGCCATGACCATGTGGCTCTCGGGGCTTCTTAGGGACTGGTCAAACTTCGAGGCCATGGAGAAGTTCTTCGCTTCGACGGCCGCATTCCTCCGCGACAACCCCAAAGCCAAAGGGCCGACGAAGGACCAATCGATGGTTGTTCGCGACGCCAAGGGCCCGGCGACGAAGTTTGTTTCTGCCATTCTGGAGTGGGGGACCAAGCCGAGCGACTGGGCGGACGGGCTCAGGGCCGCAGAAGAAGCCATCAAACTCGGGCAGAGCGAGCAGGCCATCTGGCTGGGCGACCGCGTGCTCGGCAAGGCGCTGGACGACAAGAAGGCCAAGAAGGCACAGATGGTCAAGCTGATGGAGGTGTTCCGACAAGCCGGGGCCTTCGAACTAGCGGTCCGCGCGGGCGAGTTCGCGTGCCGGCTCGACCCGTCCGATGCGCGGCTTCAAGCCGAGGTCCGCAATCTCTCCGCCGAGGAAACGATGTCCAAAGGCGGATACGATCAAACCGGCCAGGCAGGGGGCTTCCGAAAGAACATCCGCGATCTCGACGAGCAACGCCGCCTCGACGAGGCCGACCGAATCGTTAAGAGCGAGGAGACGGTCGACCGCGTGGTGAACGAAGCCGCCGCCGATTATCAGCAGCGACCCAACGATCTGGCGGCCATCCAGAAGTACGCCAAGATCCTTCTCGAACGCGATAAGCCGGGCGATCTCAAACTCGCCCACAACATCCTGATGCGCGGGTTCAATGAGACCGCCAACTACAGACTCAAGCAGCAGGCCGGCGAGATCCGACTGCGCGCCGGACGCCGCAAGATCGCCGAGCTCCGGACCCGGCTGGCCGGCGAACCCGACAACGCTGAACTCGCGGCGCTCATCGACTCGGCCACGAACG
The DNA here is from genome assembly GCA_020639235.1 of Phycisphaeraceae bacterium. Lineage (GTDB taxonomy): Bacteria > Planctomycetota > Phycisphaerae > Phycisphaerales > UBA1924 > JACKHC01. Next base: position 2,213,198 of record JACKHC010000001.1, on the reverse strand, counting down.
AACTCGCGCAGGCCGAGATCGCCGAGTACCGCGAGCGTGTCGCGAACTACCCGACGGACCTGGCGCTGAAGTTCGAACTGGGCCGCCGCCTCTTCGACGCGGGCGAGTATGAAGCCGCGATTCAGCAACTCCAGGAAGGCCAGAACGCCCCCGGCAAGCTCGTCGATGCACTGCTGTACTTGGCGCACTCATTCGAGAAGCTCGGTTGGAATGAGGAAGCCGAGCAGACATACCGCAGGGCCCTCGCAGACGAAGGCAACCTGACGCAGGAACTCCTGCTGGCGTCGCGCTACGGGCTGATGTCTTCGCTCGAAGCCCGAGGGCGTGAGAATCGCGACCTCGACGCCGCCGAGGAAGCGCTCAAACTGGCGTCGAGCATCGCGATCCAGCAGATCGGGTACCGAGATGTCCGCGACCGCCGCACAGAACTTCAAGCGTTGGTCAAGGAACTCCGGGGATGATTCATCGAGTCGGGGCGTAGCGCCCGGAGGTCACCCATGCCCGCGTACGCCACCGTTGTCATCCCGGCGCGCCTCGCATCCGTTCGATTCCGCGAGAAAATGCTCGCTTCCAAAACCGGCAAGCCGCTCGTGCAGCATGTGTACGAGGCTGCAACCCGCGCCAAGTACGTCAGCAGGGTCGTCGTCGCAACGGATCATGACCGCATCGCCGACGCCGTCCGTGCATTCGGGGGCGGCGTTGTGATGACCCGATCCGAGCATCCCAACGGCACCTCTCGCCTCGCCGAGGCCTGCTCCGCACTCGGCATTGACACGCGTGGCATCGTGGTGAACGTTCAGGGCGACGAGCCCGAGATGGATCCGACACTCATCGACGACCTCGTTGAGACCCTTGACCGCGAGGGCCCGCACGGCGCGCCCATCGCCACGGTCGCGACGCCGTTCCGCGAGTCGGAAGACCCGGCCGATCCGATGTGCGTCAAAGTCGTAGTCTCGACCCAGGGCAAGGCGTTGTACTTTTCGCGCGCATGTATCCCCTTCGACCGCGACGGGCACGGCGTCGCCCGCCTTAAACACCTAGGCATCTACGCGTATCGCCGGTCGTTCCTCGATGATTATGTCCGGCTGAAGCCCGGTATCGCGGAGGTCGCCGAGAGTCTCGAGCAACTCCGCGCTCTCGAGAACGGGTACGCGATCAAGGTCATCGTCCGAGACGGGGAGTATTTCGGCGGCATCGATACCGAAGCGCAGTACAACGCGTTCGTCGACCGATTCAATAGACGCGATCAGTGATTGCGAGAATCGAGAAACGGGCCGACCCGAGGGCCGACCCGTTGTGATAGCTGATCCAGTTCCGACCGCCGCGTCACATCACTGTGCCTCGGCCTGCAGTGTGCCGATCTCGCCCATCTGCTGCAACACGCGGTAGTCGATGCACATGCGGTAGTTGTACTCGGCGCACTTCGCCTTGAGCCCGTTGTACTCGGCCACCGGCCACTGCGTAAACCCGCCGAGCATCTTGATGATCTCGCGCCCCGGATTCACCCGGTCAAAGATCTCCGGATCCTCAAGCGTATTGAGAGAGTCGAAATACGGCGACGGCTCGGCATTGGGGGTCACGAGTTCGAGCGGCGGAATGGCCGCAACAAACTTGCCGTACGGCAACATGCTCTCCCCGGCATACTCCATACCTTGCAGGTCGGGACGGTTGCGAAGGTAGGAGATCAGATCCAGAGCGATGCCCTTGTCGCGCGGTCCGACCGAGGTCGGACCCCAGTTGGCCCACTCCGGCATATCGCGCATCGAGAGAATCCACACGAATGCATCGAATGCGACGACCTCGAATCCCATGTCCTTGGCTTGCTTCACGGTGTCGCCGACGAACTCGTAATCGTCGCGTGTAATCCAACGGTGCACCGGGTTCAGCGTTGTGCCGAAGTTCGGCGTGTTAATCGCCCCCAGATACAAGCCCAGTTTCATCCCCGCATCGCGCCACCGCTGGGAGAACGCGGGCCACGTGTCGATCATCGGCTGCGTCCAACCATCCAGATGGAGCCACGGCATCGAGATTTCGGCGGTCTCGGAGTTGTGAACGTGGTCGCCGCTGAAACCCCAGAACCAGACCTCGCGGTACCCCGCATCGTGGATCATCTGCATCATCCCGTCGACGATATCGAACCCCTCTTCCATGAGGACGAAGTGGTCGGGGTTCACGCCCCGGAACTCGTAGTTCCAGTTGCGCGGATTCTCGTCGGGCGCGTTATGGCTCGGGAAACTCAGGGGTAGCGCGATGATGGTGTTCGAGTGCGCCTCGTACTGCGCCGGATAGACGAGCAACGTGTCCTGGTTCTGCGTGCCCCATTGCGAGCCGTAGGGCGACTCCATCTGAGCGGGCAGCGTGATCGTAAATGTCTCCGGCTCGACGGGCGCGCCGCCACCACCTCCGCCACCGCCGCCGCCGCCACCCCCAGCGGGCGGATTGCCGGGAGCTGCGCCGCCGCCATCGCCGCCTTCCGAGCCACCGGAGTCTCCTCCGCCGCCGGCCTCAAACCCGTCGGGGTCGTCGACCGCCGGATCACTATCGTTGATGTACGGATCGGAGGGCGGCACATCATCGTTGGCAGGGTCGTCCGCCGAGGTATCTCCCGTGTCATCGGAGTGGTCCGAGGAGTCGTCGTCCCAGACAATGTCGCCTTCAGGCCCCACGTCGAGTAGATCGCCCACGATCGACTCATCGAATCCAAGGGCGTACCACTCGCTATCGCTTCGAGCCAGGACGGGGAGACCCTCATCGGCGAGCGAGTCGATCTGGCGACGCCCGAGCTTCTTGGTCACGCGCCGGTCAATACCGACCTTCGAACTACCCTTGTCGAACTCGACCGCGATGATGAAGTCCATGTGGTCCGCAAGATCGAGATAGCTCGCAGCCCGGCGGCCCTTCGGCGCGATCGGCCCGAAACCATTCACGGTCAGCCGCACACCCGGGCGCGCCTCTCGCACGAGATTGATCAACGCGATCACGGCCTGCTCGATATCCCGCTCATAGGTGAGCCGAGCGTGCTTGAGCAGGTCGTGGTTGATGTTCTGTCCCTTGAAGTCCGTCTTCTGCCGGCCAGCCCTCACCGGAGTCCACTTGGGGGAGAGCTGCGGAATGTCGATCACGTACAGCAACTCGGGGTCGCTGATCTGTTCGATGATCAGGTCGGCGAGCGTCACGCACGCCTCCTCACGGTACTGACCCCAGCACAAGTCCCATGCGAGATAGTCAGTGGGCAGTTCGACGGTGATCGTGCTCGGCGCATCGATCTGAACCGTTGATGTCAGGTCGGCACCAAGCGTGGGCGCTGCCATACCCACCGACATCCCGGCACAAAGGAAGAGGAGGCAGAGATTGCCGGATGTCCGGCGGGCGAGATGCGAACGGTTTGCTGCGTTTGTCGTGGGCACGGGTTCGTCTCCTGGGACGGTAATCGTTCGAGGCGAAATCAGATGAGGGGCTGAGGTCGTGGGCTATGAGACGATGTCGGTGCCGTGTCTGGAGTTTGACTCCACAATCGTCGGAAACGCTCGCGCCCCAAATCAGCCGTTGGCCACCGCGAGTTGTTTTTCGCTTGGTCCAGTCTCATACAACTCACCGGGTCAACCCATCACACAGGCGGCGCACCATCCGTGCAGGCCGACCGGTCTCCGTGGCTGTCTGGAAAATCACCTTGCATCGCACCCGAACGAATGACACCACACGCCCTCTATCTCCGCGAACGACGTGGAAAAAGGACGGAGCATTCCGATAAATACTTGCAGATTCCGGACTTAGTGCAAATTCCCGGTCTCGATCGTCCGCCTGCCCGATTAGTCCGGCTTGGTCATACTCGCCAGGTTCAGCAGACGTCTGAGCTCGCCCTGGCCCAAAACGCCCGTTTCAATCGCCACTTGTCGGACCGTCTTGCCCTCGGCGTACGCCTGTTTGGCGATCGCGGCACTCTTGTCGTACCCGATCGCCGGGACCAGACTTGTGCACATCGCCAGCGACCCCTCGATGAGGGCCTCGCAGCGATCCTCGTCCGCCTCAAGCCCCATCAGGCACTTCTGCGTAAACACATCACACGCCCGACTCAGGAGCTGGATGGACTCAAGCAGGTTGTCCGCCATCATCGGCATCGCGACATTCAGGTCCAGAAGCGACCCGACCCCGCCCAGCCCGCCCATCGTGATCGCGGCGTCGTTCCCGACAACCTGGCACGCGACCTGGACCGCCATCTCGCAGATCACCGGGTTGACCTTGCCCGGCATGATCGAACTGCCCGGTTGCACCGCCGGCAACTTCAACTCCCCGATCCCGCAACGCGGTCCGCTCCCCAGCAGCCGGATGTCGTGCGCGATCTTCGACAGGCTCACCGCGATCGTCTTGAGGTGCCCCGAGGCCTCGACAATCACGTCTCGCGTGTGCTGCGCTTCGAAGTGATTCCTGGCCTCTTTGAAAGTGACACTCGCGGCCTTGCTCGAATGCATCTTTGATAGTTCCGCACAAACACGCTTACCGAACTCCTTGTGCGTGTTGATTCCCGTCCCGACTGCTGTTCCGCCGATCGGCAACTCGCACAACGACTCCAGCGCGCTCTGCGCCCGCCGCTCCGCCTGGCGCACCTGGCGCGCGTATCCCGAGAACTCCTGACCGAGGCGGATCGGCGTCGCATCCTGCAGGTGCGTGCGTCCGATCTTGATGACCTTGTTCCACTGCTTCGCTTTCTTGTCCAGTTCATCACCCATCACGCGCAGGGCGGGGAGCAGCCGATCACGAATCTCCAGCGCCGCCCCGATTTGCATCGCCGACGGGAACGTGTCATTCGAAGATTGCCCCATGTTCACATGATCGTTCGGATGAACGCCGCCACCCTTGAGGTACGCCGCGTCCTTCGACGAACCGATCGGCTTCTTCCTGGCTAAGCAGATCAGATTCGCGATCACCTCGTTCGCGTTCATGTTGGTCGAGGTGCCGGATCCCGTCTGGAACACATCCACCGGGAAGTGCCGCGCCCAGCCGCCATGTTCGGCCATGCCCTCAGCGATCGACTCGCAAGCCGATCGGATCGCCGCCGCCCGGGCCTTCTCGAGCCGACCCAAACCCTCGTTCACTGTCGCGCACGCCGACTTGAGCGACGCATAGGCGCGTACCACCGCGAACGGCACGGGCCTCCCCGATACCGGGAAGTTTTCCACGGCCCGCTGCGTCGATGCGCCGTATAGCGCATCCGCAGGCACCGTCATCTCACCCATCGTGTCCTTTTCCGTCCGTGTGCTCACCTTCGCCATGAGTCGCTCCGTGTTGACTTGAGGCCGCGCATCAACGCGCGGGAATCAACAGCGTACCGCGCCGCATCGCTCGCTTCGGGGCGTCCGACGTGCAATGATGCCCGGATGAGCAGTCCGATCGACACCGCCCGAATGATCTGGGAAGTCGGCGTCCTGGTCCGGGGCGATACCGTCGGCGGGCGCCTCGCGCTCGAACGAGCCACCGACCTCCATGCCAACCTCGAGGGTGTGGGCGAGTCCCGCCTTATCCGCGCCGCGGTCGAGGCGGCCCTGGCCGGAGGGCCCGCTGACGCGTCCCAAGCCGCGCTGGCATCGCCGGGGTTGAAAGGAATCGCCTGGCCCGATCGGCTCGTCTGGATCGCTCGGGTGCGCCGTGCGGATATCGAGGCGGCTTTCCCGAGCACGGAAGGCATTGTGCGACCTCTGGAGTTCAGCGCCGAGCGACCGCCGCACATCGATGCCATTCGCACGGAACTCGACCGACTCTGGAAGTCGCACGGCCAAGATGCATGCGGGGAGGCACTGTCCCACGCCCGGGCTCGATCGCGCGTCGGGAGCGCCCTGGCGCTGATCGCGCTGGTCCTCTTCGTGAGCGCCATGATTTTCGTCGTGCATGATCTGATGCGCGGTGCCGAGCGCGAACGTGAGTTTCAGGAGCAGGCGGAGCAGTATTCAGTCCCGGACGAAGCCATCGAGCCCGCCCCCGCGCCATGACCGAAAGGACGACAACCCGGCAGCGTCGGCGACTCGCTTGGGCGGTCCGTGTCCGCTCGAAGATGATCGTCCTGCACACCGCCTTCTCCCTCTCGCTCGCGATCCTCTTGCTCGCCGTCCTACAGGGACCGATTCAGGAGGTCCTCCGGCGCTCCGGAGAGCGCGAGTGCCGCCTGGCGCTGGCCGATTACGTGCGCGTCGGCACCATCGCCGAACTGCCCGTCGAGGGCGTCAGTGTGATCGAATGGCGCCCCGGCGACCCACCGAACATGCCCAACCTCGACGAACTCCTGCGCGGTTCGGCGCCCGAACAGGTCATTTCTTTCACGACGCTGCAAGGAAACTCAGGCGCAGCGCTCCGCGACGCTTCCGGGCGGATCATCGCCGCGACCGCCGACTCGCCCGTCGCTCGAGCGATCGTCGGCAAGCTCTATCTCATCTTGATGGTAGCGCTCATCGGGACCTACGCCGTGATCGCACTGGTCATCGAGGTGTTCATTCTGCCGCGCCACGTCTACCAGCCCATCGAGCGTGTCCGGCGCGCCGACGCGGCGGTACAGGCGGGCATCCGCGATGCCGAACTGATCCCCGAGGACCGCATCCCGGACGACGAACTCGGCGACATCATGCGCTCGCGCAACGCCACCGTGCGTAAGCTCCGTCAGCAGGAAGAGGAACTCGAACGGGTCGCCTCGGAACTGCGCCGAAAGAACCATTTGCTCGAGACGGCGCGCCGCAACATGGCCGATCAGGACCGGCTCGTCAGTCTGGGCATGATGTCCGCCGGCATCGCGCACGAGCTCAATACCCCACTCGCCGTCCTGAAGGGCACGGTCGAGCAACTCGCCCAGAATGACTACCCAACGGACGAAAGGGCGAGAATCGAACTCATCCGACGCGTGATCGGGCGGCTTGAGCGCCTTGGCGAGAGTCTCCTGGACTTCGCTCGCGTCCGGCCGCCCCTCGCGGATATCGTCGAACTCGCGCCGCTCATCGATGAGTGCTGGACGCTCGTCCGCCTCGACCGCGGAACCCGCAGCATCAACTTCGAGGCCTCGGTCGAACCCGGCCTGACCATCGTCGGCGATCCCGACCGTCTCGCGCAGGTGTTCGTAAACCTCATCCGAAACGCCTCGGACGCGATGGACGGCAGGGGCACCATCCGAGTCTCGGCGAACAGGTCCGTCCGAGACGGACGCCCTTGGGTGTCCGTCCTGATCCACGACTCGGGCCCCGGAATCTCGCCTGATGTCCTCCCGCGACTGTTCGAACCCTTCGCATCGACCCGGCTCGATGCCAACGGCACCGGGTTGGGCCTCGCCGTCGCCGAGGGTATCGTCAAGGAACACGGCGGCTTGATCCTCGCTCGCAACGCGACTCACCCCGATCACGGCGCCGTCTTTGAAGTAATGCTCCCAGGGAGCGAACCATCGATCGAAACAGCAGACAAATGATGACACCCCCGCCCGACACCACATCACGAATCGAGGATCAACACGCCGAGGCGGCTCCACTCTCGATCGTTGCGCTCGATGATGACGCCGACTTCCGTGAGTTTATCATCAGCGCGCTCGAAGCCGACGGGCATCATGTCCGAGCGGTCGCGACGCCTGACGAGTTGTATCTGGCGATCGAGTCGTCGATGCCCGACATCGTGCTGCTCGACATGAAAATGGGGCGTTATTCGGGCGAGGAGGTTCTCGCCGTCCTCCGCAAGAGGTGGGCCAGACTCTGCATCATCGTCGTCACCGGGTATCCGTCGATGGAGACGATGCGAGAAACCTTCAAACGAGATGTGTTCGACTACCTCGCCAAACCATTCTCAATCCATGAACTCCGCAAGACGCTCCAGCAGGCCGCCGAAGCATTTGACCTCGGGAGGCGACCGCAAGATCGCCTCCGCGCCGAACTCGGCCGCCAGATTCGCGTCGCTCGCACCGAGCGGGGCTGGACGCTCAAGGACCTGTCCGAGGCCTCCGGCGTAAGCGTGAGCCAGTTGTCGAGCATCGAACGCGGCGCACACCTGCCGAGTCTCGAGAGCATGCTCGCCGTGGCCCGGGCCATGGACCTCGCCCCCAGCGATTGGCTGCGTTCCGCGGGTTTCTGACCGCATCGGGCAACGTCGGGTTATAATCCGGCATGGCCTCGTCGAGACAGGTGGCCAAACTTGTGCAGACCGTCGGGAGCGTTAGTTCCGGTGCGATTCTGACGCTTCTGGGCGAGACACAGACAACTAAGTCGGGGCTCGATGCGGTCCCCATGCTCGTCCACCTCGTCGCATCGTCGCTCTTCATTCAAACCGAAAAGGCAACCCCCGAGGACCTCGACCGGGCGCAGGCGTTTCTGTGCCGACTCATCCGCCGCTACGGCACCGCGCGACAAGCGCTGGAGGCCATCTCGACCGGGCACCGCCGCCACCCGCACCTCTCGATCGAGCGGGCGCACATTTGGATGCAAACGCTCTCTGTCACGCCCGGACTGATCGACTCGACACTCCGAAGACACACCGCGTTCAATCGCATGCTCACGGAGTGGCTCGATCGGCGGGGACACGAGATCGATAAGCAACTCGACGCGTATCGCGCCTGGCTCGATGGTCCGCTCACCGGAACCGAAGCCGAATGGGCCCTGCCCGGAATGAACGTTACGGAGGCGGCGGCCGGATCCGCGGAGTCAGAGATGTCCTCGCAGGCACAGACCGGCTCGCCAGAGTCGCAAGGAGCCGACGCCTCGATTGAGGATATCGACCTGATTCGTTCCGTGGTGCTGGGCGACAAGTATCCGGGCGATGACCCCTCGTTCCTCCCCCTGACGCCGCAGCAGCGAGAAGCGGCCCACCGATTGGCCGGATCGCGAGATCATTTCGGTCGCGCGCTCGCGGCTGTCGCGTTCGCCGATTTCGTACGCGCCGATACGCTGCTCGCCTCATTGCCCGAGAGTGTTCCGCCGGAGGAGAACTACACGCTCCGAGGCGACCGCCTCTATTACGACGGCCGATTCGACGACGCCCTGAGCGAGTACATCGCAGCGCGTCACGCCAAGGACGACCTCCAACGGCGCTTGAATGTTGCCGTGGCGCTCATGCGATCGACGCGCGGCGCCATCGACGACGCCTACAAGCAAGCAACCGACCTCTTGGCCGCCACCAAACTCGACCTCCGCGCCGACTCGCCGGACGCGGCGCGAATCGGGCTGCTCCTCGGCGCCGCGTGCGTGCATCGCCCGAGCGTCGATCGGGCCCAATGCATCGAGCGCGCCATCGATCACTTCGAGGGCGCCCTGGTCACGATCTCGAGAGAGAAAATGCCCGACCTCTGGGCGCAGGCGCACTACCAACTGGGGATCGCCTGGCTCGACGCCCCCTCCGGCGACCGCGCCGAGAATCTGCAAAAGGCTACGCGTCATCTCGGCATGGCCGCCGAAGTCTGGACGCGAGACGAGAACTCCGGGCGATGGGCGATTGTTCACAACGCCGCCGGCCACGCGTGGGAGCGCGCGCCTCGGGGCAATCGCGCGTCCAATCTCGAACGCGCCCTGATCTGCTTCGGCGCTGCTTTGGAGGTTCGCACCGAAGCCGCCGATCCCATCGGATGGGCACGCCTCCAGAACAACCTCGCCAATGTCTGGATGCAACTCCCTTCGGGTGACCACGCCGAAAACATCCAGCGCGCCATCGAATGCCAGGCACGCGCGCTGGAGGTCTGGTCACGCGAGGGGCGTCGCGTCGAATGGGCCGCCACGCAGAGCAATCTGGGCAATGCATGGGCGCTGCTCCCCGCCAAGGACGACCTCCGCGACCGCAACCTCCGGAGGGCGATCGCCTGTTACAAGTCCGCGCTCGAGGTGCGCACGAGGTCGGCGCATCCCGTCGAGTGGGCCGCGACTCTCAACAATCTCGGCACCGCTTTGCTCCACCTGCCCCCGAATAAGAAAGGTGACACCGTCAAGGAAGCCGTCGCCTGTTTCACACAAGCGCTCGAAGTGCGAACCCGCGACCAGTTCCCCCTCGATTGGGCCAAGACACAGGCCAACCTCGGGCAGGCGTGGATAAAGATGCCCGCCGGGGACGTGATCGAGAATCTTCAGGAGTCCGTCGCCTATTTCCAGTGCGCGCTCGAGGTATACGACGCCAACCGCTACCCCCACCAGCACAACCATGTCCAGACCCGTCTCGGGGAAGCCCGAAAGGCGCTCGAGGACGCCGAGTCGCGCTACCGAAAGGCTACCCGCGGATAATCGTCTGCTCGCGGTCCGGTCCGACGCCGATCATTCGCACAGGTGCGCCGGCGAACGTCTCGATGAACTCAACGTAGCGCCTCGCGTCCCCCGGCAAGTCCTCGAATCGCCGAACGCCGGACAGGTCCCCCTCGAATCCGCGTACCCGCTCGTAGACCGGCTCGACGCGTCTCAGGTCGTACGCATCGGGCGGAAAGTGCTCTGTTAACTCGCCTCCGATCCGGTAGCCAACACATAATGGCAACTCCTCAAGCCCCGCAAGCACATCAAGCAACGTCAGTGCGATCGCATCCACGCCATTGAGGCGAACTGCGTACCGCAGCGCTACGAGGTCCAACCAGCCGCAGCGCCTCGGTCTGCCCGTTGTGGTCCCGTATTCGCGCCCGCGCTCACGGATATAGTCGCCATGCTCATTCGCCTGCTCCGTGGGGAACGGCCCGCCGCCGACGCGTGTGCAATACGCCTTGGCCACACCGACAATGCCCCCCAGTCGACGCGGCGCGATCCCCGAACCCGCGCAGACTCCCAGCGCTGAGCAGTTCGAAGATGTCACAAACGGGAAAGTCCCGTGATCGAGGTCAAGCAGCGTCGCGTTCGCGCCCTCAACCAACACCCGACCGTTCGAAGCAAAGACATCCTGGACAAGCCGAACGGAGTCCTCGATGTACGGCCCGAGAGCCCGCCCCCATCCGATCGCCTGCTCGATTACCGAGTCTGCGTCGCATGGCTCCGCATCTCGATCGATCGCCGCAAGTTCGCGATTCCGCGCCGGCACAATCTGTGAAAGAAGCTCACGCAACCGCTCAGGCCGCAAGAGATCCGCCATCCGAATCGCCGTGCTCCGAGTCGCCTTGTCCGCGTAGGCCGGACCGATGCCGCGCTTCGTGGTGCCGATGCTCGAATCGGCCGCTCGCTCGGAGAGTGTCCGTTCCCGGATCGCGTCCTCCGACTTGTGATATGGGAACACGACATGGGCGCGCGAGGAGACCTTCAACCGATTCGTCGTGATCCCGGCGACAGAAAGCTTCTCGATCTCGCCTATCAGCGCCCCGGGATCGACCACCACCCCATTCCCGATGATCGAGAGGACGCCCGGATGAAAGACCCCCGAGGGAATCAGGTGGAGCGAGTGCCGCTTGCCTCCGAACACTACCGAATGCCCCGCATTCGCGCCGCCGTTGTATCGAACCACCGCCTGGAATCGCGGTGCCAGAAGGTCGATCACCTTGCCCTTGCCCTCGTCGCCCCATTGCAGCCCGATCACGGCCTGTGCGTGCCCGGGCGAACAGAGTTCAAAAACATCAGAGTTATCTGGACGCATCGATGAAGCACCTGATCGTGTGAAAGCACCGATCCTAGCCGATCGTCAACGCCCCATGCATCGGGAATCAGCCGGCGCGACCGACAGCCGCATCAAGTCTTGCCGGATGACCGCCGATACACACCACGTCAACCGATAGGAAGGGCGATTAGAAAATGGCCGAGAAAGTCGTTCGAATCATGTGCCCGAACCTGCTCTGCCGGAGCGTTCTGGCAGTCCCGACCGACGCTCGCGGACGCATCGTCCGTTGCAAGTCATGCGGCACCAACATCCGCATCCCCAAAGCAAGCGGGTCATCCGAAAATGGGGCTCGCAAGAAGTCGGCCTGATCGATCGATTACAACTGCGGGTTGTCGTCGTTCTCAAAATCGAAGTCGAAGTCGAAGATGCTTGAGTCCTCGGGCTCCGACATCGCACTCTTTTGAATACTCGGGCGCGTAACTGTCTCGTCCATCGAGCGATCGTCGGCCCCGTTATCCATCTGCTTGGTGCCTTCGGGAGGCGTCGACATCAGGGCCTCTTCGTCGGACACGGGGCGCTCGATCGTCGCGGGATGCCCGTTGATCTGGACCACAAACGCAAAGGTTCCCACGGTCAAGACATCCCCCGCGTGCAGCTCGGCGTCCTGCACCCGGTCGTCATTCACAAAGGTCCCGTTGCTCGAGCCGAGGTCGCGCACACGGATCGTGTTCTCGCGAATCAGCACTTCGCAATGCTGGCGCGAAACCGTCGAGAGGGGAACCCGGATCTGGGCCGACGCCTGGCGGCCGATCACGAACTGCCCCGACCCGAGCGGGACGTCCCTACGCTGGCCATTGGGCGTGAATGCAACGAGATTGACCTGCACGCGGCCTCCACAAGGTAGGCGCCTAACCTAGGTGCGGGATGATCCCGCCGCCCGCATAATCAAGGCGGCACCTCAACCCACGCCCCATGCGAGACGCGATGAGCCACAAGCAAGGTATCGGAATCACGGTAGGGGGGCAACGACCCGCCGATACCCGGCAGATACTTGTCGGGGCGCCCGGGCCGGTCCACGCCCTCTACATCCATGTGCCGTTCTGCGCCCACAAGTGCCACTATTGTGACTTCTATTCCTTTGTGGACAACCGAGATCAACAAGAGGCCTATACCCACGCGCTCTTGTTGGAACTCCGTGCCGTGCGCGATTTGCTCCGAGGGGGGCTCCAGACCGTCTTTGTAGGTGGCGGCACGCCGAGTCTCCTCCGCCCCCAACTGTGGGGGCGCATACTCGATGAACTCCACAATCTCGTCCCTGGTTTCCCCGAAGCCGGGCTTGAGTTCACCGTCGAGTGCAACCCCGAGTCCGCGAGCGCTGAGACCCTCAAAGTCCTCGCCTCGGGAGGCGTCAATCGTGTCAGCATGGGGGCGCAATCATTCAATCCCTCCCACCTCAAGACACTCGAACGACTCCACCAGCCGGCCAATGTTCAGCGTGCCCTGAGCGTGGCAGCCGACGCCGGAATCGAGAGACGAAACATCGACCTGATTTACGCCATCCCCGATCAGACCATCGCTGACTGGCGATACGACCTGCACATCGCCTGCGACCTGGCCCGCACCGGTCTCGTCGATCACATCAGCGCCTACGCGCTCACCTACGAGCCCAATACCGCAATGACCCAGCGACTGAAGCAGGGCGAGTTCGTCGCCGCTGAGGACTCACTCGAGGCAGATATGTACGACACCGCTGTCGACTCATTGTCTGCTGTTGGGCTCGACCGGTACGAGGTCAGCAACTTCGCCCGCCCCGGATCCGAGTGTCGTCACAACCTCGTCTATTGGCGATGCGCCCAATGGCTCGCGGCGGGCCCGTCCGCTTCGGGTCATGTCGCCGGGTCACGCTGGAAGAATGTCCCGAAACTCGGCGAGTGGATCGAGGGCGTTAATCGCACCGGCGGATTCGCGCCCGCCATCGACATCGAGCTACCCGATGCCGAGCGGAGTCTTCGGGAGCGGATCATGATGGGCCTCCGCACTCGTGAGGGCATCGATCGGCACGCACTCGAACTCGGCGCAAAGGAACTCAACTGCGCCAAAGCACTCGATAGAGAGTGCACGTCGCTGGAAGCACGTGGTCAGATCGAAACAGTTGATGGAAGACTGCGCTTGTGCGCGCCATCATTCCTATGGTGCGACGGAATCGCCGCCCGCTTGATGGACGCCATCACTCGGAATGCCGACTGATAAGAGGGCCTAGAGGTAGAACGGCACCGGCGTCTCGGGATTCTCAGGACGCACATGCACTTTCCGACCCTTCCAGACCACCGTGCCCGGCTCAAGAGCAAAGAGCGTGTCGTCCGAGCCCTTGCCCACGAGGTAGCCCGGCTGCCACTTGGTGCCGTTCTGGCGCACGATGATCGAGCCCGCGTTCGCCTTCTCACCGCCGTAGAGCTTTACGCCGAGATACTGCGGATTGGAGTCGCGCCCGTTCTTGGTTGAGCCCTGACCCTTTTTGTGTGCCATATCGATTTTCCGGTTTCGTCAAAGCCCCGCATCGGGGCGTTCAATGTGCCTATCTGAACGGACGTTACTACCCCGAATCATCGGGGGGCGGGATTGTACCGACTCCTCACCGCATGATCCAGCGGCTCGCGTTCTCAAGCCGCGGGATGGGCCGGCTCGTTCCGGTATTGACCTCGCCGGCGACGGAATGCACCAGCATCATCGTCTTTCGGAGCGTGATTGCCTCACCCGTGTCCGCCCGGAACACCGTCTTGGTCTCGCCGCTGAACCCGTTGGCAAAGATCTTGATCTCGTCCACGCTCAGGTTTCGGACCGGCCAGACAACCAGCCCCTCTCGGGCGTTCTCCCGGCCCTGAAGCAGGTTGTCCTGCATCTGGATCTCGTCGAGGAGAAGCGGGTTGCGCAGCCGCCGAAGGATGTATTCCGTCACATCATGCGGCACCCCACGCCCCGAAGGCACAAGCGTGCCATCGTCTGTGAACATCTCGAAAGTCGGCGTAAAGAGGCGATCCTCTCCCGAATAGTTCGTCACCCTGTACGTAAAGTAGTAAAAGGGCTTCGATCCCTCGGGGGTCTCAACCGTCATCACCCGCAGTGGCCCCGGCTCGAGGGTCAACTCCCAGCGCGTCGGGATCGGGGCGGGTTCCGGGGCAGCGTCGGCACGCTGGGTCGTCATCGACAGGCACGCAACCGCCCCCACGAGGGCCGCTACCAAGACGCCAAGGAATGCTCCGCGAAACTCGACTCTGCAAAACTGAGATCCAACCATCCGCAATTCTCCTGCCGATCAAGTTCTCAGGGCCAGAACCCCGCAGTCTACACGATCCCGCTTGGATACGATCCGAGGGGCCACCCGGTTGCCGCTAGTCCCCTTTGAGCCCAAAGGACCCTGTTCGTGGAGCCAGTTCACGCCTCCCAGACCCGGATCTCCCGCGCCGACGCCCGGCTTCGGGTCGCGGCCGCCCAACGCCTCGTCGAGGCCTCCGCGCGCGGGGACCGTAGCGCCGGCCAACGTTTCCTGAGGGATGCCGGGGCCTTTGGGATCGATACCGCCGGTCTCTGGGCGATGACAGACCCATCCAGCACCCATTCCGTGCGACACGCCTACCTCGGAGTGCCGGGTGCCGGTATGACCCTCACCATCTTCGTCAGCCCGCTCCAACAGGAATGCGAGGTCCCGGATCTCGCGCAGCTGATCGACGAAGCGACTTCCATTGAGGGCAAGGATCGGCTCGCTCAAGTCCTGTTGGAACCGGGCGATACGAAAATGCTCAACGCCTTCCTGGCTGCCCGGTTTCAAAGAGTCGCCGACCTCGCCTATCTGAGCCGCCCGCGCCCCGGCCCACAGTTCTCCTCACCCGATTCCTGGGGGGATGGCATAACCGTGCGAAAGTGGCGACCCGGGGACGACCAAACCATCGCCGAGGCACTTGAGCGCACCTATGAAGGGACTCTGGACTGCCCGGACCTGTGCGGCATGCGCGATCCGCACGATGTCGTCGCCAGTCATCGTGCGACCGGTATATTCGACCCCAACCTGTGGTGGCTCGTTGATTACCGAGGAAGTTGCGAAGGGGTGCTTCTCTTTAACCCGTGCCCCGCGCAATCCACGGTCGAACTCGTGTACATCGGCCTGGCGCCCGCGTTGCGTGGTCGGGGCTTGTCACGAAAGCTCATGGAACTCGGTCTCTCGGCAATATCAGGTCGATTGGAACGCGAGGTCTCTTGCGCTGTCGACCTCAGGAATCGCCCTGCGCTTCGGCTCTATGAGTCCTTCGGATTCAAGGAGACATCGCGGCGCATCGCGCTCGTGCGCGCCTGATCTTGTGTGCAAGCGGGGGAGAGATGGGGATTGTACCTGTGCGCGGCGCAGGCCAACCGTGAAGATCAAGTGGACAACTGTCGGATCGCCGCG
Source organism: Phycisphaeraceae bacterium (assembly GCA_020639235.1). Taxonomy (GTDB): domain Bacteria; phylum Planctomycetota; class Phycisphaerae; order Phycisphaerales; family UBA1924; genus JACKHC01. The sequence continues at coordinate 2,197,255 of JACKHC010000001.1, read as the reverse complement.
CAAACAACGCGTAAAGACCGATCCCGGCGCGCATGTCTCATTCCTTCTTTCAAAAGACATTGACGCCGCCGCGCACACCACTACCCTGTGAACCTTCGGGCCAGGGAACGGCCCACACACCCCGCCGCGAGATGCGTCCCCCGACACCGATGTCGGGGCCAGACTGCGGCGAACCGGTACGAACGCCCGCTCCGACTCGGGGTGCTGCGCTTGCAGCATCGTGATATCGCGTGCGCGTCAGAGCCGTGGTGTCGCGTTGGAAGGACTCTTTGGGATGACGCACTTCGGCGCCGAACAGGCGGCCGCGAGCCCGGAGGGACCCGCGCTTGTCAGCACTTCCCGCAAACGAACTGACCCTCACCGATGCCATCCGAAGCAACTTCGCCGACCTTGTCGGCACCGAGACATACGAGAAGCACTTCCAATCGACCGCGCGTCTCAAGTATGACGGCCGCACGGTCACGATCGAAGTTCCCACGCAGTTCCACAAGAAAATGCTCGGCCGGAAGTTCGGCGATCCGATCGCGCGCGCCGCGTGCGCGGCACTCGGAGAGCCCTCGGTCAACATCGACTTTCTCGTCGATCCGGGCGCGTTTGCCGATGCCGCCAGGAACGCCGCGGCCGTAGATCGGGCCGCAGCCTCTGCGGCCTCGACGCCACCTGCGGCACCGCCAGTCGTGCAGGGCGCCTCCCCACGCCCGCTCCGTCACACACTCGAAGACTTCGTCGTCGGCCAGAGCAATGAACTCGCGTATTCCGCGGCGATGGGACTGATCGATACGGACACACCCGCCGGGTACAGGGCGCTTGTCCTGCACGGCGCCAGCGGCCTCGGCAAGACCCACCTCCTCCAGGGCCTTGCCGAACTGCACCGCCAACGCCACCCCGGCGCGGTGGTCCGTTACGTCACAGGAGAGCAGTTCGTCACCGACTTCGTCGACTCGGTCCGATCCGGATCCGTCGCCTCATTCAGAACCCGCTACCGGGGTGTCGACCTGCTGTGCCTCGACGACATGCAGTTCCTATGCGGCAAGAAGGGGTCCTCCGCAGAACTGCTTCACACCATCGATGCGCTCGATCTCGAGGGCGGCCGGGTCGCCATCGCCAGTGACGAGCATCCGACGCGACTCGAGAATCTCGGCGGCCGGCTTGTTTCCAGATTCATCGGCGGGATGGTTGTACGTGTCGAGTCGCCCGATGAGTCCATGCGCGAGCGCATCGTGCAGTCTCTGGCTCATCGACGCAACATCCTCATGACGCGCGGCGCGCTGAGTATGATCGCGCGCCTCAAGGTCGACACCGTCCGCGACATCGAGGGCGTGCTCGCGCGAGCCCACGCCATCCAACGTCTCGACGGCGGCGTATCACAGACCCTCGATGAGTCCATCATCCGGCAAGCGATCCGGGGGCTTCGAGTCGGCCAGCCACGCCGCCCATGCCCCGCGTCCCGGATCCTCGAGGTCGTCTGCCGCGAGCTCGGTGTGCAGCCCTCCGAGGTTCTCGGAAACGGGCGTCACCGCCGGGTGGTGGTCGCTCGGGGTGTCTCGGCGTACATGATGCGGCAGGTCACGACGCTGAGTTTCCCAGAGATCGCTAGGGCTCTGGGGCGCCGCAATCACTCCACCGTTGCCACGGCCTGCCGGCGCATCGAGACCGATCTGATCGCCGATGCTCCCTTGAACTGCGGCCCGGACTTCGAAGCTGTCACCGTTCCGGACCTCTGTGACCGCATTCGCCGAGAAGTAGGCCAGGGCGATTGAGCGCAGCAGATCGTCTAGAATCACGCTGTGCCAAGACTCCATGCCATCGCGTTGGTCGCTATTGTCGTTGTGGGCGCCGTCGCCTCTAGAGCGTCGGCGGGTGTTGATGAACTCGCCCAGGAACTCCGGCGCCTCATCGCCCCCGGTGCGGCGGATCGAGAGCAGGTTCTGGGGGCGCTCCGCGCACTCAAGGACGACCGGCTCCGCCCCCTCTTCTCCGAACTCGCTGTGGGTGACGACATGATCGGGCGCGTCCAGGGGGTTCTCGCGTTGGCGGAGTCGAGCGACAACGCCAGCGCGACCACTTCGATGATCTCGCGTGTTGCAAGCCCCGAGGAACAGACCTTGATGATTGTCCGCACACTGCGCGACGGGCTGCTCTCCGACGATCAGATCCAGGAAATCATCGCGTGGCCCGGCATCAAAGAGGAACTCGAGGTCCTTCTGCGTTCGCACATCCGCAAGGCCGAAGATCCGTCGATGGTTTCGCGACTGGAGGAACTCTCCACGAATGAGTCACCCGCGGTCGGCGTGATCGCGTCGCTCGTATTGATGGACCTAGGCAAGCCGGTCGATCCCGAGTCCCTCATGGCCCGACTTCGCGAGAAGGCCATCGCTACCGACTCGCTCGGCGTGGCCTATCTCCTGGATTTCATCAGGCGTGAGCAACTGACCGGCGCCGCTCCGTTCGTACAACTCGTTCTGGAGACGCAAGGAATCGACATGATGACGCGGTCCGATGCGCTGGCCACGATGTTGGTCGTCGCACCCGAGCGGGGCGCCGAACCGTGGAACCGCGCGTGGCAGGGCGCCGAAGGCCTCGTCGATCAGATCCGCCTCGCCCTCTCGGCGGTATCCGCTTGGCGGACCGCACCGGAGGACACGCTCCGTGCCGTCGCATCATCCGGAAACCCGGTGATCTCGGCGATGGGGGGCGCCGCACTCGCATTCAGGACCGGAAAGGGCGAGCGCGAGAAAGGGCTCGAACTCTGGAAGTCCGGGTATGCGCCGGGAATCGAGTGGATGGTCTCATCGATCGAGTACCTCGACCTCGAGAAGCGCCTGGAACTCCGGCGCGCCCTCATCGAGTCGCCGATCGACGGGATGCGCTCAGACTCGCTCGTGCTGCGAATGCTCGCAGACGGCATGCTCGAAGATGACCCGAGCGCCCTCTGTCAGTTGGCACGGAATGCCTCCATGCTCGCCGACTCGCGGGTCGCCCGGATCACGCTGTCCGCGATCGTCCGCGCCGGGATGGTCGAGTGCGCTTCGGAGTTCGATCAACTGACCTGGCCCGACTCTGGGTTGACATCGCTCGCGCAGGTTGTCGCCGCCGCGGCCGGCAACGAGTCCGTCAGAGCGGATCGGCTCGAACGCACAGCGCTCGGCATCGGGTCGCTCTCGAGACCCGCGCGCGCCGTAGCCGCCTGGGAGGCGCTCCTCCGGATGGGCGAGGAGCGAAAGGCCCTCGCCCAGATCCTCGCCGCACCGTGATCGGCCGATCGAGATTCTTGCCTACGGGCGGGTCCAGCCGGCAGTTCCAATCAGCCGATGACAGATGCGCCCGGGCGGCTTGAGTCCGCCTCTTTGGAGACAAACGGATGATTGAAGAGATTCCGCTGAGCCGGCCCGAGATCAACGAGGACGATCAGCGTGCCGTCATGCAGGTGCTCCGTTCCGGTCGGCTCTCGATCGGCCCGATGATCGAGCAGTTCGAGAGCGAGTTCGCGGAACTGGTCGGGCGTCGCCACGCCATCGGGTGTTCCTCCGGCACCGCGGGTCTTCATATGGCGCTCCTCGCGCACGGCATCGGCCCCGGCGACGAGGTGATCACCACGCCATTCAGTTTCATCGCATCGAGCAACTGCATTGTCTACGTCGGCGCCACCCCCGTATTCGTGGACATCGAGCCCAAGTCGCTGAACATGGACCCCGACCTCATCGAGGCCGCCATCACGCCGAGAACAAAGGCGATCCTCGCAGTCGAGGTATTCGGTAGCCCGGCGCACATGGCTACCTATCGCGCGATCGCCGACAGGCACGATCTCAAACTCATCGAGGACAGCTGCGAAGGGCTCGGCGGGAGGTGGAGAGATCGAGCGATCGGGTCGTTCGGGCACTCGGCGGTCTTCGGCTTTTACCCAAACAAGCAGATCACGACCGGTGAGGGAGGCATGGTTGTCACGAACGATGATCGCGTCGCCGATGTATGCCGCGCCCTACGGAATCAGGGACGCGCGCCGTCCGGTACCGCCGGAAATGCGGGAAACTGGCTCCACCACGAACTGATCGGATTCAACTACCGGATGTCCGAGATCAATGCGGCGCTTGGGCTATCGCAGATCCGCCGCCTCGATGCCATCATCGAACGCCGACAGCAGGTCGCCTCGCGATATATCGAACGCCTGATGGGTAATCCCGAACTCCTCGTGCCCACCGTGGAGCCCGAGACGCTTATGAGCTGGTTCGTTTTCGTCGTCCGACTACGCTCGGGGTATTCCTCCGTTGAGAGGGACCGTATCCTCGATGGCATGCGTCGCCACGATGTCGGATGCTCCGCGTATTTCCCATGCATCCATCTCCAGCCGTGTTATCGGGAACGCTTCGGCACCCACGAGGGCTCATTCCCCATCGCGGAGTCCGCAAGCCAGCGAACCATCGCGCTCCCGTTCTATACCGACATGTCCCCCCGCGATACGGACTTTGCGGCCCAGACCCTGGAACTGATGATCACACGGGAGACCTTTTCCCGGGAGTAGCCTACACGGGTAGGATGACTCAAGGCGTGCTCGCAGGGTGCCGATCACCTAATGCCGTCGCCCCGATGCGGCGGGTGAGGGCGCGCATGATGCGAGTAATGGGTGTCAGGCGAACCGGGTTCACGCTCCTCGATGTCATGATCACCGTGACAATTATCGCCATCCTCGCGTCAGTCGTGATCCCGTTATTGGGCCAGCACATCGAGAAGGCCAGCGCCGCAGCCGCCGACTCCTCGTTCGCGATGGTCCGCAAAACGCTCGACCTGTATTACCAGCGCTACGGCACCTGGCCCGCGACGATCGACAAGACGCTCTTCGTTAATAGCGAGGAAGTCACGATGCCCGATGGGTATCAACTCCAATACAACCCGACTTCGGGGGCCCTCAACCTGCTGACCCCGGACTCCGGTGGCGAGAAGGGCGGCGACGCGGTCGTCCTCGTCGAGCCCTGATACCCCTTGCCAGGTCCCCGGAGCTCAGTCAGCGCCTTCGCCCGGCGGCGTGTCCTGCTGCGCAATCATTTTGCGTAGGTACTGGTTCTCACGCCGCGTCGCTTCAAGGTCGAACACCAGGTACTTGACGCTGAGCCGGAGGTGGTCCAGCGAGTCCTGCAGCCCCTTGACGGTCTGACGAATCTTCTCGTGGCGAGTCTTGGTCTCCTCCGCCAACTTATGAAGCCGGCCCTTCTGCTCAGCAGGGAGCCGATCGATCTGCTCGATGAGGTCTGAAAGCTTCTGCTGGAACTCACGCTCGTCCATGGTCTCTCTCCGTGTCTTGGTTTTTCTGGCGGTCGGGCCGCCGAATCACGGAGGTCAACATGCACGCTCCCCGACGCGTGTCACGCGATCATCGCCCCGCCACGCTCGATTGCGGCTTATGCAGGCGGCTTGCGCGCGTTGGTCCAGTTGTGAGGTCACCAAGCCCCCCAGCTCTGCCCGCATCCGGGGGAGCGCTCTAACGCCCGTTCCCCCTGCCCCGCAACGCCGATTGTACCGCTTGTGACGCCTGCGCCATCACCCGCGAGTACGCGTCCGGGTCCTTGCGCCGGACTTCCTCCGCGAGTTGGCGCAGATGATTATCTCGCGCGCTGGCGAATCGCGCAAAGAACTGTTCCAACTCGTGGCGATTGAAGACGGTGAGCGGATCGGCCAGCCCGGTCTGGGCCGCCGCCCAGTCGAGCAAGGAGCCGCCGGTTGGGGTAAACCGATACAGCTTGATTGTCGCTTCGAGCCGCCGGACGAGCGTGGCGAAGGGATCCGTCGCGCTCTCGGGCAGCCGAGCCATGATCACCTCGGGCGACTCCGCACCCAGACGATCGAGCCATCCCGTCGCCGTCAGTTGCTCCGCCGCGGTCGGGCCGTCGGCCGCGGCCGGCGTCGCATCGGTCGCCTCGGCGGGGCGGAGGCTCGCAAGCGCGGTCGAGAGCGTCTTGAGGCCCGCCCGATCGAAGCGAATCGTCAGGCGCTGGCAGGACTTGCCGTCCACGGTATCAACCGCCGCGGAGGTTACGACGCCTTGTCCCCATTCCGGGCGCGAGGCATGAACCACACGGTCTCCGAACTTGAAATCGGTGCTCACTTTGCTTGGCATTCCTGGGTTGCTGCCTCTGGCTCAGAACACCGCCCGGGCCCCTTGATCAGGCTGGCAGGTTCGTGGTACTATTCTCGGTTCGCGGTCGGACGGTTCCCGTCTCCCCGGGAGGCACTCCGGCACCGACCCGCGCACGAGCATTATACACACGATTGCCAACAGGAGAAGACGCGCGATGATCGAAGCGCTCAAAGGCGAGGAGATCGTCAACAAGGCGGGCGGCCGATTCAAACTGTGCGCGCTCATCCAGCATCGCCTCCGCGAACTGCTCGATGGCGCCCGCCCGCTCGTTGAACGCAACGGCCGTTCCGATCTTGAGGTTGTGATCGAAGAGATCCTCCACGAGAAAATCGAGATCGGTGCGCTCGGCGAACAGATGCCCGGCCTGCTCACGGTCAACACGGGCACGGAGTGATCGCGTGACCGCCGCAAGCGGTGGCCCCACATCCGAACTCCAGGGCAAACGCGTGGTCGTCGGCGTCACGGGTGGCATCGCCGCGTACAAAACCTGCACACTGGTGAGCCACCTCGCGCAGTCCGGCGCGCAGGTCACCGTCTGCATGACGCCCTCCGCGACCCGGTTCGTCGGCCCCATCACATTTCAGGCGCTCTCAGCCAACCCCGTCTACACCAGCGCCTGGGAGCACATCGAGTCCAAGGACCCTCAGCACATCTCGAGCGCTCGGGCCGCCGACATCGCGATCGTCGCGCCCTGCACCATGGACTGCATGGCCAAACTCGCATCGGGCATCACCGACGACATCGTCTGTCTCATCCTCAGCGCGATCGACCGCACCTCGACCCCCGTCCTTCTGGCCCCCGCGATGAACGAGACCATGTGGGCCCAGCCCGCGACCAGGCGGAATGTCGAGACGCTCAAACGCGACGGATTCGAACTCGTCGGCCCCGCCGAGGGCTGGCAGGCCTGCCGTGCCGTCGGGCCGGGACGGATGGCGGAGCCCGAGGACCTGCTTCAAGCGATCATTTCGGCCCTCTCCAAAGGGCGATAGCGCCGACGCACTCTGGTAGCATCGGGCCCTTCGCATGAACGATCTGCCCAGCGACTCATCCATGAGACTTGTCCCGCGCGAGGCCACGCGTGTCTGGCCTCTGCTCCTCCGAGCGGGCGGCATGAGCGTCCACCCCGGGCGAGTCATCATCGGCATGATGGCGTGCCTCGTCATGCTCGGTGCCGGACGCCTCTTCGACACCATCCATCGAGCGCTGGTCGACAACCCTTCGGCGCGATTCGATGGCATGCTGATCCAATGGCGATTCTGGCTCTTCGGCGTGTTCCCCACGCCATCGAGAGCAATCTCCGGACTCTCCCTCCCCGACTTCAACGACCTCCAGGATGTGTTCCGACTGGAGCCCGCGTCGCTGTTCCTCATCGCCGCCCTGGCATGTGTCTTCGCCCTCGCCAGCGGCGCGATGGCGCGCATGGTGGCGGTCGATATCGCCGCCGACGCGGACATGAGCACACGCCACGCCGTCCGTTTCTCCCTCGCTCGCTGGAAATCGCTGCTCCTGGCCCACCTGATCCCGATCGGATTCCTCATCGGCGCGATGCTTGCACTCGGCGCGTTCGGCAAGGTCCTGCTTTCATTGAACGGTGTCGCCATATTCGGCACGGCACTCTTCGGCGTCGCCGCGGTCGTTGGCGTCATAGCCATGGGCGTCTGGTTCGCGCTCTCACTCGGCGGTTGGATGCTCGCGCCCGCCGTCGTCTGCGAGAGCACCGACGCGGTCGACGCCATGCAACGCTGCGCCGCGTACATCTTCAAGCGCGTCGGGCACACGTTGCTGTATCTTGCCATTATTGTCGGGGTCGGCCTCGTCGCGCTCTGGATCGTGCGTTACATCTTTATCGGCGGATTCGAGTTCGCGGCCGCATCCGCTCAACAATGGCTCAGCGACGAGCGCGTCGCCGAACTGCACAAGTCAGGCACGATCACCGACCGCGTTCTCACGCTCTGGCGCTGGTTCTTTGAACTCATCGTTTCGGGTTGGTTGCTCTCGTACGTTTCCACCGGCGCGACGCTCATGTACCTGGCGCTCCGTCGCGTCTGCGACGATCAGGACCCGCGCGACCTTTGGATGGAGGCCGGCCGCCGAGAGCCCGTCATGCCCGAACTGGGCGAAGAGGCACCTGCCGAGACCGATCAGCCCGACGAGTAAGCCGCATCGGCAAACCGCCGGCGTAGCACAGTCAAGAGCGTGCCCGGCTCCATGAACTGGGGGGGGGGCCTGAAGAACACCTCGTGCGGCTCATCCATACCCCTCGATGGAAGCGTCCGCACGCTTCCGTTCGCGCCCTTCAGAGCCGACTCGATCATTGACGGTTCTTCCGCCCTGATTACGACATCCTGCTCATGGACCGAGATCGAACGCACCCGCAAGGCATATGCCGCCAGCCGCAACTGGGCCAACTCGATAAGCGTCGCCGTGGCACGAGGCATCTCGCCGTACGCTTGTCGAAGCGCCTCGCCGACCGCGGCCAACTCTTCCGGCGTGCGTGCCGTCGCGACCCGCCGATACGCTTCGAGCCGGCGCGCATCGGAAGGGATGTACACCTTGGGCACCCCGCCCGTGGCGCCGATGTCGATCGTGGTCTGGCTCGGCTCCGCTGTGGGCTCATTCCGCAGCTCGCGTGCCGCCTGTTCGAGCAGCCGGCAGTACATGTCGTATCCCACCACCGCGATGTGCCCAGATTGTTCCGCGCCGAGTAGGTTGCCCGACCCGCGGATCTCAAGGTCCCGTGTCGCGATTCGGAACCCCGCGCCGAGCATCGAGAACTCTTCGATCGCCTTGAGCCGCTTCCGCGCCACGTCATTCACCTGCCGATCATCGGGCAACAGGAGGTAGCAATATGCACGGTGCTTGTACCGCCCCACCCGCCCCCGCAACTGATGCAGCTCCGCCAGCCCGAAGTGATCCGCGTTGTCTATGAACATCGTGTTGGCACTGGGGATATCGATCCCCGACTCGATGATGGTCGTCGCCACAAGGATGTCTGCCTCCCGTCGGACGAACATGCGCATCACATCCTCGAGTTCGCCATCGGGCATCTGCCCGTGCCCGATCACGATCCGCGCCTCGGGCACAAGCCGATGCAGATCGTCCGCGACGCTCTTGATGTTGTGCACTCGGTTGTGCACAAAGAAGATCTGCCCGTCCCGCGCCATCTCTCGCCGGATAGCCGCTTCGATCCTCTTCTTGTTGTACGGCACGACTTCCGTAACCACCGCCCGGCGATCCACCGGGGGCGTCGCCAGCGAGCTGATATCCCGCAGCCCGAGCATCGCCATGTGGAGCGTCCGCGGAATCGGCGTCGCGCTAAGCGTCAGGACATCAGCAGTCATCCGCAGTCTGAGCAGCGACTGCTTGTGCTCCACCCCGAACCGCTGCTCTTCGTCGATGACGACCAGCCCGAGGTCAGCGAACTTCACATCCTTCGACAGCAACCGATGCGTCCCGATAAGGATATCCACCTGCCCGAGCCGCACCCGCTTCAGGATGTCGTTCTGCTCTTTCGCGGTCTTGAATCGTGACAACGACTCCACCGTAAACGGGTAATCCGCGAAACGCCCCTTGAATGTACGTTCGTGCTGCTCGGCCAGTAGTGTGGTCGGCACCAGGATCGCCGCCTGCTTCCCGAACTCCGCGGCCTTGAACGCCGCTCGAATCGCAAGCTCGGTCTTCCCGAACCCTACGTCGCCGCACAGCAGCCGATCCATCGGCTGAGACTCGCTCATGTCCCGCTTGATCTCGCCCAGTGCCGCCAACTGATCGTCGGTTTCCTGGTACGGGAACTCCGCCTCGAACTCCCGCTGCCACGGCGTGTCGTTCGGGAAGCGAATGCCCGGCATATGCTCCCGCGCCGCCTGAATACGCAGCATCTCGGCCGCCAGATCGCGAACCGACTCACGGACCTGATCCTTCTGGCTGCGCCATCGCTTACCGCCGAGCGTCGATAGCTTCGGCGCCGTCTTTCCTGAGCCGATGTACCGCTGCACCAGATCGACCTGCGTCACCGGCACATGCAGCTTCGACCGCCCCGCGAACTCGAGCGTCAGGTACTCCGCCGGTGTCGTGTCGTCCGCGCTCTTGCCTTCCAGTAGCGCCTCGGCGCGCTGCGTCGCTGTCCGCTTGGGCGTGCGCGTCGCGATCGTGTTAAGCCCGACGAACCGCCCGATTCCGTGTTCCGCGTGCACGACCAGGTCGCCGGGAGAGAATCCCAGGAAGGCATCCGACGCCGACCGAGCGCGCACACCCGTGTTCGTTCGCCGACGCGCATGGAACCGGTGCACAAGTTCGTGGTACGGCACGATCGCGGCCCGGTCCGGATCATCATCGTCCCCCCAGAGAAACCCACGATGCACAAACCGAATCGCGACGCTCGGACGATGCCCTTTGGCAATCGGCTCAAGCAGTTCATGCAAGCGGTCCATCTCCCCCTGGTTCTGGCACGCCACCAGCGTCGCGCGTGACGCCGCCATCTCGCCCAGTTCCGCGATTGCTTCGGTGATGTCTCGGGCGAAATCAGGCAACGGCAAGACCGGCAGGTGCAGCGGCTCAGAGGTCAGCGTCGACGTCAGCTGGTTGATTTCGACAAACGCGTGCGATCCCTCACGAAGGCCCTTCATCACCGTGGGCGGCCCAACGACGCCCACACCAGACGGAACACGCTCGTAGTACCCGCGACCCTGCTCGATGATCTCCGGTGTTTCAGCGAGGATCACGATCGAGCCCGGTGCCAGATATGCCATCAAGGGAACACAATCTCGTTCGTGCGCGGGATTCGCCGCACTCGGCCCCACGATGTCAACCGAGGCGAGCCGGCGGTCCGACGCCATCGAGTCGACATCGATCTCGTGAACGGACTCGACCTCATCGCCGAAGAAGTCGAGGCGAATCGGGTGGGACGAGGCGCTCGCATCGGCTCCGCCCGCCGCCGCCATCGCCCCCGCGGGGAAGATGTCGATGATCCCGCCGCGGACCGCAAAATCGCCGGGCTCCTCCACGGCTTCAACCCGGCGGAACCCCGCGTCCCCCATCCACCGCACGAGCCCTTCCTGCCCGCCCGCGACCGAGCCCGGTTCCAGGCGTCGAGTTAACATTCCGAGCACTTCTGGCCTCGGGGCCGCCTGCATCAGCGCGTGAATCGGGCACACCACGACGCCCGGGCGCCGACCATTGGCCATCGCGGCCAAGACACTCAACCGCTCGGCGGCCAGGTCAAGACTCAATCGCGACTCGCCCGGCACATACTCAAGCGCCGCCACCCGCACCGACTCGACTCCCAGCCCCGCCAACTCGTCAAGCGCATGATCGGCATCGTCCAGATGCGCGACCACCAGCACCATCGGCCGTTCTACCAACGCGTGGATCGCCGCGACGACCATGGTCGTTGACGACCCGCTCGCGCCGATCACTGAGAGATCGCGCCCTCCCCGAACGCGTTCAGCGAGCGCGCGCACGCTCGCACTCCCGGTGAGCAGACGCACAGGGGTTTGACCGGTTGCAGAGGGTCCCGGCGGGCGCAGCATGAAGCCGGGCGAATGCGTCCGAACGCATGCGCACGACGTCGACTCGGAGCCACTATACGCAACCCGCCGCCACCGCCGCTCTCTCACTCGATCGGGAGCGCGTCCGCCAAACCCTTGAGCCGGCGCACGGTTACCGGCCCGATCCCCCGGACGCGCTGAAGATCGTCAAGACTCGCAAACGGGCCCCTTGCCTCGCGGTCGGCGATGATCCGCGCCGACAACGCCGGTCCGATCCGCGGGAGGAGCTCCAGTTCCGCCGCCGGTGCCGAGTTCAGATCGATGACCCGCGGCCCACTGGCTATTGCGGGTGCGTCGGGGATCGGAACCCGGCTAACCGAGATGAGCCCTCCGGCAATCGAGGACCCCAGCACCAGGAGTGATGCCGCAACCCTTGCGGGCGTGGACATCGCGCTCATTGCGTCACCACGCCCGCAGCGGGCGTCGTGGTCACGGCCAGAGTCCGGTTCTGAATCCCGAGTCGAAGTTCCGCGGCCTTGCGGGCCGCCGGCTTGGGGGTCCCGTCGGCACGGAACAGCCCGCCGTGGCGGAACTCCGGCGCAAGCGTGTTGTCATAGAGCGATTGCCAGCAGATCGACTGGACATAGGGCTTCGAGAGCGCCAGACGCGCGACATCCGTCAGCCATGCCGCCTGACCCGGTTCGGTCCACAAGTCCGCGTGCGGCTCGTTCGCATCGAGCGGGGCGCTGGGCACACCGAACGCCGTGATATGCACCGACTTGTCGAACTGCGCGAACGAGTCCAGAAGCGCCGCAATCTGCATCAGATCTCGCGACGAGTGGCCGGGGCACGCATCCCCGAACTGCAGCCGAAGCCCGATCGACTCGAACGGCACGCCCGACTCGATCACCATCTGCAGGTACATCAGGGGCGTGACACCCTTGTGGTTCGTCGTCACGTGCTCGCCAAACGGCTGGTCGACCTCGATCGTCACCCGCGCATTCTGGTGAATCTTCCGAGTGAGCAGCACCGCCAATCGCGTCATGTCGACCATCTGATCCGGTGAGAACGAGAACACTTCGTTCGTATTGATCCCGGAGATCGGAATCCACCGCGTCACCGCTTTGCGATACCGGGTGACGACACGCCGAGCATGCTCGAAAGCGAACTCGCGCACCGATTGGAAGTCATGTTCCCAGATGTGCAGCCACGACGGCACGGATCGCCCCGCGAAGTCCAGCACCGGCCCCGCCACAACAGGAATCGACGCCTCTTGAACACCCCATGCGATCCACTTGTCCGAGCTCACAAAGCTGAACTTCCCCTCCTCGGGCTCGATGATGTTCCATGAAACCGGCGCGCCGAGGAAGTCAAATGAGCCGCGGAACGCGCGCGTCAACCCCTCGCCGAACAGGTCGGGAGGCGCCAGGCATCCGATCATCGGCGCCGACACACTCGACCGTCGATCCGGGTCGCCGATCGCGCGGATGCGCGTCCGGAGCTGCCGCTCCGCATGAGCACGAACGATCGACTCGCTCAACGCAACGGCACGTCCGAGAGCTTCGTGAGCCGCTTGACATGATGCCGGCTCATCCTCGATCAATGCCCGCGTGAAGTTCGCCCGCACTTCGTCCAAGCCGCGCATGATCTCGTGATCCGCCGGCAGATCGGTCAGGTTCCAGTCCTCGAGTTTGGCCAGAATCAGCATCAACCGGTGCCGGACCAGTTCCACAGCGAGCGAGTAGGGGGCCTCGCGGTCCGGCAACAGACATGTCTGGAGCGTCCGCTCGCCCGCCGCGCCGAAGTCCGCCCGAACGGCCAGCGCCGCAGCCTCCCCGACAGATTTGCGCACCCGAATCTCGCCTTCGGCGCACACAATCTGCCCCGGGATCGTCAGACTCTCCTTCCCCAAGACATATGCCCATTCCGGGGTGTCGGTGGGCTCGAATCGGAGTCGGTCATCGAGGCGGAAGCGCAGCATGGGGGGCGAAGAGTCTCCGTTCGGGCGTTGGCGGGCGGGCGTCCGTGACCCGCCGGGACCATTGTAGGAAACTCCGTGGAGACGTCCCCCTGTTGAAAACCACCGACCCCACTTCGCGCCGTTACGATCCATTCATATGGAGTCATTGGTCGCCACGAGTCTCGAATTACCCGGCCGAAGGCAGGGCAAGGTCCGCGATGTCTACGACCTCCCTCCCGCCCACCCCGGGGGGCCTCGCCGTGTCCTCATGGTCGCCACCGATCGGCTCTCCGCGTTCGATGTCGTCCTCCCGACCCCGATCCCCGGCAAGGGCCGGCTTCTCACATCGATGGCCCTCAGGTGGTTCCGGTGGATCGAGAGCGGGAATCTCGCGAATACACATGTTCTGAGCAGCGCGACAGCTGACATCCCAGGCATCTCCGAAGTCCATCGTTCCCAGCTCGAGGGACGGGTCATCATCGGCCGTGCCTGCCGGGTGGTTCCCGTCGAGTGCGTCGTTCGCGGATACCTAGACGGCTCGGGATGGAAGGAGTACCAGCAGACAGGGCACGTCTGCGGCGTTCGCCTCCCCGACGCTCTCCGCCGGGGCGACTGTCTCCCCGAACCGATCTTCACACCCGCGACGAAGGCCGAGTTGGGCGCACACGATGAGAATATCTCGTTCGAACACGCCTGCGACATCGTTGGCCGTGATGTGATGTTGCGCCTCCGCGATACATCCATCGCGATCTACAATGCGGCGCACGCCTTCGCCGCCGAGCGCGGAGTCATCCTCGCCGACACCAAGTTCGAGTTCGGTTTCCCGATCGGGCCCGACGGCCAGACTACAGGCGAGCCGCCGATTCTCATCGACGAAGCGCTCACCCCCGACTCATCCCGCTACTGGCCGACCGACTCGTGGAAGCCCGGCGGCCCTCAGGTCTCCTACGACAAACAGTTCGTCCGTGACTACCTGCAAGACCTTGTCGATCGTGGCCTTTGGGATAAGTCGCCGCCCGGCCCGGACCTCCCGGAGCATGTCGTAGGCGGTACGCTCGCGAAGTATCGCGAGGCATTCGACCGCTTGTTCGCCTGAGTCCGCGTCAAGATTGGTGCGAACTAATTCCGGCTATTGCTATCTGCACCCGAATCGGGCCGATGATGGGCCTATCATGTGCGTTTCCTCGCCCTGGTAGCAGTCGGCGAACCGGAGACAATTGCGCGGATGACTCGTGCAGCGACGCAACAACAGATCGCCGCCGTCATGCGCGCCATCAACGCGGGCCAACTCGAGTCCGCCATGCGCGCAGCTCGCGATCTGACGGCCTCGTTCCCCGAAGACCCCAATCCACTCGCGCTCCTTTCCATGACGCTGGCACGCTCCGGGGAACTGGATGATGCGATTTCGACCGCGAGAAACGCGGCCGATCTGGGAGGCGAAGATCGCCACGACCTCCGGCTGGGTTTGGCCCAGTTGCTCCGATCCGCCGGTCGGACCGATGAGGCGCTCGCCGCGTTCCGAACGATCGCAGACAGGACAAACGATCCCGAGTCCTGGTACGGCGTGGCCTTGTGCCACGAACAGTCCCGTCAATTCGCCGAGGCAGCTTCCGCAGCGCGACGCGTCCTCGCCGCGAAGCCGGGCCATGTCATGGCGGGCATTACCCTCGCCCGCGCGCTGCGAGCCGAGCGCAAAGCGGATGAGGCGTTGCTTCAGCTTCATTCGCACGACATCGCGCGTGCCCCGGCCATCGTCGCGGTCCATCTGCACACCGAGCGAGGCCATTGTCTCGATCAACTCGGCCGATACGATGAAGCGTTCGCAGCCTTCACCAAAGCGAATGCAGCATTCGACTCCATGCCCGAGTCCATGCGTATCAGCAAGGACGCGTTCCCCGCGATGATCGATGCGACGCATAACCTGCTTCGGTCCGATCGTTGGGCGAGCCGGGAAGTATTCGATCCTGGCTCGGAGACTCAACCCGTGTTCGTGGTCGGATTCCCACGATCGGGCACGACCATGTTCGAGCAGATGCTCGGTTCGCATTCCCGCGTGGTCACCTCCGACGAAGCCCCCTTCATCCGCGATGTTGTTCGCGATATTGAGGCCATCGGAGCAGCGGGGGGGGCGCAAGACCGAGGCGGGTACCCGCGGGCACTCGTGTCACTCACCGCCGATCAGTGCGCATCGCTCCGGCAACGCTACCGGGCGCACGCACGCAAGCGACTGGGCCCGACAATCGACTCCAGGGTCCTCGTTGACAAGCAGCCGCTCAACATCGCATTTCTCGCGTGCATCGGACGCATCTTCCCAGGGGCCAAGGTGATAGTTGTGGTTCGGGACCCGATGGACACCGTGCTCAGTTGCTTCATGCAGGCATTCACGCCCAATCAGGCGACTGTTCACTTCTCTTCACTCAAGCGAACCGCAGACCTTTATGCCCGGGTCATGTCGCTCTGGCTTGAGACGCGCGACTCGACCGGCGTCGATGCGCTGATGGTCCGATACGAGGATGTCATCGACGACCCCCGAAAGGAGGTCACGCGCTGCCTCCAACACATCGGCCTATCGTGGGAGGACGGTATCGAGTCGTTCTACGAGCGTATCGGGCGGAGATTCATCTCAACTCCGAGTTCTCAGGGGGTCGCAACGCCGATTTCACGGAAGTCCGTGGGGCGTTGGGATCGATACCATGATCGGGTCAGTGGGGTGCTCCAGATCGTGGAGCGGTTTCGGATTGAGTTCGGGTATGCCAGGAGTGAGTGAGTAATGTCCGATAAGGATCAGGCGGCGCAGGGGGCGATGGCGGTGCTCTCTCCGGAGGTGGCAGAGGCGTACCGCTCCCTCCAGAAGGGTGACCTCAACGGGTGCGAGTCGCGCTGCAAAGAGGTTCTGGCGCGCGATGGGCAGCACGCCGACGCGCTCCACCTGCTTGGCATCGTCGAATGCGCCTCCGGAAGAACCGATCAGGGCATCGCCACACTCAAGAATGCCGTGAGGGCCCGGCCCGACCACTCGGTCTACCGACTCACGCTGGGCCGGCAACTCGCATCGCGCGGCGAAGACCGGGCAGCGATCGACGAGTTCAGCGCCGCAGTCAAGAACGCCCCGCGCATGGCACAGGCCTTCTACGAGATGGGACAATGTCTGGATCGACTCGGCGAGCAATCTCGCGCGATCGAGGCCTATGGCAAGGCAGTCAACGCGCGGGGCGATTTCGCTCCGGCTCATTACGCCCTCGCCGGGGCGCTCAGACGAGCGGGGAAGCACGAGGAGGCGATCGAGAAATACCAGCAAGCCGTCAGCGCCCGTCCCGAGTTCGGCGAAGCGCATTACAACCTCGGGTTGCTCCTGCGCGATCTGGATCGTCTCGAAGAAGCGGAGCAATCGCTCGCACGGGCAACCGAACTCCTCTCGGAGTTTGCGCCCGCCCATATGAGCCGCGGCGCCGTCCTCGCCTCGCTCCACCGATATCCGGAAGCGGAGTCGTGCCTCCATCGGGCTCTTGAACTCACGCCCGACGACTCCAACGCCCTGACCAATCTCGGGAATGTCCTGCTTTTCCAGAATCGACCCGATGAGGCGCTCCATGAGTTCGAGAAGGCTCTGAAACTCGAACCCGACTCGCCCAGCGCGCAGCTCGGCGTCGGCCTGGCACTACGCGGCCAGCTCCGAGTCTCCGAAGCGATCCCCGCCATCGAGCGCGCACTCGAACTCGACCCCGACTCGGTCCAGTCGATGTATGCCCTGGCCGAGGCGCACGACCGCACACATCAATGGGACGAAGCCGCTTCTTGGGCAAAGCGAGCCATCGAGAAGAAGCAGTCGCATCTCGCTTCACGCATGCTGCTCGCACGCATCGACCGCGAAGCGGGGCGACTCGAAGAGTCGGACGCCGCATTGCAGAGTCTGCTCGCCGAGGCGCCGCGCGACATGATGAAGGTGCGAGTGCTCAAGGAAATGGGGCATCTCTGCCGCGCGCGCGGCAAAGCAGCGGACGCGGTCGCGAAGTACAACGAGGCCGCCGCGATCTGGAACGCGCTCCCCGAAATTCAACGGATGACCGAAACCTCGCTCGCGCAGACGCTTGCGTCCTACCCGGACCACCTGAGCGAGAGCGTCATCTCGACCTGGGAGGAGGAACCGATCGATGATGGACGCGCATCACCGCTCATTCTGTGCGGCTTCCCGCGTGCCGGCGTCACGGTCGTTGAGCAGATGCTCGCGTCCTTCCCGGGAGTCATCGCGACCGACGAGGCGCCGATTCTCAACCCCGTGCTGATGCATGTCGCCCAGACCGCCGGCGCATACCGCCCGTACCCCGAATGTCTCGACGACCTCCTCGATGACCAGATCGAACAATGCCGATCCATCTACTGGGAAGCGGCGGCCAGACTCGCCACCGGCGCCGCCGCGTGCGACCTGCTTGTCGATAAGCACATGATGAATCTTGTCCACCTCGGCCTTTACCGGCGAATATTCCCGGATGCGAAGGTTCTCATGGTGACGCGCGATCCTCGTGACATCATCGCGGAGTGCTATATCGAGTACCACACACCGAGCCAGGCGACGGCATCGTTCGGCTCCATCCCGGGGATCGCCGAGTCCGTTCAGGCGTACGACGCACTCTGGCAGTTCGCTAAGAGCACGTTCGGGATGGCGTCGATGGAAGTCAGATACGAGGATGTTGTAAACGATCCTGCACGGTCAATGCGGCGAATCGCGGAGTGGCTCGGATTGTCGTGGGACGACGGTGCCACCAAGCCCGACCGCCGTGTCCGCGGCAAGGCGCTGCGTTCTCATGCCTACCGCGAGATCGCGGGCCCCATTTCGGATCGGTACATCGGCGTCGGTTCTCTCTTCAGCAGCGAAATCGATCAATCGATGAATGCGATCAATCCGTACATGAAAGCCCATGGGTATGAGTAAGAACCGGACTACGACGCGTCCGACGGCAATGAGGACCTCTTCCATATGACTACCATCGCTGAGACACTTCAGCAGGGCATCGCCGCTCACCGCGAAGGGCGGCTCGAAGAAGCCGAGCGCCTATACACCGATGTGCTCGCGACGAGCCCCCAGAACGCAAACGCGCACAACCTGTTGGGCACCATCCGTGCCCAACAGGGCCGCTTCGATGAAGCCGTCGAGATGTTCCGGCAGGCCACGCGGGCCGCGGACGGGCACGCTGAGTTTCACAGGAATCTCGGGCACGCGCTGCGCCGTGCGGGGCGACCCGTCGAGGCGGCAGCGTCATATGAGCGTGCCGCAGAACTCATGCCCGACGAGCCGGGATTGCTCTTCGATCTGGCAAACGCCTACCGCGAGAACGGCCAGACTCGCCTGGCAATCCAGTCGCTCCGCGACCTTCTGGTCAAACAGCCCAACAATCTCTCGGCAAAGGTGAACCTCGGCGGGCTCCTGATCGACGAGTTCAAGCACAAAGAAGCGCAGGACATTTTCGAGCAGGTGCTCCGTGCCAATCCGCGCGTCATCGAGGCGCGGATCAGTCTCGGGCGCGTCCTCGTCGAGCGCAATGAACTTCGTCAGGCGGAGCAGGTCCTCTCCGAGGCGGTCCGCCAAAGCCCCGAGAACGCGGTAGCGCGGATGAATCTCGGCAAGGCGCTCCTGCTGCTCAATCGGTCTTCCCAGGCGCTGCTGCATCTCAACGAAGCCGTCCGACTCGCGCCCAACGATCCGCTTGTGCGAATCAATCGAGCCAGCGCACTCCGTCTCCAACGCCAGACCGACGAGTCGAACCGCGACTACGAGCTGGCGATCCGCCTTGCGCCCACCAATGTGACGGCGCTCTTCGGGATGGCCTATAACTTCGAGCGTCAAGGCATGCTCGATGATGCTCTCCAACTGCTGGATCGTGCACTGGCGATCAACCCAATGCATGTCATGAGCAACCTGATGTACGCCCGGATTGATCGCCGAGAGAAGCGCATCGATCAGGCCAGGGCGAGACTCGAGGCGGTCCTCGAGCGGTTGGGTAGTTCGCTCCCGGAGGACATCGGTGGATCGCTGCGTTGCGAGTACGCCCAGGTCCTTGACGCTGCCGGAGAGTACGACCTCGCATACGAGGAGATGACCGTCGGCCAGGACCTGCTCAGGCAAGCCGGCGACGACGACTATGACCTCGGGACGTTCCTGGGTGTGATCGAATACTTCCGCGACGCAACGTCAGATGAAGTCGTGAGCAAGTGGCCGACCGTCATCTCCGGTGATGCCGAGGATGAGCCCGAGCCACCCATTTTCTTCATCGGATTCCCTCGTTCGGGCACGACGCTCACCGAGGCCATGCTCGGGGCGCACCCGGCGCTTGTCACGACGGACGAACTCCCGATCCTCGAGCGCGTGATGGACCTCGTGCCCGGAATGGTCGGACGCCCGATCGGCACCGTGGAAGGACTGAGCGAACTCAATGACAACGAGATTCGATCGCTCCGCAGGCAATACCATCGCTATGCAGAACGGATGATGGAGGAGGAGTCGATCTCGGGTCGCCGCATCGTTGACAAGTACCCGCTGAATATCGTCCGACTGCCGGTCGTCCGGCGCATCTTTCCCGAAGCCAAGATCTTGATGGCGATCCGCGATCCGCGTGACGTGTGTCTGAGTTGCTTTTTCCAGGCGTTCACCAAGAACGCTGCCATGCTCCATTTCTACCGGATGGACACAACGGCGCGTTTGTACGCATCTGTTATGGATATGTGGTTCAAGTTCCGGGAGTCGCTGGGCATCAACTACTTTGAGACCCGATACGAGGACCTCGTCGAGGACACCGAAGGTCAGGCGCGTAAGCTGCTCGACTTCCTCGGCGTCGAGTGGAACGACGATGTCCTTGACCACACCAAGCGTGGCGCGGGCAAGGCCATCTCGACGCCCTCCTATATCGGCATCGGGCAACCGATCTACAAGCAGTCTAAGCAGCGCTGGCGCAAGTACGAGAAGCAACTCGAGCCTGTCATGCCGGTCCTTGACCCGTTCATCAAGGCGCTCGGATACGAGTAATCCCGATTTCGACCACAACACCGACGAGAGAGTTCATGGAACCGATCGATCTGGCTCACGAGGATTGGCAACTCGCCACACACCATTATCAGCAGGGCGACATCCCCGGCGCGGAGAAGCTCTGCCGCGAGATCCTCTCCGAACTCCCGGCGCATGTCGGCGCGATGCACCTGCTCGGAGTAATCTGCGGGCAGACCGGCAGGTTGGCCGAAGCGGTGCAGACACTCCAGCGCGCCGCCCAGCTCGAGCCATCCTCATCAGACATTCTCACGCACATGAGCTTCGCACTTGCTCAGTCCGGCGCCCACGCCCGCGCGTTGACCGGATTTATCAAAGTCCGCGAAATCAACCCGGCGAGCGTTGACGCGATCGCGATGATCGGAAGTCTCTCGCTCCAACTCGGGCGCTACGGCGAAGCCGCCGAGGCGCTCTCGGAGGCCGCGGACCTCCGCCCGCGCACCGCAGAGATGCAGATGCTCAAGGGCCACGCCATGCTGCGAATCGGCCGATTGCAGGACGCCGAGACCTCCCTGCGCCGCGCCCTCGAGCTGAAGCCCGGTCTTGTCGAGGCGTCCGCGCTCCTGTCGGAATGCCTCGTCAGTGCCAGGAAGTACGACGAGGCGGAACGACTCTGCCGCGAGCATCTCGCCGAAGACCCGCGATTCTGCGCACAGCTCATCCGCCTGTACCAGGCCACGGGCCGTCATGAGAATGCGATGAAAGCCGCTCAGGAGAGCGTCGAGTCGGCATCGCCCGCGGGCGTGGCGATCCGATTGGTCGCCCGGGGCGAGGCGCAGACCGGCGACCTCATCGGCGCGATACAGTTGATCCAGACAAGCCTCCCGCGGCTGGCCCACGATACGATCGATATGGCAGGCGCGATGTTTGATCTGGCGCACCTGCAGTTCAGAGCAGGCAACCACGCAGCCGCGTTGACAACCGCGACTCAAGCGCGCTCAGCACTCGCGCCGCAGGGAAAGCCGAAGTTCGCGCGATCCAAGCACTACCTCCGCATGCTCGAGCGCCTCGCGCCGTGGCCGGCGCAGAGTGACATGCCACAGTGGTGCGCACGGGCAAGCAACGACGCCGAGTCGTGCAGCGCCATTGTCGGGGTGATGGGCGCACGTTCCGAAATCCTCGTAAACGCGCTGGGGCGATCGACGAGCCTGCTCCTCACCAATGGACGCTCGACACTCATCGGCCTGGGCGGTGAGATCCCCGGCCACAGACTCGGCTCGGATGCGTATCCGGCCATGATCGCGGCCCTGGACGATCACACCGCCGCGGAGGTCCGCAGGTCATACCTGACCCAACTCAGGGACGTGTCCGGCTCGAAATGCATCGATACACATGAGCATAACATCGAGCACCTCCCCGCATTGGCGCGCGTCATCCCGGGTTTCCGTGCCGTGGTCGTCGTTCGAGACCCGTTCGATGCGCTGGCAGAGGCGATGCTCGAAGCAACCGTCCCTGATGAGTCCGCGCTTGTACTGACCAGTGTCGCCGACATGGCCGCGGGCATCCTCGGGCAGTTCCGCATCCTTGAGAACACGATGCGCATACCCGGTTTGAGTCTGCTGATCGTTGACGCCGATCGCCTCGCAGCGAGTCCCGAGAGCGAGCTCTCGCGCACGATCGAGTTTCTGACCGGCGCGCCGCCGGATTCCGCGGCTGTCAAGGATGCAGCAATTCTCGTACGCGAGAGCCAGCAGTCCCGCCTGCCCGCCGGGGCCGCCGCCCATTTCACGAGCGAGTTCGCGCCCATCCGGGCACTCCTTGAGTCCATCGACATCGACCGCATCGGCACCAGGTAATGACCGAAGCCGCGCCAGTCCATGCGACGCTCCAGAAAGCCGCCGCACTGATGCGCGCGGGTTCGACAGAGCAAGGCATCCTGCTCCTCGAACAACTCAGCGAAAGGCACCCGGAAGATCTGGCAGTTCGCTACCATCTCGCCGAGGCCCTCGTATCAGTTCAACGGATCGATCCGGCGCTGATGCACCTCGGCTTCATTGTCAATGCCGATCCGCGTCAACCGCAGCCGAAGAAGCTCCTTGGCTCACTCTATTTCCAAGTGGGCCGATTCGACGAAGCGCTCAAGACCTTCCTCGATCTGGTGTCTCTGCGTCCGCGATCCGCGGAGTTCGTCGAGGCGGTCTCCAAGTGCCACATCGCGATGGGGCGCCCCCAGCAGGCCGTCGCGGCCGCGTTGTCGGCGCGGGAGCGGGGTGTGACCAGCGAGTCACTCCAACTCACGCTCTCGCAGGCGTATTTCTCCTCGGGGAGATTGGCCGAGGCATTGGCAGTTCTTGAGTCCGGAGGATGGCCTCGCCTTGGCGCGCAGCGTGCCGCTTTGTTGGCTCAGGTCCTGGAACGCCAGCGCCAATACGACGACGCCATCGACGCCGCAAGTCACGCGATCAATCTCGCACCCGACAACGATGTGCCCCACAGAGTCATCGCGAGGATCGACAGATCACGGCACAATCTCGACGCGGCGCGATCTCGACTTGAGGCCCTGGTCCTTTCGTCGCTCGCGCCCGAGGCCCTCGGGCACACCTGCATGGAACTGGGCCAGGTCCTCGACGATCTGTCGCAAACAGACGAGGCCATGCAGCGGTTTGAGCAGGGCCACGCGGCGTTCTCCCTCCACAATCCATCTCTGGATCCCGAGATGGACGCGTACATAGCGCGCCTCGATCGGTGGCGCATAACCGCTGCATCCAGTACTCCAAGCCGGTGGCCCCAGGAGCCTCCGAGTGACGACCTCCCGTCGCCGGTCTTCCTGATCG
The DNA here is from genome assembly GCA_020639235.1 of Phycisphaeraceae bacterium. GTDB lineage: Bacteria > Planctomycetota > Phycisphaerae > Phycisphaerales > UBA1924 > JACKHC01. The sequence goes on along the minus strand of JACKHC010000001.1, from coordinate 2,173,869 downwards.
GCTTCCCACGCTCGGGAACAACCCTCTTTGAGCGGGTCCTTGGGAACATCCCGGGCGTTGCTACCACCGACGAAGCGCCGATGCTGGTCGAGACCGTCAATGAGATGCTCCGAATGGCCCGGGTTCCGGCCCGCTCCAGCGTCCAGATAACCGAAGTGCTCGACGCTCTGGACGAAGACTCCATCCGATCACTCCGCGCGGCCTATTGGCGTCTGGCCGGTGAGTTGCTTGGCGCCCAACCCGACGCATCCACGCTCGTCGACAAGCACCCCCTCAACACACCCCTTCTGCCCGTCATCAGGCGCCTCTTCCCGGACGCCGGCATTCTCACAGTGCTCCGTGATCCGCGCGACGTGGTCCTGAGCGCCTATATGCAGGACATGGTCCCGAGCCGCGCCATGCTCCACTACAGATCACTCGACATTTCCGCTCGACTCTACGACGCGATGATGTGTCTCTACATCGTTGATCGGGATCGATTGGGACTCAATCTGATCGAGGCACGCTACGAAGACCTGATCGACTCGCCCGAGCAGACGTCGCGAGGAATCGTCGAGTTCATGGGCGCCGAGTGGACCCCTTCGATTCTGCACGCGAACGCAGAAACGAGAGCCCGCGCGTCGGCAGTAAATCCCTACACAACCAGCAGAGATCTATTCCGATCTTCCTATGGGAGATGGCGGCGATATGCGCAGCATCTCGCGCCGGTAGTGAATCGACTCGCGAGTCACATCCACATTTTTGGATACGCCGAATAGTCGAAAGAACGCAACGCATTAGACCGAGTGACGTATAGATACTCGTTCGGGTCTCTTTCCGGGGAAGTGCGTTATCGGAAACTCTTCAGTTACACGTGGCGGCGCGCCAGCGCCGGAGATTCGCCGGGCGATCATGCTCGCGAATCAGGGTCTTGCCGGAGAAGCACTCCGACTCTTGTCGCGTCATCTGGCGGAGAACGCCTCAGACGCCGATGCGGCGCGCGTGGCATCAGATCTTCATCTCAAAATGGGTAATCAGCAGGCCGCGATCGAGACGCTGTCACTGGCTCACGAGGCAGCACCCGACGATGATGACCTCACATTCCGGCTGGCGAGAGCGCTCGCGCTCGCTTCGCGCACGCAGGAAGCGATCGATCATCTGTCAGCCCTGCTCGAACGGACACCCAGCGCGCTCATGCCGCTCCGGCTCCACGCCGAGCTCTGCTTCCAGACCGGGCAGCTCCAGTTCGCGCTCGAGTCCTTCACCAGACTTTGCGAACTCAAGCCCCGCTCACCCGAAGGGCATTTGAACCGGGTCCGGTGCCTTCACACGCTGCTCATGCCCGAGGAAGCGATCCAGGCCGCCAGGGACGGACTCGATCGTTGCCCGAACTCGATCGATCTGCGGCTCGCGCTGGCCCAGGTACTCTTCGATCAGGGAAACGATGAACTCGCACTCGAGGTCTACGACGAGATCCTCAAGGGGCAGGAGCACGCAGGCGCCCTCATCGGCAAAGGCCGGTGCCTGCAGCGCATCGCCGACGCCGGGTGCCCCGAGACCGTCGCTCGGCGAGCCATCGAGGTCGCGCCGAACAACATCGAGTCCTATCGCCTCTTGGCGTCTGTACAGCGCGCCAGCGGCCGCCCCGAACTGTCCGTCGAAACCCTCCGCGCCGGCCTCGCAGCATCGACCGACACGGGCGAGTCACGGGGCCACGCATGTATCGAACTCGCGCAATGCCTCGACAAGATTGACAGCTTCGACGACGCCTACGACATGGTCGAGGAAGCGCACCGGGAACTCGCCCCCGCACACATCGCCGAACCTTACCACTGGCGCGCATTCGTGTCACAACTGCTCGAATGGCGCGAGTCCCCGTCCGCCGCGCAGGCCGCCCGTTGGGGCACACAGGCCTCAAAGTCGAACGGTCGCCCGGCACCCGCATTCCTCGTGGGATTCCCGCGATCCGGCACGACACTCGTGGAGCAAATGATCGGCTCGCTCAACGGGTGGACCACGAGCGACGAGAAGCCCATGCTTGCCCAGCTCGAGGGCACGCTGGCCCGAAAGGTAGGCGTCTCCGTCCGCGATCTGCGCGCATCGCTCGACAGACTCACCGACTCGGACATCGAATGGGCCCGTGCCTGGTACTACGAGCTGTGCGAGTTTCACCTCGGACCCGTTGCCGCCGAAGCGAAGATCCTTGACAAGCAACCGTACAACACCCCGCTACTGGCCCTGATCAGGCGGATTTTCCCCGAAGCCAGAGTCCTCGTGGCCCTCCGCGACCCGCGCGATGTCTGCCTGAGCGTCATCATGCAGGACGTCACGCCTAACCGCGGCATGCGCCACTACCCCACCATCGACGCCGTCGCGAAGGTTTACGACGCGATGATGGGGCTATACGTCATCGACCGCGAGCGCCTCGGCTTGGCCATCCACGAGTTCAGGTACGAGGACATCGTCACTCACACCGAACCCCACCTCCGCTCCATTCTTGAGTTCCTGGGCGAGCCTTGGACGGAAGCCGTGCTCGAGTACACCCGCCGAACGGCCGATCGCCGTTCGCGCATCAACACCGAGTCCGTCAAGCAGGATGTCTACACGAGCGCTATCGCCCGTTGGAAGAACTACCAGCACCGTGTCGGGCATGTCTTCCCGATGCTCGATCCCTTCCGCCTGGCATTCGACTACGCCTGAGTCGCCCATCGTCATAGATCAAGCGCAATGAAAACGGGCGTCCCGAAGGACGCCCGTTGTTGCAATCTCAGTACCCGAGCGGTCTCGGCTTACCAGTCGGACTCCGGCACGCCCATGCCCGATCGATCCGGCCCCGCGGGACGCTTGGGCGGCTCGAAGGCGCCGCGCTCGACCTCGCCCATCACCTGGCGGATGGCCGCATCCAACTGCGGGTCGCCACCATCGACCATGAGCGCCGGATCATCGATCACCTCGATATCCGGATCAACGCCGTGGCCCTCGATGCCCCAGGTCCCGTCGAGCTCGTAGTACCCGAAGGTCGGAACCGCCGTGTACCCGCCGTCGATCAGGCCCGGATTGCCCGAGATGCCGACCAGCCCGCCCCACGTCCGCATGCCGATCAACTTGCCCAGCCCGTTCTGACGGAACAGCGCCGGGAACATGTCACCGCCCGATCCCGCCAATCCGTTGATGAGCATCACCTTCTTCGATTGCGAGGAGTCGGGCGGCCACGGCCAATCCTTCCCGTCGCGGCGCGCCCAGAAGTTCACAAGCGGACGATTCATCAACTCGATGAAGCGGGTCGGAATCTGACCGCCGCCGTTCCAGCGTTCGTCGATGATGAGCCCGTCCTTGGCCGCCTGCCCATAGAACTGGCGGAACAGGTCGTTCTGCCCGTCCACGCCTGTGTTCGGCACATAAATGTACCCGACGCGGCCATTGGTCTTGTAGTCGACATACGCGCGGTTCCGCTCGATCCAGGCGCGGTACCGCAGGTTGCCCTCATCGCCGATCGGCTTGACGAGCACCTCACGCGCATCGTCGTCCATCACCGGCTTGTCGGAAACCGTCAGCATCGTCGTCTTGCCGGCCGTTCCCATGAACGCCGCCCACGGGCTCTTGCTCGTGTCGACGGGCACGCCGTTTACCGCCAGCAGGAAGTCGCCCTCCTTGACATCAACACCCGGTTGCGACAATGGCCCGCGCGCATCGGCATCCCACGCGCCGCCTTCGTAGATCTTCGAAATGCGATACGCCGAACCCTCCGGAGTCGAACCTAGCTCGTAGTCGCATCCGAGCATGCCGACACCGTTGCCCGACGGCTCGTCCTCCGTGTCGCCGCCCCAGTAATACGCATGACCAACATTCAATTCCGAGATCATTTCGCCGATTACGAACGACACATCCTCGCGCGTCACGCAATCTTCGAGCATCTTCGAGTACCGGTACCGCACCCCCTCCCAGTCCACGCCGTGCATATTGCGGTCGTAGAAGAAGTCACGCTGAATCCGCCATGCGTCGGTGAAGATCTGCATCCATTCCTCACGCGGCTCGATCGTGCCCTTCATCATGCTGGTATCGATCGGCTTAGCGATCGACTGCCCGGGCGCGGCACTCACGATCGCGAACCCGGTCGGGCCCGCCACGCCGAGCTTCTTGCCGTCGGCCGAGACCTCGTACTGACCCACGCCCGAAACGACATTCTTCTCGCCGCCGTCCTTGTCGGTGATGTCGTACAATTTCACCGACGGCATGCCTTCGCCGCCACGCATGTAGAGCAGTTGATTCTTGTCGTTCACGCGCAGCATGCCGAAGTTGCCCGCTTCGACCGGCAACAGCATCGCGCGACGCTCGAAACCGTCCAGATCGATCTTCACCGGCTCGTCGGACTTGTCCTCGGCCTTGGAATCATCGACCTTCTCGTCAGACCGCGTCGCCTCCCAGGTGCCTCCCATACCCATCTCGACGATCTGCCATGTTCCCGTGATCTTGTCGCCGTCGAGCGTGCCCTTAACGATCGAGGTCATCCCGTTCTCCGAACTGCTCAGTGTCAGCTCGCCGGTCGCCTCATCGAAGGTCACCACATCGGAGTCGTCGGTCTCGCCCATGAACTCCGTCTCAGAGTAGAAAGTGCCGTCCTCCCGCGCGATGATCGTGATCTTGATCGACATCTCGTCATCGGGCAGGCCCATGGCCTTCAACCCACGGACAACGCCCTCCCACACCCCGTGAATCGGGCTGGCCGGCGCATCGGCGTTCTCATCGGCTCCCGCGCCATCATCCGCCGCGTCCTCAGAGCCGGCCTCTGCGCCGGAGTCCGCGTCCACCTCGTCGTCCCACTCTTCTTCTTCATTCTTCAGCTTCCACGGATTCTCAACCTCCGAGTTCAGCGGCACAGCGAGCAGCACACCCGAGTCGCGATACACGAAGGTCGTATCGATATCCGAGTAAGTGGGGGAGAAGGTCCGGCTCGACGTCATGTAGAGGAACTCACCTTTGCGATCGAACGCGGGCGAGGTCGTCGCGAACATCGGGCTCGTCACCGGGGTCAGCTCGCCGGTTTCGATGCTGTACAGATGCACCACACCCATCCCGTTCGCTTCGTCTGCGATCGAGAACGCCAGCCACTTCGAGTCGTGCGACCACGAGACTTCCTGCCCGAGCGGGTTCGCCGCCCAAGGATCTGTCGCGACGTGCTTCGTCGTCGCGTTCTCCACATCGAGCAACTTGATCTCGCCGGTCTTCTCGGTGAAGCAGATCGATTTGGAGTCCGGCGACCAGTTGACGATGTGGCGATACCCGGTCCCATCGCTCGTGAGCTGGCGCGTCTCGCCCTTCCCGTCGGACTGCTTGATGTACACCTCGTACTCGCCGGTCTCGTCCGAGAGGTATGCGATCCACTTGCCATCGGGCGACCACGACGGATCACGCTCCGCCACACCGGCCGTGCGTGTCAAATTCCGCGTGATGCCATCCTCCGCGGGGAGCGACCAGATGTCGCCGCGCGCCTCCACCGCCAGCCGCTTGCCCGTCGGCGAGATCGACCCGGCGCTCACATACTGCGAGTAGTCAATCTGGTTTGGCCGCAGCGACGGGCGATCACCCGGAATCTCGATCTCGACTTTGCGGCTCGTGCTCGTCGCCAGGTCAAGGAGGTACACATCGGGACCGTTCTGGAAGACGATCTCTCCATTCCCGTTCGCGCCCGGACCGATCGACGGCCACTTGCAGTCGAAGTCCTCGAAGTTCGTCACCTGCGTCCGTCGATCCGTCTGCGTATCAAACGACCAGATGTTGAGCTTGTGATTCGGACCGGCATCGGACAGGTAGTACACCGTATTGCCCTGCCACATCGGAATCGTGTCGGTGCCCTTCCAGTCAGTGATCCTCCGCGACGAGTTGTCACGAAGATTGAACAGCCAGATATCCGTCGCCATCCCGCCCTGGTACCGCTTCCATGTCCGGAAGTCGCGCTGGTGCGGCGAATACGCGAGCCATTCACCGTCCGCGCTGATCGTACCGTTCGCGCCGTAGGGCACCGGCAACTGCTCGGGCAAACCGCCGTTCGCATCCACCTTGAAGAGCTGCTGCTGCCGCGCCAATCCCGCCAGGCCGTTCGCGAAGAAGACGATCTGGTTGTCCTTCGTCCAGTCAGATACGAACTCCATCGCCGGGTGATAGGTCAGCCGCTGCGCAATCCCCGCTCCGTCGAGAGCGAGCGTGTAAATGTCCTTCCCACCTTCGTAGTTGCCGATGAAGGCGATGCTCTTCCCGTCCGGGCTGAAACGCGGGAACATCTCTTTGCCCGCCGGGCTGGCGATCTTCGTTGCCGTTCCGCCCGCGCGCGGCACGATCCACAGATCGTTCGCGTACACGAATACGATGCTCGTCGCCGACACATCCGGGTACTGAATCATCGTCGCATCGGGCGTGATCGACGCCTCACCCAGGGCCGTAGCCGAAAATGCCGCGCCGAGCATCGCCGCCGAAAGCGCGCCGAGCCGCCGCACAAGGGGTCTCATACTGGTTGTCATCGTCTTCTCCATGAGAATGGTGGTTTGTCGATTGTACGGGGACTTGCCCCTTCGATTTCATTTCAATGGTCACGGGAGCCGTTGCAACAGGTCATCCACAGCCGCCCGCAACTGACGATCGTAACCCGCCGACTCATCCTCAGGAGTCTGCGGCACCACGACATCCGGCATCGCGCCGTGATTCTCCATGTCCGTGCCGTCCGGCAGGTACCACCCGCGGAACGGAATCCGAACCCAGGTCCCGTCGATGAGCGTCGTGCCGCCCGTCGAGATCACCCCGCCATAGGTCTGCTGACCCACGAGATGCCCGCGTCCAACCGTCTTGAAGGCATGCGACACGATCTCTGCGTTCGAGAAACTTTTCTCGTTGCAGAGCATGTTCGCCGGCCCGGTGTACGACTGGATGAAGAGCCGATCGCGCGGATAGCCCGCCGGTTCGTCCGCTTCGGCACCCCGAGGGATCGTATAGGCGTGCTGCTGATAGGTTAACGACGCCATCACCAAGTCCGCCGTCCACCCGCCACCGTTGTTTCGCACATCGATCAGCAGCCCCTCCTTGCCATGCGCCGCGGCGTACAGATCACGCTCATACTCAACGAGGGACTCCGCCCCCATCGAGCGGATATGCAGGTACCCGATCCGGCCATCCGACCATTCAGCGACCTGCGCTGCATTCCGCCGTTGCCAGTCGTCGTAGCGCAAGTTGTTCTCTGCGCCGTATGAGGTTGGGCGGAGCAGCAACACAACCTCGCCCACCACGCCATTCTCATCGGCGCGATCGACCGCCACAACAACCTCGTCACCGATGAGGCCCTTGAGGTACGACTCGATCGACTTGTCGGGGGAAACGGGCTCGAAGTTGATCGCCTTGATCACATCCCCGGCAATGAGCGACATACTCCCGTTGTCGCCCGGCCCCATCGGGAGGACGCGCGTGACGCGCCATCCGCCCGCCGCCGGTTCGACATCGATCCCGAGCCGACCATTCGCCTGCGCCGCCGGTGCGCTATCCCCGGGCGAATACACGCCGAGGTGCGAACCGTTCAACTCGCCGATGAAATACGCGGCGATCGCGTCGAACTCATCCGATGTGTGCGCCCGCGCCGCCAGCTCGCCGTAGCGTTTGGTCAAGCCATCCCAGTCGAGTCCCTTCATCGTCGGGTGGTAGAAACTCGTCCCCAGGATGCGTGCCGCCTCGCCGAACTTCTGCTTCGACTGCGCCGCGAGGTCGATCCGCAATGTGTGCGATACGCCGTAGGACTTCGTCTCGCCCCCCTCGGGCCCCGTCGTCGATGCGCGGCCATTCCTCACGAAGACAACTTTGTCGCCCGTGAGCGACACATGCTGAAGCGAACCGGAGTCGCCCAGTTTCTTCTCTTCGCTGCCGTCCCACTTCACGGAAACCATCCCCCCGTCCGGGTTCGCGCGCGAGAAGATCACGCGATCGCCGCTTGGCGCGATGAGCAGACCCGACTCACTCCCCGGATGGCTCGTCACTCGACGCAGCCGCAGGTACGCATCATCAAGATCGAGAGAGGCCACATCAACCTCTTCGGCGGGCTCCTCCGTGTCCGACGCCTCATCCTTACCGTCGTCGATCTTGAGCGGCTCGCGCTTCTTCGCCGCTTCGCCGGCGCTCTTGAAGTACTCGCGCATCTCCCTCGCGCTCATCGAGTCCATGTCGCGGTCGAGGAACACCATCCAGACATCCGCTTCGTTGTTCTGGCGGTCCGACAGAAACGCTAGGACCTTCCCGTCCGCAGACCAACGGGGCGAATAATCGTTGTCCGGATGCCGCGAGATGTTCACCGCCCCGCCCGCATCCCCGGCCGGCGCAATCCACACATCCGAGTTGAAGTCTCGATCATTCACAGACCACGCCAGATATCTGCCGTCCGGGCTCCACGCGACATCGCGCCACTGATCCCAGCTCGCGCTGTAGAGCCGCTCCTCGCCCGTCCGCAGGTCGCGCAGCATCAAGTCACCCCGCGTCCTCAGAAACGCGAGTGCCGTCCCATCGGGCGAAGGCATCGGCCGAGAGTCGTTGAATGAACTCTGCACAACCGGCGAAATGTCGACCCGGATGGCGTCCGCCCAACGCTCGCCGTGCTTCACATCGTCCTTCTTCTTCGCATCTTTCTCAGTATCCGCCCCGTTGCCCTCGGCTTCGTCATCGCCGTCGGCGTCGTCCCCGCCCTCTTCGGCACCGTCATCGGCAACCGCATCGTCAGTTTTCTCCGCCGCTTCCTCAACCACTGGCACCTTCTCCGGCTCCAGCGCTGCCTTCAGGTCGCCCCGCGTCTGCGCCACGGTCGCAGCGTAGATCGAGTCGGTCCCGTCGGCATCCGACACGAAGTACAACATGGATCCGTCGGGTGACCACGCGATGTCATGTTCGCGCGCGTGCGAGTTCGTTACACGAACGGTCGGGCTGTCGTCTTCCAATCCGCGCACGAACACCTCGCCGTACGCGACCACGGCCATCGCCTTCCCGTCCGGGCTGAGCCGCGCCTCGCTCGTCTGATCCGACACGTTCTTGAGCGCAATCCCGTCCGACGAGTCCGCGCTCGCATTCAAATCAATCGCCACCGGCGCTGCGCCGCGTGCCGTGAGGTCGAGCGAATAGAGGGTGTCCCACACCAGGATGACCGCCCGCCGGCCGTCCCGCGAGACATCGAAATCCCAAACATCCCGCCCATCAAACGATGTGAGCCGGCGCACCTGATTCGGTTCGCCGATGCGCATCTCATACAGGTTGACAGTCTCCACCTCGCGGTCCGATGCAAACACCAGCGTCCGGCCGTCGCGCCACCGCGCCATCCCGTCGTTGCCGATCCAGTCGGTCACTTGGCTGAATGTCCCGGCCCGCAAATCGAACGCCCAGACATCCCGATCGTCCGGCCCACGATAGTGCCGCCTGGTCCACGACGATCCACCGCGCTCGAACGCGACGAGCGAGCCGTCAGGGGAGTCGACCGCATGGCTCCCGAAGCAATCCATCAGGCGCGCGACAGGCCCGCCATCAACGCGCACCCGGTACAGCCGCGTGTCGCGATACACATCGCCCTCGCGCGACGACTCAAACAGGAGCGATGTGCCGTCACTCGAAAACGCCGACAGCACGCACGGGCGATCCGTGAAGGTCACCTGCCGGACATCGGTGCCATCGGCCCGCATCACAAACAGGTTGCTCGCGCCGTCACGCTCCGACTCGAACGCGATCATCGTGCCGTCGGGCGACCACGCGCTCCGCGAGTCGACAGACGGGTGCGCCGTGAGCCGAACCGACTCGCCGCCGCCGATCGGCGCCTTCCAGATATCACCCCGCCACGAATAGGTGATCTCGTTCCCGTCGGGGCTGACCGCCGGATGCCGCGGCAGGTCAACATTCCCCCCATCCGCTCCCGCCGCAATCGCTATCGAAGCCGCAAGAGCAACCAGGTGGCACAGTCGGCGCATGAGCACAGTCTCCCTTCGTTCGGGTGGAGTCAGTCATCGCCGAATATACCGGGATCGCGCCCTTCGGACGCGTTTCGGCTCCGCTACGGAGCAGGGTCCTCGGCGAAGCACGCCGCGCAGTTCGGCACAGTCACGACCGCAGAGTGCGATGTGCTGCTGCCCGGCTCGGAGAACCCGATCCGCAACTCGCCCTCCGCACCCGAGGTCGGCCCCGCGATGATCGTCAGACGAGCCACGCGAATGTAGTACGCGCAGTCATCGAACAAGTCCGGCATCTGCGCCGCGAGCTCCGTCGCGGTTGTGAACCAGACCGTATCAAGACGCGAGCCCCAGTTCGATGGGTTCGGCCCATTGATGAACGCCGGAATCACATTCCCGATCATCAACCACGAGTCGTACGCGAGACAAGGGTCGTCCTGAATCGCGCTGTCGGGCAGTTGGAAGTTGGCGCCGCCGGCCAACTGCAGCGGGCTCGGCCCCGTGAACTCAAGCGCCAAGTCGTCGCTGCTCGGGCTCTGATCTGAAGTGACCGTAAACACCCGGTTCGGCGCGCCCATCCGAAGGTAGAGGTCCGCCGTTTTGAATCCGTCCAGCGCATCGCACCCATTCGAAGTGTTGTCCACCTCGACCCAAACCGCGGTCACACCCTGGATGTCATCGAAATAGGGATCGGGCCAAACGGGGCACGCTTCGTCGCCCCCACCGGTGCCACCGCCACCAGTCCCTCCGTCTCCACCGGACCCACCGCCGCCGGCCCCTCCGTCTCCACCGGATCCACCGCCGCCGGTCCCTCCGTCTCCACCGGATCCACCGCCGCCAGTCCCTCCGTCTCCACCGGACCCACCGCCGCCGGTCCCTCCGTCTCCACCGGATCCACCGCCGCCAGTCCCTCCGTCTCCACCGGATCCGCCGCCGCCAGTCCCTCCGTCTCCACCTGTGCCGCCGTCGGACCCGCCGCCTCCTGTGCCGCCCCCGCCCCCGCCGGCCCCCGAGTCCTCCGACTCGAATGGCGGCATCGTCGGCGCGTCACCGCTCCAAACCGAGGGCTCATTGAACACATTGACCGTCACATTGGAAACCGCCGTGCTCGTGCCCGCTCGCACACTCACGACCAGCGTCCCGCCGACGCGCGTCTCGCCCGCCGGCGCCGTGATCCGCGCGACCTGAACATAGTGACCCTGATCACCGAAGCGGGCGCGATCCTGCACGGATGCCGTCCCGCCCAGCGAGAACCAGTTGCCGACAAGACTCGGACCCCAATCGAGCACGCCGGGCTCCGGAGGCGTGAACACGATGCCCGCCTCATTGATCGCAAGATACGAGTCGAACGCGATGCACGGATCCGCAACAATCTGCGCCGAACTCGGCCGCGCATTGTTCCCATCGGGATGCTGCGCAAAGGCACCGTTCTCGATGCTCAGCCCCGTCTCGGCGCGCGATTGAATCGTCAGAACACTCACGGCCTGGTTGAACCGCACGAACAAGTCCGCGGTCCGGTACCCGTCGAGTTCTTCGCACCCGGTATTGTCAACCTCGATCCAAACTGATCGCCCGTTGAGCGAGTTCGCGCCGCCGCTTGTTGTGCCGCCGCCGCCACCACCACCCGAGTTCCCTCGTCCGCCCCCCGTTCCCCCGCCGGCGTTGGAACCACCTCCGCCGCTCCCGCCGCCCGAGCCCGCGCCCCCACCCCCGCCCGAGTTCCCGGTCCCACCCGTCGAGCCATTGCCGCCCGTCTGCCCGCCGGGCGTTCCGGTTGCTCCCGTGACCGCGCCGGTCGTGGTTGTCGCGCCTTCCTCGACCTGCTGCGGCGTGACTCGGCTGAGATCGACATTCGTCGGACCCGTGCTGCCCAAACGTTGCCGCGCCTGCAGATCGCGCTGCGCCGCGAGTTCCGCCCGCCGCACTTCCATCTGCCGCTGACGCTCTTCGATGATCCGTTGCCGATCCGCGTTCCGATCTCGCGTGCTCTTGTAATCCGTGCCGGTTGTCGTGTTCACCGAAGCAGCGCCTGACCGGCTCGTTCGGGGAGTCCTCGCTTTGTTCGCCGGAGGCGTATCCAGCGGGCTTGTGCGCACGCTGTCGCTCCGCATCGCCGTCGTAGGCCGACCCGCGATCCCGCCGCCGCTCGCATCCGCCGACACCGAACCCAGATTGGGATCGAACCGTGTCCCGGACATCGCCGCGCGTGCATCCGCCGAAATGGGTTGCCCCTTGGGCGTGGTCAGGAACTGGCCCATCTGATCCACAGACGTCCCATCGTCCCCGCTGCCGGGCAGAAAGACAGCCGCGCCGCTGCTCACGAGCAAGAGGCCGCCAATTGTCACCCACATCGCCTTCATAACGCTCCCGCGAGGTCCGCAGAACCACGTCCCCAATCCATCGGCTATCCGGAGCGAACTCGCCCCCCAAATCGCCGCCCAAGCCGCTCTCTTCCTCTCATGTATACGCCCGAACCGGCCCCGGGGACACACCCCGACCCCTTATCCGACCGCCGAATTCCCGCCTCTCCCTTCGGCGGCCCCTCCGGAGTGCCGATATCCTAACGAGGCGCTCTCCGCCCGACAGACCCGATAGGAACCCTTCCATGCCCACCGCGACGAAGTCCGCCGCAAAGGACACTCCCTCGGCCAAGCTCTCCGACGCCACACTCACCCAGTGGCTCCGCGACATGGTCCTCATCCGGGAGTTCGAACTCCGGACCATGGCCGCGTACCAGCAGGCCAAGATCGGCGGCTTCTGCCACATCTACATCGGCCAAGAAGCCGTCGCCGTCGGCACGATCCAGGCCATCAACAAGGACGATCCCATCGTCACCGCCTACCGCGATCACGGGCACGCCCTCGCACGCGGCATGGACCCCGGCGCGTGCATGGCCGAGATGTACGGCAAGGCCACCGGCTGCGCCAAGGGCAAGGGCGGCTCGATGCACATGTTCGATAAGCCCAACTGGCTCTTCGGCGGCCACGGCATCGTCGGCGCACAGACACCACTCGGTGCAGGCCTCGCCTTTGCCGCACGCTACGAATGGGAAGTCCTCAAGAAGTCGCTCGACGGCGGCAAAGCCAAGAAGAAAGTCGCACTCTGCTATCTAGGCGACGGCGCGCTCAATCAAGGCGCGCTCCACGAAGCCATGAACCTCGCCGGCATCCTCTCGACGCCCGTCATCTACATCGTCGAGAACAACGGCTACTCGATGGGCACATCCATCGAACGCGGCACTACGATGGCCGACAAGCTCTACAAAAAGGCCGAGGCCTACGGCATCGAGCACCGCACCATCGACGGCATGAGCGTCACCCAGCTCTACGACGAGTTCAAGCCATTCGTCGACATCCTCCGCGATGAGCAGCGTCCCGGCTTCGTCGACATCAAGACCTACCGCTACCAGGGACACTCGATGTCCGACCCCCAGAAATACCGCACGAAAGAAGAAGTCGAGCAGTTCAAGGAACGCGACGGCATCAGCTCCCTCGCGCACCACCTCATGAACGAGCGCGAGTGTCTCTCCGAGGACGAATTCAAAGCGATGCAGAAGGAAGTCCGCGAGGAAGTCATGGCCGCGGTCAAGTTCGCCGAGGAGTCGCCCGAGCCCGACCCCGCGACCGAACTCTACTCCGATGTCTACGCGAACCCCCAGCCCAACCTCAGCCCGATGCGCGATTACACGCAGGGCCAGAAGAACCCGTTGCTCTAGCCCGATAGGAGCGCACCCATGGGACTTTTCGGATCATCCACAGCCCAGTCCGGCGTCTCGCAACGACGCATCGCCCTGCTCGAGCAGAAGGTCGACGCCATCATGGCGCACCTCGGCATCACCATCGACATGCCCGACGACGGCCTGAGCGAGGTCTGGGACCTCATGGCGAGCAACCGCAAGATCGAAGCCATCAAGCGCTACCGCGAGATCACAGGCGTCGGGCTGGCCGAGGCCAAACAAGCCGTCGAGCAAGGGCCATAACAAAATCCACATCGAGCACCGAGTCACAACGACCCCGAGCAACAGCACATGACCACAACATTCGCCACACCCAAGCCCGACTTCTCCCGCACGCCATCACGCAATGGCGATCGTGTGATTCAGTTCCGCGAAGCCCTCCGCGAAGCAATGAGCGAAGAGATGCGCAAGGATGAGCGCGTTTTCCTCATGGGCGAGGAGGTCGCCTACTACAACGGCGCCTACAAGGTCTCCCAGGGCATGCTCGAGGAGTTCGGCGACAAGCGCATCATCGACACGCCCATCTCCGAGTCCGGCTTCGCCGGCATGGCCATCGGCGCCGCGATGTACGGCCTGCGCCCCATCGTCGAGTTCATGTCGTGGTCCTTCTCGCTCGTCGCCGCCGACCCGATCCTCAACAACGCCCCCAAAATGCTCTACATGTCCGGCGGACAGTGGGGGTGCCCCATCGTCTTCCGCGGCAACGACGGCGCGGGCGGACAGCTCGGCTCCACGCACTCTTGGTGCGTCGAAGCACTCTTCTCCAATGTGCCCGGCCTCAAGATGGCGATCCCCTCCAACCCCTACGACGCCAAGGGCCTCCTCAAAACCGCCATCCTCGACGACGACCCCGTCTTCTTCCTCGAGTCCGAGCGCATGCTGGGCGACAAGGGCCATGTCCCCGAGGAGGAGTACTACATCCCCTTCGGCCAAGCCCATCACATGCGCGAGGGATCCGACTGCACGCTCATCTCGTGGGGCCGACCGGTCCACTTCTGCGCCGAGGCGGCCGAAGAGTTGTCGGGCGATGGAATTGAGTGCGATGTGCTCGACATGCGCACCGTCCGCCCGCTCGACATCGACTCCGTGATCGCGTCCCTCAAGAAAACCAACCGCATCGTCATCGTCGATCAGTCTTGGCCCTTCGGCGGCGTCTCCTCCGAGGTCATGGCCCAGATCTGCGAGAAGGGCTTCGACTGGCTCGACCACCCGCCGGTGCGCGTCAACACCGAGGATGTCCCCACGCCGTATTCGAAGAATCTCGAGCAGGCGTACCTGCCGAATAAGTCCAAGATCGTGGCTGCGGTGCGCAAGGTTGTGAGTGGATGACCTCAACGCCGCGTTCCATTCCGGTTGAAGTTCTTTCTGAGCGCCGTCGCGTCGCGGAAGCACTCCGTCATTTCGCGGCCGGCCGCACGACGAACCGTGAGTTCGAACGCGCACTTGAGACGACTCCTTCGAGCGGCTTCTACGACCCCGTCCTTGATAGTGTCGAGCACTTCGCGTGGCTCATGTACGACGACTTCGAGACGCACCGCCTCGATGGGAAACGGAAGTTGTCCCGAGAAGCACGCCGCGCGATTGCCCGTTGGGTCTTGTTCCTGCGATCGGATTGCGAGTCTGTTGAAGGCCCGCCGGAATTCCGCGTACAGGGCACAGTCTTCGGATGCGCTTTGTACCTGTGGCTGAAGGCGGCACCTCTGTGGGCGCCGATCGCGATCTGCGGAGTTCTTTGGGGTGCCTGCGGGGCGCTCATCGCTACGACGATCGGTCTTGCACTTCTGATTGGATTTGGGGTCTTCCTTCGGGTGAACGACCAGATCTTTGCTTGTGATCAGGCATTTCACGCCGAAGACAAGTCGGTGTGGCCGTTCAGAAACAGCGAAGAGTTTCGCCGGGCTTTGGCGCACCAGACGCTGCTCGCCGGAGTGGATTAGGCCGCCATGCTGCGCGGTGTTCGACGATCGGTGAGTCTTCTCGTGGTTGTGCTCAGTGGTGTCATGGGCGCCTGCGCCGCGTCGCCCACAGATCAGTTCGTCACTATCTCCGATGGACGCACGCTCGCCTACGCCATCGCCCGCGAAGGCGATCGCGGTCGCGTGATCTTCGTCCATGGGTCACCAGCGCACGCCGGCAGTTGGAACAAACTCCTGCGCTCGCAAGGCGATCGTCTGGACGGTCTGGAAGTAGTAGTTGTCGATCGCCTCGGCTACGGTCACTCCACGCACGGCACCGAAACTTCACTCGAAGCGCAGGCCCGCGCAATCGAGCCGCTCATCACGCAAGACGCGATCCTCGTCGGCCACTCGTACGGCGGGCCCGTCGTGCTCCGAGCCGCGTGCGACTATCCCGACCGTGTCGGCGGCATCGTCCTCGTCGCCGGTGCATGCGACCCGTACATGGGCGACTCGATCTGGTTCCGCCGCATGGTCGACGCCATTGCGCCCATTCTTCCGAGCTCGTGGGGCACCTCGAATCGTGAACTCCTCGCTCTGACCGATGAGAACCAGAACATGGAGCCGCTCGTGCCGAGCGTGACCTGTCCCGTCACTGTGATCCACGGCCGGTGGGACCCGGTCTGCCCCCATGAGGGGACCGTTTCCTATCTTCAGAACGCCCTCACGAACGCCAAGCCCGTCCACATCGTGTCGCTATCCGCCACGGGCCACAATCTGCACTTGAGTCACCCTGATCGGATCGTCGATGAAATACTAGCAATCGCTGCGCTCGGACCAGGCTTCAGCCACGGCCCGGCACGGTGGAATACACTGTCCCTCGATCGAGAGTCTCGCCCATTGGAGCCGTCCTATGCCCGTTGAAGTGACGATGCCACGACTGTCTGACACCATGGAGCAGGGCACCATCGTGTCGTGGAATGTCAAGGAAGGCGACAAGGTCTCGGGCGGTGATGTCCTGGGTGACATCGAGACCGACAAGGCCACGATGGAGCTCCAGAACTTCGACGAGGGCACCGTCGCCGCGATCCTGCTTCCCGAGGGCACGCAAGTTAATGTGGGCCAAACCATCCTCGTCCTCGCGACCGAAGGCGAAGACCCAGCCGAGATCAAAGCCAAGTTCGGCTCGGGCAAGAGCGCCGGCTCGTCGCCGAAGAAATCCGAACCCAAACAAGCCGAGCAGACCGGCGGCTCAACCAGTTCACCCACCTCATCATCAACCGCCGTCGCAGAACCTCCGTCTTCGGAAACGAAGGCCACCAATGGCACCCATTCCACCAACGGCCACGGCAATGGGGGAGGCGGGCGCGTCTTCGCCTCGCCGCTGGCCAAGAAGATCGCTACCGAGAAGGGCATCGACCTCGCGACCATCGAGGGCACCGGCCCCTCCGGGCGAATCGTCAGGAAAGATGTCGAGCACGCACAGGCCGGTTCCGGCGGTGTACAGCGCGCCGCTTCCGCCCCCGCGCCGATACCGATGATGAGTTCTGGCGGGAAGTTGGAGTCCAAGACCGTCGCGCTCAACAACATGCGCGCGACCATCGCCAAGCGCCTCGTCGAGTCCAAGACCACCATCCCGCACTATCAAGTGACTGTCGCCGCGGACATGGACGCCCTTCTCGACCTCCGCGAGCAGCTCAACACCCAACTCAAATCGCAGGGCGTCAAGCTCTCCGTCAACGACTTCCTCGTCCGCGCCTGCGCGCTCGCGATGCACCAGCACCCCTTCATCAACGCCTCGTGGGGCAAGGACGGCAAGTCCGTCAACCTCCACGCCCAAGTCAACATCGGTGTCGCCGTCGCCCTCTCCGGCGACCAAGGTGGCGGATTGGTTGTCGCATCCCTACGCAACGCCGACCAGATGGGCCTCCGCATGATCTCCGCGGAGACCAAGCGCCTCGCCGAGAAGGCCCGCACCAAGGGCCTCACTCTCGACGAGATGGACGGCTCGACCTTCACCATCTCCAACCTGGGCATGTTCAGCGTCGAGCACTTCACCGCCATCATCAACCCGCCCAACAGCGCGATCCTCGCGGTGGGCGCCGCCGTCAAGCAGCCCGTCGTCATGACCGACGAGGACGGCGAGGACTTCATCGCCATCGGCCACCGCATGCAGATGACCATGTCCTCCGACCACCGCGTCATCGACGGCGCCATGGCCGCGGCCTACCTCGCCACCGTCCGCGAATACCTCGAAGCCCCTGCAACATTGCTGGTCTGATGCATCAAACAACCGAGTGACGCCGCGTCCTCCCCCGATCCCCATCGGGGGAGGTGCCGAACGGAGTGAGGCGGAGGGGGGCGGAGGGGGGGTCTTCTCATCACACCGCCACCAAAAACAGCGCCGCCAGATAGCCCCCGTACGCCGCGAGCAGCGCCACGCCCTCAGCCCGGCTTAATCTCGAAGCGCTGAACATCAAGGGCAGCACCAGCACGCTCAATCCCAGCATCACCGGCGCATCCAGCACAAAGACCTGCCTCGCCACCGTCTGCGGCGTCACCACACAAGTCACGCCCAGAATTCCGAGGATGTTGAAGATGTTCGACCCCAGAACATTCCCCACCGCGATATCCGGCTGACGACGCATCGCCGCCACCGCGGAGGTCGCCAGTTCCGGCATCGAGGTCCCCGCCGCGACGATCGTCAGCCCGATCACCAGTTCGCTAATCCCCGCGCCGCGCGCGATCGTCGTCGCCGAGTCCACCAGCACCCGCGCGCCGAGCACCAGCAGCGCCAACCCCGCCGCCAGGAACACAATGCTCCACAGGATCGGCGTCGCCTTCTTCGTCGGCGCGATTCCGATCTCTGTCTCCAGTTCCGCCAAGAGTTCCCGCTGCGCATCGCGCTTGCCGATCCGGTACGCCGAATGCAGATAGGCGACCAGCCCGGCCACCATCACCCCGCCCAGCACGCGCCCGATCCTCCCGCCAGTGAGCAGCGCCGCGAATGGCGCCGCGCATGCCAGCACCACAATGAACCCCTCCCGCCGCACCGCCGCCACCTTCACCGGGATCGGGCACACCAGCGCCGCGATCCCGAGAATCACCGCGATGTTGAAGATGTTCGACCCCACCACATTCCCCACCGCGATATCGCCCTGCCCGCGCAGCGCCGCAGCCATCGACGCCGCCAGTTCAGGTGTCGAAGTCCCGAACCCCACGATCGTCAGACCGATGAAAAAACTCGACAGCCCCGCTCGCCGCGCCACCTCGATGGACCCGCGCACCAACAACTCCGCGCCGAGCGTCAGGAGCCCGAGCGAGGCAACCAGCAGGATGTAAGGCATGGACCGTCGGCCCTTGTGATAGTTGTGCGTCCCGCGAGCAGTTTACCCTGCTTTCGCCTCCGCCTCGGCCTGTTCCTTCCGCCGCCGCTTCAACTCCGCGTCGATGAATCCGTCCAGATCGCCGTCCAGCACCTCCTGAGGGGTGCCGACCTCATGACCTGTCCGGTGGTCCTTCACGCGGTTGTCGTAGATCACATAACTGCGAATCTGCGTGCCCCAACCGCGGTCGACCTTCCCCCCCGCGGCCGCGGAAATTTCCGCAGCCCGCTTCTCTTCCTCGATCTCCTCGAGCTTCGCCTGCAGGATCGACATCGCCTGCCGCTTGTTCTGCCCCTGATCCCGGTGCGACGACGAGACGATCATGATGCCCGTCGGCGTGTGCACCAGCCGGATCGCCGAAGCGACCTTGTTCACATTCTGACCACCCGGCCCCGACGACCGCGCGAACGCCGTGATCTCAAGATCGTTCTCATCGATCTCGATCGACGAGTCCTCGAAGATGGGCGTCACATCAACCGTCGAGAAGGATGTCTGCCGCTTGCCCTGCGCATTGAACGGCGACACCCGCGCCAACCGATGCGTGCCCCGCTCGCACTTGAGATACCCGAACGCGAACGGCCCCGACACCTGAAGCGTCACCGAGTCAATGCCCACTTCAGTCCCGTAAGTCTTGGCGATCTCCTCGACCTTCCACTCCGGGT
This sequence comes from Phycisphaeraceae bacterium, assembly GCA_020639235.1. Taxonomy (GTDB): domain Bacteria; phylum Planctomycetota; class Phycisphaerae; order Phycisphaerales; family UBA1924; genus JACKHC01. The sequence goes on along the minus strand of JACKHC010000001.1, from coordinate 2,154,258 downwards.
GGTACTTCTCGAAGAACATGATGTACATGCGGTACAACATCTCGCACCAGTCGTTCGCCTCGGTGCCGCCGTCACCCGCCGAGATCGTCAGGTAGCACTCCCGGTGGTCGTGCTTGCCCGCCAGCAGCGAGAGCGTCTCGACCTTCTCCAGCCGTCCCGTGATATCGAAGAGCGCCCCGTCCGCCTCGGCAAGGAGGTCCTTGTCGTCCGCCTCGCGCGACATCTCGTAGGCCAGATTGGCGTTCTCGAAGTCCTCGACGATGCCGCTCAGCGGCCCCACCTGGGCCTTGAGCCGCTTCATCTCCGCCACGACCCCCTTGGCCGCCTCCGGGTCGTCCCAGAAGTCCGCCTGCCCCATCTTGTCCTCGAGCTGGGCCAGTTTGGCGCGTTTGGCGTCGTAGTTAAAGAGAGTCACGGATCGTCAAAATCCGCGCCTCAAGCTCCGCGATCACATTGTGGTGGGCTTCAAAGTGCATGGCGGGGAGTGTACGCATTCGGCGCGGGTTTGTGGGACCCGCCCGAAAAGTTCAGAATCCGGCGCGAAATCCTCCCGCCGCCGGCGTTAGCCCCATGAACGCCAACCAAACCAAGGAGCACACACCATGCGAGCCGCACCACTCCTGATCGCACTCATCGCCGCCCTCTCCGTGGGATACGCCTCTTTGGCTCAATCCAACACGCCCGACCACAAAACGACCGGGAGGGTCGTGGAAGGAAGCCCGGCCGACGGCCCAGAGTCCATCTCGCTCGACATCGACTTCGCCGGAGGAACTGTCGCCAAGTTCCTCGAAGACCTCAAATCCGTCTCCGCCTACCAGAACATCATCATCAAACCCGGCGCTGAACAGTACGAGATGCCGCCGGTCACACTCCGATCCGCGCCCCTCATCGATGTGTTCGAAGCAGTTCATACCATCACCGATGGACGCGTCGGATACGAGCGGTCCGGACCGGTCATCGTCTGCTGGACGATGGGTTCGAGATCGCCCAATAACGGCTCGCCCGAACCGATGAGCACCGCGGTGTGGAGCATCGAACGATTCCAGCCCGCCGTACGCGCAGAGGACGTCCTCTCATCCGTCGAAGCGGCGCTCGCCGTAGTCGGAGGCGAACCGGTCATACGCTTCCATGAAGAAACAAGTCTCATCATTCTCCGCGGCACCTCCGGGCACATCGACGCCGTCGAGTCCATCCTTCGCGGCATCGAGCAGACACAGAACGCCCGCGAACGCAAGTCACGAATCACAGCGGAAGTCGAACTGACAGGACTGGACATCGCGCGTCAGTCCTCGCAGCTCACGCTCGCCCTCCGCGAGCACGAGGTCGCCACCAAGCGACTCGAGGAAACCCGCAAACTCATGGAGCAGGGCCTTGTCTCCGAGAATGAACTGCTGGATCAAGAACTGAATGTCCACCGTTTCGCGGCCCAGGTCGAGCAGGCCCGCGCCGATCTCCACAAGGCGGAGATTCGATACCAGTCAATGCAGGATCAACTCGGCAACCCCGGCAACTGAGTCCGCGCCGACTCCAGACGGAGGATCGTGTGCCCGAACACGACCCCACGCGAAACCTCACCAACGCGATCGCCTCGGGCAGCGCCGAGGCGTTCGCAGTTCTTTACCGGGAGCGATTCGATCAGATGTACGCTTGGGCAAGGCAAGCCACCCGAAGAGATGAGTCGTTCTGTCTCGACGCGGTGCAGGACGCATTCGTCCGCATCATCAAGGGCATGAAACAGATCGAGTCTGAGGCCGAACTGATGGCTTGGCTCCGAAAGGTCGTGCTCAGCGCCTGCTACGACCAGATTCGTCGAGATCGCCGGCGTACCGCCCGCGAACGCCGAACACCCGATGAGGTGGGCACACCTGAGCGCGACGACGAGCGTCTCAAATGGATCGCGGGACAACTCGCCGCATTCGATCCGGAGTCCGCCGCGTTACTCGAGATGCGTTTCCGATTCGGATGGACGCTCGATCGAATCGGGAGCGTTCTGGGACTCAAGGCCGGCGCCGTCGACGGCCGGGTCAGGCGCCTGACAACCAGGCTGCGCAGCGCCGCAGAACATCAAAGGGGGCCATCAGATGACTAGCGAGCCCAACTGCGAGCTCACAGAACAGGGGCGCCAGCGCCGTGAGGACATGCTCGTCGAACTCACACCACGAGTCGTGCGTGCAGCACGCGCGCGAAGAATCCGCTCTGGCGCCGGGGCGGCGGCGGCCCTCCTGTTGGTCGCCTCACTCAGCATCATCGTCCCCATCAGCGCCGACTTAGCGCGTAATACGCAACTCGTAAGCGCAGACCCGGCCGACGAAAGCCGCCCGCCCGCGATACAGATCATTCAGACCGACGCATCGGTGATCCGGCGTCTCTCCGCGCGCGACGACCCGACCCCCCGAGTCCAACGGATCAGCGACGAGGAACTCATCTTCGACCTCGCCGCGATCGGCCGACCGTCCGGACTCGTGCATTCGCAAGGTCGCACCTGGCTCACAGCGAAGGTCACCGATGAACAACTCGATGCCACCCGCCAGCCTACCAGCCCGGCGAGCAGCAGCTAGCGGAGCGACCCGATGAAGGCCCGAATCCGCCCGATCCCTTCGCGGATGCTCTTCTCATCGCACGCAAAGGTCAGACGGAAGCACTTCTCACCGCCGCTCCCGAAATCCTCTCCCGGGACCACAGCCACACGCTGTTCCTCAAGGAGCGCCTCCGCAAACGCCGCGGCCGATGTGATCTGCCGCCCGCCCGCGCTCTTCTTCCCAAAGTGCGCGCTCACATCCGGGAACAGATAGAACGCCCCCGTCGGCTCCGGGCACACCAAACCCGGAATGCCCGCGATTAATGAGTACGCGATCTTCGCCCGCGCCGCGAACGCTTCACGCATCCGAGCAACTTCGCTCTCACACTTGGTGAGTGCAGCCGAAACCGCAGGCATGATGAATGTCGGAATCGAAGTCGTCGATTGCGATTGCAACTTCGCCACACCGCGGGCGACCTTCAACCCGAACGCACCCGATCCCGCGAAGTACCCGATCCGCCACCCCGTCATCGCGTACGCCTTGGACAATCCATTTACCGTGATCGTGCGCTCGGCGATCGCCGGCACGGACCCGATCGAAAAGTGATCGATTCCGCCGAAGATGATCTTCTCGTACAGTTCGTCCGAGATCACCACCAGATCAGGCGCCCTTGTCTTTGCCGCGTCCGCAACAATCTGCGCAAAAGCGCGTAGTTCCTCAGGCGAGTACATCGTCCCGCACGGATTGCTGGGCGAGTTGATCACCAGAATCCGCGACCCGGCCGTGATTGCACGCTCCAACTGCTCAGGCGTCATCTTGAAATCGTTCGCCGAACTCGTCGGAATCTCGACGACCCTGCCGCCCGCGAGCGTCGTCATCGGCGCATAACTAACCCACGCTGGCACCGGCAGCAGTACCTCATCGATGCCCGCCTCGGCATCTATCAGCGCCTGAAACAACAAGGCCAGAGAATGCTTCCCCCCCGATGAGATCACCACATGGTCGGCCGTCACCCCCGGAATCTGGTTTTCCCGCGTCAGCTTCTCCGCGATGACACGCCGCGACTCCGGGTCGCCCGGCACCGGGCCGTACCTCGTCTGCCCGCCCCTGAGGGCAGACACCGCCGCCTCCACCACCAACTGGGGCGTCGAGAAGTCGGGCTCCCCGGCCGCAAAGGAGATCACGTCCACGCCCGCCCGGGCCAGTTCCTTGGCCCTCGCCGTCACCGCGAGGGTGGAAGAGGGCGGCAGGGACTCGACTCGGGAGGCAAGACGCATGGACGCGATCCTAGCAGGGGGTGAGTCTCACGAGACAGGGCAAAGACGCCCGAAGGCGGTGTCCGCCCCGGGGATGGATACCCTTGGCGGGTGAGGATGGGCGTCAGAGAAGGGGGGTGGTTGAAGATGGGAAAGGGGTTCACTAACATACTCTGACCGCCCAGCGAGGGCCGCCGTTATCGGTTCGCTCGCGGGTGGTTGTTTCTCAATACAGGTATCACGCGGAGCAACGATGGCAATCTCACAGGCGCGCAAGGCCGAGCTGATGAAAGATTACGGGCGCAACGAGCACGACTCGGGCTCCCCCGAAGTGCAGGTCGCGATTCTCACCGAGAACATCCGCGAACTCACCGAGCACATGAAGGACAACAAGCACGACTACTCCAGCCGTCGCGGCCTGATGGGCATGGTGTCCAAGCGCACCCGACTCACCAACTACCTCAAGCGCACCGATCGTGACTCGTATCTCAAACTGATCGATCGACTGGGCCTGCGCAAGTAATCGCGGGCTCTATTTCATTCCAACCGTCAGCGTTCGCGACGGGCCCAGCAGGGCAGCAGGCAATCCGCAGCCATCAATCTCTGCGCGTTGCCTTCTGCCTGATCCGCTGGCGAGCGAACCGCTGACCGATCCCGATGAGCTGCTTCCGGCGCGCTATGCGCCCAGCGCCTCGGGAGAAAGGACAGGCAAATCATGGGTTATGTCAAGGTCCAGCGCGAGATCGGCGGACGCACGCTGACGCTCGAGACCGGCAAGGTCGCCAAACTCGCTTCCTCCGCCGTCATTGCAACCTACGCCGAAACCGCGGTCCTCGCGACCGTGGTCCGCGCCGATCCCCGGCCCGGCATCGACTTCTTCCCGCTCACGGTTGATTACCGCGAGAAGACCTCCGCCGCCGGCAAGTATCCCGGCGGCTTCCGCAAGCGTGAGGGCGCTCCCAACGAGAAAGAAATCCTCACGATGCGGATGATCGATCGCCCGATCCGTCCGCTCTTCCCCGATGGGTTCGTCGACGAGATCCAGGTCCAGTGCTGGGTCATGAGCCACGACGGCGAGAACGACTCCGATGTCCTCTCGGGCACCGCAGCGTCCGCCGCCCTCGCCATCTCCGATGCGCCCTTCGAAGGACCCATCGCCACCGTCCGAGTCGGTCGGGTCCACACCGACGACGGCCCGCAGTTCGTTCTGAACCCGACGGTCACGCAGATGGAGTACTCCGATCTCGACCTCGTGCTCTCCGGGCATAAAGACGGCATCAACATGATCGAGGTCGGCGCAGCCGAACTCCCCGAGCGGGATGTGCTCGAAGCCATCGAGTTCGGATACGAGGGTGTCAAGGAGATCCTCGCGCTCATCGACGAACTCGTGAAGAAGGCCGGTCAGGAGAAGCGCCTCGGCGACAACCTCGCGCTCGTGCCCGCGGACATCACCAAGATTGTCAAGGACGCATGCCACAGCGCCATGGTCGAGGCACGCCAGATCAAGGGCAAAACCGAGCGCGGCGACCGCATCAAGGCGATGCGCGACGAGATGCTCGACAAGCACTTCGCCGAGAACGCCAAGGGCACCTACGAGCAGTTTGTCGAGTCTTCAACGCGCCGCAACCACGCCAAGGAAGCTTTCCGCACCCTCGAGAAGAAAGTGACGCGCCAACTCATTGTCGAGAAGAAGCTCCGCGCCGACGGTCGCGACTTCAAGCAGATCCGACCGCTCGAGATGGAAGTCGATGTCTTCCCTCGCACCCACGGCTCGGCGCTCTTCCAGCGCGGCGAGACCCAGTCCCTTGTCTCCTGCACGCTCGGCACCAGCCGCGACGAGCAGATCGTCGATGGACTCACCCCCGAGTTCTCCAAGAAGTTCTACCTCCACTACAACTTCCCGCCCTTCTGCGTGGGCGAAGCCCGCCGAATCACCGGGCCGGGTCGCCGCGAGATCGGCCACGGGGCGCTCGCCGAGCGCTCGCTGCTCGGGATCCTCCCCTCCCCGGAGGAGTTCCCCTACACCGTCCGCCTGGTGAGCGATATCACGGAGTCCAACGGATCATCATCCATGGCCTCCGTCTGCGGCGGGTGCCTTGCACTCATGGACGCGGGCGTCCCCATCAAGAACACCTGCGCGGGTATCTCCGTCGGCCGATTCACCGACGACAATGACCAGAACGAGGTTTTCGTCACCGACATCATCGGCGAGGAAGACTTCTTCGGCGATATGGACTTCAAGGTCTCAGGTACCCGCGAGGGCATCACCGGGATCCAGCTCGACCTCAAGGCCCGCGGCCTCGTCCTCAAGCAGATCAAGGAGATCTTCGAGCAGGCCCGCGTCGGCCGCATCCAGATCATCGACCAGATGGAGCAGGTCATCGCTCAGCCCCGCGCTTCGATCTCCAAGTGGGCGCCCAAACTCGTTACGCTCAACATCAACCCCGAGAAGATCGGCAAACTCATCGGACCCGGCGGCAAGACGATCCGGGCAATCCAGGAAAAATGGGGCGTCACTATTGACGTCGAAGACGACGGCACCGTATTCATCGCCGCGACGGGCGGCATCGACATCGATAGCGCCGTCGCAGAGGTCTCAGCCCTCACCGCAGAGATCAAGGTCGGCACCGTCTTCACAGGTAAGGTGGTCTCGCTCAAGGACTTCGGCGCGTTCATCGAGCTCGCGCCGGGAACCGATGGCATGTGCCACATCTCCGAACTCGCCGACGGCTACGTCAAGGCCGTCACCGATGTGGTGTCGATCGGCGACTCCATCAAGGTCAAGGTCATCGCGGTTGATGACCAGGGCCGCATCAAACTGAGCCGCAAGGCGATCCTCAAGGAAGAGGCCACCCAGGAGGTCACTTCCGCCTGATTCGTGGTTTCCATCAGACGCATCGTTGCCCCCATCGCACTCCTGTGATAATTTAGGGAAGATCAACCCGGCCATTATGCCGGGAGTGCGTGGGGCACTTGATGGGCGACGAGCCAGGCAATGTGCTTCGTGGTGTCGAAGGAACCGTGAAGTGGTTCGATCCACGGAAGGGTTTCGGATTCATCGTCGGCCCGGAAGGGCAGGACATCTTCGTCCACTACACGCAGATCGAAGGCGATGGCTTCCGCGTCCTGCGCGATGGCTCACCCGTCAAATATGATGCCGAGCAGACCGACAAGGGCTGGCACGCCACGAAAGTGGAGCGAATGGAAGATGTCGAGATCACGGTGCGTCCCCGCCGCTACACGCGCACCCCTCGTCGCTGAGCCCGATCTCGTGACTCCCAGGACTATCGGGTAATGGCGTTGCTCTCCGGTGTGTTCATCGGTCTGGCCATCGGTATCGCGATCGCGCTCCCGACCATGCGCGCCGCAGTCCGCCGTCAGACCGCACGCGCCCGCGCCGCCGAACGCCGCGCCCAGACCGCCGAGCATCTGGCCGAGACCGGAGCGATGACGGGCGGCCTGGCGCACGAGATCAAGAATCCGCTCTCCACAATCGGCCTCAACGCCCAACTGCTCGCCGAGGCCATCGACGACTCTTCCATCGATGACTCCCAGCGCCAGCGTCTCCGCAAGCGCGTGGACTCTATCCGGCGCGAGGCGGAGCGGCTCCGCGACACACTGCAGGATTTCCTGACCTACGCGGGCCGCGTGCATTTGGAACCCGCCGAGACCGATCTCAACCGCACCATCGAAGAACTCGCAGACTTCTTCCTGCCGCAGGCAGAGCATCACGGCGTGCGACTCCGCACGGACCTGTCACCCGCGCCGATCACCGTTCGAATCGACGCAGGAGTCTTCAAGCAAGCGGTGCTCAATCTCGTCCTCAACGCGACGCAGGCAATGGACGGCGCCGAACGAGCCCGCGAACTGATTCTTCGGACCGAGATTGTCGAAGGCAAAGGCGACGATGCTCAGGCACGCGTTCACGTAATCGACACGGGCCCCGGCATCGATCCCGATCGAGTCAGTGAAATCTTCAAGCCCTATGTCACCACGAAAGCGGGTGGCTCCGGGCTCGGCCTTCCGACCGCCAAACGCCTGATCGAGGCGCACGGGGGGACGATACAGGTCGTGTCCACGCCGGGAAAGGGCACCGACTTCATCGTCTCCGTTCCTGTGGGCGGCTCGCCTTGACCGCGGGCGTCGTGCGGGTAGTCTCCCCGCGATGAATACCGATCTGACGGGCAAGCGGGCACTCGTGTGCGGCGGGAGCAAGGGAATCGGGCTCGCCTGCGCGCACGAACTCGCATCGCTCGGCGCCACCATCACGCTGTTGGCGCGCGACGCCGAGGCGATGAACCTCGCATGCGAGTCACTCCCGACGCCCAACTCCCAGACCCACGGCTATCTCGTCGCCGACTTCTACAACAGCAACGCCCTCAAAAACACGATCAATGACGCGATCAACAAGGGCCACCGCTACGAGATTCTCATCAACAACACCGGCGGACCTCCCGGGGGACCAGCGATTGACGCCAGAACCGACGAGTTCGTCCGGGCATTCGAGGCCCATCTGCTCTGTAATCAAGTGCTCACCCAGGCGCTCCTGCCGGGGATGAAGTCCGCCGGGTTCGGCCGCATCGTGAACATCATCTCAACCAGCGTGAAGGCGCCGATTCCCGGTCTCGGCGTCTCGAACACCATTCGCGGCGCCGTGGCGAACTGGGCCAAGACAATCTCCATCGAACTCGCGCCCTTCAACATCACCGTCAATAATGTCCTCCCCGGCTTCACGGACACCGAACGCCTCTCCTCGCTCATCTCCACTCGAGCCGGCAAACAGGGCGCAACGGAGAACGAAGTCGCCGACTCGATGCGCGCCTCCGTCCCCATGGGCCGCTTCGCCAGGCCCGACGAAGTCGCCGCCGCAGTCGCGTTCCTCGCCTCTCCCGCCGCGTCGTACATCTCCGGTATCAATCTCCCCGTTGACGGCGGGCGGCTCCCCACGCTCTGACCCCATGCGAACACTCACCAACTACATCGACGGCAGGCATCTACCGCCGGCGAACGGCGCGTACCTTGATGTCACCGAACCGGCGACTAGCGGCCTGCTCGCCCGTGTGCCGGACTCCGGGCGCGACGACATCAACGCCGCGGTCGTCGCCGCAAGCGCGGCGTTCCCCATGTGGTCCACTCGCACTCCGGCGGAGCGCTCCGAGGTTCTGCTCCGCATCGCCGACGGGATCGACGCCCGTCTCGATGAACTCGCCGTCGCCGAGTCGCGCGACACCGGCAAACCGATTTCGTTGGCGCGAACAGTCGACATCCCTCGCGCCGCGGCAAACTTCCGCTACTTCGCGACCGCGATTCTCCACACAGAGTCCGCCATGCACGACATGGGCCGCGACTGCTTCAACTACACGCTCCGCAAGCCGCGCGGCGTTGCCGGCCTCATTTCACCCTGGAATCTGCCGCTCTACCTGCTCACTTGGAAAATCGCGCCCGCCATCGCCACGGGCAACACGTGCGTGTGCAAGCCGTCGGAAGTAACGCCGCTCACCGCGTTCCTGCTCTGCGACATCATGGCGCAGGCCGGTCTACCACCCGGAGTCGTGAACATCGTTCATGGCCTGGGCGCGTCGACCGGGGGCGTCCTCGTCACGCACCCCGATGTGCCCACCATCTCCTTCACCGGCTCAACCAAGGTCGGCCAGTGGATCGCCGAGCACGCAGGCAGAATGCTCAAGAGAGTCTCTCTCGAACTGGGGGGCAAGAATCCATACATCGTCTTCGACGATGCGCCTATCGAGCTCACGCTCGATAACGCCGTCCGCGCCGCATTCTCGAATCAGGGTCAGATCTGCTTGTGCGGCTCGCGCTTCCTGATTCAGGAGTCAATCGCCGTCAGGTTCGTGGAGTCATTCGTCGAGCGTGCGCGGAGTTTGCGAGTGGGCGATCCGATGGAAGCGACGACGCAGCACGGCGCGCAGACCAGCCGCGAGCAACTGGCCAAGATCGAGTCGTACGTGCAAGCGGCACGGGAGCAGGGAGGAGAAATCCTCTGCGGCGGCGCCCCCGTCGCGCCCGACCAACTCCCCCCCCGATGCAAGGACGGCCTGTTCTTCGAGCCCACCGTGATACGCGGCCTCCCGAACGATTGCCGCGTCGTGCAGGAAGAAATCTTCGGCCCGGTCGTCACCATCCAGACGTTCCGCGACGAACAGGAAGCAGTCTCGCTCGCCAACTCCACGCCCTACGGTCTGGCGGCCTCCATCTGGACGAACGACCTCAATCGTGCGCACCGCATGGGCGCTCGTGTCGACTCCGGCATCATCTGGATCAACTGCTGGATGGTCCGCGACCTCCGGACGCCATTCGGCGGCATGAAGCAATCAGGAGTCGGGCGCGAGGGCGGCAACGAAGCGCTCCGTTTTTTCACCGAGCCGAAGAATATCTGTGTGAGGATGGTCTGATGAGCCAGTCGTTCGAGTCCAAGCGCGCCCCCGAACCGGTGGGCGCGTACCCGCACGCCAAACGAGTCGGCAACCTCCTTTTCCTGTCTGGGGTCGGCCCACGCAAGCGCGGCACCAAGGACATCCCCGGCGTCACACTCAACGCATCCGGAGACGTTATCGCCAAAGACATCCGTGCCCAGTGTGTCAGCTGCTTCGAGAATGTCCGGGCTGTTCTGGAGGAGTCCGGCTCGGCGTGGGAGAACATCGTCGATGTCCTCGTGTTTCTCACCGATATGAAGCACGACTTCAAGGACTACAACGCCGTTTATGCCGAGTACTTCGCGGGCGAGGGCAATCCGAACCCCACGCGCACCACCATCGAAATCAACGCGTTGCCGACACCCATCGCCGTCGAGCTCAAAGTCGTCGCGACGATCGACTAATCCATCGAGCGCAACACAGCCCGAACCGGGCTGGCATCAAACCCCGCGAGTTTGAGCGGGAGCGCGATCAACTCATACACACCATCCGGAACCTCGCGCAGCACCAGCCCCTCGATGATCGCGACCCCGCACCTCAGGCACGCATGGTGCGCAGGCAGGTCCTTGCTCTGCATCAGGTCCACGCTCGGCGTATCCAGCCCCACCAACCGGACCCCGTTCGCCGCCAGGTGTTCAATCAGGTCAGGTTCGAGGCCCGCGAAGTCGTCGTTCCAACGCCTCGGATCAGGAAATGTGTCCGTCCGGATGATGACCCGCGCCTGATCGATCGGACCCTCGATGTCACTCGGCGATACTCTCGAGCCCCGCTCGACACGTGCCGTCACAACTCGCGCAGGGCCAAGATACAAATCAAGCGGCATCCGCTCGATGGTTGGAGTGGGGGAGGCAGGGGGGGCGGCGTGCCCGTAATGACTCGGCGCGTCGGCATGACTGCCAAGATGCACCGTCGCCCGCAAAGTCGAGAGCGTCAGGTTGTCGCCCCGGGCCATATCGAGCAACACCTCGCGAGAGGGCGGCGTATCGCCCGGCCACACGCCGAGCGACGTATCGATCATCGGGGAGATGTCGTAGAGCCGCCTTGTCACAGCAACCACCCAAGCAGGGCGGCGAAACCGATGAGTGCCACCATGAAGATGACCAAGCCGGCTATCACAACGACCCGCTCCTGCCTGCGTGCCCGATCGACCGCCTCGCCGTACGGAATGGTCGAGAACGACACCATCTCATACAGCGGCAGGTACCACCTCGGGAATACCTTGGTCAGGACGCGCTCGACCCGTTTGCGGGCGCGGAAGACACGCGACGCTGTGTGATCGCGCATCTCGACATAGTTCTCGATCGCTAGGTCGGCCAGCACATCACAGTCCCGCTTCCGCCGATCGTGATACTCCCCAAACGCCGCCGCCCGATTATTGGGGTGCGCCCTCATGCACTCATCCAGCACCGTGCAGTCCTGAAACGCCGCGTTCATGCCCTGCCCGAAGAAAGGCACCACCGCATGGCACGCATCTCCGATCAGCACCGCAGCATCGCCCACGCTCCACGGCGAACACCGAACCGTCACGAGTGAACCCGTTGGGTTACTGACAAAGTCATGCGTCAGACTCGGGATCAGGTCCATCGCATCGGGGAACTGTGCGCGGAAGAACCGTTCGACATCACGCTCCGTCTGCAACTCCTCAACCGAGTTCCGCCCCTCATAGGGCCAGAACAGCGTGCAGGTGAACGAGCCATCCGCATTGGGCAGCGCGATCATCATGTGCGTGCCACGCGGCCAGATATGCAGCGCGTTCTTCTCGATCCGCCATGAACCGCCGTCGCCCGCCGGGATTGTCAGTTCCTTGTAGCCGTGCGGCAGATAGTCTTGGGAGTAGTCAAACCGCTCGCGCCGCTGCATCGACGATCGCACACCAGAGAATGCGCCATCGGCGCCGATCACCGTACGCACGGGCAGTTCGGTCGCATCCTCGTCAGTTCGCTCCGTGACAAGAGCCACCCGCCGCTCAAAATCCATCCCGATACACCGACGGCCGAAGTGGATTGTCACATCCGACTCCGATTCCGCCGCGTCCAGGAGCGTCATATTGAGGCCGCCGCGCGATACCGAGTTGATCGCCCTACTCGGATCGGCGCTGTACGGTTGATACACCAGTTCCCCCGTCGGACCGTGGATCATCCGTCCCCGCATCGGGATCGCGTCCTTGAGCACACGCTCCGCCAATCCGACCCGCGCCAGCGCATCGATTCCGCGAGCCGACAAGGCGAGATTGATCGATTTACCTCCAGCGGCCCCGGCAACACGAGGGTCGGACCGGCGCTCATACAAATCAACCCGGTGCCCCGCGCGGGCGAGGTATACCGCCATGAGCGTCCCCGCAAGACCCGCGCCGAAAACCGTGATGGTTTCTGTACTCATGAGTGGCTATCCAGCACGCGACGCAACACCCGGGCGAACCGCCAGACATCTCGGAACGAGTTGTACATGGGTGTCGGTGCGACGCGAATCACGTCCGGCTCCCGGAAGTCGCACACAACACCCGACTCCACGAGCGAACGGTGAACCCCCTTCGCGTTCGCCGAAACAACAACCGACAACTGGCATCCCCGCTGATCCGGATCACTCGGCGTGATGACCCGCACGCGATCACCCCCGGCATGACCGATCATGAACTCCGTGTACGCCGTCAGCCGGACCGATTTCGCCCGCAGCCGGTCCATGCCCGCTTCGTCGAAGAGCCGAAGCGACTCCTTCACCCCGACGCCCGCAAAGATCGGCGGATTGCTCAGACCCCACGCATCGGCGCTCCGGACCGGTTCGAAGTCTGACCCCATCCGGAATCGCGACTTCGGATCATTGCCCCACCATCCCTCGAAGCGCGGCATTGCCGCAAAGTCGGGGCGATCCAACTGCCGCTCGTGAACGAACACGAAGGACATCGCGCCCGGACCCGAGTTCAGATACTTGTACGTGCACCATGCCGCGAAATCGACGCCCCAATCATGCAGACGCAGAGGCACATTGCCCGCCGCATGGGCGAGGTCCCACCCGACAACCACTCCCGCATCTCGCGCGGCAGCCGTGATCCGCGCCATGTCGTAATGCTGACCGGTGGCGTAGTTCACACCCGCCAGCAGTGTGATCGCGATCGTGCCGCCCTCTCGCTCGATCGTGCCGAGGATGTCCTCGGTCCGCAGCGTCTGCTCGCCCGTGCGCGGCCTGAGCCACAGGATGTCGGCATCCGGGTCGAGCCCGTGCGCACGCAACTGGCTCTTCACCGCATAGATATCCGACGGGAAGCAAGGCCAATCCATCAGGATCTTACGCCTCTCGCCTCTCGGCCGGAAGAAGGACACCATGAGCAGGTGCAGGTTCACCGTCAGCGTGTTCATCGCCGCAACTTCGCGCGGCAACGCCCCGACAAGCCGCGCCGCGGGCTCACGGACTGTCTCGTGAAATGGGTACCACGGATCGCGTGCATGGAAGTGACCCTCCACGCCCCATGTCGCCCAGTCATCCAGATGCGCATTCATCGCCTCGCGCACGGATGCCGGCTGCAACCCCAGCGAGTTCCCGCAGAGGTAGATCGTGGCCCCGCCATCAGCGGCCGCCGGCTTGGTCGGGTGCAAGAACCGTGCGCGGAACGACGCGAGCGGGTCCTGAGCGTCCAGCGTCGCGGCGAATGACTCGTCTATCTGGAAGTCCATGCGCGGAACAGAGTACCGAGGAACGACTACGAAAGCGCGGCACCGCCGCTGGTCTCGATCGCGCGTCGGTGCTCGTCGGATAGCCCGAGAAACTCCAGCGCGGTCCCCGCCAGCAGCCGCCGCTTCGCACGCTCAGACAGGTCATCCATCGACTCGATCAGCGACCCCGGGACGTGCTCGCCGAGCGGGAACGGGTAGTCCGACCCCAGCGCGATCCGGTCCTCACCGATCAGCCGCAACAACGTCCGCAGCGCATCGGCATCGTGAACCAGGGAGTCCACATAGAAGCGTCCGAGGTACCCGCGCGGGTCATTGGGATTGTGCACCGCGCACAGATCAGGTCGGACCGCATGCCCGTGCGCGATCCGACCGATCGTGCCCGGAAACGAACCGCCCCCGTGCGCGAAGCAGATGCGGAGCTTGGGATAACGATCCAGCACACCGCCGAAAATCACCGAGCAGATTGCCCGCGAAGTCTCCGCCGGCATGCCGACCAGCCACGGCAGCCAGTACTCCGGCATCTCCTTCTTGCCCATCATGTCCCACGGGTGCACGAAGACACAAGCACCGAGTGCTTCCGCCGCAGCGAAAACTTCACCAACCTCCGGCGCATTCAGATTCCAATGTGCCCCATCACTGCGGTCGATATGCGAACCGATCTCGACTCCCGTCAGCCCCAGTTCACCGACGCACCGCTCCAGTTCCCTCACCGCATGGACGGGTGATTGCATCGGGAGCGTGCCAAGCCCCGCAAACCGCGCCGGCCGATCCCGCACGATCCTCGCGATGTGGTCATTGAGAATCTTCGAGAGATCGTCCGTATGCTCCGGCTTCGCCCAGTACCCGAACATCACGGGCACCGTCGACAGCACCTGCACATGGACGCGATGCGCATCACACTCACTGGTGCGCACATCGGGGTCCCAGCAGTTGGCCTCGATATCGCGGAAGTGTCTCCCGTCGATCATCATCCTGGCGCAACCGGGGCAATGATGCTCGAGATTGATCCACCCGCCATACCCGTACCGCTCTCGAAGGTCGGGCCAGCGTTCCGGAAGGATGTGCGTGTGGATATCGATCTTCAGGGGCGCCATGACGCACCAGAGTACCGACTCACGCGTGCTGCATTCTGAACTCGCCCGCCCTCTGCATCACGTGGCCGCACTTCTTGCACGTCCGCCGCGCCTCGGGCCCGCCCCAGAAGTCCTCCATGATCACCGCCAGGTCCTCGTCGATCTTCTTGAGTCGCCACTTGGCCTCGTGAATCAACTCGTCGCACTTGTCGCAATACCAGCGCAGACCGTCGTCCTGCCCGTTCCTCGGGAACTCAACGATCAACCCGACCGTCCCCGCGGGCCGCTGCGGTCGGTGGGGCACCCATTGGGGAAGAAGCCACAACTCACCCTCATGAATCACAACATCATGCGGCTTCGATCCATCCAGCGGCCTGATCCGCACCGCGATGTCACCCTTGAGCTGATAGAACAACTCCTCGGTCGGGTTCACGTGGTAATCATTCCGTGTGTTCGGCCCCCCCGAAACGAACAAGATCACATCCTCGGAGTCCGTGTACAACTGCTTGTTCGAGACCGGCGGCTTGAGGTGCTCCTTGTTGTCCTCGATCCATTTCTTCAGATTCAACGGCGGGAGCGTCTTCGTCATCGTCATCCTCCGATCCGGCCAAACCTACGGCCTGCTGACTCAGTGTCGCACGACGAGTCCCGTCATGCACCGATCATCGTTCGCACATCCCAAAGTTCCGGGAACATCCGCTTGGTAACAACCTTCTGCAGAAACGAGACGCCCGACGATCCCCCCGTTCCCGGCTTGTAACCGATCGTCCGCTCGACAGTCTTCATGTGCCGGAACCGCCAAAGCGAAAACTGCTGGTCGATATCAACCAGCTTCTCGCACATCTCATAGGCGTCCCAATACTCACTCGGATTGTCGTAAATCATCTTCAACGTCGGGAGCAGTTCCGCGTTGGCCTCGTACGGTTGCGACCAGTCCCGCTCGATCACCCCAGGGGGCATCTTCAGGCCGCGCCGATGCAGATACCGCAGGAACTCGTCGTACAAGGCGGGCGACTTCAGCAGCGTCTCCAACTCACGATGCGCCTCTGCCCGGTGCGCAAACACCCGGAGCGCATTGGGATCCTTATTCCCCAGCAGAAACTCGATCGCCCGATACTGATGCGACTGGAACCCGCTCGCCGGCCCGAGAACGTGCCGGAACTGCGCGTACTCGGTAGGCGTCAATGTCTCCAGCACCGCCCACTGCTCGAACAACTGCCGCTGGACCTGCTTCACCCGCGCCAGAATCTTGAAACACGGCTCCAGTTCATCGTGCCGAATGTGCCGGACCGCCGCCTTCAACTCGTGAATCACCAACTTCATCCAGAGCTCAGAGGTCTGGTGCTGGATGATGAAGAGCAACTCGTCGTGATGCTCAGGCGACGACAAAGGATGCTGCGCCGAGAGCAACTGGTCCAGCGCAAGATACGACCCGTAGTCCAACTTCCCGTGGAGGTCCGTCTTGATCGTGCTCTCAAACTCGCGCTGCGGCATCCGGGCTGCTCCGTTCAGTCAGCACGGATTATGCACGATTCACACGGGCGATGGCGTCACGGCTCGTCCCGCACGCCCACATCGACCTCCACCATTGCTTGCGGCCGCCCGCGGTCCGAAGACTCCAGAGCGACCTTGCGCTCTCGGTATTGCTCCTGACTCGTCCGCAGCGAGGTGCACCCGCCGAGCACGGCCGGAACCGCCCAAAGGGCGGCCAGACGGATTGCGCGGTGCCTGAGAATCAACCCCGAACCGGTGATAATTCGGTGAGACATCGTGGTGAACTGTTCGAAACGAGGCGCCCGAGGGGCCACCCCAATGAGGCCGGCAACCGTGAAACCCCATTCCTGCGGGGCTACCGATCCGTCTGGAGCGCCCGCGACGCCTCCCACCCGGCCCCTATAATCTCTTCCCGATCGAACCCCAAAAGAGAGAACCGAACATGCGCCATCGCTCACTCCTCTCGTTCCTGCTCACGATTGCCACAGGCCTCGCCCTGACTCAGGCCGCCTGCGCGCAGGGTGTGCGCATCGGCACCGAGGTCGTCCCGGACAAGCCCGCCGGTTCGCTCCGGCTGGCTACCTACAACGTCCTCAATCTGTTCGACGACCTCGACGACCCCACACTCTCGGGGCAGTTCGACGATTGGTACGATCAGGACCGCGTCCTGCGAGCCAAGCCGGAGTCAGAACGCCGGGCCGTCGCAGAGAACATCCGCCGACTCGATCCCGATGTGCTCTGTCTGGAGGAGATTGAGTCCTACGATGCGCTCATCGCTTTCCGCGACCAGTTCCTCGCCGATATGGGATACGAGTACGTCGTTTCAATCGATGTCGGACAGGAACGCGGAATCGAAAACGCCGTCATGAGCCGATTCCCGCTCTCCGATTTCAAGGTCTGGCCCGACTTGGACCTCGGCGGCGTTCATCCCGAGAACTACGGCCCCACTGGCAAAAACTGGTACGCCGGTCAGCCCATCACGTTCCGCCGTTCGCCACTACGTGTGACCGTGAATGTGCCCGCCGAGAAGAGCGCCTCCGGCAAGCCATACGCCCTCACGCTGTTCTCGGTGCACCACAAATCGGGCCGCTACAACGACTATTGGCGGGACAAGGAGTCCGCGAAAATCGTCGAGTTCATCAAGCAGATGGAAGCCGAGCAGCCCGCCATCAATATCGCGGTGCTCGGCGACTTCAACGCCCAGCACGACGAGAAGGTCCTCCAGAACTACTTCGACGCCGGCATGATCGATCTCTACGGCGACGACAAGGGCTTCCCGGTCGAGCCCCGACTCACCCACGAGTCCGACCGCCGCATCGACTTCATTCTCGTGAACCGAAACCTCGCCAATGAGACCGACTTCAACACCCGAGTCGTGCTGGGAACACCGGTCCGCGCCAAGGGCGCCGATTACCGCAACGTTCCTGCGCCCGACGGGTACGCGTCCGATCACATGCCCGTCGCAGTGAACATCGAGACCGCCGACAAGCCCGGAACACCCGCGAAGCCCGAATGAGCGCGCGGGGGGACCAGTTCGATGTCGTCGTTATTGGAGGCGGGCACGCCGGTGCGGAAGCCGCATGGGCCGCCGCAAACATCGGCGCGCGCATCGCACTCGTCACGCTCGACGCCTCCAAGACCGGGGTGATGTCCTGCAACCCCGCGATCGGCGGGCTCGCCAAGGGCCAGATCGTGCGCGAGATCGACGCCCTGGGCGGCCTTATGGGCATCGCGACCGACGCCACGGGAATCATGTTCAAGGTGCTCAATCAGTCCCGGGGCCCGGCCGTCCGAGGACCCCGCGCACAATGCGACCGCCACGCTTACGCGCGCGAGGTCAAGCGACTCCTGGGCACCCGCCCCAACATCACCCAGGTCCAGGGGGCCGCCGACTCGTTCCGGGTTGAGCGCACCGCTTCGGGCCACCGCCGTGTCACCGGCGTGGAAGTGCTGACCCCCAACGGCGGAACGACAGTCTTGCACGCCGCGAGCGTGGTGCTCACGACCGGCACATTCATGCGCGGCCTCATGCACCGCGGCGACGCCCAGACGCCCGGCGGACGCGAAGGCGAGGCGCCGGCCGTCGGCATGAGCGCGACCCTCCGCGCCCTCGGCTTCGAACTCGGACGACTCAAGACCGGCACGCCGCCACGCCTCGACCGCAACTCAATCGAATGGGACGCACTCGAGAATCAGTGGGGGGATGATCCGCCAACGCCGTTCAGCGAACTGACCGACCCAAGGTCGTTCCCTCGGATGAGCCAGATCGCATGCAAGATGTCCGCGACGACGCCGGAGATCCACGAACTCATCCGCGCCAACATCCATCGCGCGCCGATGTACTCCGGCCAGATCTCATCGCGCGGCCCACGATACTGCCCGTCCATCGAAGACAAGGTCGTCCGCTTCGCCGACCGAGAGTCCCACCATGTGTTCCTCGAACCCGAGTCGTTCGAGAGCGACTGGGTCTATTGCAACGGCATTCCAACCTCGTTGCCGAGCGATGTGCAGGACGGAATCGTTGCCGGGCTGCCGGGGTGCCATCGCGCAAAAATCGTTCAGTACGGCTACGCGGTCGAGTACGACATGGTCATCCCGAGCCAGATCGACTCCACATGCATGACCAAACTGATCGACGGCCTCTTCCTCGCCGGGCAGATCAACGGCACGAGCGGATACGAAGAGGCCGCCGGTCAGGGGCTTGTCGCGGGGCTCAACGCCGCCCGCTTCGCCGATGGCCTCGATCTCGTTCGGCTCTCGCGTGACGAGGCCTACATCGCTGTGATGCTCGATGACCTGTGCACAAAAGTCCCGACCGAGCCCTACCGCATGTTCTCCAGCCGCGCCGAACACCGCCTGCTGCTCCGCGCCGACAACGCCCCAGACCGCCTCACGCCCAAAGGACGACAACTCGGTCTCGTATGCGACGAACGCTGGGCCCGATACGAGGCACGCCGATCCGCCGCGCAGGACCTGCGAACAACCTGCGAGCAAACCAGAATCACCGCGCGCCCACTGAGCGAACTCGCACGCGCCCCGCGCTTCTCATCGAACGATCTGGTCTCGGCCCTCGGCAGCACAGGCAAGCAGTGGCCGCGATCGGTCGTCGAGACCGTGCTCGCCGATCTGCAGTACGCCGCCTATGAGCCGCGCTACCGCAACGAAATCAAGCGACTCAGCGAGTCCCACGCCCGTCAGATACCCCGCGATATCAACTTCCTGGGCATCGAAGGCCTCAGGGCCGAGACCGCGCAGGTCCTCGATCGTTTCAGGCCCGCGACCATCGGTCAGGCGTCACGCCTCGCGGGAGTGAATCCGCCCGACATTACGCTGCTTCTTTGCGCGATGAGCCGACATCAGCCGACTCCGTCGTAGACTTAGATCGACCGACGATGACCATGCACGCGTCGATCACCTGCTTGGCGACGCGCTCCACAATGTCAAACTTGTCTTGGGCGCTCAATCGATCGATCAGCCGCTCGCACAGCATCAGCAGGGTCCGGTGCCCGTACGCCGCCGCGGTGTGACGAAGATCCTGTGCAATTTTGGTCAGTTGCATCGAGTTCTTCGATTGCAGCATTTCCGAGAGGAATCCCGCCGCCGTCGAGACCTCGTTGACGAAACTGGACTCGAGTTCCAGATTGATCGTGAAGCCGGCAGCCACCTCCGGACGCGAGGTCAGGAAGTCAGCCGCAGCCCTCAGAATCAGCCCCTCCGGGCACGGCATGAAGAGCATCTCGTTCGCGCCGCCGCCGATCGCAACCATGCGCTCGTCCTGGTCCTTGGTGTCGTGGAGCAGGATGATCGGCACCGAATACCCCTCCGCCCGTGCGGCCAGAACGAACTCGAGCCCGGTCATATCTTCGAGCATCGATTGCGCGAAGATCAGGTCCGGGCGTCGGCTCACGGCCTCGAGCGCCCGGGCACCCGTGGACACGCACTCGATATCGATCTGCGTCCGTTCCAGAGCATGAGTGATCACGGACCGAACGAATGAGGTCGGTGTCGCGATCACGACATGCCCCTCGAGCGACTCCGGGTTGACGCATTCCTGATTGAATAGGTACGAGTCCTCGTCGTAGCGCACAAAGAAATCACGAGGGTTGATCTCTGTCTCGAACTCGGCCCCGATCTCGTGCACGCGCCCCTCGATGTGGCGGCACCGCTTGATCTTCGCAGGCAGGATGATCGCGCGCCCGTCAACGCTGCGAATCGTGACGATGATTGATCGACCCTCGTGGATGAAGAAGCCGATCAGCAGGCCCACACCCGTCGCGGAGATGTTCCGCGCCGCCGCCACCAGATGCGTCTGCTTGCCGGTTTCGTCAACACAAGTGACAACGATGCGCTGCGACTGGAGCCGCCACCGCCACATGCCGCGCTTGGGATGCTGCTTCGAGGCCCCGCCGCTCGCATTCATCTTGGCGAGCAGCGTGTCGAGCTCCGCGGACGAGAGTTTCAGAGTGTCGTGGATGTCAGATTTGCTCATCTGTTCGCCCTCGTCCCGGCCCCTCATTTCGAGGCCCGACCTACTCCGCCAACTCGTCTCCCGCACCGGCAACCGATGAAGGAACCGTCCGCTGGCAAGCCGAAATCAACTCGCGAAGCTGCATGGTCGACTCCTCGATGCTCATCGTGGCATCGAGCGTCCGCATCGCGGCCTCCGCGACCTCCGTCACGCCCTTAAAGCCGTAGCCGCTCGCGGACCCCTTGATCATGTTCGTCCTCGCACGAACATCGTCGTAAGCGTTCGCTCTGATGAGCGTATTCAGCTCGTGCGCCAGCTTGTGCAGTTCCTGAACAAACTCATCAACCATCTCGTTGGAGATCACCGACGCGTCCCGAACCGCATGAATCGGGCCGCGGCCCGACCCGCCCATCAGGTACTCGGCCGCCGCACGGTGAAACAGGTCCGCCGTCACCGGCTTGATCAGAACCTCAGACGCCCCGGCCTGGAGAGCAGCCGTCCGCGTCGCGGCGGAAGAGTCCGTGGACATCAGGAGAATCGGCTTCGCATAGCCCGAGTCGCAGATCTCCCCGATCAAATCCAGCCCGGACTTGTCCGAGAGCATGCTGTTCACAATGACAAGATCGGGCGACTCCGAAAGCATCGCCACGCCCGACTTCGCATCCTTCGCGAAGGACAACTCAATCGAAGTGTTCTTGAAAAACGCGGCGTAGAGCTTCTGATCCATCATCGACTCTTCGATGACCAGAATGTGCCCGCGCAGTTTGTCGAGTTGCACACTCTCCCGATGAAAAATGTGCTCGTTGTGAAACTCGCGGAACTCCTCGGGATTGATCGGGTCCTTGAACCGGATGCCGACCTCATGCACGCTCCCCTTGAGGTGCTGGCACCGCGCGACCGTTCCTACAAGCGACCGCGTTTTGCCGTGACGATCCCGGAGCGAGACAACGCAGTTCGTGCCCAAATGAATGAACACGCCGTTGAGGCACCCCATCCCCGAAGTCGAGATATCTCTCGGGATGATCAACAGGTGCTTCTTCGCGCCCACGCTGTCGGCGATCGTCAGGACCGCCTTGTCCCCCGTCATGCTCCAGCGCCGCATCTCGCGCTTCGACGGCCCCGAGTTCTCTGTCGCGGCACGGTTCAGTTCTTCGATCAGCGCATCGAGTTCAGAACCACTGAGTCGCAACTGCGTAATTGTCGCCTTACCTGGCATGAAGGGCTCTCCGAGGGCGCGGTTTGTGATTTCATCGGCACAGCGAGCCGATTACTTCGCGCCGGGATGCCCGGATTGGGGAGCCCGCTCGTATCGGACGATCTCAGGCCAGCGCCATCGAGTCACGCAACCCGAGATTCGCGTAGATCTCGCGGGTCGCCGTCGATCGATTGAGGGTATAGAGGTGCAGCCCACGCACCTGGTGGTCCAATAAGTCGCGGCACTGCTCCGTCGCCCAGTGGACACCCACCCGCCTCACCGCAGCCGAGTCACCCTGGCACCGATGAATCGCCCGCATCAGCGACGCCGGGTACCGCGCGCCGGCCGCGAGGTCGGCCATCCGCATCATCCCCTTCTCCGATGTGATCGGCATCACGCCCGCCACGATCGGCGCCCGGATGCCCGCCAACTCGCATCGCTCACGGAAGTCATAAAAATCGCGGTTGTCGAAGAACAACTGTGTGATGATCACATCGGCGCCCGCGTCGACCTTGGCCTTGAGGTAGTCAAGCTCCGCCATCCGATTCGGTGTCCCCGGATGCCCCTCGGGGAACCCGGCCACCCCGATGCCGAACCCGCGCGAGTCGCCAATCCCCTTCCCGCCGTGTCGCTCGCGGAACCTGCGGATGAACTCCACCAACTGGCTCGCGTACCGGAAGGCGTCGCGCGAGCGGTCATACTTCGGATCATCTCGGGGCGGATCGCCACCGAGCGCCAGGATGTTGCTCACCCCCGCGTCGGCGTACCGCTCCAGGATGTCGTAGATCTCCGCCTCCGTATGCCAGATCGATGTGAGGTGCGGCACAACCTGCATCCGCGTCTCACGCTTGATCCGCAGCACCATGTCGATCGTCAGTTCGCGTGTGCCCCCTCCCGCGCCGTAGGTCGCACTCACGAACGAGGGCCGAAGCGACTCCAGTTCAGAGATAGCACCGAACAACTCCTCCGCAGACTCCTTCGTCCGCGGCGGGAAGAACTCGAACGACACCGTCGTCGATCGCTGCCGGAATAGGTCGGCGAAATGCATGCAATCGACGCCCGGCGGTTCCCCGCTGGGCGTCGCGATTATTGATTAATACCGGTAGTGCTCGGGCTTGTACGGGCCGTCCTGGTGGACGCCGATGTACTCCGCCTGGTCCTTCGAGAGCTTCGTCAGGTTCGCGCCGAGCTTGTCCAGGTGCAGACGCGCCACCTTCTCGTCAAGGTGCTTGGGCAGCGTGTACACCTTCTTCTCATACGCATCCGCGTTGCCCCACAACTCGAGCTGCGCAATCACCTGATTCGTGAAGCTGCTCGACATCACAAACGACGGATGGCCCGTCGCACATCCGAGATTCAGCAGGCGTCCCTCGGCGAGAATAATCACCGAGTGCTCCTCGACGCCGTTCGCCTTGTCCGCCTTGAACTTGAACTCGTCGACCTGCGGCTTGATCTTGATACGCTCGGCGGTCCCCGCCTTGCACATCTTGTACACGCCCGCCATGTCGATCTCGTTGTCGAAGTGCCCGATGTTGCCGACGATCGCGTTGTGCTTCATCTTCGCCATGTGCTTGGCGGTGATGATGTCCTTGTTGCCCGTAGCGGTGACGAATATGTCCGCCCTGCCGACAACATCCTCAAGACGAACGACCTCGTACCCAGCCATGCACGCCTGCAGCGCACAGATCGGGTCGATCTCCGTCACCATCACGCGGCACTTCTGCCCGGCCAGCGAGTCGGCGCACCCCTTGCCCACATCGCCGAAGCCGCAGATCACCGCGACCTTGCCCGACAGCATCACATCCGTCGCACGGTTGATGCCGTCGATCAGCGAGTGGCGGCAACCGTACACATTATCGAACTTGCTCTTCGTCACAGAGTCGTTCACGTTGATCGCCGGGAACAGCAGCGTGCCGCGCTCCTCCATTTGGTACAGGCGATGCACGCCTGTCGTCGTCTCTTCCGAGACGCCCTTAATGTACGGGGCCATCGAGCGCCAGAAGGTGCCGTCCTCCTGCACCTTGTCGCGCAGAAGCGACAACACAACCTGGAACTCCTCGTTATCCGTCGAATGCGGATCGGGCAGCGTCCCGTTCTTCTCGTACGCGATCTCCGCCTTCACGCCCTCGTGAATCAGCAAAGTCGCGTCGCCGCCGTCGTCAACGATCACATACGGGCCCTGCGAGCCATTGGCGTCCTTCGGGAAGGTGAGCGCCTGAAGCGTGCACCACCAATACTCCTCGAGCGTCTCGCCCTTCCACGCGAACACCGGCACGCCGTTGCCGTTCCGCCCCTCCGCAACCGCAGACGCCGCGTGATCCTGCGTCGAGAAGATATTGCACGACGCCCAGCGCACGTCCGCGCCGAGGTCCTGCAGCGTCTCGATGAGAACCGCGGTCTGAATCGTCATGTGGAGCGATCCCATGATCCGCGCGCCCTTGAGCGGCTTCTTGGCGCCGAACTCGTCGCGGCACGCCATCAGCCCCGGCATCTCGTGCTCCGCGAGTTCGATCTCTTTACGCCCCAGCGCGATCGAGGCGGGCGACATATCGCGCACTTTGTTCGGCATATCGCATGTCAGGGGAAGGCCGGTGTTCATGAATGTCGTCATCGTGCTCACTTGAGAAGTCTCCTGGTTCGTATCCGCCCCGGGCATCCGCCCGCGGCGCAGTGTGGTGTGCAAGAATGAATCAATCGGGGGCATGCCCCGTCGCGACGAAAAGCCCCGGCCCCTTCGAGTCGGGATCGCTCGGAATCGGGCTGACCGTGATATCGACCAGCCCCGCGTCCGAGAACAGTTCTTTGATGCGGGTCTCCGAAAACCCGAGATGCTGATGGCCCATCGTGTGCCGGTAGATCGTCCGGGAGTGCTCGTACATGTCGATGACCGCGGCCATCCCGCCCGGCCTGAGAATCCGCCGCATCTCGCGAATCGCGCCCGACGGCTCCGACAAATGGTGCAGCACGAGTATGCACAAAGCCGCATTGACTTCACCATCCCTGATCGGGAGCGACTCGATCCGGCCCTTCTCAAGGCGAACATTGCCGAGCCCCGACAGCCGACGCTTCGCCGCAGACAGCATCGCGTCCGACTCATCAACGCCGATCACTGCCTTCACGAACGGCGCTATCAGTTCCGCCCCGTTCCCCGCGCCGCAACCGAGGTCCGCCACGACCCAATGCCGCGGCAGCAGCGAGCACATCGCTCGCGCCGTGAAGTCCCGACCGAACAGTTCCGAGCGCACCTTGTCCCACGCCCCCGCGACACGTCCGAAGTACGACTTGCTGTCCATCGGACGCTCAGCGAGCACCGACTCGAGCCGGCGCGCATCCTCCGCAACCTCCGGCTCCGCCTCGCTCGTCGGCCGAATCGCCAGCCAGATCGTCCGCGCCACAGGAACAAGGTCATCAAGCGTCAACTGGTAATACGCCGCCGTCCCCTCCGTCCGCCGGACGATCCACCCCGCGTCCGCCAGAACCTTCAAGTGCCGGCTCACCGTGGACTGCGGCAGTTGGACCACCTTGGCGACCTCACCGACCGTCAACTCGTGCATCTCGAGCAGACGACCGATGCGCATGCGAATCGGCTCGGCAATCGCCGAGAGCAGATCCGCAGACTTGTTAGTGCTCGCCAATTCTTTCATCCGTATATCCGGATGAAGTGTAAAAGCGAGCCGGCGGGGAGTCAACCAGCGTCAGCACGAAGTTCGGTCGGCGGGATCGCAAAGGTCGGGCCCGGAATATGCCCGGCCGACCGAATCGCCTCCGAAGCCCGCTGGTTATAGGGGTTGGCGTACAACGCCATCCGCCACCGCTGCAACGCCCGGTCCGTGTCGCCCGCCTGCTGGTACATCTCAGCCAAAGCGATCTGCGGGCCGTCCGACTGCCCCCGATCCAGTTGAGCCGCCATGATGAGCGATCGCTCGGCCCGATCGAAGTCCCCGGCCGCCGTATACGCCTTGCCGAGGCGAATGTAGTCCTTCACCGCCCCGTACCGGTCGGCGTGCGCCTGCAACAGCTTGGTCGCCGCAGGCGCATCCCCCGACTCGATCATCGCCCGAACAAGGTTGTTGATGACACGGTCGTCCTTGGGCCAGATCGTGTACGCGATCTCCAGGTGTTCCCGCGCCTTGGCGGGCTCCCCCAGTGCCAGATAGGTCTCCGCCAGCTTGATCCGCGTCGAAGTCTTCCCGGGACGCCGCTGCACGACCTCCGCGTACTCCCGGGCCGCGAGCTGATACTGCCCCGTGCCGTACGCCTCTTCCGCCGACTGCTCGACCGAGTAGATCGAACGCTGGCTGCTGGTGCAGGCGCCCATCCCCAAGAGGGCGGCCCCGATGATCGCAATGCGAATCCGTGACATGCGTGGCTCCTTCCTTCATGCCATGACCCGACCAGTGTACCGGGAATCCCGCACCGCACCCGCTTTTCCACAGTTGCACCGAGCCCCGCCCGACGCGAACCTCTGCCCATGAATCCTATGGTGCTGCTCAGGCACGAAACCCCCGACAATGAGCATCATTTCGATTGGATGCTCTCCCGCGCCGGGGACGCGGGCCCCCTCATCACCTTCCGTTGCCGGACGCCCATCGACGTTGAATGCCCCCCCGGCGCCTCGCTCGAACGCCTCCCCGATCACCGCCGCCACTATCTGACCTTCGAAGGCGAAATCTCGCACAATCGCGGCCGGGTCACGCGAGTCGCCACGGGCCGCTGCAACATCATCCAAGAGACATCGGATCGGCTCGAACTCGATGCTGATTGGGAAGGTGCCCCGACCCTCCGAATCACCATCGAGCAAACCACGCCCGACGCCGAGTGGATCATCCGCTCCATCACGCAACCCCCCGAAGATCGCCGATAGTCCAACCATGTGCGGCATCGTCGGCATCGCAACATCGCAAGGCAGATCGCTCTCCCTCGACCGCGCGGGCGTGCTCGAACTCTCGAACCATATCGCCCATCGCGGACCGGATGCGGCGGGCGCATGGTCCAACGGGCATGTCGCCATCGCGCATCGCCGACTCTCAGTTATCGATACATCCCAACTCGGCGCTCAGCCCATGACAAGCGGCGAGTCGCCCACGCCGCGCCTCGTCCTCGCCTACAACGGCGAGCTCTACAACGACGCCGAGCTCCGCCACGAACTCGGGTCCCTCGGCGTCCGCTTCCGCTCATCATGCGATACCGAGACCGTCCTCCGCGCGATCGAAGTGTGGGGCACCGAAGCGCTGCACCGACTCCGCGGCATGTTCGCACTGAGCATCTACGACACACGCCTCCGGCTCCTCACGCTGGCCCGTGATCCGCTCGGCATCAAACCCATGTACTTCGCGCAGAGCGACGGCGAGGTCATCTTCGCGAGCGAGCCGACGCCCATTCTCGCGCATCCCCGATTCTCCGCCCGACCCAACCTCCCGATGGTCAGCGCCTACGCGACCACCATCCGCACCGTGCTGGGCAACGAGACCCTCTTTGAGGGCATCAAGGCGCTCGCGCCGGGCCAGATCCTCCGATGCGACCTCTCGGGCGACCGCCCAGTGCTCAACCTCTCAACATGGTGGGAACCACGAGAAGCCCCCCGCGCCCGTTCAACGCGCGATGTCATCGCCGACTCCGTCCGACGGCACCTGCGCAGCGATGTACCCACCTGCGCGCTTCTCAGCGGAGGCCTCGACTCCACCATCACCGCGACATTGGCCCACGACACGCTCCCCGACCTCCGCACATATTGCGCCGGCGCACCGAGCGACGACCCCGACGACGACCTCCACCACGCGCGCCGAGTCGCGCGCACGCTCGCAACGAATCACGCCGAGGCCATCATCGATGAGCCACGCTTCCACGAGCGATGGAGTTGGATGATCGATCAACTCGGCGTCCCGCTCTCGACGCCCAACGAGGTCGCGATCTACACCGTCGCGTCGCGCCTCCGCGCCGACGGCTGCGTGGTCACCATCTCCGGCGAGGGCGCCGACGAACTCTTCGCCGGCTACGCGATCCCGCTCGACGCCGCCAGCGCTTTCATCGAGTCCAACAACGCGGCAACAAGCGAAGGAGGGGGTGACTTCGAACTCTTAGCCAGCGCGTGGATTCCGATCGATTTCAAGCCGGGCATTTTCCACGAGCGAGTCCTGCGCGCCGCCGGGCACGACGATTTCCTCCGTTCGTTCTACGCCGATGAGTTCGATCGCGCCACCGAGGAAGCGGGGGGATATGAGGGTGGGGCGCTCGATGCGCACCTCGCGTTATACCGGCGCATCAACCTCACCGGTCTCCTGGGCCGCCTCGACACCGCCACCATGCTCGCGAGCGTCGAAGGACGCACACCCTTCGCCGATATCGAGGTGCTGCGCCACACATCCTCGCTCCCGATGGATCAGAAATACCAACCGCCGCCACACGCCGACGGCGGCGTGGCACTGGCGACCGCGCACCGGACCAAGATCGCTCTCCGACGCGCCTTCGCGGATGTCGTCCCGATCGAAGTGCTGAATCGAGAGAAGGCGAGCTTCCCCCTCCCCTTCCAGAAGTGGGTCCCCTCGCGCATCAACCTATTGCGCGAGTCTCGATTCGCCAGTCAGATTTTCCGAAACGAGGCCATCGAAGCCGTCTGCACATCGCCCGAGCGTCTCTGGGCGCTCGCCTGGCCCATGACCAACATAACCCTCTGGGGCGAGCGCTGGTGGGGGTAGACGGTTCGAAAAGTAATGCGCAGTCCGGGAGGCGCTAAAGCATCAACTGCCACCACCCGACATCGTGCCACGCGCCCATCTTCCGCCCGACCTCGCGGAACCGCCCCACAAACTCAAACCCAACCGACTCGTGGAGACGCACCGATCCCTCGTTCGGCATCGTCGCCCCCGCGACCACGGTGTGAAACCCACGCCGCCTGAGTTCGTCGAGGAGCACGCCGTATAGCGCCCGCCCCACACCCTTTCCTTCCATCCCGCGCTCCACGTACACCGCCGACTCAACCGTCTTGGCGTATGCCTCCCGCTCACGCCACAATCCCGCCTTCGCGAATCCCGCGAACCTGCCGTCCACCTCAGCCGTCACCCACGGGTACATCGCGCTGTCACGCTCAATGATCTGCGCGAAATACGACGGCTCCAGTTCGTGGAGCCCGAAGTGCACAGCCGTCTCACGAATGTAGTAGTTCGACAGCGCCGCGATCGCCCCGGCATCGTCAACTCGGCTCGCGCGCACAATCAGCCCCGCCATCA
The DNA here is from genome assembly GCA_020639235.1 of Phycisphaeraceae bacterium. Taxonomy (GTDB): domain Bacteria; phylum Planctomycetota; class Phycisphaerae; order Phycisphaerales; family UBA1924; genus JACKHC01. Next base: position 2,124,925 of record JACKHC010000001.1, on the reverse strand, counting down.
CGACGCTCCCTCAGGTCGCCATCCCCTCGTAGATCACGCGCTTCCGCTTCACGGTCGGGTCCGCCTGCGGCACTGCGCTGAGCAGCGCCTGCGTGTACTTATGCGTCGGCGTATCCAGCACCTCATCCCGCGTGCCGTACTCCACGAGCCGCCCCTTGTACATCACCGCGATCCGGTCGCAGATATGTTGAATCACAGCCATGTCGTGCGAAATGAACAGGTACGACAGCTTGAAGTCATCCCGCAGGTCCGCCAGCAGATTCAGAATCGACGACTGAATCGACACATCCAGCGCGCTCGTCGGCTCGTCACACACGATGAACTTCGGATTCAGCGCCAGCGCGCGTGCGATCCCGATGCGTTGCCGCTGCCCGCCCGAAAACTCGTGCGGATACCGCTCCGCCGCAGCTTTGGGCATGCCGCACCGCACAAGCAGATCGCCGACCCGCTCGCGCAGCTCGTCACGGCTCTTCACCATCCCGTGCACGCGAAGCGGCTCACCGATAATCGCGCCGATCCGCATCCTCGGATTCAAGGAACCGCCCGGGTCCTGGAAGATGATCTGCATCTGCCGGCGCAGCGTCCGAAGCTCCCCGCCCCGCGCCGAAAGCACATCCTTGCCGTCGAACCGCACCGACCCGCCCGTCGCCGGAATCAGCCGGAGCAGCGCCCGCCCCGCGGTCGTCTTCCCGCATCCAGACTCGCCGACCAGCCCGAGCGTCTCGCCCGGCCACAAGTCGAATGACACCCCATCAACCGCCTTCACATGCCCCTTCACCCGTTGCAGCAACCCGCGTCGGATCGGAAAGTGCACCTTCAGGTCCTTCACGCTCAAGAGCGGCGCATCGGGCCGCGGCGGGCGGGCGGGACGGGAGGATCCATCTTGCGTCGGTGTCGGTGTGTCGGTCATGTCTGGCGAATCGTACCGTGTGATGCGGATGGTCGCGGCTATCCCGTTGTGCCGCCACCACCGCCGCCGTGACGCCAGAACGCAAGTCCCTCCTGAACGACGCCCTTGAGACTCGCCCCGCCCGCCGACTCGACGCGGAGCTCCGTCCCGGCCTTGGAAGCATCCCACTTCACCGGCGCCAGCGCGATCAGCGCATCACCCAGCATCGGGCTCCGCGTGCAACTCGAAACGGCCCCGACGACCTTCTCGCCAGAAAGCACCGCCGATCCCGTCGCCGGATGATCGCCCGGATCACCACCGCACGCTCCCTCGATCCGCAGACCAACAACGACCTGCTTGGGGTGGCCCAGCGACTGCATCCGCGCCACAACCTCCTGCCCCAGGTAGCAACCCTTCGTGAACGACACCCGATCCTTGAGCACGCCCGTCTCGTGCGGCAGGTTCGTCGGCCCAAAGTCGATCGCAAAGATCGGCTCGCCCGCCTCGATCCTCGCAATGTTGTAAGCGTGCCACCCGATCGCGGTGACGCCCTCAACACCGGAAATCGACTCATAGACACGCTCCGCACCATCGGCTGGCATCAGCATCTCAAGCCCGACATCGCCGGCGGTGTCCTGCCGATCCACCACGACGCGCACGCCCTCGACTTCCACCTCGCACGCCCGATCCGGGGCGAGTGTTGCAAGATGGTCGCCCGCCGCATGCGTGGCGATACTTCCCAGCACCTCGCGAGCGCGGGGCCCGTGCAGCGCGAGCCGGTGCATCACCCCCGACGAATCCTCGATTGCAACATCTTCCGCGAACAGATACGCCGACAATCCCTCGATCGCGCGCCGAACCGACAGTATCTCGCAGTCAAGCATCAGCAACTCAGGCAAGGCGATGAGGCGCAGATCCGCGTCGATCCGGCCCTTCCGATTCAGCCAGAATGACCGCCGCACGCCGTATTCGGTCAGTCCCTTGAGTTCCTGCGTCACCATCCGGTTCAGGAACTCTGCCCTGTCAGCGCCCGAGACCCGAATCGTTCCCCGGTGCGGCAGGTCGATCAGCGCCGCCCGCTTCCGAATCGCCGCATATTCGACTTCGATGGACCCATAGGTTTCAACGACCTCCGTGCGGACACCCTCGCCGCCATAGGGCATGAAGGTCGCATCTCGCGCTTCGTGTAGACTCCGCACCGGGTTCGAGACAGACATCGCGATCCGTAGACCTCCGTTGCAACCGACCAGTGCCGCAATGGTACGACGCCCGGTGCGCCATGTCAGAAACAGGAGAGATTGAATGCCCGAGCCGAAGCTGAACGCCGACCTCCTCAAGCGACTCTGTGAAACGCCGGGAATTCCCGGCCGCGAAGAGCGCGTCGCCTCCCTCATCCGCAAGGAGGTCGAGGGGATGTTCGATGAGTTCACCACCGACCCCATGGGCTCGCTCATCTGCAAGCGCAGTGCGCGGGGCAGTGGGGGGGGCACGGGGGGCGGGCAGCCGAAGCGCGTCATGATCGCCGCCCACATGGACGAGATCGGTTTCTATGTGAAGTACATCGATGACAAAGGGTTCATCCGTGTCAATCCCGCCGGCGGCTTCGACACGCGCAACCTCTTCTCCCGCCGCGTCATGGTCTGCACCAAGTCCCACGGCGACATCCTGGGCGTCATGAATCCCGGCGGCCGGCCCGTCCACATCGCCACCGAGGAAGACAAGAAGAAGGTCCCCGACATCAAGGAGTTCTTCATCGATATCGGGCGCACCGCCGAGGAGGTCAAGTCCATGGTCCGCGTGGGCGACATGGTCGTCCTTCACGAACCCTTCATCGAGGTCGGCAACAAGTTCGTCAGCAAGGCCATCGACAACCGCTTCGCCTGCTGGCTGGCCATCGAAGCCGTCCGTGCGCTCCACGACTCCAAGACGCCCCACGCCTGCGACATCTACGCAGCATTCACCGTCCAGGAGGAAGTCGGCCTCCGCGGCGCCAAGACCGCCTCCGCGTTCGTCAAGCCCGACATCGGCATCGGCCTCGATGTCAGTCTCGCCTGCGACACGCCGGGCGTCCCCGAAGACGAGGCCGTCAACTTCCACGGAAAGGGCGCCGGGCTCCACGTCATGGACGGCTCCATCATCTCCGACTACACCCTCATCAACGAACTCGAGGAAGTCGCAAACAGCAAGGGAATCAAGGCCCAACGCTCCATCCTCGCCCGTGGCGGCCAGGACGGCGGCGCCATGCAACAAACGCTCACCGGGAGCCGCGCCGCCGGCCTCGTCTGCGGCACCCGCTACATCCACACCGTCACCGAGATGATCGATAAGAACGACCTCGCCGCCGCCCGCGACCTTCTCGCCGCGTGGCTACCGACCGTAAAGTAATCCGACATCCCAACGCAAAACAAAAACCGCCCACCGAGCATGGTGGGCGGTTCTAATTCATCGTTGTTGCGCTGCGGTTCAGTGAACCAGCGACGACGCCGACTCGATCGCCTGCACGACCTGCCGAACCTGGAACGGCTTCTTCAGGAAGCCATCGAATCCCTCGCCCCGCAGACCCGCGGCCTGACCGTCCGTCAACTTGCCGCTCATCGCGATCACCCGCGTGATCGCCAGATCCTCGTTCGTATTGACAACCTTCGCGATGGCGTTCGCTTCGCCGTCACCCATGTGCATGTCGAGCAGCACCACATGCGGACGGAACTTCTCGCACTCGATGCCGGCCTCGAACGCGGAGTTGCATACACGCACCTCGTAGTTCGCCTGCTCCGTCAGAACGCGCTGCAGAGCGGCCGTCACATCGCGCTCACGATCAACAACGAGCACCCGCATCTTGCCCGAATGGACGCCGTCCATCGGGATGCCGTGCTCTTTCATGAACTGCATCAAGTTCGCAACGGGAATCCGCCGGTCCTTCGAACCCGGGATTCGATATCCCTTGAGCTGCCCGCTGTCGAACCACTTGCTGACAGTCCTGGGGGCGACATTGCAAACCTTCGCAACCTCGCCCGTTGTCAGGACATCCTTGTCGAGTAAGGACATAGATTCACCTCGCTCCACCAACCGGACTCCTCCGGGGATACGCACAAACGCCCCGGTCCCGTGGTTGATCGACTCCCCGCACGCCCCTCTTGATCCCCCCGACCAATACCGAGCGCAAATCCTGCGGATCGTTCGCCCCGCGCCATACATCACGCCCGGTAATCGCAGCAGAACGAGATTCAGACGCATTCCGACCGAACCGTGCCCCCTCCCCGTGCGAACCGGACCCCCGCCACGGTTGGCAATCGGTCGTGCCAACCATTAGATTGCCCGGCCCGTTCGCCCTCTCGACCCCCATCCGGGGCCGGAAGTCGACTCGGGCCCAATTCCGATTCAACGGCCCAATATGGGCCTCCCCAAAGGCAGCAGACAGGAGCCGGTAGTGCGACTCACCCAGACCCGCTTGCCCCGTATCGCCACGATTCTCGTGCTCGCGACGCTCGCCGCGTGGCTCCTCCCCGCCTCAACCACGCTGGCACGCCAGAACGACGACCGCAACAAGGTCATCGCCCAGCGCGTCGACGACTTCATCCACTATGTGAACATCGCGCAGTTCGAACTCGCCGAGGGTGAAGCCAACGCCCTCCTGGGAATGGACCTCGATCCCTCCGAGTTCCTCGCGATCGTCGAGGACTCCCCGACACGCATCGAGCGTTTCGAGCGCGCCTACCACCGTGCGCTCGCCGTCGATCAACTCGAAGACGCCGCCGCCGATCTCTGGGCCCTCTTCGAGGGCGGCAAGATGGCCCGCTCCCGCAACCCCAATGAAGTCATGCGCAACATCTCGCTCCTCACGGGCGACCTGCGCAACAAGATCTACGCACGCGAGCGACTCGTCGAGGCCGGCGAGTACGCCGTACCATCACTCCTCGAAGTCCTCTCGTCGCGCCGCAACGACATCCAACTCCAGAGCGAGATCCAGTCACTCTTCATGGACATGGGCCGCCAGGTCGTCTCGCCCCTCTCGGCGGCCCTCCCCGCGATGACCCCCGATGTGCAGGAGACCATCTGCAACATCCTCGGCGCGGTCCGTTACCCCGAGTCGCTCCCCGCCCTCTATGAACTCCGCGCCAACACCGACGCCCAGCCCGTCCGCGCCGCAGCCGCTCGCGCGATCTCCACGATCGGCGGCGTCGAAAATGCGCCGGTCGCAGCGGCCTACCGCGAACTCGGCCAGCGCTATATGGACGGTCGCTCCGGCCCCGGCATGCTCTCCTTCCCCGGTGAGGATTACCAACTCTTGTGGGACTACCTCCCGGGCATCGGTCTCAACGCCACCGCCATCCGCACCGAGGTCTATCACGAGACCCGCGCGATGGACCTCGCCAAGCACGCGCTGAAAATCGACTCGACCGATGAGGACGCCGTGGCGCTCTGGCTCGCCGCCAACTTCTCCCGCGAAATCCGCCAGCCCACCGACTGGGAAAACCCACGCTGGCCCCTCGATAACCTCTCCCCGACCTACTACGCCGTCGCGGCGGGCGCCACCGCCATGCAGCGCGTCCTGGGTGACGCACTGGACTCCGGCGACACGCTCCTCGCCCGAAAGGCCATCAGCGCGCTCTCTCAGAGCGCCGGTGGCGCTGGGCTCTGGTCCGGCCTCGATGATCGCAGGCCCCTCCTCGAAGCGCTCTCCTACCCCGACCGCCGCGTGCGCTTCGAGTCCGCGCTCGCACTCGCCAATGCCAATCCGGTCACGCCCTTCGCCGGCTCCGAGCGCGTCGTGCCCATCCTCGCTTCCGCAATCCGCGACGCAGGCACGCGCTACGCCGCTGTGCTCGCCTCCAGCATCGAAGATCAGCAGCGTCTTCGCGCTGCGCTCGAGGATGCCGGATACCAGGTTGTCCGCCCCGGCGCATCGCTCGATGAGATCGAGTCCGACATGGCCCGCGTGCCCGGCATCGATCTCATGATCATCGATCTCCCCGAGGACCGCACCGTCTCCACCATGGAGACCATCCGCTCGAGTTCACGCCTCCGCGCCACGCCCGTCATCGCCATGATGGACCCAGGCATGATGGCCCGCATCGGGCGCAACTACGACGCCGATCCCCTCACCCGTATGGCGCGCGAGGGACTCACCGACGAACAGATCGCCGCAAACGCAGAGCAACTCGTCACCGTCTCCAGCGGCACGCCAATGAACGACGCCTCCGCCGAGCGATTCTCACTCGAAGCGCTCGATGCGCTCCGCAAGCTCGCCATCGGGCGCAACCCCGTCCTCCGCGTCGACGACGCCGCACGGGCCCTCCTCGCGTCCATGAGCGAGACCGACGGCCAGGTCCGCCTGCACACCGCCGAGGTCCTCTCCTACATCTGCGACAAGAACACGCAGGTCGCGCTGATGGACGCCGTGATGGACGACACCAGCGCCGATCAACTCGACCTCTTCGCCGCCGTCACGGCCTCCGCCAAGCGCTGCGGCAACATGCTCGACAAGCGCCACATCGATTGGCTCATCGAGCAGGTGCGGTCGGATGATCCCGGCGTCGCGATCAGCGCCGCCACGCTCATGGGCGCACTCAACCTCCCGACCGGCGGCGTCGTGCCCCTGATCCTCGAGACCGAGTGAGCGAGACGCGCTCATCCGCGTGAGCGGGCGATAACCATTACTTCAAGCACACCACACCCGCTCCCATGCGGGTGTGCTCTGTTATGGGCCGTGCGCTGCCGGCTGCGCCGACAAGCGAACATCTCCGCCCTGCATCGTGTGTGACGGGAATTCACCCCGATCCCCCCTCCAATCTTCGTCGCCCAGTGAAGAAGCGTCCGATCCGCGTCGATGTTCACAGCGTCCGTGGCGGAGTCGTCACGGGCCGGCGCGGCGTTGCGCCGCGACCAGCATCGAGGTCGACCGCTCCCGGACGGAGCGTCAAGTTTCTTCAGTTGGGGCGATGGTCGAAACGCCCCGGTGGATCAAGCGAGGATGTTCCTCAAGGAGTACTCCACTATGCGCAGCAGCAGAAAGACCGGCTTTACGCTGGTCGAAATCCTGATCGTCGTCGTGATCCTGGGGATCCTCGCGGCGATCGTCGTGCCCCAGTTCGTGAATGCTTCCGATAGCGCCATCAAGGGCGCCCTCGAGAGCCAGCTCCAGACGATCTCGTCGCAGATCGAGCTCTACCGTGTGCAGAACGGTGGCGCGTATCCGACCGAGGACGCCACCGACCCCATGGGCGACGGCCTCAACAACAACGGCTGGGGCGTCATGGTCGGCGGCGACTACCTCAAGGAAGTCCCGATCAACGGCTACACCAAGTCGGGCGACATCGTCGCCGGTGACGTGTCCGACGCCGAGGGCGCCGATCGCGACAACGACAACGGCTGGTTCTACGCCGACGCCGATGACGCCGCGACCCCTCCGACCTGGCTCGAGGGCCGCGTCTGGGCCGCCGGTCTCATCGAGAACAAGGATGATCCGGACACCGGCGCTCAGCTCTATCACGAGGCGAACTAATCGCCCCGGTGAAGGATGAGTGATCAAATGAACCTTCGCGGGCGGACCCTTGATCGGGTCCGCCCGTCTTCGCAGAAGAACGCGGTAGAGCACCAGGGTGAGGTGGACCCGATGACCCCCAATCGCCGAAATGGCTTCACACTTGTCGAAATCCTGATCGTCGTGGTGATTCTCGGAATCCTCGCGGCGCTCGTCGTGCCGCAGTTCTCCAGCGCCACGCAGGACGCCCTCCGCTCCTCCCTCGCCCGCCAGGTGCAGATGATCAACCAGCAGATCGAGCTCTACCGAATCGGAAACGACGGCGTCCTCCCCACCGCAGACCCCGACGATCCGATGGGCGAGGGCGGCACAAAGAGTGGCTGGGGCGCGCTCATCTCGTTCGAGTACCTCAAGGAACAACCCTACAACGCTTTCACGAAGAGCTTCCTCCTCGCCGAGGGCGACTTCGCGACCGCGGCCGCCGATCTGCACACCAGCGATAACGGCTGGTACTACGACCAGACCGACGGCCTCATCGTCTACGCCGCCGGCTACAACAAGGTCACGAACCAACTCTCCAACGAACTCGATTAGCCCCGCAACCCGCGGCCGCCACGCCGCCCTCAACGATGCATCAGATCAGAGCCCAAAGAAGCGTGACCCACCATCGACCGGCGCGCCCCGGTGTCGCGTCCTCCGAAATCATCATCCTGCTCATCGCCGCCGTCTCGATCGGCAGCATCGCCGCATTCGTCGGCCCACGCCTCCTCCGCGCGGGGCAGGCCGCGAGCACCTCACAAATAGAATCAGATCCAGTCCTCGACGGCATCCGCGAACTCGTCGAGTCATCGATCGAGGTCTTCGCCATCGAGCACGAACCGCTCACGGGCGACACCTTCGTCGTGCTTTGGGGCGGCGACCCCGACGACAAGACAAAGATCAATCGCGGCGAGATCGCCGTGCTCCACTACTCCGTCGCCAGGCAGGTCATCTCGGCCTGGGTCTGCACCAAGCCGACCGACGCGTTCGACGGAATCGGCAAGCCCCCGACAGATACGACCACCCGCAGAGTCCTCCCGACCGTCATCAACTCCGGCGCCTTCGCCCAGCAGTGGGTGGGCGCTCCCGATGTCCAGCGCCGAGTTATCGGGGCGGAGGTCCGTTCATTCCGTTTCGAGCGCATCGACAAGTCGAATCGGACCGAACTCTTCCGCATCGCGCTTACGAGGGTCTCCGCGGAATCCGATGGTGATCTGGTGGAGTCGAGTGTCGAGGCGCGCTTGGGCGCGTCCGCGGCCTCCGACTCGCCTTGAACCCTCGGGAGTGAGCCATGGCCCACAGCAATGAGAATCGACGCCACGGATTGACCTACACCAACACCGCCCTCACGGCGATCGCCCTGCTCTTGGGCGCGCTCGTGCTCCGCGGCGAGGCCGACCGTCCCTCCGTGCAACCCGCATACGCCGGCGACCAGACCGTCGGGTTCCCCAACGCAGCAGATCAGCGCAACAAAATGATCAAGGCGATCGAAAAGGTGGAGAAGAAGCTGGGCTCGATCGAGACCAAGCTCAACAAGATGGGCCCCTTCGATGTGAAGGTGCTCTCCATGCCCGCCACCAAGGAGTGAGCCATGACGCGTCGCGTCACGCCCGATCTCCCGCGCTCCCGTAGCCGCGGGGGCTATACGCTGATCGAACTGGTCATCACGCTCGCGCTGCTGGGTATCGCCGGCACGATGGTCATCCCCGCCATGACACAGTCTGGCGTGCTCCGCACGCAGGCCGCCGTGCGCACGATCGTCGCAGACATCACCTTCCTCCAGGGCGATGCGCTGGCGTATCAGGAACGACGCGCGATCTGGTTCAATCGCTACGCCGAGATCGACGCGGGCGCGTACACCTACGCCGAAGGCAACGGCTATGTCCTCGCCGAGGTAAGCGGCCCGGTCCTCGATCTCGAGACCGCCGCAATGGCCGATCCCGATAACCCGACCAGCCCGTTCTTCCGCGATTTCGGCGCTCTCGATCGAAACCGCGAAGCGTGGAACAAGTTCGGCGGCGTCCGAATCGAGAACGTCAACTTCAACGACGGCGACATGCTCATCTTCGATGAACTCGGAGGCCCCGTCGAGAACCTCACCGGGCCCGAACCTGGCAACGGCGGATCGCTCGAAGTCTGGAGCGATCTGGCTGCATTCCGAATCAACATCGCCCCATTCACCGGGCGCGTGACGGTCGAACGAATCGACATCGACGAAGCCGACTGAACCGCAGGACCACGCCCGCCACCCGAACACGCGGATGTCTCAAATAGACGGAGAGATCACCGAACCATGCTCGGCTCCATGCTGAAAGTCGGCCGCCTCCCGATCGGAATCGATCTCGGGTCCGGTTCCGTCAAACTCGCGCAAGCGAAGTCATGGTCCAATCCGTCCGTCGTGGCCTCCGCACGCGTGCCCTTCCAGTCCGCGGGCATCGCTGCAATGTCATTCGAGGAAATCCGCGCTCTCGCCCGCGAGATCGCCGACGCCGCCAAGCATTCCGGATTCACCTCCAACAGGTGCGTCATCGGACTCGACGACCGGCTCGTGCGAACGCGTTCCGTGCGCCAGCCGCCGATGTCCGAGTCCGAGATCGCCAGCGCCATCCAGATCGACGGTCGCTCCCGTCTCGGTTTCAATCAGGACGAGCCCTGCGAACTCGGCTGGCTCCTGGCCGGTCCCATCCGCCAGGGCGATCAGGCGCGCGACGAGGTCATCCTCGTGGGTTGCCAGAGCAAGCCCATCGAGTCGCTCGTCATGGCCCTCGCCGAGCACGGAGTCCGCACGAACGCGGTCGAACCCGGATTCGTCGCCGCCGGCAGACTCTTCACCCGCACGCTCCGCCGAAACACCGACACCGATGTCTGCTCACTAATCGTCGATGTCGGCCGAACCATCACGAGCGTCATCGTGCTCCGAGGCGACAACATCGCATTCCACAAGTCACTCGAAATCGGCGGCGCCAACCTGGACGAGGCCGCGCGCCTACGGCTCGGGCTCGATCCGCAGACCATCACGAACATGCGCCGGGCCCGGCTCCGCGCCAACGGTGCAGCCCCGACCGACCCGAAGGTCGAGCGCGCGTTCTTCGAGTCCGCCAGATCAATCATCGCCGACCTCGCCCACGAGGTCACCCTCTGCCTCCGCTACATGAGCGTCACCTTTCGCGCCGGAAGACCCAAGTTCATCCACATCATCGGTGGCGACGCCAACGAGCCGGGGCTCCGCGAACAGATCTTCAAGGCGATCGGAGCAGACGCACCCGGCGCAGAGGCACCGACGCCGGACGGCAACTGCGACCCCGCGTGGACCGTCGCCGCGGGGCTGTCCATCAGAGGCGCCGAACCCCAGGCGAAAAAGCGCAAGTGGAGCCGCGCCGCGACCAGACCCTCCGAGCCGACCGCTGAAGCGCCCCCCGCAAGGAGGGCCGCGTAATGCCGACGATCGACCTGATGCCGAGCGCATGCCGTCACGCGATCGACCGGCGGCTCTGGACCCGCCGCTGGGTCGCGATGTACATCACCGTGCTGCTCGCCATGATCGGCGTCAACTGGGGCCTGTCCATGAGGCAACAGTCACAGAGAACAACGCTCGCATCTATGACGCTTCAGGTCGAGGAAAACCTCCGACGCAACAAAGAGCGCACCCGCCTCATCAAGCAGATCGAGCAGACCCAGACCATGGTCGATCGGTACAACCGCGTGGCCTGGCCCGTCCACCTCAGCGATGTCGTCGGCTCCGTGGCGCAAGTGATGCCCGACTCCGTCACGCTTTCTTCGCTCGCCGTCACGCCCCGCCGCGTCAATCCCAATCGCTCCAAGAAGGACTCACAGGAACAGGTCTTCTTGGTTGTCGAACTCGAAGGCGTCGCGCCGGACGACATGGAACTGGCGAGCTTCGTCTCCGGTCTCGAGTCGCACGGGCTCTTCCAAAAGGTGACGCTCGACTACGCCCGTTCCACGACCGTCCGCGACATCGACGCCAGGGGCTTCCGGATGTCCGCGGAGATCGACCTCCAGAAGACCTACGTCTTCGCCCATGCCGACGGGGAGGCGCCGCTGTGAAGCAGCACATCGCCATCCCCGGCGCTGCGCTCGGCCTGCTCTCGCTCGTCGGCGCCCTCGGATTCATCGGACCGGCCTGGCGCGCAAACAAGCGCGTCGAGACCGAGATTCTCGCGATGCGCGCCGAACTCGCCAAACCCTCCGACTCCCCCGAGATCATCACCGGACTCGCCAATCGATTGCACGAACTGCAGACAAAGAGCCGCGAGCGGATGGTCCCCATCCCCGAGACCAGCGATGTTGCCGGACTGATGACCCGCCTCAGCGCCGTCCTCAACCGTCTCGGCCTCGTCCAGCGCGAGGTCACAACCGGGGCAGAGACCGCCGTCGACGAGACCGCGTCGCTCCCCATGTCCGTCACGCTCCGCGGCGGGTTCAATCCGATCTTCGAAGCGATCCGCGAAATCGAGCACCTCCCCCGTCTCGTCCGCATCCAGCGCCTCCGCCTCGCCTACGAGTCGCGCGGCCAGTCAGATCAGTTCAACAGCCAGGAGATCCGGGCCGACCTGCTCATCGATGTGTTCTTCGGTGCCAAGAACGAACCCATCGAGGAAGTCGCCGACGCCTCGCACGAGGGGATCGACGAATGAGAGCCAAGATCGCAGAACTCAAAGTGCTGCTGACGACCGATAAGAAGCAGGCGACGATCCTCGCCGGCCTCCTCGTCTTCCTCGTCATTTCGATGGGCAGGATGCTCCTGAATATGTCGCCCTCCAAGGCCCAGGCGCGCCAGGGAGCCGGCACAAAGGCCGATGCCAAAGACAAGTCCGCGAGCCGGACGCTCGACGGCTCCGGAGCGCCGATCGAACTCGCCGCGTTACCGGACGCAACACGCGACATCTTCGCTCTCGACCCCGCAAAGTTCCCCGAGCCCGCACAACCGGAGCAGTCTGCGGGGGTCACACCCAAGTCGGACGCTCCGAATGTCGAAGCAGAAAGTGCAGAGTCGCTCGCCGAGCGAAAGGTGCTCGAGGAGGCGGACCATCTCCGTCTCAAGAGCACCATCCTGGGGTCGAACCCGATCGCGGTGATCGAGTCGCCTCAGAAGGGAAAGACGCGGAGCGTCGTCCTGGGAGTCGGAGACGAAGTGGACGGTTTCACAGTGATCGAGATTCAGCGCTTCAGCGTTCTGATCGAGAAAAACGGGGTCAGGGTCGAACTGACAAGGTCTCTCCCTGACACCTGAACAGGGACCACGGCGCCGCACGACGCGGCAAGGCAGGAGATGAAGGCAATGTCCGCGACGAACAAGTCCAACAACATCCGAAATGCGCGTCGGGTCGCGCCCTGGGTTGCTCTCCTGGCCGGGCTCTCGGTCGGTCTTCCGACCGCGCTCGCCCAGTCAGGCACCGGGGGCTCGCTCGCTGACTTCATGAGCAAGCACCTCAAGGGCGACGCCGCGATGCCCACCGCGGCCTCTCCCGAGAAGAGCAACGCTCCCGCAAACAACAACACGCCCCGCACCACGGGCGACGAGATGAACGCCGACGGCGTCAATGTCTCGGAGTACCTCACCGTCGATATCTTCGTCCAGGACGAAGACCTCGCCAATGTGCTCCAGATGCTCTCGCTCCAGAGCCAGAAGAACATCGTCGCCTCGCGCGATGTCGCCGCTTCGGTCTCCGCCAACCTCTACGGCGTGACCTTCTACGAAGCGCTCGACGCCATCCTCCATGTCAACGGCTACGCCTGGTACGAGGAAGGCAACTTCATCTATGTCGTCACGCAGGCGGAGTACGCGGCCAAGGAGGCCGAGTCCCGCAAGCCCGTCGCCAAGATGGTCCAGCTCAACTACCTCAACGCCAACGACGCCGCCGAGTTCGTCACCCCGCTCCTCTCCGAGATCGGGACCATCAAGACCAACGGCGACTCCGAGGAGTTCACGCTCCCCGATGACACGCCGACCGGCGCCGACGAGTTCGCCCTCTCCGCGACGCTCGTGATCTTCGATTACGAAGAGAACGTCGAGGAGATCGAGGCCCTGCTCCACCAGCTCGATACCCGCCCCGCGCAGGTGCTCGTCGAGGCGACAATCCTCCAGACGACCCTCAACGAGGCCAACGCCTTCGGTATCGACTTCTCCATCCTCGCCGATGTCAACTTCACCGACTTCCTCACCGCCGGCGGCCCGCTCGGCGTCGCAAACGCCCTGATCAGCGGCGGCGCCGAGGGCGTCACCCCCGCCGACAACCGCGCCACCGGCGTCACCTCAACGGTCGGCAACACCTCCGGCTCCGGCGGATTCAAGGTCGGCGTCGTCCACGACGACATCGCCATCTTCCTCCGCGCCCTCGATGAAGTCACCGATGTCTCCATCCTCTCGCGCCCCAAGATCCTGGCGCTCAACCGGCAGCCCGCCCGCGTCCTCGTCGGCCGCAAGCTCGGCTACCTCAATACGACTTCCACCGAGACGTCGACAACCCAGACCGTCGAGTTCCTCGACACAGGTACGCAGCTCGCGTTCCGCCCCTTCATCGCCAACGACGGCATGATCCGGCTCGAACTCAAGCCCCGCGTCTCCGAGGGCGTCATCCGCACCGCGAACGACTCGCAGGGCGCGTCCGTGACGATCCCCGACGAAATCACGCAGGAAGTCACCACCAACATCCTCGTCAACGACGGCTCCACCGTCGTGCTGGGCGGTCTCTTCAAAGAGACCACCACGCTCACCCGTCGTCAGGTCCCCGTCATCGGTGATATCCCGGTGATCGGCGCCGCCTTCCGCGGGCACGAGGACTCCACCGATCGCGCCGAGATCATCTTCATGATCAAGCCCACCATCATGAATGATCGCGTCATGCTCGATCAGGGTCAGCGTGGCCTCGCCCATGTCGCGCAGGTCCGCGCCGGTTCCCGCAACGGCACCCTCGGATGGAGCCGCGACAAGCAGACCGCTCAGCACAACATCAAGGCCGAGCAGTACGCACGCGAAGGCAATCTCGAGAAGGCGATGTGGGAAATCCGCCGCTCCCTCGAGCTCAATCCCAACCAGCCCGACGCCATCCAGATCCGCGAGGAACTCCTCAACAAGCACGACGCGTGGCCCAGCCGCAGCGCCCTCGACAACATCATCGGCGGTGAGTTCAACGCTCGCCTGATGTCGCTCCACGAGGTCCCCGCCGACTCGGTCTTCGTCGATGCGACCGATACCTGGTCCGACGACGCCTTCATGAACGAGGGCCTCGACGGTCAGCCCCTCACCGACGAGAACATCGTCGAGTTCACCGAGGTCGACACCGATCAGATGAGCAGCGCCGAGGGTGACGGCACCTTCGACATGTCCAGCGTCGACTGGACGCTCTTCGAGACCGATCAGTTCGGTTCCTTCGACAGCCAGAACGAGTTCGGCGAGCCGCAGGACAACTCGGACTGGGAACTCGTCGAGGCCGAAGGCGACCAGATGTCCGACGCCGACGCGCCCAACTTCAACTTCAATATCTACGAGACCTTCCCCTTCACCGACTGGCAGCAGGTCGAGCGCCAGAACACCGAAACGGCGCAGTCGAAGCCCCAGCCCGCGACCGTGGCGTCGGAGTCCGGCGACTGGACCACCATCGATCTCTCCGAGACGGACGAGCAGGAGACCGAGGTCGCCGACGTCCCGATCGACAACAACTAAGCACCAACCGACGCAGAACCCTTCGGAGGGGTCCCGCGAGGGGCCCCTCCGTTTCCCTTAGACGGAGCCACAGACATGCACCCTTCATTCCGCAAGTATCGAACCGTCGCCGCAACCCTCATCGCAGCCGCCACCCTTTCCGGCTGCGCTGGCCACGGCAACTACACCACCGAGCACAAGAACAACGCCGAGAATCGCCTCGCCGAGATCAAGGCCGCCACCAACTACGACATGGCGCACCAGCGCTATGTCGCCGGCGACCTGCAGAAGGCGCTCGACGCGATCGAAGACTCCATCGCGTACAAGGAGGATGTCGCCAAGAGCCATGTCCTCCAGGGCCGCGTCCTCTTCGAGATGGGCCGCGATGAGGCCGCCATTCAGTCATTCGCCCGCGCCACGGAACTCGATCCGACCAACGCCGAGGCGCAGTACTACTCCGGCATGGTCATGGAGCGCTTCAGCCAGCCGGAGAATGCCTTCGCCTACTACTCCCGGGCCATGGAGCTCAACGCCACCGACCCGCAGTACACCCTCGCGTCCGCCGAGATGCTCATCGAACTCAACCGCCTCGACGAGGCGGAGCAACTGCTCGTCGGCGGCGCCTCGAACTTCCGCCACAACGCCGGCATGCACCAGACGCTCGGTCATGTCGCCCAGATGCGCGGCGACAACGATCGCGCCATCGAGGAGTTCCGCCAGGCGTGCCTCCTCGCGCCCGATGACACAGCGCTCATCGAGGACCTCGCGCGAGCGCAGATCAACGCCGGCCAGTACGCCGACGGCGAGTACAACCTCCGCCGCATCCTCAAAACCCCCGCCGGCAAGGACCGCCGCGACCTCACGCAGCTCCAGGCCAAGTGCCTTGTGCAGCTCGACCGCCCGGTCGAGGCGCGCTCCATCCTGCTCCAACTCGTCAAGGACGAGCAGGGCGTCAACGACTTCCAGACCTGGAGCGAACTGGGGAATGTCTCGATCATCCTCAAGGACGAGACCCGCCTGCGCGACGCCGCATCGCGACTCGTCGCGATCGCCCCCAACCGCGTCGAGGGCTATCTCCTGATGGCGATGTACCAGCGCGCCAAGGGCCAGCCCGAGCAGGCGCTCCTCACCGTCGATCAGGCGATCGCCAAGGCCGGCCGAAACGCCGAGGCCTACATGCTCAAGGCCATCATCTGCGACGAACTGGGCCGCCCCGAGGACGCCCGCATCGCCAGCGCCGCAGCACGCCAGATCCGTGCCGGCCACACCTCCACCGTGGCCGGCGTCAATCCCGACTAATCCCATTGTCACCACCGGAGGATCGGTTTGAACAACGGGCGCAGCACGATGATGTTGTGGATCGCCGCAACGCTCGGAGGAGCGGCGGCGAT
This sequence comes from Phycisphaeraceae bacterium, assembly GCA_020639235.1. Lineage (GTDB taxonomy): Bacteria > Planctomycetota > Phycisphaerae > Phycisphaerales > UBA1924 > JACKHC01. The sequence continues at coordinate 2,108,462 of JACKHC010000001.1, read as the reverse complement.
CTCGTTTGCCATGCCGATGATCCGCACCGCGCTCGCGAGCATGCCTCCCGCCGCCGCATCGGCCGCGGAGTTCCTGGCGATCGCCGCCTTCTGCATCGCCTCGGGTGTCATGCTCATCAAGGCCACCGCGCGCCAGGTCCGCACCATCGCGCCGCGCCTGATGCCCGAGGCCGTCGACGGTGCCGCGCCCACAATCAGGGGTGACATCGTCTCCGGGCCCATCGTCCGCCAGCTCAACACGCTCGCGTCCGCGTGGGCCGAGTCCCGCAACGCGCTCCAGGCACAGGTTCAGGAAGTCCTGATCCGGCACCGAGTATCGGAAGCCGAGCGCGAGCATGTCGAAGCGATCCTCCACAGTCTCAGGGACGCCGTGATCGTCACAGACGGCTTCGATGAGTTGAGCATGGCCAACGGGCAGGCCGCCGACCTCCTGGGGTTCGATCTGGCCAAGGCCCAGCACGCCTCGGTCGATGCGATCCTCCGCGACGACACGCTCCGCCAACTCATCAAGGAAGTCCGATCGTCAGCGGTCGCCGGCAAGGAGCGCCGCGTCGAGCACATCTTCCAGGACAATCAGGGCCGCGCCCATTCATTCGATGTCACCGTAGCGTGCCTCCCGGACTCCGGGACCGAGTCGGGCGGCGTCGTCACCATCATGCGAGATGTCACGCGAGACAAGGAAATCTCGCAGATGAAGAATGACTTCGTCTCGCAGGCATCCCACGAGCTGCGCACACCGCTCGCCTCAATCCGCGCCTATGTCGAGATGCTCACCGAGGGCGAGGCGACCGACGAAGAGTCCCGTCAGGAGTTCTACAGCATCATCCGGACCGAAACGGATCGCGTCGCGCGAATGGTCGACAACATGCTCAACATCTCGCGAATCGAGGCCGGCATCGTCAAGGCCGAGTACACCGATGTGAACTTCGCCGAGGTTTCACGTGAAGTCGTCGACATGCTTACGCTCCAGGCCCAGGAGAAATCGATCAAGCTCGCGGTCAAGTGCGGGCCGCTCGTCTACAACGCCGCCGCCGACCGCGACATGATGACGCAAGTCGTGATGAATCTGGTGTCTAACGGCATCAAGTACACCCCCGACGGGGGCCGCGTCACCGTCACCATCGACAACGACGACGCCACACGCTCCGTCATGGTCACCGTCGCCGACACAGGGCTGGGCGTCCCGCCGGATGCGCTGGACAAAATCTTCGACAAGTTCTTCCGCATCGAGAACTACAAGCGCGTCGCCAAGGGCACCGGGCTCGGCCTCAATCTCGTCCGGCACATCGTCGAGACCGTCCACTCCGGGAAGATCGGAGTGACCAGCGAGGTCGGCATGGGCAGCAAGTTCTGGTTCACCATCCCCTACGAACAGGACGACTCGATCGCATGAGCACCAACAACCCGCATCAAGGAAAGAAGATTCTCGTCGTCGACGATGAGCCCCATATCGTCCGCGTTGTTGCGCTCAAGATGCAGAACGCCGGATTTGTTGTTGAAACCGCCGCCGACGGCGAAGAGGCCTACGAAACCGCGATCGAGTTCAACCCCGATATCGTGATCACCGACTTCACCATGCCGTTCATGACCGGGCTCGACCTCTCCATCACGCTCAAACGCGACCAGCGCACCGCCGCCATCCCCGTCATCATGCTGACGGCCCGCGGCTACGGCCTGTCGAAGGACGACCTCGCCAAGACAAACATCAAAACAGTCATGAGCAAGCCCTTCGGCCCGCGCGATCTCCTGGCGACCGTCATCGCGACCCTCGGTGGCGATCAATCGAACGCAGAGCTGCCGGGAGCCAAAGCCGCGTGACCGCCTCGCTACCACAACCCGGATCCCAGCCTGCGCACGAGCGCCTGAGAGCCAGGTGCGAATGCCTGTCGATTCCCGTCTGGAGAATCGTCGAGGGCGGCGCCATGCAGGCCGAGCCCTCGTTCGCCGGCCCCGCGGAGAAGTTCTTCCGGTCACCGGCCCTGAGGAAGATGGTCGCGGCCTCCGGCGCCAACTGGCTCAAGAGCCGAACCCACGAGGTCACCGAACTCCTACCCGGCTGCTACCTCGTGCCCCTTCCCGAGATCGCCAGAAGGCGCGTCGTCGCCGTCGATGTCGCCATGCTGCTCTCCGACGCGGCGTTGAACTCAAGAGAGTTCATCGAGATCTGCCGCTCCGCCCGCCTCGACGCATTCTCCGTCCGACAGGCTCTCGCCGACATAGCCTCGTACGACGAGCAAAGCGCCAGACGTGTCGCGGAACTCCTCGCGTGGAACTACGACGATCTCTCACGCATCGTCGTGCAGGACGAGACGATCGACTCCTTCAGCAGCCAGTTGTCCGAGTCTTACGAAGAGATCACCCTCCTCTACAAACTCGGCGAGTCGATGACGGAACTCATCCATCCAGAACGCTTCATCCAGATGGCCTGCCGGGAACTCCACTCATCGCTCCCGTTCGCCTGGGTCGCTGCCAGATTCGTTGACGACCGAGCCAGCGCCGGCGCCGTCGCAGACAAGACAATCACCGTCGGAACACCGCCCTGCGAGCAGTCCCGGTTCGAGGGCGCGCTCCGAATGGCGTTGACCGGCATCGCAGCCGAGCGTGTCATCCTCGAAGGCGCCGACCGCGGGGTACTCGGCGCCGGAGAGTCGCAGGTCATCCTCTGCCCGGTCATGCGCGAAGGAACGCCCATCGGGCTCGTCGCGCTCGGAAACAAACGCGCCGAAGACAATCAGGTGAACAACGGCGAACTGAAACTCCTGCAAGCCGCCGCCGGCCACATGGGTGTACTGCTCAGCAATGCATCGCTCTACGAGCAGCAGCAGGCCATGTTCCTCGGCACGCTCGAAGCACTCACCGCCGCGATCGACGCCAAAGACCCCTATACCTGCGGCCATTCCGAGCGCGTCGCCTACCTCGCCGGAGAAATCGCCGCGGAGTTCGGCCTCCACGAGCACGAAGCCGACCGCGTCCGAATCGCCGGGCTGGTGCACGACATCGGCAAGATCGGCGTGCCCGAGGCCGTGCTCAGGAAGCCGGGCCGCCTCACCGACGAGGAGTTCGGCCTCATCAAACTCCACCCGCAGATCGGCTTCCAGATCCTCAAGGACATCCCGCTCCTCGATGATGTCCTCCCGGGCGTCCTCTATCACCACGAACGGTTCGACGGCCGCGGCTATCCCTTCTCCGTGAGCGGCGAGAACATCCCGCTGGTCGCGCGCATGATCGGCATCGCCGACGCGTTCGACGCCATGAGCTCGTCACGCACCTACCGCGCCGCCATGGACCGAACCAAGGTCCTCGCCGAGATCAGGCGCGGCGCCGGTTCACAGTTCGACGAGCGCCTGGTCGAAGCATTCCTGCGCATCGACCTCGCAGAGTACGACCGGATGGTCTCTCGTCACGGCTCATCCGAGGCGACCCGTATCGGAACGCTGATACCGAAAGAGCGTGCCGCATGAAAGTGAGCCACCAGAACTTCGAGCACATCACCCTAATGACGCTCTCCGGCGAGTTCACCGCCGATGATGTCGAACTCTTCGCCCGCGCCACCAACGAGCGAATCAACTCCGGGGCCAGGCACATCGTCCTCGACTTCGAAAATGTCGATTTCGTCGACTCCGCCGCCCTCGAAGCCATGCTACGCCTGCAGGAACGCCTGGGCCCCAACGGCGGCCAGCTCCGCCTCATCAAGCTCGACTCCACCGTCGAGCGAATCCTCGAACTGACCCGACTCGATCTCGCCTTCGAAACGCAGGACACCATCGAACTCGCCGTCAGGAGTCTCCGATGAACGCCGGGCCCGGACAGACCCAGCACCACACCGCGTTCAAGTCGCAACTCGGCGATGCGCTCATCGCCCAAGGCGTGATCACGCGCCAGCAACTCGATCAGGCCCTCGAGGAACAGGCCGGTTCCGGCCACAACAAACTCCTCGGCGAGATGCTCATCGAACTGGGATTCGTCACCGAAGCCCAGGTCATGGAGGCCCTCGCAAAGTCATACGGCGTGCCGTTCGCGCGCATCACGCCGCGCCTCGCCGACCCGCGCATGATCGACAAACTCCCCCGCGAGTTCGTCGATGGCCAGGGTGTCCTCCCGCTGTTCTGCGTCGACGATGTCCTCACAGTGGCGGTCTCCGAGCCCGCCAACCTATTCCTCGTCGACGAAGTCGAGCGCATCTCCGGCAAGCGAGCGCAAATTGTCGCCGCCACCGCCGCCGATATCCGCGGCACACTCCAGGCCTACCTCCCCTCCGCCAATGTCTTCGTGATCGACGAGATCTACGAGGACGTCGATATCCGCGAGTTCACGGTCTCCGAGTCACAGTCGCTCGATCTCGGCGACATCGAGGAGATGAGCGGGCAGTCGCCCGTCGTCAAACTCGTCAACTATCTCATCTATCAGGCCATCCACGACCGCGCCTCCGACATCCATATCGAACCCGACGATCACAGGTGCCGCGTCCGCTACCGCGTCGATGGACGCCTCCTCACCAAGGTCGCGCCCCCGTACCAGATGCACCCCGCGATCTCCTCTCGCATCAAGATCATGGCCGGGATGGATATCTCCGAACGCCGCGTCCCCCAGGACGGGGACATCCACGTCGCCATCGACGGACGCCCGATCGATCTCCGCGTCTCGTCCATGCCGGGCAAGTTCGGCGAGAAGATCGTCATCCGAATCATCGACAACCGCAGCACCATGATCCCCATCGAGAAGATGGGCATGAGCCAGGTCATGAGCGAGAAGTGGCGCCAACTCATCCGCTCCTCCAACGGCATGGTGCTCGTCACCGGCCCGACCGGCTCCGGCAAATCGACAACCCTCTACAGCGCGATCAACGAGATCAACTCCGACGAGGTCAACATCTCGACCGTCGAGAACCCCGTCGAGGCGCAAGTCCCCAACATCAATCAGTTCCAAGTCAACGAGAAGGCCGGTTTCACATTCGCAGGTGCGCTCCGCGCCCTGCTCCGCCAGGACCCCGATGTCCTGATGGTCGGCGAAATCAGAGACCTCGAAACCGCCACCATCGCGACGCAGGCCGCCCTCACGGGCCACCTCATCTTCTCAACACTCCACACGAACGACTCCATCAGCGCCGTCACCCGCCTCGTCAACATGGGGATGGAGCCCTACCTTGTCAGCGCGATGCTCCGAGGCGTCCTCGCCCAGCGTCTCGTCAGAAAGATCTGCCCGCATTGCAAAGAGCACGACACGCCAGACAAGATCTCACTCCAGATGATCGCGTCGCACTTCGAAGAACCGCCCCAACTCTTCCGCGGCATCGGCTGTTCGCGTTGCCGGGGCACCGGATACGCCGGACGCGTAGGAATCTACGAGCTCCTCCTTCCCAACGAGGAGATGCTCGAGCACATCGCCGCCAACAAGTCGCTCCAGGACCTCCGCGCCCTCGCGGCAAACCTCGGCCACAAGACGCTCGTTGATGACGGCATCGACAAGGCCGCCAACGGTCTCACGACCATTCAGGAAGTCATCCGCGTCGCGTCATCGTGAAGGATCGTCAGCTTTGGTTCAATACACCTACAAAGCGCGAGATACCCAGGGCTCTCCGGTCTCGGGAACCATCGAAGCCCGCGATCAGGCCGACGCGCTGCGCATGCTCCAACGCGACAACCTCACGGTCACCCAGATCCGCGTCGGCGCCACGCCCATCGATGAGGACGACATCAAGACGAAGCTGGCCGCCAAGCGCGTCAAGCGCGAGGAGGTCATCACCTTCGCGACCCAGCTGAGCGTCATGCTCGAAACCGGTGTCCCCCTCGCCGGCGCCCTCGATGCCTTCCTCCAGAACGCGGGCGCCGGCCCGCTCGGCCGTGTCATGCGCGCCGTGTCATTCCGCGTCACCGCGGGCGTGCCCTTCTCCTCCGCGATCGCCGAGTTCAAGGGCGTGTTCCCCAGCCTCATGATCTCGCTGATGCGCGCCTCCGAAGCATCCGGCTCGATGGGCTCCATGCTCAATCAGGTCGCTCAGTACCTCCAGAAGGAACGCAAGACCGTCCGCCAGATCAAAGGCGCCCTGACGTACCCCGCCGTCATGATCCTCCTCGCGCTGACAGTCACATCATTCCTCGTCGCTTGGGTCCTCCCGCGCTTCGCCAAGATCTACGCCTCGCGCGAGGCGGCGCTCCCACTCCCGACCCGCATCGTGATGTCCATCAGCAACTTCGTCCAGAGCCAATGGTGGGTCATCCTCGCTGTCGCCATCGCGCTCGCCGGAGCAGGGATCTCGATCTACCTCAGCGCCGCCGGCCGGCGCTGGCTCGACATGTTGAAACTCAAACTCCCGGTCATCGGGCCCATGTTCACCCAGTACTACATCACCCGAACCATGCGCACGCTCGGCACGCTTCTCTCCGCGGGCGTACCCCTCCTCGACGCCATCAAGATCGTCAAGCAGATCGCTGGCAACGCCCACTGGCTCGAACTCTGGGAGCGCACCGAGGCCGCCATCACCTCCGGCCAGCCGATGTCAGAGCCACTCTCCGACTCATGGCTCATCCCCGCGCCCGTCGCGCAGATGATCACCGCCGGAGACAAGACCGGCAGACTCCCCGAAGTCCTCGACCGCATCGCCGACGCCTCAGAGAACGATCTCGACGAAGCCATCAAGACCGCCACGCAGTTGATCGAACCCGCCATGATCGTCTTCATGGGGCTCACGATCGGCGGCATCGCGATCGCGCTCCTCCTGCCGATCTTCACCGTCGCCAACACCATGTCTAAGTAAGCGACGCCCGCAAGTCTCGCAGCTCACCCTCGACAGAAACACGACCCCGCCACCGGTTGATCTTGGGTGTCACAACGACATCAACCCGATCGCCACGCCGAATCCGCGAAACACGCTCGCCCCAGTTCCAGCCCACAAGACGCATACGCATGCCCCCGTCAACCACGGTGATCTGTGCATGCGCGCCCTTCGACCCCATCGGCCGCGGCTCGTCATCGACCACAACCCGGCGCATCAACAGCCGCGGCCGCCCGCTCTCCCGCCCGAACGGCCCGAGCGAGTCAAAGCAGTGCGCCGCGTCCATCGTCAGTTCACCCAGCCCCGCCTCGCAGTCAACGTCCAGCCCCGGCAGCAACATCGACGAGTCGATGTGCTCCTCGGCGTGCGCCAGAAAATCGCGCACAAAGCCCTCAAATGCCGAACCGTCCATCGCCAGCCCCGCCGCCATGTCGTGCCCACCGAACTTCGTCAGGTGCCCCGCGCACGCCACCAGCGCCCCATGCAGGTTGAATCCGTCGATACTCCGGCCCGATCCCTGCAACTGATCGCCGTCACGATTGAGCAGAATCGTCGGCTTGTGGTAACGCTCAACCAGACGCGAGCACACAATGCCGATCACGCCCGGATGCCACCCCTCGCACGCCAGAACAATCGCACGCGTCGCGTCCCCGCCCATACCGTTACGAAGCGTCAGTTCGATCGCCTCGCCCGTGATCCGCGCCTCCTCCGCCCGCCGGTCCTCATTGAGCCGCGTCAGTTCCCGCGCGATCTCCGCAGCACGCTCGCCCCTCGCCGTCGTGAGCAGCTCCACCGCCTCCCGCGCATGCCCCATCCGCCCGCACGCGTTGAGCCGCGGCCCGAGCACAAACCCCACATGCTCCGAGTCAATCTCCTCGCCCTCCAGGCCAGAAGCACGAATCAACGCCCCCAGACCCTCGATCTCCGTCGACCGCAGCCGCGCCAATCCGTGCTTCGCGATCACACGGTTTTCATCCCTCAGAGGCACGATGTCCGCGATCGTCCCGAGCCCCGCCAGCGCCACACAGTCCAGCAGCACCAACCGCATCGACGCATCAACCCGCTCCGTCCCCGCGCTCGTCGTCGCCAGGCACCACGCCATCTTGAACGCCACCCCCGCGCCGCAGAGTTCACCGAACGGATAGCCGGCACCGCCCACCCGCGGATGCACCACGCAATACGCATCGGGCAACGGATCATCGTGAGCGGGGGGGTTGTGATGATCCGTGATGATGAGGTCCAGCCCCGCCTCCTTCGCCTCCCGCGCCGCCTCCACCGCCGTAATCCCGCAGTCCACCGACACTACGACCCGCGCCCCCTCGCCCGCGAGCGCACGCAAGGCCTCGCCGTGCAAGCCGTACCCCTCATCCAGGCGGTGCGGCACATAGGTCGACACATCCGCTTCCGGATCAATGGCGCGAATCACGCGATACAGAATCGCCGACGCCGTCATCCCGTCAACATCGTAATCGCCGTAGATCACAATCCGTTCGCGCCGCGACATCGCTTCCAGGATCCGCGCGCACGCCCTCTCGCATCCCGGCAGAAGAGCCGGGTCGTGCAGCGCACTCAGACTGGGACGCAGAAACGACCGCGCCTCGCCCTCGTCCCGATACCCCCGAGACCACAGCCAACGCTCGACCAGCGGATCGACACCAAGCCGAAGCCCCACCGCTTCTCCCCGCCCCACAAACCGCGACATGCCCCACCGATGTGTCATCCCTTCCATAGGCCGCCCACGATACCCAACATCCCAATCTCCACGCCCAGATCGATGCCCTCTCCAACGATTCACAACAGTTGTCCGCCGATTCCAGCCGACGCTACCCTGTACCCCTTTTAGAGTCAGCACGACCGATCAGGAGTCTCCCCCTTTGGCCAGCGAACTCATCCACGCGATCCTTCTCCTCGGCGCGCCCGGCACCGGCAAGGGAACCCAGGGCGCCATCCTCGGCCAGGTCCCGGGCTTCGTCCACCAATCCTCCGGCGACATCTTCCGCTCCATGGACCCCAACTCCGAGATCGGCAAACTCTTCCGCTCCTTTTCCGAGAAGGGCGAACTCGTCCCCGACGATGTCACCATCCGAATCTGGAAGCAGGATGTCGACCGCCGCATCGCCGCCGGGACATTCCGGCCGACCTCAGACCTCCTCGTCCTCGACGGCATCCCGCGCACACCCTCCCAAGCCAAGCTGATGAACGAACTCCTCAAGGTCCACTCCGTCATTCACCTCTCCTGCAAGGACGAAGAAGCCCTTGTCGAGCGCCTCCGCAAACGCGCGCAAAAACAAAACCGCCCCGACGACGCCAAACCCGATGTCATCCGCCGCCGCCTCGAGGTCTACCGCGAAGAGACCCGCCCCGTACTCGAGTGCTACGACAAATCGATCATCCACAAGATCGATCCGCTCGGCACACCCGCGTCCGTCCTCCGCGACATCCTCTCCGTTGTCGCGCCCATTCAGGCCGATGTGCTGGGCAACGCGCTCGCCTGACGCGCCCTCCCGCACAAGCAAACCACGAGCGCAACGCACGCCCCCCAGGCCATCCGCCACGGATACGCCGACGGCTGCGTGATCAACCACGCATCTCGCCCCGCAACCCGCGGCACCACAAACTCCAATACAACCACAACCATCGGGCCGACCGCCATCGCCGCCACCGCGCTCCGACCGTTCCCCCGCCGCGTGAACACGAACGCAAGGAACACACCCAGCAGCCCCGCGTACGGATACGTCATCACGCTCAGCGCAAAAGGTATCAATCCGCGCCCGTCATTCCGCGACGCCCACACGAACAGAATCGCGCACACCGTCAGCGCCACCGCCCACGCGACCACCCGCACCCGCGCCCCCTCCCCCGAGCCACGACGACCCACCGACGCCATCGCCGTCAGCGCCGAGTCCAGACTGCTCATCGCCGCCGCCACAATCCCCGCAAACACCAGGCCCCGCACGCCCACCGGCAACTCGTGCAGCACAAACCACGCGAACGCCTTGTCCCCGCTCGGCGGCACATGCACACTCACCCCCGGCGCATCGGGCCTGTAATACAGGAACAACAGCAGCCCGACGCACAGAAACACGCCGATCACGACGCCCATCACCGCGATCGATCCGATCACCGACCGCGCCGCACGCTTCGAGTCCTTGCAGGTGAGCAACCGCTGCACGAGGTCCTGATCCGTCCCGAACGCCGCCACATGAAACAGCGCCATCGCAGTCAGCACCGACAGCAACGAAAAGTCAGACCGCATCCCCGCAGAAACGTTGAGCAGCCGCAACTTCCCCGCATCAATCTCCCGCACCGCCTCGTACGCGCCGATCACGCCGATACCCAGATCATCCAGAATCAGCCACATCGCCAGCAGCGCAGCGCCAAGGAGCACAACCACCTGCGCCACATCCGTCCAGATCACAGCCGCGATCCCGCCCGCCAGCGTGTACGCAGTCGCCACCACCGCGATTATCACCACCGCCGCGCACAGCCACACCGCATCGATCCCGCCGCCGCTCCGTGTCGGGAACAACATCAACGCCACCGGAATCGCCGCGATGTACAACCGCGCCCCGCTCGCAAGCACCCGGCCCGCCAGGAACAACCACCCCGCACCCCGACGCGCCCCAACGCCGTACCGATCCTCCAGCGCATCGTAGATCGACGCCACGCCCGCCCTGTAGAACACCGGCAGAAACCAGAAAGCCACCACCACCGCCGCGATCAACTGCGCAATCAGAACCGCGAAGTAAGTCAGGTCACCGTTGTACGCCGACTCGGGCACCCCCGTCACCGTGGCGACCGAGACCGCCGTCCCGACAAACGACAGCGCAACCGCCCACCCCGGCATCGACCGCCCGCCCAGAAAGAACCAGTCTTTCTTCCCCTTCCCCCGCGAACTGGCGATCACGCCGAGCGTCACGACAACACCCAGATACACAACAAGCGTGAGCCAATCGACCGCCCCGAGTCTCAACGGTCATCTCCATGCTCGAGCGCGGCGCGCAGCGACCCGCCCGCTCCCGCGAGCAGCCCCCGCGCCGTTGCCGCATCGACACCCATTCGCCGCATCAAGACCGCCACTTTCACCTCGCCCCCGGCATCATCGAGGAGCCCGATCGACGCCTCCCGCCCCGCGCCCGTCAACTCCGCAACGATCCGCGCCCCCCGATCCCGCAGCTTCGCGTTCGTCGCCCGCAGATCCACCATCAGATTCCCGTGCACCTTCCCCAGCCGAACCATCAGCGCCGTCGAGATCGTGTTGAGCACCATCTTCGTCGCCGTCCCCGCTTTCATCCGCGTGGATCCCGTCACAACCTCCGCACCCGTCTCCACGACAATCATGTGCCCGCATCCCGCCGGCGCATCCACCCGCGCGCACACCAGCATCCCCGTCGTCGCGTTCATCCCCGCACCGAACTCGACAGCTCCGCGCACATACGGCGTCGTCCCCCCCGTCGTGATCCCCAGTACCGCATCATCCGCGCACACACCGAGCGATCGCAGCGCCTCATGCGCGCCCTCGGGCTCATCCTCGCGCCACTCGCTCGATCTACGCAGCGCCGCATCGCCGCCCGCGATCAGCCCCACCACCATCTCCGGAGGCGTCTGGAAAGTGGGGGGGCACTCGCTCGCATCCAGCACACCCAGCCGACCCGATGTCCCCGCTCCCACATAAATCAACCGCCCCCCGCGACGCATCCCCGCGAGCGCCGCGTCAACGAACCCCGCGATCGCATCGCCCGCCCGCGCCACGCTCGCCGCAACCGTCGCGTCCTGCTCGTTGATGAGCGACACGATCTCGCGCGTTGTCCGCGCATCAAGTTCCATAGACGCATCAAGCCGCTGCTCCGTCAGCAGGTGCCCGCGATCCGCGAGTTGTTTCGCAACATCGCGCGTCATCCGTCCATCCCCCTCGGCCCATCCGGGAATACCCACGCGCCCGCCATCGGCGCATCACCACGCACGCCCGTCACCCCCGGAAGCGTGATCGCAACCCCATCCGCGCACAAGGCGCCAAGCACAGCCATCGCCGCCGCCTCCCGGTATGCGCCCGGCACGCCAAGCACATCCAGCGCCCGCGTCCGCGCCTTCGCCGTGCGCTCAACAGCCGCAACCAGCGCAGCATTCCGCACGCCCCCGCCCGCGAGGTACACCTCCTCCGCGCCTGCAGCACCCCGACCGATCACCTCACCCACCGCAGCACACGCGCTCGCCGCCATATCGTCTGCCCGGCACCGTTCGCGCCACGCATCAACCCACCCGTGCGCCTCATCACCCGTCCCGAGCGACCGATGCGCCTCCCCCTGCGCCATCAGCCGCGCGCGCAGATCATCCCGCGCCGCCTCATCAACGCGCCCCGCCATCGCGCGCCGACCGTCCCCGTCAAAATCGCACCCGAGTACCCGCCGCGCCACATCGTCCAGCACCTGGTTGCACGCGCAAACATCCCGCGCTGCAATGGTCTCAACACCGCTGCCCGCACCGAGCATCGTTATGTTGCAGAACCCGCCGAGGTTCACAATGCAGCGCGATGTGTGCGCATCGCGAAACATCATCCAGTCCGCGATGGGTGTGATCGGCGCGCCCCTTCCTCCATGCGCGATGTCCGCGCCGCGCAGATCAAACACAACCGGCACCCGAAACGCCCGAGCGATCCCCCACGGGTCCATCACCTGCCAGTTCAACCCATCCCGATGAAACACCGTCTGCCCATGCACCGAGATCAGGTCGGGTCTCCCGACTCGCTCCACGATCTCTCGGATCACCGCGACATGGTCATCCCCCAGCGCCCGCGCGCTCCGCGCAACCGCCTCCGCGCTCACCCCATCCCCCGCCGCCAGCGCCCGCAGCGCCCCCGTCTCCGAACGCAAACCCCCCGAAGTGCCCCCCTCAAACCCGACCCGCGCCCCGAGTCCCCGACCGGTTATCCGCACCGCCGCCGCGTCCACGCCGTCCTGGCTGGTCCCGGTCATGCACCCGATCACAAGGCGGCTGGCGCTTCGCATCGCCAGCATCATGCCCAGAATCCGCTCATCCTGCACTCCCCACGCCCGCATCCCCGCCCGAATCGTCAACCCGCCGCGCCGATCGGCCGATATTCACAAGGTCCCGACAGTCTCAAGCCGGAGATGTGACCCATGACGCTCCTGATGGTGATCGCAGTCGTCGTCCTCGTCGCGGTGAGCGTCTATCTCCTCACCTCCTACGAACTCAAGAGCGTCGCCATGGGCGTGTTCCTACTCTCACACGCCGCCAACATCGGCATCCTCGCGATGAGCGGCCAGCCCATGCTCCTCACGGGCAAAGGCGAACCCACCCGCCTCTCCGCGCCGCCCATCATCGGCGTCAGCGCCGACCCCATGGTCGATCCGCTCCCCCAGGCCCTCATCCTCACCGCCATCGTCATCTCCTTCGCGACCACCGCCTTCCTGCTCACGATCCTGGTCGTCACTCACCGCCGCACCGCGACGCTCCTCGTCGACGAACTGGCGCGCATCGACCGACCCGCACCCCCCGTCGCGACGACCATCGACGCGTGAGCAAGCCACGCCCCGCGACAACCCCGTCGGTCTTGCGCGCCGTGGCCAACCCCATCCTGCACGCCGGGATGTGGCCCTACCCCGCCAACTCCATCTTCAACCCCGGCGCGGCGCTCCTCGCCGACGGCTCCACACTCCTCCTCTGCCGAGTCGAGGACCGCGCGGGCCACTCCCACCTCACCGCAGCCCGCTCCGCCGACGGGATCTCCACTTGGAAGATCGACCCGTCCCCAACCCTGACCGGTGACGGCACACCCGAAGAATGCTTCGGCATCGAAGACCCGCGCATCACCCGCCTCGACGACGGCCGCTACGCCGTCTGCTTCACTTCCTACGGCGAAGCCGGCCCCAGCGTCTCGCTCGCGATGACAACCGACTTCGCAACCTTCGACCGTCTCGGCATCATCCTCCCGCCCAACAACAAGGACGCCGCGCTCTTTCCAGCGAAAGTCGCCGGCCGATACGCCATCCTCCACCGCCCCTCCTGCCCCGACGCCGGAGGCGGAATCTGGATCGCATACTCCGACGACCTCCGCCATTGGGGGGACCACCGCCACGTCATGAGCGCCAGACCCGCCGGATTCTGGGACAGCGCCAAGATCGGCCTCGCGGGCCCGACCATCCAAACCAACGATGGCTGGCTCGTCGTTTACCACGGCGTCCGCAACACCGCCGCCGGTTCCATCTACCGCGTCGGTGCAGCGCTCCTCGATCGCAACGATCCGTGCCACGTCGTCGCACGGGGCCGCGAGTGGTTCCTCGGGCCCGCAACCCCCGACGAGCGCCAAGGCGATGTCGCCGATGTCGTCTTCCCCTGCGGCGCAACGCTGATAGGAAACGAACTCCGGCTCTACTACGGCATGGCCGATACCTCCATCGGTCTGGCCACAGTCTCCCTGCCCGAACTCCTGCACTGGCTCCGGGCATCACCATCTGAATAACCCGAAATCATGCGGAATCGGAGCCCCATCACACCGGTAGAATCCCCGCACGGGAAAAGCATCCAACACCGGAGAACGACGACGATGAGAGTCACCCACACCCTCGGGATTCTGGCTGTACTGCTGCTGGCGGCACTCGCGTCCGCGCAATCGTCGCTCCGCAACTACAACATCCCCTACGCCTCCGACTTCCCCTTCGCCGGCAAATTTGTCGGAGGGGTCTCGATCCCCTCAATCTCCAAGCACGGCTTCGCGAACCTCGACATCACCCGCGACGACAAAAACCGTGTCGATGTCATCCTGACACTCGCCCCCTTCGGCATGTTCCGTTACCGGTGCACCGATCCGCAGGTCGCCGGCGACATCCTCCGCTTCAAACTGCCCCCGCCCCCCGGCGCCGAAACCGCCGAGTGCGAACTCCGAATCACGCCCGACGCGCAGCGCGTCGAGGGCATGATCCGCTACTACCCCGAAATGCGCGAGCAGCCGCCCGCGCGAATCGTTGCCGCCCGGCGCCCCGATGTCCTCGAAATGCCGACGCTCTACTCATGGACAGGCGTCATCGATCAGGACCAAGCCCCGCTCGATGTCACGCTCCGTGTCGGCTCCCGGCCCGACGGCCTCGTCGTCGGCGAGTTCGACATCCCAGAGCATCAACTCTTCGCAGCAACACTGGGCGACCTCCAGTACGAACCCGATATCGATCTCCTCGTCGCATCCATCCCCGAGAAGATCACCGGCATGCTCGATCTCCAGATCAGCAGCAACGGCAAGACGCTCGACGGCACCTACACCCGTGAGCGCAAGGTCTCTCCCGCATCGTTCCAGCAGGACGCACGAATCGTCTCCTACCGCTCGTTCATCAACGAGGGCGGCGGCACATCCTTCGGCGAACTCACAATGCCCGTCGGACCGGGCCCCTTCCCCTGCATCGTGATCCTCGGAACCTTCGGCCTCAACGACCGCGACGGCATCGGCCCGACAACCGGCGCCCACAAGCCCTACCAGGACCTCGCCCGAACGCTCAATGACCGCGGCTACGCCGTCTACCGCTACGACGATCGCGGCACCGGCTACACACGCGACTCGGCCCCACCCAGAACCCTCGGCTCTGTCGCCGCCGACGCCGCCAACGCGCTGAGCCTGATCGCCGCAACCCCGCGCATCGATCCGTCCAGAGTCATCCTCCTCGGCCATGGCGAGGGCGGCCAGATCGCCCCCATGCTCCTCTCACGCAATCCCTCCCCCGCCGGGCTCATCCTCGTCAACGCACCCGTCGGCAACGGCGTCGACTTCCTCATCGAACAAACCCAGGCCGAAATGCGCGTCAAAGGCCGAGACCAGAGCCGCATCGATGTGCGCTCCAACTATGTCGGTGTCTTCCTCGACGCCGTCGTCCGCGGCGACTCCGACGAACAACTCGCCGGCATCGTCAGATCCAACATCGTGAGTCTCCGCCAGATGATCTCCGACGAGAAGGCCCTCCAATCGCTCCCCTCGATCGACGATGCGATTAAACAGGACATGGCCTCGATGGCCAACCCGTGGATTCGGTCGGTCGCAGCGTGGGATAACGGCCCCGCGCTCGCCGCAGCCAAAGTCCCGGTGCTCGCCCTATTCGCTTCCCTCGACACCCAGGTCCCCCCCGGCTCCGCGTCCGCCCGCGCCAAGCAGGCATTCGCCACCGGCGGCGTCACAGACGCCTCGGTCCAGATCCTCGACGGCCTCAATCACTTCATGCAACGCGCCGTCAGCGGCTCCACCGATGAGTACGCCGACCCGAACCGAACACCCTTCGACAAGGCCTCGACCGACGCCATCCTCGCCTGGCTCGATGCCCACTTCCCATCGAAGTGACCCGCCGCCCGGCCGCCCGTTTCGGCTACGATGCCCCCGCCGGTGATCCCCATCAGGGTGTAGCTCAGCTTGGTAGAGCGCGGCGTTTGGGTCGCCGAAGTCGCAGGTTCGAATCCTGTCACCCTGACTAAAACCGTACCTCGATGCGCCTCAATCGACCCCCTGAATATCGGAATTCTCCCGATGTCAGAGGTTTTTCCCATTGACATATCCGGACCATGCCACCATATTCCTACATAGGAGGACTCTTTTTCCACGGAGACACACGTTGGCGCGCCCCCAAAAGGCCCGCCTAAAGGGAGAGAAGAACATGTCAAAGATTGGACTCGTGGCGGGTGCCACGCTCGTCGGCGTGATGAGCGCAGGCGCGCTGGGTATCACGATTACCAACAACCCCGTCGCCGATCGCGCGACGCTGTTGTCGGGTCGCGTGCCCCTCGATATCTCGAGCGTCAGCTTCATCAACGCGGGCCCCGGAACGCTCGACGCGATCAACGGGACCTACACCCAGAACTTCAACAACGGCGCTTTCTACTCCGGCAGCCTCGCTGTTGAAGTCTTCGGCAACGTCGGAACCCCCGGCGCGTCGCTCAATGAAGTGACGATGATCTACACCTTCCGCGGCAACGGCCCCAGCGCCATCGAGCGCTTCGTCATGGGCATCAACGGATCGAGCAACCTCGACTTCACCGACCTCGCCGCCGCGACCCACGGCCGTATCTCTGCCGACACAACCGTCGGCCAGGGCGACGCTCTTGTCGACCTGATCGATAACTCCGGCTCGGGCGACAACGACAACTTCATCTTCAACTACACCTCCGACAACCTCGGCGGGCCCTCGCTCACCGAGACCTACACCTGGTACGTCCGCGCTTCGGGTGCCGTCGCTGTGAACTTCGTCGATGTCGAAGTCTCCGACTTCGGCTTCGCTTTCGCCAAGACCCTCTCGCTCGTGGATGTTCCCGGTCAGCCCGACCTGAACGTCCCCGCGCCGAGCGCCGCGGCCCTCCTCGGGTTCGCCGGCTTGGCCGCATCGCGTCGCCGTCGCTGAGAGTTCGTCTGAGAATTGTTGCTCTGCTCAACAGTGCTTCATGTGAGGGCAACGGACGCCTGATACATGAGCAGGGCAGTTGGAAGAGATAGAGACCGGGCCCGTGAGTTCACCGGACCCACATCGCTGCCGGGAGCGGCAGCGGGGAGTCTGAAGTAAAATGCTCAAGACGGTCTTCAATGCAGCCATCATCGCGGGAGTTGTAACCCCGGCGGTGGCGGCTTGGGACAACACGCTCTACAGCGCACCCGATCCATCAACCTTCGGGGTCCAGATTGATTTCCTGAACGCCAACGACACCTACGCTTGGCCAGCAGGATTCGTCAATCAGGTCGGACCCGTCACGGTGGATACCTCGTCGATGACGACGACGGTCTATCAGGTGTCGACTCCGACTGTTGTCAACGCAGGGCAGGGTCCTCTGACCCTCAACCCGGGCGACCACGTGTTCGCCTATCGCTATCACCACGTTTCGGGATCTTCCACGGCCCTTCTGGACTCGATCAATGAACTCCAGATCCAGGGGCTCGATCCCAACGTATTCCCGGCTCCGCATCCACGCGGACTCGTCGACCCGATCGATTTCAACCTCGTCAACGGCCGCGGATACTTCATCCCCGGCTCCGCCGGCGCACCCAATGACACGGGTGATCCGCGTGACGACTTCGGCTTCGGTCAAACCGTCGACTTCGAGTGGACCGGCGCCATCGCAACGCAGGTCGAGAACGGCGAAGACATCATCGTCATGCTCTTCACCGGTGCCAACATCTCAATCGGCAACGGCTACGCCGCCGTCGCGGGGCCACCCCCGCCCACCGGCGCAGCCCAGAGCATCCCAGTCCTCATCCCCATCATCCCGTCGCCTGGTGCGGCGGCGCTGGCGGGGCTGGCGCTCGGGATGGCCGGCACAGCCCGCCGTCGGCGCGACTGAGCCGCGAACAACTCGTTTCGAGGAGCGCAACCGCACTCCTTCGGGCCGAGTCGATCAACTGATTTCCTCGGCACGCACGGTCAATCGCCGTGCGTGTCGTTTCAAATGGGCAAGTCATTGTTTCCAATGAATGTCTTTCTCTTGAGCGCAGCGCTCATCAGCATCGCGCTCGCGACGGACGCCCGCGCCCAGCCAACCACCGGCTTCACGCTCCTCGACTTCCGGTCGCCCGCCGATATCGCCCTCGGCAACTACCGCGGCTGGGAGGGGTACCTCCAGAATCAGCCAATCTCGCTCACATATCAGTTCGACGAGGAGTTCATGGACTTCCTGCCCCCGACCCAACGGAGTCAGGCCATGCAAGCGGTCGTCAGCGCGCTCCACTCGTGGTCGGATGTCACCCACGGCCACCTGTCATTCGCGCCATACGCCTACGACGCCGTGCCTAACGACGACGCAATCGTAAACGGCGGGTGCTGGGGCCAGTGGTCAGGGCCCAGCTGCCAGATGTGGGAGCAACTCGGCTTCCCGCTCGACAACCTCCCCGGCTGGGGCGCCAACATCGATTTCTTCACCAAGCCCGTCGGATTCTCGATCACATCCGGCGGCGTCACATACCAGATGACTCCGGGAATCCTCGGCTTCGCGGTCATCTTCCGCGAGGGCGACTTCCTCCGCACCGCCGACATCTACCTCAACGAAGCGTGGACCTGGACAACCTCGACAACCCAGGCCGAAGCGCACGCACCAACCCAGGCCAACCCGATCCAGTACGCCTGCGCGTCTTCGCGCATCCCCGCGCCCAGCAAAGACACCACGCACAAATCCAACGAGAGCCCCGAGGGCCTCGTCCCTGTGTTCGATGTGCAGACCGTCGTCCTTCACGAAGTCGGCCACGCGCTCGGGCTCGATCACCCCAACGAAGCCCAGTCCCACCTCGGCGCCATCATCGATCCCTACACATTCCAATACTTACCGGGCAACGCCTG
This sequence comes from Phycisphaeraceae bacterium, assembly GCA_020639235.1. Taxonomy (GTDB): domain Bacteria; phylum Planctomycetota; class Phycisphaerae; order Phycisphaerales; family UBA1924; genus JACKHC01. The sequence goes on along the minus strand of JACKHC010000001.1, from coordinate 2,089,382 downwards.
GAGCCCGTCGCTCGTCATGCACGGAGACTACAACGGCGTCAAACGCACGCTCCAGCCCGCAGACATCGGCGGCATGGCATTCCTGTACATCCCCGCGCTCCCCGGCGACCTCAACGCCTCCGGCACCCTCGACGCGGGCGACGCGTTCAATGCCATCCAGAGCATCGGCGGCGATGCGAATCCCTCACCCTACGATGTCAACATCATGGATTTCATCCAGCGCGACGGCGTGATCGACGATCTCGAAGTCGCGACCGTCGTCGAATGGGCGTTCGACGCCACAGCCCCCGTCGGCACCGTCCCGGACTGGAATCCCGCCCCGATCGAGTCGCTCCCCACAGCGATGATCGTCACGCCCATGTTTACGCCGCCGGTCATGGTGGCGGGCTCAACTTCAACGCTCACACTCTGCCTGAGCAACCCCAACCAGCGCAACATCAGGATGTGGACGATCGAGGCGCAGTACGACCCGTCCCTGCTCGCCAACCCGCGTATCTCCGACGGCGCACTCTTCAACGGCGCAATCTGGATCACGCCCGAACACGAGCCCGGCCGAGTCCGCTTCGCGCGCATCTCGCTGTTCGACGAAGAGAACGACTCCGGGGGCAGCGTCGCGAACCTCGAGTTCGATGTCGTCGCCGTGCCCGCCGCCGGAGCACCCAAGGCACCCTCGAGCATCCTCGCGCTCATCGAAGCCCGCATCCTCGTGAGCGAACCGGTCATCCATGTCTTCGGCGACCCCCACGCCGCCGAGACACTCATCATCCATCCGCTCCCGATCCTCACCGCGAATCTCGATATCACCGGCGACGGCCGTATCGGCACCGAAGACTGGTACGCTTTCCTCGACGCGCCGACCGACTTCAACGGCGACCTCCTCATCAACGACGCCGACAACGACCTCTTCCTCTCGCTCATGCGCCAGAGCGAAGTCGCGGATATCACCTCCGATCTCGCGCCCGCACTGGGAGTCAGCGCTCCCACGGATTGATCCGTGATCGCTCCGCTATGATGGCCCGATGAGCACTCGGAGCGAGCCCCTGAACATCCTGATCGTCGGCGGCGGCGGACGCGAACACGCCCTCGCGTGGCGCCTGCGCAACTCGAAATCCACCTCCCGCCTCTTCACGACACACCCCGACAACCCCGGCCTCGCCTCCGTCGCCAAGCCCATGGGCTTCGAGTTCAATCCCAAAGAGGCCTACCGCGTCGAACAGTTCTGCAAAAAGGAGTCCGTCGGGCTCGTCGTCATCGGCCCCGAAGCGCCCCTGGCCGCGGGGCTCGCCGATGCCCTGACCAAAGCAGCCATCCCCGTCTTCGGCCCATCTAAGGAAGGCGCCAAACTCGAGTCCGACAAAGCGTGGGCCAAGAACTTCATGCGCGCCGCCTCCATACCCACCGCCGAAGCGCGCGTCTGCGAGTCCGTCGAAGCCGCACGCGCATACATCGACTCGCGTGAAGTCGAAGCCATGGTGGTCAAGGCCTCAGGCCTCGCCGCCGGCAAGGGCGTCATGGTCTGCGACACCAAGGCCGAAGCCCGCGACGCCATCGACCGCATCATGCTCAAACGCGAGTTCGCCGAGGCGGGCGACAAAGTCCTCATCGAAGAGCGCCTCAAGGGCCCCGAGGTCTCGGTATTCGCACTCATCGACGGCCGCAGCGCCGCAGTCCTCGATCTCTGCCAGGACCATAAACGCCTCAGCGACGGCGACACCGGGCCCAACACCGGCGGCATGGGCGCGTACTGCCCCGCGCCCATCCTCGACGCCAAGACGATGGACACCGTCCACCGCCAGGTCCTCATCCCCACGCTCGATGCCCTCCGCCGCATGGAGATCGATTACAAGGGCGTCCTCTACATCGGCCTCATGCTCACGCACGCCGGCCCCAAGGTGCTCGAGTTCAATGTCCGCTTCGGCGACCCCGAGTGCCAGGCGCTCATGCCACGCATCACCGGCGACTTCGCCCAGCTCCTGCTCGCAACAGCGACCGGCAAACTCCACGAGGCCGAGTGGGACACCAACGACCTCCACACCTGCTGCGTCGTCCTCGCCTCGGGCGGCTACCCCGAGAAGCACACCACAGGCGTCCCCATCCACGGCCTCGAAGACGCCGCCGCAGTCGAGGGCGTGCACATCTTCCACGCCGGCACAAAGCGTTCCGCAAGCGACATCGTCACCGCCGGCGGCCGCGTCCTCAACATCGTCGGCACCGGCGCCTCGCTCGATCAGGCGCGCAAGCGCGCCTACGACGCATGCGACAAGATCACCTTCGTCGGCAAAACCTTCCGCACCGACATCGCCGCATCCGCCGCCAGCCCGGTCGCGATCCGCTGATTACTCGACAACCTGCAGCCGCGCGTACTGCAGAATCAGCGTCTTCCGCCCGACACCCTTGAAGTCGATGATCACCCGACGGTTCGCGCCGAGCCCCGCAAACGACACCACCCGCCCGATCCCGAACTGCGGATGCCGCGCGTGCATCCCCACGCTCAACCCGCCCACCGAGTCCTCATCCCGCTCGTAGCGCAGCCCGCCACGCTCGCTCGGCCCCGACTCGAACGAGTCGTCCTCGTACCCCGCATCCGATTGATTCGAGACGCGGATCTGATCCTGCGGCAGTTCCTCGATAAACCGACTCGCAATCGTCCGCTCCGGCACACCCCGATGCGTCCGGTACCGCGCGCTCGTCATCAGCAGGTGCCGCTGCGCCCGCGTGATCCCCACGAAGCACAACCGTCGCTCCTCCTCGCCGTCCGAGTCCTCCTCCAGCGCCCGAGCGCTCGGCAGCAACCCCTCCTCCAAACCGATCATCGCCACCGCTGGGAACTCCAGCCCCTTCGCCGCGTGAAGAGTCATCAGCGTCACCGCGCCCCGCTCCGGGTCCACCTGATCCGCATCCGCCACCAACGCGATCGACTCCAGATACGACCGCAACATCGCAAGCAGGGGGGGAACATCGGCGCTCCTCCCGTCGCTCCCGGCGTCCGCGCTCGGATCAAACTCCAACTCGAACTCCCGCGCCGAAGTAATCAACTCCTCCAGGTTCGCCACCCGCGCCTCATCCGCATCACTCGAACTCTTCTGCGCGATCGCCTTGTAGTGCGACTCTAGGCCCGACTCCCGCACCACCCGCTCCACCAACTCCGCAAGCGAACTCGAGACCTCCGCCCCCATGAAACTCCCTGCCCCCGTCCAACCCTCGACCATTGCCACAAACCGGTCCATCCCCCGCGCCGCCACCGATGAAACACCCTCCGCGCCCCCCGACTCCCGCATCGCCTCGAACAGCGGAATCCCCCGCATCGCCGCGTGCGACGCCGCCGCGTCGAGCGAAGTATTCCCGATCTTGCGGCTCGGCTTGTTCACAATCCGCCGCAGCGAAACCTCGTCCAGCGGGTTCGCCACTACCCGCAAGTACGACACCGCATCACGCACCTCCTCGCGCTGATAGAACGCCGTCCCCCGCGCGATCACATACGGAATCCCCGCCTTCCTGCACTCGTCCTCCATCACGCGCGACAGCGCATTCGTGCGATAAAACACCGCCATATCACGCCACGCCAGCCCCTCATCCTCGACCCGCCGCCTGAACCAATCCGCCACCAGCCGCGCTTCAGCGTGCTCGTCCGAAACAAACACAACCTCCGGCGTCTCGCCCCCCTCGCTCGAAGTGAACAGCGGCTTGTCCTTCCGCAGCCGATTGTGCTTGATCAGCGCATCAGCGCACGCCAGGATCGGCGCCGTCGACCGGAAGTTCTCCCCCAGAGCGATCACCTTCGCATCCGGGAAGTGCTCCTCAAACTCCAGGATGTTCGAGATGTCCGCGCCCCGCCACCCGTAAATCGATTGGTCCGGATCGCCCACCACGCACACATTCGGTGCACGGCCTTGTTCTGACCCGACCACCAGCGACGCCAACTGGAACTGCGCCCGGTTCGTGTCCTGATACTCATCGATCATCAGGTACTTCCACCGCGCCTGCACCTCCGCCCGCGCCGCCTCGCACTCACGCAACAGCCGCACCGTCATCAGCAGCAGATCATCAAAGTCAACTGCGTTCGCCGCCCGCAACGCCTGCTGGTACTTCTCATACACCTTCGCGATCGTCCGCGTGAAGAAGTCCTGCGCCATCGCCGCATACTCGTCCGGGCCGAGCAACTGGTTCTTCGCGTTGCTGATCGTCCCCAGCACCTGCCGCGGCGACCAGTTCCCCGACTTCATCTGCAACTCGCCCAGCACACGCTTCATCAGCGCGCTCTGATCGTCCGTGTCATAGATCGTGTACTGATCGTCGATCCCCCAGCGCGGCGCATCCTTCATCATCACCGCGTACCGGCGCAGCAACCGCGCGCACAGCGCGTGAAACGTCGTCAGCGTCAACCCCCGCGCCCCCTGCAAACCATGCTCCTCCAGCAGGTGCTCCACGCGCTCCCGCATCTCGCCCGCAGCCTTGTTCGTAAACGTCACCGCCAGGATCTGCCACGCCGGCACGCCGTTGGCAACCAGATACGCCACACGCCGCGTGATCACACGCGTCTTGCCCGATCCCGCCGCAGCCAGAATCAGCATCGCCCCCTCGGTCGTCGTCACCGCCTCCCGCTGTGGCGCCGTCAACCCATCCAGCAACATCTCAAGAGCATCCGAGGTCATCATCCGTGAGCGTATCCGAGTCCAAAATCTGTGGTTATCGGGCGGTAATCCTCGCACCGCACCCCCGCCCCGCAGTATGACGCCCCCAACCACTACATGTCGGTTTCCGACACCCTCCGAAAGGATATCCACACCCCATCGCTCGTGGTTGCTCGCAGCCGAAGACTCCCTATCCTGCTGACACCCAACGGCTTACGCCCGCGGGACATGTCAATGGCCCAGACCCACTGTATTTTGGAGTATTTGGGGTTGAAGCCACGACATGTAGTCGTATGATGCCCTCTTGTCGCCGGCTGAACCCTGTGTGGGTCGGGTAAAGCCGGGGTGGGAAAGCAAATGCAGGCACGCCCCGCGGTGGGGGTGGGTAGGGGGGATCACCCGATCCCTCGCGCTGTGGCCGCGCCTGCATCGAAACCGTCGGCCCCCGGACCCGTTCCGGCGGCAACTCTGGAGGCGGATATGTCAGTGCTTTGCGACACACAGATCCGCGAACTCATCGGGATCGAACCCTTCCAGGAGAACACCAAGCGGGCCGGCAAGGTCTCCTTCGGCGTCTCCTCCTACGGCTACGACGTCCGCGTCGGCTCACGCTTCAAGATCTTCACCCCAACCCCCCGCAACGGCGGCATGGCGGTCGTCGATCCCAAGCACTTCAACGACGACTTCATGGTCGAGGTCGATACCAACGACCTGGGAACCGACCACATCATCATCCCCCCCAACTCCTTCGCCCTCTGCGAAACCGTCGAGGTCTTCGACATCCCACGCGATGTCCTGGCCATCTGCGTCGGCAAAAGCACCTACGCCCGCTGCGGCCTCATCGTCAATGTCACGCCCCTCGAGCCCGAGTGGCGCGGCAAGGTGACGCTCGAGATCTCCAACACGACGCCGCTACCCGCCAAGGTCTACGCCAACGAAGGAATCGCGCAACTGGTCTTCCTCAAGGCCGACCGCGTCTGCGCCGTCTCCTACGCCGACAAACGCGGCAAGTACCAGGACCAGACCGGACTCACACTGCCCAAAGTTGATTGAGCCCATTCATTCGGATGCTCACTTTGGCCGCTGAATGTCAAAAGGGCCTGTAGATGTATGACACACCAAGTCAAATGAAATGGGGTGCGGGAATGAATGCAAGAGCGTCGGATTATGAAGAACGGAAAGCTCCGAATATCGCAGAAATACAACTGATCAGCCTGCGAAACGAAGTTCATACACTCCAGCAGCAGGAGATGAAGCTCCGCCGCGAATTGAATCAGTTGCAGCGAGAGAATCTGTCACTCACTTCCTCACATGCCAAAGTCCTAAAGGAATTGAATGATCGGAACACCATCACCTGTAAGACCAGCGAGGCGGCAGAAGAGATCATTGCAAGACTAAGAGAAGAGTTCGGCAAGTCGTGCCAAGGTCGAGTTGAGTCTATTGACGGAACATTGGCATTTCTTGTCACGGATTTGGGTGAGCAACTCCTTGAAGAATTGATTGCCGCAACAGACAGGGTTGCTGCTGACAATCTCTTTCGATTTGATCGGTTCATCGCTTCAAGAGAGAAGCGCCCGAAATCAAACTCTGGTGCAGTGATCCTCTGACGACTCGCCTTGTTGAGCCTTTGAGTCACGGATGACATCTCGATAACCGCAAGTACGCGAGAAGATACGAATGAAAGTTTCACGCAAGTTCACAACCGCAGGACGCGACGCCTTCGACTCCACACAGTGGGTCAAGCGCTCGTCCCGCATCTCCAACCCCGACGGCTCCGTCGTCTTCGAGATGACCGACGCCGAGGTCCCCGCCGGATGGAGCCAACTCGCCACCGACATCATGGTGAGCAAGTACTTCCGCAAGGCCGGCGTCCCCCAGAACGGCGGCCCCAACGGCATCGCCTCGCACGACTTCGACGCCAACAGGACCGACGCTCCGAGCGGCCCTGAGAAATCTGCAAAGCAAGTGATCCACCGACTCGCCGGCTGCTGGCGTCACTGGGGCGAAACCCACGGCTACTTCGACACCGCCGAAGACGCCCAGGCCTTCTACGACGAACTCGCGCACATGCTCGTCCACCAGATGGCCGCGCCCAACTCACCCCAGTGGTTCAACACCGGGCTGCACTGGGCCTACGGCATCACAGGCCCCGCGCAAGGCCACTGGGTCGTCAACCCCACCACCGGCAAGGCCGAACTCGCCAAAGACGCGTATTCGCACCCCCAACCCCACGCCTGCTTCATCCAGTCCGTCGCCGACGACCTCGTGGGCGAGGGCGGCATCATGGACCTCTGGGTACGCGAAGCCCGCCTCTTCAAGTACGGGTCCGGCACCGGCACCAACTTCTCGAAACTCCGCGCGGAAGACGAACGGCTCTCCGGCGGCGGCAAATCCTCCGGCTTGATGTCATGGCTTCGCATCGGCGACCGCGCCGCCGGTGCGATCAAGTCCGGAGGCACCACCCGCCGCGCCGCCAAAATGGTCTGCCTCGACCTCGACCACCCCGACATCCAGGACTTCATCAACTGGAAGGTCCGCGAGGAACTCAAGGTCGCCGCGCTCGTCGAGGGCATGAAGCACCTCGGCTCCGACCAGAAGGATGTCGCGCAGAAACTCGGACTCAAACTCGATTACGACTTCAACGGCGAGGCCTACGCAACGGTCTCCGGCCAGAACGCCAACAACTCCGTCCGCATCCCCAGCGCCTTCTTCGATGCCCTCGACAAGAACGCCGATTGGGAACTCACCGCCCGCACGACCGGCGAGGTCATCCGCACCATCCCCGCGCGGGCCCTGTGGGACGACATCGCGTTCGCCGCGTGGCGCTGCGCCGATCCCGGCGTGCAGTACGACTCCACCATCAACGAGTGGCACACCTGCCCCAACTCCGGGCGCATCAACGCGAGCAACCCCTGCTCCGAATACATGTTCCTCGACAACACCGCGTGCAACCTCGCCTCGATTAACCTCATCAAGTTCTACGACTCCAAGACCCGCACCTTCGACATCGAGCGCTACGAGCACGCCGTGGACATCTGGACGATGGTCCTCGAGATCTCTGTCCTCATGGCCGCCTTCCCCTCGCGCGAGATCGCGCAACTCTCCTTCGACTTCCGCACGCTCGGCCTCGGCTACGCCAACCTCGGCGCCATGCTCATGCAGGCCGGCATCCCATACGACTCCGAAGAGGGCCGCGCCGTCTGCGCCATGCTCTCCTCCATCATGACCGGCCGCTCCTACCGCATGTCCGCGCAGATGGCCGAGGCCCTCGGCGCCTTCCCCGGCTACGAGAAGAACCGCGAAGAGATGCTCCGCGTCATCCGCAACCACCGCCGCGCCGCCCACGGCGTCGCCCGCGATGCCAAGGAGTGGGAGTCCCTCCGCATCCGGCCCGTCCCCATTGATCACAAACTCATTAAGAAGGGTGCGGGGGGGGCTGTCAATATCAAGAACGCCAAGGCGCTCCTCGACCACTCCGACCGCGCCTGGGACGAAGCCCTCAAACTCGGCGAGAAGCACGGCTACCGCAACGCCCAGGTCACGGTCATCGCGCCCACCGGCACTATCGGCCTCCTCATGGACTGCGACACCACCGGCGTCGAGCCAGACTTCGCACTCGTCAAGTTCAAGAAACTCGCCGGCGGCGGCTACTTCAAAATCGCCAACAACTCCCTGCGCCCCGCCCTCGACGCGCTCGGCTACGACAACGCCCAGGTCCGCGACATCATGTCCTATGTCATGGGCTCGCTCTCCCTCGATATCCCCATGCCCTCGGTCAAGGGCGACGACCTCGCCATGTCCTTCGCCGACTGGCTCCGCGAAGCCGGCATGAACTCCGACGACCTCAAACGCATCGCCGATGCGCTCCCCGGCGTCTTCGAGGTCGGTTTTGCCTTCAACACCTGGACCCTCGGCGACGAAGCACTCAAGCGCTGCGGCGTCGACCCCCTCAAGGCGCAATCCAATCCGCAGTTCAACCTGCTCAAGCACCTCAAACTCACGCCCGCGCAAATCGAAACACTCAACGAGCGCGTCTGCGGCACCCAGACCATCGAAGGCGCGCCCCACCTCAAGGACGAACACCTCCCCGTCTTCGACTGCGCCAACGAATGCGGCAAGAAGGGCAAGCGCTTCATCTCCGCGAGCGGGCACATCCGCATGATGGCCGCCGCCCAGCCCTTCATCACCGGCGCGATCAGCAAAACCATCAACCTTCCAAACAGCGCTTCCATCGACGACATCAAGTCGGCGTACCGCCTGAGTTGGGAGCTGGGGCTCAAGGCGAACGCTCTGTACCGCGACGGGTGCAAGCTCAGCCAGCCCCTGTCTACCAAAAGTTCCGACTCCAGTGGGGACGATCGCGATAACTCAGTGGCATCGACCGAGCTGCGACTGCTGACCGGCGAGGACGAAGACGAAGACGACATCGCCGCCGCAAAGCGCGAGGTCGCCGACGAAGTCCGCCAGGTCGTGGCCAACGCCGCCAACGGCGACGAGGTCGAAGCCACACGAGTCACCGAGCGCATCGTGCACCGCCCAATGCGCCGCCGACTCCCTGACACACGCCGCTCCATCACCCACAAGTTCAACATCGCCGGACACGAGGGCTACCTCACACTCGGGCTCTACGAAGACGGCCGACCCGGCGAACTCTTCATCACCATGGCCAAAGAGGGCTCAACCATCGGCGGCCTCATGGACTCACTGGGAACCGCGGTCTCCGTCGCGCTCCAGTACGGCGTCCCCGTCGAGTCGCTCGTCAAGAAGTTCGCGCACCAGCGCTTCGAACCCGCGGGCATGACCACCAACAAGGACATCCCCTTCGCCAAGTCACTCGTCGACTACATCTTCCGCTGGATGGGCATGCAATTCATCGACGGCTACCGCGAAGCCACAGCGCCGCGCCGTCCCGCAGCATCGGACAAGCCCGCGCCGACCACCGATCGCCCCGCGCCGCGCCGGACGGAAACCGACGCCCGCGCGCACCTGCCGGAAGTCCGTTCCGCGATCGTGATCGAGTCCAAGACCGAAGAAACCAGAGTCACATCAGGCGCCGTCACGCAGGCCCGAAGCGCCCTCTCAGTTGCCATGCTCGACTGCCAGGGCGATGCACCCGCCTGCGAAGTGTGCGGCACCATCACCGTACGCAACGGAACCTGCTACCGATGCCTCAACTGCGGCCACTCAATGGGCTGCAGCTGAAAGAGAAGGAGAAACGACAGGCGTCCGCCGGCGTGTCATCCGCGCGGACGAACGAGGAGTGGAGATTGCTCATCCGGGGTCGACAAGGGTTGGTGCGTGGAAACGGAGTCCCAACCAGTCTTCCCACGGCAAACAGGAGAAGGACCGAGATGACGCCTGAGCCACGCCCGCCGGACGGAGTCGGAACAAACGGCGCCCACAGCGCCGCCCACGGCGGGATGAGCAAGCCCACCCCTCACTTCACGCAAGGAGCGAGACGAACCTAGCCAATCAGACCCACCAGTTCGGGGAATGAGGCACCTGCAACGGGAGCCAAACAACATTCCCCGACCCTTTCGATCTCCCGGGTGGTACCCACCACCGCCCGGGAGTTCTTTTTTTAACAGCCCCGACCCGCTTCACCAAACAGACCGCGCATCGCGAACCCGGGATGGGGGGACCAATGCGGGATCGGCGGAGGGGGAGGGGGGGGAAGGGGGGGGGTCAGACCTCGAGAATCTCTTTGGACTTCGCATCGACGATCTTCGTCACGTTGTCCTCGTGCTTCTTGAGCACATCCTGAATCTCTTTCTTGAGCGTCTCGATCTCGTCTTCGGGGTAGTGCGCCGTCTTGTCCTTGAGCAGTTGATCGGCGTGCTTGTTCGCGTCGCGCCGGACATTACGAATCGCGACCTTGGTCTCCTCGCCCATCTTCTTGGCCTGCGCAACCAGTTGCTGGCGACGCTCCCCCGACAGCGCCGGAATGTTCACGCGGATGATCTTTCCATCCACCTGCGGATTCAGCCCCAGTTCCGCCGACTCGATCGCCTTGCGGATCTCCCCGACCGATCCCGGATCGAACGGCTGAATCACGATCTGCGTCGGCTCCGGCACGCTGATCGCCGCCAGACCCTTCAACTCCGTGGGCGAGCCGTAGTAGTCAACCTTGATGAAGTCCACCAGCGCTGTCGACGCCCGGCCCGTCCGCAGCCCGCGGAGCTCCCCTTTCAGGTACTCCACGGCCTTGTCCATCGAACCGCCAGCATCTTTGAGAATCGTGTCGGGCGTCATCGCTTGCTCTCCAAAACATTGCCCGATCGCGGGCCGGTCTCGCCGAGACCGCCACGACGGCACAGATCAGGTGGGCCGACCAGTATACGAACTACCACCCCGCAGGGCCCGATCCGCTCACTCGTGCGTGATCAGTGTCCCCACGCCCGAACGCTCGATCGCCGAGCGGATATTCCCCTTCTTCGCGAAATCGAACACCAGCACCGGCAGCCGGTGCTCCTGGCACATCGTAAACGCCGTCGCGTCCATGATCTCCAGCCCCAACGACAACGCCTTCTTGAATGTCAGGTCATCGAACCGCGTCGCCTTCGGGTCCTTCTTCGGGTCCGCCGTGTACACCCCGTCCACCTTCGTGGCCTTCATCAACACATCGCACTCCAGCTCCACCGCCCGCAGCGCCGCTGTCGTGTCCGTCGTGAAGAACGGGTTCCCCGTCCCCCCCGCCAGAATCACCACCCGCCCTTTCTCCATGTGCCGCATCGCCCGAAGTCGAATCAGCGGCTCGGCAACCGCCGGCACGCTCACCGCCGTCATGCACCGCGCATCCTGACCCATGTTCGTCAACGCTTCCCGCAGCGCGATGCCGTTGATCACCGTCCCCAGCATCCCCATCTGGTCCGCCGACGCCCGGTGAATCAACCCCTCACGCGCCAACTGCGCCCCGCGGATGATGTTCCCGCCGCCCACCACCACCGCGATCTGCGCCCCCGTCTTCTTCGCATCGATGATCTGCTCCGCGATCGCCCGCAGCCCCGCCGGCTCAACCCCAAACCCGCCCGCAGCACAGAGCGACTCGCCCGAGAGTTTCAGAAGCACCCGCTCAAATCGTCGTGTCATCGGCTCCGCTCCTGATCCCGTGGCGCCCCGCGAGTCGCTCGCGGCTCCACGCATTGGAGCCGCCAACCCGCGTTCTCGTCAACCCCGAGAGATTCACCGAAACCGCCACGCCCATGCGCGGTCTATAGGGTTCAGGGAGGGCCGGTGTCGCCGCGCCGTGATACCGTATGCGTGAGGACTGGCCACGGATGACCACGACCCCAGATCAGCAACAATCGCAAACACCGCAATCCGCCGCGCACAGCCGGATGGCCCCTGTGTCGCGACGCCGCGTCCTCCTCTGGAGCGGCCTCGCACTCTCACTGTCCATCCACCTCGTCCTGGCGCTGCTCGCCGGACTCCTCTTCGTCACCCGCCCGCCCGCCGGCGGCTCACGTGGCAACCCCGATATCCAGATGGCCGTCGTCTCCGACGCCGAAGTCTCCGCCATCATCAACACCGCCCTCCCCTCCGAAGTCCCGTCCCTCTCAGAACTCCCCGACCCCACGCTCCCCTCGCTCGACGCCCTCACCGCGACCGTCCCCGCGCCAGACTTCGGTTCCGCCACCGTCCCGCTCTCCGAACTCGGCGGCTCAGGAGGAACGCTCGGCAACGGCGAGGGCTTCGGGCCCGCCGTCGGCGGCGGATCCGCCAGCTTCTTTGGCGTCGAAGCGCGCGGCTCGCGATTCGCCTACATCGTCGATGCCTCCGGCTCCATGGTCGCAACGCGCCTCGAGACACTCAAAAAAGAACTCACCACCTCCATCGACCGCCTCCCCGAAAACGCGCAGTGCACCATCATCATCTACAACTCGCAGTCCCGCTCCCTCACCAATAACCGCTGGCTCGGCGCCACCCCCAAAGCCAAACGCCAACTCGCCGCCGCCATCGAAGCCATCATCGCCGAAGGCGGCACCGAACCCATCCCCGCCTTCAACATCGCCCTGGGCATGCGCCCCCGCCCCGACGCCATCTACTTCATGACCGACGGCGAGTTCACGCCACAGGTCGAAGACGCCCTCCTCACCGACATCGACAAGATGAACAACCGCGGCGGCCGCCGCACGCCCATCCACTGCATCACATTCATCGTCGACAGCGCCGAGCAGATCATGCGCCGCGTCGCTCGCATGTCCGGCGGCTCGTACACGCATATCAGTGGGGGGGCGACACCATGACGCCCACGCTCACCGCCATCCTCGCCGTCGCCGCGCTCGCGCCCGCACCCGTCGAACTCCGGGGCGGGCGCATGATCATGGCCCCAATCGTCGATATCTCGCCCGACGGCGTCCAGGTCGGCGGCGACGAACCCCGCACCATCGCATGGGACAACGTCCGTTCCGTTGACTCCGAATGGGCCGAACGCGCCGCGCCCTACAAGTCGGTCTCCGACGACGCCTGGCGCGCACGCATCCGCCTCGCCCGTGGAGACTCCGTGCTCGCGGCACCGCTCTTCGAACGCCTCTTCCCGCAATACCGCGACCGCGACGGATCACTCGCGCTGATGGTTGCTGAAGGCGTCTACCAGTGCCGCTACGCCGTGGGCGACATCGCCGGCGCGTTCGAGGCGTGGCTCGTCGCCGCCGACCTCCGCGAACGCGGCGTCGAAATCGCCGGCGATCCCCAGATGAGCCCATTGCTCGATCCGCAGACAAACCTCCCCCCGAAAGTCGCGCCCATCTTCCTCGAAGGGTCCGAAGCGCACCGGATCGCCGACGCGGCAAAACGCTGGCTGAATGATGCCGACGCTTCAACGCCGATCCGCATGAAACAGATCGTCGAGGCCTATCGAGTCGCCGCATCCCGCGCCGGCAACGACACGCCAGACAGTGAACAGTCGCTCAAGCCGCCCGCAGACGCCGCGCCACTGTTCGTCGCGCATATCGTAAACGCCGAGTCACACGACCCGGGCACACGAGAGTCGGCACGCCAGGCACTCACGGACTATTGCAAGGGCGAACACATCGGCTCCTGGCGCGAGGCATGGGCGCGGGCGGCCATCGGAAGATCGCTCATCATGGAGCCCGACCGCGACCTCCGCACGCAAGGCGTCATCGAACTCCTCCACCTCCCCGCACGATTCGCCGACGCCCAACCCAACCTCGCCGCGATCGCCACCGCGCAGGCCGCTCACGCGCTCACCGAACTCGCCGATCCAACAAGCGCCGGACATCTGGCCGAAGAACTGCGCCTCGCGTTCCCCGGTCACCCAGCCATCGACTGGCTCAAACACCAGGGCGCCATCAAATCATCAACACGCAGCCCCAACGACGGAGCATCCAGTTGAACAAACTCCTCCACCTGCAGGCATTCCTCGCGCAGGCCGCCGACTCCGGCACATCCGACCCCGGGATGTCAATGCTCGACTTCGTCCGCGCCGGCGGCACCGTCGGCTATGTCATCATCCTGCTCTCCGTCGTCGCGCTCGCTTTCGCCGCCGTCCTGGCGATCCAGATCCGCGCCTCATCGCTCGCGCCGGAACATGTCATCGACGGCCTCTCCAAACTCGTCAAAGACCGCCAGATCGATCGCGCCATCGCGTTCTGCAACGAAGACGGCAACTCCTGCTTCCTCGGCCACATCATGACCGCCGGCCTCACCCGCTTCCAGCGCTCACCCTTCGGCGCGCTCGAACTCAAGTCCGCGCTCGAAGAAGCCGGGAGCGAACAGGTCGCCCGCCTCTACCGCTGGACCGACGCCCTCGCGCTCATCGCCAGCGTCGCGCCCATGCTCGGGCTGCTCGGCACCGTCATCGGCATCAACGGCGCATTCTCCACCATCTCCCGCTCGCAGGGCTTCGCCCGCCCCGACCAACTCGCCGGCGATATCGCACTCGCCCTCGTCACGACCATCATGGGGCTCGTCCTCGCCATCCCCGCCACCGCCGCCGTCACATTCTTCCGCAACCGCATCGATGCCCTCGCATCCGATGTCGCGGCCATCGCCGACGATATCGCCTCCCACCTCGAAGACTCACCCGCCAACCGTGCCCCGCGCCGACCCGCCGCACCGCAGGCACCCGCCGGAGCGCAACGCTAGTGCGCCGCAACGCGCAACAACGCTCGCACCTGCCCAACATCGATCTCACCGCGATGGTCGATGTCGTGTTCCTCCTCATCGTCTTCTTCCTCACAACCTCCTCCCTCGTCGAGCAGTCGCGCACACCGCTCGAACTCGCAGAAGAACAGGGCGAAGACCTCCCGCCGCCCCCAACACCGCCCCTCCTGATCAACATCACCGCCGGCGGCTCGTATGTCGTCGAGGGCGACGAGTTCTCCCTCGACTCCCTGCTGGTCCGCGTAGCGCAGGAAGACGCCGAGTCCAAGCGCCGCAATCAGGCGCTCGAAGTCACCGTCCGCGCCGACCACCGCGCCGCCATGGCCCCCGTCAATCAACTCGCCACCGCCCTCGCCGAACGCGGCATCAGATCATGGCGACTCGCCACCCAACTCCCCGCCGCCGGCGGGAATGGAGGGGGTGGGGGGAACGGGGGGGGCGGGTCATGAACTTCACGCCCAAATCCAAGCAGCGCTCCACGCTCCTCCGCTCCGACCTCACCGCGATGATCGACATCATCTTCCAGCTGCTCATCTTCTTCCTCCTCTCGACCACGTACGCGCCGCCCGAGGGCCACCTCGAACCCGCGCTCCGCGCCGATCATCAGGAAGCCGGCGCAGCCGCCGACCTTGTCCCGCAGCTCGTCGAGGTCCAGAGCCGCGGCGGGCGAACCGTCTTCGTCGTCGGTCAGGTCGAAGTCCCGGACAAGGACTCCCTCGTCGCGCTCCTCTCAACACTCCCCAAGCAAGGAGGACTCTTCGTCAGAGCACAGAACAACGCGCTGGTCAGCGGCGCCATGGCCGCACTCCAGGCCGCACGCGACGCCGAGTTCGACAAGGTCACCTATGTCCCGCCGCCGCAGTAAACCAATCCTGGCGATCCTGCTCGCTTCGCTCGCCGTGCCTTGCGTCTCACGCGCGCAGTCACCCGCCGATGCGCTCGAGGAATACCTCCTCGAGCACGGGCTGTCCCGCCTCCGCGCGCGCATGCTCGAACAGGAAATCACGCTAGCGTCCGGCGACCAGCGCATCGATCTCGCCGAGCGCCTCGCCGAACTCTATTCTCAGGAACTCGAGAGCGCCGAGACGCCCGAGGACCAGAGCGAATGGGAACGCCTCGCGCGCAACCTGCTCACCAAAGTGCCCGAGCTGCAGTCCATCTCCATGCGCCTCGGGCTCGCAAAGGCACGCTTCTCCGCGGTCGAGAAGTCCGCCGAGCAATGGCGCCTCCGCATGGTCCCCGACACCGATCGCGTCCAGATCGCCATGCTCCTCAAGGCACTGGGCGAAGAGTTCCGCGAACTCGCCGGCCGCGCCAACGCCGATGTCCGCGCCCTCGAAGGCCAGGAGGAGTCCGCATTCGCGGGCGACACCGAC
Source organism: Phycisphaeraceae bacterium (assembly GCA_020639235.1). Lineage (GTDB taxonomy): Bacteria > Planctomycetota > Phycisphaerae > Phycisphaerales > UBA1924 > JACKHC01. The sequence goes on along the minus strand of JACKHC010000001.1, from coordinate 2,073,250 downwards.
CTCATCGCCGAGTCGCTCGCGCGCTCGCGCCAGCAGCGATCACTCGCCCACTACCTCGCAGCGTGGTCACTTCTCTACCAAGCGGAACTGGCCCCGAACCCCGACGCCGCGAGCACGCTCGCCGGAGACGCCGCCGAAGAGTTCTCCTGGCTCCTCAACACAACGCCCTCCCGCGTCCCCTCGATCGAAAAAGTCCCCGAGCAACTCCTCAAATACGAGCACATGGCCCGCGCCGCGGTCGCGGTCGCAGCGTGCGAGGCGATCCGAGGCGACACTTCCGCCGCACTCGCTTGGCTGAACCTCGTCGAGTCCGCGCCTGAACTCCCGCCGGGAGTCGCCTCACCCTTGTTCGCAAGAAAGGTCTGGATCCTTGCCAGGTCCGACCGCTGGCGCGACGCACGCTCCGTCGTGGACGCCTACCGCGGATCATCGAAAGACCCAGACGCGAGCGCCGGAGCCGAGTTGTCCCCCCTGAGCGTCGTCGAAGCGCGCCTCCTCGCCGTCCTGTGCGCCGAGTCATCATCGCAATCCCCGGATCGCACAGCCCTCCTCTCGATCGCGATCGCAGACCTCATCTCCAGAGGCGAGCACGCCCACCTCCTCGATCTCACCCGCCGATACTCCTCCGCCGACCTCGCCCTTACCGGTTTCCTCGCCCACCATGTCCGCGGCCTGCGCCTCTACGACCGCGCCCGCGCCGATCAAAAAACCGCCAACGAGAACGACCAACTCCCAACGCGCATCGACGCGATCGCAAAGACCTACCTCGACGCCGCCTCCGCCTTCGAGTCCGCGTCCACCGCGCCCGACGCACCATCACTCCCCGGCGCACGCCCCGGCAACCTGATGCTCCTCGGCATGTCCCTCTACTTCGCGGGCGAACCCGCCGGCCGCGAAGGCGTGGACCGCGCGGTCGCGGCCCTCCTCGAAGCAACCGATCGCGCCGCAACCGAGTCCATGGCCTCCGAGTCGATGTGGATGGCCATCCGCACACTCGAGTCCTACGCCGATCGACACCCAAGCGACGCCGACACGCGTAAACGCGCCGACGCCCTCATCGCTCAGTTCATGGACCGCTATCCGTCAAGCCCGAGAACGGGCGAAGTCGCACTCCGCCAGGTCTTGCGCCAGCCCGGCGCCGAAGAGCAATCACTCCAGATGCTCCTCGCCGTCCCCGAGGGCGCGCCCGAATACGACACCGCCCGCCGCCACGCCGAGCAGATGGCCTACGAACTCTTCCGCAGCGCCCGCACCGCAGAGTCCGGCTGGCTCGCCTCACGCTACATCGCCATCGCCGAGCCCCTGCTGACCATCGACCAGCGCCTCGCCTTCTCCGGAGACGCCGAGGCGCGCACCGCTGTCATTCTCCGCTGCCGAAGAATGGTCGATGCGCTGCTCTCCATCACCCCGCCCGACCACGACCGCGCCGAGCGCGTCCTCGACTCACTCGCCTCGCTCAATGCCACAGACCAACCCGACGACCTCGAAGGCGAGATCGCCTTCCGCCGCGCCCAGATCGCTCTCGCCCGAGGCGACGAACAGGAAGCCGTCAGAATCGTCGAAGCGATCCGTGCCAAGGACTCCGCGCTCGCCGAGTCCGCATCCCGGCTCGTCCTCCGATTCGTCGCCGATCAATGGTCGGCCGCACCTCCCGCCTCCGAAGCGCGCATCGCCAACGCCCGCCGACTCCTCGCCCTCGCCGAACCCATCCTCGCAAACGAACTCGACGCCGACGCCCTCCGCGCCGACCCGCGCGAGGCCGCTGTCCGCGTCATGGCGGGCGAAGCCGCACTCGATCTCTGGCAAAGCGATCAGTCCCGCCCCATGCTCGATCTCGCCGCTCGCCTCGCCCATCAACTCACCAGCGCATTCCCCAATGATGCGCGCGTCCTCACGCTCTCCGCAGAATGCGCCGAGGCAACCGGCGACCTCGACACCGCTCTCGACAACTGGCGCACACTCGTCGCCGCAACCAAGGCCGGCACCGACGAATGGTTCAACCGCCGCCTCCGCCAACTCAGTCTCCTCTGCGAAGTCGACCCCGACCGCGCCCGCGAAGCCCTCACGCAGCACCGCACCCTTTACCCCGGCCTCGGACCCGAACCATTCCGCGCCCGCTTCATCGAACTCGAACAAAGACTCGGCCTGCACCCGGAAATGAATAACGGGGGGGGTGGGGGGGGTGGGGGGGGCGGACCATGAGCCAGCCGCACGAGTCTCCCCTCCGCCGCTTCCTCCCAGACGCCGATCCCGCCACCGGCCCCTTCGGCGTGCTGGGCGTCGCACCCGATCAATGCGAGCCCGAGGCCGTCCTAGCCGCCCTCAAACGCGCACTCGATCGAATCGCCCGCCACCCCGAAGCGCGCACGCCCGACGCCGAGGAAGTCCGACTCGCGCTCCATGTCGCGGCCGCGCAGCTCATGGACGCTGAGACCCGCGCCGCCATGATCGCCATGTGGTCAGCCCCGTCCGCGCAACAACCAACAACCGCAACCTCGCAGTCACCACAGGCCGCATCGCCGCGCCCCAAACCAACGCTCGAAGCATTCCGGCTCGCCTGCTTCGAGATGATCGCCCATTCCGGCGGCTGGAACGCCCGCTCCCGCCTGCGCGTCATGGCGCTCGCCGATGTGTTCGGCATAAACCCCGACGAACTCCATCTCGTCTTCCAGTCACCCCCTCCCGCCGCACCCGCACCCCCCGTTCGGCTCGCGACCCGCGCGCCCGTCGTCGCGCAGGCATCAGCCCCGCAGACAGACAAGCCGAAGCGCATCTCCTTCACAACCATCGCGCTGGTCGTGCTCAACATCGTCGCGGCCGTCGGTCTCGTCCGCGTCATCTGGCCCTCGCCGCACGAGTCGTCGCGCACCACCAAGTCACCGCAAGCCAGAGAGATCCAACCCAGACCCGTGTCGGAGTCCGCCGGCACGATCGCCCCGATCACCACCGTCCCGAGAGAGTCCCGAGAGATTCTCGCCGTGCTCCGCCAACTCCGCGACGGCGGAGCCGCCTCACGCGACGCCGCAGCATCCGATGTGCTCCTCGCGATCGATGCCAACCTCGCCGACACATGGACCGATCTCCCGGGCCGCGACGCAATCCTGATCACACAGACCTTCGACGAAGCTGTCGACCGCATGGACGCCTCGGCGAACCCGGCCCTCGAGCAACTCCTCCAGCAGTGGTCCAACCACGCCTCCCCGACCAACGCCGCACGCTTCCGCCAGCGCGCCTGGGCCATCGCCGCCGCAGCACGCCTCGCGCAGTCAAACCACGCGCTCACCAACTCGAAAGAACGCGCCCAGAGCATCCTCCGCGCCGCCGGAGCCGAACCGTCAGACGAAGGCGCTACCGACCCCCGCGCCTCACTCGAGTCCGCCATGCGATCCGCGGGCGTCGACCTGACCAGCGCCATGATCAACCACGAGATCGAACCCGCCGACTACGAGCCCATCTGGCGCCAGTGGTGCGCCGATGCGGCACGCATCGCCCGATGGGATCCGCCCAACTACGAGTGGATTCTCCTCACCTACGAGGACCTCGCGCATCTCGAAGCGGGCCGCTCCACAGCAACCATCCTCGACAGCGCGCGCACACTCACCCTCGACGCCGTGGACTGGCGCGACCGACCCGCACTCCTCCGACTCCTGCACTGGCTCTCCGACGATGAAGCGCTCCCCGCCCCGGCCCTCGCCACCGCGACCATCGCAATCCTGCGCCAGCGCACCGATCTCGCAGCACCGGGCGAACTCATCGCCACCGACAGCACCGTCGGCCCAAACCGAAAGGCGCTCCGCGAACGATGGAACAGGGCGCTCAACATCGGCCTCGACGAACCACGCCAGCGCGACCGCGACGAGTGGATCGGGCTGGCCCAGCGGACCCTGGAGCAACCCGAAAGCCCGAACTCAACCTCCCAATGGCTCACGATGACCGTCCACGCCGCGCGCGTCAACACGATCGCCCACCGCCTCTGGCAACAGGACAGCACCTCCGCGCAGTCGCTGTTCCGGGAGACACCGTGGCAACCCGAGTTCGTCAAGCCCGCGCTCGAGGTCTCTCCGGTCGTTCTCACCCGCCCGTCCGATGAGCAACTCGCCGAGTGGAGCCAGCGATTCCTCATCGCGGGCAACGACGCGAACGAGCGCGTCACACTCCTGCAGGAACTCCGCCGCCGCGAACAACTCCGCTCACAGACCGACGCCGATGTCTTGGCCGACGCCGCCTACTACGACACTTCCATCCAGGTCCGTCAGAGCGCGCAGCAGGTTGTCCGCGTCTTCGCCTCCGATCTCCGCGTGCTCTACGCCCTCCTCGAGTCCCTCCCGCGGACCGGGCGCACCGATGCCGAGAGCGAGATGATCGAAGGCGTCACCGACCGCCGCCTCCCGCCGCCGCGCCACCCCGACTGGCACGACCGCGCCGCATCCGCGCTCCTCAATCGGGCCTTCGAGCTCTACGCCCGCCAACTCTCCACGGCACCCGATCAGGCCGCGTCCGAACTGTCCCGCCTCTACACGATGCAACTCTCAGACTCCGATTCGTCCGCGGTCTCGGACGAACAGGGCGCCGCACCCGATGTCATCGCGCCGACCGAGATGTCGCTGCTCATGGCCGCCATCCCGCCCTACGCCCCGGCCGAACGCCTCGAGCGCGACCTCCGCCGAGAAGCAACCATTGTCGTCCGCTCCGACGAACTCCTCGCCCACGACGATCTCCAGAGCGCCCGCCGCCGGCTCGCGACCAATGAAATCGAGCGATTCGCCGTCGCGCAACTCTCCTGCTACGAACTGATGTCGATGATCGTCAAAGGCGAGCGATCGAGCCAGGTCGCCCGGGTCAGCGCGCTCGAGTCCCAGACCGCCGACGCCCGCCGCAACGCCGCAACACTCACCGAGCAGATCGCGCGCACCGAAGCCGCCATGATCCGCCTCTGGAGCATCCGGCTCGGCCTGGAGGATCGACTCTGATGAAGCCGATCATCGCATCGACGCTCGCCCTGTTGTTCCTCGTCGCCCCGCTCATCGCGCGCCAGCCCGCCGATCAGCCCACGCTCCCCAACTGGGTCGCCGCGCGCCTCGCGCAACTCTCCCCCGATCGCCCGATGGAGTACTTCGAACTGGGCGAAGAAGTCTCCTATGAACTCCCCGGCCCCCTCGGCCGGTCCACCGCACAATCGCTCTTCGTCCTCGCCTACCTGCTCGACGACAGACTCGGCCCCCACGCGTGCCTCGCCCTCGCCGATGTCACCACCTCCGCAGAAGAGCGCCAGTGGCTGCTCGCGATGGCGCAGTCCATGGGCTCATCGCAGGCCGACTCCCGCACGCGGCTCGATCGCTCCATCGCCGACGAGGACCTCCGCAACCGACTCGCCGACGCCATCCGCGTGCTCCGCGCCGAGGACGGCCGGCTGCTCCGCGAAGTACTCAGCACCGAGCCCGCAGCCCAGTTCATCACGCATCTCAAACAATCCGATCCGGTGCTCAGCTCGGCGCTCGCGCAGGCATCCGCCGCCGCCCAAAGCGCCAACGGCTGCCCCCGGTGCCGCAACCGGCGCATCGTCTCCGGCTCCGGCGCGCGCGCCGGGAGATCGATCTGCCCCCGCTGCATCGGCAACCCCGGCCTCGCGCTCAGCGAACGCGACATGCTCGACTCGCTCCGAGTCGAAGCACAACTCAGGGACGCCGAACCCGCAACATGGTCCGCGACGCTGGTCCTCACGAAAGACCGCCCCCTCCGCGATATCCGCGCAGACGACCTCGCCCGAACCTACTCGGTCGATCAATCACGCACAATCTGGTCAGCGGAACTCGGCTGGCACGCGCCGAAGTCGGATTAGGCCCGCGCTTCCTGCGACATCTTGTGCCGGCGCTTCACCAGGTCAAACACATCGTCCAGCGCCGACTTCGAGGCCACATCCCAGACCGCCCACAGCGTGTCCTCGACCCGCTTCGCCGTCGAAATCCCGTCGCGAACATGCTTCTTCGCCCGAGCCAGCGGCAACTTCCTGACCTCCGACTCCTGCAAAGGAATCGCCAGCTTCGGCCCATCCGGATTCGGAATCAGGTACACCCACGGTAGACGCTCGTCGCGATCCGCCGTCCGGTACACAAGCGTCCACCGCCACGAGTCGCCCTGCCAGGAAACTTCCTCGGTCAGCGTCCCGAACTCATGAAGCCACGACCGCGCCGACTCGACCAACTCCGACATCGGCTTGTCCATCGCCTTCGCAAGACCGTCCGCGGTGGGAGTCGAAAACCGATCCGCCCAGCATGCCGAAATGCCCATCGTCAGAAGTCTCCGTTGCTGCGAACCTCAATAAGCCATCAGACGCCCGCCGACACGGTGAAGTTCATCCGCCGGCGCGCCGCTCACGGGCACCCCGTCCCATGTTCGTAGTATAGCAGGGAATACGCCCATATTCGACGCCCGCCATACCCACCGCTACGATGACTCATTCGACGGTTCGCCGCCGACTCGACCCCACCCCCCGGAGCACCGGATGTCCGCCCCCGACTCGGGTTCAACGCAACAACCCCTCTCCCCGGCCGCCGAGCGCGACCTCGACGCCGCCATGGACCTCGGCTCCGCCTCCGTCCTCATCGTCGACGACCACGAGCAGAACCGCGAACTCCTCCAGGCCTACCTCGAAGAAATCGGCTGCCAGACCCGGCTCGCCGCCGACGGCATCGAAGCCCTCTCCAGCATCGAAGAGCACCAGCCAGACCTCATCCTCCTCGATGTGATGATGCCGCGCATGAGCGGCTTCCAGCTCTGCACCAAACTCAAAACCAGCCCCGACACGCGCGACATCTCCATCGTTATGGTCACCGCGCTCTCAGAGGTCGGTGATGTCGAGCGCGCCGTCGAATGCGGCGCCGACGACTTCCTGACCAAGCCCGTCAATAAACTCGAACTCGTCACCCGCGTCCGCTCGCTCCTCCGCGTCCGCCTCCTCAAGCGCGAACTCGAGAAGACCCTCCGCCAGATGAAGGACATGGGCCGCAACTGACGAACAAAACCCCCTCACTCAGGGAGGGGTAGGGGAGGGCAGTCGGACTTTTCGGTGCCATGACTCGACCCGAAGGGCGAGCCATGTCGAATCGATCACATCACCGCGCCGAGCGCCAAGGGCAATCAACACCTGGCCGCGCAATCACGCATCGTCATCCGCGATCCGAAACGTAATCGCCGGCGTCTCGTTCGGACGCTCCCAACGCGCTCCACGCCCACGCGGCACACTCGTCGCGATCAGGTGCTGCAAGTACATCTCAAGCTCGCAACGATCAAACCGCGCCAGAAACTGCGCCGTCGCCGACGGGTTGTACAGACGGATGCGATCAACCAGGTCCTCCTGAGTGAGCAGCGCGGTCCCCGCACTGACGATGCTCTTGGCTTCCAGAAGACCAGTCGCAGCAACCATGTGTGAATAACTCCATAAGGGTGCCGATCGGAGCACGCGCCGCACCCCTCGACGCGGACTCGTTGGATCGGCGCGACGGCGCGCCCCTCCGCACCCAATAACACCGCTGGACGCCGAGATGTGCCCACCTTTCCGGCACGCCCAATATGTAGTGCGCCATCATCAAGCCCCGACACCACCCGCGCCGCACCCCGCTACACTGACGCGCATGAATGCGCTCGTCATCTCAGCACAAGACAAAGATGGGGGGGGGGTGGCGCGCAACATCCGCGCCGTCACCGATCACACCGACCCCGCCACCGACAACCCCGCGCCCGGTCACGCCGTCCTCCGCACCCTCGCCAGCGCCATGAACCACATGGATATCTGGGTCGGGCTGGGAATTCCCGGCATCGACCTCACCTACCCCCGAGTCTCCGGCTGCGACGCCTGCGCTGTCGTCGAGGCGGTCGGCGCCAATGTCGACCCCGCATGGGTCGGCCGCCGCGTCATCGTCAACGCCGCCGTGCGCCAGCCCGACCGCCAATCACCCGACGACCCGCCGGGCTCAACCCTCGCACCCGACTACCAACTCATCGGCGAGCACCACAACGGCATGCACCGCCAGCGCTTCACCGCGCCCATCGCCAACTGCGCCGCCGTGGACGGCGCCGAGCCGCACCACGCCGCCGCCTTCGGCCTCACCACCCTCACCGCCTATTCCATGATGGCCACCAAGGGCCAACTCCGCCCCGGCCAATCCGTCCTCATCACCGGCATCGGCGGGGGCGTCGCCACCTCGGCCCTCTCCATCGCGCGCTGGCTCGGCTGCCGAATCATCGTCACCAGCCGCCACCAATGGAAACTCGATCGCGCCACCGAACTCGGCGCCACCGACGCCATCCTCGACGAGGGCCAGGACTGGTCCAAACAGGTCCGCGCCCTCACCAACAAACGCGGCGTGGACATGGCCGTCGACTCCGTCGGCAAGCCCACCCACATGAAGTGCATCAAGTCCCTCGCGCGGGGCGGCGCCTTCGTCACACCGGGAAACACCGGCGGCCCAATCGTCGAGACCGATCAGGCGCGCATCTTCTGGAACCAACTCCGCATCCTGGGCTCCACAATGGGCACAAACGACGAGTTCCGCGAAATCACCGCCCTCTTCCGCGCCGGCCACCTGTCGCCGGTCATCGACAAGGTCTTCCCCTGGCGCGAGGGCGCCCGCGCATGGGAACGCCTCGAGTCCGCCGAGCAGTTCGGCAAAATCGTCATCGACTGGCAATAACCAAGGGAACGACACCCATGTCCATCATGCAAGGCAAAGCCGGCCTCATCTTCGGCGTCGCAAACGACCGCTCCTACGCCACGCACATCGCCGAGTCCATCCACCGCGAGGGCGGCGTCTGCGCCTTCCAGCACCTCCCCGGCGAGAAGAACGAACGCCGCACCGCCAAGGCCGTCGAGAAACTCGGCATCACCGACCCCTGGCTCTTCCCCTGCGACGCCGGCTCCGATGACGACCTCGACAAACTCTTCGACGCCTACGCCAAACGCTTCAAGCGCCTCGACTTCGTCGTCCACTCCATCGCCTTCGCCGACCGCGAGTGGCTCCAGCCCGGCAAGTTCGCCGACACGCCCCGCGCCGCGTACCTCAGCGCCGTCGACATCAGCGCCTACACACTCGCCGCCATGGCCCAGCGCGCAAAACCTCTCATGGCGGATAACGGCGGCGGAGCACTGATTGGCATGTCCTACTACGGCTCCGAGAAAGTCGTCCCCGGCTACAACGTCATGGGCGTCGCCAAAGCCGCACTCGAAGCCACCGCGCGCTACCTCGCCGCCGATCTCGGACCCCACAACATCCGCGTCAACACCATCTCCGGCGGCCCCCTCCGCACCCTCGCCTCCAGCGCCGTCGGCGGCATCGACAAAATGCTCGACCAGACACCCAAGCACGCCCCCCTCAAGCGCAATGTCGAAGGCCGCGAAGTCGGCGACACCGCCCTCTTCCTCCTCTCCGACCTCGCCTCCGGAATCACCGGCCAGAACATCTATGTCGATTGCGGCGTCTCCACCATCGGCGTCGCCGTCGAGTCATGACCAGCAAGCCCACCATCACCGCCTTCGCAGTCTCCGACACCCGCGGCTGGTCCATCAAACCCGCTTCACCCCGGCGCGAATGGATGGACCGCACCGACGGCTTCGCCTACCGCTGCCTCCCCCTCTCCATCGCCAATCAGGCCGGATGGGTCGTCAACTGCCCCGCCGATGTCTCGGTCGTCTGGCTCGGCTCCAACGAGCGAAACGCGCTGCACATCAACCTCGCGCTCGGCTCCGAACGCTTCCGCTCATCCATCACCTCGCACTTCGGGTTCGGCATCCTCACATTCTCACTCCCATGGCTCTTCCGAACGCCTCCCGGCGTCGCGCTCCTGGTCCGAGGTCCCACCAACACCCCCAAGCGCGCCATCGTCGCGCTCGACGGCGTCGTCGAAACCGACTGGAACTCCGCCACATTCACCATGAACTGGCGCTGCACCGAGCCCAACCACCCGGTCTCATTCCTCGAGGGCGAACCGATCTGCATGATCCAGCCCATCCGCCTCGACGAAATCGAGTCCTACCAACTCGACGCAAGGCCCATCGAGTCCGATGCGCTCGAACACGATCGCTTCAAGGCGTTCTCGCAGAGCCGCCGCGCCATGATCGACGACCCCAACCGCAAGCCCGAAGACTGGCAGAAGCACTACACCAAAGGCCACCACGCCGACGGCGCCAAAGCCGAGTCGCAACACAAGACCAAACTCAATCTCTCCCGCGCCCCAAACGACGCCCGCCTCCACTAGCAACAGCGCGCCCTCACCCGCACACCACCTGCCAGTTGCTCAGCACCTCGTTCAGGTCGTCAACATCAACAACACCATCGCCCGTCAGTTCCGGCCCCACCCCCGCCGGCAACGACATCTGCCATGCGCTCAGGACCTCATTCAGATCATCCACATCAACCGACCGGCTCCCGTTCACATCACCGGGGCACTCCGGCTCAACAACGCCCGCCGACTCCACCGTCAGCCGGAACGTCCCCTCATCGCTCTGCGAGTACGCATCCACCACAACGAAGTAGGTATGCCCCGCCTCCAATGACACGCTCGCGATCTCCGCGAGATACGGCTGCGCCTGCGAGTCGCACGAGTCGTCATCGCACGCAACAACCGCGTCCCACTCGATGCTGTCGCGGAACACATACAGCTTCGTATCAAAATCAGTGACCGGCGAGCAGGTCGTGATCCGCACATCCATCGCCGCCGTCGCGACGATCGCGTACCACTGGTCCTTCCCGTCGAACTCCGCCGGCACCCCGGGACACGAATAATCGAACGCATTCGTGCTCGACTCGTTCGAACCGTCATCAACGAACGGCATCGACGTGATCGGCACCGCCGTGAACTGATCGTCTCCGCCATCCCGAGCCGCCGCCGAGCCCGCCACAGCCAGCGCCACAACCATCACCGCGTTCTTGCATTGCCTCATAACCCGCAAACTAACGCCGCACGCTCAGACCGCAACACTCGGTGCTACGATCCCCGGGACATGCTCACCGCCACAAACCTCAGAAAGTCCTTCGGCCCCGTCCACGCCGTCAGGGATATCTCGTTCCAAGTCCAGTCAGGCGAAGTGTTTGGCCTCCTCGGCCCCAACGGTGCCGGCAAGTCCACCACCATCGCCATGCTCATCGGGCTCCTCACGCCCGACGCCGGTGCCGTGACCCTCGAAGGCCTCGGCGACCCCAGATCACCCGCCGCCCGCGCCGCCATCGGCCTCGCGCCGCAGTCCCTCGCCATCTACAACGAACTCACCGCGCGCGAGAACCTCGATTTCTTCGCGCGCCTCTTCGACATCGCGCCCCGCGACCGCAAGCCGCGCGTCTCCGAGATGCTCGAACTCGTCTCCCTCACCGACGCCGCCAACCGCCGCGCCGGCAAGTTCTCCGGCGGCATGAAGCGCCGACTCAACCTCGCCTGCGCCCTCATCCACCGCCCCAGACTCCTCCTCCTCGACGAACCCACCGCCGGCGTCGATCCCCAATCACGCAACGCCATCCTCGAAACCGTCGCCTCCCTCCGAGACTCCGGCGTCACCATCCTCTACACAACGCACTACATGGAAGAAGCCCAGCGCCTCTGCGACCGCGTCGCCATCATCGATCAGGGCCAACTCCTCGCCCTCGACACCATCGACAACCTCATCGCCGCACACGGCGGCCAGGCCCTCGTCACCATCGCCAAGCGCGACGGCTCAACCCACACAATCAACACCGCAGACCCCACGCGCGAACTCGAGCGCGTCATGGCCGCCAATCACAACCTCGACACCGTCCGCATCGACCGACCCAACCTCGAGTCCGTCTTCCTCGCCCTCACCGGCCGCACGCTCAGGGACTGACGCACGATGAAACAGATCCTCGCACTCGCATTCAAAGACCTCACCCTCGCCCGCCGCGACAAGGTCGGCTTCTTCTTCATGTTCATCTTCCCCCTCCTCAACGCCGTGTTCTTCGGCACCATTTTCGCCGGCCAGGCCAACTCCGACGCAATGGCCAAATCGCGCGTCGCCATCGTCGATCTCGACAACACCGACGCCTCCCGCGCCTTCATCGCCGACCTCGACTCAACCGGCGACCTCGAACTCTCATCGCACGACTCCACCGACGCCGCCAACCGCGCCGTCCTCGCCTCCAAGATCGACGCCTATGTCGCCGTCGAACCCGGCTTCGGCGCGTCACTCGCCCGCCCCTTCTGGGGTGAACCCGCCGCCGTCACCGTCGTCATCGACCCCTCCAAGCGCGCTTCCGGCGAAATGATCCGCGGCATCGTCACCCAACAAGCATTCCGCCAGATGCAGCGTGCCTTCTCCGATCAATCCATCATGCAGGACAGCGCCCGCGAAGGCCTCGCCTCACTCAACAACGACCCCGATGTCCCGCCCCTCACCCGCGCCGCGCTCTCCATGCTCCTCGGAGGCCTCGACTCACTCTCACAGGCCATCCCCGCCGAGGGCGCCGACAACGAAAACAACCCCATGGCCAACTGGGAACCCGTCACCGTCACGCTCGACACAGTCCAGCGCCCCAAGAAAAACAAAGACATGCCCGACAACGCCTACGCCATCACCTTCCCCCAGGGCATGGTCTGGGGCGTCCTTGCGGCCGCAGCAACATTCGCCATCTCCCTCGTCGTCGAGCGCACACAAGGCACACTCCTCCGACTCAAGGCATCCCCCCTCGGTTGGACCCGCATCCTCGCCGGCAAAGCCCTCGCCTGCGCCATCACCATCATGTTCGTCCTCACGCTCCTCGTCGTCATCGCGCGAGTCGTCTTCGGCGTCGAGCCCGTCTCCATCCCCATGCTGATCGTCTCGATGCTCTGCGCCACCGCCTGCTTCGTCGGCATCATGATGCTCCTCTCCGTCATAGGGCGCACCGAAGCCGCGGTAGGCGGCATGTCATGGGCCGTCCTCCTCATCTTCGCCATGTTCGGCGGCGCCATGATCCCCGCCACATTCATGCCCAAATGGATGCAGGGCGTCTCGAAACTCAGCCCGATCCGCTGGGCCATCGACGCATTCGAAGGCGCAATCTGGCGCGGTTGGGACATCGGCAAAATGTCCGCCATCTGGCTCGTCCTCATCGCCATCGGAACCGTCTGCTTCGCCCTCGGCACACTCCTCTTCCGCAAACTCGACTCCGCCAGCGCCTGACAAAAATCTCAGATGACCCGGCGAGCCCCCGGCGCATTCACCGACTCGGGTGCCATGGCTCGACCCGAGCGCAGCGAGGGCGAGCCATGTCTACTCCTCCCCTCCCCCCCGAATGTAGCCACGGGTGAAGCGCAGCGGAACCCGTGGAATCTACTCCGTCCCATCCATCACATCATGCACCCGCAACCATTCGATCCGCGGCCTCCACTCCGCCACCAACCCCACATGGTTTGGGTGCACCACATACGCCGCGTAATCCGCCTCGCTCATGAACCCCACGAAGATCCCGACATCAAAGCCCAGATCAACGTTCTCCCGCCCCGTGTCCAGCGGCGTGCCGCAGTAGTACGACACCACACCCGGAATCGACGCCAACCGGTCATCGCAGTCCGCAATCAAATCCGCAGCATCCGCCGGGTTCTTCAGCTTCACGAACACCGGGTGATTCACCACCGCCGGCCGCGCCGGATGCCCCGCCCGCATCCCCGCCGAACATCCCGCCAGAACCCCGAGAACGCCGATCGATAAGGTGAATCGTCCCATATCCGCGTTCATACCAGATTCCCGGAGACGCGCCGCCGCCGGCGGCCACGAGGAGAGTGATGGGAGTCGACCACAACGATCTCCAGGCCGCCCGCAAGGGTGATCACGACGCCTTCGGGCGCATCTACGACGCCTACGCGCCATTGGTCGCCTCCGTCTGCCGACGACGCTACCTCGCCGATCCCGATGATGCGCTCCAGGAAACCTTCCTCCGCGCCTATCGCAAACTCGACGATGTCGAAGGCACCGACAAACTCGCAGCATGGCTCTGCGCCATCGCCCGCAATGTCTGCTCCGAGCGCGTCCGCTCGGCCACCAGACGCCAACGACACGAGGAACGCGCCATGGCACAACCCGCCGCACTTCCCAAACCACCCCCGCCGCCCGACGACGCCACCGATCACCGCGAGCAACTCGACCGGCTCACCGTCGCGCTCGACCAACTCGCCGACGACGAGCGACTCGCCATCCATCTCCATTACATCGAACCCGATCCCATCCGCGCAGCCAAGGACGCCCTCGGGCTATCCCGTTCCGGCTTCTACAAACTCCTGGCCCGCGCCAAGCAGAACCTCGCCGCCACAATGCGCGCCGGGGGGGAGGCAAATACAGCATGACACACAACACCAATCACAACCCGGCCGATCAACTCGACTCCCTCCTCCGCGAGTGGCACGACCACAACGCCACCAGCGCCCGCGCCAACCGCGATGCGCTCATGTCGCGCCTCGCCCGCGAGGACAAGGGCGTCGTCGCCCGCATCGGCGACGCCGATGACTCCCCCGAGGCGAATCCGCGCCGCCCGCTCTGGGCCCGCACCGCGGCGTGGCTCCCCGTCGCCGCATCACTCGCCATCATGGTCTCACTCGTCGCATTCATGATGGGCGGCGGGGGGGCCAATGGTCCGCGCATCGCATCACGCACCGACAACTCACCCGCGCCAAACAACTCCATGGAGTCACTGCGCGCACGCGGCATCATCCAGCAGGCCTCTTTCGTCCCCGAGGGCGGCCGCCTCGACGCCGTGGACAACGAGGGCCAGATCGTCGGCACCTGCCCCCTCAAGCACACCGATGTCACCGCCACGATCCAGGGCAAGTTCGCCCGCGTCTCCGTCAGGCAGCAGTACGCCAACCCCTACGCCGATAAGATCGAGGCCGTCTACACCTTCCCGCTCTCCAATAGCGCCGCTGTAGACCGCATGACCATGACCATCGGCGACCGCGTCATCGTCGGCGAGGTCAAGGAGCGCACCGTCGCCCGCAACATCTACGAGCAGGCGCGCTCGCAGGGCCGCACCGCCGCGCTGTTGGAGCAGGAACGCCCCAACATCTTCACGCAGTCCGTCGCCAACATCGAACCCGGCGCGCAGATCACCATCGAGATCTCCTACCTCGAACTCATCAAGTCCAACGAAGGCGAATACGCATTCACCTTCCCCATGACCGTCGCGCCCCGTTACATCCCCGGCTACGCATCGGGCGCGCCGGTCGACCTCCACTTCCAACTCCCCGCCGGCTTCGAGCCGCGCAATGGCGACATCTTCTTGGGTCAGGCCGCCGTAGACGCCACAGCCGGCCGCCTCTCCTCCGGACAGGTCGATGCGCTCATGCAGAACGCCATCGCCATCCAGTCACCCGTTCGCGATATGAGCGATCTCAATGAACGCATGACAAACAGCCGCAAGGCGGACTTCGTCGCGACCTACGCCGACGGCTCCAAAGAAGTGGGAATCATCTTCGACGACAACACCGGCGCATTAAACAACCGCTGGTTCTATTGCCCCATCGAGCCGGGCCTCCAGCCGGCACCGCCCGCCGAACAACCGGCGCTGCTCGCGAAGAACATTCAGCCCAGTGAGGGGGGCGCTCCGTTCGCCACCGACACAGACCAGGTCCCCGACGCCTCGCGCATCACGCCAACCCCAACCCGACCCGAGGTCCGCGCGGGCCACGACATTTCGATCGAGGTCAACCTCCAGACCGGCGGCCCCGGCATCACAGCCCTCGACTCCGTCCTTCACGAGATCGACAGGACCGACCTCATCAAACCCAACGACTTCACCGCGCCCATCGGCGCGCTCATCCACCTCAAGGACAAGAACACCATCCCCAACAAGGACTTCGTCCTCAAGTGGCGGCTCAACGACGAGTCCATCGAGAACCAGGTCTTCTCATACAACGGAGAAAAAGGCGGCTTCTTCACACTCTCCATGCTCCCGCCCGCGCGCACGCCCTTCACCGAGACCGCCGCCGTCCCCCGCGAACTCGTCTTCGTCCTCGACACCTCCGGCTCTATGTCCGGCTTCCCCATCGAAAAGGCCAAGGCCGTCATGACCCGCGCCATCTCGCAGATGCGCCAGTCCGACACGTTCAATGTCATCACCTTCGCCGGCGCAACCCGCATCCTCTGGGACGAACCCCGCCGCGCCACCGAAGAAAACATCGCCCTCGCCAACGCCTTCGTCAACAACCAGTCCGGCAACGGCGGCACCGAGATGATGGCCGCCATCAACGCCGCCCTCTCACAAACCATCCGCAAACCCGAACGCCAGTGGCTCACGCCCGAGCAACTCCTCGATGCGCCCTTCACCGGCGACGAAGTCACCGTCCGCGTCCGCATGACCGGCCGCGACTACCTCGCCATCGAAGGCCACCAGCAGTTCCAGGTTCCCGCCAACCACATGCGCGCACTCCCCGCAACCGTCGAGCACTGGACCGTCAAACTCGGCATCGTCGACCCCGAGTCCGTCGTCACCCTCGAACTCAAGGGCCGCTACCTCTCCGATGATCGCGATGCGCCCGAGTTCGTCGCCTCGCACGCCGGGCTCATCCCCAACGACTTCATCACGGCGGAGCAACTACTCAACCTCCCCGCAGACGGCCGCCGCGTCGAACTCCTCATCAACTCTTTCACCGATGCACACGACCCCCTCTTCCAGACCAGCGACGAAAGCATCCAGCCCCTCTCCCAGTGGGTCCGCCATCTCCGCATGACCGCCCGCATCATCGAGAATGAGTTCCGCAAGGCCACCATCGTCGGCCGCTGGACAACCCAGAACGCCCAGCGCGTCTTCGTGATGGAACAGTGGGGCGGACAGCCGATCCAATCCACACGCCCCGTCCGCATCTGCATGTTCCTCACCGACGGCCAGGTCGGCAACGACCACGCCATCATCGAAGCCGTCAAGCAGAACGCCGGCACCACCCGCGTCTTCTCATTCGGCGTCGGCAATAGCCCCAACCGCTACCTCCTCGATGGAATCGCCCTCGCCGGCCGCGGCGCCGCCGACTATGTGACCCTCGCGGATGGCGCTGATCCAATCGTCGACCGCTTCACCACCCGCATCCAGACGCCCCTCCTCTCCGATGTCTCCATCGAGTTCAACACCCCGATGCCCATGCTCGACATCGTCTCGCCCAATGTCATGGGCGAACTCCAGCACCCCGAGGGCCGCAACGACATCTTCCTTATGCCCGACCTCTACGACCGCGCACCCATCACCCTCCACGCGCGATTCAACAACAACGCCAACACCGCCCTCACCGGCACCGCCACCGTCCGCGGCCGCACACACACCGGCCCCTTCGAGCGCGTCATCCAACTCAACTTCCCCGCCGCCGCACCCGCCGGCGCACTCGCCGAGCAGCAGTCCCTCCTCCCCACACTCTGGGCACGCGAGAAAGTCAACCAACTCCTCGCAACAGATCTCTCCGGCCTCCAACTCGGCGCGCCCAAGGGCGACATCCGCCAGCAAGTCATCACGCTCGGCGAAACCTTCTCCATCATGACCCCCTTCACCAGTTTCATCGCCGTCGACCGCGCCCGCGTCACCATCGCCGGCAAACCCCGCCTCGTCCATGTCCCCGTCGAACTCCCCGAAGGCCAGTCCTACGAGGGCATCTTCGGCCAGGCCTGCCTGCAGTTCATCTTCACCGCCAACAACATGCAAACTGGGTCCGAGGACAACCGCCGAGGCGCGAATGATCGAGTCTTGCACTGGATAACCGACGCGGAGCCCGACGCCGAGGCCGCACAGGAATCTGGCGGCGTCACCGGCATCCGCCGAGAGTCCAAGACCGTCGACTCCTACCGCGCCAACACCGGCGGCGTGCCGAGCGAACTCCTCAAAGTCCAGCAGGGCCAGGACATTCTTGACAATCTTGAGGGCGGCACCTTCGTCAACGGCGCACCCGATCAACTCGGCTCCACCATCTACTACATCGATCCCGCCTCCGGCGTCCCCGCCGGGCTCGAGAACTTCACCTTCCTCGCCGGCTCCAACTTCGACACGGTCACCCTCGAAAACAACCGGCAACTCCTGCAAGCCGCCATCGACGCCCGGATCGACGAGTTCCGCGCGGCCGGCGCATACGACTCCGCGCTCACAACCGATCAGTCCGTGGAACTTGGCGAGACGGCCGCATTCATCTTCTACGCCGGACGAGACGATGCCGGGACCACAACCCGCGGCATCACGCCCTCCGCGCCCGCCGCACGCGAACGACTCCGCAGAGTCGAACCCTTCAGCTCGTCGAACCAGGTCGAAGCCGATGCCCCGCAACTCGATCTCGAAGCCGTTCTTAAGAGCGCGGATATCGAGAGCAGTGTTTCCTTCTTCGATCTCTCTGGCGACGGCATGCAAGACGAAGCCGCGCGAGTCTTCGCGGAACAAGAGTCAATGCGCCGAGCCGAAATCGAATCGCACTCGTCACAGCTCGCGCTAGACAGCCCGGAGCGTCAGCGCCTTTTCGAAGAGGAGAAGGCAAAGAAAGTCGAAGAGGGCGTGTCCCGCTACCACCAACTTATCAAAGACGGTAAAACCAATGAAGCCGCCGAAGTCCGTGAGGAAATCCTATTCATCGATCCCGACAATCAGGCCTTGAAGCAGGCCGCAGCAGCCGATGCCAACCTCGGCATCACAACCCAACCCGAAACCTCCGAGATCGACAAGCAGCGCAACGAACTCCTCCGCGCCGCAGCCATCTACGCCCACCTCTCCCGAGTCCTACACCCCACACTCCAACAGGCGCTCGCCATCGCCATGAACGCGCCCGACAAGACCGACGCCGCGCCCATCTCCGTCACCGTCCTCCTCACCGACACCAACGAGGCCACCATCAAGGCCCTCTACGACGCCGGCCTCAAGGTCAAAGCCACCAACCACAACCTCTTGATCGCCGTGGGCGACATCAACCCCGCCCGTCTCGCCAACCTCGCCCTCACCAAGGGCGTCCGCCGAGTCGAACCCACCGAGGCCGACAGCACGCCCCCAGCCGGGAACTGAGAGGGCGAAAGGCCGAAAACTCGGATAACCGCACGGCAGACCCCCGCCACATTTCCGGGGGTTTTGCCCGTTTCTGGGCTGAAACCTGCCCCACCCTCGCCGGTTCAACTACCCGAGGACCCGACGCCCGACCGGGGCGCGGGGACTCGGAGTCTCCATCACGCCCTTCCGGTTAGCATGATGCCTCGGCCCGGCCGCGACGCGCGGGTCCGGGGTGTCACGCAAGACAAAGGAACGCAAACCATGACCATCCGACTCGTCGCCCTCATGGCGGCCTGCCTGACCGCTCTCATCACTCTCGCGACCCCCGCCGCCCTCGCCCAGGACGAGAGCGCCAAAGCCGAGGAGACCCCCCGGTTCATGTACGCCAAGATCAACACCAACATGGGCGACATCGTCATCCAACTCGACTCCATGCGCGCCCCCATCACCGTCGAGAACTTCGTCGCCTACGTCAAAGACGGCTTCTACGACGGCACCATCATCCACCGCGTCGTCCCTAACTTCGTCATCCAGGGCGGCGGCTTCGAGCCCGGCCTCAACCAAAAAGCCACCCGTCGCCCAATCAAGAACGAGTGGACGAACGGCCTCAAGAACGACCGCGGCACCCTCTCCATGGCCCGCACCGGCGACCCCAACAGCGCCACATCCCAGTTCTTCATCAACCTCGTCGACAACGCCAACCTCGACCGCGCCATCTCCGGCGGCGCCGGCTACGCCGTTTTCGCGCAGGTCGTCGAGGGCATGGAAGTCGTCGATGAAATGGCCAAAGTCTCCACCGGCAACGCCCCCAACGGCATGCAGAACGTCCCCAACAACGACATCATCATGACCAAGGTCCAGATGATCGAAGAGTCCGATGTCGATGCCTCCGCGCTCGCCGACGCCATGAAGCGCTCCAAGGCGTACGACGAGAAAATCGACGCCCAGCGCAAGCAACGCGATGAGGCCGCCAAGGCCCAGCAGGCCGGCGCCGAAGCCAAGGTCAAGGAACTCGGCGGCGACCCCGACAACATGACCCGCACCGACTCCGGGCTCCTCTACTTCGATCTCGCCGAGGGCGACGGCCCCACGCCCCCCGGCCCCACCTCAGTCGTCCGGGTCCACTACTCCGGATGGCTCACCGACGGCACCAAGTTCGACTCTTCCCTCGACCACGACCCGCCCGCACCCGCCGAGTTCCCGCTCAACCGCGTCATCAAGGGTTGGACCGAGGGCGTCGGCTCCATGAAGACCGGCGGCAAGCGCATCCTCGTCATCCCCGCCGACCTCGCATGGGGCGCCCAGGGCCGACCCGGGATCCCGCCGAACTCGGCCGTCGTCTTCGTCGTCGAACTCCTCGAAGTCGTCCAGTAATCGGCCCCAGCGGCTGAACCCAGCCCAGATTCACGCAACGCCCCATTTCCCGGAGGAATGCGGCGTTTTTCTATTGGTCTCCGGACTGTCCGGATTTACACTCACTCGATGGCTGGGGTAGCGCGCGGCGTTCGTGCGGGCCCATGAAGGAACACTGTCACCCACGACATCATCAAGGAGATGATCTGTGAGGGATTCCACCACACACACACGCGCTGTCTCGCGCGCTCGTTTCGGTCTGCTCTCCGCGGGCCTCGCACTGTCGATGCTCGCCGGTCAGGCCAGCGCGCAGGTTCAGTTCAAGTCCGGCACCGCGATGCTCTCTTCCCGCGCGATGACAACCGCGCAGAAACACGTCGCCCTCAAGACCGACAAGGCGGGCCAGCACATCATCGTGCAGCTCGACCGCGTCGCGGGACAGAACCTCCGCGCCCAACTCGCCGCACGCGGCCTCACGCTCGGCGCGTACCTCGGCAACAACGCGTACTTCGCTTCGGTTGACGCCACCGCCGCGCAACTCGACCAACTCGCGCAGATGTCCACCATCAAGTTCGCGGGCCCGATCAAGCGCCAGTGGAAACTCCACCCCGATCTCAACTCGGGCAACATCGTCCCCTGGTCGGTGATCGATCAAAAGCTCGTCAACCGCGAGACCAAGGACGGCGTCGAGCCCGATGTCGAGACCACCGTCGCCGCGTATGTGCAGTTCCACCCCGATGTCGCGCTCGACAACCGCGCGCTCGAAGTCGTCCGCCGCCACGGCGGCGAGGTCCGCTCCTTCGTCCGCTCCATCAACACCCTCGTGATTCACCTGCCCTATTCGCAGATCGCATCACTCGCCGACGAAGACATCGTCCAGTGGGTCGAGCCCCCCATCCCGCAGTTCTCCGAGAACAACGCCGAGAACCGCGCGATCACCACCACCGACATCGTCCAGGCCGCGCCCTACGCGCTCGACGGCACCGGCGTAAATGTCATGATCTATGACGGCGGCTCGGTCCGTGCAACCCACCAGGACCTCGCCGGCCGCGTCACACTCGGCGACGGTGCTTCCAACTCCGATCACTCCACCCATGTCGCCGGCACCGTCGGCGGCACGGGCGCGGCTTCCGGCGGCGTCAACCGCGGCATGGCCCCCAATGTCCAGATCTTCTCCTACGCCTTCGAAGTCGTCGGCGGTCTCCAGCCCGGCTTCCTCTACACCGATCCCGGCGACCTCGAAGCCGACTACACCGACGCAATGGTCAACCACGGCTGCGTCCTCTCCAACAACTCCATCGGCTCCAACGTCGAGCCCAACGGCTTTAACTGCGCCTGGCAGGGCGACTACGGCCTCACCGCATCGCTCATCGACGGCATCGTCCGCGGCTCCCTCGGCCCCGACATGCGCATCTGCTGGGCCGCCGGCAACGAGCGTCAGGGCTCGGCCTGCGATATCGAAGGATTCGGCGACTTCTACTCGATCGCGCCACCCGGAGCGCAGAAGAACGCAATGGCCGTCGGCGCACTCAACGCCAATGACGACTCGGTCACGTCCTTCACCTCGTGGGGACCGACCGACGACGGCCGCATGAAGCCCGACATCTCCGCGCCCGGCTGCCAGGTCGGCGGCGACGGCGGCGTCACCTCGTGCTCCAGCTCGGGCGACACCGCCTACTCAGTGAAGTGCGGCACATCCATGGCGTCGCCCACCCTCTGCGGCATGACGGCCCTCCTGCTCCAGGACTATCGCGTCCAGTTCGGATCACCCGATCCCAAGGGCGCCACCGTCAAGGCCATGTGGTGCCACACCGCCCAGGACATCGTCAATCCCGGCCCCGACTACCAGACCGGCTACGGCTCGGCGCGCACGCAGGCCGCCATCGACTTCATGCGCACCGGCAACTTCATCGAAGAGTCCGTCGATAACGCCGGCTCCTACAACCTCGTCGTGGTCGTGCAGCCCGGCGATCCGGAAATGAAGGTCACACTCGCGTGGGACGACTTCCCCGGCACGCCCAATGTCAACCCCAACCTCGTCAACGACCTCGATCTCGTCGTCACGAGCCCCTCGGGCACGCGCTTCTATCCCTGGACCCTCAACCCGGCCAACCCCGGCGCCGACGCCGTGCAGAACGCCGAGAACCACCTCGACAACATCGAGCAGGTCTTCGTCAACAACCCCGAGCCGGGCGGCTGGCTCGTCGAAGTGCGCGGAACCGCCGTGCCCCAGGGCCCGCAGACGTTCTCGCTCTGCGCTTCGCCCTTCCTCGTCAACTGCTCCGACATGGGCATCGTCCAGCTCAACGCCAACTCGTACCTCTGCGAGGACTCACTCTCGATCAAGGCGATCGACTGCGGCCTCAACACGAGCGACATGGTCGTTGACACCGTCTCGGTCAATGTCGCGTCCGACACCGACCCCGTCGGCATCAATGTCGTGCTCACCGAGGTCGCGCCCGAAGCGGCCACCTTCCTCGGCAATATCGATATCAGCGCCTCGGGTGCCCCCGGCGCGCTCGCAGTCAGCGCGGGCGACACCATCACCGTCACCTACAACGACGCCGACGACGGCTCGGGCTCTCCCGCCGTCGCCACCGACACCGCCGCCGTCGACTGCACCGCACCGATGATCGCGGGCGTCGCGGCGACCGATGTGCAGCCCCGCAGCGCCACCATCGAATTCACAACCGATGAGCCCGCACGCCCGACCGTCCGCTGGGGCGACGCGTGCGGCAATCTCACCGGCACCCTCATGGGCAACTCGGTCGGCACCAACCACTCGCTGACCATCACCGGTCTCACCGACGACACGCAGTACTTCTTCGAAGTCGAAGCCACCGACCCCGCGGGCAACACCGCCGTCGATGACAACTTCGGCACCTGCTACACATTCACAACCCCCGAAGTGCCCGATTTCTTCACCGAGCTCTTCGCGGCCGGCAACGACCTCGACGGACTCCAGATCACCTTCCAGCCCAACGCGACCGTCGATCAGTACAGCGCGTGCGTCGAGCCGGTCATCGGCGGGCTGCCCGTCGATCCCGCCGGCGGCACCGTCGCCTCGCTCGGCGACGACTCGCCCTCCCAGCTGGTGAACATCACCGGCGGGAACATGGTCTCGCTCTACGGTGTGCAGTACTCGTCCTTCTACATCAACCCCAACGGCCACATCACCTTCACCGCTTCTGACTCCGACTACACCGAAACGCTCGCCGATCACTTCGATACGCCGCGCGTCTCCGCGTGCTTCGACGACTTCAACCCGACGCAGGGCGGCCAGGTCTCCTGGAAGCAGGAGTCCGACCGTATGGCGATCACATGGGAAGGCGTGCCGCAGCACAGCGCCGGCGACTCCAACACCTTCCAGGTCGAACTCTTCTTCAACGGCGATATCCGCATCACCTACCTCGATCTCAACGCGACCGACGGCCTCGCGGGCCTCTCGGCCGGCAACGGGCTCGACCCCGACTACTTCCCCTCCGACCTCAGCGCCTACGGCGCATGCGGCCCGCGTCCGCCCTTCGCCTCCAACGGCAGCGGATCCACCGGGCTCGGCAGCCCCGTCGATTTCAACCTCGTCGCGGCCGACGACGGCCTCCCCGGCGGCCCGCTCACCTACACCATCGAGTCTCTGCCCGCTAACGGCTTCCTGCACCACATCGGTGTCGGACAGATCACCTCCGTTCCCTACTCCATGGGTACCGACACCGGCGTCAGCTACGCGCCCGCCGGCCTCTTCTTCGGCAACGACTCCTTCACCTTCAGCGCCAACGACGGCGGCGTGATGCCCGACGGCGGCGACTCCAACACCGCGACCATCTCCGTCTCGGTCCTCCCGACCGCGGGCGGCGAGCAGGTCGTGCACGAGTTCCTTGTTGACGACACCAACCCCGGTTGGACGGGCGAGGGCATGTGGGCGTTCGGTCAGCCGCAGGGCCTCTCCGACGACCCCGCCTCCGGTTTCACCGGCGTCAACGTCCTCGGCTACAACCTCGCGGGCGACTACGCCAACTCGATGCCCGAGTTCAAGCTCACTTCGACCGCGATCAACATGACCGGCTACATCAACTCCACCATCGAGTTCCAGCGCTGGCTGGGCTGCGAGCGTGCGCAGTATGACCACGCCCGCTTCCAGGTCTCCAATGACAACTCCGTCTGGACGACAATCTGGGAGAACCCGGTCCCGTCACCGAGCATCAACGAACTCGCTTGGTCGCTCCAGTCCTACGACATCTCCGCGGTCGCCGACAACGCTGCGACCCTCTACCTCCGCTGGACCATGGGCACCACCGACACCTCGGTTGTCTATCACGGCTGGAACATCGACGACATCCGCATCCGCGCGAATGTCCCGACCAACCCGTGCGCGGGCGACGCCAACCTCGACGGCTTCGTTGATGTCGACGACCTCAACGCCGTGCTCGGCAACTGGGGCGCGACCGGCGCCGCGTGGACGCAAGGCGACATGACCGGCGACGGCAATGTCGATGTCGATGACCTCAACGCCGTCCTCGGCGCGTGGGGCACTTCCTGCTGATAACCGGCTGAACTCTCAGCCAGTTCCATCAACAACCCCCGCCGCGGCTCACCACCGCGGCGGTTTTCTTTTTGTCTCGGGACTCACGCCGCCCGGGCGACGCACTGCCGCGCGGCGCGGTTGACCGCTTCGACGATCACGCTCGGCTCAACGAACCGCTCGATCACATCGACAACGCCCAGCGACGATAGTTTCGACCTGGTCGAGTCCGAAACACCGACACCCAGCGCGATCGCCGGCGTGTCGATGCCCTTCCTCCGGATCGAGCGCAGCACATCCGCGCCGTCGGCGACAGGGAGCGACACACCGATCACGACGACCTCAAACGCGCCGGAAGCGAGCAGGTCCTCGCCGCACTCGCCGTCAGCGGCGAAGGACACGATGTGCCCGTCGCGGCAGAGCGCCAGGCGCGAAGAGGAGCGGAAATACCCGGAGTCATCGATCACAAGTACGCGGGCCATGGCAGGGCCTCCCCGCGGGCATCATCGCCCGGTAGCCCCAGCATCGACCCGATAAACGGCCCGCTTTGGTCCGGTCCGAGAAAAATCCGAGCGGCTCAGGCGTAGACCTCGAGGAAGACCCTTCGCGTCGGGCGAATCTGGCGCTGGATCATCCGCCGGTCCCACCCGTTGATATCGCTGAGGACCTCGGAGTCCACCCGGAGGTACTGCTCGAGCGAGGACCCCGAGAGCATCGTCGCCATCTTCTGGAAGATCCCCAGTTCCATGCCCGCCACGCCGCAGATGTAGACGAGGTTCCGCTCGCTGGCCAGTTGCGGGCCGAGATCGTCGCGCTCGGTGGTGAGGCGGTCCTGGACATACATGCGGTCGTGGCCGTCGTTCTGGCGCTCGCGGCTGATGGCGGTGAGGTACCGGAAGTTCGCGTGCTTCTGTTCCAGCGAGCGCATGGTTTCGTGGTAGAGCAGGTCGGTGCGGTACGGCGCGCCCATGATGAGCGTGATCTGGCTGGTGCACCCGCGCGCGATGAGATCGAGGATCATGCCGCGGAAGGGCGCGATGCCGGTGCCGGTAGCGAAGAACATGTAGTCGTGGGCGTTGACATCTGTGGGGAGGATGAAGCGCTTGCCTGCGGGGCCGGTGAGGAAGACCTGATCGCCCTCGCCGAGATCGCAGAGGTAGTTGGAGGCGACGCCCAGGAAGAGGCGGTGCGTCTCCCAGTGTTCCTCGATCGTGCGCTTGACCGTCGTCGAGATGATCGACTTGTTGCCTTGCTCGCCGATGGAGGGGGACGCGAGTGAATACAGGCGCACAGCGTGGGGCTTGCCGTGCTCGGTCGTGCCGGGCGGGATCACGCCGATGGACTGGCCCGGCATGCAGTTGCCGGCGAGGTCGGTGCCCGAGACATCGATCTCCACATGGCGGACGATACCCGCGGCCTTCTTGGAGGCGGTGCAGACCTCGGACCGCACGATGCGCCCTTTGGTGGGCTCGTTGGGGCGGTAGAGGTGCATTTTGACCTCGGGCAGGACGGGCTCGTTGATCGTTGTTTCGTTGCTCATGGGGCAGGGACGCTAGCCGCTTACCATGCCCCGGGCAAGCAGAGGAGGCATGGATTGATCCGCGCACTGACGATCCGGACGCCGGGCAAAGGGATGCACGAGATCACACGCGAGATCGGCGGCGTGGTGTCGGAGTGGGGGGGACAAGAGGGGCTTTGCACGGTGTTCGTGCGGCACACGAGTTGCAGTCTTGTAATTCAGGAGAACGCCGACCCGAGCGCGCGGCGCGATCTGGAAGCGTGGTTCGATCGGGCTGCGCCGGAGAGCGATCCGGCGTACTCGCACACGGCGGAGGGCGCGGACGACATGCCTTCGCATATCCGCGCGGCGCTGACGGCGGTGTCGCTTTCGATTCCCGTCATGGATGGGCGGCTGGCGCTGGGGACATGGCAGGGGGTGTACTTGTTCGAGCATCGGCGGTCGCCTCATACGAGGCAGGTTGTGGTGCATGTTTCGTGATGTGTGAGTCTGTGTTGAGGTAGAGGGTGGCCGGCCGGCCGTGGGTAGGGGTGCGCCGTTTCGTGGCGGGTACGCCGGTGCGCTGGCAGCGCCGGTTGCCTCGGAGGGGAGTGACGCGGGTTGCTCGGCGTGATCGTTCGTCGGAACCGGTGTGGACGGCGATGAGAGGCCGGGCGGGGACGCGTGTGCCCTCCGTATGTAGGGCGGCGGGGGCGCGTTTGTGCGCTGGGTGAAGAGAATCACCACGAGAGCACACAGAGAGCACAGAGGGAAAGAGGCCAAAGGGATCAGGCAGCGGGCATCTGGGGGGAGATGAGAAAGACTTGGAGATGTTGGGAATTCTGAGAGCGGGAGGTGCGCGGTGTGCGCACGGGAAGGGCCCACGGGTTGCGCTGCGCTTCACCCGTGGCTGCAGGCGCGAACGAATGAGCGTGTGAGCAGAGGAGCCGGAGCCCTCACCCTGCCCTCTCCCAGTGGGAGAGGATGCGAAGAACATTTACCACGAGAGCACACAGAGGGCACAGAGGGAAAACAGGGATTCGATGGGGGGATCGGGCGGCGCGGGCTTTTGTTGAGCATGCTGGAGATTGGGGGGAGGGAGGGTTGGGCGGGTGCGCGCGATTGGGGATGATGCTTGCCACGACGCGGACGAGCGGTGGCTCCCGGCAAAAAACCTTCACTTGAGGCTTGACCCGACGCCTTGACGCGGTAAGGTCTTTGTGCTGAGCAGGATTGTAACCCCCTTAAAGGTTCCTGCTCATACGAAAAAATCGCCGCGAAGACCCTGTCTTGGTGGCAGAAGGAGTTTTTTATGAACCGATATTGTCGTAGTGTGCGCCGCAACCTTGCGGCGTTGGTTGTTTTTGGGGTCATCGGCTCGGGAGCATTCGCGAGCGGCGCAGATTCGGCGGCTCTGCCGACCCCACCAGTTGCTGATACCCCACACGCGGAAGTTGGAACACCCCGACAGCGCGCGTGGCTCGCAGCCGGCTTGAACGAGAGACAGGCGATCGCCGAACAACTCGGCGAGGCAGGCGCACGCGAATACGCCCGCGCTAGGGGCTGGACGCCGCTCGTCGATGGCACCGCGTCTACCTTTAGGCAGGGCTTCGACCAGGTATGGCAAGACGCGGCCGGCCTTGTTCATGTCGTCGAGGCGAAAGGCGGTACTTCCGCGCTGAATAGCGGGTACGGCTTCCGACAAGGGACTGCGGAGTGGGCGGTCAAGGCCGCGGAGGCGACGATCAAGTCCCCCTCGGCATCGGAAGCCGAGAGATCGGCCGCGAAACGCGTCCTTCAAGCCGCAAAACGCGGTGAAATGCAGGTGCATGTCATTCGGACGCCTCATGTACTCGGCGAGCCGGGTGCGGCGGTCGTTGAGGCCACGAAGAAGACCTCAAGCGCGGCGACAAAACTCGCAAAGAACGCTATCAAGGCGCTCTCGAAGAACGGGGTGGTGTTTGCGTCGGCGACGAAGAGATCAGCTCGGCTGGCGGGAGTGCGTGGAGCGGCGAGGGTTGCGGCGCCCGTCGCACTTGCGATCGAAGCTCGAGAGCGGATTGGACGAGCACGCGAGATTGAGGATGCCTTCGAGTCCGGTACCATCGACGAGAAAGAGCGCGAAGTTCAACATGCTCAAAATGCCGGTGGTGCCGCCGGTGGGTGGGCGGGTGCTTGGGCCGGCGCGAGCGCTGGCGCGTGGGCGGGTGGAGCTGCTGGATCGGTTGTCCCGGGGCCCGGGACCGTAATCGGAGCTGGGGCTGGCGCAATTGCAGGCGGCGTTGTCGGGTACTTCGCGGGCGAGGAGGCCGGCGCGTATGCAGCTCGTGTCGTCGTGCGGCAAGTTCACGATGCGGGCACCACTGTTGCCGAGGTGCTGGGGACGGTAGGCGACAGCATTGTGGATGCCGCAGATGCGGTGGGAAGCGCCGTCAGCGATGCGGGGCGTGCCGTCATTCGCGCGGGCGATGCGGTCGCAACGGCGACCGGCGACGCGGCGCGATGGACGGGCCGGGTAGCCAGCCGCGGCTGGCGCTATGTATTCGGTGATTGATTCGTTTCCCCGCGACGGGCGCTACCGCGCCCGTCGCGGATTCTGTCTTGCAACAGTCAATCAATCAGGAGTTGTATCCATGCATCTTTGTGTAGATATCATCGACTTTCAATCAGTATTTCATGGGCTTCGTTATCAGGAACAGAAGTCAGGAAAGCACCGTCTGGGCGAATCGGATGATTCGCAAGAGCGAGCATCTTCCTTGAGGTTGAGCTTTCGAGACTACGCAAGGGTTATCGATCAATGCCGGGCAAGCGCAGGGTTTCCCAACGCGAATAAGAAGGACTGCACGGCACAACGGCCAATCATTGCGTCGATGGACATGAGAAAGACCGAGCCGATTGAGCGGGCCGCAGATGCAGCAAAGTCAAACTTCGTGCTCATCGCATATGACTACCGTGATACACTGCCATCGACTCCTGTTGGTCAGGGCGCTCCGGGAGATGACCAACCACGCAGTGCGGCCTCACTGTCCGCGCAAGTCGCTTATTTGCTTGGAACATTGCGGCACTTCAAGCCAGCCGATGTGAGCGCCACAGTTTTTACTCACGCATTTGATGTCTATCGCGCCGTGGACGATCTCGTAAATGGCGAAGGTATGGGATACCAAGTCGCAATTGCCGGATTCGAGAGCTGGATGGATCGGAGGTGGTCCGGTGTTGGCGTGTTGTCGAATGAGATGGGACGGACCAACAAGATCCCGTTCTTTGATTTGACATCAGAGTCAGAGTCGCTAATCGGCTGTGCTATGAGTGCCGCCAGCAGTGAGCCGGATGATCGAGGCACGAAACCCTCCAGGCGTGTAGGGTTCTGACCAACACTAGGGAGGGATTGAACCGCTCGCCATGCGACATCGTGGTCATGTCGCCGCCACCCTCTCCCTCAAGGGGCGAGGATGTAAGCACCCCCTCCGTCACGCCTTCGGCGTGACACCTCCCCCGCCGGAGACGGGGGAGGATGCCTTTATCACCGGCTTGCGCCTGGAGCTCGCATCGGCGATTTTTGGGTGGTGGGTGGGAGACGGTCGGCATCAGGGAAATGAAGCACATATATTGAAGAGTTGGGGATTCGAGATTGCGACCGGAAGGCGTACGCGCACTCGATGGAGCACCTGGATTTTGTCAACCAGCGAACGAATGCGATCGGCAACTCGTATTTGAGTATGCTCTGAATACACTTGGCATGAGACTCGCGAACGGTGGAGGAACCCGAGTGGAAAGCAGCCAGAACATTCCCAATCCATTTGGTGGAGTAGGAGAATTGACTGCCTGCGTAGAAGGGTTGTTGACCTTTGAACAATTGGCCGCGTACTACCGTGCATCAGCAGACACTCTAGTCGAGTCCGCCGCATATTCGCACGCGTCTCTAGATGTTCATGTTTACGCGATCTGCTACTTATACCGTCATTCTCTGGAACTACTTCTCAAGGCCATACACTGGCAAACGCAATACGCGCTGACCGGTCTAAAACAGCCTCGCAACGGACATGGACTAAGCTCGCTTTGGGGAGAAACCTTGAAACTATCTCGCGAGCTGCTTAAGGACGATTTTCCGCTTACTCACAAAGAACAATTAGCTATCAAGAGTTTGCTTGCAGGATTCGAAGAGTATGACCAAGCCTCGGATGCATTCAGGTATCCCTACGACAAACGCAAGAATCGACCATTACGGAACTTGTTCAGGGTCTGCCTCAATGACTTGAATGCTGCGGTGTTTGAGACTTCGTCTTCCCTGTATCGGATACAGGGCCTCGTGGAATACTACTACGAGCAGCGATCTGAGATTGAACGTAGTTTATGAATGCGCACCGACTCACTTCCACTTGATGTTGCAGCCGATGGAGGGCTTCTGGTTGTCGGAGGGTTTCTTGCCGGCGAGGAGGGCGTCGAGGGCGGCGCGGATGTCCTTGCCGGTGACGGGCTTGTTGTTGCCGGGGCGAGAGTCGTCGAGTTGGCCGCGGTAAACGAGTTTCTTGCCTGAGTCGAAGACATAGAAGTCGGGGGTGCAGGCGGCGCTATAGGCGCGGGCGACTTCCTGGGTTTCGTCGTAGAGGTAGGGGAAGGTGTAGCCGGCGGCCTTGGCTTCCTGCTTCATGCGGTCGGGGCCGTCCTGCGGGTAGTTGGCGACATCGTTGGAACTGATGGCGATGCACATGACGCCTTTGGGGGCGTAGTCGCGGCCGATGCGTGCGAGTTCGTCGCGGACATGGACGACGAAGGGGCAGTGGTTGCAGATGAACATGATGAGGAAGGCCTTGCCCTGGAGGTCGGCGAGGCGGACGGTCTTGCCTGAGACGGTGTCGGGGAGGGCGAAGTCGGGGGCCTTGGTGCCCAGTTCGACCATGGTTGACTCTGTGGCTGCCATCGCTCACCTCCTTGTCACCGCTCATCCACCGGATGGCGCAGTTGTTGCGTGTGTGGTTCCCGCTGATTACCTTTGGGGGCGTTCGGCACGGATCGCTGAACGGATGGTAGCCGCTACGGTCGGGGCGCGATTTGAGGCCCCGGTAGCCCGGTCACGGAGATGGACCCATGGCTCACAAGGCCGCGCATGTCAATGGCGCTGCGCACGCACGAGAACGAGTTGTTGAGCATGAGCGCACACCGGCGGCGCTGCGGGTTCGCGAGGCGATTCTGCGGACGCTACCGCTGGAGGATCGGCTGCTGGTCGTGCTGTGGTATGCCGAGCGCTTGAATGTGCGCGAGATCTCGCAGGTTCTTGGCGTGCCCGAGGCGCAGGTGATGCGGGCGCACGACCGGATTGTCTCGCAGTTGCACGCTGTCGCGGCGTGATGTTTGTTTGTCGGGGGCGTCCTTGATGGGCGTGAGCGTGACGAGCGCGCGGGTGCCGGCGGGGAGTTTGTCGGGGTTGGGGAGATCGACCCAGACGAGGCGCTTGCTGGAGGCGGAGTCGGCGACGGCGGCGATGTGCGAGACGACGCCCTGGCGCCAGTTGCCGATCTCGTCTTCGTTGATCTGGAGTTGGACCCAAGCGGCGTCGCCACGCTGGAGGGTGAGCGTGCGGTCGGTGGGGATGAAGACCTCGACGCGGAGCGGGTTGGTGACAACGATGCGGACGGCGGTTTCGAGGGCTTCGAGGGACTCGCCCTCGGCGACCTTGACTTCTTCGACCACGCCGGTGATGGGCGAGCGGAGTTCGTAGCGGGTGAGTTCCTGCTCGCCCCGCGCGAGTTGGATGAGGAGTTCGTCGCGCTGCTGCTGGGCGAGGTTGAGTTCGAGTTCGGCCAGCCGAGTGCGGAGTTCGGCCTTCTGGACTTCCATGGCGCCGGCGGCGTCGTCGGCGCGGAGGTCGCGGACGATCTTTTCTTCGACCTTGGCCATGTCGAGTTTGGCTTGCGCGGACTCGACACCGAGTTTGCTCTCGGCGCGGAAGCGGAGGAGATCGACCTGGGCGCGGGCGGACTCGTCGTCGAGGCGGATAAGGGGGGCGTTCTGCTCGACGGGGTCGCCGGGATCGACGAGGACCTGGGAGACGAGGCCGCCGACGGTGAGGGAGAGTTCGAGATCGTGGCGGGCGCGGACAACGCCTTCCCACGCGTCGGCGGCGGGCGCGGCGGGCGCTGCGAGGAGCGTGAGGCAGATTGCGAGTGTCGCGCTGAGCGGTTTCATGGGGCGTCCTCCGTGGCATTCGGCGGGAATGTGGGGCGATCGTACCCGCTCGGTGGCGCGGGGCGGGTACATTTGGTGGTATGGCGTCCGGCACACAGCGTGAGAACGAGTTTCGGCGGGTCCTCTCGGGGCTGACATCGTCGGGCGCGGACTGGCACGGGCTGGTGATGGGGGCGCTTGACGCCGCGATCGCGCAGACGGGCGCGGCGGCGGCGGGGGTGTTCACGCCGGGCGCGCGGGATGAACAGGGCGGCGGATCGGTTGATCTGGTGGCGCTGCGCGGCGAGGCGGGCCCGGATGACGCGTGGTTGCGCGCGGCGGCGGCGGCGATTCCGCTGGTGCTGGCGCGGGATGACTCTGCGGTGGCGCCGGCGGAGCGGGGGGATGAGGGCGCGGGGTATGTGATTCTGGCGCCGATCGCGCTGCGGGAGGGTGCGCGGGCGGTGCTGGCGGTGTTGGTGCGGGGCGTTGACCGGGTCGGCGCGGAGGAGCAGCGGGACTGTGTGATGCTGGCTTCGGCGGTGCTGACGGCTGCGGACCTGCGGAGCGCCGGTGAGTCGAGTGCCGCGGAAGCGGCGCGGTTGGCCACGGTGATGGATGTGGCGCGGGTGATTTCGGGGGCGGTGCGGTTCAAGGAGGCGACGATCGCGTTGTGCAACACGCTTGCGGCGCGGTTCGGGTGCGAGCGGGTGACGCTGGGGTGGGTGCGGGCGCACCAGGCGCAGACGATCGCGATGAGCCACGCGGACAAGGTTGTGCGCCGGTTGCCGCTGGTGCGGGATATTGAGGGAGCGATGGAGGAGGCGCTGGATCAGGATGAGGATGTGGTGTTCCCGGCGGGCGCGGGGTCGCGGACGATTACAAGGGGCGCGGAGCAGTTGTCGGCAGCGCACGGGCCGGTGGCGGTGGTGTCGTTGCCGCTGCGGGTGAGTGAACACGGCGGGTTGCTGGTTGGCGCGGTGACGCTGGAACGATCGGCGGACCGGGCGTGGGCGGCGGCGGAGGTCGGCGCGCTGCGGATGATTATGGATCTGGCGGCGCCGATGTTGTTGCACCACAAGCGGGATGATGCGTGGCTCGGCGCGAGACTGGTTGAGTCGGCGCGGCGGACGGCGGGCGCTGTGGTGGGGCCGAGGCACACGATCGCGAAGCTTGGGGCGCTGATTGCGGTGGTTGGTTTGGCGGCGCTGGTGCTGATTCGGGTGGATCACACGGTGCCGGCGTCGTTCGCGTTCTCGTCTCCGGGTCAGCGTGTGATCTCGGTGCCGTTCGATGCGGTGCTTCTGGAGGCGCCGGTGATGGCGGGGGATGAGATCACGGCGGGGCGGACCGTGCTGGCGCGGTTTGAGACGACGGATCTGCGGCTCGAGGCGGCGTCGATTCGCGCCGAGCGGGCGGCGCAGGAGCGGCAGGCGACGAGCGCGCGGCGGGGCGGGGACGCGACGACGGCGGCGATTCACGAGGCGATGGTCGAGGAGGCGGATGCGCGGTTGGCGTTGATCGACGCGCGGATCGAGGGCTCGACGGTGCTTGCGCCGATTGACGGCGTTGTGCTCTGGGGGATGCCGGAGCGGCTCATCGGCGCGCGGCTGGGGCAGGGGGAAGAGTTGTATCGGGTCGCGCCGAGTCTTGAGGCGGGCGGGATGCTGGCGGAGGTG
Organism: Phycisphaeraceae bacterium; assembly: GCA_020639235.1. Taxonomy (GTDB): domain Bacteria; phylum Planctomycetota; class Phycisphaerae; order Phycisphaerales; family UBA1924; genus JACKHC01. The sequence continues at coordinate 2,039,065 of JACKHC010000001.1, read as the reverse complement.
CGTGTGCCGCAGCGGTTTGTGTCGACGCTGGAGGTGGGTCAGCGGGTGCGGCTTGCGCCGGCGGCGTACCCGGATCGGCATGTGGAGGCGGTTGTTGAGCGGATCGCGCCGGCTGCGGATGAGAACGACCCTGAGGGTCGGTTCGTGGTGATGGCGCGTGTTGCGGGTGCGGAGGATTGGATGCGTTCGGGGATGAGCGGTGAGGCGCGTGTGGCGGCGGGTCGGCGGTCGCTGCTGTCGGCGTGGACGAGCGACCTTGTTGACTGGGTTCGGTTGAGACTCTGGCTCTGATGACGACTGTACGCCCGACCTATTCGAGTTCGTGGCACCGGGTGTGCGATCTGAGGCCCCGGGTGCGCGCGGGGGTGCGTGTGACACGGCAGCGGTTCCGGGGGCGGCTGTGGTACCTGTTTCACGATCCGTCATCGACCTCGCACTACCGGATGAGCCGCCCGGCGTACGCGTTTGCGGGGCTGCTCGACGGGCGGCGGACGGTGGATGAGGCGTGGCGGATCGCGAATGAGTCGTTGAAGGACGAGGCACCGACGCAGGACGAGGCGATCACGGTGCTGGGGCAGATGCACACGAGCAACCTGCTGCACGGTGAGTTGGCGGGCGATGCGGAGTTGCTGCTCCGTCGGCGGACGCGGCAGCGGCAGCGCGAGGCGCGCGGGTACATCCTGAACATTCTCTTTGCGCGGTTCCGCGTCGCGGATCCGGATGCGCTGCTGGATGTGGTTCGCCCGGTGCTGGGGCCGCTCTTCTCCGTGCCGGGGCTCATCGGGTGGATCGCGATGATGTTCGTCGGGGCGGCGATCGCGGCGGTGCACTGGGATCGGCTCGTGTCGGAGGCGACGGGGTTGATCTCGGCGTCGAATCTTGTGTTGCTGTACGGCGCATCGGTGCTCGGGAAACTGGCGCACGAGGCGGCGCACGGGATCGCGTGCAAGCAGATGCAGCACCGGGAGGGGGCGGGTGAGTCGAGTTCGGGTGTGCACGCGATCGGCGTGATGCTGCTGGTGCTGATTCCGCTGCCGTATGTGGATGCGTCGAGCGCCTGGACCCTTCGGAGCCGGTATCGGCGGGCGGTGGTGGGTGCGGCGGGGATGATGTCGGACTTGTTGCTGGCCGCGGTCGCCATGATCGTGTGGTCGCGCACCGCGCCGGACTCGATGGTGCACGGGTTTGCGCTGAATCTTGCGTTCGTTGGGTCGGTTTCGTCGTTGGTGTTCAACGCGAATCCGTTGATGCGATTCGACGGGTATTACATCCTCACGGATCTGATCGGGCAGCCGAATCTGTACCAGCGCTCGCGCGAGACGCTGCTCCGGCTGATGCGGCGGTGGCTTTTCGGCATGCGGGATGAGCCGGTGCTGACGGTCTGGCGCGGGGAGACGGCGGGGCTCTGCGCGTACGCTGCGTGCGCCGCGATATATCGCGTGCTCATCCTGATCGGCATCATCGCGCTGATCGCGACGCAATGGTTCGCGCTGGCGATTCCGCTGGCGTTTGTCGGGGTCATCGCGTTCGCGGTGGTTCCGGTCGGGCGGTTGTTTGCGTACCTGGCTAACAATCCGGCGCTGGGGCGCCATCGGCGGCGGGCGTCGCTGGTGACGGGGGGACTGGCGGTCTTCATCCTCGGCGTGGTCTCGCTGATTCCGGTGCCGGACCGCGTGCGCGCGGTCGGTGTCGTTGAGCCGGTGGACGCCACGGATGTGTATGCGGAGTCGGCGGGGGTTCTCGATTTTGTGGCCGAGGCATCGGGCGTGGTTGCGCCGGATGCGGCGCTTGTTTCCCTGCTGAACCCGGAGCTTGACGCGGAGATCGGGGCGACGGAGGCGAGGTTGGAGGCCGCGGCGCTCGGCCGGCGTCGGGCGACGGGCGTTGACCCGGCGGCGGAAATAGCGTTTGGTGAGCGGGAGCGTGCGCTTCGGGATTTGCTTGCGACACTTTCGGCGCGTCGGTCGGCGCTGGATATCCACGCTTCGGCCGGGGGCGTCTGGGTGCCGGCGAGCGCGGCCGTTGTGCTGGGGGCGTTTGTTGAGCGAGCCGAGCCGCTGGGGCGTGTGGTTGACTCGGCGCACCTGCGCGTGCGCGCGGCGGTGTCGCAGCGGCAGGCGGGTGTGGTCGATGCTTCTTCAATGGGTGTTGAGATTCGCGCGCGGGGCAGCGCTGATCGTTCGATCGTCGCGGAGCGATCGGGTGTGCAACGCGCTGGCGAGGACGCGGATGAGCCGTTCGAGGTTTTGATCGGGCTGGATGGATCGACGCCGCTCCGGGTGGGGCAGCGCGTGAGCGTGCGGTTCGAGGCGGCACCGAAGCCGATTCTGACGCAGGTTGTCCGGGCGGCGCGGCAGATGCTGCAACGCGCCACGCGGGCGGAACCGGCACGGGGAAATGGGGAGCGGTCGTGACGGCGCTGGCCTCGTCGATACCGGGTGCGTTGGCGTCGCCCCAGCGGAAGGCGACGCACCACGGCGCTGATGGATGGGCGCACGCTGTTGTGGGACGCATCCGGCGGCGTGTCGGCGCCGGGGCATTGATGCGCGAGGCGGGGGCGGTCCTTGAACGATGCGGGTCGCTGGCTTCGTCGGATGACAATGACCTTGAGCGGCGGGCCGAGGAGCTGCGGGGTGCCGCGCGTTGTCGGCGTGAGGACGCGGCGACGGCTCGGGAGTCGTTCGCGCTGGTGACGGAATGCATCCGGCGCGAGACGGGGCTGACGCTGCACACGGCGCAGATCGCGGCTGGGCTGGCGATGATGCGGGGGTCGGTGGCGGAACTGGCGACGGGCGAGGGCAAGACGCTCGCGGCGATTCTGCCGGCGGTGCTCGCGGGGTGGCGCGGGCGCGGGTGCCACATCGTGACGGCGAATGATTACCTGGCGCTTCGGGATGCGGAGGCGAATGCGCCGATCTTTGCCCGGCTTGGGCTGACGGTGGGGTGCGTGACGGAGGCGATGTCGGCGCGGGAGCGGGCTACGGCGTACCGGGCGGATGTGACCTACGCGACGGCGCGGGAGCTGTCGGGGGATTACCTGCGGGATTGTCTTGATGCGTCGCGTGGCGTGATGCTTCCGCTGGCGGAGGCGATTGTTGATGAGGCGGACTTCGTGTTGATCGACGAGGCCGCGACGCCGCTGATCCTGGCGGCGCCGTCGGTGTCGCGTGATGAGGCGGCGTGGATTCGTGTTGCGGACGATGTGGCGCGATCGCTGGTGGTCGGCGAGCACTTCCGTGTGGACCGCCCGAGGCGCGAGGTGCGTCTGGCGGATGCGTCGGAGGGGGTGATCGGGAGTCGGATGGATGGGGGCCGGCTGCCGATGCGGCGGGCGCGGGAGTTGGTTGTTGCGGCGCTGCGGGCGCACCACCTGCATCATCGTGACGCCGACTACGCGGTTGTTGACGGTCGGGTGCTGATTGTTGATGAGCGCACGGGACGGATTTCGCCTGATCGGAGGTGGCGGGACGGGTTGCACGAGGCGATCGAGGCGAAGGAGGGGGTGGAGGTGAGGCCGTCGGATGACACGCTGGCGAGCGTTTCGTTCCAGCGGTTTTTCTGCCTGTACCCGCGGTTGTCGGGGATGACGGGGACGGCGCGGCAGTGCGCTGGGGAGTTGTGGAATGTGTATTGGCTGCGCACGGCGGTGATCCCGACGCACCGGCCGGTGATTCGGCGCGAGTTGCGTGCGCACACTTGTGGGAGCCGGGACGGGGCGATGGATGCGGCGGCGCGGGAGGCGGTCGCGATGCACCGGGTCGGGCGGCCCGTGCTGATCGCGACGACGACGGTTGATGCGTCGGAGGCGCTGGCGGAGCAGCTGTCGGCGCTTGGTGTCGAAGCGCCGGTGTTGAACGCCGTTCGGCACGCGGAGGAGGCGTCGATCATCGCGCGGGCGGGGCGGTCAGGGGCGATCACGATCGCGACGAGCATGGCGGGGCGCGGGACAGACATCGTGCTGGATGAGGCGGCGCGGGAAGCGGGGGGGCTGCACGTGATCGCGCTGGGGCATCAGGTGTCGCGGCGGATCGACCGGCAGTTGTTCGGCCGGGCGGGGCGTCAGGGTGATCCGGGCTCGGCGCGCGTGATCCGGTCGCCGGGGGACGACCTGCTTGCGCGGAATGGTGCTCCTTGGTTGCGGTGCGTGCCGAGGGTGTGGCGGTTCGCGATGGTGCAGCGCTTCACCGAGCGGCGCGGGCGGCGCGATCGGAGGTCGGTGATGCGGCGCGACCACACGCTCGATGATCTGCTGGCGTTCGCGTCGGCGTGAGTGGTGCGCCGATACACTCTGGCGCGATGAATGGTGCGCTCATGGTCCTGGCGGTGGCGTCGTTGGTTGTTGTCGCGTGGCTCGCGCGGCGGGGCGCACCGGGAGTCGGGGCGCATTCGCGCGGTGCATGTGTGGCGCTGGTGCTGGGGATCGGCGCGGCGGCGCTCTATTCGCTGGGTGAGGAGCGGGGCGACCGGCTCGCGGATTTCTTGGGCATTTCACTGCCGCTTGTGTTGCTCGTGCATGCGACGACTTGGGCGATGTGGACGGAGGGGGAGCCCGGGCAGTTGCGCGGGCCCGCGATGGCGGCGATGGGCGCGGGTGTGATCCTGATGCTGGTGGCGGTGGCGGGGCGGCTGTCGCTGGTGGACGCGCAGATTCTCCTGGCTTCGGGCGCGGTGCTGCTGCTGGTCGCGGATCGCGGGCGGCACATTGCGGACGCGAGTTGGCGCCCGATCGTGCTGGTGATGGGCGCGGTGATCGCGGGCGGCGTGTGGGGGGCGCTGCTGACCGGCGGGGTGTATCCGGTGCGAATGGTGCTGGCGATCTTGCTGATCTTTGCGGGTATCGGCGGGCGGGCGGAGCGCGGGGTTGATGCGTTCGGTCAGGGCGCGGCGGGCATTGTCACGGCGATGGTCGTGTCGCTCGGTGGCGGGGCGGTGGGCGCGGTTGCTCTTCGTGCTGCAGAGAACTACCGCCTGTTTCATCCGGCGGGTTTCATGGAGCACTTCGAGGTGATGGCGCAGTCGGTGGCGTCGGCGCGGCCGATGATCGGGCTGGGTCGGTTCGCGCCGGAGGCGCTGGTGCTGATCGCTTGCGCGGGCGCGGCGCTGCTGCTGCGGCCGGGGACGGCTGGCGCGCGGTGGGCGGCGGTTGTGGTGCTGCTCGGCGGCGTTGGGGTGGCTGCGGATCGGATGGTGGCGGCGCTGGGGTTTGCGCCGTTTGTTTTCTAACCGGGCGGAGCGGGGTTCGCCGATAGATGGGGTGCGATCCGCCGGCCCCGGGAGCGGCTGGTGGGTGTTTGCCTTTTCTTTGCGAGGCCCACATGATCGAAGCCATGACGATGAACCCCAATCGGCGTCCGCTTCCCGCTACGCGTGAGTCGATCACGCATAAGTTCACGGTGGGCGGGCATGAGGGGTATCTGACCGTCGGGCTGTACCCGGACGGGCGTCCTGGCGAGATCTTTCTGAAGATCGCCAAGGAGGGCTCGACGGTGTCGGGGCTGTGCCAAGCGTTCTGCCGGGCGTTCTCCATCGCGATGCAGTTGGGCCTGACGGTGGACGAGGCGGTGATGCGGTTCAAGGGGATGAACTTCGAGCCGATGGGGATGACGAGCAATCCCGCCATCCCGCACGCTTCGAGCATCCCGGATTACATCGCGCGATACCTCGAGCATGAGTTCTCGGTATCGCCCGCTCCGCGCGGCTGACCTAGCAGGACTGGCCCCACGCTCCGAGCACGAGGTTGAGATCATCGACATCAACGACTCCGTCGCCGGTGAGGTCTGCGCCGGTGCCGGGTGTCGGCATGGTCTGCCATGCGCCGAGCACATCGTTTAGGTCGTCGACATCGACCACCAGGTTGCCGTCGACATCGCCGGGGCAGTTGGGAGTTGGGCACTCGCCGGCGAGGCGGACCATGACGGCGTCGACGCCCGCCTCGACGATGGACTGCGGGTCGGAGTCGTTGGCGGTGAAACGGACGCGCATGTCGGCGGTGGGCGAGACGCCCGCGCCGTCGAGCATGGCCTGGGTGATCGCGCCGGCGCGCCAGTTGAGCGAGCTTGTGGTGTGCGAGGCGACCTGCGTCCATGGGCCGGCGGCGCCGTTGGAGCTCACTTCGATTCGGAGCATGTCGATGCCGGACTGATCGGTGAGGTTGAGGTAGTAGAGGTACTCGATGGAAGCGCCGCCCGCGGAGAGGTCGAGCGTGGGGGAGATGAGCGCGACGGAGCCGCCGTCGACATCGGTGTTGCCGGCGGTGTTCTGCGTGAGGTAGCACGATCCGGAACCGTCGCCGTCGGTGGCGGGGTCGTAGGCCCATGAGGGATCGTTGACGGGGACTCCCCGTTGCCACTGGCCCGAGGTTGCGCCGTTGACCTGCGATGTCCAGCCGAGGTCGGACTGGAAGTTGTCGGATAGGACCGTCGTGACGGGGGCTACTACCGCGTTGAGGGCCGTGCCGGGGGCACCCTCTGGGAAGGTCTTGGTTGAGCCGTCGGAGAATGACGCCTCGGCGTAGTACTCGACCGTGGCGCCGCACGGCCCGGCGGGGATGGCGCCCTCGTATTCGCCGGCGCCGACATCGCTCATGGCGACGGTGTTGAAAGCGCCGTTATCGAAGCGGTAGTGGAGCGTTGCTGCGGACACGGTGTTGAGGTGCATCGGGACGACATCGGCGCGGACGGATGTCGCCTGCGTGTCGCTGGCGAGGGCGATTGGTGTGTCGATGGAGACCGCGCCGCCCTGGAGCGCCCAATACGCGAGGCGCTTGATTCCGGCGAAGGCCTCGGTCGCGGTGGGGATGATCTGATTGGCGGGGAGTTCGAAGCCGAAGAGCCCGGTGTCGCGGAGTTCGTAGGTCCAAGACTGCGCGCCGAGGACGCCGAACATCCAATCGGGGTTGGTGCCGTCGGCGGTGTAGAGCAGTTGGTCGACACCCAGACCGGCCTGATAGATGACGCCGTTGGTGGCGTTCATCGTGGCTTCCATGTCTTCCTGCACGAGTCGGAGTTCCTGCTCGCGCGGGGGGACGATGGTGTCGTCGTAGGCCCATGCGCCGAGGATCAGCTGCGAGTAGGTGTGGAGGTCGATCGTGCCGCGGAGCATCGGGATTGTCTGGAAGTAGTCGCGGACGTTGCGATTCTCGGGTTCGGAGAATGCGGAGGTGCCGCGGAAAATGTCGCTGGAGGGCGTGGTGTCGGAGGAACCGGGAGGGCCGCCGCCCCATTCGTATCCCCAGTTGCGGTTGAGATCGACGCCGAGAGTGAGATTCTGGTTGATGCGCCGGTTCTTGCGCCAGAGGCGGAAGTCGGTGTGCGTCCATTGATAGCCGTCGGGGTTGCTCACGGGGACGATGTGCCAGTCGAGACTATCGACGAGCGCGGTGATCTGGGAGTCGACGCCGTAGCCCTCGATGAGTTGCTCGGCGATCCAGAGTGCGCTGGCGCCGGCGGCCCATTCGCGCGCGTGCTGCATGGCGGTGATGCCGACCGCGGGTTTGCTTCCGGGCGTTCCGGAGACGATGCGTATGGCGTACATGGTGCGCCCTTCGATCGTTGATCCGATGGCGATTTTGGTTGCGATGGTGGGGTTCATCGCTACGAGCGTGTCGAGGTAGGCCTCGATCGCGGGGTAGTCGTGGTAGGACTGGTGGAAGGTGCCGCCGTTGGCGATCTGGGCGGCCTGGCGCGCCTCGCGTTCGGCGTCGAGCCATTCGTCGAGATTCTCGACGACGGTTTCGATCTTGAACCCGAGCGCCTGGAGTTCGTTGCGCTCGTCGGAGGTGACGATGAACTGCTGGAGCCCTAGCCCGGGCCGGCAGGCCATGGGGTCGCCGTGCTGGAGCGCGGTGACGAGGTCGCCCGCGTTGCGGATATTGATCTCGATGATCTGGTCGGCGGCCAGGGACTGGGCGCTTAAGGCGATGGCTGCCAATACGGGGACGACCTTCCAACGCATCATCGATCTCCTTGGGGCGGGCGTTATCCATCTGGACCGGGGCACCACGATCACAGGGTACCCGTTGATGCTCTGATTGCATGGGCAATCACGGTCAGACGCCGAACAATGGGGGTTGTTTCCAAATATCGGGCGTGTGCGGCGGGGGGATTGGCGCTTCAGATCGAGGCCGCGTCCCATGCGAGGGCTTTCACGCTCAGGACCACGGCGGGGCTGGCGTCGGCAGCGATCGCGGCGGGGCGGTGTTCCTGCCGGCCGCGGAGGGCGGCCTCGGCGGCGCGGAGCGCGATATCGCTGGGAGCGATGCCGATGCGGAGGGAGACGGCGCGCATGGACGTGTCGCTCAGCGCTGTTTCGATGGAAACGGCCTCGCGCACGAGTTCGTCGGCAAGGGGCGCGACGCGGCGGGCGCAGACTTCGCGGACGGGATCGGGGAGCGCGCCGGCGTAGCAGGCGGCGATGACTTCTTCCAGCGCGGTGCGGAGCGGGGCGAGTGACGAATCGAGGAGTCGGCGGAGTTCGATGATGACATCGTCGTCGAGTGCGTCGGGGATGGGCAGCGTGAGGCGCGCCATGGGTTGCGTGGAGCGATCGATGAGTCGGTCGAGCAGGGCGTCTCCGGCGTCGCGGACGCATGCGGTGTGGTGATCAGCGCAGGCGCGCATGGTTGCGGCCTCGACGGCGAGACGGATGGAGGGGTCGCTTTGGCCTGCGAGTGAACGGATGAGGCGCGCGGCGTCGAGGACCGGGGGCGAGGTGATCTGCGCGGACCCGGATCTGCGTGAGGAAGCGAAGCGCGGGCCCGCGCCGATGCGCTCGCGGGCGCGCCGTGCGTATTCGGCGATGGTGGCGCCCATCGCGTCGCCCAAGACGCCCTCGTGCCAGAGGCCGCGCGTCCATGACCATGCGTGGGCGAACTCGGCGAGGGACACAGCATGGATTTCGCTCTCGCCAGACGAATCGGACTCGCCGAGGTCGGCGGGGGAGAGCGTGGCCACGGTGTCGGCGAGCAAAAGAGACAACGCGGCCGAGCGTGACCGCGTTGTGAGATCGAAGGGTGTGATGGCGAGTGTCAGCAAGTGGGCGCTACGGCCTCATCCAGTCGGGGATGCCGAGGGAGTCCATGCCGCCCTGGTTCCAGTCCATCTCCAGATACTCAGAGAGTTCGTACGAACTGAGGTACTCGACATGCCCGTCGAGAAATGCGACGGAAGTGTCGCCCTGATTGAGGAGCATGGCGCGGTCGATGGCGATGATTGTCTGGCCGGGATGCTGGATCGACGCCATTGACTTGCCTGCCAGGTCGGTGCGGTACCCGAAGTCGCCGGCGCCGTCCCACGCGGGGCCGAAAGGCGAGACGAGCATGTCGGCGGTGATCAAGTCATTGTTCAGAAGCGTGTCCAGCGAGTCCGGGAGTTTGTCGTTGTGGTCTGCGCACCAGACGGCGACACCCATCGCCACACTCCGTGCCTGCGTGGAGCTCTTGACCTGCTTGGCGGACTCCCGCGCCTTAGCCAATGCGGGGAGCAGCGCTCCGACCATCCCGGCGGCGACAGCGATGCCCATGAGGCCGCCCATTGCGCCGCCGGCACCGGCGATGTTGACCATCATGGAGCGGTCGCCCTGCCATGCGTACATGAGGTCTTCGCCCTGCCAGCGTCCGGTGACGACCATGGGCTGGATGTCCTTCACGAACTCGTTGAAGGGCATCATGATGGGGCCGGGGTCGCGCGATGGGTCGGAGGGTGAGCGGACGGCGTTGGCGATGACGGAGGCGAGGGCCTGCGCGACGCCATAGCCCTGACGCGCGTGGCGGGGCGTGTCGATGAACTCGAAGGCCATGACATTGTCGAGGCGGCCGCCGGCCATCTCGACGACCTTCTTGTTGTCGAGGATGGAGGACTTGGGGTCGCGGAGTTGGCTTGCGGCGCTCCAGAGCGCGGTGGGTGAGGCGCCGGCGACGACATAGTTGCCGACGATGGCCCAAGAGATCTCGACGGGGAGCGGGAGGCCGGGCGTCATGAGTGTGAACGCATCGATGCCGCCTTCGCTCCACGAGTTGATCTTCACGTAGCCGCGGCCTTCGCGTGCGCCGAGTTGGTTGATCTTGGTCTTGATCATGTTGTGGGTGCGTGCGAACGCGGCGGGGTCCTTCAGGGACATCACCGCGACCATGGAGAGGAGGCCGCCGCCGCCGGTGGTGTCGGACTGGTAGATGGTGTAGTGATCACCGAGGTGGGCGATGAAGTCGGTGTCGGGATTGAAGCCGAGTTCTTCGGCCATGATCTCGAAGGGGTCCTGTTCCTCGCCGGCCTGCTTTGCGAACTCGCGGAGCATGGTGGGGAGTTTGGACCAGTCGTACATTCCGGCCTGAGCATAGGTGGCGTCGGCGGGGATGGCGCTAAGGAAGGAGGCGGGGATGTTCTTGCCGGGCAGCGCGCCCCAGTTGGCGCCGGCCTTGGCGTAGTTGCGCATGATCAGGCCGCCGTAAGTGCGGTCGGCGCCGTGGCCGATGGCCATGTCCATTGTCATGGCGTTCTCGCCCATGATGCCGGACGACTCCATGAGGTCGCGGACCATGGCCATGTCGGGGTTGCCCTCGAAAGCCATTTCCATGAGGGGTGTGAGTTGCTTCATGTCGGCGTGCACGGCGAAGCCCGGCGCGACGCCCTTTGGCAGGAGCGAGGAAACATCGAGTGCGGGCGCGTTGAGGTTGAGCGCGTTGACGCCGACGACGAAGGACTCCTTGCCGTTGATCTCGGGCGCGCCGAGCATCATCTTGCCGAATGGCGCTTCGGTGGTCTGGATGCCGCCGGCGGGCGAGCTCCATTCGGCGCCTTGCTGCTCGAGCATGGAGGCGAGCATGCCGGCTGTTGAGCGGGGCTGGCCGGCCTCGATGGTGTTGACGATGAGCTGCGCGTGGAAGGGCATGGCGCCCTCGGCGGGGTTCTCGTCCATGCCGAAGCGGAGCGACATCGGGCTGATGAGGTGGTCCCAGACCATCTTGATCATGCCCGCGGGCATGTCGTCCTCCTGGAGTTCGGCGGGGAGTTCCAGGAGTCGGTCGTCGAGCATCATCAGGGCGCGCTTGAGTCCGGCGTCTTTCTTGTCCACGAGCAGCGCGTCGATGCCGCCCGACTGCACGACGATGGCGTCGGTCGCTTCGGCGGGTTGCTGGGCCATAGCCCACGAAACGGGCGAGAGGGTCATCGAGCCGCAGAGCATGCCGACCAGGAAGGGTCTCGGCTTAGTCATATCCATCCACTCCGAAAGTGTGTGTTGCGTGAGATTGCGCGCGTCTCGGCGGCGTCCGTATTGTAGTCTTTCGGGTTCTGTCGGGCGATCTTTCTCCACCCCACGGAGGGAAGCGTGGAGTCCAACGGGCACCGCAGACTGAAGTTGCTTGCTGCGGCGTTTCTGCGCCGCAACGGTTTTCGTGCGGTCGCGCCGGAGACGCGGCTGCCCGGATCGAGGGCGCTGGTGGACATCGCCGGGTACTACGAAGGGCACGCGGGCGGCGAGCCGAGCAGCGCGCCGCTCTTTACATGGAAGCCGGCGGCGCGCGAGAAGCGCGTGCGGTGCACGGCGGTGATCGAGTGCAAGTTTGTGCGGTCGGACTTCTTGCGCGAGCGGCACGACTTGCCGGTGCTGCTGGCCAAGCGGGATGCGCTGGAGGTGCGGCGGCGAGAGTTCGAGCGGGGGCACCTGCGTGAGCGGGAGCCGGAGTTGCAACAGAGCGGTTCGTTCCTGTTTGAGGAGATGGAGTCGTGGGACTTCGGGAACAGCCGATCGACCGTATACCAGCGGGTGCTGCGTGAGTTGGCGGATGTGTCCAAGCGGATTCACGGGCATTCGAAGTTCTCGACGCTGGCGCATCGGCGGCTGGCGGACCGGTTGTATGTGATCGCGCCGGCGTCGACGCTTGCGCCGAGGGATGTGCCATTGGGATGGGGGCTGCTCTGTGCTGATCCCCGCGCGCTGGAGCGGGACGATGCGCGGGACTGGTTTGAGGATGCGGAGCGGCCCTTGCCCGTGACGATTCACAAGCGGGCGCCGATCGTGACGCCCACGGAGTGGCAGCGGCAGCGGACGCTTCGGGCGATCGCGTTCGCGGCTTCGCGAGACTTATGGAAGGTGCCGCCTGAAATGACCCGTGCGCAGGCGGAGGCGTCGTGATGGGTGTCGCGACGAGGGAGCACGCGATCGTCGGGCGGGTGCGCGGGCACTTCTATCTGGATGAGACGGTCGAAGGGCATGCACGCGCGCTGGAGGCGGTGCGCGGGCTGGCGGCGCGGCTGAGCGATGGGGATCTGGTGCGGGTGGCTTCGGCGCTGATGGACGATGATTTGTCGGTGGTCGGGAAGGGCGGGCATCGGCTGGTGTGGGAGGGGATGTCGCGGGTGTATGCGCCGGTGGGGGAGGAGGAGCGGTACATCACGCCCGACATCGATGCGCGGGTGGCGCGCGTGTGTGATGTGGTGGGGGATGATCTTGGAGCGCTGGCGGCGATTGAGCGGCAGCGGCATGCGCATTTTGTGCGTGCGCCCGGGGTTGCGGCGTCGCGGATGATCGCGGGGGATGACACCGCCGACGCTTCGATGATGATTGACTCTGACAACCTGGCGGCGATGCGGTGGTTGATGGACGAACTGGAGGGGAAGGTTGATCTGATCTACGCGGACCCGCCGTACAACTCGGGGGAGCGGTTGTTCCGGTACCGGGATCGGTTTTCGCCCGCGGCGTGGCTGACGATGATGCGTGATCGGCTGGCGCTGATGGCGCGGCTTGTGGCGCCGACGGGTGCCGCGGCTTTCAGCATCAACGAGGCGTACGGGAGCGAGTTGAAGCTGCTGTGCGACGAGGCGTTCGGCCGGGCGAACTTCCTGACGGCGTTGACCGCCAGGGTGCGGCACGAGGACCGGGTTCTCAAGGGTGCGCGGGCATACCAGGATGTGACGGAGCAGGTGTTGCTGTACCGGGGGTCGGCGGCGTTTGTGCCGCCGAGGAGGAAGCGGCCTTCGCGGGATCATGAGTATGAGTGGGGGGTGGATGTGCGGGGCGGTGCGGAGCGCGTCGAGACGATCGAGGGGCGGCGGGTGGAGTTCTACGCGCCGGGGGCGTTCGAACTGACGCGCGGCGGTGCGCCTGAGGGGTTGAAGCGGATCAACATCCGCGGGGCGCTGCGAGAGGCGAACTCATCGGGGCGGTTCTTCGTGGCGCATCTCGAGCGGCATTTCGGGACGCATCGCGGGTGGCTGGTGCGCGTGCACGGGATGGGGGGCGACGGGATCGGGTACCGGGACTTTGTGATTCCGCCGGAGGGGCCGCGGCGGAATGCGGACTACCTGCAGGGCAGGCCCGTCGGGAGGGCGCGGGCGAACGAGTTGCCGCATGCGAACTACGCGGACTTTGAGAAGGACTTCAACCGCGTGGCGGGCGAGGACGGGGCGCGGTTCCGTAACGGGAAGAAGCCGGTAGCGCTGCTGCGGCACATCATGACGCTGACGGGGATTGACGCGAAGCCGGACGCGGTGGTGCTGGATCCGTTTGCGGGTTCGGGTTCGACGGCGGCGGCGGTGATGTCGCTCGACGCGGAGACCCGGGGTGGGGGTGGGAGCGGGGGGGGGAGGCGGTTCGTTGTGATCGACAAGGGCGAGCATCTGCACACGGTGGCGGTGGCGCGGGTGGAGCGGTTGATGGGCGACCCGGCGCAGCACGGGCGCGCGGTGCGGTTTGTCGCGTTGCGGTAGTCTTTGGCGGTGCTGAAGCATCGGCTGACCTACGGCGTGATTCTGATCGCGGCCCTGATCGGGATGATCTGGGCGGACGAGTGGCTCGCGCATGAGACGGGCGTGCGTGCGATTCTGCTTTTGCCGGTGGCGGCGGTGATCGTCGTGCTGGCGAGCCGGGAGATCGGCGGGATCTTCCGAGCGCACGCGATTCCGACGCCCGGGTGGTTTCTGGCGCTGGCGGGCCTGCTCGGGCTTGCGACCTCGGCGGCGACGCCCGACGACCTCGGGACGATCTCGGGTGTTGCGTTTGCGGGGACCTCGGCGGCGTTGGTGCTGATCGCCTCGATGATCTATTACACGCGCGACCACACCACGGAGGGCGTGGTGGCGGCGGTGGCGAGCACGTTGCTTTGCTTTGTGTATGTGGGGGTGATGGGGGGGCTGCTGGTCGCGATTCGCAAGGAGCACTCGGGGTGGTGGCTGCTGGCGGTGCTGGCGATCACGAAGTCGTGCGATATCGGGGCGTATTTCACGGGGACACTGATCGGGCGGCACAAACTGATCCCGTGGCTCAGCCCGGGCAAGACCTGGGAGGGTTTGGTGGGTGGGATGGCGGCGTCGGCGGGGGTGGCGGTGCTGGCGACGACTTTTGTGCCGCACGCCCCGGCGACGCAGGACCCATACTGGTGGGAGGGGCTGATTCTGGGGGCGGTTCTGGGCGCGGTGGGTCAGGCTGGGGATCTGGTGGCGTCGGTCTTCAAGCGGGATGCGGGGATCAAGGACTATTCGGCGGCGCTGCCCGGGTTTGGGGGGGTGATGGACATCATCGACTCGCCGCTGCTTGTAGCGCCGGTGGCGTACTGGATCCTGAAGATCATCTGAAATCGGGTTTGGTGCGGGTAGGGAGGGGATGCAGCGGCTGGTTTGTGATACACTTTTTCCCTCGGCATCAGGCAGGGGGCGTCGGCGGAGACCACATGGCAGTCACGGCAAAGTTGCTTCGTTTGTATCGGGTCGATCAGCAGATACGCGGGCTGCGCTCGCGGCTGGATGCGGCGGAACGGTACCTCAGGTCGCAGGATCACCAGCTCTCCGAGATCGACAAGTCGCTGAAGACGCTCAAGGCGCAGGCGCAGAAACTCGAAGCCGAAGCCGCGAATGATGAGAACGAGATGAAAGCGGCGGAGCAGCGGATCGCGATGCTGCGTGAGCGGATGAACAAGGCGCAGACGTCGAAGGAGCACAGCGCGATCCTGACGGAGATCAACACGCTCAAGGCGGACAAGGGTCTTGTCGAGACGCGGGCGCTGGAGTCGATGACGAAGGTCGATGAGATCCGCGAGCAGGTAGCGCAGAAGAACGCGGAGCACGCCGAGCGTTCGAAGGTGCGGGGGGTGGCGCTGACGGATCGCGATGCGCGGGCGGCGGAGATCAAGGATCGGCTCGCGGAGCTGGAGGGAGAGCGGAAGGCGGCCCTGGCTGAGGTGCCGGGGGATGCACTGGCCTCGTACAACGAGCTGATGGATCTGGGGATCGAGGACATCATGGCTGCGGTCGAGGAGATCGACCGCAAGCGGATGGAATACAACTGCGGCGCGTGCTACACGATGCTCCCGGCGGAGCATGTGAACGTTGTGCTGAGGCGTGTCGAGTACACGCAGTGCCCGAACTGCAAGGCGATTCTGTACATGGCCGACGAGATGCGTGAGGCCATCCAGAACAAGGGCAAGAAGGCGTCGAAGTCGGCGTGAGTTGGGGGCTGGGGCGGCGCTTACTTTGATTTGCGCTTGGTCGCATCGGCGGCGTCTTCGAAGAGTTTGCCCTGCTCGCGGACATCCTTGACGCGGGTGTTGAGCTCCTCGAGCTGGTTGAGGATGTCGCCCACATTGCGGAACTGGTAGTACTCCGAGGCGAATCGGACATAGGCGATCTCGTCGAGGTCGCGGAGTTTGGACGCGACGAGTTCGCCGATGCGGCGGGAGTCGACCTCGCGGTCGTAGACCTTGTGGATCTCCTCCTCGACCTCGTCGACGAGGCGGGTCTTGGCGGCCTCGGCGATGGCCCGCTTGCCGCACGCGGACTGGACGCCCTTGAGGATGTTCTCGCGGTTGAAGGGGGCGCGGGTGCCGTCGCGTTTGACGACGACGAGGCGGTTGGTCTCCTCGACGCGTTCGTAGGTGGTGAAGCGTTTGGAGCATTCCTCGCACTGTCGGCGTCGGCGCACGACATGGCCGCCATCGGAGGAGCGGGAGTCGATGACTCGGTCGTGGTCCCGGCCGCAGAACGGGCAGATCATGGGCGACAGACTACCATGCGTGGCCCCGGCGTCGTATGGCACCACATCTTGAGCCGGGTCCGGCGATTTCGACCCCAATTCCCTTCGAGACTCAGACCCTCCCATGCCCAAGATCACACTGCCCGATGGTTCCGTGAAGGAGTTCGCCAAGCCCGTCACCGCGTACGAGGTGGCGATGTCGATCGGCCCGAAGCTGGCCGAGCAGTCGATGGGTGCGCGCATTGATGGCGAGCTGCGCGACATCGGCACGGTGATCGAGAAGGACGCGACGCTCTCGCTGATTACCAGCCGGCCGCGCGATGACCAGCAGCGGGCTGATCTGCTGTTCCTGATGCGTCACTCGGCGGCGCATGTGATGGCGGAGGCGATTCAGCGGATCGTGCCGGGTGCGCAGTTGGTGTACGGCCCGCCGCTGGAGACGGGCTTCTACTACGACATCCGCTTCCCGGACGAGCGCCCGCTCACCGCGGGCGACTTCGAGAAGATCGAAGCGGAGATGGCGTCGATCATCGCGGAGGACCGGCCGTTTACGCGGTACGGGATGGGCGCCGACAAGGGGATGGTGAAACGCTCAAGTCCGAAGGCAGCAAAGTACAAACTCGACAACGCGCGGGCGATGGACGCAGGCTCAGCCGAACTGACCTGGTACGTGACCGGAACCCCGGGCGCCAACTGGGAGGACCTGTGCCGCGGCCCGCACGTGCCCAGCACCGGACGCATCGGCGCCGTCAAGGTGCTCTCGCTCGCCTCCTCCTACTGGCACGGCGACGAGAACAGCGACCGTCTGACGCGCGTGTACGGGACGGCGTTCCCCTCGAAGAAGGAGCTCGACGAGCACCTGGAGCTGCTGGAGCAGGCCAGGGCGCGCGATCACCGCGTGATCGGCAAGAAGCTGGGGCTCTTCCACATCGACGACATGGTGGGCCAGGGGCTCATCCTGTGGACCCCCAAGGGCTCGGTCGTGCGCACGGAGCTGCAGAACTTCATTGCCGAGGAGCTCGTCAAGCAGGGCTACACCCAGGTGTACACGCCGCACATCGGCAAGCTCGACCTCTACCGCACCAGCGGGCATTTCCCGTACTACAAAGGAGTCGCAGTATCCGCCGATCCCAGGCGTGATGCGTTTGGAGGCGATGGCGACGGAGGGTTGTTCGTGCGGAGATGAGCAATCGCCTCGGAGACGGGCGAGGGCGGAGGGTATCTGCTCAAGCCGATGAACTGCCCGATGCACATCCGCATCTTCAACAGCCAGCCGCACTCGTACCGCGACCTGCCCGTCCGTCTGTCGGAGTTCGGGACGGTGTACCGCTGGGAGCAGTCGGGCGAGCTGAACGGGCTGACCCGGGTGCGCGGATTCACGCAGGACGATGCGCACCTGTTCTGCACCGAAGACCAGATCGGGCGGCAGCTGCACGGGTGCCTGGAACTGGTGAAGATCGTGCTCAACACGCCAGGGCATCACGGACTATCGCGTGCGCGTCGGGCTCCGTGACCCGGACTCGGACAAGTACGTCGGCGACGCGGCCAACTGGGACAAGGCAGAGCAGGCGTGCAAGGACGCCGCCGCGACGCTCGGTAAGCCGTTCAGCATGGAGCAGGGCGAGGCCGCGTTCTACGGCCCCAAGATCGACTTCGTCGTCAAGGATGTGATCGGGCGTGAGTGGCAGTTGGGCACGGTGCAGGTGGACTACAACCTGCCCGAGCGGTTCGGCCTGTCCTACATCGGCGCCGACAACGCGGCGCACCGTCCGGTGATGATCCACCGCGCGCCGTTCGGCTCGATGGAGCGGTTCTGTGGCGTGCTGATCGAGCACTTCGCGGGCGCGTTCCCGTTGTGGCTGTCGCCCGAGCAGGTGCGGGTGCTGCCGATCTCGGAGAAGTCCAACGACTACGCGGAGCGGGTGCACGGGGCGCTGAAGGCGGCGGGCCTGCGGAGTTCGATCGACTTCGGCAACGAGCGCGTGCAGGCGAAGATTCGCAACGCGGCGGAGGAGAAGGTGCCGGTGATGGCGGTGGTTGGGCCGCGCGACGCGGAGAACGGAACGGTATCGGTGCGCATCCGCGGCGTGCAGAACGACCTCGGCCAGATGGCGCTGGACGGATTCGTGAGCGCCCTGGCAGAGGAGTACCGGAGCCGCGGCGCGACGACGCTGGCGGAGCAGTTCGGGAAGTAGAGGGCGTGTGCAACGCCGGCGGCGACAGGTGCGCTGCTGATGGTGCTCCGCTTCGAACTTCCCCTTCTCCGATCCGAGATTAAGCTTTCTCGGCTTCCTGCGCCTGGGGTTCGGGCTTCGCGGTGGTGTCCTTGGTCTCGCCCATTTCGGCGGCCTTGGCCTTTTCCGCCGCCGCCTTTTCCTTGGCGATGGCGCGCTTGGCGGCCTCGATCTTGGTCTTGTCCGGCATGAGGACGACGTTCATGCGGCGTCCGGCGAGTTTCGGGAAGCCATCGGGCTTAGCGATATCGGAGAGTTGCTCGCACACCTCGCGCATGCGCTGCTCGCCGATCTCGCGGTGCGCCATTTCGCGGCCGCGGAAGTTCTGGACGAGGAGCACCTTGTGCCCGTCCATGAGGAACTTGCGTGCCTGATTCACGCGGATCTGCACGTCGTGGTCGTCGATCTTGATCGAGCGGCCCAGGCGGACTTCCTTCAGTTCCGACGCCTTGCCCGCGCCCTGCCCCTTCTGCTTTTTGGACAACTCGAAACGGTACTTGCCGTAGTCCATGATCTTGCAGAGCGGCGGGCGGACATCGGCCTGGATCTCGACGAGATCGAGCCCGGCCTCCTCGGCCATGCGCAGGGCCTCGCGCGTCTCGATGACGCCGACCTGCTCGTTGTGCTCGTTGATCAAACGGATGGGCGTGAGGCGAATCTCGTGATTCGTGCGTGTCTTGCGGACGACCGGGCCGCCCGACTCTCTGAAGTACCTGCGTGCGATGGGAGGGCTCCTGCTTACTGTTGCAACAAGGTCATGCCCGCACGCGCACCGACTTGGGACCGTCCCGATGGTCGCGGACGCTGCGGAAGCAATCTGAAATGTCTATGCGTCATGAGCACATGCCGAGCCAACGATCAGCGTCGATCCACGCCACGCCCGCGCCGACGCCGATGGGCGAACGGTGCGTTTGGTTGCGATGGCGGATCGTGCGGGTCAGACGGGTGCTCCGAAAGTGAAACGGTCGGCCGGACATCGCCCGGCCGTGCAACTACCGTACAGGTGGATCGGTTCAAGGGCAAGGCCCACTTCACACATCGGCGGAGACAAACCATTGGGGAAACAGGCACTTCCATGGCCGGGAATCATCGCGTCGCTGGCGATGGCCCTCCCCCTCTGCGCTCCTGTCGTCGTTGCCGATGACCCGTCCGCCCCCGCCACACCCATCCCCGCGTCGTCCATCGGCGACCGCCTCGACGCCCGGGCCGAGGAGTTCGAGCGCCTGGGGCTCTCTGGGGTCATCGGCGTGCAGCGGGGCGACGCCCCGCCGGACTTCGTGTCCCTTGGGCTGGCCGATCGCCTCTCCCGCACCCCCAATGCGCCCGACACGCTCTACGACATCGGGCTGATCTCGACGCAGTTCACCGCGGCGGCGGTTCTGCGGCTGCGGATGGAGGGTCGGCTCTCGCTCGGGACCACGCTGGGCGACCTTTTCGAGGATGTTCCGACCGACAAGGCGGGGATCACCGTCGGGCAACTGCTCGTGCATCGCTCGGGGCTGCCCGAGACGGTGGCGATGCGGACGAGCGACTCGATGAGCCAAGACCGCGCGCTGTCGCGCATCATGCGGGCGAGGCTGCAGGGTGAACCGGGCGAGATGACGCGCTTCAGTCCGCCGGGGTACACGCTGCTGGCGATGATCGTGGCGCGTGTATCGGGGGAGAACTTCCCTGATTACATCCGGCGCGAGGTGTTCGCCGCCTCGGGGATGCGGGATGCGCATTTTCTTCACGACACTGAGCTCGACTTCTCCCGCGTCGCGTTTCGGTACGCGGAGCCGGCGGGCGTGCAATCGATCGGCACCGCGCTCACGAATGCCTGGTCGTGGGAGACGCGCGGCGTGACGGGCGGCGTCGTGAGCGCACGCGACCTGCTCGCCTTTGCCGGGGCGACGCGGGCGGGCGACTTTTTCGATGAGGAGGCACGGACGACTTTCTGGACGCCCGACTCCTCCGGGCGGTCCATCGGCGGGCTGCATTTCGAGTCGATGAGCGGCACGACACGCATTCTCTCGTCGGGTCAGTCGACCGGGTTCGAGTCGGCGCTGTGCGTCTTCCCCGACGACAACCTGATCGTTGTGATGCTCGCCAACTGCAACGATGCGTTGTCGCGGGTCGGCCCGGAGATCGAGCGGACTGTTCTTTTCGCCCCTGCACCGGATGGGCAGACGCCCGAGCCGTCCGGGGTCGTCTCGCGGCTCGCGGGCGTCTATGCGTTTCCGGATGGCTCGACGATGACGCTGACGCCGGATGGTGACACTGTGGCCGCCACCGCGCGCGGGCAGATCGCCCTCGAGCGGCTGACGCACGGGGACCTCTTCAACCCCAACTGGAACGATTATTACGCGCAGATGAATGCGCGCGCGATCGATGCCGCCCGCGCCATCGCCGCACGCGACGCCGGCAAGCTGCTTGGGTTCATGGAACGCGGCTCGCTGGCGTCGCGGGCGGAGCGGCTGATCGACGCGGTGGGTGCGGCGCCCGACGCGCGGGTCGTCGCCTCGCCCCCCTGGTCGCTCGGCACCGTCACGCTCGCCGACGCCACGATGTCGTTTGTTGAACTGAGCGATGGGTCAGTGCTCGCGATTTCGTGGCGCGGGCGCGATCTCATCGATGTCAAGCGGCAGTCGCCCGAACAGCGCGTGGTGGTGAAGATGCGCGAGATTCGGGCGGGCGTCTTCGAGGGCCCGGGCGCCGACGGCGTCTCGGCGGTGCGATTCTCGTGCGAGCAGCAGGGCCTCGCGCCGTTCGATGAGATTAAGCTGCTGGCGACGAAGAATGCGGGACCGATCGTGGCGCAACGGGTGGAAGACGAGTAATCGAGGGGGCGCCAATCGGGGTGGCGATGGGACGGGGATGTCGGGCCGGGCCCGTGCTTTCCATCGGAACCTGAATCCGCGAGACTCTCTCCCATGATTCTTGGGCTCTTGGCGACTGTCGTTAATGCTCCGTTCGCGTTGGCCGATCGCATGGTGATCGGGGGACCGACGATCGACCCAACGCTGGGTGACTCCGATGCAGCGGCGATGCTCGCCAGCGCAGATGCGGGCGCATGGGACGTTGTGGAGACCGGGCTGAGCAAAGTCCGTGACCCGGACGACTACTCATTTCTGGTCGGGTGTTTGGCGAACGCGTACGAGGACTCCCCGAATGAACTTGATGCGTGGGTCCACGCAAGTCCTAGGGTTGGAATTGCGAACACGGTGCGCGGCGCGGCATGGGTTCTCCGCGCTTGGAAATCTCGTTCAGGGATGAAAGCTTCGATGGTGTCCCGGCACCGTTGGGTCAAGTTCGAAAAGGCGCTTGTGCAGGCACAGGATGATCTGTTTTACGCTGCCGAGGCGCGAGCCCAAGACGCCGAGCCGGTCGCGTGGCTGATTCCATGCGCCATGGGATTGCCGTTTGAGGACAACGCGGAAGAGGCGAAGAATCGTCATCTCGGTGCGATGCAACGGTGCCCGGGGCACACCAAGGCGTGTCGATCCATCCTCACCGCGATGTGTGAGAAGTGGCTCGGGTCGCACGAGCGAATGTTCGCTTGCGCGAACTATGTCATTTCCATCACACCGGAAGGACACCCGGCTCGATCGGTCATCTTGCAGGCGCACATCGAGCGCGCTCTTTACATGGAGTCTTGGGAGAACGACGAGGAAGGCGCCAAGGCGTATTTGCGGCGACCGGAAGTCGCTCAGGAGATCGCGTCGTGCGCGAATGAGATCGAGTCATCGCGGCACATCGCGAAGCTCAAGAACCGGATTGAACATCATTCCCTTGCGGCGCTCTGCCTCTGGAAGGCCGGGCTGTATGCCTCGGCGCGGAGGCATTTTGATGCGACCAACAGATACCTGCCTGACGATGCATGGGGATACGAACTCAGTCCACGGCGAACATGGCGCAATGCCCACCGCGAGTGCCAACGCAAGGGCGGATGATGCGAGGGTGCTTCGTCACCGCACCTTGAGCGTCGCCAGGCCGATGCCGACCAGCACGATCGTCACGATCCATAAACGCACGACGATTTTCTGCTCTGTCCAGCCGCCCATGTGGAGGTGCCAGTGGTAGGGGGCGCACCGGAAGATGCGCTTGCCTTTGGTCCACTTGAAGTAGCCGACCTGCAGCACCACGCTGAAGATCTCCAGCAGGAACACGCCGCTCATCACAAGGAAGACGAACTCCTGTCGGATGACCACCGCGATGTACCCGAGGGTTGCGCCGAGGCAGAGCGAGCCGGTGTCGCCCATGAAGACCATCGCGGGCGAGCAGTTCCACCAGAGGAATCCCATGCACGCGCCGGCGAGGGCCGCGCCGACGACGGCGAGTTCCTCCGAGGCGGCTACATTGGGCACGAGTAACTGGTGGGAGAGCGTGTCGGACCCGGCGACGACGCACAGGGCGGTCATGGCGACGGCGATGACCATCGTGATGCCCGTGGCCAGCCCGTCCATGCCATCGGTAATGTTGACGGCGTTGCTCATGCCGGTGAGCGCGAGGATCATCACGCCCGCGTAGAGCCAGACGCCCAGGTACATCACGCCGGGCGCGATGACGCCCTGCACGGAGTTGTAGGTCTTCTGGAAGGGCAGGTTGATGGCGTGCGCCAGACTGTCGCCCCCGCCCATCCCGTCCGGGTTCATGCCCGCGCGGTGGGCGAAAACCCCGACGAGCAGCGCGATGCCGAGTTGGAAGACGAGTTTCTCCCACGCGAAGAGCCCCTGGCGGGAGGCGCTGCCGCGTGACTTGGCGGTGAGTTTGAGCCAGTCGTCCACCGCGCCGATGCAGGCGAAGGACGCGACGACGACGAGTGCGATCTGCACATAGGTGATGGAGAGATCGGCCATGAGGAGCGTCGAGACGAGGATGGACCCGGCGATGAGCAGCCCGCCCATCGTGGGCGTGTTCTGCTTGCTCTTGAGCGCCTCGTCGAGGGCCTTGACATCGAAGCGTGCGGCGTCGCCGATCTTCTTGGAGGCGAGCCAGCGGACGACGGGCTTGCCGAAGATGAGGACGAGCGCGAAGGCGAGGAGCCCGGACATGATCGCGCGGAACAGCACCTGGTCGAGGACCATGAAATACGAGTCGAGCCCGCGGGCGCGGAGCCAGTCCTGCGTGGTCAGCCAGAGGTGGTACAGCATCGGGCCTTTGCTTCCAGCGCGGGGATGAGCCGCTCCAGCCCGACGCCACGCGAGCCCTTGAGCAACACCGTATCTCCCGCTTTCACCATCGACGCGATAGCCGATATCGCTGCATCATCGAGCGAGTCGAAGTGGTGCACCGCGCCCGTCACGCGCGCCCCCCCATCCCCCGTGCCGACGGTGACGAGCAGATCGATCTTGCCGCGGAGTTCATCGCGCAGGAACCGCGCGACGACCTGGTGCATCGCGTCGGAGTGCTCGCCCATCTCCAGCATCTGCCCGAGCACCGCGACCCGCCGCCCACCCCCGTGTTCCGCCGTGGTTACGGGCGACTCCGCGAAGTGGCGAAGGGCCGCGATCATGGAGTCCGGGTTGGCGTTGTAGGCGTCGTTGACGACGGTGACGCCCCCGAGGTGCAGGTGCTGGAGGCGCATCGGCGGGGGTATGAAGCGTGCCAGGCCTTGGCGGATGGCATCGTCACCCAAACCCGTCCTTCGCGCCACGACCACCGCGAGGGCGGCATTGAGCGCGTTGTGGCGACCGGGCGCGGGAACGGTGAAGGCCTGATCATCGGCTCTGAAAGTTGTCCCCGGCTCGGTTGGCTCGATGCCCACCACGCGCACATCCGAGTCATCCGCCTCACCTACCCACACGACGCGCGGGTCATTGCCCAGAACCTCGCGCAGTTCGGGTGAGTCGGCGGTCGCGACGATGACGCCGCCGGGGGCGAGGTGCGCCGCCAGTTGCGCCTTTTCTCGCGCGATGCCGAGCACGCCGTCCGGGAACGCCCCGATGTGCGCGCGTCCGATCGACGAGATCACCGCGATGTCGGGGGTGAGGACCCGCGAGAGCGGATCCATCTCGCCCGGCGCATTCATCCCCGCCTCGGCGACGAGATAGTCATCGGTCTCCTTGGCGCCCAGCACGGTCAGCGGCACGCCGATCGCGTTGTTGAAACTCTTGATGCTCGCGCGGCCGGTCAGCGAAACGCCGAGCACCGCGTCGATCATGCGGCAGGTGGTGGTCTTGCCGTTGGAGCCCGTCACCGCGATCACGCGCGTGCGAGTCAGTTCCCTGCGCCACGCGGCGCCCATATCCATCAGCGCCGCTCCCGTGTCGCGCACGCGGATCACGGGCACCGCCGGGTCGCCGGCATCGTTGTGAACGACAACACACGCGGCACCCTTTTGCACCGCGTCACGCACGAAGTTGTGCGCATCGAACCGTTCGCCGACGAGCGCAACGAACACGCACCCCGGCGTGATGCTCCGCGTGTCGGTGCAGACGCCGGTGAGGCGGACGGCGGGATCGCCGGTCAGTTCGCCGCCCGTGGCGCGAGCGATGCCGCCTGTGGTCCAGAAGTCATGGGTGTGTTTCATTTCTACGATCGCGCTGCGTCTGACCTCCAGCGCCCTGCGTGCTTCTTCGCGGTCGTCGAAGTGGATGCGCTCTGTGCCGCCGGACCCGTTGGGCAGGATCTGGTAGTCCTCGTGCCCCTTGCCGGCGATGACCACGACATCTCCCTTCTTTGCTTCGCTGATGGCCGCGACGATCGCGCGTCGGCGATCCGCATCGACCCGGCTGCGCGAGAGCATCTCGGGCGTCATGCCCGCGCGGATCTCGTCGATGATCGCGCTCGGACGCTCGGTTCGCGGGTTGTCGCTCGTGATGAAGACGATGTCCGCGCCCGTCGCGGCCGCCCGCCCCATGCGCGGGCGCTTTGTCTTGTCGCGGTCCCCGCCGCACCCGAATACGCAGATCACTCTCCCCTGTACCTGCTCGGCGACCGGACGCACCGACGCCAGCGCGTGCGCGATGGAGTCGTCGGAGTGCGCATAGTCCACGAGCACGAGCATCCCGTCGCCCGGCTCGCTCACGCACTCGAGCCGTCCGGCGGGTGTGGTGAGCCGCGCCAGGCCGCGCTCCATCTGGGTGGGCGACAGCCCGAGGCGATGCGCGCATACCAGTGCCTGCAGCGTGTTGCTCACGTTGTGCTCGCCGATGAAGGGGCTCGTCGCCTCGAACGTGCCCCACGGGCCGGCGTACTCGGCGCGGGTGCCCTGCGCCGAGACGGTCAGGAGCCGCGCACGCGCGTCCGCATCTGCGCCGGTGATGCTCGTGCGGATGATCTGCGCTGCGCAGTTCTCGATCATGCGCGCGTGCCACGGGTCGTCTGCGTTGACCACCGCCAGGCCGTCCTCTGGCAGCATCTCGAAAAGGTGCGCCTTGCACCGGGCGTATTCCTCGGTCGACTTGTGGTAATCGAGGTGATCGCCTGTGAGGTTGGTGAAGACGCCGATCTCGACGCGGATTCCGTCGGCGCGCCTCTGATCAAGCGCGTGGCTGGAAATCTCGATGGCCGCCGCGGCGCACCCGTGCTCGCGCATGTTCGAGAGGAGGTAACTCATCTCCGTGGCGGGCGGCGTGGTCATGGTCGCCTTGCTCACCTCGCGCCCGTCGTCGATCTCGACCGTCCCGATCAACCCGGCGCTGACTCCGGCGTGCTTGAGCAGGCGGTGGACCATGTGGGCGATGGTGCTTTTGCCGTTGGTCCCCGTCACGCCGACGACGCGCACGCTCGAGGATGGCGAGGCGTAGAAACGCTCGGCGATGATCGCCCCGATCCGCGCCACGTCGCGGTCATCGCCCGAGGACCACACGGTCGCCATATCCGGGAAAACATCGTTTTGGGCTGGCGCGGGAGTCGCTGAGGTGTGCCGCTTCCGCAGTACCGCGACGGCGCCGCCGGTGGCGGCGTCCGCGATGAACCTGGTTCCGTCGTGCGTGCCGCCCGATCGCGCGATGAAGAGCGATCCGGGCATGGCGGTGCGCGAGTCTTCGGTGATGTCGCAGATGCGAATGCTCCCCGCATCGGGCGGGTCGAGCGTCACCGGCAGTCCCGCGATGAGATCGTCGAGGCGAGTCAACTGTGGAGCATCCTTTCTCCGCAGGCGGTGGTGTCAGGGGGACAATGTATCCGTTTGACGGGCCTACGGCAGTATCAGCATCGCGTCGCCGTAGGAGTAAAACCGATACTCCCGGCGCACCGCTTCGGTGTAGATCGCCTTGACCCGGCCGACGCCTCCTGGAAAGAACGCCCCGACCAGAAGGAGGAGGGTCGATTTCGGGAGGTGGAAGTTCGTCACCAACGCATCCACACGCTTCAGGCCGTACCCCGGCGCGATCATCAGGTTCGTCCACCCTTCCCAGTCGCCCGCGGAACCTTGCGGAACCGACTCCAGGGCGCGCACGCTGGTCGTGCCTACCGCGATGACCCGCCCCTCCGTCCTCTCTCCCCCGCCCGCCCCCGCCTTCGCGCCGTGCATCGCCTCAAGGGCTGCGCCGGGCACGCGCGCCCACTCCGCGTGCATCGGGTGGTCCTCGACGCGCTCCGACTCGATGGGTTTGAAGGTGCCCACGCCCACATCGAGCCGCACATCCGCTCGAGCCACACCCATCGACGCGAGGCGCCCGAGCAACGCCTCGGTGAAGTGCAGCCCCGCGGTCGGGGCCGCAACAGAACCTCCCGGCTGCGCGTAAACCGTCTGGTACCACGCGCGGTCCGCCGTGTCATCCACGCTCTGGCCGGTGTGCTTCCGCTGCCGGAGGATGTACGGCGGCAGGGGAGTCGCCCCGACACGGGCAAGAGTCTCCGTGGCCCCCGCGGGGCCGGGTCCCATCGGCCGCACAATCCAGCATTCATCGTCGCGCCGCAGGAGTTCGATCTCGTGTTTCACATCGCCCGTGCCCAGCGCGATCACCTGCCCGGCGCGGAGTTTGCCGTTGCTCTTAAGCATGACGCGCCACTCCGCGCCCGCCGCGTTTGGATGCTCAGCGAGGAACAGGCCTTCCACGGCCCCGCCGGTGTCTTTGCGGGCGCCGATCAATCGCGCGGGCAGCACACCCGAGGTGTTGAAGACCATGACATCCTCGGGGCACAGGAACGACGGCAGATCAGAGAACCGCGCGTGCTCCATCAGGCGGTCGTCGGTGCGCGACACCACGAGGAGCCGGCACGCGTCTCGCGGCTCGACGGGTCTCGTCGCGATCAGGTGCTCGGGCAGGTCGTAGTCGAGTTCTTCCGTCCGCACCGGGTGTGTCCATCCGTCTCATCGGCGTGTTGATCGGATGCAACACGCCCGCACAACCGGCACGCCCCGCTGCGGGAACTTGCCGCAACGCCACGCCGGGGGGGCGATCTTATCGGCTGGGCGCTCCGGGTACGGGCTTCGAACCTGACCCGGCACAATGAAGATCAGCCCGCTCGACTCCGCATCGTTCATGTTGTGGCCCTCCCGGGGCGCACATCCCAATGCCCAGCACTCCCACCATCCGGGCCACCACGCCGATGCGGGTGCCTTGCATCGCCCCGAGCACGCCGACCATCGGCGCGACTGCGACGATCACCGGGACTACTGCCGGCGCGACGATGCGTGCTCGGCGCGCCCGCCCCGCCTCCGGTACGACGAATACCTCGATGCGCAGAATCTCCGGGAGCACGACCGGTTCGAGTCGTGCCGGGGGAGCGATCATCGCCACGGCTGTTCGCCGGTCGCCTATGAGCGCCCGGGCTGCGGCCACATCCAGCGTCACCACGATACGCGCGACTTGTACGACATGCCGAAGATCGGCGATGTGTCACAATCGGAGTTCAACCGGGCCGTGGAGCGCGCGGTGCAGACCTACCTGATCCGCTCGATCACGAATGTGGGTTCGGCGATCGATTTGTTTGCGTGATCAGCCGCAGCAGCCCTTGCCCGAGTTCTTCGCGCCGGCGTTGAGCAGGCGCTCGCCTTCTTCGGGTGTCATGGAGCCCTCGGCGATGTACGCCGCGATTTCGGACCGGGTCCTCTCGCGCGCCTTGGTCTGCGACGCCTGACGCATCGCGCCCGCGACGATCGCGATCATCGCGACAGAGCACCCGAGCAATATCCCCAGAATGGGGATAATCGTGCCCCGATCGAACATCCGGATTACCGCATCGGTAAAGTCGGTGGCGAGTATCTCGACTGTCATCATGCATCCTCCCACTTGGACCGCCCGGCGGCCATGAGTCGTTCGCCCTGCTCGGGTGTCATGGAACCCTCGGCGATGTACGCCGCGATCTCCCGGCGGGTCCGCTCGCGCGACTTGGTCTTGACGATCTCGCGGAGCGTCGAACCAACGATCCCGACGACGATGACGCTCGCCAAGAGCACCCAGACCAGGTTGTCCGCAGCCGCCTCGAAGACTTGTTCCATCGCCGCCACCTCCCGCCTTTCCATCCGCCGGGCCGACCACCGACCCGACAACACCCTTACTCGGCATCCGCCGCGGTTCCTTTCATTATTCCCCATCGGGGCGTGTCGCGGTATCGTCCCACCCTGAAATGTCCCTCACGCCCCTCCTCCAGCCCGGCGCCACGCTTGTCCTCCCCGGGCCGGCATCGCGCGACGACGCTCTCCGCACCGCTGCGGAGCATGCCCATCGGGCGCTCATTCCGAGCATTTCGGCCGATGAGCTTCTGGCGTTGCTGATCCAGCGTGAGTCGAAATCGTCCACTTCGGTTCCGGAGGGCGTCGCCTTTCCCCACGCGATCGACCCCCGCATCGCGACGACCGCGCTCATCGTCACCCGCTGGCGCACTCCCGTCGAGTTCAACGCTTCCTCGCGCCCGGACCTGATCTTCACGATGTTCGGCTCGTCCGAGGAGCCGTGGCGCCATGTCCGGCTGCTCGCCCGATTGGCCCGCATCATCCGGGCGCCGGGCGCGCTGGGGCGGCTCCGGGCCGCCGAAGACGGCGAGGAACTCCGCGCGGCCTTGCTCCGGGAGGACGAGTCGCATGACTGAGCAATCTTCGGCGGAGCATGTGCTGCTGATCCTGATCGTGACCCGCCCGGAGCAGATGGACCACGCCGTGACGGGATTGCTGGATGTCGGGCTGGCGGCGACCTTTGTCGAGGCGCGCGGTCTGATGGCGCTCATTCGCGAGGAGATGCCGGTGTACTCGGGTCTGGCGTCGCTGCTACCGGATGTGACCGGGTCGCGGATGTGCTTCTCGCTGACGACAGCGGGCGCGGCCGACCGCGTTTTCAGGTTCTTCGAGACCGAACTCAAACCTGCCGACCGCCCGATCGGGTTCACGGTTCCCGTGAGTCGCGCCCAGGGTATGCGGTCCTAACCCGGTAGTGTGACCAACGGATGCAGGCCTTCCTCGTCATCCTGACGCTCGCGGCTCTGGCTCTTGTTGCCGCCAGCCCCAGACGCTTCCGCCCCACGCGCTCGCGCTCCGCGGTCAATACTTTCATCGCCGTGTGGGGCTCGGTTGTCGTGGGCATCCTGCTCGGGCCGACCGTGACCGCACTCATCCCCGCGCAGCCGATCACCTATGCCAAGCCGTTGGCGGTGCTGGGATTGGGGTGGATCGGCGTGATGGTGGGCGCGCAGGCCCGGACCTCGCTCCTGAGGCTCGTCTCGCGCCGCATCTGGACGATCGTCGCGCTGGACACGCTCATCACCGCGATGGTCATCGCGCCGCTCGCATATTTGGCACTGTCGAGGTGGCTCGCTCCCGGGCGTCCGCCGAGCGCGGTCGTGGCGCTCATCGCCGCCGCCGCGTTGGGGTGGGCGATGGAGACGCGCTCCGCCCGCGTGGCTTCCACCGCCGAAGCGCACCGGCTGGCGATCGTGATCCGAGCATCCGGCGGATTGCTCGCCATCGCCGCGATTATCGCCGTCGGCGTCGCGTCGATTATTTCCACGACCGTGACACCGCTGGCGACGGCGGTTTCCGGGGCGACCGTTCTGGTCGTTGCGGCGACCGCGGCGCTGCTATTGAAGTTTGCCATCTCGATTACCTCGGGCAAGCGGGGCGATCAGTTGTGCGTGTTCCTCGGCGCGGTCGGACTGGCCGCCGGCACCGCCGCGGAGATTCACCTCTCGCCGCTGTTTGCTGCGTTGCTCACGGGCGTCGCCATCGCCAACATGCCCGGCAAGGGGCTGCGGTCCTTCGAGGCGTTCATCCTGCGGGGCGAGCATGTGGTAGCCGCGCTTTTCGGGCTGACCGCGGGCATCCTCATCGACATCCGCATCGGGCTGGGCGGGCTTGTGCTGGTCTTCCTGCTGACCGCGATGCGCCTGCTCCTCAAGCCGGTCACGCTCTCGCTGGCGATCAGGTTCTCGGATGATGCGCCCGGACAGCGGCTGCCGGCGTCGTCGCCCCTGTACCTCGCGCCGATCCGCGTCTCGCCCGTGGCGATCGCGTTGGGTGTGTCGCTCGTGCTGCTCGATCCTTCTGCGACCAACAACCGCGTGCTGGCGGTGCTCCTCATCTCGGGCCTGCTGGCCGAGGTCGTCTCGATCACGCTGACAGCGATGGGCGCCCGCCGTGTCGGCGCGACCAAGGCGGTGGCGGCATGAGCCGCGCGGTGCGTCTCATCCTGTCGATCGCGGCGGTGATCCTCATCGCGCTGCTGGCGCACCGCCAGGCCGAGGCGTCGGACGGGCTGCTGGCTTCGGGCGCCGCGATCGGGACGCTCCTGCTGGGCGCGTGGTTCACGGGCCGGCTCGTGGCGCTCATCACGTTGCCCAAGATCACGGGGTACCTCATCTTCGGCCTGTTCGCCGGGCCGTACGGCTTGCAGGCGATCACGCACGAGCAGCTCGATTACCTCCGTCTCATCAACGACTTTGCGATCTCGCTCATCGCGCTTACCGCGGGGGGCGAGATTCACTTAGCGCTGCTGCGCAAATCGGCGCGGACGATCTCGGCGATTCTGGTGATGCAGATCGTCGCGGTGATGACCGGCGTGGTGGCGGTGGCCTATCTCACGCTCCCGCATCTGGTGACGGGCGTCGACTTCGGCTCCAATGCCCAGTTGCTCATCATCGCGCTGCTCGTCGCGTCGGTGTGCTGTTTGAGTTCTCCGGCGGCGGTGATCGCGGTGCTGACCGAGACGCGTGCCGAGGGCCCGGTCGCGGGCATGACGCTCGCCGTGACGGTGTGCAAGGACCTGGTGCTGATCGTGATTTTCGCGGTGGTGGTGTCGGTGGCGACGGGCGTCATCGACCCCGAGTCGACGCGGTCGCTCGTCAGCGCTTCGACGCTCAAGACGATCGCGGTGCACCTGCTTGGTTCGCTGGCCATGGGCGCGGGCGTGGGGTTCGTCCTGGCGGTGTGGCTGCGCCGGGTGCGCGTGCAAATTCCCTTGCTGGTGGTGTTCACCTGTTTCGGGATCGCGGTGGTCAGCGAGTCGCTCCACCTGGAGCCGCTGCTTGTGGCGCTGACCGCCGGGATGCTGGTGCTCAATGCGCGCGAGCACGACGCCGAGGCGCTCTTTGATACCGTCGAGGAACTCTCCGTGCCGGTGTACTGCATCTTCTTCGCGCTGGCCGGGGCTAAGATCAATCCCGAGGCGCTGGCCCTTACCTGGCCGATGGCGCTGGTGCTGGTGGGGACGCGGACCGCGACGATCTGGGGGGGCACGACTGCCGGCGCCCGCCTGACGGGGCTCCGTTCGGCCTGGCTCCCGCTGGGGTATCTGCCTCAGGCGGGGGTCTCGATCGCGCTGGCGTACGCGGTGAAGGAGACCCTTTCGGGCCTCCCGGACATCTCCGATAAGGTCTTTACGCTGCTGCTGGCGGCGATTACCTGCAACGAGATTGCCGGGCCCGCGCTGCTGAAACTGGCCCTGGTTCGGTCGGGAGAGACGCAAAAAGACGCCTGACGGGGCGGTTTCCGGCGAATCGCTCCCCCCGCGAGCAAACCCGACGCCCCCAAAGGGCCGATAGAACCCCGAGCCGCCGACCCTCGGCGGGGTGACATGGTCCCTCTATTCAGAGAGCCGCAGATATGAACGACCCGGCCTTCTGGCTTCTCTTTGCCGCCGTGCTCGCGCCCGTCATCACGGGCGTGGTGACGATGTTCCTCCCGCGTCGGCTGATTACGACGCGCGTCGCGACCGCGCTGGCGGGCCCGGCGCTGGCGATCGTCATCCTCCTGAGCAACGGCGTCAGCAACACGGCCCACTCGCGGCCCTTTGTCGAGCAGCTGAACCTGAGTTTCTCGTTTGTCACCGATCCGCTGGGCATGTTCTTTGCGCTGCTCATCGCGGGCATCGGCGCGCTGATCGTCCTGTACGCCCGCGGCTACTTCGGGCGGAATGAGAACGACCTCGCCCGCTTCTATCCCATGCTCGGGCTCTTCGCCACGGCGATGCTCGGGCTGGTGCTGTCCGACAACTTTCTGGCGCTCTTCCTTTTCTGGGAAATGACATCGATCTCGTCGTTCCTGCTCATCGGTTGGGACCGCAATAACCCGCGGGCCGTTCGGCTGGCGCTGCAGGCGCTCACCGTGACCGGCCTCGGCGGCATGGCGCTCTTGGGCGGGCTCTGCGCACTGGGATCGGCGACGGGCGCGTGGTCGTTCTCGGAACTGGCGCATGTGATGCATGGCGGGGTTGAGCTGCCCAATCCGGGGCTGCTCCCGCTCGCATTTGGTTTGATCGTGCTCGGCGCGGGCGCCAAGAGCGCCCAATGGCCGCTCCACTTCTGGCTCCCCGGCGCGATGGCGGCCCCGACGCCCGTCAGCGCGTATCTGCACTCGGCGACGATGGTCAAGGCGGGCGTGTACCTCTTCGCCCGGCTGTTCCCGATGCTCGGGGCGTCGCACGAGGCGCTGGCGTACTGGCCCATGACGCTTGCGGGATTCGGCGCGATCACCATGCTACTGGGCGGGTACCTCGCGCTGCGTGCCGACGAGCTCAAGCGGATCTTCGCGTACACGACCGTGAGCCAGTTGGGTCTGCTTGTGTGCATGTACGGCGTGGGCGCGGTGCAGCACCATCACGAGGCGGTTCTGTCCTGGCCGGTGATGCAGATTCTGAACCACGCGCTGTACAAGGCGCCGCTGTTCATCATCGCCGGCGCGATCATGCACATCGCGGGGCGGAAGTATCTCTCGCAGTTGTCGGGCCTGCTCAAGTCGCACTTCCATCTGGCGATGATCTGCCTGCTGGCGTGCTACGCCATGGCGGGCGGGCCGCTCACGCTGTCGTTCATCGCCAAGGAGACCTTCCTGTACCAGGTGTACGACGCTGCGAGGGAGCAGAGCGCGTACTGGATCGTCGCGGCGATGACGGTGCTTACGGCGGCATGCAATGTGGCGATCTTCGTCCGCTTCCTCCGCACTTTCATGGCGCCGGCACACCACGGGCATGCGCACGACGACCACGATCATCATCACGCCCACGAGCACGGATTCTGGGGCTCGTGCATCTGGTGGCCCGCGGCGTTCATCGTCGCGTTCCAGTTCATCGGCGGGTTTGTGACACCATTGTTCGGCGGATGGATTTCTCCGGTTGAAACGCACACGGGGCACTTCGAGCACCTGCCCTCCATCGTGTATGCGTTCTCGCATCCGGGGGTGCCGCTGTTCCTGTCGCTGGCGGCGATTGGTCTGGGCGTTGTGGTCGGGCTCTCGCCCATCTTCCGCACGACCTTCGCCGATCCGCACGACCGGCTCTTCCCCGCGACGACGCGACTGGGCGAGGTGGTCGGCTACCGCGCCTTCTTCACCATGCAGACGGGCAACCTGCGGACGTATCTCATCATGATTCTGGCGGCCCTCGTCGGTGCGCTGGCGTGGGCGAGTTCGGCGTCGGGCCTGCTCAACTGGCCCCGTGTGACGCCGCTGCTGGGGGGTGATGTCGGGCTGGTGACGGCGGCGCTGTTCCTGACCTTCCTGATGTGCGCCGCGGCGATGCTGATCCCGTGGATCAACTCGCGCGTGGTGCGCGTGCTGACGCTGGGCGCGTGCGGCTTTTCGGTGACGGGGATGTACCTCGTCTACCAGGCGCCGGACCTCGCGCTGACGCAGTTGATGTTCGAGATCATCTCGATCGTGCTGTTCCTGCTCGTGCTTCGATTGCTCCCCGAGGAGCCGTCGGAGAGCCGGCCTGTTGCTCGTGCGCCGCGATTGGCGTTCGCGCTGGTGGTGGGTGTCTCGCTCGGGTGGATCATGCTCCACTCCGGGGCGGTGGCGGATCAGTCGCGTGAAGCGTTCCTGACGGCGCAGGCCCAGTCGCACGACGAGCACCTGGCGGGCCCGGTGGTTCATGACGCCGCGCTTACCGCGCACGCCGAGCAGCCCGACGAGCGGCTCGGCGCGTGGTTCCAGCGTCACGCGTACAAGGGATCGGACGCCACGGACGGGCGCGGCGGCGGGGGGACGAATGTCGTCAATGTCGTCGTTGTGGACTTTCGCGGATACGACACGCTCGGCGAGATCACCGTGCTGGGCATCGCCATGATGGGCGTGCTCGCCATGCTCGCGGGCCCGGCGTTCATCGCCGAGGGCGGGCAGGAGCGGGTCCTGATCCCGACACGGCAGCCGCACCTGCGATCGTCGCTCCTGCGGACCTCGATGCCGCTGATTCTCCCGCTGACGCTGCTGTTCGCGGGGTATGTGTTCTTCAAGGGCCACAACGAGCCGGGCGGCGGGTTCATCGCGGGGCTGATCGCCTCGGTGGGCATCGTTGCCTATCGCATGAGCGAGGGCCCGCACGCGCTCAAGCGTCTCATCCCGGTCAAGCCGGGCGTGCTGGTCGCGATCGGACTGTCGTTCGCGGCGATCACGGCGATCACGCCGCTGCTGGGCGGCGACTCGGTCCTCACGCTCCCGCACTTCAATGTGCCACGCCTCGGGTCCGAGCCGTACCACTTTACGGGGGCGGCGTTCTTCGATCTGGGTGTGATGCTGGTCGTGATCGGGTGCTCCACCGGAATCATCAATCGCTTTGAGGAGGAACTCGACTAAGCGCCGGTGCGCGTCGAGCACGAGATATGAACAACAACCTCATCGCACTCATTGTGGCCATCCCGTTCGTCGCGGGCATCCTCACGACCGCGACGCGCGGGCACATCCGCACGCAGCGCGCCCTGGGCGGGCTGGCGCTGTTCGCGCTTCTGGGCGTGAATGTGCTGCTGATGCTCGGGCTGCACGGCACGGGCGAGCACTCGCTCTGGACCTCCATCGCCGGCGGATGGCCCGCGCCATTCGGCATCGCGCTGGTGTACGACCAACTATCCGGGTTGCTCATGGGCGTCGCGTCGATCGTCGCGATCGGCTGCTTCATCTATGCCTGCGGCACGCTCGACCGGCGCATCGAGCGTGGGTGGTTCCATCCGCTGTTCCACCTGCTCATCATGGGCGTGAACTTCTCGTTCCTGACGGGCGATCTCTTCAACCTGTTCGTGTCGTTCGAGATCATGCTCATGGCGTCGTACGCGATGCTGTGCCTCGCCGGGACTCGGCCGCAGATCGCCCAGGCCTACAAGTACATCCTCATCAATCTGGTGGGATCGACGATCTTCGTGCTCGGCGCCGGGCTCATCTACGGCGTCGTGGGCACGCTCAACATCGCGGACCTGGCGCGCATCGCCGCTTCGGACAATCCTCCGCCGCCGGTGTTCCAGGCGATCGGCGTGCTGCTGCTCTTCGTGTTCGCGCTCAAGGCCGCCGTCTTCCCGCTGTGGTTCTGGCTGCCCGACACCTACCACACGCTGCCGACGCCCATCGTGGCGATGTTCAGCGCGCTGCTGTCGAAAGTCGGGGTGTACGCGATTCTTCGGTTGTTCCCGAGTATTTTCGCGTCTCCTCAGTTGCAGCATGACTCCATCGTGCCGGTCATCCTGAGTATCGGGGCCGGGGCCACGATGATCATCGCGATACTCGGCGCGCTCTCGACGCGGCAGATGCGCCGGGCGCTGGCGATGCTCCTGATCGCGCATGTCGGGTATCTGATCTTCGGCATCTCGGTCGGCATCAACGCGGGCGCCCCCAACGCGTACTCCGGCGTGCTCTTCTACATGACGCAGGAGATGATCCTGATGGCCGCCCTGTTCCTGGCGACGGGTCTGATCGAGTCGATCACCACGACCGACGACACCACGCAGTTCTCGGGGCTGGCCACCCGCGCTCCCGGGATCGCGGCGCTGTGCTTCGTGATCGCGGCCTCGTTCATCGGGTTCCCGCCGCTCTCGGGCTTCTACGGCAAGGCGATGCTCGTGCGTGAGGGTTTCGCGACGGGGAACGCCCCGCTGGCGATCGCGACGCTCTTTACGGCCGCGATGACGCTCTTCGTGATGATCCGCCTGTGGGCGGGCGCCTTCTGGGGGACGCCCAAGGGGCCGGGCGTCGATCTTCCCGAGGGCGCGAAGTGGGGGGTCACTCCCGTTCCGGCGCAGGCCGTCGTGGGCACGACTTTCCTGGCGGGCGCGAGCATCGCGTACGCGCTGGCGGCGGGCCCGATGATGGACATCGCGAGCAACGCCACGGCGCAGCTCAACGAGCCGCGGACGTATGTGACGGCGATTCTCGGTGATGAGGCGTGGCCGATGCATCGCGAGCCCGCCGCGCCGGTGCTGGCGCAGGCCGACCCAGACTCCCATTCGGAGGGCGTCCATTGAGAGCGTTCATCTTCAATCTTGTCCTGGCGGTGGTGTGGTGCCTGCTCTGGGGGTCGGGCTCCATCTGGAACTTCATCGGCGGGCTCGTGGTGGGCTCGGTGGTCGTGTCGGGATTCAACCGGGCCACGGGGCGCGAGCCGTACCTCGCTCGGCTCGGTCGGTTCTTCCGGTTCGCGATGTACTTCACCAAGATTCTGATCAAGTCCAATCTGCAGGTGGCGCGCGAGGTCATCACGCCGGGCTTCACGATGAAGCCCTCGATCCTTCGCTACCCGATCGATCACCTCTCGCCCATCGAGAAGCTGACGCTCGCCAACGCGATCACGCTGACACCCGGCACGCTGAGCGTGGACATCTCGCCCGACGCGAAGTGGTTGTATCTGCACTGTATGTATGCCGAGAGCCACGACGCGGCGCTCGCCGATATCGATGAACTGGCCAACGAACTCCGCAAGGGAGTGTTCTCATGACGCAATCCATCGTCCCCATGCTCATCGCCGCCGGCGATCAAGCGGTCCACAAGGTGAGCCCGGGGAGCATCCGGGACTCGGCCAACCCTGTTGAGTCGTTCATGCGCGACGGCATCGTCGTGATCGTGGACATCGGCGTGATCGCGGTCGCGCTGGCGATCGTGTTCTGCCTGCTCCGGATGCTCAAGGGCCCGACGCTCGTCGATCGATCCATCGCCGCCGACACGATCGCGATGCAGGTCGTGGCGCTGGTCATCCTGCTGACGGTGCGGCTGGGCACGCTGCAGTTCTTCGACGCGGTGCTGATCGTGTCGTTCCTCGGGTTCATCTCGACTCTCGCGTTCGCGCAGTTCATCGGTCGCAGGAGGTCGGCGCTGTGATTCAGGACTTCACATGGATCGCCATCCGGGACATCATCGCCGCGGTCTTTCTCGCGTCGGGACTGTTCTTCATGTTCGTGGGCGGGTTCGGCGTGTTCCGCATGCCCGACGCCTACCACCGGCTGCACGCGGCCTCGAAGTGCACCACGCTGGGCATCACCGGGATGCTGCTGGCGGCGTGCTTCCATATCGCCGACCCCATCGTCATCTCCAAGGCGATCATCACCGTGGTGTTTACCTTTGTGGCCAACCCGATCGGGTCGCACCTGATCGCCAAAGCCGGGCACCACGGCGGCCTGAAGGTCTGGAACGAGACCCTGAAGGACGAGCTGTCGCTGGACAAGAAGGACCCGACGATGTCGGCTTCCGACGACATCACCGGGTGCCTGGACGACAACCCCGACGCGACGCACTGCCGCCTGACCTATCCCGAGGATGCGCGCGAGGTCGCGTAAGGGCCCGACGGGTCGGTTCTGCTATGATCCCCGCCCCCGGAGAGGTGCCCGAGCGGCTGAAGGGGACGGTCTCGAAAACCGTTAGACCCACTGGGTCTCGAGGGTTCGAATCCCTCCCTCTCCGCTTTGCTTATTGGCGCCCCGCAGGCACGGCGCGGCCCCGTAGCTCAGCGGTTAGAGCAGGCGACTCATAATCGCTCGGTCCCTGGTTCGAGTCCAGGCGGGGCTATTCTCGACCACGCTTGATCGCGTGCTACTCGTCCCGCAGGATCTTTTCCATCTTCTTGCCCTTGGCCAGTTCGTCGACCAGTTTGTCGAGGTACCTGGTTTTCCTCGTCAGCGGGTTCTCGATCTCTTCAATGCGGTAGCCGCAGATCGTTCCGGTGATCTGGTCCGCGTTGGGATTGAGTTTGGCCTTGCGGAAGAACTCCTCGAAGGTCAGCTTGTCGTCGATGTGCTGCTGGAGCTGCTTGTCGGTGAAGCCGGTCAGCCAGCGGATGACCTGGTGCAGTTCTTCTTTGGTCCGTCCCTTCTTCTCGACCTTTGACACATAGTGCGGGTAGACGGACGAGAAGGTCATCTTGGCGATCCGTTCGTCGTGCTCGGGCGAGGTGGTCGGCATGGGTTCATCTCCGATCGAGCTGCAGGCGGGGCGCTATTCCGCGCCGACTGAAGCGCGCACGATATCTCGGGACGGCGCATGCTGCTGGCGGCTGATCGTGAACTCTGCCTGCGCGCCCTTACGGGCAGGCGTTGTTCCAGTTGCTCAACACCTCGTTGAGGTCATCGACGTCCACGAAGCCGGTGCCGTTGATGTCGCCGCCGGTGCAGGGCGTGACGCTGGTGGCCCACTGGCTGAGAACGATGTTGAGGTCGTCGACATTCACGATGTTGTCGCCGTTGGCGTTGCCCGCGCACGCGGGGTTGATACCCACAAAGTGCGTCGCGTCGTTAAGGTTGATCCAGCCGACATTCTCGCCCCAGGCGTACCCACGAAGACGCCCGGCGCCGGTGTCGAGACGGGCGCGGTCGGCGCCGAGTGAACTCGTCGAGAAGTTGACCCACCCGATGTTCTCGCCCCACGCGTAGCCAGAGAGGGTGCCATCGCCGGCGATGTTGATGCCGAAGTTGGTGCCGTTGGTGTTGGCGTAGGGGCCGGAGCCGTTGCCGGCGTTGAGATGCCCCACGTTCTCGCACCAGATGAGGCCGCTCATGTGGTCGGGCATGACCATGACGCCCATGCCGGAGTCGTCGTCGGCCCAGTTCATCCAGCCGATGTTTTCACCCCATGAGAACTTGTTCGACGGCTCGACGCCGCCGGCGGCCCCCAAGAGAACCGCTGCTCCGGCAGCCGCAACGAGTGTCAGACCGGCCTTTTTGGTGCATCGCATCGGATCATCTCCATCGGGATTGGGGTCGCTGGACCGTTTCATTCTGACCGATCATGCGAAAAACGCCAGCCGAGTGGCCAGAATCCGGACCGGGTCCGGGGCAAATTCGGGAGGTCGATCTCACCAAACCTTCACCATCCCCTCACTGCGTCAAGAAACGGAGCCCTAAACTTCACGCATCAACCCCCCGGTGGAGGCCCGGAGTGCCAAAGTCCGTCCTTGTCGTCGAAGACGAACAAGACATCGCCACGCTGATCGAGTTCCATCTCCGCAAGGAGGGGTTCGAGGTTGAACTCGCCCGGACGGGGCGGGCGGGCCTGGAGGCCGCCCAACGGTCCGAGCCGGACCTGCTGATCCTCGACATCATGCTCCCCGATCTGGACGGGCTGGAGGTGTGCCGACGCCTCAAGCGGCACGACACCGCGCGGAACATCCCCATCATCATGGTCAGTGCCCGGGGCGAAGAGGCGGACATCGTGTCCGGGCTGGAACTCGGCGCGGATGACTATGTGACCAAACCGTTCTCGCCGCGGGTGTTGATGGCCCGAGTTCGGGCCACGCTTCGGCGCGGCATCGAAGAACTCAACGGCCATGCCCCCGATGACGCCGACTCGGTCACCCTGCCCGGCGGCGTGGTGATCGATACCGCCCGGCACATCGTCCGCGTCGAGGGCGAGCGCGTGGACCTGACCGCGACGCAGTTCCGGCTTCTGGCGTACCTGGCCGAGCGCCCCGGCTTTGTCCGGACGCGGGATCAGATCGTCTCGGCCGTCCGCGGTGAGGACGCGGTGTTGTCCTCGCGTGCGGTGGATGTGCATGTGGCGGCGCTGCGGCAGAAGCTGGGCGATCGCGGGCGCGTCATCGAGACGGTGCGGGGCGTCGGGTACCGGATCGCCGACGAACTGGTGGATGCGCCGGTCTGACATACGATGATCGGGCCTTGAGCACTCCAGTCCCCACCCAACCACCCGGATTGAAGCCGCGGCTGTTGCTCCCCATGCTGGCGGCGCAGGCCGTGGTGTTCGTGGTGGTTTTGATTGCCGCGCCGCTCTCGCCGGGGGCGACCGCGGGTGTCTCGATCGCGTTCGCGTGCATGGGGATCATGACGGCGGCATTGGTATCGCGCCACAGCGCGAATGTGCGGGCGCTGGCGGACGCCGCCGAGCGGGCCTCGCGTGATCCCGACGACGCCTCGGAGCTCCGGATCATTGTTGCGGCGCGGTTCCCGAGCGAGCCGTCGCGCGAGCTTGCTTCCATCGCGGCGTCGCTGCGCGTGATGAGCGAGCGGCACGCGCAGCAGCTGGCCCTGTTCCGCGCCCGTCGAAACGAGCAGGACGCGATCCTCCAATCCATGGACGGCGCGCTGATCGCGCTGGACCCGGCGCAGCACGTGCTCTCGCTCAACCGCTCCGCGGAGCGGATGCTGGGGGTGAACGCACAGTCTGCCAGCGGCCGTCTCATCCAGGAGTGTGTCCGCGAGCCGGAACTCAATGACTTCATCAACGGCGCGCTCGAGGCCGAGCGATCGAGCGTCGATGAGATCCGGCTGCTCGTTCACGGACCGCGGGTCGTCCGGGCGAACTCGGCGCGTCTGCTCGACGGCGAGGGCGAGCCGGTGGGCATCATCATCCTGCTGACCGACATCACCGAACTGCGCCGGCTCGAGCAGGTCCGGTCGGACTTCGCGGCCAATGTGTCGCACGAGCTGCGCACGCCCATTACCAACATCAAGGGCTACACCGAGACGCTCATCGAGTCGTTCCAGCAGGACCCGAAACTCACGAAGCAGTTCCTGCTGACGATCAAGCGCAACGCCGACCAGATGGACGCGATCGTCGAGGACATGTTGCTGCTGACGCGCATCGAGCGGCCCGGCGCAGAATCGCAGCTGGCGGCGACGCCCACATCGGCTCGCTCGGTAATCAACGCGGCGCGGGCGCGGCTCGAGCCCGAGTCGGTCTCCAGGCGCATCGAGATCGAACTGCTGGGAGAACCCGACCTGCAGATGATGGTCAATCCGCGCCTCGCGGAGCACGCGGTGTTCAACCTGTTGGCCAACGCCGTGAAGTACAGCCCGGCCGACACGCGCATCCGCGTGACGGTGAAGCCGACCCTCATCGAGGTAGACGCGGAGACCAGCGCTGCCGGGGTCTCAGGCAACGGTGGGGGGGTGCGGGGAGCAGGGGGGGTTGAGATCGAGGTGGCGGACGAGGGCCCCGGCATCGCCCCGGAGCATCTGCCCCGGTTGTGGGAGCGGTTCTACAGGGTGGACAAGGCGCGGAGCCGCGAGCAGGGGGGGACCGGGCTGGGGCTCTCGATCGTGCGCCACATCGCGCTGGTCCATGCGGGGCGGGTGTCGGTTTCGAGCACGGTGGGGCGGGGATCGCGGTTCCGGATCGCGTTTCATGCGAGCGGGAACGGACCGGGGCACGGGTCCGACGGGGTCCGTGTCAAAAATGACTCAGGCCAATATTGAGCGCGGCCTTAGCGCGGCCCTCACATGGTGAGCGGACTTTTCTCACGCCGGGCGATGGGTCTCGCCGCGTGCAGTCATCCCTCAGACAAGGAGTGTTCTGGACATGTTCAATCGTCGCACCGCATTGAGCGTTCTCTCGGGTGGCTTGCTCGCCACCGCTGCCGCCTCGGTCGTGCTCGCCGCCGCCCCGCTGCGGGGTGAGATCAAGATCGCCGGCTCCTCGACCGTCGGCCCGATCACGCAGGCCATCATGGAAGAGTTCAACAAGGAGCAGCCCGACGTCCGGGTCTCGAACGCGATCACCGGGACCGGCGGCGGCTTCAAGAAGTTCACCGTCGGCGAGACCGACATTTCCAACGCCTCGCGCCCGATCAAGGGTTCCGAGGCCGAGGCCGCCACTTCCAACGGCATCGAGTTCATCGAGCTGCCCGTCGCGTACGACGGCCTGACGATCGTCGTCAATCACGACAACACCTGGTGCGACGAGCTCACCGTTGACGAGCTGCGCAAGATCTTCCTGTCGGACTCGAAGGTCAAGAACTGGAGCGACATCCGCGCCGGCTGGCCCTCGATCCCTGTCAAGATGTACATCCCCGGCACCGACTCGGGCACCTTCGACTACTTCAAGGAAGTTGTGGCCGAGAAGGACGGCTCGATCCGCTCCGATGTGACTGTTTCCGAGGACGACAATGTTCTGGTCCGCGGCGTCGCGGGTGAGAAGGGCGGCATCGGGTTCTTCGGTTGCGCGTACTACTTCGAGAACATCGACAAGGTGAAGGCCGTCGCCATCGACGAGGGTCACGGCGCCGTGATGCCCACCACGACGACGATCGAGAACGGCACCTATGCTCCCTTCTCGCGTCCGCTGTTCGTGTATGTCAACAAGCGTTCCGCCGCCCGTCCGGAGGTAAAGGCGTTCGTCGAGTACTACCTCGAGCACGCCGGCGACATGGCCGAGGAGGTCGGCTACGTCCGCCTGCCCAAGGACATTTACAACAAGGCCCGGCGCAACTTCATGAAGGGCAAGACCGGCTCGTGCTATCTCGACGCCAGCGGCAAGTCGCTCCATGGCTCGATCACCGAGCTGTATCAGTGATCCACTCGATGGCCACCCCCATCGATTGATTTCCACCGCCCGCCGCCGGAACGCGACGGGCGGTATTCTTGGCACGCGACACCACAGCCGCACCGCCCCGTGCGAACGGGCCCAATGGATGACGATCGAATGACGGCACTCGACACCTCAAGCCGAGCCGC
The DNA here is from genome assembly GCA_020639235.1 of Phycisphaeraceae bacterium. Lineage (GTDB taxonomy): Bacteria > Planctomycetota > Phycisphaerae > Phycisphaerales > UBA1924 > JACKHC01. Next base: position 1,995,863 of record JACKHC010000001.1, on the reverse strand, counting down.
ACCGCGCATCGTCCTGAAGGAGCGCCGCAAGTCCGCGGCGTTGCGGAAACTGCGCGAGTCATTCGTGATCGGGTCGCTCGTGCTGTGCGCCCTCTTCTCGGTGTTCGTTACGTTCTCGATCGTCGTGATTCTCTTCACGGAGACGGTCCGATTCTTCGGTATGCCCGAGGTGACGCTCGGCGAGTTCTTCCTCGGTACCGAGTGGAACCCGCTGATGGGGGCCGAGAAGCACTTCGGCATCTGGCCGCTGATCTCGGGCACGATGATGGTCGCGGTGATCGCGGCGCTGGTGGCGATCCCGCTGGGCTTGGTGACCGCGGTGTACCTGTCGGAGTACGCCCCGGCGCGGGTCCGTTCGACGCTCAAGCCGGTGCTTGAGATTCTCGCGGGCATCCCGACTGTTGTGTACGGCTTCTTCGCGCTGACGGTCATCACGCCGGCGCTGCGGGGCGTGTCGTCGTTCGTCACTTCGCCGTTTGTCGAGGGCGAGGGGGGGCGATCGGTCTTCGAGTACTTCAACTCGACGAGCGCTGGGCTGGCGGTTGGCATCATGTGCCTGCCGATCGTGTGCTCGCTGTCGGAGGATGCGCTGCGTGCGGTGCCCCGTTCGCTCCGCGAAGGCGCCTACGCGCTGGGATCGACGCGGTTCGATGTGTCCGTGAAGGTCGTCGTGCCGGCGGCGCTGTCCGGCGTGATCGCATCGTTCCTTCTGGCGCTGGCGCGGGCGGTGGGGGAGACGATGATCGTCGCTCTGGCGGCGGGGGGCCTGGCTCGGATCGCCTACAACCCCGCGGACGGCGCACAGACGATGACGGCGTACATGGTGCAGATCTTCCTCGGCGATGCCGGGTCGGAGAGCGTTGAGTATTACTCGTCGTACGCCGTCGGCGCGACGCTCTTCGTGATGACGCTCGCGCTGACGCTCATCGGCAACTGGGTGCTGCGGCGGTTCCGGGAGGAGTACGAGTGAGCATCAAACTCCTGAGCGATCCCGCCAAGCGCGACAAGCGCCGCAAGATGGACCGCAGGTTCCTGTGGTTGTGCCTGGGTGTGACATCGATCTCCGTGATCGCCTTGTCGGTGCTCCTGATCACGATCTTCGCGCAGGGTGTGAAGCATCTCGACGGGCACTTCCTTGGTGGGGGGCCCTCGCGGTATCCGGAGGAAGCGGGTTTCAAGGCCGCGATCCTGGGATCGATCTGGATTCTGGCGATCTGCGCGATCACAGCGCTCCCGCTCGGCGTGGGCACCGCGGTATTCCTCGAGGAGTTCAAGCCCAAGCGAAAGATCGAGAAGCGGGCGCACTCGGTCGTGCAGCTGAACATCCGCAACCTCGCGGGCGTGCCGTCGGTCGTGTACGGCCTGCTGGGGCTGACGCTGTTCGCCCGCATGTTCGGCCTGTTCGGCACGACGAACCAGTACGCGCGCTGGGACGAGTACAAACTCGCCAACGGCCAGAAGGTCGTCGGTCTCACCACGGGCAATCAGCAGGGCTCGTACATCTTCAAATCGGACCTGCTCGGTAGCGTCGAGATCACCGACGACCAGTTCGCCGACGACTCGGTGAAGCCCAATGTCACCATCGGCGCGGACCCGATCGTCGTAGATGGCACGATCGCCTACGACGGTGAGGAGTTCGCGATCGAGGCGAACGGCATCAAGATGTTCATCCCGGGTTGGCTCGTCGAGACCGAGGCCGCCGATGCCGAACCGTTCGAGGCCCGGCCGTTCGCATCGACGCTCGCCCGGACGCGGGACGCGGCGTACATCGTGGCGACGCCTCAGCGGGGTGAGGTCGAGGTGCCGGCCTCTTCCATCAAGGACCGCGAGTCGGACATCGACACGGTGTTCGTGCGTCGCAACAACTACATCCTCAAGGACGGGCGCATTCTTAAGGGCGAACTGATCTCGGCGACGCTCGACGACATCACCATCCAGACCGAGGACGACCGGCAACTCGTCACCTTCCCGCTCTCCGACATCTCGTCGTACAAGCGCAAGGAGATGTTCCAACTGGGTGATGAGGACTGGCCCTTCCTGATTCGGTTCCCTCTGGGCGGCTCGGTGCTCACCGGCGGGCTGACGCTCATGCTTGTGGTGCTGCCGATTGTGATTATCTCGTCGCAGGAGGCGCTCAAGGCGATTCCCAACTCTCTGCGCGAGGCGGCGCTGGCGATGGGGTGCACGCGCTGGCAGATGGTGTCGCGCGTCACGCTTCCCGCGGCGGTGCCCGGCATCATGACGGGGGCGATCCTGGCGATGAGCCGGGCGATCGGCGAGGCCGCGCCTATTCTTGTGATCGGCGGGGCGGTGTTCGTCACCTTCTCCCCCACGAACATGATGGACACCTTCGCGGCGATGCCGCTCCAGATTTACACATGGACGGGCATGCCCAACGAGGACTTCAAGGAAGTTGCGGCGACCGGCATTATCGTGCTGCTGGCCGTCCTGCTCGTTTTCAACACCGCCGCCGTGCTCATCCGCCAGAAACTCCAGAAGCCCCTCTCATGACCATGACACCAACCAAGCCCATCGCTGTTGAGGTTCACGCCAACCCACTGGCCGCGGTCGCGGCGAAGTCGTCGGCGACGAAAGACAACGCGCCCACGAAGGCCGCGATCACCGCCAAAGACTTCAACTGCTGGTACGGCGACTTCCAGGCCTTGCACAACATCAACCTCGTCATGCCGCACAACCGGGTGACGGCGCTGATCGGGCCGTCGGGGTGCGGCAAGAGCACCTTCATCCGGTGGATCAACCGGATGAACGACCTTGTGCCCGGCGCCCGGGCCGAGGGCACGCTCGATCTGCACGGCGAGAACCTGCTGGATCGGAAACGCGATCTGGTCGAGACGCGGCGCACGGTCGGCATGGTTTTCCAGAAGCCCAACCCGTTCCCGAAGTCGATCTACGAGAACATCGCCTTCGGTCCGCGCCTGCATTGCCGGGTGTCGAAGTCCGATCTCGACGATCTGGTCGAGTACTCCCTCACGCACGCCGGGCTCTGGAACGAGGTCAAGGACCGATTGAACAACTCGGCGCTGGGTCTCTCGGGCGGTCAGCAGCAGCGCCTCTGCATCGCCCGGGCGATCGCGCTGCAGCCGGAGGTGCTGCTGATGGACGAGCCCTGTTCGGCGCTGGACCCCAAGTCGACGCTCCGGGTCGAGGAACTGATCCGCGCCCTCCGGGACGAGTACACGATCGTCATCGTCACGCACAACATGCAGCAGGCCGCCCGCATCTCCGACATCACCGCGTTCTTCTGCGAGGGGCGTCTGGTCGAGTCGGGCGATACACTTGATCTCTTCACCAAGCCGAAGTCGAAGGAGACCGAGGAGTATGTCACCGGTCGATTCGGCTGATGCTCCTCTGCACGTTTGACACGCCCTCGCACATTGCACCACGGACGAACTACACGTGATCAACACCATCGAACAGGAACTCGTCGCCATCCGCCGGGCGGTGCTCTCCATGGGCGCTTCCACCGAGGTCCGCGTCAACAGCGCGCTGGACGCCTTCCTCAATCACAACGAGACGCTCGCACGCACCGTCCGCGCGGGGGACACCGAAATCGACGAAATGGAGTTGAGTCTCGAGTCCGAGTGTGTGAAGCTCCTGGCGCTCCAGCAGCCGGTGGCGCGTGACCTGCGGGTCATCCTCGCGGTGATGCGGATCAACACCACGCTCGAACGCATGGCCGACCTCGCCCGCTCCGTCGCCAAGCGGACGATCAAACTCGCCAAGGTGCCCGCCGTCGATTACCCCGATGATGCGCATGCGATGTGCAACGCGGTCCGGCGGATGGTGTCGGATGTCATCAAGGCGTTCGCCGACAACGATCGGTCACTGGCCGATCGCGTGCGTTCCGCCGACAAGTATGTCGATGAGCGCAACCGCGAACTCTTCGCGTGGGCGGCCCGCCAGTCCGCGTCGGACTCCGACAACGCGATCGCCTACATCCATGCGCTGGTGGCGATCCGCGCGATCGAGCGCATCGGCGACCTGGCCGCGAACATCGCGGAGGAGATTCTCTTCGCGCTGGACGGCGATGTGGTGCGTCACCAGTCCATGCCGGGTGAGTCGTCCTGAGAGCCGCCCCCGCACAGACCGATAGAGATCGCCCCCTGATCGCGCCAGGGGCGATTCCGGCACGATCCAGTTTGACATAACAGGTATTATCGGCCCAGGCAGGGGGGTGGTGCGGTGCCGGGGCGGTGGCCCGCCGCCGCAGTCCGACGGGGTTCCCGCCAATGTGAAATCGGCGGCCAGACCCCAGAATTCGCCCCTTCGGGGTATTGCCCGGCGAGCCGTCGTCCCTCAATATGGCAGTCTCGTGAGAAAACATTCATACACCAAACCCGAGTTGGTTTCGTTTGAGGACGATCTGGGGCGCGCCTACGGGCGGCTCAGGGACGCGCTGATCGCGCTATTTGAAGTGATCGGGGCCGATCCGGACAAGCCGCAGGACTTTTCGCGGCGGTGCGGGATCAACAAGAATCTGGCGTGGAAGGCGAGCCGGCTGATCGGAGCGCCGAGCCCGGCGGTCGGCGTGCCGCACATCCCGGGCCCGTCGGGGTTTGCGCTACTCCTGGACGCGTTCACACATGAAGGCGCGAGCCCGGACCTGACGGAGTGTGCACGGTCGGCGCGTGACGCGTTCGACTCGTTCGTGGAGGAGCACGCCGGTGACCGAGCGACGCTCGACCTGATGCTCGACTCGATGAGCGCCGGGTGGAACTCGGACCGGCTGGAACTGAGCCGGCGTCTGGCGTTCCAGGGCAACTCGGGGTTGTGGGGTATCCAGACCGGGATGCGGTTCTCGACAACGATCCTCGCGCCCAACGCGCGCGATCCTTCGCGGCTCGATATCACCGTATTCGGCGTCTATGTCGGAGTCCGTCGTCTGCGCCCGGGCGTCACCTGGCCGATGTTCGTGGTCAAGGCGGAGGACGATGCGGGCGAGCCCATCCATTTGCTCGACGACCGCGCCGATGCCGACGGCGACTTTCCGGATCGCGATGGCACGCGCCTGCTGCGCCGCTTTTGCTCCCCGAACATGCCCGAGATTCTCATCCGAAAGGCGCGGAGCAACTACATCTATGAGTTCGACCAGGGACCGGTCGGCAACACCGGCGTCTTCGACTGCGCGATGGGCACGCGGTTCCGGGGCGTCGCGCCGCGGTATCGCACGGCGTCGGACCATGTCGGGCGGCTGTCGAGCCACATGCTGATTCCATCGGAGCGGATGGTGCTCGATCTGTTGGTGCACAAGGACCTGCCCTACATCGAGAACGCGACGAAGTGCATCTATCCGCTGCTGGGCGATCCCGCGACGTGGACGCCGCCGTGGATGCGCGAGGGGGCGCACGCTGTGCCGATCGAGGAGCCGCTGCGGCCCATCAACGCGCAGCAGAACGCGATCGACGACCCCGTATTCCCGCGGCACGGCGAGGTGCTCGAGAGCGTGCTGAGAGCGAGCGGTTGGCGCGCCGAAGACTTCCACGGGCTGCGGCTCGATCTGAAGTACCCGCCGATGCCGTCGCTCGTCGTGATCGAGTGGCCTCTGCCCGAGGCGCCCAACGGCGGCAATTGACGCGGGATTCTTGCCCAGCTCGCCAATCTCATGGTTCGCGCTAGGTCGGCCCCCCTGCCAAGGGTATCTTGGGATTCGGTCTTTCCACCGCTTTTGGGAGGCGTCATCATGGAGCGTTCGGCTCGTCGGTTCTCGTTGCTGGTGTGTGCTGCGGCGTGCGTGGGTGTCGGGTTGGTGGCGCTGGCGGGCGACCTGACCCCCCCCGCCGGGCCGGTCGCGCCGACGATGAAGTCGCTCGACGAGGTTGAGCCGCGGACCGCGATCAACGCGACAAACACGCCGGGCGACTCGAACTCGGTGTACCGCATTAGTCAGCCCGGTTCGTACTACCTGACCGGGAATGTGACCGCCCCGGCCGGCGACAGCGCGATCGAGGTCGCGTCGGCGGATGTGACGGTAGACCTCAACGGCTTTGCGCTCTTCGGCGAAGTCGGCTCGATGGACGGCGTTACGGTGAATCCGGGCACGCGGCAGGTGCTGATCACCAACGGCTCGATCTCTGACTTCGATGGCTACGGCGTGCAGAGCGACGGACCCTTGTGTACGGTCGAGCGACTCCGCGTCGATGGGTGCGGGCTGACCGGGATTCTGCTCAACGGTCTGTACGCGAATGTGGTGCGCGACTGCATTGTGAGCAACAACGGGACCGAGGGCATCGATGTCAGCGGGCAACGGTCCCAGATACTGCGGTGCGTCGCGGTGAATAACAGCGGGTACGGGATCGCCGGCGGTCCGGCGGGCACAATCTCCGAGTGCCTCGCAACAGGAAACCACTTTGCGGGGTACTTCGTGAACGGCGCGAGCAATGTTGTTGACTGCACGGCCGAGTCGAACCAGCTCGAAGGATTCCTGGTGGGCGCGAGTGTCACGATGCGCGGGTGCAACGCGACCGGGAATCAGAGCGGTGGAATCTCCATGTTTTCGGGAGGAGGTACGATCGTCGAGTGCACGGTTGACTCGAACCAGAACACCGGGATCATCGCAGCATCCGGCACGCGCATCTCGTCGTGCACAGTCGTCCTCAACACGGGCCACGGCATCTCCGTCGGATCGAACTGTGTAATCACGGGTTGCGAGATTCGGCTTAATGACAACGACGGCATCGTGGGCGGATCGGATAACTACTTCGCCGACAATCAGTGCGACACGAACGGCGTCGGCATCTCTGATGGCGCCGGGATTCATGTCACCGGGTCGGACAACCGCATCGACAACAACAATGTTCTGGACAACGATCAGGGGCATCGATGTCGACTCGGCGAACAGGCAACATCATCATGCGCAATACCTGCTCGGGGAATACGACGAACTTCGATATCGCCGCCAATAACCGGTACGGCGAGATCGTTAATGTGCCCGGCGCGGGGACACCGGCGGTTGCCGGGCTCTCGGCTGCGGGCACGCTGACGACGGGCGATCCGTGGGCAAACTTCTCGTATTGATCCCGCACCCCCCCGCCTCCCTGCCCCCCTGCCTGCACCACCGTGTCGACGCTCCCGATTGATTTCACCTGGAGCGTCATGCGAGGGGATTGCGCTAGGAAGTTCCCCATGGCGGAGGTAGATTTCTGCTGGATGTCCGAAAGACAACCGGAAGGAGTTGGCTATGGAGCGTGCGGATCGTCGGTTCGGGATGTTCGTGTGCGCGGTGGTACTTGCGGGAGTGGGATGGGTCACGCTCGCGGGTGATCTCAACCCCCCCGCCGGGCCGGTGGTGCCGACGATGAAGACGCTCGACCAGGTCGAGCCTCGCATCGCGATCAACGCGATCAACACGCCGGGCGATGCAGACTCGGTCTACAGGATCGCCGCGCCGGGGTCGTACTACCTGGCGGGGAATGTGACGGGCGTCGCGGGCAGGCACGGGATCGAGATCGTGGCGACGAATGTAACGGTTGACCTGAACGGCTTCGCGCTGATGGGTGCCGCCGGATCGCTCGATGGCGTCACGGTGACGGTGTCCAACCTCGCCAACATCGTGATCCGCAACGGCTCGGTGGTCGGGTGGGGCGACGACGGGGTGGACCTCAACACCTTCAATTCGCAGAACACGGTCGTCCGGGAGGTCCTCGCTTCCGACAATGCGAGCGAGGGTGTGCGCATCGGCCCCTGGGGACGCGTCTCGGGTTGCGGCGTCCTGAACAACGGCGGATACGGGATCATCACCGGAACCAACGGCATCGTCGAGGATTGCATCGCCAGAGCGAACGACCTCGTGGGCATCGCGACCTCGACTTCTTCGACGATCATCCGATGCACCGCGTCGGACAACGCCCTGCAGGGGATCGCGGCCGGGATCGGGTCCACGATGTGGGACTGCGCCTCCTCCGGCAACACCGGCGCGGGGTTCTCGGTCGGCACGGGCTGCAGCATCGCGAACTGCGCCGCCTACGCGAACACGGGCGAAGGGTTCTCGCTGTCATCAGCGTGCTCCATCGTTGGTTGCACGGCGTCCTTCAACGCGTTGGACGGCATCCGAGTGAGCAGCGACAGCATCGTCAGGGACAATCAATGCGACTCCAACGGGAACGTGGGCGACGGCGCGGGCATCCATGTGATCGGCAGCGATAACCGGATCGAGGGCAACAACTGCACCGACAGCGATCGGGGGATCGACATCGACACCGCGGGCAACCTCGTCATCCGCAACTCGTGCGCGGGGAACGCCGTCAACTGGGACATCGTCGCCAACAATGTCTGCGGGCCGATCCTGGACCGGCTCATCCCGGGCAGCGGTGCGATTCTCGGGAACTCCGCGCCGGACTCCACCGGCAGCACCCACCCCAACGCGAACTTCACCTATTGACCGGGCTCGCGCCCGAGGAGGGCTCATGTCACGCCCAACATCCTGTTTCGTGATCGCCGCCCTGCTGGTGACCGGCTCGCTCGTCATCGCGGGCGACCTCAACCCCCCCGCCGGGCCGGTGGCGCCGACGATGAAGACGCTCGACGAGGTCGAGGCGCGGACGCCGATCAACGCGACGAATACGCCGGGCGATACGGACTCGCTCTACAAGATCACCCAGCCCGGGTCGTACTACCTGACGGGCAATATCACCGGCGTGGTCGGCAAGCACGGGATCGAGATCGTCTCCAGCGGCGTCACACTGGATCTCAACGGATTCGACCTCGTGGGCGTGCCCGGCATGGGCGCCTTTGACGGCGTGAGCGTGACCGTCGACTCGCTCCGGGGCATCACCGTCCGGGACGGCTCGGTCCGGAACTGGGGCGACGGCGGTGTGGATCTCGGGTTTCTCTCACGTGGCTGCCGCGTCGAGGGGGTTGTCACATCGGGCAACACGGGCACGGGCATCACGGCGAGTATTTCCGCCAGTGTTACCGGCTGCACTTCCTCGTTCAACGGACAGCGCGGCATCCGCGCCAGCAACGGCTCGACGATCTCGCATTGCTCGGTCGAGTCCAACACCGGCGCGGGCATCGAGGTGAACAACGGGTGCGCCATCGCAAACTGCTCGGCGTACCTCAATACCGCCCATGGCATGCTCACGGGCGTCGGATGCACGGTGATCGACTCGTCGGGCTACCAGAACACCTTGCACGGCCTGCAGGTCGGTGAGGGGGGCACCGTCACCCGGTGCACGGTGTACACCAACGGCGGCCGGGGCATCAACGCCGGGGACGGCTGCACCGTCACCGAATGCACCTCAAACCGGAACTCCAATACCGGAATCACTGTCGGTGCGGGCGGCACTATCAAGGACTGCACGGCGCGCCTGAACACCCTCAACGGCATCTCGTGCGCCGGTCGTTCTCGCGTCATCGGCAACACCTGCGACGCCAACGGCAACGGCGGCGACGGGGCGGGAATCCTTGCCAGTGGAACGGACAGCCGCATCGAGGACAATCTCTGCACCGCCAACGACCGCGGCATCGACATCGACGGGTTCGCCACGCTCATCGTCCGCAACACATGCTCGGCCAACACCGTCAATTGGGACGTGAACATCGGCAATGTGTGTCTAGTCGTCACGGTATTCACGACGCCGGCGTTCTCCGGGAACGCGGGGGGCACCGCGCCGGGTTCGACCGACCCCAGCGCGAACTTCACCCTCTGACACGGGCGGACGCCCGAGGAGTCTGTATGTCACGCGCATCCGTCTGCTTCCTGATCGTGCTCATGCTGATGATCGGGTCTTTCGTCATCGCCGGCGATCTCACCCCCCCCGCCGGGCCTGTGAGCCCCACGATGAAGAAGCTCGACGAGGTCGAGCCGCGGATCGCGATCAACGCCGTCAATACACCCGGAGACGCGGACTCGATCTACAAGATCACCGCGCCGGGGTCGTACTACCTCACCGGGAATGTGCAGGCGCAGGTGTTCTCAAGCAAACACGGCATCGAGATCGCCTCCAGCGGCGTGACGATCGATCTCAACGGTTTCGAACTCCGCGGCGGCGCGGGCATGGGCCTGTTCGACGGCATCGAGATCACGGTGAGCAACCTCCTCAACATCGAAGTCCGAAACGGCTCCGTCAGCAACTGGGGTGGCAGCGGTGTGAGCTTGGCGTCCCTCAACGCCGGCAACTGCGTTATCAAGAACCTGCGTGTCTCGGGCAACGCGCGCTACGGCGTTCTGTGCGGTGCCAACAGCACGATCCACGATGTCATCGTATCCGCCAATACGCTCACGGGCATTGAGACCTCTGATATCTGCACGATCAGCGCGTGCGTCGCGAGCAACAACGGTGGCTTGGGAATCAAGACCGGCGACGGGTGCACGGTCTCCGGATGCACCGCGAGCGGAAACAACACTGCCGGAGTCCAGGTCGGTGCCGGCAGCACAATGACCGAGTCGGCGGCGTACGCCAACGCTGGTGCCGGGTTCTCCGTCACCGTCGGATGCGTGGTCACCGACTCGGCCGCGTACCTCAATGGGACTTATGGATTCCTGCTGACGACGGGAGCCACGGTTACGACATGCATAGCAAGCAATAACACTCTTGACGGAATCCGTGTCGCATCCCAATGTGTTGTCAAAGACAACCAGTGCGCCAACAACGGGTTCAACGGAGACGGCGCGGGCATACACGCCACGAGCAACAACAACCAGATCGACGGCAATCGGTGTGTGGCCAACGATCGCGGCGTTGATGTGGATGCCGCCGGCAATGTCATTATCCGCAATGTCTGCTCGGGCAACGCGCTCAACTGGGATGTCGCCTCGGGCAACACCTGCTACATCGTGGTGGCTCCGACCTCGGCGGCGATCTCCGGCAACTCCGGGGGCACCGCGCCGACCGCCAACCCGTGGGCGAACTTTACGCAGTAACTCTCCCGGTCCCATCCCCCCTACTTCCCCCAATCGAGTCGAGACCGCTCATCGAAAAATGTGGGGATGCGCTATGGCCTCGGACCGAAGCCGGGAGTAGATTTCTCCCAAAGTGTCCGTAATTACCGGCAGGAGGCGTTGGCCATGGAGCGTGCGGATCGTCGGTTCGGGTTGTTCGTTTGCGCGGTTGTTTGCGCGGGTGTCGGTTTCGTGGCGATTGCAGGAAACCTGAGTCCGCCCGTTGGGCCGATCGCCCCCACGATGAAGACGCTCGACCAGGTCGAACCGCGGGTCCCGATCAACGCAACCAACACACCGGGCGACTCTAACTCTTCCTTTAGGATCACCCAACCGGGTTCCTACTACCTGACTGGGAATATCACGGGCGTCACCGCCCGTCACGGCATCGAGATCGCCGCCAGCGGCGTGACCATCGATCTCAACGGCTTCGACATGGTGGGCATCCCGGCCTCGCTCGATGCAGTGAATGCAAGCGATTTCAATCTTACGAACATCACGATCATGAACGGCTCGATCCGTTCGTGGGGAGGCGACGGAATCGATCTCGCGACCGCCAGCGTTTCATCAACGCGGATCAGTGGAATTACTTCAGACTCTAATGGTGGCCGGGGCATCGCGGTGGGCAATCAGTCCGTCATCACGGGTTGCATTGTTCGATCCTGCGTTGGGCTTGGCATCGTCACCGGGAACAGTGCCATGGTGTCGAGCAGCACTTGTCAAGCAAATATGCCGGGCGGATTTCTGTCAGGGACCGATTGTGTGTTCTCCAACTGCAATGCGAGGACCAACTCGGATTACGGTTTCACCATCGGGACCGGAACGGTGATGACCAACTGCACGGCCTACTCGAACGCCGCCGAGGGGATCATCGCCAATACACATTGCGAGATCACCGGGTGTGTCGCCTCGGTCAACACTGATAACGGCATCGTCGTCGCCGGTTCGTGCACGGTATCGGGCAACACCTGCAACGCGAACGGGTTCGCTGGAGTTATCGCCGCGGGCATTGCTGTGAACGGCATCTATAACACGGTGATCGGGAATCACTGCGACGATAATGATTTCGGGATCGATGTGAACGACGGGGCAAACAAAATTGATGGCAATTCCTGCTCACACAACAACATCAACTTTGACATCATCGGGGTCGACAACTTCGTCGTCCGCAACACCGCCACGGGCGGCGTCCCGAACTACAACATCGCTGCGGGCAACTCCGTCGCGCCGCGCATCTCCGTCACCGGGCAGGACCCTTGGACCGCGGCAGGGTCGAGCAATCCGTGGGCGAACTTTGGGTATTGATACCGCCCCCCTCCCACCCACCGCGCACCGACCCGACCCCTGCACAGCTCCTCGCCCCTTCAGTCCTGCGTCCCGGCAGGTGAGTCCGGGGAGCTTTCAGCCCTTCCGGGTCCAAGAAGATCGCGGGTGAACGTGGAATCTCCGGCTTCGCTTCGGGGATTTGTCGCATGTACCCGGTCCGGCGGGCTGCTTGAACGGTCGTTTCGCATCCCGCCCCAACCCGGAGTACCCCTGTATGGCCCGTCGCATTGTTGCTCTTCGAGACCGTTCTGTGTCAGTTCTTTGCCTGGCCGGATTACTTGTGGCCGGCTCGGTGGTTCTTGCCGGCGATCTGAACCCCCCCGCCGGGCCCTTGGCCCCGACGATGAAGACGCTCGACGAGGTTGAGCCGCGGACGCCGATCGATCTCACCAACACACCGGGCGATGCGGACTCGCTCTACAAGATCACCGCGCCGGGGTCGTACTACCTCACCGGCAACATCGCCGGGGTCGCGGGCAAGCACGGCGTCGAGATCGCCGCCGCCGGCGTGACGCTCGACCTCAACGGGTTCGATCTCGCGGGTGTGGCGGGCTCTCTCGCGGGCGTCTTCGCCTCCTCGGGGTCTGACGATGTGGCCGTCCGGAACGGCTCCATCCGCAACTGGGGCGATTCGGGCGTGAACCTGTTCACCTTCTCGGCCGAGCGCAGCGAGTTCGACGGCCTGCGGGTCACCGGCAACGGGAGCGTCGGGATCGCCGCCGACAACGCCGCACGGATCAGGGACTGCGTCGTCTCGAACAACGGCGGCTCCGGCATCACCACCTCGCAGGGGGCCGTCATCACCGGGGTTGCGGCTTTCCAGAACGGCAACACTGGAATCTCTGCCGGCTCCGGCTCGCTCGTGGCGCACTGCGCCGCGTACGACAACGAGGGCTATGGCATCAGCGTGTCGAGCGGGTGCACCGTCGTCGAGTGCATCGCACGCGGCAACACCGCATACGGCATCGGCACGAGCTCGAACTGCCAGGTGATCGATTGCCAGGCATCGGCCAATACCGCCGACGGGATCCGCTGCGCCGGCACGGGCAGCATGATCCGCGGGAACGCGTGCACGCTGAACGGCCTCAATGCCGGCGACGGCGCCGGTATCGCTGTCGTCAGCAACGACAACACGATCGAGGGCAATGTCTGCACCGACAACGACCGCGGCATCCATGTGACCGGCCTGAACAACCTGATTCTGAAGAACTCCTGCGCCGACAACACCACCCACTACCAGATCGTGGCCGGCAACCGCTACGGAGCGATTGTGAACATCACCCCCGGGGGGGCGGCGGCGGTCACGGGTTCCGCGGCGGCGAGTACGCTCCTGACGACCGACCCCTGGGCCAATTTCTCGTATTGATTGGGTTCACACCCGAGGAGTTCTCATGACACGCGCATCCGTCTGCATGTTCATCGCATTCGTCCTGATGATCGGTTCCTTCGTCCTCGCGGGGAACCTGACCCCTCCAGCGGGTCCGGTGGCCCCGACGATGAAGGCGCTCGATGAGGTCGAGCCGCGGATCGCGGTCAACATGACCAACACGCCGGGCGATGCGGACTCGGTGTACCGCATCGTTTCGCCGGGCTCTTACTACCTCACGGGCACTCTCTTCGGCGTGGTGGGCAAGCACGGCATCGAGATCGCGTCGTCGGGCGTGACGCTCGACCTCAACGGCTTCGAACTCCGCGGGATTACCGGCACGCTCTCGGGCGTGTACGCCTCGGTAAGCAATCTCGAGAACATCGAGGTCCGCAACGGCTCGATCCGTTACTGGGGATCCTGGGGCATCGATCTCGCAACAAGATTCGCGTTCAACTGCTCCGTCTCAGGTATTCGTGCCCGGGGGAACGGGCAGGATGGTGTCTTTGCAGGAAAGCACACGACGATTTCCGACTGCGTCGCCTACGCCAACGGCGTCATGGGCATCCGAACTTCCACTGGCTGCACGGTCACAGCATGCAGCGCTGCGGAGAATGGGACCAACGGCGTTTGGGTTGACTCGAACTCCACGGTCACGCAGTGCTCCGTCTCGGACAATGGCGGCACGGGCATCTCGGCCCAGAGTGCATGTGTTGTCGATGCATGCACCGCACGCAACAACCAGAACTATGGCATCTCGGTCGGTCAGGGGTCGATCGTGAGGGGTTGCAGCGCCTTCGAGAACACGCTGACGGGCATCTCCGCGGGCAATGTTGTAACCATCACCGGGTGCAACTCCAACGGCAACGGCGCTGAGGGGATCGTCGCGGGATTGGCCAGCAACATCACGGAGTGCGCCGTCAGCGGGAATTCCGTCGCTGGGATCAAGGTGACGACTTCCTGCACCGTCTCCGGCAACACCTGCGTTGACAACGACAACGGCACTGTTGGTGCGAACATCCTCGTGACATCCAATAGCAACCGCATCATCGGAAACACCTGCACCGACTCGCCCGTCGGCATCGATGTCAACGGATCGGGCAACACCATCGATGGCAACTCCTGCGCCAATAACGGCATCAGTTTCGATATCGACGGCCTCGACAACCTCGTCATCCGCAACTCCGCGACCGGCGGCTCGCCCAACTACTCGATCGTCGCGGGCAACTCCGTCGCGCCGCGCATCGCGGTGACGGACTCCGACGGGTGGGCGGGCATCACCAACGCCACGCACCCGTGGGCGAACCTGGGGTTCTGACCACCCCGCCCCACTCATCCCCCCACTCCACCACTCGCCTTCGCCGCCCGCGCGTACAATGCCTCCCCCCCCACTGACCACTCGGCACGGAGGCATTGTTGATGTTCGATCGGCTCTCAGACGGCTTCTCCAGCGCATTCAAGAAACTCTCGGGCAAGGGCAAGATCTCCGAGGCCAATGTCCGCGAGGCCATGGACGAGGTCCGCGATGCGCTCCTCGACGCCGATGTCAACTACGAGATCGTCAACGACTTCTGCGACTCCGTCGTCGATCGCGCCGTCGGCACCGAGGTCACCAAGTCCCTCTCGCCCCAGCAGGAGATGGTCGGCATCGTCCACAAGGCGCTCGTCGATCTGATGAGCGCGCCCACCGAGCCCGGCGTGCCGCGTGTGTCGCCCGGCCCGACCGTCGTGATGATGTGCGGCCTGCAGGGTTCGGGCAAAACCACCACCTGCGGCAAGCTCGCGGCGTACCTCAAGAAGCGCGGACGCTCGGTCATGCTCGCCGCGGCCGACTTGCAGCGGCCCGCCGCCGTCGATCAGTTGCGCACCGTCGCGCAGCAGGTCGAAACCGAGATGCCCGGCGGCGCGCAGGTCCACTTCTACGCCGAGCCCGACAAGGTCGCGGAGTACGGCAAGGCGGTCGGCGCGGCGATCACCGTCTGCCAGAACGCCTACAAGGCCGCCAAGGCCAAGGGCGTGGACACGCTCATCCTCGACACCGCCGGTCGCCTGCATGTCAACGACGATCTCATGGGCGAACTCCGCGCCGTGAACCGCGCGCTCCAGCCGCACCACATCCTGCTGGTGGTTGACGCGATGACCGGGCAGGACGCCGTCAACAGCGCCAAGGCCTTCCACGAGCAACTCGAAATCGACGGCGTGATCCTCACGAAGTTCGACTCCGACACCCGCGGCGGCGCAGCGCTCTCTGTCAAGAAAGTCACCGGCGCACCGATCCGCTTCATCGGCGTCGGCGAGAAACTCGACGCGATCGAGGAGTTCCACGCCGAGCGCGTCGCGGGGCGCATCCTGGGCATGGGCGATGTGGTGTCGCTGGTTGAGCGTGCGCAGCAGGAGGTGAGCGAAGAAGAAGCCGAGCGCATGGCCGAGAAGATGGCCAAGGGCCAGTTCACGATGGAGGACTTCCTCGACCAGATGCGCACGCTGCGCAAGATGGGCCCGATGAAGCAACTCCTGGGCATGCTGCCGGGCGTGGGGCAGGCGCTCAAGGATGTGCAGGTGGACGAGAAGCAACTGGACCGCATCGAGGGCATCGTCAACTCGATGACGCCGACGGAGCGGAAGGATGTGAACAAGATCAACCCGTCGCGGCGCAAGCGGATCGCGCGCGGCTCGGGCGTGAAGCCGGAGGAAGTGTCGCAGCTCGTCAAGCAGTTCGGCGTGGTGTCGAAACTGAGCCAGCAGTTCTCGGGGATGGGGATCAAGGGGAAGATGAAGGCGATGAAGGACCTTCAGGCCGCGGGCGGCGCGGCGGGCGCTCTCGGCGGCATGGGCATGCCCGCACTTCCCGGCATGGGGCGCAAGGGCTCGACGCACACGGCGAGCCCGAAGACGCGCTTCAAGAAGCGGAGGAAGTAGGCGGTGCTGGAACTGGGCTTCGGCGGTTCGGGGCACATGACGCCAAGCCGGAGGCGCTTCTATCGGTTTGTCATGATCGTGATTGCCATTCTCTCGTTCTCGGCGTGCGCCGCGTGGACAGCGAACCGCTTGATCGCGCTATCGAAGGCCGAGCGACTCGCGGTGACTGTGACGAGCGTCGAAAAAGAGGTCGAACAAGGCATCACGGTGGGCTACACCGCGACCGCGAGCGTTGAAGATGGGCGCGAGATTCGATTCACACGCGATGAACCGATCCGGTTCGGCTCAACGCTTGAACTCCTCGTGCGTCGGGACACCGACGAAGTCATCCGAGAAGGGTTCGGGATGTGGATACCGTCTTACCTGTTCGGCGGATGGGCGCTCCTCGCAGGCGTGCTGGCGCGGGTGTTGAGGTAGGTACTGCTCCCTCCCCCGTCGCCGACGGGGGAGGTGTCACACAGAGTGTGACGGAGGGGGCGGCTCCTGACTCCCCGTTCGACTCCTGGCAACCGCGAGAATCCGACGCAGCACGGCGTCCATGTCAGCGGCGATGTCTGTCACCGAAACGCGCAACACCTCCAGTCGGCGTTCTCGCATCCAGTGGTCTCGTGCGCGGTCGTGCCGAGCGGACTCGCCACCAACATGATGTTTACTATCGACCTCGACGATGAGCGTCGCTTCGTGGCAATAGAAATCGGCAATGTACGGCCCGATGGGGTACTGGCGACGGAAGCGCAGGCCATCGAGTTGCTTGCGCCGGAGTCGGCTCCACAGAACACCCTCGGGCGGGGTTTGGTTGCTGCGAAGATCGCGGGCGCGATCGGCGCTTGTCTCGGCTTTGCGAAGCGCCAGGCGAAAGGGCTTGCGGGGTTGATCGGTCACGGGGAGATGATAAAGCACCCCCTCCGTCGTGCTGCGCACGACACCTCCCCCGTCGGCGACGGGGGAGGGAGCCAACTATCCCAAGACGATGAAGGGGTGCGCGCCGGCCATTTCTCCACCGCTGCAACCCGACACCACCCGGTACGCCAGCCCGCCGGGGTCGCGACCCACATTCCCCTTCACGCGACCGATCGCGCACAGGTCCGCGTCGAACGGGTGCTTCGTCACTAGCCACGCGCACCGCGCCGTCGCCTAACGCTAGCCGCCGGTGCCGCTCTCCGGCGTGGCGTCCTCATCGCCCACGCCGGGGGCCAGCACGGTCGGCGGGGCGAGGGCGCCCGAAGCGCCGGGCGCCGGGTTGTTGCGCCGCCCCGTCATCGCGACCATCACCGCGATGAGGATCAGCCCGAACGCGATGTACTCCTGCACGCGCGGGCGTTCGTCGAGGATCACGATCGCGAAACCGATGAACACGACCAGCGTGATCGCCTCCTGCAGGATCTTGAGTTGTGCCGCGGTGAAGGGCCCGCCGTGCTGAAAGTGCCCGAGCCGATTGGCGGGGACCTGCAGCGTGTACTCCGGCAGGGCGATGAGCCATGACAGCCCGATGGCCACGGGCAGCGTCCAGGCGAACTTCTTGAGGTGCCCGTACCACGCCCAGGTCATGAAGATGTTGGAGAGGAAGAGCAGACAGACGGTGGCTGCGGCGCGGAGCATGTTCGGACCCCGATGCGTGCGTCGTTCGGAGCGATCGCCCGGCGCGAGGGCTCCGTGCGTATTAGTACGTGAAGTTGGTGTCGGGGATCAACGCCCCGGGCGATGTGCCGCCGGCGTTGCCGAGGATCGCGCCCGCAGTGGCCGCCTGGACAATCAGGCAGACATTGCCGGCAGCGACATTCCAGTTGACCGTGTTGCCCGAGCAGGTATTCGAGCGGAGGATGTTCCCCGCCGCGTTCACAAAGAAGCCCGTGCCGTTGTCCGTGCATTGGTTGTCTTCGATCCGATTCGAGCTGCCGTCCACCCAGATACCCACCCCAGTATTGTCGTGGGAGATGTTGTTTGTGGCGCGCGAGTCCGAGGAGATCCAGATCCCAATGCCCAGATTGAGCATGGCCGTGCAATCGGCGATCAACGCCCCGACCCCGGTGGCGCTGATGCCGTCACCGTTATTGGAAGCCGCGACACACGCGATGACCTGGCACGCGTCCCCCACCGAGATACCGCCCTGTTGATTGTTGCTGGTGACGCAGCGGGTGATGATGCAGTTGTCGCTATTGGCGTTGATCCCCAGTGCGGTATTTTCGCGCGATACGGAGTCGGTGAGCGTGTTGGTGTTGCCGAGGGTGATCCCGATGCCGCTGTTGTTCAGCGCCCTGCAGTCGCGCGCGGTGGAGTTGTCCCCGAGACGGATACCGCCCGCACCGTTATCGCTCGCATTGATCGACGCGAGTTCGACATTCTCCGCGCGGAGGTCCACGCCGTGATCGCCCCAGCCCCTGACGGTGCCGTTGCGCACGATGATGTTCTGCAGCGAACCGCCCGGCACGGTGACGCCGTCGAGCGAGCCGGGCACACCGACGAGTTCGTAGCCATTGAGGTCGAGCGTCACGCCGCTGGCCGAAATCTCGACGCCGAAGTGGCTCACCGATCCCATGACATTCCCGGTCAGGTAATACGAGCCCGGCTGCGTGATCTTGTAGATGCTGTTGGCATCGCCCGGCGTGTTGACCGCGTTGACCGCGATCCGCGGCTCCATTTCGTCGAGCGATTTCATCGTGGGCGCGACCGGCCCGGCCGGCGGGTTGAGGTCGCCGCCCGACGCGAGCAAGCACACCCCGATCACCAACGCCACACCAGACCCGATCGTCAGCCGACGACGCACAGAACTCATCACGATCTCCTCCGATTGAAGTGCAATACACCAACCTACTCCCGTCTCGGGTCTCCGGCGACCACAAAGGCACGCATCTGAGGCCAGTTGAGGACTTTTCTACCCGCCGACGCGTATCATCCGCCCCCACCACTCCGGAACACGCTCTCCCATGCCCAATAAGCAGTTCATCGAGGTTGAAGACCCCGGCATGGGGCAGAGCGGCATCGCCGTCGCGGAGGTCGTCCGCGCCAACCTCGATGATGAACGCCTCCGCTCCGGTCGCCTCAAGGGGCTGACGATGTGGGGCGCGATCTTCGTTTTGTCGTGGCCGGTGCTCATCGAGTCATTCCTGGGCGCGATGGTCGGGCTCGTGGACACCATGCTCGCCGCGGGAATCTCAGAGCCCGCCACCGACGCGGTGGGCGTTGCGGCGTACTTCGGGTGGTTCTGCATGCTGCTCGGCGCTGCGCTGGGCGTGGGCGTGACGGCACTCGTCTCACGCTCGGTGGGCAAGGGGCGCTTCGCGGTCGCCAACGCGGCCGTCGGCCAGTGCGTTTTGCTGGCGCTCTCCACCGGCGTCGTGGGCGGCGTCATCCTCTGGACGCTCGCGCCCATGCTGGCAGACCTCGTGGCGCTGGAGGGCGTCGCGCGGGATTACGCCGTCGATTACCTGCGCGTCCTCGGGTTCGGTGTGCCGACAATCACGCTGACCAGCGCGTGCATCGCGGCGCTGCGCGGCGCGGGGGACTCCGTCACGCCCATGATCACCATGGTCATCGTCAACCTCGTCAACACGACCTCCAGTTTCATCCTCTCGGGCGTCGATCTGCCGTGGCTCGCCAACCCGTGGTCCTACGACCTGGGCGTGCACGGCATCGTGCTGGGCACGCTCATCTCATCCGTCCTCGGGGCGATCATCATCACGGCGTGGCTCATCCGGGGTGTCGGCGGCGTGCGGCTCCGCGCCAAACGCATGAGGCCCCACTGGCACACCATCCGGCGCCTCGTCCGCATCGGCCTGCCCAACCTCTTCGAGACCTTCGGCATGTGGTTCGGCAACTTCCTGGTCATCCGCATCGTGGGATGGCTCAGCGCCTCGGGGCTGTACGGCGCGCATGTCGTCGGCGTGCGCATCGAGAGTTTCTCGTTCCTGCCGGGATTCGCGATGAGTCTGGCCGCGGCCACGCTCACCGGGCAATACCTCGGCGCCAAGCGCCCCGATCTGGCCAAGCGCGCCATCCGCCGGTGCGCGCTGGTCGCCAGCGCGATGATGACGACGCTCGGGATGGTCTTCATCTTCGCACCGGCGTTCGTCGTCGGGCTGTTCACGCAGCAGCCGACGCACCTGGCCCTCTCGCCGCAACTGTTGATGATCGCGGGCGTGATCCAGGCGCCGTTTGCGCTGGCGATCGTCATCCGCGGCGCGTTGCGCGGTGCTGGCGACACCACCGCCACAACGGCTATCACTTGGATCAGCACCTACGCGGTGCGTCTGCCGCTGGTGTGGCTGTGCTGCGGCGTGGAAATCCCGTTGCCGGGAGGCGGTCACATCCCCAACCCCGCGCCGTTGCAGCACCTGGGCATCGAGCCGCTGGTGGGTGTGTGGGTGGGGCTGTGCTCGGAGATCGTGATCCGCTTCCTGCTGTTCGCCGGCTGGTTCATTCGGGGTTCGTGGATGACGAAGAAGGTGTGACCTCGGACTTTCGGGTCCGCTCCCCCGACGACTCCGCGCCGTCACGCTGCCGCATCGACGAACTCGCATCCTTGGCGTGCGCGAAGATCGGCGGCAGCGACGCGATGTACGCCAGCGCCTCGTCCTCCGTCTGGCACCTCTCGACACGGTGCATGGCCGCGCTGACTCCAAGAAGCACGACGAACGGCGGGTCCTTCGGGCGCTCGCCCCGCTCGATCGCGAAACTCAGCGCTTTCACATCGATGTCCCGATCAACCCGGTGCGGCCACCGCCCCAATGTGATCATGCCGCGCTCCGGGTCGCTCTCGCCCCATCGCGTGATCCGGCGTGTGTTGAAGATGAACACCCACAGCCCGAGTCCACCCATCAGGATCATCAATAGGCCTAGGATGTAGAAAAAACCTATCCTCAGTTGCATCAGCGACTTCATCCACGAGGACTGCGTGGCCCACAGCGCGAGAACTCCCGCGATGAGCATGCCTACGCCCGTCGCGATGTCGCGCGCGCGATCCCACCCGAAGACGGTCCGCAGCACCCATCGGTGCTCATCGATGACCATCAGCCGCCCTGCGTCCGATCTCTCCAGCAGCGTGGGCGGGCGCGGTTTCGGCGGCTCGAGGTTGGCGGAATCTTTGACATCCTGGCGCGACGCGAGTCGGAATGACCTGACCTTGGCCACGGCTATGCCTCGCCGCCGCGAGGCGCTTCGCCCGTCAACGCATCGACATCGATCACCGCGCCGCACTCCGGGCAAGGTGAGTGGACGCGCCCGATGTCGTAGCCGCACTTGGGGCAGAAGTACGGCGGGCCATTCACCCACGATCGTGCGTTCTTGATCGCCAGATTGACCGTGACGAGCCGCATCGATCCGATCACGATGCATCCGAGCGCAGCGCCCGCCAGCACGGGAGACATCAAGCCGGGCCACCAGAAGTGCAGCCACACCTTTCCGATGAATGAGTTGTACGCTTCGTCCACTTGCTCATGGGTCAGCGTCCCGTCGAGTTCACCCGCAATTGTGTCGACGATTGCCGAATCCATCTCACTATCTGGGGCTCGTAAGAGAAGGTTTACACTGAGGCTCGAGTATTCCCAAAGCGGCGCTCTCGTCAGAAATTGACCAGGCTGCCAGCTCTCAACGCACTGATACTGTGCCACAGGATCCCCAAACTGGCGATTCCAGAACCCGGTCGTATCTAAGAGCAGCGGCGGTTTGCCGTCACTGTTGAGCGTCCCGATCGTGCCTACCGAGACAACATTGGGTGGATAAGGCTGCCAGCGACGCGCGAAATACAGGCACACGCCGACAACGAGCAGCGCGATCAGTCGGCGTCGCCTTCGGAGCAAATCCTCGAGATTGACCGCCTTCTCGCCCACATCGTCCCCTCACCCCCCTACTCCTGACCCGCACCACCCCCCCCCAGCGGGAGCGGGTCGGTCGCTCGGCCCTCGCGCCATTCCTTGAAACGCGGCCAGAGGACTTCCTGAATCAGAATCTTCACGCACGCCGCCACCGGGATCGCGATCAGCAACCCGTAGAACCCCGCCAGCGCGCCGCCCGCGATCGACGCGAACAAAACCGTCGGCGTGTCCAGCCCCGTGCTCTTGCCCTGGATCATCGGCGTCCAGACATAATCATCCAGCGCCTGCACGATGAAGTAGACGACCACCGGCGCGAACAGCATGAACCACCACTCGGATCGGAAGCCAATCGAAGGCCCGTCGAGGAACAGCAGCGCGATGGAGACAGGAATCCCGATCAGCGCGAGGTAGGGGATGATCGAGAGGAAGCCGACGGCGAACCCGAGGAACAGCGCGCCGGGCACGCCGATGATGAAGTAGGCGATGGTGAAGATCGCGCCCTGGATCACGGCGATGGTGAGCCGCCCGCGCACGAAGCCCGCGATGACGCGGTCCATCTTCTGGGCGAGATCGACGATGCGGTCCTCGTGCTTGTCGGGCAGGAGGTTGCGGATGAACTCGATGACCTTGCCGAACCCGGACGAGAAGAAAAAGAAGAAGAACGCGGTGAGGAACAACTGGAAGCCCAGCACGCCGATGAGCGAGATGGACGAGGCGACTCTTGAGGCGGCGCCGGTGATGTAGTTCTTGACCTGCTGCGCGGTGGAGAGTCGATCCATCGAACGGATCGCTTCGGCGGCCGCCGCGACGGTCTTGTCGTCTTTGTTGTCCTCGACAAACTTGGCGGCCAGCACCCACGCGTCGCTGGTCAGCGCATCGAAGTGTTCCTGCCGCTTCTCCTTGTTTTGCTGGCGCTCCAGTTCCTTGCTCTTCTGTTCCTCTTCCGCCTTGATCTGCGCCTCGGTCTTTGCCGCCGGTGCGGACTCGCCTGTGGCTTCTCCGCCCGACGCGTCCGCCGGCGTCTGGACCGAAGGTTCCTCGGTATCGGCCGCGCCGAGGCCGTCGGCACCGATCGTGTTTGTGCGTGTGGCCGAATCGTTCTTGTCGATGTCTTGTTCGCCGAACTCAGTCAGACTCACATACTGCACGAACGACGCCGCGTTTTCCGACTGGCGCACGACGAAGCGCGTGCCCTCGGCGATGCCCCACACCGTCAGGAATGTCATCGGCACGACGACGAAGATCACCGCCGCCGCGATCAATCCCCCTGCCGCCATCCGGCGCGTCATCCAGGAGAACCTGCGGGTCAGCCACACCACCACCGGCTCGAAGAGATACGCCAGCATCAGCGCCAGCAGCATCGGCACCGTCACGAGACTGATCTTGTACCCGAGCCAAAGCAGCCCGAACACCGCCGCGATCACCAAGACATCGCGCAGCGGCTGAATCTGCCACAGATGCAGATGACGCCAGCCGTTGGCCGACTCGCTTCCTGTCTTCTTGCCCCCGCGAGGCGCTGTCACGAGTCGCGCCCTTGTCTCCCCCGTTCACACAACCGCACATGATCCCCGCAGCGGCTCGGGCTCAGCACAGCCCGACCTCGGCCGCGAACGCCTCATCGAAGTCGTACACGCCCTCGAAGTCGGCGAGGTTGTCCTCCTCGGTCTTGCGCAGCAGCTTGGCGTCCACCATCGCGAACACCATCCGCCCGAAGTCCTCGGTCCGCTTCACATTCCAGGAGTCCAGAACCGTCCGCGCCAGCGGGCCGTACTGGTTGATCGCGTAGTCACGCAGACCCAGGCACAGTTCCTGCCCTGAAACATGGCGCTCGTCCTCGTCGGCGTCGTGCTCGCGGAGCCGCTCCACGGTGTAGCGGAGCCCCTCCTGCACGAAGGTGAACGCCGAGGGCGGGTACGCGCCCGCCGACTCCTTCAACTTGTCCCACGCGATGGAAACTTCAGGACTGATCACGCCAAATCTCCCCAGCGCCCGGCCACCGTGACCGGTTGCGCCCACAATCCTATCGGCCCAAACCCGCCGGGCCAATTAATGCTGGCCTTGAGTCATCAGCACGGCCCATAATGGACCCGAGGGCATCGTCGCCCCTACTCGCCAAGACGGAGAGCCGGTCATGTCCAGACGCTACATACCCCCACTCATTGCCATCCTGTTCTTGAGCATGGGTGCATTTGCAGAGCCGGCCGCTCTTGCCTGGGAGCGGGTCATACTCCCCTACAGCGAAACCTGCACCTCCATCGTCGCCGGACCGAGCATTGGGGGCTCCTCTACGGTCATCGGGCTTTCGTCGGACACCGGGACCATCACGCTGACTCGGTTCGACAACGCCGTACCATCCACATTTGTCCTCGCCACCTGCCCGGAGGCCGACCGCGAATCCGAAGAACTCACCTGTATCCTCGACGCGGTGCCGATCGAGACTCCAGATTCATGCGATCTGCTGATCGCCCATCGCGGTGACCTGGTTGTTGCGCAATGCGGCATAGAGACAGCGAGTAGCCGAACGGTCCGCCTACGCTTCGACAATGATCACCCAATCCTCGACGCAACATGGATCAACCTCGACGAAGATGACTCGCCCGAAGTCGTCGCGGTGTATTCCGGTTTGCAGGGTTGGGTGGTCTGGCGGCGCACGCCGGGGCGCGCTGATGCATCGGTCTCGCAGTCTTGGGAGGCCCGGCACATCGCGCCGAGTTGCGGGCGATGGCTGGAAGCCGACCGCGCCGACATGAACGGCGACGGTTCGGATGATCTGGTGCTCCTGTCTCGCCAGATGTCGGCGATCGCATGGGTCGAGCACACAATGGTGGACGATCCAGACGCGTCGTGTCGTGATCGATATGACTGGATCCGATTTAGCAGTTTCGACTCGCCTACAGTCAGTCAAACGCTGCGTGTCCGCGCGTCAGATCAGGGGGCTGGCCACGAAGTGCTCGCGGCGATCTCGCACGATAAGGGACTCGACATCGGCATCTGGACGCAGCCAATGGACAGAGACGCCGCTTGGGAGTTCAACTCTTTCAGTCCCGGTCGAGGCGTCTTCGACTGCATCGAGTTGCGCGATGCTGACGGCTCGCACTTTCTGCTCATGACGCACGCCGGCATCGAAACTTTCACGCGCGATCACAACCGTAGAACAATGGTCGGACGGAATCGCTGGTCGTACCCGCAAACGCATTTCTTGCACGGGCGTTTCCATACCCGCCACAACATGCTCCTATCGAGTTCGCCTGAAGGCCAAATAATCGTGATCCGTGAAGGCAACCGCCTCTGGACGGCGACGCTGCCGAACGACTAACGCCTCCCGCTCACATTCGCATTCCCCTCCATCCACCACCGGTACGGCCTGCCCGCCCACTCGCCCGCGTACGCCACGCCGATCCGCGGCCCGTTGGCGAGCCGCACCTTGCGCCGCGTCGCGGGCTTCTCGATCCACAGCACATCCGACGACACCAGGTCAACCCCGTTGAGGCCGCGGTCGATCGCCAGCGCCTGGCACAACTTGCCCGGGCCAGAGCACAGATCGCGGTGACGCATCGGCGTCTTGCGACGCCCGCCAGCGTTCCGCAGCGCCGTCATCCGCTCCATCCCCTCCATCGGCTCCAGCGCACGGATCAGCACGGCTACCGGCTCGTCGATGCCGCCGCACACGACATTCACGCAGTGGTGCATGCCGTAGGTGAAGTAGACATACGCCGTGCCGCCGACGGCGTACATCGCCTCGTTGCGCGCCGTGCGCCTGCCGCCGAATGAGTGCGCCGCGGCGTCCTCCACGCCGAGATACGCCTCAGTCTCGACGATCATGCCGGAGAGTCGCTCGCCGTCGTCAAGGATGCGCACGAGCGTCGAACCGATCAGCCGCTTTGCGATCTCGGCCGACCCAGCGCTGAAATCCCGGCGCGACCATCGGACGCTCACGCGTTCGCACCCGCGAGCAACGCAATCCCCTCTCCGGCCTCCATCACGCGCGTCAGCGGGTCGAGCGTCGGGTCGGTGCCTTGCACATCAACAGCCGCGACGCCCGCGATCTCGCCCGCCGAGAAGTCGAACAACGACTCGTTCAATCCGAGGGCTCTCGCGCCGTTCACCGTCGCCATGCGCAGCAGCAAACCCGGATCGGTCCCGTCGCGCTCCCGCAACAACCGCATCTCGTCGAGCGTGCTCAACCTGTGCGACTGCGCTGATGGAACATTGATGATCGAGTCCGTCCCCAGCGCGACATTGATTCCCGCATCCAGCATCTCCCGATACCGGTGCGGCCCGAGGTCCACATCGTTCCCGAAGTACTCGTGCGACCTTGGGCAATACACCACCGAGCAGTTCGACTTCTCCAGCAGCTCGATGTCCGCATCATCCGCATCGTTCACATGCGCCAGGACGATCGCCTCGCCGCTCCCGATGAACTCGCGCAGGTAGTCGACCGCTGTCCTCGCCCCCCCTACTCCCCCAAACCGCGCCGCGACCACATCGCTCCACACGCCGATCGACTCCAGGAACGCGCGCATCGGGCCGGTGCCCCGCGTGAGCAACTCCCGCTCCGCCATCGACTCCGCCAGATGCGTGGACAGGGGCATCCCCGACGCCAACGCCGCCCGGTACAGGTCCGGTCCGGCCGAATACGGCGCGTGCGGCTGAACGCCCATCCGAACCCGCCCCGCCGCCATCGACCGGAGGCCATCGGGCACTCCCCCGTTGCCGAAATACTCCACGAATGACACGCCGAGCAGCGGCGAGGCCCTCAATGCCTCCGCCGCCTCCAACCGCCCGGTCCCGGCGATATCCCCGACCGCGACCACGCCGCCCGCCAGGGAGCGAGCCACGCCCTCCCCGACCGCCCTGTGGATGTCCTGTGGATCGGTGGCGCGATGCCGCATCACCATGCTCAGCCACGCCGAGAAACCGTTCTTCCTGTCGTACGCCCTGGGGCCGACGCTCGTCAGGTCCAGGTGCGTGTGCGCGTTGACCAGACCCGGGATCAGCACCGCGTCGGGGCGGTCCACCCGCTCCGCGGACCCGGCGGCGGGGTGCGAAGCCACCTGTCGGGGCGTCCCGACCGCCAGCACGCGCACCGCCGAGCCGCACTCGATCAGCATCGCACCGGGCGAGGCGCAGGCGCCCGTCGCGTCGGCGACGCCGGCAGCGGAAATCAGGCGAAATGCGGGTCGGTCGGTCACGCGCTCGTCCAGCGTTTTGGGGGTGATTGGGGTATGCTGCGGCCTTTACCGGGTGAACAATTCGCAAGAGCGCAGAAGCGCACGGAGGATGCTATGTCGCGGAAGCTCGTGATGGTCGGGGCGATGCTCGTCGGTTCCATGATGGCCACGGGTTGCGTATCACAACGAGAGTATGACCACTCGGTCGAGGCCGAGCAGACCTGGCAGGCACGCTTGGCCGAAGTCGAGAGCCAGCGCGACGCCGCCGACGCTCGCGCCCGCTCGCTCGCCGCGGAGAACACCAACCTCCGCAATGATCTCACCGCAGCGCAGCAGGCCAACGCCGGCATCGATGATCGCGCCCGCCAACTCGAAGAGCAGATCCGCGGGATGTCGGGCCGCCTCGACAATGTCCGCCTCTCGATGCTCGACCCCACCACCGACGCCGCCCTCCGAGGCCTCGCCTCGCAGTATCCCAACCTCATCGGGTACGACGCCGACCGCGGCATGCTCCGCATCGCCAGCGACCTCACCTTCGACTCCGGCTCCGATGTCGTCAAGTCCGGCGCCACAGAGGCGCTCCAGAAGGTCGCGCAGGTGCTCACCACCTCCGGCGCTTCCTACGAACTCCGCATCGAGGGCCACACCGATGCGCAGCGCATGAGCAATCAGAACACCATCAACCGCCACGGCGATAACCGCGGCCTCTCGCTCAACCGCGCCAAGGCCGTCTCCGAGTCGCTCCAGCGCTCGGGCGTCCCCGCGGAGCGCATCCTCGTCGCGGGCTGGGGCCAGTACCGCCCGCGCGTCGCGAACACCGCTTCGGGCAACACCCCCGAGAACCGGCGCGTCGAGATCTTCCTCACCGCGCCCACCGGCGCTTCCTACTCGGGCGGCTCCGACGCCGGGTGGACCGAGACACCCGCGAACAACAACACCAACAAGAACGACGATTTCCCCGTCAAGTAATCGAACGATCATCCGACGGGCGCCGGTGAGAGCCGACGCCCGTTTTTCATGGCCCGACCCGTTCACGCTCCCGTCCCCACAACCGCAGCGGAGTGATCGCAACAAGTGTGGATCGCACGCCTGGGAGCGATGATCGTCGACACCGTGTCACGCTTCGGCGAGTTCACGCTCTTCACCCTCGCCACGCTCGGCGCCGTCGTCACGGGCGTGCCCGCATGGGCCAAGTGGTCACGCTTCGGCACGCAGTTGTACTTGGTCGGCACGCGCTCCGTGCCCGTCGTCGGGCTCACGGGCGCGATGATCGGCGCGATCCTGGCCGTCGAGGGCTATGACCAGTTCGCCGCGTTCGGGCAGGAGAGCCGGCTCGGGGCCGTCGTCAATATCTCCATCACCAAGCAGATCGGTCCCGTCCTCGCGGCCGTCATGCTCGCCGGTCGCGTGGGATGCTCGCTGGCCGCCGAACTCGGCTCGATGCGCGTCACCGATCAGATCGACGCGATGCGCGTCATGGCCGCCGATCCCCTGCGGGTGCTCGTCGCGCCGCGCGTCGTCGCGTGCGTCGTGATGATCCCCATCCTGACCGTCGCCTCGATTCTCTGCGGGATCTTCGGCGGGTGGTTCGTTACGACCAAACTCTACGGCGTCAACCCCGAGGCCTACTGGGACTTCACGCGCGTCTTCATCGACTGGTTCGATGTGATGAACGGCGTGGTCAAATCGGTCTTCTTCGGCACCGCGATCGGGGTGATCTCCTGCTACAAGGGCTTCCGGTGCCGCTCAGGCGCCCAGGGCGTGGGGCGCGCGACGACCGAGGCGTTCGTGGCGAGCTTTGTCGTCATCGTCATCATCAATCTCGTGCTGGCGAAGCTGCTCAATGACATCGACGCGATGCGCCTAGGCACGCGGATGTAGGCAACGAATGGGCCCGGAGGGGCTCGAACCCTCACTCCCGTTTCCGGGAAGCGGATTTTAAGTCCGCTGCGTCTGCCAGTTCCGCCACAGGCCCGCGGCAAGCGGAGTCTAGTGCGCCGGGCGCGGTTGATGGTGAACCCGCGATCTGCGATGATCCGCCCCGCCGGACAGGTGCCCGAGAGGCTGAAGGGACCGGTTTGCTAAACCGGCGTACGGGGTAAACCCGTACCGCGGGTTCGAATCCCGCCCTGTCCGCTTTTTTATGCGCCGGCCGCTCCGAACGAAAGCCCCCGCCGCGCGGGTGGGCGCGGCGGGGGCGGAGCATCAGTGGTGGTGATGGCTCGTGAATGGTCGTGTGGCGCTACAGGCAGTTGTCCTGCCAGTGCGAGAGCAGATCGTTCAGGTCGTCGACGTCCACCACGCCGTCGGCGTTGAAGTCGCCCACATCCTCCGCCGTCAGCCAGTTGCTGAGCACGAGGTTGAGGTCGTCGACATTCACCACGCCGTTGCCGTCGGCATCGCCGGGGCAGGGCAGATCGACGCACGAGTTGTTCCAGTTGGTCAGCACCATGTTGAGGTCGTCAACATCGGTGACGCCGTTGCGGTCCGCATCGCTCGAGAACGAGGCGGTGCCCCAGCCCGCCAGCAGTTGATTCAGATCGTTCACATCGACGCGCTGATTGCCGTCAAGATCGCCCGGGCAGTCCGGCAGGAAGATGCCGTGGGTCAGTTGCTCTGGGATGATGTTGTTCCACGCTGGCCCAGAGTGGATCGCGGGATCGAAGTTGTCCCGGCTCCGTGAGGTGCAGAAGTTCGCGCCGACCGCGATTCCGTCCCAAGGCGAGTTCGGGTCGTACTGCCACCCCGCGCCCACCACCGGAACGAAATACTTCACGGATCCGTCGCACGCGACGATCAGGTTGCCCGCAGCATCCTCACACACCGATGTCGGGTTCTGAATCTCAAAGTTCGCAACAGTCTCGATCGAGAGCGGGCCGATGCCCTGGCCCGGTTGCGAGATGCCGTAAATCATGTCCGACGCGGAAGAGACCAGCCACACCTTGTAGGGCGAGTTGCTCGGGAAGATCTTCACGGTATCGCCGAGGGGGATACTCGTCGGGAGGATCCACCGGTATTGCGACGGGCCGAGCCCCTTGTTGAACCATTCGATGATCCCGCCGGGGCGCAGGAACCCGACATTGTCGGTCGAGTCGTCGAACACCATGTCCAGGGCACCGAAGTTCAGTTCCGCGGCGATGGCGTTGTCGTTGTAGTAGTCCAGGCAGTAGGTCTTGATGCCGTCCGTTGCGTACAACTGATGCTGACGCCCGAACATCAGTTGTCGCAGCCGCGGCGGCGCGGGAACCTCCGTCACTTCGCCCGTCGCCGGGTTCACCTCGTGAAGCACCATGGCGTTCGTCGCCGTCGACGAGAGCGTCAGCACGGTGCTCTGCGAGGGCGTCATGACCGCCTGCACCAGCTCGATCGGCAGGTTCAGCGGCAACTGTTGCGGGATCTCGATCGATCCGATCACACCCCACGGAAAGATCGGCGTGAGGAAGTCCTCGCCCGGTTGGTAGGTAAGCCCCCACTTGGGCTTGATCGACACATACGAGTCAATGATCCGTCGCTTACCGTCATTCAAGTTGGTGATGAGTTCGGTGCAAGTGCGTACCTCGTAGATTGAGTCGTCGAATGCAAAGGGGATCGTCCGCGTGTTGTAGAACGTGTTACCGAACACCGACTGCGAGGAGTTGTAATCGTCGTCCGCCGGATCACGATAGGTGATCTCCTCGTACGACCCGCTCTTGAATGTGCCGGTCAGTGTGACCGCGTGCCCGCCGGTCCGCGTGCCCATTCGAGGCACGCCGATGAAGGTCCCGTTCTCGTTGTACCGACCGTACGCGAAAGCGACCACGCCGCCGTTGATGACCGCCTGCGTCATCTCTTTGAGCGTGATGCCATCGTTCCCCTGCGCCCAGTAGAAGTTGACATCGAGGTACGGGTGCCCCGCGAGCCAGATCTTGGCCCCGTCGCGCCAGTCGTACCCGCCGGTCCCGTCGGCGGCATCGGTATTCATGAAGAACCCGACATTCTTGATGGTCACGGTCGCTTGCTCATACTTCGACTGGAGTTGCCAGTTGCCATACCCCGGACCGACCGCGGGATACCCGTGATTGGCGATGTACGCAAACAGATTGACGGTCGCCGTCGGCACGCAATACATCGCGCCCGAACCAGGCAGCCCGGTATGCCCGGAACCAGCAATCCGCTTCTGATCGAAATCGGGCATGTGCTTCATCGCCAGCCCGAAACTGTTGGAGTTGATGTACCACCACTGTGTGATATCGCCCCGCGCGGTCCCGGCGACACATGCCACGCCGAGTGCTGAAAGGGCGGCCGTCTTGAGGGTCTGGCTCATCGAGATGCTCCTTTTCCAGATATGGGCGCTCGGCCGTATGCCTGTCGTCCCGACACCATCATCATGCGTGCCCGGCTCGGCGATGGGCCAGCATTGCGGCGGTTTTCTCGATCATCATCCCTCGCGTGCGGACACGCGCACGGACGATGCAACCACATCCCAAACAAAAAAGCCCCCGCTGCGCGGGTGGGCGCAGCAGGGGCGGAGCATTGGTTTGCTCGCAGCCGGTTCTCGATTACAGGCAGGTGTTCTGCCAGTGCGAGAGCAGGTCGTTCAGGTCGTCGACATTCACGACGCCGTCTGAGTTGAAGTCGCCAACATCGTCCGCCGTCAGCCAGTTGCTGAGCACGAGATTGAGGTCGTCGACATTCACCACACCGTTGCCGTCGGCGTCGCCGGGGCAGGGCAGGTCAACGCACGACTTGTTCCAGTTGGCCAGAAGCATGTTGAGGTCGTCGACATCGGTGACGCCGTTGCGGTTCACATCGCTCGAGAGCGACGCGGTGCCCCAGCCGGCGAGGAGTTGGTTGAGATCGTTCACATCGACGCGCTGGCTGCCGTCGAGGTCGCCGGGGCAATCGGGCATGAACTCGCCGAAGGTCAGCTGCGAAGGATCGATGTTGTTCCACGCCGGGCCGGTATGGAGCAGCGGGTCGAAGTTCGTGCGCGACTGCGAGGTGCAGAACATCGGGCCCGCGGGCTTGTTGTGCCAGGGCGACGAGGTATCGATGTACCAGAACGACCCGATCGGAGTGCTCGCCTGCTTGACGTGCTTGACCGAGCCATCGCACGCGACGATAAGGCCACCGGCGGCATCCTCGCACACCGCGCCGGGATTCACGATCCCCGGGAGCGAGATTGTCAGCACCTGGAGCGGGCCACCCGACGCGGGCAGCAGCAGGCCGTAGAGCGCATCGGACGCCTCCGAGGTCAGCCACACGCGCCCGCTCGCCGGTCCGATGGAGATCTTGGGGTTGGCGCCGATGGGCACGGAGGTCGGGATGTTCCAGGTCGGGGGCGCTGTGATCAGCGCGAGGTTCTCCGGGTACCACTTCAGCGAGGTCCCGTCGAGCACGCACAACTGATCCGTTCCGTCGCGATAGACCATCGCGTCGTTGTTCATGTTGAGCGACGCGACGATCGCGCCGGTGTCCGGATCGAGGCAGTAGGTCTTCGGTCCGTCTGTCGCGTAGAGCTGGCGCTTGCGCCCGAAGGTGATGTTCTCGAGGCGCGGGAACGCCCATGTGTTGAGTATCTGCCCGGTCGCGGGGTCGACGACCTGCACATGCTCGTTGCCCAGGAGGTCTTCGACGAGCGCGAAAACCTCCGCGTTGTCCGGCGACAGGACGGCGTCGATGATGTCCACAGATGGGTCGAGATGAACTTCTGACGGCAGTTCGATCAGCGCGTTCGTGAAGAACGCCTGCGGCAAGATGAACCCGATCACCTGCTGGCTCGGCGAGAAGTGCATGCCGAACTTAGGGCGGATGCTGACATACTCGTCGATGATCCGGCGTTGGCCGTCATTGGAGTTCGTCACCAGTTCGACGCAGTTACGCACCTGCCCGCTCGACTGGCCGAAGGCGACCTGGCGGGTGAGCGTGTTGTACATGGTGTTGCCGAAGGTTGATTGCGTCGCGTTGGCCGAGTCGTCGGCGGGATCGCGGTAGAGGATGTGCTCGTCGGAGCCGATCTTCCATGTCCCCGTCAGCGTCACGGCGTGCCCGCCGGTGCGCGTCGAGACGCGGGGGTAGCCGTTCCAGTTCGAGGCGATCTGATAGCGCCCGTAGGCGAAAGCCACGATGCCGCCCTGACCGACCGACAGCGTCATGTCGGCCATCGTGGGTGCCCAAGTGCCAGAAGCCCAGTAGTGCGAGTACTCCATGTACGGATGCCCGGCGAGCCAGGTCGCCAGCCCGTCGTCCCATCCCTGCCCACCGGTGCCGCCGCTCGGTGTGGTGCCCATGTAGAACCCGACGTTGTTGATCGTCGCGGTGGCGATGTTGTACTTGGATTGCAGCTGCCAGTTGGCCATGCCGGGCCCGATGTTCGGGAAGCCGTGGTTGGCCGCGTAGGCGAACAGGTTGACCGTCGCGGTCGGGACGCAGTACATCGACCCGTTGTTGGGCAGGCCCTGGGTGTTGCCCGAGGCCGACCGGCGCTGGTCGAAGTCCGGCATGTGCTTGATCTCGAACCCGAAGTTGCTGTTATTGATGTACCACCAGTACGGGATGTCCGCCCGTGTGGACCCGGCCGCACAGGCCAGGGCGACGGCGGAAAGGGCTGCGTTTCTACGAATCCGGCTCATCTGGATGCTCCTTTGGGGGGAACCCGCCACTGGGCGGTTGTCCCGGTACCGGAGCCATGCGAGAATCCCCTTTGGTCCGGCTGAAGATTCTGGAGCAATCCTTCAATGGAACCCGCGCGGGATATCACGGTGCTGCTTTCAGCCATCGACGACGGCGACTCCCGCGCCTCGGAGGAACTGCTGCCGCTTGTCTATGACGAACTGCGCCGGACCGCCCGGGCCATGATGGAACGCGAACGGGGACGCGGCGCGGGGTACACCCTGCAGCCCACCGCCCTCGTCCATGAGGCCTACATGCGCCTTGTCGGGTCGGGCGGGGAGGTCTCGTGGGCCAACCGCCGCCACTTCTTCGGTGCCGCCGCGCAGGCCATGAGGCGAATCCTGGTCGAGCGCGCCAGGCGCCACCGAGCAGCCAAGCATGGCGGTGGCCGGGACCGAGCGGGGTTCCACGACGACATCGCGGTTGATCTCCCCGACGATAAGGTCGACATGATCGCGCTCGATGATGCGCTCAACCACCTCTCTCAGCGTGACGAACGGAAGGCCGAGATCGTTCACCTCCGTTATTTCGCCGGGCTGACGATCGAGGAGACCGCGGCCGCCATGGAACTCTCACCCGCGACGATCAAAAGCGAATGGTCCTATGCCCGCCTCTGGCTCTTCCGCGAACTCGAGGCTGGCGCCTGACTCCCATGGACACGAAGCACCCCCCGGACGCGACGCAGATCCTCGAAATGGCGCTCAAAGCGCCGCCCGACCAGCGCGCCCAACTCGTACGGGAACAATGCGGCAGCGACGACGCCCTGCATCAGGAAGTCCTCTCGCTGCTATGCGTCGCGGAGCGCGCCGGCGGATTCCTCGAAACGCCCGCGGTCCTGGCGATGACCACCGGCATGTCGCACGAGTCCGAATGGGCCGGGCTGGGCGCGGGCGACACCGTCGGGCCGTATCGCATCGTCCGCAGAGTCGGCACCGGCGGCATGGGGGATGTGTATCTCGCCGAGCAGACCGAGCCGATCCGAAGGCGTGTCGCAATGAAGATCGTCAAGCCGGGCATGGACACCCGCGCTGTGCTCGCGCGGTTCCGCCAGGAACGACGCACACTCTCGCTCATCGAGCACCCCGGCGTGGCACGCGTCTACGACGCCGGCTCCACCGAGCGCGGCCTGCCGTTCTTCATCATGGAGTTCGTCGATGGCGTGCCACTCACCGCCTATTGCAACGAGCACGATCTGCCGGTCGCGGAGCGCGTCTCCCTGTTCCAGCAGGTGTGCAGCGCGGTCCACTTCGCGCATCAGAAGGGCGTGATCCACCGCGACCTCAAGCCGTCAAACGTGCTGGTCGAACTCGCCGAGGGCGCGCCGCGCGCCAAGGTGATCGACTTCGGCATCGCCAAAGCGCTGGAGGACGAAACCTCCGAAGCGACGCTCGTCACCGGCGCGGGCCAGTTCATCGGCACACCCGAGTACATGGCGCCAGAGCAGGCCGCGGGTCAGGCCGATGTGCGCAGCGATGTGTTCTCACTCGGCGTTGTGCTCTATGAACTCGTCACGGGAACGCTCCCTGTGGACCGTGAACGCGTGCGCCGCATGACCGGCAAGGAGCTGGGCGAGTACCTCATCACCACGACGCCGAAGCGCCCCAGCACCGCGCTCGCCGAACGCCGCAGCGCGATCGAATCGACAGAACCCTCCCCCCCGCTCCCACGAGAACTCGACTGGATTCTCATGAAGTGCCTCGAGCGCGACCCCGCACGAAGATATGCATCAGTGGCCGCGCTGTCCGATGACCTCTCTCGCATGCTGGCACATGAGCCGGTGGTGGCCGGCCCACCGAGCCGGATGTACCGCGCTTCGAAGTTCATCCGGCGCAACCGCGCCGCGGTGGCCGGTGCGTGTGTCGTCGCGCTGGCCCTTATCGGCGGAACGGTCGCGGCGTCGATCGGGCTGGTCCGCGCCCGTGACTCAGAGCAACTCGCTCAACAGCGTCTGATCGACTCCCAGAAGAGCGAAGCAAAGGCCAGGGAGTCGCAAGAGCAGGCCGAGGCCGCGGCACGCCACGCCGAAAAAGTCTCTGACTTTCTTGAGCGCATGCTGCTGACCATCCGCCCGGAAACGGCCCGCGGCATGGACACCACACTCCTGCGGATGATGGCGCAGGAAGCGGAAGCGGCGATGGACTCGGATCTGTCGGATGTCCCCGAGGCCGAGGCGGACATCAGTCTCACGCTCGCGCGGATCTACGGCGCGACATCGGACTGGGACAAGTCCGTCGTGCTCGCCGAACGCGCTCAGAAACTGTTCACGGCACTACAAGGGCCAAACGCCTCCGACACCATCGCGTCAATGGACTGGCTCGCGTCCGGGCTTGATGCGATGGGCAGAGTCGATGAAGCGATCGCGATCTCCGAGGAATCCGTGAAACGCGCAACCGCAGAGTATGGCCCCGATGATCCACTCACGCTCACGAGCATGAACAACCTCGGCAACCTCTATATGGCCGTCTTCCGACTAGACGATGCCGATCGCCTCATTACGACATCGTACGAGAAACAGCGAGAACTGTACGGCGACGAACACGAGGACACGCTCACTGTCGCCTCAAACCTCGCGTCACTGCGCGATCGCCAGGGGCGCATCGAGGAGTCGCTCGAACTCCTGCGCGCCGGCCTCGATGCCCGAATCCGAACACGCGGCGAGGATCATCCCAAGACCATCGCCACAATGAACAACTACGCGGCAACCTTGCAAAACCTCGAGCGCTACGATGAAGCCGAGCCGTGGCTCATCAAGGTCATCCAACTGAGTGAACAGGTGAACGGCCCAGACCACGCCATGACGCTCACCGGGCTAAACAACCTCGGATCGCAATACAAATCCACGAACAGACTCGACGAGGCGATCCCGATCTTCGAGCGCGCCATCGCCGGTCTTGAGCGCCGGTCAGGCCCCGACGCGTTCGAGACGCTCGCGACCAAGCGCAACTTGGGTGAAGTACTCGGTCTTGTCGGCAGAGTCGATGAAGCCGAGTCGTTGCTGCGTGATGTGGTTGAACGCTCCCGCGAGCATCTTGTGCCGGAACACCCGCTCAACGCCGTGACCCCCGTGGTGCTCTCGATCATGCTCGCGCGCCAGGGACGCGTCGCCGAGGCGTACCAGATGCTCGACGAAACCTGGGACCTCATCGGCGATCTGCCCCCGCCGGGGAACGCCGCCCGCGCGGAGGTGCTCCGCGGCCTCGTATTCCTGTCGAATACCCTCGGCTTCCGGGCCGAGAACGAGCGGTGGCAACTACTCTTCGACGAGGCGACCCGCGACTAGCGACCCAGCCCGCGTCCCGTCGGGCCGATGGACACCGTGGTCAGGCCGCGCGCCCGCACCGCCTGCCCGCCCTCGGGAATGAATCGGCAGGTCAGGTCGGCCTGCGTGATGCCGAGTCTGTCGCTGCCCGCATCCAGCAGATTCAGTTTGGTCGAATACCCCTTGAGGGGGAGCGTCCCATCTATCGAGTGCTCCAGTTCCTCGGGGCCCAGCACCCACTCGGCGAGCGTCTTGCCGTCGCGGTCGGTGAGCGAGAAGAGCATGCTGCCCGACTGGTGAATCGGCTTGGGGTATACCTTCTCATCGGGGAACAGGTAGACATACACGCGGAAGCTATCGGCGAAACCGTTGCCGTCGGAGTCCACCGCGAACTGGTCCGTGGAGAGCACGATGTGCTCAACGGTCAGCCCCGCCGGCTCGTCCATTTTGATCGGCTTGGGCGCGGGCTTGGGGGGCGGCCTGTCATCGTCGTACACGCATCCGCTCATCAGAGGGAACGCGAGCGTGATTGCGCACGCGAGACAACCGGCAATACCGATACGGGTCTCGGCTTCAGTCACGGGCGACCACCATCATTCTTCTTATCCGGCACGTAGATCGTCTCACCCGGCGCCATCGGCTTGTCGACCTCTTCAACGGTCCACTCACCCTCTGGCGAGTCGGTGCCGTCGTCTTCGCGGAGCCCGCGCCCGGTCCGAATCGTCGTTTTCCAACCGCGAGAGTTCTCGACCTGCCCCTGAACTCCTTCGCCCTCCTGCCCGGCCTCGAACATCTGCTCGTCCAACTGCTCCTTCACCTCTGGCGACAGCGACATCCGATCCACTTCCGATCGCGAAATATCCTCGATCGTCCGACCCCGCATATCGCGGTCGGAAACGATCACGCGCGGGCGCAGCACGATCACGAGTTCCGTTTTGGTCGAACTCGTCACCGACGATTTAAACACATTCCCAATCACCGGGATATCACCCAGCCCCGGTATCTTCGTCTTGCGGAGTTCATTCTGCGACTGGATGAGACCGCCGATCACAATCGTCTGCCCGTCCTTGACCGTTACTGTCGTCTCGGCGCGACGGGTCGAGATAATAGGCGCTTCGAAGTCCTCTGAGATCTGTGTGGTGCGTGCCGTCAGCGCGGAGATCTCCGGCTCGATGTCCATCCGCACGAACCCGTCGGGGCTGATCGACGGAGTCACACGCAGGATCACACCGATGCTCTCCTGCGCCGTTGTCGAAATGGTATTCCCAGAGTCCGTCCGTTGGATATTTGTCACCAGCTGGATGTTCTCACCGACCTGAATCAGCGCGTCCTCATTGTCGTTGACAAGCACCTGCGGCCGCGACAGCACCTCCAGTTTGCCCTCGATCTCCAGCGCCCGGATCAGCAGATCGAAATCGAGCGTCGACACCGACAGGTTCGGGACGCCGATCGCCGTGAGCACGCCCGTGCCCGCGGCACGGAGCGCGCCCTCCAGACTTCGCGAGCCCTGCGGATTGAGCACGAAGTCAACACCCCAGTTTTGCTCGGAGTCGAGCGTCACCTCCGCCAGCAGCACCTGGATCATCACCTGGGCCGGCGCACGATCGAGTTCCTCGATGATCGCCATCACCGTGTCCATGTACCTCGGTGATGCGCTGAGAATCAGGCGGCTCGACCCCGGCACTCCCACCACCGAGATCTCGTTCTCGAGCCGTCGGATCGCGCTGCCCTGCTGGTCCGGCCCCAGCACCCGAGAGATGCGGTCCTGCTCCTGGCGAATAAAGGTCTGCAGCGCGTTGGACACCTCCTCGACGCGCGCGTTCTTCAGTTCATACGTGATCTGTTCGCGCTCGACGCCCTTCTGCGAGTCGAGACTGTTCACGACCTCCGACACCAGATCGAGGTACTGCGCCGTGCCCGACACCAGCAGCGAGTTTGTCCGTGGATCGATCGTGATCGCCAGTTCCTGACGCTCGTCGGGGACCATCGTCAGCGTCAGATCCCCCAGCCCGAGCGACTCCATCGCGCCCGGATCGTCCGAGGGCGTCGGTGCGGTGCCCGTGGGCACGAGCACGAACAGGTTGCCCTGCCGGCGCAGATTGAACAGGTCGCGAAGAAGTTCCGCCATCTGCTCGGCGTCCGAGTTCGCCAGCTCGAACACTCGTATTTTCCGTGCACCCGCCGCGGAAGAGTCCAGATCGTCGATGAGCGTCTCGATCATAATCATCATGGGCGGCGGCGCCGACACCACCACAGCGTTCGTGCGCAGGTCGGGCGTAAGCGTCACCTGCTCGCGAATCGCCGCCGACACTTCGGTCTCCGTCAACTCCGGGTTGCCCAGCTCGCGTGCCGCGCGGTCGCGGACGAACCGCAAGATCGTCGCCTGCCGCGCCGCCGATTGGCGCGAACCGCCGATCGATCTGCCCGACAAGACATTCTCGAGCAGGTTGACCATCTCCAGCGCGTGCGCCGACGCGAGCGGGATGACCTTGATCTCGCGCACGCCCGCGTACTCCGAGCCGTCCAGCCGCTGAATCAGTTCTCGGATGCTCTCGATGTCCTCCTGGGACCCATTCACGACGACCGCGTTGAGCCGCTCATCGGCACGGACCCGCAGCGACGCCTCGCCGCGCGTTCTGGTCACCTCATCCACATACAACTCGTTAAGGAGGCGCACCATATCCGTCGCCGTCGCCAGTCGCAGCGGGAAGATATCGAGCACAGAGTCGGTGTCGAGTTCCTCATCGCCCAGTGCCTCGATCAACTGACGCACAATCGCCAGATTCTCGTCCGAGGCCGCCACGATGAGTGTGTTGGTCGCCTCGTCCGGTTGAATCGAGACGACGTCATTGCCCGACCTCGCACCGCGGGGCAGGGCATCGAGCTTGGCGCGCATGAGCCGTTCGATCTTCGGCGCCAGCTGCCGCGCATCGTTCTTGCCGACGGGCACGATGTGCACGCCGACCGTGGCGCGCATCCCCTCGGCATCGAGCGTCTTGAGCAGTTGGTCCACCACCGCGAAACTCCGCTGGCTCGTCGCGATTACCAGGGAGTTCGATCGCAAGTCCGGGTAGATCGACAGGTCGTCTTCCTTCCGGAGTGTCTGCCGATCAACCTGTTCGTCGAACAGCCCGCGCAGCAGGTCCGCCACGCGATCCGCCGCCGCGAACCGCAGCGGGTACACCCGCACGCTCTCGGCCCAGGAGGCGCCCTCGACATCCAGTTGCTTGACGAGCTCCGCGACGACATCCACGTTGGAAGTCGAGCCGACCACGATCAACGCGTTGAGTTGCTCCTCTGGCTCGATGAGCAATCGGGTCATCGGCGCGAAGATCTGCGACTCCATCGCCGCGTCCGGTGTCTGCCCCTTCGCGACCAGGCGGAGCCGTCCGACCTGGCGGCGCAGCGCCGCCGCCTCGGGCGTATCGCCCAGCCCCTGCACTAGCACGCGCGTCAGCGTCTCCGAGACGCTGCGGGCATCCGCGAACCGCAGCGGAATCAGCCGCGGTTCGATCCAGTTGGCGGTCTCCGAAGAGTCCAGCTGATCGATCAGCACCTCCGCGAGGGCCACCGCCTCTTCGCGCCCCGCGATAATCAGCGCGTTGGTCCGGTCATCAATCGCCACGGCGATCTCGCCCGCCAGCGCCTTTCCCGTCACCGTCGTCGGTTCGCCACGGATTTCCGTGCCGGGCGTCCTCCGGATCGACTCGCCCTGCTGGAACAACTCGCGCACCACGCCCGCCAGCCGGTCGCTCGACGCGTTCTCCAGATGGAACACACGCACGACCACCGCGTCACCGATGGGCAAGCGGTCCAGCAGATCCACGACCTGCTTGATCGCCGCCACGTTGTTCGCCGACGACGACACGAGAATCGAGTTCGTTTGCGCCTCGGCGTCGATCCGGATCGGCGTCGTCAGGTCCAGCGAGATGTCGGGCGTCTCGAGCGTCTGCCCCCGAATCTTCAGGCGGCGCACCTGCTCCGCGATCGAGCGTGCCAGCGCCGTCGCCGCATCGTTATTGCCCGGCGCGAGCAGTCGCTCGAGCGTGGTCGCCACATTCTGCGCATTGGCGACCCGCAGCGGCACAAGCGCGATCTCCTGCTCCGGCGAGATCGGGTCGGCATCGAGCGACCGGACGAGTTCCGCCACAATCGGCCCGTCCACCGGCGCCGCCGTCACCGCGATCGCGCGCCGCGTCGTCATCGTCACGATGTTGATCGGCTCGCTCACGATGCCGGGGCGGTCCGCAGGCGCCGGACGCGTCAGCCCCATCTGCTCGAGCATCCGCTTTACATCATCCGGCGCCGAGTTCTTCACCTCGATGATGAACACGCCCTGCCCCGGCAGACCGATCGGCGCTTCCGCATCACCCTCGTCATTTCCGGGCGCGGGGCCGTCCAGCTCCCGCACCACGCGCTCGATCTCGTCATAGATCCGCTTGCTCGAGGCGATGATAAGCGAGTTCGAGGTCCGATCCGCCTCGACCGCCAGCGGCTCATTCTCCCGTTGCGCCGTCGCGGCGAATGTCCGCAGGATCGTCTGCACGAGCCGCGCCGCCGGCTGGCGATGCAACGCCATCACCCGCACCGTCACCTGCGACACCTCACGCTCCTGCTGCAGCGCATCGGCCAAGGCCTTGATCTGCGAATACTCCTCGTCGCTGGCGCGAACGATCAGCGCCGAGGCGTTGTCATCGCCCACGATCGAAACCGTACGCAGCGTCCGGGCCCTGGCGCCGTTGGGCGTCAGCTCGTACATCTGCGTGAGCACGCGTGCCACATCCGTCGCGCGCCCGACCTTGATCGCCAGCACGCGCGGCGCGGGCATCTGCGCGAATCCGGGCACATCCAGCCGCTCGACGATCGCGCGCACCCGCTCCAGGTCCTTTCGCCCCGCCGAGACAATGAGCGAGTTCGTGACCGGCTCGGCCGAGACGCTCACGAGCTCATCGGTATCCACGAGCACCGCGGGCGACTCGAAGAAACGCGGATCGTTGTTCCCGCCGCGCCGGTTCGCCTGCTCCAGTTGCCGCTGCCGCTCACGCTCCACTTCGGCGCGGAGAGGCGCATCGAACGCCTGCTGCAAGGCGCTGGCGACCGACTGCGCGTCGGCGTGCTTGAGCGCGATCACTTCCAGCCGGCGCGACGCGTCGTACTCCTCGGAGTCCAGCTTCGTCAGGAGCGCCCGGATGCCGGGCCACTCCGACTCATCGGCGCTGATCACGAGCGAGTTGGTCGCGGGGTCCGCGACGATTGAAACATTCAGAGCGCCGGGCGTCGCCGCTTCAGGCGCGTAGCGACCATAGAACACCTTGAGCGCCGTCCGGGTCGCCTCGGCGTCGGCGAACTGCAGCGGGATGAACTCGGTCTCGCGCTTCGTCGCCGAAGGCCGGTCCAGCTCCGAGAGGATCTTCTCGATCTCGGCGATCTGGTCGGTCGTGCCCGCGACGATCAGCGTGTTGTCGGCGATCGAAGCGCTGATGGATGGCGGCGTCTCGCCGGGGCGCGCCCCGCGCCGGCGCAGGAGCCCCGAGAGCGTGTAATCGACATCGTCCACCTTCGCGTGCTTGAGTGTGAGCACGCGATACTCCGTCTCGGCGACCGCCGGCTGCTCGTCGAGCTGCGAGATCAGCTTGGAGACGATCTCCATGCTCGCGTCGTCCGCCGAGACGATCAGCGCATTGCTCCGCCGATCGGGCGTCACCGACGCGCGGATCACGACCTCTTCGCCCTGCTCATTGAGGAAGGTCCGCACGATCCCCTGCAGCGCCGCGGCACGAGCATCGGCGGTCGACTTCAGATCGAGCGCCGTCCGGATCGTCTGCGCGACCTCTTCAGCCCGTGCGCTCGTCAGCGCAAATGTCCGCAACCGGACCGTCTCGCCGGCGGGAGGCGTGTCCATCTGCGTGATAAGCGCCTGCACCTGTGGCGCCAGATCGTTGGGCGCACTCACGATCACGGAGTTCGTCCGCACATCGCTCGTCGCCGTCACGCGCGTGCCCTGGTCGCCCTGCGTCGGGAAGAGCCGCGCGATCGCTCGCGCTACATCCGGTGCCTCGCCGTGCGAGAGTGCGTACACCTCGATCGTCCGGTCTTCGTTCACGCCCGGCTGATCGAGCCGCGAGAGGATGTCTCTCGCCAGCGCGATCTCATCCTTGGCCCCCGCGAGAATCAGCGTATTGCCGTCGCGCGAGCCGATCACCGACATCCCCGCGCGGTCCAGCCCGCGGAGACGCGCCCGGTCATCGAAGAACCGCGAAAGCGACCGCCCGGCGCGCTCGGCGTCCGCGAAGGTGAGCGCCACGGTCTGCACCTCGATATCAGGCCCGCTCTCGGTCTGATCCAGTTGCGCGATGAGTGTCGCAGCCTCGTCCAGCTGCGCCTCGGGCGCGATCAGGATCAGCGACCGCGTCGCGGGGTCGGTCTCGACCTTGAGCGATCTCGGGTCCTCCGGCTCCCACCAGCGGCGCGCAGCATTGGGGTCCGCGAACACGCGCTCCAGCGCCGTGCGCACTACGCGCAGGTCCGCGTTGGCCACCTTCACGACGCGCACGCTCATCTTCTCGCGCTCGCCCATCGGCGTGTCGAGCGCCTTGATAAGACCGTCGATCTTCTCGAACGCCTCGCCCGTGCCCAGCACGATTACCGAGTTGAGCCGCTCATCCGTGTGAACGATCAGCGTCTGCGCGTTGTCGCCCGCCTGCCACGGCGATGTCGCCCATTGCAGCTCACCCGCGATGCTGTCGATCGCCTGCCCGACATCCGCGATCCGCGCGTGCTCGAGCGGGATCACGCGGAACTGCAGGTCCTTCGCCACCGAAGACGCATCGAAGGTCTGCACGAGCATCTGCACCTGCGCGTAATCGTCGTCCGATGCCGACACCACGAGGGTCGAGGAACGCCGATCGCCGATGATCGCGATGCGCCTGGCCACATTGCGTCCCGGCCTCGACTGGGCCCGCGCCCGGTCATCGAAGAACCGCTGCAGCGCTACCGCGACCGACTCCGCGTTGGCGCGCTC
This sequence comes from Phycisphaeraceae bacterium, assembly GCA_020639235.1. Taxonomy (GTDB): domain Bacteria; phylum Planctomycetota; class Phycisphaerae; order Phycisphaerales; family UBA1924; genus JACKHC01. Next base: position 1,951,440 of record JACKHC010000001.1, on the reverse strand, counting down.
CAGTTTGATCGATCGCACCGGCAACTCGCCCACATCCGCGCGGTCGAGCTCCGCGATGATCGCCCGGGCCTCCTCCATCTCTTCAGCCGGGGCCCGAACGATCAGCAGCCCCATCGAGTCTTCGGCGCTCAACGAAACCCGCTCGCGCCGGGCGTTGTCCTTGCCGATCATCGCCTGCTCAAGCACCGTGCGCACCCGCGACGGCTGCGCCGACTCCAGGTGGATCAGCGCGAGTTCGGCGTCCGAGGCCGAGGTCGGCGCATCGAGCAACTCGATCAGGCGCGACACCTCATCGTGCTCGCCGTCCGTGCCGCTGAACAGGATCGACGCGGTGCGCTCATCGGCGATGAACTGCGGGTTGCCGCGCCGATTGCGATTGCCCTGCGCCGCGGCGCTAAAGAGGCGCGACAGCGTCTGCGCCGTCTCGTTCGCCCCCGCGTTCGCGAGGGCGTATGTCCGAATCGAACGCCCCTGCTCAACGGGCGACTGATCGAGCAGCTCTATAAACCTGTCGATCGCGGGGAGCACTTCCGAAGGAGCCGTCACGATCAGCGCATCATCGCCCGGGCCCGATGCGACCCGCACCATCGACGGATCGACCGAAACGAGCCGCTCGGTGCCATCGCTCATCGGGATGCTCAACTCGAACTCGCGCCCGCTCCCGTTGCGACGGAACCGCGATGCCTGCCGCCCCGTCGGCGCGCTCGAAACAAGATCATTCACCGCCTGCGCCGCCCGCCCCGCCGACACCGTCGAGAGCGGATACACGCGCACCGCGAATGACTCGGCCATCTCCGGCCGCGCCACGACCGCGATGACCCTCGCGACCTTCTCGAAATCCTGATCGGACGATGCGATGAGCACCGCGTCCCCGTCCGGGTGCGGCACCATCGTCACGCGGGACATGATGTTCGTCGGGTCCGCCTGAGAAAGCGTCGCGCGAACGATCTGAATCATCTGGTTCGCGTCCGCGCCCGAAGGGAGTTCGACGAGCCGAATCTTGCCGGACGCCCGCGGCAGGTCGCGCTCGATCGCACGCGCGATCTGCTCGGCCCGCTGCGTCACTCGGTCCGAGCCGACGATGATCAGCGTATTGGACTCGCTGTCCACCGCGATCGTCAGCCCCCCGCCCGCGCCCGCCGGTGCCGCGGCACCGGCGGCAACGCCCTCGCCCGCTTCGGGCGCGACGGCGATGACCGTCTGAACATAGTTCAGAATCATCTTCACGCGCTTGGGTAGCAGCACGCCGCGTCGCGCCTCTTCCTCACTCTCGCCGAACTCCGGCAACCCGGTCTCCGGCGCATCGTTGCGCCGCGATACCGGCTCCGATCCGCTGTCGCCCGCTCCCGCGCGATCAAGCAACTCATCGGCCGTGATAACCTCGACCTCGACGCCCCCCTGCTCCCTGAGCATCTCTGCGAGCGAACGTGCGATCGCCGCCGCATCGGCGCGAGACGGATCGAGCCGAAGCGTGCGAATCTGCCGCGAGTTGACCGCCGCCGCCTGATCGATCGACGACACCAGCGCGTCGATCGTCGCGAACTGTTCATCGGAGCCCCGGACGATCAGCGCGTTGGAAGTCCGATCGACCCGGATGGTCGGCGGCACATCCCCGGACTCGTCCTCGCTCATCACCGCTGTGATATTCGCCGCGACCTCATTCGCGTCCGCGTTCGTGAGCGTGATAATCCGCACCGAACTCACGACCGCGCTGCCGCCCGCGTCGGCGTCCAACTGCCCGACGATCTCCTCGGCGACCGACAGTTGATCGGGCGAACCCGTGATCGTCAGCGCATTGAGCCGCGGCTCGGCGACGACTCGCGCCCGGTTGTCTTCCTCACCCGGACGGCGGCGGCGCATCATCTCCAGCCGGACCCACTCGGCCATGGTCTCGCCGTTGAGCAACTTCTCGACAAGAGGCGCCAGCCGCTCGGCGCGCGCATGCTTCAGGTACACCGTCCGAACGCCCAGCGCGTCGCGCTCCGGCTTCTGGTCGAGTTGATTGACAATGTTGATAACCCAGTCGAGGTCGTTCTCCGCGCCGCTCAACACCAGCGCATTCGACGCGCCCGCCGCCGACACCGACACCTCGCCCCCCGAAGGCAGGCGCGCGGTGCGCAGCGTCTGACCGAGCGCCTGGGCGGTCTGCCCCGCGTCCGCGAATGTGAGCGAGACGATCCGCACGACATCGCGCGACACCGCCGCACCGGAGTCCAGACGGGCCACCATCTCCCGCGCTTCATCCACCAGCGCCTCGGGCACCGTGATCACGAGCGAGTTCGTCGCGCGGTCGGGCGTCACGCTCACAAGCCCGCCGGCCCGGTCGGGCGTCAGCCCGGACTGCCGGACGATCTCGCGCGTCCGGGCGTTCATCACCTGGTCGATCACACCCGCGATCTGTTCCGCACGCGCGCTGGTCAGCGACAGGAAGATCAGTCTGGTTTCCGGGGTCTGCGGCGCACCCTCGAACTCGGCGATGACCTGCTCGATGCGCTCGAACGCCGCCTCCGGTGCCGAAGCGATGATCGTCCGCGAGGCCGGCTCAACCTCGAACGATGCATTGCCCGCATCACGCGCCCCGCCCGGCGGCATCAGCGCCCCCGTCTGCGCTAACCGGCGCAGCGTGTTGACCGTCGCGTTGATGTCCGCGTTCTTGAGGCGGAACAAGCGCAGATCAGCGTCAGACTCCGCCGACGCCTGTTCGAGCGACTCGTACAACGAGTCGATCACCGCGAACTGCCGCGGCGTTGCCCGGATGATGAGCATGCCCATGGAGTCCGCCGGTTCAAAGACCGGCGGCGTGTAGGGCGAGCCGTCGCCGGGCGCGAGAATCACCTGCGCCGCTCTCGAAATCGACTGCGCCACCTGCGACGGGCGCAGGCGTGCCGACTGATATGTCCGCGTCTCGGTCTCGCCCGGCGCGGCGTCATCAAGCGTGCGCACGATCGAGGCAAACCGCTCGAGGTCCTTGCGCGAGCCGATGATCGAGAGCGAACGCCCCTCTCGATCGAATGTCGCCGCCACATCGCCGGCGCCGAGGCCCGATGTCTCCGAGTAGATCTTTTGCGCTTTCTCGATCAGTGTCGCCGAGGCGTTCTCGCCGAGGCGAATCACGCGGAACTCGCGGTCCTCGATGGCGGGGGCATCAATTGAAGCCACGACCTCGCGCGCCGTCTCGATGTCGGCGCCCGGGCCCGCGATCACCACGCCGCGCCCGCCCGGCGCGGCCGTGATCTTGAGGGTCTGCTGCTGCCGGGCATTGAGCAGCGAACGAATGACATTGACCGCCGCGTTCGCATCGACATGCTCGAGCGGCACCACCGCCACGCGCTGCGTGGTGCTCGACGCTGTGGCGGGATCGGTGCCCTCCAGTTCCGCGATGAGCGCTTGCACCTGCGCGATCGCGGCGCTCGTGCCGATGATCGTCAGCCGCCCGAAGCGGCTCATCGGGATGACCGTGGGCCGCTTGTCTTCCGGCGTCCTGGCAAACGTCTGGTTGATGTGCCGCACGGCCTCGTCGGCGCTGAGCGTCGCCAACTCGAAGGTCGCCATCTCGCTCGGGAGCGCGCCGGTCCCCTCGACATCGAGGTACGAGAGCAGCCGTTCGACCGTGCGAATCCGCGCATCCGAACCGAGCACGATGATCGAGTTCGTGCGCTCGTCGGCCTGCATGCGCACGCCGGCCAGATCATCCTCCGACACGACGCGCCTGTTGCCCTGCTGATCGAACACGACCGTCGTCTTCTTCTCCGCGACGAGCACCTTCAGACTCTCGACCGCGTCGTTGGCCTTGATGTGCGTGAGCGGGAAGACCTCGACCGTCTCCTCGAAGGCGGGCTTCTCGTCCAAGGCGTCGATGATCGCGCGCAATCGCCGGCACTGCGAGACCGACTCCGTGATAATGAGCGAGTTCTGCGCCGGCAGCGGCACGATCGCGCCGTACCCGGCCACGAGCGGCTTCAGTTGCTCGGCGATCGGCGTCGCCGCCGCATTGTTGAGCGGCACAACGACCGACACGATCTGCTCGCCCGTAAGGCCGTCGGGAATCTCGCCGTCCGTGAATGTCGGCACCGCCTCGCGCTGCTGGTCGTCGAGTTTGCCGAGGTACAGGAACTCGCCGTCGCGCCGCAACAGGATGCCGCGCGTCTGGAGAATCGTATTGAGGATGCGCATCGCCTCGTCGAGCGGGTACGCATGCGCCGAAATGAAGGTCACCGTGCCGTCGGGGAGATCGGTCTCGCGGATGACCGGCAGTCCCGTTTCGCGCGCAAAGAAATCAATCACCTGGTCGAGCGGCGCATCCTTGAATGTGAAACGGACCTGGAACGATGCGGCTTCGTCGCCCGACGGGGCCTGCGCATCAGGGGGCGTGCCAGGGGATGTGGTTGGCGGGGCGTCCTGACGGGCGGCACCCGTCGGTACGGGCGCGAGCAGACAGAACATGAGTGTCGTGCCGAGCCAAGCCGGTCTGCGGGTCCGCATGTCCGCGATCCTCCGTGATGCTGGACGCCGAGTTGATCCGCCGATCCATCCGGCGGTGTCTGCATACTACTCCGATTCACAGATCGGTTATCGGGTGATCGCGGGATGCCAGACTCTGGCCCGGGAGCATCGCGAACGTTCCCTCATCGCCCCGTATCACCGCGGCACCGTCGCGAACACCTTCAAAGACCAGACCAAGCAACGAGTCCCCAGGCCGTAAAGTCTTTCGCTCGCCACTCTTACGATTGATCACCAGCAGTTCCTGCCCGTCCCGACCGTCTACCAGCCCGGTGATAGACCACTGGTCCCACGCGGGCTTCCGCGGCTTGGGCGGATCCGGCGCCGGGTCCGGCTTCTCGGGAACCACGGCGACCGCCGGCGGCTCCCACGCCGTGAAGATGGCTCCCTGCGCCACCAGATCCCCGCGGGCAACGAGCCGCGGGTCGGCCTCCGCGATGATCCCGCTCCCGCCGGAGGCAAACCCATCCAACAGAACCGTCCGCAACGAGACGCTCAGCTCGACGCGCTTCCCGTCATCACGCGGCGAAATCGATGCGGTCACGACCTGCTTGGGCCAGTCCTGCGACTGCAGCCGCGCCAAGACGCGCATCGCGTTGTCGAGCGTCGTCGTCGCGCGCAATGATCCTTCGATGATGTGGAAGTCGGGGTCGTCCCGCCCCGAGGCGTCGCGGAACGATCTCGACCGCTCCGCCGGCGACCGCACAGCGCCCGCGTCGCGCGAGTCCACGGAAATCTCCTGCAGCCCCGCCTCGTGCGCGATGGTGTTGAGCGCCACGCGCAGCCCGTGCACCGCGCGCTCGGGCGTGTCGCCCAGCGCATGCGAAGCGATGTCGCGCAGCGCCTTCTCCGCGCCACGCGCATCCATGATCGACGCCATGCGGTCATCGACCTCTTCCTGCGCGTCGGCGAGTTCCTTCCGCAGTTCGCGCACGGGGCCCGCGGCGTTGCGATCGTAGGTCCACCAGAGCAGCCACGCGAACACGAGCCCGCCAACCAGATAGAGCAGCGCCTTGCGGTTCACTCGCCGCCCCCTTCCGCATCACGCGCAGGCGCCGCGACGCTCGACCGCAGAATCATCGCGAACTGCTCGACGTACCGATCGTCGCGCGGCGCCTCGACATCTCGCCCGCGCGGCTCGACCCGGTACAACGGGTCCGAAACAAACGCGCCCCGCAGCGCATCCGCGGTCACTCGATCGACCGCACGCCCCGCAAAGTTGATGGTCACCCCCGTGGCTCTCGACCATTTCTTCTCCGCGTACTCCCCCGATGCGGACTTGCGCTCGTACTCGATATCCGTGGACGATCCGCCCGCCAGCGTCGTGATCAGCACACGCTCGTGCCCGGGCGACCGCCCCACGATCTCCGCAAAGTGATCCACCCACGAAACATCCCCCGCCATCCATCGCTCCAGATGCTCGAGCCGGGCCGCGCGGCGCAGCGCGTCGGCCTCATCCTTCCGGATGTCCGAGAGTTCCTGGTTCAGCGCCTCGAGTTCGCCCTCAAGACGGCCCTTGGCGAGGTTGGCCTGCGTGAAGAGCCAGCCGAACCCGAGGATCACCGCCAGCACGGCCGCCAGCGCGAGCTGCCGCTTCCGCGCCGTGCGATCGGGCGGACGCTTCGGATTCGCGAGGTCCACCGGATTCTCGCCGCGCGCAAACCCCAGCGCCAAACCCGCCAGCGGGAGCATCCACGCCTCGGTCCGCACCTCGCCCGGATCCACCCCCGAAAACGACGCCGCGGCCTCCATCCGCACGCCGAGCGCTTCGGCGCATCGATCGGCGATCATCGACGCAAGCACGCCCCCGCCGCCGCCCAACACCACGGCGCGCTCGATCTGTTCGGCGTCGGGCTGAACGGCGTGCGTCATCCAGGTCCGGCGCGCCTCGGTCGCGACCCACGACGCGAACGCTTCATCGTTGCCCGCCTCGCCCGCATCACCGACGGCATCAACACCGCGCGAGTACACCACGCGCCCCGAGTCCATCAGCACGAAGTCCGCGCCGCGCTTCCCGAACCCGATCGCCAGCACCCGTCCACTCCGCCACGACGACGAGGTCCGCATCAGCGCCGCCACGCCGTCGGTCTTCAACCCGATCGAAACGGCCCGAAGTTTCGCGCACGCCAGCGCCTCGCGAAGCCAACCGATCCGCTCGCCCGGCAAGGCCGCTGCCACCACACCGAACGACGCCGAACCGTCGCCCTCCCGTTCATCCTCGATCGAGAAGTCAATCGCCGCGTCGTCCGGATGAAAGGTCAACTGACGCAGCATCTGGAGGCGCACCATGCCCGGCAGATCGCCCCGGTCGATGCCCGCACCCTCGAGGCGGAGATGCTTGACAATGACCTCACCGCGATCGAGCGCAACAATCGCATCGCGCGCCCCGATCGCGCCCTCATCGAGCGTCTGGCGCATCCACCGCCCGTACTCTTGTGCATCGGCGATCGGGCCGTCCTTATGCGTGCGCTCCATCGCCCGCGTCAATCGGAGACCCTTCTTGCCCGAAGCGACTTCAAGCGCCGCCAGACGCGAAGCGCCGAGTTCCAGCACGACGAACGAAGACGGCCGCTTCATCCCGCCCCCCCACCCGCGCGGAACCGACCGATCCGTCGATCCGGCTTCGACGCCGGCGCCGCGTTCCTGCTCTCCCGATCCGCCTCGTCCATGGGCTCGTCCTCCCGCCGCTCCGTTTCGGCTTCGCGCTCAAAGGTATCAGGACCCGGCTCATCGCTCTCGAACTCCGATTCGTCGCCGCCCCGTTCCTCAACCGCCTCACGATCCTCCGCCCCCTCGAGCCGCCACGCGATGGTGAGTGGCAGGTTCGTGATATCCGTCAACTCCGCCACCCGCGCCCGCGGCGCCGACAGATCGATCACCGCCTCGAGCACAACCCGACTCTCAAGCGCCACGTCCTCATCGGACTCCTCCGCGCCCGGCGGCAGGAATCCCGCCTCGATCACCACCCGCCACTGCGCGCTCGAAGGCGCGATCGAGTCGATGCAAGTCGCCAGCGCCCGCCAGTCGATCGCCCCGCTCGTCACCGTCCATCCCACGGTTGTCAGTTCGTCCGAGTCAACCGTCTCACGCGCCGAAACGATCGACGCCGCAAACTCCGGGAACATCCCCGGCAGCGCGACCAGCACCTCCGCCGGCGCCCGCGACACATCCACACGCCCCGCCAGCGCGGGCTCATCGCTCGTGCAGAACGAGTCGAGCGTCTCCGCCCAATCCTTCGGCTCAACCCCGATCCGATTCAGGATGTTGATGATGTCCCGCTCGCTCCGGAACACGACGCCCTGCTCCATGATCGCCTTCACCCCGTTGGCGACCTCGTCCGAATACCGCTTCCTGATCGCATCACCCAGGTCATCGCTCCACTCGCGATTGATGTTGATCTTCCGCTCCCCCGCATAGCGCGACCCGTTGTCCCCCGCCCCCAGCTGAATCACCGGCCAGAACCCATGCACGGTCAACAGGTCGCGCAGCGCTACGCCGCCCTCGGCATCGCCGATCAGCCACGCTTCGCTCTCCGGATCATCGGCGAGGGCTGTCCGCAGGTCGCCGTACAGCATCTCGGGGGTCACACCCTCGACGCGCAACAAATCATCGATCGCCGCGTACGGCCGGCCGGCCATCAGCCGCCTCGCCAGATCAGGACCGACCGACTCCAGCCGTCCTAGGGTGCCCTCGTCCGTGTGATTGACATTGATCTTGGCGCCCTCAGGAGTGGCAACCCGATTCCTTACCCGCACGATCCGAGCGACACCCGTCCGCCCATCGGGTTGTTCCAGCGACAACTCGTCGAGCAGAATCGGTTGACCACCACGCAGAATGTCCATGCGCTGAATCTCGAACTCGCGAAGCACGCCGGCCAACCCCGAACGCGCCATCGCGCGCGAACGCCCCATCCGGCCCGTCGCCGACACCGTGAACTGTTCAGCGCTGGAACGGAACAGCACCCCGACGGAGGTCAGCGCCCCAAGCGCGACCAGCAGCATCACGGCCGCCAGAATCATCCCGCGCTTCATAGAATCCCCCCGGAGCCCGCATCCCCCTCTTCTGCAACGGCGTCGATGCTCTCATCCGCCGAAGAGTCGAAGACCGCGATCACACGCAGCCGATCCGGTTCGCGCCATTCGCGCGTTTCGCTCTCTCCTGCGTCTTTCTCAATGCCCGTCCCTCCCCCGGGGCGGGCAAACCAGATGGCCACTTCGACCGCGCTGGGAAGCCGCTTCGCGGCCCGCGAGTCGAACTCGCTCGTCCAGTCCTCCCCGTCGTGCGCGCGGAACCGGACGCGTTCGATGTTCGCGATCGTCGTCGTCGAACTCCGCGAGCCGCGCGTCGTGGTCACCTCGAGCGTCCGGCGATCGGCGTGATGGATCATCGCCAGACGCGCCCGTCCTCCGAACGCCCCATCGCTCACCGGCAGATCGGGCGATACCTCCCGGTACACCACGCGCACCGTCGAGTCCGTCACCGTCACACCCGCGCCGTCGGCGCCACCGTCGGCCACGCAGGTAAGCATCGCCCGCTCGACCGAGTCAATAATCGTCGTGCCGATCGTGTTCCGGGCCGCGAGTGTCGCGATCTCCTGCTGGCGCGAGTGCAGCTGCAACAGCATCCCGTACGCGCCCGCCACAAGCACGATCAGGAGCGACAGCCCGATCAGCACCTCAAGGATCGTGAACCCGCGCCGCGTCACGGCTCGAGCCCCCGCAGAACCGCATTCTCCGGATTCTCATCAGCCGGATCGGTCGAACTGAACCGCACAAACTCCGACGCCGTGAACCGCGCGGAAATCTCGCCCGTAGCCCGTTCGCGCACGGCCCGCACCGTCACCACGGTCAGGTCCGCGTGCCCGGCGCGCGACGAGTCGATCTCCAGTCGCCACCCCGACGGCTCCGGAATCGACTCATCAAACGCCGCGCCCGTCGTCGCCTCTTCGTCGACCCAGACCGGGATCTCGCCGTCGAGCGACTCGGGCGTCTCGATCCCCGCCTCGATCTTCGCCAGCGCCGACAGCGCGTAGTCGATCGCCTTGAGCTGTTCCCCCGCCTCCCGCGCCGACCGCACACCCTGGGCGAGCATCGCCAGCACCGCCAATCCCGCGCCGACCAGGATCACCAGCGAGATCAGCAGTTCCAGGAGCAGGGCGCCACGCCTCATCGGCCGCCCCCTTCCGGCTCCCGCAACCCATCCACTCCGCCCGCTTCCGCCTCGGCTTCCGGCGACGGGTTCCAATCGATACTGCACCGGCAAACCCCCGTCATCTCGTCGATCGTCATCGTCATCCGCGCGCCGGATCGCGTGTCCTCAAGTGAAACTGAACGCACACCGAGCGCCGAACCATCGGACAGGAACACCGCCAGCCGCGTGTCCGGCGAGCCCGCCGCCCGCGCCGCACCGGGGCGTCCGTCAGTATCGCTCTCCGAGGCCATCGCTATCCACCGGGGCAACTCCGTCCGCGGCTGCGCGGGGGCCGGGTCCGCATCGCCCGACGCATCCGTCGACGACGCCGTCCGCACCGGATCGAGCCGGCGCGTCACCACGCGCATCGGTCGCGTCGCGCCCGTGCGCGCATCGGATGCATCACGCAGGATCAGTTCCACCGGTTGCCCGTGGCGCAACGCCTCGGCCCGCGCCAGTTCGCCGACCGACTCCATCCTGTCCGCCACAGCGCGGAACTCCGCCTCCCGCCGGAAGTCGGCGAGCGACAACATCGCCACGCCGACAATGCCGACAAGAATGCCCAGAACGATCAACAGTTCGATCAGCGTGAAGGCGTCCCGGCGCATCCTCGCCCCGCCTTACTTCAGTGCGCGCCCCGCGCCGTTACTCGCCCGACGACGAAGAACCAGATGACGAACTCCCGCCCTCTTCATCCTCGACCCACGACACGATGTCGTCGTCCGTGCCCTCTTCCTTGTCCGGGCCGTTCGACCACAGGTCGTATTCCGCATCGTGCTCGGACTCGGCCCGATACCCCCATTCGCTGCCCCACGGGTCCTTGGGCGCCGGCTTCTGGAGCCGCTTCCGCCACTTCTCCTGATCCGCGTCGTCCTCCGTGACCAGCGACTCCTTGTCCCAGAGCACTTTGACCCCTTCCTCCTCGCTCGGATACCGGTCAAAGTCCGCGTAGAACATGTCCATCGCCCGCTGGATCGTACCCAGCGCGATCTTGGCTTCCCCGATCTTCGCGTCCTTCTTGGACCCGATCACGTTCAGGGCCACGATGCCGATCAACGCCGCGAGAATCGCCAGGACGATCATCACTTCGATCAGCGTAAAGCCAGTCCGACCAGATACTTGCGAGCGCCGTGAACGCATGGTGCCTCCGTTCGATGCCTTCTGACCGAGATAGCGGGTCTCTCTACCCGTACCACGGCGGTGATTCCGCTGTTCAATCCAAGTGTACCGACGCCAGAGCCGCCGGGAGCACCGATCCCCTACCGGAGTTCCGCGCCGATCCCCTGCGTCAGATTCAGCATCGGCAAGATGAGAGCAATCGCCACAAACGCCACGCACAGGGCCAGCCCGAGGAGCACCATCGGCTCGATCAGGCGAACCGCCACCGTCAGGCGGCGTTCCACCTGCCGCTCCGCCGACTCGGCCACCTTCATCAGCACCGACTCCAGATTGTTCGCTTCCTCCCCCACTTTCAGCATCTCGATCACATCATCCGAAAAAAGCCCGCTCTCACTCAGAGGCCCGCTGAGCGACTCACCCCCGCGCACCGACTCACTCGCGTTCTCGATCGCCGCCGCCATCGCCGGAATCCCCGCCGCATCTTTGGCGATCGCCAATGACTGCAACATCGGCACCGAGTTCGCCAGAAGAGTCCCCAGCATCCGGCAGAACCGCGCGACCGCCAGCGATCGGAATAGCGGCCCCAGTACCGGCAGCCGCAGAGACAACGCCAGCAATCGCCCCCGCCACACCGGGTCGGTCGTCACACGCCACAGCCCGATCGATGCACCCCCGGCGATGACCACAAGAACGATCCAGTTCGAGCGCAGCACGCCGCTCATCGCCAGCACGATCTTCGTCACCGCGGGCAGTTCCATGTCCGTGAAAACCTCTTCGAACATGGGCACGAACACCACGAATAACAGCACCATCGCGATCAGTCCGACACTCGCGATCACACCCGGATAGATGAGCGTGCCCACGACCTGCGTCATCAGTTCCGCGCGCCGGCGCAGATAATCACCAAGCCGATCAAAGACGCTCTCCAGGAACCCGCCGCGCTCGCCCGCGCGCACCATGGCGATGTGGATGGTCGAGAAAATCCCGCCGCGATCGCTCATCGCATCCGCGAGAGGCGACCCGTCCTCCACCTCGTCCGCGAGTTCCGTAAACACGCCCGCGAGCGTCGCGTCCGCCTTCTGCCCACCGAGCAGCCGTAGCGCCCGGAGCAGCGGCACGCCGGCCCGCAACAGGTCCGCCAACTGCGAGTACGCATCCCCGAGTTTCCGCGCGCCCAGCTTGATCCGCTTCCCGCCGCCCCCGAGCCCCCCGACGGCACCCCCCATCCGAGCCGCCGACTTCGACACCTCGACGGGCGTCAGCCGCATCCGGTCCAGTTCCGCCAGCACCGCGCGCTCATCATCGCCCTCGATCGTCCCCGAGGTGCGCTGACCCGTCGCCGAGATCGCTGTGTACCGGTACGCCGTCACGACACAGACTCTATCGGCACATCACTCCCCGAGCGCCTTGTCGATCGCCGCAACGAGTTCCGCGTCGTCGGGCGCCGTCCGGGGCGAGAACCGCGCCACCACCCGCCCGCTCCGGTCCACGAGGAACTTCTGGAAGTTCCACTCCGGCTCACCGCCCATGCCGTCGGGCAGCGCCGCCAGCTGCTCGTATAAGGGATGCGTCCCCTCGCCCTTGACCACGATCTTCTCGAACATCGGGAACGACACGCCGTAGTTCTCGCTGCAGAACGCCGCGATCTCTTCGTTCGTCCCCGGCTCCTGGCCCATGAACTGGTTGGCCGGGAACCCCAGAATCACCAGCCCCTTGTCCTTCTTCGACTCGTACAGCGCCTCGAGCCCCTTGTACTGAGGCGTCAGCCCGCATTGGCTGGCCGTGTTCACAATCAGCACGACCTCGCCCTTGTAGTCGCTCAACGCTTCGGGCGTCCCGTCCAGCCGATTCATCGTGTACTTGAGCACGTACCGCGGGTCGTTCTCCATCGGGGCCTCCGTCGCGTCACCGCTGTCCTGATTTGCTGTCGAGCCGCCCGTCGCCGGATCGAAGTCCGGCGAATACTTCGGCTCCTTTTTGCACGCCCCCAGCATCCCGCAAACCATCGCCATTGCCGTCAGTATCGTGCCGCGTGTCATCCGTCGTCTCCCGCGCTAGAGTGTCCGAACATGATGGTACGCCTCTCACGCCGAGTCCGCTTCACGGTTCAGCCCAACGGGGGGGAGGGAGGCGGCATCGGCGCATACTTCGAACTCGACGCCGAGTGCCAGGGCATACCCGACCCCGCCACGGGCTACCTCATCAACATCAAGGACATCGATCATGCCGTGCGCGCCCGGGCCATCCCGATCATTGAGAGTGCCGTCCGCGCCGATCCCGCGCGCGAGCCGGCATCGCAAATGCCCGCCATTATCGATGCGCTCCGCGCCGATCTACCGCACCTCACCCGCGTCCGATGGCGCCTCACCCCCGCCCTGTCCGTCGAAATGGAAACCGTCCTCATGACCAAAGCCGTCCTCCGCCAATCCTTCGAGATCGCATGCGCCCACCGTCTGCACGTCGACGCCCTCTCCGACGCCGACAACAAGCGCCTCTTCGGCAAGTGCAACAACCCCAACGGCCACGGCCACAACTACCGCTTCGAGCCCGCGGTCGAGATCGACGTTGATACGAACCCGACCTGGGGCCCGGCCGATCTCGAAGCCGTCACAAACGAGTCCCTCGTCGCCCGCTTCGACCACAAGCACCTCAACCTCGACACTCCGGAGTTCGGCCCCGGCGGCCTGAATCCCTCCGTCGAGAATATCGCCCGCGTCTTCTACGACCTCCTTGCCCCTTTGGTCCGCGACCGTTCCGGCGCTCGCGCTGCCCTGCGTTCGATCACCGTCTGGGAAACCGAAAAGACTTCCTGCACCTACCCCGCGTCCGCAACGCGTTAGTCCGGTAAACAAACTTCGATGCGGCGTCGCCCCGTTTCGCCGATAGACTTCAATCGGAGGGCTACATGGGCATCGGAACGATCCTGCTCGACCGCGGGCTGATCACCAACGACCAACTCGAACAGGCGCTCGCCGAGCAGAAGGTCTCCGGCGAACGCCTCGATCAGGCCATGGTCCGCCTCGGGCTCGTCCGCCCCTCTGACATCACCCGCGCGATCGGCGAACAGTTCGACATGCCCATCGTCGACCTCACCGCCGTCGAGGTCACACCGGACGTCCTGGGCGCGATCCCGCCCCAGATCGTCTTCCGCCAGCGCTGCGTCCCCGTCGCCAAGAGCAACCGCAACGGCGGCGTGCTCCGTGTCGCGACCTCCGACCCCTTCGAACTCACCGTCTTCGACGAACTCCGCCTCGTCACCGGATGCTCCATCGAACTCGTCCTCGCCGACGAAGAAGACCTCTCCGAGTTCATCCGCACGCACTACGGCGTTGGCGGCGACACCCTCGACTCGATGAGCCGCACCCGCGGCAACGGCGCCGCGACGCACGACCTCGACGAGATCGATGTCTCCGATGAAGCCCAGCAGGCCGAGCAGGCGAGCGTCATCAAGCTCGTCAACGAACTGCTCTTCGAAGCCATCAAGTGCCGCGCCACCGACGTCCACATCGAACCCTACGAGCGCACGCTCATCGTCCGCTACCGCGTTGACGGCGTCCTCCAGCGCGCCAATGTCCCCATCACGATCAACCAGTTCGCCGCCGCCATCGTCTCGCGCATCAAGATCATGGCGAACCTCAACATCGCCGAGAAGCGCAAGCCGCAGGACGGGCGCATCACCATCAACCACAAGCGCCAGTCCTATGACCTGCGCGTCTCCGTCATCCCCATGCTCTTCGGCGAGGGCGTCGTCCTCCGTATCCTCAACAAGTCCGCGGTCCTCATGGAACTCGGCGACCTGGGCATGCCCGCCAACGTGCTCGAAGCGTGGGACGAACTCATCACCCGCCCCCACGGCATCCTGCTCGTCACCGGCCCCACCGGCTCGGGCAAATCCACGACGCTCTACGCCTCGCTCAACCGAATCATCACCGACGAAGTCAAAGCCATCACCGTCGAAGACCCGGTCGAATACCACGTCAACGGCGTCAACCAGATCCAGGTCAACAACAAGGTCGGCCTCACCTTCGCCGCGGGGCTCCGCTCCATCCTACGCCACGATCCCGACGTCGTGATGATCGGCGAGATCCGCGACCGCGAAACCGCCGAAGCCGCCGTGCAGGCCTCGCTCACCGGCCACCTCGTTTTCTCAACCCTGCACACCAACGATGCCCCCGGTGCGCTCCCGCGCCTGCTCGACATGGGCGTCGAGCCGTACCTCGTCGCGTCTTCCATCGAAGGCGTGCTCGCCCAGCGCCTCGTCCGGCGCATCTGCCCCGAGTGCGCCCGCGAAGTCGAACCCGAAGCCGACCGCATGCCGCGCGACTTCGAACTCCCCACCTCGGGCCGCCTCGTCGAGGGCGCCGGGTGCCGAAACTGCCTCGACACCGGCTATCGCGGGCGAATCGGCGTGTACGAGATGCTCCGCGTCACCGACGAAACCCGCACGATGGTCATGCAGAACGCCAACGCCGGCGCCATCGCCAAACGCGCGCACGAAGCCGACGAACTCACGCTCATGCGCATCGACGGCTACGCCAAAGTCCGCGCCGGTATCACCACCATCGACGAAGTCATGCGCGTCACACGCACCTGATCTGATCTGGGCTCGTGTGCCATGGGCAAGTCACTAACTTGCCCGTGCCGACTGCTCCCTCCCCCGTCGCCGACGGGGGAGGTGTCATGCGGAGCATGACGGAGGGAGTTATTCCGACTCCTTCTCTTTCATCGCCTCCCTCGCATGCGCCACAACCGGCGGCCCCCACCCCCCGGCCAACATCGCGCCGCGCTCCCCATCCAGAAACGCCCACGCCGGGATGCGCACAACCCCCGCATCGTCCACCTTGAGCGACCACAACCCGTCCTCCGTGCGCACAACACCCTTCATCGAACCAAGCAACGCGCTCAGGCGCGCGTCGAGCGACTCGGCGCCAACGCCATCCCTCGCCGCAACAAACACACTCCCAAGCCCCGGCACCGGCAGCACCGGCTCCGGCACATCCGTCAAAACCAACCACTCGCCCAATCCATTCGTCAGCGCCCAAAGCTCGTCGCCGTGCGCGCTGAGCCACGCCTCGTGCTTCTCGTTGAACTTCTCCGCAGCACGCTGCTTGAGCGTCGCGCTGTGAATCCGAATCGCCCGATCGTAGATCGCGCGCCATTCCGCCCGCGCGATCGCCACATAGGTCGCCCCACTCACTGGAAAAGTCCGCCCGTCCATGCCCGCGGGCCACGCCGACTCCGTCACCGCCAAGACGTCGGGCTCCCCTTCCACCTCCGTGATCCAGTCGATCGCCAGCAGCGCGGGCCCAGCGGGTGCCTCCACGAGCGAAGCCCGCACGAGCAGCGCCGACGCATCCTGCAAGTCCAGCGCCGCCACCATCCGCTCCACCCGCCCCTCATCGAACCCCTCTGGAAATCGTTCCCGCAAGCCATCAAGGTCGAGAAACGCCTCGACGGTCCCGAGCGCCGCCTTCGGGCGAGTCGCGCCGCGCAAACCTCGGCGGGACCCGATCGGCGGCTCGGGCGCATCGGATGCAAACCACCGATCCAGAGCACCCGCGCCCAATGCGATCACGAAACGATCGCCCTCCGAGCACCACGACACCTCGCGCCACGCGGGCCACGCCTTCGCCCGATACGCAACACCATTCCGACCGCCCGGCAGATCGAGTCTCCGCTGGGTGCCCGCCGCATCATCGGGCAGTCCTTTCGCCTTGGCAGCATCGATCAGAATCGCGCGCATCGTCCGCAGGTACTCGTCGTGCCGGCCGTTTGTGTGCAACACCAGCACGATCTGCAGCGCGTCGATCTCCGATTTCTCCGCGCCATCGTCGCGGTGCGCCCGGAACTCGAGCACCGCCAGCGTGTGCGGCACCTCGCCCACCATCGCCGCCGCGAGCAATCCCTCCACCCATTGCGCCTGCGACTTGCTCCCCGCGATACCCGAAGCAACCGCCGCCCGGAGCGTCGCCAGCAACAGCGTCCGATCGGCGGATGACTTCTTCACACCCGCACCCTCACGCCGGAACGCGCCGGGGTCCATCACCCAGTACGCCAGCGCATCGCCCGGCACCGCCCCCACCATCGACTCCACATCCCCGCGCACGGCCCCCGCAGCACCGAACAACATCATCCACATCGCAAGCACGCAAACGCATCGGGTTCGGTTCGTGGTCGGCATCGCGGGTACTCTAGGGGTGTAGGAAGCCACTCCGCATGCCCGATACGCCGCCCGACCGCATCCTGATCATCCGACCCAGCGCCCTGGGCGATGTCTGTCGGTCCGTCCCCGTCCTGGTCTCGCTCAAACGGGCCTACCCCGAAGCCCGCATCGACTGGCTCGTTCAGGACGCATTCGCCCCGGCGGTCAGCGCCCATCCTGATCTCGCCGCGGCGATCCCTTTCCAGCGTCAGGCGGTCGCGGTCAAACGGTGGTGGCGAGCAGACGCCCGAACGAAACTCCACGACCTCATCGGCTCGCTCCGTGGGGCGCGCTACGACTTGGTCCTCGACTGCCAGGGGCTGGGGCGTTCCGGCTTCTTCGCGTGGGCCACCCGCGCCCCGACCCGTGTCGGCTACGCCAACGCCGCCGAGTTCGGATGGCTCGGCGTCAACAAACGCGTCGAGGTCTCGCGGGAAATGCACACGGTCGACCGGATGCTATGCCTCGTGGAAGCGCTCGGCGTCAGGCCCGTTCGCGACATGCGTCTCTACACACCACCCGAGGGCCAGTCGCCCCCCGATGAGCGCCTCTCCGGCGCCCGCTACGCCGTGATCGCGCCGACCTCGCGCTGGGAGGGCAAGCGCTGGCCCGCCGATCGCTTCGCCGAACTCACCGACGCGCTGCTCGCGTCCGGCAACGTCAACGCGCTCGCGATCGTGGGCGGCAGGCACGAACGCGATCAGTGCGCGCCCCTCATCGCACGCGCCCAGTCCGACCCGCGCATCGTCGATCTCGTCGGCAACACGTCCATCGCGCAGCTCATGGGCGTGATCGAGCGCTCGTCGCTCGTGGTCGCCAACGACTCGGCGGCCCTCCACATGGGCGTCGGCTTCAACCGCCCCATCGTCGCGCTCTTCGGCCCCACGCGGATCGACAGAGTCGGCCCCTATCAACACGACGCCGATGTCATCCAGGCCGCAGCACCGCCTCCCGGTGTCTCACACAAAAGCACCGGCGCCGGGCTCGCACTCATGCGACGAATCACGCCCAAACAGGTCATCGAAGCCGCACTCTCGCGCCTCGCGGAACCCGCCCCGCCCGCGACCTATCCTTCCGGCACACGCACATGAGAATCCGCCCCGATCAACTCGTCCTCGCCTCGCGCTCGCCCCGCCGGCGGCTCTTGCTGCGCGAGGCCGGAATCGAAGCGCGCGTCATCGATCCCAATCTCGACGACGGGCTCATCGCCGCCTCCACATCCGTCGCCCCGGAGGAGTGGGTCGCCGCGCTCGCCTACCTCAAGGCCCGCGCCGGCGCCGAACAACTCCCCCCGGGCTCGCTCGTGCTCGGCGCCGATACGGTCGTCGTCAAAGACAGCCGCATCATCGGCCAGCCGCGCGACGAGTCACACGCCCGCGAGATCATCCACGCCCTGCGCAACACCGATCACGAAGTCGTCACGGGTGTCGCCATCATCAGCGCCGACCAACGATTGATCTTCTCCGACGCCGCGCATGTCATCGTGGGCGACATCCCCGACGCCTCCATCGAGTCCTATCTCGCATCGGGGCAATGGCGCGGCAAGGCCGGCGCGTACAACCTCGCCGAACGCCAGCAGGCCGGCTGGCCCATCGTGGTCACCGGAGACCCGACCTCAGTCATGGGGCTCCCCATGCAGCGGCTCCGCGAGATCTTCCAACTCAAACCGATCGGAGCCGCGGCATCATGACATCCGGCGCGCCCATCCCGCCCGGCCTGGCCATCCCCATCGCCATCGTCGGCATGATCGTCGTCGCCGCGCACGCGCAGGCCCTGGCCAAGGCGCCGGGCGTCCCCGAGAGCCGACGCCGGGTCCGCCTCGCCAACGCCGTCCTCATGCTCCTGACCATCCCCCTCCTGACAGCCGGCTTCTCGCTCATCTCCAGCGTGCAGCAGCCGCGAGTGTGGGTCATGGTCTGGCTCGTCTCCTTCCTCCTCGTCGGGATGATCCTCCTCCTGGCCGTCATCGACACGCTTAACACCGTCCGCATCGGGCGCGAGCGCCGCCGCGAACTCCGCGACTCGCTCTCCGCTTATCGGGCGGACATCATCAATCTCGCGCGCAACAACAAAGCCAAGCATCCAGCGCAATCGACCTCGGAGCCGGGCGACCATGGCGCGTAACCAACGCCCCCCGCTCCCCGCACTCGGCACGCCGCTCGAACCGCTCTACCGCACCGCCGTCAACAGACGCAACCGCGATTTCGACATCGGCCGACGCGTCACGCGACTCCCGATCCCCGTCGTCTCCGTCGGCAACATCTCCGTCGGCGGCACCGGCAAGACCCCGATGGTCCGATGGATCATCAACACACTCCGCGATCTCGAAGCCAACCCCGGCATCGCGATGCGCGGCTACGGCCGCAAGCACGCCGGAGTCTCCGACGAGCAACAGGAGCACGCCGACCGCCTGCCCGACACACCAATCGTCGCCAATCCAGACCGTGTCGCCGCCATCCGCACGCTCATCGAACAGCACCACACGGACTGCGCCGTCCTCGACGACGGCTTCCAGCACCGCTTCGCCGCAAGAGACCTCGATGTCGTCCTCATCGACGCCACGCGTTCCCCCTTCGCCGACCGCTGCCTCCCCGCCGGCTGGCTCCGCGAGCCGGTCGAGTCGCTCGCCCGCGCCCACGCCATCGTCATCACGCGCTCCACGCTCGTCGATCCGCACGCGCTGTCGCAACTCGACCGCCAACTCCGGCGCATCGCGCCCGATGCGCTCGTCGTCCGCGCCGACCATCACTGGGCGGCGCTCGAGACGCAGTTCGGAGTCCAGCCCGTATCGTGGCTCAACGGCCGCCCCACCATCATTGCCTGCGCGATCGGCAATCCCGACGCCTTCATCGCCCAGGCCCGCGCCCGCGGCGCGCGCGTCATCGACGCGATCATCCGCCGCGACCATCACAATTGGACACGCCGCGAAGCCGACCGCATCCTGAGTCGCGCCCGTCCGACCACCCGACAGGGCGCCCTCCTCACGACCCACAAGGATTGGGTCAAGTGGCGTCGCCTCGATGACGAGCGACTCAACGCGGCCGCTGTCCGCCCGATCGTGGAAATGTCGATGATCGAGGAGGACGCCGCCGCCCTCCGTGACGCCCTCCAACAAGTCTTCAAGAATCACCCGAACCCGGTACCCTGATTCCGTGCCCACGATCCTCTCCAAACTCGCACACTGGCGTCCCTTCAACGCACTCGTTGTCGGCGACTTCATGCTCGATCAGCTCGTCTATGGCGACGCCGAGCGCCTCACGGCCGATGCCCCCGTTCCCGTGCTCGCCGTGCGGCGCACCGAGCAGATCCCCGGCGGTGCCGCCAATGTCTGCATGGACCTCGCCGCTCTTCACGCCAATGTCCGAGCCATCGGCGTCACCGGGGCCGACCCCGAAGCCAACCTCCTGCGGAACGAACTCGCCAAATCCGGCGTCGATCCTTCGGGGCTGATCGCCGACGCGCAGCGACCCACCACCGTCAAACGCAATCTCATCGGCCTCGCGCAGCACCGACACCCACAGAAAATGTTCCGAGTCGATTACGAGTCGCGCGAACCCGTTCCCGAAGCGATCGTCGCCCGGATGCTCGCGGCGTTCGACAGCGCCCTGCAATGGGCCGATGTGGTCGCCATCGAGGACTACGCCAAGGGCGCCTGCACCGAAGAGGTCTGCCAAGCCGTTATTCGGCGCGCCCGCGCCGCCGGCAAGGAAGTTCTCATCGATCCCGCGCTCACGCGTGACTACACCCGCTACCGCGGCGCGACCGCCATCACCCCCAACCGCACCGAAGCGGAACTCGCCACCGGCATCCGCACGCACGACAACGCTGACGCCGCCCACAACCGGTCACTGGCGCACAAACTCGTCGATACCCTCAATCTCGACGCCGTCGTCCTGACTCTCGACAAGCACGGTGCCATGCTGCTGGAGCGCAACGCCGAGCCCGTCACCGTCCCCACCGTGGCGCGCCAGGTCTACGACGTCACCGGCGCCGGCGACATGGTGCTCGCCGCCATGATGGCCGCCCGCGCCAACAACTTCGACTGGGAAGAGAGCGTGCGTTTCGCCAACGCCGCCGCCGGCCTCGAAGTTGAAATCTTCGGCGTCAAGCCCATCCCCTTCGAGCGCGTCCATCAATCCATGATCGCCGAACTCCGCAAGCAGTTCGGCAAGCAGCGCACCACCGACGAAGCCGCCGTCGAGGCCGCCGCCGCGCGCCGCGAAGGCAAGCGCGTGGTCTTCACCAATGGCTGCTTCGACATCATCCACGCCGGGCACATCTCGCTCCTCCAGAAGGCCCGCGCCCTCGGCGACATGCTCATCGTCGGCGTCAACTCCGATGACTCCATCCGCCGTCTCAAAGGCCAGGACCGCCCCGTCCACGCCGAACGCGACCGCGTCACGGTGCTCGGGGCGCTCGAGCCCGTTGATGTCATCGTCGTCTTCTCCGACGACACCCCGATCTCACTCATCCAAACCATCAAGCCCGACATCCTCGTCAAGGGCGCCGACTACACCAAGGACCGAGTCGTCGGCGGCGATCTCGTCGAGAGCTGGGGCGGCCGCGTCGAACTCGTCGAACTCCTCGAAGGGCGATCCACCACACGATCCATCGACCGGATTCGCGCCCGATGATCCTTGTCGCCGTCTGCATCAGGAGTCGCCCGGCATGACCGCGGGCCCGGTCGATCTCAACGCACTCCCGCTGGATGAGCTCTACGCCGAACTCGCCTCCGACGGCTCGGTGCACCGCCTGCTCTCACTCGCCCGCGACGAGGACCTCTCCGGCGCTGGAGACCTCACCAGCGTCGCGTGCTTCGCCGACAACGAGCGCACCCGCGCCCACCTCGTCGCGCGCCAGCCGGGCGTGATCGCGGGCCTCGCAGCGATGGACGACCTCATCGAGCTCTTCGCGCCCGACGCCGCGTGCCGGTTCAACGCCAAAGACGGCGACGCCATCACGCGCGGCTCAACGCTCGCCACGATCACCGGCCCGACCCGCCAGGTCCTCGCCCTCGAGCGCACCATGCTCAACCTGCTCTCCCGCCTCTCCGGCATCGCCACCTCGACCGCCGCGTACGTCCGGGCCATCCGTGGCGCCGGCGAGTCTCTGCCCGCGCGTCTCCTCGACACCCGCAAGACCGTGCCCGGTCTGCGCACACTCTCCAAGTACGCCGTCCGTTGCGGCGGGGGCTACTGCCACCGCGTCGGCCTCTTCGACGCCGTGCTCATCAAAGACAACCACATCGCGCACCTCAGCCCGGGCGACCTCCGCGAGTTCGTCACCCGCGCCTCGCATCTCTCGCGCGAACTCGCCGTCACACCACTCCGCTTCATCGAGGTGGAAGTCACGAGTCTCGATCAGCTCGCCGTACTCCTCGCACTCCCCGAAGGCACCATCGACTTCGTACTGCTCGACAACATGAACTGCGCGATGATGAAAGCCGCCGTCGAGCAACGCGACAACACAGCACCGCACATCCTCCTGGAGGCCTCGGGCGGCGTCACGCTCGACACCATCGCCGACATCGCGCGCACAGGCGTGGACCGCATCTCCGTCGGCGCGATCACGCACTCGTCGCCCGCGCTCGATCTCGCCCTCGACTTCGCCTAATCCGCCAACTGCTCGATCATCCGCTCGATATACCGCCACGCATTGAGCGTCCGACGGATCTGCGCCAGCCGTTCCGCCTGGGGCGGGCTCCCGACCGCATTGAACCGCTCCGAAACCTCGCGGATGTATTCCTCGCGCCGACCGTCCGCCCAGCGCTCAAACGACGCGATCCGCTCCCCGTCCCCCGTCTCCTTCGCCTCTTCCAACTCCTGCCGCACCGAGAAGATCTCCATAAGAAAGCCCTCGGGCAGCGCGTTGTCCTCCTCCCGCGAGGCCCCGCCCAGGTGAGTCAACAGCGCCTCGGCGCGCCGCTCAGGATCGCTCAACGCCGCCCGCGCCCGATTCACCGCCGCGATCGTCCGCCCGCCCCCAGATGCCTCATCCCCGACGCGGTCGGGGTGGCACATCGCCGCCGCCCGCAGCCATGCCGAGTCGATCGCCGCCGGGTCCAGATCGAACCGCGCCACGAGCCCCAGCACCCCGAAGGGGCTCGTGCCCGATCCGACACCGCTTTCATGCCGCTTGGTCATCGGCGTATGCTAGGGTTGTCATGCTCGGGTGCGCATGGGGCGCGCCCGGCCATCCTCCGGGCGCGGAAAGGACTCGCAGTTGCCCAGACACATCGGCATCGTGGGAGTAAGCCCGGAGGGCTCGTCCTTCTGCTATCGCATCATCGGGCGGCGCGCCGCAGAGGTCGAGAATCCCGAGAAGCGCCCCCTCGTCTCACTCCACAACCGCCCCTTCTCCTCCTACCTCGAGGCCCTCGCCAAGGACGACTGGCCGCGAATCGCCGAACTCCTCCGAGACTCCGCGATCGCGCTCTCCCACATCGGCGCCGACTTCTGCGTCCTGCCCGACAATGTCTGCCACCACGCGATCCATCTCGCCGAGGCCCACTCACCCATCCCCTGGCTCAACATGATCGATCTCGTCGCCGGGCAGCTCCAGCACAACGGATGCCGCAAGGTCGGCCTCATCGGCACGAAGTTCGTCACCTCGGGGTCCACCTATCAGACCGTCCTCGGCCTCCGCGGCATCCACCTCCTCGTCCCCCCGGAGGAGGACACCTTCGAGGTCAACCGAATCATTTTCTCCGAAGCCGTCAAGGGACGTGTCCGCGCCGAATCGCGTGACCGGGTCCTCCGCGTCGTCCGCTCGCTCGCCGACCGGGGATGCGAAGCGGTCGTGCTCGGCTCATCCGAAGCGCCGATGCTGATCAACTCCGATTCCAGCCCGATTCCCGTCTTCGACCCGGTCGACCTGCTCGCCGAAGCCGCCATCTCGCGCGCTCTCGCGCCCAAGCAAACCGCCTGACGGGCCGGAACCGCGCCGAAAAACAAACCGGCCGCCCCTCCTGTAACGGGTGGGCGGCCGGCGTCTTGCTGCAATCGACCTCGTCGGTCGAGTTACTTGCGATACTTCACCGAGCAGCCGTACGACTTGGTCTCGGAAACCGAAACCGACTCGTGCGCCAGAATCTGGTCCAGCGCCTGCCCGACATAGTTCACATACTCATCGCCCGACATGTTGCCGCGCTGATCATTGTCAATCGCGCCCATATAGCGCAGGTCGCCGCTCGAGTCGATCACGAACATGTGCGGCGTCGTCTTGGCACCGTACATCTTGCCGATCTCGCCCGACTCATCGATCAGGATCGGGTACTCGATGCCCCACTTCTTGGCGTATTCGGCGTCGAATCCGTACACGCCCGAGTCGCGGTTCGAGGAGTTGACCGCCAGGAACACCACATCCTTCGTGTTGTACTTCTCGTAGAGGTCATTGAAGGTCGTCTTGGTCTCGTGATGACGGACCACGAACGGGCACTTCGGGTTGAACCACTCCAGCACAACCGTTTTGCCCGCTGCCGTGTAGTCCGACAACTTGTGCGTCTTGCCGCTGGCGTCCTGCAGCGTGAAGTCCGGCGCCTTCTCGCCGATCGCCGCATGCTGGGCGTGCTCCGCGTGCTCGGGTCCGCCCGTCGCGGTGCTCACCGTCAGGGCCGTAGCCGCGATCGCTGTCATCGCCGCACCAAAGATGCCGAGTTTCCGTGCCTTCATGTCGAGTCTCCATATACCTGTTGCGACGCGCCGCCCCCGCTGATCCTCAGCGGAGTCACACGGGCGTCAGGATTTTTCACTCTTCAATCGGACGAGTCTCTCCCCGTCCGCCGCGTGGCCAACTCGAACTCCCACGAGGAGGTCTCGTCGCCGCGCTCGATCGTCACGACGCCCCGCACACGCGGCGCATCGCGTAAACGCTCTTCATTGTACGCCGCCTCGAGCCGGTCCCCCTCCGCGATCCCCTGCCGAACCAGGTCAAGCGGCATCGCCTCGTCGTCGTCGGTCTGAAACGGAAAGAACGTAATCCGGTCCGCCCCCGGCGCCTCGATCACGAGCGCCGACCCCTTCCAGTCGACCTGCACCGGCGGGTCGCGGACCTCATCCAATCGTCTCGGCACCCTCGCCCGCCACGCCTCGATCACGCCCGCCGCAACCGACCTTGTCGCCGACGACGCCACCGTCACGCTCCGCGTCGCCTCGCCGCCCCCGAACAAGCATTCGCGCCGGCATACCAGCCAGTCGCTCGTCGCCTTGACCGTTCCCTCGCTACCGACCGGCGCATCCGCCGAAACCGTCACGGGGAACAGCAACAAGAGTTCCTTCTCGTAAATGAAATCGACCAGCGGCCCCGGCATCTCGTGACGCTCCGGCGCCGCCCACATCGGCTCCCCGATCGACAGCCATTCGGGTGCTTCAAACTTCACGCCCGGCGCAAGCCCGGTCTCGCCCGGATTCCGCCAGTACAGGTGCCAATCCGTCTCGATCCGGTACCGCACCGCGAGCATCGCTTCCTGACCCGGCGCAACCGCCGAGTGATCGAGAATCACATCCATCGAAACAAGGCGGCTCCCGTCCGGCGCGCCGCCCGAAGGGTGGAATCCGTTGTCCGGTTGGCGAGCCAGGGCCGTGCCCACGAGACCGACCGCAATCAGGATGGCGTGCAGTAAGTGCATGGCTCCATTGTACTTGCGCACGATCATGTCAACCACTCCACCCGCCGATCGTCCCGCCACCATACCGATCTCATACCGTGACAACTCATCAACGATTGCGAGTATTCTTGCCCCGCCATGAATGCCAAACGCCATTTCACCTCATCGATTGTGCTGGGAGCCGCACTTTCCGTTGTTTTCTGCGGGTCCTGCGCCCCCAAAATCTCCGACCAGAGCATCCGCCCCGTTTCCGCCGCCGAGGTCATGACCAAGACCGCGGACAAGCCCAAGGGCATCCTTGTGATGGACACCCGCCCGGAGGATGTCTTCGCCGCGGGTCACCTGCCCGGCGCCAGGAACTTCCGTCTCCGGGATGTATCGGGCGAACGCCGCGACCCGCGCCTCGAGGGATACAAAACGATCTTCGTCTACGCCGAGAACCCGGGTTCCGCTTCAGCGCGCGCCATGACGAAGCGCCTGCTCTCGCTCGACTACTCCGATGTCCGCCTCATGGAAGAGGGCTACGAAGGGTGGACCGCACGCGGCCTGCCCGTCGAGTCCTCCGATTGACACCAAAACGAAAAGACGCCCGCTCCATCAGGAACGGGCGCCGGAGGTGTTCAACTGGGGCGTTGACCCCGATCGCGATCTAGATCAATCGTAGAGCGCCGAAGTGTTCGGC
The DNA here is from genome assembly GCA_020639235.1 of Phycisphaeraceae bacterium. Taxonomy (GTDB): domain Bacteria; phylum Planctomycetota; class Phycisphaerae; order Phycisphaerales; family UBA1924; genus JACKHC01. The sequence goes on along the minus strand of JACKHC010000001.1, from coordinate 1,925,142 downwards.
AGCTTCGCTGTCCGAAGGTTGATCGTCGTCTCGATCCGGAAGTTCGACTGCGTCGTGTGACGCTCGGCGAAGAAGAACCGGAGCGAGTTCACCTGGTTCGGACGGAGATTCGTCAGGCGATCCAGCTCGATCGTCTGGGTGGCCGCGGAGTGCACGCCGCCGAGGTCGATCACGAGCTGGTCGTTCACGAAGACCCAGACGTCGTCGTCACCGCGGAAGGTGAAGACCTGGCCCTGGCCGGGCAGGTAGACGAAGTCCGTCGCGAGTTCATAAGTGAAGTGGAAGTTCTTGCCGGTGCTCGCGTAGTTGCCGAAAAGGTCGTTGTTGATCGGGAAGAAGCCATGGCCAGAGTACGCGGGGTCCTCGCGGTCATCGAACACGTAGCGGTTGGTGCCGTCCACGCGATGAAGCGTGATGCTGAGCGGCTTGGCCGTGTTCACACCGGGCGTCGTGCGGAACCACTGCCCGAACTGGTCCGGAGAGGTGATCCATCCGGTATAGGTGTCCTTCGACCACGATCCCGCCTTGTCGCCAAGCTGCGGGTCGTAGAGCGCGGGATTGATCGGGCGGTTCTGCGAGTCGGTCCAGTTGACCGAGATCTTGCGGGCGCTGCGCCCGCCCGCCACGGGCTTCTTGTCGCTGTCCAGCGTGGCCTGCACCATGCCGACATAGTGGCCGTAGCCCGCCTCGGTCGAACCCGACATCTCGAAATCGGGATGCCCGTTGCTCTCATTGCGAGCGCGGAAGTCACGAACGACGCCCGTCAGCGTGATCTCATCGGGCAGATCCGCGAAGTTATTGTCGCCCGAGGCAACGGCGCTCGTCGCCGCACCGGGAGCAAACACGAGACCCGCCGCGGTCGCCAGACCGAGCGCTGTCATCAAAGCATTACGAGTGGACTTGGAACTCATCAGACACCTCCTGGGTAGAGCGGCTCTCGCCACTCTCAGTTGCCCCACCGCGGGGCATGGAACATTGCATCCACATCGAGGTTCACATTCACGAAACCCGCCTCCAAGCGAGGGGGCAAATCAATCGCCGTATCGCGTCCGCCTGTGCCGGAAGAGCCGGTCATGCCGACCGGAACCCCGCGCAGCACCGCTCGGAGCGAGAGAGAACCGTCTTCGTTCACATCCGCCGCACCGGGCTCGTGGGGCAGCAACTCCGCCAGTCGCGCAAAGTGCGAATAAGGATCGTTGGATAGCCCGAGCCCCCCGAACGCCTTCCGTTTGAGCGGGGCTATCGGGTCCTCATGCCGGACCACGGGAATCGAAGCCCCACGAGGAGACTCGACGACCGGGTCCAGGCGAACCCCGCCCACGGCCATCGACGCGCCGACGGCGCTCAGCGCCGCAACGCCCGCAAAGCACCGGGATCGAATCGACTCGCGCCTCATGCCTGCCTCCGGAACGGAGCCGCGCACCGTTCACACGAAAACCTACGATTCCTCTATCCTGAAGCAGGCATTCGGACACCATTTCAATCGCCGACCGTCCGGTTATGCCGATAATTCCCTCTCTGAGGGCGGACGCATGGAGCGTCCGATCATCTGGAGAGTCACGCGGGCGAGGGAGCGCTTGTGGACGCATTCATCATCAACGGGGGTCGTCGCCTCAGCGGCACGATCCGGGTCAACGGCTCAAAGAACGCGGCCCTGCCAATTCTCGCGGCATCACTGCTCACGGACCAGCCGGTGACGCTATCGGATGTCCCCGACCTCGCCGACATCTCCAATATGCTCCGCCTGCTCGACGATCTGGGATGCCAGATCAAGCGGACGCCCGCGAGTCAGGACGCCCCCGACGATCTGACCATCACCGCCGACCCAAAGGGCAAGAGCCACGCCAAGTACGACATCGTCCGCACCATGCGCGCCTCCATCTGCGTTCTCGGGCCGCTCCTGGCCAAACGCGGAGAAGCACGCGTCTCCATGCCCGGCGGCTGCGCCATCGGCGACCGCCCCGTAGACCTCCACCTGCGTGGCATGGAAGCCCTCGGCGCACAGATCACCCTCGAGTCAGGCGACATCATCGCCCGCGCACCCAGCGGCGGACGCCTCCGCGGCAACACCGTGTTCCTCGGCGGACAGTTCGGGCCGACCGTGCTCGGCACCGCCAATGTCATGTCCGCGGCCACGCTCGCCGAAGGTCTCACCGTCATCGAGAACGCGGCGTGCGAACCCGAGGTCGTCGATCTCGCCAATCTCCTCAACGCCATGGGCGCGCACATCACCGGCGCCGGCTCACCGCGGGTCGTCATCGAGGGCGTGAAATCCCTCAAGGGCGCAAACCACCGAGTCATGCCCGACCGAATCGAGGCGGGCACACTGATCCTCGCAAGCGCCATCACAAACGGCCAACTCACAATCACCAACTGCCCCATCGACTCCCTGCTGGCGCTGGGGGACCGCCTCGAGAGAGTCGGTATCCACACGCGCGCCACAAGTGAGACGGGCCCGAGAGGGGAACGCTCCACCGTCGAAGTCTCTTCCGAGCGCGTGCTCAAGCCCGTCCAAATCTCGACGCACCCGCACCCCGGATTCCCGACCGACCTCCAGGCCCAGATGATGGCGCTGCTGTGCCTGGCCGACGGCAACTCCGTCATCACGGAGCGAATCTTCCCCGAACGCTTCATGCATGTCGCCGAACTCTCGCGCATGGGCGCCCACCTCTTCAGACAGGGCCCCACCGTCGTCGTTTCCGGCGTACGCAAACTCGTCGGCGCGCCGGTCATGGCTTCGGACCTGCGCGCCTCGGCATCGCTCGTGCTCGCGGGGCTGGCCGCCGAGGGCCAGACAACCATCCGGCGCGTCTACCACCTCGACCGCGGATACGAGACCCTCGACAAGCGGCTGGTCGCGCTCGGCGCCGACATCGAGCGTATCAACGATCAGGCGCTCGACGCCTGATCGGCCGGCGCGAACTACTCTTCGTCAAATCCGCCCGCGACCAGACCCGCAAGGCGATCGCACGCCGCCTTCGCATCCTTGCCGGTCGCCTCGATCATCAACTCAGTGCCTTGTGTCGCCGCCAGCATCATGACCTGCATGATCGATTTGCCGTCCACCCGCTCCCCCGGAGTGTCGACGCGCCAGACCGCAAGATCGCTCGAGAACGCCGACGCTGTCTCAACAAACACCATCGCCGGGCGCGCGTGCATGCCCAGCCGATTCCGAATCTTCACCTTGACAACAACCGAGTCGGGCACGAGCGGCGTCCATTGCGAATGTCATTCGATCAGCGGTGCAGCGTCTGGTTGTCCGCATCGCCAAGCAGCGTCCACACATCTTCGGCGCTCGACGCCTGACGGAGAAAACGCCGGAAGTTGTCCTGGCTCAGGTTCTTGAAAATGACCTCCATCGCTCGGAGATGCGCCTCCGGGTCATCCGCGGGGCTCATCAGAAGAAACACCGAATACACCGGCTGGCGATCCAGCGCCGCGAACTCGATCCCCTGCTGGCTGATGCCCACCGCCGCCGTCAACTTCTTCACCGAAGTGTGCTTCACGTGCGGTATCGCGACGCCCTTCCCGAACCCGGTCGAACCCTTCCGCTCTCGTTGAAGCACGGCCGTGAGAATCTCCTTCTCCATCGCCGAGGCAACGACGCCCGCCTTGACCAGCGCGCCGATCAACTCACGGATCACATCCTCGCGTTCCGTGCCCGCCAGTTCCGGGACGATCGCTTCACGGGAAATAATGTCGCACAGTTTCATCCGATTCGTTTCCTCAATCTGCGATCACCGGGACGCGGGCGGCCCAGCGATCAGCGCTTCGAGTTCCGCAGCCTCTCCTTGAAGTCCGTCAACTGCCGGGACATCTTGTCCACGCCCAGGTCAATGCATTCGTACACATCGGGACCGTTCGACTTGGCCACAAAGGTATCGTGCTTCTCAACATCCACCCGGAGTTCTACCCGGAATCCCTCGCCCTTCGCACCCTGCTCGATCACGACATCGATCTCCTGCACGCCATCATAAAACCGCGGCAGTTTCGAACCCTTCTGCTCAGCGTACTTCGCGATCGCGTCTGTCACCTCAAAGTGCTTCCCGATTACTTCGATTCGCATCTGTCTCATCCCCGACTCTCTTGGTCAATCCGTGCCGTCCCCGCCATCCGTGGGAGGGAGCGTCGCACCGTCTATCTTCGCCGCACCGCCGCCCCCTGCCAAGTCCGCCCCGGCATCGTCCCTCAGAATCGACGCCGTTGATCCCTTGACCTTCTCCGGCACCAGCACGCCGCCGCTCACCACGAACCGCAGCGCTTCGTCGAGCGATAAATCCACAAAAATCACCTCGCTCGCGAGCACCGTGATCGTATAACCCGTAAATGGCGTCGGGCTCGATGGGATAAACACCGTGACGCACGATGAACCCGCCGCCCGCTCGATCACGCTCAGACTCTCGCCCGTCATCAAGCCAACAGACCAGATCCCCTTCCGCGGGTACTCCACAACGACAACCCGACCCACCTTCAGCGCCTTAGCGCCCTGCTTCTCGCCAAAGACAAAGTCGACAACCTGCTTCACATGCGGATAGACCTGCTTGACGCCGGGCACCCGCACGAGCCACGACTCGACCTTCAGGTAGATCCGCCGACCCAGGTAGTTGCCGACCAGCACGCCGGCGAGGTACACGAGAATGATCGCAACAACGAACCCGATCGCCTGCAGGTACCACCGCCCGCGCCAGACCTCCTGGAGATTCTGCGCTCGCACGCGCTTACGCAGCTCATCGTCCGACAACGCGGTCCGACTCTCCGCTCGGCGCTTCGCCTGCGCCGCCGCGATGTCCTCGTCCGAAACGCGGTACCACCCCGGGTGCGCGCCCTCGGGCACCACGTGCGGCATCGCCACGACGACACCCTGACGCACCGCCCAGTTGATCGGCTCCGCGATCCGAACCTTCACAAACCCATACGCCCACCAAAGCAGCGCCAGCGTCACCACCGAAGGCAGCAGAATCCCCAGCCCCCGGAAGAAGAAAGTCCGAAAGTCGGACATGAATGTCTTGCGTCGAGGCGTCATGGGCTCCGGGCCATCCAACCTGAATCGTTCGAGCGTCCTTGCCCCCACAATCCACGCGCGGGGCCACCCGCACAGTGTACCCGTATCACCCCCCTAGAACCCGTCGCCGTGCTCCCGCGCCCGCAGCACCACGCGCTCCTCCGCGCGTCGCCCGCCCCGCATCACAGACACCCCCACCTCGTCGCCCGCTTCAAAGTCGCCCAGCACACGGTACAGATCGTCAAGTGTCGCGATCGCGCGCCCTTCGATCGCCGTGATCACATCGCCGCCCCGCAACCTCGCCTTCGATCCCAGGTCCAGCCCCCCCGCCACCGTCGGCGCCTGCCCCTGCCCCGCGATCACCGCCACACCCAGACCCGCATCGGGCGGGTGCGCCCGCTCACCGACCTCGGGCAACCCGCTTAGCCACTTGCGAAACTCTCGATCGATCTCCGTGATCGGCTTCCCGAGCGCGATCTCCAGCGCCACCACACCGCTCGCGTCCTTGTCGTACCCCGCCACCAGCGCGCGATAGAACGCGCCCAGCGCTCCGCGCTCATGCACATACATCATGAGCGCCCGCGCGTGCGCATAGTTCGCGCTCGGACGAACTGACACGAACCGATCCCGCTCCGTCGCCATGAATACATCCAGCGGCCGCAGCGCCCCGCTCCGCTCCAACCTCTTGGCGATATTCGTCCGCCAACTCGCCCGAATCTCGTACCCCCCGCTACCGTTGTCATCCACATCCTCGAGAAGGGATGCCATCCCCTCCTGCACCCAGATCGGATGCACCTGCCCCATCCGGTCCATATCCCGCCAATGCAGCACATGGAAGAACTCGTGCCGCAGCGTCGGCCCCAGATCCCGCGTCACCAATCGCTTCTCGTCCCGCGCATAAGTGCCCCCCACCATCGCGAACGGCACCAACACCGCAAAGTCCTCGCCGGTCGGCAGAATCACCGTCACCCACGCATCCGGCTTCCGCGCCTCCGCCTCAGAAAATAGCCCCTCGGCCGCGCACCACGCGGAAACTCGCCGGGCCTCGTCCCGCGCCTGATCGAATGTCTCCCCGTTCACCGCACTGAGCCAGTAAAGGCGAAGCGAGTCGTCTTTCGCGTCCACATACGCCGGCCCGAGCGTCGCCGCCGTCGCCCCGAACCGCGACTCCGCCACCGCATCCAGCAGCACGCCCCACCGTTCCACGATCCGCCTGTATTTCACCGTCTGGCGCACCCGCGCGAGATTCGGATCGCGCTCCATCTCGTGCAGATCAACAAAGCCGAACGAGATCGCGTCGATCAACGCCTCCGCGCTCGCATCCTCATCGCCCAGCCGCGCCAGGATCAGCGCAAGGTTGTACCGCGTCCGCCAATCCCCGGGGTTCGCGCGGATAATCTCCTCCGCGATCTCCCGCGCGTGCTCGAAGTCGCCGCCGTCGAACGCCTCCAGCATCTGCTCCTGTGTCGGAGCCGACTCGGTCTTCGCCAAGACGCCCGCGCTCAGCGCCAGCGCCGCGATCACAGCAATCATCCGCGTACTAGGCACGCGATGACTCCCGCGCCCCCGCTAACATCGCATCCAGCGTTCGGGGGTACAACTCTTTCTCTAACTCGAACACCCGCGCCGCCAGCGTCTGCGCCGTGTCATCCGCGCGCACATGGCAGGACGCCTGCGCCACAATCGGCCCCGTGTCGTACTTCCCATCGCAAAGATGCACCGTGCATCCCGACCGCTTCTCACCCGCCGCGATCACCGCTTCGTGCACACGCATCCCGTACATCCCTTTCCCGCCGAACTTCGGCAGAAGCGCCGGATGGATATTCACGACGCGCCCCTCGTACCCCTCCGGAATCGCCATCAACTTCGTGTACCCGGCCAGAACCACCCACTCCGCGCCGGCCCGCTCCAGGACCTTTCGAAGCGCCGCCTCGGTCAGAGTTCCCGGATGCACCTCCGCCGGGATGTCCCTCGCTCGCGCCTTGTCCAGCGCCGGGCACTCCTTCGACGCCACAACCACGCCGATCCGCGCACGCAGCGTCCCGTCCGCGATCCGCTCGCAGAAATTCTCCAATGTCCGCCCCGTCCCCGAGACGAACACCGCCATCGTCGCCACATCCTGACGGCCCCGATCACTCATCCAACGCAGGATACGCCGACCGCCCCCCCTCGCGTACCCTGTCTCTCCCATGACCGACGCCCCACCACCGATCACGCACTTCAATGCGCTCACAACGCCCGACGCCATCGAGCGCTACCGTTCGGGCGTCCTCCTGCTCAACAAATCCCTGCTCTCCATGGACGACGAAGCCCTCGACACCTTCTTCCGCCCCGAGGCGGGGGGCGGAGGGAGCGGGGTGGGGGTCGGCCGATGGTCCTGCCGCACACTCGTCGGCCACCTCGCCGACGCCGAGATCGTCTTCGCCCACCGCCTCCGACGCGCCGCCGCCGAAGACAACCCCGTCATGCCGGGGTGGGACGCCGACGCCATGATCGACGCAGGGTTATACGCCGACGAGGCCCACAATATCCGCATGCCCGTCGCCGGCTTCGTCGCCGTCATCCACACCACCCGCAAGTGGATGAGCGAATGGCTCGACACGCTCCCCGAAAATTCGTGGCAACGCCGCCTCCTCCACGAGACCCGCGGCGAGTTCACGCTCCGCACCATGCTCGATCTCGCCACCTGGCACCTCGAGCACCATGTCTGGTTCCTCGACCGCAAACTAGCGCTGCTGGGCGTCCCCGCCTCAGACTAAACTCCACCCTCCCCATGCACGAACTCTTCGACCAGCGCCGCTACCTCATCCCCTTCCGCTCGACGCTCCTCCCACAGATCTTCACCGATGTCCTCGTCATCGGGGGCGGGTCCGCCGGACTCAGCGCTGCGCTCGCAGCATCCGCGCATGCCGATGTCATCGTCGCCAACAAGTCCAGGACCGCCGACTCAAACACCGCCTGGGCGCAAGGGGGCATCGCGGGCGTCCTCGACAAATCCGACTCAGTCGATACCCATGTCCGCGACACACTCGAGGCCGGCGCCGGTCTCTGCGACGAAGCCGTCGTCCGCGCCGTCATCGCACGCGGCGGCGATGCCCTCCGCCGACTCATCGACTGGGGCATGCGCGTCGACCGCGACGCCTCGGGACAACCCGACCTCGCCCGCGAAGGCGGCCACTCCGCACGCCGCATCATCCACACCGACGGCGACGCCACAGGCATGGAACTCGCCCGCTGCCTCGCCGAGCGCGCCGCCGCCACCCCCAACATCCGCCTCTTTAGCGACTGCTTCACACTCGACCTCATCACGCCCTCCAACGAACCCGGCGCGCCGTGCATGGGCGCAATCACCCATCACCCGCGCTACGGCCTGCAGATGATCTGGGCACGCGCCACGATCCTCGCCACCGGCGGCGCGGGCGTCATCTGGCGCGAGACCACAAACCCCAAGGTGGCCACCGCCGACGGCATCGCCATGGCCTACCGCGCCGGCGCATCCGTTGCCGACCTCGCCTTCATGCAGTTCCACCCCACCACCCTCTATGTCGCCGGCGCCTCGCGCACACTCATCTCCGAGGCCGTGCGGGGCGAAGGAGCGCACCTCCTCGACACCGAGCACCACCGCTTCATGGTCGATGTCCACGAACGCGCCGAACTCGCGCCGCGCGACATCGTCTCACGCGCCATCGTCCGCCGCCTCGCCGCGCTCAACGCGCCGAATGTCTACCTCGACGCACGACCCGTCAGGGATTTCGCAGAGCGATTCCCCGGCATCGCGCGCACACTCGCCCAGTTCGATATCGACCCCACCAACGACCTCATCCCTGTCAACCCCGCCGCCCACTACATGGTCGGGGGCGTCCGCACCGATGCGCAAGGTCGATCCGATGTGCCCGGCCTCTACGCCGCCGGAGAAACCTCCTGTTCCGGCCTCCACGGCGCCAACCGTCTCGCCAGCAACTCACTCCTCGAGTCCCTCGTACTCGGCACCGAGGCCGGCGCAGCCACCAAAGAAATGCTCAACGGCGCGCCGAACGCATGGGGCGTCCCCGCGCGCCAGGGGCCGCTCCGCATCGTCTCCGACATTCCCCACTCAACCCACGGCGAGCTCGATCTCTCCGATGTCCGATCCTCGCTCCGCTCCGCCATGTGGCGCAATGTCGGCATCGAGCGCACCGGCGGCGCCGAGGGCAAACTCGACGACGCCATGGAAATGTGCGACTTCTGGGCCCGCTACACCCTCGACAAAGTTTTCGAGTCACCCGCCGGATGGGAAACCCAGAACATGCTCTGGTCCGCCGCGCTCATCGCCCGATCCGCAGCATGGCGCTGCGAGTCGCGCGGGTGCCACACCCGCACCGATTGCCCGGAACCACGCGACAACTTCCGCGTCCATGACCTCTGGAAACGCGCCTCAAACCAGCCCATCACCCAGCCACTCCGCGCCGAATGACCCCAACACGCTCAATCTTGCCAATCATCGCGCTGATCGCCGCCTCGGGATGCACCGAGACGCGCATCGTCGAGGAGCGCGGCGTCATCACGCTCCGCGACCTCCAGCCCGGCGGCCTGCGCCCCGTCCGCGCCGACCAGCCCAGCCAGACCTCCGCCGGGTTCGAGTCCGTCCTCATGACCGACGAACTCCCCGGCACCCCCGCCGAGGACGACCCCCTCCGGCGCACCATGCCAGACCGCTCGGTCCGGCTTTTCTCGTTCTCGCCGCGACACCTGATCCATCACCTTCAGGTCACGATCCAGAACAACGAACCCGAACTGATCGATCAGTACCTCATCTCCGAATCACTCAAAGACCACTACACCGCACAGCGACGCGACCCCCGCGAAATCCCGGACTTCCTCATCAAGAACGCGCGCGATGTCCAGCGGCTGCTCAAACTCCTGCCGCTGGGCGAGAACACCCCCGGCGCCACTTTCGAGGACATCGGGCGCAACCGATTCCGCCTCGCCCCCCTCGGCGCCGACATGCTCGAACTCCGCTACCACGCGCTCCAGCTCTCGATCGAAGACGGCCAGTTCCGCCTGCTCATGCTCGAGTAGCCCGATCACCCGACCGAGAGCCAGTTGCCGAGCACAAGGTTCAGATCATCAACGTTCGTGATGCCGTCGCAGTTGGCGTCGCCATCACCCGATCCGAGCCAGTCGCTCAGCACGATGTTCAGATCATCAACATCTACAACGCCAGAGCAATCGACATCACCCTCGATGCACGGCTCGATGGTCAGACTCAGGCGCGCCCTCCGCCCCGCGCCGAAGATGTTCTCCTTCATGTAGAACGTCGGATACGCCCCCGTTCCCGGCCCGCCCCCGCCGCCACTCTCCGCCGGAAACATCGACGCGATCGCCAGCCGCAGCTTCCCGCCCGAAATCGCATCGCGAAGGTACGCGTCAACATCCGGGTTCATCAAATCAAGATCAAACCGGAAGTCCGTGTTCGCGGGCACAACCGCGCCGGGCGATACAACCGTCGTCGTCCCGACCGCGAACGCCGTCACGCTCAAGCCATCAGCGAGTGAGTTCGATACATCACGCGGCACACCGCTTGCATAGTCCGTCGCGAACGCGTTGCGCACACGCCACGCGATCATCGGCCCGAACGACGAAGTCTCCACGAAACTGCCCGCATCGAATCCATTGCGATACCCCACCCCGAACATCTCGATCGGTCGCCCGGCATCGCCATCCGCGACGCCGCCCGGAAGCATCGCCTCGCCGAAGTATGTCTCCCGCGCATCGATCGTCGGGTCGTACACGAACGCGCCGTCCGTCGTCACCGCGATCCGCACCGTCGCCTGCGTAATGCGATACCGGCACAAATCAGCCGGCACATCGGCGCTCAGGTCGAAACCAACCAGCACCTGCGCATCACGCTCATCGAAAGTGAACCCCGCGAGCTCCGTCTGCCCGAGCGCGCCGAAGCACGAAGCGCCGGGCCGCGTCCCGACCGATGAACTGTTGAACGGGTACATCCATCGGTCCAGATCGGGCGCATCCCGTGTAATCACCACCGGCGCCGCCGACACGCCGCCAATCGCAACGCCCAGCATCCCAACGACCCCGGCCAACGCCAGATACCTCATGTATCAATCTCCCCGGTTCCCGCCCGACAGAAATCAGTCCTGCAATACAGTTGCGAACGAGTCTCAATAAGGATAGAGTCCTTCTTCACGCCATGCAACGCACATGCCCAACCCGATCCCAGTCCCGCCGATCCGCCTTCACGCTCGTCGAGCTGCTGGTCGTCATCGCCATCATCGCCCTGCTGATCGCCCTGCTCCTCCCCGCCCTTTCCTCAGCCCGCGGAGCCGCGACGCAGGCCAACGAACTCTCCGCCGCACGCCAGCAGGCGATCGCCTACCTCTCATACGCCTCCGATCACCGCGAGTTCCTCATGCCGGGCTACGCCTCGTCCCAGATGGTCACAAGCGGCGAGGTTGTCGCGCTCGACGACAAGGGCGAGCGCATCACCGGGCTCCCAGCCCAGCGATACCCGTGGCGCCTGCTCGGCTACCTCGACTACAACATCCGCGCCCTTTACCGCGATCCCCGCCGCATCATCGACCTCTCCGGCGCCGCCCAATACGACTACGCCATCTCCGTCGCGCCGCGCCTCGGCCTCAACCAGGCCTCCCTCGGCGGCAGCGCCGACTCCGGCGACCCCCTCGGCTACGCGTTCAACCCCGCCTCCGAGTCGCTCGCCCGCAGCGCCTGGGGCGGCAACTGGTACGCCCGACGACTCGGCGACGTCCAGTTCAACGACAAAATGATCGTCTTCGCAACAGCGTCCGGCGCCAGCCCCATCTCGGGGCTCGACCTCGACGGCTTCTACCGAATCTCCGCGCCCAACAACATCCAGCGCGCCTGGCGCTCCGATCCGCCGAGTCACGATACGCCCGCCACCGAGACCGGCAATGTGTCGTTCCGATACAACCAACGCGCCGTCGCCGTCATGCTCGACTCCCACGCCGAGCCGCTCAACTTCGACCAGATGAACGACATGCGCCGATGGTCGCCGCAGGCGCTCGAGGCGGACTGGATGCTCCCCTCGCCCTAGGCCCTAGCGCCCCCACGGGCACGCACACCCCACGCATCGTCTCGATCAATAAAGGAGCCAGAGAGATGAAGTTACCCGCTATCGCCTTGTCCCTGTTCGCGGCCGCCGGCGCGCACGCCGTCGCCCCATTCACCGAGTCCTTCGACGCCACCTCAGCCAACTGGTTCAACGCCGACGCCAGCGCCCCCGTTGCGTGGGATGCGCCCGGCCAGTTCGCAACAACCGCCTTCAACTTCCTCGCCTCGCCCGCCGACTCGACACCCGCGTTCTTCCGCGCCCAGGACGAGTTCAACTCTTCGAACAACGCCTTCGCCGGCAACTACATCTCCTCCGGCATCACGCAGCTCACCTACCAGGTCCGCCACAACGCGCCCACCCCCCTCTCCTTCTTCGCGCGCTTCGCCGGCCCCGCGAACTTCCCCGGCGTCGCCGCCGTCAACTTCGCGCCCGTCCTTCCCAACACATGGACCACCATCACCGTCAACATCACCGACCCCAACCCCTCCTTCATCTACGAAGGGCCCATCGCGACCTTCAACTCCGTCTTCTCCGATGTCGGCCACCTCCAGATCGGCGCCCTCGTCCCCGCCTCCCTCGCGATGCAGGACATCTCCGTCACCTTCGACCTCGACACCGTCTCCATCGTCCCCGCGCCCGCGTCCGCCCTCGCACTCCTGGGCCTCGGGCTCGCACCGCGCCGCCGCCGTACCATGAGTGCATGAAGCATCGACTCGCATCGATCCTAGCCGCGGGGCTCGTGTCAACAGCAAGCGGTGGTCCGGGGGAAACCACTCCGAACGCTCAAGTTACCTATTCATTCGAACTATTAATTCCTCCAGAGTTGCGTGACAGTCACCTGAGTCTTTGCTTGACGGCTTACGAGGAAAGCAAGGGCGATGGTCGCTTCAGACAACCTGTCCTTTGGAATGCGCCGACTTCCCAACGAGGAGACTCACTTGTTGCAGAGATAGCAGGCGGAACGGGTATTCCGGACCAGATCGAGGTCGGCCTGGCCCCTTGGTTTCGGCAGGCCGGACTTCCATTCGAACGCGAAGAACTGGAGAGGTTGCAGTCAGACTGGGATGAGATCGCCAAGAACTGGTCGATCGATCCGATCGTCACCTTTCATCGCGTCGTTGGCACATCGACATTTCGGTGCGACGAGGCCTTCGCCCACCCTGGAGTATCTATCTCTGGAACAGTGCGCCCACGGAGCGGCCCCGGCACCACTACAGAGGTGTATTCAACAACTTCGATCGATATCGCTCACACCACAGGGCCGACATTCACCTTGCACGGCTTGCAACAAGGAATGGACGCGCTCGTCGCGGTTTCGCCTCGACGCGCACCAAACGCCCATTTTGAGAATCAACTCGGCATCCGTTGGATCGACGGCGAACACCTCAACGGCCCCATCGAACTGGGAGAGATCATCTTTCCCGATTGGCTCTACACACAGTCATTTCATAAATGGTCGATACGTTACTGGCTTCCGAACATCCCTCATGGCCATTCGCCCGAGCGTGGTGACGAATGGAACGAATCGGGGCAACTCGGCGTTCCTGCGATCGCCATCGTCTCGCCGGACGGGTCTCAGGTTTTCCTGAGTCGATCGATGGAGCCGGTGCCCGCAAATGAAAATGGAGCCCCTATTCCCAGCACTACCGTCGCGCCCATGCTCTTGGGGGATTGGTACATCCTCCCGCTGCAACTTCACCTTGACGAACTCGCAAGCAACAATCTGCGCCGATTCTTTGGTCAGTTCCGACTTAGTAATGACGTCACTGCATGGGACTTCCTCGCGCACCTGCGACTTGACCCAGATGCTCCGGAGCGCCTCGGTTGGCCCATCGCTCATGCAGAAGATGGCGGAACAGAAGAGCACCCGATCGAGATTCCAACAGTCACAACCGAGCAAGTTGATGCGATGGCCGAACTGATCCGGTCTCGGCGGAACAACGAAGCCGCCCCCGAACACACACAACCCAAAGAAGTCTTCACCGGCGTCCTGCTGGACGAGCACACCAAGACCATCGAACTGACCGGCAAGATCCCCATCATTAACAACCCCGCCGACGGCACCGTCGTCTTCCTCGAACAACTCGTCTGCACGCCCGACACCAAGGAACACGAAGTCCTCGTCGTCGTGCAGGCAAAACCTTCGCATGTCCACGCCGCCCTCCTCCTGCTCGGGCTCGAGCCCGGCAAGCCCGCCGAGTGGAAACTCGAAGGCGAAAGACTCGTCCCCGTCCAGCCGACCGGCCCCGAACTCGAAATCGAGTTCATCTACAAAGATGAACACGGCGCCGAGCACACCGCCACGCCCTCCGATTGGGTCATCAACTTCAAGAACCGCGGCGAACACCTGCCCCAGCGCTTCCCCGTATTCGCCGGCAGCGCCATGCGCAAAGTGTCAAACAACCGCGAACGCTACTACGCCGACTCCGAGGGCACGCTCATCGGCCTGGCCACCTTCGGCACCGAGGTCATCGCATGGCCCGATGTCTTCTCCCACGAGTCGAGCCAGCACGAGCCCGAGTGGATCGCGTCCCCCGACATGCCGCCCCTCGACACACCAGTCACCGTGCGCATCAAGATCCACAAACCCGCCGCGCCAGAAGAACCCGACCCGGAAGTCACTCCGCCCGCCGACCCTTGATCGACTCGCGAATCTCCTGAATCGTCATCTTCTCCGACCCCGGGATGTAGTGCAGCCCGCCGCCGTAGTACTCCGCAGCCCCCAGCGGCGCACGCAACTCCACGACCTTGCCGTCACGCCACACCTTGATCATCGCCACATGGCTCGGCGGCTTGGCGCTGATCGTCGCCATCAGCACGGGCGTCGTCGGCGTCGCAGTCCCGTCGATCTCGATAATCACATCGTCCGTGCGAATCCCCGCGCCGTACGCCGGCTGATCGTCCGGCACGCCAGTCACCACCACGCCGCGCCGATTCAGACCGATGCTCTCGGCGTATTCGGCGCTCGTGTCGCCGATCAGCACGCCCAGGTACCCGCGCAGCACCATCTTCGAGTCGATGATCTGATCCACCACCGACTCAACCGTCTCCAGCGGGATCGCAAACCCGATGCCCGCCGACTGCCCGCTGAAACCCGCCGTCTCCTGATCCGGCTGCGCATTGTTCGCGATCGCCGCGTTCATCCCGATCACACGGCCGTAGATATCCACCAGCGGCCCGCCCGAGTTCCCCGGGTTCATCGCCGCGTCCGTCTGAATGAAGTTCGTGTACCCGCGCCGCATCCCCATCATGTGCGCCGCGTCGCCCCGCCCCAGGCCCGAAACGATCCCGCGGCTCATCGAGAACTTGATCCCGAACGGCGAGCCGAACGCGAACACCTGATCCCCCATGCGCACCGGCTCCTTGGTCGCACGCCGCAGCGGGAACAGCCCGCTCACATTGCCGACCTTCAGCACCGCGATATCCGTCGCGCTGTCGAGCCCGACAACCTCCGCCTCACGCACCCGCCCGTCATGGAACTCAACCTCGATCGTCTCGTGACCCGACACCACGTGCGCGTTCGTGATGATGTGCCCGCCCTCGTTGTACACCCATCCCGAACCGGTCGAGCCCGGCGCCGGCATCGCGTCGCCCGTCCGCCGATTATTGACGAACTCGCGCATGCTCGTCTTCGCCTCGATGTGCACAACGCCCGGGAGCGTCGCCTCCGCGATCGACTCGTACGCCTCGTTCAACTGCTCAAGGATGCCCGACGGCTGATCCAACTTCGCCTGCGCCATCCGAATCGTCGCCAGCGTCCTCGTCCGCTGAATCCCGCTCATCAGCCGCGGCGCAAACACGATCACCGACATCGTCAGCACCAGCACAAGCAACGCCGGCGCAAATGAGTTGAATCGACGCATGCAATCGCTCCCCTTGGAATCGCGGGTCACGCCCGCAGTTTGTCCGACTCCCCCGCCTTCATCTCATACCGATGATCGGTCACTCCGCGGCGTGACACCCGCTCAATCCACACCCTCGCCGCTCGCTCGATCTCCTGACCCATCGAAGCCACAGGCGTCGCAAACCCCGGCTGCCAGTGCGTGAGTCCGAGAAGGTCCTGGAGGACCAGTATCTGCCCGTGGCAACTCGACCCCGCCCCGATCCCGATCAACGGAATCCCCGGCGTCCGCTCCATGATCCGGTCCGCGATCTCACCCGGCACCGCCTCCACCAGGAGCATCGTGCAACCCGCCTCGGCCAGCGCCTCCGCATCCTCAACGATCGTCCGCGCCGTCTCCGCCGTCCGCCCCGTGGACTGATACCCCCCCGACAACTTCACCGACTGCGGCCTGCACCCCACATGCCCGCACACCGGAATCCCGCTCCGCGTCATCCGCTTCACGAGCGGCGCAAATGACGCATCCCCCTCGAGTTTCACAATGTCCGCCAGACCCTCGGTCAAAAAACGACCCGCGTTCCGCACCGCGTCGTCCGCGCTCGCCTGGTACGACATGAACGGCATATCGCCCATCACAAAGGCCCCCGGCGCGCCCCGCTTCACCCCCGCCGTCAACGCGATCGCCACCTCCAGCGGCATATGGATCGTCGAGTCGTACCCCAGAATCATCTCCGCGGCCGTGTCCCCGACCAGCAGCACATGCACGCCCGCCGACTCGAGAATCCGCGCCGTCGTCGCGTCGTAGCAGGTCAGGCACGCGAACGGCTCACCGGCGCGCGCCATCCGCCGCAGCGTCCGAATCGTGACCGGCTCCCCCTTCGCCCGATGTTGGTCATTGGAACTCATCGCACACATTCTACCCGCACCGCATCTGGAAGGCCGTTCCCGACGCCAAACGCCCCCGGTCGGCATACCATCATGCCCCCGATAGTGTCCTCCAAGACCCATCCCGGAGACCCGCCCCGATGACGGAGCACGAAGTCGCCCCACCCGCGCCAGCCCCCGCCGACGCGCCGCCGCGCTCCTTCAATCCCCTGCGCTGGCTCCTCGACCTCTTCACGAGCGTCCGCTTCGGCATCGTGCTCATGGTGCTCATCTTCATCTATTGCACCGTCGGCTCCGCCGGCATCCTCTACCCATCGTTCGTTGACGGCTTCGCCGTCAAACACGACTTCATCCGCAAGTGGCGCCCCTTCGAGATGACCGAATACGAGTGGTTCAACACCCCCGTCTTCATCGCGCTCATCGCGCTCCTCTGCCTCAACATGAGCGTCGTCACCGTCCGCCGCATCCGGCTCAACGCCGTCAACCTGGGCGTCTGGCTCATCCACCTGGGAATCATCATCCTCGCGCTCTCGAGCGTCTGGTACTTCGCCGCCAAGGTCGAAGGCGACACGCCCGTCTTCCGCTGGCGCATCCAGGTCGAAATCCCCGGACAGGAACCCCAGCAGTTCGCCGCGCTCTCCGGCAGCGGCGGCGAGTTCCGCACGCCCGAAGGCAACTACTCCTTCCGCGTCGCCATGATGGACCCCAACTGGCCCATCATCTCCCCCGGCTTCGAAGGCAAAACCGCATTCGCGATCACAGTCGTCTGCACCACGCCCACCGGCACGTTCTTCCGCCAACTCCTCGACGGCTACCCGCAACTCACCCAGGACCTCGTCCCCTCCGCCGAAGGACCCAAGCGCGTCAAGACCCTCCCCGAGTTCGAGGGCCGCGTCCTCTTCGATGAGAACATCAAGCTCTCCCTCGTCCCCGATCCGCAGCAGTATTTCTGGGTCAAGGACAGCGCCGTGATGTATGTCCGCGAGGTCGTCAACGATGTTCCCGGCCGCTGGCACCAGCGCCCCCTCCCCGGACTCCCCCGCTACAACGACTACATCGACAACCCGCGCGACATCTGGATCCCCGAGGAACTCATGGGCAAATGGCGCACCCAGCGCCTCTTCCTGGAAACACGCAAAGCCGACGAAGCCGACCCGCTCACCAACGCCACAGCACGCATCACCGCCCACCTCCGCTACGCGCACATGCAGAGCCAGTTCGTGCCCGGCACCTCGCCCGATGCACGCAACCCCGTCGTCAACTTCACGCTCGCAACCGAGGGCAACCCCGAGCGCCCCGTCCAACTCGTCGCCTCCGACCCCGAACAGCGCACCGCGCTCCAGGGCAACATCGAGTTGCGCACCGTCGCCTCCCTCGACGAGATCCGCGACCTCTCCGCCCGCGAGTCGCAGCGCCTCATCGTCCACATCCCCGAGTCGGGCGACACGCTCGAACTCAATCTCGACGATCTCAACAACCAGACCACGCCCCCCGACTTCGTCGCTGTGGGTGAAACGGGATACGCCGTCCGCTTCCGCCAGGTCATCAACCACGAGCCCGACATCGGCGCGCTCATCGACATCCGCACGCCCGACCGCGTCTTCTCGCGCTGGGTCCCCATGCTCGCCTCGGGCGTCATCGGCGAAACGCAGGACTTCGTCCTCGAACCCGGCGCCGAAATGCCCAAAAAGGTCGAGCCCTCAACCGAAATCAACACACTCTTCGACCCCGGCATCCCGCCCCTCACCCTCGTCGCCGGCCCCGCCGATGTCGGCCTCCGCGCCATCGGCCGCCTCATCGACCTCCCCGATGGCCTGCCCCTCCACTCCGGCGCATCCGTCAAAATTCAGGATGCGCTCACCCTCACCGTCCAGCGCTACATGCCCGATGCGCGCGTCGAGTCCAAACCGATCATCGTCCCCTTCGAACGTCGCGACACCAACACCGATGAGTCCCGCGCCGCCACCATGCTCCGCGTCGAGATCCAGGACGCCGCCACAACCCATACGCAGTGGCTCACCTTCGACCGCTACATCCTCGACGACGAGACGCAGCAGCGCCTCGTCTCCGGCACACCCCCCGCCCGCTTCACCCTCTCCGACGGACGCGTTTTCGACATCGCCATCGCGCGCCGGCGCATGGACCTCCCCGCGCCCGTCATCCTCGAAGACTTCGAACTCCTCACCCATGTCGGCGGCTTCTCCGGCTCCGCCGCAAGCGTCCGCGACTGGGTCTCCCATGTCGCCTTCCAGCGCGACGGCGAGTTCTCCGAGAAGCGCACCGTCGCCGTCAACAACCCCAAGCCCTTCGGCGGCTACTGGTACTTCCAGTCATTCTGGGACGCACCCAACCAGCAACGGCAAACCACCGGCCTCACATTCACCGGGCTGGGAGTCGGCAACCGCCACGGCGTCGTCCTCCAACTCATCGGGTCGGCCATCTCCGTCGCCGGCATGATCTACGCCTTCTACTTCAAGCCCATCATCAAACGCCGACGCGCCGACAAGGTCCGCGCCGCCGTCGCCCGAGGCGACTTCGGCGACATCGCAAAGCAACGATTGCAAGCCGCTCCCCAAGGAGCCGAGTCATGAAGCGAATCACAACACTCATCATCACGCTGCTTGCCCTCACCGCACCCGCGCTCGCCCAGCACGGCATGAGCATCCCCCCCGCGCCCAAAATCGCCGACGCCGACACCCGCCGCGCGGGCGATGTCCTCCGCGAGTTCGCATCGCAGCTCGACCTCTCACCCCTCGACCGCGCAGCCGTCCAGACCGAAGGCCGCATCAAATCCTTCGACTCCATGGCCCACGAGATCGTCGGCATGATCACCGGCCATCAGGATGTCGACGGGGGAGGGTTCAACTACGACTTCCTCTACCTCGACATGATGATCCGCCCCGAGATCTACCAGACCGCCGACATCATCTACATCAAGAACAAAACCATGCGCCTGGAGTTCATCAAGACCCTCCTCGGCGCGAGCGTCCCACTCGAGGACGCACGCCAGAACACCATCCTCAAGACCGGCCTCGTCTCCGAGTCGCTCCTCCGCCACCCCGCATCCATCGCATTCTTCGAGTCCCGCCGCGCCGACCTCATCCGCACCGCCAAATTCGTCAATCAGATCGACTCCGCCGTCTTCCTCAAGAACCACGCCGAACTCGCCGCCCGGCTCAAACTCATCCCACACCCCACCAACCCCGACGCCCCGTGGTTCTCCGTCGATGCGCTCTGGGAGGACAACGCCCAGCAAGGCGGCCTCGCGCTCACCGAATCCGGCTTCGACACTTCCCTCCGCTCCGCCCTGCGCACCAACTGGGCCGACTTCGAAAAAGCATGGCGCAACCTCGACGCCGACGCCGCCAACCGCGCGCTCGCCGACTTCTGCGCCCCCCTCGCCACCATCAACCCCGACGCCTATCCCTCCACCCGGAAACTCTCCTTCGAGAGCATGTACTTCAAGAACAAGGGCTTCCTCTGGGTCTGGCTCGTCTACCTACTCGCCTCGGTCTTTCTGCTCGGGGGCGTCATCTACAAGTGGAAAGCCGCACGCATCCTCGGCCTCTCCGTCTTCACCATCGCCTTTCTCCTCCAGACCGCGGCACTCATCCTCCGCTGGTATGTCTCGGGACGATGGCCCAACTCCAACATGTTCGAGGCCGTCACCACCGCATTCTGGTTCGGCGCGCTCCTGGCCATCGGCTTCGAACTCATCGCCCGCCGCTCCCCCATGCGCAACATGTTCGCGCTCACCGGCGCCGTCGGCGCCTCCTGCGCCATCATGGCCGCCAAGTACATCCCCCAGCTCGACGCCAACATCACCAACCGCATGCCGGTCCTCAATGACATCTGGCTCTACATCCACACTAATGTCATCATCGCGTCCTACGCGCTCATCTTCATGGCGTCCGTCACCGCGCTGCTCTACCTCGCACGCCGGCTCTTCACCACCGACCACGCCTATGCGCGCGCCGGCGGAGCCGCAGCACTTATGCACGCCTCGGGTGCTGATCACCACGACCGACACAAAACCACACTCTCCGAGGTCCTCGACGGCGCCACCATGATCCTCATGGAACTCGCTTTCGTCATGCTCTGGGCGGGGCTCATCATGGGCGCGATCTGGGCCGACCACTCCTGGGGCCGCCCGTGGGGCTGGGACCCCAAGGAAGTCTTCGCGCTCAACACCTTCCTCATCTTCCTGATCCTCGTGCATGTCCGCCTGAAGGTCCGCGACAAGGGCTTCTGGACCGCCATCCTCGCCGTCGCCGGCTGCGCCGTCATGCTCTTCAACTGGATCGTCATCAACTTCATCATCTCGGGACTGCACTCGTATGCGTGATCAATGCTCCTTCTCCCCTCCGGGGGGGAGAAGGCGGCACGAGCAAAGCGAGTGACGGATGGGGGGCGGGCCACCAGTCCCCCTCCCACGGGTAGGGGGCGAGGGGGGATATACCCGATGTGGATGCCGCTCTCCGCGGCCACCCGCGCCCTCCCTCAATCTTCCGGTTTTCAATTGCTGTCTCTTGATGCTCTCCAAAACTCGTCTACGATGGCCACGCTAATCAACCACGCTTCGATCTAGGAGCCCCCACAGATGAATCGCCGCCTGCCGTACATCATCCATCTTTCCGCTTCACTCGCATTTGCTACAATCGCAAACGCCCAAATCACACATGTTCCGCTATACACATTCAACGGCGATAACTCTGGCGATCGGCTGGGGTTCTCTGTCTCTGGAGCGGGCGATGTCAACAACGACGGCTATAGCGACTACATAATTGGCGCTCCGGGGATGGATAAGGGCCAGACAAGTATTGGATACGCTCGTGTCTATTCCGGCTTCGATGGCTCAATTCTTCACATATTTGATGGCGACGATGCGCAGGATTTCTTCGGTAGATCCGTGTCGGGCGCTGGTGATGTCAACAACGACGGCTTTGACGATCTAATCATCGGGGCCCCAAGCGACGGAAACAACGGCACACAGAGCGGTATGGCCCGAGTCTACTCGGGTATTGACGGATCAGTCCTGTACACTTTCAATGGCGATAGCCCGCAGGATTTCTTCGGGAATTCCGTGTCTGGCGGGGGCGATGTGAACAATGACGGCTACGACGACCTAATTGTAGGTGCCGCAGGCGACGACAATAACGCGAGTGGTAGTGGTAGCGCCCGCGTCTTCTCCGGGTTCGACGGCTCGATTCTGTATACATTCAATGGCGATAATGCCGACGATGCGCTAGGTGGTAGTGTATCTCTGGCCGGCGATGTCAACAACGACGGCTACGACGATCTCTTTGTTGGAATAGTGGGTGATGATAATAACGGTGACTTAAGTGGAAGCGCCCGAGTTTATTCCGGATTCGACGGATCCATCCTCTATACTTTTGATGGCGATAGCGCAGGGGATCGATTGGGAAACTCCGTTTCAGGGGCGGGCGATGTCAACAATGACGGCTATGACGACCTCGTCGCGGGGGCCTACTTTGACGATAACAACGGCGCTGCTAGCGGTAGCGCACGCGTGTATTCCGGGTTCGACGGGGCCATCCTCTATACCGTCAATGGCGACAACTCAATAGATGAATTGGGCTACTCTGTATCCCGAGCGGGCGACATCAACAACGACGGGTATGACGATTTCATTGCAGGTGCTCCATTTGACGACAATAACGGAATGAGTAGCGGCATTGCCCGCGTCTACTCAGGTCTCGACGGCTCTGAACTCTACACTTTCAGCGGCGATAACTCTTCTGATCAATTGGGCTACTCTGTCACTGGAGCGGGTGATGTGAATGATGACGGATACGATGACCTCGTCGTCGGCATCCCGTTTGATTTCAGTGGCGTTTTCAGCAAAGGCAAAGCACGCGTTTTCGTCAGCATGATGTCACCCCCTCTCTGCACCGGCGATGTCAATGACGACCAGACTGTCGATGTCGACGATCTCAATGCCATACTCAGCGCGTGGGGGACATCGGTCGGCCAAGGAGACCCACGCGATCTCGCCAACAACGACGGCGTTGTCGATGTCGACGACCTGAATGTCGTCCTCGCCAACTGGGGCAATGTCTGCCAGTAACTAGAAACACCCCACGCTTCACAGCGCAGGGTGTCGCTTTCGTCCAAGTTGAGGGGGGGCTTACTGCTGAACAGTCATCTCGCCCTTGACATGCTCCATCGCACGCCGGCGGTCACGCAGACGACGGCTGCGCCCGACGCGGTCACGCAGGAAGTACAGCTTCGCCCGACGGGCATCGGCCCGACGCACGACCTCGAACTTCGCGATCCGCGGCGAATGCAACGGGAATACACGCTCCACGCCCTCATCGTTCACGATGCGGCGCACACGGATCATCTCGTTGATCCCGCGTCCCTTCCACGAGATCAGCACACCCTGGAACACCTGGATGCGCTCCTTGTCGCCTTCCACGATCCGGCAGTGCACGTTGATCGTGTCGCCCACATCCATCTTGGGGATGTCGTTCTTCAGGGCCTCAGTGTTCAGGGACTCAATCAGCAGTTGCGTTGACATGGCTCGTCTCGCTTCTCTTCGTCGTTCGTCTCGTTCAGCAGATCGGGGCGTCTCGCCCGCGTCCGCGCAATCATCTGTTCCATCCGCCACCGGTCCACCTTGCCGTGGTCGCCGCCGACCAGCACCTCGGGGACCTCCATCCCTTCCCACACCCGAGGCCGGGTGTAGTGCGGGCAGTCTAGCAGCCGGTTTCCCGACTCCCCCCACTCCTTGAAACTGTCCTCCGCCGCGCTCGCTTCGTGCCCGAGTGCCCCGGGCAGC
Source organism: Phycisphaeraceae bacterium (assembly GCA_020639235.1). GTDB lineage: Bacteria > Planctomycetota > Phycisphaerae > Phycisphaerales > UBA1924 > JACKHC01. The sequence goes on along the minus strand of JACKHC010000001.1, from coordinate 1,901,522 downwards.
AATCTTGTCACCGCGTCCACCAGCAGCATCGCGGGGATCTCGCCGCCGCTCACCACAAAGTCGCCGATGCTGATCTCCCGCGGGGCGAGGCGTTCGATCACGCGCTCGTCGATCCCCTCGTAGTGCCCGCAGATCATCAGGAGCCGCGCATGCGTCGCGAGTTCCTCCGCAATCCTCTGGCTCAGCGGCTCGCCCTGGGGGGTCAGCAGAATGCGTGTCGCCTTCCGATCATCTCGCGACTCCACATCCGCGACGCAGTCCCACAACGGCTGGCACATCATCACCATGCCGGGCCCGCCCCCGAAGGGGCGGTCGTCGACCTTGTTGTGCTTGTTGTCCGCGTACCTCCTGATATCCGTCGCAAACCACTCCACCAGACCCGCCGCACGCGCTCGACCCGTGATGCTCGCCGACAACACCGGCTCGAACACCTCGGGGAACAGCGTGAGAATGTCGATCCGCATCGGATCTGGCGGACGGGTCATGAACAATCAATCTTCGTGCTTACGACTCGGCCGGAGCTTCCGCAGCCGCAGCGGCCTCGGCCTTCGCCTTGGCTTCCGCTTCCTGCTTCGCCTTCGCCTCGGCAGCCGCCTTCTCCGCGGCTTCCTTCTTCGCCGCAGCCTCAGCAGCCTGCTTGGTCTCGACGATGCCCGCGCGCTTCTTCGCCAGGCGACGCTCGCGATCCGACTGCACCTTCGACGCATCCACCAGGCCGTTCTTGGCCAGCAGATCCATCACGGTGTCGCTCGGCTGCGCGCCCTGACCGAGCCAATGCTTGATGCGATCCTCTTTCAGATGCACCTGCTTGTCGGCTTCCTGCGCAACCGGGTCGTACCACCCGAGATTCTCCAGAACCTTGCCGTCGCGCTTCTCACGCTTCTCGACCGCATTAATGCGGTAGAACGGGCGATGCGTGCGACCCATTCTCTTCATTCGAATGCGAACCATGCCGTACTACTCCAACCGCCCGCGCACGCCGACTGGCCCGCGGCCAAGTTCCAGTTCATTTCATCCGCCGGGCGACACCGCCCGAACGGTCGATCCGTCGATTTCCTGATCCCGCCCGCGGGCGCAACGCCACCGACCCGGCCCCGGACAGGAAGCGTTCAGTCTATTCACCCAACCTTCACCCTGCAACCCGCCCCGAATCACCCCCCACCCCACCCATCAACCAAACACCCGCAGGAACAACCCGATCAGCCGGTCCGCGCCGCCAGACCCCACATCGAAGAACACCCTTCCCCCGAAAATGAAGATCAGGATGAACACCCCCAGGAAGATCATCTGCTTCTGCGGGTCGTACATCGCCCGCCGGAACGCCGGCACATAGTGCCCCAGGATCCGCGACCCATCCAGGGGAGGCACCGGCAGCAGGTTCAGCACCAGCAGCACCAGATTCAGCATGCACCCGAAGTAAAAGAACACCCACAGGTTCTGCCGCATCGGCCCGCCGTCATCCGGCACGAATCGCACCACCAGCGCCGCGCCAACGGCCGTCAGGATCACCAGCACAGCGTTCACCGCCGGCCCCGCCGCCGAAACGACCGCCTCCGCGTGCCGCCCCCGCATCCGCGTCGGATTGATCGGCATCGCCCCCCACGCGATCCCCACGATCGCGAACATCAAAAGACTCATCTGCCCCATGTGCACCAGCGGGTTCCAGGTCATGTGCCCCAGCTCGATCGGCGTCCGATCCCCGTGCCGGATCGCGGCCCAACCGTGTCCCAACTCGTGCAGACAGATCGAAAAGATCACCCAGAACACCCATGAGATGAGCACCATCCACCCCATCGAGCTCAGCACATCTGTCACCCACCATCCGCCGCCCATGCATCGACCTCCTCACCGGTTTGGTGCGCGGGTATGGTAGCCCCATGACCGCCATCGCCTACACCGTCACCGCATCCCTCCCCGACAAGCACACCCGCGACGACTACATCGCCTGGCTCGAGGACGGCCATCTCGACGCCGTCATCAAGGGCGGCGCCCACTCCGCATCCATCATCAATCTCGACCGCGACGCCGATACCGACCCCTTCCGCGTCGAGACCCGCTACATCTTCGCCACCCGCGCCCGTTTCGACGATTACACCACCCACCACGCGCCCAAACTCCGCGAAGAAGGCGTCCGGCTGTTCACCCCCCGAGGCGCCGCCTTCTCCCGAACCATCGGCGAAGTCGTCTGACGCTCACTTCTATTTCGGGTGCCATGGTTCGCCCAACGGGCGAGCCATGTTTGCGAAAGCTCAAGCGGCAAGCGTTGCGAACTCCCTTACAACCCCTCCGCCACCATCCACCCCTCAATATCCTCCCACATCTTCGCTGCATCACGCGGATAGTCATTGTGCCCCGCGTCCTGCTCGATCAGCGTCCCGTGCTTCGCCATCGCCTTCAACCTCCGCGCGTGCTCAACCGGAATGATTTCATCGCGCGTCCCGTGCAGCAGCAGGATCGGCCCCGCAAACCCCTTCACCACGCGATCATTCCGGAACGGGCTTCTCAACAAAAACCCCGGCACGCCGAACCGCGTCGCCATCCCCGCCGCGCTCGTGAAACTCGACTCCAGGATCATCGCGCTCGGCTCGATCCGCTCCGCCAGCGCGCACACCACCCCGCCACCGATCGACCGCCCGTGATAAATGAGCCGCGCGCGATCCACCTCCGGTCGCTGCAGCACCATCTCCAGCGCCTTGGCCGTGTCGTCCACGATCGCCCCCTGCCCCGGCGAACCATCGCTCCGCCCGTACCCGCGATACTCAACCATCAACGAACTCACGCCCAGATCCCGGTAGTTCAGCATCCGGTTGATGTGGTCATCGATCAACTCCGCGTTCCCGTGCGCCATCACAACCAAGGGCCGCCTCTGATTGACATCCCCATCCAGAACACGCCCCCGCAGGTACCACGCCTCCACGCGCTCCCCGCCACCGATATCAACCCACATCTGCTCGATGCCGTACGCGTCCAGCGACGGCGCATCCACCGCCGGAATCATGTGCCGCGGCCAGACCACCCGGTCCTGCATCACAAACAACGCCCCCGCGTACAGCACATACCCCACAACCAGCAGCACCGCCCATCCCATCAGCCGCTGCCTCCAGTTCCGACTCCGTCGCGCCTCGTTTCGTGCCATGACGGACCAATGTACCCCCCAAGGACGCCCCCCACGCCCCACCGAGCAGGGGGTTTCACGAGCTACACAAGCGAGGGATGACGCGAGCCGCACCCCCCTCAACTCCCCCGCGCGGGCCGGTGCAGCCCGCTCCCGCGATCCAGATTATCGGCGACCCCCGCTGTATCCGTACGGGCTCGGGCCCCATCGCAACAATTCGCCTCGACTTTCTGGCCACACGCGCCCCCGCCGACGCACGGATATCAGTGCCCCCCCGCCCCACCCAGGAGTTGTATATGCGTTCACATCTGGTCCTGCTCGCCTGCGTCGCCCTGCTCGTCGCCGGCGCCATCGTCACCGCCGGAAACCTCAACCCGCCCGCCGGCCCCGTCACCCCAACCATGAAGTCCCTCGACGAGATCGAGCCGCGCACCGCGATCAGCGCGACCAACACACCAGGCGACGCGGGCGCCCTGTTCCGCATCACCCAGCCGGGGTCCTACTACCTCACCGGCAATCTCACCGGCGTCACCGGAAAGCACTGCATCGAGTTCGGAACCGACGGCATCACCCTCGACCTCAACGGCTTCGCGCTCATCGGCGTCACCGGCTCCCTCAGCGGCGTCTACATCAACTCCGATCGCGCCACCGTCCGCAACGGCACCATCCACAACTTCAAAGTCGGAATCGACGCCTACGAAGCCGCGGGCGCCCGCTTCCAGAACCTCACCGTCACCAGCTCCGACAATCAGAACTTCAGGGCCAGCATCGGCGCCATCCTCGAGAACTGCTTCTCGGAATACGGCACCATCGGCTTCGATGTCTTCCAGACCGCCACCCTCACCAACTGCACCTCCCGCTACGCTTCGAGCTACGGCTTCGAGGTCGAGGGCGGATGCGCACTCACCAACTGCACCGCCGTCACCGCACAGATCGGCTTCTATGTCCGCGGCCCATCCGTGCTCACCAACTGCACCGCCCAGAACAACTTCGTTGACGGTTTCCGCGCCGACGAGTCCTCCATCTTCACCGACTGCACCGCATTCGATAACGACTCCGTCGGCTTCTCCGGCATCGCCCGATGCCGCTTCACACGCTGCAACTCGCGCAACAACCAGTACGGCTTCTTCCTCACCGAAGCCAACTCCGTCATCGAATGCACCGCGTCCGCCAACTCCTCCAACGGTGTCCGCATCGGCGGCAACGCCAACTCCGTCGAGCGCTCAACCTGCCACGAGAACGGAGCCGCCGGAATCAACATCGCCACCGGCGTCGCCAACAGCATCGACTCCAACCTCCTCACCTACAACGGCACCAGCGGGCTCTTCATCACCACCGGCGACAACATCTCCACACGCAACCGCGCCCGCGGCAACGCAAACGGCAACTACACCTTCGGCGGCAACAACGAATACGCCGTCATCCTCACCAACCCCGGCGCCGGCTTCACATCATCGTCGGCCTGGGCCAACTTCTCGTATTGAAACCACCAATACACGGCAGCACAGTCACGCGAGTCGAACCTGACGAATGCGCCTACTTCCCTCTCCCCTCTGGCAACAAATTGCGCCTTTGCTGTAAGTGCTTGCGCTGTGGGCGGTTCGCGTCCATGCTCTTTGTATCGCCAGACACAAGGAGAAGGACATGGAGCGCGAACTCTACGATCGGTTGGAGCGTGCGTTGCGCGTGATCCCGGAGCGTCGCCCGCCGCGGGCGCAGTATACGGATCATGACATTGCGCGGATCGTTCTCTGGGCCGCGTTGCACGATCGGCCGGTGTGCTGGGCGTGCGATCGATCGAACTGGCCGGGGCGTCGCGTGATCGTGCCCGACGCCTCGACGGTGAGCCGCCGGTCGCGGAGGCTGGGCGTGCTGAAGTTGCTGCGTGGATTGTCGCCGCGTGGGCGCGGGGGTGATGCGTCGCTGCTGTGCGTCGACGGCAAGCCGCTGCTGGTGGGCCGGTTCAGCAAGGACCGTCAGGCGCGGTTCGGGCACGCCGATGGGGGGATGCGTCGCGGGTACCGGTTGCACGCGGCGTGCGATCGGAGCGGGAATATCCGGGCGTTTTGCGTGCGGACGCTCAACGACGCCGAGTGCGTGGTGGCGCGGAAGCTTCTGTCGCGTGCGGCCTCGCGTGGTTCGATCGTGCTGGGCGACGCGGGGTACGACGCCAACCCGCTCTACGAGATGGCCGCGTCGCGTGGGGCCCGGTTGATCGCGCCGCGGCGCAAGGCCGGGCGTTCGATCAGCGAAGGTCATCGCCAGCACGCGGATCGTCTGCGCGCGATCGAACTGCTCGAGGGCGACGCGCGGAAGCGTCGCCAGGCGTCGCGGCTGCGCACGGCGGTGGAGCGATCGTTCGGTTGGCTGACGATGCTGGGAGGAGGATCGCCCCCGCCGTGGATCAGAACCCTGCGACGCGTGCGGCTGTGGGTCCTGGCCAAACTCGCCATCCACCACGCCGCCATCCAAGCAAGGCGTTGATGCAAGAGGTTGCCTCTGGGGAGAGGATGTCACGAATACCATGAGTGACAGGTGAGGGGATCATGTTCGTTTCACGAACCCCCCGCGCAAGCGAGGGGCGCTCTTCAGAGCCGCGAGCGCCAGCGAGCGAACAGGGTGACGCTCAGTATTTCTCTCGACATGCGCGTTCAGTTCCGGCATCATCTCACCATCATGCGACGCCTCCCCGCAACGATCCTCATTGCCACACTCGCCGCGCTCACCGCCTGCCAGGGCCGCTCAATCCCACCGCCGCCCCCGCCGGTGTCACAACGAGTCATCGACGCGATCACCCCGCTCGACCCGCAGCCCGACGAGAACACCGTCGTCATTCGGGCGCTGCAAGTCCGCCCGGCGAAGGGCGGGCTTTATCTTGAGTTGTTGGTCGAGTCCGGCGCGGATATCGAGCGGATCCAAAAGATCGCCCAGACTGTCGCCGTCGAGTCTTCAATCATGACCTACTGGGATAAGGACTCAACAGAAGATGCCGACGCGTTGCAGTTTGTACAGATCAGAAACACTCGCACCGGCGCCACGATCAATGTCTACGAGCCGCGTGTGAATCGAAAGGAGTATCTTCAAGCTCCGCTCATCACGACCGGCGACATAATCTCTCTATTCGCCGTGGCGGCACCGTACTACGACCCTTCGGACTCGGTTGCGAAAAGTCAGATAGCATACGACACTCCCGATAGCAGCGGCGTCATTCAAACGATTGCATGGCGATGCGACTTATTGCCTGGGCATTACGCGCTCGACTTCTCGGAGGAACTGCGCGAACGCCTCGCCGATCGCGCCTCTCAGGGAGAAGGAGAAGCTGAGCTGCTTTCAGTTGAAGCCATGCTGAATTCGATTGAGTTCACGGTGCCTCAACGCGACTGATGCCAGCACTCACTCCCCCAACTCCCTCCCAAAGAACCCCATCATCCGCCCGTACATCGCCTCCACCATCGCCGGCTCCGTCACCATGTGCGTGAAGCCGCCCAGCACCACGAACTCGTGATCCTTCCCCGCACGCGTCAGCGCATCGCTCATCTTGAGCGCATGCACGAAGTACACATTGTCGTCCGCCGTGCCGTGAATGATCATCAGCGGCCGCGCCAACTCGCCCGCATAAGTCAGCACACTACTCGCCTTGTACGCCCGATCCTCCTCGACAGGGGAGGGGGGGACGCCGAGGTACCGCTCCGTGTAGTGCGTGTCGTAATCCAGCCAGTCGCACACCGGCGCGCCCGCCACGCCGCACTTGAACACATCGGGCCGCTTCATCGTCGCGATCGCGCTGAAATACCCGCCGTACGACCACCCGAACACGCCCACGCGATCCATATCCATCTCCGGGTACCGCTCGCCCAGCGCACGCAGCCCACGCACCTGGTCCTCCACCGCGATATCCACCAGGTTCCCCCTGATCACCCGCTCCCAATCCCTTCCCCGATTGGGCGTCCCCCTGCCATCGATCGACACCACGATGTACCCGTGATCCGCGATCCACTGCGCAAACCGGTACCGCTCACCGCTCGCCTGCACCATCTGCGAGCCCGGCCCCGTGTACGCGTGCAGAATCACCGGGAATCGCATCCCCTTCTCAAAGACCCGCGGCCGCACAACCGCGCAACGCAACCCGTCCTCCCCCACACTCGTCAGCTCGACAACCGTTTCGAACGAAGGCCGCTCGGCGTTCGAGGCGATCTCCCCGACAACACCCCCGTCCCGCGTGCGCACGGTCCACAACGCCTCCCCCCGCGCCGGAGTGAGCGTATGCACGAACACGCCGTGCTGCCCCCCATCCCCAAACTCCGCCCCGTGCAGCCCCGCTTCCTGCGCAAACAACTCCGTCACCGTCCCTCCGTCGAGCGAAACCCGCATCACCCGCGTCTCCGTCGGCTCAACGCTCGCGATCACAACCGCCTCGCCGCGTGCAAAGTCCACATCGCAAAGCGACCGGTACCCCGCATCGCTCTTCACAATCGTGTTGCGATACGAGCCATCCGCGTTCCGCCGCTCCAGTTCCCACCCCCCGTTCCGCTCGGTCGTCCACAGGAACGAACCATCCTCCAAAAACCGCGGCATCTGCGAGTCAATGTTCACCCACGCATCATCACCCTCCGTCAGCAGCACCGCCGAATCACCCGTCTCCGGATGCACCGCGAGCAACTGCTCCTCCGTCTGCTCGCGGTTCTGCACCAGAATCGTCGGCCCTTGATGACCCGCGTGCTCGCTCCACACCACCTTCGCCAAATACGGGTACCGCTCACGGTCCCATGACACCTCGCGCAGCCGCCGCGTCTCCGTGAGCGTCGTGAGAAAGAGCCGCACATCCGCATTCGCCTTGCCCGGCCGCGGATACTTCCAGCTCGCCGGCTCCTTCGCCGGATCGTTCGGGTCCATGATGTACACCGACTCCACCCTCGACTCATCCGTCCGCTGAATCAGCAACTGATCCGAGTCGGGCGACCACCAGTACCCCTCCCGCCGGTCCATCTCCTCTTGCGCGACGAACTCCGCCGCGCCGTACGAGACACCGGCCGACTCATTCACGGAATATGTCAGCTGCAACTCGCGCCATTCTTCGCCCAGAACGAAGACATCCCGACCCCGCACGCATGACACCCACTTCCCATCCGGCGAGAACCGCGCATCAATCGGATACCCCTCCGCCGCCGTGCGCAGCTCCTTCGCTTTCCCGCTGGCGCGCTCCATCACAAACAACCGCCCGCCCAGCGGCACAAGCAACCAATCACCATCCTCCGACAACTCAAAACCCGTAATCCCCCGCGCGCTCTCGCGCATCCGCTCCCGCCGCGCCTGCTCCTCCGCGCTGATCGCCTCATCACCGCCACCCAGCAAACCATCGGCCGTCACCAGCACCCGCTCCGCGCCCGTCTCCACATCAAACGCGTACAGGTCCTGCGCAAAGTCCCGCGCCCCCGACCGCAGAAACAACACCGTCTTCCCGTCCGGCGTCACCTGGAATCCCCGAGGCGTCCCGTTCCGGAACCGGTTCGTCTCCGCGTACTGCCGCAGGAATCCCGCGTCCGCCACGGACTCGAACCGCGCATCCGCACGCCTCATCGGTGCGTCGCTGCGGCGCCCGTCCCCCGCGCACCCCGCCGCCGTCACAAGCCCCGCCAGCACGATCACCGCCACCACGACTCGCTGCATATCGGCGTCCCCTTCGGTTCAGTTCCGTTCCGAGCCGATCCTACCCGCTCGCCACGTGGTCGCGCCCGCCGCCAAAAACAACACCGCCCGGTTCCCCGGGCGGCGTGTTCATCCGATCCGTCCCCACCCGATCATTCAACCGCGCCGGCGACGCGACGCAACAATCCCGCCAACGCCCACGAGCGCCATCACACCCGGCGCCGGAACCGCCTGCGCCAGCACAAAGTCATTCGCCGTCGGCCAGAGGAACCCGCCAATCGGCTGCACCGACACGAGCGTCAGCGAGGTCAACGGCCCGTCGGACACAAACCCCACAAAGCTCGCCGTCGTCGCGCCCACGATCGTGTGCGTCACCGTGCCGCTCCCGTCCGTCGCGCTGAGCGTCACATCGCCCGCCGCGAACTGACCGTTGATATTGCTCCCGAAGAAAAACCCGCCCGCCGCCTGCACGCCGCCGCCAAACGCGTTGAAGGTCACCGTGTCCGTCGCCGTGTTCGTCGAGAGCCACACATCCGCGAGCGATCCCGCCTGGAAGAATGATGTCGTCGAAACCGCCGCTGTGTAGGCGTACGGCCCCGCGTTGCGGAACAGCGGGCTCGGCGCCGATGTCAGCGCAAGGTCATCGAAGGTATCCACACCCGGCGCAGAAACCGCCGCGTTGAACGCCGCCTGCGATGTGTACACCGTCACCGTCGCGTGCGCGCTCCCGCACGCCGCCATCACCGAGCCCGCAACAACCGCGCACGCGAAACCACGCTTGACATTCAGACCCATTTGACACACTCCTCGATGGCGCGCCCCTGCACCCGCGCGCACGCAGAGATCCGGACACGCATCGACAACCGACCGGAGACGCTCTCCGAACACGGCCACCATGAACCAGCGATCCAGGATCCGCCGTGTCCCTGGCAGGCACGGCTCCCTTGAGTCTGCTCCATCCCCGATAAATGTCAATCCTCAATCCCGCCGACGCCATCCATCGGTCCGCCCACCCCACCGCCCACCGAACCAACCCCCCGCCACGCTATGATCCACGGTTCGGCATCGTGCCCCGCCCCCCTGCTGCCTCTTGCCTATTGCCTGCTGCCTATCCCACATGGAAATCCGCAACTTCTCCATCATCGCCCACATCGACCACGGCAAGTCCACCCTCTCGGACCGCCTCCTCCAATCCACCAACGCCGTCTCCGAACGCGAAGCACGCCAGCAGTTCCTCGACGACATGGACCTCGAACGCGAACGCGGAATCACCATCAAGGCCTCCGCCGTCACCGTCCGCCACGCCGTCGACGGCGTCGAGTACATGCTCAACTTCATCGACACACCCGGCCACGTCGACTTCACCTACGAAGTCTCACGCGCCCTCACCGCCTGCGAAGGCGCCGTCCTCGTCGTCGACTCCACCCAGGGCGTCGAGGCCCAGACCATCGCCAACGCCTACCTCGCGATCAACCAGGACCTCGAGATCATCCCCGTCGTCAACAAAATCGACCTCCCCTCCGCGCAGCCCGACGAAGTCGCGATGGAGATCGAACAGGCCCTCGGCTTCCCCGCCGAGGACGCCATCTACTGCTCCGCCAAAACCGGACAGGGCATCCAGGAACTCCTCGACCGCATCTGCCGACAACTCCCACCGCCCCGCGCGCCCCAAACCAAGAAACTCCGCGCGCTCATCTTCGACTCGCACTACGACGACTACCGGGGCGTCGTCATCTATGTCCGCGTCTTCGACGGCCACCTCAACCACGGCGACAAAGTCCGCATGATGGGCACCGGACGCACCTACATCATCACCGAACTCGGCAAGTACACACCCAAGCCCGAGAAGGTCAAATCCTTCGGCCCCGGCGAGACCGGCTACCTCATCGCCTCCATCAAAACGCTCAAGGATGTCCGCGTCGGCGACACCATCACCATCGACAACGACCCCGCAGAAGAACCACTCCCCGGCTACGAAGAGCCACACCAGATGGTCTTCTGCGATTTCTACCCCGCAACTTCCACCGAGAAGGGCTCCGACTTCGAGGAACTCCGCGAAGCCGTCGAGAAACTCTCACTCAACGACGCATCATTCACCTTCCACCCCGTCCACTCAGAAGCCCTCGGCTTCGGCTTCCGTTGCGGCTTCCTCGGCCTCCTCCACATGGACATCATCCAGGAACGACTCGACCGCGAAGGCGGCGTCGAAGTCGTCCAGACCGCCCCCACCGTCACCTACGAACTCAAAACCCGCGACGGCGTCGTCCACGAGATCACCAACCCCGCCGACCTCCCCGACGGCTCACTCTGGGAAGAACTCCGCGAACCCATCTGCAAAGTCGAACTCATCATCCCCACCGACAACGTCGGCGACATCATGCCCCTCTGCCTCGGCCGCCGCGGCATCTACAAACAGCAGCAACTCATCTCCGAAACACGCACGATGATCGACTTCGAGATGCCACTCGCCGAAATCATCTACGACTTCTACGACAAACTGAAATCCATGACCCGCGGCTACGGCACCATGGACTACGAAATCATCCGCTTCCAGGCCGACCGACTCGTCAAAGTAGACATCCTCGTCAACGGCGACATCGTCGAAGCACTCTCATTCATCGCCCACAAGGACAACGCCGACAAACGCGGCCGCGTCCTCCTCACCCGCCTCAAGGACCAGATCGACCGACACCAGTTCGAGATCCCCCTCCAGGCCGTCATCGGCGGCAAGGTCATCGCCCGCGAAACCATCAAGTCCATGCGCAAGAATGTCACCGCCAAGTGCTACGGAGGTGATGTCACCCGCAAGCGCAAACTGCTCGAAAAGCAGAAAAAGGGCAAGAAGAAGATGAAGTCCATCGGCTCCGTCGAAATCCCCCAGGAAGCGTTCATGGCCGTACTCGACCAAGGCGAATGATGGCTCCTTCTCCCCTTGAGGGAGAAGGTGGCCGACGCGAAGCGTCGGACGGATGAGGGGTGGCTCTCCCGGGGAGTGGATGTCGTGGATGTCACGAAGTGACAGGTGAGGGGTTCATGCCTTCCGGGAGAAGGTGGCATCGGGGGGGCCGAAGCATCGGACGGATGAGGGCGCTGGCTTCGCGAGCCGGCCCGTGTCGGGCCGGGTGGTACCACACCTTCGCGCCTTCGGGGGGAGAGGGTCGTCGCGCAGCGATCGGGCATGGGAAGACCAACTGCCAATCCAACTGTGGCCACCTTCATGCAAACAATGGAGAGCATGCTCGTCGCCACGCTCCTCCCAAAGGTCAGCACGTCAACTTGATTTGGCCGCGTCTGTACTCATGTCATCGATCCCGAGAGCCCGATCACTGAACTGGCGACCGACGGCCGAGCGTACACAAGTCGATTACCGACAATGCTCCCGGAGACCCTCGAATGACCCTCTTCACATTGGCAGCATGGACCTGCTGTGTACCCGGTGTTTCCATCACAATGACCCAATCCCAGGTCACGCATGTCTCGATGTATCCGATGAGCGGGCGCACCATGAATGAACGATTTGGGTCCGCCATCGGGACTGCCGGTGACATCAATGGCGACGGATTTGATGATCTGATCGTAGGGAGCCCGAACGACTCGTCGTTCGCATTTGAAGTCGGCTCGGTCCGTGTCTTCTCGGGTGAAGATGGCATAGTCCTGCTTACGCTGCACGGAACCCTACTTTCAGACCACTTCGGTACCGCCGTAAGCAGCGCCGGAGACACAAACAACGACGGTGTCGGCGACCTCATTATCGGTGCCCCCGACAGCGATCAAAACGGGATGAGTTCCGGCAGCGCGCAGGTGATCTCAGGCCTTACTGGAGAGTTGCTGCACGTATTGCTCGGAGAACACGTCGAAGATGCGTTCGGTTCGTCGGTCGGCTGTGCGGGCGATGTGAACAATGACGGGTTCGATGATCTCATCGTGGGGTCGTATAACGAGTCACATCTGGTCTCTCGTACCGGAGGAGCACGAGTATTCTCGGGAGCCGACGGGTCCCTGCTATACGAAGTATTCGGCGAGAGTCCCTTTGACTACCTCGGCTACGCCGTTGACACAGCGGGCGACATTAACTTGGACGGATTCGATGACTTTGTTGTGTCGGCATACCTCGACGACGACAACGGCATCGACAGCGGGACTGTACGTTTCTATTCCGGCATTGATGGGTCCTTGATTCGCGTCATTAAGGGTGAATCCGCGGCCGACTATTTCGGCTTCTCCGTATGTCACTCCGGAGATGTCGACAACGATGGCTGGGACGATGTGATCGTCGGCGCCTATGGCAATGACGCAAACGGCCCCAATAGCGGGAGCGCAACAGTGATCTCGGGCAGAACCGGTGAGTTCTTGCATGTATTCCGAGGCGAACAGGCCGGCAGCTACTTCGGATATTCGGTCTCTGGAGCAGGCGATGTAAACGGAGACCAGCATGACGACCTGATCGTCGGCGCACAGTTCTCAGGAACGAACGGGCTTCATAGCGGAAGCGCATTCGTCTACTCCGGCGCAGACGGCACCGTTCTATATGCATTCCATGGAGACGACTCCGGTGATTTCTTCGGGCAATCAGTTGCAGGAGCCGGAGACGCAAACAACGACGGCATCTCGGACTTCGTTGTGGGAGCGTGGGGCGACGATAATCTCGGAAGCGAGAGCGGAAGCGTTCGATTGTTCCTCAGCGTCCCGTTCCCGGGGGCGCCCGAACCTTGTCCCGGCGACATCAATGATGACGGACTTGTCGACTGCAACGATCTCAACGTGATTCTGTCCAACTGGAACAACGACTGTCAGTAGTTCGGTGCCACCGCCTGCCTCACCGCGTGTCGACAAGCGCAGCTGCCCCCCTCTCCTCATGGGAGGGTGATCGAACACATCACAAATCAAAGGCCCCGCCACTCGCGCCTCCTCCCCCCCCCGCTAATGTTCTCCGCATGGAACCCTCCGAACTCCCCATGCCAATCCCCACCATCGACGATCTCACACAGCGTCTCGGCTTCCGCCCACCCGTTGATCTCGTCCGGCTCGTCAAACTCGCCCACGAACTCGATCCAGAGGGCGGCTACAACGGGCTCGACCCGTTCGACCTCCGATTCATCGAAACCGTGCTCGGCCCCGACGCCAGCCCCGATCGTTGGGACACCTACCCCGATCAGCCGCTCGAGTGCTTCGCCATCGCGCACTCCGGCATCGGCAACTTCGTCCCCGTCATCCTCGTCGATGATCCCGACCGCTCCGCGAACAACGCCGTGTTCGCGTGGTGGGCCAGCAGCCAGTACCTCATGTTCTACGCCGACGGCATCGTCGACTCCATCGCGCAGTACGGCGTCGACACCCGCGAAGACCTCGACGATCTCCTCAATGACAGCGATCGCGAGCAGTTCATGCGATGTTTCGCGGCGTTCGAGCGCGAGTTCGGCGTTAAAGCCCCGCCACCGACCCAGAACCCGAGTCATGAGGCCGCGCTTCAGAACAGAGACATCGCCCTGACGATCTCAGATGGCCCGTCGTACGAGGGCAGCATCGCCGCGTTCGAACGCCGCCTCGCCCAACCCGGCATTCACCCCACCGCCGACGGCGCCGGCGCGCTCGTCCCCAAAGACAAGACCGACCGCGCCTATCTCCGAGCGTTCCAGGACGACCGAACCCGCCGCAACAAACTCCCGCACGATGAACAGGGCGTCGCCGTCCGGACCATCCTCGCCAAGACGCGCGATCGCTTGGATACCGGCGAGAGCGGCACCGCCCTCGTCGTCGCCCGCGACCTGTGGCACGACTGCGGCGGCGAAGACACACCACTCTCGCGATCCATCACCGAACTCCTCATCGACGCCTACACCGCACTCGACCGCCCACTCCTCGCCCGCCGCGCCCGCGCACGCATGGACTGGGTCATCGAAGTCGATCGCGAGTTCGAAGAACGCAGAAAGCGCCGCGAGCGCGAACAAGCCGAGCACTAAGCGCCGAGTAACACCGCTTCCCGGGTGCTGTTCTTTCCCTGATGTCCGATGCCTGATCCCTATTGCCGGGTGCCACCGCTTATCCGCGCAGCGGTAAGCGGTGCTGTTCTTTCCTCGATGCCTCCTGCCTGATCCCTATTCCCTGTTTCCCCTCTGTGTCGCTGTGGTGAGTCCTCTTTCTAAGTTCCGGCCGCCGCCGCCTGTCGGGCCGCGACCATTGCAATACGTGTCTCCGCTATCCTCCCGCATCAACAAGTTCACGGAGACCCCGATGCGCCGACTCCTCGCCACCCTCTCGCTCGCAGCACTGACACTCCCGCTCGCCGCCGGTTGCAGTTCCGGCGGCGAAGGCAGCCGTCCATCCGCGCCGATGCGCCGCGCCGACGCCGCCAACACCGCGCACGACAAGTACCTCAGTTCCATCAACGCCAACGACGCCGACGCCTTCCTCGCGATGATCACCGACGACGCCATCTTCATGCCCCCCGGCGCGCCGCGGCTCGTCGGCAAGGCCGAGGTCGGCCCGTGGGCCCGCGCCTACCTCGACGCCTACCGAATCCATTGGGACAAAACCGTCATCGAGTTCGTCGTCTCGGGCCGCTGGGCGTACGAGATCTACACCTATCACTCAACCGACGCGCCCCGCGCCGGCGGCGACCCCACCACCGACACCGGCAAAGGCATCATCATCTACCGACTCGAAGATGACGGCGCCTGGCGCGTCGCCCGCGACGCCTGGAACTCCGACCTCCCACCCGCAAACTAAACAAATCCTCGCTCCGGTTTCCACCGCCGGGTGCCACCGCTTATCCGCGCAGCGTTAATCGGTGCCCCCTTCCCGCGCGCACACCGCGCACCTCCCGCTCTCAGAATTCCCAACATCTCCAAGTCTTTCTCATCTCCCCCCCTGATCCCCGTCCCATGACTTCTATTCCCTGTTTCCCCTCTGAGCCCTCTGTGTGCTCTCGTGGTGATTCTCTTCACCCAGCGCACAAACGCGCCCCCCTCGCCCTTCTTACGGAGGGCACACGCGTCCCCGCCCGGCCTCTCATCGCCGTCCACACCGGTTCCGACGAACGATCACGCCGAGCAACCCGCGTCACTCCCCTTCAAGGCAACCGGCGCTGCCATCGCACCGGCGTCCCCGCCACGAAACGGCGCACCTCTACCCACGGCCGGCCGGCCACCCTCTACCTCATCCGTTCCATAAATGAATCGAACTCCCCCCGGCGCCCCCCAGACCCCCAAACCGCCGCATCCGCGCCAACGCGGCCAACCTCCGAGCGGTCCACATGCCAAGGGAGTGAAAGTGGGCAGGCCCGGACTTGAACCGGGAACCCTCGCATTTTCAATGCGATGCTCTACCAATTGAGCTACCTACCCATCGGGCCCGGGGCCCGTTCGGGGGCGGAACAGTACCACCGCCGCCCCGACCCGGCAAGACTGCCCCGCGTGGCTGCAACGAGATGCCGCGTCCCCCGCCCCCGCGGCCCCTTAATCTGGCCCAGACGACCCGATCATCGCCCGCAATAAGTCGATTCGGGGTGCGTTGAGCCGAAGGATGTTGGGTATGCCCGCAGACGCCGCCGACCATGGGGATGACCTCCCGCGCCTGCTCGCCCTGGCGGCGACGGGTGACGACCGCGCGTGGCGGTCGATCCTGGACCGGTACGCGCCGCGCGTGTTCGCGATGGCGCGGTCGCGTGTGCGGCAGCCCGAACTCGCCGAGGAGATCACGCAGTCGGTATTCGCGAAGGTGGCCGAGAAGATGATGACGGGCGCGTACACAGATCAGGGTCGGTTCGAGTCGTGGCTGTTCCGGGTGGCCATGAATCGCGTCCGTGACGAGTTCCGCTCGCGCCAGCGGCGGCCCAGCGAGAGCGTCGAGAACCATGTTCTCGATGCGCGCGAGTCTCGGCCTGACCCGATCGCGGGCGCCGGGGAGCGCCCCGCGGAGCACGAGGCGCTGCGGCGCGCGATCGAGCAACTCTCGGACGCCGATCGGACGGTCATCGAGTTGCGTCACCACGGCGGGCTTGGGTTCAAGGAGATCGCGTCGGCGCTCGATGAGCCCACGGGCACCGTTCTGGCCCGGCATCACCGGGCGCTGAAGAAACTGAAGTCACTCATCGAGTCGATGGCGCATCCGTCGGCTCAGGAACAATCGATATGAATCCGCACGATCAACATCACGATGCACGCCCCGATCCGTTGACGCCCGAGCTCTCGGCGCTGGCTGCGGCTCTGGATGACCTCGGTCGGAGCGATCGCGCCGCCGCCCCTCCGGGCCTCGCAGATCGCGTGTACTTCCGCACCGCGGCTTCGCTTCGTGCGCAGCCCGCCCGGGCCGAACGCCGCCTGGCGATCGGTTCATTCGTTCGGATCGCGGCGGTGCTCGCGCTGACGACGGTCGGCGTGATCGGTGTGTCGCGCCTCGCTCGGCAGCACAACACGCTCGTCGCGACCGACATGAGCGTTCTCGATGCCGTGCTCCCGGCCGACGGCGTTGAGAGCTGGAACCCGATCGCTTCGAACGCTCTGGCGGATGTGCGGAGCGAACTGGATGCGCTGGAGTCGGAGCTGGACTCGTTCTGGTCGCTCGATAGCAACTGGCTCGATGACACCTCGGAGGGGTCTCTGTGATGACACACGGCATGATCAAATCACTGTTCGCGTGCGCTGCGCTGTCGCTGACATGCTCGCTCGCTGCGGCCCAGCCCGCGCCGCCCCCTCCGTCATCGGCGGAGCGGCCTGAGGGCGAGCGTCCGGCCCGCGAACGCGGCGGGCTCGACCGCGAGGAGCTGACGGCGGAGCGTCTGAAGTCGCTGCTGGAGCGGCGCCTCGAGCGGATCGAGTCGCAGGGCGCTCGGATGCGGCAGGCGCTGGAACTGCTCGAAGGCGGCGCGAGTCTCGACGATCTTCGCGATGAGTATCGCGACCTGCTCTTCGACCGCGACGCCCGGCCCGGCGGCGCGGATGATGCGGGCGAGGATGCGCCGCTGGATGCCGGCGGCGATGAGGCGGGGATCGACCCGCGAGGGGCGCGTGAGCGCGGGCGTGACCGTGTGACCGACGAGGACCGCGCGAAGTTCCTGGCGTTCCTGGCCGAGGAGTTCCCGGAGATTCACGAGCGTGTGATGGAGGTGGCGCCGGATGCCGCCGACGGGGGGCCTGTCGACCCGCGATTCGAGCGGCGGATCATGCCGCTCGTTGAGATGATGCGTCTCAAGGAGCGCGACCCGGAGATGTTCACGCTGCGCAAGGACCTCTGGAATGCGGACCGGCAGGCGTGGGATCTGGCGCGGAAAGTCCGCGATGCGTCCGAGGCGGATCGCGCCGCGGCGGCGGAGGAACTGCACGCGGTGCTGGGCACGCAGTTCGATCTGCAGCTGCGTGTGCATCAGTTGGAACTGGATCGGCTCGAGTCGCGGCTCGCTGGCGCGCGGCGCGAGGCGGCGGAGCAGGCGACCCACCGGGACGATCTGATCAATGAGCGCCTGATGGACATCCTCTCGCGCACCGACGGTCCGCCCGACTCGGATCGACGCGGCCCGCGCCGTGAGCGCGATGATCGGCGGCCCGCTCCCTAACGGAACCCCGTTGTCGCGCGCCGGGTGTGATGGTTGCTGTATGTTGCGCGGGTGAGTGAACCCGCATCAGTCCCGGCGATGGCCGCGCCGCCGCGCAAGCGTGACAATCCGTGGACGCGCTCCAAGGCGGGCGTGATCGGGGGGTTGATCTTTCTATTGCTGACTGTTGCGTGCCTCGGGACGCTCCGGTGGACGCTGAAGCGGGTGGATATCCAGTCGCCCGATGCGGCGCTGTTGCCTCCGACGTGGTTGATGTCGCTGCCCGATGACTGGGCGGACGGGGACCGCTGGGGCACGGCCGAGGCGCGGGCGGAGAACCGCGAGGTGTGGGGGTACCGGGCGGCGGCGGTGGAGCGAGCGGGCCCCGGTTTGGGTGCGTCGGGGGGGGAATCGGGCGGAGAGGATGTCACGGATGCGGCGGGGGATGCACAAAGGATCCGGGCGCATGCGCCGACCTTCTGGCTCGGGACCGACAAGCTCGGGCGGGATGTGTGGGTGCGCTGCCTTGCGGGGGGCGGTGTGTCGATCGGCGTGGGGCTCGCGGCCGCGACGATCAGTGTGGTGATCGGCACGGCGTACGGTGCGCTGGCCGGGTACATCGGAGGACGGACCGACTCGCTGATGATGCGCATCGTGGACATCCTGTACGGGTTGCCGTATGTGCTGCTGGTCGTGCTGCTGGCGGTCGCGGGCGACTCGCTGGTGGATCGTTTCGCGGGCGCGAAGGCCGAGCGGGCGCTGGTGGCGCGGAACGCGTTTGTGGTGGGTGCGGCGTACGAGCGGGCGACTGCCGAGTGGCGCGATTCGGCGGGCTCGGCGCTGACGCTTGAGGGTTCGCGCGAGGTTCTGGCGCGGGTCGGCGATGAGAAGGCGCTGCGCCCTGCTGTGGCGTCGTTGCAATCGACCGAGGAGGGCGCGAAGGAACTGGATGGCTTGATCCTCGCGCTGTCCGGCGGCGATGCGGAGCGGCGGCAGACCTATGAGGACGCGGCGACGGCGGCGGTGAAGGACGGTGTCCTGCCGAGCCCGGCGCTGGATGAGAGCACGCGGTCGACATTGCGGGTGTTGATTCTGCTGGTGGCGATCGGCGGCGTGAGTTGGCTGACGATGGCGCGGGTGATTCGCGGGCAGGTCTTGTCGCTCAAGCAGCAGCCCTATATGGAGGCGGCGCGGGCGCTGGGGATCTCGGTGCCGCGGCAGTTTGCGCGGCACATGCTGCCGAACCTGCTGGCACCGATCATCGTGTACGCGACGCTGACGGTTCCTCAGGCGATTCTGCAGGAGTCGTTTTTGTCGTTTCTCGGCATTGGTATTCAGCCGCCGCTGCCGAGTTGGGGGAATCTGGCGGCGGAGGGCCTGGCGGAGTTGAACACGGTGCGGTCGCGGTGGTGGCTGCTGGTGTTCCCGTGCGCCCTGCTCGGGACGACATTGCTGGCGTTGAACTTCATGGGCGAGGGGTTGCGCGAGGCGTTTGATCCGAAGCGGACTCGCTCATAGGTTAGCGTTGTGTGATATTGATCGAAGCCGGCGGATCGAGCCGGGGAGCATTGACGATGCAGAACAGATTCGGCCTGAAAGACTTCTTCACGATGGCGCTGCTGGTTGTCGTGATCATCATGCTGGGGCTGGTCATGCTCCAGCGCGACCGCTCGTTCGAGAAATCGCGCGAGGTGCAGATCGCCACCGATGACCTCAAGACGATGCTGGCGACCCTGATGACGAGCACGGAGGAGACCAATGCTCGGTTGGGCTCGCTGGCGGGCACTTCCAAGCGTCAGGCGGACAACACCGATGCGCTGCTCGCGGAGATGCGTGGGCTGCGCTCGGACGCGGCGGCGGGGCGGCTGGAGATCGGCGAGGGCGGCGGCGCGACGACGACGCCCGCCGTGGTCACGGATGGCGGATCGTCTTCGAGCGCGGACGAGCGTGATGAGTCGTGGGCGCGGCCGGGGATTCCGGTGACATGGTCGAGGCCTTGGACCTATTCGACGGACCCGGCCTCGATGGGCGGGAAGCCGGGCGGGACTTTCATCGAGATTTACGAGGGCCAGATGCGGACGGCGACGCCCGCCCGGTACGCGGATGTGTACGGTCGGCGGATCAACGACATGGTGCTCGAGCCGCTGGGCGCGTGGGATCCGAAGACGCTGGAGTTGCGCGGGCGGCTGGCGCAGGCGTGGCAGTACGCGCCGGACGGGACATGGCTGCGGGTGAAGATTCATCCTCGGGCGCGGTTCTCGGATGG
This sequence comes from Phycisphaeraceae bacterium, assembly GCA_020639235.1. GTDB lineage: Bacteria > Planctomycetota > Phycisphaerae > Phycisphaerales > UBA1924 > JACKHC01. The sequence goes on along the minus strand of JACKHC010000001.1, from coordinate 1,880,966 downwards.
GATGCCGGTGACGGGCGAGGATGTGCGGTTCTCGCTGTTCGATGTGATTCTGAACCCTGAAATCGAGGCGGACCGCGAGCGGTCGGTGTACAACAACATCACCGCGATCGATGTGCTCTCTGAGAAAGTTGTTGAGTTTCACTTCAAGGATGTGCGGTACGACAGCATGGCGCAGGCGTTCGGCTTCTATGTGATGCCGAAGCACTTCTACGAGAAGTACGTGAAAACGCCGCAGATCTATAACCAGTCGACGGGGCTGGTGTTCGGTTCGGGCCCGTTCAAACTCGCGAGCTTTGATCCGGAGCGCCAGTGGTCGCCGCCGGCGGATTTGATTCTGGAGCGGAATGATCTGTACTGGGCGCCGGCGAAGCCGATGCTGGACGGGTACCGGATCAAGTCGATCAGCGACAGTTTCGCGCGGTTCACGGAGTTCATGAACGGCAACGCGGACTTCGTGCGGCCGATCTCGAACCAGTTCGCGACGGTGTCGGAGGATCCGGAGTTCATCGCGTCGGGGAAGAAGGCCAAGAAGTGGCTGAACATGCGCAGCGGCTACGCGTTCCTGGCGTGGCAGTGCGGGCCCCGGAAGGGCGAGAAGCTGACGCCGTTCCACGACAAGCGCGTGCGGCAGGCGATGACGCAACTGATCGATCGTGATCGCGTCATTCGCGACATCCGGATGGGGATCGACCTGCCGTGCACGGGTCCGTTCTCGAGCGCGACTCCACAGGCGGACCCGGAGATCGAGCCGTGGCCGTTCGATCCGGTGCGCGCCGATGAGTTGCTGCGCGAGGCGGGGTGGGTGGACCGCGACAAGAACGGCGTGCGCGAGAACGAGAAGGGCGAGGAGTTCCGCTTCGAGATCACCTATCCCAACGGGTCGGAGTCGACCGAGCAGATGGTGAAGTATGTGAAGCAGGCGTGCGCGGAGATGGGGATCCGGTGCGAGCTCAAGCCGATCGACTGGTCGATCCTGCAGCCGATTCTCGACGAGCGCGACTTTGACTGCGTGACCTTCGCGTGGTCGGCGTCGCAGCCGGAGAGCGACCCGGAGCAGTTGTGGCACTCGAAGTGGATCAACAATCAGGGCGACAACTGGATTCAGTGGAACTCCCCCACCGCCGATGCGCTGATCGAGGAGGGGCGGAAGGTGCTGGTTGATGCGGAGCGGATGAAGGTGTGGCACAAGCTGCACCGGCATATCCACGAGGAGCAGCCGTACACCTTTATGTTCGAGATGCCGTGGATCCGGCTGGCCAGTGCGCGGGCGGGGAATGTGCAGGAGTACCGGTCGGGCATGGAGTGGTACGAGTTCTTCATCCGTCCCGGCGGCGCGCCGGTGATGCCGTAAGCGACGGGGTTCACCGGACGACGCATGGGTACTTACCTGCTTCGAAGACTGTTCTTGCTCATCCCGACGGTGATCGGGATGACCTTTCTCATTTTCATGCTGATCGCGTCGAGCAAGGGCGGGATCGGCGCGGCGATCGCGTTCTCATCGGGGGCGGGTCAGGCCAAGGGCGAGAGCGCTGCGCTGCAGCGGGCGCGGCTCGAGGACCGATACGGGCTGGACTCGCCGGTTGTGGTGCAGTACGGGCGGTGGATCGGGCGGGTGAGCCCTGTGAAGTTCGGGACGCGGGACCAGGTGTCTCCGGCGGGTGAGCGTTTCCGCGAGCCGCGATCGATGAAGGACCCGCCGCTGTGGGAGTGGTTCGTCGATGCGCTGCCCGAGCCCGACGCGCCGAAGGAACTCCCGGGGAAGGACGCGGAAGAACAAGTCAAGCGGGATGCGTACCGGCAGGCGTCGAACGACTTTGCGGCGGCGCGCGTGGACCATGTGCGGGCGCGGACGGAGTTTGAGTTGGCGGCGGGGACGCTGTTGCGCGAGACGGGGCACCGGGATGCTGTTGAAAGCGACGGGACCGTGATCCTCGGCCTGGCGAAGCGGATCGAGCCGGACAAGTCGCATGCGCTTTGGGCGGATGTCGAGCAGAAAGCGAAGGTGATGCTCGATACCTACAAGGCGACGATCTCGAATAAGGCGACGCTGGATGCGTCGTTCGCGACCAAGCCGTTCCCGGAGTCGGGTTGGGGGTTGATTCCGGGTGTGTTGTGGCTCGATGCGCCGGACCTCGGGTATTCGTACAGCCGGAGCACGCCGGTGATCAATGAGATCGCCAAGGCGCTGCCCTACACGCTAATGCTGAATCTTGCTGCCTTCCCGATCATCTATCTGATCGCGGTGCCTTCGGGCATTCTGTCTGCGACGCACCGCGGCTCATGGATCGATGTGACGTCGGGTTCGTTGTTCGTGGCGCTGTGGTCGATCCCGGTGGTGTGGGCGGGCGTGCTGGCGATCGGGTTCCTGGCTAATGACAAGTACCTCGGGATGTTCCCGGTGTCGGGGCTGCACGACAACGATGCGGCGAACTACCTGATGCTGCCGTCGTGGGGCGAGAACGGGTTCGAGCGGGGGTACCTGCTGGACACCCTGTGGCATCTATGCCTGCCGGTGGCGTGCATCGTGTACGGGGGGTTCGCGATTCTGAGCAAGCAGACGCGTGCGGCGATGCTCGAGAACTTCACGATGGATTATGTGCGCACCGCCAAGGCGAAGGGCGTGGACGGCGGGTCGATCGTGATGCGACATGTGTTCCGCAACAGTCTGCTGCCGATCATCACGATGTTCGTGACGGTGTTCCCGGCGACGCTGGCGGGTTCGGTGGTGATCGAGCGGATCTTCTCGATTCCGGGGATGGGCTCGATGATCATCGATGCGATCTTCCTGCGGGACACGGAGATCCTGCTGTCGAACTCGCTCATCATCGGCATTGTCAATGTCGTGGCGCTGCTGCTGGCGGACATCCTTTACGCGATGGCCGATCCGCGGATCACTTACAAATAGGTTTCGACTCGTACCTTCCTCTGCTGAGACTTCATGGACCCGACGCAATCGACAACCCGGACGCAGACGCTTGAGTCGGTGACTGGTGTGCACCTGATGCAGGGCATCGGTCACAAGCCGGCCAAGGGCTTCTGGGGCGAAGCGTGGTCTCAGGTTGTGCGGCGTCCTGGGGCGATGCTGGGGCTGGCGTGGATCTCGGTGATCTCGTTCTTTGCGTGCTTTGCGCCGGTGATCGCGTCGGGCCATCCGATCGTGTGGCGCGACAAGACGGGCGCGGAGACGGTGACGAGTTATCCGCTGTTTGAGTATCTGACGGCGGTCGATCTGCTGCTGATCGTGTTCGGGATTCTCGGGCCGCTGTGGGTGCTGATTCCGCTAGGTGCTTCCCGGGGCAAGCGTCTGGGGATGCTGATCGCGGCGGGGTTCCAGGCGGCGGTGATCGCGAGTCTTGCGATGTACTTGCAGTCGAGGATCACGCACGGCACGGCGCCGGGTTGGGTCCTGGATATGTGGCTCAATGTCAAGGCGCCGAAAGAGAACCCGAATGGGCCGCGGGAGTTGCTGATTCTCCTGTCATCGCTCTCGATCGCGGGCGCGGTGTCGTTGCTGTGGATGTTCATCCCGTTCACGAAGCACTGGTGGACGCGGGTGCCCTTCGTGCTGCTGGTGGGTGCGGTGTCGTTCGCGTGCATTTCGGCGAAGTGGACGCCCAAGCTGGAGTCGTGGCCTTATCACAAGTTTGAGGCGTCGGGGAAGTTCGAGGGGACGTATACGCTGGTGCCGTGGTCGCCCTTGCAGGGTGATACGGCGTTCAATCGCAAGGCACCGGGAGAGTCTCCGGCGAGCATGCTGCCAGAGGACCGCGTCTATAAGACGGTGGATCGGCCGTACGTTCTGGGGACGGATGCGGACGGGCGGGATGTGCTGAGCCAGATGCTGCACGCGTGCCGGCTGTCTATCTCGATCGGGCTGGTATCGACGAGCATCGCGGTGGTGATCGGCGTGACGATCGGCGCGCTGATGGGGTATTTCGGCGGGTGGGTGGACATGGTGCTGTACCGGGTGGTCGAGATTTTCATGTCGTTCCCGGTGCTGCTGCTGCTGATTATTGCGGCGGGTGTGCTGCCGCGGAACACCTATGTGATGATGGCGATCATCGGTTGCTTCTCGTGGATGACGGCGGCGCGGTTCATCCGTGCGGAGTTCTTCAAGCTGCGGGATCAAGACTTTGTGCAGTCGGCGCGGGCGGTGGGTTTGCCGCTTCGGTCGGTGCTGTTCAAACACATGCTGCCCAACGGGATCACGCCGGTGCTTGTTGATGCGTCGTTCCTGATCGCGGCGGCGATCAACATCGAGGCGATCATCTCGTACCTGGGGTTGGGGCCGGGCGATCGCCCGAGCTGGGGGCACCTGCTCTCGGCGGCGACGGGGCAGACGGGCGAGTTCATCTGGTGGCTCGCGACATTCCCGGGGCTTGCGATCTTCCTGACGGTTCTCTCGTACAACCTGATCGGCGAGGCGCTGCGCGACGCGATCGATCCCAAACTGAAGAAGGCGCGAGTCTGAACATGCCCGCCACGACGCCATCATCTGCGGTGACCGCGACGCGAACTTCGCCCAGCGCCTCGAAACTCGATGAGTCGGTGCCGCTGCTGCGGGTGGCGGACCTTGCGGTGTCGTTCGACAACGGGAAGGGGCCGCGGATTCAGGCGGTGGACGGCGTTCGGATGACGATCTATCCGCGGCAGACGCTTGCGGTGGTGGGCGAGTCTGGTTGCGGGAAGTCCGTGACGGCGATGAGCACGATGCAGTTGGTGCCGCGGCCGCCGGGGCGGTTTGATCGCGGGGCTGCGTTTTTCAATCACAACGGGAAGTCGGTCAACCTGCTGACGCTGAGCGAGCGGGAGATGCAGCAGTTCCGCGGCTCGGAGATCGCGATGATCTTCCAGGAGCCGATGACCTCGCTGAACCCGGTTTACACGATCGGGGACCAGATTCTCGAGGCGATTCTGCTGCATCAGAATGTGAAGCTGGACGAGGCGATCGAGATCGCGGTGCGCGCGATGGACGACGTCGGGATTCCCGATCCGCGGTCTCGGCTGAGCGACTATCCGCACCAGTTCTCGGGCGGGATGCGTCAGCGCGTGATGATCGCGATGGCGTTGGCTTGTGATCCGGTGCTGCTGCTGGCGGATGAGCCGACGACGGCGCTGGACGTGACGATTCAGGCGCAGATCCTGGAACTCTTGCGGAAACTCCAGAACGATCGCGGGATGGGGATGATGCTGATCACGCACGATCTGGGCGTTGTCGCCGAGAACGCGGATGTGGTGTGCGTGATGTACGCGGGGCGGGTCGTTGAGTACGGGACGGTGTTCGAGGTGTTCAAGCACCCGCTGCACCCGTACACGCGTGGGTTGTTCGCTTCGATTCCGAAGATGCATGAGCACCGGCGGCGGTTGGTGACGATCAACCAGATCGTGGACAACCTCGATGAGTTCAAGAAGCTGCCCGGAGCGAGCGATGGTGTTCGCCCGTGGTGGCCGTGGCACGATCCTCCTAAGGACATCCGCCCGAAGCCGGGGCCCGCGGGTGATTACTACCTGCAGGAGGTTTCGAAGGATCACTGGGTGGGTGTGTGGCGGACGGCCGCGGTGAGCGATCACGAGTCGCCGCCGCCCGATCTGGCTTACCGGATCTCGGATGATCCTGAGGCGCCGAGCAAGAAGAAGTGACGGTATCCGGGTGCGTGTGGTAATCTGCGCTCGTGCGGACGCTCCTTCTTGCAGGCCGATCGTTTGCGACGCGCGAGCATTCGATGATTTCGCGCGTTGCGGTCGGGTTGATGCAGGAGGGTGTGACGACGGCGATCGCGACGCCCCGGTCGCTCGGTGATCCGGAGAGCGCCGGTCTTACAACGCATGTCGCGTATGACGATCTGGGGTGGCAGGTGACGCTCAAGTCGCGGGCGGCGGGTCTGCTGACCATGCTCGCGTCGGAGGAGTACGCGGGTTGGGCGGGCAGCGGTTCGGAGGTTGGGACGATCGATGTGATTCACGCCTGGGGGCACGCGGCGTGGCCGATGGCGGTCGAGCTGGCGCGTGAGACGGACGCGGCGGTTGTGCTGGATGTGTGGTCGATGGGTGCTGCTGAGCAGATTCGTCGGACGGAGCGTTCGGCGGCGCGCGGGCGCGAGGAAGCGGTGCGGGGAGTGTGGCTGGCGCCGTCGCGGGGGCTGCTCTCGCAGACGGAGCCGCGGGCGCACCTGTGGCCGTGCCAGATGCTGCACTGGGGCGTGCATGCGCCCGAGAAGATTCCGGCATTTGAGAAGAAGGCGCAGTGGTCGATCGGGGTGGTGTGTTCGGGGGAGATGCCCGAGGCGACGATCGCGATGCTGCAGGGCATCGCGCAGGTGGCGCCGTCGTACCCCGAGATGCTGGTCTTTCTGGATGAGGCGGGCGTGGCGAATGACCATCGCGTGTGGCGTGCGGCGCAGGAGGCGGGTCTGCTGGATCGGCTTTCGGTGATCGCGGATATGGAGTCTCGGCGCGAGTTGGTGCTGCGGACGGACCTGCTGCTGCTGCCGGATGTGGCGGGCGAGACGCGATCGATCATTCTGGATGCGATGGCGCACGGCGTGGTGGTGATCGCGGATGCTTCGACGAGTTCGGATGCGATCATCGATGGTCGGACCGCGATGACTGTTGGCGGCCGGGGAGCGGAGCACTGGGCGCGTGCGATTCGGAACGTGCTCGATGACGAGGACACGCACGCGGCGATTCGGAAGGAAGCGCACCGGCTGATTCTGACGGAGCGGCGGGGGCATGTGCATGTGTCGGCGTTGATGCAGGTGTACGAGGGGCTGACGACGGGCGAGCCGATCGCGTTCCGTGCTGCGGGTCCGCCTCATTCATCGCGCTGAGGCCTATAACCCTCGGCGGCGTGAATGTCATGGCCATTTCAAACGGCAGATCTTGCCAAGCGTGAAAAAGCGCGCAATGTATGGATTGCACGGGATTTGCAAAGTGGTCTTGTTCACGGGCGGTACGGGTCAGATGCCTGGAGCCGCGGCCGGGGCGTTTGTAGAAGGAGCCGAGAGATGGCGGCGATGAGTGTTCTCGCAGCGGTGGCGTTTGTTTCGATGGGTTCTGGTTATCACCACCAGAATCAGGTGCCCGAGCGGTTGCTGGCGACGGCGTCGCCCTGCAACGATGCCAATGGCGTGGTGTGGCGGGACAGCCAGGGCGCGCGTGCGTGCACGTACGGCGGGCTTGGGGCGGCCAAGTACGGCGCGCCGGAGGAGTTGGCGGATGAACTGGTGTATGTGCGGATCGATCACACGGTGATCGCGATCAGCCCGTGGGAGCAGTTCACGGCGCAGGGTCACCAGAAGCTCGAGCGTGCGCGTGTCCAGTGGCTGCGCGAGAAAGGCCTGGTCGGCGGCGTGCGCACGCACGTGAATCCGGCGCACCACGATCACGCGACCGGGACCGATCTTGCGAAGAACGAAGGCGGCGAGATCAAGCCGCGTGCGATTATTCACATCCGCGATCGGAGCACGCCTCCCTCGGGGCCGCTCCGCGCGGAACGGGATGCCAAGCCGTTGTTCCGAGTGCTGCCACCCAACACGGCGCTCGCTCTGGCGGACGAAGCGAACACCGCGGGTTGACCGCGCCACCATCGGTTCGCTGAGCCGTCGATTTGAATACGGTGCACACCCCCGGTTGCTCGCCGGGGGTGTGCTGCATTTTGGGGTCGCGGGTCAATCGCCCCGGTAATGGCACCGGCTGGTGCAGGTCTCGTGAACGACGACCTCGGCGAGGATCGGGAGTTCGCGTTTGAGTCGGTCGAAGACCCACTTGGCGATCATCTCGCTCGTGGGGTTCTCGAGGCCGTCGATCTCGTTGAGCACGAAGTGATCGAGTCGTTGTTTGATGGGTTCGACGGCGCTTTTGATGTCGCCGTAGTCGACGAGGTAGCCCTTGTCCTGGGGGACTTCGCCCTCGACGATGACATCGACCTTGAAGGAATGGCCGTGCATACGCCGGCACTTGTGGCCCTCGGGGAAGCACGGGAGCCAGTGTGCGGCTTCGAAGTCGAACGATTTGACGAGTCGGACGCGCATGTGTGTGTGGGGATCATACGCCGCGGGTCTGCGGCTCCCATATGAACTTGTGGAGCTGGGTCTGCATGCGGACGGGGAGCCCGTCGGCGAGGATCCACTGGGCGAGGTCGCGCATCGGCAGGCCCTTGTGACCGAGGATTTCCAGCCCGGCGCGCTGCTCGAAGACGGCGCTCATGAGGATCGCGTTGACTTTCTGATCGAGCGCATGGGCGCGGATCATCGACCGGGCCCATTCGTAATCGGCTCGATCACAGATGACGAACTTGACCTCGTCGCTTGGGCGGAGGCGGGCGATGTTGGCGAGATCGTTGCGGGCGGACTCGCCCGAGCCGGGGGTCTTGAGGTCCATGATGCGGATCACGCGCGGGTCACACTCTCCGTTTCCGTCGATATCGCAGGCGCCGGAGGTTTCGACGAGGACGGTCTTGCCCGCGTCGCAGAGCGTGCGCATGAGGTCGAAGACACGCGGCTGGAGGAGGGGTTCGCCGCCGGTGATCTCGATGAGGTTGCAGTTGTAGGCGAGGACCTGCGAGACGACGTCGTCTATGGGCTGCGTCGTGCCCTCCTTGAAGGCGTACTCGGTGTCGCAGTAGGCGCAGCGGAGATGGCATCCGGTGAGGCGCACGAAGACGCACGGCGAGCCGGCGTAGGTGGACTCGCCTTGTATCGAATGGAAAATCTCGTTGATGCGCAGCGTTCCGGACATCGGGGGAGCAGTATAGCCCGCGCGGATCGCGTTATTGACCGGGTTTGTTCTGCGCGGCACGCGCTTTAGCTATGTGGGCGAGGATGTCGTCGGCCTCGGACGAGCCGAGCGCCTTGGCCTGCCGGGCGTGGGCCTCGGCGGCCTCGAGATTGGAGTAGCGGAGGTACCACGACGCGGCGGCGGCGTGGACACCGGCGTCGCGCGGGTTGGCGTTGACGGCCTGATCGAAGATGGCGTCGGCCTCAGGGGCGCGCTGCATCATGGCGAGGGCGGTGGCGATCTCGGTGAGGACGACGCCGTCGCGGAGGCGGGCGGCTTCGGGGATGCCGTAGAGGACCTGGACGGCCTCGGCGGGCTTGGAGAGCCGGCGGAGCGCGCGGGCCTCGAGGACGCGCCATGCGACGCGCTCGGGTTCGAGGTTGCGCGCTTTGCGGGCGCGTTCGAGCGCGGACTCGGCGTGGTTCTCGTCGAGGGCGATCTGGGCGAGGCCGCCCCAAGCGATGGCGAGGGAGTCGTCAAGTTTTGCGGCGCGGGTGTAGGCCTCGCGGGCCTGGTCGCGCTTGCCGAGTTTGGTTTCGATGGCTGCGAGGTAGAGCGGGAACTTGGGGTTGGAGAGGTCGAGGGACTGGGCGGCGCGGAGGTGCGCTTCGGCGTCTTCGATGTGTCCCAGTTCGTCGGAGAGCAGGCCGGCGGCGAAGCGGTATTCGGCGTGGTCGGGGCCGATGGTGATGGCGGCCTCGTACTGGGCGAGGGCCTCGGCGGGGTTGCCCTGCTCCTGGAGGACCTGCGCGAAGAGGAGGCGGAGTTCCTGATCGATCTGGTACTTGGCGACGGTGTCGCGGAGGAACTGCTCGGCCTGCGTGGTCTGCATGTTGGCGATGAGGTTGCGCGCCTGATCGATCGCGGCTTTGACTTCCGCGGATCGCTGCGAGACGGCGGCCTGCGTGGGCTTGATGGGCTCGGCGTCGGCCTGCTCGGGCGTGTTCGAGAGGAAGAGCATGAGCCCGTAGCCGCCGGCGGCGAGGAAGAGGATCGCGCCGATGATGAGCGCGAAGGCGGCGAAGCGGCGGTTTGAGTTGGATGTGGCGGCGGTCATGACTTCACTTTATCGACCCCGGTACACTGGCCTCTGGAGGCGAGTTTCCCATAACCGCGGGATTCCGCCCGATACGGGCTATCTGGATCATTTGTTCCGAGGACTTTTCCGTGCTTGACCGGACTTATCAGCCATCGCAGCAGGAGTCACGCATCCGCGAGAAGTGGCTCGCGGCCAACGCCTTTCATGCGGACCCGGTCCCTGTCAATCAGGGGAAGGCGCGGGCGTATTCGATCGTGATTCCGCCGCCGAATGTGACGGCGGCGCTGCACCTTGGGCACGCGCTGAACAACACGATTCAGGATGTGCTGATTCGTGCGCACCGGATGAAGGGATTCGAGACGCTGTGGATGCCGGGGACGGACCACGCGGGGATCGCGACGCAGACGGTGGTGGACAAGCGTTTGAAGTCGGAGGGGAAGAAGGCGCTTGCGGATTACAAGAAGATGGAGGCGGAGGGGGAGAACGGGCGCGAGCAGTTCGTGGGTCTGGTGCAGGCGTGGAAGGATGAGTACGAGCGCGCGATCACGAACCAACTGGAGGCGATGGGTTGCTCGTGCGACTGGGAGCGGCAGCGATTCACGATGGACGAGACCTGCGCGCGGGCGGTGCGCGAGGCGTTCTTCCGGCTGTTCCGGGATGGGCTGATCTATCGCGGGAAGCGGTTGGTGAACTGGGACCCGGTGACGCGGACGGCGCTGGCGGATGACGAAGTGGAGATGAAGGAGGTTGACGGGAACTTCTATTACCTGCGGTATCCGCTGGTTCACAAGGGCGGCGCGGCAAGTGGTCAGCCGGTGACATGGTCGGAGTTGGCTGCGCGCGGCTACCCCCCCCATTCCATTCCCAGGGATGATGCGCACGGCGACGATGAGCGCGCGTGGGTGACGGTGGCGACGACGCGCCCCGAGACTTATCTGGGCGATACGGCGGTGGCGATCAACCCGAAGGATGCGCGGGCGGGGGCGTTGACGGGGGGGGAGGGGTTGTTCGTGGAGTTGCCTCTCGTGGGGCGGGTGATTCCGATCATCCAGGACGACTATGTGGTGATGGCGGACCCGGAGAGCAGCGACTCGAAGGCGAAGTTCGCGACGGGGTTTTTGAAGGTGACTCCTGCGCACGATCCGAACGACTACGAGATCGGGCAGCGGCACGGGCTCGAGAAGATCAATGTGATGGCGGAGGACGCGAGCATCTCCGACAAGCACGGGTGGGAGGATGTGGGGGATGCGCACATTTTCGTGGGACTGAGCCGCGAGGAAGCGCGCAAGAAGGTGGTGATGGAGTTCAAGGCGCGTGGGCTGGTGGAGGATGTGCGGCCGCACCGGCACTCGGTGGGCCATTCGTACCGCTCGCATGTGGCGATCGAGCCGTACCTGAGCGACCAGTGGTATGTGAAGGTGACCGACGATCGGCTGCGCGGGTTTGCGCAGCGGGCGCTCGCGAGCGATCAGCGGTCGACCGACACGCACAAGGCGCAGAAGGGCGTGGAGGGCGACGGCGAACTCCGGTTCTACCCCGCGCGGTACGCGAAGACCTACGAGACCTGGCACGACAATCTGCGCGACTGGTGCATCAGCCGGCAGCTGTGGTGGGGGCACCGCGTGCCCGTGTGGGCGTGGTACCCGCATGATGACTTCGGCGGCGCGGCAGGAGACTTCTCGATCACAGAAGGCCCGTCAGCTCGCCTTAAGAAAACTGCATCACTTTTGGAAATGCTCGCAGAATCTTGCGGACTGTCTGGATCGATATTTGTTCGCTGCGACGGAGATGACATTCAATCACGCCTGCTGGTCTGCTCGGCCAGTGAACGAGCTGACCGTTTGCTTCAAGCGATCGACGAACTGGTGCGAGATGGCGACGACGCTTCCGTACGAAAGAAATATTCCGATCTATTCGCCTCAGACAAATCGAGATCACTCCTTCGCCAGTTTGCGGATACCGATGACGGCACGCCGTTCCAGCAAGATCCCGATGTGCTGGACACCTGGTTCTCGTCGGCGTTGTGGCCGTTGTCGACGATGGGGTGGCCGGAAGAGGGCGCGTTCGACGGGTTGCTCGAGGCGTTCAACCCGACGGATGTGCTGTGCACGGCGCGGGAGATCATCACGCTGTGGGTCTCGCGGATGGTGATGTTCCAGCGATACCTGACTTCGCCGGATGGGGGGAAGACGCCCGGCACGCTGCCGTTCGGGGATGTGTTCATCCACGCGATGATTCAGGACGGCGAGGGGCGGAAGATGAGCAAGTCTCTGGGGAATGGTGTCGATCCGCTGGACATCATCGCGACGCACGGCTCGGACGCGATGCGGTTCACGCTGTGCAACATGACGACGCAGACGCAGGATGTGCGGATGCCGGTGGAGCGTGACGAGAAGTCGGGCAAGAACACGAGCCCGAAGTTCGACATCGGGCGGAACTTCGTGACGAAGCTGTGGAACGCTGCGAAGTTCGCGATGATGAAGATCGAGGACGGGCAGCCCGCGTGGGAGGCGTCGTCGTCGAAACACGGTGTGACCTTCAACGATCTGACGCTTCCCGATGTGTGGATTCTGTCGCGGTGCTCGCAGACGGTGGCGAAGGTCGATGAGGCGCTGAAGAACTACGAGTTCAGCGTGTATGCGCAGGCGATGTATGACCTGCTGTGGCGGGATTACTGCGACTGGTATCTGGAGGCGGTGAAGCCGACGGTGGCGGAGAGCGTGGGGCAGCAGAGCGTGCTGCGGGCGGTGCTGGACTGTGTGCTGAGGTTGTTGCACCCGATCATGCCGTATGTGACGGAGGCGATCTGGGAGGAGTTTGGGAAGATCGAACGCGCACCGATTCGGGGCTTGGAACTGGCGTCTGGGGGGGGCGGGATGCTGGTGCGGGCGGCGTGGCCGGTGGCGGATGCTGATCTGATCAACGCGGACGCGGAGCGCGTGATGGCGCGGGCGCAGGCGCTGGTGGAGCAGATCCGCCAGACGCGCGAGCGGGCGGGCGTTGAGCGGAAGATGCAGTTGTCGCTGCATTTACCTTCAGGAATCGAGCGCGAACTCGAACCCGCGTTCGGGATGATGCAGACGCTGGCCGGTTTGGAGGCGATCTCGACGGCTGCGATTCCTGATGGGGCTGTGCGGCTGACCTTTGAGGGGCACGAGTTGGGGCTCTTCGGGATGGGCGACGCGGTCGACTCGGGGAAGGAGATCGACATCCTGAAGGAGTCGGTGGCGAAGCTGGACAAGGAGATCGTGATCCTGGAGGGCCGGCTCGGGAATCCGGGGTATACGGAGCGGGCGCCGGCGCACCTGGTGCAGCAGACGCGGGAGCAGATGGAGACGAAAAAGAGCGAACGCGATGCGGCCCGCGCTCGTCTTATCGAACTGGGAGCATGAAGCGACTCGCGAGACATTTTGCGTCGGTTGGCGCGCTGAGTGCTGCGACTGTGTTGCTTGCGCAGCCGGCTCCCCCCAGTGCCCCTTCGGGTGCCGATGGGAGTCCGCCATCGAAGGAGGCGTGGGACTTCCGGGGCATCAAGGGCGAGATTCTGCGGACCCCCCACTACCGCGTGTACACGACGGAGCGGGACACGGTGCTCAAGGGGCGGCTCACGGAGACGCTCGAACTCGCGCTGGCGCAGTACCGCAGCGCGATTGTTGACTTGCCCGCGCCGACGCGGCGGCTTGATGTGTACCTGATGGATGAGCGGCGGCAGTGGGAGACGGTGACGAAGTTGCTGATGGGCGAGCAGTCGGAGCAGTTGCTCTTGATTCCGTCGGGCGGGTACGCGTCGCGGGGGATCGGGGTGTACTACGACATCGGGCTGTACGGGACGGTGGCGATCTCGGCGCACGAGGGTTGGCACCAGTACACGCAGCAGGTTTTTCGGGATGGGCTGCCGGTGTGGATGGAGGAGGGGCTGGCGTCGTTCATGGAGGGGCACCGGTGGGACGGGGCGAGGGCGGCGTTCCGGCCCTGGGCGAACCTGGAGCGGTTCGATCAGCTGCGCAAGGCGCACGCGGGGGGGCGGATCAAGTCGCTTGAGGTGCTCTTGAGCACGGACCCGAAGGGGTTGTTTGCGGGGGAGAGCACGGCGGCGCTGGATTACTACGCGCAGGTCTGGGCGTTGGTGCACTTTCTGAACGAGGGGGAGGAGGGGAAGCACCGGGAGGGGCTGCGGACCTTGCTGGCGGACGCGGCGTCGGGCCGGCTCAATGGTCGTCTGCTTGCGAACCGGACTCGGGAGGAGGCGGCCGAGTCGATCGGGCGGCGGATCGGGCCCGCGGTGATGCGGGAATACTTCGGGGAGGACCTGGCGGCCCTCGGTGAGGCCTACGTGGCGTTCATCGAGCGGGTTGTGGGTGTCGGGGGGCGTGAGCGCGTGGTCGCTGGGGAGTCACCGGCGGGCGATGCGGGTGATGGATTGGAGTGAGGGCGGGATGGGAGGCGGACGGGCGTTGTGTATGCTTGTTCGTTCGACCATGACACCTGTGGGTACCGAGACATCCTGGCCGGCCCCTGAGGGGCTTGTGGTTCGTCTTGCGGAGCGATGCGACCAAGATGGCGTGATCCGCGTTTTCGAGGAGGGGCGGGTCGAGCGGGCCGAGGGGTACAGCGATGAGGGCGTTGATGTGCGGGACCTTGCGGGTTCGTACCTGCCGCCTTCGGAGCATCGGCTCTGGGTTGCGGACCTTGGAGTTGAGACGGTCGTGGGGATGATCGGATTGCGGCTGACGAACACGCACGCTGCCGAGTTGTGTCGCTTGCGGGTGTTGCCTGCGCATCGGAAGAAGGGGATCGGGACGGCGTTGGTGACACATGCGCTTGGATATTGCCGGGACAACTCGATTCTGAAGCTGGTGCTGGACACGCATGTGGAGCGCACCCAGGCGATCAAGATTTTCGAGCGGTTCGGATTCCAGTTGGCGCGCGAGCGTCAGACGCCTGGTCGGCCGTTGCTGGATTTCTATCTGGACTTGTATCGCGACCCTCCAGCGTCCAGATAACCTTAGATGCCCATTTTTGCGTGTTTCGATATTCGTTGCGACCCGCAATCGGGGCGTGCGAATAGGTGTCCGGCGAGCGAAACTCGTTGCTTTCGGGCTCGCGCAGTGGTACATTCTTGGTGCGAGAGGGTCGGACCTTTCCCAACTTAACGGACTGACAAGTCACTGCCGCAACGGAATGCGGTGAAGCGAACGGACTTCGGTGCGCTGGCACTTTGATGGTCCTCACTAACCCGGGCTTCCCTTCTACTCAACGCCCCGGGCTTGCAGCCATGCAGGCCTGGGGTTGTTTTCATTGGGGATTGGCGATGACACTCAGGACCCAGAGGAGTGCGGCGGCGACGATGGGACCGATGGCGTACCCGGCGCCGATGATCGCTTCATGCTTGCCGCCGGCGTCGACATTGGCGGAGTCGAGTTCCATGGCGTAATAGAGGGCGCCGAAATAGGCGGCGCCGGCGCCGACGCCGATGGTCGCGAGTCCGATGATGAGCACGGGCACGGCGGTGGCGAAGAAAGTCAGGCCGAAGCCGATGCCGAGGAGGATGGCGGTCCACGCGGCGACGGTGAGTTTTCCGTGCCACCCGGCCCACTTCCAGAGCGTGACGAATGCGAGGAAGCGGAGCGTCATCCAGATCGACGCGATCAGGGGCTTTTGCGTGATGTCGATCTCGAGGCGCTGCATGAGTGTGGGGAGGACGGGGCTGACCGCGGCGACCATGATGTATGAGACGATGAGGAGCGCGCGGAATGCTCTGCGTAGTTTGACGTAGAGCGCGCGTTCGTCGTCGGAGTGCGCGTGGGCCGCGGATCCGTGCGGGCGGGGTTCGCGGGGCAGGAGCAGCACGAGGGGGATCGTCGCGAGGTGGAGCACGCCCAGCCCGGCGATGGCGGCCCAGGGATGATTCTCGACGACGGGGGCGAGGACCCACATGGCGGCCATGACCGCGGACGCCCATGTGACATTGAAGAGCGCGGTGGCGCGGCGGAGTTGCGCGCCCTGGCGGCCGCCCGAGACGAATGACTCGATGAAGGGCCACAGGAGCCCGGAGAGGCAGAGGTACCCGACGGCGAACACCCAGAAAGCGGGTTCGGTGGGTTGGGCGTCATCGCCTCGTGGGAGGGCGAAGGGCAAGAGGCAGGATGCGCCCATGGCCGCGGAGACGGTGACGAGCATGCCTCGCGTGGTGAGTCGCCGGCTGCGCATGACCAGCGCGTGCAGGGGCGCGGAGCACCAGGCGCAGCCCGTGTAGGCGATTCCGAGCGCGAACGCCATGATGATGTTGGCGCGATCGGTGTAGCGGAGCGCCGACTCGGCGATGAAGAAGATACCGTTCCACCCGACACCGGTGCCGAGGGAGCACGCCCATGTGAGGGCCATGACGGTCCGGACGGGCGAGTGTCCGGCCTGGGTGCGGGGGTCGATGGGGGCGGGCATGGGGTTGATCGCGTGGCCTTGGACGGTGCGAGTTATTGCATGGTGCGGTCGAGGATCGTAGCATTGCGTGTTGGGCCGCTGCTCTGCAGCGGCGCGAGGTGCGTGTAGCTCAATTGGATAGAGCGTCGGCCTCCGAAGCCGAAGGTTGCAGGTTCGAGCCCCGCCACGCATATTGCCCCGTCCGCCTGCTGGAGTCCTGAGGCGGCGGCGAAACCGGATACCGCGAACAAAAACGCCGCCCTCGATGGGGCGGCGTTTGTTGGATTCTGCGTTGTGCGGGCCTGTCGATTACTGGCCGCCGGCGCCTGATGGCCCGGTGCGATTCATGTTCGCGCCGGTGTTTCGGCGGTCGGGTGCGTCACCCGCATAGATCTTGGGGACATTGTTGGGTGTCGGCTCCTCGGTGCTCCCGGTGACCTCGGTCTTTCCGTAGACGGAGAAGGCGAGTTCATTGGGTTCGGCGCCGTTGGAGACGAACTGGGAATAGGGGCGCCATTCGGCGAGGACCGGCTTGTAGAACGCGGCCTCGGTGATTCCGATCTGGCAGTCGGCGGGCTTCTTGCACTTGTAGGCGTAGCAGAAGTAGAGACGGTCGGTGCCGGTGAGCGTGCCGCCCTCGACGATGGAGACCCAGTAGGTCTTGCCGCCGGTGAGCGTTGCGCCGAGGTCGAGTTGCGCTCCGAACTGGAGTCGCTTGGCCTGGACGATGACGCCGGTGTTGTCGGCCTGGGAGTAGTTGAGGTCGAAGACCTTGGGATCGGTCGCGGTGAAGACCGGCGTGCCGGTCGGGAGCATCGTGAGCGGGTCAGACTCGTAGATCTCGAGGGAGACCGTTGCGCACTCGCAGGAAGTGAGCACGCAGAGTTCGATCATGCACAGCGTCCAGTCGGTGCACGGCGCGAGCGCGAAGTTGTCGGCGGCGCGGAAGTGCGGCAGGTTGGCGCTGACGGCCTTGTTGAGATCGCGTGAGAGGTCGGCCTGGCCGTTGTCCCAGAGGAGTTCACACTCGGTGACGCAGACGGCGAACGCGAAGTCGTGCTTCTTAACGTTTGTGACTTCGACGGGTGTCCAGTCCGTGTAGGGGACAAAACCCCACGGGTTGGTGAAGTGGCCCTGATTGAGCTGGACCGGTGCGATCGCGGGGATCGGGGCTTCGTTGCCCTGCACCAGATTGCCGGCGGTGGCGAAGTAGTAGACGTCTTCGCCGGAGCCGTCGCCGATTCCGACGGGGCTGGCCCAGTAGGTGCATCCGCCGCGGAGGTTGCAGTCGGAGGTGTCGAAGGAGAACTCCCAGATCTCGAGCCCGCCGATGAAGTTGCCGAGGAGCTGCGCGGACGACATCTCGAAGGTGCCGATCGGTTCGCCGGTGGGGCGGCCGTTGCAGTCGGCGTAGATCTCGAGGAACGCGGCGGGATCCGCATTGGGCGAGTCGACGAGCATGACAGCGGAGATTTCATCGAGGCGGTAGACCGAGCACTCGGGGAGGAAGAAGTCGTCGGCGCACCGGGCGGTGAACGCGGCGCCTTCGGCGGAGCCCTGGCCGTTCCAGTTATCGAAGCGGCCGTTGTCCCAGAAGCAGAGGCATGAGCCGACGATGCCCATTCCCGCTTGGAGATCGAAGGGCTCGTCGGTGGTCTCGACTATGGTTCGATCGATCATCATGGCGGCGTATTCGCGCGCCGTGATGGGGTATGGCGATGCGTTGGGGTTGGGGCGCGGGGTGCCCGCGTCGGGGAGCGCCGGCGCGCCACCGACGGTGAGTTCCTGGCGAATTCCGGAGTCGGTTTGTTTGTGTTGGGCGTCGGCGAAGCCGGCGATGGCGAGGATGGATCCTGCCGCCATTAGTCTGGTGAGTGTGCTCGTGAACTTCATGCTTACAACCCTGCGCGCTGTTGGCAAAAGATTTCGATCCGTGAAACCGATCCTTGGCATGCTCCTCGCGGCCCTCCGGCTGCGGTCCGCTGCACCGGCGCTGTTGCCGGTGTGTGGGCCCGATCCATGGCCCGCTTCCATCTCTACTCCCAGCTGCTTCTCTCGCAAGACCTCCCGGGGCGTTTCCGCCCCGGGAGGGGAAGATCCATTCGGATCTCGGATGAATGACTCAGGGAGTCAGTTCGATCCGATTAGCGACGGATGATGCCCGAGCCACCGTTGCCCGAAGCGGTGAGGCCGGAGCCGACCCGCTTGTTGCTCTTGGGGGTGGTGGAGTCGATGGGCTCCTCCTCGGCGACGGGCTGGGCGAACACAGCGAACGCGAGCTCGTTGGGCAGGTCGCCGTTGCTGACGAACTGCGAGTAGGGGTGCCAGGCGGCGAGGACGGGCTTGTAGAACGCGGCCTCGGTGATCTTGATCTGGCAATCCGCGGGCTTCTCGCACTTGTAGGCGTAGCAGTAGTAGAGGCGGTCGGTGCCGGAGAGGGTGCCGCCCTCAACGATCGAGACCCAGTAGGTCTTGCCGCCTTCGAGGATGACGCCGGCGTCGAGCGCGGCGCCGAACTGGAGGCGCTTGGCGTTGACGGTGATGCCGGTGTTATCGGTGGTGGAGAACTCGAGATCGAACTCCTTGGGGTCGGTCAGCGTCGCGACCGGGTCGCCCGTGGGGAGCATGGTGATCGGGTCCGTGCCATAGATCTCGACCGCGACGGTCGCGCACTGGCAGGAGGTGAGGATGCAGACCTCGACCATGCAGACTTCGTAGTCAACGCACGGGGGCACGGCGAAGTTGTCGGCCGCGCGGAAGTGCGGGAGGTTGACGCTCACGTTCTTGTGGAGCGAGCGGGAGAGGTCGGCCTGGCCGTTGTCGCACAGGAGATCGCACTCGGTGACGCAAACGGAGAAGGCGAAGTCGCGCTTCTTGACGTTGGTGACCTCGACGGGGGTCCAGTCAACGACGGGGTCGAAGGACCACGGATCGGTGAAGTGGCCCTGGTTGAGCTGGACGGCCTCACCGATGGCGGTAGAGGTGGCAAAGTAGTACTCGTCCATACCGGAGCCGTTGCCGATGCCGTAGGGGGCGACCCAGTAGGTGCAGCCGCCGCGGAGGTTGCAATCGCCGATGGAGAAGCAGACCTCGAGGAGGTCGTATCCGAACCAATCGGTGCCGGAGTCGGTGATGCTGACGTCGGCCTGATCGTCGAAGACATAAAGCGGCGCGCCGTAGGGCTTGCCGTTGCAGTCGGCGAAGATGGCGAGACCGAACGAGAGGCCGGCGGCCATCGGGTCGGTGACGAGCATCTCGGCGCAGATCGTATCGAGACGATAGATCGAGCACTCGGGCAGGAAGAAGTCGTCAGCGCAGAGGCCGTCGAGGGCGGCATCCATCGCCGAGCCCTGACCATTGCCGACGGCCGGATCGAACGCGCCGTTGTCCCAGAAGCACTGGCAAGAACCGACCACGCCACCGGGGACCGGGCCGGAGCCCTGGAGGTCGGGGGCCTGGAAGCCGCGGTTCATGCCGGCGGTGCGGGCGTCAACGGAGACGCTGTTATTGACCTTGAGCGCGGAAGCGCCGTCGGTGGCCTTAGGCGAAGCGCTGAAGGCGGTGGTGGCGAAGCCGGCAACGGCCAGCATCGCGGTACAAGTCGCAATCTTTCTCATTGGTACACACTCCAAATACAAGAACACCTCTTCGCCGGGGCCCACAGCCGCGGCGACTTCTCGTTAAGACAACACAGTTCAGAACACGATCGTGGTGCTCTCTCTCGAACTTATTTCAAGGACTCGCCCCACCCGGCGACTCCCACCGTGCGCTGCGCTCGTGCAGCGCCGCAACCCTAAAGTAGCCCAACTTTCGGTGGGTGTACAACCAACTTTGCGGGTTTCGCGTCGAATGTCAGTAATTCTCGTTGTACAAGCAACTCCGATAAAACGCTATTTTTTGCGAGTCAAAAGTGTCTTCGTTCCTGAGCGACTCGCGTTCGTTTACGGATGGGCGCATCGTGAATCGCATAAGCACCAGTAAGCCATGCCTTTGCATCAATGCGCGCATTCATAAATACGAAAGCGCGGGAGACACTTCGGCTTCTGCTGTGAATCTGGGTAAGAACGCGCGCGATGCGGCGGAGGTGCTTACTCCCGCGCGATTCGATCGGGGCCGTCGCCGGCGGCTTTCTCGTAGCCCTTGTCACCTTTTACATACTTGGTGAAGCCCATGCGTTCGAGGTTCGAGTCGGAAAGCTTTGCCTTCTCGGACGTTGTGGAGTGGCGGCCGCCGACCATCGGTGACTGGATGACGCGGCGCACGGGCTCGCCGGTCTCGGGGTGGGTTGAGAGTGGTTCGTCCTTCATGGATTGGACGACCTCGAACTGCTCGCCGGGTTGCCCATCTTCGCGCACGGTTTCATACACATAGACAGGCATTTTGGGATTCCTTACTTCTGGCGGCGGATGACAACTGCCGTCTGATCATCGAGTTGCGGCGCGCCTTCGGCGAAGGTGCGCACGGCGTCCTGAAGGCGCTGGAGCCATCCGTCGGCGCTGGCGTCGGGATTCTCGAGCAGGAGATGGGAGACGCGCTCGTCGCCGAACTGCTTGCGCTGGTGGTTCATGGCTTCGAAGTAGCCGTCGGAGAGGAGCACGAAGCCATCGCCCGGCTCGAATCGGACGGGCTGCGTGGACTCAAACTCGACCTCGGGGTCGATCCCCAGCGGGGGGGCGGAGCAATCGTTGATCTTCTCGACTTGACCCGAGGCGCGGTAGACGAGCATGGGGGCCTGGCCGGCGGACATGTATCGGAGTTCGTTTCGATCGGCGTCGAGGATGCCGATGAACGCGGTGACGAACCTTCCCGGGGGAAGGTCCTCACAGAGTTGTGAGTTGATGAGTGGGGACATCTGGTCGTGGTCGGCGCCCATGCGCGCGGCCATGCGGATCATGGAGACGACCTGCGTGACGGAGAGCGCGGGCCCGACGCCGTGGCCTGTGGCGTCGGCCATCATGAAGAGAACGCGGCGGGCGTCCTTGTTCAGCGGGATAACATCGAACGTGTCGCCCCCGGTCTCGTCTGCGGGGCGGGTGGTGGCGGCGATGGTGTAGCCGGCGACTTCGGGGAGATCGTCGGGGAGCGCGGCGAACTGGATGGAGCGGGCGAGTTCCAGATCGGCCTGGAGTTTGCGCTTGGTGCGTTCGGCTTCGAGGAGTTGCGCTCGGCGCAGCGCGACGGCGGCCTGGCGCGCGAGGTGGACGGCGATGGACTCGTCGTTGGTGTCGAAGGACGGGCCGGTTCGTTTGTTGAGGACCTGCGCGACGCCGACGAGGCGCTGCTCGTGGTCCATAAGCGGGATGGTGAGGATGCAGCGTGTGCGGAAGCCGGTGGATTTGTCTACGGCCTGATTGAAGCGCGGGTCGGCGTAGGCATCGTGGGTGTTGATGACCTGGCGCGACTGCCCGGCGGCGCCGATGAATCCGGCGTCGCCTTTGATACGGAGATCGGAGGGCAGGCCGTGCGCCTTGGTGGCGAAGAACTCGTCGGCCTCTTCGTCGTACTGGAAGACCGATGCGCGTTCGGCGCTGAGCAGATCGCGGAGCGCATCGATGATCATGGCGAGGACCTCGGCGAGGTCGGACGTCGAGGAGAGTCGATGGGCGACGCTCAGGATCGACTCGTACGCCGAGTTGGGGATGGGCTGGCTCATCGGATGCTCAACGAGGATATCCGCGAGCGCGGCGTGGGTCATTCATCGGCGAAGAGTGCGTCGACGAATCGATCGGGATCGAAGGGCTCGACATCCGCAGGGGTTTCGCCCACGCCGATGAACTTGACGGGGATGTTGGTTTCCTGCTGGATGGCGATGACAACGCCGCCGCGTGCGGTTCCGTCGAGTTTGGTGAGGAAGATTCCGGTGACATCGATGGCCTGCGCGAACTGCCTGGCCTGTTGCGTGGCGTTCTGGCCGGTGGTTGCGTCGAGGACGAGGAGCACCTCGTGGGGCGCCTGGGGGATGCGGCGTCGGACGACATCGCGGATCTTGGTGAGTTGACGCATGAGGGAGTCCTGCGTGTGCAGGCGGCCGGCGGTGTCCACGATGAGGACATCGACATTGCGGGAGATCGCTGCTTCGGCGGCGTCGAACGCGACGGCGGCGGGGTCGCCCCCCTGCTGCCCCTTGACGACCTGCATGTCGAGCCGTTCGGCCCAGATCTCGAGTTGTCGAACGGCGCCGGCGCGGTAGGTGTCGCATGCGGCGAGGAGCACGGACTTGTTCTGCTCGTGGAGCGCGTGGGCGAGTTTGGCGATGCTGGTGGTTTTGCCCGCGCCGTTGACGCCCGCGACGAGGATGACGGTGGGCACGCCGGGATCGGCGGAGAAATGGAGCGCGCGGTCCTGCTCGGGCCAGAGCGCCTTGAGTTCGCGCTTGAGGTATTCGATGACCTCGTCGCCGGTGTTGAGTCTCTGCGTTTTGTAGGCGTCGCGGACGCCGGTGATGAGTTTGCGTGTGGTTGCGACGCCGGTGTCGGACTGGATGAGCGCGCGCTCGAGATCGCGGATGAGATTCTCGTCAAGTCGTTTGCCGCCGAGGAGGGCGCGGAGGCCGCCGCCCATGGCCTTTCGTGTGCGGTCGAGCCCCTTGCGGAGCCGGCCCATCATGGATTTGAGGAGGGCCATGTTCGTCAGGCCTCCGCCGAGGGCTCGGGGGTTGAACGGGCGGCGAGGAGTTGCTTGAGGGCCTTGTCGAGCAGCGCGTTGACGAAGGCGGGCGAGCGGTCCGTTGAGAACTTCTTGGCGAGTTCGATGGCCTCGTTGACGGCGATTTTGGGGTTGTGCTCGCCCGTGGTCATTTCGTGAATCGCCAGGCGGAGGATGGCGCGATCGACGGCGGGCATCCGGTGCGGCGGCCATTCGGGGGCGACCTGGCGGATGAAGGTGTCGGTATCGCGTCGGGCTTTCCATGCGCCGTGGGCCATGGCCGAGGCGCGGGCGCGCTCGGAGTCGGAGAGCGATGCGCCTTCTTCCTCGAAGGCGGCATCGACCGCTTCGAGCTGCGCGGACGCGTCCGAAGAGGCGGCGAGTTCCGCATCCAGCTGGAAGAGGAGCATGAGCGCGGCGGTGCGGATGTCTCGTGGGTTTGCCAAGTGTCAGGACGCTCGCGCTGGTTGGGATGATGGTGCGTTTGTGTTCATGTGTTCGATGGTGAAGAGCGTGGCGAGGGCGGCCTCCATGGCTTCGGCCCCCTTGTTGCCCTTTGCGCCGCCTGCGCGTGCCTCGGCCTCATCGGCGGTGTTGGTGGTGAGGACGCCGAAGGCGATCGGGACGCCGGTCTGGCAGGCGAGCGATTGGATGGCGCCGGCGATGGCGTTGGCGATGACTTCGTCGTGGCGCGTCTCGCCTTTGATGATGCATCCGAGGCAGACGACGGCGTCGAAGCGGCCGGTGTCGATGGCGTTGGCCGCCAGGACGGGGAGTTCGAAGGCGCCGGGCGCTTCGAAGACTTCGCAATCGGCCTCTCGTCCGTGGTCGCGCGACAGGCGCGCCAGGGCGTCGCGGGCCCCGATGGTCATGGGATCGGTGATCCAGCGGTTGTAGGCGCTGGCGATGATGGCGACGCGGATCGGGTTCATTGCGGTGGCGGGTGCTCGTCTGGTTCTGTGGGGTGAGTCGGGCGGGGGATGATAGGGATGGACGCGGCGGAGGCCAAGCACGCGGCGGCGAACGACTTGAGGGCGGGCGGATAGGATCGCTCTCTGTGGAACGACCGCCGACTTCACGGAGAACGAGCCCCGGCACGCGGCAGTTGTCGCGGTACACGATGGCGCTGGCGGCGATCGCGGATGTCTGGTTCGTGGTGCTGTGGTCGAGGCGGGCGCCCGGCGAGGAAGTGTGGGCCGACCCGGCGCTCATTGACTCGGCGACCTGGCTTGTGTTGCTCGGATCGGCGGCGATGGCGCTGGGGATGGTGTCGTTCGGGATCACGCTGAACGACCTATTGGATATCCGGCGGGATCGGTCGTTGCACCCGACGCGGGCGATCGCTGCGGGGCGGGTCGCGGCGGAGATGGGGCTGGTGATCGCGTTGCTCTCGGCGATGATGGGGACGCTGGGCGCTGTGGCGCTCGGCCGCCACGCGGTGGTGCTTTGCGTCGTGACGCTGGTGGGGATTCTTGTTTACAACGGGTCGGCGCGGTTTATCCCATCGTTCGGGCCGGTCGCGCTGGGGCTGGTGTACGCGACGCACATGGTTGCGGGGAATCCGTCGGTGCGGTTCCTGCTTCCGGTGTGGTTCATCATGACGCACACGCTGATCGTGGATGCGCTGGCGTACCGGATTGCGCGGCGACGGCCGCTGCTGACGCGGCGGCGGATCGTGATCGCGGGGTTGGGTTGGGTGTTCTGGTCGGGGGCGCTGGGCGCGATCGCGATCGATCGGGGCGGGGGCGTCGAGCGGGGGCTTCTGGCTTTGTGGGCGCGGGAGGTGGATTTGTCGGCGATTGTGCCGCCGCTTGCGGTTGCGATCGGGTTCGCGGTGTTCGCGGCGGGGCAGTTGGCCAAGCCATTTGACCGTGCGCGTGTCGCGGAGAAGTTCAAGCGGTACGGTTCGATCTGGAACTGCCTGTATGCGATCGCGTGGTTGGCCGGAGCCGGATACTGGGGGAGCGCGTGGATCGTGATCGCGCTGACGGTGACTGGTTTGATGGGGATGATCGCGATGCGCGAGGTGGCGGGGCTGCGCGAGCATCCGGTGGGATACCGGTTGTAGCGATGCTCAGAAGAGTTTGAGCGAGTAGAAGACGATCGTGAAGATCAGGTCGGCGATGATGACGGCCACGACGGACTCGACGACCGTTCGCGTTGTGGCGTTGCCGACGCCGGCGGCGCCGCCTCGGACGCGGAGGCCGTTGCCGCAGGCGATGAGCCCGATGAGCCCGCCGAAGACGAACGCTTTGAGGAGGCCGGTGATGAAATCGATGGGCCCGACCTGGGCGAGCGTGTTCTTGTAGTAGGTGGTCCAGCCGATACCGAGGACGGTTTTGCTCATGAATGCGGCGGAGAGGACTGCCATGAGATCGGACAGGACCGCGAGGCAGCCGAGACTGATGACCGCTGCGATGATTCGGGGGACCACGAGAAAGCGGACGGGATTGAGGGCGTGGGCTTCGAGGGCTTCGATCTCTTCGCCGACGACCATGGTTCCGATCTCGGCGGCGATGGCGGCGCCCGCGAAGCCGACGAGGACGATGGCCGCGATGAGCGGGCCGAGTTCACGGAGGACGGCGACGGCGATGATATTGGGGACGAGTTCGACCTGTCCGAGGTTGTCAAGCGGCGGGGCCATCTGGAATGCGAGGATGAAGCCGATGGAACCGGAGACGAGGGAGACGATGAGGATGGACGAGACGCCGATTCGGCAGACTTGGCCGACGATGGCCGCGCGCCCGAGGCGGACTTTGCGGTCGCCGAGCGAGCGGAAGATCCACGTCGATGCGTCAAGGAGGAGCCACGAGAGCGCGCCGATGTGCGCGAAAATAGCGGCGAAGCGCGAACCGATGGAAAGCAGGAGTTGCACTCTTGCGGATCTCCGAACGGGTGTTGGAGATCATGGTACTAGTTTGCGAGGGCTTCGTCGGCCGTGGCGGCGATCTTGAAGACTCGATCGAGACGCGCGATCTCGAAAATGGAGCGGACGCGGTCCTGCAGGTTGCAGAGGACGACGCTCGTCTTGGACTTGCGGGCGATCTGCATGGCTTCGACGAGGGTGGCGACCCCTGAGCTATCCATGTAGGAGACGTCTTCGAGGTTGACGATGAGGCGCTCGGGCTTGGCGCGGAGGGCCTGATGGAGCGCGCCCTGGAGGTCGCGGGCGCAGGACATATCGACATCGCCGTGCGGCTTGAGCATCGTTGCGCTCTGGAGGGGGCTGACATCAATCTGCATGGTTGTCGCCTTCCTCGGACGGTGAAGCGGAGAGGTACTTGATCATTGTAAGGCGCATGCCGCCCTTGGCGCGTTTCTCGTAGGTGACCTCGTTCATGACCTGCTTCATGATGTGGACGCCTAGCCCGCCGGGGCGGACATCGGCGAGGTCGCGGCCCTTGATTTTGTCGGGATCGACTTGTTTGGCGCTGTCCTCGATGACGATCCGGATTCCCTCGGTGTTCCGGCCCTCGGGCGCATCCTCCGGGATGGGCCAGAGGCCGACCGTGATCTGCCCGTCGGCGCGCTTGTCGTAGCCGTGGCGGATGATGTTGCAGACCGCTTCGTCGACTGCGAGCGCGATGTGCGAGGCGCTCTTCTCATCGAACCCGAAGCGGCGGGCGACGGAGAAGATGAACTCGCGCACGCCCGAGAGGTAGCGTGCCTGGCTCAGCAGGTTGATCACGACGGGCGCGGTGGCGGACACGGCGTCGGCGGTCTGGGTCGGTGATCGAGTCATTGGTTCGTTTGGGCCCTTGTCATAGTGTCTTCGGCCGATCCCGTGAGGGACTGGAAAGGATCGGGGGCGTCCTGCCCGAGATAGGTGCGTCGGTACCACGCTTCCCATCGGTCTGCGGCTGCCTTCCGGGCCGGCTCGGGGGCTGTGGCGGTGTAGCCGAAGTCCTGGCCGGTCTGGCGGCGGAGACTGGCCGAGGCGACCATTCGTGCGGCGGGGTCGTCTGAGTCGAGGGTGACGATGAGTTCTCGGATGGTGGTCTGGTTGCCGGACTCGTTGCTCAGCGCGGCTGCCCTGACTCGCGATGCCGGCTCGCGTGAGGTGAACCCCTCATCCTCGGCCGGGAGCGAGCACGACGCCTGTAAAGCCAGCGGGACCAGCATGAAGGAGCGCCATCGCACGGTGAGATGATATCGGTCGATGCGCGATTGACGCTCGATTGAAGGGGCGCGTACAGTCCACCCCCCCAATATTCCCCTGCCACACGCTCCCGCCCCTGTTGTGGCCCTTCACCGACCCTATGCCCCACTCCCCCCTCCTTCCCGCTGCCGTCGGCTGCCTGAAGCGCCCGACGCCCTCGGAGAAACGCTCACTCGATGGACGCTCAACGAATCCCCCACGACGAGGTCATCCTGGTATTGGATTTCGGGGGGCAGACTGCGCAGTTGATTGCGAGGCGGGTGCGCGAGGCGGGGGTGCTGTCGATGCTGGTGCATCCGGGGACGCCCGCGACGGAGTTGGCGCGATACAGGCCCAAGGGGGTGATCCTGTCGGGCGGTCCGGCAAGCATCTATGAGCAGGGCGCGCCGAAGTTCGACCCGGCGGTGCTTGAGATGGGCGTGCCGGTGCTCGGTGTGTGCTACGGGATGCAGCTGGCGTGCAGCATGCTCGGGTGTGATGTGCGGCGCGCGGACCATCGGGAGTTCGGTCGGGCATCGCTCAGCATTTCGGAGAGCGGCGATCTCTTGCACGGTGTCCCGGCGAATACGGCGGTGTGGATGTCGCATGGCGATCAGGTGCAGGGAGTTGATGAGCGGTTTGTGACGCTCGGCTCGACGCCGACCTGCCCGCACGCCGTGGTGCGGCATCGGGAGAAGGCGCTCTACGGCGTGCAGTTCCATCCCGAGGTGACGCACACACCGCACGGCACGGACATGCTGCGGAACTTTGCGTACCGGGTGTGCGGGTGCCGGGGCGATTGGCGGATGAGCAACTTCCTTGAGCACGAGATTGCGCGGGTGCGGGAGCGGGTCGGGAAGGGGCGCGTGCTGTGCGGGTTGTCGGGGGGCGTGGACTCGTCGGTTGTGGCGGCGCTTCTGCACAAGGGGATCGGGGATCAGTTGACCTGCGTGTTTGTTGACAACGGGCTGCTCCGCAAGAACGAGCGGGAGTTCGTGGAGTCGACATTCCGCGATCACTTTGCGATTGACTTGCATGTGGCGGATGCGCGGCGGGCGTTTCTGAGTGATCTGGCGGGTGTGACCGAGCCGCAGGAGAAGCGGCGGTTGATCGGGCATCGGTTCATCGAGGTTTTCAAGGGGGAGGCGGAGCGGCTCAGGAAGACGCACGGCGCGTTTGCGTTTCTGGCGCAGGGGACTCTGTACCCGGATGTGATCGAGTCGGGTCACGGGGCGACGGGGAAAGCGGATGTTGGTGGTGGGTATTCGGCGAATATCAAACTGCACCACAACGTGGGCGGGCTGCCTGAGGAACTCGGGTTTGATCTGGTTGAGCCGCTGCGCGACCTCTTCAAGGATGAGGTGCGGAAGTTGGGCGAGGTGCTTGGCCTGCCGGAGCAGATGGTGTGGCGGCATCCGTTCCCGGGGCCGGGGCTGGCGGTGCGGGTGCTGGGCGAGGTGACGGAAGCGAAACTGGATGTGCTGCGGGACTGCGATGAGATTCTGCTGGAAGAGATCGTGAGCGCGGGGCTGTATCGCAAGACGAGCCAGGTGTTCGCGGTGCTGCTGCCGATCTCATCGGTGGGCGTGATGGGCGATGGGCGGACGTATGAGCAGGTTGTGGCGATTCGTGCGGTGGAGACGCAGGACTTCATGACGGCGGACTGGGCGCGGATTCCCTATGACATTCTGGCGCGGATCTCGAACCGGATCATCAACGAGGTGCGGGGCGTGAACCGGGTTGTGTACGACATCTCGTCGAAGCCGCCGGCGACGATCGAGTGGGAGTGACGCGAGTGGAGACGGTGCGCGTTGAACTCGGGGAGCGGTCGTACGACGCGGTGATCGGCGCGGGTGCGCTGGAGTCCCTCGGGCGGCGGACGCGCGCGCTGCTGGCGGATGCGAAACGTGCATTCATCGCGCGGGATGCGGGTGTGCCGGCGGAGTTTGTGGAGATCTCGCGGGAGTCGCTGGCGGGCGAGGGATTCGAGGTCTCGATCGGGAGTGTTGCGGCGGATGAGCGGAAAAAGTCGCTTGAAGCGTGCGAGCGGCTGCTGGTATCGATGGCGAATGCGGGCCTGGAGCGGTCGGATGTGGTGCTCGCGCTGGGGGGCGGGCTGACGGGGGATGTGGCGGGGTTCGCGGCGGCGAGTTTCAAGCGCGGCGTTGCGGTGGTGCAGTGCCCGACGACGCTGCTGGCGATGGTGGACGCTTCGGTGGGCGGGAAGACGGGCGTAAACCTTGTGACGGGGACGGGGTTGACGAAGAATCTGGTGGGGGCGTTCTGGCAGCCGGCGCTGGTGCTTGCGGATGTTGAGACACTGACGACGCTGACTCCCAGAGTGTTCCGGGCGGGTTGGGGCGAGATGCTCAAGCACGGGCTGATCGCGGGCGCGTTCGATGCGTCGCTGTGGGATGACACGGTCGAGGCGGTGACGGTGGAACCGAGCGCGGGGGTGGGGCTTGCGGCGCTGATCGCCCGGAATGTTCGACTCAAGGCAGCGATCGTTGCGGGCGACGAGCGGGAGACGGCGCCGAGCGATGCGGGGGGGCGGGCGCTGCTGAACCTGGGGCACACCTACGCGCACGCGATGGAGCCGATCGGGCATCTGTCTGCGACGGGCGATCCGAAAGATGCGCCGATGGAGCATGGTGAGGCGGTGGCGCTGGGGTTGATTGCGGCGGCGGCGGCCGGGCATGCAGCGGGGTCGTGTTCGCAGGCGTATGTCGGGCGGGTTCGCGGAGCGGTGGAGTCCATTGGGCTGAGGTCGCGGATCGGGGGCCTGCCGAACGACGGTGCGCTGCTGGCGGCGATGCGTCACGACAAGAAGGCGTCGGGCGGGCGGATGCGGATCGTGACTCCTGTTGACGGTGCGCGAGATGGTTTTGGGGCTCGGGTCGTGGATGAGCCGGGTGATGATGTGATCCGGGCGGGGTGGGCGGCGATCCGGGGTTAGACGAGGTCCCCCGATCGGGCCGGGAGTCTGCCGGGGTGATGCTGCCGGTGTCAACATTTTCAAGCGGAATGTGCGCGATCGTCCGATAGCAATCGTGGACAGACTGTGGAGCGGTGGGTTTCGGCGTGTGCCGAGACGCCGATTTGTGTTTGGCTCCGCCACGGATGCGCTGCCGCACGATTGGGACCCAGACTTGCGCACGATCGCGGTAATCAATCAGAAGGGCGGGAGTGGGAAGACCACGACGGCGATCAATCTGGCGGGGATGCTCGCCAAGCGTGGTTGCCGGACGCTGCTGATTGACATTGATCCTCAGGCGCATTGTTCGCTTGGGCTGTCGATCCCGGACGAGCGGATTGATTGCCACATCGGCGATGCGATGCTGGCGGCGGATCCGTCGAAGATCGAGGTTGACCGTCTGATCTGGGAGATCGCGACGAACCTGGATCTGATCCCGAGCTCGATGCGTCTGGCGGGGCTCGAGTCGGCGCGGGGGGGGCTGTCGGACACTCAGGATCGTGATCTGCGTCTGGCCCGGGTTACGAACTGGCTTGAGGCGGGGTATGAGTTCTGCATCATCGATTGCCCGCCGTCGATCGGCTTGCTGACCTTCAACGCACTGCGGTGCGCGACCGAGGTATTGATTCCGATCGAGATGGGCTATTTCGCGCTGCACGGGGCGACGAAACAGGTCGGGACGCTCCGGGCGGTGCAGCGTCGGTTCGGAACGGTGACCCCCTACCGCGTGCTGGCGACGATGTTTGATCCGGAGTCGCCGCTTGCGAACGACATTCTCGCGGAGACGCGCCAACGATTCGCGGACGACATGGTACCGGTGACGATTCGTTTCGACGCGGCACTGAAGCAGGCGGCGTCGCTCGGGCGGTTGATCGGTTCGGTCGCGCCGGACTCGAGGGGCGCGCGGGACTACTCGGATCTGGCGGACTGGATCATCGAGCAGGTTCCGACGATTCCGGGCGGGGTGTCGTGGGAGGATGCGCCGCTCGACGAGGTGTACCCGCCGCACGGCGCGGAGATGTTGCCGCGGGCGATCGAGGAGCCGGCGTCGATACCCGCGCTGGCGATCGAGGAGTCGTGCGTGCGTGTCTTGAGCCGCGCGGAAGAACTGGCATCGCGAGCGCGGGCGCTGAGCCGGCAATCGGAGCAGTTGGAGGCGAAGTTGAACGCGGACCCGGAGGTCTCGCGGACGATTCGGGAACTACAACCGGCGGCCCAGGGCACACGGCAGGAAACGCAGCAGCAGGATTTGTCGCGGGTGTTCGGTGTGCGTGAGACCTCGCAGGGCGTCTTGTTCGTGCAGCCGGGCGGTCCTTACATGACGGTGTGCATCGCTGGGGACCACAACGGGTGGTCGGCGACGCAGACGCCGATGCGCTACAACCCGCACCTGGGGGTGCATGAGCGGCTGCTCAAGTTGCCCGCGGGTGTGTTCCGGTACCGGCTGGTGGTGAACGGGCAGTGGATCACGGACCCGTACAATCCACGCATCCAGCAGAGCCGCGACGGCGGGCTGGAGAGCGTCGTCATCGTTGAGCATGAGGAGCCCGTGATGCCCCGGTTGGCGACGCAGGCGACGGGCGCGTAAGACAGGGATTCTTCGAGTCACAAGCGTGGAGACGCGGCGATGACCCCGATACAGACTGACCGCCATTCATCGCGACCCGGCGCGCCCTCGGACTCGCAGTTCGACGCGATCGCGGACATGTTTCTCGGCGGCGGGGAGCGGCGGGAAGCGGACGATCGCCTGACTCCTGCGGCGGTGTGCTCCGAGACGGAGTTGCTGATTCCGGGGCACCTGCCGGTGCTGAGCGGCGCGTGGGTGGTGCAGTACGCGTCGCGGCTTGCGCGGTCGGGGGGAATTCCAGTTGCGCTGGCGCAGCTCGGCGCGGAGCGGACCTCGGTTCAGATTCTCTGGCCGGCCGAGCCGGAGTCTCGGCCCGAGAAGGCGGATGACCTTCGGCGCGCCGTCCATGACGCCAATCGCGCCGGGGCGCGATGGCTGATCGCGACGGATGAGGTCTCGATGATGTCGGCGCTGGGTGATGACCGGGTGTCGTCGGCGTGTCTGCTCACGGCGCCGAACGAGGCGGCGACGGTCGCGGCGTACCAGACGATTAAATCGGTCGCGCAGGAGCTTTCGCGCGCGGGTCGGTCCGATGGGTTTTTGCTTCGTGTGGCGTTCGCGGGTGCCTCGGAAGATGACGGCGAACGGGCTCTGGAGCGGATCGATCGCGCGGCGGGTGTGTTCATCCGGCGTCGGATCGAGCTGGCGGCGACGATCGCGCGAATCGCTTCGATCACCGCGACGGCCGTTTATGAGTCGGACGAGCGCACGGATGTTGTGGATGTTCTGGACCTGATCGAGGAGTCGCCGGTGGCGGGCGAGGCGTCGGAGCCGCGGCGGGTGATGTCTGCGGGGCGGTCGTTCGATCCCGTGATGGAGCGTGAGGAACCGGCGGTCCGGATGTCGCCAGCGGAACGGTCGCCGGAGTCGCCGCGCGAGGCGGCGGGTGGGACGCTCGCGGGACTGGTTCGGGATATGACGCTTCGGGCGACGGCGATGCGGTGCCCGGATGCGCCGGAAATTGAGGTGGCGGTTGACGGGGATGGCGTGCTGCACGTGTTGGCTGATGCGGGCAATGACTCGATGGAACGGGCGCTCAAGGGGTTGTGGGTCGTGCAGGGGTGGCTTGCGAGGCAGTCGTCGCTCGTGAACATGGCCCTTCGGCGGGATCCGACGATGCGAGTGGTGTCGCGTGTGCATCTCTTCGTGCGGGAAGCGCGGTCGGCGCGTTCGCTCCTCGACTCAGCGGTGCAGGTGCGGCTGGTTCGGACCGAGCATGCGCACGGGCACTCGTTCACATTCTGCGAACTGTTGAACTAGGGGGCGCGGTCAGTCCCGTGCGCCGACGGGCTCGGGGCGCTGCGGCTCAGAGGGACGGCGCGCGGCGGGTGTCGGCGTGGGCGGGGCGGCCGGCCTGGGCGTTGATTGAGCGGTGGCCTTGCGCGACAGGAGCACGCGCGCACCGTCGCGCATGTCGATGACGAGACTGAAGACCATGGGGACGAGCATGAGCGTGAAGACGGTGGAGACCAGCAGGCCGCCGACCACGACCGCGCCGAGGCCCCGGTAGAGTTCGGAGCCCGCGCCGGGCGCGATGACGAGAGGGAGCATGCCGCCGACGCTGGTGAGCGTGCTCATGAAGACGGGGCGTATGCGCGTCTCGACAGATGCCGCGATCGCGTGGCGGGGGTCGAGGATCTCGCCTTCGGGGACGCCGCCGCCCCGGTCCTCACCCATGAGGTTGAGCGCCTGATGGACGAGGAGGATGGCGTTGTTGACGACGACGCCGATGAGGATAACGAAGCCCAGCATGGTAAGGACGTCGAGGTTCTGGGCGGCGATGGTGGGGTCTGCGGAGGTGATGTCGTGGACGATCCTGAGCGCCGCGATCCCGCCGACGAGGGCGAGCGGCACGGAGAACATGATGACGAAGGGGTAGAGGAAGGACTCGAAGAGCGCTGCCATGAGGAGGTAGGTGACGATGATCGCCCACACGAAGCGCGCGGTCATGAGTTCGGGGTTGATGCCGACGGCGACGAACATGGTGGTGAGGATTACGGCGAGCGCCGTGAGCCCAACGCCGCCCAGGATGTTCTTGATGTCGCGCGTTGCGGCGTAGCGGAGCCCGGCCCAGATCAGTGCGCCCGCGGCTGCCAATGCGAAGAGGATCCACGAGTTCACCAGCACGGTTTGCCAGCCCGCGCGCTTGGCGCCCGCGACCGGCCTCGGGCCGAGCAGCGAGGCCCGGACCTGCTCAAGCTGGGCGGCGGTGCCTTCGAGGCGGATTCGCATGGACGGATCGATGAGGCCGGAGGCGCGGAGGCCGGCGAGGTGCTTTTCCTCGATCTCGCGCATCACCTGTTCGACGGGCTCGCCGGGGGGCGGGCGGACGGAGACGGTGACGCTCGGGAGTTCCTCGATGCGGAGGATGGACTGCGGCGCGTTGGCGGGCCGGACCTCGATGACGGAGTCGATGGGGACGATGGGGCCGCGAGGCGTCGCGACGGGCACATCGGCGAGTTGTTCCTTGTGATCGAGGCGTCCGCCCTTGGGGAGGATGTTGATGTCGATGGTGTCGGCGGCGTCGCGGAAATCACCGGCGAAGACGCCGTCGAACATGGCGCGGACGGCGACACCCACGGCGTCGGTGGTGAGCCCGAGTTCCTGCCCGGTGCGCATGAGCTGGATCTGCCATTCCTGCTGGGGGAGGTTGAAGTTGGCGGGCGCGGTGGTGAGACTCTGATAGCCGTACTTGGGATCGGTGCCGAGCGTCATGAATAGTGCGGAGGCGGCGCGCTGGACGCTCTGGAGGTCGGAGCCGGACATCTCGACATCGACGGTGTTGCCCGCGCCGAGACCGCGTCCGAAGAGCGAGGACTGGCTTGCGCCCCCGTAGGAGTCCGGCACGCCGCTCATCGCGCCGGTGAGCAGGTAGCCGATGGGGATGACGACTTGCTCTTCGGTGCTGGTGGCGCCGACGAACATGCCGCCGCCGAAGGACCCGATGAAGAAGTTGTCGATGCCGACGGAGTCGAAGGGTTTCTGACCGGGCATGAGCGCGGGGATTGGGGGCAGCGCTTCGATCGCCTGCTTGTCGTCTTTGTCGGTGACGATGTAGGGACGGATTCTGTCCTCGAGCCCGGTGGCGATCTGCTCCATCTGTTCGACGGAGTAGCCGGGCGGGATGAGCAGGCCGCCGAACACGAGGTTGCGGTTGCCAGCCGGGAGGTAGTCCATTGGGGGCATGAGGAGATATGAGACGCCGAGACTCACGACGGTCATGACCACGATGACGGCGGGTCGGATGGTCCAGGCGCGCCAGCCGGTGATGCACCAGTAGAGGAATGCGCGGAGGGCGCGGTTGAGGACGCCGACGGCCGGGGCCAGGCCGAAGAGATTCTGGAACAGCCGCCCGATCGCCGATCGTGCTTCGTGCGCTTCTGGGAGCCACTTGGCGCACGCGGTCGGGATGACGGTAATCGAGACAAGAAGGGAGAGGGAGACCGAGGCCACGATCGCCAGCGAGATGTCGCGGAAGAGCTGGCCGGCCTCTTCCTGGATTGTTAGCACGGGGATGAAGA
Source organism: Phycisphaeraceae bacterium (assembly GCA_020639235.1). Taxonomy (GTDB): domain Bacteria; phylum Planctomycetota; class Phycisphaerae; order Phycisphaerales; family UBA1924; genus JACKHC01. The sequence continues at coordinate 1,845,827 of JACKHC010000001.1, read as the reverse complement.
CCGCGACGGTTGTGAGCGTGGAGGCGAGGACGGCGCCCCAGACTTCCTTGCCGCCGTCGTATGCGGCCTGCGATGCGGACTTGCCCATGCGCCGGTGTCTATCGATGTTCTCGAGAACGACGATGGCGTTGTCGACCACCATGCCGACGGCAAAGGCGAGGCCGGCGAGTGAGATGACATTGAGGGTGCGGCCGAGCGTGAGGAGGATGAGAAAGGTGCCGATGACGGAGATGGGGATGGCCAGCGCGATGACACCGGTGGCGATGAACGAGCGGAGGAAGAGCAGGAGGACGACGGCGGCGATCAGGCCGCCGATCCAGAGGTTGCTGGTGACGAGCGACACGGCGGACTTGATGTAGATGGTTTCGTCGTAGACCTGGCGGACGCGGAGGTAGGGGCCGACCTCGGGATCGAGCCGGGGGACGACGTCGCGTCGGGCTTCGTCGAGGCGATTGCGGAGCCCCTCCATGACCTGCATGACGTTGGAGCCGGTGCGCCGTGTGGCGTTGATGGCGATCGAGGGGTAGCCGAGCGAGCGGACGAAGCCGCGACGCTTCTCGTAGCCCATCTCGACCTCGGCGACATCGCGCACATAGACGGGGCCGCTGTCGCGGTATGCGACGACGGTATCGAGCACATCCTCGACGGTTCGGTACTGGCCCATGACGCGGACGCGGTAATCGCGCTTGCCCTCGGAGATCGAGCCGGCGCTGACATTGACATTCTCGCCGCGGATCGCGTTGAGCATGTCGGCGTGCGTGAGGCCGCGCTGGGCGAGTTTGAGATTGTCGACGAGGACGCGGACTTCGCGTTCGCGTCCGCCGTAGATGTTGATTTCCGCGACGCCGTCCACCCGTTCGAGGAACGGCTTGAGTTCGCGGTCGATGGGTTGCATGAGCGTGGAGATATCGAAGTCGGGGAAGTCGGCGGCGTGTGCGGGGTCGACATCGATGATGATCCACGCGATGGCGCTCTCGGTGTCGCCCTCGGTGGCGGAGATGGTGGGCTCGTCTACATCCTCGGGGTACTCGGGGACCTGACGCATCGCGTCGGAGACTTCCTGGAGCGCCCGCTGGATATCGGTGCCGATGAAGAACTCGAGTGTGATCTCGTTGGAGCCCTCGCTGGAGGTGCTCTTCATGGACTTCAGGCCGGCGAGGCCTTTGAGCTGCTCCTCCTGCTCCTTGGTGATCTCCTCGACGATTTCCTCGGGCGATCGCCCGGGCCACTGCGTTGCGATCTTGATGATGGGCCGGTCGACGGTGGGCGTGAGCTGGATGGGGATCGCGCCGACGCCGATGAGACCGAACATGACAACGAGAATCACGCCGACGGCGACGGTGACGGGTCGCGAGATGGAGAAGCGGACGATATCCATGTGTCAGGTTCCGGCGGCTTCTGGTGCGGGCGCGCTTTCGGGTGCGCCGGAGAGAATCATGAGGGGCTGGCCCGGGTACATGCGTTCGTTGCCTTCGATGATGAGCGATGTGCCGGGGCGGATCATGGGCGAGCGCACCACGAAACGGTCGCCGACGGCGTACTGGATTTCGACCGGCGCGACGGTGGCGACGCCGCCGCCGTCGAAGTAGACGAAGGCGCCGGCGGCGTTGCGCAGAACGGCGTCCTTGTGGATGGTGAGCGCTTCTTCGGAGCCGCCGGTGGGGACGACACCCACGATGCTCATTCCGGGAAGGAGGGCGCCGTCTGTATTCTCGAGGCGGACGCGGACGGGGAACTTGCGTCCCAGCGCATCACCCTGGGCGAGGATGGCGGTGACCTTGCCGGAAGTCGTGTGGCCGGTTGCTTCGGCGAGGATCTGGACGGTCGGGCTCGAGCCGTTGCGGAGCGCCGGGAGGTACTGCTCGGGGACATCGAACCATGCGTCGATGGGGGCGACCTCGATGATCTCGATGACGCCGTCGCCCTCGCGGACCCATTGTCCGACTTCGGTGAGTTTGTCGACGACCTGGCCGGTGTAGGGCGCGACGACGACCATGTCTTCGATGGCTTTGCGCGCATCGGCGACGGTGGCTCGGGACGAGGCGGCTTCCGCCTCGGCCTGACGGAGTCGGGCCTGGGCGGCGGCGAAATCGGTTTCGCGGTCCTCGACCTCGGTCTGGAACACGGCGTTGTCCTGGAGCATGACGCGGGTGCGCGCCAGGTCGCGTTCGGCGCGGAGGGTTTCGGCCTTGCGGACGGCGATGAGCGCTTCGGCGGCCTTGAGATCCGCCTCGGCGCGCTGGAGGTCGATCAGGGCGAGCTCGGCGTCGAGGCGGGCGATGATCTGGCCGGCCTCGATCGTGTCGCCGCGGTCCACGAGGACCTCGATCACTTGCGCATCGCGCTTGGAAGCGACCGATGACCGGCGCGTGGGCACGAGTTCACCCGTGACCCGGCGCATGGGCTCGACCGTTTCCATTCGTGCGGCGTCGACCCGGACGCGCGCGGGCGGCGGGCCGCCCTGGGCGATGGCCTGCGTGCTGACCACGAGCATCAGCGCGGACGATGTGAGGAGTTGTCGAAGGGTCATGTCGGCAGGGCCTCCGCCTGGGTTGATTGGGATTCTGCGTTGTGAAGGCTGTCGAGGATGCGATCGAGTATGGACTCGATGGCGCGCTGGTCATGGTCGTCGATATCGGTGCGGATGAGGGACGAGACGGTTGCGAGAACGGCGGAAGCGCGATCGAGCGATGCGCGGCCGCGGGATGTGAGTTCGACGAAGACGCTGCGTCCGGAACCGGCGCGCGTCAGGCGTGCGACGAGGCCGTCATCCTCGAGCGCGGCGACCATTCGCGAGACGGCTTGCGTTGATAGCGAGAGTTGCTCACTCAACCATGAAACGGTCGGGCGGTGTTCCGCGTGCTCGATGCGCTTGAGGAGCATGAGACGCGAGGCCGTGAGGCCGACGGGGTCGAGCACTCTGTCGGCGACGCGCATGAGTGTGTGATGAATCGCGCAAATACGCGAGACGATCGGGTCGGTGCAATGGCGCGACGCATCGGCCGGCGTGCAGGCCGGGGGTGCATTCGGGCTTTGGCGTGGAAGTGACACGGCCCGAACCGTAGGCGGGTCCGGGCCGGTGAGTCAACATGTTGATTTATCTGTATCCCCCACTTTGCGGTGGGTGGACGGGTCGGTCGTGGGTGTCAGGCGGACTCTTTGCGCTTGACGCGGATCGCGTCCAGGCGAGGGCCGGCCTTGATGGCGTCGTGGGTCAGGACGAACTCGGCGCCGTCGGCGTTGGCCTCGGGCAGGTCGTAGAGCATGTCGAGCATGAGCTCCTCCATGACCGCGCGGAGGCCGCGTGCGCCCGTCTTTCTGACGAGGGCGCGGCGGGCGATCTCGCGGAGCGCATCCTCGGAGAAGGTGAGTTTGGCGCCTTCGAGTGAGAACATGTACTCGTACTGGCGGATGAGCGCGTTCTTGGGCTCGGTGAGCACGCGGACCATCGCGTCCTCGGTGAGGGGCATGAGGGGCGTGATGACAGGGAGGCGGCCGACGAACTCGGGGATCATGCCGAACTCGATGACATCCTCGGGCGTCACCTGCGCCAGAACTTCTTCGGTGTCGTCGCGACCGTCGACCATGCGGACGGTCTCGGCGGCGAAGCCGATGCGGCGGCGGCCGATGCGGCGGCGGATGATTTCTTCGAGCCCGACGAATGTGCCGCCGCAGATGAACAGGATGTTGGTCGTGTCCATCTGGATGTACTGCTGCTCGGGGTGCTTGCGTCCGCCCTGCGGGGGGACATTGGCGACGGTGCCTTCAAGCATCTTGAGGAGCGACTGCTGAACGCCTTCACCCGAGACGTCGCGCGTGATCGAGACATTGCCGGAGGTCTTGCCGACCTTGTCGATTTCATCGATGTAGATAATGCCGCGCTGCGCGGACTCGAGATCGAAATCGGCGGCCTGGAGGAGTTTGAGGAGGAGGTTCTCGACGTCCTCGCCGACGTATCCCGCTTCGGTGAGCGATGTGGCGTCGCCGATGGCGAAGGGAACATTCAGGACGCGTGCCAGCGTGCGCGCCAGGAGCGTCTTGCCGGACCCCGTGGAACCGATCAGGAGCACATTGGACTTGTCGAGTTCGACGGGCGCGGACTCGTTGTCGAGCTGTGCGAGGCGCTTGTAGTGATTGTGGACGGCGACGGAGAGGCCGCGTTTGGCGATGTCCTGCCCGACGACATACTGATCGAGGAACTCCTTGAGGTGCCTCGGCGAGGGTATCTCACTTACGGACGGGCGCGAGGACGAGACGCGGCGGCGTTCCTGCTTGAAAATGTTCTGACAGAGATCGGTGCAGTTGCAGCAGATGTAGACATCGTTGGGGCCTTCGACCATGGGGCCGACTTCGCGTGACGTCTTGCCGCAGAACGAGCATGTGGTGACACGGCGTCCGCGGAAGCCGGAGTCTCCCCCGTCGCCGCCTGACCCGCTCCCGGAGCCCCCGCCAGCAGAAGGTGTGCGGGGGGGACCGCTATCGTCGTTACGATTCTTGGCCATTCGATTCCTCGGGGGGGGGAAAGGGGCGTTTCGGGTTATTGGTTCAGCGTGTGCGGTGGAGCCATGAGTGTATCGTCCCGAGGTGGGATGATCTTCCGATTCGAACGCCGGTGCATGTCCTTTTTGGCGTCGTTGTGGTTTGTTCGGGGTGCGTGATCGGCACAAGCGTTAGTGTCGCGTCATAACCCCGGATGGACGGGGCGGGGCTCTCAGCGCGACTCGGCGGGAACACCCGACCCGCCTTCGTCGTCGTCGTCCTTATCGTCGTTATCGCGCGTGTCGAGGTGCGCATCGGGTAGGGGCTCGCCGGTGAGGTCGAACCCCGGCGCGGCGATGAGCGATCCGTCGGCGCCGAGGCGTCTGCGGGCGCGCGTGGGAGGGGGCGGCTCTCCCGAGGATCGTCCGACAAGGGCATCGCGCGCCACCTCGTACTCTTCGCGTGAGATCGCTCCGGAGTCGCGGAGCCGGCGGAGTTCGGGGAGTTCGACGGCGGCGTCGTGATCGGTTTCCTTATCGAGCAGACTCTTTCGCGCCCATGAGATGACCACGCCGCCGATGATGACCAGGACGCCCAACGCGATGAGGAGCGGGACGAGGTGCGTGAGCGCGCGGGAGCTGGACATCTGCGCGGCGACACCGCTCCCCACTCGAACGATCGGCATGGTCGTCGCGGGCATCATGGTCTTGAATGAATAGGCGCCAAAGCTCTTCCGATCGTCACTCGACGACGGAGACCTCGCTCAGTTCATCGCGCTTCGAGATTCGCTTGTTGTAATCGTCGAGGGAGAGCTCTTCGACCTTGGCTTTCTCGACGATCGCGTCGAGGGTCTTGTGCTCGCGGATCTGCTGGGCGATGAGATTGAGTTGTCCGGAGTTGTGGAGTTCCTCGGCGAGTTTGTCGGGGCGCATGCCGCGCTGCGCGGCCATCTGGGTGATGCGGCCGTTGACTTCCTCGGGCGTGATCTGGACGCCCATGTCCTGGGCGGCACGGGAGAGAATGAAGAAGAGTTTGAGGTCGCGCTTGGCCGACTCGTCGGACGTGCGGCGGATCTCTGCCATCTGGCGCTCGATCTCGCCCTGCGAGACACCTCGGTACACGAGTTCCATGCGCCGGCGGTTGATGTTGGCCTGGGCCTGCTTGGCGGTGACGCGCTCGGGGAGGTCCATCTCGGCGTGATCGACGAGATAGAGCGCCACCTGCTGGCGCATCGCGGACTGCTGCTCGAGCATGGCCCGCTGGTTGAGACGGAGCGTGACCATCTCGCGGAGTTGCTTCTCTTCCGAGAATCCGAGGCCGCGGACGAGGTCTTCGACGCTGATGGGGATTATGCGCTCGACGCGGTCGATTTCGTACTCGATGACGAGATCGGCGCCGCGGACGCGCTCGTCCTCGTGCTGCTTGGGGCCCTTGGTCTTGAACTTGACGACATCGCCGGCCTTGGGTGTGCCGATCTGCTTGGCGAAGTCGTCGACCATGACTCCGAGGATGGCACCCTTGCCGTCGGAGGACTTCTCGGGGATTTGCACGACGGCGCCTTCGATATCAAGGAGGGTTTCGTCGCCCTTCTTCATGACGCCGCGGCCGATGCAGTAGTCGCCGGGCGCGCCCTGGTCCTGCGTTTCGAGCCGGCCTTCGTTCATGCAGAGTTGCTTGAGCTGCTTGTCGGCCATGTCATCGGTGACTTCGATGAGGGGCTTCATGATCTCGACGCCCTCGGTCTTGGGCATGTCGAAAGTCGGCGGGACATCGACCTCGACCGCAAACTTGACGGGCTTGCCGCGTTCGAGGGTGAGGGCGTCGATGTCTTCGACGGGCTCGGGCTCGCCGATGACCATGATCTTATTGTTCTGGATGGCCTCGGAATACGAGGAGGAGATGAGCTGCGAGCGGGTCTCGGTGGCGACATGCGAGCCGAATCGCTTCTGGACGATGTGGCGCGGCGCGTGACCCTGGCGGAAGCCGGGGAGTTGCGCCTGGGCGGCCATGACATCGAGCATCTCGTCCATCTTCTGGGTGACCTGATCGCCCGGGATGGAGATGGTGATGCGTTTGCGGCTGGGGCCGATGTCCTCGATTTTGACATCGTGGGTGGTCATGGTGGCGCTGCTGTCGGCCATTGGTTGGCTCTCTCAATCCGGGTGAAAGGTCGGTTTCGGGCGGTCCACCCCCCAGCGGGGCGAGCCGAGCAGATTACCCGCTTTGCCCGACCCCGCCAACCATCGGGGCGGAGGGGGTGCGGCCGAATTGGGCGGAACTGGGGGTGGCGAGTGCCCGATATTGCGATCATGCGACGGTACGGCCTGATCCTGCTCCTGGCGTCTTCGGTCGTGGTTGCGTCGTGCAAACGGAGCGACGAGCACCACGGCTTAGTGAAGGCAGTGGCCAAGGGGCAGCCGGGTCAGGCGGGCGGCGGGAGCGGGGATGGGGGCACGGGTTCGGCGGGACCATCAGAAGTTCCGGCGCCCCCGGCGGACTCCCCCTACATCGGCGTTTGGGAGCAGACGAGCCAGACCGAGCGTCGCGTGATGCGTGTCCGGTTCAATCTCACCGGCGACGGGTTGTTCATGGCGGATGGTTCGATCGAGGAGCGTGAGACCGGAGATCGCGCGCAGATCACCGTGCACGGTCGGTGGTTTATCGCCGGCGATGCCGTGCTGATGCGCATCGAGGCGACGGATCAGCCGGGGGCGTTCCCGCCGGCGAGTGTGCTCACCTATGCCAAGAGCGATATCGACAGCGGCGCGTGGAAGTATCTCGACGGTGCGGGTCGGGCGCGGTCGATGAGCCGGATCGGGACGCAAGCGGACGCTTCCGGCGAGAACTAACGCTCCGGCGGGGCGCGGTTATCATGTCCGCCCCCCACCCCCCGTCCCCACCCCCCGTTTAGTTCTATTTGCCGGAGTGGCGGAACTGGCAGACGCAGCGGATTCAAAATCCGCCGCCCGAAAGGGCTTGAGGGTTCGACTCCCTCCTCCGGCACTGACATCACGCAATCACCAATCCCAGAGGGAGCGAGTCCATGAGCGCACAGGAGCAGCAGGTCCATATCCGTATCGACGAGACGAAGATGGCGACGGCGTACGCCAACACCATCCGCTCGGGGACGACATCCGATGAACTTATTCTCGACTTCGGCGTGAATCTCCCCGTCCAGAGCGGCGCCAAGCAGGGCGAGCCCATGCAGATGGTGTTCTCTGTCGGCTCGCGGGTCATCATGAACTGGTCGACGGCGAAGCGTCTGCTCGGTTCGATTCACCAGGCGGTGGCGGCGTACGAGAAGGCGTACGGGACGATCGACCTCGAGGGCCCGAAGCCGGTCGCGCGGACCTGACGCGGCAGGGAGCGTTCAGAGAATACGTTTGGCGCGCGGGTAACTGCCCAGGACGACGATGTCTTTGCAGTGCGGCGTGGCCTCGTTGATCGCGGCGCGCACTTTGGCGTCCTCGCGGTGTCCCTGCGCATCGATGAAGAAGGTGTACTGCCAGTTCTCGCGCCGGCTCGGGCGTTTGTCGATATGGGAGAGATTGACGCCGTTGTGCTCGAAGGCGCTGAGCACATGCACCAGCGCCCCGGGCTTGTCGGGGGTGGTGAACATGACCGAGGTTTTGTCGTCTTCTGATGGGCGGGCCTGCTGGCGTGAGATCACGAAGAATCGCGTCACATTGTTGGGGTCGTCCTCGATGTCGGCGAAGAGGAGATTGACACCGTAGAGCTGGCCGGCGAGTTCGGAGGCGATGGCGGCGCTGCCGCAGTCTGGATCGCGCTCGCTCTCTTCGCGGACGATCTGCACAGCGCGGCTGGTGCTGGTCGCGGGGATCTGTTCCGCGGAGGGGTATTGCGTGGCGAGCCAGTCGCGGCACTGCGAGAAGACCTCGGCCTTGGAGTAGATGCGTTTGACATTTCGCGGCTCGCAGTTGGCGAGCAGTGCGTGTCGGACCGAGAGCAAGACTTCGGCGTAGACATTGATGTTGGCGCCGTGGTCGATGAAGGCGTCGAGCGTTTCGACGATGCCGCCGCCCAGCGAGTTCTCGATGGGGACCAGCCCGTAGCTGCAGTGGCCTCGGACGACCTCGGTGAAGACTCCGCGCACTTCGTGGACATCCTCGAAACTGACGGAGGATCCGAACTGCTTGACGGCCGCCTGATGGGAGAAGGATCCCTGCGGGCCGAGGTAGCCGATGCGCAACGGGTGCTCCAGTGCGAATGAGCCGCTCATGATCTCACGGTACACCGCCTCGATAGTGCGGTCTGAAAGCGGGCCTTGATTGAGCCCGAGGACTTTCTCGAGGACCTGCTGCTCGCGATGGGGCGCGTAGATGGGGATGCCCGAGCCGCGTTTGAGGTTGCCGACCTCGACGACCGCGGAGGCGCGCTCGTTGAGCAGTTCGATGACTCGGCGGTCGATCTTGTCGATTCGGTCGCGGAGTTGGGCGAGCGCACGGGCGGCGTCGTCGGACTCGGCGGTGAACTTGGGCGGTTGATCGGGCATGGGGTGCACGGGTGAAATCGACGGGATGCGGCCACGAATGAAGTGAGATGCGGGGGCGGGCGTCGATGGTACCCGACGCCTTCTATAGTTCACTCACGTTCGGCCGGCCCCTTTGAGTCACTCATGGACCCGAATATCCAGCAGCCCATCCAGGAAGTGGTCCGGCAAGGGCTGGAGTCGTTGCCGTTTTCGACACATTCGGTCGTGGTGGCGGCGATGCTCGCGGGTGTCGTGATGTGGCTGGCGGGTCGGCATGTCCTTCGGATGGCGTTCGTGCTCCTCGGAATGGCGGGCGGCGCCCTGGCGGCGCACCTGCTTTTGCCGCTGATTTCGACGGGGATTCCGGTGGCCGCGGCAATCGTGATCGGCGCCGCGTTCGGCGGCGTGGTTTCATTCGTGGCGTTCCGATTCGCGATCGCGATGTGGTTTGCGATGATCTGCGCTGCGCTGGGTGCGGGCGTGTGCATCGTGATCGTTGGGATTTCGATGCCCAAGCCGGCGGAGGAGCCCCTGTCGCTTGAGGAGATGTTCCTGTCGGGCGTGCCGATCGAGGGCGAGGCGCCGGCGGACGAGATCGAGGGTGTCGGGCCACCCGCGCCAGACGAACTGAGCCCGAGCGAGGAGCGGGCGATGGAGCGGGTTCGGGCGTTCGCGGGGCATCTCGGTGACGAAGCGTCCCGCATGTGGCGCGAGATTCCCGGTGAGGACCGGCTGAAACTTGTGAGTTCCACGCTCCTGGGTCTGGGGCTGGGGGGCGTGCTGGGGTTCTTTGCGCCCAAGCGTTCGGCGGCGATTCTGACAGCGACGATCGGTTCGGCGGTGGTGATGGCATCGGCGCTGTGGCTGGCCTCGGCGGTGGCGATCGACGCGCCGAGATTGCCGATTCCGGTGTATGTCTTGGTCTGGATTGTGTTATCGGCCGTCGGGATGAAGGTCCAGTTTATGGGTCACAAGAAACCTGCCGATAACGACGACTGAAGTTTCCAGTTCTCCAGACAGGACACTAGTCATGATCATCATCCGCGCATTGGCTCCGATTCTTGGTCAGTACGGCGACAGCGCCAACTCCATCACGATGGGCGGCGGGTCGGGATCGTCGAACACGAGCGAGACCGTCGAACGCGCGGCGCGGGAGACGGGCACAATGCTCGCGGACACGGGCGAGAACGCCATTCACGTGCTGAACCAGACGCTGCGCACCAAACTCGACTTTCTGAATCATCCCGATGCGCTGACCGACATGGTGACGCAGATCAACGTTGTGTGGGCCGCGATCTTCGTGACGATCGGCCTGCTGTGCGTGATTCACGGGTACAAGTGGCACAAGACCGTGATTCTGGCGCTGGCCGGCATGCTCGGTGTGTGGGCGGGGCTGACTGTCGGCGAGCGTATCGGCGAGACGACGGTCGTCGCGTCGTGCATGGCGGTGCTCTTTGTGGTGCTGGCGTGGCCCATGCTGCGGTACTCGGTGGCGCTGTTCGGCGGGCTGGCGGGCGCGTTCCTCGGCGCCAACGTGTGGACCGCGCTGGGGTACCCGGCGGCGGATCACCATTACGGGGCCCTGATCGGATTGATCGTTGCGGGGATGCTGGCGTTCACGGCGTTCCGCACGGTCGTGATCGCCCTGACGACAGTGGGCGGCGCGACGCTATTGACGGTGGGCGGGCTCGCGGCGCTTGTGCACGTTGAGTCGTGGCGGCCATCGCTGATTCAGGGATTGGAGTCCAAGCCGTTGCTGGTGCCGGTGCTCGCGGCGGTGATCGCGGCGACGGGGGCGGTGATCCAGGCCGGCGGCGGGTTCTCCGGGATGAACGCGTGTGCGAACCGCGCGGACCCGAAGGCGAAGAAGAAGCCGGCCGCGGCGGGATAATCTGGCGCACCCTGTCGGCAACGATGTGGATAACCTGACGCCTCCCGACGATTCGGGGGGCGTTTTCATTTGGGGTTTACTCTGGTGCTCCAACTGACCACGGGACACGGAGGTAGCCCATGATCGAGCCGAAGCCGGGTGGTGTCGTCACCGAGGCGTATCTGCGAGTGAAGCCGGAGGATGGGTACGAACTCCGGGATGTGATGGGGGGCGATCTCCGGCGCGAGGTGCGGGTGCTGGACCACGGGTTCGTGGCGCTGGTGGACGCGATGCCGCGTATGGTGGCGGTCGAGCCGGGGAGCGGCGAGGCGCCGTCCGCGGACGGGGCGATCGTGCAGGCGGCGCGGGTGTCGTACGGCGTGGGGACGAAGAAGGTGAGCGAGGACCGGGGCCTGATCCGGTATCTCATGCGGCACCGGCACACCACGCCCTTCGAGATGGTGGAGTTCAAGTTTCATTGCTCGATGCCGATCTTCATCGCGCGGCAGTGGATTCGCCATCGCACCGCGAATGTGAACGAGTACTCGGGGCGGTATTCGATCATGCCGGACCGCTTCTACCACCCGACGGTGGATGCGGTGCGCAAGCAATCGAAGACGAACCGTCAGGGCGGGGAGGAGTCGATCGACGCGGCGACAGCGCAGCAGTTCCTGGACTACCTGACTCGCGCCGAGGAGCATTACAAGGAGTATGTCTCGCTCACCGAGCAGGGCGTGACGAGGGAACTGGCGCGGGCGGGGCTGCCTGTGAATCTTTATACGGAGTGGTACTGGAAGTGCGATCTGCACAACATCCTGCACTTCCTGAATCTGCGTCTGGACGAGCATGCGCAGCTGGAGATTCGGGAGTACGCGCGGGCGATGCTGGCGCTGATCGAGCCGATCGTGCCGGTGGCTGTCGAGGCGTTCCGGGACTACATGCTCGAGGGCATGCGCCTGACGCGGCTCGAGATCGATGCGATCCGTAACGGAAACCCCGAGATTGAGACCACGAACTCGCGCGAGCAGCGGGAGTGGCAGGACAAGCGGGGCCGGCTCGGGATCAGCGACGACCGCTGACTTCGTCCGTGTCGCGGACCTGCACGAGCGAGGACTCCTTGACCGGCGGGCGTTCGAGTCGATCGGCGTTCGGTCTCATCTTGGACATATCGACGTCCGGCCCGTTGCCGCCGGGCCCGAAGATGACCACGCCCGGCTCGGGTTTCCTCGATTGCGAAGCGTGCTGGGAGATTCCCGTCGAGATCGGGAGCGTCGCGAGCATCACCTGAGGATCGAACTGGGTTTCACCCGGCACGATTCCGGGCGACTCGATGGTGGCGAAGGGAATCTTCGCGCCGATGCCGTGCAAGATCGCGGTGATGCGCTCTTGCCCGGCCGCCAGTCCTGCAAGCCCGGAGCACAGGCCGAGCATGAGGAACGCCATTCTCACCCCACGGCGTCGTTTCATGATGGAATCATGCGATGGCCTGGCGGAAATGAGCGCGGCTCGGTTGCGCAAAGTACGGCCCGGCGTTGGGTCTGCGCGGATTAGGCGAGATCGGGCGTGTTATGGGCGCATGCCGTGGACGAGGGCCTCACGGGCGGCGACGGCCATCCGGTCGCAGCGTTCGTTCTCGGGGTGCTCGTTGTGCCCGCGAATCCAATGGAAGCTGAGTTCGTGCTTCTTGCGGAGCGCATCGAGTTGCTCCCATAAATCCTGGTTCTTGACCGGTTGTTTGGATGCCGTGCGCCAGCCGCGTTTGATCCACTGGTCCATCCACTCCTTGAGCCCCTTGAGGACGTACTGCGAGTCGGAGTAGATCTCGACGCGACAGGGTCGCTTGACGGCCTCGAGCCCCGCGATGACCGCCATCAGTTCCATGCGGTTGTTGGTGGTCTCGAGTTCGGCGCCGACACCCTCGACCTCTTTGGCGGAGGCGGGGTGCTTGAGGATGAACGCCCACCCTCCGGGTCCGGGGTTCCCTGAGCAGGCGCCGTCCGTGTAGAGCAGGACGGTGTCGAGTTGTTGGGCCGCATTCACACGCGGAGTGTACGCGCTCGGCCATTTGCTGGTGGCGTGCGCTGCTAGGATTGGCGCATGACGCCCCCCCCGATGGCCCCCACTGGCTCACCTATGCGAGAACGAGAAACTGGAAGCGATCCGGTGCGCCTTGTGCGCATCGAGGTGCGGCCGCATGAACGCGCGGGGGATCCGCGTGGCGATGCGCTGCGGAAGCAGGCGGCGTCGATCGGGGTTCGCGCGGGCGCGGTGCGTTCGGCGCTGGTGTACCTGATCGAGGGCATGCTGAGCGACGCGGATGTGGAGCGGGTCCGGGCGCGTCTGCTGACGAACTCTGTGTTGGAGACATCGGTGGTCGGGGCGTCGAGCGCGGCGGCGGGTGAGAGGACGATCGAGGTGCATCCGCTGCCCGGCGTAATGGACCCGGTGGCGGAGACTGTGCGGGCGACGATTCTGGAACTGACGGGCGCGGAGTGCCGCGTATCGACGGGGAAGCGGTTCGATGTGGCGGGCATCAGCGAGAAGCAGGCGGCCGAGATCGCGTCGCGGTTCCTGGCGAACCCGGTGATCGAGGCCGTTCATCATGCCCCCCACTGCCCGGAGCATCTGGCGATGTTCCCCGGCTCCGAGAGCACGGTGCGGCATGTGACGATCACGACGCTCGGCGATGAGGCGCTGCGGACGCTGTCGCGCGAGGGGCACCTTTTCCTGTCGCTCGACGAGATGCGCGCGATTCAGTCGTACTTCCGCGAGCAGGGCAGAGAGCCGACGGATGTTGAACTGGAGACGCTCGCGCAGACGTGGTCCGAGCACTGCGTGCACAAGACCTTGAAGTCCACCGTGCGCATCACGCCGCCCGCCCCCCCCGAGGACGATGTGATCGATTGGACGAACCGACCGGATCACGTGGTGAATGCGGACGGGTCGGTGACGATTCACAACCTGCTGAAGTCAACGGTCGCGGCTGCGACGAATGAACTGATCGCCGACGGCGTGGACTGGACGCTCTCGGTGTTCGTCGACAACTCGGGCATTATTCGGTTCGACGACGAGTTCGGCGTGTGCGTGAAGGTGGAGACGCACAACCATCCATCGGCGATCGAGCCGTACGGCGGCGCGGCGACGGGCGTGGGCGGGTGCATCCGCGACATCATCGGCACGGGCTTGGGCGCCACGCCGATCGCCAACACGGACATCTTCTGCGTCGCGCCGCCCGACATGGCGGACATTCCCAACGGGTGCCTGCACCCGAAGCGGATTCTGACGCAGGTTGTGGCTGGCGTGCGCGATTACGGGAACCGGATGGGCATCCCGACGGTGAACGGGGCTGTGCACTTCGATGAGCGGTATGTGGGGAATCCGCTGGTGTTCTGCGGCTCGATCGGCGTGATTCCGGCGCATCTGTGCAAGGGTGCTGCGAAGAAGGGCGATCGGATCATCGCGCTGGGCGGGCGGACGGGGCGCGACGGGATTCACGGCGCGACCTTTTCGTCGGCGGAGCTGACGGACTCGCATGCGGATGAGTTCTCGCACGCTGTGCAGATCGGCAACGCGATCGAGGAGAAGCGGACGCTCGATGCGATTCTGCGGGCGCGGGATGTGCAAGGTGGACCTCTGTACAACGCGATCACGGACTGCGGCGCGGGCGGGTTCTCGAGCGCGGTGGGCGAGATGGGGGAGAAGCTCGGCGCCGAGGTGCATCTGGATCGCGCGCCGCTGAAGTATGAGGGGCTCCGCTACGACGAGATCTGGATCTCCGAGAGCCAGGAGCGGATGGTGCTGGCGGTGCCGAGCGGCAATGTCGCGGCGTTGCAGCAGATCTGCGATGAGGAGCAGGTGGAACTGGCCGACCTCGGGCACTTCGGCACCGAAAACGCGGAACTCGTCCTCAACTACCGCGGCGGCGAGGTCGGGCGGTTGTCGATGGCGTTCCTGCACGACGGCATCCCGATGCCGACGCGCGAGGCGAAGTGGGAGAAGCCGAAGGTCGGAGTGAAACCGACTGCGGCGGACGCTGACGAGATCGACATCGAGAAGACGCTGCTGAAGTTGCTTAGCGATCCGAACATCGCGTCGAAGCGGTGGATCGTGCGGCAGTACGACCACGAGGTGCAGGGCAACACGATCATCAAGCCGCTGGTTGGGCCTTTGGGTGATGGGCCGGGCGACGCGGCAGTGATTCAGCCGGTGGCGGGCTCGAAGCAGGGGCTGGCGATCGCGTGCGGCATGGCGACGGCGCTCGGTGATCCGAATAAAGGCGGCGATCCGTATCTGATGGCGCTGGCCGCGATCGACGAGTGCGTGCGCAACCTCGTCTGCGTCGGCGCGGACCCGACGCGCATCGCGATTCTCGACAACTTCTGCTGGCCCAGTTGCGACAAGCCGGAGAATATGGGCTCGCTCGTGCGCGCGGCCGAGGGTTGTTACGACGGGGCGAAGGCGTACCGGACGCCGTTCATTTCGGGCAAGGACTCGCTGCACAACCAGTTCCGCACGGATGACGGGCGGCTCATCGAGATTCCGCCGACGCTGCTGATCTCCGGCGTGGGCATCGTGCCGGGTGTGAGCAAGTGCGTGACGATGGATGCGAAGTTGCTTTCGCCTGACAAGACTGGCTCTTGCGGCATATTCATCACAATTGGAGACGATCTCAAGTTCGCAAATGGCCAAATGGTGGTTGACCCTATTAGATGTGCTGCGGCCGCGTATGCAGTTCATTTGGTCATTCAAAGAGGGCTCGCCTTGGCCGTACACGATGTTTCCGAAGGAGGCGTGCTCCTCGCCGTGGCGGAGATGGCCATCGCATCAGAAGAAGATTGCGGCATCGACGCAGATTGGGAGTTCCTTGTTCCTTGGAACGAGGAAGCCGGTTGCGAAGACGAGACATTGGTGAACCATCTACAAGTAGGCAAGTATGTGGTGCAACTCGCAGGTTACTCGGGAGGCCCCGAATTCGAACAAGTCCGCGCGTGTGTATTTGAAGCGTCAGCGCGGTTTGGACTCATCCCGGAATCTATAGCCTCGATCGACGCAGTTCTCAGTGAGGAAGACGACATACGTCGAGAGAGAGACGCGATCGATATTTTGTGGTGCGGTCACTTCACGCGCTCCGGGAATTTCAACGGCATCCCCACCTCCACACTCCGCGACGCATTCTTTGGCACACTGGACTGGTAATCCATGACCTCCCCCCAACCCCCCACCGCCATCGTGATTCGCTCCGCGGGGATCAACTGCGACGCCGAGATGGTGCGCGGGTTTGAGCTCGCGGGCGCGCGGGTCGACTTGGTTCATCTGGATCGCGTGATGAGCGAGCCGGGGATGCTCAAGAAGTACGACTTGATCGGGTTCCCCGGCGGGTTCTCGTACGGCGATGACATCGGCGCGGGGCGCGTATTCGGCACGCGGGTGCGCGAGCACTTGTACGGTGCGCTGCGCGATGCTGCGGAGCGCGGCACTCCTATGATCGGCATCTGCAACGGGTTTCAGGTGCTGGTGCAGACGGGTTTGCTGCCCGGATTCGCGCACGGCGTTTGGCCGACAGAGCCACCGGAGTCGACGGTAGCGTTGGCGGAGAACGCGGGGGCGCGGTTCATCGATCGGTGGGTGCGGATGGAGGTGCCGGCGGAGACGCGGTGCATCTGGACGCGCGGGCTGACGGATGACGCGGAGTTGATGACACTTCCCATCGCGCACGGCGAGGGGCGGTTCGTGGTCGATTCGGAGAGGACGCTCGCTTCGATCGAGCGGAACGGGCAGGTGGCGCTGCGATACGCGGGCGATGACAATCCGAACGGGTCGGCGGGGAACATCGCGGGGATCTGCGATCCGTCCGGGCGGATTTTCGGGTTGATGCCGCACCCGGATCGGTACCTGTCGTGGTTCAATCACCCGTACTGGACGCGGCTGGCGCCGGAGCAGCGGACGGGCGATCCGCCGGGGCTGCGGATCTTCAGGAACGCGGTGGAAGCGGTGCGGACCGTGTCGGCGTGATGGCGGTTCGACGGGATGCGTCGCGGTAGCCGATACTCTCGGGTGTGAGCGAAAGCGATAACCCAACGAGTGATCACGGCAACGCGCGTTTCCCGCTGTGGGTGGCGCGGCGGTGGTATCTGTATCGGTTGCATCGAGGCGCGACGATGCTCGCGCTGGCGAGCACGATCTTGGTTGTGGCGTCGGTGCTGCCCATGATCTCGATCGGGAGCGAGGCGCTGGCGACGGCAGTCGTGGTGGGGATCGCGGTGGCGTGGGTTTTATCGGTGGTGATGATGGCGCGCGCTACGCGGCTGCTCGTGACGGGCGCGCCGGAGCATCGGCATTCGGCGACACGGCTCGCACTCGGCGTGCTCGTGCCCGCGCTCGGGGGATTGGGCGCTGGGTGCGCGGGCGTATCGCTCGTGGCGTTCTTCTCCGATGATGCGGCACTGGTGGGGCGGTGGGCGGGCGTCGGCGCGGTATTGACGCTGATCGTTCTGGCGCTGGCGATGTGGGCGTGCGCGGAGATCGCCTCGGCGTCGCCCAGGCACGCGCGGACGGGGCTTGTGTCGGCGACAACGAATCTGGGGGTGATCTGTGTGATGATCGGGCTTGCGGTCGTTGTGCTGGCGGTGATGGGCGTGTTGAACGGGTCGTGGGTGGTGTGGGCGTCGGCGATTCTGATGGCAGTGGTCGGTGTCATGACGACGCTCGCGGCGTTGTCGGCGCGGGCGATCGTGGGGGCCTTGATCCTGGCTCGGGAGACCGCGGAGATCGGGCCTGAGATCGAGCCGGTCTCGGGGCCGTAGTCGCGAGGGTACGATTCGACAACATGCCTATCGATGAGTCACAACTGGGCAACCATCCGCTGAAGGGCGGTTCGGTGATTCTCGAGGACGAGGCGTGTCCGAAGTGCGACTACAACCTCAAGGGGCTGCGGCGGGGCGGCGTGTGCCCCGAGTGCGGGCGTGGGATCAGCGCGCGGAAGCGCGGCAAGCGTGCCCTGATGATCGATGCGCCGCGGGGATACCTGCGTGGGTTGATGCTGGTGTTTCTGATGATGGGATGGGCGGGAATCGGGGCGTTCCTGATTGCGGTTGTGCCGATGATCGTTTTTTCGCTGCCGATTCTTCGTGCCACGGGGCTGGCCTCGGTGCTGTCGGTCGTCGCGATGGTCGGGGCGCTGGGTGGGTCGGTGTCGTGGTCGTTGGGCGCGGTGCTCCTGTGCCGAACGAGGCCTGGGTTCACGGAGTCGAACCCGGAGGACCGTCGGTTGGTGCGTTGGATCCTGTTGACGCAGCCGATGTGGCCCGTTGCGTTCGTGCTGGCCGGGGTTGGTTTGATGACTGGGGCCGGGGCCTTGGACTATGCCGCGTATTCGTGCGCGTTCGTTGCGGCGCTGGGGCTCGTGCCCACAGCGTTGCGGCTCGCGGAATTTGCGGACTGGGCCGACGATCTGAACCTGGGGATGCAGTTGCGGACGGTCGGGTGGATGCTGGGCGGCTGCGCCGTGGTGGACGGTGTGCACAAGCTGGCCGTGGTGACGGATTTCGCCCTGATGTTTCTCGTGACGATCTTCTGGATCTTTGCGCTGCTGGGGATGGCTGTTGGGTGGTTCCTGTTGTCCTGGCGGTGTGTGCAGTTGGCTGGCGTGACGCGATGGGCGATCCTCAACGCGAAGGACGCCGATGCGCGTGCGGCGCGGCTCGCGGAGAAGGCGGAGCAGGAGCGTCAGGAGCAGAATCGGAAGGTTGAGGCGCAGCGCGGCGCGTTGGGGAGTGACCCGTCGGCGACGCGCGACCTGCCGGTTCGTTTGGAGAAGGACTCGGACATGGGGCGTGCGGCCGCTCCTGAGACTCCGGACGACTCGGGTGATGGGGGATCGATCTTCCGGCTCGAGGGCGACTAAGCGGATCGGGTCTTATTAGGGCGGGTGGCGGATTGATTGCGGATGTGCTCTGCTATGCGGTTCAGCGGACGGCGGGCAGGGACGCTCGCATCCAAAGTGGAGACTCAGATCACGATGACGACTTCAGGATCGGTCGGCATGAAGAAACCGGCGTCGGTGAATACGGAGACGGGCGTGCTGCGGTGCGGCACGGTCGGCGTGGGGCGGATGGGGCGGCACCACGCGCGCAAATACTCGACGCTCGAGGGCGTCGAACTCGTTGGTGTGGTGGATGAATCGGAGGACCGGCGCGAGACGACGGCCGAGTCGCTGGGTTGCCGCGCGTTCGCGACCGAGCAAGACCTGATCGATGCGGGCGTGGACGCGGTCTCGATCGCGGTGCCGACGACGTACCACCTGAAGTGTGCGCGACCATTCCTTGAGGCGGGGATCGCGTGCCTGATCGAGAAGCCGCTCGCCAATACGCCCGAAGAGGCGCGCGAGATGGCGACGCTGGCGAAGCGGTCGGGCGCGACGCTGATGGTCGGGCACATCGAGCGGTTCAACCCGGCGGTGCGGGCGCTGGAGCAGGCGCAGCGTCAGGCGATGGGCGACGGCGGGCAACTGGGGGTCTCACCGAGATTCCTCGAGGTGCATCGCGTCTCCCCGATGACATTCCGCAGCGTGGATGTGTCGGTCGTGATGGACATGATGATCCACGATCTGGATGTCGTGATCTGGCTCATGGAGGGGAAGGAGCCGGTTGAGGTCCAGGCGTCGGGCGTGGCCGTGTTGACGGAGCACGAGGATGTCTGCAACGCGCGGCTGACGTTTGAGACTTCGCGCGGCAGGTGCGTCGCGAATGTGACGGCGTCGCGACTGGCACTCAAGACCGAGCGGAAAACGCGGATCATCGGCGAGAACGGGTATGTGAGCATCGACTACGCGGCGAAGAAGGGGATGCTCATCCGCAAGATCGCGAACTCGATTCAGATGGACGAGGTGCGCGAAGAACTGCGCAAGGGGACGGACCTCTCCGATCTGAACTACCACGAGATCCTGACGATGGAGCCGCTGGAGATCGACGACGCGGACCAGCTCGAGATGGAGATCAACGCGTTCCTCGAGTGTGTGCGGACGGGCGCGACGCCCCCGATCGACGCTGAGGCGGGGTTCGCGGCGGTGCGGACCGCGCAGCGGATCATCGAGGCGGTTCGCCGGGACTGGTGACCGGGAGCGGATTCGGGGCGAGCGGGGCCGATTGTGGCCGCTCGGCGTGAGTCCACCTCGTGCATGTCGGACGGTACACTCGGGCGACACTGACTCACAGAGAGGTGCCGATCGTGATCGCCACAACCTGCCGGAATGTCGCGTATTTCGACAACGCTGCCACGAGTTGGCCTAAGCCGCCGCAGGTCGCCGAGGCGATGGCGCGATTCCTGAATGAGAGCGCGTGCTCGCCGGGGCGGGCGCTGCACTGCATGGCGGGGCAGGCGACACAGCTGGTGAACGATACCCGGAGCGCTGTGGCGGGCGTGATCGGCGCGGAGGACGCGTCGCGT
Organism: Phycisphaeraceae bacterium; assembly: GCA_020639235.1. Lineage (GTDB taxonomy): Bacteria > Planctomycetota > Phycisphaerae > Phycisphaerales > UBA1924 > JACKHC01. The sequence continues at coordinate 1,825,542 of JACKHC010000001.1, read as the reverse complement.
GTGATTCTGACTTCGGGCGCGACGGACGCTCTGAACATCGCGATCAAGGGTGTGATCAACGCGCGGCTGATCGCGCACAAGCACATCAAGCCGCATGTTGTGTTCACGGTGCTCGAACACAACGCGATCTCGAGACCGATCAACGAACTCACGCAACTGGGCTTGATCGACTCGACGGTGGTTGAGTGTGATGAAGAGGGTTTTGTCGATGTCGATGCGATGCTCGAAGCGACGAACGAGCGGACGGTCTTGGTCTGCTGCACGCACGCGAGTAATGCAATCGGTTCGATTCAACCGGTCGCGGAGATCGGCGCGAGACTTCGGAGCGAGCGGCCGGATGCGCTCTTCTGCGTCGACGGCGCCCAGACGACCGGGGCGCTGGCGGTCGATGTCGACGCGCTCAATGCCGACTTGTTCGCGTTCACGGGGCATAAGTCGCTGCTCGGTCCCACCGGCGTGGGCGGTTTGTTCGTCGGCGAGCGTGCGTACGACCCGAACTCCGAGTCGCCGGGCATGCTCCCGCTGCGCCAGGGCGGCACCGCGGGGGACTCGGTCTCACCCGTCACGCCTCGCCAGCTCCCGATGTACTTCGAGGCGGGCACGCCCAACACGCTCGGGATGGCCGGGCTGCTCGCGGCCATCGAGAACGCGCCGGCGCGGGCGCTGGAACATGAACGCGAGATGGTGCGCCGGCTGACGGAGCACCTGCGCGGATTGCCGGGCGTGCGCCTGGTCGGGCCGAGTGATATCAAAAAGCGGACGGCGTCGGTGTCGTTCGTTGTCGAGGGACGATCGTGCCCGGACATCGCGGGGCTGCTGGACGAGCGGTACAACATCGCGGTTCGGACAGGGCTGCATTGTGCGCCGAACGCGCACCGCGCGATGGGGACGTTCCCGGACGGCACGGTGCGGTTGTCGCCCGGCGCGTACACGACCGTCGAGGAACTGGACCGGGTGCTCGCCGCCCTGAGCGACCTTTTGGCGGGGTGAATCCGGCGCCCGACGGAGTGCGAAGGCCCGGTTTGAATGACTGAAGTGAACCCGCATCTCGTGGCGATTCAGGCGATCGCGACCCTCTTGATGACGGGCGTCATCTGGTTCGTGCAGGTTGTCCATTACCCGCTGATGCGGCTGGTCGGAGAAGCGGAGTGGGTGGCGTACGAGCGCAATCATCAGAGAAGGATTTCTTTCATCGTGATCCCGCTGATGATGATCGAGCTGACATCGGCGACGCTTCTGGCGTTCGCACCGCTGACGGAACGGCTCGACCAACTGAACAAGGCGGCGTTTGGGCTCTTGATTGTCGTGTGGCTTTCGACATTCCTGGTTCAGGTGCCGCTGCACCGGCGGCTCGAGCGCGGGTACAACGAGCGGTCGATTCGTCTGCTCGTCTCGACGAACTGGGTCCGCACCATCGCGTGGTCTTGCCGGGCCTGGCTGTGCCTGGTGGTGCTTGAAGGGGTGTGGGGCTCTTGAGATCGCTCATATGGTTCCGTTCGGATCTTCGTACGCATGACAACCCCGCGCTCCGGGAGGCGTGCAGCATCTCGGACAATGGCGTCATCGCGGTCTTTGTGGTCTGTCCCGAGCAGTGGAAGCGGCACGACTGGGCGGATATCCGGGTGGCGTTTCTGCTTCGCAACCTGCGGGCGCTCTCCGACGAGTTGAACGAACTGAACATACCGTTGCTCATCAGGGAGTGTTGCGACTTCGGCGGCGTGCCCGATGTGCTGGAGCGCGTCATCCGCGAGAACGCCATTGATTGCCTATGCTTCAACCGCGAGTACGAAGTGAATGAGGCGGGCCGCGACGCCTCGGTGGCGTCCCGATGCCGAGAGATCGGGTGCCGAGTGTGCATCTCGGACGATCAATGCATTCTGTCTCCCGGTACCGTCAAGACTCAGCAGGACGGCTGGTACACGGTCTTCACTCCGTTTAAGAAGCAGTGGCTCGGCGTCTATCGCGAGGATGGGGTGAAGTCTGTCGCGCCGCCGCGTAAGCAGACGGACCCGGGCGTTGTGCGCGATGATGTGCCGGCATCGGTGATGGGCTTCGATGCGGCTCTTGATCGCGCCGACCTCTGGCCGGCGGGTGAAGACGCGGCGAGGAAGCGGCTGGAGCAGTTTGTCGAGTCGAAGATCGCGCGATACGACGAGCTGCGCGATCGGCCGGATATCAACGGCACCTCGACGCTGTCGCCGTACCTGGCGCACGGCGTGATCTCGGCCCGCGTGTGCCTGGAGTTCGCGATCGACGCCCATGGTGGGCTGCCGGATCCGAAATCGAAAGAGAAGTCCGGCGCATCGGTTTGGATCTCGGAGTTAATCTGGCGCGAGTTCTATCGGCATCTGCTCGTCGCGTTCCCGCGCTTGTGCAAGCATCAGCCCTTCCAACTCGAGACGCGCCGGATTCGCTGGCGCGACTCGGACGAGGACTTTGCCGCTTGGTGCGAGGGACGCACGGGGATACCGATCGTCGACGCGGCGATGCGGCAGCTCGCGCGGACCGGATGGATGCACAACCGGCTTCGGATGATCGCCGCGATGTTCCTGACCAAGAATCTCCTCATCGATTGGCGTCGGGGCGAGCGGCACTTCATGCGGCATCTGGTGGATGGCGACCTGGCGAGCAACAATGGCGGGTGGCAGTGGTCGGCATCGACGGGCACGGATGCGGCCCCCTACTTCCGGATCTTCAATCCGGTGTCGCAAGGCAAGCGCTTTGATCCCGAGGGGCGATTCGTGCGGGCGCTGGTGCCCGAGTTAGGCGGCATTGAAGGCGACGCCGTGCACGAGCCATGGGCGATTCCATCGCTGCTTCGCGGCGAGCTCCGGTACCCCGATCCGATTTGTGATCTGGCCGAGACTCGTCAGCGCGCGATCGATGCCTTCAAGGCGCTGAAGTGAGTAAAAGAAAACCGCGGAGTGGATAGGCATCACCCCGCGGTCGGTAGAGTTCGCCTGTGCTTGCAACCGATCAGCGGCAGCGGCGACGCACACCCAACAGCCCGGCGCCGGCCAGAGCGCTCAAGACGCCTGGGGCGGGGATGACGGAGAAGGTGAGGTCGTCGAGGATCGCCGCCTGCTTGGTGATATCGACTCTGGCGATCGAGACGCCCGGCGACGAGATGCCCATAAAGCCGTAATCGACGAGCGAGAACCCGCCGTCGATAAACGACGCTCCCCATGTGGCGGTCTCGATGACCATGCCGTCGGAGTCGTAGGCGGTGAACGACGGACCGGTCGGGTCCGCGACTCTGTTGTTCGCGACGAACATGCCGAACGCCTCGACTGGGACATCGAAGTGGATCGAGAATGCGTTGAACTGCGAGGAAGGGATCGAGACGACCGGCGTCGCGGCGAGGAACTGCGCTGCATCAAACTGGGCGTTGCCGTCGTTGACCCACGCGATGTTCTGATTGAAACGGACGCCCTGTGCGGCGTACTCGTTGGCGGGGAGCGTGGCGATCTGTCCCTGGATCAGGGAAACGGGCGCGCCGGCACCGTCGGTCTCGAAGTCGATGACGGTCGGGTTTAGGAAATCGAAGAACGCGCGATCGGTGATCGGCGCGGCGAGGGTCGTGCTCGCGGCCGAGGCGACAGCAAGTAGTGGGAATGCGCGCAGCGCGGTGCGTTGAGCGGCCATGCTCTCTCTCCGGAAGTACCGTTCGAGAGGTGCGCGCACGCCCGGCCCGAGCCGGAGCGCGAGCACAACGCGAACGGGCGCCCGCCAGAGGCGGGTCGTCAAGTCTCTGAATCTCCGAACCTATGGGCGTGCCCCTGTGCTGAGCACCGCCACTGACACCGTATCACCGCGTAAGGGCCTGTCAAATCATGAGTTGACACAATCAGCGCATTCGCGGCGGATCATTCCGGGTGCGGAAGGGGCGCAGGAGGGGCAAGATGGGCGAGCAGGCGGGCGTCAGTCGATCGGCACTTCGACCACCCGGACATCCATGTCGGGGAAGATCTGGGGCTGATAGACGCCCCGGGAGTACCCGTCTCGCATGGCGAGGACGACGTCCTGCTGATAGATGCGCCAACCGAGGGCGTCTCCGGCTCCGAGCGTGAGGATCGGCGCGACCTCGGGCTGATCGATGTCGAGCGTCGCGTGGCGCGGCGCGTGGACGCACCCGGCAAGGAGGCAGGTCATCGAAACGGCGGCAAGGGCGGCTTTGACTCGACGCATGGAGGGGGCTCCGTTCCCTGGGGTCTTGGGGCCTGAAAGGGGCCCCGATCGTTCCATCGGCGATCGGTGGGAGGAACTCAAGTCAGGTCCGAAATCCTGTTCGATCGACTGGATTTGAGCGTACCCAAGGCGGGCTCGTGCCCTTGCGAAGGTGCGCGATGCGGACAACATGGGTAATCTGTGCTCCTGTGTCGCCGGGACGCGGCTCGTTCTCAGCGGAATCGACAAGAATGGCGCCCGCAACGCCCGATATCGAGTGTTGGTCCCAATAGCCCCCAACCCGCGGTATGCGGGTCCCGACGAATGACGGAGTCGACATGCGAAAGCGCCCGATCGCCAGCCGTACCCCTTCATCGCGAGCCCACAAGATGTCCACATTGGGGGTGGGTGCAGCCGCAAGTCTGCTGTGCCGGTGCGCGGGCCTCGCCTGCGCGGTGCTCGCCATCCCGGCCCACGCGCGGGCACAAGCGGCCACGCCGGTCGATGGTGCCGCGGTTCCGGCCACGACCTCGGACGCGCCGCTCGCGGTTGCGGACGAGTTTGACGGCGCCAGGCACCTCGTGACGGGGATCGAGATTCGATACATCCGCGAGAACTCGCTGCTTCCGACCGAGGAAGAAGTGCTGGCGGCGACGGTCGTGCTGGTGCGGACCGCGGATGGATTCATCGCCCCGAGAGAGGGGTTTCCCGGGCAGTCATTCACACTGGCGCAGCTCGCGGACGATGCGACTCCGTACCTCTATGACTCGGCATTGGCGCTCATCGCGCCCGCGGTCTTCGACCGGCTGACCAAGGGCTATGGCCTCATCGGTGTGTACGCAGAACCTGATCCGCGCCAGTTCGCGGTGGTCGACGGCGAGGTGGTCGATCGGCGCCCGGCCGATCTTACATCGATGACGGTGGAGGTGACGACGGGCATCATCACGGATGTGCGCACGATCGGGATGGGCGAGCGGCTCAAGGAGGGGGAGAGCGTCAACCACCCGGTGCACCAGCGGATCCGGGATCGTTCGCCTGTGCGGCCCGACGACGGCACGACGGATTATGCGATCGATGTTCCTCGCGGCGACCTGATCGATGACTACATTTATCGCCTGAGCCGCCATCCGGGTCGGCGCGTCGATGTGGCCGTCGGTGCTTCGGGTGATCAGCCGGGGTCGGTGAACCTGGACTACATCGTGACGGAGAACAAGCCGTGGTTCCTGTACTTCCAGCTCGCGAACAACGGAACAGACAGCACCAACAACTGGCGTGAGCGCTTCGGTTTCGTCCACAACCAGCTGACGAACGCCGACGACATCCTCACGCTCGAGTACATGACCGCGGGATTCGAGGACATCCATGCGTTCTCGGGTTCGTATTCCCGGCCGTTTTTCGGGTCGGATCGACTGCGATGGCGGGTGTACGGCTCGTGGTACACCTACGACGCGTCCGAGGTCGGCCTGCCGAACGCGAACTTTGAGGGCGAAGGGTCGAGCGTCGGCGGCGAGTTCATCTGGAACTTCTTCCAGCGCCGTGATCTCTTCATCGATGCGATCGGGGGCATTCGCGCCGAGTCGGTCGAGGTCGACAACAACTTCGCCAACATCCACGGCGACGAGGAGTTCCTGATCGGGTACACGGGGTTGTCGCTGGAGCAGCAGCGTGAGTCGTCATCGACGGTTGCGACCGCGATGGTCGAGTTCTCGCTCGAGGGCGGGGAGGAACCGGAGATCGACAAGTTGGGGCGGTTTGACGCGGACGGCGACTGGACGGTGGCGCGCCTCGGGGCGCAGCACTCTTTCTATCTCGAGCCGCTCCTGAATCCGAGTCTGGATGAGTCGCCCGGCCTGGCCCACGAGATCGCGCTGACGGCGCAGGCGCAGATCGCATTCGGGAACCGGCTGGTGCCAAACTTCCAGCAGACCGCGGGCGGGCTCTACACGGTGCGGGGTTATCCGGAAGCGGTCGTGGCGGGCGATAACGCCTTCATCGCTTCCGCTGAGTACCGATACCACCTGCCGCGGGGATTGTCGTCGAGCGTGCAACCCTCGGAGTTCTTTGGAACCCCGTTCCGGTTCCGCCCCCAATATCCCTATGGGCCCGTGGACTGGGACCTGATCTTCAAGGGGTTCGTTGATTTCGGTCGTGTGACTCATGAGGATCGTCAGAGCTTTGAGGAAGATGCGACGCTGGTAAGCGTGGGGATCGGTGCGGAACTTGCGCTTTCGAGGACATTGAACGTCCGTGTCGATTGGGGCGTAGCACTCTACGAGATTGAGGATGCACTTGGCCGAACGGAGGTTGACGAGGGGGACAGTGAGGTCCACTTTGTGCTCACAGTGATCTTCTGACCCGCCGCGCACAGGCGTCGGGCCGCGACACATGGAAGATCAGTGGTCCGCCGGGAGTCCCGGCGGGCATGTCGGTGCACAGGGAGAGAAAAATGAAGACATGGACGCACTCTTCACGCGCGATCTCGCTCTCGCGTAGCCCGGGCCTGGTGGCGACACTTGCCGGTTCGGTGCTCGGTATCACGGCGGCCCACGCGCTGGGCGCCCCCGAGGGCGCGCAGGTTGTCGCGGGCAACGCCAGTATCTCACAGCAGGGAGCGCTGACGACCATCCGCACGGGGCGGAAGGCGATCATCAACTTCCAGCAGTTCAACATCCTCAAGGGCGAAACGGTTCAGTTCATCCAGCCCGGAAAGAACGCCAGGGTTCTCAATCGCATCGTGGGCGGCGACCCGACGACGATCGACGGCAACCTGCTGGCCAACGGGCGCGTTTTCATTGTCAATCCCGCGGGCGTGGCGTTCGGCGCCAACTCGGTGGTGAATGTCGGACGCTTGTACGCCGGCGCCGCCAATCTCTCGGACTCCGACTTCCTCAAGGGCAACTATCACTTCACGAATGTGCAGAACGGCATTGTTGCGGAGGGATTGATCACCGCGGACGCGGTCAACCTCATCGGCAAGACCATCGCCAACTCAGGGACGATTGTTTCGGATCGTGGACTGGTCACCATGCTCTCGGGCAACGATGTGCTCATCCGCGAGCGCGGATCGCGCATCAGCGCCAGGATCGACGGGGCTGAGATGACAACCGCGAGCGGCCCGGCGATGGGCGCTGTGACCGATGTCAGCGGATCGCCCGCGATCGAGAACTCCGGCACGATTCGCGCCCGGCGCGGTCGCGTCACCCTCGGGGCCGGCGACGCGTTGTCGCTGGCGATCCGCAATACGGGCCGCATCGAGGCGAGCGGCGGCGAGGTGACACTCACAGCGCAGGCCGGCTCGGTTCACAACACCGGCACGATCTCGACCAATGTTTCGGCGGGCCAGGCGGGTTGGGTGACGGTGCAGGCCCCCACTGTTGTGAACGACGGCTCGGTCACAGCGGACGCTGATAACGGGCGCGCGGGACGCGTCGAGTTGACGTCGACCAACCAAACGACGCTCGGTGCCGGTTCGGTGACCTCTGCCGCGGGCGGCAGGGGCGTCGCTCACGGCGGCGAGGTGCTGGTGCACTCCTATCAGGGCGACACGACCATGGAGCGCGGCTCGGTGGTCGACCTGTCGGGCGGGGCGCGCGGCGGGCACGGCGGCACCGGCGAAGTGAGCGCCAAGAACTCGCTCGGATTGCAGGGCGAACTCAAGGGCGACACGGTGGACGGCTTCGCCAACGCGAAGATCCTGCTCGACCCGACAAACATCCGAGTCGTCGATGGTCCCGAGGGCGATATCGGCGGCGATCAGTACATTGATCCTTCGTCAATTGAAGGGTTTGCCGGCGATGTGTCGCTCCTGGCGGACAACGACATCTCGATCGGTTCGGATATCAACAAGGCCAACGGCGGGTTGTCGCTCACGGCCGGGAACGACATCCGGTTCGAGTATGTCGAGCCGATGGACGGCGGCGACGCGGCCGGGCTGCTGTTTGAGTTGTTCATCACCGCCGACTCGCTCGATTTCAATGCGGGCCATTCCATTGTTGATAACGCGCTGCTCGGGACAACGCTCACCGCGACCACCGGCGACATCAATCTTGTCGGCGCGACGGGCGGCGTGGACTTCGGCCTCGCGGGCGTCGCCAACGGGCGGTCCGTACACATCACGCAGGCCGACTCGCGCTACTTCCGCACTTCCGGCGTGTCGGGGCTGCTGGCGAATCCCGAGAACACCCATCTGACGATCGATGTCACCAACGGCTCGCTCATCATGGGCGGCGACTTCGGCGGCATGGTGGGCGACCAGTTGGTCGGTTCGCTCGACATCTCGGCGTCGGACCTCGTCCGGTTCGAGGACTCGATCGTTTCCGGCGGTGCCGTCCGCGTGGATGCGGGCGACGACATCCAGTTCGGGTTCCTGCCGGATCATCCCGGCTACCCGGACTTCGACCTCTCGATCACAGGCACTCAGATCGACATGGTCGCGGGCCACTCGATCGTTGACAACGTGATTCTCGGCACGCATCTGACCGCGACGAACCTGGGGGATATCAACCTTGAGGGCACGACCGGCGATGTGCAGTTCGGGCTTGCGAGTGTTGATCCCAACCGGTTCGTTCGCATCACGCAGGCGGTCGATAAGTATGTCGGCGCCGGGCCGTTCGGGTTCATCGACACGCCCGAGACGACCAATCTGGAGGTGACGATCACCGACGGGTGGCTGATCTTCGGCGGCGATTTCGGCGGCATGACCGGCGCGCAGAGCATCCTGAGTGTCGATGGATTCGCCAACGAGTTCGTCCGCGTTGAGGACGATCTCACGATCGGGGATTTCGCGAAGTTCCGTGCCAACGACAATGTCGAGTTCGACGGCTTCGTGCACGCGCAGAACCTCGTCGATGCTCACGCGGGTCTGGACGGCACCGGCCAGGTGCTGTTTATCTCGCCGGGCCAGTCGCTGGCGGGCCAGACGATCGCGTTGCGCGCCGGGAATGACTCGGGGCTCGCGATGGCCAACATCGACGCCCGGACGAATGATCCGATGTTCTTCGGCCCGGGTCTGGGCGGCACGCGCCCGGACACCTTCATCTTCGAGCAGGATGCGGGGGTTCCGTCGATCGCGCTGCCACTGGTCTCGCAGTTCGGCGCTCCGACGACCGGGATGAACTACTACATCACCTCGAATGACTCGGGCATCACGCTCGACAGCAACAACCTTGTCGACGGCACGCTCCTGTTCCTGAAATCCGAGACGGGCTCGGATATCGATGGCGATCTCTCGCTGACATCGCTGGATGTCATCGGCATCGCCAATCTGAACGGCGATGTGCTCACGGCGCTCAACCAGGACTACCACGGTGCGGTGTTCGTGGGCGAGCACGTCCTGCTCACCGGCGACGAGGTTCACTTCGACTCGTTCGTGGAGGACACGGTCAACGGCGGGCACGACCTGACCATCGACGCCGATGTGCTCTTCACCCGCGATGTGGGCGCCATTAACGCGCTGCGATCGCTGGATGTGCGTGGCACGACGAAGATCGACACGCCCGGTGTGTTCGGCATGCTCATCCGCACGACGGACGATCAGAACTACGAGGGTGCCGTGACGCTCTGCGACAACACGATCATGCGGAGCATCGGCATCGCGGATGATGGCGACGGCGTGCTGCGGTTCGGTTCGACCATTGATGGACCGTTCAACCTGACACTTCAGACGACAGACAAGGGCCTGATCGTTTTCAACGGTGATGTCGGCTCCGAGGAGTCGCTCAAGACGCTCTCGATGTCGACCGCGGGCGGCGACGGCGTCCGTGAGGTGCCGCTGAAGGCGACGATCGTCGGCGAGCAGGGTGTTTCGTTCGATGTGCAGAACTTCCTGATGGGCCAGAACGAGAAGTTCACGGCTCTGGGCGATCTCACGGTCCGTGCGACCAACGAGGCGCGGCTCGGCGACATGGTCGCGGCCGGGGGTGGGCTCCGCGTTTCCGCGGACGACATCATCCTGCTGCGTCGCAAGGCCTTCACGCTGTTCAACGAGGACGGCTCCATCATCAACGACGGAGGCCTCGACTTTGTTGCACAGGGTGTGATCCGGTTCGATGGATCGATCTTCCTGAGTGGTGATCCGAGCGGCGCGTCGCCTCGCTTCGGCAACCTCTCGGGCGCTGTTCAGGGCGATCTGGTTTCGCTCGGCTTCGATTCGGTCGCGATGAACAACGCGGACCTCGTTGAGTCCGCGGTGATGTTCGACGGGATGGTGCTGGATCAGCGGGTGCCGACGGCGTCGCCGCCCCCGCCGCCTCCTCCTCCGCCGCCACCGCCTCCGCCCCCTCCCCCGCCGCCTCCTCCGCCGCCTCCGCCCCCGCCGCCTCCTCCTCCGCCGCCTCCGCCGCCGCCCCCGCCTCCGGGGCCGACGGATCCGCCCGCGGAACTCGTGGTGCCGGTGGATACCGGGTCGCGAGATGACGGCCGTCCCGATGCACGGTTCAGGGACTTTGTGATCCCGCGCGTGTACGACCTCGATCGTCTGGCGCTGATCGGCATCGACGCACGCGGCGTCGAGGCCGGCGAGTCCGGCGGCGCGGTTGCCGGGAAGCGCTATGTCTACAGCGATCTGCCTGGTGCGCCGTCGAACTACGGTTCGGAGACCGTGCTCGCGGCGACGCGGTTCGACATCAAGAGCGTGATTGCTGCGGCGGAGCGCTACAACGCGCTGTTCGCCGCCCGCGAGGATGGCTCGGCTGCGACTGTTGCGGACTCGATCCGCCGCTCGCTGGAGAACTTCGGGGCCGGCGAGCAGCAGGCGTTCGAGCCGGTCGCGTTCGCGGGGTTCGTCGCGGCGGCGCCGACGCCCGAGGAGCAGCTGGCGTTCCGCAACCTCGTGGAACTCCGGACGCTGCTCGAGCAGGTCCGCGGGCTCGGGATGACCGACCTGCAGTACAGCCAGGCGCAGCGCCGCCTGCTGGCTCCGCTGTGCGAGCAGGTCGGGCTGACGCCCGACGAGCTGGCTCGGGTGCTGGGCCTGCTGGACGAGTCGCTCGCATCCGATGCGGAATCTTCGGAGACGCCCGCCGCCTGAGTGCCAGATCGGACACCCATCCGCCGGCCGTGGTGACCTGGAGGACACCGCGGCCGGTTTTTCTTTGCGCGTTTCTTACATTCGCGCGGTGAGATGATGCGTCGGCTCATGCCGAACGCTCCGGTGGTCGATCCGGTCCTAGGATGAAGGCCCTGTCATGACCCGTCCGCATCAAGACCCAATGCATTCGCTCGATCCGGCGTCCAGCGCCACGGGGGACAGCGCGCCGATGGACGGCGTGTCCGGTGATCCGCTGCGGTTCATCGGGCGCGACGCGTCGTGGCTCGAGTTCAACCGGCGCGTTCTCGCGGAGGCGATGGACGACCGCACGCCTCTGCTGGAGCGTGTGAAGTTCCTGACGATCTTCGCGTCGAACCTGGATGAGTTCTTCATGAAGCGCGTCGGCATGCTGAAGCGGCGGGCCATATCGGGGCTCGAGTTGCTGACGCACGACGGGAGATCGGTGCGCGAGAACCTGGCGCAGATTCGCGCTTCGGTGATGCAACTGATCCGCGATCAGGCGTGGTGCTATCAGCGGCAGGTTCTCCCGGCGCTGCAGGAGTCGGGCATCCAGATTCTCGGGTACGCGGAACTGAACGAGACCGATCGCGAGCGTCTGGATGATTGGTTCCGTTCGAGTGTGTTCCCGATTCTCACGCCGCTGGCCGTTGATCCGGGGCATCGCTTCCCGTTTATCTCGAACCTGTCTGAGAATCTCGGGATTCTGGTGGCGCAGCCGGGCCGGTCGGAGCGGCTGTTCGCCCGCCTCAAAATTCCGGATCCGGTGCCACGGCTTGTGTCGTTGCCGCGGCGGGGTGACGTCGGTGTCGTGACCGATCCGCGGCAAGCGCGTTTCGTCCCGCTCGAGCAGATTCTGCGGAACAACCTCGATGATGTGTTCCCCGGCATGCAGTTGCTCGAGGTCATGCCCTTTCGCGTGACGCGATCGACGGGCGTCGAGCAGGAGGCGGAGGTCTCGGACGATCTGCTGGAGCATGTCGAGACGGAACTCCACCTCCGCCGGTTTGCGGAGACGATTCGTTTGGAGACGGGCGAGAACCCGTCGCCCGAGATTCTGGACCTGCTCAAGGAAGAGTTGGAGCTCGATGACTCGGACATCTATTCGTCGGCGGGCCCGCTCGAATACGCAGATCTTGGGGAACTGCTGCGCCTGGATCGCGCGGACCTGAAGGACCGCCCATGGGTGCCGGTGATCCCGCCGCGGCTCCGAGACGACGAGCAGGACATCTTTGCTGCGATCCGCGATCGCGACATCTTTGTGCATCACCCTTACGAGTCGTTCAAGGCATCGGTGGAGCGGTTCATTGCGCAGGCGGCCAAGGACCCGAATGTTCTTGCGATCAAGCAGACGATCTATCGCACCTCGCGCGAGTCGCCTTTCGTCGAGAGTCTGATCCGCGCCGCCGAGGACGGGAAGCAGGTAGCGGTGCTGGTGGAACTGCGGGCGCGATTCGACGAGAGCAAGAATGTGACTTTCGCCCGGATGCTCGAGAATCACGGAGTGCATGTGGCGTACGGCCTGGTCGGGCTCAAGACGCACTGCAAGTGCTCGCTCGTGGTACGGAAGGAGCACGACGGGCTGCGCTGCTACGCGCACGTCGGGACCGGGAACTACCACCCGGGGACGGCGCTTCTGTACACCGATTGCGGGCTGCTGACCTGCGATCCGGTGATCACCGACGACGTCGTCAATGTATTCAATCACCTGACCGGAAGATCATTCCAGCACGAATACCGGACGCTGCTCGTGGCCCCGCACACGATGCGCCGACGGTTCTACGAACTGATCGATCGCGAGGCCGCGAATGCGCGGCAGGGCAAGCCGGCGCGGATCCTTGCGAAAATGAACCAACTCGAGGATGTCGGGATCATCAACCGCCTCTACGAGGCGTCGAACGCGGGCGTGCGGATTCACCTGGTGGTGCGCGGCTTCTGCTGCCTGCGTCCCGGCGTCCCGGGGTTGAGCGAGAACATCACGGTGACGGCGTCGATCGGGCGATTCCTCGAGCACTCTCGAATCTTCCACTTCGCCAATGGGCGCGAGGACCCGATCGAGGGCGAGTGGTTCATCGCGTCGGCGGACTGGATGGTGCGGAATCTCTCCGACCGTGTCGAGGTCGGGATTCCGATCCGCGATCTCGACGCCAAAAGGCGGTTGAATCGGATTCTCGAACTGAACATAAGCGATCGGCGGCGGGCATGGGAACTGATGCCCGACGGGACGTACGCCCGAAGAGCCGCTTCCGAGACGGCCGACCCCTCCTCCGCGGAGGCGCTGGGGATTTTCGAGGCGTTATGCGCTGAGACCGTGATGGGTGTTCGCGGCCACACCTGAACAGATTCCGAACTTATTGGCGATCCTGGCGATTGCTCTGGGTCAACTACCCACTCTGGACCCGAATGTGGTTGGCTCTCATCGGGCTTTTTTGGGGGTCCGAAGGGTTTATGCAGAGCCCTTTGCATGGAGTGAGGTAATCTAGAGGGTGTCGATCGCTGGCTCCGCGGCTTTCCGGAGGGGTGTGTCCGATCCCTTGTCTCCGGCCGTTCGCGGTGCTGTTATCAACGCAGCGCTGGATGTCGTTGCGGGTGGTCGGCATGTCAGGAACTTTCTAGGGAGATAGCGGATGATCAATCCAAGACAGATGACTCAGCAAGCGGCGCTCGCTGCGGGGACAGCCCTGTTCATCGCCGGGTCGGCGTTCGGACAGCATTGGGTGAACTTCGTCAACGAGACCAGCACCCGACTCGTCGCGCCGTCTTCGACGGGCGCGAATGACCCTGACGAGAAGGACTATGCGTTCGCCGACTTCGACAAGGACGGCGACATCGACCTTGTGTGCGTTCGCAAGCAGCCCTTCACGACGGCCGGCAAGCGCGTGAACGTCCTCTTTATGAACGAGGGCGGCGTGCTGACCGACCGGACGCAGTTGTACGCTGTCGCGTCGGATATTCCCGGCGATGAGGGCTTCCTGACGCCGACGAATGACCGCGACGTGGTCGCGGTCGATGTGAACAACGACACGTGGATCGACCTCGTGACGGCCGTCACGCTGACGGACAACCAGGCCAAGCATCTGTCGCATCCGCGCGTGTACATCAACCTCGGCAACGACGGCGGCGGGAACTGGCAGGGCTTCCGGTATGAGGATGCGCGCATCCCGCAGATGCATCCGACGGCCGGCCCCCGCTTCTGCTCGGTCGCCGCGGGCGACATCGACGACGACGGGGACATGGACCTGTATTTCGGCGACTACGACTCGGGCGGCGCCCAAATTTTCGACTTCAACAACCGCGTCTTGAAGAACGATGGCAACGGCTTCTTCTCGGATCAGACCAACGCGGTCCTGACCACTTTCCAGATGCAGGAGTCGGCGTTCGGCGCGGCCTCCTTCTTCGAGGACATGAACCGCGACGGCGCTCTGGACGTGGTCAAGCAGACCGCGCTCAACCCGCCGCAGCACGTGGCCGTGAACTACAACAACCCCTCCAACAAGGGCGCGTACAACCAGTACCAGATCGTTGACTCTCTCGCGCCGTACTTCGTGACGGTCGGCGACCTGAACAATGACAACCTGCCCGACATGGTCGTCGCCGACGACGGCGCGGACCACTTCTGGCTCAACAACGGGCCGTTCGGCGGCTCGACCGTTTCGTTCACGAACAAGAACTTCTCGTACCAGGCCGGGGGCGACGACGGCTTCGGCGGAGACTGCTACATCGCGGACCTCAACAATGACGGCTGGAACGATGTTCTGATCGCCGACGTCGATGTCGACATCACCGGCTGCTCGCGTCGCACGCACATCTTCCGCAACCTCGGCAATGCACCCAACGTCACGCTGCAGGAGCTTCAGTCCGGCGGCGCGGTGGCGAGCATCCCGACTTCGGAACTCACGGGCACGCACAACATCGCGATCTTCGATATCAACCAGGACGGCTACCTCGACATGGTGATCGGCCGGTGCATCGGCACGCGGGTCTGGATCCAAGTCCCCCCCGCGGGCGCTGTGTTCTCGTATCCCGGCGGTATCCCCGGTTCGCTCACGCCCGACCAGGCGACCGTGATCAATGTTGATATCACGGCGACCGGCGGCACGATCAACCCGGCATCGGCGATGTTCAAGTACTCGATCGGCGGCGCGGCGGACACGACCATCGCGATGTCGCACCTCGGCGGCGACTCCTACCAGGTGACGCTCCCCGCGGTGCCCTGCCCGCAGACCGCCTCGTTCCAGTTCCTCGCCTCGCTCAACGGCGGCGGGTCGTTCACCGATCCCCCCGGCCAGAACGGTCGCTACACGGCGCTCTCGGCCGACTCGATCGTTTCGACATCGCAGGATTTCGAAGCCGCGACCCCGGATTGGACGGTGACCAATGACGCCTCGCTGACCGCGGGCGCCTGGCAGCGTGCGATCCCGGTCGGCACGGTGAACGCCGGCGTCGAGGCGGCGCCGAGCGATGACGCGAGCGCCGCGGGCGACTTCGCGTTCGTCACGCAAAACGGCGCGGTGGGCGGTGCGGCCGGTGCGGCGGACGTCGACGGCGGCCCGACGACGCTGACCTCGCCGGTGATCGATCTGGCCGGAAGCGACGCGACCATCAGCTACGCCCGTTGGTTCTATTGCAACCAGCAAGGCGGCGCCGGCGCCGATCAGATGGTGACCGAGATCTCCAACAACAACGGCGCGACGTGGGTGACGGTCGGTTCGACCGACGGCACGAACAACGGCGTCGGGACGCCCACCGAGTGGGAGACCGTGACGTTTGTGGTCTCTGACTTCGTGACGCCCACGGATCAGGTCCGCGTTCGTTTCGTCGTGTCTGACAACCCCAACGGTTCGGTGACCGAGGGCGGCCTCGACAACTTCACCGTCGACAAGGTTGTCTGCCCGGGCCCGTCGTGCCCCGGCGACGTCAACACCTCCGGCACCATCGACGTCGATGACCTCAACGCCATCCTGTCCGTCTTCGGCCAGAATGTCGGTATGGGTCATGCGGCGGATATCGCCAACGATGACGGCATCGTGGATGTCGATGACCTGAATGTTGTGCTCGCAGCGTTCGGTACGAGCTGCTGAGTCCGATCGATTGTTTGATCCCCCCCGCCCGGTTAACGCCGGGCGGGGGTCTTGCTCATGAGAGATCGGGCGCTGCTGGGAGCTCGCCCGATGGTCCGGGATTGAGATGGAGCGGGGCGAGTCGTGTCCAGACCGCGTCGCAATGATCGTGAGGTATTCAAGATGACTGGTCGCCAATTAACTGTTGGTCGTTCGTTGATGGTGCTCGCGGGATTGGCCGCGGCGGGCATTTCACTTCCGGCACTGGCGGGATCCGTCGCGCCGCAGCCGAAGGCGGGCGATCCGCTGGACGGCCTGACTTCGATGGAACTCAGCGCATTCGAGGCGGGAAGGGTCCAGTTCGAGCGGACGTTTACGGATGCCGAAGGTCTCGGCCCCATCTTCAACCAGAACTCATGCGCCTCGTGCCACAACAACCCGGTCGGCGGTTCGGGCTCGATCTTCGTGACGCGCTTCGGCCTTTCGGAGAAGGGTGGCTTCGATCCGCTTGACGCCTTCGGCGGCTCGCTGCTGCAGGCCAACGCGATCGACGAGGGTTGCCTCGAGGTCGTCCCGATGTTCGCGAATGTCACATCGCCCCGAATCACATCCTCGGTGCTCGGTGCCGGGCTTGTCGAGGCGATCGAGGACG
Organism: Phycisphaeraceae bacterium; assembly: GCA_020639235.1. GTDB lineage: Bacteria > Planctomycetota > Phycisphaerae > Phycisphaerales > UBA1924 > JACKHC01. Next base: position 1,808,618 of record JACKHC010000001.1, on the reverse strand, counting down.
CGGACATCCTTTTCAAGGCGAACAACCCGCCGGCGGGCGTCTCCGGTCGGGCGCATATGGTCCCGACGCTCGAGGACAACATGGCCCCGCTCCGCCCCGGTCGATTCGGGTGGAAGGCCCAGCTGACCACATTGCTCTCGTTCTCGGGCGACGCGACGCTCATGGAGATGGGTATCACCAACCGCCTCGTGGGCACCGAGAACGCCCCGAACGGTGACGCCGGGCTCCTGGCGACCTGCGACATGGTGGCCGACCCCGAGGACGGGCCGGACGGCATGGGTTTGGATTTCATCGATCATGTGACGACGTTCCAGCAGTTCCTGGCGGCGCCGCCGCAGACGCCCCGGTCGGGCATGTCGGGCGAGACGATCTTCAACGCGATCGGGTGCGTTGATTGCCATACCGCTTCGTACACGACTTCGACGAGCACGAACTTCGCACCGGCGGTGCGCGGCAAGACGATCCATCCGTACTCCGACTTCCTGCTCCATGACATGGGTTTGGCGGGAGACTTCATCGCTCAGGGCGACGCGTTCGAGACCGAAATCAAGACGACGCCGCTTTGGGGCGTGAACCGTCGTGATCCGATGTGGCACGACGGTCGGATCGCGGGCGGTACTTTCGAGAGCCGCATGAACGAAGCGATCGACCTTCACCGGGCTGTCGCGTCCGAGGCCGCGGCATCGGGCAACGCGTTCTTCGCGCTCTCTCCCACGGATCAGGCGAAGGTCATCGCGTTCCTCGGGTCGCTCGGGCAGGACGAGTTCGATGCCGATGGCGATCATGACCGCGACACCGACGACTTCCTGGATTTCAAGTCGTGCTACGACATGGGAGGCGTGATCTCGCCCGACGACGCTTGCGCGATCCACGACATCGATCAGGACGGCGACGCCGACCTCGACGACTTCACGCTCTTCGAGCAGGTCTTCGAGGGTCTGCTGCCCGACTGCGACAACGACGGGCAGAGCGATCTCCGCGAGATTCTCTTGGGCGCGGCCGATCTGAACGGCGATTTCATCCCCGACTTCTGCTGTGCTGGCAATGCCAATGGCGACATGACGGTCGATGTGGACGACCTCAATGTGGTTCTCTCGTCCTTCGGGATGAGCGTGCCGCAGGGCTCGGCATCGGACCTCAACGGCGACGGCTTCTGCGATGTCGATGACCTGAACATCATCCTGAGCAACTTCGGGAACGCCTGCCCGTAGTCGTTCCCGACTCGGCAATCCGACCCTTCCAACCCCGGGCGAGCCCCGGGGTTTTTTCATGCCCATTCACAACGGGTGCCCTACGATCCGCCCATGCCTGCAGCGACCCGATCAAGCCGATCCCGATTCCGCGCCTACCTGCAGAAGCGTCGTGACGCCGATCACACCGACGAACTCCCGCAGGGCCACGAGCCGGAACGGAAGCGGGCCAAGCGATCGAGATCGTTCCTGGCGCTGTTCCGGTCGTTCTGGTCGCTCCTGCGCGGGCGGAGAGGGCTCGTATGCGCGGCGCTTGGGACGCTGACCGTCTCGACGGTGATCGGCCTGGTCGTGCCGGCATCGACAAAGGTGGTGCTGGACTATGTGCTGACGGACAACCCGGGGCCGGGGGGAATCCCCGAGTGGCTCCCCGTACCACGGGGGAGGATGCCGCTGCTGTGGACGGTCGGGCTCGCCATGCTCTTCATTACGATCGTGAGCATCGTTGTAGGCATGTGGGGCCGGTGGCAGGTGACGCGGCTCACCAAGCAGACACAAGTGAAACTGCGCAGGAAGGCGTTCGCGCACGCGGTGCGTCTGCCGCTTCAGCGGGTGTACGCGCTCAAGAGCGGCGGGGCATCGTCGCTGTTGCGGGACGACGCGGGCGGCGCGGCGGACCTGCTGTTCTCGATGATTTACAACCCGTGGCGGGCGATCATTCAGTTGACGGGGACGATGATCATCCTCGCGGTGGTCGATTGGCGATTGTTGCTCGGTTCGCTCGTGCTGATCCCCACGATCTGGTTCACGCACAAGACATGGATCTCGAGCATCCGGCCGGTGTTCCGCGATATCCGGGCGTCGCGCCAGTCCATCGACGCGAGGACGACGGAGGCGTTCGGCGGGATGCGTGTCGTGCGGGGCTTCGCCCGCGAGAATCGCGAGAGCGCCTCGTTCGTGAACAACAACCATTTCATGATCCGCCAAGAGATTCTCGCCTGGTGGCGCTCCCGTCTTGTGGAAGTCGCGTGGCAGTTCATGATTCCGGCGGCGTCGGTGGGTGTCATGCTCTACGGCGGTTGGCAGGTGCTGCGAGGTTCGCTCACGCTGGGCGACCTGATGATGTTCTCGACCTATCTCCTGATGCTGCTGGGACCGCTTGAAACGCTCTCGTCCACGGCCACGAATATCCAGAACAACCTGGCCGGATTCGATCGAGTACTGGACATGCTCGACGAGCCGCGCGAGTTCGCGGATACGCCCGGCACTGTGCGCCTGGAGAAGACGAGCGTCGCGGGCGGCATCGAGCTCGATCATGTTTCGTTCCGGTACAAGGCGGGAACGCAGGACGTCATCAGCGATGTGTCCCTGCGTGTGCCCGCGGGGTTGACCGTCGCGCTGGTCGGGAGTTCCGGCGCGGGCAAGACGACGCTCTGCAACCTCATCGCGCGGTTCTACGACCCGACCTCGGGCGCGATCCGCATCGATGGCGTCGATCTGCGCGAGGTCGCGGTGGACTCGTACAGGAGTCTCCTGGGCATCGTCGAGCAGGACGTGTTCCTTTTCGACGGCTCCGTCTTTGAGAACATCGCGTTCTCTCGCCCGGGCGCCGGGATCGAGGAGGTGCGTGAAGCGGCCCGGGCCGCGTTCGCGTCGGACTTCATCGATCGGCTCGAACACCGGTACGACACGCTCATCGGCGAGCGGGGCGTGCGGCTGAGCGGCGGTCAGAAGCAGCGACTGGCGATCGCCCGCGCGTTGCTCGCGGATCCAAGGATTCTCATACTGGACGAGGCAACGAGCAATCTCGACTCCGAGAGCGAGTTGCTGATCCAGCGCGCCCTGACGCGCTTGCTGGAGGGGCGAACATCATTCGTCATCGCGCACCGGCTCAGCACGATTCGCCACGCGGACCTCATCGTGGTGCTCGAAGGCGGCCGGGTCGTCGAGACGGGCACCCACGAGCGATTGATGGAGACGGACGGCCGGTACGCGGAACTCGTACGGCTCCAGGCGATGACGGATGAGGGCGAGGCGTTCGCGCCGACCGCGACAGACGGGCTCTCGACGCCCTGATCGTCGGAGTGCTGCGTTTCGTACCATGTCGCCCTCTCTCTCGGAGCATGTCGCGACCAACTATGCCAGAGCCGGAACGCCGCCCATCCCGCGCCGATATTGCTCGCCAGCGGCGCGAGGAGCGTTCCCGGTGCGCGCCCCGACCGACCTACGACGACTCGCTCCCCGTGGCGCAGCGTCGCGCCGAGATCATCGAAGCGATTCGTGCCCATCAGGTCATCATCCTGTGTGGCGAGACCGGATCCGGCAAATCGACACAACTGCCGAAGCTATGCCTCGAAGCGGGGCGCGGTATCGATGGACTGATCGGGCATACACAGCCACGGCGGATCGCGGCGCGGTCCATCGCGGCGCGCGTCGCGCAGGAGCTCGGCGTTGCGGTGGGTCGGGAGGTGGGCTTTAAGATCCGCTTCGGCGACCGGACTTCGCGCGACACCTACATCAAGGTGATGACCGACGGCGTGTTGCTCTCCGAGACGACGAGCGACCGCGACCTGCGCCGTTACGACACGATCATTGTCGATGAGGCGCACGAGCGATCGCTCAACATCGACTTTCTGCTCGGATATCTCCGTCATCTGCTCCCCCGACGGCCCGATCTCAAGCTGATCATCACTTCGGCGACGATCGACCCGGAGCGATTCGCCGAGCATTTCGACGGGGCGCCGATTATCTCGGTATCGGGGCGTACCTATCCTGTCGAGATGCGCTACCGTCCTCCCGAGTCGGACGACCCGGAGCAACGCGACCTCGATATCAACGACTCGATTATCGCGGCGGTGGATGAACTCTCGTCGCACGACTCTGGGGATATCCTTGTCTTTCTCCCGGGCGAACGCGAGATTCGAGAGGCGACCAATGCGATGCGCAAGCACCGCTTCGCGGGACAGGGCGTCACCGAGATTCTCCCGCTGTACGCCCGCCTCTCGAACGAGGAGCAGTCGCGCGTTTTCGCGGCGCACAAGGGGCGGCGGGTTGTGCTGGCCACCAATGTCGCGGAAACATCGCTGACGGTTCCCGGGATACGCCACGTCGTCGATACGGGCCTAGTGCGCCTGAGCCGCTACTCGCCACGGACGCGCGTGCAGGGGCTTCCCATCGAGCGGGTGTCCCGGGCGAGCGCCGACCAGCGTGCCGGTCGATGCGGGCGCGTCGCGCCGGGTGTATGCATCCGTTTGTATCAGCAGAAGGAGTACGACGAGTCACCGCGCTACACGGATCCCGAGATCCTGCGCACGGGCCTGGCGAGTGTGATCCTGCGGATGGCCGACCTGCGTCTGGGCGCTGTGGATCGGTTCCCCTTCATCGATCCGCCCGCGGCCCGACTGATCCGCGACGGCTACGACACACTCCACGAACTCGGGGCGATGACCGAGCGCCGCGAGTTGTCCGACATCGGCAGGCGGCTGGCGAAACTGCCCATCGAGCCGCGGCTCGGGCGGATGCTACTCGCTGCCGAGTCGGAGGGCTCGCTCACCGAGGCGCTGGTGATCGCCTCGGCGCTCTCGATTCAGGACCCGCGCGAGCGGCCCGCAGAAAAACGCGATCAGGCCGATGCGGCCCACGCGGAACACGCGCACGAAGAATCGGATTTCCTGACGCTGCTGGCGTTGTGGAACACGTATCACGACAAGGCCCGCCATCTGTCGTCCAACAAACTCAAGAAGTGGTGCCGCGATCGCTTCCTCTCGATGTTCCGGATGCGCGAGTGGCACGACATCCACTCACAATTGAAGTCGATGATGACGGAGCACGGCGGCCATCTCAACACCGAGCCCGCATCGTATGACGCCGTGCACCGCGCGCTGCTGGCAGGGTTGCTCTCCGGTGTGGCGCGGCTCGATGAGCGGGGCGAGTACGAGGGCACGCACGCGACACGATTCTTTATTCACCCCGGGTCGGGGCAGTTCTCGGCGCGTCCGAAGTGGATCGTCACCGGCGAACGGGTCCGGACGACCAAGCTGTACGCGAGGATGGTGGCGCGGATCGACGCGTCTTGGATCGACTCGGTCGGCGCGCATCTTGTTCGGAAGTCGCACTCGGAACCGTCGTGGGATGAGGAGCGTGGCGGCGCGTTCGTGCTGGAGTCGAGATCGATCCTGTCGCTCACTTACTCGGAGAATCGCCGCGTCGCACTGTCCTCTATCGACCGGTCCAAGGCGCGGGCGATGTTCATCCATCATGCCCTCGTCGAAGGGCAATGGAGCCAGTATCCGCCGTTCCGAAAGCACAACGATCGCGTCATCGCCGAGGTCCGCGAGGATGAGGCGCGGATGCGCCGGCGCGACCTGCTGATCGACCCAATGCGGCTCGAAGCCTTCTACGATCGGCGGCTTCCGGCGGATGCGTGCGATGCGCCGACATTCGAGAAGTGGCGGTCGCGGATCGAGCGGACCCACCCGAAACTCCTCTTCATGGGGCGCTCGGACATCGTCCCGGAGGACGCGGGAAGCGTGGACGAACGCGCATTCCCGAAGCGCGTGCGCGCGGGCTCGACGGAGCTGGCGGTGGATTATCGCCATGACCCGGGAGCACCGGCGGACGGCGTGACAATTCGCACGCCTGTCGCGGCGCTGGGGAATATCGATGCGGCCACGGCCGACTGGCTGATCCCCGGTCTTGTGCGCGATCGCGCGGTCGAGTTGATCAAGTCGCTTCCGCGATCGATTCGGTCGGCCGTCGGGCCCGCGCCCGACGCCGCGGAGTTATTCCTCTCCTCCGACCCGGCGCGTGATGTGCCCCTCACCGAGTCGCTCGAGCGGTTTCTGCGCCAACTTACGGGTCTCGAGATCCCCGCGGGCGTGTGGGCGGGCGTCGAACTGCCGCAGCACGTGCGGCCGCGATTCGAGGTGCGGGACGAGCAGAATCGAACTATCGCGGAGGGGCGCGACCTCGCCCGCCTCAAATCGGACCTCGCACAGCGGATACGGTCGAGCGTCGTGAGGGCCGGCGGCGAGACGCTCGCATCGAAGTCGTACAACGACTGGACCTTCGACGACTTGGCGGAGTCGGTCGAGGTCGGGCAGGGCAAGGCGAAGGTGCGCGCCTTCCCGGCCCTGATCGACAAACGCGACGCCGTCTCGATCGAGCTGCTCGAAACAGCGACATCAGCGGCGCGAGCGCACGCGCTTGGGCTGCGACGCCTCTACGAGTTGAAATGCCGACGCGAGATCAAGTATCACCTCGATGTCAATCCGCAGATGCAGAAACTCCGCGTTCGGTTCGCCCCGTACGGCAGCGCGGGAGAGCTGCGCGACCAGCTCGCGCTGCTCGTTTGCGCTCGGGTGTTCTCGACGGAGACCAGACCGACGCGCCTGCGCGGCGAGTTCGAGCAACGCCTCGACCGTGAGTGGCACCGGATCGGCGACGAGACGGACGCGGCGTGCACAATTGCGCACAACTCACTAACGCTCGCACACGATCTGGACATGGCCCTGTCATCGAAGTTGCCCGCCTCGGCGCAGCGTGCCGCGCCCGAAATCGCGGCGCATCGGAAACTACTTCTGCGCGGGCGGATGTTCGCCGATCCGCCTTCATCGATCGTGGCGCAGTTCCCGCGGTACCTGCAATGCGATCTCACCCGTCTCGATCGGCTCCGGCACGGCAAGGCGGATCTCGACTCACGCCGGGCAGAGGAGTTCACGCCCCGCTGGGACCGGCTCATCGCGGTGCTGTCGGCGGAGCACGAGGACACGCAGGCCGGCGAGCACCTGCGCGTGTACCGATGGATGCTGGAGGAATACCGGGTGCAGGTCTTCGCGCCCGAACTCGGCACGGCGATGGCCGTATCGCCAAAGAAGATCGACGAGCAGTGGGATCGGATCGTCCGCGCGGCGCAGGGCTGAGTCTGGCGGTACGCTATCGCCCACAGAATCACGGAGTGCACGCATGACCCGACCCGTCACATTGTTCACCGGCCAGTGGGCCGACCTCCCGCTCGAAGCGCTCGCGAAGATGGCCGGCGAATGGGGGTACGACGGCCTGGAACTCGCGTGCTGGGGCGATCATTTCGAGGTCGACCGCGCCCTGAGCGAGGACGGATATTGCAAGGGTCGCCATGACCTGCTCGCCCGGCACGGCCTCAAGGTTCTGGCGGTCTCCAATCATCTGACGGGCCAGTGTGTGTGCGACCGTATCGACGAACGCCACAAGGCCATCGCGCCCGAGCACGTGTGGGGTGACGGCAAGCCGGAAGGCGTGCGGACACGCGCGGCCGACGAGATGAAGGCCACGGCACAAGCGGCGGCCCGACTGGGCGTGGAGGTCGTCAACGGCTTTACCGGATCATCGATCTGGGGCGACTTCTACTTCTTCCCCCCCACCCCTGACACGATGATCGAAGCGGGATACCGTGACTTCGCGGCGCGATGGACGCCGATTTTTGATGTGTTCCAGAAGGTCGGTGTGAAGTTCGCGCTGGAGGTCCATCCGACCGAGATCGCGTACGACATCCCGACGGCCAGGCGGTCGCTCGAAGCCGTCAAGAACCATCCCGCGTACGGCTTCAACTTCGACCCTTCGCACTTCTACTGGCAGGGGATGGAGGCGCACCGGTTCATCGACGCGTTCCCGGATCGCATCTTTCATTGCCACATCAAGGACTGCGCCCGGACACTCGACGGCACCAACTCCATCCTCGGCTCGCACCTCGCGTTCGGACACCCGGCTCGCGGATGGGACTTCCGCTCACCGGGGCGCGGGCATGTCGAGTTCGAAGAGATCATCCGCGCACTCAACCGGGCCCGGTACGAGGGGCCCCTCAGCGTGGAGTGGGAGGATGTCGCCATGCGCCGGGAGGACGGCGCGGCCGAGGCGGTCGGCTTTGTGCGCTCCATGGACTTTCCGCCGTCGCACGCCGCGTTCGATGCGGCGTTCTCGGAATGACCGTTACTCCGGCTTGATCTCGATCCAGCGCAGATCGCGGTACTCGATCACGCTGCCCGGATTGTGCGTCTGCAGCGCGATGCGTCCCGTGTCGAAGTTATCGAGATATGCATCGACCACGGGGATGCCGTTGATCCAGGTGCGGATGTGATCGCCTTCGGCGCGGATGCGGTAATCGAACCACACCTCGTCGCGCGTGAAGCACCCCCGTCCCTCGTAAGGAGGCGTTGTGTGCGCACGGTCGTAGATGCACCCGGTGAAGTTCACGGGATCGTCATTGTCCACCTGCGCTTCGTACCCGGTGGGCCACGAGTCGGGGTTGTCCTTGTTCGGCACGGTGCGGAAATACAGCCCCGAGTTCCCCTCCACGCTCACCTTGACCAGTGCGCGAATCTCGATGTCGCCTGGCAGTTCGTCGGTAAAGAGGTGCCCCGGACCGTCGCGCCCGATGATCGTGCGCCCGCTCCCCTCCCACGACCCGCCGCCTTTGCGCATCATCGAGTCGTTGAGCACCACGGGCGTCATGCCGCTCGGCTCGGGATCGGTTGAGAGGTCACGGATCTTGATGTTGCGGAAGCGCACGGCGTGCCCGTGATCCTGCAGCGCGATGTACCCCGTTGTGGCGCGCTTGTTCATCGGGAGCGGGCTCTCGGGCGAGCGGAAGTAGCCGCGGGAGTCGATCTTCTGACCCGCGTGGATGCGCACGCCGTTGAGCCACACATTCAGCGTGTCGCCGACGAGCATGATGCGGTAGGTGTTCCATTGCCCCGGCGGATTGACGGCCATAGCGCTGGGCGCGATCGCTTCGTACACCGCGCCGCAGTTGTGGACATCGGGCTCCTGCCCGTGCGTGTCGAGGATCTGGATCTCCATACCCGTGAAGGCGGGGTCGCCGTCGGAAGAGCCGCGGACTCCGACGCCTGAGTTGGCGCCCGGGGGCAGGAAGAAGTCCAGCGTGAGTTCGAAGTCGCGGTACATGCGGTCGGTGCGGAGCCACCACCCCTCGCCCGGCTTGGCGACGAAGAGTTCGCTGTCGCCGTTCACGGCCCACGCTTCGGGGTTGCCGCCGGACATGGTCCATCCGGTCAGATCGTGCCCGTTGAAGAGCAGCGCCCAACCGGCGTCGCGCTCGGCCTGGTTCAGGGTCGGGGCGGCCCCAATCGACGACCGGCTCGCGAGGCACAATACGACCATGACCACGACAAATCGCCATCCACGCATGGGAAACCTCCGCCGCCAAGCGTCCGGCGAAACGCCCCCCGTGTCAACCGGTAGGGTCACGCTCTGGCCCCCCTCTCCCGTGTACCTTGTTGGGCCCGAAACCGGTCAGGAGAACACGATGTTGAAGACCCGCCGCCCATGGTTGCTCGCACTCACCGCAGTGTTGTTCGCCTCGCCCGTCTTCGCGGGTGACGACAGCGAAGCCGAGGACAAGAAGTGGGACATCGACCACCCCCCTTACCCGACATTCGAGCAATCCATCGATACGACCACGGGCACTTGGATGAGTCTGGATGTCTCGCCGGACGGCCGCTCGATCGCCTTCGACCTGCTGGGTGACCTCTACACCATGCCGATCGCGGGCGGCGAGGCGACGCGGATCACCTCGGGCCTCTCCTGGGACATGCAGCCCCGGTTCTCACCCGACGGCGCATGGATCGCGTTCACTTCCGACCGCACGGGCAAATCGGATAAGGCGGGGGACAACATCTGGGTCGTCCGGGCGGACGGCTCCGATGTGCGCCAGATCACCGACGAGTCGTACCGCCTGCTCAACGGGCCCGCGTGGCACCCTTCGGGCGACTACATCGTCGCACGCAAGCACTTCACGAGCCGACGCTCGCTCGGCGCGGGCGAGATGTGGATGTATCACGCCTCGGGGGAAGCAAAGGGCGGCGTGCAACTGACCGAGAAGCCCACGGATCAGAAGGATGTAAACGAACCGGTCTTCTCGCCCGACGGCAAGTACCTGTATTACTCGCTCGATGCGACGCCGGGCCAGAACTTCGAATACGACAAAGACTCCAACGGATCGATCTACGCCATCAACCGACTCGACATCGAGAAGGGTGAAACGATCCGCCTGATCTCCGGGCCGGGCGGCGCGTGTCGGCCCACGCCCGCACCGGACGGCAAGACGATCGCATTCGTCCGGCGCGTCGGCCCGAAGACCGGCCTGCACCTGTACGACATCGCCTCGGGCGCGGTGACGCTTCTGTACGAAGACCTCGAACGCGACATGCAGGAGGCCTGGGCGATTCACGGCGTGTACCCGGCGATCGCTTGGACGCCCGACTCGAAATCGATCGTCTTCTGGGCGCGCGGAACCATCCATCGGATTGATACCGCGAGCAAACAGGTCTCGGATGTACCGTTCCATGTCGCCGACTCGCGGATCCTGGCGAAGCAGCAACTCGTGCAGACGCCCGCGGCACCGGACCTGTTCGATGTCAAGATGCTGCGCTCGGTGCGCGTGTCCCCGGACGAGACACTCGCCGCTTTCCAGGCGCTGGGTCGCATCTATGTGCGTGAACTCTCATCGGACCGTACCTGGCAGCTCACCAATCAGGACGAGGACTTCGAGTTCTTCCCCTCGTTCTCGCGCGACGGCCGGTACATCGTGTACGTCGGGTGGAACGACCAGAAACTCGCGCAGGTTCGCGTTTCTGCGGTCGACGGCTCGGAGCATTGGGCCGTGACTTCCGAGCCGGGGCATTACATGGACCCTGTCTTCTCGCCCGACGGACAGACGATCGTCTTCGTCAAGACGACCGCGGGGTATGTGCATTCGCCTCTATGGGGAAACGATCCTGGTGTGTACTCGATCTCGATTCGGGGCGGCGAGTCGACGCTCATTACGAAGGACGGCGCGACGCCGCAGTTCGGCGCATCGAATGATCGCGTTTTCCTGACCCGCGCAAACTACGACAAGGACGCCGACAATCTACAGCTCGTCTCGATCGGCCTCGATGGCAAGGACGAGTTCACGCACTACACGAGCACATGGGCGACCGACTACGCGATCTCGCCCGATGGCGAGTGGGTCGCGTTCATCGAGCGATTCAACGTGCATGTCGCGCCGTTTGTGCAGACCGGCAAGACGATCTCGATCGGACCTGGTGCTCAGGGCCTGCCGGTGGCGCGTGCATCGAAGGACGCAGGGAGCAACATCCAGTTCTCCGGCGACTCCGCATCGCTCCACTGGTCGCTTGGACCCACGCTATACACGCGCCCGCTCACCGATTGTTTCGCCTTCCTATCCGGGGCTCCCGAAGAACTCCCCGAGCCCACCGCGGAGGGCGTCAACATCGGCTTCCAGTCCAGGCACGATCAGCCCCGCGGCTCGATCGCGCTCGTCGGCGGCGACATCGTGACGATGCGCGGCGATGAGATCATCCGCGACGGCGTGATCCTCATCGAACGCAACCGCATCAAGGCCGTCGGCACACGAGAAGAAGTCGTCGTCCCATCCTTCGCGAAGGTCTACGATATCTCGGGCCAGATCGTGTGCCCGGGATTCATCGACACACACGAGCACGGGCCGCAGGCTGAGAACAACATCACGCCCCAGCAGAACTGGGGCAACTTTGCGCGCCTCGCATTCGGGATTACCGCGTTCCACGATCCATCGAATGACTCAGAGGCGATCTTCGCGGCCGCCGAGCTCCAGAAGTCCGGGCTCATTACTGCGCCGCGCATCTACTCGACGGGAACAATCCTTTACGGCGCGACCGGCTCGTTCAAGGCCGAGATCGACTCGCTCGACGATGCACTCTTCCACCTCCGCCGGATGAAAGCCGTCGGAGCGTTCTCGGTCAAGTCGTATAACCAGCCGCGTCGCGATCAGCGTCAGCAGGTGATGGAAGCGGCACGCCAGCTCGGCATGAATGTGGTGCCCGAGGGCGGCTCGACCTTCATGCACAACCTCACGATGATCGCCGACGGGCACACCGGTATCGAGCACACATTCCCCGTCGAGATGATTTACGACGATGTGAAGCAGTTCTGGAAGGAGACGCGAGTGGGATATTCGCCGACGCTCGTGGTCGCATACGGCGGGCTCGGCGGCGAGAACTACTGGTACGACCACATGGACATCTGGGACCACCAGCGCGTGCTCTCCTATGTACCACCCCAGATCATCAAGCCGCGCGCCACACGCCGCCTCCACGCGCCGGAGCACGACTACAACCACATCCGACAGGCGCGCATCTGCAAGATCGCCTACGACCTCGGGCTCACGGTCTCGCCCGGCGGGCACGGCCAGCTCAACGGCATGGCCACGCACTGGGAAATGTGGGGCTTCGTGCAGGGCGGCATGACGCCCATGGAAGCGTTGCGCTGCGGCACGCTGCTCGCCGCGAAGTACATCGGGATGGACGCCGACATCGGCTCGATCGAAGATGGGAAACTCGCCGATCTTGTCGTCTTCGACAAGGGCAAGGACCCCACGCAGAACATCCGCGAGACGGAGTTCATCCAGTACACCATCGCCAACGGACGCATCTACGACGCACGCACGATGAACCAGTTGGGCAACGAGCCCCACGAACGGAAGCCCATGTACTGGGACACGCCCGGATTCTCCGTCCCGGCGCCCGCGCACACCGACATCCATTGCCACGGGTGCGGGCACGCGGCCCTCGGGTCAACGAACTAACTCGACTTCCTCGCCGGCACCCACATCCCGACGGCCGCAAAGAGACCCAGCAGCGTCGTCGCGCCCGCGGCCGCAAATCCACCGACCACGATGGCCCACGACATCGAGGCGGTGTCGCGCGCCATCCACTGGCCGGCAAAGTCCGCGGCAAGCCCAAGGGCGCCGACCATCAGCACGAAGCCGGTCATCTTTCGCGCCATCGGCGTGCAAAGCGCCAAGATCCCGAGCACGATCATCACGACCGACATCGACGGCGCGTGCGCATGCATCGACGCGGCTACGATCGCCTGCGAGTTGGGCAGCACCTCGCGTGCGACGGACAGTTTGGCGACGTCGTCGTAGAACTCAAGCGGCACGCGTTGCCCGATCCCGGCACCCTGCGTCGAGGCACGCGCATGGCAAGACAGGCACGAACGATCGATGACCTCAGCGGGCGCCATATCCCCCAGATCAAAGTTGTCGTAGTCGCGCCCCGGAGCCCCGGCATCAATCCATGCGATCAGCGCGTCTTTCTCCGCCGGCGCCAGGCCCTCGGGATGCCCTCGAATAAGCGCCGCGCGGAGAGGCGACTCCTGCTCGATGCCGTGATACGCCGCGGTGATGTCACCGCGCGAGATGCCCTTGACGCCGTCGCGATTCTCGTAATGCCACAACAGGTGCACGCCGGCGACGAAATACCCCGCGACCATCGTCGCGATGAGCACCGTCAATCCGAGGCGCGCCATAACGCCTAGACGATTCAGTTGCGGCATTGTCGCGCTCATCCGAGACCCGCCAGGTCTTCATCGCGCACCGTCACGGGCAGCCCCTTCACCACCGCACGGTGCGCCAGGATGGCGACGACGGTCGCGCGCATGCCCTCGTCCGCCGTGCACACGGGCGGCTGGTTCTCGATGATCGAGCGATAGAAGTCTTCGAGCCCGTAATAGAGGGAGTCGTTCGGAAGGCCGATGCCCTCCTTGAGCTTGCCCTGCGAGGCCAGCTTCGTCGCATCGGCGATTAGCGTGATGCCCTCGTCGTTGAAGTACTGCTGGCGGTTCGCGTACACCTCCCACCCCTGCGTCGGCGCATCGGCCTCCTTGAACATCCACCCGTGCGTCCACGCGAGCTTGATGGTCGCGTTGGTGCCGTGCAACACCTCGTAGCGCCCGCCGAACGAGCTGGCCAGCGACGCCTGATAATCGATGTACGTCTTGTCGGACATGCCCAGCTGGACATGCACGGTATCGTCGACGCGCCGCCCGTCGTTGTGCAATCGGATCGAACCGGATCCGCGGATGATCGATGGGTACCGGGACGTGTACCACTGGAACACATCGTACTGATGCACGCCCCACTCGCCCTCGAGCCCGAGGGAAAGGTCCGGATCGAGCCGCCAGTTGAACGCGCGCTCGCGGTCTGCGTCCGAGGCCGGAACGCGCCACGAGGTCTTCCGGAAGTTCTGCGCCCGCAGCGCCACGACATCGCGCACCGCATCCGAGCGGAAGAACGTCCGGGCCAGTTTGTAGATCGGGTTCGAGCGGGCCAGGAGACCCACCGCGAAGACGCCCTTCGCGTCGCGGGCCGCGGCGGCGATCGCCTTGGCATCGTCGATCGTGTGCGCAATGGGCGCCTCGAGATACACATGCTTGCCGGCCTCGATGCACGCTCTGGCCGGCGCGACGTGCTCGTGCGTGGGCGTCGCGATGATGACCGCGTCAAACTCTCGGGCATTCTCAAGGAGGGCCTCGTGCGACGCGTAGACCGCGGCGTCCGGAGAGCGTCGCTGGGCCGCACCGAGCCGGCGTTCATCGGCGTCGCACAGCGCCACGACCTTTACCGCCTGCAACTTCGCGAGTTCGCCCAGGATCGCCCGCCCCTGCTGCCCCATACCGATGACGGCGGTCCGAATCGGGTCGGACGATACGGGCGGGTCGGCCAACGCCAGCTCTGAGAGCAGCGCCATACCGGCAATGCCGCCCGCAGCCTGCATCATGAATGAACGACGATCAATTCCCGACATCGCTGCTCCCTCTCTCACGCCGCGCCCGCACCGGCGAGACGATCCAATGTGTTCCGCTGATCCCGCCACACGCCGCCCGCTCGCACGGCGCTGCCCATTGTCATCGGCATACCACTCGGGCGGTGCCCAAGAACGACCATCGCCGTGGACCACGCGTCGCACAACGCCGCGGCCACACCGATCGACGGCCCAAACCGCATCCCGCACCACACCGCGGCGCATCGATCCGCATCGACCTCGCCGCCGCGCGGATCAAGAATGTGGTGCGTCCCACCCGCTACCCGTCCGCTGGGCGATGACACCGAATACGCCGAGTCGATCAGGTCCCGACAGGGGGCGCCCTGATCGACGCCAAGAACAACGCGCCACGGTGTCCCCTGTTCTTCGGCATATCCCAGCGCGACGCCCGAACTCGTTCCGCCGTGAATGAATGCGTGCTCGATGCCGCATTCACGCAGCACATCGGCGGCGCGATCCAATGCAAAGCCCTTGGCGACCCCGCCGAGATCGATCGAAACGCCCTCGTGCGCGAGTCGAATGGTCCGGGCCGACTCGTCCAGAATGATCGCATCGAATCCCACCGGGCCGCCACCGCTTTGGGGTCGGTCGTGCAATCCGAGTTTCACCATTTCGCTCGCGATCGTTGGGTCGAACGCGCCGCCGGATGCACGCCACACCTCTCGGCACAGCGACAACAGGGCGAACAGTTCCGCGTCGAGCCCGATCGCCCGCTCGTGCGCGTGCGTGTTGACGAAGCTCAGAAACGACGACCTGTCAAAGACGCTCAGGAGATCGTGCCAACGCTCGATCTCCGCCAATGCCGCCTCGCCCGCCGCGCGTGCGTGCGCAACGTCTCCGTGTCGAACGACGACCTCGAAGCGCGTTCCCATCGCGAAGGATGCCAGGCGAAGCGCTTCCGCCATCGTCACACTCGCTTGGCGGTCATCGTCGCCGGATCGAAGGTGTACGCATGGCCGTCGTCCATCGAGCGTGTCGCGAGATCGACGATGATCATGATCTTCAGGCCCATCTCGACGTTGCTCTCGGGTTGGCGGCGCTCGCGGATGCACTTGATCCAGTCCGCGCGGTGACGGTCCTGGTCATTCGGCAACTCGAAGCGTTCCGACTCGATCTTCAACGGGTCGATGTCTTCTGCGAAAATCCGCTCGGGCCGCAGGACGCAGTCGTCCGACCCGAGGTAGATATTCGCCTTGTGACCGCGGATCAGCGTTTCCAGACCGACCTCGTTGCAGGTGGAGCCCGCGACGATCATCTGGTGCCCGGTCTCGAACTCGGCGATGAGGTTCACCTGGTCCGGATTCTCCATCGCCTTGTCGGAGATGTGCGCGCCCGCACCGACAACACGCACCGGCCAACCCTGATCCAGGGCCATCACCAGCGGCGTCATCACATGCACGAGCAGGTCACCGAAGATGCCCGTCGAGTACTTCTTGTACCGGCGCCAACGCGCATAAATCTCAGGATTCCAAGGCGCCGGACCCAACGGGCCGCACCAGTTGTCCCAGTCGAGATTCTCGCCCGGGGTCCATCGAGAGTCGATGTTGTAATACAACCACTCGCCATTGAGGGAGTTTCGGCAGTAACTCGTCTGCGAGCAGGTCGGGTCGCCGATTGCGCCCTCCGCGATCAGCCGCTGCGCCGCCTTGTACTTGGGAAGCTGCATCATCTGCGTGCCGACCTGCAGGATGATGTCCGGGTTCGCCTTCACAACCTTGTAAAGCCGGAGCGCGTCGTCGAGGTTGAGCGTCATCGGCTTCTCGAGATAGACATCCTTGCCCGCTGCGATCGCATCGATCGCCATCTGCGCGTGCCAGTGCTCGGGCGACGCGATCAGCACGGCATGAATGTCATCGCGCGAGAGGAGCTCGTTGTAATCGCGGTAAGTCTGCACCTCGCCGCCGCCGGCCTGCCCCTCTTCCAGGATCTTCTTGGCGTTGTAAGCGTTGAGGTCGTTGACATCGGCGACCGCGACGATGCGGGCGTTCATGTGCCCGCCGTTGGTGAGATTCATGAACGCGTGGCAGTGGCCCGTGCCCATGCCGCCGGGGCCGATGACGCCCATCCGCACCGGCTCGCCGTCCTTCAGAGGCACGCGCGGGCGGGCCTTGACCACCGGATCCTCCCTCCGAGCCGCCGCCTTCCCCGCAACACCGAACAGCGCCGCGGCCCCTGCCACCGCCGCCCCGGTCTGAAGGAACTGCCGCCGCGAATGACCGTTGCCCGATGCCCCCGCTCCGCGATGCTGGTCCGTCATGTCGATCTCCTCACTCATTGGCCCGTGGAAGGGGTCACACTACCGCCCCGGTGGCTCCACGCCAACACATCCCCAATTTATGGCCCGCCAACCCCGACGCGGACCACCCGCCCCGACTCCAGACTCTCCAGTTCGTGCCCGAGCAATCGCGTCACACCCACCGTATCCCGGATGTCTACCGGCGATGGCCTCCCGTGTTCCACCGCATCCACCGCCGCCCGAATCTCCCCGTCGTACCCGGTCAGCGTGTCGTCCGTTTCCACTGGCTCACACCGGCCGTCGCGCGAGACCATGAGACGAGGCGATCGCGCCAGATCGAACTCCGCCGTCGCCTCCTCGAACACGACCCGGTAACGCATGCGGAAGCCGAATCCTTCCGCGTTGTCCCACCCGCCCTCGGCGACCACATGCACCGGACCGTCGCTCCCCCGCCCGTACCGGTACATCGTCGTCACGTGCGCACGAGTGCCGACACTCACTACTTCGTCGGGCATCCCGAAGAGATATCGCACAATGTCCGCGTCATGGATGTGCAAATCGAAGAGCGCCCCGCCGCAGCGCGCATCATCGGCGTAGAAATCCGACCATCCGGGGCGTGTGCCGAGCCGGGTGAAGACAGCGCTCCGCACCCGGCCCAGTGATCGGTCCGATACCTTCCGCTTGAGCCACGTCCACCCCGGCCAGAACCGCATGCACATCGCGGGCATGCACAACACACCCGAGCGCACCGCGGCGTCTCGGACCCGTTCGACCTCCGCAGTCGAGATCGCAACGGGCTTCTCAATCAGCACATGCTTGCCGCGCTCCATCGCCGCGATCGCGAGTTCGGCGTGAGAGTCCGTCGGTGTGCAAATGCTGATCAGTTGGACGTCGGGGCATTCGATCACACCCATCGGATCGTGCGAGCCCCGAACTCTGGACGGATCGAACAGGCGCTCGCCCGTGTCCGATCCGAGATTGCCGCGAACAGGCGCAGACCCCGCCAATCGCTCGGCGTTCCCGTCCGCCACAGCGACCAGCCGGTTCGCGAACCCCGCCGCATTCGCGCTCGCGTAGGCGCGCACGTGCGTCGCGCCCATGAATCCGAGCCCGATCACACCCACTCCGACCGTCACGCGCCCACCCTGTGATGACGGCGCACCAAGTCCGCCGCCTGCACGACATCCTCGACCCGGCACTTGCCGCTCTCTCGCTCGATGACCAGATCGACATCCAGCCCGCGATCGGCGACGACTCCGAAGAACGAGTCCCACTGCACCTCACCCTCGCCGACCGGCACCTCCGTGCCCCACTCCCCGGCGGCTCCCGTCGAGAGCGCATCCTTGATGTGGATCTGCGCTACATGCTCCGCGAGCAGATCGAGCGACTCCACCGGGTCCCCCATGCCGTAGAGAATCATGTTCGCCGGATCAAAGTTCACGCCCACCTCGATGCCCATGTCATCGATCAGCCGCCTGACGACGTGCGCCGGCTCCTGCCCGGTCTCCAAGCCAACTCGCACATCGCGCTCGTCGAAGATGTCGAACAGCGTGAGCAATCGCTCGATCATCACGCCGCGTTCCTCGTCCGCCGGATCTTCCGGGATGAATCCCGCGTGGAACGTGACGAGCGACAGCCCGAGCGACGCCGCGATATCGGCGTTGCGCTTGGCGGCCTCGACATTCTCTGGCCAGGTGGCACTCGGACGCACGCCTCCCGTCCGGCGAATCGACGCGAGCGTTGCGTAGTCCTCGCCCCGCATCCCCATCATACCCGAGAGGATCGCGATGCCGGCTTCACCGAGCGTGCGCTGCGTGTCGCCGAGCCCCCACTCCCCGCGTCGGATCGGATCGAGCGCCAACTGCACCGACTTCAAGCCGCACTCGCTCACCTTGGCGGCCAGTTCCGCCGGCGACCCCGGCCGCAGCGACCACGAGCACACACCCAGTCTCATGCCGACGCCCCCTGGCGTGCATCGCGCCGTACCCTCAGACGCGCCATCATCTTCCGGCCCGGATAGAACACCACCAGCAGCGCCAGGCACGCCACCGATCCCCACATCGGAACCGAGAACAACCTGGTGTAATCCGTAACGCCCGTGGTCCCGCCGGACGCCCAGTCGCTCACGCCCGCGGCGATGTAACTGCCCACGATGATCCCGATCCCGAACACCACCAGCCCGAACAGCGACTGGGCACTCGCCCGCACATCCGGCGTTGTCTCCTCATCGACCACCATGAACGCCACAAAGATAAAGCACCCGAAGCACAACCCGTGCATCGCGATCCCCGCGATCAGCACAGCGATCGGTGACACCCCCGTCGCCGACGCGATCTCGTTCACATACGCGAACAGCGCCATCCGCGCCGCGTAGGCGCACAATCCGATCGCCAGCAGCGTCTTCCGCGACCACTGCTTCGCCACCAGCGGAATCAGCGCGAGCACCGCGATCTCGGACATCTGCCCCACCGTCATCAACCCACCGCCGCCCACCCCGAAGATCGAGTTGATGCTCGTCGCCGTCGACGACTGGAACTTCCCGAGGAACTCCGCCGTGTGCACAAAGTAGAACTGGTGGATGCAGCTCACCGGCACCGCCAGCAGAAACAGTGTCACCAGCGGCTGGAACCGCGCCTCCTTGATCGCCTTCACGAACGCGATCGACTCCCGCTCTTTGCTCGGCGGTGTCCTGGGCAGCGTAAAGCAGTACAGACCCATCAGCACACCGAGAATCGCGCTGAGCCGGAACGCGTCGCTCATCCCCGCCCACTGCGACGACGCATTCTGCGCCATCTCCTCCGCGACTTCAGAACCAGGGAACGGCGTGTGCGTGTGCAACAGCCATTGCCCGATTCCGATCCCCGCCACCACCCAGCCGATCGTCCCCCACACCCGCACCTTGCCGAAATCCCGGTCCCGGTCCAGCAGGTGATGGAAACTCAGCGAGTTCGTCAGCGACAGCGTCGGCGAATAGATCAGCGAGTACGCGAGCGAGAACCACAGGAACGCGTTGTACTCCGTCAGATGCGCCAACTGCCACACCAGCACCCCGCCCAGAATATGGCTCAGCCCGAGATACTTCTCCGTCGAGAAGTACCGGTCCGCGATCTGCCCCGCGATGAACGGCGCAAAGATCGAACCCACCGCGCCAACCATGAACATGTCGGCGATCTGGTCCGCCTCGAACCCGCGATGATTCTTGAGAAACGCCCACAGCAGCGGCAGCCACGCCCCCCAGATCGCGTACTGCAGGAACATCATCACGCTCAGCCGCGATTTCAGCGCGCCAGGCCCCTTGTGCCGCTCATCGTCCGCCCAGGCAGTCGTGCCAGAAGAGTCCATGCAGCGCCCTCCATATCAAACCCGGAAGGCCCGAGTGTACCGCCCCGCGCCATCGCCCGCCGCCCCTCGGTGCGCTTACGCGTACTCGGGCGAGAGCTCGTCGCGGACTCGATTCAGGAGTCCGAGCGTTCGGCTGATACCCTCGCGCTCCGGCACCGAGTCGCCCTCATACTCGATCCCCACGAACCCCCGGTACCCCGCATCGAGCACGATACGCATCATCCGCCGGTAGTCCGTTCGGACCTCGTTCCCCGAGTCGTCGAACTCATGACTCTTGGCGCTGACCGCTTTGGCGAATGGCATCATCTCCCCCACGCCCTTGTACCGGTCGTACCACGCGTCCGCCTCGCCCGCGCGCGACCAGTCCATGCAGAAGTTGCCGAAATCGGGCAGCGTCCCGCACTGAGGATGATCCACCAGCCGCATCACACCCGAGAGCCACTCGCCGTTGGACGACAGCCCGCCGTGATTCTCGACGATCACATTGAGACCGTACGGCTCGGCACGCTCGGTGAGCCGACGCAGCCCGTCGGCCGCGAGTCGCATCTGCTCCTCGTAGGATCCCGAACTGGCGGCGTTCACGCGGATCGAGTGGCACCCGAGCATCGCCGCGGCCGACAGCCACTTGCGATGATTGTTCACCGCTTCCGTGCGCTTGCCGCCATCGGCATCGCCCAGGGCCCCCTCGCCGTCGCACATGATGAGCAGGGAACGCACACCCTCGCCCTCAGCCCTTCGCGCCATCTCACCGATATAGGCCTCGTCCAGCGCGTGCTGTTTGAAAAACGAGTTGACATACTCGACCGCCTCGATGCCGTAGTCGCGCCGGGCGACACGCGCGAGATCGAGATGGTCCAGTTGGCCCGATCCGAGCTCGCGGTGCAGGGACCATTCCGCGAGCGAGATCCGGAAGAGCGGCGTCTTGTCGGCCCGCGCGCCGCCCTGCCTCGCCGAGGCACACGCCCCGACCACGCCCGCCGCGGCGCCGAGCCCGATCACACTCATCGCTTCGCGCCTCGACATGCGATCACCGCCCATGCCCGCCTCCGTTCTCAGTCCTTGCGCACGAGTTCACCGTCCAGATGCACATCCATCTGCGGGAAGGGAATCCCGATGCCCGCTTCATCGAGCGCGTTCTTGACCGACGCCGTCAGACGCTCTTTGACCGACCAGAAGTCCTCGCGCTTCGCCCATGCGCGGACCACCCAATCCACGCTCGACGCGCCGAGCCCGGTGAGCACGATCGCGGGCACCGGATCATCGAGCACACCATCGATGCGTGCAGCACTCGTCAACGCGGCGCGTGTCGACTCGATCGAAGCCGAGTACTCGACGCCCACGGCTACATCCACACGCCGGGTTTCGTGATAGGTGACATTCTCGATTGTCGAGCCGAACACGGCCCCGTTCGGCACGATCAGGCGCCTGTTGTCGGGTGTATCGATGGTCGTCACAAACAAGTCGATCTCGTTCACCTTGCCCATGACGCCCGCGGCGTTGATCACATCCCCCACCTTGAACGGCCGGAACACCAGGAGCATCACGCCCGCGGCCGCGTTCCCCAGACTGCCCTGCAGCGCCAGCCCGATCGCCAAGCCGAGCGACGCGAGCGCCGCCGCGAACGACGCCGTCGGCACACCGAAAATCCCGAGGATGGCGATGATCCCGAGCGCCAGCACCGCCCACCGCGCCGCGTTGCCCGCGAACTTGCCGAGGGTCGCGTCCAGATGCGCCCGCTTCATCCCGGCGAGCACCGCCCGCCGGGCCCATCTCGAGAGAACCCACGTGACGAACAGCAGCGCCAGCGCCTTCAGCGCCGGGAGGCCGTACGTCTCCGTCAGCCGCATCCACCCATCGAAATCCGTCGGCACGGGCACGCCCGCGCCGCTGTCAGCCGGGAGACTCTCCGGGGGCGTTGATGCGCCCGCTCCCGGGGCGCCGTCCGTCTGGGCGAGCAACACACCGAATGCCCTGAGCATGAACACAATCAGAACTCCAGCGCCAGGCCCGCGAACAGCCGGACATCGCTGTGCTCTCGACCGGAGTCGACCTCGGATTGATACTCATGCTGGAGCCCGGCCGTCAGACTCAGGTTGGTCTTCTCATCCAGCAGAATCGAGTACCCCGCGTTGGACAGCGTCCGGTACTCGCCCGTGTTCTTGAGGTCGGGATAGATCGTCGAGTCGAACACCAACGACGACTTCTCCGAGATCTTCCAGGAGCCGTCCAGCCCGAGGAGCGCCTCGGGACGAATCTCGTCATTATCCGATCCGAACTCCTTGGTCGCACCGGCACCGGCGCGCAGATTCAGCTTGAACGGATCGTCCTCGAACAGGCGATAACCGATACCGCCGTGCGCCGACACGCGCGTGTCCCACGATTGGAACTCGTCGGAGTCGAAGCGAGCACGCGCGAAATAGAACCACTTCGAGCCGGGATTCAGCCAGTCATTCTGCACACCCGCCGTGAATCGATTCTCGGAGCGCTCGCCGCTGTTCTCGGCGTAGAAGTACGCCGCGTCAAACTTCGTCGCCATCCGCTCGGTCTCGCGCGTTACCACAACGCCCGCGTGGATGCTCGCCGTCTCCGAGTTCCCGTCCGTCAGCGCCCCGCCCGCGGTGATCTTGGTCTTCCAGGGAGACTTGGGCGCTTCCTCGGCCGGCGGCTCGGGCTCCTCGGCCGCACGTTCCATCGCCGCCACCGCATCACCCGCCTCGGCGTCGAGGATCTCCACGGCGCTGCGCGCTACCGTCATCTCGCCCAGCACCGGATGCACGAACTTGATCGTCTCCGCGTTCGCTTCGATCACATCGACCTGCATCACCTCGCCGGTCGATAGCCGGATCGGCGTCTCCACACCCCATGCGACCGTACCCACGCCAAGCATCAAACCCACGTTCAGAACCCGATTGATCCGTCCCATCCGCACGCCTCCGGTTAGTAACGCCCAGCGGCAATCGCGGGCGGGACGGGAGTATGACGCCACCGCGTGCTCCGCTCAAGGGGCCAAGTCCGGTCGGCGAGAGTCTTTACAATGGTTCGCACGGGTCAACACCACGCCAGATGCAAGGAGTTCACCATGAGCGTCGCCAAGGTCACCGAGATCAGCGCCACATCCGAGAAGTCATTCGAGGACGCCATCAAGGAAGGCATCAAGCGTGCCAACAAGACCCTTGAGAACATCACCGGCGCGTGGGTCAAGGACATGAAGGTCGATGTCAAGGACGGCAAGATCAGCACCTATCGCGTCCACATGAAAGTGACCTTCGTCCTCAAGGATTGAGCCCCGGATTGGAGATCGACCCCGGCGAGCCCGTCAATGGCGGATGGTTGCGTCGCGCGCCTGCTGCGCATCGCGCTGGATGCGAATATCCTCGATCGCTACAAAACCGCCCCGCCCGATGCCCTCGCACTCCCGGGCGGCGCGCTTCCAGGCCGAGGCGCTCTTCAGATTCTCGGGCCAGAACGGAAAGGTCCGGCACTGAAGCGGCCGATCGCCGTACAGCGTGCACACCGCCTTGCCGGGCATTGTCGCCCGATCCAGAAAGACGCAGTCGTATCCGTGCCGCGTCTTGACTTCGGCCAGCGAGCGCAGCGAACCGTGGTCGACCGTGTACCGCGCCAGAAACTCCTCGAACGACACCCCGAGACGCGCCGCGATCGCGCGCCCCTCGGCTTCAGAGAAGTTCACATAGCCCGGTGCGCCCGTGCAGCAAGCCCCGCACTGGGTGCATTCGAAGCGCAACCCGTCCTCGTACCACTCGCCGCTCATTCCGCGACCCGCACCGCGACAATAGTCTGGTCGTCGCTCCGGCTCAGTTCTCGCGTGTGCGCGTAGAGCCCCTCGTGCACAGACTCGATCACGCACGCCGGCGCACCGGTGCACGCCCGGAGCGTGTCCACCAGCCGAACCTCGCCGAACATCTCCCGCTCCGGCGCCGGCCCCTTCGCCTCCGTGATGCCGTCCGTATAAAGCACCATCGTGTGCCCCGGCGCGACCTCGATGGTCGCCTCCTCGTAGCGCTCCTCCTCGATCACGCCGAGCGGCAGGCCCGCCGCGCCGTCGATCGTGTCCACAACGCCCGTGCCGGCGTGGCGCATCGGGCGGTTGTGCCCCGCGTTGGCGTACCGAACCGTCCTCCGACGCTTGTCGAACTCCGCGATGAAGGCCGTCACGAAGCGTCCTTCCATCGATCGCTCCGACAGCCGCGCGTTCAGGTACGCGAGCATATCCGCCGGGCCCATGTCCACCGTTTCGCGCCCGTGCAGCAGCGTGCGCACCATCGCCATCACCGTCGCCGCGCCCGCCCCGTGACCCGCGACATCCGCGATCACGACCGCCGAGCGATCGTCGGGCAACGCCAGGAAGTCGTAGTAATCTCCCCCGGCCTCGTTGCTCGTGAGATAGCTCGTAGCGATCTCCAGCCCGCGCAACCTGGGGACTCTGTCCGGCAGCAACGACCGCTGCAGGCGCGCAATCTCATCCAGTTGCCCCGCGAGGCGACGATTCAGCGCCTCAACCTCTTGCGCCACCACCAGGTTCTTGGTGATGCGCCCGATCATGTTCCCGCGCATCAACATCTCATCGACCTGCTCATCGCTCGGACCGGGGCCTTCGGCGCGAAGGAACATCGACCAGTTCAGCGCGCGCCCCTCGTCGAACAACGGATAGGCGGCCATGAACTTAAAGGGCTTGAGTCGGTCTCCGAGCACAGGATCCGAATCATTAGCGAAGCCGGTTATGACCTTGGGAGACTCCGTCCGGATGATCTCCCCGATGAGGCCGCCTCGATGCGTCGGGAGGTTGTTCCAATCCCGCCACGGGTCGACCCGATTCCGGCGAAGTCCATCCTGATCCAACATCATCCGCGTGATCTTGTATTCGCCCGGCTTGAGCCCCCGCACAGAAACCGCGAGATACCCGGCGACGACATGCGTGGAAGCGAGCCGCATTGAGAAAATGCGCTGCACCTCCTGCGGGTCCGAGACACCGCTGACCTGACGAATCAGGTCAAGGGTCTCGCGGACCTCCGGGTTGTCGGCATAATCTCGGATCTCCATGGGCGACAGTGTACGCCCGCCCAATCGCCCGGTTTGCCGAACCATTGACGGGAACGGAAACTCCCCCGCATGCCCACACTCACACCCGCCGACCGCAGGCTCCTCGAAGCCGCCTACGAGCAGGCGGTCAAGTCGCTCAACGAGGGCGGCATCCCCATCGGTTCGGCGCTCGGTGCGCCGGACGGTTCGGTGATCGCCGCCGGTCACAATATGCGCGTCCAGTCCGGCGACACCACCGCCCACGCCGAGGTCGCCTGTATCCGCGCCGCCGGACGCCGGCGCGACTGGCACAAACTCACGCTCGCCTCCACGCTCTCACCCTGCATCATGTGCTCGGGCACGGCGATCCTGCACCGCATCCCCCGGGTGATCATCGGCGAGCACAAAACCTTCATGGGCGCCGAGGACCTGATGCGGTCGCACGGCGTCGAGCTGAACTTGGCCGACGACCCCCGGTGCATCGAACTGATGGAACGATTCATCCGCGAAAGGCCCGCCCTCTGGAACGAGGACATCGGCATCCCCGAAGACGCGTCCTAGAATGACGCCATGAACCAAGCCCTCATGGCCGTCGGCGTCGTCCTCCTGAGCATCACCCCGCTCTTTGCACAACAGGAGGCGTTCGACCGCCTGACCGCGCTCGAGATCGCGCTCGATGCCGCGTACAACGCCGACCACGCCTACGGCATCGTCGCCGAGATCGACGGGCTCCAGCGCTGGCCGGGGAACAAGCCATACCAGAAGGCCATCTCCATCGTCGAGCGCGAACTCCGCGACGCCGGCTATGTGCCGCAATCGGACGCGACACCCGACGACCGCCTCGTCTATCGCATCGAGCACCTGGAAACGAACGCGTGGGAGCCCATCGACGCGGTGCTCCAGATCTCCGGACACGACGCGCCCCTCCTCACCTTCGCGACCAACTCCAACATGATCGCGATCAACTCGATGCCCACGCCCGAGGGCGGCGTCGAAGCGGAACTCGTCTCCCTCATCGGCGTGCCGCGCAACGAGTTCCACACCATGGACCTCAAGGGCAAGATCATCATGGCGGACATCCCGCCGCCCTCGCTCGCGGCCATCGCGATCGAGAACGGCGCGATCGGCGTGCTCTCGTACGCCATCCCGGACTACAACAAGCCCGAGGTCCACCGCGACTCCATCCCGCACATGGGCACGTCATTCGGCGTGCCCAACGCCGTCTGGACGCTCATGCTTTCCAATCGCGCGCGCCAGACGCTCCTTGACGAGCTCAACCGCGGCCCCGTCACGCTCCGAGTCGCCATCAAGACCGAGCGCTACACCGGCGACGACCAGACCATCATCGCGGAGGTGCGCGGCTCGACCGCACCGCAGGAACGAGTTGTGTTCAGCGCCCATGTGCAGGAGCCCGGCGCCAACGACAACGGCTCGGGCATCGCCTGTCAGGCCGAGATGGCCCGCACCACCGCGCGGCTCCTCGCCGCAGGCAAGATCACCCCCCAGCGCACCATCACATTCCTGTGGGGCAACGAGATCGCCGCCATCGCGCGTTATCTCAAAGAAGACGAAGAACGCACGAAGAACATCATCTTCGGAGTCTCGCTCGACATGGTCGGGCAGGACACTTCCAAGACCGGCGGCACCTTCCTCATCGAGAAACTCCCCGATCCCTCGGCTATCTGGACGCGCGGCGATGACAAGCACACCGAATGGGGCGCCTCGATGCTCCGCCCCGACCAGATGCGCCCCCATTACCTCAACGATTACATCCTCGGGCGCGCCAAACGACGCGCCTCCCAGAACCGTCCATGGGTCGTCAGCACGAACCCGTACGAGGGCGGGAGCGATCATGTGCCCTTCCTCCGCTACGGCGTGCCCGCGGTCCTCCTCTGGCACTTCACCGATGTCTACTACCACACCGATCGCGACCGCATCGAGAATGTTTCGCGAGCCGAGATGAAGCATGTCGGAGTCGCCGCGCTGGCAGCCGCCATTTCCGGCGCCTCGGCCAACACGAATGACGCCATGCTCTACTCGGGCGAGGTCATCATGGCAGCGATCCAGCGGATGGAAGCCGAGATCGCGCTCTCGGCAGCCGCCATCCGCGCGGGGGAGGACCCCGCAGAACAGCGCCGCATCGTCGAAGCCTGGCGCGACTGGTACCTCGAAGCGCTCAAGTCGATCGCGACCATGCCCGTGGGCGGCCCGGACTCCGAACTCCGCGCATTCATCCGCGAGAAATCCGAGATCCTGCGCGAGACCTACGCCAAGTACTCGCAGGAACTCGACGCCGCAGAGGCCGAGAGGCAAGACATCGAACCGGGAGGCACGCCATGAACAAGGCCCACGAAGAGATCCAGATGCTCGACAAGCAGATCATGGAACTCAAGAAAAAGCGCACGGACCTCTGGCGCAAAGCGCCGCGCCAGTCGTTCGACAACTACACACTCCGCCAGACCGATGGCGGCGAAGTATCGCTGGCCGATCTCTTCGGCGACAAGAGCGAACTCATCCTCATTCACAACATGGGCAAGTCGTGCCCGTACTGCACGCTCTGGGCCGACGGCTTCATCGGCTTCACGAAGCACCTTGAGAACCGCGCCGCCTTCGCGCTCTGCTCGCCCGACGAGCCCGCGACACTCAAACAGTTCGCCGAAAGCCGCGGCTGGAACTTCCGAACAATCTCGTGTCACGGCAGCGACTTCGCCAGCGATGCCGGCTTCGAGCCCGAGCCCGGCAAATACTTGCCGGGCGTGTCGTGCTTCAGGAAGCGTGCCGACGGCGCGATCGAGCGCACCGGCATGTCATTCTTCGGGCCGGGCGACGACTTCTGCTCGCTCTGGCACCTGCTCGATCTGCTCGACAACGGGCCAGACGGCTGGCAGCCCAAGTACAAGTACTGACCCACGGAGATACACATGACCCAACCCGCCGCCGCACTGATGCGAACAACCGACGACCGGCTCATCGCGGGCGTCTGCGGCGGCATCGCGCGTCGCTTCGGGTGGGACCCGACACTCGTGCGTCTCGGCTATGTGCTGCTGTCCATTCTGTCAGCAGCGTTCCCCGGCATCCTGGTCTACATCGTCCTGTAGATCGTCATGCCACCCGACTACAAGGCATAAGTCCGGTCACGCGCTCGTTACGCCGTGATCGCCGGCGAGTTCCGCGATCCGGGCCGCGATCTGCGCATCCGTCATGTGCGTGTCCGCGCTGTACACGAATCGGGGCCTACCATCGAACCGCCGGTCGCGCTCGAGCGCTGTGGCCAACTCCTGCCGCGCGCTGCCCGGCCCAAGGATGACAATCAGGTCCGCATCGCTCAGCGGATCACTGACACGCTTGAAATAGTCCGCCAGCGCGTGCTCGCGCCGGTGCTCCGCATGGCGGCGCGCCGACTCGCCGCTCCCGCCCACGCCGTGCGCCGGCATATTGGTCACATGCCCCGTCGTCGAACGCGGCACCTCCTCCGCCCCGGACTCCAGCCGCGCCGTTTCGGACGCCTCAAGCGCCTTCTTGCCGGATACCTCGAACAATCGCGCGTGACGATGATCAATCCACACACCCATGCGCTTCATATCATTCTCCCTTTTGGGCGCTGTGCAGGTCGTCCTTCACTCACGGATTATGACGCACAGACCATGCCGCGCAAAGCCGCGTCCGCATGCATCAGGCGCGCCCGCGACGCGCCGAATCCGAAAGGCGCTCGCTGCCGGCAGCCAAAAGGGCAGACCCGGGACTCCGTCAGGAGTCCGTTCGCCCGGCCTATCGTTCCGGCTCATGACCTGAGCAAACGCCAGTCTCGATGTCGTACCGGCTCATCGCGGGCGTCTGCGGCGGCATCGCGCGTCGCTTCGGGTGGGACCCGACACTCGTGCGTCTCGGCTATGTGCTGCTATCCATTCTGTCAGCAGCGTTCCCCGGCATCCTGGTCTACATCGTCCTGTGGATTGTCATGCCACGCGCATCCAGTTAGTCGTCCCACCCCTTGGCGATGTACAGATCATCGGCGAATCGGTAGCCAAGGCAGGGATACTTCGGCAGCCCGGTCTCCGTGTCGCTCTCACCGCCGAACCAGACGATCTTGTCCTCATCCGCGGCAACACCGAATCGATTTCGTGAACCGAGGCGCGGCTCCATCAGCCGGCTGCCTCCATCCGGATCGAAAACCTCAATCGTGCCCTCCCGATCGAGCCGACCCGCGATGCACCAGATCGCGCCACGCGCGACCGCCGCGCCAAAGAACGCGCGCGGCGCCTGCAGTGGGCGCTCACCGCGCCAAGTGTCAGTCTCCGGATCGTACGACTCAACGAGCACGCCGATACCCTCAGCATCTCCGTATCCGCCGATCGCATACAGATGATTCTCATAGGCGACCAGCGCCAGCGCGTGGCGTGCGCTCGGCAACGGTGCAACAGACTCCCAAGCGTTGCGAGCCGGATCGTATCGCTCCACGCTCGCCGTGTTGCGCACTCCGCCGGTTTCGGGCTCCTCGATCATGCCCCCCGAGACGTACACCTTCCCATCGAGCACCGCCATCGCGTGCCGGTTGCGAGCGACGCTCAGCGGCGCCACTTCCGCCCATGTCAGTGTGCTCGTATCGAACTGCAAGACGCGTCCCGTCGTCGAACCGTCATCCAACAGACCGCCCGCGACGTAGATCAGTCCATTCAGTGCTGCACCCGCATGCATGACCCGAGGGAGCGGGTCTTCGCCCGCTTCACTCCAGTTAGTCGTATCGATATCAAAGACCGCGACCATCGGGCGTGGCTCGTGGTGTTCCGGTGTCAAACCCCCAAAGAGGTACACCTTGCCATCCACCTCGGCGCAGGCGAATGCATGCCGGCACCGCGCATCCTCCGGTTGTGTCGCCTCAGAACTCGTCGCCGGGGCGCATGCCTGTGACCCGATCGCGGCCAACATCACCCCGGAAAGAAGCAAGGCGCGGGAAGGTCGATTCATCTCACGCTCCTTGCGCTCTCACCCGCTGCCGCCCCCGCCACCACACCATGAACCACAGCCCGCCAAGAAACACCGCGAGCCACCCCCCGCCGATCCCATACAACCACGGGTTGATGTCGTAGCGCACCCTGACCGGACCGGTCATCCGCTGCGAAATGCTCGTGGAAGTCCCCCAGAAGACACCCCTCGTCGCGACGGAGCCGGAGTCAATCGATCGCACAATCCGCGCGACCTCATCCGCCTCGGCCCGAGTCTGAGGCGACTCCGGATCAATGTTCAGACTGCTGTACAACGCGATGACCTCATCGCTCGTGATCGTTTCGGGATCGACCTCGATCGTCCCCCGCCCGTCGATCGACAACTCAACGATGCGCGTCGGATCGCTCCCGTCGTTCGGATTGTTGACCGACTCCGCGATGATCACCTCGCGGTACCGACGGCTGCTCGAACGGAGCGCAATCTGCTTCTGAGTCACGCCCGCCTGCGTACGCACTTCATGCACCATCCGCCACACGGTCGCCTGCGCCGTGAACAACCCAACCACGCCCATCAGCAACACCCACGAAACGATCCCGCCCGCCAGCCGCGCCCGCGCACGATGCCGAAGCCGCGGCGTGAGAATCCCCCCAACCCTAAGATCTGTCCCGCACTCCGGGCACTTCCAGTCCCCGAGCCCCCGCACCGGGTACCTGCAGCTCGCGCACGCCGCCTCCCGGACCTTCGGCAATCGGGGCGGCAGGAACACCCGCGCGACGCCGCCGACCAGAAAAAGCGTCAGCAGGATCAACGAGCCGTAAATCCACCAGGCGAGAATCTCCATCGCTATTCACTCGCTCCCTGTTCGGGTCGATATCCTCTCCTACAGGATGAACACTTCATACCCGCTGCACAAGATCAAAGTCGCCCTCTTCGAGGGGATCCACCCGCGCGCGCAGGAACTCCTCTCCGCCGAGGGCTACACCATCCAGACGCACACCGGCGCCGCGACCGGCACCGAACTCGCCGATCTCGCGGCCGGGGCCCACATGGTCGGCATCCGCTCCAAGACCACTCTCGACCGCGACTTCTTCGAACGCTCGGCCCACCTCTGGGCCGTCGGCTGCTTCTGCATCGGCACCAACCAGGTCGATCTCCGCGCCGCCGCCGATCACGGCGTCGCCGTCTTCAACGCTCCCTTCTCCAACACCCGCTCCGTCGCCGAGAAAACCATCTGCGAGATCATCGCGCTCAACCGCCGCCTCTTCCAGCGATCCTCCGAACTCCACGCCGGAATGTGGAACAAGTCCGCCTCCGGCGCGCACGAGGTCCGTGGACGCACGCTGGGCATCATCGGCTACGGGCGAATCGGCTCGCAGGTCAGCGTGCTCGCCGAGTCGCTCGGCATGCGCGTCGCCTATTACGACACCTCCGAACGCCTCCCACTGGGCAACGCCGAGCAGGTCCGTGACCTCAACAAACTCCTCGCCGAGTCCGACGCCATCACCATCCATGTCCCCGAGACCGGCGCGACAAGGAATCTCATCGGCCCGCGCGAACTCGCGCTCATGAAGCCCGACGCCTTCCTCATCAATAACGCGCGCGGCTCCGTCGTCGACCTCGACGCCCTCGCCGACGCCATCCGCGCCGGGCGTCTCGCCGGCGCGGCCGTCGATGTCTTCCCGGAAGAACCCGCCGCCGGCAACGCGACTTTCACCACGCCGCTCCAGGGGCTGCCCAATGTCATCCTCACGCCCCATGTCGGCGGCTCAACGCTCGAAGCCCAGCGCAACATCGCCGAGGAAGTCGCCGTCAAACTCTCACGCTTCATGAACAACGGCTCGACCACCACCGCCGTCAATGTCCCCGAGGTCGATCTCCCGCGCCTCCACTCCGATCACCGGCGCATCCTGCACTTCCACCGCAACGTCCCCGGCGTGCTGAGCAAGATTCACGCCCTGATCGCGCAGACCGGCGTCAACATCGCCGCCGAGTTCCTGCAATCGAACCCGCAGCACTCGTATGTCATCCTCGATGTGTCATCGTCGCACGAGGACGAAATCGTCGAGGGCCTCCGCGCCATCCCAGAGACCATCCGCGTGCGAACGCTCTTCTGAGTCGGCCCTCACCACGCCCAGAAGAACATCAGCCCAGCACCAAGCAGCATGGTTGCGCCGAAGACCGTCGCGACGATCATCGCCAGATCCCGGCGCCCCAGCATCACCACGAACCCGCCCTTGAACACCAGGTTCGCCATCGACGCCAGCAGAATCGCGCGCCCGCCCACCTCGCGCGTCACATCCCCGGACCGGATATTCCGCGCCGTCGAGAGTGTGATCGCGTCCATGTCCGTCAGGCCAGAGAACGCCGCCACCGCGTACACACCCTCGTTGCCCGCCCACTTGTTCGCCGCTGCCACCGCCAGCAGCACAACCGCGTACATCGCGCCGAACAGAATCGCCGCCTTCAGTTCCGATGGATTCTTCTGCTGCAGCACATTGTCCCCCACCGGCTTGCCGCGCACCTTGAACAGCATCACAGCGCCGAGCACGAACAACATCCCGAACATCATCGCGAACGGCACCGCGAAGTCCTTGGCCACCTCCGGCGCCACCACGCCGATCTCAACGATCACCCGGATGAACGCGATGCTCGACGCCAGCGTGATCGCCACGGCCGCGGCCCAAGCGCCCACAACCCCGTCCCGCTCACGCTTGGCAAACGCCACCGTCGTCGCCGTGGACGAGATCAACCCGCCGAGCAAACCCGCCACCGCGTTGCCGTGACGCTCCCCGAGCAACCGGTACGCCACATACCCCGCCAGTGACAACCCCACCACCAGCACCACCATCAGCCAGATCTCACGCGGATTCAGCACCCCCAGTGGCCCCATCGTCCGGTCCGGCAGAATCGGCAGCACCACGAAAGTAATCACCGCGAACTGCAGAATCGCCATCACATCGTGGTCGCCCATGCGATCCACCATCCGGTGCAGCGTCTTCTTCGCGTGCAGGAGCAACGCCGTCACCGCCGCGATCGCAACCGGAATCTCACGCATCCCCGTCCCCAACATCACGCCCACGAGGAATGTCACGAGAATCGCGACCTCCGTCGTGATCCCCGGCTTGGGCGACTCTTCCGTGTGATTGAAGATGTTCCCCATCACCATCGACGCGATCACGCCCAGCCCCGCCACCACGATCGGCCACGCCCCCAGCTCTGTGTGCAGCATCGCCGACATCGCGCCGACCAGCGCGATCAGCGGGAAGGTCCGGATGCCCGCGAGCGCTTCACCGCCCCGCTCGCGCTGGATGCCGACGAGCATCCCCGACGCCAGCGCGATCCCGAGCGCCTCGAATGCCTGAACGAGGTCCATCCCGGCAATCTTAACTTTGCGAAGATGGGCGGTAAAGCCAGCGGGAGCGCCGTGTCCGCCTCGGTCTGAGATCAACGCCGCACATTTCCGCCGAACTCATCTCTTGGGCCGATAGACGAGAACTGATGACATGCGAGAATGGAGACGCTCATGAACGCCCGAATCAAATCGTTTTCGATCGGCCTGACCATCGCGGCAACCTTGACCGCCGGTGGAGTCGCATCGGCGGGGAGCCCCTCCGCCCCCCCTGACTACGGCATGAACTTTGTGACGATCGGGCACGCCGGGAACCGGTTGCCGACCTCCAAGGAAGCGCCTTTGGGGGCCAACTACGGCAGCGTCGACTACGAATACCGAATCATGGAAACGCCCGTCACGGTTGGGATGTGGTGGGAGTTCGTGCAGGCATATGCGCTGTACACGGATGACTCCAGCCAGGCTTTTACAAGCGGCTGGATCCTTCGGGACTTTGAGGGAAACCTTTATCCTCCGGCAGATGTGGCATTGCAGTATCCGGCGGACATGTCGTTCCGGTACGCGGCCCGCTTCGTGAACTGGTTGCACAACGGAAAGGGAAGTGACCGGGCATCGTTCGAGAACGGTGTCTATGACACATCCACTTTCACACAGAACCCTGACGGCACTTTTAACGATCAGAGTGTGCGTAACTCCGGATCGAAGTACTGGATTCCGACGATCGACGAATGGACGAAAGCTAACCACTACGACCCGAATCGCTACGGACCCGGGCAGGAGGGATACTGGCTTTACCCGGACGGGGGAAACGAACCTCTCATTCCAGGGCTGCCCGAGAATGGCGGAGAAACCGACGCGGGTACGGTCGCGACCCAAGGGCCGTCATATGTGGGCTCGTACCCGTGGTCCGAGTCGCCCTTGGGGCTCCTCGATGCCTCGGGAGGATTGCAAGAATGGACCTCGTCGGATAGCGGCGGAGGTCGTCGCTTCTTGCCGGACTCGGCGCAAACCAGCGGGTTGCCCGAGTTTCTTGATCGACTCGACTGGCTAACTACGCAGTGGCCAAGTAATGGTGGGCAAGGTTTTCGGATTGCTAGTGCGGTGCCAACTCCTTCAACACTACCAGTGTTGATTGCTGTTGTGGCATATTCAAGAAGAAGAAACAGATGGATCACAAGATAGTCGTCTCGGTCACGCTCACCCTGAGTTCACTTTGCTCTGCGGATATTGACACTTGTATACGCGGCCCGGGCAGCTTTCCAATTCCTCCAACTCTTGTAGGCGTGGAAGGCAAATATGATATGTTTTTTAAGCGAGAAGCAGGTAGTTCAGATCCCACGATCTCGGATCCTCCAGATGCGGCAGCGCGATCAGGAACACCGTCGCCTGCGTGACAAACGACCATCCACCCTTCTCCTCAACCTCCGGAGTCAGCATCAACGCCGATCCGGCAATCAATGAAACCAGCCCCAGCGCGATCAGACGCTTGCGTTTCTTCGGCTTGAACAGGTGTTTGTACTTCGTCGCCTCGCGCCCGCACTCCGGGCAGGTGACGGGAAATGCCGTCGTCTCCGCCGCCGAACCCGCGTTCCCGTGCCCGCGCAGGTCGTATCGGCACTTGCGGCAGTGCGCCTTCCATCGCCCCCCATCCGACATCCGCCACCCGCCGTACACCAGCAGAGCGCCGATCATGACCCAGAACGCGCCCCACAGGAGCCACGGCCACGGCGAGTCCTCTTCAATCTTGATGATCGGATCAGTCGGGCGAAGGAAAGTGAGAATCGTCAGTGTGATGAAGAGCGTGCCGATGGTGAAGAGCACCAGGCCGCCGATGATCGACTTCCAGTGGCGCTGCGGCTTGAACAACTCCCGCTTGCGCCGCGTGACTTTGTTGCAGTTGGCGCAGGTGACTGGCAGCGTAGGTGCCGGCGAAGGCGTCGGCGTGTGACACCGCGGACAGTGCGCCGTGTTGCGCTGCTTATCGCGGAAGCGCCACCCGCGAAGCACAAGCATGATCCCGACACCCACCGCCAGCAGCACCGCGATGATGCTGAGGATGTTGAGGATCAGTTCCGTGACCGGTGAGTCGAGCATGCGTAGTTCAATGATGCGCCATCATCGGGCACCCCACAATTCCCATCTTCCCACCCCATCACCCATGAACCTCTCCCCCACCCCCGACCCCCTATCATGTCCCCGAACCCGAATTTTCTGAGGCCTACCCCATGACGCAGACCCCCTCGTCCCACACCCAGTCCCGCCCCGCCCCCGCCGCAGAGTCCATCGTCGGCAACTTCGACCCACACGCCGTCACCATCTCCGGGCTGGTCCTCGATCCCTCCTACGGCCCGGACTCCCCCACCGAGTCCCTCCAGAACATCGCCGCCAACATCCCCGCGCCGGGCCAGTTCCCCTTCACGCGCGGGCTGTTCCCCCAGGGCTACCGCACGCGTCTCTGGACGATGCGCCAGTTCGCCGGCTTCGGCTCCGCCGATGACACCAACAAACGCTTCAAGTACCTCCTCTCCGCCGCCAAGACCTCCACCAAGGCCAACACCGGGCTCTCCACCGCCTTCGACCTGCCCACCCTCATGGGGCGCGACTCCGACGACCCGCTCTCCGCGGGCGAGGTCGGCAAGTGCGGCGTCGCCATCGACACCATCGACGACATGGACCGGCTCTACGCCGACATCCCGCTCGATCAGGTCACCGTCTCCCAGACCATCAACGGCCCCGCCGCCGTCATCTGGGCCATGTACCTCGCCATGGCCCGTCGGCGCGGCTTCTCATGGGACACCCTCGGCGGCACCCTCCAGAACGACATCCTCAAAGAGTTCCACGCGCAGAACGAGTTCATCTACCCGCCCGAGGCGTCCGTCAAACTCGTCGTCGACACCATCGAGTTCCAGACCAACCATGTCCCGCTCTGGCACTCCGTCTCCATCTCGGGCTACCACATCCGCGAGGCCGGCTCCACCGCCACGCAGGAACTCGCCTTCACCCTCCGCGACGGCATGGAGTATGTCGAAGCGTGCGTCGCGCGCGGCCTCGATATCGACGCCTTCGCGCCGCGCCTCTCCTTCTTCTTCAACTCGCACAACGAGTTCTTCGAGGAAGTCTGCAAGCTCCGCGCCGCCCGCCGCATCTGGGCACGAATGATGAAGGACCGCTACGGCGCCAAGAACCCGCGCTCGTATTACATGAAGACGCATGTCCAGACCGCCGGGTGCTCCCTCACCGAGCAGCAGCCCTACAACAACATCGTCCGCGTCGCCTATCAGGCCATGGCCGGTGTCCTCGGCGGGTGCCAGTCCCTCCACACCGACTCCATGGACGAGACCCTCGGCCTCCCCACCGAGCAGGCCGTCAAGATCGCGCTCCGCACCCAGCAGATCCTCGCGCACGAGACCGGCGTCACCCGCGTCACCGATCCGCTGGGCGGCTCATGGTTCGTCGAAACCCTCACCGACACCATGGAGCGTGAAGCCCTCAATTTCATGCACGAGATCGACATCATGGGCGAGTACACCGACTGGCGCGCCCAGACCAAGTCGGTCGGCAACGATGTCAAACTCGAGGACCACCCCGCCTACGCGCCCCGCCGCACCTACGGCCGCGGCGCCGTCAACGGCATCCACAAGGGTTACTTTCGCCGCGCCATCGCCGAGGCCTCCTACCGCTTCTCCGAAGAGATGGAAGCCGGCGACCGCGTCATCGTCGGCGTCAACGAGTATGTCGAGCCCGACGAGAAGCGCCAGGTGGACATCCTCGAGATCCCGCACCAGGTCGAGATCGACCAGTGCGACCGACTCGCGAAGTTCAAGAAGGACCGCGACCCCGCGAAGGTCAAGCATGCGCTCGACGCGATCCGCGACGCCGCCCGCAACGACAAGAACACCATGCCCGCGCTGATCGAGGGCGCCGAGAACAACTGCACACTCGGCGAAATGGTCCAGGCCCTGGCCGACATCTACGGCAGGTATGGTGGTGGGCCGGAGTGGTGATGGAAGACGGCGCCACTTCTGACTTCAAGTGGAAAGTCCGCCACACACTCACAGTCCGCCGGTTTACTTGCCATCCGAACACGATCACGCACAAGCTCGGTTTACAGCCGCGCATGATCGGGATCAAGGGGGAGTCTGTCCCGCGATCGAAACATCGCAAGTATGCGGTCAACATCTGGAGCACAAAGTGGTACGACGGATCGGGCGATACCGAATGGATGAATCAAAGAGAGCATGTCACAAGTTTGGAGGCGCTCGTCGAATATCTCTTAGAACGCCATTCGATCATTCGACAACTGCTCGTTGAATCGGAGGTATACCTGACGACCTCGATTCGCTCCGATAGCTTCAATATCGCGTACTCCTTATCACCGAGTCTGTCGGAAAAATTGGGACGCCTCGGCGTGGACTGGTGTGTGGATACTTATCACTAGCCCGACTTGCTCCACGCATGTTCTTCCTACTCGCCAAAGTGTCACCGAGTGTTCGATTGTATTCCAGATGGAGCAGTTGCCTGCGAGCACGAAGCGCGAGCGAGTGCCCCGTCAGTGATCGCGTTCGTGTATCGTGCCGACAATGAGTCAAGTCCTCGCCTATTTCCTCACATGGACCTGCTATGGCACATGGCACCGAGGCGACGAACGCGGATCGATTGACCGGGAACACCAACATCCGGGCACAGATACCGCACGACCATCCGAAGTGCGGGTCCTCGTCAACACCGCCCGCATGAAGGGCGAACCAGTCACCCTCACACCTCAAGATCGCGAAGTCGCGGACCGCACCATCCGCGACCATTGCGAGCACCGCGGCTGGACGCTGCTCGCATTGAATGCGCGATCAAACCATGTGCATGTGGTCGTCCGGTGTGACAATGACACGCCACCCGAACGCGCGATGAGCGAGTTTAAAGCGTGGTCGACGCGCCGACTCCGCGAGCACGACGACCGCTTTATAGAAACTCAGGTCTGGACCGAGCACGGCAGCACCCGCTGGATCAAAGACACCAACAGTCTTCGCCTGGCCATCGAGTATGTCGAGGAACATCAGGACAGATAGCGGGGCCCTCGCTCGCGCTTCGGGCTCGTTCAAACGCACATGTCCCCCTCCCCCCGACTTTCCCCTTGCCGAATATGGGCAATAGGGGTACGGTCGCGTCCACACGTTGTGCAGATGGGGAAGACATCGCACTGAATATGAGAGGGAGACACATGAAACCGTCACACACCATCACCGGGTTGTTCTGCGCGCTCGCCATCGGGGGCTTCGCCTCCGCCGCACCGCTCACCGGCTCCGGCCCCAACCTGCCGATCCCCAGCCCGAATCCCGGCGCGCCCACTGGGCAGGCCAACACGCTCGTCACCTCGGGCCCCGGATTCACCGGCACATGGACCGCCCCCGCGCTCTCGCCGTGGATCGGCACCTACTCCGCCTTCGGCCCCATCCCCTCCAGCAACGCCAACCCCGCCGGCTTCACACGCTACGACTTCACTTCACTCCCCACGGGCGTCCTCCCGGTCGGGACCTACTTCTGGTTCGGCGATGTCGACGGCGGCTCCACGACCACCGAGCAGTTCATCCTCAACGCCTATGACAGCGCCGGCGCGCTCATCAACACGCCGTGGCTCGACGAACCGTTCGGTGTTAACGGCACCGGCCTCTCACCCACCGCCATGCCCGGGTGGAACTGGGACGCCGGCACCTCCACCTACACCATCGACGGCACATCCGTCGTCGGCAACCCGTCCATCGGCGTATGGATGGAGTCCAATGCCGGCATCGCGCGCATGGACCTGACGCGCACTTCCAACTTCGCCAACTTCAATCTCTGGGCACCGGTCCCCGGCCCCGCAACAGGCGCAATCTTCGCGTTGGGCGCGCTCGGCGCATCACGCCGCCGGCGCTGAACTACAAGCAACCGCACGACACCGAGCCCGGCACGCTAAGCCGGGTTTTTTCATGAACTCTGCGCCCCTCTCGGTACACTGCGCTCATGCCCAGATACGCCGACCACGACGCCTACATCGCCGCCGCGCCCGAGTTCGCGCAACCCATCCTCACCAAACTCCGTGCGCTCATGCACAAGGCGTGCCCCGGTGTCACCGAGTCCATCAAGTGGAACGTGCCGTGGTTCGAGCACCGCGGCCTGCTCATGGGCATGGCCGCATTCAAGCACCACGCCTCCTTCGGCTTCTGGCGCTCCAAGGAGATGGACGACCCGCAAGGGCTCTTCGAAGGTGAGCGAGGCGGAAGCATGTGCACCATCAAGTTCTCGTCGGTGAAGGACATGCCCGCCGACCGCGTGCTGATTTCCTACTTCAAGCAGGCCGCCAGACTCAACGAAACGAGCAAGCCGCCCGCGCCCAAGAAGCGCTCCAAGGCCGACCTCAAAGTCCCCGCGTCCATCACCAACGCGCTCAAAGCGAGCAAGAAGGCCAAAGCCACCTGGGACGCCTTCGCCTACTCGCACCAACTCGAATACATCATCTGGATCAACGATGCGAAGAGAGAAGAAACCCGCGAGCGCCGACTGAAGCAGATGATCGAGATGCTCGAATCGGGCAAGTCGCGCAACTGGAAATACGACCCGCGCGAGAACGCCCGGCACGCCAGCAAGAAGAAGGCCGCGAAGCAGCCCGCCAAGGCCGGGAGGAACAAAGCCGAAGCGGGCGCTTCATCGAAGCGGTCAACTACAAAGAAGCCGCGAAGCAAGCCGTAAGGGCGCTTACCCGCACGCGCCCCAGTTCGAGAGAATCACATTCAGATCGTTCACATCGACGACGCCGTCGTTGCCCGCGATGTCGATCGGCGATCCCACTCCCGCGGTCGCGCCCCACGACGACAGAATCGCGTTGAGGTCATCCACGCCGACCTCTCCGTCCTTCACGCCGCCCGGCCCGGTGATGTCCGCGATGCACACCGGCACGGGCGCGAACCCGAGCTGCACCGTCAGCATGCGCGCGCTCTCGGTCA
Organism: Phycisphaeraceae bacterium; assembly: GCA_020639235.1. Lineage (GTDB taxonomy): Bacteria > Planctomycetota > Phycisphaerae > Phycisphaerales > UBA1924 > JACKHC01. Next base: position 1,767,900 of record JACKHC010000001.1, on the reverse strand, counting down.
GCGTCAGGTCGCCCGGCGTATTGCCGACATCGTTCCTCGACTCCAGGCGATAGTCGCCGGCTTCCAGCGTGAAGGGCATGTCGTCCCATACGCCTTCGATGATCACAGCGCCGTCCGACTCGCGCACCAACCGGATCGACCACGCGTTGAGCGTATTCTCCGGTCCGACGAAGTCCGGCCCCGCCAGGAAAGTCGGGTCGATCGTCATGGGCTCATCGATGTTGAACCGAATCGCCACCTCCGAGAACGACTGCGTCAGAACCGGTGCGCCCGATCCCGGCGAGGCGATCGCCTCGGGATAAATGATGATGCTCGACGCCGACCAACCCGTGAACAGGAACGACTGCGCGTACCACTCAAGGCCCGATCCGCCCGACGCGATCGTCTCGTTCCACGGCACATTCCCCGGCGCGTGCGCCACAACGGTCCCCGACAGACCCTCGACCGTAAGCGTCCCGATCTGCTCAACCACGGTCATCGTTGCCGACGCCCCCGATCCCCCCCACGCCAGTGACACAACCCCGATGATCGATGCGATGATCTTCGTGCGCATATCAGGTCCCTCCGTTGTCGAATCAGTTTGCTCGCCGTCGGCGACGCACGCCGACGCATCGCCACGCCACGCGCCCCCCCCGACGTATGTCGCCCGCCTCCCCATCCATTGCATCATCCTTGCGGCCTGATCTCTCGCATCATCCGCGCCACCGCCACATCATCCGCCTCACCCCGACGATCCAGCCCCGCCAGCACGCGCGCAAACTCATCGTCCGCCTTGCTCTGGCTCATCTTCTGAGCGCACTCCACCCGATCCGCCGTGATCTCGAAGCCCACGATCGCGGGCGTCAGTTTGTCGAGCGACTCCGCGCTCACGGGCTTCCCGTCCCTCCCCTCGAACCGTTCCGTCACCGCCAGCACATGCGCCCGCAGTTCCGCCGCACCCATCAACCGCGCCGTGCCATGCACATGCACCGCCGCGTAGTTCCAGGTCGCCACATCGTCCCGCTCGTACCACGATGACGAGATGAACGCGTGCGGCCCGGAGAACACGCACAGCACCTCCGGCGCATCGGCCAGATGCTTCCACAACTCGTTCGCCCGCGCCAGGTGCCCCGCCAAGCGCACCGGTTCCCCATCCGCCGAAACCACCAGCAACGGGATGTGCGACGCGTGCAGCAACCGCTCCCCGCTCGACACCACGATCACGCCGAAGGGGTATTCCAGCATCACCCGGCGCGCAAAGGTGTCATGGTTCCCCGGGCGGTTCGTCGGGCGTGTGTACATCCCCCCCACTCTACCCACCCGACATCGCGGCAACCGCCATTCCGGCAGACCGGAACCCGTCCCGGCGCACGCGGACACCCCCGGGCCGCTTCTGCAATCCATTCAGCGGCCTTTCCTTCGGCACGCCGCGTGCATTGAATCCGCGATCGTCGACTCACCCCGCCCCAGCCAGGACACGCATATGCCCCTCAAACTCGGAATGGTCGCCTACCCCGTTGTCGCCATGGGTATGATCGCGCACAAGAACGCCGCCGTCGGCCCCTTCGCGGATGTCAACGCCTTCTCCGCCGACACCGCCCGCAAACCCGAGTCGCTTAAGGTCGATTACCGCGCCGTCAGGCGGGCCGTGAAGTCGGGCGTCCTCGTCGCGGTCGGCGACGGCCGCTACTTCGTCGATCAGAAAACCTGGAAGCGCCGCTTCATGCGCAATGTCGTCGTCTTCGGCGGCATCGGCGCGGCGATCGCGTTCGTGCTCTTCCTGCCAGAGCTCAAATCGCTCTTCGGCTGACGCTCAGAGTCAGTTCGCCGCCGTCTCGCTCACATTCCGCGCGTGGACCACATTGAACCCGCTCTTGGGATCGATCCGGTCCTTGGCGATCACGGTCACGTCCCGACCGATCAACGTATCCAGCGCCTGATCTTTGGGCGGCTCCACATACGCCAGGAGCGTCCGCACGCCCTGCTCGCCGATCAACTCAAGCCGATAGCGCAGCGGCAATCGCTCACCGTCATAGAGCGCGGACCGCTCCAACCGCCCGGCCAGCGAATACTCCACGCCGGATTGCGACTTCAACGCCGCCGTCTCGAGATGCGACTTGGCCGACTCGTGCGACGCCTCAAGCGACCGCAGATCGCTCAGCGTCGTCTGCAGATCCCGGCGCAACTCGAGCAGCGCGATTCGCGCATTGATGTACTCCCGCACCGACCGGGTCGTGTCGTCCTCGGGAACCTCCGCCAGAAGCGTGCGGTACTCCTCGATGAGCGGCGCGAACTCCGCGCTCTCCAGCGGCTCCGCCGAGACCGCGTCGTACGACGCGTCGAGCGTCTTCACCGCTTCGACATTCGTCCACTTCGGCGCCGGCGGCGGGGTGTCCAGACGCGCCGCGATCACCCCCTCACCTTCGAGCCCGCCCATGGTCACCGTCGGCGTGGCCCCGCCCTCGATCGCGTGCTCGCCCCCCGCGCCCGCGCCGTCCGCGTTCGTCACCGTCACGGGCTTCTCGCCGCCGGTGGTCGTGGTCGGGTTCGCGATTGCCGGCGTCGTCGGCGCTTCCGCAACCGCCGCCGCAAGGCCGAGCCGCTCGTTCAACTGCGAGACGGTCAATCCGAGCGACGCCAGGTACGCCTGCGCATCACCCGCGCTCGCGTCGCGAACGCTTGACTTCGCCACGAAACCCGTCGCGTTCATCGGGGCCTCGACCTTGTAGGCGAACACCTCGCCCGTCTGCGGATCGGTCAACGGACCGACATACCGCAACTCCGTCCCCGCGGGCAGCGCCTGCGACCGGAACACGCGCTTGTAATGATCGCTCCGACCCGACGCCGCGATGTTGAAGGCGCTCAGCGACGACCGCTTCGTCGTCACCACGATCTTCTTCCCGTCGCGCTCGCGCAGCTCGCACTCCGTGGTAAACACGACCGCCGGAGTCTGCGCCGGGTACGCCACCTCGAGCCACTCCGGGTCCTCATCGGTCACGACCGCGAGCACCTGCCCCGCCTTGAGGCGGGCCACCGGGTAGAACACGGTGTAGTTGCCCGACCGAAGCGGCACATCCGCGTTCGCGCCCGTCGTCACGAACTTCACACTTCTGGCCGTCGCCCCGGACTGCGCCACCGCCGCCGGCGCCAATGCCGGCATCCAAGGCACCATCCCGGCGCTGCAAACCAGCGCCAGAACCGAAGTACGAACCATCGAACGAGTTTCGCGTGTTGTGCGCATCTGGGAGATCCTTCTCGCAATGCCCGAGCAGCCAATCCCGATCCCTCCGGGACCGCGGGGGAAGCGCCAAATCGCTCCCCGCCATTGACCGCTCCGGTTGGCCCGGCCTAGTCTCCCGACCATGATACGACGAGACCGGAATCCGGGTGGCCTCCGCGCGAACCATCCACATACCGCCGCCGCCGCACTCCTCCTGCTAGCCGCCGGGGGATGCTCCAGCCCCTTCCGCGAGCCATCCTCGGGGGAACTCCGCGCCTCGATCATCACCTCCGCCCAGCGGGAGCTCGCCGAGGCCCAGTCATCGCCTTCGCCGATCACGCTCACCCGCAACACCTCGGACCTCGAGTTCACGCCCGAACGCCGCGCCGAACTCGAGACCATGGCCGGCCCGACCGCATACGCCGGCGTCGACCTCCCCGACCTCGGCCCCGACCTGCTCGGAGGCGCCACCCGCGCCTTCTCGATCAATCTCGAACAAGCCGTCGCCCGCGCCGTCGAAGAGAACCTCTCCATCCAATCGGCCCGCCTCGCGCCCGCGATCTCGCGCCAGCAGATCGCCGCCGCCGAAGCCGCGTTCGACTGGGTCCTCTTTGCCGACCTCTCGTGGCAGAGCATCGACGAGCCCAACGCCGTCCCCGTCATCGGAGGCATCCCCATCGGCTCCGGCGCATCCCAGAGCGACAACATCAACTACGAAACCGGCCTGCGCAAGCAGCTCACCTCGGGCGGTGAGTTTTCCGTGTCACAGGGTCAGGGATACCGCGACAACCAGTCGCCCGGCGTCTCAGTCTTCCCCGACCCGGCACAGTCCCCCTTCGTCAATCTCCAGCTCAGTCAGCCGCTCCTCCGCGGCTTCGGATCCGATGTCGCCCTCGCAGAAGTCCGCCTCGCGCGCAACCTCGAACGCACCTCCATCTACCAACTCAAGCAGTCACTCCTCGCAACCGCCACCGACGCCGAACGCGCCTACTGGAATCTCGCGCTGGCCCGACAGAATCTCCAGATCCAACAGCGCCTCCTCGAGCGCGGCGTCGAGACCCGCGACATCCTCGCCAACCGGCGCGTCTTCGATGTCCGACCCGCCGAATACGCCGACGCGGTCGCCACCGTCGAACGCCGCAAGGGCAATGTTATCCGCGCCGTCAACGCCCTCCGCAACGCCTCCGACGAACTCAAATCGATCATCAACGATCCCGAACTCACAACCGGCGGCGAGGCGCTCCTCGTCCCCGCCGACGCGCCCGTGGACGAGCCCATCACCTTCAGTCTGCTCGATGCGCTCACCGCCGCGATCGACAACCGACCCGAACTCCAGCGCGCCCTGCTCAACATCCAGGACGCCTCGATCCGCAGGCAGGTCGCCGACTCGCTCCGCCTCCCCCTCCTCGACCTCACCGCACAAGCCCGCTTCCAAGGGCTCAACGAGGACCTCGGCGAGGCCTACGAGGACATCACCGAAGCGCAGTTCGTCGATCTCCTCGCGGGAATCCGCTTCGAGCAGCCCATCGGCAACCGCGCCGGCGAAGCCCAATACCGCCAGCGCCAGCTCGAACTCATGCAGGCCTCCGTCGACTATCGCGCCGCCGTCCAGCGCATCGTGCTCGAAGTCAAACGCGCGCTGCGCCAAGTCGAGACCAACTTCAAACTCATCGAGCAGTCCCGCACCGCGCGTCTCGCCGCAACCGAGAATGTCCGCACGCTGCAGGTTCTCGAACGCACCACCCAGGCCCTGAGCCCGGACTTCCTCGACCTCAAGTTCCGCCGCCAGGAGGCCCTCGCCATCGCCGAACTCGAAGAGGCCCAGGCGCTGGTCAACTACCAGATCGCGCTGGCCGAACTCGTCGCCGCCACCGGCACCGCGCTCGAACGCAACGGCATCCGCTTCGTCGTCCCCGAGGCCGCTGAACCGTCCCCGTGAGCACGCAAGACGCCAGCACTCGTGCCGTCGAGCATCTCCGCGCCGGGGGCGTGATCGCCTTTCCCACCGAAACGGTCTTCGGCCTCGGTGCCGATGCGCACAACTCGCAGGCGATCGAACGCATCTACACCCTCAAGGGACGCGACGCCGCCAAAGTCATGTCGCTCCATGTGTCCGACGCGCAGATGGCCAGGCGCTACGCCACCGAGTGGCCCGCCAACGCGAAGCAACTCACCGACAAGTTCTGGCCCGGCCCGCTCACCATCATCCTCCGCGCTCGCGCCGACGAACTCAGCCCCCGCGCCGTCGCGCCCGACCACACAGTGGGATTGCGCTGCCCCGATCACCCCGTCACGCGCAACATCATCGCTTCATTCGGGCGCGCCATCGTCGGCACGAGCGCCAATCGCGCAGGCGATCCCCCGTGCACCACCGCCGATCAGGTCCGCGCGCTTTTCAATGACGATGCCCTCCTCGTCATCGACTCCGACTGCGCCAACTCGGGCGTCGCTTCCACCGTGCTCTCACTCGCCGATCCGCTCAACCCGAGAGTCCTCCGGGAAGGCACCATCACCCCGCGCGATCTCGGCCTACTCTGACTCGCCGCGCAAGCCACGCTCCGACCTACACCCGCCGAATCAGGCACCACGGCTGGCCGTTCACCGCGCGCCGGGCAATCAACTCCGCCCGCAGCCCGCGCTCCGACGCCGCCTTCTTCACCCACGCCATCGAGTGCCGCACCATCCCGCCCTCCTCCGACTCGTGGCTCCGCCCGACCCACGCGTCCCCGGTGTAATCCTCATTCCGCAGAGCCCGCGCCGGACGCATGCTCGTCAGGAACACGCAGTCATCCGTCCCGTGCCCACGAACCGTGTCGAGCATCAACCCGATCTGCCCCTTGCTCGCGTGCGTCCATACCGATCGCGCCAGGAAGTGCGTGAACTTCACGCCGAACGACGACGCATCAAACCGATCGTTGTGCTCGAACCTCGGCCTCTTGAGCTCCGCCATCCCCGGCTCGAGAAACCGCTCCAGCCCCTTCCGCACCATGTCCACCTGCGGCTCAAGCCCGCAGTAATGCCCCGGCTCCAAAAGCGGGATGATCCACCGCCCGCCACGCAGGCACCCGCAACCGATATCCAGCACCGTGCTCCCGAACGACAAGCCGTATTCGAGGAGCACCGCCAGCTGCTCCCGCCCAACGGTCTCGAATACCCCCGGCGGCCCGCCCAGGAAGTCGGCATTCATCGGCTTCACTTCACCAGCAACATCGCTCATACCCCCCAGACTACCGCACACGCCCAACCGCAAAATAATTCCGTCTCTCCTGAGAGAACCCCCCCCGCCGCGCAGATCAAGGGCGAGGGGGGTGAGCCGGCAATCGTCGCCGCTCACACACGCCCGCACAGAACACTCAGAGGAGACAACCCAATGAACACCCGCACCTTCACCGTCACCGCCGCTTCTCTCACCCTCGCGTCCGTCGCCGCCGCCAACCCCGTGGACGGGCGCTACTTCGACCTCCCCGGTTGCGACGACTTCGGCGACCGCATCGCGACGGAAGAGCTGGGCACCGGCCCCCTCTTCCCTTCCGATGAGCGGATCACCGCCGCCTCAACCTTCACCTTCGACTCCGCATGCGCCATGACCGACGACCCCAACATCCCCAATCGCGTCATTCAGATGACCAACACCACGGGGCTTGCCTGGCGCGAACTCTTCTATGTCGGCGACATCGAGACCACCTTCTCCAACGTCGACGGCATCGCTTCCACCGACGAACTCCCGCCGCCCAACTCCCTCGCGACCTTCGCCTTCCGCATCGACGCCGTCGGCGACAACCGCCCCCTCTTCTTCGAGTCGATGGCAAGTGACGGTATCTTCGAGCCCGGAGAGACCTGGCTCTTCATCGTGCAGGATTTCGTCAACACGCTCGGCAACGACCCCGCCGACTTCTCCTCCCTCGACTTCTCGGGCGGCTCGGTCGGCAACGCCTCCGCCGCTTCCATCGTCCAGTTCATGGTCCCCACACCCGGAAGTTCTGCCCTTCTGGCCATGACCGGCCTCTGCGCCATGCGTCGCCGACGCCGCTGACCCAAAGCACATTCCCTCTCTCATCTCACACTCTCGGAACAGCGCCGGCACCCATGCCGGCGTTGTTCTTGCTCTGCGCAGGTACAATCCCCCGCCTATGTTCCATCCCTGGCACGATGTCATCCCCTCCTCCGATCGCCTGACGCTTCCCTACGGCTTCCGCGCCGTCATCGAAATCCCAAAGGGCTCGTCCAACAAGTACGAACTCGACAAGCCCACCGGCATGCTCCGGCTCGACCGCGTCCTGTCCTCCGCCGTCTATTACCCCGCCAACTACGGCTTCATCCCGCAGACCCTCGCCGAGGATGACGACCCCCTCGATGTCCTCGTCTTCTGCACCGAGCAGGTCCCGCCCATGACACTCTGCGACGCACGTGTCGTGGGGCTCATGACGATGGTTGACGACGGCCAGCCCGATCACAAGATCGTCTCCGTCCTCGTCGACGACCCCGACTACGCCGACTTCCGCGATGCGCACGACTTCCCCAAGCACACCTTCAAGATGCTCCAGCGATTCTTCAAGGACTATAAGATCCTCGAAGGCAAGGAAGTCGCCGTCGACGAGATTCAGCCCGCCGAGACCGCATTCCGCATCATCGAGGACTCTCTGAGCCGCTATTCCAAGGCCCGACGCACCGGCGCGATGCCGGGAATCCGCCGCTGATCCCCTCGGGTATCCTCTCACCCCATGACCACGCGCGTGCTCGGCAAGACGCTCATCGACCGCGAACGAATCCGGCAGCGTGTCCGCGAACTCGGCCGCGACCTCTCCAACAGTCTCGCCGACGCCCTCCGCGCCGACGGTCACGACCCGCAAGACGATGTGGACCGCGTCGTGATGCTCCCCGTCATGACCGGCGCCGTGGTCTTCGTCGCCGATCTCATCCGGGAGATGCCCCTCAAACTCTCCATGAGCGTCGTCAGCGTTTCTTCGTACCCCGGACAGGCCACCCGTTCCAAGGGCGCCGCGCTCCGCGGCTCACTCCCCGACAACCTCGCCGGCCGACATGTCGTCATCGTCGACGACATCCTCGACTCCGGCGGCACGCTCGAACTCCTCCGCGGCGCGATCATGGAGCAAGGCGCCGCTTCCGTCCGCGCCTGCGTGCTGCTCAACAAACTCGATGTCCCAAAGAAGCCGGGCATCCTCGCCGAGCACATCGGATTCGATATCCCCGACGAGTTCGTCGTCGGCTACGGCCTCGATTACGACGGCTTCTACCGCAACCTCCCCGACATCCGCATCCTCGAAGAACGCTGACTCAAGTTGCGAACTCGGGAGCCATGTCTCAGCCCGAAGAGCGAGCCATGTGGGTCGGGTCACACCCGCCCCGCCACATACACCACAAAGTCCTCATTCAACTCCTCCCCCTCATCCCCCTCGATCGGGCGCGTCATCAGCGCACCATCGCCGTCCATCGCCTCGGCATAATCCGCGTACACCTCGCTCACGATGAACCCCGCCTCGACCAGCGCCTCGCGCAGTTCCGCCACGCCCCACAGGCGCCAGTCGTACACGAACGCGTCTTCCATGCGCGTTCCGTCGGGCAACTCGAAGTGGATCGCGTTCACCACCCGCGCCGTCGTCGGGTCGGCGCGCCGCTGCTCCCACTCGTACAGCACGGTCCCGATGGGCGTCTCCACCTCCATCCCGGTCACACCCGGAACGAACTGCCGCTCGCCGCCGTACAGGTCCGCCACGAACACGCCCTTCGGCCGAAGCCGGAACACGACATTCCGCAGGTACGTCATCAACTCGGACCGCGTGTGCAGCTCACACACCGCGAAGTTGAACGCCGCGATCACATCCGCACGCGCCTTGCAACCAAGCACATCCTCGGCGCGCAGCGCCAGCCGATCCATCCCGAAGTCGTGATGCTCGGCCATACGCTTCCGCGCGTGCTCGAGCGGCCCCGCCTCCCGATCGCACGCCACCGCCTGGTACCCCGGCCCCATCGCCACCCACGCCCGGGCCAGACTCGCCGGCCCCGCAAAATCATCACCGAACTCCACCGGCTTCTGCCCGTGCAGCGCGTGCAGAAACCGCACCTGCCACGCGGGCGACTGCACGCACCATTCATACAAATCGAACTTGTTGAAATCACGCCGCGTCCGTGCCAACCCGTATCCTCTCTCTTGTGCAGCCCGTCACCATCACCGATCCCGACGACCCGCGCGTCGCGCTCTACCGCGATGTCCGCGACCGCGACCTGCAGAGCCGCGCCGGCCTCTTCATGGCCGAGGGCCGCTTCGTTGTCGCCATGGTACTCGCACAAACCCGCTTCACGCCGCACTCCGTCCTCGTCACCGAACCGGCGCTGCAGAGCATCCAGAGCACCCTCAAATCGATCGGCGACGCAACCCCCGTCTACCTGGCATCGCAGGAAGTCATGGACGCCATCACCGGCTTCCATATCCATCGCGGCTGCCTCGCCGCCGTGCATCGTGGTGATCCGCTCGACGCCGGCACCCTGATCGCAGCCGCCCGGTCACCCGATGAGTGCCTCGTTGTCCTCGAAGACACCGCCAACCACGACAATGTCGGCGCGGTCTTCCGCTCCGCCGCAGCGTTCGGCGTCGGCGCGGTTCTCCTCACAACCAGGTCCTGCGACCCGCTCTATCGCAAGGCCGTGCGCGTTTCCATGGGCGGCGTACTCCGAGTCCCCTTCGCCTTCATCGACTCGGCCGCCGATGCCGCCCGCGCGCTCCGCGCCGCCGGCATCACAGCCATCGCCCTCACGCCCGCGCTCGATGCGTTCGACATCGCTGACGCGCCCCGCGCGCACAGAGTCGCGCTCTTCATCGGCGCCGAGGGACCGGGCCTGACGCCGGCCACCATCGACGCCTGCGACCTCCGCGTCCGCGTCCCCACCACCGATCTCGTGGACTCCCTCAACCTCTCCGTCGCCGCCGGCATCGCCATGCACGCCCTCGCGCCCCTTCCGCTACGCTCCCGGGCATGATGACCACGCTCCCGGCCGACCCGCTCGCGCAGATCGCCGTCGCCCCCGTCCGCGACGCCATGGTCGTCGGACTCGGAACCGGCCGCGCCGCATCCCGCGGCATCGTCGCCCTCGGTGCCAAAGTCCGCGAAGAGAACCTGACCATCACCTGCGTCGCCACATCCATCGCCTCCGAGCAACTCGCACGCGAGGTCGGGCTTGCGGTCCGCCCGATGCGCGACACGCCGCATGTCGATTACCTCTTCGACGGCGCCGATGAGGTCGACGCATCGCTCCGCATGCTCAAGGGTGGCGGCGGCGCCATGACCCGCGAGAAAATCGTCGCACACGCCGCCGACCGCCGCGCCTACATGATCCAGCACAACAAACTCGTCCCCCGTCTGGGCACGCGCACCCCCCTCCCGGTGGAGGTCATGCCATTCGCGCTGGCGTGGGTCCGCGAGTCGTGCGAGGGCCGCGGCCTCCGCGGCGACCTCCGCCACGCCGGTGAAGGTGATTCGGGGGGGTATGTGACCGACAACGGCAACGCCGTGTTGGACCTCTGGCTCACGGAGGGCATGGATGTCGTGGCGCTGGCGGCGTGGCTCGACGAGATGCCCGGTGTGGTAGGGCACGGGCTGTTTATCGCGGAGGCGGACGTCGTTCATATCGAGGACGAGTCGGGCCACATCGAGTCGCGCAGGCGCGGTCGCTGAGCGCGCGCCGCCCAAAACTAACCGCGGCGACCGTGCGGCCGCCGCGTCAAACTTCAATGATCTGCAACAGACTGCGCTGAATTACATCGGCTTGTCGGCGATATTCACCAGGCGGCCCATGCGGCGCTTGGCGTTGATGATTTTACGACCCGCCTTTGTGCGCATCCGGGCGCGGAAGCCGATCGAGCGCTTTCTCTTGACTTTGCTCTGGCGGTGCTCGTAATGCATGTTCGGTTCACTCCAAAGTTGGGACCGGCCGCCGGGGGCCGGAGAATCGTTGAATCGGGGGCGAGATCATACCAGCCCCGTCGCCGGGGGCCAAATCGGTCGCCCCGGACGCGGGCCCGGGCCCCCCGGAGCCAAAAATCGGCGGAATCGCGCCGAGGTGATGGCGTCCGGGCGATCAGCCGATACCCTTCCTAGGTCCGCCTCAGGGGTTTCCCGGACGGCGGTCGGCGGCTTGGCCGCGTGGTCCAACATGCCGTGGGCCCGGTGACCCCGGGACGACCCCCGGCATTTTGGTGCTCGCGTCCGAAGCCACAACTCGTGCCCCCGGTCCGGCTGGGGGTTGGTCTGTGGTTCCGGCCCCGGATGGTCGCGTTGAGCGGTCATGGCGGCGGCCCTTCGGAGGGCGTTCGTTTGAGTCCTGTCGAACCTTCGGATGTCTCAAGGGCCCAGGAGGCGATCGGGTATCGCTTCAGGGACCCGTCGCTGCTCTCAAGAGCACTCACGCACGCGTCGATTGCCGACTCTCGGCTTGCTTCCAATGAGCGGCTGGAGTTTCTGGGCGATGCGATTCTCGGCACGATCGTCTGCGACTACCTCTTCCAGCGATTCCCCGATCTGCTCGAGGGCGATCTGACGAAGATCAAGTCCACGGTGGTGTCGCGGCGGACCTGCTCGGCGCTGGCGATCGAGCTCGGGTTGGAGGAACTTCTGGCGCTGGGCAAGGGGATGAAGACGCGGACAGCGCTGCCGGCGTCACTCTCGGCGGCGGTGATCGAGGCGGTTGTGGGCGCGATCTACCTCGACGGCGGGATGGATGCGGCGCGGTCGTTCCTGATGCCGCTGCTTGAGCCGGTGATCGAGCGGGCGGCGGAGTCGGGGCATCAGCAGAACTTCAAGTCGGTTCTGCAGCAGCACGCGCAGCGGGAGCTGATGGCGCAGCCGAGTTATGTGATGCTCGACGACAAGGGGCCGGATCACGCCAAGGCGTTCCACATCTGCGTCGAGATCGACGGCCGGCGGTTCCCGGGTTGCTGGGCGACCTCGAAGAAGCAGGCGGAGCAGCAGGCGGCGCTGGCGGCGCTCAACGAACTTGGGCTGATGAAGACGCTCGATGACGGGCATGTGATCTACGCGCCTTCGAGCCCGAACGGTTCGCACGAGTCGGCGGCGTGATTGCCTGCTTGGCCGTCGAGCGTTCGACGCGACCCTAACCTTACCCGGCTATGATCGTCTCACGAGGAGAGGAGCGATCACTTGGCGACGCAGCGGAAGAAGGCGGGGACGGGAAAGAAGAAGACGGTTCGGGCGCGGCCGAGCGCCAAGACGGTTGCTGTTGACGCTGTTGCTGCGAGCGGCCCGACTCGGAGCGCGATCCCTGAGCGATCGGCGCCGCTGCGCGCGATTCGTGTGCGCGGCGCGAAGGAGCACAACCTCAAATCGCTCGATGTGGACATCCCGCACGACCGGCTCGTGGTGATCACGGGGTTGTCGGGGTCGGGGAAGTCGTCGCTCGCGTTCGACACGATCTTCGCGGAGGGCCAGCGGAAGTACATGGAGTCGCTGTCGGCGTATGCGCGGCAGTTCCTGGATCAGCTGCGCAAGCCGGATGTGGAGGACATTGAGGGCCTCCCCCCCACCATCGCGATCGAGCAACGGACGGCGGGTTCGAGCCCGCGCTCGACGGTTGCGACGAGCACGGAGATCTACGATTACCTGCGTCTGCTGTTTGCGCGTTGCGGCCGCCCAACGTGCTGGTACCCGACGAAGGTGACGCGGGGCGTCGTGAAGGAGCGGTGCGGGCAGACGATCAGCGGCACGAGCCCCTCACAGATCACTGAGCGCGTGGCGGGGATGGCGGAGGGGACGCGTCTGATGGTGCTCGCACCCGTGGTGCGCGCCAAGAAGGGATTCCACCGCGATGTGCTCGAAGAGTTGCTGGCGCAGGGGCTGGTGCGGGCGCGGGTGAACGGCGCGATAGTCGATCTGCGCGAGGTGCTCAAGGAGGCGGGTGATAATCCGCTCAACCTCGGGCGGTACGAGAAGCATTCGGTGGAGGCGGTGATCGACCGGATCGTCGTGAAGCCCGATGCGCGGCAGCGGATCAACGAGTCGATCGAGACCGCGCTGAAACTGGGCGACGGGACGGTTGTGGTCTCGGCGGAAATCGAAAGGAATGGCGCGCCCGCTTGGGATGATTCGGTGTACTCGGAGAAGTACGCGTGCGCGGTGCACCCCGAGTGTGCGCTGGAGGAGCTTGAGCCGCGGATCTTCTCGTTCAACTCGCCGTTCGGCGCGTGCCCGAAGTGTGATGGCCTCGGGAACCTGATGGAGTTCGACGAGGCGCTGGTGATGCCGGATGAGGCGCTGTCGATGTCGCAGGGGGCGGTGGCGGCGTGGGCGAAGAACGGGCCGGTGAAGGCGTGGTTCAATCGGCGGCTTCGCAAGTATTGCAAGTTGACGGGGGCTTCGTTCTCGCGGCCGGTCTCTGAACTGACGCCCGATCAGCGGCGGATTCTGCTGTACGGCACGAACAAGGACGATCTGAAGAAACTCGCGGGCAACTCCAAGAGCCCGGCCAGTTTTAGGTTTCAGGGGGTGATCCCGAATATCACGGAATGGTGGGGATCGACGGAGAATCAGGGGGTGAAGGAGTGGCTGGCGGGGTTCATGTCGCAGACGCCCTGCCCGGAGTGCCACGCTGACCGGCTTCGGGTGGAGTCGCTGTCGGTGTATCTGCGGACGAAGGGTGATGTTCCCGAGCGCATTGTGGAGATGCGCGGGCGAAACGGGCTGTCGCCAGATGCGAAGGCGATCAACATCTCGGACTTCGCGAAGTTGAATATCGACGAAGCGCTGCGGGTGATTGATGATCTGGTTCTGAGCGAGGAGCAGCTTCGGATCGCCGAGCCGATCGTGCGCGAGGTGCGGGCACGGCTCGGGTTTCTCGCTTCAGTCGGATTGGAATACTTGTCGCTCGATCGCAAGACGGCGACGCTCTCGGGCGGTGAAGCGCAGCGGATTCGGCTTGCGACGCAGGTGGGGTCGGGGCTGGTGGGTGCGTGCTATGTGCTAGATGAGCCGACGATCGGGCTGCATCAGCGGGATAACGACCGGTTGATTCGGACGCTGCGGCACCTGACGGACATCGGGAACACAGTGATCGTTGTGGAGCACGACGAGGACATGATTCGTCACGCGGATCATGTGGTGGATATCGGGCCGGGGCCGGGCGTGCACGGCGGCGAGGTCGTGGCGCAGGGGACGGTCAAGGAAATCGTGGCGGCGAAGGGCTCGCTCACGGGTGACTACCTTTCTGGGCGGAAGAAGATCGAGGTGCCGGCGAGTCGGCGGAAGGTGGATCACAAGAAGTCGCTGACGGTGAAGGGTGCGAAGGAGAACAACCTCAAGAATGTGGATGTGAGTTTCCCGACGGGCGGGATCGTGTGCGTGACGGGGGTGTCGGGATCGGGGAAATCAACGCTGGTGAATGACATCCTGCTGGCGGGGGCGCGGAAGGAACTGACCGGTGCGCGGACGAAGCCGGGTGCGCACTCGCGGATTACGGGGCTGGGGAATGTCGATCGGATCATCGAGGTGGATCAGTCGCCGATCGGGCGGACGCCGCGCTCGAACGCGGCGACTTATACGGGTGTGTTCGACGACATCCGCAAGGTGTTCGTCAAGACGAAGGAGGCGCGGATCCGCGGGTACGAGCCGGGGCGGTTCTCGTTCAATGTGAAGGGCGGGCGGTGCGAGGCGTGTCAGGGGCAGGGGACGAAGAAGATCGAGATGCACTTTCTTCCCGATGTGTTCGTGGAGTGCGAGGTGTGCAAGGGCAAGCGGTACAACCGCGAGACGCTCGAGATTCTGTACCGCGGCAAGAACATCGCCGATGTGCTGGACATGACGGTGGAGGCGGGGTGCGGGTTCTTCGATGCGCACCCGAAGATCAAGCGGTTCATGCAGTGCCTGCACGATGTGGGGCTGGATTACATCACGCTCGGGCAGCCATCGACCACGCTCTCGGGCGGCGAGGCGCAGCGGGTGAAACTGGCGACGGAGCTGGGCAAGGTGCCGCTGGACGGGTCGAGCGGCGAGCGGACGCTGTACATCCTCGATGAGCCGACGACGGGTTTGCACTTCGAGGACATCCGGAAACTCGTGAGTGTTTTGAATACGCTCGCGGACGCGGGTCACACGCTTGTTGTGATCGAGCACAATCTTGATGTGATCAAGACGGCGGACTGGTTGATCGATCTTGGGCCGGAGGGCGGGGATCGGGGCGGAACAATCGTCGCGGAGGGGACGCCCGAGGATGTGGCCAAGAACAAGGGTTCTTACACGGGCCAGTACCTGAAGGCGATGCTGGGCGGATGAGCGATGAGACGGTGACGAGCGTGCGGGAGCGATTGCGCAACCCTTCGGGCGGGATGAACACGGATGTGTTTCTGTATGTGATTCTGGGTGTGGACTTTGCGATCGCGGGTGCGATCGCGCTGGCGCTGCAGCCGGGCGTGGCGCTGTGGATCGTGCCGGCGGTGGTCGGGATTCCTCTCGCGGCGTTCTGGTTGATCACTATGATCATGTGGAAGCCGTGGGAGCGGCGGTTCCCGGCGATGCCGCAGCGGACGGACGCGGTGGTGAAGCTGGGTCAGTCGGTGACGCTCGGGCGGATCGGGAACATGAACAACTGCATCGCGCTGGCCGCGGACGCAAACTATCTGCACATGATTCCGTTCTCGATGATGCGGGTGGTCGGGGCGCGGGTGGTGAGCGTGCCGTGGGACCGGTTCACGGAGGTGGGTGCGGCGTCGAAGTTCAAATTCATGCCCACGAAGGGCGTGATTGACGGGCGGATTCGCTTTGCTGCGCCGGAGTGGGCGATGGGGGTTGGGCGGGCGGGGCGTTGTTAGATGCGGCGCTGGAACGCTGCACCACATGCTCGGGGGGGTGTGAAGCGGCGATGCGATGTTTTATGCTCATGCGATGGGACAACTCCTATTAGTCGTTGCGGTCGTATTGATTGCAGGCATTGGTCTATATGTTGCGAGCATCCTGATGAAGTCGGGGGGGAAGCAGGTCGCGGCCGCGCTGGAGCCGTCTGAAGGCGAAGGTGCTCTGCCGTATGTGCAATCGCCGCT
Organism: Phycisphaeraceae bacterium; assembly: GCA_020639235.1. Classification (GTDB taxonomy): domain Bacteria; phylum Planctomycetota; class Phycisphaerae; order Phycisphaerales; family UBA1924; genus JACKHC01. The sequence continues at coordinate 1,751,641 of JACKHC010000001.1, read as the reverse complement.
GATGACACGGGGCGAGATCGATTTCTACAAGACGATGCAGAAGGCCATCGGCGACAGGGCCGTTGTGTTTGCACAGGTGCCGCTCGGGAGTGTGATTACGATTCGTTCGAAGACTCCTGACTGGCAGAAGTGGCGGAACAAGATCGATCGCAAGACGGTGGATTATGTGCTGTGCCACCCGGTGACCTTCTCGACGATCGCCGTCGTCGAGCTCGACGACAGATCCCATCAGTCAGAGAAGCGGCAGGAACGTGACGGGTTTGTCGACCGGGCGCTGGAAGCGGCGCGGGTGCGGCTGGTGAGGGTTCCCGCGAGTGTTTCGGGTTGGTCGATTGATGAGCTGCGGGCGCGGCTGATTGTTGAGTGATGGCGATCGGAGTTGGGCGGGCACAGGTTCGTGACGACCTGGTCAGAGTGTTGAAATCAGAGATTGATTATGGTTGACGAGGACTCACCTGCAAACGCCTCAATGGCGGCTCGATGCCTCTTTGGCGCCTTCGGACCCGATGGAATTACGGCCGAGGAGTTTACGGTGATATGTGCCGCGGACCTTGATGTTCAGGTAATGAATGGAGGTTTTCGACAATACCTCGTCAACCCGAGTAAGCACTTTGCTGAGAATGCACCCGCGGCATTGACAGAGATTGGGGCTCCGAATGCGGCCTCGGTAGTACGGGAGTTTCTGAACATCTGCACAGTTACTGAGGAGAATCTCGGGCCTCGGAGTCACGGTTTGATAGTCCGTCACTATAAGCTCCCATCTGACCGTGATTCAGAGTCACACAAGTACGACCAGAGGTACGATCAAGCGGAACCAGTATGGAGTCTGATTCGCGAGTACATCATCGCAAATCGCCCATCAATTCGAACTTATGCCCAAGCTATTTTGCAGTTGAAAGCTGACGGACTCGATGCCGAGTCCAGACAGCACAGACACGCTGAAGCGGTTGCTCGTCTGAATGCACAGTGGGCCAATCGAGAACGGCCTTGTCCCAAGTGTGGTCAACTGTTTCGATCGGTTTCCTGTCGTGGGCGATGCCCGAAGTGCGGTCACACCTTCTACGCGAGTCATCCGAACGAATACGAGTCCTTCCCTTGGTGAACCCACAGCTGGAACCGAAGTTCTCTTACTAACTGACCATCGAGCCGGGGGCGATCTCGCTCATCGGAGTGAGGACGATGACATGCCGCTCCCCGCCTCCGTCCTTGGGTGCGTCAGAGGCGGCCAGGAGCATGCCCCGTGATTCTTCGCCTCGGATGACGCGGGGGGCGAGGTTGGCGACGATGACGATGGACTTGCCGACGAGGTCGGCGGGGCTGTATTGGCCCTTGATTCCCGCGCAGATCTGGCGGGGGGTGCCGGAGCCGTCGTCGACCTGGAGGCGGAGGAGTTTGTCGGCGTTGGGGTGGTCCTCGGCCTGGATGATTTTCGCGACGCGGAGGTCGACCTTGGCGAAGTCGGCGAACTCGATCATGGGCTTCGGCTCAGACACGGGCGGCTCCTTGGGTGTGAAGGGGGGCGGAGAGTGTACACGGCGGGAATCGGCGGGGTTTGCAGGATCGGCGGGCTGGCTGCCGATACCCTTGACCTGACGGAACACACACTCGAAGCCCACGGAGGGAAACGGATGGCGTTGTCGCGCGTGCTGGATCGGGTCGGGGTCGGGTTGGCGGCATTGGTCGGCGTGCTGGCGGTGGCGGGGAGCGCTTCGGCGCAGCCGCTGCAGAACGCGATCGAGGCGCTGTTCCGAGACTCGGGGATCGGGGCGACGAAGATGGGGGCGATCGTCATTGATGCGGGCACGCAGCGGGTGCTGGCGGAGGTGAACGCGGATCAGTCGTACATCCCGGCGTCGAACATGAAGGTGGTGACGAGCGGCGCGGCGCTGCGGGTGCTGGGTCCGGACTTTGAGTTCGTGACGAGGTTGAACTTCGATGCCGCCGGCAACCGCGCGGTGGTGATCGGATCGGGTGACCCGGCGTTCGGCGATCCGAAACTGCTCGAGGAGATGGGCATCTCGGCGGAGGACTTGCTCGACATCTGGGCGAAGGCGCTGCGCGATGCGGGTTTCAAGAAGGGCGGGGAGTTGGTGATCGATGATCGGGTGTTCGATCGGGAGTATGTGCACCCGACGTGGCCGACGGCGCAGTTGAATCGTTGGTATTGCGCGGAAGTGGCGGGCGTGAACTTCCACACGAACATCCTGACGATCTTCGCGAAGCCGAGCGCGGATGGGCAGCCGCCGGTGCTGCGCACGGAGCCGGAGAGCCCGTGGCTTGAGATTCGCAATCGGGGGCGTTCGATCTCGAAGGGTCAGCAGACGGCGTGGGCGGCGCGGGGGCTGAACTCGAACGACATCACATTCAACGGCGACACGCGGTCGGGATCGACGGGCGTGGATGTGGCCCTGCACGAGAATCCGGGGGTGTTCGGGCGGATGCTGGCGACGCGGATGGCGACGATTGGGATTGAGCCGGAGGTCGTGCGGCTCGCGGACGCGACGGAGGACTTTTCCAAGACGGCGACGGTGCACTCGGTGCGGACGGAGATGCGGACGGTGCTGGAGCGCTGCAATACGGACTCGTACAACCTGTACGCCGAGTGCATGATGAAGCGGATCGGGCAGGAGGTGACGGGGACTCCGGGCTCGTGGAGGACGGGTGCCGCGGTGGTTCGGATGCAGTTGCAGGAGACGCTCGGGCCCTCGACGGGTCATACGTTTATCGTGGCGGACGGATCGGGGATGAGCCGGGAGAATCGGGTGACGCCTCGCGCGATGACGGAGTGGCTCGCGGCGATGAAGGAAGACACTTTGTTGCGCGATGCGTTCATCGGGTCGCTCGCGACACCCAAGAAGGACGGGACGCTCGAGAAGCGTTTCCGTCAGAAGTCGCCCCGCAACGACATGTACGCCAAGACGGGGTACCTGACGGGCGTGTCGGCGCTGAGCGGGTACCTGATCGATCCGGATACGGATCGGACGCTGATCTTCTCGATCATCTCGAACGACAAGCCGAGTTCGATCGCGCTGAGCAATGTGCGCGCGCTGGAGGAGAAGATTGTGCTGATGGCGGATGAGTACCTTGAGCGCACGACGGCGCGGCCCGCGATCGGTGGGTGAGTCACGGGGATGACTGCGACCTGCTCATGGCACGCAGCCACGCGCGGCACCGCATGTGACTTCGTCAATAAGCAGCGGAACGCGATGCCAATGTGCCGGACATGGTGAGCGTGGAGGCGGAGTCGATTCGGATGGGGAGCGTTCTGCCGATGAGTTCGGCGGGCGAGGCGTCGGCCGGGCAGTCGAAGACGACGATGAGATCGCCCTCGGTGCGGCCGGTCATCTGGATGGACTCCGTGGGCTTCTCGACCACTCGGGTTTCGTTTGCGGGTCGCCCCCCCACTGTGAGCGCGATGCTCCCACCGGCCGATGCCTTCTGGCGCTTGCGCTCGCGCTGGGAGACGCCCTGAACAAAGACTTCGAGCGTGCGACCGATCTGGGCGCGGGAGATCGTGTCGGAGATGGATTGCTGGAGCGCCAGGAGGTCGTTGCATCGGCGGCGTTTGACGTCTTCGGGCACATCGTCGGGCAGGCGGTCGTAGGCGGTTGTGCCGGGGCGGGGGGAGTATTTGAAGATGAAGCAGTTCTTGTATTGCGCGCGCTCAAGGAGGGCGCGGGTGGCATTGTGGTCTTCTTCGGTCTCGCCGCAGAAGCCGGCGATGATGTCGCCTGCGAGCATCAGGGGCCTGCCGATTTCGGGTTGATCGAGGAAGGCGCGGGCGCGATCGATGAAGTCGAGATACTCGGCGACGGTGTAGCCGCGGTTCATGCGCTTGAGGACGGCGTCGGATCCGCTCTGCGCCGGGATGTGGAGGTATCGGCAGATGCGCGGTGAGTCGCGGATGACTTCGAGGACATCGTCGCCGAAGTCGCGCGGGTAGGAGGTGACAAAGCGGAGACGCTGGATGGCGGGGACCTCGTCGTGGATGCGTTTGAGCAGGTCGGCGAAGGTCGTGGTGGTTGTGCCGGCGAACGGGTCACGCCGATGGCCTCCCTGGTAGGACCGGCCCTTCTGGGGTTGTTCGATGCCGCCCAGCGTGATCGCGGCGCCGTGTTCGTAGCGGTAGTGATTGACCGTTTGCCCGAGGAGCGTGACCTCGACGACGCCGGCGTCGGCGAGCCGCTTGCATTCATCGACGATGTGATCGGGTGGGCGGTGGATCTCGGCGCCGCGCGTGTGCGGGACGACGCAATAGGTGCAGAACTTGTTGCACCCGCGCGTGATGCGGACATAGGCCGAGCCGTCGTGATCGTGCGGCGAAACGGCCCGGGAGAGGTCGAGCATCTCGAGTGAGTCCTGCGCGGCCGCGAGTGTGGCGGAGCGGCGGGATGCGTCGCCCTGGAGGGCGATCTGAGCGCCGGAGCCGGTGCGGGCGGCGTTGTCGAGGAGGGCGGGGAGTTTGTCGAGTTCGGCCGGGCCGCAGAGGACATCGACGACCGGGAAGCGTTTGAGCATGTCCGCGCCGTCGCGCTCGGCCATGCATCCGAGGACCGCGACGACGATGTCGGGGTCGGACTCCTTTCGGATGCGGAGTTCGCCGAGTCGGGAACGGACTTTCTGTTCCGCGTTGTCGCGGACGGAGCAGGTGTTGTAGAGGAGGATGTCGGCGCGTTCGGGATCGGATGACTCGTCGTACCCCAGCCGGCGGAGTTCTCCCATGACGAGCTGTGAGTCCAGTTCGTTCATCTGGCAGCCGAAGGTTTCGAGATAGACGGTCTTGCGGTTCATCGGGGCAGAGAGTGTATGCGCTGGGTTGAGTTGAATGAAAAGGGCCGCCCGAAATGGGCGGCCCTTTGGGTGTGCGTCATTGATGGGCGAAGGTAGGCCCGGGGGCGTTAGATGCCGTCGACCCAGACATAGCCGCTGGGGCCGCTGGGATCGTACGGGGTGGGGCTATTGAGCGGACCGGCACCAAGAAGGTCGGTGCCCTGCATCCAGATTCGGAGGTAGGCGTTGGTGCGGCGGAAGACCGCGGTGCCCTGACCGTTGGGCGAGAGCTCGCGCTCATTGACGAAGAGGTTGTCGGCCTCGGTGCGGGCGGCGTTGTAGCGGACGGAGAGGCCCTTGACGGAGGCGCTGTTCTCGAAGGTGGTGTGGCCGTCGTTGTAGCCGACGTTGCCGGACCACGAGTTCTTATTGCCGTGAATGAGGAGGGTGGCGGACTCGGTTCCGGTTGTGCCGGGCTGGAGGAGCCACTCTTCCTGGTTGGGGGCGAGCTGGCCGGCGTTGCTGCCGCCGTTCTGATAGACGGGGCCGCGGTTGCCGACTATGGCGATGGTGCCGAGGTTCTGGGTGGTGCCCCAGTACTCGCGGCGGTTGTTGAAGATCGCCGAGTGGGCGAAGGAGCAGTGGCCGATGGGCTGATTCCAGAGCGGCGCGGGATTGGTGATGGTGGTGAAGGTGTGATCGAGGGGCGAGCCCTTGAAGTTGGGGTCCCAGAGCGCGTTGAAGGGATCAACGGCGGAGTCGGGGGTCGAGTAGTCATACTCGGCGTCGGTGATCTTCTGGATCGGGCCGGCCTCGGCGGGGCTCACGAGCACATCCGGATCGAGGATCTTGGCGTAGAGAAGCACCGAGAAGATGTTGCCGGAGCGGTCCTTGGCGTTGGTCGCGGCTTCGGTGTCGTCGTTGGCGTCGAGAACCGAGGGCACAGGGTACGACTCTTTGTGGTCCTGCGCGAAGCCGACAAGGCCCTGATGGATGGCCCGGACATTGGCGCCGTCCTTGAGCTGCCACGCGCCGCGTCGGGCTCGTGCGAGCGCCGGAAGCAGCAGACCGATCAGGAGCGCGATGATGGAGATAACCACCAGAAGCTCCACGAGGGTGAAGCCGCGCTTTTTGAAGTTCATCATGACTCGGGTCCTCCCGCTGAGGGGTGAATACGCTGTTATTCCGCCATACGGAAAGGGAGGCCCGGCGGTTTCACCGGGCGTCCCGTGGAGATCAAGAATGCGGCTTAGAGCCGCGAAATATGCTTAGCCGGGCTCGTTGTCGACCCAGATGTAGTTGCTGGTGTAGCGGAGGTCGTTGGTGCCGATGGCCTGAGAGGTCGAGAGTCCCTGAGAGACGACTCGGAGCAGCGCGTTGCGGCGGGAAGCGATGGCGTTGGCCATGGTGCCTTCGTTGGTCTCATCGACGAACAGGTTGTCCTGCTGGTTGATGGGGTTGTTCGGGCCGCTGGTCTGGCGGTCGATGAAGGTGACGCTCTCGGGATCGACGTTGGTGAAGAATTCGGCGTGGTTGTCGCCGAAGGCGATGTTGCCGGCCCACCGGGTGCCGGTGCCGTGCACGCGGATGGAGTCAGAGCCCTGGCCGACGGCGCCAGTATCGAGGTCCCAGCTCATGCCCGCGGGGGGCGTGGCGGTCTGCTGGTAAACAGGCCCGCGATTACCGAGCACAGCGGTCGAGGAGGAGACGTTGAAGGTCCACTGCGAGCGGCGCTGGCCGACGGGCGGGATGTGGGCGTAGGAGTTGTTGGCCACGGTGATCGTGCCGCCACCGGGGACGGCGTTGATTGCGTTCAGGTCCTTAACCGAGCCGTAGAACTTCGGGTCATAGGTGGCCTTCTGGGGGATGTTGGCCGCGCTGGGGTCGATGTACTGGTAATCCTCCTTGATTCGGATGAGGCCGGGCTCGGAGGGAGCGACCATCATCTCGGGCGTGAGGATCTTGGCGAAGATCATGAGGGACATGATCGCGCCGGTGCGGTTTTTGGAAGTGCTCGTGGGGCCCGAGTTCTCGCAGTCGTTGTTGAGGTCGATGAGAGAAGGCAGGGGGTAGTTCTGGTCGTTGTCATTGGCCCAAGTGATGAAGCCCTGCATGACGCCGCGGACATTGGCCATGTCCTTGACCTGGAGGGCGTTCCGGCGTGCTCGGCTGAGCGCCGGGAGCAGGATGCCGATGAGGAGGGCGATGATCGCGATCACCACCAGCAGTTCGACCAGCGTGAAGCCGCTGGACGAACGACGGTTCTTGAACATTTGCATCATTGCATAACTCCGCTTGCTTGCGGGCACGGCGGGATTGCGCGTGGCCGCTGTGTTTGGACTGAATCTCCACTCGCGTGGGCCGCGACCATACCGCGGATTGGCGAGACTCGACAACAGGGATCGCCGAATACCCTGATGAAGGGTTGATTCGGGAGTTTGGCGCCGCGAATGCGGGCCGGTCGGGTTGTCGACGGGAGTGCTCATCGAGAGAGCCGCGGAGATCATCGGCAATCGGATAAGTGCATCTACTTGCCGCGACTCGCGTTGAGTCTTCCGTCAGGATCGGATATCCGAAACGGTACGATACCTGCCACTATCCGCATGTCAACACGGAATGGTTCCGCTCAATTCCGGGGAGACGACCCAGATTCCCACCATGCGGGCGATTCCGAACACCATCCGCACATGGAGCCGCAGTTATGCCGAATCTCGAAGCGCGACTGGACCGCCTGGGGATCACGATTCCGGAGGCCCCCAAGCCGGTGGCGAGCTACGTGCCGTCGGTCGCGGTGCATTCGGGCTCGCTGGTTTTCATTTCCGGGCAGCTGCCCTTCGAGAAGGGGAAGTTGATGGCGACTGGGCGGGTGCCGGGTCAGGTCTCGATCGAGACCGCCCAGAAGTGCGCCCGGCAGTGCGTGGTGAACGGGCTGGCGGCGCTGCTCGGCGAGATCGGGTCGTTCGAGCGCCTCCGGCGCGTGGTGCGGCTCGGGGTGTTCGTCAATGCGGGTGAGGGGTTCGCGGAACAGCCCAAGGTGGGGAACGGTGCTTCGGACCTGCTGGTTGAACTGCTGGGCGAGAACGGGCGGCACGCGCGGGCGGCGGTGGGCGTGTCGTCGCTGCCGCTGGATGCGCCGGTCGAGATCGAGTTTACCTTTCTGGTGGATTGAGAACATTCGCGCATTGCGAGAGGGCATTCTGAGGAACCCCCTCCGTCACGACTTTGTCGCGACACCTCCCCCGTCGGCGACGGGGGAGGAAGCGGTACTTCACCCACCGAACGCCTTCTTGTAGTCGGCGACGAACTTCGCGAGGCCGCTGTCGGTCAGGGGGTGGTTCATCATCTGCTGGATAACCTTGAAGGGGACGGTGGCGACATCGCACCCGACGAGCGCGCATTCGACGACGTGCATGGGGTGGCGGATGGATGCGGCGAGGATCATGGTCTCGAAGCCGTAGTTGTCGTAGATGGCGCGGATCTGCCGGATGAGGGCCATGCCTTCTTCGCCGATGTCATCCAGACGTCCGATGAACGGCGACACGAGGAACGCCCCGGCCTTGGCGACGAGCATCGCCTGGAGCGGCTGGAAGCAGAGCGTGAGATTCGTGCGGGTGCCCTCGTCGGAGAGTTCCTTGCAGGCGCGCAGGCCATCGACGGTGCACGGGAGTTTGACCACGATGTTGTCGGCGATCTTGGCGCGGTCGCGGCCTTCCTTCATCATGCCCTTGTAGTCGGTGGCGATGACTTCGGCGGAGACGGGGCCGTCGACGACTTCGCAGATTTCGGCGAGACGTTTGGCGTAGTCGATGCCCTCCTTGGCGATGAGGGAGGGATTGGTTGTGACGCCGTCGAGCACGCCCATGTCGTGGGCCTGCTTGATCTCATCGAGGTTTGCGGTGTCGATATAGAGTTCCATTTTGGGCGCCTCCGTTGCATGCGATTGTGGTTGGTGCGTTGTCGGCGCGCATTGTATCGATCGGTGAACGCACGCCGATCCTATCGCTCCGTTTGGGGGGCCGGGATCAGCTCATCGCGGCGAAGGCGGCGAAAATCGTGATCCCGATGGCGTACGCGAGGACGGCGATGAGGACGACAACCATCGTCTTGACGCGTCCGTCGGAGAAGGGCGAGGGGGCCTGAGAGCGGTCCTCGACGATCGCCGGCGCCTGCGAGGTGGTCATCTGGGCGACCTCGGCGAGCATGGCGGTTGTCGTTTCCTTGTGCGCATGGGGCGGTACTTCGCCCGCTCGGACGGCTTTGAGATCGACGAGGACTTCGCCGCAGTCGCGGTAGCGGTCCCGGCGGGACTTGGCCATCATCTTCTCGATGACCTCGGAGATACCCGCGCTGAGTTTGGGATTGACATGGTCCGGCGGGACGAGCGGCGCTTTGAGGTGCTTCTGCATGACCTCATTCGGATTCTGGCCGTTGAAGGGCACCTGCCCGGTGACCATGTGGTAGAGCGTGGCACCGAGGGAGTAGATGTCGGCCTGCGCGCCGACGTTGACTTCGCCGCGGATCTGTTCGGGCGAGATGTAGTACGGCGTGCCGTAGGCCTTGCCCTGCTCGGCGAGTGCGGCGTCCTTGTCGTCGATGGCGCGGGCCAGGCCGAGGTCGGCGAGCTTCACGACGCCATCGGGCGTGATCATGATGTTCTTGGGTTTGACGTCGCGGTGGATCAGGCCCTTGTCGTGGGCGTGGCGGAGCGCATCGGCGACGGAGATGGCGATATCGAGCGCTTCGCGCTCGGGGGTGCGCTTGTTGGCGACGATGCGGTCGTGGACGGTCGAGCCCTCGACATACTCCATGACGAAGTAGTGGAACTCTCCGGCCTGACCGACATCGTACGCCTGCACGACGTTGGGGTGATTGAGCGCAGCCGCGGCCTTGCCCTCGGCGTAGAAGCGCTCGATGAACTGCGGGTTGTTGGAGTGCTTGCGCGGGAGGACCTTGATCGCCACGAGCCGGTCGAGACTGAGCTGGCGCGCTTTGAAGACCTGCGCCATCGCGCCGGCGCCGAGTTTGCCCTCGACCCGATAGCCGGGTATCTGCTGGCCCTTGCGTTCTTCTTCAACCTGGAGGCGTAGTCGCTCGAGCTGGCGCTTGGTGACATAGTCGCGGTCGATCAGGAGCGAGGCGAGCGACTGACCGGAGAGGTCTTCGCCGGGTCGGCTCTTGATGCACTCTTCGACTTCGGAACGCGTGGCGAGCCCTTGCTCGATCACGAGGCGGCCGAGGATCGTGTCGATGGCGGAGCCGCCGTTGGGCCCTGCGGTGGAGCGGCCCGCGACAGAGGCGCCGGATGATGCCTGGGGCTTGGCCGGCTTGGGTGGTTCGTTCTGGGCGCCGCCGGTCAGGACCGTGAGGGTGTCGGCGGGCTTGGGGGGCGCGTTTGATGGCTTCGAGGCGTCGGCGTTCTTGCGCTCGGTGCCGGGCATGGGCAGCTTGGATTCTTCGTTCGGATCTTGATAGGCCATGCCGACTCCGACAGACGCGCGCCCCCTCCCATTGGCGGAGGCGGGCGTGAAACTAGACCCCGCGCCGCGCGGTGTCAACGGTTGGGGGTCTGTCGACTTGATCGGCTTATTCATCGCATCCCTGCCCGCTGATGATTCCCTTGTCCCCCCCGCCCGGTGGCGGGCGTTCGTCAGAGCCCCGACGACCGTTGCAGGCGGACGGCGGGGACGCCCCACTATTCGCAGGGGATCGCGGGGGGTTGCTACGTGTCTCGAATCGCTTTCCCCGATAACCTCCGCGGCCCGGTGAGCACGAACCCGAATGACATCATGAAAGCCGCGGTTGAGGCCCACCAGTCGGGGCGGCTGGATGTGGCGGAGCGCGGGTACCGGAGCGTGCTCTCGGCGGCACCGAACGCGGCACCGGCGATGAACATGCTCGGCGCGCTGCTGGCGCGACAGAGGAAGTACGAAGAGGCGCTGCGGTGTCTGCGGCGTGCGGCAAAGATCGTGCCCAGCAACGCGAGCGTATGGCAGAATCTGGCGACGACATTGCGCTCAGCGCGGAAGATGGACGAGGCGATCGAAGCATTTGCGCAGTTGGGTCGGCTTGAGCCGAGCAATCCGTGGGCGCACGCCGAGATCGGATGGTGCTACGAGTCTGTGCACAAGGTGGCGGAGGCCCGGGCTTCGGCGGAGCGAGCACTGGCGCTGGATGCGGGGCATCCGTTTGCCGGTCTGCTCGTGGCGCATCTGGATCATCGGAGCGGTGACTTTGAGGCGGCGCGGGCTCGGCTTGCCGCGCTGATGCCGGCTCTGACGGAGCCGCGGCTGCTGGCCAAGGCGCAGTACCTGATGGCGGCGTGCCTGGACAAACTGGGGGACTACGATGGGGCATGGGATGCGTGCGGGTCGGCGGCGGCGACGCTCATGGCGTCGCCCGGATTCAAGTCGCTGGATATTCGTCTGTATCCGACGCTCTGCGACCGGTACGCGGAGTTCTATGCGTCTGACGAGGGTCGCGGGACGCTCGGGCACGGCGCGCCGAACGACAAGCACCCGCGGTTGATGTTTGTTGTCGGGTTCCCGCGATCGGGCACGACGATGGTCGAGAATATCCTTGCGGCGCATCCGGAAATTCGATCGTCCGATGAGGAGCCGTACTTCCACGAGCAGGTGATGATGGGCGTGGCGCGGGTCCTTGGGAAGCGGGGCGAAGGCGTGCCCTTCCCGCAGTCGATCGCGCTGCTGACGGATACCGATGTGAAGAAGCTGCGGGAGGCGTACTTCAAGAGCGTGAAGCGGGCGGTTGGGAGTCTGGCGGCGGGGTCGTTGTTCGTGGACAAGGTCCCGTTCAACATCATCCACGCGGGGCTGATCGGGCGCGTGTTCCCGGATGCGAAGATGCTGGTGGTGATCCGCGATCCGCGCGACGCGATCGTCAGCAACGTGATGCAGGACTACGGGCTGACACAGTTCACGGTGGACCTGATCACGGCAGAGCGGACGGCTGGTTTGTACGCGAAGGGGATAGCCCTGTGGCTCGGTGTGCGGGAGCAACTGCCTCTGGAATGGAAGCAGACTCGGTACGAGGACATCGTCGCGGACTTCAAGGGGAAGGCGCAGGAGATGATCGAGTTTTCGGGGTGCGCGTGGCACGACGATGTGCTGCGGTTCCACGAGATCGCAGCGAGCCGCCAGGTGATGACGCCGAGTTACGAGGCGATCACGAGGCCGGTGAACCCAAGCGCACGGGGTCGGTGGAAACGATACGAACGTCACCTGAGGGGGGTGCAGGCGACGCTCGCTCGGTTCGTTGACGAGTTCGGGTACGAGCCCGCGGAGTGATCAGGACTCACGAGAGGCCATATAGCGGAGCATGTCGAGGCAGCGGTTGGAATAGCCCCACTCGTTGTCGTACCACGAGACGATCTTGAAGAAGTGATCGTTGAGTTGGATACCCGCGCCGGCGTCGTAGATGGACGAGGCGGGGTGTCCGATGAAGTCGCTTGAGACGACCTCGTCGTCGGTGTACTCGAGCACGCCCTTCATCGCGCCTTCGGCGCACTTCTTCATGGCGGCGCTGATCGCGTCGAGCGATGTGGATTTGTTGGTCTTGAAGGTGAGATCGACGGCGGAGACATCGACGGTCGGCACGCGGAATGACATGCCGGTCAGTTTGCCCTTGAGTTGCGGGAGGCAGAGCGCAACGGCTTTGGCGGCGCCGGTGGAGGCGGGGATGATGTTCTGATAGGCGTTGCGACCGCCGCGGAAGTCTTTCTTGGAGGGGCCGTCCTGCGTGGGCTGGGAGGCGGTGACGGCGTGGACGGTGGTCATAAGACCCTCGGCGAGGCCGAACTCGTCGTCGATGACTTTGGCGACGGGCGCCAGGCAGTTGGTGGTGCAAGAAGCGTTGGACAGGATGCGGTGCTTCTTGGGGTCGTACTGCTCGTGGTTCACCTTGTAGACGAATGTGGGCACGCTCTCGGGCGACTTGGTCGGCGCGGAGATGAGGACGCGCTTGGCGCCGCCCGCGATGTGCTTGGAGGCGCCGGCCTCGTCGGCGAAGATGCCCGTGGACTCGATGACATAGTCGACGCCCATGTCGCCCCACTTGATCGCGGCGGGGTCGCGCTCCGCGAAGCACTTGGTCTTCTTGCCGCCGACGACGAAGTCTCCGTCATGCGACTCGACTTTGTGGGCGAAGCGTCCGTGCGCGGTGTCGTAGCGGAGGAGATAGGCGAGGTTGTCCGAGGGGACGAGGTCGTTGACGGCGACGATCTCGAAGCCGTTGCCGAAGGCGGCGCGGTAGACGAGGCGCCCGATGCGTCCGAAGCCGTTGATCCCGATCCGAATTGCCATTGGACTTCCTGTTCCTTTCTCTCTGCTGCTTACTGCTTCATGAGTTCGACGAGCACCTCCAGGCCGCGCTCGAGTTTGTCGGGCGCGGTCGCGTAGGAGATGCGGAAGTGCGTGTCACGGTCGGAGAAGACGCCTCCCGGGATGAGCAGGAGGTTGCGCTGGAGCGCCTTCTCGAAGAACTGCTGGCCGGTCATGTTCATGCGGCCCGGGACCTTGACGAATGCGTAGAACGCGCCGCCGGGGCGGGCGACATCGGTGACTTCGCCCAGGCGTTGCGTGACCATGTCGCGGCGCTTGGCATATCGCTGGACGGTCGGGGCCATATCGACATCGAATGTCGGGACGCACCCCCATTGCAGCGGCGCGGGCGCGCAGACATAGGTGAACTGCTGCATCTTGGTCATCTCGGTGATGAGCCATTTCGGGCCGGCGACGAATCCCATGCGCCACCCGGTGCAGCCGTAGGTCTTGCCGAACCCGCGGATGACCAGAACATCATTGTGCGAGTTCGGCTCGCGCGCGGGCGACGGACAAACGCCCCCCCCATTGCCGGCTTCTTGAGCATCGGCGAAGCAGAACTCGTCGTAGATTTCGTCGGAGATCAGGACGATGCCCTTGCGCCGGCAGAGTTCGAGGAGTTCCCGGCACTCCCTTTGCGACATGACGACGCCGGTGGGGTTGCCGGGCGAGTTGAGGAGAACCGCCTTGGTGCGCTTTGTGATGAGCGGCTCGACGCGCTCGGCGGTCATGCGGAAATCGGGGTAGGTGTCGCACCGGACGGCGACCCCGCCGCAGATGGACGCCATGGAGGGGTAAGCGACGAAGTAGGGGTCGGGGATGATGATCTCGTCGCCCGGCGAGAGCAGGGCCATCATCATGAGGAAGAGCGCGCCGGAGGTGCCGGTGGTGACCATCAGGCCCACATCGGACTGGGGCGCGCCCGTGTCGCTCGGCCAACCGAGATCGTCGGCGATGCGTTTGGAGCACGCCTGGCGGAGCGCGGGGACGCCCTGGCTCAGGGTGTAGCCGTTGCGGTTCTGCTCGATGGCTTCGATGGCGGCGCGCTTGACGGGATCCGGGACGGGGAAGTCGGGCTGGCCGATGGAGAGGTCGATGGGGTTCGTGAGCTGCGCACCGAGTTCGAAGACGCGGCGGATGCCCGAGGCCTGAACGCCTTTGCACCGGTCTGAGATGAGACGATCGGCGTCCATACCGTCACCCTTGACGCGCAATCAATGCGTTTGCGCGGTGTGTCTGCGTCGGACTCTTGGTTACGAACGCGCGGGCGGCGGCGTTCACTTGGCCTTGCGGTTGGCGGTCTTGACGAGGCCCAGCACGGGCTTCTGCTCTTTGTCGAAGCCCTTGGTCTCGGTGAGCTTCTTGATGCGCTCGTCGCGCTTGAGAACATTGCGGTGCTGTGTGAGGTTGCCCCCGGTCTTGAGAGAACGGTCCAGACTCATGGCTCAGATATCCTTTCATCGGAGCGGCCGCGGTGTGACGGTGCGCCGAACATTGACTGATGAACGGGAACGAGCGTTGGCTCAGTTCCCGGTGTACTTCTCCGGGTATGTGCTGGCGAAGTCGTCGCCGCCCCGCTCGTTCCGCTTGAAGTCCCGTCCGATGGCGCGGATCTGATCCGCGAGTTTTTCGGCTTCGGGGCCTCGGACCGAGGAGGCGTCGAACCCACGCAGGGCGATTACTTTACACCAATTGTCGCGGTCGGGCGCGAGACGGGCGGCGGGAACACCCCGAGAAGTGAGGTATTCGGCGGCCTGGATGGCGTTTTCGGGGGGGAGACGGGCGGCGATGAAGTAGTTGAGCCCCGGCTCGCGCGGGTCGGGGTCGCCCCGTTCGATAATGATGGCGCGGGGCTGGAGGGGCGGGTTGGACGCGCCGGAGTTCGAGTTCGAAGGGGTCTGCCGGGGCGAATTGACCCTCGGCTCGGTGCCGGACGGCTCGGCGAGGGGGTCGCGGATCGGGATCGTGTTGTCGGGCGTCTGCTCGGCAGCGAGGCGCGCCTGCTCGCGGGTGTACTCGCGGCCGCGCTTGGCGTACCCGATGAAGTAGCCCAGAATCAGGGCCAGCAGGAGGAATGCAATCGCGAAGAACGCGTACCCGGCCGGGAGTTGGATCGTCCGTCCGTTGCCCGAGACTCGCGACTTCGGAGCCGCGTCGTCGGCGGGCAGATCGACCCGGACCGGTCGAGGGACGAGGGGCGCGCGGAGACGGTCCTGCGAGGGGGGGCTCTCGCCGAGCAGTTCGTAGAGGCGGGGTGCGTTCTTGTCCCGGCGCATGGGCCGATTATCCACATACCCGGCGGGGACCGCAATCAGGCGAGCATCTGGAGGCCGATCGCGGAGGCGACGGCGTAGTTCTCGGTGTGGCTCAGGGAGAGGACCCATCGCCCGATGCCCAGGGAGTCGGCGATGGACTTGGCCTTGCCCGATAGTCGGACGCCCGGCTCGCCCGCCGGGCCGCGGGTGACTTCGATGTCGGTCCACGCGATGCCCTGGCTCCATCCGGTGCCGAGCGCTTTGAGGACGGCTTCCTTGGCGGCGAAGCGACCGGCGAGGTGCTCGTCGCGGCGTTTGGACGCGTGCGCATATTCGCGCTCGCCTTGTGTGAAGACGCGATCAAGGAAGTGCTCGCCGTGCTCGGCGACCATCGCGCCGATTCGGGAGACTTCAACGATGTCCACGCCGTGCGCCAGAACGCTCATGGCGGGATGCTACACGGAACGATCGCGGTTGATGGGCCGCTGCGTGGAGATGAGGCGCTCGAGCCATTTCTGGTCGAAGGGCTCGCCGCACTCGGTGCACACGGGATCGAGGCCGGGCACCCATGTGAAGCGTCGGAGGTCGGTGCCGCACTTCTTGCAGAGCATGACGCCGCGCTCGGCCAGAACATCGTCGGCGGAGTCGCGGATCATCTTGGAGAAGAAGTATCGCGCGGGCACAGCGCCCCAGATGATGACCATGGCGATGAGCAGGAGCGACTGCGAGATGTCCCACCGGTTGGACATCCAGCGGGATGCCGGGATGCCGATGATGACGAGCGGCGCGAGAAAGAACGCGAGGACGGCGATGGGGAAGAGGCCGTGATCGGTGACGCGCTTGCGCGCTTCCGACTTCACGCGCTTGCGGAACTCTTCCGGGCGTGCGCCGATGCGCCGGACGATCGCGCGATCGTCGTTGGAGTCCTTCACGCTAGTCGCCCTTCTTCTTTGACTTCTTGTCGGCGGAGACGGTGGGCGTCGCGGCGTGCGAGCCGCAGGTCCCGCCCTTGCCGCACCCGCAACCCCCTGATCCCCCGCCCGCCCCACTACCTGAAGAGTCGCCCGAGGAGGACTTCTTGTCGGCCTCGGCGCTCTTTTTGTAGGAGTCGGAGCGGTAGTCGGTCTCGTAGAAGCCGCCGCCCTTGAAGATGACGCCGGCGCCGGTGCCGATGAGGCGCTCGAGTTGCTGCTTGCCGCACTCGGGGCACTTCTTGAGCGGCTTGGCGCTCATGGACTGGAACTCTTCGAACTCGTGCTCGCAGGCGCGGCAGACATATTCGTAGGTCGGCATCTGTAAGACTCCTTGCGATACATCCTTATTCGGACGGCGCGACCGACACCTTGACCGGGCGGAGTACGCGATCGCCCAATGCGTACCCCGGCGCGAACTGCGCGACGATGTGGCCCGGCTCGATCTCGTCGGATGGCTGCTGGAGCATCGCCTCGTGGCGCCCGGGCTGAAACTCATCGCCGGGTGCGACTTCCAGTTTGTTCATTCCCAGCCCGCCCAGCACGCGGAGCATCTCGTCGCGCGTGACACGCACGCCCTCGACGACCTGATCGAGCGACATCGCCGAGACATCGGGCGAGAGGACACGGTCGAGATTGTCGAGGATGGTGAGCAACTTCTCGAGGACGGAGGAGGCGCCTTCATCCTTCGCCTGCTTCTCGTTGATGAGCGCGCGGCGCTGGTAGTTCTGGAAGTCGGCGAGCGAGCGCAGGTACTTCTCGCGCCACTCGGCGACCTGATCCTCGAGTTCGAGAATCGGGTCTTTGATTTCGGTATCGCCGCCCTGCTCGCTATCGGTGAGCGGCTCGTCGTGTTGTTGATCTTCTTGCTGCTTCTTCATGGCGTATCTCTGATGCGCTTATGCGCCGAGGGCGTCCTTGATCTTCTTCCAGAACCCTTGCGTCTCGGGGAGAATCGTATGGTCGTCTTCGCTCTCGGCGAACTCGCGGAGCAGTTTTTCCTGCTGGGGCTTGAGTTTCTTGGGGATCTCGACCTTCACGCCGATCACCAGATCGCCGCGTTTGCCGGAGCGCAGGTTGGGCGTGCCCTCGTTGTGGACCTTGAGAATGGTCCCGTGCTGCGTGCCCCTGGGGATCGTCACCTTCGTCGAGCCGGTGAGCGTCGGCACCTCGACCTCCGCGCCGAGCGCGGCCCGCGCGAAACTGATGGGCATCTCCATCAGCAGGTGATCGCCCTCGCGATGGAAGAGGTCGTGCTCCTCGACGCGTACGACGACATGCAGATCGCCGCGCACGCCCGTGCCCGACGGCGACACTTCAACCGGTGGCGGCTCGCCCTCGCCGCCGATGCGCACCGCTTGCCCGTCGCGAATCCCGGCGGGGATCTTGACATTGAGCGAGCGCTTCTTGGGCTCGCGCCCCTTGCCGTGGCAGGTGGTGCACTTGTTCTTGACGACCTCGCCGCGTCCGCGGCAGTGCGGGCACGCCGTCTGCATGCGGAACATGCCGCCGAACCCCTGCTGAATGACATGGCCGCGCCCGGCGCAGGTCTCGCAGGTCTCGGGCTTGGTGCCGGGCTCGGCGCCGGTGCCCTCGCACGCCTGGCACACATCGAGGCGCGTGAACTCGACTTCGCGCTCGCAGCCCTCAAGGACATCGCGCATGGTGATCTCGACCTCGGTCTCGAGGTCGTACCCGCGCGCCACACCGCGTTGTCGCGCACCACGAGTGCCGCCGCCGAATCCGCCGCCGCCCCCCCCGAAAATGTCGTTGAACATCGAGAAGATGTCGTCGACATTCATGCGCGAGAAGTCGTGGCCGGCGGGCGCGCCGCGTCCGCGCAGGCCGTCGTGGCCGTACTGGTCGTAGACCTTGCGCCGGCTCTCGTCGGAGAGGACTTCGTAGGCCTCGGCGCACTCTTTGAACTTCGCCTCGGCTTCGGAGTCGCCCGGGTTGCGGTCCGGGTGGTACTTCATCGCCAGGCGGCGGTAGGCGCGCTTGATCTCCTCGCCGTCGGCGGTGCGCTCGACGGAAAGGATCTCGTAATAGTCGCGGGTCGTCGGCATGACGCTCCTTGTCAGCAAACGGCCCGAGCGCCTTCCGACGCCCGGGCCCGTCTCTCTCATCGGCGCTCAGCGAGCGCCGCGTTGATCATCAGTTCACCGAACCGGTCACCGGCTCGGCGTCCTCCTTGAGTTCGGTGATCATCACCTCGGTCGTGAGCATCAAGCCCGCGACGGAGGCGGCGTTGACCAGCGCGGTCTTGGCGACCTTGGCGGGGTCGATGATGCCCGCCTTGACCATGTCCACGAACGCCTGGCCCGCGACATCGAAGCCCGCGTTGCCGGTGGACTCCTTGACCTTCTCGACGATGAGGTCGCCATCAAGACCAGCATTCGCGGCGATCTGCGCGAGGGGCTTCTCGACCGCCTTCGAGATGATGTCGAAGCCGATCTTCTCGTCGCCCTTGGCCTTCTTGGCGCCCTCGGCGAGCGCGGCCTGGGTGCGGAGGAGCGCGACGCCGCCGCCGGGGACATAGCCCTCCTGAGCCGCGGCGCGGGTGGCGTGGAGCGCATCATCGACGCGGTCCTTGCGCTCCTTCATCGCGGGCTCGGTGGCGCCGCCGACATTGATGATCGCGACGCCGCCGGTGAGCTTGGCCATGCGCTCGGCGAGTTTCTCCTTGTCGTAGTCGGAGGTGGAGCGCTCGTGCTGGCTCTTGATCTGGTCGGCGCGGGCGTTGATGTCGGCCTTCTTGCCGGCGCCCTCGATGATCGTGCAGTCGTCCTTGGTGACGATGATCTTCTTGGCCTTGCCGAGTTCCTTGATCTCGATGGACTCGAGCGAGCGGCCCAGGTCCTCGGCGAAGAAGGTTCCGCCCGTGAGGACGGCGATGTCGCCCAGCATGGCCTTGCGGCGGTCGCCGAAGCCCGGGGCTTTGACGGCGCAGACCTTGAGCACGCCGCGGAGGCGGTTGACGACGAGCGCGGCGAGCGCTTCGTTCTCGACTTCCTCGGCGATGATGAGCACCGGCTTGCCGGTGGTGGCGATCTTGTTGAGCAGCGGGAGGAAGTCGGCGAGGTTGGAGATCTTCTTCTCGTGGATGAGGACGAGGGCATCCTCGAGCACGCACTCGGCGCTCTTGGGATCGGTCATGAAGTAGGGCGAGAGGTAGCCCTTGTCGAACTGCATGCCCTCGACATACTCGAGCGTGGTGTCGGCGGTCTTGCCCTCCTCGACCTCGACGACGCCGTCGGCGCCGACCTTGGCGATCGCCTCGGCGATGATCTCGCCGATCTCCTTGTCGTGGTTCGCGCTGACGGTGGCGACCTTCAGGTAGTCCGCCTTGCCCTTGCAGGGGACGGCCATCTTGGTGATCGCGTCGGCGGCGCACTGGGCGGCGGCGTTGATGCCGCGCTGGACCGCGACGGGGTTCGCGCCGGCGGTCACATGGCGGAGGCCCTCGGTGAAGATGGCCTCGGCGAGGACGGTGGCGCAGGTAGTGCCGTCGCCGGCCTGGTCGTTGGTCTTCTTGGCGACCTCGATCACCATCTTCGCGCCCATGTTCTGCATGGGCTCGGGGAGTGAGATTTCCTTGGCGACGGTGACGCCGTCCTTGGTCACCGCGGGATTGCCCCACGATTTCTGGAGGGCGACGTTACGACCGGAGGGCCCCATGGTGGACTTGACGGTGCGCGCCAACTGGGAGAGGCCCTTCTTCATTTCGATGAGGGCGGCATCGGAAAACATCAACTGCTTCGCAGACATGTGTGTCGTTCCTTCAATCGTGATGCGCTCCGAGCGGAGGCGCGTTGTCGTTCGTTCGGTTCGGTTCCGGCTGAGCGCTTCAGCCCTCGATGACGCCGAGGATCTCGTTCTCGCGGAGGATGAGGTGATCGACGCCCTTGATCTCGACCTCGGAGCCCGCGTACTTGCCGTAGACCACGGTGTCGCCCTTCTTGATGCCGAGTTCGGCGCGCTTGCCGTTATCGAGCAGTTTGCCCGGGCCGACAGCGATCACCTTGCCCTGCACGGGGCGCTCCTTGGATGACTCGGGGAGATAGATGCCCGAGTCGGTCTTGCTTTCGCGCTCGACGGGCTTGACCAGAACACGATCTTCAAGCGGCTTGACGGCCATTGCTGTTTTCTCCTGATCGATCGATAGATCGTTTGATTCGTTTCGTTCGTGTGTGCGTTGCGGTTACCGACTCAGAACCCCATCCCGCCCATGCCACCCATACCGGGCATGCCCATGCCACCCATGCCGCCACCCATGCCGCCCATCCCCCCCATGCCGGCACCAGCGGGGGCCGCGTCCTTGGGTTGGGGCTTCTCGGTGATGATGCAGTCGGCGGTGAGGAGCACGGTCGCGACGCTCGACGCGTTCTGCAGCGCACACCGGTCCACCTTCGCGGGGGTGAGCACGCCCATCTTGATGAGGTCGCCGTATTCGAGGGTCAGGGCGTTGAAGCCGAATCCGGGCGTGGTGTTCTCGCTGATCTTGGAGACGACGACGGTGCCCTTGGCGCCGGCGTTGTCGGCGATGGTCGCGCAGGGGACGCCGATCGCGCGGCGCACGATCTCCATGCCCGCGGCGAAGTCGTACTTGGCGTGGCCGATGTCTTCGGCGGTGACTTCGTTCTTCTTGGCGAAGACGGCCTTCCACTGCGCGTTCTTCTCGATCGCGGCGCGGGCACGGATGAAGGAGGTGCCGCCACCGGGGACGATGCCCTCTGTGAGCGCTGCGCGGGTCGCGTGGAGTGCGTCCTCAATGCGTGCCTTCTTCTCTTTCATCTCGGCTTCGGATGCTGCGCCGACGTTGATCTGCGCAACACCACCTGTGAGCTTGGCGAGGCGCTCCTGCAGCTTCTCGCGGTCGTAATCGGAGGATGATGCCTCGATCTCGCGCCGGATCTGCTCGATGCGAGCCTGAATGTCCTTTGTTGCGCCAGCACCCTCGATGATGGTGGTGTTGTCGGCATCGACCTCGATCTTCTTTGCCATACCGAGATGCGACATCTCGACGCTCTCGATGTCGAGTCCGAGATCCTTCATGATCGGCTGCGCGCCGGTGAGCGCTGCGATGTCGCCGAGCATGGCCTTGCGACGATCGCCGTAACCGGGAGCTTTGACAGCTGCAACCTGCAGCGTGCCACGGAGTTTATTGATGACGAGCGTGGAGAGTGCTTCGCCCGTGATGTCTTCGGCGATGATGAGAAGTGGCTTCTTTGCCTTCATCACGGCTTCGAGCAATGGCACGAGCTTCTGTGCGCTCTCGATCTTGTCCTCGTGGATCAGCACGAGGCACTTGTCGAACTCGACGCGCATGTCGTCGGGGTTCGTGACAAAGTTCGGCGAGAGATACCCGCGATCGAACTGCATGCCCTCGACGACGGTGACATCGGTCTCAAGGCTCTTGCCCTCCTCGACCGTGATCACGCCGTCCTTGCCGACCTTCTGGAAGGCATCGGCCATGATCTTGCCGACCTCGCTGTCGTTGTTCGCGCTGATAGTGGCGACGTTCTGGATGTCCGCCTTGCCCTTGATGGGGCGGGACTGGGTCTTGATATCTTCGATGACGAGCTCGACGCCCTTCTTCATGCCGCGGACGAGCGCGTTGGCGTCGACGCCGGACGCGATCATCTGAAGGCCCCGCGTAAAGAGCGCTTCGGCGAGGACAGTGGCGGTGGTGGTGCCGTCGCCCGCGTCGTCGGAGGTCTTGGAAGCGGCTTCCTTCACGAGCTTGACGCCCATGTTCTCGGCCTTGTCGCGGAGTTCGATCTCCTCGGCGACGGAGACGCCGTCCTTGGTGACGGTGGGCCCGCCCCACGACTTGTCGAGCACGCCGTTGCGGCCGCGCGGGCCGAGGGTGGCCTTCACGGCGCGGGCGAGTTTCTCGACGCCGGACTGGAGTGCCTGGCGGGCCTCGATATCGAAAGTCAGTTCCTTGACGGCCATATTTGATGTCTCCAAGAAAGACGGTGTGATGGTCTGGATGTCGATCACCGGCGGCGCGCGGGCACACTGGCGTGGCAGGAGTGTGGCAATGGCGGTGCCACGGGGCAGTTATCCACAAGATGTGTGTTTGCAGCGGTTTACGGCTGCCTAAAACCAAATGGCGCGGGGCACGGGCTGACAGGGGATCAGAAAAGGAGCGGTTCGGCTGCCAACCTGACAGGTCAGGGCTCGTGGCCCAGGAGTTCCTTGATGGTCTTGGGCGGGTGGATGACTGCCCGCCGGATTCGGGAACCGTCGATCAGGGCGGAGATCGCGCCCATCGTCAGGAAGACGGACGCGATGGCAATGAGGACGGTCCCGGCGATGAAGAGGAGTTCGCCCATCGCGTCTTCCGTCGTGGCGGCGATGATGTGCATGGTGTCGCCGGCGATGGCGACCAGCACGGCTCCGACCATGGCCAGGAGGGTCTGGCGGTCCACGCGTCCTGTGCGGAGGGCGAGGGACCGGCGGACGAGTTCGCGCGCGTTGGGCCGCAGGCCGAGCAGCAGGCCGACCAGCGCGATATTGGTGACGAGCCGGTAGAGGGACCGCTCGTACACCGCGCCGGCCTCGATGTAAGGGATGACACGGGTGTCGATGAGCAGGACCCGGTGGAGCGCGATGTAGATGGGGATGTAGCAGAGCGTGCCTATGGTCGCGGCGATGACGCCCCACTTGCGCGTGGCGCGTGTGGGGTTGATGAGACCGATCGCGCCGAGCGCAGAGAGCGCGAGCCCGACGGTAGTCAGCACGCCGCCCCACCCGAGGGCGAACTCGGAGAGCGCGCCGGACTCGGTGAGGTCGGCGATGCGCATGGCCCACCCGGCCGCGATGACGATGAGTGCTCCGGCTGGCCAGAGGACGAGCGCGAGGCCCGTGGCGCGGGGCGCGCGAACGGGCGTGAACTCTTCGGCCTCGGGATCGACCTGATAAAGGATGGCGGCGCGGACCGCTGTGCCGCACTCGGGGCAGACGCCCCGCACGGAGAGGCCCTTGAGGTCGTACCCGCAGACGATGCAGGGCAGTGTGCCCTTGAGGGCGGTATCGAGCCCTTCGGGGAGGTGGACCGTCGGCGGATTGTTGCTTTGTCGTTCACCCATCGCCGGGGTGAAGTTTATGAGTTTCGCGGCGTGTCCGCGCCGAAGGATGTTCGGAGGGCCGCGGCTGTGCGCCCGATTGCATCGACCTATACTCCCGCCCACCCATGAGCATCGAGTCACTCAACGCGCTGCGGGAGAACATCCAGAAGGTGTTCATCGGCCATCCGGACTCGGCGGACCGCCTGCTGGTGTGCCTTCTGGCCCGGGGGCACGCACTGATCGAGGATGTGCCGGGCGTCGGCAAGACGCTCCTAGCCACGGCGCTGGCGCGGTCGATCGACTGCGCCTTCTCGCGGATTCAGTTGACGCCCGACCTCCTCCCGGCGGATGTGCTGGGGGTGTCGATCTACGACCGCGAGCGGTCGGAGTTCCGGTTCAATAGGGGGCCGATCTTCGCGAACATCGTGCTGGCGGACGAGATCAACCGGACGACGCCCAGGACGCAATCGGCGTTGCTCGAGGCGATGAGCGACGGCGCGGTGTCGGTGGACGGCAAGACGATGAAACTCGAGCAGCCGTTCATGGTGGTGGCGACGCAGAATCCGTATGAGTTCGAGGGGACCTACTACCTGCCCGAAAACCAGTTGGACCGGTTCCTCATGCGGATCGATGTGGGGTACCCCTCGCCCGAGGACGAGGCGCGAATCATCAACCTGCGCCCGGCGGACACGATGCTCGAGGGTCTGAAGGCGACGATGCACCCGCGGGACGTTGTGGCGCTGCAGAGGGAAGTGGACAAGGTGAAACTGCACGACGATCTGGTGCAGTACATCATCCGCATCGCGGGCGCGACGCGCGAGAGCGAAGAGTTGGAGGTCGGGTTGTCGCCGCGCGGCTCGCTCGCGCTGGCGCAGGCGGCCCGGGCCACGGCGCTGCTCAGCGCGCGAGACTACTGCATCCCGGAGGACATCACGGATAACGCCGTGGCGGTGTGCGCGCACCGGGTGGTGTCGCGCGCGTTTATGCAAAGCGGGGACTCCTCGATCTCGCGCCAGATCCTGCAGCGGATCATGGAGCGGGTGCCCTCCCCCGCGTAAGGAGACCAGCGATGGCGAGGATGATTCGTCACGAGGCGTGCGACCCGATCAAGATCGAGCCGCAGGACAAGCCGATCTTCATCTGCGCGTGCGGTCTGACGCAGAACTTCCCCTACTGCGACGGCTCGCACTCGGCGGCCCGGCGCGAGCAGGCGGGCAGGTTGTGCATCTACGACAAAACGCGCACGGAGGTGGTCGAGGAGCGGGACGACTCGGACGCCTGATCTGCACAACCGGGGGATGGGCCGCGGGGGGGGGGGAGGGCGGGTCGCGGGTGGGAGACTCGGGTAGACTGGCCGCCTTGAGGCCGACGGCGGGTGTTGCGTAAACACCCATCGGATCGGCACTTGCATCACGGAGGCGAACCATGGCCGACCCCACCAACCAGACCACCGTCATCGGACCGGACACCAGGATCAAGGGCGAGATGTCTTTCGACAACACCGCCCAGCTGCTCGGCACCTTCGAGGGCAAGATCAGCGCCAAGGGCGAACTCAAAGTCGCCAAGGGCGCGACCTGCGCTGCCGAGGTCGAGGCGGGCAAGGTAACGATCGACGGCACGGTCAACGGCAACATGGTCGGACGCGACCGTGTGCAGCTCTCGTCGAGCGCGCAGATGAGGGGCGACCTCGTCGCGGCCAAGTTAGTTGTTGAAGAGGGCGCGGTGTTCGTCGGTCACTGCACCGTCGGGCCTGATGCTGCCAAGCACGCGGGCAACAAGTCGGGTTCGATGACCGAGTCCAAGTCCGGCGCGCCCTCGCCCACGACCGTCCGCCCCGGCTGAGTTCGTTGATGAAGTGAATGAGTCGGGCCGTGGTGTGCGTTGTCGCGCGCCGCGGCGGTGACGGAACGATGACCCGCGCGCACGCTTTGTGCGCGTGACTCGGCGTTGTATGGGCAAACAGGCGCGGTACAGGCAGGTCCAGTGTTATCACTGCCGATCGCAGGTGGAGGTGTCGCCGCGCGCGATGACCATGACCTGCCCGCGCTGCCACAAGCGATTGCAACTCGAGGATGTCGTGGTGAAGGCGGCGCAGGGGCTGACCAAGCTGCAGACCTGCGGCAGGATTCTCATCGAGAAGAAGGGATCCGTGCGCGCGGACCTGGTCGAGGCGCACGAGGGGATCGAAGTGCTTGGGGCGATCCGCGCGAAGGTCGTGTCGGGTGGGCCGGTGTTGATCGGCGAGAAGGCGAAGTGGCACGGCGACTGCCGGGCGCCGAGCGTGCGGATCGGCGACGGCGCGAAGATCGAGGGCGGGTACTTCGAGATCGCGAGTTTCGAGCAGGGTCAGGCGATGGGATTGAGCGAACTGCCGGGGGTGTATCTGACCGAGGACCGAACAGACACGACTGGCGAAGACCCCTAGTCCGGCACAGCGGCGTTTTCGCGATTCTCTGACTCACGAACGATTCCCTTGAGCATGCCGCGGAACACGATGCTGTGCAGTGGCAGCACGGAGAACCAGTACAGAATCCCAATCAAACCGCTCGGCCTGAACCGCGCGGTCATGGTGATGCGGGTCGAGGGTGGTTGGTCGTCGATGGGTTCGAGCCGGAATGAGAGTGTGGCGATGCCCGGCAGGCGCATCTCCGCGGTGAGCATCATGTGCTTGTTGGTGTCGAGTGTGGTGACGCGCCAGAAATCCAGCGCATCACCGACGCCGAGTTCGGTAGCGCTGCGCCGCCCGCGGCGGAGTCCCGGGCCACCAATCAGGCGGTCTATGACTCCCCGGATGCGCCAGAGCCAGTTGGAGGCGAAATAGCCGCGTGAACCGCCGAGGGAGACGATGGCTTTCCAGCATTGCTCGGGTGTCGCGTTGGCGATGGATGATCGCTTGTCTTCGTAGACGGTGCCGCCGGCCCAGTCGGGGTCGCCCGGCATGACGCCCGCGTCGGACCACGAGGTCTCGATCGTTTGCGCACCGACTCGAAGGAGTGCGGCATCGATCGCCTGCTCGACGGGCAAGCAATGGTGGGGCATCAGTTCTTGGGCGAGTTTGTCGCGGCACACGACGCGGTTGCGTAGGCCCTCGGCTAATGGGCGCGCGATACCCGAGTCGATCGGCGTCACCAAATGGATCCAGAGGGAACTCAGTTTGGGTGTGAGCACGGGCACGGGGATGATCAGACGCTTGGGGAGACCGAGCGTCTTGGCCATTAGGCGCATGAGCGATGCGTAGTTGAGGATGTCGGGGCCGCCGATGTCGATGACGCGCCCGGTTGTGGAATCGGACTCGAGCGCGGCGATCAGGTAGTGCAGCACATCGCGCACGGCGATGGGCTGGCACTCGGTGCTCACCCAGCGCGGCGTGATCATCACGGGCAGTCGTTCGGTCAGGTAACGCAGAATCTCAAAGGATGCGGACCCGGACCCGATGATCATCGCGGCGCGGAGCACGGTGACCGGAACGCCCGATGTTCTCAGTGCCTGCTCGACTTCCTGACGGGACGACAGATGCTTGCTAAGTTCGGAACCGGTCTCGCCGAGCCCTCCGAGATAGATGATGCGCTCGACGGATGCGCGAGCGGCCGCTTGCGAGCATGTCCGGGCCAGGCACATGTCGCGTTCGTGGAACTCCGGGTTTGAGGCGTCCATCGAGTGGATCAGGTAATACGCGGCGGCGCATCCGCGCATCGCCTCTTCGAGGCGATCCTGGTCGGACGCGTCGCCCTCGATGAGTTCGACATTTGGATGATTGGACCAAGGGCGGGCGCGCCCCTTGGCAAGGCTCCGCACGAGGCAGCGCAGGTGATAGCCACGATCGACCAGTCGGGGCGCGAGCCGACCGCCGATGTATCCGGTCGCGCCGGTCAGGAAGATTGTGTCTGCATCCGTGTGTGGCACCGCGATGATCGTAGGCCTGTCGACGAGTCCGACCCGTCGTTCACTCCCCGTCGGGGATCTCCGGTTCGACGAGGTTCTTGAGCATCGCCAGCGACTCCTGCCACCCGAGGTAGCACATCTCCGTCGGGATGACATCGGGGATGCCCTCCTGCGTGATGCTCAACTCGGTGCCGCATGCCCCCATCACCTTCTTGAAGATGATCGTAACCTGCATCTCGCCGGGCAGGTTGGGGTCGTCGAACTTGTCGACATAGCGCAGCACTTCGCCGGGCTTCATCTCCTGGTAGACGCACCCGAATGAATGGCTGCTGCCCGTTCCGAAGTTCGTGAACGACATCTTGCACGAGCCGCCGACGCGGGCGTCGATGGCGTGGACCTTGCCCGTGAAACCGTGCGGCGGGAGCCACTTCACCATCGCGTCGGGGTCGATGAACGCCTTGTAGACGCGGGCGGGCGGCGCTTTGAAGACGCGGTGGAGTTTGACGGTGCCTGGCATGTGGGTCCTCGTGTCGGGGGTGTTACCCCTCGCTTGCGACTCGGGCTCGTTGTTCAACCGCCCTTGCGGATGCGCTCGCGGTTCTCGGGGTCGAGGCAATCGGGGTCGTACTCGAGCCCCATGTGCTCGTACATGTACTTCGTGCCGGCCTCGCGGATCGAGTCGGACGATGCGGGGTTTGCGGGATCGACGCGGACCCACGCGCGGCTGGACGCGAAATCAACATCGGCGCCCTGCACGCCCGGCACCTGCTCGATCACCTCTTTGAGGTGGCCCGCGCAGTTCTCGCACGCCATGCCGCGGACGGCGTAGGCGTAGGTGTTGGCCCGGTCGGTGGCGACGGGGTCCATCGCGATGTCGGGCTCGATGGCGGTGGTCTTGTTGGAAGCGCAGGCCGAGAGCGAGAGGGCGAACGCGGCTGCAACGATGAAGAGTGTGCGTTTCATGGCAACAGGATAGCGACGACGAATGGGGATGGGGGGCGGGGGGGAGTGGGAGGGGCGCGGTATCCTGCGCGGATGCTGACCATCGACTACGCCAACTGTCTGAATGATCGCGTCCCATCGCATGGGCTTGATGCGGCGTCTATCGCTGCGGGCTCGCCCTCGGCGCAGGAAGCGACGCGCCTGACGGCATCGCTCGAGAAAACCCGCAACACGGGTTGGGAGCGGTGGCGGGGATTGCCGCACGATCCGATGCGGGGAGCGCATGTGAGCGCGGTGAAGCGCGTGGCGCACGAGTGCGCGGGGAAGTTCGACAACATGGTGGTGCTGGGCATCGGCGGCTCGGCGCTGGGCAACATCGCGCTGCAATCGGCGCTCAATCCGTTCACGCACAACCTGATGGATGGCGGCAAGCGGCAGGGCCCGAGGTTGTTCGTGGTGGACAATGTGGACCCGGCGTACCTGGGGTCGGTGCTGGCATACTGCCGGGCGACGGACCCGAAACTGGAGCGGACGCTGTTCAATGTCGTGAGCAAGAGCGGCGAGACGGCGGAGACGGCGGCGCAGTTCATGACGATTCGCGCGATGCTCATCGAGTCGCTCGGGCAGGCGAGACACGCGAAGAACATCGTGGCGATCACCGACCCGGAGAAGGGGACGATGCGCTCGATCTGCGACTCGCAGGGGTACACGACGCTGCCGGTTCCGGAAGGAGTGGGCGGTCGGTTCAGCGTGCTCTCTCCGGTTGGATTGTTCAGCGCCGCCATGTGCGGGATCGATATCGACGGGCTGCTCGACGGCGCGGCCGCGATGGACAAGCGATGCCGGGTAGCAGATCTGACCAAGAACCCGGCGGCGATGCTGGCGACGCTCCTCGTGCGCCTCGGGCGAGAGAACGGGAAAGTGAACCATGTGCTGATGCCGTACGCGAACTCGCTGTATCTGCTGGCGGACTGGTTCCGCCAGTTGTGGGCGGAGTCGCTCGGCAAGCTGCACGACAAGGGCGGGCGGCAGGTGTTCGCGGGATTCACGCCCATCAAGGCGCTGGGGACGACGGATCAGCACTCTCAGGTGCAGTTGTACCGCGAGGGTCCGAACGACAAGGTGTTCGGATTGATGGAGGTGGAGTCCTTCGGCGCTGGCGACATGACGATTCCCAGCGGGTTGGGCGTGGAGGCCATCGAGTATTTGGAGGGCAAGAAGTATTCGGTGCTGCTCAATGCCGAGAAGCGTGCGACGGAGTACGCGCTGGTGGAGTCGCACCGACCGAACTTCACGATCCGCTGGCCGAAGATCGATGCGCACCATGTGGGCGAGTTCATCTGGCTGTGGCAGATGGCGACGGCCTACGCGGGATTGATGCTCGGCATCGACGCGTACGATCAGCCCGCGGTGGAGACAGGCAAGAAAGCGACCTTCGGGCTGATGGGGCGCGAGGGGTACAGCGAGTGGAACGACAAAGTCGGCTCGACGCTTCGCCGGACCGACTTCGTGGTCTGACGCGCGGATGAAAAACGACGCGACGGCCCACACTGAGCCGTCGCGTCCACCAAACCAACCCCTCGAAGTGCCCCAGCTCAGTCGGTCTTAGCCGAGGAGCTGAAGCACGGCCTGGGGCTGCGAGTTGGCGATTGAGAGCACATTTGTGTTGGAGTTCACGAGGATCTGTGCGCGGGTGAGGTCTGCGGTTTCGCCCGCGAAATCGGTGTCGCGGATGACGGACTCGGCGGCGGTGGTGTTCTCGAGCGAGATACCGAGCGAACGGATCGTGGCGCCGATCGTGTTCTTCTGGAAGGCGCCGAGGCGGCCGCGGAGCGAGGACAGGTCCTTGATGGCCTGGCCGACGACCTTCTGGCTCGCGGTGAGGTCGCCATCAACGACATTGAGCGAGCCGCCGGTCGAGAGGTCCGAGAGGAAGACTGTCGCGTTGTTGCCCGAGACATCGGTCGTGCTGCGTCCGAGTTCGCGTGCGGCGACATTCTGGACACCCAGCGAAACCTTGCCCGCGATATCGACCCTGGAAGCGAGCTGGAAGTCGGCGCCGCCACCGGTGATGGTGAAGGCGCTGAGCGAGCCGAGGACCGCAGCGTTGGCGTTGACGGACCCGGTGTCGAACTCGAGCTCGAGCTCGACCTTGAGGAAATCGGTGTCGATTCGCGCGGTCTTGCCCTTGGTGGTGGCGACGATGCCGTTGATGACGGCACCCACATCCTGACCCCGATCGGTGACTTTGTTGGATGCGTTGGAGAACGCCGTGGGGGCGGCGACGGTGTCGGCGGATGAGGCATCGTTCGCGAGGAGTGAGTAGATGCCGTTGCCCGATGCGATACTTCCGTCATCGACGACGCGGACAGAGACGAACTCATCGGTGCCGAACTCGGTTGACTCGACTCGGATAGCCGTTGTGCCCGAGATGGACGCCTCGACACCCGTGACATCCTTAAAGGAGTTGATCGCGGCGATGATCTCCGTCAGCGGCGTGCCCGACGCGAACGAGAACTCGCGTGCGCCCTGCGTGCCGGTGAGTTCGAAGACAAAACGATCGGTCGCGGAGTTCAGATCGACGCTCGTCGCTCCGAAAGAGAGCACGAAGCCGGCTTTTTGCGCCGATGCGGTGACGATGACATTGACGTCGCGCGAGTCGCCCGGATTCAGTTTGGCTCCGTGCACCTTGAAGGAAGCAACCTCATCCGCGACGCCGGAAGTCTGGTAGTCGAAGCCGCCGTTGAGCAGTTTGAGCGACTGGAAGCTCGTGGCCGACGCGACGCGGTCGATGGTCTGGAGGATGGAGTCGATCTGCAACTGGTTGGCTTCGCGTTCTTCTTTCGAGATGCCGCCGGTGTTGGCGGTCTGGGTGATGAGCCCTTGCAACTCGGTGAGGAGATTGGAGATCTCCTGCAATCCGCCCTCGGCGATGGAGACGACCTGATCGGCGCGCTCCGCGTTCTTGATCGCCTGCCCGAGCGCGAACTTCTCGGACCGCAGGTTCTCCGAGGCGATAAGCCCCGCTGGATCGTCCTTGCCGCGGTTGATCCGAAGGCCGGTGCTCAGTCGTTCGAGCGACTGGTTGAGCGATGAGGTGTTCTGGTTGAGCACTCGTTGCCCGATGAGGGACGAGACATTCGTGTTGATGCGACTCATGACGCATACTCCGGGGGGTTGGTGTTGGTACCCGCTTATCGGAGTTGGTTATCTGGGCCGAACACGGCGTTCCGATAACGAAACGGCGATCGGCAAAAATGAAACGCGCCCCGGTGAGAATCACCGGGGCGCGGGGTTGGGGTCAAGAGTTATCGGGCCGATCCGGCCCGGGGCCCGCGATTAGCCGAGCAACTGCAGAACGGACTGCGGCTGGAAGTTGGCCTGCTGCAGGGTGTTCTGGGCCGAGGCGGCCAGAATCTGCGAGCGGGTCAGCGAGGCGGTCTCGGTCGCGAAGTCCGCATCGCGGATGACCGACTCAGCCGCCGCCGTGTTCTCGAGGGCGATGCCCAGCGAGCGGACGGTCGCGCCGACGGTGTTGGCCTGGAAGGCACCCAGTCGGCCGCGGAGCTGCGAAACGTTCTTGATCGCCTCGGAGATCACCTTCTGAGCGACCGAGAGGTCGCCGTCGACCAGGTTCAGGCCCTTGCCGGCGCCCAGGTCCTGGAGGTTGTAGTCGGTGCCGCCGTCCTCGACCCGGCCGAGTTCGCGTGCGGCAACATTCTGGATGCCGAGCGCGACCTTGCCGGCGATATCGACCTGACCAGCGAGCTGGAACTCGGCTCCGCCACCGGTGATGGTGAAGGCGGTGAAGTTCGTCAGGGTCTGGGCGTCGTTGTCGGTGATGTCGAGCTGGACATCGAGGAAGTCGGAGTTCACGCGAGCGGTGGTGCCCTTGGTGGTGGCAACCAGGCCGTTGATCGTCGCGCCGACATCCTGACCCTCGTCGGTGACCTTGGTCGAAGCGTTGGCGTAGGTCGAGAGGATCGTGGTGTTGGCGGTGGAGGTATCGGTCGTGTTGTACTGGTAGATACCCACGTTGGCGCCGGCGATGTTGCCGGTGTTGACCACCTTCACCGAGACGAACTCGTCGGAGCCGAACTCGATGGAGTCGAGGCGGACGCCGGTGCCGGACACATCGGCGGAGATGCCGAGCACATCCTTGAAGGAGTTGATGGTGTCCGCGACGGTCGCCAGAGCGGTGCCCGACGCGAAGGAGAACTCACGCGAGCCCTTGGACCCGGTGATCTCGATCACGAAGGTCGAGGTCGCGCCGCCGAGGTCGAGCGCACCGCCGGCCGAGAGGAAGAGACCGGCCCGCTGAGCGGACTGGGTCACGACGACCTCGACATCACGGGTGCCTTCGAACTCGAGCTTGGCACCGTTGACATTAAAGGAGTTGACCTCGCTGCCGACGCCGCTGACCGAGAAATCGAAGTTGCCGTTGAGCAGCTTGGTGCCCTGGAACGACGTCGCGCCGGCGATGCGGTCGATGGTCTGGAGGATCGAGTCGATCTGGAGCTGATTCGCTTCCTTTTCCTCGGCGGACAGGCCGGCGGTGTTCGCCGAAGCCGTCACGAGGCCCTGGAGTTCGGTGAGCAGGCCGTTGACCTCATTGAGGCCGCCTTCGGCGATGTTCACAACCTGGTCGGCGCGCTCAGCATTCTTGAGGGCCGAGGAGAGGCCGGCCTGCTCGGCGCGGAGATTCTCGGACGCGATGAGGCCCGAGGGGTCGTCCTTGCCGCGGTTGATGCGGAGGCCGGTGGCCAGACGCTCGAGCGAAGCGTTGAGGCCCTGGTTGTTCTGCCCGAGCACTCGCTGGGCGATGAGAGACTGAACATTCGTGTTGATACGACTCATGGAAAGGAACCTCCGTGTGCCCGGCCCATCCAGGGGCCTGCCTCCGTGCGCTACGGGTGATTCGCCCGTGAGCGTTCGGACGCCCCGCACCACGGCGGGAACGCGCCCTCGACCGGCATGACGAGCCGATCAGAGCGAGGGATCGGCGCACACCGGAGCGCGATACAGCCCGACGGTCCTGTAGCACACCCGCACGGGGCTGCGCGTTCGGCGCATGACAGATGTTCCGGTTGTGCGGCGGGCGATAACGAAAACGCCCCGGAGTGCATCACTCACGGGGCGTTTGGAGGTAGTTATCGAACTTGAGACCACGCCGAAGAATCGGCGTGCTTATCGCTCGTTAGCCGAGCAGCTGCAGCACGCTCTGCGCGGTGGTGTTCGATGTCGCCAGGACAGATGTACCCGCCTGGATGAGGATCTGACCTCGAGTGAGCTCGCTGGTTTCCTTGGCGAAATCGGTGTCTCGGATGACGGAGACCGACGAAGTGATGTTCTCGAGCGCCGCCTGAAGCGAACGGATGTTCGTGTCGAGGGTGTTCCGCTCGAACGCACCGAGGCGGCCGCGAGAAGTTGAGATCTCGTCGATCGCGCTCTCGAGGATCGCGCCGGCGTTTGAGAAGTTCTGGGACTTGAGATCGTTGAGACCGCCGGACCGGAGACTCTCAAGGAACTGAAGCACGGGCCCGGTGCCGTCGTCGATGAGCGTCCCGCCGAGACTCGACGCCGAAATGGAGTCGATTCCGACGTTTGTCTGTTGATTGAAGGTGACCGATGGGCCGAGCTGATAGAGCGCACCGCCGCCGGTGATATCGAAGGACGATGGCGTCCCGTTGACGGTCGTGGCGAACGCCTCGGAGAGCACGAGCGACAGGGAGAGGTCGCTCCCGCGGAGTCGGACTTCAAGCCCGCGCCCGTTGGCGAGTGCACCGTTGACAAGGGCGAGCACATCCTTTCCGCTGTCGGAGTCAGCCGCGGTGAATGTTGCGCCCATGGTCCAATCGATCGGGCCGGGCGTGTCGTTGATCAGCTTGTAGAAGGTGTATCCGCTTCCGCCCGAGAGTTTTTCGACCGAGACGAATGACTCCGATCCGTGATCGACCGAGTTGATCACGAATCCCGAGGAGATATCGCCCGCGCTGACGCGTGCGGCTTCGACACCGGTCACGCTCGAGCGATCATTGATCGCGTTGATGACGCTGTCGATGGACGAGCCGGATGTGAACGTGAGCACATTGACGCCGTTGCGGCCGGCGATCCGGAGCGTGACGGAGGACGGGAGAATGCCGTCGGTGCCGCCGGACGACGCCCAGTTGGAACGCATGTAGAGCGCCCCCTGCTGGGCCGACCCGACGACCTCGACATCGACATCGATCGTGGATCGATCGAGGAACGCGGCGCCGAAGACCTTGGCCTTGGAGATGTCGGTTGAGTCGACACCCGAGAGGCGGTACCCGAGCGAGCCGTCGAGGAGCTTGAGCCCCGCGAATGACGAGGTGTTGCTGATTCGGGTGATTGACTCGATCGCCGAGTCGATCTGCAGCTGGTTCGCTTCGATTTCCTCTGGCGAGATCGCGCCGGTGTTAGCGGCCTCGACCACCAGCGCCCGGATCGAGCTGAGCAGTTCAGAAACCTCGTTGAGCGAACCTTCGGCCGTCGCGATGACGGACGAAGCGCGCTCGGAGTTCTTGATGCCCTGCTCGATGCCCGAGAGCTCCGAACGCAATCGCTCGGCGGCGATGAGCCCCGCGGGGTCGTCGGCGCCCCGGTTGAGGCGGACGCCGGTCGCGAGTCGCTGGAGTCTGACATTCAAGTCATCGTTGGCGCGAGAGAGGTTCTGCTGCGCGATGAGACTCGAGATGTTTGTGTTGATTCTGGCCATGACAATCCTCCGTGATTGTTCCCTTGGGCCTTAAGCGGTCCGCCGATGATCGTCGGCCTTGGCGTTCGTGGAGTCGGTCAACAGGTTTGCCTGGGCGTTCGTGCGACGCCCCTTGACGGCGGGCCTGACGGTGCTTGCGACTTCTGCGAGCCCTTCGCCTGCGGCGCGGGCTGCCTGCTCGTTCTCGGTGCGGATCGCCTCGTACACCTCCTTGCGGTGCACGGCGATTCTCGATGGGGCGTTGATGCCCAGGCGGACCTTGTCCCGCCTGATATCGACGACGGTGATCTCGATGTCGTCGCCGATCATAATTGTCTCGTCACGCTGTCGGGATAGGACCAGCATGGGTTCGGCTCCTTCCGTGCGCCTGCGCCCACACCGTCGGGCGTGGGAACGTCGCGGGATCCGTCCCGCGGGCGCGTGATTCGTATGTCATCGCGTCGGGCGCCGACGCGTTCGTTTCGTTTACGCCGAGGCCTTGGCCGCGGGTTCGGTGATCGTCATCAGTTCGTGGCGCGTCGTCCACTTCTTCTCGGCGAGCACGAACTGCTCGGCGACGCGGGCGACCGTATTGACCACGAGCGGGCCCTGCATGTTGGCCGTCAGCTTGTTGCTGATCTTGTTGACGATCACGAAGATCTGGGCATCCTCGAGCTTGGCCAGTCCGAGCGACTCGGCCTGCTCTTCGCGGATCGGGACCGCGAACTCGGGGACGAACATGTTCGGATCGGTGACGACGAACGCCAGCGCCGGATCATCGAGCGACTGGAGCCAGTAGAAACAGGCGTCGTCATTCGGTTGAAGCAGGCAGAACTGGGTGAACGACTCAAACCCCAGCAGACCCTTGGGGAACTTGATGATGCGCTCGGGCGCGATCTCGAGTGTCCCAAACCTTGTCGTACGGACTTCCATCGGATTCCTCCGAATCAAACCGGCGCCAACCTTCCTGGCCGGCCCGTCAACCCCGACGGGCGACTTCCTGTCGCGCGACGCCCGGCCGGTCCGGACGCCGCTCCAATCCCAACCCCGGGCCCTAGCCCAGGAAGTTGAGCAACGAGAGACCCGAGTTCTGCGCGGTGACGGTCAGCCCCGCCTGCAACTGGGTCTGCAAGAGACTCAAGCGCGTCGCGCCCTCGACGAAGTCGAGGTCCTGCAGCTGCGACTTGAGCGATGTATCCAGCAAGGTCGTGTCCTCGAGGCGGACCTGCTCCCGCTCGACCTGGCGTGTCCGCGACCCGACTAGAGCGCGGGAGGACGACAGGCGATCGAGGTCCGTCTGGAGACGCTCTCCCGCAAATGTGATGCCACGCGAGTCGTTGGTCGTCAACGACTCGCGAAGATCGATGAGCGTCGAGAAAACCGAGTTGACTCGTACGCCGGCGCGATCCGAACCGACCAGCAGCGCGGGGGGACCGACACCGGTATTGCCGTCAAGCAGCCCCAGGTCCTCGGCGGCGTACCCATTCAGCGATGTCACGGAGATCGGGTTCGCGCCGCCGGCCGTGTCCGTGAAGCGGATGCCATTGGTCGTGGGATCGACATCGGCGACGAACCCGCCCAAGCCCCCCGAAGCGGCGTTGATCGCCGCAACGACAGTCTGCACATTGGCGATATCTGAAGGCGTCAGGTCGACATCGAATGTCGAGCCGTCCGAAAGGGTCACCCGGAAATCGACGTTGCGGTTCGGATCGGGCAGCCCGGTCGTGGGGTCGGTGCGCCCATCGGCGATCTCGACGCCCCGCCCGTGATTGAAATCGCTCAGCAGCGTCGTGGCACGGGTTGTGCGCACGCCCAACGCTGTTGCGGGCCCGGAGGCGACGCTCTCGGCGACGCTCATGATGGTGCCGGCGACCTCATTCACGAAGTTGATCGTGTTGTTGTTCTCGTTGATATCGACGCGGACGCCGATGTTGAGGCGGGCCACTTCTTCGCGTAGTTCGCCGACGGTCATGGTGGCGGTCGTCGTGAGGATGCCCTGGAGCCCGCCGTTGCGGATGATGATGTCGCCGTAGACCATGCCCCCCGCGGGGGTCAGGTCGCCGAGGACCACATCGTCGCTCAGCGCCGGATCGAGGTCGGTGGTCACGATCGCGTTGACGAAGTTCGCTGTGTTGTAGTTGAAGTTGTCGAGCCCGAGCGCGGTGGCGGTCGTGCCGACGGGGCCGTCCTGGAAGGTGATGGTGTGCGTCGGTGCGCCGACATTGACCGAGACCCGATTTCCCGCGAGCGTCACGCCCGTCGGATACGCCCCGGAGAGCGCCGCGGGGTCGGCGGTGCGGATGGCGGACTCGATCTTGTCGAGCACATCGCCCATCGTTTCGGCCTCCGAGAGATCGACCTGTACGACGGTGTCGGTGACGCCATCGTTGATGGTGACATTCATGGTTCCCAGTTGTCCCTGGAGCGCCTCGGCGGGGCCGCGGAGGTTGCGAACAAGGGTGTTGGTCGTCAGTTGCGGGTCGAGATCGACATCGCTCTCCACGCGCGCCGAGAGCGAACCGGCGACCGAGTCGCCCGAGAGCGTGATCGGGAAGTCGATCGCCGAGCCGAGATCGGTGAAAAGCCCGGACTGATCGCCCATGTACCGGAAGCCGCCGTTGAACGACTCGACGGCCCGCGTCGCGGTGCGTCCACCGGCGAAGAGGTGCAGCCCGGCGAAGTCGCGGTTCATCTCGGTGAACATCGAGTTGATGATGGTGTCGACGACGCTGGCCTGCTGGGCGCGTGTCTCGTCGTCGGCGCCGATGCCGACCTGCGAGGACGCGATGGTCTGTGACTCGCGCAATGAGTCGGTGATGTTGCCCAGGATGGCGTCGATGGTGCCGAGCGTGGAACCGGCGTGATCAAGGTTGCGCGAACGCTGGCCCGACCGCTCGATGGACTGGTCGAAGAGCGAGACGATCGACGCCCCAATGGCGTCGTCGCTCGGGCGGTTGATGCGCCTCTGCGTCGAGAGTTGCTCCTGGAGGCGCAGGAGTTGCAGGTTGGTCGAGGTGATGTTGCGCAGCGACACCTGCGAGGCGAGGAGGTTGGGGACACGGGAGATGCCTGATGGGATAGCGCTCATGGCATTTCAGACCAGATTGAGGAGGACCTGTGTGAGTTCGTTGACCACGGAGATGAACCGGGCCGCGCCCTGATACTGCTGCTGGTAGTTGATGAGATTGATCGCTTCTTCGTCGAGACTGACGCCCGAGACCGCGGCCTGCTGGGCTTCGAGACTCTGCTGCACGGTCGCCAGCGCCTCGGCCCTGGCATTGGCGGAGTTCGCCTGCACCGAAACGCGATCGACGGTCTTGAGCCACGCGCCGGTGAGCGACTCGCCCGAGAGCGACTCGACACCCGCCTCCCGAAGGTTGGCGATCGCCAGCGCGTTCTCGTTCGTGCCGTGCTCGTGCCCGACGACAAGCCTGTCGGGGTTGTCGCGGAGGTCGGCGCGGACGGCGATGTCGGTCGCGTCGGCGCCCTGGAAGTAGGTGTTGATGCCGAACGTCGCCAGCACGCCGGAGGTGTCGTCGCGGAAACTGACCTCGTACCCCGTGTCCGTGTAGACGCGGAGTTGGCCGCTCGGCGTGATCTCGGCATTCAGGTTCGCGATCGCATCGAGCGCGTTGACGAGGTCGGTCATGGTCATGTCGTCGGAGAAGCCCGACGCGCCCGTGTTATCGATGCCGTCGAGATCGACCTGGATAATGTCCTCGTGGCGGTTGCCGGACTGGTCCGTGATGACGACTCGGAATGAGCCGTTGCTCGGGCCGAATGGCAGATCGGCGAGGGTCTCGTTGTTGGGGTCATTGAGCGCCAGGACCTGATCCGCCGCGGGAACGCGGAGCCACCCGGTGGCGTCGCGTAGCCCGATACCGGGGCGGCCCTGCGAGTGCGCGCGGTTGACCTCGAAGATGAGCGCCGATGCGAGATCGTCGAGCGAGTCGATGGTCTGCCCGATGGGCCCGTCCCGCTGGGCGAGGAAGCCGCCGATCCGCCCGCCCTCGATGTTGATCTCTTCCTGATTGAGTTTCGTGGCGACCCGGAGTTCCGGTGCGCCGTCGACCGTCCGGACGATGGTCTGCAGGCCGCGCGATGTGCCCGCGAACACCACTGGTGTTGAGCCGACGAGGATGTCCACCGCGCCGGAGTCCTGCTCGAGCACGGTGATGTCCATCATATCGGCGAGTTCGGAGATGATCGCGTCGCGCTGATCGCGGAGATTCC
Organism: Phycisphaeraceae bacterium; assembly: GCA_020639235.1. Taxonomy (GTDB): domain Bacteria; phylum Planctomycetota; class Phycisphaerae; order Phycisphaerales; family UBA1924; genus JACKHC01. The sequence goes on along the minus strand of JACKHC010000001.1, from coordinate 1,712,461 downwards.
CCTCCTCCGACGACAAGCCGCCCAGTTCTGCGTCCGTCACCGCGAGATTCAGTTCGGCGACCTGCGAGAGCAGCGTGTCGGCGCGTTCGGTGGCGATGCGGATCTGCGTGTCCACCTGCTGCTGCTGGCGCGTCAGCTGGGAGCGCATTTCGCGCACGAAGGACGAGAGCGCCGCCCCCTGCTCCACGACGGTAGCGCGCGTGACGGACGATCCGGGCGAGTTGGCCATCTCCGAAAAGGCGTTGAAGAACTCGGACAACTGCGTGGAGAGGTCGGACCCGGAGAGTTCGTTGAGGAGCGACTCGATCTGCGAGAGTGCCTGCTGCTGCGTCTGGGCGGCGGCGGTATCGGAGCGAGCATTGCGAAGGCGCTGCACGAGCGCCTCATCGATAGCGCGGTTGACGCCCGCTACCTGCACGCCGCGCCCGACGAACGTGCCGGTGTTCACCTGGCGACCGCGGACGGTCGATAGGTGCGCCACCTGGCGCGTGAATCCGGGCGTGGACGCGTTGGCGATGTTATTGCCCGCGACCTGCAGCGCGATCTGACTGGCGGTCAGCGCCGATTGCCCGATGAGTAGTGAGCCGCCGAGGGACATGGTTCGCTCCGTGATCCCTTCCGTTAGCTGCGGATATCAACGGCCGAGATCACACTCGGACCGGCGTCAACAGCGCCCTTGCGCCCGTAGGTCTTGGCATGATTGAGGGTCGCGCTGATCTGCTTGCGGATGCCGTTCATGTGGCGCGCCAGCGTCTCGGCGGCGGCCTGCACGACGGCGTTCCGCTCCTGGAGTGTCTTGATGGTCTTGGTCAGGCGATCGGTAAGCGTTTCCAGGCGTTTCCGCGCGGCGTCGGGGCAGCGCTCGGCGATCCAGGAGAGTCTCGTTTGGTTCTTGGCGGGCGATCCGAAGTGGGCCGCCAGCGCGCCGACAACGCGGATGCGCTTCTTCTCGGTGTTGGCGATCTGCTGGACGATCTCGTTCTCGGCCTGGATGCACGAGCCCAGCGCTTCGGTATCGGCGCGGCGCATCGCGTCGTGATGCACGACCGACAGATCGGCGAGGTGCTCATGGTGAACGATCATCTCGCGCAGAATCTGCTCGAGTTCGCCGAGCGGGCCGTCAAGCACGCTCTGTTCCTGCGCTGTCCCGGTCCTTTGACTGACCCTGGCCTGCGTCATCGCTTGAACCCTCCGTGGTCTGCGAGACTCTGAGCAGATCGCGTGCCAGACGATCCACCAGCGGGAAGTTCTGCGCCTTCACGAGGCGTCGCGAGACTTCCGCATCCATCAGCGTTCCGAACTGCTTCTCGTACGGCCCCGGTGCAAACGGTGGGGCGGCGTTGTTCGACGCACGCATCTCGGCGAGGATCGGTTGAATCATGGCGATCGAGACGAGCTCCTCCGCCGCCTCGCGCACCTGACGCTCCTGATCGCCCTGCCTGACGGCGCGACCGAGGACCGAGCGGAACACACCGACATCGTCTGGCGAGTCGACCGTCCGCGCCGCCGCCATCGGCGATGACGCCGAGAGAGAGCCCAGCCCGGTGATGGCTCCGCCGGCGGTCATTCGATCACCAGTTCCGCGTGGAGCTGGCCCGCCTCGTGGAGCATGGTGAGGATGCCGATCTGGTCCTCCACGGACACATCCAGTTGGCGCATCGCGTTGAGCAGATCGTCGATCCGCGCCTTGCGCCTGTCCGAGGTCTCCCTGATGATGCCCGTCCAACTGCTCTGATCCACCTCCGGACGGGCCGCGGTGGGCACGACGGGCGGCGTGATCTCCGTGATGACCATGTCCTTGTGCGCGATCAGGGCGCTGGAGATCTCCACATCGCCCGTCATCACGATGCTCCCCGTCCGCTCGTTGATGATGATCTGGGCGGGCAACTGGAGCAGCGAGATATCGATCTCGATCGATCCCATCAGCTGGCCCATAAAGTTCGCCCAGTTGGCGCGCTCCTCGAGCGGGATCTGCACGATCACCGTGCGCTCATCGATCGCCCGGGCGATGTTGCGCGCATCCTCGGCGAATCCCTGGCGGTACTGATTGATCATCCCCGCGACGAGACGCGTGGTCGGCCAGCCGGCATAAGGCCGCTTGATGATGAGCGAGACGGTCCAGTCCTCGCCGATCACGGGCATGAAGATGTCGTGCACGAGTTGCGCGCCCGACCCGGTGCCATCGCGGAGCGTCGCCGAGGTCGGGTTGTTGGGATCAACGACCAATGGCCCCTGGGCGTACGCGTAAACAGCATTGTCGTTCCGGGTCGGCCCGCGGAGGGGCGTGATGAACAACTGCCCGCCCGCCAGACTCTTGGCGCTGTGATACGCCTGCACGCGGCACTTGACCTTGTCGCCGCGCCGATTCCCGACGGCATCGAGATTGGCCGTCACCATCACCAGCGCCATGTTCTTCGACTTGGCGAGTTCCTCGATATCGGGGATCGCGTTGCCACCGGCCTCCATGAGGGCGGCCACCTGGCGCGCCAGCGGGAGCACCGAGCCCGAGTCGCCCGTCCCATTCAGGCCGACAACCAGCCCGAGCCCCCACACCGTGGACTCGCCCTGCCCCTCGAGTCGCGCGAGTTCCTGGAGCGTGACGCCATGCGCAGGACTTGCGCCGACGAGCACGATCATCGTCGTGAGGAGCGCAATGAATGATGTTGTTGCTTTGCGGGTCATACGGCATCCTCCGTTGTGTGTGGAGAACGCAAGACCCGTGCCGCGCTAAGGGCGCGGGTGGAACTTCTGGTGGATCTCCTTCAGCCGCGGCTGATCGACACGCGTGTAGATCTGCGTCGTCGAGATCTTGGAGTGCCCGAGGAGTTCCTGCACGACACGCAGGTCCGCGCCCCCCGTCAGGAGGTGCGTCGCGAAGGTATGCCGGAGCAAGTGCGGGTAGATGTCGTCGAGCCCCGCCGCCTTGGCGTTTCGCTTGACGATCTGCCACACCGCGACGCGCTCCAGAGGCCGCCCGGTTCGAGAGAGAAACATCCGTCCCTTGTCGCGCCCGTCGGGGCGGGCCAGACTCGGGCGGCAGTCCTCCAAATACGCTTCGAGCGACTCCTGGGCCGGCCGGCCGAAGGGCACGAGCCGCTGCTTGTCACCCTTGCCGGTAACGGTGATCACGCCGAGCGTGCCGTGCAGATCGTTGACCCGCAGGGCCCCCACTTCCGAGGCGCGCAGGCCGCACGCGTACATAAACTCGAGAATCGCCCGGTCACGGAGCCAGAGCGGGCAGTGGGCGTCCGAGCCGTCGCCGGCGGGCTGAGGCGCATCCAGGAGGGCCCGCATGTTCGCCGGCGAGATGACACCCGGGAGGCGCTGCCACTGGGTCGGCCGCTCAAGCCACTCTGTCGGGTTCGCGTCGATCCTTCCATTGGCGAACATCCACCTGAAGAACATGCGCATCGTCGCCAGGTGACGCGCTACCGATGACGACGCCATCTTCTTCCGGGACGACAGCGCCGCGATGTGCCCGGCCAGGTGACGGGGCGTGATCTCGGCGATGGACGCAACGCCGCCAAGCGCCAGATCGTCGTCCAGATCGCGCAGGTCCCGCGCATAGGCGTCGGCCGTGTTGGGCGAGAGACCGCACTCCACGCGCACAAACGCAAGGAATGCGCGGCCCGCCTCGCGCAATAGCCCCATCTCCTCAACAATCGCGGTCGCGCCCATGGCAAGGGGTTGATCGGTCCGTTGAAGCGAGTTTGTGCAATCGGCGCGGAAAGTGCGCCGGGCGCACATCGATCCCACCCGTGCCCGTTGGCACGCTGTTTGTGGTGTATCCATACGAACGAACACTTCGGCAGGAGGCCGAGTCATGCGGGACGCCGGGACGGCGGGACAAGTCGGTGGAACCGAGAGGTGTGAGCGGCGCAAGGACGCGCCGGGTCACGATGTGGGCGCGCGGATTGTGGCGATGGCCCGAGCCGCCGCCGCTCTCCATCTCGTGATGTCGACGCAGGGAGGCGTCGATCGGTCGGATGCGCACGGAGGCTTCGCGGGCGAGCCGGCGGGCGCCTTGGGCGCCGGGGGTGCGCGATGAACTACGGTCTGTATGTCTCCGCGTCGGGCGCACTGACGAACATGGCGCGCCAGGATGTGTATTCCAACAACCTCGCCAACGTGACGACCGCCGGATTCAAGCCCGACATGTTCTCTATCCGCACGCGCCAGGCGGTGCGTCAGGAGGACAATCTGGCGATGCTCGACTCCAACGCGATGCTCGAACGGCTGGGCGGCGGCGTCATGCCCCTCCCGACGCGAATCGACCAGACCCCCTCGGCGCTCGAAGTGACGGGCGGGCCGCTCGACCTCGGCATCGAGGGCGAGGGCTTCTTCGCCGTGCGCATGGGCGACTCGGACGACCCGATCCGCTTGACGCGCGACGGGCGACTCACACTCAACGCGTCGGGCATGCTGGTCCGCGCCACCGATGGCGCGCCGGTGCTCGACACGGGCGACGGCGAAATACAACTCAACCGCGATGCTGCGGTAAACATCGCATCGGACGGCACGGTGCGTCAGAACGGCGCGGCCGTTGCGAAAATCGGCTTGTGGTCCGTCCCGAACGCCGGCGCGATGGTCCGCGAGGGCAACGGGCTGTTCCGGACGCACGGGCCGGTGAGCGAGTCTCGCACCGCGGGCACCGGATCGATCAAGCAAGGCGCGGTCGAGATGTCGGGCGTGAACCCGATCAGCGCGCTGATGCAGGTGACCAGCGCCTCTCGGGCCGTGCAGGGCAATCTCAGGATGATCTCGTACTTCGACAACACCATGGGCATGGCGATCAGCCAGCTCGGGCGAGTGACATAAAGAGGAACGCGCGTCCCGGGCGGGCGGGTCGGACTATGCCGCCGCCTGCTCGGGCGCCTTCTAGGTCTCAATAGGAAACGGAACACGAATGGCACTGATCGCACTCCACTCCGCATCGACCGGCCTCAGCTCGCTCAACACCGAACTCGATGTGACGGCCAACAACCTGGCGAACGTCAACACCACCGGGTTCCGCGCCAGCCGCGTGAACTTTCAGGACTTGCTCTACCTCGAACGCGCGACACCGGGCACCGAGAACGCCAACGGCGACCAGCGCCCGACAGGGTTGTATGTCGGTCTGGGCGTCCAGGTCTCGGGCACGCAACTCTCATTCGAGCAGGGCTCGATCCTCCCGTCCCCTGGGCGCCCGCTCGACGTCGCCATCGAGGGCGACGGGTTCTTCAAAGTGCAGATCGAACCGGAGCGCGGCGGCGGCTTCGCGTACACCCGCGCCGGCCACTTCACGCGCAACGCCGACGGCGAACTCGTGCTTGCGACCGACCAGGGCAGGCGGCTCGAGCCCAATATCACGATTCCCCCTGAAGCGACCGAGATCTCGATCGCCGGGGACGGAACCGTGAACTTCGTCGATCAGACGGGCGCGCTCGGCACCGCGGGCCAGATCCAGATCGCGAACTTCATCAACCCAGCCGGTCTGACACAGATCGGCGAGACGCTCTTTACGGCGACCGAGGCGTCCGGCCCGGAGATTCTTGCCAATCCCGGCGAGCAGGGGCTGGGTCAGCTGCTCGGTGGCTTCATCGAGTCGTCAAATGTCGATCCGACGCGGGAGCTCATCTCGCTCATCCGCACACAGCGCGCGTTCGAGATGAACTCGCAGGTCATCCGCGCCGCCGATGAAACGCTGCAGGCCGCGGCCCAACTGAGGCGGTAAGCCATGACGCAAAGGACGATCATCCCGCTCCTCACGCTCGCATTGATGTCGATGCTTGTGCGCCACGCGCATGCCGACTCGATCACACTCCGACCCGGCGCCGCGGTGCCGGCGGATCGCCCCGTGACGGTGGGCGATGTCGCGATGCTCGTCGGCGAGCACGCGCAATCTCATGCGGGCGTGGTGGTTGTTCCGCACGCGGGCGAAGCCGCCCTCGGCAGGGTGTGGATCGAGGTCTCACTCAAGGACCTCCGGGACGCCCTGCAGGACGCGGGCGTCAACCCCGCCCCGATCGCGATGTCCGGTTCGAGCTGCGTCGTCCGCCTGCTCGGTTCGGCCGAGCCGGTCACGCACGAATCAACCAAGGACGAAGCGGCCGAGGAGGCACGCGTGGTTCTCGATGAAGGGCCCGCCACGATTCGTCTGCGTGTGGCGCAGGCGCTCTCGCGGCTGTACGGCGTGCCGCTCGATGACCTCCGACTGCTCTTTGATGAGCGCGACAATGAGTTCCTCGACCAGCTCGAGCTCGGGCGCCGTGTGGTCGTCATGACCGGCACCAGCGCGAACTCAGCCAAGCAGGGTGTCAATGTCCGCATCTACACGGGTGAGTCGGTCGATCAGGCATGTGCCCTCGGCGTCTCCATCGAACTCCGCCGGGACACCATCGTTGTCGCAAGCGATGTGGCCCGGAAGTCGGCGATCACCCCGAATGATGTCACCGTCCGGCGGATGTGGGTCGAGGGGGGCGGCGCAGCGCTGCTGACCGACGTCAGCGACGCCATTGGCGCGGTGGCCCGGACCGATCTCAAGGCCGGCACCGTGATCCGCGCCAATCAACTGGAGTCACCCATCCTTGTGCGCCGCGGGGCACTCGTCCGCGTGCAGTGCCTGAACGGCGGAATCGCCCTGCAGATGCAGGCCCGAGCGCGAGGATCGGGCAAGAAGGGTGAGGTCATCGAGGTCCGCCGTGAGGGCTCGGCCAACTCATTTATGGCGCGCATCGATGGAGACAACTCCGTCGTACTCGAACTCGGCGGCACGCCCCTTGCGAGCGGCAACTAATCAGACATCTACCGGAGCGAGAACATCATGATTTTCAGAGCAACCTCAACAGTCCTCGCGATGGCGCTCCTGACTATGCCCGCAGCGGCCCAGAGTCTCTACGAACGCCCCGTCGCGCCCGCGCGGAACACTGGCCCGATGATGCGCCCGTCCGGGAACGGGTCGGCTCCGGGCCAGCCAGGTCCCGCGGCCGCCACCGATGACGACTCCGGGACCGAAGCGCCCTCCGGCGAGGTTGTTCGCCCCGCGGCGACGCCGGCCCCGACACAGGCGGTCAGTCTCTTTCATGTCGAACCGCCCGAACCGGTGACCTTCAAGCAGAACGATCTCGTGACGATCATCATCTCCGAGCGTTCGCAGATCGACCGCACGCAGAAGCTGGAAGGCGACAAGTCCGTCGACGCGAACGGGCAGGTTGTCTCGTTTCCCGACCTCGTCAAACTGCTCACCGAGCTCCGCGCCGAGAACGGACGCGAGTCAAATCTGCCCAAGGTCAACTTCGACTTCGAGAGCACCTACGACGGCGAGGGCAAGTACAAGCGCGACGACAAACTCACGGCACGCCTGACCGCCCGCGTCCTGGAGGTGAAGCCCAACGGCACACTGCTGCTGGAGGCACGCACCGCGATCAAGACCGATGACGAGGATCAGGTGATGGTGCTGTCCGGCGTCTGCCGCCCCGAGGACATCACCAACTTCAACACCGTGCAATCCAACCAGATGTTCGACCTGAATCTCGTGATCGAGAACAAGGGGACCGTGGCCAAGAACGCCGAGAAGGGCATCCTCACCAAGATCTTCGACACCATCTTCGCGTTCTGATGCCCTCGCTCAGATCGGCCTGATGCGACGCTGCGGAGACTGCGCCCCCCCACCGCCACCATCATCCGTTCCTGTCGGTCGTAGCGGAGCGTCGTACTGGCTCGGGGGCGGCGCCGAGAGCCCGCCCGTCTCACCGATCACCTGATTGAGTGCGCCGACGGCCCGCGGCGCCGTGAGATGGCCGACCTTCCGGCTGCGCATCTCGCGTTCGAGTCGCTCCTCGAGTTCCGACACGCTGGTGATGATGATGCCCGCGTTCACACCCGCTCGGAAGCGCAGCACCAGCGCTGTCAGCCCCACGATGAGCACGAGAGGCAGGATCGCGAAACGCACCCAGAACCCCACGAAGCCCGGCGCGTTCGGCGCGTGCGTGCGGTACGCCTCGCTCGCGTCGGCGATGGTCTGATAGGAAACAAACACACCCGGGTACTGCGCCTCGGGTATGATCATCGACATCGGCACGCACAAGAGCGCCAGGATGATCGCCCAGGTCGTGGCCGTTACCGCCATCTCGACACCCGGAATCGAGGCGCCACCCGCCACAGATACCGCCTGCAGCATCAGCACAACGAGCGTGATGCTCATGATGATGCCGACCGTCTGCGTGAGATTCAGGAATCCCTTGAGCATCTCGGCGGCACGTCCCTCGACGCGATTCACATCCGCGGGCTCTTGTTCGGCTTCGCTCGGCGTCATCGAAGCGACCTGCTTCGGCTTCTCGTTGTTGACGACAACGACCGGTTCGTGCACCGCGTCCGGCGGCTCGATCGCCTCATGGCTCAGGTCGGCGAAACGTGCTTCCGTGAAGTGCACGATTCCCCACCCCAGCACCTGACCGACCAACGCTAACGCGAGCACCAGCGACACGACCGAGATCGATCGACGCAGGTGCAGGATGGCTCGCGAGACATGGGGGCGGGGCTGTTTGTTCACCGACCGGCTCCAGTTAGTGAGGAACGGCTTCGTCGCCCCTATCGGCTCGGAATGCCCCCAACTCAAGTCCGATCACCCGACCACCGACGGTCGGGCTCGATCCGGCCCGCCGGACCGACTATCATTTTCAATGATTTTTGAAATCATCCCCGTTTCGGATGCGTTATCGCGTTCCCGGGGGTGACCCGAGGGGGTAGGATGCCCCGATCCGATGACCCTCAACGCCCGCGGAAGGGGCCGGCATGATCGCCAGATCCGACACTGCAGACGCTCCAATCGAACTCAGGGCCAACCCCCGCGCTCCCGCCGAGCACCCCCGCGCCGATGCGCTCGACGAGGGGTTCCTCGCCGATGTCGCCTCGGGCATCGCCCGCCTCACCCCCGAGCAGGCGCTCGACCTCTACCGGCGCGCCCCACTCATGACACTCGGACGCTACGCCGACGCCCGCGCCCGCGCCCTCCACGGCGACACGCTCCGCACCTATGTCATCGACCGCAACATCAACTACACCAACATCTGCAACGCCAGGTGCACCTTCTGTGCCTTCCGGCGCGACGGCGACGAGCACGACGCCTACACACTCGAGTACGCCGACATCCTCGCCAAGATCGCCGAACTGCACGCCATCGGCGGCACGCAGATCCTCATGCAGGGCGGCATGAACCCCGCCCTGCCGCTCGACTGGTACCTCGAACTCCTGCGCACCATCAAGCGCGAGTTCCCGTCGATGCACATCCACGCCTTCTCGCCCCCCGAGTTCATCGAGTTCGTTCACTTCTTCGATCCACCGGGGGATACGCTCCGCGACAAAATCAGATGGGTCATGGTCCGCCTCAAAGACGCCGGCCTCGACTCCCTGCCCGGCGGCGGCGGCGAGATCTTCGCCCACCCCGTCCGCCGCAAGATCGGCCTCGGCAAGTGCGACGCCAACGCGTGGCTCACCTGCATGAGCGTCGCCCACGAACTGGGCATGTTCACCAGCGCCACCATGATGTTCGGCCACATCGAGGGCCACGCCGACCGCATCCATCACATGCACTTTGTCCGCCAATGGCAGGACCACGCCCTCGCAATGTCCGATGACGCGCAGGGGAATTTGGGGGGGGCGTGGGGGCATTACAAGGCGTTTATCTCGTGGCCGTTCCAGCGTGAAAACACACCGCTCGGGCGTCTCCGCGAGTGGGGTCAGGGCGAGGGCGACATGACCTCGGGCAACGACACCTTCCCCGGCGATGTCGTCGCGACACTCACCGGCGACGGCGACGCCAAGGCGCACCCCGAGTTCGGACGGCGCCTCCGCATGAGCGGCTCGACCGATTACCTCCGCACGCAGGCCATCTCGCGCCTCATGCTTGACAACATCTATTCCATCGGCGCGTCGTGGGTGACGATGGGGCCGCACATCGGCCAGATGGGTCTGCTCTTCGGCGCCAACGACATGGGCTCGGTCATGATGGAAGAGAATGTCGTCTCCAGCGCGGGCACGACCTACTGTCTCAACGAAGCCGTCCTCTGCCGACTCATACGCGACACGGGTTTCACGCCCGCCCAACGCGACAACCGCTACGACATCATCCGCGCCCACTTCGCCTCGCCCGACGCGCCCGACCTCGCCGTCACGGATTGGTCGAAACACCGCGCCAAGCGGCTGCACATCGAAGCGAGCGCCGAGCCCAAGCCCATCGAACTGACCTCCAGCGCCGCGACGCGCTGACCGCCGCTCGGATACCTTGCCTGGCATGCTCAACGCCACCGAACTCATCGGCTACATCGCCGGCGCGCTGACCACCTTCGCCTTCGTGCCGCAGGTCGTCCGCCTCTACCGCCTCAAGCACTCACGCGACATCTCGCTCCCCACTTTCTCGATGTTCGGCATGGGCGTGGTCTTCTGGCTCACCTACGGCATGATGCTCCGCTCATGGCCGATCATCATGTGGAACGCCATCACGCTCGTGCTGGCGATCACCGTGGTCATCCTGACGATCAAGTACCGCCGATCGAACCCGAGCGACGCGGCCAGCGAATAATCCACCGATGATCCGACGCACCACGAGAGTCCTGCGAGCGGTCCTCCGCTTCCCGCTCACGCCTATCGTTCTGGCGGGGCTGCTGGCGTGGGATGGATACCGAATCGCGGACGCATCTTCATCGTGGGCTACTTCAACGATCGGCGAATGGCTGCGCCCCAAACTTGGGATGCCGGGACCGATGTTCGGCTGTGGGGGCATCGTCTCACCCGACGCGTACATCTACGCGAATGCCGAAGGCAGACTGACGCTCTTTCCTCGTGGCCAAGTGCCTCGGCTCGACCCCGAGTACTCGAGTTGGGGAACGGTCTATGTTGATCGATGGGATAAAGAGACCGGGTTCTTTGCGCTGACACGCACAACACGGTCACTGTCGGCGAGAGTCGAGTCGCCGCCAAACCAGTCGCCTGACACCCTTGATTGGTGTTTCAAGGTGCTGAGTGAGTGGATGACCGAGTTTCCGGATCACTTTGCGTGCAATATCAAGGATCAAGAAACTCTGAAGTCGCTACGTGACCGAACAACCATCACTCATTCTGAGATTGTCGAGTGGCCTGTGGAATTCGGGATGCAGAAGGAGTATTACGAGTCACGAAAGGTTCAAGAGTCCCTTCTTCTTTGGTCCGGCGTCTTCCATAACACACTCGCCGCTGCCGCGCTCCTCGGGCTGCTCGTCTCACTGCCGTGGTCGCTCTGCACCATACCCGGGCGTATCCGTCGATGGCGCTACAAGGGTCCAGGCCGGTGCAACACCTGCGGCTACGACATCACCGCCGTCCCCAATACCACGACATGCCCCGAGTGTGGCACGCCGGTATCAACCGAGACCATCACCCCTTGAGTGAAGCCCTGAATGCGTTGGGTCTGGAAACCAATCCGAGCCATTCTCCGCTTCCCGCTCACGCCGCCCGTGCTGGCGATGCTCCTGTATATCGATGCCAATGCGATCGCGACCAGTTTGCTCATGACCGGGGATTCCACGATTGCAGACAAGATCGCCAGCGGCATGGCCTCGTTGAAGGAACGACCCGGCTCGTTCATCCCGACGATCGAGTACGCGGTCCACTACCACGCCGATGAGAACGCTAATACTCTCTATACGACAAGGCCGGATCACCCGAATCCGGAGCCGTGGCCCGGCGATAAACCCCATGTCGCACAGTTCAAGAATCAGCAGGGCAACACCTACACCGGACTGTACGCCCCCACCACCCGATTTCGAGTATCGCAAGTGACCGCCGTCGCTGTCTTGGCTTCATCACCGGCGCAACTGCAGCAATCGATCGATCTCTATGTTGATCACATTATCGACCGCACTGACGAATACCCGACGCAACTCAAAGATCGTTCGTTGCTCAGCCGACTCAAATCACCCGCATCGGTGTCGTTTTCAGTTCCGCGATACGAGGAACGAAGCGTCTCCGAGTCCGACATCATCTGGTCCGGCTACCTCCACAACACACTCGCGGCCACCGCGCTCCTCGCGCTGCTCATCTCCGCGCCGTGGTCGCTCTGCACCATCCCCGGGCGCATCCGCCGCTGGCGATACAAGGGCCCAGGCCGGTGCAATACCTGCGGCTACGACATCACCGGCGTGCCCGACACCACAACCTGCCCCGAGTGCGGATCCCCTACTTCTTGCCCTTCGCCAGACCCAGCACCAGCGAGATCAGGAAGATCACGATGAAGATATAGAACAGGATTCTGGCGATGTCGGTCGCCGCGGCCGAGATGTTCCCGAACCCGAAAATCGCCGCGATGATCGCCACGATGAAAAAGATGACGGCCCAACGAAGCATGTGCCACTCCTTCTGCGCTCAAAGCGCATCCCCTGACTGACACCATCTTACGCGAAATCGGATTCGATCGATCAATCGTCGCCGTCGGCGGCGTCCTCGACCGCTTCACCCAGCCCCTGGATGTCCTTGCCCGCGCCCTCCACGGTGTGGCACGCCGCAAGCGATAGCGAAGCGCCGGCGCAAGCGATGAGCATTACGGCAAACAGCAGACGACGGTATTCAGCGATCACACGCATGGCTGTCTCCAATCAATCGGGGGCGGTGCGTGCCCCGTCGATGCAACGATCGGCAAATGTACCGCAATCGCGTTAGTTCCAGGAAACGCCCTTGGGGGCCTCGGGGTCGTACTGCTCCACCGCCTTGCCCAGCAGGTGCTCGTACCCGCGCAGCGTCTGCTTGATGATCCGCGCCCGCTGCGCCGCATCGCCCTCTTCGAGCAACCGGTACAGCGTGTCGCCTTCATCGATCGGCGCGACGACACCAAGCGTAATCAGTTCCAGAATCGCCGGCGTCGGCAGATCGGGGCGCTCATCCAGCGCCGACAACACACGCTTCGCCCCGCCCGTATCGGCCAGCGGCTTGGACTTGAGGTGCTCCAGCACATCGCGGCGCACCCGCACGAGCGACTCGTCCTGCTCGTCCTTCTCGATCGGGCGCAGCACCGCGCGCCGATACAGGTGCTCATCGTCTGGCGCGAGTTCATCCATCACGCGTGCCCGGCACACACCGTGCAGCATGATGCGGTAGGTGCCGTCCTCGCGCCGCTCGTGCTGCGTGATCTGACCGATGCACACCGCGGGCTGAATCGCGGGCGAGTTCTCGTAGTTGTAGCGGTACTCATCGCCCCGGAAGACCGCCATCGCGATCTGGCCGTGCGTATCAAGCACGTGCTCGACCATCTGGCGGTACCGCCTCTCGAAGATGAAGAGCGGGAGCACCGCGTGCGGCAGGAGCGACACACGCGCCAGCGGGAACAAAGGGAAGGGCCTCGCGAAGTTCACGCGGACGGTCTGGACGCTCGGATCGCTCATGCCCAATGATAGCGCCACCCGAACCGGCGCGTCGATGATTCAAAAATGACAGGCCCGCGCCGCCTTTGGGGGGACGCGGGCCTGAGTGCTATCTCAATCCTGCGGGGGCAGGTTGATTACGCGGTGCGGCGACGGCGGACCGAAGCCAGACCGGCGATGCCCATGAGGGCCGCAGCGCCGGGGGTGGGAACCACCTCAGCGAATGTGCTGCCGACCGCGACATTGTCGATGACCTGGACGGTGTTGCCTGAGGACTCGCGGAACGCGATGAACTCCATCGCGTCACCGGCGAAGCCGAAGAACGAGAGGCTGGGATCGCCCATCGAGGAGGCGTTGATCCACAGGTTGATCGCGCCCGTATCGAAGTCGTACGAGGCGATGACGCGCTGCGTCGAGCCGTACGAGAAGTCGGTCGCCCACTCACCAGCAATAGTGCTGGAAGCGGAGAAGCCGTAGGAGTAATCGCCGCCCGCATTGGGGGACGACACGAAGATGCGCGAAGTGAAGAATGTTGCCGAGTTCTTGAAGTGGGCGAAGTAGGTGTCGGACGCGGGGCCGGAGCCGCTCATCGTCACATCAAAGCCGAAGAAGACGGTCTCACCGGCGCCGAGCGGAGCGCCGATTGAACGAGAAACGTCCTCGCTCTGGCTGCCCTGAACGAGCGAGATCGCGCCGCTCGACACCTGAACCTGACCGGTGGTGCCGGAGTGCGAGACCCAGCCGCCGTTGGGAACGAGGCTGCCATCGGGGTACGAGAAATCTTCGGTGAACGGGGTGACGGCCATGGCCGTCCCCGTGAGCGCGACAACCGCGCCGATACCAAGCATGCTCTTCATCTTTGTTTCCTTCCCTCTCTGCTAAAGAGTGACAGTGTTTCCAGCCCTGACCCGATACCGGTCGAGGCATGCTCTTGGCGATCTCCTAGGTCGCGTCCGAGCGATCTCTCCCTCGATCTCCTTCTCTCCAGTCCACCGGGGCGATAGTCTCACCCGGCGTCGGGTCCCTCCATTTCCTCCGTGAATCTAATCGCTCCGCCCCCGTGCCACAATGTGTTGCCGGTCCGATTCACCGAAACTTAGCGGGATTCGGGGGTGTCTTGCCTACGCTTGGCGCCCCCCGAACCATTTCCCCACATACCTGTGAAAGTAGGCAATTTCCGGGCTCGGAAACCCCGCCTACACCTGCCCGAGCGGGTCGCCGCGGAACAGGCGGACGCTGCCCAGGGCCCACTGCTTCTCGGTGAAGTTGCCCCCAAGGTCGCTTTCACCCCCGCCCTCCCCCCCCGAGGCCCGATCCGGACGCGCCGCGTCCAGCGCGATCGCCATTTTGGCGTCCAGATTGTCGAGCATCGAGACGAGCAACGCCTCGGGCGTCGCCGGGATTTTGGCGGCCCCGAACTCCGGCACACCGTGATGCGACAGGATGATGTGCTGAAGAATCGTGATCGAGTTCGGCGGGAACCGCATCGCCTTCTCGCGCATCACCTGCTGCGACTTGTCGTGCAGCATGATCGCCCCGTCCACGATGTGCCCGATCAACTGCCCCCGATCGGTGTACCCGAACCCCGCGTCATAAGAGAGCTCGCGCGTCTTGCCCAGGTCGTGCAGGAACAGCCCCATCAGCACCAGGTCGCGGCTGATTTTCGGGTAGAGCGGGCACACCACGTCCGAAAGCCGCATCAGGTTCAGCGTGTGCTCGAGCAGCCCGCCGAGATACGCGTGGTGCATCATCTGCGCCGCGGGAGCCGTGCGGAACTGGTCCATCAGCATCTCGTCGCTCAGATACGCCTCCGCCAGCGCCTTCATCGCCGGGTGCGAGAGCGTGCCCAGCCGCTGGGTCACCTCCGCGAACATCTGGGCGATATCGAACTTCGTCGTCGGCAGCAGGTCCCGCAACTCCGCGCTCGTCGGCTCGGCGGGATCAATAATGTCCACGATCAGCTGCAGCTCGCCCTTGAAGGGCTGCGTGCGACCCTCCGCATACACGAACCCATCCGTCGGCAATCGCTTGAACTCCTCGGGAGGCATCTGCCACTTCCGCGCCGGCACCCTTCCCGACTTATCCGACAGCAGACACGCCAGATACGGATCGCCGTTCCGTGTCGCCGCCAACTGCGCATTGACGATGCAGAACAGCCCCGAGAACCGCTCGTTGGGCTTCATTTCGGCGATGAACTGGCGCGCGGGCTTGTTGTCGGGCATCGGCTCACTCTCGAATAGGCTGGAAGCGGTGGACATACGCCCGGCGATGGTACGCCAACCGCGCGAGCCGCGCCAAAGCGTCAGCCGCCGGCCTCGCCCGGCTCATCCCCAGCCGCGTCCGCTTCGCCCGGCTGCTCGCTCGCCGCATCCTCATCATCTTCATCGTCATCGACAGCGGGCCCGTTCGAGGGCGGCGCTGCGGGGACCGTACGCGTTTGCACGCCGATTCCCATGTCGTATACCAACTCCCCGCCGAGGTGCGCCGTCCAGCCAATCACACCCGCAACACCCAGCGCCGACACACATGAGAGGATGAACGCCGGCTTACGGATCGCACCCTTGCTCGGGAAGGTCAGCAACACCAGCGCCGCGGGAATCAGTGGCCAGATCCATCCATTCTCACCCAGTTCCTCGTGCTCATGAACCGCCTGGTGCTCGGCCTGCGTCATATTGGGTGATCGAACACCCAGATGATGCTCCGCGTCACTCCCCGCATCAGCGGCCCAATATGCGCCGCCCGAGGCCAGCAGGAACCACGCGATGCACACAAACTTCATCGGTTTGCTCTTGAGTTTCGTCATCAGCAACGCCAACAGAGGCAGGATCCCGAGCAGCCCGAACACCACCGGGAAGTGCACCAGCACCGCATGCCGGATGTGCGGATCATTGAAGAACTGCGAGAACATGTTCGACATCTGCGTGACTCCTTGCACCCTGCCTCGTCCCATTCCGATCGGCCGCCCGCTCTCTTATTGTCCAAACTTGCCCGCGAATTACACGTCGCCCCCTTGGAACCATCGCGGCCCCAGCGCCCACGCCAGAAGCACATTCAACACCCCCAGATGCCAACCCCACGACGAAACAAACAGCATCACCTTCGACCCCGTCCCGCCCGCCGCCTCGCCCCACCCGAACGCCGCCATGACGCCGCAGAGCACCGAAATCCCGGCGATCAAAAACCCGACCCGCGCCCGCCCCGTCAGTACACCGAACCACACCGCCGTCGCGAGCCCGCCCGCAACGATCCCCGCAAACAGCGAAGACCCACCCGCCCGCCCGATGAACGCATCGAACGCATCGCCAGCGCTCGTTCCCTGCAGCCCAAGCGCCGCATCCACCACGAACCCGCTCCATAACCCGAACGACAGCGCCGCCGCGATCACCAGCGCCGATTTCCACTTCGGCGCCCGCGCCAGCATAAACGCGCTGCCCGCATAGAACGCCATCAGCACGGCGTGCCCCCAGTACGACGGTCGAATCTGCGTGTTGTATCCCGCGTCCGTGTAGTACCCGCGGTCGGCGTTGGCGATCACCATTGCCGCCAACAACGACACGATCCACACCCCGATCGCGGCGCTGCGCCGTTGGTCCGACACTCGTGTGGCCTGCTCAGTCATGGCTCCGCGCCTGCAACGACCCGCACTCCGGGCACCGCGTCGCGTCGGTGCCCCGCAGATCGTACCCGCACTTAGTGCATTGGCTCATCGCGTACCGCATCATGTGCCGGTTCGAAAGGTACCCGAACGCCACCACCCCCGCCGCCAGCACCGCCGGCACCACGACGCAGGCCGACAGCGTCACGACAAGCCCCAGGTCAACCCGCTGCGTCGCCACGAACACCAAACCGAAAATGACCGGCCCGACCACCACGCCGATCCCCGCGAGAATCACAAGCGTCGGCAGCAGAGATGTGCGGGGTTCCTTGGCCATCGAGATGTCAGATTACCTCGTGCCGCCTGAGGGCTCGGAGGCACGCGTGTCGGCGCGGTGAGGGTTCCCGCACTCCGGGCAGACCTCTGAGTCGAGCCCCCGCGCGTCGTAGCCGCAGAAGGCGCACTCATGCGACGGACGGTCGTCCGCCGAGGGCAGTCTGATCTCGGGCATCTTCCCGCTCCCGAAGACCAGCCCTACCACGCCCCCCGCGACCATGAACACACCCATAGCCGAGACCGGCGAGTCGGGGTTGCCCCACAACCCGAGAATCGACAACGCCAGGCCGATCAGAAACCCATAGATGAAGATGCGGTTCCTCATGCTTCATTCCCGTGAGATTTCGGCTTCGGTGTCAACCCGGCCACAGCGATCGCCAGCATCGCCACAAAAACCGCGAGCAGCGGATAGCGCCAGACATTGACGAGCAGATCGAAACCGAAATCACCGCTCCAGAAGCACATGATCATTAGCGCCACAACAAACTGCACTCCAGCCAGCAAGAGCAATCCCAGCGAAGCGAACAGCAGGTACTTTGGAATGGCGTGCATCACCACCTCGATTGCTCGCGGGCCGAACCGCACTCGGGACATACCGCGGAATTAATCCCGCGCAGGTCGTAGTTACAGTTCGCGCATTGATACCGTGCGCGGCTTCGACATGTCACACCGACAGCCATCGAGGAGAGCATCAAGACCGCCGAACTTGCGAATACATGCACGAACGCAAAGAGGAATCGGGCGTCGTCCATGACCCAGGCGACTACCTGCTGCAAGACGGCCAGTGCCAAAAGCCCAATCGACGCAAAGAACAGGAGTATCGAGACTTTCCCCATTTCGATCCTTCACTTGTCTTCTCGCCCCCGCGCCCTGCGAATCTCATCGAGCCGCTCCGCGAGGAAATTCTCGAACCCGATCTCCGTCGGCGTGTAATACCGCTTGTCCACTCCCAGGTAGTCCTGCGATGTGACGCCGCCCACGCTCGTCTTGTTCGAGGCGTTGTGCGAATACTCGTACCCTTTGCCCTCGACCGCCGAACCAGCGCTCTTCGCCTTGGTCTTGTCCCTCAGGAACATCGGCACCGCCACCGTCCGCCCCTCGCGCACATCCGCCATCGCGTCATTGATCGCCGTATACGACGCGTTGCTCTTCGGTGCCAGCGCCAGATAGGTCACGCACTGGCCCAGCGTGATCCGCGCCTCGGGCATACCGATCCGCTCCACAAGCGACCACGCGGCGTCCGCCACCATGATCGCCCTTGGATCAGCATTGCCGATGTCCTCGCTCGCCAGAATCGCCAACCTTCTCGCGATAAACCGCGGGTCCTCCCCCGCCTCCAGCATCACCGCAAGCCAGTACAGCGCCGCATCCGGATCGCTCCCCCGCAGACTTTTGATGAGCGCACTGGCGTGGTCGTAATGCTGATCGCCATCGCGGTCGTACAGAATCGCCTTGTGCTGGATCGACGCCTCCGCCGCCGCGAGATCAATCGTGATCGATCCCTCGCCCGCATCACGCCCCGGCGCCGACAACACCGCGACCTCCAGCGCGTTCAGCGCCCGCCGCGCATCGCCGTCGGACATCTGCGCCCAGTGCGCGATCGCGTCGTCGTCCATCCGCAGGTTCAACTTCCCGAACTCGCGCGCTTCATCCGCAATAGCGCGCCGCACCACATCCGCCACATCCGCCGCCGTCAGCTGCTCCAGACGGAACAGCGTCGAGCGCGACACCAGCGCCGCGTTCACAGCAAACAGCGGGTTCTCCGTCGTCACGCCGATGAGCGTCACGATCCCCCGCTCCACATCCTCCAGCAGCGCATCCTGCTGCGCGCGCGAGAACCGGTGAATCTCATCCAGAATCAGCACGGTCGCCCTGCCGCCATCACCGATCGCCCGCCGCGAGCCCTCCACGATCTCCCGAATCCGCTTCACGCCGATCGTCGCAGCGTTCTCCCGAACGAACGGCCTGCCCGTGTGCCGCGCGATGATCTCCGCGAGCGTCGTCTTCCCCGTGCCCGGCGGGCCGTGCAGCAGAATCGAGGTCAGCCGCCCCGCCGCGATCATCCGGCGCAGCAGCGTCGGCCTGTCATCACGCCCCGACCCCACGATGTGCGCCTGGCCCGCGAACTCGTCGAATGCCCGCGGGCGCATCCGCACCGCCAGGGGCTCCACACCCTTCAGCGCCGACTCGCGTTTGGTCGCCCACAGGTCCTGCATCATTTCAATTGTAGACCCACCCCTGCCGATATGATTCCCGCCCCCCCTGCTCGCAGCACCCGTAAAGCGCGCAATAGGCCAATCGCACGCCCTTCAGAAAGCCGCGCCATGCGCGCCAATACGCCAATCACGGCAAACTCGCCGACATTCAGGCCCAAACTCCTGACCACGCTACGCGGGTACACCCGCCAGCAGTTCATCGCCGACCTCATCGCGGGGCTCACCGTCGCCATCGTCGCACTCCCCCTCGCCCTCGCCTTCGGCATCGCGTCCATCCCGGAAGAGGTCGCCACAGGCGCGGGCGTCTCGCCGCCCGCGGCCGGGCTCTTTACAGCCATCGTCGCCGGCTTCCTCATCTCGGCGCTGGGCGGCTCGCGCGTCTCCATCGGCGGCCCCACAGGCGCGTTCATCGTCATCATCTACGCCGTCGCGGCCAAACACGGGTACGACGGCCTGATCCTCGCGACACTTATGGCAGGCGTGATGCTCGTCGCATTAGGCATCGCCCGCATGGGCACGCTCATCAAGTTCATCCCATACCCCGTCACCACCGGCTTCACCACAGGAATCGCGGTCATCATCCTCTCGGGACAGATCAAGGACCTCCTGGGGCTCCACACCACCGACCCCGCCGATCACCCCATCCCGCCCGAGTTCGTCGCCAAAGTCGCGTGGTGCGCCGAGCACATCGCCACCATCAACTGGTCGAGCGCGATCATGGGCGTCGCGATCGTCGCGGGGCTCTTCGCGTGGCGCAAATGGATGCCCCGGCGCGTCCCCGGCGCGATCGTGCTGCTCATCTTCGCCACGCTCATCGCCAGACTCTTCAACCTCCCCGTCGAGACCATCCACGACCGCTTCGGAGCAATCCCCACCGGGCTGCCCGTCCCCCGCTTCCCGACCACCGGATGGGACCGCCTGCCCGAACTCGTCGCCCCCGCCGCCACCATCGCCGTGCTCGCGGCCATCGAGTCCCTGCTCTGCGCGGTCGTCGCCGACGGAATGCTCGGCACGCGACACCGCTCCAACACCGAACTCATCGCCCAGGGCGTCGCCAACATCGCCTCGCCCGTCTTCGGCGGCATCCCCGCCACCGGCGCGATCGCACGCACCGCCACGAATGTCCAGTCCGGCGGGCGAACACCCATCGCCGGCATGACACACGCCGCCCTGCTGCTCCTCATCGTGCTCACCGTCGGGCGCTTCGCCGCCATGATCCCCCTGTGCGCGCTGTCGGGTGTGCTCGTCGTCGTCGCGTGGAACATGAGCGAGATGCGCTCGTTCCGCTGGCTGCTCAACGGCCCGCGACAGGACACACTCGTCCTGCTCGCAACCTTCGGCCTGACCGTCTTCACCGACCTCACAATCGCCGTCGGCGTGGGCATCGTGCTCGCCGCCCTGCTCTTCATGAAACGCATGGCCGATGTTTCGAGCGTCGAGTTCGTCGACGCTTCAGAAGGCGGCGTTGATGTCCCCACCGAGTCCATCACCAGAGATCGCGGCTCGGCGGACTCCGGCATCCGCGTCTACGCGATCAACGGCCCTTTCTTCTTCGGCGCCGCCTACAAACTCCGCGACACGCTCGACGCCATCGGCAACCACCCGCGCGCGCTTATCCTCGATCTGGCAAAGGTCCTCACGCTCGACGCGACCGGCCTCCACGCGCTGGAGGAACTGCACCGCACCTCCCGCGCCCGCGGCACACGCCTCATCCTCGCCGGCATGCACATGCAGCCCATGGTCGCCATCGCCTCACGCGGGCTCACCGAACGCCTCGGCGCCGAGAACCTCGCGCCCGATGTGCGAACCGCGATCAACTGGGCCGCCGAGAAGTCCGAAACCACCCAACCGAACGCCGATCCCTCCCAAGGCGTACCCTAATACGGTCGATTCACGGATGGATCGCCCCACCGAGAGGCATCGGAACGAGGGAAAGTGCGTATGTGCGGGATCGTGGCGTATATCGGACACAAGCCGGCCAAGGAACTCCTCATCGAGGGGCTCAAGCGCCTCGAGTACCGCGGCTACGACTCCGCCGGCCTCGCCCTGATGAACGGCGACCTCCAGATCGTCAAAGCCGTCGGACGCGTCGCCAACCTCGAAGCCAAGGTCGCCAAGACCAAGAATCTCCACGCGCACATGGGCATGGCCCACACCCGCTGGGCCACCCACGGCGGCGTCACCGAGCCCAACGCCCACCCCCACACCGACGACAAACGCAAGATCTGCCTCGTCCACAACGGCATCATCGAGAACTACGCCACGCTCAAGAAAGTCCTCTCCGAGCGCGGCCGCACCTTCCACACCGAGACCGATACCGAAGTCCTCGCCACGCTCATCGGCGAACTCTACGAGGGCGACATCGAGCAGGCCGTCCAAGCCGCGCTCCGCGAAGTCACCGGCGCCTACGCCATCGTCGTCTGGTGCTCCGACGAGCCCGAGACATTCATCGCCGCACGCAAGGGCGGGCCCCTCATGGTGGGAATCGGCAACGGCGAATACATCGTCGCATCCGACCCCTCCGCGATCGTCGCGCACACAACGCAGGCCTTCGCGCTCGAGGACTACAACGTCGTCAAAATCACGCGCGACGGCTTCCGCACCTCCACCATCGACAACAAGTCCGTCTCGCCCAAGGTCATGCAGCTCGAGATGGACCTCGAAGAAACCGAACTCGGCGCCTTCGAGCACTACATGCGCAAGGAGATCTTCGAGCAGCCCAACGCGCTCCGCACCACCTTCCGCGGCAGAATCGACCTCAACGAGGGCCGCATCGTCCTCGGCGGCGTCGCCAAGTTCGCCAAGGAACTCGTCAAGGCGCGCCGCTTCACCCTCACCGCGCAGGGCACCGCGCTCCACGCCGCCATGATCGGCGAGTACCTCCTCGAAGACCTCGCCAAGGTCCCCGCCGAGTGCGAGTACGCCTCGGAGTTCCGCTACCGCAACCCGATCATCGAAGAGAACGCCGTTGTCGTCGCGGTGAGCCAGTCGGGCGAAACCGCCGACACCCTCGCCGCCCTCCAGGAAGCCAAGGACCGCGGCGCGCTGGCGCTGGGCGTCGTGAATGTCGTCGGCTCCACCATCGCCCGCGAAACCGACGCCGGCGTCTACCTCCGTGTCGGCCCCGAGATCGGCGTCGCCTCCACCAAGGCCTTCACCGGTCAGGTCGCCGTCCTCACCATGCTCGCGCTCTACATGGCCCGGCGCAAGTTCATGTCGCCCTACGAGTCCGCCCAGCTCATGCGCGAACTCGAAAAGGTCCCAGACCACATCGAGCGCGCCCTCCAGGCCGACTCGCACATCAAATCAGTCGTCGAGAAGCACTGCGCCAAGGAGAACTGGCTCTTCCTCGGGCGCGGCTACAACTACCCCGTCGCACTCGAAGGCGCCCTCAAACTCAAGGAAATCTCCTACATCCACGCCGAGGGCATGCCCGCCGCCGAGATGAAGCACGGCCCCATCGCCCTCATCAACGACGGCATGCCCTGCGTCTTCATCGCCAACAAGGGCCGCCAGTACGACAAGGTCATGAACAACATCGAGGAAGTCCGCTCGCGGGGCGGCCACATCATCGCCATCGCCACCGAGGGCGACGACGCCATCCGCGACCTGGCCAACGATGTCATCTTCGTCCCCGATGTCCCCGAGCCGCTCAGCCCGATGGTCACCGTCATCCCGCTGCAACTCATGGCCTACCACGCCGCCGTCATCCGCGGCCACGATGTCGACAAGCCCCGCAACCTCGCCAAAAGCGTGACGGTGGAGTAATGACGCGCATTTGTTGCATCACTTTGCTGCTCGGCATCACCGCCCTCCTTGGATGTGCCGGTCACACTCACAGGTATCCAATCCTGATCACTCAGCCCACCGAAGTCGCGGATCATGTCGGAAAGGTTGTCTTACTCCGCGGGGTCGTGACAAACTCAAAGATCCCGACAATCAACGGTGTCGAAGTGGATGCGCCCAAGTACCCCGAACCGGATCGTGTTGTCGAGGTAATGGGGCGATTGGATAGATACCGGATTGAATCAAGTTCCGACGAACTGCCCGTCGCCACGCGTCCGCCCGGTGTGTACTACCGCCTCGTCGACACTTCGACCGGCAAACTGATCGAAGTCAATTAGTTGCGCGAAATCGACCCCTCACCCCAACTTCTTCAGCGCATCCTCGAGCGTCTTCTCGATCGCCATGCTCTTCTCGACCTTCGTCATCCGGAAGATCTCGTGGATGTCCTCGTTGAGATTGCAGATGATGAACTTCCCGCGCCCGCGACGCGCTTCGTGCACCAGCGTCAGGATCATCGTGATGCCCGGCGACGACAAAAACGCGACCTTGTCGAAGTCCATCACCACATTCCACTTCGTGTGCGGCGCTTCTTTCTGAACATGCTCGATCACCAGCCCGGACTCGTATTCCGAGATCGTCGTCGTGGTCAGCGTCGCCACGAGCACATCGCTGACCCGCTCCGTCCGGACAAAGTTCTGCGCGTTCATGCAGTCGGTCTCTCTCGGTTCGGCTCGTTCTAGACGCCCATCTTCGACATCGCCTCGGCGAGCGTCGGCGTGATGGTAAACAGCTTGTCCACCTTCGTCATCTTCAAAACCTTGAGAATCTCATCGTTGAGACTCGCCACCACGATCTTGCCCTTCTGCGCTTTCGCCCCGTGCACGAGCGTCAGGATCATCCCGATCCCCGCCGACGCCATGAACTCCACCTGCTTGAAGTCCAGCACGATGTTCCACAGCCCCTTGGGCGCTTCCTTCTGGATCTGATCGCCGATCACGCGCGACTCGTAATCCGACAGCGAGTTCGTGGTCAATGTCGCCACGAGCACCCCCCTGGTCACCTCGGTCCTCACATGCGTCGCCTCAGCCATAGCGAGCATGGTACCGTTTCCGGTCGGGGTTCACGCGACGACGACTCCGTCAGTCTCAACCCTCGCGGGGAGCGACCACCACGCGGCGCTTCAGGTCCGGCACCCAGGTCCCGCCCGGCTCCTCGATCGTGATCGCAAACAACGCCACACGGCCGACATCGATGCCCGGATGGATCGGCACGATCACTTCGCCGTCCTGAGTCGCGTTGAACACGCCCCCCGACACCTTCTGCTCCATGCCGCGTTCGTCGATGACCCATACCTGGTACTGCTCGACCTTCGGATCATTGACCGCGAGCCCCTCGAACCGCAGGTACCCTTCCTGCAGCTCATCGTTCCACACGACATCGCCCCGGACCAGCCGCTGCTCCGCCGGCGCATCCGGCAGATCAAACGGCGACCACGCCAGCCGAACCGTGTCGGGCACCTCAAGCAGTTTGCGCCGGTTCGCCGCCAGCACTGCGGGATCCTCGGGTGTCTCGTACTGCGCGATCTTCAGATTCGCCTGATCGAGACTCGCGTTCGCGGCCGCAAGTCGCGACTCGTAATCCGACGTCGCATCGGCCAGCCGCTGCGCGAGCGCGATCTCGCGATTGGCCGCGTCCGCCACCTCGCCCTGAAGGTCGTTCAAACGCGACCTCGCGTTGGCCAGCATCTGCGTGTTCGACTCGTACTGCTCCTGCAAGGACGCGAGCTGGGTCTGGAACTCGTGCGCCGCTTGTTCCTTGCTCCGCTGAATGCTCAGCGCCCAGATACCCGCACCCGAAGCCAACGCGATCGCCGCCGCAGCAGCCAGCCACGCCCCGATCGCCGGCTTCCGAGTGATGGGCCGCCCGCTCCGGGCGGCGACAATTGCCTCGCCCTCCGTGATCAGTCGACTCTTCAACGCCTCCGGCATCCTCTCGTGCGGCGTGATGCCCGCTTGTAATGATGCCGCCGCCCGATCCATGTCCGAAACCTCGCGCAGATCGCGAGGCGAGGACGCATCTCCGGAGGCGCGATCGACAAAGTGATCGTCATGATCGAATGGCTCGTGCTCGTTGCTCATCCGGCGCCTCCTTTCCCAGTGCCCACAGAAACAACTGTGCCCAATCGATCACGGACCATCGCAAGCCCACGCCGAATACGCGTCTTGACGGTGCCAACCGGAGTATCGGTCGCTTCTGCGATCATCTCATGAGTCAGGCCAAAGCAGATCGAAAGACGGATCGCTGTCTTATGATCGTCCTCGAGTTCCTCGAACGCCTCGGCCGCCAGACGAATCGTCTCGTCCTCATGAACCCACGGCGCAGTGGCATGATGATCCGCGTTCAATGGGATCGACTGAATCTGGCGACCCGATCGCCGCCACCGATCGATCAATACTCGACGCGCCAGAAGCGACACAAAGGTAATCTCGGCACCTTGGGATCGGTCGTAGACCCCCGCCTTACGCCAGAGCATCGTGAAGATATCCTGCACCGCGTCTTCCGCGTCCGCATCATTGCTCGTAAACCGGCGCGCCAGCGACCACACAAGGTCACCGTACTCCTGGATCACGGCGCGGACCGCCGCCGGATCGCCCGAAGCGATCCTCTCGAGCAACCGAGGGGCTTGGTCAGGTCCTTGCATCAGGGTGGAATATAGCCCCGATCCCTTGACGAAGCCCGATCGAAAGAGTTTTTCCTTTGTCCCTGAATCGCGCCGGAGCAAGCCAGCGTAATCCTTGCGTCCCAGACCGGTCCGAGTCAGAGGGACCGCGGAATGCCAAGAACGCATGGACAACCATGTGTCCGGATGTCCTGCGCCTGCTTGGCAAGCGACGAAGCGACACAGGATCAATAAGGGAGAAAGAGATGAGGAACAATCAAATCGTGAAACTGGCCGCCGGAGCCGCCATCGGGATCCCGCTGGTATGCGCCCCCACGACCAACGCCGAGCAGGTCTACGGCGTCACCCTCAACCAGACACTTGTCACATGGGACAGCGCCACACCAAGCAATGTCACCTTCGGTGCCGCGATCAACGGGCTCGCCACCAACGAAGAACTCCGCGGCATCGACTTCCGCCCGGCAACGGGCCAGCTGTACGCCCTGGGCTCATTCAATAACCTCTACACCGTGAACACCATGACCGGCGTCGCAACGCTCGTCGGCGCGGGCGGCTTCTCGCCCGGACTCAACGGCTCGTCCTTCGGTTTCGACTTCAACCCCACGATCGACCGAATCCGCGTCGTGAGCGAAACCAATCAGAATCTCGTCCTCAATCCCAACGACGGGACCTCGACGCAGGTGACATCCCTCTTCTACGGCGCGGGCGATCCCAACTTCGGCGTAGACCCCAATGTTGTCGGCTCCGCGTACACCAACTCGTTCGCCGGCGCCATGTCCACCCAGTTGTACGGAATCGATACCGGCCTGGACATCCTTGTCACGCAAGCCAACAGCGCCGGCACACTCGCCACGGTCGGCTCACTCGGCGCCGATCTCGGCGACATCCTCACGTTCGATATCTCAGGCGGCACCGGAGTCGCCTATGCCGCGGTTCTCGATGAAGCCAGCAGCCAGTCCACCTTCTGGACAATCAACCTCATGACCGGAGCCGCTTCTCCCCTCGGCGCCATCGGCGGCGGCGCGATCATCACATCCATGGCAGTCGTCCCATCGCCCGCATCCTCGGCTCTTCTGATGGTTGGGGGGATCTGCGCGAGCCGCCGACGCCGCTAGACCTCGAACCTCACCGTGGCGGGGGTCTCCCGCTGCCGGCCCCGGCGCGCCCGCATACTGGTAATCGCTGTCCCTGAAGACGTCTCGGGGCGGCCACCGGTATGCGGGCGCTTGGCATCGCGCTCCCATACACTCCGCCCGATGCCCGAGTGTGAACAACCACATCGCGCCCTACTCCGCGCCTACCTCATCCCCGCGGCGCTTCTGCTCGCCACATTCATCCCCGGCGTGAACGCCGGATTCTGGCGCGTGGACAACCCGCTCTACGCCGCCGTCTCCAAGTTCGCCTACGACTCCGGCTCCCTGTGGACCCTACACGCGGGCGATCAGCTCTATTTCAACAAGCCGCCGCTCGCCTTCTGGGTCCACGGCCTTTTCCTCCACTTCCTCGGCCCGGAACTCTGGGTCTCACGCATCCCGTCATTCTTCGTCGCGCTGGCGACGGTCCTGCTGACGGTCGATACCGCACGCCGGCTCGCGGGCCATCGCGCCGCACTCGCCTCGGGCATCGTCCTGGCGCTCACGCTCGAATACTTCCGCGCGATGCACTCCATCTCGCTCGACCTCTGGCTGGCGTTGTGCATCACCGGCAGCGCCTGGGCGCTCGCCGCCGGGCTCGGCTCGAAGCGCGCACTCCGATGGTCCATCGCCGCCGGCCTGTTCCTCGGCGCGGGGCTGATGGTCAAGCCGCTCATCGCGCTCGCGGCCCTCCCGTTCTTCGCTATCTGGTTCACCGTCATCCGCGAACGGCGCGCGCTCACTTCGCTCGCCCTGATCACCACCGTCGGCGTCATCATCGCGCTCCCGTGGCATATCTCGATGATTTCCCTCCACGGTGACGCCTTCACCGCCGAATACTTCGGCTCGCAGATCGTCGATCGTGTCACCACCGATGCGCACGGCTCGCGCCCGTGGTGGGACTACCTCGAGCAACTCGCCTCCACCTACTGGCCCTGGCTCATCACCTTCCTCCTGGGTCTCCCGCTCCTCCGGGGCGAACGGATGCACAAGCCCGAGCAGCGCCTCGGCATGCTCTCGCTCATTTTCACGCTCGGGTGGGTCGCAGTGCTTTCCGTCTCCTCCGACAAGGCCGGTCGCTACCTCATCCCCGCGTACCCGTTCGCTGCGTTTCTCTCCGGCATCTGGCTCGCGCGCGCCGTCCCCGCATCGTTCTGGGAAGGCACGAAGATCATTCGCATCACCCTCGCCGCGCCGACGATCGCGATGATCTTCGCCCTCATCGGAATCTCCCCCCACGACCCGATCCCACGCCACTGGGGCGAGCTCCGCGAGTTCGTGCGCACGCATCCCGACGCCGATTTCTGCATCAACCCGCGATCGCGCACGCTCGGCGCGCAGCTCTACCTCATGCGCAGTAAGTGGCCCGCCATCGCCCGCTGGACCGGCGACACCGACCCGTCCCTCCGCGCTATC
The DNA here is from genome assembly GCA_020639235.1 of Phycisphaeraceae bacterium. Classification (GTDB taxonomy): domain Bacteria; phylum Planctomycetota; class Phycisphaerae; order Phycisphaerales; family UBA1924; genus JACKHC01. Next base: position 1,683,932 of record JACKHC010000001.1, on the reverse strand, counting down.
GACCCGCCCGCCGGCACGCTGATGGTCTCACGCAGGAGTTCCGCCCTCTCGCCGCGCCCGACCGACGAGATCGCTTTCGAGAACACGCAGTTCGTCGTCTGGCGCCTCACGACCGATTGGGAAGGCGTCTACTCCGTCCGCCCCGGCTCGGCGCTGGACGAAACCGACGACGAATAACTCGGCGCATCGGCGCGTCCCGCCGGCGGGAATTTTCCGCCCGTGTGCGCACGCAACTCCGCGCGTAACTCCAGCCGCATCCCGTCGATGATCGACTCCAGTCGCCGCAGCGCCGCGTCCGTCCCGTCCTTCAGCAGTTCATCGTGCGGGATCGCCGGCGCCGCCCGCGCCGCAATCCTCGCGCCCAACAACCGGGGCCACTTCCGGCCCCGCGGCCACGACTCGAACGCGCCCTCAATGGCGATCGGCACCACCGGACACGTCGCTCGCTTCAGAAGTATCGAAACCCCGCGCTTGAACTCCGTCATCGACCCGTCCTCGGTACGCGATCCCTCCGGGAAGATCAGCACCGCGGCCCCGCGATCCAACCGGCGGATCGCCTCCTTCATCGCGGCGATATCCCCCGTGTTCTCGCGGATCGGAATCGAGTTGTACGAAGTGATGAGCCACGAGAAAAACCGATTCTCGAACAGCCCCACCCGCGCCACAAAGTGCAGCGCCCGGTGCATGCACATCACCCCCACGATCGGCGGATCGAGATACGACTGATGATTCGCGACTATCAACACCGGGCCCTTCGCGGGGATGTGGTGCGAACCGCTCCGCCGAATTCTGTAAAACACCCGGAGGAACACGAAGCACATCTGACGCGAAAACGCGAACCACCAGGTCGCGCGTGCGGCGTCCGACGATCCGACTCCCGCAGCGTTCAAAGCGTGGCGGCCCCGCTGCCGGAACCCTCGCCCAGATGACCCCGGACCAGCGACTCCAGATGCCCGACGACCTCGGTCTCGCTCATCGTCGAGGTGTCAATCCGCATCGCATCGGGCGGGCACACGAGCGGCCCGACAGGGCGCGTCGAGTCGCGCTCGTCGCGCTCGATCAACTCCCGCTCGATCTTGTCCACATCGGCGGCGCGACCGAGCGAACGCAACTGCTCCGCCCTCCGCTCCGCCCTGACCCGGGGCGATGCGTGCAGGAAGAACTTCACATCCGCGTCATGGAACACCACCGAGCCCTGGTCCCGCCCCTCGGACACCAGACGCGGGTGCGCCTCGCCGATCCGGCGTTGCGTCTCGACCATGAGCCGACGGAGCGCCGCCAATCCCGAAACCGGCGACACCGCCGCCGACACATCCGCGTCACGCAGGCGATGCATGATCGATTTGCCGAACGCGCGCAGCGTCGGCGGATCCGTCGTCCAGTCGAAGTGGAGGTCCGCCTCGCTCGTCCGCCGCACGATCTCCTCGGCATTGTTCAGATTGACCTGCGCGTCGATGGCGATCGCCGCCGCCGCACGGTACATCGCGCCGGTATCCAGAAACTCGAGGCCAAGCCGGCGCGCCAGTTGCCGCGCCACGGTTGACTTGCCCGTGCCCGCCGGTCCGTCGATGGCGATGATGAGGCGTCGCACGGGTCGGTCAGTCTCCGGATCCGACGGCTCGTCGGGCGGTGCGATCGACTCGACAGCCCCGCGCTCCATCGTCATACCGCCGGCTCCTCCAGCACACCCTCGACAATTGTCCGCGCCTGCGCGACGCCCTCCGTCGGATCGCCCGACCCGACAAACTCGATCGCCAGCGTGCCGTCGTACCCGACCGCGCGAATCGCCCGTAGGCAGGACGCCACATCGATCCCCTTCCCGTTGGCCCCCGCTCCTGTCGCCGTCGCAGAAATAGCGCTGGCGTACGGCGCGAGCGACCGCAGGAACGAGTCCCGGTCCGGAGACTTCGTCGCCTCAGAGAACTCGGGATACGAGCCGATTCGGAATCCACCGATTTTCCGGATCAGCGAGGTCACACCCTCGGGCGTCGACGCCACACCCTTGCACGAAGCGAGCAACAGGTTCAGTTCCAGCCGCTCCGCGCGCGTCACGATATTCTTGAGCGCCTCGGCCGCCTCGTCGATCGCATCCGGCTTGTTCGATACCACCGCGCTGATCGCGACCCCGGCACAACCGAGGCGGTGCGCCACCCGCAGCACGCGCTCCATCCGATCCTCGATCTCCGCGAACTTCGGATCGTCGAGCGACTCGATCACATGCTCGCGGTCCTCCACAAGCATCAGGCACGGACACGCCGCCTTGTCCGCAGCGTCACGCAGCCGCTCGATCTCCTTCGTATCCCATCCCGCGAGCAACGATGTCTGGATGATCAGACCATTCAGCCCCAGCTCGTGGTGAGCGTGCTTGGGCAGGTCGGTCAATGACATCGAGCCGCTGCGGCGCGACTGGATCTCTTTCTGAAACGACTTTGCAGAAAGGGTCAGGAGCATGCGGGCCTGGATTGGGGGATTGCGAGGGGGACACCCAAACAGTGGGCCCCCGCACTGTACCCAACCCTCCACCCAACGCCAAACCGTCCCCTCACATCCCCGCCCGCTTCCAAAAAGGAGAACGGCCCGGTAGGCACCGAGCCGTTCTGCGGGGAGAAAGATCTGCTGCCCGCGGCACTGTGGACACCGCGGACTCTGGGAGTATCCGATCGGATCATCCCCACGCAAGCGGCGGCACCCAAAGTCGCGCGCATCTTGACGCGGATTCATGTGGAAGTTCGGTGGATCATCATCGGTCCCGATGCTCCGATCGGCGACACCAATGACGCCCGCCTCGGAGTTGCCGCGCTCCCCTCACCGGGTACGATGAGACGCCTGTTCGTCCCCCGTAAGCACCCCTCATCACCGGATCAATCCCGCAATGCCAAGCCCCGCTGACCTCCGCTACACCGATACCCACGAATGGGTCCGCGTCGACAAAGACATCGCCACCATCGGCGTCACCCAGTTCGCGGTCGATGAACTCACCGACATCACCTATGTCCAGATGAAGAAGGTCGGCACCACACTCGCCAAGGGAGACCAAATAGGCGAGGTCGAGTCCGTCAAGGCAACCAGCGACATCTACGCCCCCATCGCCGGCGAGATCGTCGAGGTCAACAAGGCGCTCGACGACAACGCCTCCGCCGTCAACGAAGCGCCCTACGCCGCGGGATGGCTCGTCAGAATCAAGGCCGCCAACCCCGCAGACGCCAACGACCTCATGGACGCCGCCGCCTACGACAAGAAATACGCGGGCTGATCGCCCCAATCACCTCTCACGGTGCGGCCCGCGTGCGCCAGCGCCACCACCGGAGCGCCGCGCCACCACCATGATCCGATGCGCCCAAGTCCGAAAGTCCTACCCGCTCGGGTCGCGCTCCGTCGAGGCGCTCCGGGGCGTCGACCTCGCCGTCGATGAGCCCGGTTTCTACGCCATCATGGGCGCCTCCGGCTCCGGCAAATCCACATTGCTGCACCTCCTGGCCGGGCTCGACCGGCCCGACTCCGGCGAACTCTCGATCAACAACACGCGCATCGACTCGATGAACGAGCGCGACCTCACACGCTTCCGGCGCGACCAGATCGGCATCGTCTTCCAGCAGTTCAATCTCATCCCCACGCTCACCGCGGTCGAGAATGTCGAACTCCCCGGAGTCCTCGCCGGCAAGCCGCGCGAAGAACTCCGCGCCCGCGCGCTCGAACTGCTCAACCTCCTGGGAGTCACCCAAGGACGCGACGCCCACCGGCCCGAAGCCCTTTCCGGCGGCGAGCAGCAGCGCGTCGCCATCGCACGCGCTCTTATCTTCGCCCCCCGCGTCGTCCTCGCCGACGAACCCACCGGCTCCCTCGACTCGCGCTCGAGCGAGGCGCTCTGGAGCGTGCTCGGACAACTCGCAGACCAGCGCGAGATGATCGTCATGATGGTCACCCACGAGCCCGCCGCGGCCGTTCATTGCAAACAGGTATTCGTCCTACACGACGGCGTCATCCGCGCCACCATCGGAGTCAACGCCAAGAATGCTGCGGACCTTGCGTCTGAGTATCAGCGCATTAGCGGCTCGGCGTAGCAGGACCGCACTGCTCATCGCCGCCGTCTCGCTCAGCGCCACGCTCGTCACCGCTCTCGCTTGCGGGCTGGCATCGCTCAACGCGGGCCTCGAGTGGCGCGTCACCTCCGCCCTCGGCAAGGCCGACCTCCGCGTCCGCCACGCAGGCACCGGCCGCTTCGACGACTCCGTCCTGGATGTTGTCCGCGCCTCGCCCGATGTCCGGCTCGCCGCTCCAACCGCGCAGGGCCCGCTGCAACTCCGGCTCGCCGGCGACTTCAAGACCATCGCCGCCGTCGGTGTCGGCATCGACCCATCCGTCGAATACCAGATCGTCCCGCGCGAAGTCTCCCGGGGCAGACGCGTCGAGCGCGACGCCGAGATGGTCCTCGACGCCAAACTCGCCGAGCAACTCCAAGCCGAACTCGGCATGCGCATCGAACTCGCCTCCCTCGGCGCCCAACAATCCTGGACGCTGGTCGGAATCATCGACGCCCGCTCCTCCGAGGCGTTCCGCAAGCCCGAAGCCGTCATCACGCTCTCCGACCTGCAACGAGCCACCGGCTACGCCGCCATGCTCACGCAGATTCAGGCCATCCTCAATGAGAACGCCGACCCCAACCTCGCCGCCGAACGCCTCGGCGAATCACTCCCCATAGGTGTGCTCGCCGAACCCACCGAGCGCGTCACGTCGGGCATGAACGACTCGATCAAGGCCAACCAGTTCGCGCTCATCATCATGTCGAACTTGGCGTTCCTCGCCGCCGCATTCATCGTCCTCACCGGCCTCACCACCAACGTGCAGGAAAGACAACGCGAACTCGGAATCCTCCGGTGCATCGGCGGCACCCGCGCACAACTCGCCTCCACACAACTTATCGCCGGCGTCGTCATCGGCGCATTCGGCGCCCTTGTCGGCATCCCCTTCGGAATCGCGCTGACATACATCCTCACGCAACTCCTCCCCGACCGGCTCCCCGCCGGGCTCGCCATCCCCGCCTTCGGCATGACGATCGCCATCGCGGGTTCCACCGTCGCCGGGCTCATCGGCGCACTCTGGCCCGCATGGACCGCCTCCCGCGCCTCCCCCCTAGGCGCCATGACCGCACGCGCGCACGCAACCTCCCGGCGCACCATCGTCGTCCTCACCGCGATCGCGATCGCGCTCATCGCCATCGACCCCATCTTCCTGGCCCTCGTCCACTCCCCCACCGCCGCGTTCTGGGGGCACGCATTCGTCGGCGTCCCAGCGCTCTTCGTCGGCTTCTTCCTCCTCGGCGTGCCCATCGTCCTGCTCGTCACGCGCTCCATCGGCGCGCTCCTGTCGATCGCCTTCGCGCTCCCCAAGCGCGTAGTCCCCGAGACCATCCGCGCCACCCCGCTCCGCCACGGCTTCACCGCCGGCGCGCTCATGGTCGGCCTCTCGCTGATGACCTCAGTCTGGTCGCTCGGCACCTCGTTCGTCGACGACTGGCTCGACGCACTCGACTTCCCCGAGGCGTTCGTCAACGGATGGCGCGGCCTCTCCGACGACACCCGCGACAAGATCGACCGCCTCCCCTTCGTCGAGAACACCTGCGCCATCACCCTCCAGAAAGTCAGAACCGACGCCTTCAAGATCGGCGGAATCGTCTCGCCCAAAACCACATTCGTCGCCTTCGAGCCAGACCGCCTCTTCTCGATGGTCAATCTCCACTGGGTCGCGGGCGATGAAGCAACCGCCAAGCGCCGGCTCAACGAGGGCGGCGCCGTCCTCGTCGCCAAGGAGTTCACCGTCCAGCGCGAGGGCTTCGGCGTAGGCGACACCCTCACCGTCGAACTCGACGGCCGCACCAAGTCCTTCGAGATCGTCGGCGTCGTCTCATCACCCGGCCTCGACATCCTCTCCAAGTACTTCGACATCGGAAAGGAAGCCGCCGATCGATCCATGCACTCCGTCTTCGGCTCCCGCGCCGATCTCATCAACTTCTTCGCCAACGACTCCATCGATCTGATCCAGATCAAACTCAAAGGCGACATCTCCGACGAAGACGCGACCAACGCCCTCCGCGCCGCCGTCGGAGACCCCTTCGCCGTCGTCGGCTCAGGCCGAGAGATCAAGGAAGACATCATCTCGATCGGACGCGGCTCCATCCGCATCGCCATCATCGTCGCCATCGGCGCGATGGTCCTTGGCGCTCTGGGCGTCGCCAACGTCGTCATCGCCGGCATCGACGCGCGACGCTTCGAACTCGGCGTGTTCCGATCCATCGGCGCCACGCCCGCCACCCTCGCGCGGCTCGTCATCTGCGAGATACTCATCGTTGCGATCGCCGCCTGTGTGCTGGGCACACTCATGGGCATCGCCATTCAGCCCCTCGAACTCCGCATGTACGAACTCCTCGCGGGCGTCGAACTCCCCTTCCGCCCGCTCGTCGGCCCCGTGCTGCTCGGCAGCGCCATCCTCATCGCCATCACCATGCTCATGGTCCTGCCAATCGCGCTCCGCACCGCGCGCGCCAAACCGCTCGCACTCCTCAGCGCTACTCGCGGCTAGTCGTCGTGGAGAGTCACCATCGCGAGTGCCGTGGGCATTTCAAACACCTGCCCGTTCCGTGTCGTTCGCCGTCGCCCGGTGCCACATCCACAGCCCCGCGCTCATCGCCAAGGCCCCAACAACCACCAGCATCCAACTCGCCGCCCCCAGCATCACCAGATCTCCGGCATCCCCCGCGCGCAGGAACACGCCCACACCCAGATACGCGCCGTTGGCGATCAAGCAGAACCCCGCGAAGAATCGCACAATCGCGCGCATCACACCGCGTTGCCCACACACAATCATCATCACCATCGGCAACACCGCGCCCACGATCGGCCCCATCCAGACCTCAACCATCGGCCGCGGGCTCGGCTCAACAACCGTCCGCGAGAACCCAACGAGCGGGAACTCCACACGTTGCACGATCCCGCCCGTCACAACCGCGCCGGCGACATGGCCCAGTTCGTGCGTCGCCATCATCCCGTACCACGACGCGACAACGACAACCACACCAATCCCAACGCGGCCTGGAGTCACCCGCCGCTTCATGACGAGTGCGAGCAGCACGCCTTGGTTTCAATAGCCCCGGCCGGCTCTTCCGCGCAGCACGACGCCCCGCCGCCGGAACCATGCCCATGCCCCGCGTGCGTACCCGCCGCCGAACTCTTGTCAATCCCCGCCGCCGCGAACACCGCCCGCCGGAGCGGCCGCAGCGCCACGAAGCACAGCCACACCAAACTCACCACTGCCAACCACATCGGCACAACATGCACATGGTGCAGGTGCTCACCCGCCCCCAGCACCGACCCCTTCAGGATCGCGTCCAGCGCCAATCCGCTCGCCAGCGCCACGCCGCCCACGCCAACCACATACGGTACGATCGACCTCGCGCCCAACTCGCGCTTCAGAACACCCAGCGTCGCGATGTTCGTCGCCGGGCCCACCATCAGGAACACCAGCACCGGCCCCGGCGCGACGCCCGCCACCAGCATCGCCGCCGCGATCGGAGTCGAGGCCGTCGCGCACACATACATCGGCAGCCCGATCACGAGCATCAACGCGTACGCCGCAAATCCATCCCCCCACCGCGCCAGCGCCCCCTCATCAATAAACGCCCGCATCAACCCCGCCACCACGATCCCGATGAACAGCCACTTCGCCAGATCATCGATCAGCCGCGTCATCGCGTACTTCTGGCCCCCCATCAGCCGCGTCCACATCGACTCGCGCGCATCACTCGCATCGCTCGCCTTCGTGGCGCAACACGACGCTTCAACCGGCTCCGGCTCAACCGGCTGATTCGTGCTCGCGCAGCATCCACCCCCCTCCTGCTTCACACCGAGCGACACCGTCCGCGCCGCCTTCGACCGCTCGATCACCTCCCCCGCCGCGAACCACTCCACCAGCAGCCCCGTCACCATCGCGCTGACAACCGCCGCGATCGGGCGCAGAACAGCGAACACCGGCCCCATCAGCGCAAAAGTCACGCTGATCGAGTCCACGCCCGTCTCCGGCGTCGACACCATGAACGACGCCGTCGCCCCCCTCGAAGCCCCCGCCTTCCGCAGCCCAACCGCCACCGGCAACACGCCGCACGAACACAACGGCAACGGCGCGCCGAGAAGCGCCGCCTTGATGATCGAACCGATCCCATGCCCCCCCAGCCATTTCGTCACCTTCGCCGGCGGCAGGAAAGCATGAATCAACCCCGCCGCGATCAGCCCCAGCACCAACCACGGCGCCGCTTCCAGCGCCACCTCGTACACAGACTCGATCACGCGCATCATCATCACGCCCGATTATAGCGCGGCCTCTCGCTCCCTCTCCTGCTGCCAGCGGGGGAGGTGTCATACGGAGTGTGACGGAGGGGACTTCCGCACCCTCTTGCCTGACTCCACTCCCCCTCCGCCTACACTCCACCCGTGATCGACACCGACCGCCAGTTCCAACTCACCACCGACATGACGCCCACCGGCGATCAGCCCGCCGCCATCGAGGCGCTCGTCAAGGGTGTCAACGCCGCAGCGCCCCACCAGGTCCTCCTCGGCGCCACCGGCACCGGCAAGACCTTCACCATGGCGCAGGTCATCCAGCGCACCCAAAAACCCACCCTCATCCTCTCGCACAACAAAACCCTCGCCGCGCAGCTCTACGAAGAGATGAAGGAACTCTTCCCGCACAACGCCGTCGCCTACTTCGTCTCCTACTACGACTACTACCAGCCCGAGGCCTACATCCCCCAGCGCGACATCTACATCGAGAAAGACGCCTCGCGCAACGACGACCTCGACCGACTCCGCCTCGCCGCCACCAGCGCCATCCTCTCCCGCCGCGACACCATCGTTGTCTCCTCCGTCTCCTGCATCTTCGGCCTCGGCTCCCCCGACGCCTACCACAACAAAGTCGTCACCGTCCGAAAGGGCGATACCCTCGACCGCCGCGCCTTCCTCCTCGCCCTCGCCGACATGCAGTACCGCCGCAACGACATGGACCTCGCGCGAGGAACATACCGCGTCAAGGGCGATGTCATCGAACTCCACCCCGCCTACGAGCAGTACGCCATCCGTCTCGATCTCTTCGGCGACGATGTCGACTCCATCGCGCTCATCAACCCAACCACCGGCGAAGTCCTGGCCGACGAGTCCATGATCCATGTCTTCCCCGCCGTGCACTATGTCACGCCCGAGGACACCATGGCCACCGCCATCGCCAACATCCGCGCTGAACTCGACGAACAAGTCATGCACCTGCGCTCGGAGGGCAAACTCCTCGAAGCCCAACGCCTCCTCGCCCGCACCAAGTACGACCTCGAGATGATGCAGGAGGTCGGCTTCTGCTCCGGCATCGAGAACTACTCCCGCCATCTCGACGGCCGCTCGCCCGGAGAAAAGCCATTCACCCTTCTCGATTACTTCGACCGCGCCCCCTCCGCGAACGGTTCGGGCAAGGGGGGGTGGCTGATGTTCATCGACGAGAGCCATGTCACCACGCCGCAGATCCGCGCCATGTACAACGGCGATCAGGCCCGCAAGAAAGTCCTCGTCGATCACGGCTTCCGCCTCCCCAGCGCCCTCGACAACCGACCCCTCACCTTCCAAGAGTTCGAGCAATCCGCGCCGCAGCTCATCTTCGTCAGCGCCACGCCCGGCCCGTACGAACTCGAGAAAACCGCCGGCGAGATCGTCGAGCAGGTCATCCGCCCCACCGGACTCGTCGACCCAGTCCTCGATATCAAACCCGCGCGCGGACAGGTCGCGGACTTGCTGGAGGAGTGCAAAGAGACGATTGGCAAAGATGGGGGGGGCGGGCGCGTGCTCGTCACCGCGCTCACCAAACGGCTGTGCGAAGACCTCACCAACTACATCGCGCAGCAAGGCATCAAAGTCCGCTACCTACACTCCGAAGTCGACACGCTCGAGCGCGTCGAGATCCTCCGCGAACTCCGCGAGGGCGTCTTCGATGTCCTCGTCGGCGTCAACCTCCTCCGCGAAGGGCTCGACCTCCCCGAGGTCCGCCTCGTCTGCATCCTCGACGCCGACAAGACCGGCTTCCTCCGCTCCCCCACCTCGCTCATCCAGACCATCGGCCGCGCCGCGCGCAATGTCGAGGGCCGCGTCGTGCTCTACGCCGACGCCATGACCCCCGCGCTCCAGTTCGCCATCGAAGAAACCGAACGCCGCCGCGCCAAGCAGATCGCCTACAACACCGAGCACAACATCACCCCCGAGACCATCCGCAAAGCCATCCGCCGCGGCATCGAGATGGAACTCAAGGCCCACCGCACCGCGCGACAGGTCGTCGCCACCAACGAAGAGCAATACGAGATCACCGAACTCGTCCGAATCCTCGAAGACGAGATGCTCGACGCCGCCAACGAACTCCAGTTCGAGCGTGCAGCACAACTCCGCGACCAGGTCGCCTCACTCAAAAAGAAAATCGCCGCCGGCGCCACCGGAACCATCTCCCGCACCGCCGCAGAAAAATCGACCGACCGCCCACGCAAAACCGGCCGCCGCTCCGGCAAGCCCCGAGGAAACTAGTGCTCCCTCCCCCGTCGCCGACGGGGGAGGTGTCGTGAGCGCAGCGAGCGACGGAGGGGGTCTGACAAGCACGCCCAATAGGTTGATTTCCACGCCATGACCCACCACATCCAACCCGTCACACTCCAAAACGAGCATGTCCGCCTCGAACCGTTGGAGCCGCATCACACCCCAGCGCTGGCGCGCACCGTTGACGCGGAAACCTTCCGCTACTTCGCCACCACCAACATGCCCACCGACGAGGCCTCCGCCCGAATCGAAGTCGAACGCCTCCGCACCGCCCCCGCCAGTCTCGCCTTCGTCGTCATCGAGCGCGCCACCAACTCCATCGTCGGCAGCTCCTCATACCTCGACATCCGCCCCGAGCACCGCGGCCTCGAGATCGGCCGCACCTGGATCACCGCCCGATGCCGCGGCACCAGAGTCAACCCTTCCATGAAACTGCTCATGCTCGCCCACGCCTTCGAGTCGCCCCTCTTCGAAGGCCATCCCGCCGAGCGCGTCCAACTCAAAACCGACGCCCGCAACCTCCGTTCACAGGCCGCCATCGCCAAACTCGGCGCCGTCCGCGAAGGCACCCTCCGCAAGCACATCATCCTCCCCGACGGCCACATCCGCGACACCGTCATGTATTCCATCACCCGCGACGAATGGCCCGCCGTCAAAGCCGGGTTGGAACAGCGGCTCGCTCACTGACGACTGCATCGAGTTCCCTACGAGCCCGAAGCGCGAGCGAGGGCCCAGCATTATGATTGAAGGCAATGACACGGCCCACTGCAAAGCAGTATTCCACGACCTCGCGGACATCTTGGATATTCCTGGCCGCTGCAATGCTGGCTGTCGGCGTCGCACTTGGCGTGTTGGTTGATAGAAGTCTGCGCCTCTGGTCGGTTCATAGCTACCTGTCAAGTCGTCCTGGCGCAAGCGATGGCTCCGAGACAACAAGATTTATCACGTGGGGTTGGAACAGCACAACGACACTCGAAGAGGTCCGAGCCCAACTGGAGCCGATGACTCAAGACCTCGTTGCAGGTTATACACAAACTGCTGATGGCAAGACGCACCGGTGCATCGTTGCGTCGATCAATTACGGAGGCATTCGCGAATACCTCACGATCTTGTTTGCCGACGATGAGACGCTTACTTCGTTAACGCAGAGCCTCACGGGTTTCGGGTTGGCGGATCGAGAGTTGACCCTCCGATTCTGCGATTGAAAGGGTCTAGCACCCCAAGTCCCCACCCCGCCCGCCCCCCATCCGCCCGACCCATCCATCAATCTATTTCCCGCCATCGGCCGCCCGGAACCGATATCCGTGGAGCGTCGAATGGTCTCGCGCCGGGCCATCCGGCCCCACCCACACCCGGCACACGCGGAGCGCCGAATGCGAACCCCATCCAGCCATATCGCCGCACGCCTCCTCCTCACCGCCATCATCGCCGCACCGGCCTACGCGGGCAGCAACTGCATCGCCGATATCGACGCCTCCGGCGTCGTCGGCGTCGGGGACCTCAATGTCGTCCTCTCCTCATGGGCCGTCTCCAGCATCGGCGACATCAACGGCGACCACCGCACCGATGTCGAGGACCTCAACCTCGTCCTCGCCAACTGGGGATGCATCTCCCAGACGCTCGACGGCGCATTCTTCGAAGGGCAAGTCCTCGATGTGTGCCTCGGCTTCCAGTTCGAGAACCTCATCAGCACACAGGCCAGGCCCGCCGTCGGCGACTTCAACAACGACGGCTCCGACGACATCCTCCTCCGCGACGGCGACGCGTGCGACGGCGTCACGCTGCACCTCGGCTCACCCGACCGCCGACTCACGGTCGGCTCCATCATCCCGCTCGACGGCGAGTTCCGCGGCTCCGTCGCCTCCGATTTCAACAACGACGGCCTGCTCGACGCCGCCGTCGCGACCGCAGACAACGGCCTATGGCTCCTCTTCGGCGTGGGCGACGGGTCATTCCTCGATCCCGTCATGATCGACACCGGCGCACACGAAGCCATCACCCTCGGCGACTTCGACGGCGACACCCACCCGGACATCGCAACGGTCGACGGTGTCGACGCCTTGACGCTCTACTTCGGTGACGAAGCCGCCACATTCGCGCCCCGCCTGACCGTCACCGTTGGCGACGACCCCATCGATGTCGCCGCGGCAGATCTCGACGACGACGGCGCCGACGACATCGTCGCCGCCAACTGGGACTCCGCCGACCTGAGTCTCATCCTCTCGTCGTCCATGTCGTGGCCCGCCCCGCACATCAACATCGCGGTCGGCGTCCGACCCCACGCGCTCGCGATCGCCGATCTCAATAAAGACGACCGGCCCGACATCGCCTACTCCACGAAGACAACCTGGGACGCCGAGATCCGATTCAACGACCCCGCAACCTCATTCGCCACCGTGCTCACGATCGAAAGCCCGCAGCTCATCAAAGCGCTCATCCCCGCCGATATCGACGGCGATCGCGACATCGATCTCATTGGCGCGGGCTGGAACGGCAACCTCGTCTATCACATCAACGACGGCACCGGCGCGTTCACACTCGCCGACACCCCCGTGCCCGCCGCCGGTGCCCGGATGCGCAACCTCGAAGCGGGCGACATCGACGGCGACGGCACGGCCGACCTCGTCGCCAGCGGCGACTACCTCCGCGTGCTCTACCTCGACCCGCAGGGAACCCCGGATCTGCCGATCCCGTTCCTCGCAACCATCACCTCCCCCAGCATCATCCGCCGCGCCGATATGGACAACGACGGAGACCTCGATCTCGTAATCGCCGGAGTCGGCGTCGCCGTGTACCTCAATGACAACGGCGCATTCACCCAGTCATTCACCGCCGCGTACCCCTCCCTCGCCAGCGGGCTCGCCGTGGCCGACTTCGACGCCGACGGCAACCTCGATCTCGTCGCGATCGCAGAGAGCTCCCTCTCATTCGCAACTCTTTTCCGCAGCAACGGCGACGGAACATTCACGCAGAACTTCATCGTGGGCGGCGGCTCCTGGCCGAAGTCACTCGACGCCATCGATATCGATCAAGACGGCGATCAGGACCTCATCGCCGCCAACTCGACATCCGACGATCTCACCATCTGGCTCAACGACGGCATCGGCACGCTCGCCTTCGACCGGCTCATCCCGATCGGCCGCGACGCACGCTCCCTCGCGATCGCCGATATCGACATGGACGGCTTCGACGACATCGCGATCGCGCAGGAAGGCGACGACGCCGTGCTCGTTCTCCGCGGCTCAGACACCGACGGATTCCAGTCGCCCGGCACCCCGTACCCCAGCGCCAACTCCGGCCCGATGGCCGTCATCCTGCAAGACCTCAACCGCGACGGCGCGCCGGACCTCATCGTCGCCAACGAAACACATCAATCGATCGGCGTGCGACTCAACAGCGGCGCCGGCACCTTCGGCCCCATGACCGAACTCTCCGGCCATTGGTTCCGGCCCATCGCCGTCGCCGATGTCAACGGCGACACATACCCCGACATCATCGCGTCCAACGACGCCACCGCCCAGGTCTACCTCAATGACGGCGCGGGCAGTTTCACGGTCACAGAGGACAAATGCCCCATCGCGAGCGACCCGCGCGCGCTCCTGATCTTCGATGCAAACCTTGACGGCACCAACGACCTCATCAGCATGGGCTACGCCGACCGCGTCCTCATGCTCACACCAGGCAAGACGCCCGAGCGGTAGACAAATCCCGGCTCCGCGAAAGCCCCGACTCGGCGGGACGACACTTCCTCTACAACTCCGGCGCGAACCCTCTCCGCATCGTGTTCTCGCAGCACGCCCGCGGCTCTACGAACTGCAACAGGTAATCAGCTCCGCCCGCCTTCGAGCCCACGCCCGACATCCCGAACCCGCCGAACGGCTGCCGCGCCACCAGCGCGCCCGTGCAACCGCGGTTGATGTACAGGTTCCCCACCCGGAACTCGCGCTTCGCCCTTTCGATGTGCGCCGGCTTCCGCGTAAACACGCCGCCCGTCAGCTTGTACTTCGACGAGTTCGCCAAGTTGAGCGCCGTCTCGAAGTCCGGCGCGTGCATCACCGCCACCACCGGCCCGAAAATCTCCTCCCGCGCGATCGTGTGCTCCGGCTTCACACCCGTAAACACATGCGGCGCGATGTAGTTCCCCGGAATCACACCATCCGCTCCCTCTCCCCTTGAGGGAGAGGATGCCGAACCCGCGGGCGAGGGGGTCTTGGGCGTTTGCAGCACGCACCCCTCCTCCACCGCCTTCGCGATAAACCCGCGAATCCGCGCCGCCGCCTCGTCATCGATCACCGGCCCAACATCGCACCCCGGCGCGATGGGCGACTTGATCACCAACGACTCCGTCGCGTGCACGAACCGCTCAATGAATGTCCGCGTGTGCCTGCCCTCCGGTCCCTCCGGATCGACAACGATCACCCGCGAGCACGCGCTGCACTTCTGACCCTGGAACCCGAACGCCGACTGCCGAACACCCAGCACGGCTTCATCCAGGTCCGCCGAGGTGTCCACGATGATCGCGTTCTTCCCGCCCAACTCCGCGATCACCTTCTTGATGTGCCCCTGGCTATCCGGTGTACGCGCACAAGTCTGAATAATGCTCAGCCCCACCTGCTTCGACCCCGTGAACGCCACCAGCGCCACCCGCTCATCCGCCACCAGCGCAGCGCCGACAGTCTCACCCACGCCCGGACAGAACTGCATCGCATCCTTCGGCGCGCCCGCCTCGTGCAGAATCTCAACCAGCAACTTCGCGATCCCCGGCGTCTGCTCCGCCGGCTTCAGAATCACCGTGTTCCCGGTCACCAGCGCTGCGCTCGCCATCCCTGCGGCGATCGCCAGCGGGAAGTTCCAGGGCGAGATCACCACCGCCACACCCCGCGGCTGGTACCAGGTCTCATCCAACTCCCCGATGAACTTCCCCAGCCGATGCCGCCCGAACAACTGCGACGAGCACCGCGCGTAATACTCAAGGAAATCAATCGCCTCCGTCACATCCGCGTCCGCGTTCCGCCAGTCCTTGCCGTTCTCCTTGATGATCACGCCCGACAACTCATCACGCCGCTGCCGCATGATTTCCGCGGCCTTCGTCAACACCGCCGCACGCTTGTACGGGTCCTCATCACGCCACTTCGGGAAATACGCCTCCGCCCGACCCACCATCGCCAGCGCCTGCTCCACCGTCGTGTCGTTCTTCACGCCCGGCACGCGCGCATTCCCGATCGCATCCGCGAACCGCTCGCGCACCGGCTTCTGCGAGAAGTCGCGCATCGGATCGGTCGCGAACGCCTTCCCGTCGCCCACCCTCGGGTCCGACGGCGACAACGAATGCCGCTCCGCCGCGAGCGTGTATAGGTCGGGCTTCGCGTCCGCCGACGAGTCGTGCGGCGACTGCAGCAGCACACCCGCATCCGCATCATCGAGGAACCCCGCCTTGAGCCAAGACTCGTTCGAGGTGTTCTCAAGCAACCGGCGCACGAGGTAGGCCATCCCCGGAATCATCTCGCCCACCGGCACATACTCGCGCACCCGCAGGTCCATCTCCTCCGCCGCCGCCTTCAACTGATCCGCCATCCCGTGCAGCATCTGCAACTCAATGGCGTTCCGCGGCAGGTTCCGCCGCTCGAGCCCATCCAGCGCCGCCGCGATCGACCGCGCATTGTGCGAACCCAGCGCCAACTTCACCCCCCCACCGCCCCCCTGCCCCGCCTTCGTCGGCATCGCATCCAGGAATATCTCCGTCATCCGCTCGAAGCACGCGTCCGTCCGCCGCTTCGTGTTCCACACCGGGCACGCCCACCCCTGCTGCTCCGCGTGAATCGTCTCGTAATCCCAGTACGCGCCCTTCACCAGACGCACGCTCACGACACGCCCCGTCCGCTTCGCCCATTCGCAGATCCGCCGCGCATCCGCATCGCCCGACTTCAGGTACGCCTGCATCGCGATGCCCGCCGCAAAGTCGATCTTCTCGCAGCAGCGCATGAACAGTTCGAGCGTCAGGTCCTTCAGCGCGAACTGCTCCATATCGAAGTTGACGAACACCCCCCGCTCCTTCGCCGCCTCCAGAATCGGCACGATCCGCGTCATCAGATCGCCGATCGATCCCTCCGTGTCAATCGGATCGCACTTGGCGCTCAGCGACGACACCTTGATCGACACATTCACCCGCGGCACAACCCCGAGGTGATCCCGCTCGAGCCGCTCATTCGCCGGCCAGTCCTTCACCGAGGGCGGCAGGTTCGCAACCAGATCCAGATACTTGTCCCGGTACGCGTCCGCCTCCGCATCCGACACGCACGCCTCGCCGAGCAGGTCCACGCTGAACGCGATCCCGTCGTTCCACAGCTTCCGCAAGCCCGGCAGCGCCGACTTCGCGTCCTCGCCCGCGATGAACTTCTTCGCCATCCCCTCGATCTGCGAAGTCACCGTTTTGGTCATCATCCCCTTGGCCACGCCGCCCGCCGACACCAGCGAACCGAATCCCGTCGGCAACTTCACGCCCGGCTGCGACAAATAGTCCACCAGAATCTCGTGAACAAGGTCCGGGTCATGACGGATCACCGGGAAGCAGTCCACGAACCGGAACAACTGCACCTTGAACTGGTGATCCTTCATCGCCCAGTCCATCAGCTTGTCCGACCAGAACGCGCGGCTCAGCAGCCCCGACTTGTGCTTCCGCGCACGCTCCAGCAGCTCCGAACCCAGCTCGAAAATCCGCGCCTCACGCTGCCCCGGAGGCGCAGACGCCGACGGCGCGGTCGGATGGGGGACACCGGGCTGAACAACAACGCGCTTCTGCGAGCGACGGGTAAACAAAGCCATGGCAGTTTCCGTTTCGGGCCTGAGCCGGGGACGCAATCGGACCAATGCACCCACCGATTGTAGGGCAACGGGCCGACACGCCCGACCGGGCTACAGTGAGTGCGTGACCACCGCGAAACCCAAGGTCCTGCTCGCCATGTCCGGGGGCGTCGACTCATCCGTCGCCGCCGCACTCCTCCTGCGCGCCGGTTACGAAGTGGTCGGCGTCTTCATGCGCCTCGGCTCACCGGGTGAGACCATCGACCAACTCACGCCGGACGACTCGACGGGGGGGGAGAGGGGGGGAGGAACCTGCGACCCCGCTAAAGTCAAGATCGGCCACCAGGGCTGCTGCTCCATCAACGACGCCGACGACGCCCGGCAGGTCGCCGCGGCCCTCGACATCCCCTTCTACGTCGTCAACTTCAAGAAGGACTTCAATCGCATCATCGACTACTTCGTCGACGAGTACGCCGCCGGCCGCACGCCCAACCCCTGCGTGCGATGCAACGACTGGCTCAAGTTCGGCAAACTCCACGACTACGCCAAACAGATCGGCGCCGAGTTCGTCGCCTCGGGCCACTACGCCCGCGCCGAGGGCGGCCGCCTCATGCGAGGACTCGACACCGACAAGGACCAGTCCTATGTCCTCTTCGGCGTCCCACGCGAACAACTCTCGCGCATGCTCCTCCCCATCGGCACCTACAAGAAGTCAGTCGTCCGCGACATGGCCCGCGAACTCGGCCTGCCCGTCTTCGACAAGCCCGACTCACAGGAAATCTGCTTCGTCCCCGACAACAACTACGCCGGCCTCGTCGAACGCCGCCGCCCCGACACCGTCCGCCCCGGCGTCATCGAGGACGAACAGGGCAACGAGATCGGCACCCACACCGGGCATCACAATTTCACCATCGGCCAGCGCCGCGGCATCGGCGTCGCCCTCGGCTACCCCATCTATGTCGTCAACAAAGACCCCGCCACCAACCGAGTCACCGTCGCCACCGAAGAAGCACTCTTCTGCAACGAATGCGTTGTGAGCGAAGCCAACTGGCTCACCGATCACATTCCTCCCTCCCCCGGTGCCGGCGGGGGGGGCGGGGGAGGTGCCGAGCGGAGTGAGGCGGAGGGGGTCTCCCTCCCCGTCCTCGTCCAGTACCGCGCTCACGGCGAAGTCGTCCCCGCCACACTCCGGCTCCTCGAAGACGCGACATCACCGACCCCATCCGGGCGCACCGGACGCTTCCGAGTCACTTTCGAGCGGCCCCAGCGCGCCGTCGCGCCGGGCCAGGCCCTCGTTGTCTACGAAGCCAATCAACCCGACACCGTCCTCGGGGGCGGGTGGATCGAGTCTGTCGCCTAGCAGGCAATCAGTTCATCTCCGCGATCCCCCGCAGCGCGTGCGATGTGCGCCTGATCTCACCCGGCAACCCCTCGAAGAACCCACGATGCCGCCGCGACACCGCCTCCTGCGAATACAGGCGCGACGCCAGATCGATCAATCCCGACTGCAACGCCGAGGCGCTCATCAATCTCGGATGGAAGTTCACGTCGAACAGCGTGCACTTGTTCCACGCGCCCGGCTCGATGATCCGACCCTCCTTCAACAAACGTTCGTATAGCGGCGTGCCGGGGAACGGCGTCAGCACGGTGATCTGCACATCGTACAAACCCGTGCGCTCAACAAAGTCCTCCACCGTGCCAAACACCGAGGCGTCATCCCCGTCGAGCCCGAGAATGAAACACCCGTTCACCGTGATCCCGTGCGACTGAATCGTCCGCACCGCGCGCTCATACTTCGACAACTGACGCAGCTTCCAGTTCGCGCGCGTCTCCAATCCGTCCAGCCCCTCCCGCCGCGGGCTCTCCAATCCGAGCAGCAACTGACGACACCCCGCCCGCCGCATCGCCGCGAGCAACCCCGGATCATCCGCCACCGAGACATCCGCCTCCGTAAACCACACCACATGCTCCCGCTCCAGCGCCGCCAAGAGATCGCGCGTATGCGCCCGGTTCACGAAACTGTTGTCATCCGCGAACTCGATGAATGGGCGGCTCCAGTGCTCCTTGATCGCCCGAATCTCACCGATCACCCGATCAACCGGCTTCAACTTATACCGCTTCGTCAGCAGAATCGAACTCGCACAGAACTCGCACTTGTGCGGGCAACCGCGTGACGTCTGCACCGTCAGCCGGTTGTATTTCGAGATGTCCAGCAGGTCGTACCGCGGCACCGGCGACTCGCCCAGATCAAACTCCTCCCCATCACCGGCCCGGTACACGCGTTGAAGCCGCCCCGCCGCCGCGTCGGCCACCAGCCGCGCCCACACCGGCTCCGCCTCACCGATCACCACGCTCGTCGCGTGCGCCAGCGCCTCATCCGGCAGCGCCGTCACGTGCAAACCCCCCATCACCACCGGGACCCCGCGCGCCGCAAACCGATCCGCCAGGCGGTACGCATCCAGCGACTGCGCGCTGAATGTCGAAATCGCCACAAGATCCGCCTCGACGCCGAGCGTCCCAGACGCATCCAGATCGAGCACCTCGTGATACGACACCTCGTGCTCCCCGGGCGTCAACGCCGCCAGCGTCAGCAGCGACAGACTCGGGAGCGACGCGATCACCTTCCCCCGCTCCACGACTCCGGGAAAGCTCAGCCCCGCCCGCATCACCTCCGGATTGTCCGCCCGAACGCCCGACATCGCAATCAACGCAATCCTCATGACGCCAACCCTCCCATCACAGTCGCGCCGCAACCGACCGCCGTCGCAACCACCGGCACCACGAAAAGGTTCTTCAGCCGGGGCCGCAATCCCACCAACCCGCAGCACAGCGGCATCGTCACCGCGCCCACACCCAGCGCCACCGACGCGATCAACCACACACCCTCCAGCCCCGCGCCGACACCCATCGCCGTCAGCGCAAAGAGCGCATTGACCGCGCCCAAGCCGAAGAACGAGATATGCCCGAGACGGAAGAGCCGCCGCCGAAAAGCGTCGTACCCCCCAAGAAACCCATCCCGGTGGAACCCCAGGCCCAACAAGGCCCCGGATCCGATGCCCAGAAAGAACAAGGCCCACGCCAGAAGCAGATTGGGATGCATGGCCAACTCCATTAGCATGTACTAACTAAGTGCATACTAACTTATTGGCGGCGGCAAACAAGCGATTTCACGACAGTTCGCGAAAGATCACGCCAGATCGTGCCTCAGCAGGCAGTCCCCCACGCCCCTAGCACCACATTCAGATCATCGACATCGATGACCCCGTCGTCGTTCGCCACATCCAGCGGCGACCCCACGCCCACATCCGTCCCCCACGCGCTCAGCAGCGCATTCAGGTCATCAACATCTACGCCGCCCGACCCGTTCACATCACCTACGCACGGCGACGGCGCGTCGTACTCGATCGTCAGGCACACCGTGTGGAGCGTCCCCGAGTCATTCGCCGCAAGATCCGCCACCGTAATCGTCCATTGCCCCCCCGCATCCAGCCCATCAAACCCCGCCAGCGCCTGCGCCGGAATCAGATCGCCGACGAGCATCGGCTCCGGCTGCGGATCCGGCTTCGAAGGCACGCATAGATCAACCGGCGAGACCGTCGCGTCATCACGGAACGAAGCATCGATATCCCGCCCGCCGCACCCGTACGGGAAGAACCCGAGATTCACGCGGTCGAGAATCTTCACGACCGTCCCGTCATGCTCGACTTGAATCACCAGGTCCCCCAGCCATGTGTGGTCCAGATCGATATCAACCACAACCCCCGTCACTGTTGCACCCTCGGGCAACACGAACGACATCACAACCTCGCCGTCGGCCCCCTGCGCGATCGACTGCTCCGCGTCCATCACGCACATCTGCGCGCTGCCCGCGTCCGCACCCGAAGCAACCCCAAGCGCCGCCATCACCGACATCATCATGCTTGTCTTCATGGCCATCCTCATCGCGCCGCGTTCGCGTTCATCGTCGCGTTCCGAACCGTATCCGTGTACTGCGCCGGGTCCTGCATCCCCGTCGTATGGCACCACCCCGCCTTGTGCCCCATGTTGTTCGCGCCCGGCAACTGCCCCGCCACCATCTCCACCACACCGTCATCCGGGTCCGTCAGGAAGAAGTCGGAAAGGAAGTTGCAGTAGTCGTACACAAACGGCTCATCCAGAAAGCTCGTCGTGTGGTAGTACACCTGCTGCCGCGCCCAGGTCGGCACGAAACTCAGCCACGCCGCCGAACCCGCATAGGTCAGGTCCGTGTTCTCGCCGCAACCCGTGCCGAAAATACTCCCGAGCACCGCCAACTCGCCCGCCAGCGCCGTCCCCTGATACGGCGAGCCCACCGACTGGATCAGCCGCGGCCCGCGCGCCCAATCCAAACCGCTCCAGTAGAACGTATACAACTGCAGCGACGCCAACCCCCCCTGCGAGTGCGCGATCACGCCGAACGACTTCGAGTCCTGACTCTGCGCGCCGATCAACTGCGCAAACGCATCATTCGACCGCGACTGGTTCGGATCGCTGAAGATGTCAATCGGCGACGAGAACTGCCCCGTGGGCCACGGGTTCCCCCCCGCGCAGTACCCGTGAATAAGCATGATGTTGTGCGCCGACACCGCCGACTCCACACCATTCGCGCTCGACGCCGGCGCCACCGATGGAACATCAATCGCCCGCCCCGCGTTCATCCGCCCGGTCAGCATCTCCGTCGAAATCCCCCCCACCTCGCGCGCCGACAACGCCGGTGCGATCGCGACATCCATCCGCCCCCGCTCCGCGAACACGACATAAAAGTCCGGGTCCTCGAACCGCACATTCCGCAGCTCATACGGCCCCTGCGCCCCCGCCAGCCCGATCCAGTCCGCGTCCATCTCCAGCGACACCCGCGCCGCGCCCGGATCCCCGTTCTCATCCCATTCGGGCGTCACCATCCCGCCGATCCACGCGATCGGCACATCACCCCGCTCCCCGCGACCCCACAACTCCGCCCCCGCGCGGAAGTGCCCCGGCAACTCCGCGCCGCCCAACGCAAACTCGAACTCCACCACATCCCCCTCAACACGCGGCGTCACGCTCGCAATCTCCGCCCGCGCATCCACAACCGGAATCAGCACCGTCGCGCTCCGCGACACCCGCCGCCCGTCCGCCAACTCGGCCTCAATCCGCGCCTCGAAACGATGCACGCCGGGCGTATCGACCACCAACACACCAGACACCTCGCGCCGCTCGCCCACCGCCGGGTCAAACCGACTCGCGACATCCACCGCATCCCCCGTCCCGAACCGTGTCATCTCTCCGAGCAGCCGCCCCTCGATCGCCACCGGCATCGCCTCCCCCGGAACATGCACACCATCCGTCGTGTCATACAAGCACGCGTAGAACTCGATCGGCTCGCCGACCCGCCCGCCCGCGGCAAACGCGTACATCGCCACCGGATCATCGCTCGTCACCAGCAGATACCCGTCGATATCCCCCGCCCCGCCGCGCGCAGCGCTCACTTCGAGCGTCCACTTCTCGCGGCTCGCGCCCTCGATCTCGTACATCGTCGCCGGATCGAACACTCCCTCGATCCCGTACTGCCCGTGATGCCGCTTGACCCGCGCATCCAACTCCACACCATCACCCAGCACAATCACGTCCCCATCGGCAAACCGCACCCGCGCCTCCCACGCGCCCTCCTCGGGCGACACGATCATCAACCGCGCCGTCGCCGGATCGCCGACATAGAACCCCACCGACGCACGCCACACGCCGTCCGCGCCGCGTTCCAGTTCGATCGGGTATCGCGCACAACGAGAACTCACCCCGGTCGTCGACGCAACCGGTCGCCGCACCACCCCGCTCAAGACATCGCTCGGCGGTGCCGCGATGCTCTTGGTCATCAACGTCTGCGCGTGCGACCCCGCCGCAACCGAACCGACAACCAACGCGCACACCGCGAGCCAGCGCCCGATCATGAATCACCGCCTTCCGTCAACCCGTTCAGCAGGGCACGCCCCAGTTCGTCAGGATCACATTCAGATCATCGACATCAATCACACCATCGTCATTCGCGAGGTCCAGAGGCGAGCCGACCCCGACACTCGTCCCGAACACGCTCAGAATCGCGTTCAGGTCGTCCACATCCACCATCCCGTCGTTGTTCGCGACATCGCCCGGGCACGGGTCCGCCGGGCCCGGCGCCGCGTCCGCAGCAAACTTCAGCGCATTCGCCATGATCAGCCCGCCCTGCGTCGTCTGATCCCAGTACCCCGCGTTCACGGCATTCGACACCGGATGGAACCCCAGTTCCACGACGCCCGCGTTCGGTGCCAGCGCGATCAGCGTCTGGCCCGTCGTCCAGTTCGCGATCCGCGTCGATCCCGCCGTCAATCCCGTTTGCGCCGGACGCCACGCGCCGAAGGGACCCGTGCCAAGATCAGGCGCCTGATTGAAGAAGGTCGTCACGCCGTTGAGAATCGGATGCCCCGGCACGAACACCGTCCCCAACCCCGCGGGCGTCCCCTGCACGAACCCGCCGTTCTGCGGAATCGCGATGTACCCCGGATCGCTGAGCCAACGGCCCTGCAGGTACCGCAGCGCATTCGTCGAGGTGTTCGCGAACACGCACACCACCACGCCGCCGCCGGCATCCACATAGTCCGCCAGCACATCGCCCATCGTCACCGCGTTCGCCAGCGAGTCGTTCGTCCAGAAGATGATCGCGTCAAAGCCGAGCAGGTCACCCAACGGCGGCGTCCCCACGCCATCCCCGATCCCCGTCGCGTTGATGATCGTCACCGAGTCGAACATCCCCGTCGCCATCAACTTGTCGCGCACATCCGTGTACCGCGGCTCGGCCTGCGCATTGGCCGTGTTCGACGCCGACGCCACGATCGCCACATCGTATTGACCAAACGCCGCACCACCCGCACCAATCGCCCCCGCCGCGGCAACACCCATCATCAACGCCCGAAACCTCATGGCTCGCTCCTTCCGATAGAGTCAGACCCCTCCAAGGTACCCGCCACATGCCCAACTTCCAGTGAAAAAAGCGGCGGGCCCGAACTCGACGAGCCCGAAGCGCAAGCGAGGGCCCCATACGGCGATCATTCACCCCGCGACGCCGTTCTTCGGGTCAACTCGCATCATCGTCGCCTGCATCAACGCAACAATCTTCTCCGATTCGCCGCCGGATCGCGCCAAGACGTCCGCCGTCGCAACGCTGATGGTCCGCCCGGCCCGCACGACACGCCCTCGCGCAGCAAACATCTCACCCCGCGCCGGTGACAGCAGGTTCACCTTGAACTCCACACTCAGCACCGCCGATCCCTCGGGCATCCTCGTCAGGCACGCGTATCCACAAGCCGAGTCCGCGATCGTCGCGATCGCACCAGCATGCATGAAGCCGTGCTGCTGCGCTAATCCATCCGACCACGGCAACTCGATCTCGACCTCGCCGTCACCGACCCGAGCCAGCCGCGCCCCGAGCGTCGACATCAACGCCTGTCGCGAGAATGAGGCTTCGATCCGAGATCGCATCCGCTCCTGTGACATTCCAAGGCCATTCTATCGATCAACAAAAAACCCGCCTCGCGGCGGGTCTCTTTGAACGCTCAATCGGGATCGGTCAATCAGCGGCTGCGCCGACGAAGTCCGAAGCCCATCCCCACGACCGACAGCGCCAGCGCGCCCGGCGTCGGGACGATGTACACATTGTCGATATCCGCCAGCGTGCTCTCGATCGTGATCAGGCGAACCTCGATCCACCCGACCGACTTCATCGTGTCGCTGAAAGTGCCCGCGCCCGCTTCCTGCAACCAGCCGTTGCCCAGCGCCGTCGCGTCGTCCCACGAAGGATCGAAAGAAGAGCTGTACTCGTGCCACACGTTGTCGTTCGCGGGCGCGCCGTACGGGTGGTACCACCCGTTCATCGACACCGACGAACGGAACCGGAGCCACACATCCGCAACCGGCGTGCTCGGCACGCGGAGATCAAACCCCGCCTCGTTGATCCCGCCCGCGACATAGTCACCAAGGAACTCGGGAGTCATGCGATTCTCGGTGCCGATATCGAACGCCGGCCCGCCGAGATCCCTGCGAATCTCGATAAACCCGCCGGGATTGCCGCCCGCACCCAGATGAATCTGCGTGGTCGAGATCGTCGATCCTTGAAAGTTCTCCGCGTCGCTGTCGAAGGTCGCCGTGATCGGTGAGGCCGCCATCGCGGACCCGGCGCAAACAAACACACTCGCGCCGATCGCGGCGCAACCCATCCGTCGATTCATTTCTGCAACTCCTCCGTCGGATCCCGTACCCACAGCACTCCAACGCGAAGTGCCGTCGCTCCGAGATGAACCCGCGAGTTGTGCGGCTCGCGGCGCGGCGGTCTGTGCTACCGCCGACCCAAATGTACCACCAACCGATGCGCCGGCGAACAAAAAACCCGCACCGGAGTGTGGGTTTGCAAATCTGACTCACGATCGCGTCAATCTGGGAAGACCTACCCCCGCGCCTTCTCGTACCGCTTCGACACCTCATCCCAGTTCACAACGTTCCAGAACGCCCCGATGTAGTCCGGCCTCCGGTTCTGGTAGTTCAGGTAATAGGCGTGCTCCCACACGTCCAGGCCAAGCACCGGCGTCCCGCCGCATCCCGCAGCGTCACCGATCGCATCCTTCATCAAGGGGTTGTCTTGGTTCGCCGTCGAGCAGACCTCGACCTTCCCGCCCTTGTGCACGCAAAGCCAAGCCCAGCCCGAGCCGAACCGCGTCGACGCCGCCTTGCCGAACGCCTCCTTGAACTTGTCCATAGATCCGAACGCCTTGTCGATCGCCTCGCCCAGCGCAGCGCTCGGCTTGCCGCCCTTGCCCGCCGGGGCCAGCACCTTCCAGAACAGCGAGTGGTTGTAATGCCCGCCCGCGTTGTTCCGCACCGCCGTCTTCTTGTCCGCCGGCATGTCATTCAGGCGGGTGCAGATGACCCCCGGGCAGGTTTCGTCAGCGAACTTGGTTCCTTCCAGAGCCGCGTTCGCGTTGTTCACATACCCCGCGTGATGCTTCCCATGGTGGATTTCCATCGTTTTCGCATCGATATGGGGGGCCAGCGCGTCTTTGGAATAGGGGAGGTCGGGAAGGGTGAATGCCACGGCATGCTCCTTGCGAACCTGTCATCAACGACAACAGGCCATGCGTTCGCATGTTGTTCGGTTGATTTACGGATGAACGAAGCGACCGGGGAATCCCAATCGCCTCCAGAAACGAAGTGTATCCCGGTGCGGACCCGCCGTGGACTCCGCCGCCGCAAAGGCCACTGACCGGTAGAAAACAGAACTATTGTGGAAAACTGGGAAGTCTTTTAGAATAATTCCAATCTGAAAGAACTTCCCCAAGAGGCAGGCGTAAGACAGTCAAGCACAGTTGGGCCGGATCCGGGCGGGTGCCCGATAGGTGAATGAGCCGCGACCCCGGATCAAGTGATCCGGCGGACCACCGACCGACTGACTTCCAGGGGATTGGGCCGAGGGCGAGGAGCGCCGAAGCCCGCAGAAGGGGTCCACGACCGACCCCGAAAGGACAGGACACGATGTCCACCATGAAGCACGACACCAACTCACCCCTCGACCGACTGAGCCGCCGTCGCGGCATCGTCGTCACCGAGAACGCACACGACGCCGTCACCAAGCGCGGCGCGCGCAAGGTCTCCCGTTCCTTCACGCCCGAGCAGGAGCGCACGCTCGCGCGTCTGCTCGCCGAGCCGATGTCCTACATCGACTCCGACGAGTTCCGCAAGGACGACGCCGAGCGGACGCTCTACGACGAGGCGCCCGAGGTGCGCAAGCCCGACGCCTCGTGGTATCACCCCGTGATGGACGACTTCACCGGCTCGCGCTCGCGCCTGCCGCGCTCGTCCGATCAGGTGATCCTCACCGGCGCCGAGGAGCGTGTGCTGTTCCTGCAGCTCAACTACGCCCGTCACTGCATCTCCGAACTCCAGAAGCAGATCTGGGAGCGCCCCAGCAAGAAGCCCACGATCGCCGAGGCCCGCGAACTGCTGCGCTGGCACGACAAGAGCGAGGAACTCCGCGAGCAGATCGCCGAGACCAACCTCGCGCTGGTGCTGGCGATGGCCAAGCGCACCCGCATGAGCGAAGTGGACTTCGCCGACCTCGTCTCCGAGGGCAACATGGCGCTGCTCCGTGCCGTCGACAAGTTCGATGCGGGGCGCGGCTTCAAGTTCTCGACCTATGCGTGCCGCGCGATTCTCAAGGCGTTCAGCCGCCACGGGATGAAGGCGACCAAGCACCGCCAGCGCTTCCCCACGGACTACGACCCCAAGATGGAGAAGTCCGACTTCGTGGACTCGAAGCGCACCGAATTCGTGCAGGACACCGCCTCGGAGGTGAAGCGCATCGTCCTCGAGAACCACGCCGATCTCTCCGAGATCGAGCGCCAGGTGATCGAGCACCGCTTCCGTCTGGAGTCGCCCAATGACGACTCCCGCCCGCTCACCCTCGAGCAGGTCGGGCAACTCATCGGCGTCACCAAGGAGCGCGTGCGCCAGATCCAGAACAAGGCGCTGGAGAAGATCCGCGTCGAACTGGAAGAGTCGTATCTCGACGGCCCGTCCGGCGAGCACGAGAATGAGCACGAGGCGACGCTCAGTCTGAACTGAGATTCGACGACAACTTCAACAACTACCCGCGGGGCCGGCAACGGCCCCGTTTTCATTTGTTGAGTGCCAGCGCGGCGCGGACGCGATCGGCGGCCTCGTCCTTGTCGTCGGACTTACCGAAGCCGGGGAGGGCGCCGGCGTCGATGGCGCGCTGCTGCGCATCTTCGTAGTTGGAGATCAGCATGCACGCAGCGCCGGTGTTTGCGCGCACAGTGGCGATGAGTGCGACGCCATCCGGCGCCGAAAAGCGCCCGGGGAGCGCGCGATTGACAAGAAACAACGCCGAACTTCCATGAACTTCAATGTCCGCGTCCGATTCTGCATGGGCAATTTCGGCGTCCGGCGCGGCCGTGCGCACGATCCGCGACAGTTGGGAGGCGTCAAACCCGCAATGCCCGACCAGCACGACCTTCGGCCCTTGTGCGCTCATGGAATGTCGCTCCCATTCTCGACGCGCGTCATGCGGACCTCGTTATCCGCCACCTCCATGCGCACGCCGGAGGCGAGTTGGAACACGCGGCGTTCGTTGGTGTCGTCCTGAATCGCGCGCACGACCGGCGCGATCGCGCGGTGGGTGAGCGCATCCATGCCGACGCCCCTGGTCTGGCGGCGGAACTCCGCGCGGATGGCCTCGATGATGACGGTGAGGCGCTCGCGCGCGAGGATGTTGCGATTCCACACGCCGCTGTCGGGGCGGATGTCGCGGGCGCGGTCGGTGATGACGCGCTGGGCGTCGCGCGCCATCGCTGCTGCGACCTTCGCGCGGCGGGCGGCCTTCGGCGCAAGGTCCTTGAGCACACCCTGGCGCAGCGCGGCGCGCAGTCGGCGCGTGTCGGTGTTGGTTCGATCCTCGACGGGGGTCACGCCGGCGAGCGTGCAGAGTCGGCGGGCGTCGTCGCGCGTGACGCTGAGCATCGGGCGGATGAGTGTGACGCGGCGGGAGAGCGTGCGCGTAGGGCGGAGCGAGCCGAGGCCTCGGAGGGAGGCGCCGCGGATGAACCACATGATCTGGGTTTCCAGCAGGTCGTCGGCGTGGTGCCCGACGGCGACGAAGGGGCAGGCGTGCTCGACGGCGAGATCGGCGAGCGCGTGGTAGCGGGCGCGGCGTGCTGCGGCCTCGATATTCCCCCCCCCCCTCCCCCTATTCCCCTCTCCCCTCGCATTTTCAGCGGCACAACTCACATCGGCGGTGACGAAAGGGAGCGAGAGCGCTTCGGCGAGGTCGCGCATCTGCGCGAGATCGATGTCGGTCTGCTCGCGCGGGCGCATGTCGTGGCGGATATAGGCGACGACGAGGTTGTCGGTCTCGGCGGCGAGTGCGAGCAACAGCGCGGTGGAGTCGGCGCCGGCGGAGCAGGCGACCAGCGTCCTGCCCCCACCACCCCCCTCTCCCGCTTGATGACCGGCGGCGGTGAGTCGGCGCCAGTCGCGGGCGATGGCGCGTGCGGCGTCGAGCGCGCGGACGGCGGTGAGATCGACGGCGGCGATGGGGCGTGCATTTGTCACGGCGTGGGTTCGATGGTACCGATGAGCAATCTTGACGGCCCCCCCACTTTCCGTCCTGCGGACGGGGGCGATGGATTGCATGGTATGCCCGCCCACGGACGGGGCGGCGAGTGTGAAGGGCGTGACCGGTGTCCACAACGGGGCTGTTTGCGGCGGCGATGAGCGACGGGCAGCTTGCCGGCCTGATGGCGGGCGCGGGCATCGCTGTGATCACGGCGACGCTCCTGCTGCAACGGATTCGCAAGCGGGGCAAGACGCGGGTGAAGGACGACTCGCTGCCGAGGGATGCGCGAGAGAAACTGAAGCGGATCGCTGATCGCGCGACCGTTCACGAGCGGCTCGAGAAGGCGATGGTCGAGGCGCAGGAAGCGACGCGGGCGTGTGCCGCCCAGATCGGGACGCGGACGGCGAAACTCGAGGCGCTGCTCGACCAGGCGGATCAGCGGATGCAGCGGATGGAACAACTGGCGGCTCGGCTCGAGGCGTTGATGGAGCGTGCGTACTCGGAGCCGCGTATGCAGGGGGCCGGGTCCCCGCCCGTCGCGGTGCGCGAGGCGGGGACGGTGACGCCCAGCGCTCGCCGGGAGCCGGCGGGCGCGGCCAAGGGCGGGAGCGGGTTCTTTGAGCGGAGCGCGGGTGTGATTCCGGCGAGCGCGACGAGCGATCCGTTGAGCCGGCGGGTGTACGGCCTGGCGGACGAGGGGCTGGCGCCGCCGGAGATCGCCAAGCGGCTCGACGAGCAGATCGGCAAGGTCGAACTGATTCTCGCGCTGCGGGGCTAGAAGAAGTCCACCACAAGAGCACACAGAGAGCACAGAGAATGCAGGGATTGGATATCCGTAGGCGGGGCTGTGGCTTGTTCGGCCGTGTGAAGTGAGTTGAAGCGCTCGCTTGCGCTTGGTGCTCGCCGGCATTGGGCTGGGGCTCGCGGGTGTGCGCTGGACATCCGGGTTTGATCGGATAATGTTCGGTGTATGCATGAGTACCGAAGCGAGTATCCGGATGGGCTGACGGAGGGTCGGGTGCGGGGTCGCGGGGCGCAGGTGAATCCTTCGAACCGGTTCGAGCCGATTCGGCTCGATGTGCTGGGTGAGCATCTCGACGAGGTGATGGTGGAGCACCCGGAGGGGGTGCAGGTGGCCACGCGGGTGTATCGCGACAACGCGAAGACGATGATCAATCGGGTGGAGTCGGCGGACATCCCGTTCGGGTGGAGCATCAACGCGTACCGCGGGTGCGAGCACGGGTGCGTGTACTGCTATGCGCGGCCCACGCACGAGACTTTCGGGCTGTCGTGCGGGATCGACTTTGAGACGAAGATCTTCGCGAAGATGGATGCGGTGGCGATTCTGCGGCGGGAGTTGGGCCGGCCGGGTTGGAAGGGTGAGCCGATCATGATGTCGGGGATCACCGATCCGTATCAGCCGGTGGAGAAGTCGCTCGGCATCACGCGCGGGATTCTGGAGTTGTTCGCGGCGTGCAGGCAGCCGGTATCGATCATCACGAAGAACCGGCTGATTCTGCGTGATCTTGACTTGTTGCGCGAACTGGCGTCGTGCGACGCGGTGCGCGTGGCGGTGAGCGTTACGACGCTGGATGCGCGGTTGTCGGCGAAGATGGAACCGCGGGCGAGCGCGCCTTTGGCGCGGCTTGATGCGATCGGGCGGCTCGCGGATGCGGGGATTCCGGTGAGCGTGATGGCGGCGCCGATGATCCCGGCGCTGAATGACTGCGAGTTGCCGTCGATTCTGAAGGCGGCGAAGGATCGCGGCGCGACGGGTGCGGGGTGGGTGATGTTGCGTCTTCCGTGGCAGGTGAAAGATGTGTTTCTTGACTGGCTGGCGCGCGAGTTTCCGGATCGGGCCGCCAAGGTGATCTCACAGATACGCGGGATGCGTGACGGGGGGCTGTACGACCACAGGGCGGGCGTTCGTCAACGGGGCGAGGGGGCGCGGGCGGAGCAGATGAAGGATCTTTTCGATGTGTGGACTCGGAGACTGGGGCTGAACGGGGCGCGGGCTCCGTTGTCGAGTGCTCGGTTTCGCGGGCCTGGCGGGGCGTTGCTCTGGGACTGATCCGGAACAGTCGCGCTGGGCGGGCGTCTGATGGTGGTCGGGGTGCTGGTCGGGGGTGGGGTAGGATGTACTGGCTGGTGAGTCGTGGGCGGAGTGGTGCGATCGGCGCCTGGTGATGCACGGGAGATGGTGGTTTGATGATTCGAACGGTGATCGGTGGTCGTGTTCGTCGGGCGCTGGTGGGGTGCGTGGCGGCGGGGGTTATCTGCGCGGGTGCGGGGGTGGCGGGGTGCAGCGGGAACAAGAAGCCGGTGCGTTTGCCGCAGCCCGAGGCGGTGCCGAGCGATGTGCCGGAGATTCTGCGGAACACGATCGGGGCGGAGTGCCGGATCGGTGGGCTGGAGCCGACGCTTGCGACGGGGTACGGGCTGGTGGTGGGGTTGAACGGGACGGGATCGAAGGAGATTCCGCTCCCGATTCGCAACGAGATCGTGGAGATGATGGAGCGGCGGGGGATCGGTCGGCCTTCGGGTTCGTTTGCGGGGATGACGCCGGATGAGTTGATTGATGATCCGAACACGGCGGTGGTGAGTGTTGAGGCGTTGATTCCGCCGGGCTCGCCCGAGGGATCGCGGTTCGACATTCTTGTGCGGGCGGTGCCGGGCAGTTCGACGACGAGTCTTGAGGGCGGGACGCTCTGGACGACGGAACTGCGCGAGGGCGCGCTGATTTCGAGCGGTCCGGATCGGAGGATCTTTGCGCGGGCGAACGGGCCGATATTCATCAATCCGTTCGCGGACCCGGCGGTCTCGGCGAGCGCGGACGCGAACAAGATCATCGGTCGCGTGCTGGATGGCGGTCAGGCGACGATCAGCATTCCGCTGTCGGTGACACTGAATAACCCGTCGCACGCGCGGGCGCGGGCGATCGTCAGCGCGATCAACGGGCGGTTCCCGAAGGGCGCGGGTCGCGAGCCGACAGCGCGGGGGCGGAACGAGGAACTGATCGCGATCAATGTGCCGTACGCGTACTCGGATCGCACGGGTGAGTTCGTGCAGTTGATCCGGCATATGCGGATCGATCAGCAGTTTGCGCCGGAGTGGGCGCAGCGGTATGCGACGGCGCTGAAGGACGAGCCGGAGCTCGCGGAGCGGATCGGGTATTGCCTGGAGGCGCTGGGGGAGGGCGCGATTCCGGCGGTGCGCGATCTGTATACCTACGGGGAGGTGCGTCCCCGGTTCACAGCGCTGCGGGTCGGCGCGCGGCTCGGGGATGTGCGGGCGGTGCCCTACCTGCAGGAGTTGGTGGAGCAGGGCCGGGGATCGGTGCGGATCGATGCCGTGAAGTTGCTCGGGCGGGTGGGGTCGGATCCTTCGGTGAACCGGTTCCTGCGTGGGCTGCTTGATGACGCCGACCTTGCGATTCGGATCAACGCGTTTGAGTCGCTGATGAAGCGTGCGGACCCGATGATTCGGCGGACCGTGGTGGCGGACAAGTTCGTGCTGGCGGAGGTGCCTTCGCGTGACCCGATGATCTACGTGACGCAGCAGGGCGAGCCGACGATCGCGCTGTTCGGGGGTGATGAGGAGGTCGAGCGGCCAACGCTGCTGCGCGCCTGGGACGGGCGGTTGATGATGGAAGCGCCGGTGACGGGGGATGTGCGGTTGTTCTACCGGGACTACCGGACGGGTCGGTCGACCTCGTTCAGCGGGGACGGGTCGCTTGGGGCGCTGATTCGGCGTCTGGCCCACAAGCCGACCCCCGAGAAGCCGGAGGCCGGGTTTGATCTGAGTTACTCCGAGGTGGTGGGCGCGTTGTCGGTGATGATCGACAAGGGCGCGGTGCTGGCGGCGCTGGTGCCGGAGAATGACCGGCTACAGCTCGAGATGGCCCGGATGGTGCAGACGCAGTTTGGGGATGTGCGCCCGGAGTTGTCGGATGACGGGGCGATCGAGGAGTTGACACCGGGTGATGCGATTCGGAGGGACACCTCGGGGACGCCCGATGAGACGGAGGCGGAACGGGAGGAGCGGCGCCGGCGGTATGTGGTGCCGGCGGGCGACGGCGGGGGCGGCTGAGATCGGCGGGGCGGCTTGTTCCTGATTCGGGGGGGAGGCGTGGGCGGACTCGCGTATACTTGAGTTTGAGCGGGCTTGTGTGGCGTCCGGGAAGGCGGTCGGCCCGATAGAGAGAGATTGGAGGGGGCGCGCGGCGAGGCAGGATGCCGAGTGCCGCGGTTCCAGCGTGGGGTCGTGTCGGCCCCGCGGTAGACATGGAGGTCGTGGGAACGATGCGACTGGCCAAACTGACGCTCAATGGATTCAAGTCCTTCGCGGACCGCACGGAGTTCACCTTTGATGACCCTGTGACGGGGATCGTCGGGCCGAACGGTTGCGGGAAGTCGAATGTCGTTGACGCGGTGAAGTGGGTTCTGGGGGAGCGGTCGGCGAAGAGTCTGCGCGGCAAGGAGATGGCGGATGTCATCTTCGCGGGGAGCGCGGGGCGGTCGCCATCGGGGATGGCGAGCGTTGTGCTGAGTTTCGAGAATCCGGAGTTGCCGGCGGGGCATGCGCTGGAGTCGCTGGATAGCGCGTTCGACGAGGCGATGCTTTCGGAAGAAGGCGATGGTGAGGGCGCGGGGGAGGTGGCGGTTGCGCGACGGAGCCGCAAGCGGTACCTGCCGATCGACACGGAGATGGTGGACGTCGAGCGGCGGCTGTATCGCGACGGGACGAGCCAGTATCTGATCAATGGCCGCAAGGCGCGTCTGAAGGATGTGCGCGATCTGTTTCTGGATACGGGCGTTGGCGCGGACGCGTATTCGATTATCGAGCAGGGGAAGGTTGATGCGCTTCTGCTGGCGAACCCGGTTGAGAGAAGGACCTTCTTTGAGGAGGCCGCGGGCGTGGCGCGGTTCAAGGCGCGTCGCGTGGAGAGCCAGCGGAAGCTCGAGCGGACGGAAGTGAACCTGACGCAGACGCGGGAGCGGCTTGAGTCGACGGAGCGTCGGCTTCGGATCGTGCGGGGGCAGGCGGTCAAGGCGCGGCGGTTCCGGGAGTTGGATACGGAACTCGGCGCGTGGCGATTGGCGCTGGCGTTCGAGCAGTACGACGATCTGCGGGAGCGTTTGAGCGGGTTGACCTCGCGCTTGCAGCAGCTGGGGTCGGACCGGGACACGGCGCGGGCGCTGGTGACGGAACTGGAAACGAGCAAACAGGACGCGGAGCTGCGGCGGCATGATGCGATCAGCGAGCAGCAGCGGCTGGAGCGTGAGGCGACGGGCGCGGAGCACCGGGCGCAGCAGGCGGAGCAGCGCCGGGCGATGAGCGAGCGCTCCCTGGCGGAGTCGGAGCAGGAGGTTGCGCGGGAGCAGGCGCTGGAGGTTGAGCTGGGCGAGCGGATCGAGGCGCTGGACGAGCAGGTTGTCGCGCAGCGGCGGGCTTGCGACGCGGTTGCGGAGGAAGTGGAGCGGGCGGAGCGTGACCTGGATGCGCTGGGCGCTGAGCGTCAGGGCGCGCAGGAGGGCCTGGCGGAAGCGCGTGTGAAGTTGGCGTCGGCGCGGGCCGCGGTGACGAACATCGATCGCGAGCGGACGGCGCTGACGGCGCGTGCGGAGAGCGAGGGGCGTCGGGCGCAGCAGTACCGCGAGCAGGGCGAGCGGATTGGCGGGCGTGTGGCGACGCTTGCGAGTGATCGCGAGGCGCGCGTGAAGGAACTCGATGGGGTCGAGCGGTCGCTTGCGAGGCACGGGGATGAGGTGAGGGCTGTCGAGCGGCGGATCGAGGGGGCGATGAGCTCGGCGACGATGATGAGCGACGAGCAGCGGTCGCTCACGGCGCGGCTCAATGATCTGGAGCAGCGGCACGCGCGTCTGGACAGCCGGCGGGCGACGCTCGCGGAGATGGCCGAGCAGCGCGAGGGCATGGGCGATGCGGTGCGCGAGCTGCTGGAGCGCCGGGATGCGGGCGATGCGCCGGCGGGCTTGATGGCGAAGATCATCGCGCCGCTGGCGGAGTTGATCGAGGTGAAGGGTGAGGATGCGGCCGCTGTGGAGTCGGCGCTGGGCGCGGATCTGCAGGCGCTGGTTGTGGAGTCGATCGGCGATGTGTGCGGCGACGAGGTTGCACTGCGGTCGCTGGTGGGTCGGGTGACCTTTGTTGCGATCGACGGGGAGTGGGACGCGGGGGAAGCGATTGAAATGATGCCGGGTGTGACGCCGCTGGCGCGGTGTGTGCGGACGGATGCGCGGTACCTGGGCGTTGTGGAGCGGTTGCTCGGTCGCGCGGTGCTGGTTGAGAGTCTTGAGTCGGCGATGATGCTGGCGCTTGGGCCGATGCGGGGCAGGGGTGTGCGGTTCGTGACGAGGGACGGCGCGCGGCTCGAGGCGGACGGTCGGGTGATCGCGGGGCCGACTACGGGCGCGGGCGACGGGGCGGGGCTCTTGCAGCGTTCGAGCGAGCTGGCGGCGCTCGAGACGGAGCTTGCGAACCTGGATGCGGTGCTGAGTATCGAGCGGGAGTCGCTCCGCGCGGTCGATGCGCGGGTGGGTGAACTCAATGAGCGGTTGGGCGCGATGCGGACCGAACTGGCGGCGTCGCAGCGGGCGGCGATGGGCGAGGAGTCGCGCCGGGATCGGCTGGCGGCGGAGCTGGCGCGGCTTGATCGCGAGCTGCCGATGGCGCGAGAGGAAGCGGAACAGTTGGAGGAGCGGCGCTCGACGCTCGAGCGGGAGCGAGCCGAGCTGGCGCAGCGCGCTGAGAAGTTGCAGCGGCTGCACGACGAGGAGGCGGAGAAGGCGGGGGAACTGGAGCGCGAGACGGCGCGGGTGCAGGAAACGCTGGATGGTGTGAACGAGCGACTGACCGCGATGCGTATTCGGCTCGGTCAGCAGACGGAGAAGCAGTCCTCGGCGCGTCGGGACCTGCACCGGATCGAGGGGCAGCTCGAGGACACGCGGCGGGAGCGGGAGGCGATCGGTTCGCGGCTGGAGTCGCGGAAGTCGCGGCTGTCGGAGTACCGGGCGGTGATCGAGCAGAGCGCCCGGGAGATGGAAGAAGCGCGCGTCGAAGGCGAGAGGGCGCGGGAGGCGGTTGCCGGGGCGCGGGGCGAAATCGATGCGGTGTCGCGCGAGGTGAACGAGGTGAGTGAGCGGCTCAACGGCGCGCGGCAGCGTGCCTCGATCGTGGAGCGTGACTGGCAGAGTCTGGAGGTCTCGAAGCGGGAGCTGGAGGTGCGCCGAGAGACGCTCGAGGAGCGGGCGGCCGAGGACACTTCGGTGGATCTGGCGCTTGAGTATCCCGCGTACCGCGCGATGATGGCGGATGGCGATGTGGCGCGGGTGGATGTGGGCGAGGCGCAGGAGGCGGTGGACACGCTGCGGGACGCGATCAGGAAGCTGGGGAATGTGAACCTCGACTCGATCGAGGAAGAGACGCAGTTGGCGGAGCAGAACGACGAGCTGGTGCAGCAGGTTGCGGATATTGATGCGGCGCGGACGCAGCTGGAGTCGCTGATTGTCAGACTGAACGATGTGAGCCGGGATCGATTCAAAGAAGCGTTCGAGACGATTCAGAAGAACTTCTCGGGGCCGGACGGGTTGTTCCGCAAGTTGTTCGGTGGCGGTCGCGCCGAGGTGCGGCTGATTCCGAACGAGGAGACGGGCGAGATCGACTGGCTGGAGTCGGGGATCGAGGTGGTTGCGAAGCCGCCGGGCAAGGAGCCGCGGTCGATCAGCCAGTTGTCGGGCGGTGAGAAGACGATGACGGCGGTGGCGCTGCTGATGTCGATCTTCCAGAGCAAGCCGTCGCCCTTCTGCATTCTGGACGAGGTCGATGCGGCGCTGGACGACGCGAACGTGGAGCGGTTCTGCGCGATCATCAAGCAGTTCCTGGATCGTTGCCACTTCATCGTGATCACGCACAACAAGCGGACGATGATGGCGACGGATCGCCTGTACGGCGTGACGATGCAGGAGCGCGGCGTCTCGACGCGCGTAACGGTGCACTTCGAGCACGTGAACGCGGACGGGAGTTTTGACGCCAAGCATGCTCGTCGGAGCGGCGAGGCGGAGATCGATGTCGTCACGCGGAAGGGCGCGGCGGAGCAGACGCTTGTGCGGGATGAGGACGCGGTGGGCGTGTCGGTGAACTGAGGACCGAACACGGGCAAGCATGGGTAGTTCATGGAACCGCACCGCTTGCGTGACTTCGTCCCGACAAGCGGTGGCACCCGCCCTCCCCTTCCCCTCCATTTACCCCTCACCTGTCTCCTTCGGAGACATCCTCTCCCCGGAGGGGAGAGGGAGCATCAGAGGACTTCACGTAGGAACGACCCGATGGCGCGCTGTGCTTCGAAGATGGCGGGTTTCTCTGAGCGTTTGTGATCGGTGCCGAAGCCGACAGCGCCGAGGTTGTGATCGCCCCATCGGATGGTGACAAACGTCGGGTCGGCGTTGGCGTTTGTCTGGAGCTGTTCGAGGATGCGCTTCGCGTGGGAGGGCGGGACCGCGTCGTCGGCGTCGCCGTGGATGAGGAGGATGGGGCCGCGGGCGGCGGCGAGGTCTTCGGCGAAAAGGTCGCGGTCTGGGTTGTCGGTGTAGTGGGCGTACCAGGACGGGCCCATGCGGACGACTCCGGTGTCGGAGCGTGCGAGTTTGCGCGTCACGAAGCCGGTTGCGTTGAGTTCTTCGCGCATCTCGTTTGAGAGGCGCGTGTAGGCGGATGGGGCGGCGATGGAGATGGTGGCGTGGGGCTCTATTGACCACCCTTCACGGTGGGCGCGTGCGGCTGCGCCGAGGACGGTGGCCCCGCCTCTCGAGTGGCCGATGAGGATGAGGGGGAGCCCTTTGCCCGGGATCGTTTCGTTATCGATTGCTTCGATGACGCGGCGGAGGTCTTCGAACTGGTAGGCGAGTGCGTCGCGGGAGAACTCGTCGTGGCGCGTGATCTGGTCGGCGTCTTTTTCGATTCCGCAGTGGCCGAAGGAGAATCGGTGCGCGATGCAGCCGATTGAGGCGGCGTGCTGGGCGAGGACGGGGACGATGTTGCGGTCTTTGCAGCCGGTCCAGCCGTGGACGATAACGGCGACGGCGCGGGGGTCGCCCTCGGGGCTGTGCGTGTTGCCGTGGATGGGGAGCGCATCGGAGCCCTGGATTGTCCAGTCAGTGGCTCGCATCAGGCGTGGGCGTGGTGTTGCAAGAGGTAGGCGGCGTACTGGCGGATGGCGGTGCGGGGATCGTGCTTCGGTTCCCAGCCGATGGCCTTCCTGGTGGCGCTCATGTCGGCGCAGGTGTAATCCTGATAGAAGGCGCGAATGTCGGCGGGCATCTCGAAGTAATCGGTGGGAAGTTCGCTTTCGGCGAGGCCGAGCCCGGCGCGGACGGCGGCGGCGATATCGGCGAAGGATGTGGTCTGGCCCGAGCCGAGGTTGTAGACGCCGGGCGTGACGCCGTCGCGTGCGGCGTTGATGGTGCAATCGACGACATCGGAGGCGGAGACCTGATCGCGGGCCTGCGAGCCGTCGGCGAAGAGGCGGGGGCGCTTGCCGGCGAGCATCTGCATGGCGAGCTGGTAGGCCATGGATGCCATTTTGCCCTTGCGCGACTCGCCGGGGCCGAAGACATTGAAGTAACGGAGTCCGACGATGTTGGGCGCGCGGCCTTCGTGTTTGGTGTATTCGGCGATGAGGTCGCGGTGCATGTTTTCCATGAGCCACTTGGAGAAGCCGTAGACGTTGTTGGGTTTGCCGGCGGCGGGCTCGGGGAAGGGGACGCGGTCGCGGGCCTGGGGCGGGGTGCCGTAGGTCGCGGCGGAGGACGCGTAGACCAAGGGCACGCGGCTATCGGCGCAGACATGGAGAAGTTCGCGGAACTCCTCGGCGTTGACGCGGATCATCTCGGCCTCGTCCATCACTGTTGTGTCGGTGATGGCGGCGAGGTGGTAGATCGCGCCGGGCGTGGCCTGCTCGACGATGGACTCCCAGTCGAGGTTTCCCGCGTCGGCGGTGATGACCTCGCCGGTGAAGGCGCCGACGCCTTCGCGCTCGCACGCTTCGACGATGTTGGCGAAGGAGCCGGAGCGGAAGTTATCGACGGCGATGACCTTGCGATTGGGCTTGCGCTTGAGGAGGCCGGCGATGAGGTTTGAGCCGACGAAGCCGGCGCCGCCCGTGACGATGACGGGCCGCCCCCCCTTGGAAGATTGTTCGGTGTTGTCGGGCATGTGTGGGTCAGTCTTGTGTGTCGGCGGGGAGTGTGGGGATTTTGAGTTCCATGCCGGGCTTCAGGTTGGTGCCGTCCTCGTTGACGATGGATGCGTTGGCCTGCTGGATCCGGCGCCAGTGGATGGAGCGCCCGTAGACCTTCTGGGAGATGCCGGAGAGTGTGTCGTTGCGCGCGACGACGTAGATGAGTTCGGGCGGGGCTGCGGGCGGCGCGTGCTCGGTGGTGACGCCCTGGAGGTTCTGCATGTCGGCGGGGATCCGGAGTTGCTGGCCGGCGGTGAGCCGGATGGGATCGACGGAGGGGTTCATCTGGGCGATGGCCTGCCAGTACTTGCGGTCTCCGAGCAGGCGGACGGCGATGCTCTCGATGGTTTCGTCGGGCTGAACGGTGTAGAGGTCGAAGGGCGGCGGTGTGACGGCGCCGGCGGTCGGTTCTTCGGTGATCGGCGCGGGCTCGGTGATGAGGGGCTGCGTGATGATTGTGGTTTCGGGTTGGGCGACGGGGGATTGGGTCTCGGTGATCGGGCGCGTGTTGGTGGAGGCGTCGGCGACGCGCGGCGTGATGGCGCTGGGCGCGGGCGTGAGCCAAAAGACGATGATCCACAGCGCGGCGAGGACGGCGAGTTTGGCGCCGAGTCTTGACTGTGGTGCGTGGAACATCGCGCGCTCCTGCGCGGGCTTGGTCTCAGGTGGATGGGCTGTCCGCGTCGGGGGTTTCGTGGGGCGCGTCGGAGGCGTCGAGCTTCTTCACATAGACGAAGGGTGCGGCGATGGCGATGGAGGAGTAGGTACCGACGATGATGCCGCAGAGGAGTGCGTAGGTGAAGGAGGCGATGCCCTCGCCGCCGACGACGAAGAGTGTGAGGAGCGCAAAGAGCGTCGTGCCCGAGGTGATGAGGGTGCGGGAGATCGTCTGATTGATGGACTCGTTGACGACGCGGCGCGAGGCGTAGTTGAGTCGGCCACGGTTCTCGCGGATGCGGTCGAGGATGACGATGGTGTCGTTGAGGGAGTAGCCGATGATGGTGAGGATCGCGGCGACGAGGCCGAGGTCGATCTTGTAGGGGCGGATGCCGTACTCGCCGAGCGCTGGGAACTTGTGGTAGAGGATCTCGGCCATGGCGATGAGGCCGATGGCCGCGATGACATCGTGGACGAGGGGCGCGATGGCGGCGAGTGAGTAGCGGATGGAGCCGAAGCGCGCCCAGATGTAGATGAGGATGAGGAGGAAGGAGAGGATGACGGCGACGATGGCCTGGCCTCGGAATGTCGAGGCGATCTCGGAGCTGAAGGACTGGATGGAGAGGCGCGAGGCGGTCTCGGTGAGGCCGGTGCGGATGATGTTCCACTCGGGGTCTCGGAGTTCGGCGCGCCAGCGTGCCTGATCGAACTGCGAGATGGCGGGGTCGCGGACGAGCACCGCGGCGGAGGTTGCGCGGTCGTCGGTTCCCTCAAGGACGACGATTCGGATATCGCGGTCGAGCATGAGGGACGATGTGGCGCCCTTCTCGCGGGCTTCTGAGACGCGCTCCTCGATCTCGACGCGGGGGAGCGGCGGATCGAGTTGATCCAGGACGATGGCGATGCCGCCGATGAACTCGCCGACGTTGTTCCGGATGTCGGGGCGGCCGATGGAGGCGCCCAGGGAAGCGTCGATGATTTCGTAAACGGGCGCATCGGCGACGGACTCGGCGTCGGAGCCGATGAAGGTGAGCGGCTGGAATCCGGCGATGTTGTCGGCGAACTCGGTCGCGATGGCACCTTCGAGCGGCTCCTGATCGGTGATCGGGGTCTTGATGATGAAGGTGGATGAGTTGATGCCGCCCTCTTCGGGGTTGACGACGAGCACATCGAGCGATGAGACGAGCCCGACGAGGATGTTGTCGTTCTCTTCCGGGTTGCCGGCGTCGATTCGCTTCTTGGCGTCGTCGGCGATCTTGCGGACGCGGGCCTCGACCTGATCGCGGGGGAGGATGGCGGGGACGATGTGGGTGGAGCCGTCGGGGCGGGTCTGCGTTTCGGTGAGGTTGAGGGTGATGGCAGTGCCGCCGCGGAACTCGGTATCGAGGAGTTCTTCGCGCTGCTGGTAGATCATGAAGAGGCCGGTGCCGACGAGGACCGTCGAGACGACGACATAGAGGGGGCGGAGTTTGATCCAGTCGATGTTGGGCGTGAGGGTCTTCTCGATGACGGGAAGGACCAGCGGGAGCTGGGGCATCGACTTGATCTTGATGTGGTCGATGAGGATGGTGTAGATGAAGCGGGTGACGACGAGCGCGGCGAACATGGTGGACACGACGCCGACGCCGAGGGTGACGGCGAAGCCCTTGATCTCGGGCGTTCCGGTGTAGGCGAGGACGAGGCAGACGATGAGGTTGGTGATGTTGCCGTCGACGATGGTGGAGAGCACCTTCTGGAAGCCGAGTCGGACCGAGGTGCGGAGGTCTTCGCCGCGGAGGAGTTCTTCGCGGATTCGCTCGTAGATGAGGACGTTGGCATCGACGGCCATGCCGAAGGTGAGCACGACGCCGGCGATGCCGGGGAGCGTGAAGGCGGCGCGGGCGAGGGCCATGATACCGAGGATGAAGATGCCGTTGACGAGGAGCGCGATGACTGCAACGCCGCCGTGCATGAAGTAATAGACGATCATGAACGCGCCGACGATGATGAAGGAGATGATGCCCGCGGTCAGACCCTTGGCGAGGTTGTCGGCGCCGAGTTCGGGGGCGAGGTTGTTGACGGAGATCGGCTGCGTGCCGAGTTTGGCCTGGAGCGATCCTGCGCCGAGCGTGCGGACGACGTAGTTGATTTCGGAGGGCGTGAAGTTGCCGTAGATCTGGCCCTGGCTCGTGATGCGTCCGTTGATGTTGGGCGGGCGTGAGTAAACCTCGTCATCGAGCTGGATCGCCATCGGGCGGCCCATGTTGTCGGAGGTGAGTTGTCCGAGGAGACTCGCGCCGCGCGGGTTCATGCGGAACGCGATGGCGGGGAAGCCCTGCTGGTCGGTGGTCGAGGAGGCGCCGGAAACGGCCCATTCGTCGCCTTCGGCGGCGGAGAGACGCAGGCCCGGGGCGTCGTGGAGGAGGATGTAGTAGATGCCGTTGTATTCCTCGCCGACGAAGCCCTGCCGGGCAAAGAAGCCGACGGGGTTGACGACGAGGAACTGCTGATCGGTGATGTCGTTGAACCACGACTCGATTCGGTTGATCGGCGCCCAGACGAGTCCCTGGAGGTTTGCGGCGCGTGGGCCGCGCTCGCGGATCGCTTTGCGGTATTCCTCTTCCTGCGCGGGTGTGAGTTCGCCGCTCTCGACGGCGATTCGGAAGGCGAGCACGCCGGCGCCCTGGAGGATTCGGATGAGGTCGGAGGGGTCGTCGAGGCCTCGGCGGTTGGCGTTGTAGTTGTTGTATTCGGTGACGACTTTTTCGACTTCGGCGGCTGCCCAGTCGGCGCGGGCTTTGATCGCTTTGAGGGCGGTTTCGCGCGGGCTCTCGATGGACTCGGGCTGGCCGGTTGCCTTGTTGGGGACGGTGATGGTTTCGGCGGAGCGGTCGAGGGCGCGGCGGACTTCCTCGGCGGAGACGAGTTTGTCGGCGACGGTCTGCCGGGCTTCGTCGAGGTCGATCTGCGCGACGGCGGCTTCTTCCTCGAGTCGGGAGAGTTCGGCGGGATCGGTGAGGTTGTTGGCGGCGGCGGCGTCGTACTCGGCGCGGGCGGCGTCGGCGTGTTCGATGGCGGCGCGGAGGGGCGCGATGAGATCGGCGCGTGGGCCGGAGGTTTCGTTGTCGATGAGTTCATCGAGGGCCGCGAGGCGCTCGGGTCCGGAAAGGCGGAGTGCGCGTTCGAAGGCGCCGCGATCGATGACATAGTCTTCGAGATCGCTCATGGCGTTCTGGAACTTGTCGCGGAGTTGCTGGATCTCCTTGGTGGGGAGGGGCATGGAGATGGAGATGCGGTCCCGGCCCTGCTGGACGAATGAGATTTCGTAGAGGCCTTCGGGGTTTACGCGCTCCTTGAGGACTTCGATCATGCGACCGATGACTTCGTCGGCGTTGTCACCCTGATTGAGGTTGACGGAGTAGACGAGGTTGACGCCGCCCGCGAGGTCTCTGCCGAGGCGGAGGTTCTTCTTGGGCGGGTAGATCGCCAGCGCACAGGTGACGAGCACGATGGCGATGAGGATGAATGTCTTGAAGGATTTGTGCATG
Organism: Phycisphaeraceae bacterium; assembly: GCA_020639235.1. Taxonomy (GTDB): domain Bacteria; phylum Planctomycetota; class Phycisphaerae; order Phycisphaerales; family UBA1924; genus JACKHC01. The sequence continues at coordinate 1,639,934 of JACKHC010000001.1, read as the reverse complement.
ATCGAACGGTCCGTGTCCCTGGCGGTTAGTCGGATGACTCAGGCGTCGTTGGAGGCGCTTGCGTTGTCGCGTCGTGATTGCTTGAGCACGCCCTTGATGGCGGACTTCGACACATGGATCTTGGTGTTGGTTGACTCGTCGACCTTGATGACGATCTCGGTGTCGCGCATCTCGGCGACGGTCCCGATGATGCCGCCGATGGTCTCGACGCGGTCGTGACGCCCGATGGAGTCGATCATCTGCTGCTGCTGGCGCTTCTGCTTCTTCTGGGCGCGTGATGACATGAATATCATGACGACGAAGAGGAGGAGGAGCGGCGCGAAGAGGATGAGCGGATTGCTGCCGGGTTGCGCGGTGCCGCCCGCGCCGCCATTCGGGCCGAGGGGCTGCGCGCCGGACTGACCGGTCGACGATGTGTTTCCGGCGGCGCCGGTGTCGATGCCGCTGGGCGGGCTGGCCTGTTGCGCGATGAAGGGTGCGAGGGTCGGCGTGATCGAATGGTGCGTCATCCGGAGTGGTTCCCGTGAGTTGCGGGTTGATCGCCTGCGCCCGTGCGATTGATCGACGCCCGGATCGGCGTGGATCGCGCCGGGGGGGCGTTGGTTCAGTCGGTGTTCGGGCGCGGGAGGCCGCGCAGCGAGTCGCCCACCACTGGCCACCTGTTGGCCAAGGCGAGCCACGCATCATCGCGGATGGCTGCCCGGATGTCCAACATGAGGCGCTGGAAGTGCCGGAGGTTGTGGAGGGAGACAAGGATGGGTCCGAGCATCTCGTCTGCCATGAACAGATGCCGAATGAACGCCCTTGAAAAGCCGGATTCGGCGGGCAGGGGCCAGCCGGCGAGGGCGGGTTTGCAGGCGGGGCAGTCGCAGTCGGGGTCGATGGGGGATGGGTCCTCGGCGTACCGGGCGTTGCGGAGTTTGAGGGTGCCCCTGGGGGTGAAGGCGGAGGCGTTGCGGCCGTTGCGGGTGGGCAGGACGCAATCGAACATGTCGATCCCGGCGCGGACGGCGGCGACGATGTCGCGCTCGTAGCCGACGCCCATGAGGTAGCGGGGCTTTGACTCGGGGAGGAGGGGCGCGGTGTGCTCGACGACGGTGCGGATCTCTTCGGTGCCCTCCCCTACCGCGACTCCCCCGATGGCGTAGCCGGGCAGGTCGATGCTCGTGACCTGGGAGGCGGAGCGGGTGCGGCAGTCGAGGTCAGTGCCGCCCTGAACGATGCCGAAGAGCGCCTGATCGGAGGCGCGGGCGTGTGCGGCCTTGCAGCGCTCCAGCCAGCGGATGGTTCGCTCGTTGGCTTCGTCGAGGCGCCGGGCGTGGTCGTAACCCTTCTTGGCCCAATCGGGTGTCCGCCCGACATTCTCGCCGGCGGCGATTCTGCGTTTCCACTCCTCCATGCGCTCGCGGGCGTGGCTTGTCGAGGAGGGATCGATCGAGGGGGGGCAATCGTCGAGGGCCATGATGATGTCGGCCCCGAGTTCGTTCTGGACCTGCATGGCGCGCTCGGGCGTGAAGTTGATCGTTGAGCCGTCGACGATGGACTGGAACATCACGGCGTCGTCGGTGAGTCGGAGCGAGTCGGAGAGCGAGAACGCCTGGAAGCCGCCGGAGTCGGTGAGCATGGGGTGCGGCCAGCCCGTGAATCGTTGGAGGCCGCCCATGCGCTGCACCAGATCGGAGCCGGGCCGGAGCATGAGGTGATAGGTATTTCCCAAGATGATCTGCGCGCCGGTCTGGCGGACGAGCCAGGGGGTGATGCCTTTGACTGAGCCGCGGGTTCCGACGGGCATGAATGCGGGGGTGTCAAACGAGCCGTGGGGCGTGGTGACACGGCCGATGCGCGCGCGGGATGCGGCGTCGCGTTGGGAGATTTGGAAGGAGAGGGGCATGGGGGGAGTGTAAGAAATGCGCAGAGCACAGATCGATCCACCCCCTCCGTCATGCTTCGCATGGCACCTCCCCCGCAAGCGCGGGGGAGGGTGCAGGAGTTCGGCACGGGCAAGTCGAAGACTTGCCCGTGGCACCCGAGAGAAGTGTTCGGGCACCGCTTGCCGCCTCGCGGATACGCGGTGGTACCCGATGATTGGTCGGTTGCCTTCCCCCTCACCTGTCACGCTGCGCGTGACATCCTTTCCCCGGAGGGGAGAAGGAGGATTATTGGAGTGGGTTGCCTTCTTTGCGGGATTGCGCTTCTAGGAAGGCGCGTTCTTCGGCTGTGAGGGATTGGAGCCCTTGGCGGGAGACCTTGGCGAGGATGTCGTCGACGCGCTGGCGCTCTTTGAGTGTCGGTGTGTCTGTTGACGCGGAGGGGCTGCCGGAGCGTGCGGGTTTGTTCTTGCGCGGCTTGGGGGGGCCGAAGATGTGGAAGAAGTCTTCGAGGAAGTGCGGGTGCCGGATGAGGATGAAACCGGCGATGGCGCCGCCGATGTGCGCCGCGTCGCCGCCGGCGTTCTTGCCGCCGATGACGAGGTTGAAGAATGCGAGGGCGAGGAGGAGATAGGCGCCCATGCGGACGGTGGTGGGGATGACCATCATGATGAGCATGGTCGCGTTGCCGGCGACGAACGCTGCGCCGATGAGGATGCCGAAGATTCCCGCGGATGCGCCGACGAGGGGCGTGAGGATGCTGGTGTTGAGGAATCCGGGGAGCGGGACGCCCATAGAGCCGAGCATGTTGAGGAAGAGGTAGAGGGCGGCGCCGCAGATACCGCAGCAGAGGTAGTAGGCGAGGAATGTTTTGCCGGAGCGGAATGAGCGCTCGACGACGGGCCCGAAGAAGTAGAGGCCGATCATGTTGAAGAGGATGTGATCGAAGTTGGCGTGGAGGAACTGGAAGGTGATGAAGCGCCAGACCTGGCCGTGCACGAAGGCGAGTTGCGTTGAGAAGTGGCCCCAGGTCTCGAGCAGGGGCATGCCGGTCGTTTGCGGGGGCGGCCCGGGGTTGATGGTGACGATGTAGCCGATTCCCTGCGAGGCGAATATCTGGTCGAGGATGAAGACCGCGACATTGATGATGATGAGCCACTTGGTGACGGGCGGGAGTGAGGGCGCGCCGTATGCGGCGCCGCGGCGCGGCTGCTGTCGTGCGTAGTCTCGGTCGGCGAGTCCCATGAGCGTGTTGATACCTGTGCGAGCGGTTGCGTGTTCGTCCCCCGTCCCCCCCCGGGATGTCATTCGGGAATGGGTTGGGAGAATATCACGACTCGCGTTTCTGCTTTGAGAGACGGGCGAGTGCGCGTTTTTCTGCGACGTTGAGTGAGTCCATGCCTGTGGCGGAGATCTTGGAGAGGAGGCGGTCGAGTTCGGCCTCGTCTTTACGGCGGCGGTCTTGATCGCGTTCGGTTTTGCGCTGCTCGGCTTCGTCTTCGCGTTGCTGCCGTCGGACGGCGGCCATGATGGCGTCTCCCCCCCCGCTCCCACCCCCCACAAGATCGTGTTCGGCGCGGAGGCGTTGGCGCTCGGTCCAGCATGACATGGCGCCGAAGATGGCGATGAGGACGAGCATGACCTCTTCGAAGACGACGGCGGCGACGATGCCGAGGATCATCGCGCCGAGGAACCCGATATTTACGGCGATCTCGGTGGCGCGCCGGTAGCCGAGTTTCGACCACATGAGCGCCTGAACGATGCGGCCGCCGTCGAAGGGGAACATGAGGAGGGCGAGGTTCAAGAGGAGGATGTAGACATTGGTGACATGAAAAGCGATGAGGAGCGTGAGGAGCCAGAAGGGTTTGAACTCTGGCAGGCCGAAGAAGATTGTCGAGGGATTGACGAGGTTGAAGATGATGGCGTCTGCTGCGCCGAGGATGGCGAGCGCTGCGGACGTGATGAAGAAGATGAGGACATTGACCGCGGGGCCGCCGACAGTGGTGATGAGGTTGTCACGCCAGTTGTTGGGGGGGATGCAGAGGGCGACGCCTCCGAAGGGGAGCATGACGATGCGGTCTGCTTCGCCGCCGACGCGCCGGCATGCGAAGCAATGGCCGAACTCGTGGAGGAGGACGATGACGAAGAGGGAGATCATGGTGAGCGACATGTAGAAGATGCCGCCGTGTTTGGGAGGGATGGACCAGAGGAGCATGGAGATCATGAAGAGGACGGTGGCGAGGTGGATGCGTGTCTCGATGCCCTTGAAGCGGAACATGAAAAGGGACCACCCGGCGGGGTTGTCGGGGTTCTCGACGAGGCGGGCCATGAACCGGGACCATCTCCCACCCCCCCCGCCCCCTCCGGCATCGGAGTCTTTCCAGCCGGAGCCGGTATCGAACTCGTCGTGATGGTGATCGCGTGGTGTCATGCGTTCGGGATGAGATTCTGTCGGAGTGCGAGGAGGAGCGCGAGCATGGACTTGGCGTCCATGAGTCGATCGGAGTCATCGGCGTGATTGGCGTCGAGCATTTGCAGGACGGTTGCGAGTGGTGTTGGGTGGACCTCGATGCGTTCGTCGTCCTGGAGGTCCTGGCCGACGGACGAGAGACCTGTGGCGACGAAGGCGAACATTCGTTCATCGCTTAAACCGGGCGAGGTGAAGAATGTTCCGCAGGGGGTGAGCGTGGCGGCGCGGTGGCCGGTTTCCTCGATGAGTTCGCGCGCGGCGCAATCGATGGGCGGCTCGGGGGGCTCGAGGGTCCCGGCGGGGAACTCATAGAGCCAGCCCGCGGTGGCGACGCGGAGGTTGCGGATGAGGAGGAGGCGGCCGCCATCGAGGACGGGGACGATGGTGACGGCCCCGGGGTGTCGGACGACATCGCGCGAGACGACCGAGCCGTCGGGGAGTGTGAGGGAGACGGCTTCGAAGTCGAACTTGGCGCCCTTGTGGATGAGTCGTCGTTCGCATTTCGGTTGCATCGGGGGGATGATAGGGTCGTGGAGCAGCGCAGCGCACAGCAAGATCCGGGGGGCGGCGAGGCGGTGATTCGCCTTGTCGGCGTGCGGAAGCGATTCGGGTCGCAGGTGGTGCTGGACGGGCTCGACCTCGAGATCGCGGCGGGGCAGACGATTGTTGTGCTCGGGCCGAGCGGTTCGGGCAAGTCGGTGCTGCTCAAGCACATCGTCGGTTTGATCCGGCCGGACTCGGGGGAGGTGTGGTTCGGGGATCAGCGGGTGGACACGATGAGCGAGCGGGGGCTGGGCGCGGTGCGGAAGCAGATCGGGTTTCTGTTCCAGTTGTCGGCGTTGTTTGACTCGATGACGGTGCGGGAGAATCTGGAGTTCCCGCTGGTGGAGCACACGACGCTCAAGGCGCGGGCGCGGCGGGACCGTGTGATTGAGGTGCTCGAGCATGTGGACCTCGATGGCGTGATGGACAAGCGTCCGGCGGAGTTGTCCGGGGGTCAGCAGAAGCGTGTGGCGCTAGCGCGGGCGATCATCATGAAGCCTCGGGCGATCCTCTACGATGAGCCGACGACCGGGCTGGATCCGATTCGCGCGGACGGCATTGCGCGGCTTATCAATCGGATGAAGCGCGATCTGGGCGTGACGAGTGTCGTGGTGACGCACGATCTCGAGGCCGCGGGCAAGGTGGCGGACCGTGTGGTGCTGATCGGGGAGGGTCGGATCATCGCGGACGGGACGATGGATGAGATGCGGCGTAGCAAGGACGGGCGTGTTCGGCAGTTCATCGAGGGCAAGGATGTCGAGACGCGAGCAGTGGAGCAGGAGGCGTCGGCATGAAGCGGACGATGCGGGACTTCATCGTTGGGTTGACGGCGATCCTGGGCGCGGCGGGTTTGATTTTTATTCTCATGTTGTTCGGGGAGATGAGTTTCGGGAAGCCGCCGCACTACCCGATTACGCTTCAGTTGAACACGGCGGGGGGCGTGACGAAGGCGTCGCCGGTGACGATGAACGGCGTGCGGATCGGGAATGTGGCGCGGCTCGCGCCGGCGGACGATCCTCGGATGGGCGCGCTGGTCGAGCTGGCGATCCGCGAGGGGGTCCGTGTGCCGCGGGATGTGGTGGTGAAACTGGAGCGGGGTTTGGTGGGCGATACGAGCGTGGAGTTGACACCACGCGCCGGCGATCTTGCGGCGGCGATTGAGTACATCAACGAGGGCGAGACGCTTACGGCGCAGGCGCAGGGGATGCTGGATGAGTTGACCAGTCTGCTTGGCGGTCGGCTCGACAAGGTTGAGGACGCGGTGGACTCGTTCAATCGTTTGAGCACCACTTACACGGAGATCGGCGAGCGTGTGAAGGCGATGCTGGCAGATCGCGATCTTGCAGAGGTGGACTCGGGCGCGCAGCCGGCGAATATCGCGACTGCGGTGAAGCGTCTGGACCGGGCGCTGGTGCAGGCGAACGCGTGGCTGGATGACGAGGCGATGCGCGAGGATGTACGGACCTTTGCGAAGAAGGGGTCTGAGGCCGCGGAAGGATTGGCGAGCGCGGTCGAGGCGTGGGAGCAGGCGGCGGGGACGCTCCAGACGCAGGCGGGTGCGATCGGTGAGGACCTCGGGGACCTGAGCATCAAGGTCGAGCGGACGGCGGAGCAGATGGGGACGGTGCTGACGGAGATGCAGTTCCTGTTGGCGCAGATCAACAGCGGCCAGGGGACGATGGGGCAGCTGGTGCAGAACCCGGACTTGTTCAACTCGCTGAATGACGCGGCGCGGCGGCTGGAGAAGGCGCTGCTGGAGGCGCAGTTGCTGCTCGAGAAGTATCGCAAGGAAGGGATTCCGATTCAGTTCTGATGAGCGGCGCGCGATTGCCATTTGATCCGGGGCGGATGAAGGCGTCGGCTGATGCGCCGACGGCGGGGGATGGTCTGCTTCGGGTCGGGGACTTGTGCCGGCTGATCGGCGCGGCGCTGCGGAAGGGGTTGCCGGCGAAGGTGCGGGTGGTGGGCGAGGTGAGCGGGTTCCGCGACCGAACGCACTGGTATTTCGACCTGAAGGATGAGGACGCGGTGATCTCGTGCGTGATGTTCGCGCAGAGTGCGCGGAAGGCTGGCGCGGCGATCGAGAATGGGCAGCAGGTCGTGGTGACGGGGCGGGTGGACTTTTTCGACAAGCAGGGTCGGACGCAGGTGTATGTGGAGTCGGTAGAGGCGGTGGGCGAGGGGCCGCTTGAGGTTCGATTCAGGAAACTGGTTGCGGAGCTGCGGGGGTTGGGGTGGTTCGATGCGGCGCGGAAGCGGCGGCTGCCGAGCTTCCCGCGGCGGATCGCGGTGGTGACTTCGCGGACGGGTGCTGCGCTTCAGGATGTGATCGTGACGGCGGGTCGTCGGTGCGCGGCGGTGGAGATCGTGGTCGTGGATGCGCGCGTGCAGGGGGAGGGTGCGGCGGGCGAGATCGTGCGCGCGATTGAGTGGTTGAGCACCGAGCATGATCGGTTGGGCGTTGATGCGGTGCTTGTGACGCGGGGCGGCGGCTCGATGGAGGATTTGTGGGCGTTCAATGAGCGCGCGGTGGCGGAGGCGATTCTGAAGTGCAAGGTGCCGGTGGTGGCGGCGATCGGGCACGAGACGGATGTGACGATCGCGGAGCTGGTGGCGGATGAGCGGTGCGCGACGCCCACGCAGGCGGCGATGCGGCTGACGCCCGACAAGGGCGCGCTGCTGGAGCAGATCGCACAGATGCGGGCGCGATCGCGGGCAATGCTGACGCGAAGGGTGGAGCACGAGGCGAAGCGGGTTGAGTCGCTGCGCCGGCGGCGGGTGATGACGGAGCCGATGGAGATTGTGGAGCGGGCGCGGGAGCGGGTGGCGCGGGCGCGGGTTGATGCGCTGGTCGCTGTCGGGCAGCGATTGGAACGGAGCGCCTCGCGGTTGCGTGAGGCGCGGTCGGTGCTGGGCGTGATCGGGCCGATGGAGGTGCTGCGGCGGGGGTACTCGGTGACGTTGGGCGCGGACGGGAAGGTGATTCGGAGCGCGAAGCGGATGAAGGCAGGTGAGCGGATCGTGACGGTGCTGAGTGATGGAAGAGTGCGATCGGTGGTGGAGAAGAGTTTCACCACAGAGGACGCCCAGAAGAGACTCACCACAGAGCACACAGAGAACACAGAGAAGAAGACCAAAAAGACCAGTGATGGAGATGGGAAAGATCAGATGGGGTTGTTTTAGGGAGGTATCTGAGCGTGGGCATCAGGATGGGGGGCGTGCGTCAACATGGAGTGACCTATGCAGTTTCAACCAGTGTCGGACGGCGATGAACTGGCAATAATTTTGAGCGGCATCGATTGGGACCATGCGTATGTGCAATCTTGCAAAATCACCTCACCTAGCAGCTTTGATGAGGATTCTGAGGTTACCTTTAGTGCCGAATGCCTGCCGAGCGCGGTGATTGTCATTGAGCCCTGTGAGGCGTCTCAAGATCTGCTCGTGCTGAAGTGCGATGGTGTCGAGAGTGTTTCTATCCGATTCAACCACGAATGTAGGCCGACTGTCGTCGAATGCGATAGAGAAAGAATCGAGATCAGTTTTTCTGAGTTTGGCGGAAGCATGGTGATGCGAGCGTTTTCGGCGCTGCGAGTCAGTCGCCGGGACTGGGCGAGCGAAGACAACCGCGGTTGTCCTCAAGGCTCTTAGTTGGCCTCCTCACGCCGGCATCTCCGTCGGCAGGCGAGATCGAAAGCGACAGAGAGTAGGAACGAGGAAAGGTGCCCTCACCCTGCCCTCGCCCAGGGGGGAGAGGGGGCGGAGCCGATAGACTCTGGGATATGGCTGCGGCGAAGAAGAAGAGCAGGGTTGCGGTTAAGAAGGCCGGCGCAGGGTCGGCGGAGGGGTTGTCGTTTGAGGAGGGGATGGAGCGGGTGGAGGAGATCATCGAGCAGATCGAGAGTGGCGAGATCGGGCTCGAGGCATCGATTGAAGCATTCGAGAAGGCGTCGGGGTTGCTGGCGCGGTGCGAGGAGATTCTTGAGCGGGCCAAGCAGCGGGTGATCGAGTTGACACCGGACGGAGCGAGCACCAAGAAGGTCCGCGATAGCGGCTGAATACGGAAGGACTCGGCGCGTCGATGGATCGACTCGAACTGCTGCAATGGATGGCGAGCGTGACGGGGTTGTTGTTCGTGTTCGCGCTGGGGGCGATCGTCGGGTCATTCGTGAATGTGGTGGCGTACCGGGTGCCGATGGGGCTCAGTCTGATTCGCCCCGGGTCGCGGTGCCCTTCGTGCGAGACGCCCCTGACATGGCGGGAGAACTTCCCGATCTTCGGGTGGATCGCGCTGGGGGGGAAGTGCCGATTCTGTAAGTCGCGGATCAGCGCGGAGTATCCGCTGGTGGAGTTTGTGACGGCGGTGCTGTTCGCGCTGCCGTATGCGATCTGGTACATGCGGCCTTCGGTGCTGGGGTGGGCGCTGGATGTGGCGTGGTGGACGCCGGAGTGGGCGCTGGACGGGTTGGTGCGCACATGGCCCATGTACTTCCTGATTTTGGTGATGATGGGTTGCCTGATCGCGATCACGCTGGTGGACGCGAAGACCTTTCAGATTCCGATCTCGATTCCGTGGGGTATGGCGGGGATCGCGCTGGTGGTGCACCCGGCGCACGCGCTGTGGCTCAGCACGACGAAGGCGGGCGGGCTGAAGCACTCGGCGTTCGACTGGACGATTCCGACTTTCGACGGCGCGTGGCTGGGGGCGGCGTTCGGAGCGGGGGTTGGGTTGTTGGCGGCGGCGGTGTTGTTGTGGATGAAGGTGCTGCCGCAGAGTTTTTCGGATTACGAGGCGTGGGAGCAGGAAGCGACGGCGGCGCTTGAGCGTGCGGAGGCGGAAGGCAAAGCGACGGAGGATGAGGGCGAGAGCGTGGGCGGGCTACTGGCGCGGACTTTCTTCCTGACGGCTCCGGCGGTGGCGGGGATGTGGGGTGGGTACGGGATCGGGCTTTCGATGGGGCAGGAGATGCTCGGCCTGGGCGTGGGGACGGTTCTTGGGTTGGTGGTGGGCGTTGTGCTGAGGGCGACGGTGGGCGGGCGGGGCGGGTCGGAGGGTGACCCGGTGTGGGTGGGGTATCCGCATGCGCGGCGGGAGATGATGAAGGAGATTCTGTTCCTGGTGCCGGTGGTGGCGGGTGCGGCCGGCGGGTGGCTTTTGGGCGATTCGATGGGGGTTTTAGGCGATCCGCCGCTGTGGCTTCTGGCGCTTGGCGGCTCGGTGGGTGGGATCATCGTGGGCGGCGGGCTCGTGTGGATGGTTCGGATTCTTGGGTCGCTGGCGTTCGGCAAGGAGGCGATGGGGCTGGGCGATGTGCATCTGATGGCGGGGGTGGGCGCGGTGGTGGGGGTTGTGGACCCGGTGCTGGCGTTCTTTGTGGCGCCGTTTCTGGGGATCGCGTGGGCGGTCGGGAGCGTGTTCTTCGGGAAGATGTTCAAGCGTGAGGGGACGGCGCTGCCGTACGGCCCGCACCTGGCGGCGGCGACGATCATCGTGCTCCTGGCGAAGCCGGCGTTCGAGGTTGTGTTGTCGGCGCTGGCGGGGCGGACGATCTGGTTGGTGTAGCGGTCGTGGCGGGAGTGGCGGGAGTGGCGGGAGTGGCGGTCATAGGATGGTCCTTCGGGGGGTTGTGGAGAAGTGGGAATTGGTTGACAATCCGCGGAGTTGCGGGTTTTTTGTTGCGGCACCATTTCAAGGAGGAATGCGGCATGCTGCGGAAGATGATGACGGATCGTGCTGGAGGCGCGGTGAAGGTTGCGGCTCTGGCGGTTGGGTTGGTTGTTGTGTCGGGGATGCTCGGCGGTTGCGCCAAGAACAAGGGCGGCGGGGAACTCGAGGCGCTGCGCGACGAGAACACTTCGTTGCGTGAGCAGCTGGCGCAGCTCGAGAACGCGCTGGACACCTGCGAGGACCGGAACGCGAATCTTGTTGCGGACCGTGATGCCGCGGTGAGCGAGGCGGAGCGGCTCCGTTCGGGCGCGGGATCGCAGATGGCTAGCAATCCGTTCGGATCGCTTCCCGGCGTTGATGTGTCGCAGCGCGGCGGCGAGATTGTCCTGAATATCGCGGGCGATGTGCTGTTCGCCTCGGGCCAGACGACGCTCCGGAATGATGCGAAGCGGACGCTGGATCAAATCGCGAGCGTGCTGCAGTCGCAGTACGGGAACAACGAGATTCGGATCGCGGGTCATACGGACAGCGACCCGATCAAGAAGAGCCAGTGGAAGACGAACGAGCGTCTGAGCGCCGAGCGCGCGATGGCGGTCGAGGATTATCTGGCCTCTCGTGGTATGAACAAGAGCCGGATGTACATCGCGGGATACGGTTCGGCGCAGCCGCGGGGCGACAAGCAGTCGAGCCGGCGCGTTGAGATCATTGTGCTTGCGGGCGGTTGAGTGGCGCGGTATCTGATCGCGGCATGAGACTGACGACACCGATCGAGGAGGTCCCCGGCGTCGGTGTCGAGCGCGGTGCGGCGTTCCGTCGTCTTGGGATGCCATCGGTGGCGCACCTGCTGTACCACCTGCCCGCGCGGTACGAACATGAAGAAGCAGAGACGACGATCGACCGGCTGATTGCCGGTCGTGTCGTTTCTGCGCGCGGTGAGGTGACGGACACGCGAGTTGTGCACTTCGGCAAGGTCCCGAGGTTCACGGCGACGATCGCGGACGCGACGGGCAGCGCGGAACTGGTGTGGTTCCGGCAGACCTATCTGAAAGGGCGGATTCATCCGGGGGTGCATCTGCGCGTGCAGGGGAAGGCGAAGTCGGTGCGGGGTCGCGTGCAGATCGCCAACCCGGTGTGGCGGGAGATTGAGCCGGGTGATGAGACGGGCGGGGCGACCGAGGCGCGGCTTCGCCCCGTGTATCCGGCGAGCGAGGAGCTGCCCAGCAAGGCGATCGAGGATGCTGTGGGCGCTATTCTCGACGAGGCGGCCGGGCTGATCGAGGACCACCTGACGGAGCCGTACCGGAGCGAGCGGGGGTTGGTATCGCTGGCTGATGCGTATCGGTTGGTGCATCGGCCCGGGGATGATGCGGCGGCGGAGCGGGGGCACCGGCGGCTGGTGTATGACGAGCTGCTTTTGTTGCAGCTGGCGATGCGGATGCGGCGGGAGCAGGTGCGGCGGACGCGGCGGGCGCCGGCGCTGAAGTGGAGCGAGGCGATCGATGCGCGGATACGCGCGCGGTTTCCGTTTGCGTTCACGGCGGGGCAGGATGCGGTAATCGCCGAGGTGCGGGAGGACTTGCAGCGGGATACGCCGACGAGCCGGTTGATTCAGGGTGATGTGGGCGCGGGTAAGACGGTTGTGGCGCTGTACGCGATGTTGATGGCGGTGGCATCGAAGCACCAGGCGGCGCTGATGGCGCCGACGGAACTGCTGGCCGAGCAGCATTACGCCTCGATCACGAGCGTGATGGAGGGATCGCAGGTCCGGATGGCGCTCTTGACAGGTTCGCTCGATGAGGAGGAGCGCGGGCGGGTGGTGCGGGGGATCGCGTCGGGCGAGATCGACATGGTGATCGGGACGCACGCGCTGCTGACGGAGTCGGTGCGGTTCTCATCGCTCGGTGTGGCGGTGATCGATGAGCAGCATCGGTTCGGCGTGCAACAGCGGCTTGCGCTGAAGGAGAAGGCGGATGATGAGGCGAGCATGCCGCACACGGTCGTGATGACGGCGACGCCGATTCCGCGGACGCTCGCGCTGACTGTGTTCGGCGATCTGGATGTCTCGACGCTCGCGGGTTTGCCGCCTGGTCGCAAGCCCGTGAAGACGCGGGTTGTGGGGCCTGATGATGCGCTGGATGTGTACCGGGAGCTGCGGGCGCGGGTGGATCGGGGCGAGCAGGCGTATGTGGTGGTGCCGGCGGTGGAGGCGGGGGAACTGAAGGATGTGCGTTCCACGGTGGAGCGATTGGAGCGGGATGTGCTCGCGGGCGTGCGGATCGCGGGGGTGCACGGGCGGCTCAAGCGATCGACGCGCGAGACGATCATGGAGCGGTTCCGGTCGGGGACGATCAAGGTGCTGGTGGCGACGACGGTGATCGAGGTGGGCGTTGATGTTCCCAACGCGACGATGATGGTGATCGAGCACGCCGAGCGGTTTGGGCTGGCGCAGTTGCACCAGTTGCGAGGTCGGGTGGGGCGCGGGAGCGTGAAGTCGGAGTGTGTGCTCATCGGTGAGGCGGCGACGGCGGAGGCGAAGGCGCGGCTGCGGGCCATCGCGACCACGAGCGATGGATTCAAGTTGGCGGAGAAAGACCTGGAGTTGCGCGGCATGGGTGAGATGGTGGGCGCCCGGCAGGCGGGCGTGGCGCCGTTCCGCTTGGTGGAGTTCCCGCGGGACTTGGCGGTGTTGGAAGAAACGCGGCGGGACGCGGCGGCGTGGATCGCGGCGTCTCCGGAGTTGCGGCGGAAGGACGAGTTGCTGCTTCGGTCGCGGCTGATGAAGGCGCACGGTGAGGCGCTGGGCGTGGCGGGGGTGGCGTAGCGCCGGGCGGGGCGGGTTTACGGGGTACGATGTGAGGCATGTCGAGCAATGCGGATATCGCGGCGATTTTCGAGCAGATGGCGGCGCTGCTGGAGTTGACGGGCGCGGACAAGTTCCGTGTGAATGCGCATGCGCGGGCCGCGAGGGCGATCGAAGCGTGCGCCGAGCCGCTCGTCGATCTGGCCGATGACCTGAAGGCGCTGGAGGCGATCGAGGGGATCGGCGCCAAGAGCGCGAAGAAGATCGCGGAGTACGCGGAAACTGGCGAGATCAAGGAGCACCGGGAGCTGCTCGCGAAGGTGCCGAGCGGTTTGTTGGATGTGCTTGCGGTGCCGGGGCTGGGGCCGAAGACGGTGAAGCTACTGTGGGAGGAGAAGGGCGTTGAGGGGATTGATGATCTGAAGCGGATCATTGAGGATGGATCGATCGCGGATGTGCCGCGGATGGGCGCGAAGACGATCGCGAACATCGCGGATGCGATTTCGTTTGCGGAGCGGAGCGCGGGGCGGTTGCAGTTGGGGCTTGCGGTGCCGATCGCGGAGATGATCTGCGAGCGGCTGCGGGCGGTGAAGGGCGCGGGGAGCGTGGAATACGCGGGATCGGCGCGGCGCGGGCGGGAGACGGTGGGCGACCTGGACATCTTGGCGTCGGGCAAGGACGAGGCGGCGCTGCACGATGCATTTAGTTCGATGCCCGAGGTGGAGAAGGTTCTGGCGAGCGGTGAGTCGAAGAGTTCGGTGCGGATGCAGGTGGGGAAGCACCTGATTCAGGCGGACCTGCGCGTGGTCGGCGCGGCGCATCACGGGGCGGCGCTGATGTACTTCACGGGGTCAAAGGAGTTCAACGTGCGGCTTCGTGAGCGTGCGCTGAAGAAGGGGATGACGCTCAATGAGTATGGGCTGTACCCTGAGGACCAGGAAAAGACCCCGCCTCAGCATCGTGGTGTGAAACCGATCGCATCGAAGACGGAGGAGGCGATCTTTGAGGCGTTGGGTGTCGCGTTTGTGCCGCCGGAGCTGCGCGAGGAGGGGACGGGGTGGGAAAGGTGGAAGCAGACGCCCGAGTTGATCGAGGTGAAGGACATCAGGGCGGAGCTGCATGCGCACACAACGGCGTCGGACGGCGCGATGTCGATTGAGGAACTGGTCGAGGCGGCGAAGGAGCGCGGGTTCCACACGATCGCGGTGACCGACCATTCGCGGAGTTCTGCGATCGCGGGCGGGTTGAGCGTCGAGCGGTTGATGGAGCATATCGAGGCGGTGCGCGAGGTTGATGCGAAGACGAAGGGGATCACCGTGCTGGCGGGGAGCGAGGTGGACATACTCGCCGACGGTACGCTCGACTACGAGGACAAGGTTCTGAAGAAGCTGGATGTGGTGGTGGCGTCGCCTCACGCGTCGTTGCGTCAGGAGCCTGTGGTCGCGACGGAGCGGCTGCTCAAGGCGATCGCCAATCCGTTCGTGCACATTCTGGGGCATCCGACGGGGCGGCTGATCGGGGAGCGGGAGGCGCTGTCGCCCGACATCGGGAGACTGGTGGCGGCGGCGGTGGAGCACCGTGTGGCGCTGGAGATCAACTCGCACTGGCGTCGGCTGGATCTGCGGGATGTGCATGTGCGGGCGGCGATGTCGGGCGGGGCCTTGATCGCGATCGACTGCGATGTGCACCGGGCGGAGCAGTTCGGGAACATCCGGTACGGGATCGCGACGGCGCGTCGGGGCGGTGTGGCGCCGGAGCGGTGCATCAACACCTGGACGGCGAAGAAGCTGCACGCTTTGCTGAAGGCGAAGCGCTGAGCCGTCGGTTCGGGCGGTAGACTGTTGCGGCATGGATCTGAGACCGATCAAGAGTGAGGGTGACGCGGAGCCGGCGATCATTGATCCGTTGTGCTCGGTCTTTCGTCGGCACCTGAAGTCGCTCGGGCAGAAGTACACGCCGGAGCGGGCGCAGGTGCTGGATGTGCTGGTCGAGCTCGATGACATCTTCCAGGCGGATCAGTTGTTCGAGGAGATGAAGGGGCGGGGGTATCGCGTCAGCAAGGCGACGATGTACCGGACGATCAAGCTGCTGCAGGAAGCGGGGATCATCCAGCAGGTGCTGCTGACTTCGGAAACGGCGCACTACCAGTTGGCGTACGGACGCAAGGCGCAGGACCTGTTGATTCGTCTTGATACGGACGAGATCATCGCGATCAGTGTGCCGGAGTTGGCGGCGATTCGGGACCGTGTGTGCAAAGAGCACGGGCTGAAGGCGACGGGCCACCGGTTTCAGGTGTTCGCGTCGAAAGGGTGAGATAGCGATCTAAACCATGGCTAGCCCACGGTCTGCCCGGGTCGAGCCGTCGTTCCCGAGACTCAATCCAGCGCGTCGAGGTCGGCGTCTTTGATCTCGCGGGAGATCTTGTAGTCGCCCGAGAACCACTTGTTGAGGTCGGACATCCGGCAGCGGTTGGAGCAGAAGGGGAAGTGCTTCGAGTTTTGTGCGATGGCGGCGTTGCAGGCACGGCAAAGGGGCGCGTCGGTATTGTCGAGTTGGATGTCTCGGTCTTTCGGTGCGCTGATCATGATGGTTCGCTCGGTGTCCTTGGCGTGGGTGATGGTGATCTCGAAGCGATCCTCGGGAAGGGCGTCTGCGATGCGCTGCGCCCATTCAACGACGAGGATGGCATCGTCGAGACCCTGAGCATCCAATCCGAGCGAGGTGAGGTCGTCGCCCTCGGGCAGTCGGTAGGCGTCGATGTGGATGATCGCCCCGCCACCCCCCCCCAACTCCCCCCCCCACTTTCAGACTCCGAGTATTCCTGCATCAGGACATAGGTGGGTGATGACACCAGGGCGGGGTTGATGTTGAGGCCTTGGGCGAGGCCTCGGACGAAGCGGGTCTTGCCAGCGCCGAGCTGGCCGTGGAGGGCGATGCAGTCGCCGGGCTTGAGTGATCGCGCGAGTTGGGCTGCGAGGTGCTCGGTTTCGGACTCCGAGTGTGTGGTGCGTGTGATGGTGCGCTCGCTCGCGGTCATTGGTGGTCCCAGCCGGCGTGCTCGAGATTGACGATATTCCCGGCGTTGCCGGTAGCGTAGGCACCGGTGGGGCGATCCGTTGCGGGCGCGGTGACCGAGCCGATGCGGGTGAGCGGTGTGCCGTTGATCGCGTCCGGGAGTTGGAGTGAGTCCGGTGCGGTGAAGAGGAGTTCGTAGTCTTCGCCTTCGGCGAGCGCGCGGAGGGGGTCGGGTGCGTCGGTGTGGAGGGGGATGCGCGCGGTGTCGATGTCGATGCGAACATCTGAAGCGGCGGCGATGCGTGCGGCGTCGCGGCCGAGCCCGTCGGAGATGTCGATCAGGGCGTGGAGGTTGTGGCGGAGCATGTCCGCGAGGGCGCGGGCTTCGCGGAGGCGGGGTTCGAAGGCGAGGTGGCGGCCTGAGTTGTACGAGTTGCCGATGCGACCAGTGACATAGACGGCGTCTCCGGGTTTGGCAGTGGAGCGGAGGACGGGGCCGCGGACGGGGTGGGGTGAACCGATGACGGTGACGGTGAGGACGGGGTCGTTGTCGGAGGTTGCGACATCGCCCCCGATGAGGGGGCAGCCGAAGTGCCTGGCCCAATGGGCCATGCGATCGAAGAGTTCGTCGGCGTGGATGAAGTTGTGCGGCAGGCAACCGGTGGCGAGCGCGGCCGTGGGTGTGCCGGCCATGGCGGCGATATCGGAAACGGAGCGGGCGATGGCCTTGCGGGCGATCGCATCGATCGGTGTTGCCGCGGGGTCGTAGTGGCGGCGGGCGACGAGTTGATCGACGGTGAGGAGGACGGCTTGGTTTCCGATCGAGAGCACGGCGGTGTCGTCGCCGGGGCCGACGAGGATGTCGCGACGCCCGCGCAACGATACTGCCCGATCGTAGATGTGTTGGAGGAGTTCGGACTCGTTCATTATCTGAAACTAACCACAAGAGCACACAGAGGGCACAGAGAAGGCATCAGGCATCAGGCATCAGGCAGGAATGGTAGAGAGTGAAGGAGAAGGAGCCCTCACCTGTCGGCTTCGCCGACATCCTCTCCCAGAGGGAGAGGGGGCGGAGTGTTCGCCTTGGAGCGATTGGGCGGGAGCAAGTATTCACGGATGAGTTTGGCGTGGCGATTGGTTGCGCCCTGGTGTTGGGTGACGCAGGCGCGGGCGTTCTGCGCGAGTTGGTCACGGCGTTGTGTGTTAGACATGAGGTCTGCGAGTGTGCGCGGGAGGTCGGCGGTGGTCGTCTGGACGATGGCCTCGTCGGCGAGCATGGCGGTGACGGTGGTCTTGAAGTCTTCGATGTTGGGGCCGATGACGATGGGCTTGCGAAGGGCTGCGGGCTCCATGGGGTCGGAGCCGAAGAGCGGGTCGAAGGAGCGGCCGACGACGATGAGGTCGGCGAGGGCGTAGGCCTTGCGGAGTTCGCCGATGGTGTCGAGGAGAAACAGCCCTGCCCCCCCACTCCTTTCCTCATCGGTTGCGTGCGCGGTGTCGGGTTGGGAACGGCGGACGCAGTTGGGGAGCGCGGATGCGGCGTCGTCGAACCACTCTGGGCGTCGTGGTGCGCACAGGAGTTGGCACCCCCCCGCTATTCCCTTGATCGCGTCGTACAGGAGCGCGTGTTCGCCGGGCGCGGTTGAGCCGGCGACGATGAGTGGCCGCGAACGATCGATGCCCATTTCGGAAGCGAGTTGATCGGCGCCTTCGACGGTGTCGGTGACTTGCGCGGCGTCCCACTTCATGGAGCCGACGGTGTGGACCTTGGCTCGGTCGACGCCCATGTGCGCGAAGCGGTCGGCGTAGTCGTTGTCCTGCACGGCGGCGAAGGCGAGGGCGCGGAAGTGCTTGGCGAGGATGAAGCGGAGTTTTCGGTAGCCGCGGAAGGAGCGCGCGGAGAGGCGGCCGTTGACGACGGCGACGGGGATGTTGCGTTTGCGGCAGGAGGTGATGAACTGGGGCCAGAGTTCGAGTTCGGTGAGGGCGACGGCGTCGGGCTGCGCCGCGTCGAGGAAGCGGCGGACGGCCCAGGAGGCGTCGAGCGGGTAGCGGCGGACATGGAAGCGCGGGGCGAAGAGTTCGAGTGCGCGGGCCATCCCGGTGTCGGTGGAGACGGTGATGAGGAGGTCGTAGCCGGGGGCGAGTTCGTGGACGAGGGGTCGGATGAGGTTGACCTCGCCGACGGAGACGGCGTGGATCATGAGGCGGGGGCGGTCGTGAACTTGCACGGGCAACTCTACGGGTTGCCCATGGCACCGGGTGACCGCCTTGGCGGGGAGCGGTTCGATCTTGCCGAAGCGTTCGCTCCAGCCGCCCCGGGCCTTGCGCATCCACCATGGTGCGGTGGCGGCGGCGACAACGGCGTAGATGGCGTCGAGTGCGATGCTCATGGGGAGGGTGGAAAAGTGGGCGCGCCCGGACTCGAACCGGGAACCCTTCGCGTGTAAGGCGAATGCTCTGGCCATTGAGCTACGCGCCCGAGGCGGAGGAGTGTACCCCGGCGGCGGGGCGGGCGGCTTTGGCTGTCTGCAGGGAGGCGGATGGGGAGGTATCCTGTGCGGCTCAGAACCCCTTTTTGGAGAGTGACCCGATGGCCAGCTATGTGCATGACGTGATCGAGCAGGTCAAGCAGCGCAACCCGCATCAGCCCGAGTTCCACCAGACCGTCACCGAGGTGTACGAGTCTTTGGGCGGTGTGATGGATCGTCACCCGGAGTACAAGAAGGCGAAGGTTCTGGAGCGATTGTCGGAGCCGGAGCGCGTGATCATGTTCCGCGTTCCTTGGGTTGATGACAAGGGCGAGGTGCAGGTCAATAAGGGGTACCGGATCGAATACAACAGCGCGATCGGTCCTTATAAGGGCGGGCTGCGTTTCCACCCGACGGTGAACCTGTCGATCCTGAAGTTCCTCGGGTTCGAGCAGATCTTCAAGAACTCGCTGACGCAGCAGTGGATCGGCGGTGGCAAGGGCGGCTCGGACTTTGACCCCAAGGGGAAATCTGACAACGAGGTGATGAGTTTCTGCCAGTCGTTCATGGCGGAGTTGTTCCGGCACATCGGGCCGAACACGGACGTGCCGGCGGGCGACATCGGCGTGGGCGGGCGCGAGATCGGCTACCTGTTCGGTCAGTACAAGAAGTTGAAGAACGAGTGGAGCGGCGTGCTGACCGGCAAGCCGATGCACTCGGGCGGTTCGCTGATTCGCCCGGAGGCGACGGGGTACGGGTGCGTGTACTTCGCGCAGGAGATGCTCAAGAGCAAGGGGCAGGATTTCAAGGGCAAGAAGTGCTTGGTTTCGGGCTCGGGCAATGTGGCGCAGTACACGGTCGAGAAGCTGCTCGACCTGGGTGCCACGCCGATCTCGCTCAGCGACTCGGGCGGCGTGATTCATGATCCGGCGGGCATCGACCGCGAGAAGCTCGGGTGGGTGATGGACTTGAAGAACAACAAGCGTGGGCGTATCAGCGAGTACGAGAAGAAGTTCAAGGGCTCGAAGTTCATGGCGACTGACCGCAACGCCAAGACCAACCCGCTCTGGGCGATTCCGGCTGACTGCGCGTTCCCCAGCGCCACGCAGAACGAGATCAACGGCGACGATGCTGCCAACCTGCTCAAGGGCGGGGTGAAGCTGGTGAGCGAGGGCGCGAACATGCCCTCGACGCCCGAGGCGTGCGAGCAGTATCTGGAGGCAAAGATCATGTACGGCCCGGCGAAGGCGGCGAACGCGGGCGGCGTGGCGTGCAGCTCTCTGGAGATGGCGCAGAATGCTTCATGGTTCGCGTGGTCGCGCGAGGAAGTCGACAAGAAGCTGCACAGGATCATGGAGAACATCCATGCGGCGTGCGTGAAGGCGGCCGCGGAATACTCGACGCCCGGCAACCTGATGGACGGCGCGAATATCGCGGGGTTCAAGAAGATCGCCGACGCGATGGTCGCCCAGGGCGTGGTGTAAGGAAGTTGCGGGTCCGATGACGCGCGTCGCGGTGGTCAAGCGGGTGGGCGGTCGCGCGGTCGCGCTCGAGACGACGCTGCTGGTCCATGGTGTGCCGACGAGCGAGTCGATGGGGCTCGCGTCTCGGCTGTGCGGCGTGGTGCGCGCTTCGGGCGCGGATCCGGCGGTAGTCGGCGTGGTGCGGGGCGTGCCGACTGTCGGGATGACGGATGCGGAACTGCGGTCGATGCTCGACGCGGGCGATGTGCCCAAGGCGAACACGGCGAACCTCGGTGTGCTGATGCACCGGGGCCTTGATGCGGCGACGACGGTGAGCGCCACGATGGAACTGGCGGCGGCGGCTGCCGTGATGTGGTTCGCCACGGGGGGGCTGGGCGGAGTGCACAGGGGGTACGGCGAGCACCTGGATGTGAGCAGCGATCTGGGAGCGTTCACGCGGTTTCCGGTGGCGGTGGTGACGAGCGGGGTGAAATCGATTCTGGATGTGGAGTCGACGCGGGAGGCGCTGGAGACGCTCGGTGTGACTGTCGTGGGCTTTCGCACGGACCGGTTCCCGGCGTTCTATCGGCGGTCGAGTGAGGCGGGGGTGGATGCCAGGTTTGATGATGAAAGGGAACTTGCGGCGTTCGTGCGCGGAGAGATCGCGCGGACGGGGCGCGGGATTGTGGTGGCGAATCCGATTCCCCAGGAGCACGAGATCGATGAAACGGATTGGGGGCGGTGGCTCGGGGAGGCGGAGCAGCGGGCAATCGAGGCGGGGGCGTCGGGGCGGGGTGTGACGCCAGCGGTGCTCGGCGCGTTGCATGAGGTATCGGGTGGGGCGACGCTCCGGGCCAACCTGGCGCTGGTTGAGGCCAACGCGCGGCTGGCGGGGCGGTTGGCGGTTTCCTGACACGCAGTTGCTAGCATCGGCGGTCATGAAGACCAGACTCTCTGCGGCGTTGTTGATGGCGTGCATCGGCGGTGTGGCGCATTCGTCGGACCCGATCGTGCTGGATGGTCGGTTCGACGATTGGGGCGGCATTCCCTTCGAGCATGTCGATGCGCCGGATGATGCTGCGGGCGCGTTTGATGTGTGCCGGGTGTCGGCGGTGGCGCGGGGGACCGAGGTCTATCTGCGGTTCAACACCGGGCGTGTGATCACCATTCAATCCGGCCCGAAGGAGGAAGGGACGCTCACGGTGGAGTTCGAGACCGACGCGGGCCGTCGGTTGACGGTGGATCTGCGCGGGCGGTCGTTGTGGCTCGACGAAGACCCGGCGCACAAGATCGGGCACGCGGAGGTGCGGCTCCAGACGGCGCCGACGCATTCATCGGAGCAGTTCGAGATGCGGGTGGATCTGGCGGCGCTCGGGGCGGCGCCGGGCGACGGCGTGACCATTCGGTTCGGCGGGTCCGACGAGATCGAGGCCCCGATTCGGGTTGTGCTGAACGACGAAGTGATTGCGCGCGGGCACGGATCGATGGAGCGTGCACCGGGCACGACGGTGCGCGTTGCGAGCCAGAATGTCTGGCACAACGGCCTGACGAAACCGGAGCGGCGTGAGGCGATCGGGCGGTTGTTGCGCGCGGTGGACGCTGATGTGTACTGCATCCAGGAGGAGTGGCGGACGCCCGCGGAAGAGGTTGGCGCGGCGTTCGATGCGGCGACGGGGTCGGCGCCGGGCACCTGGCACGCGGCCACCACCGGCGGCGCGGCGGTGGTGTCGCGGCACCCGATCGAGTTTCCTGAGTCCGGGCTCGGGCGCGGGACGATCGGCATCGTGACGATGGAGACGGGCGAGCGGATCGCGGTGACTAGCGTGCATTTCAAGTGCTGCGGATATGACGGGAGCATGGAGGACCGGACACGGGTCGAGGAAGTCCGCGGGGTGCTGGACGCGCTGCGGGGCGTCTCTGCGCGGTGCGACGGCGCGGTGATCGCGGGCGATTGGAACCTTGTGGGTTCGGCGCTGCCCGTGACGGTGGCGACGGCGGGCGGCGGGATCGGGATGGAACGTGTAATGCCCATGCACCTCGACGGTGTGGAGTGCTACACGTGGCGGGACGAGAAGCAGGGATTCACGCCGGGCATGCTCGATGTTGTCGTGCGGTCGCGGGACATGCGCGTCTTGCGATCATTCGTGCTGGACACGGCGGACCTGACCGAAGCGCAGTTGCGTGAGAAGGGCCTTGAGCGCGGTGATAGCTCGGCGAGCGATCACTTGATGGTCGTGACAGACTTTGCGATCGGCGACTAGGCGCGGTTCTCAGTGCGTGTGCTCCGCCGTGACGCCGCAGGGATCGCCCGCGGGGAGTCCGTTGCGGAGTTGGAACGCGGTGCGACCGATGCCGTTGGCGAGGCCGGCGTTGTCCGACAGGGCGCCGGGGATCATGCTGATCAGAGCGCTGTTAGCACAGCCAACGGGGTTGTCCGCGGTGGCGATGAAGTGCTCGGTGAAGATGTCCTGAATCAATCCGGAGTTGAGGGCCTCGTCGGTGTATGAGAGACGCGCGAAGAATGAGTTGATGGTGACGAGATCGACGTGACCGTCCTGCGGATCGATGATGGAGTGCGAGGTGCTCGGTATGACGCCCTCTGCGGCGGTGGCGAGACCGGCGATTCCCGCGGAGAAGGAGACATCGAGCGCGGTGATGTGGGGGTCGAGCTGCGAGTTGGTCGCGTCGGGGTGGTAGGTGATGAAGAATGCGTCGCGGCCTTCGGCGCCGTCTGAACCGGCGAACGCGCCGAGTTGCAGGAAATGGCCGTCGTAGGCGAGGCCGTTGACGCGCTCGACCTGATCGAAGGTGCCGACGGAGAATCCCTGACCCTGGGCGGTCCCGGTGCGGATCGCAAAGTCTCCGGCCTGGCCCCAGAAGGTGTCGAGGATGAGTGGCGATGGTGAGCCGCCGACCGCGGTGGTGCGGGGATCGATGCTCATGAGGAAGAGGTTGTTGTATCGGGCGGCGGGATTCGGGGTCGCGGCGGCGTAGAGGCCGGCGAGGTAGAGCGCGCCGATATCGGGAGCGGTTGCGGCGGCTTGCACGCTCGCGCCGGGGAACTCGGCGAAGGTCGTGATGGTGTTGTTTGAGGTGTTGAGGCGGACGAGCGCGGACTCGATGTTGTCGTACTCGTGGCGCGTCGCGTATATGGTGGCGCCCATGGTTGCGAGACCGGTGAGGACGGGGCCGGGCGTGCCATCGCCCGAGCCGGTGTCGAAGTTGCCGATGAGGGAGAAGCCGGACGAGATGCCCGCGGTGGCGTTGAGTGTTCGGGCGTACAGATTGTTGTACTGGATGATGCCGATTTCCCCGTCGGAGTAGGCGTTTCCGCCGTCGAGGTAGAGGAGCTCGATGGCGTCGCCCGCGGCGTCACGGGCCGCGTACCCGCCGTCGATGTGGTAATCGGGGAGGTTGTCGATGGCGGCGGTGTTGGGCGGCACGAGTGAGATCTCGATGGCCTTGCCGACGATGGTGTCGATTCCCTGCAGACCCGAGAGGACCGGGATGGGGTCGTCGAGCCCGTCGATGTTGCAGACGGCGCCGGGCATGAGCATGGCGTGCGTCTGCGCGATCGCGTTGGCGACGCCGTACTGATGATCGATGTTATTGAAGAGGTTGATCGAGAGTTGCGCGAGTGCCTGGGAGTCCTGGAGGCAGGCCTCGGGGTTGTTGGATGCGCCGGTGAACGCGTCGAGCACGAGCAGGAGCAGGAAGCCCGAACCCCATGCGTCCTGCGAGTAGGCGAGGCGTCCGAGGAGGGGATCGACTCCCGCGGTCTGCAGGATTGATGCGCTGGACGGGATGAGTGACACGGAGGGCGCGAGCGCTCCGGTGTTAATGCCGGCAAGGCCGCTGGGCTGGCCATTGGCGAGTTCGATCCGCGTGATGGCGGAGGTATCGCTGTTGAAGTTCACATTCGGGTTCAGGTGGACATAGATGGACTCGAGTGCAGCGTCGCTATCGACATTTGCGAACGCGGAGAGCACGAGGTGTCCGTCGACGAACGCGGCGCCGGTGAAGCGCTCGATGGCGAAGGCGCTGGTGGGATTGACGCCGGGTCCGAATGTGGTGCCGGTAAGTTCGGAGACATTCGCGGCGAGCCCGAACCACGCGTTGGCGAGGTAGGAGTTGCGCGGATCGACTTCCATGACGAGGGAGTCGAAGAAGCCGGGGAGATCATCGCCCGTGCCGCCGAGGAATCCGTTGGCGAAAAGGTTGCTCGATGCGAGGAAGAGCGTGCCGCGCGAGTTGGCGCCGGCGACGGCGCCGTCGAGGGGGAAGCCGAAATCGAGAAGGTTGTTGATTCCGGCGTTGGCGCCGGTTGTGATGGAAACGAGGCGCGAGTCGAATGAGCCGTCGCCGGGGGTGTGCGTGACGCCGTAGATGTTCTGGCCGAGCGTATCGATCCCGGTGATGAGTTCGGCGTCGGGGTACTCGTTGAGCAGCGTCCAGTTGGCGCCGGGTGCGGGTGTTGTCGATCCGGCGGGGAGGTTGAGTGAGAAGAGTTGGTTGACGATGGTGAGGTCGCCGTTGTCGTCGGTGCCGCCGTAGAAGTAGAGGAGTTCGCTGCCCGAGTCGGAAGCGCGCAGCCCGAGGCCGCTCTCGTGGAAGACTCCTGCGTCGGGGTCGTTGGGGCCGGTGCGCGGGAGCGAGTTGAAGATGACGGACTCGATTCCGGTGGAGAAGTCGCGCACGCGGAACTGGAGCGCGGGCGGGTCGATCATGAACATGATGCCGTCGTCGAGGCCGCCGGGCGGGGGCGGCGGGGGCGGCGGCGGCGGCGGGGGCGGCGGGGGCGGCGAGGCGCCGCCGAGGTCGAATGTGTCAGTGTTGGGTGAGTCGGTGGCGCCGAGCGTGTTGACGGACTCACCGCCGCCGGTCGAGCGATCAACGACGCCTTCTTCTTCCTGTTCGCGTGCGTTCTTGGCGCCGGTTGCGACCTTTGATTTCTTGACCTTGTTGCCGGCAGGGTCGGGGTTCTTGGAGTTTGACTCGGAGTTGTCGTTGATGGAGGCGATTGAGCCGTCGGCGTAGGTGACGGTGAATCGTCCCCGGTTCATCTCGCCGCCGAATGCCGCGGAGGTCTGATCGGAGATGACCTCCATCCCGCCGCTGGTTCCCTTGATGGCGAGCGTTGCGTCGGGCGCCTGGATCTCGACATCGTTGGCGTGCGCGGTGGATGTGACGTTGAAGAGGAGTCGCCCGTACTCGAGGCGGATGTCGGTCTCGTCGGTGCGCGCCTGGTTTGCTTCGGAGACGGCCTTGCGCATCCGATCGATAGAGATGAGCGCGATTCCTGTTCCAGAGAAGACTTGTTCCTCACCGACGCGGATGTTGACCAGCGAGTTGACGCCGGTGCGGACCCATTCGCCTTCCTTGAGGTTCATGCCGACCCTGGCGTCTTTCCACGGCCCGGTGCGCGACTCGCCGACCTGCACCTTGCCGGTGACGGTGACGATGGTCGCCTGATTCTGCTCGACGATCGCATCTTCTGGGGCGACGGGCTGGGCCGCGGGCGCGGGCTGCCCGGCGGTGGCGGCATCCTGGGCGAAGGATGCGGTGGTTCCAACCAGAGCGATGAGGCACGATGCGGTCAGCACGAGGTCCTGGCGCATGATCTACTCCCTGTGCGGATTATTTCTCCGTTAGCACAATGGTCGCGTCGAACTGGTCCGAGGGCAAGCCCGATTTCTGCCATTGGTTGATGGTCTGGGTGTAGACCTCGATGAGCGGCTCGGGTCCGAAGCGGGCGGAGATGGTCTGAAGGATGGCGAGGCAGTTGTCCACATCGGCGCTCTGGAAAGCGGCGACGGCGTCGGTCCACCCCTGGATCCAGTCGTCGGTCTGGTCGCCCCGGGGGGCGCGGTGGGCGATGAGTTCACAGATCTGTTCGGGTTCGTTTTTGCCCTTGACCTTGATCGCTCCGACCGGGCGGACACGGAATGACTCGGGCAGTTGGGATCGGGTCAGGGCGTTGATGGTGGCGTTGGTGCCGAGGACCTTGTTGGCGGACTCGAGGCGTGCGGCGAGGTTGGCGGCGTCGCCGATGACGGTGTAGGCGGAGCGGAGGGGCGGGTTGCCGAAGTCGCCCACATTGACGGTTCCGGTGGCGAGGCCGATTCGGATGCTGAGCCGGCCGGCGTCTTTGAACGTCCCCGATTCGTTCATCTGGTCGAGGGTGTCGAGCATCTCGATGGCCGCCTGCGCGGCGTGGTGGGCGTGCTCGGGGTCGTCCAATGGTGCGCCCCAGAATGCCATGATGCCGTCGCCCAGGTATTTGTCGAGCGTGGCGCGGGTGCGTTGCAGGATCTCGGTCATGGAACGGAGGTAGGTGGCGAGGAGGAGGCCGGTGCGCTCGGTGCCGAGCGACTCGGAGAGGGTGGTGAAGTTGGCGATGTCGGAGAACAGGATGGTGAGTTCGCGGCGCTGGGGGGCCATCGAGTTCAGACTCGGGTTGTTGACGAGGATGTCCACGACATCGGGCGGGACATAGGCGCGGAAGCGTTGCTCGGTGCGTCTGCGGCCTCGTTCCTCGACGAGCAGGCGGTGGAGGATGACCACGAGCCAGCAGGATGCGGCGGCCAGGAACGGCGCGCCGACGGCGACATCGAGCACGGCGCGATCCCAGAACCAGACGCCGTTGAGCAGGAAATACGCCGCGAGCATCAAGATGAGCGCGAAGGGGCCAATGATGACGGCGAAGCGGACGGCGATCCATGTCGCGAGGAGGCCCAGCGCGAGTGTTGCGACGGCGTTGATCCACCGGGGGGCGGGCTGGCGCGCGTGGTGCGTGAGGACGGAGTTGGCGATGGCGGTGTGCACAAGGACGCCCGGTGTTTGCGGGGCGATCGAGGTGCGCGGGTTGTCGGCGGTCTGCCCTGTTGCGGCCCAGCCGATGAAGCAGAGTCGCCCGGCGACGAGCGAAGGGAGTTCGACCTGCCGCCAGCGGATGAGTTGTCCGGAGGGACCGACGGCGCGATCGATTTCGGCGATGACATCCGGGGCTCGCTCGGCGAGGAGCCGCAAGAGCATGATGGGGAGGAGTTCCGCGTCGGGGTCGAGGGAGGCGAGCGACGGGTACTGCGCGGCGAGTTCTGCGAGGCGCGCGGCGGCGTCGGGGTCGTCTGATGTGGTGGCGAGTTTGTGGGCGAGCAGGAGCGTGTCGAGGGGCGCTTCGGCGAGGTCGGGCGTCGCCTCGATCACCATGGGGGCCATGTCCTTGGCGAAATCGACGACGCCGGCGATGGCGTCGCGCTGTGCGCGGACGTTGGGGATCCAGTCTTCGTCGCGCAGATCGGTGGCCTCGATGGTTGCGGCGCGCTGGCGGAAGGCGTCGGGATCGTCGATGACATCGCCCAGCGCGGAGACCGCGAACTCGACGCCTCGGTTGAGTTCGCGGAGGTTCGCCTTGATTCGGTCGGCGATGAAATAGGGTTCGACGAGACTGGCGAGACTGACGGTCATGAGCGAGCCGTCGTCGCGGCGGTCGAACTGACCTGTCCAGGGTCGGGGGGTGAGCGATGGAAGCTCGCGACCGGCGCGGGGCCACGTGATGAGCGTGAGCCCGGCGCGGTCGGTCATGCCGCGGAGGGGCGCGGTGAAGGTCGGCATGACCCTCTGGGCGCTGCCCGACGGCGCTAGGACTGTCTGCGACTGGTTGATTGTGATTGAATCGGGCGTCACGCCGAGTTGCCTGGCGGCTCCGGCGAGGCCGAGCGTCGGGTAGAGGCGGTCTTCGAGTCGGACCCAGAGTGGGGCGGCGCGGGCGACGCCGTCGGAGTCGAATGACTGGAAGGTGACGGAGGCGAGGGTTGCGCTTTCGGCGAACTGCGGGAGCGGCACGACGGGCTTGGTGGACGCCGGCCAGGGGAGCGAACCGGGCGGGACCGGCGCGGAGTCGCGCGATTGGTGCGTGATGAGACTGCGCGCATCGGCGAGGGAGCGCTCGAGCGCATCGAGGACGGGGCCGGCGTCCTTCCTGAGTTCGGCGCGGATGTCCTCGGGGATGTCGGGGGCGCTGGCGCATTGGTCGACGAGTTGCGGGAGCGTGAGGTCGGGATTCTCGCGGAGTGATTGGTAGACGAGTTGGAAGGGGACGCGGAGGCCTCGTTCTTGATCCTGATGGGTTGCGATCCATTCGAACTGGGTGGCGAGCACGACGGAGCCGTGTTCGCGGATAGCGCGCTGGAGCGCGGCATTGCCGATCGCGCCGTTGTCGGCGCCCTCGGCGCGCTCCTGATCGAAAATGATGTCGATCGCGATCGTCTTGGCGCCCGCGCGATTGAGTTCATCGATGGCCTGCGCGATTCGGAGGCGCGGCGGCGGGAGATCGATGAGGCGGATGGTCTGGTCGTCGAGCGCGACGAGGACGAGGTCGTTCGACGGGGAGGGCGCGTACTTGGCGAAGAGGCCGGATCGCCAGTCGAAGGGCGGTTGCTCGATGGAGCGGAGACTTCCGGTGATTGCGAGGAGCGTGATGACGATGGTGACGATGACACCCAGCATCCACTGGATGCGCGTCATGCGTGCGACTCTGCTGGAGCCGGCGAGGAACGAGAGCGGCTTCCCCTTCCGGGGGGCGGTCATCTTGGGGCGTCGCCCGCGGGGATGGTCGTCCACTCGATATCGCCGTCGCGCGTGGGTCGCGGCGAAGGCACCGGTTGCGGCTGGACGGGCGTCGGATCGGAAGGCACGGGGTCGAGCGCTGTGGGTGTGTCGGCGAATGACTTGTTGCCGAGTTCGACGCCCTTGAGCATGGCGTAGCCCTGCGCCCGGGTGATGATGCCGAGGAAGTCGGCGCCGGAGATGGCCTGGAGTTCGGTGCCGGGCGGCATGACATTGAGCGCGACAAGTTCTCGGTCGGCGTACCGGCGTGCGCCTGTCACGCTGTACATGACGCCACCTTCGATGCCGAGGGCCTCGACGATGGCCTTTGAGAGTGTGCCTCGTTGCATCGCGAGGTTGGGCGCCTCGTTGAATGACTGCGGGATCCAGCCCTCCTCACGGAGGAGATCGAGGCGGCTTTCGTACGAGTTCGTCGGATCGTTTCCGGCCATGAGGACGAGGACGCCGTGGAGGCCTTCGTCGTTGGTGATGGCGGCGCGCTGCGAGAGGTTGTGCCAGAAGTCGAGGGCGGCGGTGTCGTCGGTGCGCGGGTAGTCGGTCGGGATTGAATGGTCGATCGTGGTGCGTGCGCACCCGGACGCGAACACAGCGGCGGCAACGATAAGCATGGCGCGATGGCGCATGGATGTTCCTCGATTCAGAATGAGAGCGTCAGACCGACGAAGACGAAGTGGCGGGTGTCGGCGGCGGTGATGGCGTCGCCCCCGAAGAAGACGCCGTAGCGAGCGGTGAGGGAAAGGTCCGATGTGACGGCGTAGTTGAGCGAGAAGTCGAGTTCGGTTCCGAGATAGGACTCCGGGTCGGTTGCCTCATCGATCGGCGCGTCGGAGTCGAGTTTGAAACTCACCAGCAGATCGGCGCCGATCTGGAGGCGATCCAGTCCGTTGACATCGGTGAGGGGGAACGTGGAGCCGCCGACTCGGACCGCGACAAGATTGGAGAGGGCGGGGCTGAAGGCGAGCCCGGTGTTGACGTAGCCGAGTGAGTTAAACCCGGTGTCGTTCGATCCCCTGAGATTGCCGCCGATGGTGTCGGTCGAGACGAGGCGGTCATCGTCGCCGGAGGCGAGGAGCAGCTCGCCCTCGACTCGGGAGCGGTTCTTGTCGCGGAGGAGGTAGGTGAGCTGGGCTCGGGCTGCGTAAGCGCTGATATCTTCGGCGCGTTGCACGCTGCGGAGGGGGTCGGACTGGCTCTCCCCTGTTTCATACACGAACTCGGCGAGGTAGAGCAGACTTGTTGAGAACGAGCCGCGTGCGCCGACGCCGAAGTAGTTGCCGTTGTATTCGAAGTCGAACTTGCCGGGGATGACGGTGGCGCGTGCGTGCTGGAGGTCGTCGTTGTAATCCTGCATCCGGAGGTAGTAGCCGTAGAACTCATGATTCGAGGGGGTGCGATAGGCGACCCTGCCCCCGAAAAACCCGCGGCGCGTGTTGGTGTTGAACTGGTTTCGGCTGGTGTCGAAGTCCACGACGGACTCGTCGGAGGGCGTGATGCCGGCGACCGCGTCGAAGGTCCACCGATCGAGCGTCATGACAGGCCTGATGGCGTAGAGATTCTCGGAGAGCGCCAGACCGGCGCCCCAGTCGATGAACTGGCGACCGATTCTGACACGGAGGGAGTGGTTGGGGTCCACCGTGTCGGCGGCGAAGGCGCGGGTCATGTCGATCTCGTACCAGAAGCGATCGACGAATGGCTCGCTCCAGCCGTCGCCCTCACCGTCGAAGGAGTCGCCTTCGCCGAAGTCGCGGTACTGGAACCGGGAACGAACGAAGAAGGAGTGGGTGTTGTCGATCGTCGCGCGGGCGTAGAGGCCGACTTCCGGCTGGAAAAGCCGGTGGGCGTTATCGTTGGCGTCGGTGAGGTGGAGCCCGACCAGTGAGAGGTAGCCGCCGACATCGATCGGGGTCCGCTCGGTCAGGGAGAGCGAGAGGGAACCGCCCAGGGCCCGCTCATCCGACGGCCTGAGGATGCGCTCGATTCGGCGCTGCTCATCCTGAGCGTGGGCGAATGATGACCCGCAAAGGACGGCGAGAAGGGCGCAGATGCCGCACTTCGGCCGCGATGCCATGCGAGACACGAAGAGTGGCGAGGCGTTGCGATAGTCGTCCACGCGGCGCTCCACGAGAGTGGTTTCGAGACACATCCGGGTTCGTACTGCCGCGTCCTGGCGGCCCGGGGGCGTGCATCTCACGGCGACGGCGATTGGATGTCAAGGCGGCGCGGTCTGCGGATATCGCATATGAAAGCACCCCGGCGGCTTGGCCGGGGTGCGAAGGTTTGCGGGCAAGAGATCGGGACTACCCGTCCTGGGTCAGCGCCGGCGGCGGCGGGCGGCAGCGGCACCGGCCATCAGCAGGACCGCGGCGCCGGGCGCCGGAACACTCGCGGGCGCGGCGGGGAAGCGATCCACAGCAACGATGTCGTCATCGAGCGGCGAGCCGGCGCGAGGCACGAACGGGGTTGAGATGCCGTGGCCCCAATCGGGGAACGGATCACCGAATGTCTGCTCTGTGGTCGGCGGCGGGAGCTTGGGGCCGCCGAAGTTGATGGCGCCGTTGTCGATTCCGCCTCCGAAGTAGACCTCCTCGGTCTCGTCGGATCGGTCTTCGGTCTCCGGCGGGAGGTAGCCGGGGAGATCGGGGAAGTCGGCGAACGCGAAGGGGCTGGAGTCGTTGGGTCCGGTGTTGACTGAAAGCGGGACCGCCGGGGCACGCTCGCCGCGGATCACGGGCCTGCTGTCCGTTCCGCCGATTCCGGCCAGAGCGGACGAGGAGATGACCGTGGTGGCGAGCGCTGCCAGTCCTGCGATCAGAGTGTTCTTGATTTGCGTCATCGGGTACTCCGGATGGTATCAGCGCGACCGCGAGGGCTCGCGGACGAGGTTATTCATTTCGAGGATCTGCCAGCCGACGGCACGGAAGCGTGGGAACCGGCCCATGGTGGAGGCGATCAGCGGACGCTGCTCCTCGTCGAGGGCGATCGGCACTTCGATGCCGGTGGATGCTTTGATTCGTTCGTAGAGGGAGAGTTGGAGCGTGAAGGCGCGTTCGCGCATGGCCCAATGGCCGAGTCGATCGGCGAAATCGATCGCATGATTGGTGAGTTGGTTGACGGCCTGCTGCAGGTGCGACCCGGAGAGGTGCCGTAGGGCGATGTTGGATGCGAAAATGCACCACCATCCCCAGCCCTCGAGGGCGTACCCGGTCAGCGATGTGTCCTTTGCGGCGATCTCGATCTGGGCGAGCATCGCGGCGACAGTTTCATCTCCGGCGGCGCGGCCCTGCTCGACATCGATTTCCATCAGAGCGCCGCGGCATCCGTTGGCGATTCCTAGGAGCGTGTGGTCTCCCAAGACGTCGGCCAATCGTTCGTGCTGGGCGATGGCGAGGTCGAGACTGTGCCGGGCCGCGTTGGCGTGCGCCTCGGCGGACTCGGGTTCGATCGCGATAAGGCGGCGATGGATATTGCCACGCAGGTAGTTGACGAATGCGGGACGCTTCTCATCCAGGACGGACTCCGGGGGATTCTGCTCGTACCACGCGACGAGGTAATCGGCGGTGCCCAGGGCGGGCGTGAGGTCCCAGAGTGCGTATTGCGCGGCGGCCATGTTGGCCTGCATGATTCGGCGGAGGCGCGTCGTGACCGAGGGGATGGTCAACGCAGCGTTGAGTGTTTCGATGACTTTGGAATAGCGACCCATCGCGTCCCACGCGAACGCTTCGCGTGCGAGCGCGTGGGCTTTCTGCTCGGGATCCGCGGCGGCATCGAGCATCAAGCGGGAAATCTCGATGACCCTTGTGTAGTTGCCCGCGCGGTGTGCTTCGACGAGGGAGGCGTTGAGTTCCTTGAAGGAGGCGGCGGGGTCGATCTCGATCTTTGCGTCGGTCGCGGCCTCGGCGCTCCCCCAGACGACTTCGACCACATTGCCGACGGGCCATTCGAGGGCTTCGGCGAGGCGGACCAGGAAGTCCATCTTGGGATTCCCGGTGTCGGGATAGATTTTGGTCGGATCGCGTTCGAGCACCGACGCGATCTGCGCACGGCTCCACCCGCGCGTGACGCGCGCGATATCGATGAGCGTGTGCAATCTTTGTTTGCGTTCCTCCAGAACATCCATGTGGAACTCCTCGACACTCAACGGGCTGCCAAGCCCGACCAGATGAAGAACGCCCCGGACACGGAGAGAACGAACTTCATCGTTAGTTTGGGGCGTTTGTGAGGGAAATACAAGGAAGAGGTTGCGGAATTAGGCCCGGAAACCGATTCGCAGGCGATTCGGGAGGGTTCCGTGATTCCGCGGATCGGGGCTTGTGTTGTTCTGGTGAAGGTCGGTGCCGGCGGGGGCTGTGACGAAAACGCCATAGGCGGGCGGAAAAATCATAGGATTTTGTTCGGATATCAGACTGACTTGCGGGGCGGCAATCGTAGATTTATGTGAGCCAGCGTTCGTCCCGAAGGGCCACGGGCGCGGTCGAGTTCGGCAGGGACTGACCCGGACACACCAGTCTCTGCCGTTGGCCAATGGCCAACGAGCCGACCGCCCCCGACACGAGCACCCCAGCCGGCCCGCAGGGAGCAATCGGCGTTGGCTTTCTCCCCGCGGGGCCGGACACGGCTCGGGATTGCGATCCTCCAGGTCAATCCCGGGCCCCCGGCCCCATTGCGTTTTTGGGCGAGGCGGGTCTGGGTGGGGTGTGTTATTCACACGACCGAGGCGGTGCCCGAGGGCTTGGTTTCGGACTGGGCCGCGCGGGCCACGCGGACGGTCAACCCCGATGCATCGGTGTCGATGATGACCTGGTCGCCTTCGGTGATGTCGCCCGCGATGATCTTGCGGCCGACACGGGTCTCGACCTCGTGCTGGAGATACCGCTTGACGGGACGGGCGCCGAATGACGGGTCGTAGGACGCGTCTGCGATGAAGTCGGCGGCGGCGTCGGTGATGGCGAGCGACATGCCGCGATCGACGAGCCGCTTGCGCAGCAGCTCGGCCTGGAGACGGACGATGCGGCGCACTTCCTCGCGCTGGAGCGGCTTGAAGAGCACGATATCGTCGACGCGATTCAAGAACTCCGGACGGAACGAGGCGCGGAGTTGACGCATCACAGCGGCGCGCGCATCGTTGGTGATCTGGCCGGATGGTGTGATGCCTTCGAGAAGATCGGCCGAGCCGATGTTTGAGGTCATGATGATGACTGTGTTCTTGAAGTCGACGGTGCGGCCCTGAGCGTCGGTGACGCGGCCGTCGTCGAGCACCTGGAGCAGGACATTAAAGACATCGGGATGCGCTTTTTCGATTTCGTCGAAGAGGATGACGGCGTAGGGCTTGCGCCGGACGGCCTCGGTGAGTTGGCCGCCCTCTTCGTAGCCGATGTATCCGGGGGGCGCGCCGATGAGGCGCGAGACAGCATGCTTCTCCATGTACTCGGACATATCGATGCGCACCATGTTCTGTTCGGAGTCGAAGAGTGCTTCGGCGAGCGTGCGGGCGAGTTCGGTCTTCCCGACGCCGGTCGGGCCGAGGAAGATGAAGGAGCCGATGGGGCGCTTTGGGTCCTTGATTCCGGCGCGGGCGCGGATAACGGCGTCGGCGACGAGGTCGACGGCTTCGTCCTGACCGACGACGCGCTTGTGGAGGATTTCGTCGAGTTTGAGGAGTTTCTCACGCTCGCCTTCGACGAGGCGCGTCACCGGGATGCCGGTCCAGCGCGAGACGATGGAGGCGATCTCCTCTTCGGTGACTTCCTCGCGGAGGAGGCGCGTAGAGGAGTCCGCCTGCGACTTGGCGCGGGCCTCCTCCTGCTCGAGTTGGTGCTGCAGACGGGGGAGCGTGCCGTGCTGAAGTTCGGCGGCCTTGTTGAGGTCGTAGGCGCGCTGGGCCTTCTCGACATCGAGGCGGACCTGTTCGATCTGGGCGCGGAGGTCCTGCACTTTGTGGATGGCCTGCTTTTCCTGCTCCCATTGGGCGCGCATGGTGTCGGTCTTGGCGCGGAGGTCGGCGAGTTCCTTGCCGATCGCATCGAGGCGGTCCTTGGAGGCGCGGTCCTTCTCCTTCTTGAGGGCGGCCTCCTCGATCTCGAGTTGCATGATGCGCCGGGTGGCTTCGTCGAGTTCGGCGGGCATCGAGTCGATCTCGGTGCGGATCATGGCGCACGCTTCGTCGACGAGGTCGATGGCTTTGTCGGGGAGGAAGCGGTCGGAGATGTAGCGATCGGAGAGAATGGCGGCCGAGACGATGGCGTTGTCCTGGATGTTCACGCCGTGGTGGACCTCGAAGCGCTCCTTGAGGCCGCGTAGGATGGAGATGGTGTCTTCGACGGTGGGTTGATCGACGACGACGGGCTGGAATCGGCGCTCGAGCGCGGCGTCTTTCTCGATGTGCTGGCGGTATTCATCGAGCGTGGTGGCGCCGATGCAGCGGAGTTCGCCTCGCGCGAGCATGGGCTTGAGCATGTTGCCGGCGTCCATCGCGCCCTCGGCTTTGCCGGCGCCGACGATGGTGTGGAGTTCGTCGATGAAAAGGATGATGCGGCCTTCGGACTGTTTGACCTCATTAAGGACGGCCTTGAGGCGCTCCTCGAACTCGCCTCGGTACTTGGCGCCCGCGACGAGCGAGCCCATATCGAGGGCGAAGACGGTTTTGTCCTTGAGCCCTTCGGGGACATCGCCGCGCATGATGCGCTGGGCGAGCCCCTCGACGATGGCGGTCTTGCCGACGCCCGGCTCGCCGATGAGAACGGGGTTGTTCTTGGTCTTGCGTGAGAGGATGCGGATGGCGCGGCGGATCTCGGCGTCGCGTCCGATGACGGGGTCGAGCTTGCCGCGGCGCGCTTCGGCGACAAGATCGCGCCCGTAGCGGTCGAGGGCTTCGTATGTTGCTTCGGGGTTTGCGCTGGCGACGCGCTGGTGCCCGCGCACGGCGTTGAGCGTTGCGAGGAATGCGTCGCGGGTGATGCCGAATCGCTTGCAGACGGCGCCGGCTTCGGTGCGGTCGCTCCCCCCTGCTTCTGAGAGAATCGCCAGGACTATGTGCTCGACGGAGACGTACTCATCCTTGAGGCGCTTGGCTTCGTCCTCGGCTTTGACGAGGAGGTTGGAGAGGCGCTGGGTGAGGTAGATCTTGGTGGGATCGACGCCCGGCCCGCCGCGCGAGGGGCGCTTGTCGAGTTGATCGTGCATCGCGGATGCGAATGCGAGGGGCTCGATTTCCATGCGCGAGAGCAGGCGTGGGAAGAGCCCGTCGGGCTGCTCGGCGAGCGCGAGCAGGACATGTTCCGCGTCGACCTCGATGTGTCCGAGTCGGACGGCGAGGTTCTGTGCGCTCTGCAGCGCTTCCTGTGATTTTTGCGTGAGGCGGTTGAAATCCATCGTGCTCGGCTCCCTGGTTGGCATGGAACGGTAGGCCCCGGCCGGTTGGGTCGATGCAAGCGGGATGCCGGAAGCGTTCGGGGTCGTGCGGAGAAAACCGGCGTTTGCAGCGTGTTCGCATGGATGTGATTGCCAGAGGTGGCAGTTGGCGGCGGCCGGTTGCCAAAGTGACAGATCGCGCGCGTCCGGCGCGGATGGAAAGGGCGGTTATCCGGGCGGAACAGGACGCCGCGCGTCGGCATGAGTGTTGCATTGATACTCGTGCCGGGGCGTGCGAAACCCTGGCGACACTCTGAAACGAATGACAAGCCAACACTCAAGGAGGTTTCCGATGAACATCATGAAGCGTCAGCGTTCCGTCCCCGCGTCCCTGATCGAGATCCGCTCGCCTTTCGACCGGCTCTTCGAGGACCTGATGTCGAACTCGCTCCGCGCCTGGCCGGGCTCGGCGGAGACGGCGGGCGAGTGGGTGCCCGCGCTGGACATCTCGGAGACGGAGAAGGATGTTCGCGTCCGCGCTGAGATCCCGGGCGTTGACCCGGAGAAGCTGGACATCACGATCAACAACGGCGTGCTGTCCATCTCGGGTTCGAAGGAAGAGACCAAGGACGAAGAGGGCGAGAGCTTCCACCGCGTGGAGCGCCGGTACGGGTCGTTCCTGCGGCAGGTGACGCTTCCCTGCGATGTGAATGAGGACAAGGTGGACGCGGAGGTGAAGGCGGGCGTGCTGCATGTTCGGATGCCCAAGAGCACGGCCGCGACCCCCAAGAAGATCGCGATCAAGAACCACGGGTGATTTGTCGCCCGAAGTGATGTCGGCACGACTGTGTTCGCGCCGGGGATGCCGAGAGGCGCCCCGGCGCTTTGCTGCGCAGAGGGATGGAAGCGATTGGTATGTATCGGGGGATGATCGGAATCCGTTTGGTCTGGGAACCGAGGGAAGCGGCGCGCTAGGGTTTGACAGGCTGGGGGCTTGCGGGGTAGTTTCATGCGTGTTGAGACCGAGTCTCAACAAAGCGGGCCGCTTTGGCCGATTGACGGACGAGGCATGAAGCAGGTCATCCGAAAGCTCGGGATCGCTGGGTTCATGTTCTTCTTCGTGAAGGGCCTGGTGTGGTTGGCGCTTCTGGGGGGCGGCGCGGCGGCGGTTCGCGGGTGCGGGGCCGTGCCATCAACCGCGGCGATGGAAACGCCGATTCAGACACTGACGGGGGTCTCGGAGAACAAGCGATGAGCATCGGCGACCGGCTTCGTACAGAGACGCGTGATCTTCACGACGCGGCGGAGCAGCATGCGTTCCAGAGGTCGCTGTTCAAGGGGACGCTGCCGCGCGAGATGTATATCGCCAACCTCGGGCAGCTCTATCTGGTTCACAAAGCGCTCGAGGCGAGGATTCGCGAGCGGATGTCGGACACGCCTGCGCTGGCGGGCGTTGTGCGTGAGTACCAGTTCCAGGAGCCGTACCTTGCGGAAGACCTGGCGCATTTCGGGGTGGACATCGGGTCCATTCAGCCCGTGCCCGCGACGTTGGCGCTGATCGAGAAGATCGAGCGGGAGGCGGAGACTGCGCCAGTGGCGCTGCTCGGGCATCATTATGTGCTCGAGGGGAGCAACAACGGTTCGCGGTACATCGCGCGGAATGTCGCCAGGGCCTACGGGCTTTCGATGGGCGGGGCGGGGCTTCGATACCTAGATCCCTACGGGGACGACCAGCCGGCGAAGTGGATGGAGTTCAAGACCGATCTGCTGGCGGTTTCGCTCAGTGAGCCCGAGCAGGACATCGTTGTCAGCGCGGCCCGGGAGATGTTCTCGGCGATCGCGGCGATCGGCGGAGAACTGCTGGAGCCGCAGCCCGCCTAAGCGGCCTTGCGCACGCGTTCGGGCTACACTTGTCCCCCCTGCAGGGATGTCCCGAGTCCGATCCGCGTAGCGAGAGCTTTCCGTGACAAATGAACGCAAGGTGGCGCCGCTGGGCATCGCGATCCGCACGGTTGTGGGTGTGGTTGTGCTGGTCGTTGCGCTGGGCGTGTTCGGCTTGCTGAAGGCGACACGGCCCGAGGCACCCAAGCGGGCGCGGGTGGAAGACGGCAAGGTTGTCCGCGTGGTGACGGTTTCCGAGGTGCGCGTCGAGCGCGGTTGGGCGGGGTACGGGACGGCGCGGGCGCTGCGGAGTGCGGACGTCTCGGCGCAGGTGAGCGAGCGGGTGGTTGAGCGCCCGGAGACGATCGAGGAGGGTGTTCAGGTCCGCCGGGGTGATCTGATCGCGGCGCTGGATGCGCGCCCGTTCGAGGACGCGGTGGCGCAGGCGGAGCAATCGGTGGCGCGGCTCTCGGCGAGTCTGGAGTCGATCGACATCGAGGAGCCGACGTGGCGGCGGGCTCTGGAACTGGCGCAGGACGCGGTCCGGATCTCGCGTGATGAGCTTGAGAGGTTGCGCACGGCGGTCGCCGACGGCGGCGGCAGTCTGATCGAGATTGATCGGTTGGAACGCGAGTTGACGCTGCGTGAGCGCGAGGCGAATGAGCTGTCTCGGCAGGTCGCGCTGATCGATCCGAGGCGGGCGGAGTTTCGCGCTGAGAAGCGCGCGGCGGAGTCGCGGCTGGCCACTGCGCAGCGCGATCTGGGGATGACGCGGATCACGGCCCCGATCTCGGGAGTGATTCAGACGCTCGACGTTGAGGAGGGCGAGTGGGTTTCGATCGGCGCCCCCGTGGCCCGGATCGTGGATTTGTCACGGATCGAGATCCCGGTGCAGCTCGCGCTTTCGGCTTCGGGATCGATTCGGGTTGGTGATCGGGCGCTCGTGCAGGCGGGCGGGGCGGGGGTGGGCGTCTGGGAGGGGCGGGTGTCGCGGATCGCGCCGGAAGCCGATGCGGGTCGAAGGTCGATCACGGTGTTCGTGGAGGTGGAGCAGGATGTACCGGCGGATCGCCCGCCGGGGCTGGTTCCGGGATCGTTTTTGCGCGCGACAGTATTCAACGGCCGGGGCGCTGATCGGTTCGTGGTGCCGCGGACAGCGATCAACGGCGGGCGGGTAATGATCGTGAATGGTGATGGCCTCGCGGAGACGCGGCGGGTTTCGGTCGCGTATTACACCGAGGGCGCGTTCGAGCGCGTGCATCCGAACGAGCGCGAGTGGGCCGTCATCGAGGACGGTTTGGCGCTTGGCGAGCGCATAATTATTTCGAATCTGGACGAGGTGCACGACGGCGAACTGATCGCGGCGGTCGATGTGCGTGACGGCGAGGTCGCCGAGCGATCGGGCGCCGGAGGCGCCTCGGGTTCCGCGGCTGGGGGTCAGCGGTGAGTCTTTCGAGCTTCGGCGTTCGCAAGCCGGTTGTGGCGAACCTGGTGATGTTCGCGCTGATCGGCGCGGGCTTGATCTTCGGGCTGAGTCTGCGGCGGGAGTTTTTCCCGGAGGTGCGACCGAACCTCATCACGATCACCGCGCCGTATCCGGGCGCCTCGCCCAGCGAGGTGGAGAAGTCGCTTGCGGTGAAGATCG
Source organism: Phycisphaeraceae bacterium (assembly GCA_020639235.1). Classification (GTDB taxonomy): domain Bacteria; phylum Planctomycetota; class Phycisphaerae; order Phycisphaerales; family UBA1924; genus JACKHC01. The sequence continues at coordinate 1,600,138 of JACKHC010000001.1, read as the reverse complement.
AGGACGCGGTCATCGATGTGGACGGTATCAAGGAGTTGAACACCGTCGCGAGCGAGGGCGTGTGTTCCGTGACGCTCGAACTGGAGGATGGGATTGATGTTGATGCTGCGGTCTTCGAGGTCAAACGGAAGATCGATGCCCTGCAGGACCTGCCCGATGAGAGCGAGCGGATCATTGTGGCGGAACTGGAGCCGAACTTCCCGGTGATCAACCTGTCGCTCTTCGGCGATGGCGATCCGAAGGTGATGAAGGACGCGATTCGCGAGATCGAGGCGGACTTGCGCTCGCTCGCGGATCGCGGCATGGGCGACATCGTGGTTTCGGGCGTGCGCGGGGATGAGATCAAGGTGGAAGTGTCACCATCGGCGCTGCTGGAGCACTCTGTCAGTCTGCCGACGGTCGCGGACCGGATTCGCCAGTCGATGCTTGAACTCCCGGGCGGCGCTGTGCGTTCGGGGACGAACAACACGGCGGTGCGGACGCTTGGAGCGGAAGAGACGGCGGAGGAAGTCCGGCGTGTGGTCATCAAGGCGGAGGACGGGCGTGTCGTTCGGCTCGATGAGATCGCCGATGTGCGCGAGGACTTCGAAGAAGTCGACCTGTTCTCGCGCCTCAACGGCAAGCCGGCGGTGAGTCTGACGATCTACAAGTCGGGCAAGAAGGACGCCGTCGAGATGGCGGAGCTGGTCAAGGCGTACGCGGCGGGGCGACGCGGCGAGACCATCAGGATGACACTCTCCGAGCGCGTTGCGTCGATGATGCGCCCGCCCGCGCCGGAGGGGACGACGCCTGAGCCGGCTTCGAACAGATTGGCGGCGTATCAGCTCGGGACCTCGCATCAGAAGCCGCTGCCCGGCGAGTTGGCGGTGACGACGGACCTGGCCCGATTTATTGTTGGGCGATTGGAGTTGCTCTCACGGAATGCGCTACAGGGCGGCGTGCTCGTGCTGATCACGCTCGTCCTGCTGCTGAACTTCCGCGTGGCGTTCTGGGTGGCGGTGGGCCTGGTGATTTCCATTCTCGGGACGCTTGCGGCGATGCACTTCGCCGGGATCACGCTCAACCTGCTGACGATGTTCGGGTTGATCATCGTGCTCGGTCTGCTCGTTGATGATGCGATCGTGGTCGCGGAGAACATCACGGCGCGGCACGAGCGCGGCGAGCCGCCTATCGAGGCGGCGGTGCGCGGGACGCACGAGGTGAACTGGCCGGTGATCGCGACGGTGCTGACGACCTGTCTCGCGTTCATGCCGCTGTCTCTGATCGAAGGCCAGATCGGCGATCTCCTCGGGATTCTGCCGCTGGTCGTGGTCGTGGCGTTGAGCGTGTCGCTGATCGAGTGCCTTTTCATTCTGCCGCCGCACATGGCGCATAGTCTGGCGGCGGCGGACAAGGGGCACTCGGCGATTCGGAAAATCGAGCGGAAGTTTGACACGATGCGGGAGCGCTGGATCAAGCGTCGGATGATTCCGGCGTACGCGTGGCTCCTGGAGAAGTGCCTCCGCGCGCGGTACCTGACGCTCGCGGGTGCGGTCGCGTTGCTGATCGCGTCGGTGGGAATGATGGCCGGCGGGCGCGTTCCTTTTGATTACTTCTCGAGTTCGGACTCCGAGACGGTAAACATTCAGCTGCGGATGCCTGTAGGGACACCGATCGCGGAGACTGACGCGGTGGTGCGGAAGATCGAGGCGGCGGCGAATGCGCAGCCGGAGATCAGCGCTGTGTTCGCGGCGGTGGGCGAGACCGCGAGCATCGAAACGGGCCAGGGCGCGCAGCAGTCGCACATCGCGCAGGTGATTCTGGAACTCGTCCCGGTCGAGGAGCGGGAGCGATCGAGCCGGGAGATCAACCGCGCGATTCGCGAGCAGATCGGCACGCTCGCGGGCATCAAGGACCTGCGGTTCGAGGAGATCACGGGCGGCCCGAGCGGCGCGGATATCCAGATCGGCATCGTCGGCGAGGACATCGAGCGGATCGCGCAGGCGACGATGCGCATCAGGGATGTGCTAGGGGGCTTTGACGGCGTGTACGACATCTCGGACGACAACGACGCGGGGCGGCGGGAGTTGCAGCTGCGATTGCGCGACGGCGCCAGCGAGCTGGGATTCACAACGGAGAACATCGCGCGGCAGGTTCGCGGGGCGGTGTTCGGGCTAGAGGCGCATACATTCGCGGGCACGCGCGAGGATGTTGACGTGCGCGTGATTTACCCGGAGCAGGATCGTCGGAGTCTGGCGGCGATCGAGAACATGTTTGTGTTCACGCCGGGGCCGGAGAGCGTGCCCGTGCCGCTGTCGGAGGTTGTCGCGGTCGAAGAGACTCAGGGATACGCGACGATTCGCCGGCTCGATCGGGATCGGGTGGTGACCGTGTCGGCGAGCGTGGACCGATCGGTTGTGGCGTCTCCTGAGGAAGTGACGCGGGAGCTGGCGCCGATTCTCGCGGGCATTACGGACGAGATCCCGGGGATTCGGCTGGTCGAGCGGGGGCGGCAGAAAAGCATGAAGGAGTCGTTCTCGACACTTCCGCTCGGCATGATGACGGCGATCGGCTTGATCTACATCGTGCTGGTGTGGCTATTTGGGAGTTTCGTGCAGCCGATTATCGTGCTCACAGCGGTGCCGTTCGCGACGATCGGGATGATCTGGGGTCACTTCGTACTGGGGTACGACATGACCTTCCTGTCGCTGATCGGGTTCGTGGCGCTGTCGGGCGTCGTTGTGAACGACTCGCTGATCTTTATGGAGTTCTTCAATCATCGGAAGCGCGATGGCCTGACGACGATGCAGGCGTGTCTCGAAACCGGTAGGGCGAGACTGCGCGCGATTCTCCTCACGACGATCACCACGGTGCTGGGGTTGTTGCCGTTGATGCTCGAGCAGTCCTTCCAGGCGAAGTTCTTGATTCCGATGGCGATCACCATCGCGTGCGGCCTGATGAGCGCGACATTCCTGGTGCTGCTGGTGCTGCCCTGCCTGCTGATGATCCTGGACGATGCGAAGCGGGTTGTTTCGTTCCTGTGGAATGGCCGGTGGCCCGAACGCTCGGCGGCGACAGACTCAGTCAGCGTGTGATGGGATGGGAGGCGCCGAAGCCGGGGCCGTAGATGACGGCGTTGCGCAGGACGCGCGTCATGGCGGGCGTCGCGCCGCGGAATGTCGGAGATGATGCGAAGAGGATGACCTGGCCGGAGCCGACGCGCTCGCGCGTCACCCATGCGGCGTTGGCGAGCCGCTGCGACGCCTCGGGCCAGAGCAATCCGGACATGCGCATCCGGAGCGTCTTGCCGGCGGGGACGACTCCCCAGCCGACGCGCGAGGGCGCGTCGGTGTCTGCATCTTCGTAGATCCCCAGCCGGATCGGCGCTTCGGCGGGCGGCGCCGCCATGAGCACGGGGTTCTCGCCCATGAGGACGGGGAGTTCGTCGCGGCAACCGAACGTGAGCCAGTGCTCGGGGTCCACGCGCGCTGCGATGAATGCGCCCTGAGGCATGAAGTTGCTCTGCCACGTGTCGCGGCGCTTGAGTTCTTCGGCGTCGGGGAGCGCGGGGAAGTCGTCCCCGAACTGCCAGGGGTACGAGACATCCGAGGGCGACATCGACCAGACTCGATCGTGATCGATCTGCGGGTCCCGGCCCGCGTGCTCGCGCAGGAGCGCGAGTTCGTAGGCGGAGAGGTCGTCCAGGACATCGGGGAGTTGGCGGACGGAGCCGAGATTGGAATCGGAGGTGGCCGCGGCGGCGGCGGAGGAGTCGATGGCGATGAGTGTGCCGCCCGCGTCGACCCATTGCTTGAGCGCCTCGCCCATCTTGGCGACGGGGCTCTCCCCCCATGCCGCGGGAACGATGATCGTGTTGTAGCGGCGGAGGTCCATGAAGGAAACGGAGCCCTCGTCGAGCATGGAGAGCGGCATGCCCATGCGATAGTCGAGCTCGTGCCAGATGGCACCGGCATCGTATGAGTTCACGGAGTCGCGGGAGACCAGCGCGACACGTGGGCGTTCGAGGAGGACGAAGTTCTCGCCTCCGAGGTCGGGGAGTTCGCCCTCGCCGAGACCGGTGTTAACGGCGATCGCATCGAGGCCCAGGGCGCGCGACGCGTCCTGCACGGACTGGCGGACGTCGCCGTTGAACTGTCGGTTGTCGTCGATGGTGACGACGACGGAGCCGCGCGAGAATGAGTGGTCTGCCCATGTGACCGGCTTGGTTGCGATGCGGACCTCCACGCCGCGCTCCATCAGTTGGGCCGCGAGCGTCGCGGTGTCGTCATCGGCGCCGTCAACGACCCACGCGACATCGGCGGTGCCGATCGGCGCTGATCGCGACGCCGGCGCCTCGACCTGATCGAGACGCGCCGGAGCCCCGGCGGTAAGTTCGTAGGCGTCGAGACCGAACATCATCGGGATGTTCCATGCGGTGACGTCGTAAATCCGCGTGCGACCCTTGTTGAGAATCTCTTTGCGTTCGCTTGCGAGGTACTCGTCGCTCATTCGCCGGTCGAACTCGAGCATGGTGGCGATGAGGTGGGCTTCGGGCTGCGCGTTGCGGACGATGAGGGTTCCGGCGGGAAACTCGCGATTATCGATGTTGCGGCCGAAGACATCGGTGCCGGAGGCGCGGAAACTGCTGGACGCGAGGCCGATGTCGAATCCCTGGAGTTGCATGAGATCGGTGAAGCGTCGGGTTCTGGCGTTGTTGGCGTCGGGGATCACCGCCCATGCGCGAGTCTTGTACTCGTCTCGCTTCCCGGCGATCGCGTCGCGCCGCTCGGCGGCGTAGTCACGCATCAGGTCCGATTTGTTCTGGAGGAGCGTGCGCAGGTTGGCAATGGAGCTGACCGCCTGCTGGCGGACGGCTCGCTTGTAAGTGAGTACAGTGCCTTCGGGGCGGAGGACGCCGTCCTGGGCCACGCCGGCCTGCTCGTAGAGGACTCCGATCGCGCCTCGGAATGCGGCCCAGTTGTCGGAGTAGCCGGGGTACCACCCCTCGTTCCATTCGCCGGTGTAGTAGCGCCAGCCGTTGGCGTCGAACGCCGCGGCCTGATCGCGCGCGAACAGCGCGTTCCAACGCGATCGGCTGTCGGGCATGTTGGGGTTGATGGGGTCGCGGGACGGCGAGAAGAGATAGGTGTCCTGTGCGCCCATTTCGTGCGCATCGACAAAGAGGACCGGGTTCCACTCCCCCACTGCCTTGATGCGTCCGCGCGTTTCGGGATGAACGCCGAAGATCCAGTCCCGGTTGAGATCGAACATGTAATGGTTGGTACGCCCGGCGGGCCAATAGCCGGTGTGGAGTAGGGACTGGTCGTCGACGTTTGGGACGTTGCCCCGGTGCTCGCGGATCATCTTGAGGAAGCGGTCGCGGCCGTCGGGGTTCATCATCGGATCGATGATGATTACGAGGTTGTTCAGCATGTCGCGGACCTCATCATCGCGCGAGGCGATGAGGTGGTATGCGATCGCGATGGCGGCATCGGCGCCGGAAGTCTCGTCGCCGTGGATCGAATACGCGAGCCACGCGACCGCCGGCGTTGAGCGGGCGAGGCCATCGGTATCGGAGTTGTCACGGGGGTCGGCGATCCTGGCGAGGTCGGCCTTGATCGAGTTGAGGTTGCGGATGTTGGCTTCCGAGGAGATGACCATGTAATACAGCGGGCGATCCTCGTGCGAGCGCGCGTACTCGACGAGTTGCGCCCGGGGGGAGGCGTTCCATTCCTTAAAGCAGCGCTCGATCTCGGCGTGCGTCGCGGCCTGTTCGCCGACCTCGAAGCCGAGCATGTCGCGCGGCGACTTGATCGAGGGGTCGTGGTCGCCCCCGAGGATGGGGCCAGTGTCGGCGAGCCCGGCAACGGGCGGGGGCGATACCTGGGCGTTGGTGACGGCGGCGATCACGAGCGAGGCGAAGAGGGGAAGCGTCCATCGGCGCATGGGGGTTGCTCCTTGTGAGTCGGTCGACAAGGTACCCGGCGGTTTCGGTGTCTGCGAGCCGCGACGGCGGGTGGTACGCTCGGCGGCATGAACGGTACTGAACAGGTCGGCGTCGCGTTGATTCGGGATGTGTTCTTCGGAGATGGCGCATCGGAGCGGCTTGTCTCGCGCCTCGGAGAGGCCAAGGCAAGAGGCGCAGCGCTGGCCGTCCTGCCCGAGATTCCGTGCAACCCGTGGTCGCCCGCAACCAAGATCGCGCGGGATGAGGATGCGGAGGAGCGTGGCGGACCGCGTTGGCAGATGCAAGCCGACGCTGCACGAAGCATCGGCATCGCGCTCGTGGGCGGGGCGATTGTGCGCGATGAGTCCGGAACCCGGAGGAATACGGCGATCGTGTTCGACTCGCGCGGCGAGGTTGTGGGCACCTATTGCAAGTTGCATCTGCCCGAGGAACCGGGATTCTGGGAGACGAGCCACTACGAGCCGGGCGTGGAGTGGCCCAGCGTGTTCGAGGTGGCCGGGCTGCGGGTCGGCGTGCAAATCTGCTCGGACATCAATCGTCCTGAGGGCTGTCACCTCTTGGGCGCACAAGGCGCGGAGGTGATCGTGGCGCCGCGCTCGACGGAGCGGGTGACGTTTCATCGGTGGCGGCCGGTTTTCATCGCGAACTCGCTGACGAGCGGTTGCTATGTGATGTCGGTGGATCGCCCGATGCCGGAGCAGGGCGTGGAGATCGGGCAGCCGAGCTTCGCGGTGTCGCCGAATGCGGAGGTGTTGATCGAGTCATCGGATGCGGTGACGGTCGCGACGGTGGATCGGCGTCTCGTGACGGAGTGCCACAGGAAGTATCCGGGGTATCTGGCGACGCGGAGCAGGTTGTACGCCGAGGCGTGGGGCACCATGCCCGATCGGGGCGCGTGGCCCCACGCGGGGACGCGCGCGGGCGGGGTGGGTGCCCAATAACGGCGGCGCGTGCGTCCGATTCGGTGCTTTGAATGCGTGCGGGGTGCCCGTACACTCGAAATGGATGCTGATTCACACTGATGGAGGCGTGATGTCGCGACGCTGCACATTCGGACCGGCCCGTTGCATTGGTTTGATCGGCGCGGCGTTGGCCACGGGCGTGGTCTTGGCTCACCCGGACGATGTGCCGCACGGTGAGGGATTGAAGCCGTACACGGGGCCGGGCTTTATTGATGGCTTGCCGGAGGAGGCGGGGACGCAGTTCCCTTCGTCCGGGATGATGCTTCGGAGTTGGCTCACGCTCGGTGATATGGATGGGAGCGCGACGACGGGCAACGACTGCTGGGGGTACACGGCGGGCGCACGGAAGTACGCGATCATGGGCCACTCGGCGGGCACGACATTCGTCGAGATCACCGATCCCGACTCTCCCGACGTCGTCGCGACGCTCGCGGGCCCGACGAGCACGTGGCGCGATATCAAGACCTTCGGCAACCACGCGTACGCCGTGAGCGAGGGCGGCGGCGGGATTCAGGTGTTCAATCTCTCGCTCATCAACAGCGGCTTTGTCACGCAGAACGCGTCGGTGACCTCGGGCGGGACGACGGGCACGCACAATGTGGCGATCGATACGACCAGCGGGTTCCTGTATCGGTGCGGCGGCGGGAACAACATCGGGCTGCGCATCTACACGCTCGCCAATCCCGGCGCGCCGGTGTTTGTCGGCCAGTGGAACGATCGTTATGTGCATGATGCGCAGGTTGTGACTTTCACGAGCGGTCCTTACGCGGGGCGGCAGATCGCCTATTGCTGTTCGGGTCTCGGAAACGGCTCCATCGATACCGGCTTCGACATCGTGGATGTGACCGACAAGCAGAACATCCAGGTGCTTGCGAATATCTCGTACCCGGACAATGAGTATTCGCACCAAGGATGGCTGTCGCCGGACCGGCGCTACTTCTATCTGGGCGATGAGCTTGATGAGGGCGATGTCGTCCTGAACACACGCACGATCGTGATCAACGTTGAGGACATCGACAATCCGTTTGTTGTGGGCGAGTTCATCAACGAATCCACAGCGATCGGTCACAACCTGTACACGATCGGGCCGTGGATCTTCGAGGCGAACTACCGGAGCGGCGTTCGTGTCTTCGACGCGACCGATCCGGAGGCGCCCGTTGAGGCCGCCTACTTCGATACCTATCCCGCGAACGACTCGGCGCTGTTCTCGGGCCTGTGGAGCGTGTACCCATTCTTCAACGACGGCACCGTGATCGGGAGCGACATCCAGCGCGGGCTGTTCGTCTGGACGATGCCCGAGATGTTCCTGAGGTTCGAGTTCCCGTCGGGGATTCCGGGGTCGATCGCGTCGAGCGGCGCGGCGATTCCGGTGCGGATTACGGAAACGGCGGGCGTGCTTGCGCCCGGCTCGGCGATGCTCCACTACGACAACGGCGCGGGATTTGTGAGCGTCGCTATGACGGATCTGGGCGGCGGGGACTTCGAGGCGGTGTTTCCGGCGGCCCCGTGTGCCGGGCCGATCGCGTTCTACTTCACGGCGCAGACGACCGACGGCGCGACGATCGCGTACCCGGCCGGGGCGCCGGGCGCTGCGAACTCCTTGCTGATGGCGGCGTGCGATCCGAATGTAGCCGGCGACCTCGACGGGGACGGGGATGTGGATGTAGACGATCTGAACTTCCTGCTTGGGTTGTGGCAGGCGGTTGTGCCGCCCGGTTCGGGCGCTGACCTCACCGGGAACGGGGTGGTCGATGTGGACGATCTGAATATCGTCCTCGGCAACTGGGGCGCGATTGCGCCGTGAGGATCGGGCCCATCGCCTACACTCTTTCCGGCGGCGAGGATGCTCCGCCGGGATGAGGTGCGTGCATGGCCAAGGCGATTGTTGATCCGGCGGAGTTGCGGCGATTCGCGAATGACCTCAAGAGGTTCAACGCGGAGCTGCAATCGCATATGACCGGTCTGATGGGGCGGTTCAACGCGCTGGGCCAGACCTGGCGCGACCAGGAGCAGCGGAAGTTCGCGGAGGAGTTCGAGCAGACGCTACGCACCCTGGCGCGATTCTCGCGTGCGGCGGACGAACAGGTGCCGTTCCTGATGCGCAAGGCGGATCGGATCGAGGAATACCTGCGTCAGCGATGAGCGAGGGCGCGCGGATCAGATCGGTCGAGGCGCTCCGTCCGTTTCGGGCGGCGATCTTGGTGTTTGCGCGGGATGTGGCCTCGATTCTGTCGGCGGCGGAGGCCGAGATCGCCAAAACGATCGATTGGCTCCAGCGAGACCGGGTGACCTACTGGCGGGCGGAGACGCAGCGGCGGGGCGAGATGCTGGCGCGGGCGAAGTCGGATCTGTACCGCGCCCAGATTCAGAAGAAGTCGCTCGTTGACGAGAAGAAGGCGATCGGCCGCGCCAAGGAGGCGTTACGCGACGCGGAAGAGCGGCTCGAGGCGTCTCGGAAGTGGGCGGTTCGGCTTGAGCATGACCGGGCGCTGTACGCGGGGGCGGTGCAGGGGTTGTCGGTGTCGGTATCGATCGACCTGCCCAAGGCGGCGGCGATGCTCGAGTTGATGTCGCGTTCGCTGGATGAGTACGTTGCGCTGAGCGCTTCGTGGGCGGAGGGAACGCTCGACGACTCGCCGGGTACGGTGCGCCAAGCGATGTCGCGCGGAGGGTCCGTCGGCGGCGGTATGCCTGTCGAGGCGGAGGTTGTGGCGGCGGTCCGGGCGATGCTGCCGGGCCTGCTCGAGCGTGAGGCGGCTCCGAGTATCGAGTCGGCCGATGTGTCGCTGGGCGCGAGGCGGGTAACGGAGGTTGTGGGAGACGCGGTGATCGAGGGCGAGATGCCGGACGACCGGCTGCGGGTGGTGATCGATGCGCGGGTGATCCGAGAAGACCTTCTGTTCCTGGTGCGAGATGGCGAAGCGCTGCCCGGCGACTCGGGCTGGTTCGTGGCGGGTGCGCCCACGCTGCTCGGCGAGCCGCGGCTCGTATCGGCGACGATTGGGCAGGTGCGCGAAGCGTGGCCCGATCTTCAGTCGTACTGGCGCGCCGGCACCGAACTGGTGATTGCTGTGGAGGGTGAGCGAGTCCGTGTTTTGCGGGCGCTCACGGACGGTTCGGGTACTATCCGCGACCAGCCCGAGGAGGATGCATCGTCGTGAGTCTTGCGGTCGGCCGAAAGAAGTTGCACGATGCCTTGCGTACGTTGCGCGTTCGGCACACGGAGGCGCGCGCCGAGTGGGACGATCAGGTGGCTCGGGCGTTCGACTCGAAGTACATCGACGGCCTCGACACGCGGATCGCGGCGGCGGTGACGGCGATGGAGCGGATGCAGGAGTTGGTGCAGCAGGCGCGGCGGGAGTGCTCATGAGCGGTGCCGAGTCGCCGGTCCCGGACCCGAAGCGTGCGCTGGAGGCGATGGATGCGGCGTGCCGCGCGGTCGTCGAAGGGGAAGCGGCGATTCGCTCGCTCGATGAGAACGAGCGTGCCGCCGCTGAGCGGACTTACGAGTCGGCGACACGGTCGGCGCGCAAGCGGCTCGAGGAGATCACGCAGCGCATCGAGGAGGAATACGCCGAGCGCTCCGCCTCGTTCGAGGCGCGATCCAAGAGCGAGCGGGAAGCGCTGGAGCGGGACTATCGCTCGAAACGTGAGTCGCTGCGTGAGAAATCCGCGAGTGCGATTCAGAAGGTCCGCGACCGGGTCAAGGAAGAGTTGTGGCTGATCGATACCGTCGCGGACGCGGATGAGCGCCAGTCGAAGGCGGCGTTTGATCGCATCGCGGAGGTTGTGGGGTCGCTCACCAAGCGATTGCAGAGCGCCAAAGAAGAAGCCGATCAGCACTGGAAGTTCTACGAGCATGAGCCGGCGGCCGCGCCGGAGCCGATAGAGCCGGACGGGTCGGTCACGCTCGGTGACGCCGAGTCCTCGGTGGACCATGCGGAGCGTACGGTGTCCGCGCTGGGATCTCTCCGATCGCCTCAGTTCGCCCAGCGATGGGCGCTGGCGACCTTCGCGATCGTGCTGGGGGTCGGGGGATTGGTTGGCGGGCTGGCGCTCTCCGACTGGGAGATGCGGGCGCTCCCGTATGTCGGCGCGGTCGTTGGGGCGCTCGTCGGGACCGGCTTGTGGTTTCTCGTTCGGAGCATCGCGAGCAAAAGTATCGCTGCACGTTCGGTTGCGGCCTCCGAGGCGCTCGCTCGAGCGGGCCGGATGCTCGCGAGGGTGCAGCAGGATGCGGCACGCCAACGCTCCGAGACTGAGGCCCGTGTGCACGAGAAACGCGAGCAGGAGAGCGCCAAGACTCGTGCGACCGGGAGCGAGCGGGAGGGTGCGCTGGCGGCATCACGCGACGCTCAGGCGGCGGCGCTTACCAATGAGTTCGAGTCGGCGCGGGCGGCGCTTGATCAGCGTTTGGCGAAGGAGCGCGAGAAGTTTGAGTCGGTGCATCGGCACTCGCTGGCGGAGTCGACGCGGGTCTTCGAGAGCGCCACGCGTGAGTTCACAGAAGCGCACGACAGCGCGATCGCGGCGTTGGACGCCGAGTCGGCTCGGATTCGGCGTGAGACGGGGCAGCGCGAGCGCGAGAACAAGGGCCGGGCCGAGCGCGCCAAGGGTGCGCTGGACGCTCTAAGCGACTCGGCGGCGCCCGCGTGGACGACTCTCGAGACGGAGGTCCGCGGGAGCGATCACCGCTGGATTCGCCTCGGCGTCCTCTCGACCTCCGGCGGCGCGGGGGAGGATGCATCACAATTCGAGGTTCCGTTCGGTGTTGACCTTCGCGCCGGGCGCGGCGGGCTGGTGCTGGAGCATTCGGGCGAGGGCCGCACCCGGGCCATGGAGACGCTTCGTGCGGCGGCGGTGCGCGTGCTGACGACGATTCCCCCGGGCAAGGCGCGGCTGACGATCATCGATCCCGTGGGGCTTGGGCAGAGTTTCGCGGGATTCATGCACCTCGCGGACTTCGATGACAAACTCGTCAACGGCCGCATCTGGACGGACGAGCGGCATATCGAACAGCGGCTGACGGACCTGACGGAGCACATGGAGAATGTGATCCAGAAGTACCTGCGCAACGAGTACGCGACCATCGACGAGTACAACGCGCGTGCGGGTGAGATCGCCGAGCCGTACCGATTCATCGTGATCGCCGATCTGCCGGTGGGATTCAACGAGTCGGCGGCACGGCGCTTGGCGAGCATTATCTCCAGCGGACAGCGGTGCGGCGTGTACACGATGATCGCGACCGATGTGCGGGAGTCGCTCCCCAAGGGGCTCGACCGCAGCGACCTTCGCGGCTCGGGTGTGACAATCTTCTGCGGTGCCGAGAAGTGCGAGGTTCGGGATGATGTGCTTGCCCGGTACCCGCTGGCACTTGATGCGCCGCCGGGCGAAGCATCGCTGACACGGATTGTGCAATCGGTCGGCAAGGCGGCATCGGACGCGTCTCGCGTCGAGGTGCCCTTCCGCGTAATCGCGCCGGAGGACGGGCGTGAGTGGTCGATGAACAGCGCGGGCGAGCTTCGGGTGCCGCTCGGGAGGACGGGGGCGACACGTCAGCAGTTGCTTACGCTGGGGCGCGGCACGGCGCAGCATGTTCTGATCGCGGGCAAGACCGGATCGGGCAAGTCGAACTTGTTGCACGCGATCGTGACCAGCGCCGCGCTGTGGTACGGGCCGGATCAGGTGGAGATGTACCTGGTTGACTTCAAGAAGGGCGTGGAGTTCAAGATCTACGCGGCGGGTCGGCTTCCGCACGCGCGGGCGATCGCCATCGAGAGCGACCGGGAGTTTGCGCTGAGCGTGCTGCAGAAGATCGACTCGGAACTGAAGCGGCGCGGCGAGAAGTTCCGAGAGGCGGGCGTGCAGGACCTCGCCGGGTATCGGGGGGCACGCCCCGGGGACGCGCTGCCGAGGACGCTGCTGCTCATCGATGAGTTCCAGGAGTTCTTCGTGTCCGACGATGCGCTGGCGCAGGACGCTTCGCTGCTGCTGGACCGGCTCGTCCGTCAGGGTCGGGCGTTCGGAATCCATGTGCTGCTCGGCTCGCAGACGCTTGCGGGCGCGTACTCGCTCGCGAGGAGCACGATGGGGCAGATGGCGGTGCGGATCGCGCTGCAGTGCGGCGAGGCGGACTCGTACCTGATTCTCGGCGAGGAGAACGGCGCGGCGCGGCTGCTATCGCGGCCGGGCGAGGCGATTTACAATGATGCGGGCGGCGCGATCGAGGCGAACTCGCCCTTTCAGATTGTGTTCCTCCCCGACTCTGTGCGTGACGGCGCGGTGCATCGCGTCCGCCACATCGCGGAGTCACGGAAAACAGACCAGCCGGCACCGATCGTGTTCGAGGGCAACGAGTCCGCGGACCTGTCGCTGAACAAGGACCTCGCCGAGGTGGTGCGCGGATTGCCCCGGGTCGGAGAACGGATGGCGTGGCTCGGTGATCCCGTTGCGATCCGGTCCCCCACCGCCGCGGTGATGCGCCGCCAGGGCGGCTCAAACCTCTTGATCGTTGGGCAGCGGGAGGAAGCGGCGCGGGGCCTCTTCGCGTCGTCGCTGATCTCGCTTGCGGCGCAGGACCGGCCCGGTTCAAAGGACAACGGCGCGCTGTTGTTCGTGCTTGACTCAACTCCACCTGAGGCGCCGGGCGCCGATGACCTTCGTCGCGTGAGCGCGGCGATCGGTGCGCGTGCGCGGGTGGGCGACTGGAGTCAGGTGGACTCTCTTGTTTCGTTGATCGGGAAGGAACTCGATCGGCGGCGCGACAAGCGCTTGACGGATGCGCCGCCCGTGTACCTCTTTGTTTTCGGGCTGCACCGTCTTCGCTCGCTCAAAGTCAGGGACGATGATTTCTCGTTCTCGGCGTCGGAGGAGGCGAGCGACAAGGCCGACAGGGTATTCAAGTCGATTCTGACCGAGGGCCCTTCATGGGGGATACACGTGATCGCGTGGTGCGACACGCTGACGATGCTCGAGAGAATGATGGAGCGCTCGGCTGTCCGCGAGTTCGGCAGCCGCGTGCTCTTCCAGATGAGCGTGACGGACTCGACTTCGCTCATCGATACTCCGGCGGCGTCGGGCCTCGGCCCGAACCGGGCGATTTTCTTCGCGGAGGACGAGGGGCGGATCGAGAAGTTCCGTCCCTATGGCATGCCGTCGGCGGATTTCCTGGATGAGGTATCGCGTCAACTCGGCGCCGGGTGATCGGCGCGTGCTCGCAGTTCGATGAGCCGATCGATGGCGTCGTCGGTGTTGCGGACGCGCGGATCATTGGCGTCCCACCATAGGAGTTTGACTCGTTTCGCCTCCCTCAGCACACGCTCGGCCTCGTCGAGATCGCCCGAGTCGCGGAGGTAGACGCCGAGCGAGTGCTGCAGGCGAGCGGTGCGCCAGTTCTCCGGTCCATGGGCACGCTCGATGATGTCGAGCGCGCGACGGGCGGTGAGAGCGGCATCGGCGTATCGGCGGCGCATGTACTGCAGGAGCGCGAGACTATTGAGCGTGTTGGCGACTTCCTCGCTGTCAGCGCCGAGTGTCGACTCCCTTATGCGCAGCGCTTCGCGGTACATCGCCTCGGCGTCTGCGGTCTGCTCCATATCGCGCAGGACACCCGCCAGGTTGTGGAGCACCTCGGCGACGCGGGGGTCGTCGTCGCCGAACGTGCGGCGGCGCAGCTCCAGCGCTGTTTCCCAGTGACTTCGCGCCTCGTCGAACCGGTGGTCGCGCCAGAGCGCGCGGGCGAGGTTGTGGTGGCTCTCTGCTACATCTGCTTCTGCTGCCCGATGATCGGTCCGCAGTGAGAGCGCATCGCTGAAATGCGCGATGGACTTATCGATCTGGGCGAGATTCCAGTACGCCAGTCCCAGGTCGTTCTCGAAGCGGGCGCGCTCGAGCGGGAAGTCGGCCAGCTGCTGCTCCACGATGATCGCCAGTTGATCGACAAGCTGCGGGATGTCGGTGATAGTGAGGTCAGACTCCTCGACGCTGGTTGCGGCGACGAGCGAGGAGAGACTGTCACCGATACCCGCCTTGGCGGCGGCGAGCCGCCCCTTGCGAATTGTCTGCAGGACGAACGCCGAGAGAAGTGTGCCGACAACGATGAACGCGATGAGCGCCAGCGCGATGGGCACGCGGTGGCGGCGGAGTGTGCGCTTGAGGACATACCCTCGGATATGGCGGCGGGCTTCGACAGGGAGCCCACCGAGGGCGCGTTTTAGGTCGTCGCGCAGAGCGCCGGCTGATGTGTAGCGGTGCGATGGCTCGCGCGCGAGCGCTTTGAGCACGATGGCGTCGGTGTCGGCGTCCACATCGGCCCGGATGGACGACGGCCTCGGCGCATCCTGCTCCGTGATGATCCGGATGGCGTCGGCGACCGAGTTTCCCTTTGTCAGACGCTGTCCCGTGAGCGCTTCGAAGAGCAATCCGCCCAGCGCGTAGACATCGGTGCGTACGCCGACCGAGCCGGCCTTGGGATCGACCTGCTCGGGGGCGGCGTAGGCGAGCGTGCCGATGAAATCGCCGGGACGCGTCACTTCGATGGACTCGGCGGACTCGGTGCGTGCGATGCCGAAGTCCACGATGCGCGGCTCGCCCTCGGAGTCGATCAGGATATTGGAGGGCTTGAGGTCACGGTGGATGATGGCGTGCTGGTGGGCGTGGTCGACGGCGTCGGCGATGCGAGCAAAGAGCTCGAGCACGGCGCGCGTCGATGGGGGATCCCCAAGCGACCGAATGTGCTCGGCAAGTGTGACGCCCGACACGAGTTCCATGACAACAAAGCCGCGACCGTCGGCGGTGACGCCCGAGTCGTGGATGGTGACGACTCCCGGGTGGCGGAGCGCGGCGGTGAGTTCGACTTCGCGTTCGAAGCGTGCGCGCTGGCGTGATGAACGCAGCGTATGGGCGGGCAGGACCTTGACCGCGACGGCGCGGTTGGTCGCTTCGTGATGCGCCTCGTAGACAACACCTTGGGCGCCGCGATGAATCTCGCCCACGATCGCGCATCCGGGAATCTCCGGAAAGTCCTCTTTCGGGGACGATCCCATGGCCGCGGCGAGTTCGGTGAGCAACGCGTTGGCGTCGCGTGCTGCGGTGAGCGTCTCGGTGCAGGGCTGGCAGGAGGCGAGGTGAGCCCGGGCCTCGGGTGTCATAACCCGGCCCGAAGCGATCGCTTCGATGGCTTCTACCGTGAGGCACGCCGCGCCGCCGAGCGCATCACTGCTCGGCGTCATAGACGGTCTCCAACTGCTCGATGAACTCGCGGAGTCTGGTGGCGCAACGATTCTTGGCAAGGTAGACATCGTGAACGCTCATGCCGAGCGACTGCGCGACATCCTTGGGCGACATCTGGCGGGTGACGAGCAGGTCGAAGGCATTAAGCGTTTTGTCGGCCATGCTGGTCTGCGTTCGCAGTTGCTCCATCGCGTGGCGCAGGATGTGCTCGCGGCGCTCCTGATCCCAGATGCGTGTGAGGCCTTGCTCGTCTTCGAGCAGGTCGTCGCCCGGGAGCGGTTGGGCGCTTCTGGCCTGCCTTCGACGGGCTTCGAGCACGCGGTATCTGACGATTCCGATGAGCCACGAGCGGAGCTGCCCCTTCTCGCGGTCGTACTTGCCCTGGCGGTACTCCGTGATGAAGCGCGTGATGGCTTCCTGAGCGGCGTCCTCGGCGTCGGCGTCGGAGAGGCCGAGCTTGCGCGCGAAGTTGTGCAGGAGTGCGCGGTAGCGGCGCTCGAACTGCATCCACGCCTCGGCGTCGTCAGAATGGCGGAGCCCCTCGAGGAGTTGGGTTGTCGTTCGGGTCAGATCGATCATCGTCGCCTCCGGCCCGCCAAAAACTCGGAGCGTCGCCCGGCGCCTCCCCAAAGGATACCCCTGCGCGACTGATCGCGGAGAATTTCGCCAGAAGGTGAGAGATTCCCCCCGCCGGCGCAGATCACGGGTGAAGGGGCGGCCGGACAACGCGGAAGACAGGCCCGGGGCAAGACACCGGGATGTCGAACGCGATGGGGTCGCCGCGGATCACAAAGCACCCGTTGGAAACTGCAAAGGAGACTTGCCATGAAGACCTCGAAACTGATGAAGTCGATCGCGATCGCCGCCGCTGTTGGCGGCGCATCCTCCGCCTATGGCCAGGACCGGATGGTCGAGGCGATCGGGATTACGCCGACGCCCGGGACGACCGGGTTCTACGACATCTCGGCGATCTGGAGCTGCGGGCTGATGGACTCGAGCGCGCCGATCAACACCTCGGGCATTCTGGAGTTGCGTGTGAACGGGCAGCTCGTCGAGCGTGTCGTGCTGAACGGCGGGACATTCGGCGGCTCGGGATTCTGCGGCTCGGGTGTGGGGTGCGGCGGCTCGTGCGGATCGGGCTACTTCGATGGCATCTACCAGGGCGCCCTCCTGTGCATCTATGACGGCCCCATCTCGCCGGGCGTGCCGGACTGTGACTGTCGCTTCCCGCCGCTCACTTCGAACTTCCCGAGTGTGCCGTTGATCCCGACGGACTCGATCGAAGTGAGTTTCATGCCGACCACCGGCTCAAGCGCCGACCCATTCATGGGCAACAACCGCAAGACTGTGGCCTTCGACGGCGAGGGCAACTACTGGGGCCACACGCTTGAGAGCGTGCGCGTGCTCCCCGACTCCAATGGCACGGGCCACTCGATCGAGGTCGAGTCCTTCTCGTGGGGGCACATGAACGGCCAGTTCAATACCGGCACCGAGCTCGTGCTCTTCGTCAACGGCGTGCAGGTTGCGACAACCCCGAGTGCGACCGACTGGATCACCGCCGGTGCGTGCGTCGGCAGCGGTTGCCAGAGCAATGCCTGTGCGACGGATATGAACGGGCTCCCGCTGGCGTACTGCGCCCCCAATGGTCCCGAGACATGCGCCCCGGACTGCGGGTGGAACGCGTACAACCCGAGCGGCCCCGAGTTCGTCGGGATCGATCTCAGCCCCGGCGACGAGATCATGGTCATCCTCCGCCCGGCGCCGGGTGCGCTGCCCGAACTGCCCGGCTTCCCCGACGACGATCAGGGCGGCACGGTGTTCTGCCCCGGCGACACCAACGGTGATGGTGTCGTCAACGTGAATGATCTGAACAAGGTGCTGTCGAAGTGGAACCAGAGCGTCACGCCCGGCACCGAGGGCGATGTGACGGGCAACGGCACCGTGAATGTGGACGATCTGAATCAGGTGCTGGCGCACTGGGGCGAGGTGTGCTTCCCCGTGTGAGAGACCGCCAGGAACGCCCCACAGAACACGCGTCGCGTGCCGGGAACGGTGCGCGATGCCTTCACATTACGAGAATCGCTTCTTGTGATCGGCCCCTGACGATTTAGACTGAGACTGGTGGATCTGCAGACGAGGTGAGCCATGCGAGCGGGACTGAAATGGACAACTGGCGGGGCGGTGCTGGTGGTGATCGCTTGTGCGGCGATAGCGGGCCCGGAGTGGGAGGAACCGCCGGGCAACGATGCGGGGAAGTTCCCGAACGACGCGCAGATCCCGGTGGGCGGCGGGAACATGGCCGCGATCAAGGGCATCCTGCAGGGCGATCCGTTGGCGCTGGGGTCGAGTGACTTTCAAGATATGTACAAGATTCGCATCTGCGACCCGGTGAACTTCCGGGCCGAGGCCAAGGCGCAGATCGGCTTCCCCGCGTTCAATACGCAGTTGTGGCTCTTCCGCGCCGATGGGCGCGGGATGCTCGCCAATGATGACGACACCTCCGGCATGGGCGGCACGCTCTCGGTGCTGCCCAACACAGCGAACGACGGCACTGGGGTCACCGTGACGGCGCCGGGCATCTACTACCTGGCGATCTCCGGTTTCAACTCCGATGCGGACGCGGACCCGGGAATCTCGTTCCCGATCTTCAACGCGCTGACTTTCACCGAAGTGTCGGGCCCCGACGGCGCGGGCGGATCGTTCCCGATCGTCGACTGGGAACCGGCTGCCGGCGCGACGGGCCGGTACCGCATCCTGTTGCGGGGCGTGGCGTTCTGCTGCCCCGGCGATATCACATGCGACGGTATGGTCGATGTCGATGATCTCAATGAGGTTCTTTCGCAATGGGGCAACGTGGTGACGGTCGGGACCTTCGCCGACATCTCACCGGACGGCGTGATCGATGTGGACGACCTCAATGAGGTCCTGAGCAACTGGGGATCGAGTTGCCCGCCGCCCGCCCCGCTCGGTGTCGGCGACTCGCTCGATGCGTCGGCTAGTGCCCTCCAACACCCGGGATGAAGGGCATCACGATCGAGATCAGAATCAACACGATGATGATGATCTCGAGGACCTCCATCCGGCGCGTCGTTTCGGCGTCGGTGAGTTTCTGATAGATGCTCTCGGCCGTGGCGATTTTCCGAAGCACAGAGTCGTCCCACGAGTTGAGATCGAGTTTGGCGGATGCCAGGCGATAGACGCGCGCGAGGTATTGATCGCCCAGCAGCTTGATCGCATTGTTCACGCCCTCGAACATCAGCGCGCTGTCGGCCTGAATCTCTGCGAACCGAGACAGCGCCCGCCTGCTCCGGAACGACACGAACAGGCCCGGTCGCCCGACACGATGCAACAGGTGGTACGCGCCGTCGAGCAAGTGGTCGAGGTGCTGATCGAGGAGCCGCATCTCCAGAAGTTCAACGTTTGCGTGCCGGAGCACGGCGATCATGTCGTCGGGAGACCGGTCAATGAGGAGCGAGGCGTTCCAGTCGATGACCGCGATATCGTCGCTCGTGTAACTGGACCGGCTCGCCAACGCCCGTTCGACCTCCGCCGGCGACAGCGGGAGTGCCTCCGCCTGGATCGCGCGTGCCCAGTCGGACGCGTGGGCATCGACAAGTTCCTGCGGTGCGACCCCATCCGGCCATTCGCGCACCGCGATCAGGACATAATCCTCAACCTGATCGGAGAGGTGCGGCTTGGTGATGGCCCGAGAGGCCGCGTCCAACACCGAAGCGAGACGACGCTGCGCCTCCGCTTTGAGTGATGCGTTGTCGTACAGGGCCCGGGTGATCTCGACGAGCGCCGAGGGGGTCGCCTCGAATCGGATCGAGAATGTCACAACCGCTGCGCCGAAGTCATAGATCAGGCCATCGGCGTTCGGCTCGGTGGTCCAGGAACCGATCTGTACGGGATCGCCTTGGAGGGTCAGACGCATCGGTGGGGCGTCGTATTCGAACCACGCGGGCGACGGGCGGCGGACCCGCACGGCTCGTTCGGGCAGTGCTTCGGTGAGCAATGTTGCGGCGAGGGAAAGATCGATCTGGAAGCCCGCGTCGTAGGCGAAGATTGCATGGATCTCGCCCCGCAGGACCGGACCATGACTCGTGGTCGCTTGGCTCATTCACTATGACTCTATCACGCCCGATCTTTCCGCGAGTCGACGCATCGCTTCGAGCGTGGCACTGCTCACATGGTGTTCGATGCCCTCGGCGTCGGTGCGGGCGGTGTCTTCGTCCACGCCCAACGCGATCAGGAAGCGGACGACCAGCTCGTGGCGTTCGCGGGATTGCTCGGCGAGTTGGCGCCCCTGAGGTGTCAGGGTGATGGGCTTATACGGTTCGGTCTCGGCCAGGCCGTCGCGCACGAGCCGGGCGATGGTCCGGCTCACGGTGACATGGCTCACTCCGAACTGGGCCGCGAGGTCCTTGACGCGCGCGACGCCCTTCGTGTCGATGAGCAACGCGATCGCCTCGACATAGTCCTCGGCGGTCTCCTCGGCGTGCGCGCGCCGGACATCGGCGTGGTACGCCGCGGGCCGGGGGGGACGCGGGGAGCGGGACGGACGGGGCTCATTGGACGGGGGGTTCGCCACCAAAGAACCGTACCCTCAGGGGCGTCTTGTTGTCACTTCAGTGGGTAGACTCATGCGCGTGGTACAAGCCCCCGCCAACCCGCTAGCCCTGACATGCTCGGCGTACCAGCAGGCGGAGTCGCTGCGCGGCGTTCGGGCCGGCCTCGCCCGTGAGCGATACCGCGCGTTCTTTCGTGAGGGTTCGGGCTCGGAGTCGGTATCCCGACCGGTGCGGGTGCTGACCAGCCCAAGCCCGGAGGGCGAGGTTCATAAGTTCCTGCTGGAAGTGCCTGTGGAGATTCGTTCGGTGGGCGGGTTGTCAGTCCTGAACGAGTCAACACTCGAGACCGAGTCGGTCATCATCCCCATGCAGCGGATGCGCGGATTGACGCACACCCTGTGCGTCTCGTCGCAGGTCGGTTGCGCGATGGGATGCGGTTTCTGCGAGACCGCCCAGATGGGCCTGATTCGATCGCTTGAAGTGCACGAGATCGTGGCCCAATGGTACGCCGCCCGTCATCACCTGGAACACGACATCAGCAACATCGTGTTCATGGGGATGGGCGAGCCGCTCGATAACCTCGAGCATGTGATCGGCGCGATCGAGGTGCTGACGGATCACGACGGCCCGGCCGTTGCGATGCGGAAGATCACCATCTCGACCGTCGGGCGTCTGGACGGCCTCGCGAAACTGCGAGAGTCGGTGGTCCGCCACGGGTGGCGGCAGCTGAATCTGGCGGTTTCGATCAATGCGCCCAACGATGAGATTCGTTCGAGCATCATGCCGATCAACCGCGCGATGCCGCTGGGGGAACTGGTGCGGACTTTGGAGTCGTGGCCGGTGCGCCGGAGTTCGGCGATCTGCGCCGAATATGTGCTCATTCCCGGCGTGAACGATGCCGATTCGCACGCCGACGAGTTGTCCAAGCTTCTGAAAAACGTGCGTTGCTGCGTGAATGTGATTTCGTATAACCCGCGCCGCGACTCTCCATGGCCCGCGCCGAGCGATGCGGATGTGGATCGATTCATGGCGCGCCTGGAAGCGAACGGGCAATACGCCAAGCGTCGCCGGACCAAGGGCCGGGACACGATGGCCGCGTGCGGGCAGCTCGGCAACGAGCGTGTTCGCAAGCGTCGACTCGTGGACTCGCCGGCCTAGCGGAGCGCCGCTGCGGCGTCGGCGATCGAGCCGCCTTCGACATCAACGATCATGTTGGCGCGCCGCATGGCCGCCGCATCCACCGATCCGACGAGTGCTCGCAGGGCACCCAACGCCCGCTCGTTCCGTGCGGCCTGGGGCGACACCAAGATCAGCGCGTCGTACGGGGGTAGTGCCCGGGCCGGGTCTTTGAGTACGATCAGATCGAACGCCGCGATGCGCCCATCGGTCGAGAAGGCGCTGATCACATCGACCGCGCCGTCGCGCACGGCGGCGTACATGAGGGTCGCGTCCATCGACTGCTCGCGATCGAAGTCCAACGAATACGTTGACGCGACCGACTCCCACTCCGGCCTCGCAAAGAACTCGTAGTCGCCGGCGATCGTCAGATCTGTCGCGAATGCGGCGAGGTCCGCGATCGACCGGATCCCCAGTTCGTCGGCGCGATCACGCCGCATGGCGAGGGCGTAGGTATTCTCGAATCCCAGTGATCCGAGGCATCGGATGCCGTGGGTCTCCTGCAACCACTCCGAAATCTGCGTGTTCATTTCGTTTCGAAGCGGTTGATCGTGGCGCCCCATGTAGTTGGCCCAGATCGTGCCTGAGTAATCGACGTACGCATCGATCTCACCGATCGACAGCGCATCAAAGGCGACTGTGGACCCCAGTCCCTGCTTGAGTTGCACGCGCACGCCCGATTGCTCGAGCGTGTCGCGGAGGTATTCGGCGAGCACAAACTGCTCGGTGAAGGTCTTGGCGCCAACGACCAACGGCCTGTCCGGCTTGCCGGATGCGATCCTGATCACCGACGGCGCGACTCCGACCGCGACAATCACAACCAGCGATGCCAGCACCGCGAGACCGAGCCCGCGGGAGCGGCGACGGGCCGCGACCTCCGCGATATGAATCAATGCATCCAAGACGAGCGCGAGCGCTGCGGCGGACACGACGCCGACCAGCACGCTCGTGGTGTTACGCGTCTGGAGCCCCGAGAAGATGTAGTTGCCGAGCGAGTCGGCGCCGACGGGTGTCGACAGCGTAGCGATGCCGACGAGCCAGACGGTCGCCGTGCGTAAACCCGCGATGATGACGGGCGCGGCGAGGGGGAGTTGAACCTGCCTGAGAATCTGCCCCCGCGTCATGCCGATGCCTCGCGCGGCCTCGACGACATTCCTGTCAACATCCTCGATGCCGGTGACGGTGTTTCGGAGGATAGGAAGCAGGCCGTAGGCGGTCAGCGCGGGAATGGCCGCGGCCATGTCGAACAGACCGAACACGGCGACCATCAATGCGAGTATCGCCAATGATGGAACCGTCTGCACGACGCTCGCCGCACCGAGGACGATCGGGCGGAGCCGGCGATACCGGAGGGCCAATGTGACCATCGGTGCGCATAGTGCCATCGCAATCGCCAGCGCGACGATGGTGAGCATGATGTGCGCCGATAAAAGGTGCGGGAGGCGTTCGAGTTCGGACCGAAACGCACTCATGCGCGGGAGTCCGTTTGAGCGCGAGCGATCCGCTCGATTCGGTCGGCCTGCCGCTTGGGCGTCGCGACCAGATCGCGCACGATGCCGCAGGAAGGATGCCGGATCAGTTCGGCGGGCGTCCCCACCTGGAGCAGCCGGCCTTCGTCCATGACACCGATGCGATCGGCGAGCAGCATGGCCTCAGTCATGTCGTGCGTGACAAGCACGATCGTCAGACCGAGTCGAGCATGCAGATCGCTGAGTTCCTGCTGAAGATGATCGCGCGTGAGCGGATCGAGCGCTCCGAATGGCTCGTCCATCAACAGGACCGGGGGCTCGGCCGCGATGGCGCGTGCCACGCCGACGCGTTGGCGCTAACCTCCCGAGAGCGCCCGCGGCTCTCGATCGGCGAACTCATCCGGGGGCAGGCCGACCAACTCCAGCAGTTCGTTGACGCGATGCCGGATGCGTTGGCGGTCCCACCCGAGCAGTGTCGGGACCGCCGCGACGTTTCGCGCTACGGTCCAATGCGGGAACAGCCCGACCCCCTGGAAGACGTAGCCGATTCTGCGGCGGAGCGTCGCGGCATCAACCTCCGCGACATCCTCGCCGTTGATCCGGACACGCCCCGATGTCGGCGTGATCAGCCGGTTGATCATCTTGAGTGTTGTTGTCTTGCCGGACCCCGAGCCGCCCAGCATCGCGAAGAACTCGCCGTCATTGACCGTCAGTGTGACCGAGTCGACGGCATTCACCGGGGACTCGGCGAATCTCTTGCAGAGTTGTTCGATCTCAATCATGGATTCGCGCGGCCACTTCTGGCGGAGTCTGCTTGACCTTCTGCGCGATCATGGCGACATAGAACAGCCGGTCACCCGTCACCGACAGCCGGTGGCAATACCTCCGGTAGGCGTGCATCCGGATGGCTCCGGCGTCGATCAGGCCCCGGATGAACCGCGAGAAGCCGGTGTCGTCGGCGCCTTCGAGAGAGTCTTCCTTGATGTTGAATGCGAGCCACCCGCCCGTTCGGATGTGCTCGTAGGCGGTCATGAAGGCCAGCGGCGGGATGTCGCCGAAACCCAACGCCGCAACGGTTGTGAGGCAGTTGAACCTGTCCTGCGCGAGTTCGGCGTCGGTGGCTGTATCCAGGTCCGTCAGGTCCGCGACATGGTACGCGTCGTACACGCCGGGCCTGTCGCGTGCCGTCGCGGTCGCTGCCTCGGGGATAATGTCGATACCCACGATGTGTTCGGCACCGATCGCCCGCAGTTCCTGTCCCACCATGCCGTTGCCAGCGCCGACATCCAGGACGCGCAGCTGCTCGGGGCTCTGGTGAACATCCCTGAGCACGCTGCGGAGCAGCGAAACGACGCGATGCGGCGAGGTGCATTTGAGTTTGCGATAGAAGAGCGACTCATAGAGCGCCGGGACGGTGTAGATCTCTGCATAGTCGTGGAAGCGGAAACGCTTCCAGCCGTCACGGAGGTGCACCTCGCACCACTCTTCGTCCTGCGTCAGGTCTCCGCTCGGCTTCGGGAATCTGAATGTATAGCGTTTCGGCCTGCGCGCGAGCAGGCGCTCATCCGGTGAGTTCTTGGCTTGCGTCATGGCTCTCGATCATGGGTGTCGGCGGCACCGCACCCCGTCCTACGACTTGCAGGACGACGCACGACAACCTCATGTCAGGATTGAAACGTCAACCCTAAACGAAGGGGCGCAATATCGCAAACTCTGGCTGATTTACCCGCGCGGCCCGGCTCCCCGCACCGCGTCGCTCATCTCGAATTTCGCGTCGTTGTCTCGGAACTTCTTGGCGAGGTCTTTCGCCTTGATGTCATAGGCGCTCTTATCCGCCCATGTGTTGCGCGGGTTGAGCACATTCGCCGGCACGCCCGAGTTCGGAATTGTCTTGGGGATGCTCAATCCGAAGATGGGATCGGTCTCGAAGTCCGCGGACTTCAGGGAGCCGTTGAGGATCGCCGTGACCATCGCGCGGGTGTAGGAGAGCTTGAAGCGCGAGCCGGTGCCGTAGGGTCCGCCCGACCATCCGGTGTTGAGCAGCCACACATTGGCGTTGTGCTTCTTGATGCACTCGGCGAGCTGGCGGGCGTAGACATGCGGCGGGCGCGGGAGGAACGGGCCGCCGAAGCACGGCGAGAAGTTGGGTGTCGGCTCGGTGACGCCGGCCTCGGTGCCGGCGAGTTTGGATGTGTAGCCGTTGATGAAGTAGTAGGACGCCTGCTCGGGCGTCAGCTTGGAGACCGGGGGGAGAACGCCGAACGCATCGGCGGTCAGGAAGATGACATTCTTCGGATGCCCGCCGACGGAGGGGATCTTCGCGCCGGGGATGAACTCGACGGGGTACGTGACGCGGGTGTTCTCGGTGATGGAGTTGTCGTCGTAGTCCGGGACACGCGTCTCGGGGTCCATCACGACATTCTCGAGCACGGAGCCGAAGCGGATGGCGTTCCAGATCTGCGGCTCGCCCTCTTCGGTGAGCTTGATGCACTTGGCGTAGCACCCGCCCTCGAAGTTGAAGACACCCTTGTCGGACCATCCGTGCTCGTCGTCGCCGATGAGCGCGCGGTCCGGATCGGCGCTCAGGGTAGTCTTGCCGGTGCCCGAGAGGCCGAAGAAGAGCGCGACATTCGAGGGGTCGTTGGAAGCGACATTGGCCGAGCAGTGCATCGGGAAGACGCCGACATCGGGCATGTCATAGTTCATGGCGTAGAAGAGCGATTTCTTCATCTCGCCGGCATACTCGGTGCCGAAAATGAGCACCGTCTTCTTGCTGATCGACTGGGCGATGCAGATGCCCGTGGGCTTGACGCCGACGCGCTTGGCCTCGTCCTCGGACAGCATGCGCTTGCCGCAGTTGATGATGGTCCAGTCGGGAGAGAAGCCGACGAGTTCGCTGGCGTTGGGCTCGATGAAGAGCGTCTTGACGAATAGCGCGTGCCAGGCGTGCTCGGTGAAGGTGCGCGAGGAGATGCGGTACTTCGTATCGGCGCCGACGAAGCCGTCGAACACGAATACGTGCTTGCGCGAGGAGATGTACTGGGTGGCGATCGAGAGCAGTTCGTCGAAGCCCTGCTCGGAGATGGGCTGATTGACCTTGCCCCACCAGATGTTGTCATGGATGTCGGGCGTATCGACGAGGTACTTGTCGTTCGGTGAGCGTCCCGTCCGGGCGCCCGTGGAGACCACGAGCGTGCCGTTGGACGCCAGTTGTCCTTCTCCCCGCTCCAGCGCGATCTCGATCAGGCGCGGCGTAGAGAGATTGCGGAGGATGTTGGCGGCCTTGATGTCGAGGCCCGCGGGTCGGGCGGAGGCGGCGGAAGGACTCATCGGTGTTGCTCCATCGTGTACTCGCCGCCCTCGATCCGTCTGACTTGAGGTCGTCCGGGCGGGTGTAAAGGGGGAATAGTGTAGCAGGGCGGTGCCGTGACTTGGCCGCGGCGTGCGGCCCGTCGCCGGCCCCCGTTGACGGCTCGGGCCGCCGGTCATACTGTCATCGGCTTGGGCGAGGGTAGGGGTCCATCCCCGGCCCCCGAACGCCCAAAACGACAGATGGTGGCTATAGCTCAGTTGGCCTAGAGCACCGGGTTGTGATCCCGGGGGTCGCGGGTTCGAATCCCGTTAGCCACCCTTCCCCCTCTTGTGCACGTAACTGACCCACATGCAGGTCGACCCCGGGGCTCTTGCGGAGGATTCCGGTTGGACGGGTACATGACCCGGCTCGGCCACCGTTCGTACCTGGATCATTCGGATTGGGAGGAGTTCCAGAATTCCTGAGTTTCCTTGTATCACCGAGTCGCTTTGAGTCTCCTTTGAAGCGCCCTTGTTGGTCCTTGGAGAACTCACATGAAGTCGCTAATCCTGACATTCGCAATTTGCATTGCCGCCCCGTCGGCATGGGCCGAGGTTGTTGTGGTCGACTTTCAGGACTTGGCACCAGAGGCCCCGTTCGAGAAAGTGCCTGATTTCTACCAGGGTCTCTACTGGGCTACTAGCGGGTGGTACTACGGGGAGCTTGCGACCGATCCCGGCCAGATCTACGTGGCACTGGGCAACTCGAACGCCACGATTTCGGGAGTTGGCGGCGAGGACTTCCTGTTTCACGGTGCCGATTACTGGAGCCGACGCACCGTCGACGCGAACGGGGACTTCTATTTCATTCTTTATCTGGACGGACAACTGGTCTACGACGGCCGCAATGACCCGGAAGGGCGTCAGCGATTTGATGACACACCTAAGCACTTGGCTCCTAACTACACAGGGCCAGTGGACCTTGTTGGACTGGCCTTCGACGGCGGCGGCGACGACTGGGACCACCTCGCGATGGACAACTTCGCGTTTGCGCTTGTTAGCACGCCAACTTGCCAGAGCGATGCGGATGGGAACGGCGTGGTGGATGTGGATGACCTGAATGTCGTCTTGAGTGCATTTGGTCAGGTTGAGAGCTTGGGCGACCGGGCCGATCTCAATGGTGACGGGCGTGTTGATGTCGATGATCTGAATATGGTGCTAGGTGGACTCGGGACAAGTTGTCCGTGAGTCCATGTCGGATCCATGTGGGGTGAGGCCTACCGGATGGGCCCACTCGCGCACCATTTAGATGTTGTGTGGCATGCAGGGCTTCCCCGCGGACGCCATCGGACGGTAATGCACTTTCGGCGCCCCGGCTCAGACTTGGGGCCAGCGCGGTACTGGTCGGGCGTGATCGGCACGGGGATCTACGACTCCCGCGAGCAAACAAGAATACTCCCGATCGATGTATCACAGAATCTCGGCCCTTCTCCTCCCTTCCGGCAGTTTGCCGCTAGGAGAAGCCACATGAAGAGTATCGGATTTGCTTCGGTCGTTGTCGCGGCGTGTGCCGCCAATGTCGCGTCCGCTCAGGTTGAGAACGGCGACCTGCGCATCAAGGCCAAGTTCGTGACCCCCGACAACGGGCAGTGGGGCGCGGACGAGTCGGTCGGCAACGCCGACTTCAGGATTCATTCGAGGTTTATGGCTGTGTACTACGGCGGCGTGTTGCGCGCCGACGAGTTCCGTTTCAAGGTGCAGCTCGACTACACAGACATCTCTGGATTCGACACCGAGTATGCGATAAGCCCCTACAACGCGGATATTGATGTGTACATCAACGACGATTTCGTCGGGCGCGCCACGGCGAACAACACCGCTTTCGGTATCTCGGAACTCGAATACGACTCGCGCCATCCGGATCCGCCCGCGCTGCTCCTGCCCGCTGACTTCCCCGAGCCCGTCGAGGTGTTCGATGTGGTGCGCGTCTTCGTGGCGACCGGTCCGGTGCCGGCGATCGGCGACCCGCTTCCCTCCACCGGCACGCCGATCTATGAGGCGGAACTCATCGAGGAGTTCGCGCGGGGCGATGTGAATCAGGATGGGCACGTCGATGACGAGGACTTCCCGTTCCTGGCCAATCACTACGACCCGTTCCATGTTCTTGGTCCCGGCATCGGCCCGGTGATGGGAGACTTCACTGGCGACAATCGCGCCGATCAGGCGGACTTCACGGTGTTCGTTGCGAACTGGGACTCCTCGCAGGACCCGCCCGCCGAGCCCACGCCGATCGCGTTCCATCCGGGGGATGCGGACAGGAATGGCTCGGTGAATGTCGATGATCTCAATATCGTTCTGGGCGCATTTGGTCAGTCTGCTGGCGTAGGCGACCTGGCCGATCTCAACGCCGATGGGTTTGTTGATGTTGATGACCTGAACACGGTGCTGAGCAACTTTGGCCTCACGCCATAAGTCGCTTGGTCGAAAGAATCACCGGCACCCTGAGCGCGCCGCGTGCATCCGTTTGCACGCGGCGTTCTCTTGCGCATCACGACCAGTCCAACCCCTCATGAATCGTGTTGAGGTTGTCGCACCCGGACTCGGTGACGATGACCATGTCCTCGACGCGCACGCCGCCGATGGACTTGCAATAGAGCCCCGGCTCGATGGTCAGGCACTCCCCCACCACCAGCGTCGGCCCGCCGTCGTCGAGCAGGGGCGGCTCATGGACATCCAGCCCGACGCCGTGGCCCGTCCCGTGCGCCATCGAGCAGAAGGTGTCGGGCGCATCGGTCGGCGGGAGCCCCAACTTGTAACCCGCGCCCGTAACGACCTTTTTGGTTGCGGCGTGGATATCCGCGCCGGTGACGCCCGCGCGGGTGGCTCCGATCGCCGCCCGCTTCGCCTCGACGACCGTCGCGTGCATGCGCGCCAGTTCGCCGGGGATGTCGCCGTGGCACACGGTGCGCGTGCAATCGCCGAAGTAGTAGGTCTTCTTGTCGCGGGGGAACACATCGATGATGACGGGCTGAGAAGTGAAAAGCTGGCCCGAGCCGCGTTCGTGGCAGTCCCCGCCCTGCGGCCCGCCGGCGACGATCATGTTCGCGTTGTCGTACTCGCGCTGGAGCAGCCAGACATCGATCTCCGAACGGATGCGCTCGCTTGTGAGCGGCGCGCCGTCGTGCATGAGCATGCCGCCCTTGCCGACGGTTGCTCCGGCGATCATCCGGCAGGCGCGCTCGACGGCCTGCTCGGTGGTCTGCTGGGCGGTGCGCAGGAACTCGATCTCCTGCGCATCCTTGGATCGCCTGTCGGCGACGCCCATCTCCGGGTCGCACACCACCTCGATGCCCGCCTGCTCGATGACATGCGCGAAAAGCATCGGGAGTGTGCGGTCGGTGATGACTTCCTTCACGCCGGCCCGCTTGAGGAACTCCGCAGCGGACTGGGCCGTGGCGGTTTCTCGGTCGCCGGACAGTCCGCCCGCGGGAGCGAAGTCGGCGGGCACGCACACCTTGTCGGCCCGGGCCTTCCGGCGGGCCCGGTCGGCCTCGATGTCGCGGATGATGAGTGTTGAGCCCTTGCCGGGGATCTCGATGATGGCCGCCGGATCGCCCACAGAGAAGCGGATTCGGCGATAAAAGGACGGGTTATGTGCGGGAATGCCGCCCATGAGGGTGGCATGGGGAGTGCGGGCGGTACGGGACGATTGGCCGTTGGTGGGCATGAAATTCGCCTCCGAAGTGCGGACTTGGGGGACGGTCGCGGGCGGGCGGCCATCTCAAGGATGCGGGGGCACACCCGCCGATGGACAATGGTACCGGCGCGCCGCTCGCGGGACGCCGGGACGAAGCCAACCCCCCCACTCCGGAGGAAGTCACATGTTTCTGCGCAGGACCGTCGCTCTCACACTGATCACGGGTTCCACATTCGCGCTCGCGCCGTCTGCGTGGGCCCGGGGCGATGAGGGTGTCGATCTGCCTGTCCGGCGGATCACGCTGTACCGGTCGGGCGTCGGCTATTTCGAACACGCGGGCAAAGTCCAGGGCGATACCACGATCCGTCTTCGGTTCGAGACCGACGATATCAACGACATCCTCAAGTCCATGACGCTCGTCGATCTGGGCGGGGGGAAAATCGGCACGGTTTCCTACGGCTCGAAGGAGCCGCTCGAACGCCGGCTCGCGTCCTTCGGCGTCGATATCACCCGCGCCAACAACATCAACGAACTGCTCCAGCAACTCCGTGGCGCAAGGATTCGCGTTTCGACGAGCGACGGCGCCATCGAGGGCACGATCCTCGGGCTGGAGAACCGGATGGTCGTCGAGAACGCGGGCGAGAACGCGGCGGTCGTCAATCAGCCGCATGTCAACCTCGTGACAACACGCGGTATCCAGTCGGTGAACATCGCGCGAATCACGAGTTTCGAGCTGCTCGATGAACAACTGGCCGAGGAACTCGGTTTGGCGCTGGGCGCACTGGCCGAGCAGCGTGCGGAGCGGCTTAAGACGGTCGACCTGCAGTTCTTGGGCGATGGCCACGCGGGCGACCGCACGGTAGTCGTGTCCTATGTGCACGAGATGCCGGTCTGGAAGACGAGTTATCGCCTCGTGCTGCCCGAGAGCGATGCGCCGGACTCCAAGCCGCGGATTCAGGGGTGGGCGATCGTTGAGAACACGACGGACGCGGACTGGGACGATGTGCGCCTTTCGCTGGCCTCGGGCCGTCCGGTGAGTTTCACCATGGACCTGTACGAACCGATCTTCATGCAGCGTCCGAGCGTGCCCGTGCCGGTGCTGGCGAATGTCGTCTCGCGCGTATACGAAGCGGGCACCATGCTGGCCAAGAGTCTCGCGGCGCCGGCGCCGGAGGCCGACGCGGCCTACTTCGATCGGGACGACACCGCCGCTCGCCGTGCCCGTGGTGTGGCATCCACGGTGGGCAATGTCACAGGTGGTGGACTCGCGAACTTCGGCATCGGCTCCGGCGCGCTCGGGCAGACCGATGCCTCCGGAGAGCAAGTCGGCGGTCAGTTCATGTATACGGTTGATACGCCCGTCACGCTCGAGCGTCAGCGCTCCGCGATGCTGCCCATCCTGAGCGCCGACATCAAGGGGCGGCGCGTCTCGATCTACAACGCCAACGACAATGCACGCAACCCGATGCGCGGCGTGCAACTCAGTAACGACACGGACCTGCACCTGATGCCCGGCCCGATCGCGGTGTACGACGCGGGCACCTATGCGGGCGATGCGCAGATTCCCCACACCTCTCGCGATCAGACGCGACTTTTGGCTTACGCCGTCGATCTGGATGTGCAGGCCCAGACCAAGCAGGAGTGGGACTCGAACATCGTGCGGATCAAGATCGTGGACGGCCTGATCGATCAGCAGGTTAAGCAGCGCCGCTCGATCGAGTACTCCTTCGAGAACAACGACGCCAAGCAACTGCGCACGATGCTCGTCGAGCACCCGCGGATGGTCGGTTGGGACCTCGTTTCGCCGGCCAAGCCGACCGAGCAACTCGAGGACATGTACCGATTCGAGATGCCCATCCCAGCGAGCGGAGAGAATTCGATGAAGGTGATCGAGGAGGTCGTCTCGAGCAACCGGATCGCGATCTCGTCGTACGATATGGAGACGCTGCTGGCATATTCGCGTCAGGGCAAGGCGTCGCAGGCGGTGATCGACGCGATCGCAAAGGCGGCGCGGATGCAGTCGGAGATCAACTCGCTCCAGCGGACGATCAACGAACTCGACCGCGAGCGCGACGAGATCGTGCGCGACCAGAGCCGGATCCGAGACAACCTCGGACGGGCCGAGCGCGGCTCGACGCTCTACAACCGCTACATGCAGAAGCTCACGGAGCAGGAGGACCGGCTTGAGCAGATTCTGACACTGCGCGACGACTCGCAGAAGCAGCTCGAACAGGTGCAGAAGGCGCTCAACGACTATGTGCGCGACCTCGATGTGGAGTAGCCTGATCTGAACGAACCGATGCACCACCGAAGGCCCCGAGAGGGGCCTTCTCTATGCGCGCAACGCGCCGAGCATCTGCAGGACGGTCCTACCCGTCACTGGGTGACGCACCCACGGCGCGATCTGGGCGCAGGGTTCGAGTACGAACCGGCGCTCGTGCATCCGCGGATGCGGGAGCGTCAGGCCAGGCGTCTCCAGCACCATCGTGTCGTACAGCACCAGATCGAGATCGAGCGTGCGCGAAACCCATCGACGCCCGGGCCTCCGAGTTCTGCCATGATCGCGCTCGATCTGCAGCAGGAGATCCAGCAACGCGCGGGGTTTGAGCCGCGTCTCTACGAGCGCCGCGGCGTTCAGGTACGCCCGCTGGTTCGGTTCGCCGCCCGCCAGGGGCGCTGTCTCCACGAGCCGCGAGGCGCGGAGCAGGCGTGTGTCGGGGAGATCGGCGATCGCTGACAGCGCGCTCTCGACGTGACTGCGTCGATCGCCAAGATTGGAGCCGAGCGCGATCAGAGCGTCGATACGGGTGCGTCGCATGCGCTCATCAAAGCATGCGGCGCACGGGGATGCAAGGGCGACCGGGGGTCAGGCGTTATCCGGCTCGAACTCGCGTTCGCGGTGCTGCATGTGCGCCTTGAGGCGAGCGAGGATCGAGGAATGCATCTGCGAAACTCGCGACTCGGAAAGATCGAGCACCGCACCGATCTCCTTCATCGTCATTTCCTCGTAGTAATAGAGGGTCACGATGAGGCGCTCGGCCCGACTCAGCCCCTTGGACAGGAGATCCTTGAGGTCGCGGCGTTGGGCTTCGATGGCGGGATTGATCTGCGTGTCGTCGTTGATGACATCGATCTCGCGGACCTCGCGAGAGCCGTCGGTCTGGTAGCACGTGCGAGAGAGCGACCCGACGGAAACGGATGTGTTCCCGTCGCGCATGACCTTCTCGGTCTCTTCGGGATCGTCAGAGATGACCTTGGCAAGTTCTTCCTCGGTCGGCTTCCGGCCGAGTTTCATCTCGAGCCGTGAGCGGGCGCGATCGACGAGCGACGAGCGGTGGCGCACGAGGCGCGGCACCCAGTCCATCATGCGGAGCTCGTCGAGAATCGCGCCGCGGATGCGCTGGGCGCTGTACGTCTCGAACTTCACCTCGCGGGCCAGATCGAAGTCATCGATCGCATCGACAAGGCCGAAAAGGCCGGCGGACATCAGGTCGTCGATCTCGACCTCGGCCGGGAGCCGCGAATAGATTCGCTCGGCGTTGTACCGGACGAGATGCAGGAACTTCTCGATGAGGAAGTTTCGGATGGTCATGTCGTGCGACTTCTGATAGTCGCGCCAGACCTTCTTCATCGGCATCGCTTCGAGGCGATTCAGATCCTCGGTGCTGATCCGCGCTCCCTGGAATGAAAGCACGCCGTTTGCGGCGGTTGATTCCTGATTGGATGTGCGTCGGGACCGTTTCTTGGTGACGGTGTTCGCGTCGGTTGCGATCATGGTCCTCTCCTTGACCAAAGTCGGCGCCTTGGCGCCCGCGTCCGCTCATCCTTGAGCCGACGGGGGCAGTATAACTCGCGGGCGCGCTTCGATGCCAGTGAAATGCTTGATGAATTCGGTCATGCCGGGCTCCCTTTGGTGGGTGTCTCCCCGGCGTCTTCGTTTGTGGCTCTCGAGCCCCCCGCCTCGGCACCCGGCTCGGTGTACCTGGAGACGACCTCCCGGAGGGCGCGATCTCCGACGACACCGATCACCATCCCGATCAGGAAGCACACGAACAGACTCGCAATCGCGCCGCCCAGAATCTCCTGTAATGTCCGCCCCGCCGCCAAACCCGATACGGTCGCGACCGCAAAGGCCGCAAGACCGAAACAGGCCGCAACGGATTTGACCGACGAACCGGTCGTCATCGACGGACACCTCTTTGAATAGCGCAGGATCGGCGCGGAATCTTGACTCCGGTCTTATCGGCTCGGTGCCGCGGGCACTTGCGTTTCATGCGACTGTCTCCGCGATTTTTGCGCCCTTTCCCGCACCGGTGATCAGCCGCAGAATCGACGCGAACCGGCCCATCGCCCCCACACCCTCGGGCGACTCTGGGAGCATCTCGAACTCGCGAAGCACCGACTGAGCCACCCTGCGCACACAACCGGTCGCGTCGGACCGGGGCGCCGATACCACAAATGGACGGCAGTGCCGTCCCTCGATGCGGACCTGATCGTCTTCGAGGACCCAGCACCCGCCGGCCAGTTCGATCCCGAGGAATTTTCTTGTCACGGCGCCGACGCGGCAGCACACGCTCTGGGCCTCCCCGTCGTCGAACGCCTGATTCACAACAAGCGAGAAGCCCGGACGCCCGCCCGTGGTCGGGCACCGGCGCGACGCGAGACTCTTGATGAGCGCGTACGCATCGGTCACGGCCATCGGGTCCGGCGTCGTCACGATCAACGAACGATCGGCCGCGAGCATGAACGCGTGCACGATGTTCCCGATCCCCGCGCCGCAATCGATGAGCACGATATCGCTCATGGTGTCCATCGCGGCGAAGCGACCGACGATGACGCGCGCCTCGCGCTCGCCCAGCGCCGCGAGGCGCGCCAATCCCGATGCGCCGGGCAGCACCCGGAAGCCGTACGGCGTGTCGGCAATCGCGTCGTGCAGCGCGCACCGACCATCCAGAACGTCGCCGATGTTGCGCGTCGCGCGCACGCCGCATAAGAGGTCCGCGTTCGCGAGGCCGAGGTCCCCGTCGATCAGCGTCACACGCTTGCCCATCTCCGAGATGGCCGCGGCGAGGTTCACCGCGAGCGTTGTCTTGCCGACGCCGCCCTTGCCCGAGGCGATGGCAAGAATCCGCGCACGCGACTGACGAGCGGTCTGACGGGGAAGCGCGTGCGACGGTGCCAGCGGCACGGGGCGATGCGGACGGGCCAACTCGGCCGACGGAGCCGATAACGACGGCTGAGCACCGTCCTGCATGTCCCGCACGAGCGCGCGGAGACGGGCGGCCTGATCGCTCCCGATGCCGGCGCTCACCGCTCGAGACTCCCGCTCATGACCAGTCGCGCCAGACGGTCGGCCTGACCGACCTCGATATGGTCGGGCACTTCCTGACCTGTTGTGATGAAACTGAGCGTCGCATCGACGCGCTTGGCGACGTTCACAAGCACACCGAAGTTCACGGCCTCGTCGAGTTTGGTGAAGATCACATGCTGGGGCCCGATCGGGGCGAACCGCCTGGCCGACTCCATCAGCACCGCCTGGCTCGCGGCGCTCGACAGCACAAGATGCACCTGATCCGGGCACGCGGCGTCGATGAATCGGCGCAGTTCGCCCAAGCGCTCGGTATCGTTCGGCGAACGACCGGCGGTATCGATCAGCACCACATCGCAGTCGGCCAATGCTTCGAGCGATTGCGCGACTTCCGCGGGGGTCAGCGCCACCCGGAGCGGCAGCCCGATGATGTTCGCGTAGGTGCGGAGTTGATCCACCGCGGCGATTCGATAGGTGTCGCACGTGACGAGCCCGACCTTCTTCCCGTGGCGCAGCTTGTAGGTAGCCGCAAGCTTGGCGATGGTCGTGGTCTTGCCCACGCCGGTCGGCCCGATGAGCGCGATGGTCGTGGGACGTCCGTCCTGACTCCTCTCGACCGCGGGCGGGCAGTCCCACACGGGGATGTGCTCCGAGAGCTGGCGGATCACCGCGGCACGGACCGCGCCGGGGTCCTGCCGATCCACCGGCGTCAGCTCGTCGCGGACCGCGCCGATCACACCCTCGGCGATCTCGGCCGCAACCTCCGCCTCGATCAGTCGCGTGTATTCATTCACCAGCGCCTCGGGCGTGCCGGCGTGGGACGCGGGCGCTGAAGAATGCCGCAGCACCTGCCCGACCATCCGCTTGAGCGCGTCGATCTCGTGCCTGAGCACACTGGCCAGGCCATCCTCGCGCGGGTGATGGCGCGCCACCAAACGCGCGACCTCTCTGACCGGTTCCACCGGGGCTTCTCTTGTCGCGGCTTCGGGCGACGGCTCTGAAAGAACTTCGATCCCGAGAGCGGCCAGCCGCCCGCCGACCGGGCTTGTGACTGTCGGCGTGGGGATGGTCGTCGTAGAAGCGATCTCTTCCGCGCCGCTCCGCCCGACATCAGACACCGCACTGATCGCCATCGGCGCCGAACGCGCGCGCCGCGATGGCCGCGGTGCGCGTTCGGCGAGAGTCATGGAGGACGTCGCGGTGATTTCTG
This sequence comes from Phycisphaeraceae bacterium, assembly GCA_020639235.1. GTDB lineage: Bacteria > Planctomycetota > Phycisphaerae > Phycisphaerales > UBA1924 > JACKHC01. The sequence continues at coordinate 1,563,276 of JACKHC010000001.1, read as the reverse complement.
TAATTGAGCTCGCGCCGACGCCCAGCACGCCGCCCGCTTTGTAGTTGCGCGTGTGAAGGATGACCGCATCGGGGCCAAGTTCGCGCTTGATCTGCGCGAGCGCATCGGAGACGGATTTCGCGCGGAAAGTCTTGATGGTCACCGCAGCCCTCCTGGCGTTTCGGCGTGCTCAGCGTCCTGCCGAGCGTGCCGGGCGACACGCGATCATGCAACTTCTCCCTCTAGGTGTACACGGGAGGCGCGCGCGATGCAAGCCCTCAGCGCAACAATCGCGTCGATCACACCCCAACGGGGGCGGCCTCGAGTTCCTCGGGCAGCGTCACCAGCGCCATCGACTCCACATCGACTCCCGACACGATCTCGTTGTAGCCGAGCACCGCGACGCCGGAGATGTACGGTTCGAGAATCTGGCGCACGATGGATCGTACGGTTGGGGAGGCGATCACAACCGGTTGATGTCCCGCCGCGATGACCGGCTCGAGCGACTTCCGGATGGTCTTGGCGACCGCGGACGCGATCCGCGCGGGCATCGTGAGCGTTGTCCCCGCCGGGGAGCGATCGACGAACGAATTGATGAGGTCCTCGAATGCCGGGTCCATGGTGACACAGACAATCCGCCACTTGCGCCCGCCCGTGCCCCCGACTCCCCCGCTCCCCACTCCACCCCCTGCATGGCCCTGATCGATCGGCGTGGCGAAAGACTGACAGATGCTCCGGCGGAGCGCATTTCTTGCGTACTCCACGAGCACATCGTGGTCCTTGGTCCGGGGCGCCCATTCCGCGAGGGCCTCGACGATGGACTCCAGATCGCGGATCGAGACGCGCTCGCGCAGGAGCGCCTGCAGGATCTTCTGCAGGTCCCCCGGCTGAACGATCGCGGGGATCGTCTGCTCGACGAGCTTCGGGGCGGCCTGTTTCAACTGCTCGATGAGGTTGCCGACCTCCTCGCGCGTCAGGAGTTCGTCGGCGTGGGCCTTGACGACCTCGCCCAGGTGGGTCGTCAGCACGCTCGTGGGGTCGACCACCGTGTAGTTCATCGACTCGGCGCGGGTCTTGAGCGAGGGCTCGATCCACCAGGCCTGCAGACCGAACGCCGGCTCGATGGTCGGCTGCCCATGAATCCGCCCGGAGGCGATCCCCGAGTCCATCGCCATGAGCCGGCCCGGGATGGTCTGACCCTCGGCGACGATGTTGCCGCGAATCTTGATGCGATAGTCGTTGGGCTGAAGCAGCATGTTGTCGCGGACACGCACCGGCGGGAGAACCAGGCCGATCTCGGTTGCCAGCTGGCGACGGATCGCGGCGATCCGATCGAGCAAATCCCCGCCCTGCGCGGTATCCACGAGCGATACGAGGCCATACCCGACCTCGAGCTCGAGCGTGTCGACTTTGAGTAGGTCTTCGACAGGCGGCGCCTTCGTCGCCTCGGCCTGGCGCTCTTTGACCTCGGCGAGCTGCTGGTCTTCCTTGGTGATCCGCTCCTGCTTGACGGTGAAGAACGCGATCGCGCCGATGATTGCGGCGAGAGTCAGCAGCGGCAGACTCGGCAGCGGGGTGAACGCGAGCAGCCCGATGAAGCCCGAGGTGATGAACAGCGCCACAGGCCGGCTGGCCAGCTGACCCGCCACCTCGGACCCGAGCGTGCCCTTGGAACTGGAGCGCGTCACCACCAATGCTGAGGCGAGCGCGATGATGAAACCGGGGATCTGCGAGGCCAGGCCGTCGCCGATCGTCAGGATGGTGAAGATCTTGGCGGTTTCACCGACGCCCCAGTCCTTCTCAAGCATGCCCACCGCGAAGCCGCCGATGACATTGACGACGGTGATGATGATGCCGGCGACAGCGTCGCCGCGCACGAACTTGGAGGCACCGTCCATGGCGCCGAAGAAGTCGGCCTCTTCCGCGATGCGTTCGCGCCGGCGCCGCGCCTCGCGCTCATCGATAATGCCCGCGTTGAGGTCGGCATCGATCGCCATCTGGCGACCGGGCATGGCGTCGAGCGTGAACCGGGCCGCGACCTCGGAGATGCGCGTGGCGCCCTTAGTGATCACCACAAACTGCACGATCACCAGAATCAGGAAGATGATGATGCCCACCGCGAGCGACCCGCCCGCGACGAACGATCCGAACGCCGAGATGACCTTCCCCGCCACACCCACGGCCTCTTCCGCGGTGGGCGCATCGGCGGTCAGAATGAGCCGCGTCGAGGCGATATTCAGCACGAGCCGGAGCATCGTTGTTCCCAGCAGGAGCGAGGGGAACACCGAGAGGTCCAGCGGCTCCTCGATGTACATGGTCGTCAGGAGCATGACGACCGCGATGCAGATATTCACCGCGATGAGGACGTCCATCACCATCGGCGGCATCTGCACAAGAATCACGCCGATCATCAGCACGAACGCGAGCGGCGCGATCAGCGACCGGTGATGCGCGATGAACTTCGCCCACGCGGGCGCTTCACCCCTCCTGCTCGGCAGCGATGGCACGGTGCCCTTAGCCATGATCTATGCGCGTGCTCCGATCATGAGGCCAACTTCCCTTCCATCCGGTAGACATACGCCAGCACCTCGGCGACCGCCTCGTAGTGCTCGGCGTGAATCTCGCCCCCGACGGGGATCGCAGCGTAGAGCGATCGTGCCAGGGGCGGTCGCTCGACGATGGGCACGCCGTTGGCCGACGCGATGTACCGGATCCGGAACGCCATGTAATCGGCGCCCTTGGCGATCACCTTGGGGGCGCGCATCCGGTCCGCGTCGTACTTGATCGCGATCGAGAAGTGCGTGGGGTTGGTGACGATGACATCCGCCTTGGGCACATCGAGCGCCAGCCGCTGAGAGGCGATCTCGCGCGCCATGCGCATCCGCCGCCCCTTGGTCTCCGGATCGCCGTCGGTGGACCGCCGCTCGTCCTTGACCTCCTGCCGCGTCATTTTCAGGTCCTGCGTCGTCTGCCACCGCTGATAGGTGAAGTCGATCACCCCCAGGATGATGAGAATCACCAGCGCCCAGACAGCGACCTTAAGGAGAATCATCGCGCCGACCATGATCCCCTGCTCGATCGAAAGCGATGCCAGCGCCGCAAGTTTGCCCATGTCCGGGCGGATCACAAGAAATGCTACGAGACCGAGCACGGACAACTTGGCGACATCAAGCGAACCCTTGACCAGACTCCGCTTGGAGAACAGCCGAGAGAATCCCTTGACGATGTTGAGCCGGCCGATGTCGGGCTGGAGCGGCTTCCCGGTGATCAGGAAGCCCACTTGCACCACGCTCCCCGCGTACGCCACCGCCACCATGACGAGCATCGCCGGCACGATGATGATCGCCGCCTCGCTGAAGATGATCCGCGCGTCCCGCATGAGCCCCGCGTCATCGGTGACGAGCCCGAGCGATTGCTCGGAGAGCGCGTACCGGACGATGAGGTACAGCTTGCGAACCGCCGCCGGCGCGAAGGCGGCAACGATGGCCAGGGCGCCGAGCATGACGATCGCCGACGACAGATCGGTGCTCTTGGGGAGCTGCCCGCGCTGGCGCGCCTCGCCGCGCCGACGCTCCGTCGGCTGTTCGGTTTTTTCTCCCAGGTCCTCAGCCACCGATGCGATCCTCCGTTCTCATCGAAGCCCACCAAGCGACCATTCGTGAAGCGTCCGGAACACGAACTCGAGCTCGCCGTGGAGCGTGGTCGCGACGAACGTGATCGACGCCGCGAGCACCGCGACGCCCAGGATGATGCGGATCGGGAAGCCGAAACTCAGAATGTTGAGCGACGGCACGGTTTTCATGATGAACCCGACGATGACCGTCTCGACGAAGATGATCACAACGACCGGCATGGCGATGCGCATCGCCATATCGAACCCCGAGTCGAGCAGCCCGGTGATCACCTCGAAGGTGTCCCGCCCGATCACGGCGGCCGCCGCGGGCGTCCCGATCGGCATCGCGTCGAAGGTATTCACGAGCGACCCGAACACGAGCTCCATCCCCCCCATCGCGATATACATGAGCGTCGCCCCGACGAAAAGAAGCTGCCCGAGGTTGTCGCCGGGGATGTCCAGCGACGGATTGAGCACGGCCGCGATGCTCAGCCCCAGTTGCTGCCCCATGACGACGCCCGAGAGTTCCAGCGCGAGCAGCGGAATCGAGGCCAGCAGCCCGACCACGGCGCCGATCGCAACCTCCTGCGTCATCAGGGGCAGGAGGGACCAGATCGAGAGTTCCATACCGATCGCGTGCGTCGCGTCGACCGCGGGGTAGACAGCCACCGTCATCGCGCCCGCGAGGTAGACGCGGACCTGCCTCGGCATCGCGCCGCTCGAGAGCAGCGGCGCAAAGATGAACACGCCCGAGATGCGCGAGAGCACGAGGAGCATCACCGGGATGTGCTGCAGGATGACCTGGAACGATGACAACCGTGTGCGCCTCCATGCCTAATGCATCGTGAGCATCTCGATCGCGAACTCGATGAGCTTCGCCGTGATCCACGGGAGCAGGACGACCGTGACGATGGTCATCGCAAAGATCTTGGGCACCATCGAGAGCGTTTGCTCCTGAATCTGCGTCACCGATTGGACGATCGAGATCACCAGACCGATGAAAACCCCCGCCAGCAGCACCGGCGCCGAGATCAGCATTGTGACGATCAGCGCGTGCCGGACGAGGTCAAGGGTCTCAAAGTCCACAGCGGCGACCTCCTTCCTATCCAGTCAACGCCGGGAGCGCCGGCGCGACAGAGTGCATCAGACTCCCGACCACCAGCTGCCAGCCATCCACAAGCACGAACAGCAGAATCTTGAACGGCAGACTCACGAGCACGGGCGGGAGCATCATCATGCTCATCGAGATGAGCAGGCTCGCGATCACCATGTCGATCACCAGGAACGGCAGGTACACGCGGAAGCCCATCACGAAGGCCGTCTTGAGTTCGCTCAGCATGTACGCGGGAATCAGCGACACCATGTCCACATCGGCACGGGTGAGCTTCTCGGGCTGCGATGTGTCCACGCCTCGGTAATTGAGAACCATGTAGAGGGACGACCAGTTCCCCGTCGACTCGATCTGCGCGAACATGAAGTCGCGGATCGGCTGCTTGGCGAGGTTCCATGTCTCGAGCTGATTGGACACCTCGCCGTGCTGGTAGGGCAGGATGGCCTCGTTGTAGATGCGATCGAGCGTCGGGGACATCACCAGGAATGTCATAAAGAGCGAGAGTGCCGTGATGACCTGCGCGGGCGGGAGCGACTGCGTACCCATCGCCTGCTTGAGCAGCCCCAGCACCACGATGAATCGCACGAAGCAGGTCGTCATCACCATGATTGCCGGCACCAGCGTGAGCACCGTGAGCAGGATCACGACATTCAGCGCGCCGCTGAGATCGCCCTCGAGGCCCGGCACCGCCTTGGCCGCGTCCTCCATCACGCTCACGGGATTGATCGACGGCGCGCCCGCGGCCTCCGCACCCGATGCACGCGTCGCCAAGAGCGCGACGAACAGCACGCCGATGAGCGCGATTGCCCGCTTCATCGCGCCCCCCCGCCGACAGTCCGAAGCGCCGGCCACCGCTCGTCCTCTGAGTTGCGCGCGATCGCGATTCGCGGCGACACCGCCTCACCCTCCTCTACCGGGGAGTCGCTCAGATCATGCAGCATCTGCGAGAACCTCGCCGCCATGCTCTCGCCCTCTTCATCGCGCACGCGCATCAGGATGGACGCAACCTCTTCGGGCTCAATGAACTCGGTGAGCGTCGTAAACCCCGACGAAGTGTGGCACAGGACCAGCACGCGCCGATCAACCTTTAGGAGCACGAGCGTGTGCCCACGCGACACCGGATACCGGGCCAGGATCTCCATGACGCCCGACGGAGCCCGCCCCCCCGCGCCGAGCATCGCCGACAGGCCGCCCGATTTGCGCGCCAGGGCAACCAACCCGTAGCGGCCGAGCAGGATCAGAGCGAGCACCACGCCAAGCGCGGCTCCGGTCTGCTTCACCCATCCGCTCTTCCCCGACCCACTCAGCCCGCCGCCTTTCGCTCCGTTCCCCGTCGGCGTCGTTGATGGCGATGGCATGCCGAGCGGCATCGCCTCCTGCGGCGCCAACGGGATCGCGCCTGCGTTCACGCGCGACTCGGCTCCCTCATCGCTGTTTCCGGAGTTCTCGACGGCCGAGTCGTCGGCCGCCGGCTCCTCATCAATCGTGCCAGCGTCAACCGATGAGATCGCGGTATCCGAAACGCCCTCGGACTCTTGCGGAGCCGGATCGCTCGCTTCTTCCAGACTCGGCAACGAGATCTCGACCGGCCCCACCGGATTGACGATCGGACCGATGGGAGGTTCGTCCGACGCCACCGCAACAACGCAAAGACACGCCGCGACGAAAGTCGCCAGCGCGCAGGGTGCGAGTCGAGTTGCATCGTGGGGTCTGCTCATGTCGCCGTCCTGGCTGAGTCCCACCGGGCTCCGCCCGGCGATCCGCGATGCGTCCTGCATCGCGAGTCAGAGTGTACCGTCAGTTCTCCTCGTCATCGCCCGGTGCGGCGACGATCTCGCTCACCCGGACGCAGAAGTTGTCGTTGACCACGAGCACTTCTCCCCGCGCGACTCTCCGGTCGTTCACATAGATATCCACCGGATCACCCGCGAGCTTGTCGAGTTCCACGACCGCACCCGATGAAAGCCGCAGCACATCCTCGACGTACATCCGCGTGCGACCGAGTTCGATTTTCACATTGAGCGACACATCCGAGAGCAGGTCGAGCCCCGCATCTCCCGCCGCCGCCGCGCCGCCCGCGCCGAAGTCCGGAAGACTCATGGACGCGCCGCCGCCAGAAGGGGCCGAAGATTTCGGGCCGTCATCCTTGGTCGCGTCATTGATCGCGGCCTCAGTCGAGGCCAGCAAGGCGTCGGCGAAGGCGTCGCCCGTCGCGGATGCCGAGTCGGTGGCCTCGTCGATCGCGTTCTCAGCGGGAGTCGCGTCGGCACCACCGGCCATCGCTTCGGGCTGCTCGGCGGGTTCGGGCGTGGTTTCCGGGTCTGCCATGGCACATCCTGTCGGCTCTACCAGCGCAATCCTTGCGCACTCGCACCGCGCCGGACGCGGAGTCGGCGCACTCACCTCCTGCTATCGGCGCAGAATGAGATCGGGCCGCACATTCTCTATATCGGTCGCAGCGCAGAAACCGCCGATCGGCTCAGAAGTCCGCCGGCATGCCCACGCACTTAGGGATGAGCACCATGGCGACCCGGCTCTCGGTCTCACCTCGCTGCTTGAACACCTCGCGGAGGTAGTCCTCGAGCTGCCGGGTAAGGGTCTTGCGCCCCGGCTCGGTGAAGTACCCGTGCTGGGCCGACGCCACGATCGCGCTGATCCCGGTCCGAATCTCGGCCTGCCGGCGTGTCAGGATGTCCTCGATCGCGGGCTGATCCTTCTCGCGGACCTGTATCAGGACCTCGGTGTCCCAGAGCCAGACCCGCCCCGTCGCGCTGTTGTTGAACTTCTCGTGCACCACCGGAATCTCAACGAGCAGCGCATCCGGGGACGGCTCGACCGCGCCGTCGTCGGCGACCGCCTTGGACGGCCCGCCAAACATCGACAACGCCGCCACCAGGACGCCCGCTTCGACCACCAGCATCGCCATAACGATGATGATGGTCTTGAGCGGGAGCTTCTTGCCGCCGCCCGCGCTCGCCTCTGGCGCCGGTGCTGCTTTCGCTTCGTCGGCCATGGATCATCCTCCCTCAGATGAGCCGCCGGTCGCACCGACCGCGGCTCCCTCATCCGAATAGTCGTTGTGGTTCAGATCGGTCACCAGGACTTCGGTCATGATGATCTCGACGCGCCGATTCGCGGTGCTCGCCTTTTCGTCGGTCTGACGCGGGTTGAGCGGTTCGTTGTCGCCCCGGGCCTCGATATACAGGACCTCCGGGTTGAGACCGCCGTCATTCACCATCACCTCGTACGCCGCCTTCGCTCGTGCGTACGACAGATCGGTCAGGTCCTTGAAGGGCGAGTCGGGCGGAAGACGCTTTCGTGCCGCATGCCCGCGGACCGCGATTTTGTTCTGGCGACCGTCGAGCAGTTTGCAGACCTTGACGATCTCGCGCTTGGCCTCGGGCTTGAGCTCGGCGCTCCCCGGCTCGAAAGTCAGGTTGCCGCCGATCGTGAACATCATCCCCTCATGAACCTTCGTGACCTTGGTCTCCTTGCCCTGCGGGCCCTCGTCCGTCGTGTTGGAGACCTTGGTCTGCTTCATCTCTTTCATCACCGCCGACTCGAGCATCTCGATCATCGATCGCAGCGGGACATCGTTGCTGGGGAGCACACCGACGCCACCGGAATAGCCGAACGCTTCCTTGATGCCTTCGACGACGCGCTGATACTCCTCGTCCTTTTTCATTTCGCTGAACGCCGCGAGCAGGATGAAGAAGCACAACAGCAGACTCATCATGTCGCCGTAGGTGACAACCCACTCGGGAACGCCGGCCGACTTTTTCTCGGGTTTCTTCGGCATGGGTCGTTCTTACGCGGCGGCCTTGAGCGCGTCGTCATCGAATGCGGCACGAGCACCGGGGGAAAGGAATGTCTTGAGCTTCTGCTCGACAACGCGCGGATTGTCGCCCGACTGGATCGACATCACGCCCTTGATCACGATGGTCTTGGCCAGCAGTTCGCGCTCGTTGTAGAGCGCGAGCTTGTCCGCCATCGGCAGGAAGATCACATTCGAGAGAATGGCGCCGTACATCGTGGTGAGCAGCGCCACCGCCATGCCGCCGCCGATCGTCGACGGATCGGACATGTTCGCGAGCATCGCAACCAGCCCGATCAGCGTCCCGATCATGCCGAAGGCCGGGCCGTACTTGCCGATGCCGTCGAGCAGCGCCTTACCCTCGGAATGGCGCGCCAGCATGTTCTCAACATCCGCGTCGAGCACCTGCTCGATCAGGTCCGGGTCCGTGCCGTCGACCGCCATCTTGACGCCGAGAATCAGGAGTTCGTCCTCCATCTCGTCCGTCATGCCCTCCAGCGCGAGAATGCCGTCGCGGCGGGCGACCTCCGCGTACTTGACCATCTCGCGGATCATCGCGCCGTGATCGACCTTGGGCACGAAGATCGACTTCATCATGATCTTGGGCAGCTTGAACAGATTGGCCAACGGGAACGCCGTCATCGCCGCCGTGAAACTCCCCCCGATCACGATCAGCACCGAAGGGATGTCCACGAAGACCATGAGCGAACCACCGAGCAGCATCGCCACCAGGAGCAGAATGCCGCCGAGCACCAATCCCAGAATTGTTCCCAAGTCCATGCGGAAGGCCTTCCCGCCCCGCACCGGGGGCGCACATAGTGGTCTCCCGGTTATCGACCCGGCAACCCCGCTCCTTAAGCCCGAGTTCGGACGACCGTCGCAATCATCCCGAAGCGAATGCCGGCTGGCGGATCACACGGGCATAGTCGATCGCCCGATCCACCACCTCGCGCAGCGACTCGGAAACGACTATGCGTTCGCCCGTGGTGAGCGAGATCGTGGTGTCGGGCGTCTGCTCGATGGTTCGGATGAGGTCGGCGTTGAGCACAAACGGCTGCCCGTTGAGCCGAGTCAGGACGATCATGGGGTTCTCCTGACGCGCGTTATCGGCGTTCCGTAGACGCGACTTCAACCGAATCCGGCGGGTCCCGCCCGATTACTGGGCCAGGAGCAGCAACTGCTGGAGCAGCTGATCCGCCGTCGAGATCACCCGGCTCGACGCGGAGTACCCCGTCGACGTGAGGATCATCTCGATGAACTCCTTGCTCAGGTCCACGTTCGAGAGCTCCAGCGCGCCGCCGATGATCCTCCCATTCGAGAACTCCAGCGGCTGGGAAATCACGGGCGACCCGGAGTTCGGTCCCACATTGAAGAGATTGTCGCCGACATCCACCAGGCCCTCAGGATTCGTGAATCCCGCCAACGCCACCTGCCCGATCACGCGCGTCAAGCCGTTCGTGAATCCGCCCGTGACGATGCCGTCGGCCCCGACCGCGAAGTTCGTCAGTGTCCCAAGCGGCGAACCGTCCTGGAATACGGACGCGATCGTTGAAGACCCGCCCGCATCGGAATACGCCGTGATCATCCCCGCCTGCCCGCTGAAGTCGAGATTGAATGTCAGCGGATCCGAGGCGCCGGTATCCATGCGGTCGAGCTGGACGCTGACGGTCTCCGGCCCGACAAGCTGCCCGAAGTTGTCGAACTGCACCATGGGGATCGAGTCGTCGTAGCCGCCCACGATCGAACGATCGCCGCTCTCGAGATGGAGCGCGAGATCCGTGTCGTCCGCAGAGTGCAGGAAGGGGCGCCAATATGTGCCCGAGTTGTCCTTGAATGCCAGCACGAAGGTGATGTCCACCGACATCGCGGTGCCGAGCGAGTCATACACGATGTAGCTGGTACGCACGCTCTCACCGTCGGCGGTCTGCGTCTTGGTGATGTCGAACGGGTGCGCCTTGGCGGTGCCCGTCGTGTCCTCAACAGAGATGTTGCCGGCGGAGAGATCGAGATCGTTCTGCTCGCCGAAGTTCCCGACAAAGTCGATCACGCCATTCGTGATCGAGAAACTACCCGGCTCGATGCCGCCGCCCGGATCACCGGGCGAAGCGCCGCCGTTGGGCACAACGCCTAGGGCTTCCTGGAGGAACGCGAGGAAATCGTCGATCGTCTCGGTGCCCGTTGTGAGTTCAAAGGTCGCGTCCGGCTGGAGCTTCCCGCCGCGCGTCGCACCCGAAACGGTGATCACATCGCCCGCCGCAAACCCGCCGCCGTCGATGGCGGTCAGGAGTGTCGCGCCGGTCGCGAACACGCCCGGCCCGCCGGATGTCAGCTCCGCGAACTGCAGGTTGCTCCCCTGCGTCCCGATGTCGCCATCGGCGTCCAGATTGCCGGTGAAACTCACATTCTCCGTCGCCTCGGCGAGCGTCATCGTCCCGAGCGGGACAGTAAGCGGCTCGATCTGACCCTCGGTAATGTTGAAATCCTCGTCAACTCCGAATCCCATCAGGCGATCACCGCTGATCGTGACGAGTTCGTTCTGGGCGTTGAACTGGAACGCGCCGGCGCGGGTGTATAACTGCTGCCCCGCCCGATCGACGACAAAGAACCCGCCGCCCTCGATCGCCATGTCGCGCGAGATGCCGGTGGGCGAGATGGCCCCATTGGAGAAATCGCGCTGCGTGCCCGCGATCGTCACACCCAGGCCGACCTGGCCGGGATTGGTGCCGCCGCTCGCGCCCGACGGCGCGGTCCCGAGACTGAAGTTGCGATTGATCCCCGACGCGAAGAGCATCCGGTTCGACTTGTACGCCGTGGTCGAGACGTTGGCGATGTTGTTGCCGATCACCTCGAGGCGTCTGGCGTGCGTGCTCAGGCCGCTCAACCCGGTAAACAATGCGCCCGTTGAAGCCATCCCGGCTCTCCTTTACTGCCGTTCATTCCGCGGCCCGAGGATTCGTCGCCGCGACCTCTCCGCTACGCACATCCCGTGCCAGCAACTCCCCGAGCGCCGCATTCCGCAAGCCGCTCGGACGCTGAACGACCCGCGGCACATCCTCGGGCTCCTTTGATATCACCACCGCCGCGTCAAAGCCCGTCAGCAACCCGCTATCTGCACCGCTCTCAATGGGATTTGCCTCCCGCTGCGCGACATCCACGCGCAGAACATGCTGATCGATACACGCAAGCAGGCGTTCGTAGCCCGCGGCCTGCGCCGCATCGATCGCGTCCGAGAGGCGCGACGTCTGCTCGTCATCGAGTTCGATCGATGCGTCGCCAGAAAGCCGAACGGGCCGACCACTCCCCAACCCGCCGTCGCGTATCCGCGCCAGCAAACCCTCGAAGCGCTCGCGCTCGATCGCCTCCGGCGCCGAAATCCGGTGAGTCCCGTCGGGCTGCACGCCGGACGCGAGTTTCCGCAATAGGTCGGTGGATCCGATCACAACGCCGCTCCGGTGCCGCTACCCGCCGAGGGCTTCGTTGATCGCTGCCGCATCGTCCTCGTTCACAACACCGTTGCCATCGACATCGCCCAGAGTGCCGGGCGTCACCGATTGGCCGATGTGCGCGAGCACGAAGTTCAAGTCATCCGTATTCACTTCGCCATCGCCGTTCTGGTCGAGCACCGGCTCGGGCGTCTCGCCCGCACCCGGCTCCTGCGCCGGCCCGAGCAGGGCCGTATCGATGATCTCCTGCACGTTCGAGAGCGCGACCGACGACCCGTCGCTGAGGTTCATCCGGATGCCCTCTCGCGTGATCGAAACAGAGTCAACGAATCCGATCGCGTCAACGCCGTTGTCGGTCGTGCCCGTGATGAACTTCCCGACCATCGAACTCGCGGATGTGATCTCGCTGCGCCGGAGCATGTTCTCGAGCTTGTCCGCCAGCTGCAGATCCGACTCGATCGAGCGAATCGTCGCGATCTGATTGAGGAGATCTTTGGTGTCGTTCGGCTCGAGCGGGTTCTGCGCCGTCAGTTCCGTGAAGATGACCTCCAGGAAGTCCTGACTCGACAACGCCTCGAAGGCCTGTGTCGCCGAACCGCTCCCCGAACTCGTCAACTGACCCGAAATCGCTGACATGGCAACTTCTCCCCGCTCACGCGACCGCGTTGAGCGTCATCCGTAACCTTTGTTCGAACCACTGCTCGCTCAGATCGTCCGAGCCGTCACGACCATCACGCCGAGCGCCGCCCTCGCCCTCGCGCCCGCCGCCACCCGGCTGATCCCCGTCTCCGCGCCCTTCATCCCACGCATGCTGATCGTGCTGAGACTGCTGACGCGTGTCGGCGCTCTGGTGCGCTCCGCTCGCCTGGTGAAGTGTCGGCGTCACCTGGATATCTCGCACCGTCAGGCCCTTGCTCTCGAGCGAGTCCTTGAGCATGGGCATCGACCGCATCAGCATCTGCTGCGCCTGCTCGTTGAGTGTCTCCATACGAACCGAGACCTGGCCTTCGCCGAGCGTCATCTCGATCCGGAGCGACCCGAGCGACGCCGGGGACAGCCGTATCGTGAGCGAACCGCCCTTCTGCTGCAGCGCCGCGGCCAGCCCGCGCGACACGCCCGCGCCGAACCCCGCCTCCGCGTCAGCCGAGCCCTGAGACACTTGCCCATGCGATGCGCCGACATTGACGGGCTTACCCGCCAATGGTCCGCCCAGTTTGGCCGCGGCAGGAGCTTCGGCTTCCAACTGAAGCAGCGTCGACCCGGCATTGTTGCCGGCATCGGGAGAGATTCCGGGCCCCTCGAGCGCGGCCGCCAGTTTGTGTACCGGGTCCGCCGAGTCACGACGCGCAGCCCCCGCTAGATCGTCAGGGACAGTGCGTTCGCCTCCGATCAGAGCATCGGAAGCGTGTCTCGATTGAGGTCGATCACGACTCCCGGCGTCTTCCGTGCCCGCGCCGAACGGCTCGCCCCCGTCCTGTGGCGCCGCATCGCCCGACTCCGCATCCGCCGCAGCCGCTTCAGCGCGAGCTTCCATCGGCTTGGCGCCCGGTGCCGGCCTCAGGCGCGACTCCTGATCATCGATCCTGACCGCCGCAGAGCGCATGTCGCGCTCGGTCGCACCGCTCTCGCTGTGTTCACCGATCGGTGAAGATCCAGTCCTGGCGGAACTCTCATGCGCATTGGCCGCGGACGCCGGCGCTACCGCGCCCTCTCGACTCAGTTCCGCTTCACGATCTGTCGAGTCTTCGTCAGATTGCTCGTCGTCCGAGTTCTCCCGCTGGCGCCCGACCTCGTCGCCCGCGTCCGCGTCGTTGGTAGCGCCCTGTTCGATGACCTCCGCACCCACGCTGTCATCGATTTCTACCGACCGCTGAGCCCCCTCAGCAGGTCCTGCGCTCCCATCCGCAGTGTCCTGCGCTCCGGTGGCGTCCATTGCGCGTGGGCGCGAAGACGCCCTCTCGTACACCCGCCCGAACTCGCTCGGCGCCCCGGGATGATCGACTGCCTCAAGTCGACGAGCGGCCTTGGGCTCAGGGGGTGCCTGGACCGGAGGAGCCAAGTTCAGCGGTGGCGTTCGGACGAGCATCGGCATCGGTTCCCGTGTCACGCCCGGCATCCACACCGAGCGAGCGAATGCTCTCCAGCAAAACGGCTGCCATGGCCGGGTCCGACGCTTCGAACTGCTTGATCACCTGCGCCGCCGTGCGCGACTTCATCGCGTTGAGGTACGCCGCCACCGTCCGAATGTTCTCATCGCGGCTGCGCCCACGATCGTCGAGTATCTGCCGGAAGAGGTTCGACGCCGCGTCCGCTCCGAGCGACTCGTAAAGCGCCACGGCCTTTTGGAACTGCTCGGCGCCCTCCGTCTCGGCGAGGCCGCGGCGCATCTCATCGAACGCGTTCCGCTCACGCTCCAACTTCGCCCGCTCGCGCTTGAGCTCCTCCCAGGAGAGTTCCAGCGCCTCGCGCATCCGCTTCGCTTCCCCCTCCGCCCGCGCCACACGCATGTTCGCGATCGCCTCCAACTCGGCAAGGGTGCTGGTGCGATCGTCCGCGGGCATCGGCATCTGGCCGACGCGAGCATCTTCTTTCGCCTGGGCCTCCGCCGCTTCCGCCTCCGCGTTCGCCTTGGTGGTATCGATCTGTTGCTGCGCATTCGTCGGCGCAAAGACGGCGCGAACCTGCTCAATTCGGTCCTTGCTCAACCGATCTGACATGCCGAGCCATCCGACAAACCCCGCCATCGCCAGGAGATTCGCAAGCGCCAACACCGAGATGATCGTCCACACGGTCCGCATCAGTTCGCCCCTTCGTCCTCATCGCCCCTTGCCGCTCTGGCGTTGGCGATGTCGTCCAGTTCGTTCGTCTCGGCCTTGTTCATCCGCTGCTTCCATGCCTCAAACCGCCGGTCCCTGAGCAACTCCAGCGCCCGACGCTCCTTGGCCGCCTCAACCAGTGCCGCCCGCGCGCCATCCACCCGGCGCATCGCCCCCGCGAGTTGCAGCGCCGACTGCTGCGTGCGGAGTGTCGCGTGGAGCGACGCGTTCGCCTGCAGGCGTGCCTCGCGCAGATTGATCGACCCGGCCTCCGGCGAGAGCGCCTCGCGAAGATCATCCTTGATCGACACGATCGACTGCTGGCGAGACCGGACCTCGTTCTCCGCATCCACCCGCGCCCGCTCGGCCTGCGCCACCAGCACGCGATGATCCCGCTCGATCCGGCTCCGATGCTCCAGCAACGCCTGCAACGGGAATCGGAACTTCGCCATTACTTCCTACCCCCCTGCTTCGGTGTCGCCGGCGCACGCGCCGTGCGCCCGGCGGACGTATCCCGGCCACCGTTCCGCATCGATGCCATCGCCTCCTCGGTGATCGTCGCCAACCGTGCCTTGGAGACCTCGAACGGCTCGCCCTCGCCCACTGTCTGACGCAACACAGAGTCCAGTCTCGGCTTGGCGTCGATGGCGGCGTCCGTCTCCGGGTTCGATCCGCGCGCGTACGCGCCAATCTGCAACAGTTCCTCCACATCCTGATACGACGCCAATAGCCGCATCGCCGCCGTCCGCGGCCCCAGGAGATCCTCCGGCGCGACGCGCGTCGAGACCCGGCTCACCGAGTCGAGCACATCCACCGCCGGGAAATGACCCCGCTGCGCCAACCGACGCGACAGCACCAGGTGCCCGTCGAGAATGCCGCGCACCGCGTCAGAGATCGGTTCTGTCAGGTCGTCTCCCTCGACCAGCACCGTGTAGATCCCGGTAATCGTCCCGCCCTTGGCGCCGGGGCGATCCTCGGTGGCGCCGGCGCGCTCGAGCAGAATCGGCAGCTGCGCAAACACGCTCGGCGTGTATCCCTTTGTCGCCGGCGGCTCTCCGGACGCCAGGCCGATCTGCCGCTGCGCGTGGGCGAACCGCGTCACCGAGTCGAGCATGAACATCACATTCAGGCCCTGATCCCTGAAATGCTCGGCGATCGTGCACGCCGCCATCGCGGCGCGCACGCGCATCACGGGCGACTCATCGCTCGTAGAAACGACGAGCACCGACCGAGAGAGCCCCTGTTCGCCGAGCGCATCTTCGATGAACTCGCGCACCTCGCGTCCGCGCTCGCCGATCATCGCAATGACATTCACGTCAGCCGCCGATCGACGCGCGATCATCCCCAGGAGCGTGGATTTCCCAACGCCCGGACCCGCGAAGACGCCCATGCGCTGCCCGAGGCCCATCGTGGTCATCAGGTCGATCGCGCGCACGCCCGTGCGCATCATCGTGTCGATCGGCTTCCGCGACATCGCGCTGATCGGTTCGGGGCGTATCGGCCGCCACGACAAGCCGCGCACCGCGCCGCCCCCATCGATCGCTCGCCCCAGACCGTCGATCACGCGCCCCTTGAGACGATCCCCCACCCCGATGCAGGGCGTCGGATCGATGAGCGTCACCCGGTCACCGGCCCGGACGCCCGTCGGCGACGAGAGCGGGAGGAGTATCGCCTGGCGCGCCTCGAACCCGATCACCTCCGCGTCGAGGTCCGAGCCGATCCGAACAAGCGCCCCAAGCGGTGCCGGCAGATCGCACGCGCGCACCGTCAGGCCGCGCAGCCCTGTCACCGACCCCACGACGCGGCGCGCCTCGAAGCCGCCGACCCGCGCCATCGACTCGCGCATCACGCTCACGGCGACGCGTCCGTTGGCCGCGACCGATCGCCCGGTACCAGCGCCTCGGCGACGCGGTCAAGCTGCGTCTCGATCGAGGCATCGATCTCGCCCAGAGCGCTGCGGATCACGCACGAGCCGTCCGTGAGCGACTCGTTCACGCGAACTTCCGCGTGCGCCGACGAACTGAGCGACGCCATCACGCCGGGCAACGCCTCACGCACGATCGCTTCGCTCGCCGGACCGACCTCCACGACCAACCGCGACACGCCGGTCAGCATCGACGCCGCCTCACGCACCTGGTCCACCACAACGGTCGGGTCCGCATCAACCGTCCGACGGGTGACACGCGAAGCGATTCTGCACGCCAACATCACCAGCGCATCGCGCGCATCATCGAGCATCGCGTCCCGGCTTGAGCAGAATGACGAGAGTGCAGCCGACCACGCCGAGTCCAGCCGCGAGAGTTCACCCTTGCGTTCGACCAGGGCCGCCGCGTTGCCGTCTTCCGTGCCCTTGACGAGCCCCTCGGCGTGCCCCTTCTCAAATCCCGCGCGGTAGCCCTCTTCCTGCGCCCCCGCGATGATACGCTCCCGCTCGGCGCGGGCCGCCAGAATCGCCTTCGACGCCTGCGCCTTCGCCTGCGACATGATCAGTTCCGCCTGCGCGCGCACATCGCCCAGATCCAGCACGATCGCGTCTCGCGCGATCCGGTCCGCCTCGGCATGTCTGATGAGTGCCATGTCGATCCACCCGGCTGCGCGTTAGACGATCAACTCTTCCTGCCCGCCGCGGCCGGCGATGATGATCTCGCCCGCCTCTTCCAATCGGCGTACCACATCCACGATCCGCTGTTGCGCCGACTCCACGTCCGCAACGCGCACCGGTCCCATGTACTCCATGTCTTCCTTGATGAGCGAGGCCGCACGCTCCGACATGTTCCCGAAGATCTTCTCCTTGAGTTCCGGCGACGCCGTCTTGAGCGCGAGCGACAGTTCGTCGTTCTCGATCTCGCGCAGCACCGCCTGAATCCCCTTGTCGTCCACGAGAAGCACATCCTCGAAAACGAACATCAGGCGGCGGATCTCTTCGACCAAATCCGGGTCGTCCGACTCCAACCCCTCCATGATCGCCTTCTCGGTCGCGCGGTCCGCGAGATTGAGGATCTCCGCCACGGTCTCGATGCCGCCCGCTTTCTCCATGGACTGCGTCAGCATCGCCGACAACCGCGACTCCAGCCCCCGCTCGACTTCCTTGATCACTTCGGGGTTCGTCTGCTCCATGTTCGCGATGCGCTTGATGACCTCCAGCTGCTTCTGCACCGGCAGCCCGCCCAGAATCTCCGCCGCTTTGTGGTGCGTCAGATGGCACACGATCAGCGCGATCGTCTGCGGGTGCTCATCCTGAATAAAGGTCAGGAGATTCTCCGCCTCGGCCTTCTGGAGAAACGCGAACGGCGTCTTCTGCACCTGGGTTTGAATCTGCCCGAGAATCCGGTCCGCGACCTTCGGATCCATCGACTCCTTGAGCAGGTGCCTGGCCAGATCGAGCGAGCCCTCGGACTGCGTCGATGCCGCAAGAGACATCCCGTAGAACTCTTCAATCACCTGGATGCGAAGCGACTCGCTGACGCGCCCGAGCGAAGCCAGTTCCCGCGTCACCGACTCGACTTCCTCCGCATCCAGATGCTTGAGCATCTGCGACGCGGTCTGCGTGTCGAGCGCCAGAAACAGAATCGCGGCCTTGGTCACGCCGGGCAGCTGCGAGGCATCGGACGGGAGTTGTTCGCCGGGCTTACGCATCGATCACATCCACTCCGTTTACGTACGCACCCAGCGCGACAACACCATCGCGGCCTGCTCGGGGCTCTTGCTCACCATCTCCTGCACCTGCTCCTGCATCTTCCGCTGCGTGAGTTCCTCGTCGCTTAACTCAAGACCCGCCAGCACCGAGTCCGCCTCGTCCGCCTCGCCGATCAGGTCCGCATCGCCCTCCAGCGCTTTGGGCAATCCGACGAGTTGGTCCGCGCTGGGCAGTTCCTCGCGCTTGCTGGACCGCATCGCCGTCAGCGCGACCAGCGCGAGCGATACCACCGCCAGCCCGCCCAACCCGACCGTCTTGATGAACTCGGCGCTCGTGAGCGTCCCCGCGGTCATGCCGAGCGGGCCGCTCGTGCTCGCCATCCCCGCCGCCAACATGTCCGGCATCGTTGGAATCATCGACACCGCCACCTCCCCGACCGTTCCCGACTCATTGTCCGTCTGGATCAGCAGACGGACCTCTTGCGAGATTCGCTCGACTTCCGCGGCAACAATCGCCGTAAACGCCGGATCAGTGTCGGCGGGCGGCGCCGGCGCCTCCTCACCTTCCGCGGGCGTTCCCTGCTGCTTGGTCCAGATGTGCTCGAAGTAATGCCTGGGGACACTCACCACCGCGTTGATCTTGGTCGGATAACCGCCCGGGTTGTTGATCACCTTGGTCTCGCGCCCGAACTCCGGCGAAAACTCCGTCGTCGTGGTTCGCTGCGAGCTCGACTCGCCCCCCCCGGAATCGGACTTCGTCAGATCAGCACTCGTGTTGGCACGCACGCTCGGCTCCGCGCCGGGCACACCGGCCGAACTCGTGGTCGTCGAGACCGTCTCGCTCGAGAGCGCCACGACCGAGCCGCCGCCTTCCGGCAGCACGCTGTTGACCGTCCGCTGCTCGCGCTTCTGCTCCACCTGCGCATGCACCGTGACGATCACATTCGGGATGTAGGCCAGCGCACTGAGCAGCGAGTTCTGCTTCCGCTTCTCGATCGAAGCCACCGCTTCCTGATAGTTCGACGCCCCGTAGTCGGACTCATCGGTCACGCGAAACTGGCGGCTGATCGTCGCATCAACAACCCGCACGCGGTCGGCGGTCAGACCAGCGCGCGTGCTCGTGACGAAGCGGATAATCGCATCGGCGGTCTGCTGATCGATCCCCCGCTCGCTCACCACCGACACAGCCGCCGTCGGCGCACGGCTCGGGTCGCCGATCGGCTGACTGCTCGGCACATCGATGATTACCCGAGCGCTGCGGATTCCCTTCCACCCCGCGATGATCGCGCCCAGTTCGTTCTGGATCGCTACGGTCTCCGCCTGCGAACTCTGCTTGGCGGTCTCCCACCATGTCCTGTTGGCGACCATCGACTCGAGCGTCAGCTTGTTGTCCGCCGGGAGTCGCTCCTGCTGGCTCAAGAGCGACAGCAGCGGACGCTTCTTGGCGACCGGCACCATGATCGCCCCGCCCTTGAGCGTGAACGGCTCGCCCATCTCCGTCAGGTACGACTGGATGTCATCCATCTCGGTCGCGCTGGCGCCCGAGATCAGCTGCACCATCGCCGGCTTGCCGGTGTACTGCTGCACGACGAAGAGCGTCATCAGCATGATGACGACGAGCGAGCCGATCAATAACCGCTGGCTCGGGCCGAGCCGCGCCATCTGCGCCCTGATCTGATCGATCGCTTTATTGAGCCGTCCCATCCTCGGGCCTCCGTGCCTCGGTCAACACCGCGCTCCGCGCGATGCGAAAGCGGGCCGGCGCACGCCGACCGCTGTCCACATCTACTTTCGGATCGTGCCGGTTGTGCGCTTGAAACAGCGCACGCAATGCCCGACGCGCAAGAAATGCGCCGCCCCCGACGAGAGTCACACCCGGATCTGCTGGATCTCCTGGTACGCCTCCATTACCTTGTTCCGCACCGCCAGCAACATCCGGAACGCCGTGTCGGCCTTAACCGTCGCCGAGAGAACCGTCTCCAGATCGTCCCGCTTCTGGGTGTGCAGATCCTCAACCGCCCGCGTGGCGTCCTGCTGCAACTTGTTGACCTGCGCGAGGTTGTCCATCAGGACATCTTTGAACGCCGGACCCGCCGAAGACGCATCTCCCGCCTTCTTGGCCTGAGCACTGTTCGGGTTCTGGATGTTCTGGGCGCCGATCAGCCCGAGAGGATCGATCATGGGTCAGTCACTCCGCAAACAGAAAGAGTCAGGCGATCAACCGCAAAGCCTGGGCCACAAGCGCCTTGGTCGCCTCCGCCGCCGCAACATTCGCCTCGTACGCCCGCACCGCCTCCACCGCCGAGATCTGCTCCGTCACCGGGTCGATGTTCGGGTAGAGCACATACCCGTCCTTGTCGGCGAGCTCATGCCCCGGCTCGTACTTCCTATTGAAAGGCGCCGTGTCATCAATGATCGCGCTGATGTGCGACCCGAGCGACCCCTCGCCCTTCCGCGGATCGCCCGTCGTCATGAGCGCGATCTTCCTCCGGAACGGTTCGGCGTCCCCGCCGGGCGTCGCCACCGAGTCCATGTTCGCGATGTTCGTGGCGATCACATTCAGTCGCGTCCGCTGGGCGATCATGCCGCTCACAGAGATGTCAAGCCCGCCGTACATCAGTCACCTCCGCCTCAAGGCCGCTCCCGAATCGCTGCATTGAGCAGCTCGATCCGACCCCGGAAAAACTCCGTCGCCACGCGGAACGCCGCGACATTCTCCGCCAGCGCCTGCATCGATCGCTCCAGGTCTCGATCGTTCCGGTCGTGGAACAGGATGTTCCCCGACCCTTTGCTGGGCTTGAACTCGAAATCGCCGTTGTCCAGCACCTTGATCTCGGTGTTGCCCTCGAACTTCAGTTCGCCCCGATCCGCCCCGGTGTCGCTCCGCCGACGATCGACCGCCTCGCCGAGGGCCTTGGCGAACTTCTTGGGCGAGACATCCATCGTCTGATACTCGGGGGTCGAGATGTTCGCGATGTTGTGCTGGATGAGCGTCTGGCGCCGCGCAGCGAACTTCATGGCGGCCTCAAGGACCGGAAGGGAGTCGCCATTCACCAATCCATCGATCATCCCCATACCGACATCCTTCGCAATTCCCTTGCCACTACAGCGTCGGGGCGACCAGCTGCTCTTCCTTCCACTTCTTGATCTTCAGGCCGAGCGTCCGCACACCGATTCCCAGCGCCCGCGCGGTCTTCTGGCGGTGCCCCTCGAACCGTGTCAGCGTCTCGACGATCACCTCACGCTCGATCTCCGCCAGCTGCTTCGGATGCCCCTGCGGATCGAGGAACGCAGCCGCCGCCAGCGGGCGCGTCACCACACCCGGGCTCGCCGGCAACTCGCTCGACCGAGACGCGGCACGCGCCGGAGGTCCGGACAGCCACCCCGCGATCAACTCCGGCCCGATCTCCTCGCGAGGCGCCAGGACCACCGCACGCTCGCACAGGTTCTGCAGCTCGCGCACATTCCCCGGCCAGTCATAGGTCAGGAGCAGGTCCATGGCATGATCGGACAGCCGCCGCGCACCACGCCCTTCGCGCTCGGCGATCTGCGCCACGAAGTGCGTCGCAAGCACGCGCACATCCTCGATCCGCTCGCGCAGCGGCGGCAGATGCACAGGGAGTACATTCAGCCGGAAGTACAGGTCCTGGCGGAACGCCCCCGCCGAGACCTCCTCACGCAGTTCGCGGTTGGTCGTAGCGATCACGCGCACATCAACGCTGAGCGTCGTGCTCGATCCGACACGCTCGAACGCCCGCTCCTGCAGAACGCGCAGCAGCTTCGCCTGGACCTGCGGCCGGACCTCGGAAATCTCGTCGAGCAGCAGCGTTCCTCCGTGCGCCAGTTCGAACCGACCCTTCCGCAAACGATCCGCGCCCGTGAACGCGCCGCGCTCATGCCCGAAGAGCTCGCTCTCAAGCAGCGACTCGCTCATCGCTGCGCAGTTGATCCCGATGAACGGCGACGCCGCCCGCGCGCTCTCCTCATGAATCGCCCTCGCAAGGACTTCCTTGCCCGTGCCCGACTCACCCGCGATCAGCACCGTGCCCTGAGACGCCGCGAGCGATCGGACCTTCTCCTTCACCGCCTTGATCGCGTGCGACTCACCGAGGATGCGATCGACGCCGAACAACCCGCCCGCGGCGCTGGCGTCCACCGCGGGACCGCCGCTCAAACGGAGCAGCGTGTTCTCGCGCTTCAACACCGCGTGCTCGATCGCGCGCTTGACCGCGACGACCAGCTCATCGCCCTCGAACGGCTTGGTGATGTAGTCGAACGCGCCGAGTTTGATCGCTTTGACAGCCGTCTCGATGGTCCCGAACGCCGTCATCAGAACGACGGGAAGATCGTCGTCCATCTCGCGGATCTTCTCGATCAGTTCGACGCCCGTCATGCCGGGCATCTTGAGATCCGTCACGACCGCGTCGGGGTGACGCCTCGCGATCAGGTCGAGCGCTGCGCCCCCGTCCGACGCCGCGATCACCGTGAACCCGGCCCGGGACAGCGTCAGCGCAATGCTGTCGCGCAACATCTCTTTGTCATCGACCACAAGTACCGTGCTCATCCGTGTGACTCCTCCGCAATCATGTCCGGCTCATACGGGAGAACGACCTCGACCGTCGCCCCGTCCGCACCGGGTTCTTTCTCGTTGTTGTTCCAGATCGAGACGCGCCCGCTGTGCGCGTCGATGATTCGATGCACGATCGCCAGACCAAGCCCGGTGCCCGCCTCGCGCGTCGTGAAGAACGGGTTGAACGCACGCTCCCGCGCCTCTTCCGGAAAGCCGGGCCCCTCGTCGCGCACACGCACCGACAGCGCGGGGAGACGACGCCCCGACCCGTCGATCATCGTGGTCCGCGATGCGCTCACGCTGATCTCGCGCGCCCCGCGATCGCGCGACGCCTCCGCGGCGTTGCGAATCAGGTTCGCCAGCGCCTGCTCCACCAATCCCGGATCGCACATCGCCTCGACCCCGCCCCCGTCCCATCGCGCCGAAACGCCGGTCGATCCGATCCCGCTCGACTCGATCGCTCGCGACACCAGTGTCTCCACCGGCACAACAACCGGGCGGATCCGCAGCTCGCGCGAGAATGTCAGCACATCTCCCACCACCGCGTTCAATCGGTTCACCGCGCCCGCGATCTTCGTCGCGATCCCCCGCTCCGCCGGGCGATCCTCAAGGTCCTCCACCAGGGCGCCCGCGTACAGCTTGATGGAGCCGAGCGGGTTGCGAATCTCGTGCGCAATGCCCGCGGCCATCTCTCCGAGCGCCGCCAACTCCCGCGCCCGACGCAACTGTCGATTCACCTCGCCAAGTTCGCCGCGCAGACGTGACACCTCAGCGCTGAGCGTCTCGTGCGTGGCCTGCAGGCGCGCAGTCACATCATTGAACGCGGCCAGCAACTCGCTCAGATCCTCGGGGCTGAGCGGGCCGGCCTTGATCGCCGCTTCGGGTTGGAGCAGCGCAGTGTTCAACGCCTATCCCCTGCGGTCCTGGTACTTCGGCCCCGCGCCCCGCGAGTCTTTCTGGTACGCGTTCATCGCCCCGCGCCCCCGCGTCAAGCCGCTCAGTTCCGTTCCCACACGCTGGCGACGCGACTCCAGCGCCCGCCGGTCCGCATCGTCACGCTGCGCGATCGCGTCCACGAGCGACTCCAGCGCCTCGAGGCGCGACCGGAGCTCACCCTTCTCCCGCTCATCCAGCGCACCCGACAACGACTGCCACCGATCGCGGAATGGGCCAAGTTCCTCGTTGACCTTTGTGATGTCCTCGATCACCGACTGGCGGCGCGAGAGCACAGCGAGCAGCTCGTCCGTCTCGTCGCGCTCGATGTGCGCCGTCTGCGACTTGCTCAACTCGTCGAGCCGCGCATACAGCCCCAGCTGGCGGTCCAGCAGACGCGAGATCCTCGGCACCCATGTCCGGGGATTCTCATAGGCATCCGGTTGCGCCGTCTCCGTGGTCATCCTGACCCTTCCCGCCGCACATCCACGCGGCCGACCTTCCGTCTCGGGGCGATCCTCGCCCGACCTGAATCACCTAACTCGGCAAGATCTGCCGACTCCATGCAATCTTCGTCATCCCGGCGGGGCCTCGGCCATCTCCCGCTCGATCCGCAGCGATGTCTCGAGCCAATCCTCCCATTGCTGGCGGCTCATCGGGATCTTCGAAGTCCGCCACGCCTCGGCCGGCAGGTCCCGGAGCCGCGCCTTGGCCCGCTGATGGGCCGTCTGCGCCTGGAATGGGCGCCCCATCGCGTCGTAGCAGTTCACGATCTGCACCAAGGCCACCAATGAAGCGGGGTCATCCGCGTACTTCTGCGCCACCGCGTCGTACGCCCCGATCGCCTGCTCGTAGTACGCCGAGTCATGCTTACCCAACTCGTACGCGCACTCGGCGCGGAAGAACAGAGCATTCCGCAGCCGCTCCGCGTCCGCCCGGCGCGGATTCCCGCCCCCGCGGTCGTCGATGATGTCCCGGACCCGCGTGTAAGCGTCCAGCGCCGAGAGAAGCCGCTCCTTCTGGACCGACCGGAGCCGCTGACGCTCCGAGAGCGGCATCGCCTCCACGAACTCGTCCTCAATCGCCGACGCAGCCAACCGGCTCGAGTCCGCCAGCGCCATCACGACATCCGGCCGCTCCCCGAGATCCGGGTACCTCGTCAGCGCCTCGGCGAGCCGCTCGATCGCCAACTCGTACTTGCCGATCCGCCGGTACATCAGCCCGAGATCAAGCAGCGCCTCGCGGAACTCCGGAGAGTCGGGCTCCAATACGCCGCCATCGATCACCGCGAGCAACTTCGACTCCGCCCGCTGCCAGTCCTCGTCGTTGCTTAGCAGCAGATAGCACGCCGCCAGCGGCCCGTAGCACTGGTACGCGAACCGCGAGGACGCATGCTCATTGGTGATCTCTTCGTAGAGCACCTTGGCGCTCTCGTACTCACCCGACGCCTGGAACGCCCGCGCCAGCCGGAACTTCGCCTCCACCCAGCGCGCATCGTCCCGGTGCTCCTGCACATAACTCTTGAGGGCCGCCACCGCGAGGTCCGGCGCCCCCGCGTGGTCGTACGCCTCGGCCGCCATCCACAGCGCTTCGCCCGCGGCACCAGGGTCGGCCAGGAAGTCCCGACGCGAGTATTCCGCGAACCGATCCCCCGCCGCCTTGAACCCGGCCCGCGCTTCTTCCGCGACGATCGGGTCCACCGCCGCCCAGTCGATCGAACCGTCCGATCGCAGCGGCGCATTCTCCATACGCTGCGACGCCACCGCGTACTCCGCCTCCGCAAGGCGGATCACCGCGTCCACAGGCATCTCGCCCTCCGGATACAGAGCCACGGCCAGCCGCGCATACCGCAGCGCGCTCTCGTTGTCGCCGCTCAGGAGCCGCTCGCGGAACCGCTGACCGATCGCGCGGTCCACCATCGCCGGCGTCACCGTCGATGCGCCCAGCCCCGCCGATACCGCCCCGACCGTCTGGCTGAACGCGCGCAGCGAGTCGTTGACCTGCCCGAGGTCCGAGTCCACCTCGGCCAACCCGAGCAGCGCAGCCACGCCCACCGGCGTGCCGCGGTACCGCTCCGCAAGATCGGCGTAGCGATCGCGCGCTTCCTCGAAACTCTCGTCCCGCTGCAGCGCCTGCGCCAGGTACAACTCCGCCTCGCCGTACATCTGGCTGCCCTCGGGCAGATAGCGAACCGCGAGGCGCAACTTGTCCCGCGCCATCGCCACACTGTCCATGTCCAGATACGCCTTGCCCAGCATCAGGTAGAGCGGCGCCGCATCCGGACTGTCGGACTCATCGAGCAGCAGAATCTCCGCAGAGAGCCGCCGGATCGCGTCGTCGTAGTTCCCCTCGTCGATCTGGATCTGCACGAGACGCCCCACCGCCCACAACCGATCCTGCGTCGTCGCACCGGACGCATCACGAATCTCCGTGATCGCGTCGATCCGCGCCGCCTCGTCAATCGTCGGCGCGCCCGATGCGAGATCACTCTCGATCACTCTCCGCATGTATTCCAGCCGCTTCGTCGAACTCGTGTCGCCGATCCGACGCGCGACATCCATCGCCTCGCGCATCCGCCCCACATCGATCAGCGCCTGGCACATCCAGATCACTCGATCGCCCGTCACCGGCGCGTCATACCGCGTCTCGGCGATCTCGTAGTTCTCCACGATCTGCTGGGACCGCTCCGGCGACACCGCATCCGCGGCCGCGAGGCGCACATGGGCCAGGTCCCCGCGGAGCAGGTAGTACCGCGACTCCTCATTCGTGCTCAACGCCCCCGTGCCGACAAGTTCGCCAACCGTCGAGAGGAGCCCAGCGCCCGTTTCAATGTCTTCCGCCGTCCCGTCCAGATACGCCGACACACGATCCAGCGCGCCCGTGTAATCGGGCGGCGCCTTGGGTTTCATCAAGCGCGCAGCACCCGTCACCACCAGCACCACGCCGAGCAACATGAGCGGCACCTGCCACAGATCGCGCCGACCGCGCAGCGGCACCCGCTTCTTCTCGGCGGACTCTCCCCCCTCGTCGACGGCCCCAGACTCGTCGCCCTTCGCCTCTTTCTCGATGTCCTTGTCCTTCTTGGCCACGGCTGGGTGGAACTCCGTCGGCGCACCTTCTGCGCCGTCATCCCGTTATCGGACGGATTTCTCCCGCGGCTCCACAGTCAGCCCGGCTTCCCGTCCCCGCTACCCGGCTCCCCTCCGCGATTCGGGAGGATCACCGCCGTGGAAAACCCCCACGGCTCCGGACGCCCCGGCGACATCGCCTGCACCATCCCCAGCGGCGGGCACGCCACCTTCACAAAGTTCCGACCCGCCGCCTGCGCGAAGGTCGGCCGACGCCCCGTCTTGGTCGACACCGTCCGGCAGCCCGCGATCGCCTTCCCGAGCGTCATGCCGAAGAGCCACTCCCCGATCGTCGAATGCGCGAACATGATCGCGCCCACCGTCACCGGAGGCCACGGGCCGTAGGCCATCGTCAGATCAGCCATGGTCGAGCCGCCCTCGGGCATCGGCCACAACCAGAGCACGCTCATCAAGGCGGGCGCCAGATCGATCATCGCCGCCCCCGCCCGCCGCCACGTCGGCGCGAGCGATGCGCCGACAGGAATCCGGATCACGCCCTGCCCCGCCGAACCAATCCGAAGCAGAAAGAGTGTCATCGTCAGGCCCGCCGAAGCGATCAGCACGACGAGCGTCTCCACATCGCGCCGCGAGATCGGCGACACCGGCCGCAGGTCACCCGAGTACGAGACCGTCCCGTCCCGCTCGAGCCGCGCCGAGTACAGCCGCGCATCGCTCCCGCTCCGGTCCACGCCCGCCACAACGATCTCGTCGCCGATCAACCCGAACGAATGATCCACCGGACAATCGGCCACTTTCCCGCGCCCGATCACCGCCTCGCCGCGCACAAACTCGAACCGCGCCGAAGATCCCTCATAGTGCTCAACAATCATCCCCCCTGCGCCGCCGACAACATCGCGCACCCCGCGCGGAATCGCCCATACCTGCGGGTCCCACGAGCCGTCGGCGCCCCGCACCCACACCCGCGCCCGCGCTGAGGCCCGATGTTCCACGATCGCCGGCACCGATCCCATCGACACCAGCCGCCACTCGTTGGCGCGATCGATCCCATCGGGCAGCGCCACTCGCGCCCACCCGCCCGCGCCCAGCATCAAGAGCGCCGGCTTGTTCGAGAACATCGCCGGGTCCTCACCCACGAGCGGGAACTGCAGATCGATCAGCAACGCAAAGTCGCCCTGATCCGTCGAAACAACGCCCGCGAACGCCCCATCGCCCGGAAGCGAGGGCAGCACCTCGAGACGAGCGCCGATCAGCCGATCCCCCGGCCCGAACTCCGCGATCGCCTGCCGCACCGGGCGCGACCCGCCATCGCTCGCCGGCACCTCGAACACCAGCAGCGTGCGCACCCCGTCGCGTGTCATCGCGATCGGTGCGCGCGCCACATCAATCCCGAACACGAAAGTCCCCGCTTCATTCTCGGGAAGAATCAGGTTGACCCGTGTCCCCCCCACCATCTCGCCCGTGAACCAGATCGGGGCCGCCCCCGCGCCCTGATCGCCGCCGCCGCCCACGACCATCTCGCCGCGTGCACCCGCCGCGAACGCCAACCCGATGCACATCACCCACGCAACGACCCGCCTCATGCCCCGTCCCGCTCGCCGGGCTCCGAGTCACCAACCCGATCGATATCCACAATCTCGAGCGGCCCCAGCGCATCGGCCAGCCCATCAAAGTCGAACACGCTCCCCCGCAGTTTCCCCTTCCCGTCGCTCACCGTGTCATCAATCTGGATGTTCATCGACGCGCCCGTCGGCTTGTAGGTCAACAACGAACGCTTGGCGATCCGCGGCCCCAGCGCCGTGCCCTCTTTCTCGACACGGATGTAATCCGACAACGCGCTCTCGAGAATCACCCGCCTCCCGACCTTCAATCGGACAGCGCGCGGCTCGAAGTTCGTCGCATCCAACTTGTAGAACCAGCGCGCCTCGCTCCCATCCTCCGACGCCCCCGCGAGGATGCTCACCACGATGTCGCCGTCGCGATACCGGTACACAATCGCGTCGGCGTCCGTCGCCATAGGGACAACGCCGAGCAAACGCATCATCTCGTTCGGATACACCGGCAGCCCGATCGCGCTCGCCTTCTCGGGTGTCAACTCCGAGTACCTCCCCACATACGCCACCTTCTCGTCGATCCGCTGGATGAGCCAGTACCGCTCCCGGTCGCCGCCCACCCACAGAAGGATCTCCCCCAACTTCCCGACGCTCAGCGCGAACCGGTCCGGCTGCACCATCTGCAGATGCCCCTCGCCCTGCTCCGAGCGTTCTTTGCCGTCCTGGTCCTCGAATCTGAACGCCGCCGAGCACCGCGCCCACACCCGATCGAGCATCGCGGCCCGCTCGTTGTACCGCGCCGCGACCTCCGCATAACTCGGCACGCCGGACTGATCGACGCCGCCGCCATCCACCGGCGCATCGGTAAACTCGCCGCCCCCCTTGCACGCGCACAAAACAACACACGCAACGACGCACAAGGCCGCCGTCATCCGGCGCCACGCGATCATTCTTCGACCTTCATCAGTCGCCCAAGACGCTCGCTCACCTCCGCAAGAGTCTGCGCATCCAGCGCCGGGTCAGCGACTTCGATCACCGGCGCATCGGGCCCCTCCGACTTCACGCGCACAAGCAGTGCGCCGGGCTTCCCACTCTCGCCTTGCCGCGAGCCGACCATCTCGAGTTGCCGCTTCCGAACAAGCGCCAGCGCCAACACATACCGGAACGCCGCCTGCTTCGAGTCCCCGTCGCCACCATCATCCCCCCCGAGTTCCTCGAACAAGCCCAGCATCGACTCCATATCGAGCGTCGGCCCGCTCGCTGCCTTCTCGCGCACAGTCGTCCGCCAATGCGCAAACAGCCGCTCCGGCCGCGCCCCAGACTCCCACGCGCCCGCCGAGTAGTCGAGCCGGTCCAATCCCTCGTCCGCTTCGTGCTCGACAAGCGCCACGACGATCGGATCGCCCGGCTTGAGCGCCCCGCCCGTCGCCGCGCACCGATCGTTCCGCCGTCCCAGTTCGTATTTGGCACCCGAAATCTGCGTCATCAACGCAAGTGTACACGCCCGCTACGCCCGCTACGCCCGCTTCCCCGATGCACCTCACGACGCCTCGAAGAACCGGCGCGATGTACCCCCGCTCCCGATGGGCACCTCAAGCTTCGCGCAGCAGCGCGGGCAGTGCCCCTCGTACCGAGAGCCCGAATCATTCTTATAGAGACGCCCGTACGAGTGGCAGCACCGAAAGAACACGCCGAGCCACCGCCGCCCCCCCGCTCCGCTCGATTGCTCGCGCGAGGACGCACCCCCACCCGCAGATTGCACCACCCGCCCGCCGATTTCCGCGATGTCCCGTCGGTCTTTCATGCCGGAGAATCATCGGCCGGTTCACCACCGGCACTTCATCTCGATGCCGCCCTCTAGCCGTTGCACGCCCGCTCGATCCGCCCCACCAGCTCCGAGCAGGTGAACAACATTTCCTCCGCCTCCCCCAGCGGATCGCCCGAGAGCCCGACCTCGCGCCACAGCCCCATATTGATCGCCACATTCCAGCGCGAAGCCCGAGCCGTCGCCTCCGTCAGGACCGCCGCGATCGCCAGATCGCTCCGAAGGTGCGGGTTCGTGATCTCCGGCAACCGGTCCATCAGCCGCAGCAAGTCCGCGCACGCCGCGATCAACGCAAGCGGAATCCGCGTCGCCGCCTCCGCCGCCGCCGACATCTCCCGCCCCCGCCGCGGATCACCCGCATCCAGCCGCATCAACTCGTTCACCAGCGCGTACGCCGCCGCGTCCTCCGCAGCCAGTTCCAGCATCATCGCCCGCCCGTGCGCCAAGGTCCGCGCCGCGTCTTCCAACTCCCCTTGGTGCGCCGCGAGCGACTTCTTCCCCACCGAATACGAAACCACCATGCCCCCCAACGCCGCCGCCAGCGCGCCCACCGCGCCCGTCACCGCGCCGCCGCCCGGCACAGGCGTCTTGGCCGCCGTCGCATCCAGCAACGCACCGAACTTCATCTCGTCAATGTTCATCCCGCGATGCTACGCGAACCGGCGAATCAAAGCCCGCCCTGCGTCTGCCACACCTCGAGCCAGTTCGAGATCGGCAGGTGCGTGTACCCGCTCGTCTCCTGCACCTCCCCCTCCGGGACCGGCAGCCCCGTGTCGGCGTGCATATCCGCGAACAGCAGGTTCGCCTTCACCGTGCCCCCGCGCACCCAACGCTGCTCCCGATCGCCCCCGTCGTCGTAGTTGAAGATCGGATGCGTCCCCAGCACCCAGGTCTTCACGGGATTGGCGATGTCCGGCATCACGCCGCCCGACCGCGGAATGAGCGTCGGAATCTCCGAACCCGGATCGGAGTCCAGCGCATGATCATTGAGCGTGTAGGACGACCCCAGCAGGTCGTAACTGCTTGTCGTATCGAACCCGAAACTCTTGAGCGTCGCGTCCGTCAGACCCTTGTCATTCGGGTCCTCGAAGATCCGCATCTCAAAGCCGCGCGCCTGCGGATCATCATCAGCCGGCGTCCAATCCTCGAACACATACGAGTTCAGCGGCCGCCCCCGCGCCCCCACCTGGTCGATCCCGTAGAACGGCACCGTCCCCAACTTCCCCCCAAAGAGCGCCCCGATGTTCACCCCGTCAGACCCCTGCGCCGGTGCGCCCGTCCCCGGATCGACCCGTTTCTGCGGCAACCTCAGCGGGTAATCCCCGATGTACATCGTCAGCCCGACCCCCAACTGCCGCAGGTTCGACCCGCTCGCCACCTGCCGCGCCGACTCCCGCGCCGCCCCCACCGCCGGCAGCAACAGCCCGATCAGCAGCGCGATGATCGCCACCACCACCAGCATCTCGATGAGCGTGAACCCGGAATGGGATCGTTTCATGACCATAGTTGTATCGGCCTCGGAGGGTCGGGTGCCACTGCTTGATCGCGAAGCGACAAGCAGTGCCCAACTCCAAAGACCGCCAACCAACCAAAAACCCCGCCTGAGGGCGGGGTTTGAGCAGTGGGCGCGGCTGGATTCGAACCAGCGAAGGCATTGCCATCAGATTTACAGTCTGACCCGTTTGTCCACTTCGGTACACGCCCGCAACACCGGTCGCCCGGCCTTGGGGGGCAGAAATGTAGCCCCAGTCGCCATCCCCGGCAATCCCGGCCCCATCCCCGCCCCAAAAGCCGCCGGCCGGACTTGAACCGGCAACCTCGAGATTACAAATCACGCGCTCTACCAATTGAGCTACGGCGGCGAGCCGAACGCAGTTTAGCGGCATCAATCCCGCACCGTCACACCTGCCGGCTCGTGTCCATATCCTCCCCCCATGCAATGGCCCAACCCTCAAGGCAAAGTCGTCATCGCGGGCGGCTCGGGTTTCCTCGGCTCATCCCTCGCGCACCACCTCCACGCAAAGGGCTGCGAAGTCGTCGTCCTCTCCCGCCGATCGTCGGGCCCTCCACCAGCCCGCTTCGCACAGTGGGATGCGCGCAACCTCGCCGACTGGTATCCCGAACTCAACAACGCATCCGCCCTCATCACCCTCACCGGGCGCACCGTCGACTGCATCAAAGCCCCCGCGCACAAAGACGAAATTCTCCGCTCCCGCGTCGACTCCACAACGGTCCTGGGACGAGCCCTCCGCGCCATCGACAACCCGCCGCCCGTCTGGGTCCAAATGAGCACCGCCCACATCTACGGCGATCTCCCCACCATCATCTGCGACGAGTCCTCACCCATCGGCGAGGGCTTCGCGCCAACCGTCGGCACCGCGTGGGAAGCCGCGTTCAACGACGCGATCCCCGACAACATCCGCCCCGTCATCCTCCGCACCACCTTCGTCCTCGGACGCCGCGGCGGCGCGCTCTCGCGCCTCCGCAAACTCGCACGCCTCGGGCTCGGCGGAAAGATCGGCCACGGCAGGCAAGGCATCTCGTGGATCCACGAGGCCGACATGAACCGCATCTTCGAGCGCGCCATCGCCGACCACACCATGCGCGGCACCTACATCGCCACCGCGCCCAACCCCGTCTCCAACGCACACTTCATGCGCACACTCCGCAAAGCGATCGGAATGCCCATCGGCCTCCCCGCCCCCGCCTTCATGGTGAAACTCGGCGCGCCCCTCCTCCTCCGCACCGACCCCGAACTCGCGATCTTCGGGCGCTACTGCGTGTCGAAGCGGCTAAAGGACGAGGGTTTCGAGTTCACATTTCCTGCGCTGGATGGGGCGATCAGTAATCTGATGAGGAAGTCACCACCGCAGGATGGAGCCAGTTCATGATGCGCTTCCGAGTAACTGAGTCCAATGGTAAGAGTTGGGAACTCGGTGCCCCCGATGAACCCCGCCTATTTGAGTTACTACAGAGCCGAGGTGTTCCCGTTCGATCCATAGTCCGGATAGATCCGCCTCCCGCGATTCAGATCTGGCCGCGTCGCGACTCGACCTCATCACAGGTTCTGCAACGAATGATCGTCACGACCACACCCCATGTTGAGGGTAGCCGAATTACGCGCTACTGCGGGATTGTGAACGGGGAAGCAATTCTCGGCGCCAACCTGTTTAAGGATCTCTTCGCTGGTATCCGTGACATAGTCGGGGGGCGATCGGCGGCGTATGAGCGAGAACTCCAGAAAGCGCGAGATATCGCACTCTCAGAGATGCAGGATCGGGCGATTCAACTCGGTGCTAATGCAGTCATCGGTGTGGACCTCGATTACGAAGTGCTCGGCCAGCAGAATGGCATGATGATGGTCGCAGCCTCAGGAACCGCGGTGGTCTTGGAGCAGATCCAAGATGAGGGACCACAAGATGAAGTCTGAAAGATGTCCCACCCTCACAACGCCCCGCCTCACCCTCCGCCTGCCGACACCCAATGACCTCGATGCCTTCGCGCACATCTTCGCCGACCCCGAAGTCTGCAAGTACATCGGCGACGGCAAGCCCCGACCCCGCGACCGCGTCGAGCAATCACTCCGCAACTGCATCCTCTGCTGGGAACGCAAGGGCTTCGGCCCCTTCGCCGTCCTCCATCAAGGCCGCATCATCGGCGACACCCTCCTCTACCCCATCGCCCGCTCCGGCACAGACTTCGCAGACTTCAGCGCCCGCGGTCCCGAGATCGAGATCGGCTACCGCTTCGCCAAATCAGCGTGGGGTCAGGGCTTCGCGACCGAGGCCGCCAAAGCCGCGATGGAATGGGCCTTCTCATCCGCCGGCCCCAACCTCCCCGAACTCATCGCCGTCACCTACCCCGACAACACCGCCTCCCAGCGCGTGCTCGAAAAGATCGGCATGCACCGCGTCGGCGAAACCCGCGACTACTACAACGCGGTGACCTCTCTCTTTCGGCGCAAACACCCAACTCAGTGATGCGGCCGACGGCTGGCGCAATCAGATCGCAAACCCGCAGAGTCGTAGTTCCTGCTCAGGCCCCCGCGCCCGGCATCCGCACGAACATCGGGACCTCGCCCACATCCACAAACCCCGCCCTGCGGTACACCGAGTGACCCTGAGGCGAAGACTGAAGAATGCCGACCCGATACCCCATCTCGTGCGCCTCGCGGAGCGGCTGCACCGTGGCGTACGCGCCCAGACCCCGCCCGCGTTCATCCGGAACCGTCGAAACGCAGTAGATCCCGCCCACACCGTCAGCAAGGAACAACATCGAGGTGCAGACAACCTGCCCGACTGCATTCCGAATCGCATAGCACCGCACCGACGCATCACGGCCATCGCCGCCGCTGATCGTGTTGGGAGCAAAGAGTTCCGCCAGCCCGATGGGAATCTCGTATCCCGTCGCCAGGCCGCGCGCCCAGTCATCCGATGCGCCGCCGCGCCCGACCCGTGCGAATGTGTACCCCTCGGGCAACTCGGGCCGGGTCAACGCCGAGATGTCCGCGGCCATCGCGGGCATCGCGCCGTGTGGCTCGAATCCCAACTCCTCAACACATTTCGCAACAGACTCCGTGACCGCGCCGGGGAAGAACACCCCCGCCGGAACATCGAGCATCGTCAGCGGCTCGATGCGTCGCGGGATTTCCTCCCGCTCGACGCCATCGGCAAAGATCACGAAGTTCCCGAAGGGGTGCGGCTCACCGGTAATGAGCCGAGCCATCCGATCGTCCGTCGTGATGGACGACCCACGAACGATGTGGCGGATGAGACGATCGAGGTGCCCCCCGGCGATCTTTGAGATCCTCCCCCCGATCGACGCAACGGATGAAATCGGTGCCGGATGGGACAAAGGGCGCCTCCTGGATGTTCGATCAAAAAGGTTGACCGCGCGAACCCGCACCGTCATACCAAAAACACCCCCACACTTCCGTGCGGGGGTGTTCCTTGAAGGTCTCAGTGGGCGATACTGGGCTCGAACCAGTGACCTCATCGATGTCAACGATGCGCGCTAGCCAACTGCGCCAATCGCCCGTTTCGTGGCCCCGCTCAGAGAGACAGGGGACCGGAGAGGATACCCGCGTCCCGGGGGGGGTGGCAACCCATCGACATCCATCGTCCCGTCAGTCCCGCGGCTCAAGCACCATCGTGTGCTCGGGCTCACCCGCCAACAACCCCGTGGGCTCCCCCTCCACCCACGCCTCGTGCCCCGCCCGGTAATACCCGGACAGAAAGTGCCCCGACTGCCCGCCCGGCATGTGGAACACCGCCTCGTTCTCACGCCCCGGCGTCACCACCAGCCGCTCCGATGCGCCGAACCTCGAAGTCTGCACGCGCACCGTCAACCCCGAACCCGGCAACGGATCACGCGCCATATCCAGCCACGCCCCCACCCACTCCCGCGCCCACTCGGGCGCGTAAGGCGACAGCCGATGCCGGATGCTCGCGCGGTTGCGCTCGCCCCACGAACCGAGATCACCCTTGGGCACACACGCCGCCGCCAGCGCCCCCCACGAGTCATACGCGCTCGGAACCCACGACGCCGGCCGCTCACGCAACAACCGCACCACCCAGTCGTCATCCATGAACCACGAATACCGGAACCCCGGATCAGCGCGCCCGCACGCATCCATCACCGGCCGCAGCAGCGCATCCCGCAGATTGCCCGCCCAACGATCGACAACCGGGAACACCTCTGAGTCCACCGACGCCTCGCCGTCCCAGTCCTCGGGAATCTCGTCGCGCATCGGCGGCACCAGGTCCCGCAGATGCCGCGCATACTCCGCGTGCACCGCCGATCTCGTATCCAACTGCACCGCCAGCAAATCGCGCTCGGTCAACCCCGTGCGCCCGCCGAGCAGTTGCATGATCCGCCCCGCGCGCGAGCCGTTCGCCCAATGTGTGCCCAGCACCCGCGCCTTGACGGGTTCGAGCGTCCGGTTGTTCGCCGTCACCAGATACCCGCCGGCCGGATCGACGATCCGCGGCCGCTCATCACCTTCAATCACGCCGTCCCACATCCGCGCGCCGTCCGCCCACGAAACCGGCAATCGCCCATCGAACCCCACCCGCCGCGGCACAGCGCCCGTCACCGTCCACGCGATCCCGCCGTTCCTATCCGCAATCATCGCGTTCTGCGACGGCCCGTACCACGACGCCGCGATGTCCGCGCCCTCCCGCGCATCCTTCGCGTCGATCATGTCGAACAGATTCAGATTGAACCAGCCCGGTTCGAGCATCATCCACTTCAAGACCCGCGGCACGCCCGCCGCCGCATCATCATCCACCACCGCACCCCACGTCGTCTCGCGCACAAGGTGCTGCACCGGCTCGGCGCCCTTCACGCCAATCCACTCCTCGCGAATCGAGAACCGCTCCCACCCATCCGGCGTCCGGTACCGCATCGGGTCATCCGGGTCGGTCTCGATCAAGATGTAATCCGCGTGATCGCCCGTCGTGTTCGTGAAGCCCCACGCAACATCGCCGTTCGACCCCACCGCCACGCTCGGCACCCCCGGAAGCGACACACCAACCACACGCTTATCACCCCACTCCATCTGCACGCGGTACCAGGTGTTGGGCACATCAAGCCCGAGGTGCATATCGCTCGCCAGCATCGCCCCGCCCGAACGCGTCATCGCGCCCGACACAACAAACCCGTTCGATCCCTCCGGCACCGCGCGCTCCGACGCATCGCGTGCGCTGCTTGGCGACACCGCGCGCAATCCATCCGGAATCGGCGCGAGTTCGGGCGTGGCCGTGCCATCGATCGGCGCATCGAACAACCCGAACTCGGGCGTCAGAAACCCCACCATCTCCGCTGGCAGCGCCGCGCCAAGCCCCGCGCGCGTCGCCTCCATCCGGTGCCCCATCTCCAGCCCCCACGCCATCGACAGCGCCACCAGCATGCAATCCCGCTCGCGCCAGGGCTCGGGCTTCACGCGCAGCGCCCAGTACTCCGGCGGCCGCGCCCCGAGCGATTGCAAACCCGCGTTCACACCCTCCGTGTACGACGCGATCATCGCGCGATGCCGTTCCGGCAGTCGCTCGAGCGCTTCCTCCGCGACCTCCGACATACCGAGCGTGCGCATCGACTTGTCCGTTGAAAGCGCGCCGCTCCCCACGATCTCGCTGAGCCGCCCCGATGACAGCCGGCGCATCGTATCCATCTGGAAGAACCGATCCTGCCCATGCACGAATCCCTGCGCGAAGCACGCATCCTCCACCGACTCCGCGCGAATCCGCGGCACGCCCAGCGCGTCGCGCTCCACCGTCACCCGCGACGCGATCCCCGCCACACGGACGCGCCCATCCAGATCGGGCAGCGACGCCACCAGCAACGTCCGCAAGCCCAGCACCAGTCCGAGAACAACCATCGCCAGGAGAACCAGGCAAGTCAGCGCGACTCGGAGGATTGGTCGATGCATCGCAGTCCGGGGGTGGTTCGTGTTCGCTTGACTATCAACGACGGTGCGCAATCTATACTCCCGCCCCCCACCGACCATCCCACGCCATCCGCCGGAGAGGGCCCGCGTGCTCACGCCTCAACGCAAGAAACGACTCAGGCAACTCTGGCCGTGGTTCCTGTTCCTGGTGATCTTCTACATCACCTGGGCCGTGATCGTCCTCGCCGGCGATCACCTCACAGATGTCCGCGACAACTGGGGAATCGCCGTCGCCATGGCCGCCGGGTCGTACTTCGCCGGCTCCACACCCATGGGCGGCGGCACCGTCGGCTTCCCCGTCCTGGTCCTCCTCTTCCACCAGTCCGCCGACATCGGCCGCCACTTCTCCTTCGCCGTCCAGTCCATCGGGATGGTCAGCGCCTCCATCTTCATCATCTGCTTCCGTCAACCCGTCGAGTGGCGCATGCTCCGGTGGGCCATGCTCGGCTCACTCATCGGCACCCCGTTCGGCGCCGCCCTCATCGCGCCCGCCGTCCCGCAGCTCTTCGTCAAACTCCTCTTCGCGATCATCTGGTGCTCGTTCGGCATCATGCACTTCATCAAGGGCGACGAGATCTGCCGCGCCCAGGGGATCCACGAAGTCCAGCGCAAATACGAACGCCGCATCGGCCTCGGGCTCGGCCTCCTCGCCGGAGCAACCATCGCCTCCATCACCGGCGTCGGCATCGACATGGTCATCTACGCCGTCTTGGTCCTGCTTTTCCGCGCCGACCTCAAGATCGCCGTGCCCACTTCCGTCATTCTCATGGCCTTCACATCGCTCGTCGGCATCGGCGCAAACCTCGCGCTCAACGCCTACGACCCCGCGACCTATGTCGTCCAGCGGAAAGTTCTTTACGCATGGCTCGCCGCCGCCCCGATTGTCGCGCTGGGCGCGCCCATCGGCGCGTTCGTCGTCCGGCGGATGAAGCGCAAACCGACGCTCATGATCGTCTCGGCGCTCTGCGTTATCCAGTTCATCTGGACCATCGTCCAGGAGGGCCGCAACATGAGCGTCCTCGCGTTCGTCGGCACATTCGCCGGCCTCGCGCTATTCAACGCCGCATTCGCGGTGATGTACCACCTCGGCGGGAAGAAGCATCTCTTCCATCACATCCCGTCTGTGGGCGAGCCGGATCCCGCCTGATCGCAAAAACGAAAGCGGGCCGGCTCGCAATGAGCCGGCCCACCTGTGAAATCAGCCCGATCCGACCGCCGTCTGTTACGGGCAGCCGAAGTTCGCCAGAACTACATTCAGATCGTCAACATCGACGAACCCGTCGTTGTTGGCCAGGTCGCGCGGATCGCCCGTGCCGACCGAGGTGCCGAACGCCGAAAGAATCTGGTTCAGATCATCCACATCAACGCCGCCCGACATGTCGATGTCGCCGGGGCACGCCGGCGGCTCGCACGAGTCGATGATGCCGTTCATGTTCGCATCCATCGCCATGCCCGAGAGAATCTCGCACGCGTCCTCGATGTTGTTGTTGTTGCAGTCGGTCATCACGCCGCCCGCCGGCACGATCTTGAAGATCTCGCCGCCGTTCTGGTCGCAGATGTAGATCTCGCCGAACGCGTCCTCACCGAAGGAGGTGATCGAAGCAATAGAACCGACATCCGGAACCAGCTCCGACGTGCGATCGACGATCGGGCCCAGCGTCGACCCGTCATACGTCACGCTCCAGATCGTCGAGGAGCAATAGTCCGCATAGAAGTAGTTGCCTTGCATGTCCGGCATCGCGCACCCGCGATACACGTACCCGCCCGTGATCGAGCAACGCCCGCTCGCGTGCGTGTAGTCGAGAATCGGGTCATCGAACACGCCGCCCGCGCATCCGGTCGTTGAGCATCCGGAAAGCGATGAAGCGCCGAAACCCTCGCGGCAACGCCAGCCGTAGTTCTCGCCGCCCGTGCTCGAAGCCGGCTGGAAGTTCACTTCCTCGCGCGCGCCCTGGCCGACATCCCCCATCCAAAGATCGCCCGTCTCGCGGTCGAACGAGTTACGCCACGGATTGCGGAGCCCGTACGCCCAGATCTCGCCCAGGAAACCGCCCACGCCCACAAACGGATTCGAGGGCGGAATCGCGTAGTTCTTGGTTGCGTTGGCCGGGAAATCATCGCCGTTCACATCGATGCGCAGCATCTTGCCGAGGAACGAGTTGCCGTTCTGGCCGTTGCCGCTCGTCCCGTGCTGGTCGCACGCGCCGCCGCCGTCGCCCGTGCCGACGTAGAGATATCCATCCGGACCGAACCCGATCCAACCGCCGTTGTGGTTGGCCTCCGGCTGGCTGAACAGATGCACCGACTGCTCGCTGCCGGGAATCACCGCGCCGATACCGAGGTCAACGGTCCGACGCTCGATCTGCGTGCTCCCGGAGTTGTTCGTGTAATCAACGTAGAAATAACCGTTGTTCGCGAAATCCGGGTGGAACGCCAGCCCGAGCAGACCCTGCTCGGAGTTCGTGCTGGTGCCGCCGCCGACAAGCGCATCGATGTTGAGCCAGGTCGCGATAGTCCCGCTCGACAGGTCCATCGTCTTGATGATCCCCTGCTTCTCGATGATGTAGACCTGCGTGAAATCGCCGGGGGCATGCGTCAGGAAGATCGGGCGCGTCAGCCCGCTCGCAACGCGAACACTCGTCATGGGCGTCGCGCCGCCGATCGCCGAACCCGCGCCAAGACAGATCACCGATGCACCAGCGATCGTCGCTCTCAGAATCCCGTTCATCTCTGGCTCTCCTCGTTTCCTTCGTTGCCATGCCCGCCGTATCCCGACGGACGAACTCTCAATCACTCTTCGCACCCGGGCCGCACGAGATGCCGCCCACGAAAATCGGGCCGGATCGGGTGGTTTCATCGACCCGCAGGCCCCGCCGCGCCAGCACCAAGACCCGCGTCACCAGGGATGAAGCATCACCCCAAGCCCGCCGACCGGCATCCGCACGACGAGTCCCCATCCATATGGGACGCTTGCTGATCGAATCCCACCAACCGAACACCCGGTCAGAGCGTACCGCCGCCCACCGGTGCGGACAACGAACAATCGCGTCCGGAACGATTTTACGCCGATTGTGGGCCGGATCGGTGAATATGCTCCCCTTACCGATCCCGAATCCAAGCCGAATCACCGACCCCACAATTCAGACGAGACGCGCGTGACCAATCCCAACTCATCAACCAACGGCAACGCAGGCCAGCCCGCGATCTCGCTCCCGGTGCTGGGCCAGAAAGCCGACGGCCACGACGCCCGCCCCGCGATCCGCCGCTCAAAGATGGGCCCCCGACGCGCCGCCGTCCTGATCCTCATTCATCTCGCCATCGCGGCCCACATCATCCATTGGAAGATCGCGGGCCGGACACTCTCGCCCGTCGAGCCGTCCGAGGCCATGCAGACGCTCAACAACGGCCTCGTCAACGCGGGCTTCATCTTCTTCGTCCTCGCCATCCTCTCCACACTGATCGTCGGCCGCTATTTCTGCGGGTGGGGATGCCACGTCGTCGCACTCCAGGACCTCTGCGCGTGGATGCTCAAGAAGGTCGGCATCCGCCCCGCGCCATTCCATTCCCGCCTGCTCATGTTCGCGCCGCTCGCGCTGGCGCTCTACATGTTCGTCTGGCCGTCACTCAAGCGACTCATCGCCCCGCCCATCGCCAACCTCTCGCCCACACTCGGCGCATGGCTCGGGCCCGTGGCGCGCATCCCCGACGAAGGCCTCACCAACCACATCCTCACCAACGACTTCTGGGCGACCTTCGCCTCCGTCCCCGTCGCGATCCCATTCCTGCTCGTCTGCGGCTTCGCGACCGTCTACTTCCTCGGCGCCAAGGGATTCTGCACCTACGGATGCCCCTACGGCGGATTCTTCGCCCCCGTTGACCTCGCCGCGCCGGGTCGAATCGTCGTCGATCTCAACAAGTGCGAAGGGTGCGGCCACTGCACCGCCGTCTGCACATCCAATGTCCGCGTCCACGAGGAAATCCGCGAATACGGCATGGTCGTCAACCCCGGATGCATGAAATGCATGGATTGCGTCAGCGTCTGCCCCAACGATGCGCTCTCCTTCGGATTCCGCAAACCCGCGCTCGCCAAAGGCAAACCGCGAAACAAGCGACCCCGCCCACGCTTCGACACCACACCCGCCCAGGACCTGCTGCTCGCAACCGTATTCATCGCCGTCTTCCTCGGCTCACGCGGGCAATACGGCGTCATCCCCATGCTCATGGCTATGGGCCTCGCGTCGATCGCCTCATTCCTCGCGTTCAAGTGCATGCAACTCGTTTCCAAACGAGACGTCCGCGTCGTGCGCATGCAGGTCAAGCGCAAGGGCCGCATCACGCCCTCCGGCATCGGGTTCATTGCGATCACATCACTCTTCGCCGCACTGGCCGCGCACTCGCTCCTCCTCAATCAATACAAGTGGCGCGCCGGCGCGATCTTCAATCAACTGCTGCCCAACACGACCGCCCTCACCGCGACGCTCGGCGCAGACACGCCCGCCGAAACCGCAACCAAGGCACGCCGCGCCGCCTCGCTCTACGAAAAGACACTCGCATTCCGCGCGGGCGGGCTCGGGCTGCTCGAGAACCAGACCTCGCGGCTCCGCGCATCGGTGCTGCGGCTCCAGGCCGGCGAACCGGAACGCGCCGAGAGTCTCATCGCGCCTCTCGCCTCCGACCCGCGCGCCCCGTCCGATGTCGTGCTGTACAGCGCACGCCTCCTGCAGGCGCTCAACCGCAATCAGGAGGCCCTCGCGCTCCTCCGGTCCCGCGTCGCAAGCCAGCCCCAGGACTGGGAATGCCGCGAACTCTGGGCATCCGCATTGATCCGCTCGAACCCGGCCTCGGCGCGCCAGGTCGCCGAGGAAGCCGCGTCCGCGCTGGCGTCCGGCAAGATCCGTCCCGTCAATACCAAGGCCCGTGCCCGCACAACGCTCACCCTGGGAATGGCCGAGCAGTTCCTCGGCAACACCGACAAGGCCGCAGACCACATCCGCAAGGCCGCCGAGATCGACCCGACCGATCGAGTCTGCCTCGAGCAGTTCGCGCGGGTGCTGCTCTCGAAGGGCGACCTGCCCGGGGTCTATCGCGCATTCGACGATGCGGCCGCTGCCGGCGCCAAGCCGGTCGATGTGGCTATGGCCCAGATGTCAGTAGGGATTGATGTCTTCCGATTCATCTCAAGAGACGAAGGGCTATCCATGATCCGCAAGGGCGTGCAGCGTTCCCCCGATCGCGACGAGGTCCGTCACCTCGCCGACCAGATTCGGGCCGGGCTCGGAGTCAACGTTCATCCGTAAGGATGAGGTCCTAATAAACAGAATACAAACCCCCGATCGCATGCACCCGCGTGATCAGTTTCAAAACGCGGAAGCGGGGTAATCTGGGCGATCTTTGCCCCGCGCGCCGACCGTACTGCGATTCCAGCGCCGACACCAATGTTGGGGCGCAAATGTCCGCGAGGGGCTCGGGAAAAGGTTTGACACCCCCACCGAACGCGGTACATTCCAAGATGTGTCCGGATCGGTTGGTTGTTCCAAACTGGAGGAATCATCAACTACCGGTTGTTGTTTGGTCGCCAAATGAATGGTGTCAAGGCTTCGTGCGTAAACGGAGCATTGGACCTTCTTTCAGAGTGTGATGGAGGAATTTCGCAATGGGTAAGACGATTCTCGCTGCCGGCGCTGCGCTGGCCTGTACGACCTTCGCGTTCGCTGATGGTGCCGTCAAGATCGAGACGGGCCTGAACGCCAAGACCAAGAACCTCACCAAGAACATGACCAAGGTCCAGAAGTACGCCGCCAACCGCGGCGGAATCCCCGGCATCGCCTCGGCCGATATCCTCGACCGCGCCGCCGGCGACACCATCTCCACCGCCACCCTCATGTCGGGCAACTCTTGGTCCGACACGGGCAACACCTCGGTCCTCACCGACGACTGGGATGAGACCTGCCCCAACACGTCCCCCGGCGCTTCCCCCGGCGCTCCCGACGGCTTCTACCTCTGGTCCTCGACCGCTTCGTCGACCGTCGACGTCTCGCTCTGCGATGCGTTCACCACCTACGACACCAAGCTCTCCGTCTACGATGCTTCGGTCGGCGTCGGCATCGGCCTCTCGATCGCTTGCGACGACGACACCTGCTCGGCCGGCCTGGGTCTCCCCTGGGTTTCCGAGATCGCCGGCTTCGCTCCGGGCACCGGCTCCACCTACTACGTGATGGTTGACGGCTGGAGCGCTGGCGACTCCGGCAACTACCGTCTCACCGTTGGCGCGGGCGTCCCCTGCACCGTCACCTGCCCGACCGGCGGCCTCATGGCCGACAACGGCATGTGCGGTTACACCGGCACCGCGAACAACGCGTTCGCTGTTGACGGCAACAACGGCTGCTTCGCCAACCCCGCCGACCCCAACGAAGCCAACTCCCTGAGCTGCGGCGACGTGTGGTGCGGCACCACCTTCCTCGACTCCACGCTCCAGCTGCGTGACCTCGACTGGTTCCGTTTCGACTACGCCTCCACGCAGGACGTGGTCCTCAGCCTCGTTTCCGGCAACCCCAACGGCATCCAGATGTTCGTCGTGACCAACGACGGCGCCTGCGCCAGCCTCCCGGTTCTCGGCACGATCAGCACCGGCAC
This sequence comes from Phycisphaeraceae bacterium, assembly GCA_020639235.1. GTDB lineage: Bacteria > Planctomycetota > Phycisphaerae > Phycisphaerales > UBA1924 > JACKHC01. Next base: position 1,518,817 of record JACKHC010000001.1, on the reverse strand, counting down.
CAACTGCACCACCATCTCCCTCTCGCTCATCGGCTTCACCGCCGGCACGAGCCTCTTCCACATCGTCGGCCCCTTCGGCACCGACCCCAGCCTGGACTGCCCGAATGAGCAGCCCTATGTGCTGTCCGTCGATGCCTGCCTCTGCGGCCCCTACCTCGCCGGTAACATCGTCAACACCGGCACCTCGACCGACGTCGTTGACGTCGACGACCTCAACGTCGTCCTCGCTAACTTCGGCGCGACCTGCTCGTAATCGTCGAGTAGGAATCGGATTCCATTGAGGAACTCCACCACCGCCGGGCTTCACCGCCCGGCGGTGTCTTTTTTGGCCCGCATCACACACCACTCGAAGCCGACTCCCGACGCGCCCGAAGCCCGCCGTCCAATCGGGCACCGGCACACGCTCAGCGTCGTTGCTTCTTCCCCATCATGCGCGCGCGATGACGCACGCAATCCGGCGCGTGTTCCCTACAAGCTGCTCGCTACCGGTTACCCCACAGAGCGCCTCAGTCGGCGTTCATCGGGAACATCGAGTCCGCTTCCAGCATCGCCTTCAGATCCTCGACCAGCGAGAAGGGCGTGTCCTCACCCATCCACTGCATCCGTGTCCCGTCCGGGAACACACCGATCCGACCCTCGATCACCAGGAACGAATGGGGCGGACCCTCCCAGGCCCACTCATCGATCTCGGCACGCTCGAAGGCCTCTTCCTTGGACCACACACGGACGCGCAGCGTGCCGTCGCCCTTCTCATCCAGTTCGGCTTGCCACATCTCCATCGAGTCGAGGTACTGCTCGCACACATGGCACCCCACTTCATGGATGAAGACCAAGTACGCCGGCCCCCCCGCCGCCGTCTCCCGCATCTCCGCCCCCAGATCGCTCGCCAGCAAAAGATCCGGGGCCTCACCGCGATCCTCCCTTGTGTCCGTCGCGCCGGCCACCGATTTCAGCGAGTCAGGCGAATACTTATAGGAATAGAACGCCCCACCCATCAGGGCCACCAGCCCCGCCACCGTCGCCCCGCCCAGCACCATCCGCGGAGCTTTCAGGGCCACCGCGGCCGTCGCCGCGATCAGCACCATCACGAGATCGATCCCCACCATCACCTCCGGCGGCGGCGTCAGCGCTCCGAAGCACCCGCAAGAGCCGCCACGCAGCACGTGATAGAAAGTCACACCCCCGAACCCCGCGAACATCACCGCCACGCCAGTCCAGACCAGCCAGCGACGCCGGAAGATCAGCACCGCCGCGATCACCGCCAGTTCGCCCAGAATCACCCAGTGCTCGAACCGGAAATCGCCGAACAACCGACCCTTCGAGTGCAACGACATCGCCTTGGTCACGATCGCAAACGCGAGCAACCCCGCGCACACAATCGCGGCCAGAATCGCGAGCGCACCAACGCCTCCCGACGCGCTGCCGCGCCGGGTATTCTCGGTTCCTGTCATCTTGGTATTACTCCCGCGAGCCCTTGTTCGCCGCCGCCGACGCCGGGCGGATCGACCCGATCACGAACGAATGAACAACCTGCTTCGCGTCGGGCACTTCGAGCTTGAAGCCCGTGTTGATCATCCCCGAAGCATTCCGGTCCTTCACCGTCACGAACAGCTTAACATTGAACCACGAGCGCTTCTCGGGGTGCGGCGTCTTACCCATGTAACGCACCTCAAGACGCTCATCATCGACCGACACCGTCGGCACATCGATCTCAGCCAGCCCCGAAACCGGCAGAACCACTTCCACCGTTTCGCCGGGATACACCGACTCGATGTTCATGAAATGACGCTCGGTTTTCAGGCCGTAATCGCGGCTTTCGGGCTCCATCTCGCGTTTGCTGATCGCCGGATGCTCCATCCGCACCGCAAGCACCGAACCCTCCGGGTGATCCGTCTCCACAACTAGGTAGGTCGGAATCTCTTCCTCCCCGAAGGCATAGGCAATGTCGTGCGACTTGGCGGCCTCATCCGTCGCCACCTTAGTCCCCTTCCCATCGACTTCCTTGCCGTTCACCCGGAGAATCCGGAACGGCGTACCGTCGATCGCCTCGATCCGCACCTCCGCGATCGGCTCGTTCACCGATAACTTCACCGACGGCTTCTCGACACGAACCGCGAAACTCACCTCCGCGAGCACCGGAACCGTCGCCGGGCGCGTGTACCCCTCCGCGAACACATTGACCTGCTTGCGAATCTTTGAAGGCAGCCAACCCGGATCCATCTCCACCGTCACCTCCGCCGTCTCGCCCGGCGGAATCACATCGCTCGAAATCGACGGAACCGTGCACGAGCACGAACCCTTGAGCCGCGTGATCTTCAGCGGCGTGGTGCCCGTGTTCCGCAGCGTGATCGTCGAGTGCATCTTCTCGCCCGGCTTGCCGATCCCCAGATCGCAGACCTCCGGCTCAAAGACGATCGGAGGCGCATTCCGCGCCGAAGCGGGGTCGTTGTTCCGCACCGGCTGGGCCGACGCCACGCCCGGCATCCCGCCGACCACCACCACCGAACTCACCGCGAACAAGACCGCCGTCCACACGCTGCGCTTCATGATCAGGTTCTCCCAGACTGCCATTTCATCGGTCCGAGGCGGATCATAGGTCCCACGCGGACACCAACGCCACCAAACCGTCCCTCGCCGATCCGGACCATCGGCACGATCGGGTATACCGCCCCACCGCTTTCCGGTGGCTTCTCACGCACCCGCACCCCCTCTGATGGTTCTCGGAGTGTCCCGGCGCTCCGTGCCCTCCCCCGCCTCGATACCATCCCGCCCGTGCCCGAACACAAGGTCATCATCGTCGGCGGCGGCGTCATCGGCGCATGCACCGCTCTGGCCCTCTGCCAACGCGGGCACGCCGTCACCCTCCTCGACAAGGGACGCTTCGGCCGCGGCGCTTCCTACGGCAATGCCGGGCTCATCTCCCCCGGCCACGCCCCCATCCCGCAGCCCGGCACCGTCACCCGCGGCCTCAAGTGGATGCTCGACCCCACCAGCCCCCTCTACATCGCCCCGCGCCTCTCGCCCGCCATGCTCCGGTGGATGATCCACTTCGCCCGTGCCTGCAAACCCGCCGCCTTCTCGCGCAACATGCGCGTCATCGCATCGCTCTCGCAGCAGACCGCCCTCGCCTTCCAGACGATCGCCGACCTCGGCATCGAGTTCGATCTCCGCACCCACGGCTACATGGATGTCTACGCCACCGAAGCCGGGCTCACCCACGCCCGCGAGCACGCCCAACTCGTCAAAGCCCTGGGAATCCACGACGAGATCATCCCCGGCACAGAAGTCCACAAGCGCGAACCCGCGCTCCGCGAAGGCCTCGCCGGCGCCGCATGGCACCACGACGGCGCCTTCGCCGACCCATTCCGGTTCACGACCGGCGTGATCGAATACGCATCGCAGCACCACGCGCTCGACTGCCGACCCAACGCCCCCGTCGCGTCCATCGAGACCAGCGACAACAACTGCATCGGCGTCCGACTCGAGTCCGGCCAGGTCCTCACCGCCGACCGTGTCGTCCTCTGCGCCGGAATCCACTCCGACCCGCTCGCGCGCACCATCGGCATCCGCGTCCCGATGCAGGCCGCCAAGGGGTACCACGTCCATGTCGCCCAGTCATCGCCCGCAATGAAAACCGCCGCCGTCCTCGGCGAAACCTACGTCGCCGTGACCCCACTCGGACACGAAATCCGCGTCGCCGGCACGCTCGAACTCTCCGGCACCAACCTCAACATCCGCCGCAAGCGCCTCGACATGCTCACACGCGGCGCTAGCAAGTACATCCCCGCCATCACGCAAAGCACACCCGTCACCGACGAATGGGTCGGCATGCGCCCATGCACCGCCGACGGCCTGCCCGTCATCGGATGGTCGCCGACAGTCAAGCACCTCATGATCGCCACCGGCCACGCCATGATGGGATTCTGGCTCGCGCCCATCACCGCAAGACTCGTCGCGCAACTCATGCACGACGAGCAGCCCTCCATCGACCTCACGCACCTCGCCCCAGCACGCTTCTGATCACCGCATCACGGGCAACTCGCCTGCCAGTTCGACAGCACAAGGTTCAGATCATCCACCGTGTAAGGCGCACCAAACCCGCTCAGCACGATGTTCAGATCGTCCACATCCACAATGTTGTCGTCATTCAGATCGCCAGGGCACGCCGGCGTCAATCCCGGCGCGACAATCATGAAGTTGTCCGCGCCGTAGATCGTTCCCCCCTCGAGAATCCCTTTTTCATTGACCATCAGGTCGCCCACAAGGACCACGGCATTAAACCCGTCCGGATCAATGATCCCCGTGAACACATGCCCCACCGCAGGGTTGTCACCGGGATACATCGCTCCATAACCCGGAAGCACATACCCCGGCGGATTCGCGGTCGTCGCGTCCTCGAACAAGTGCCCCACGCTCTCCAGATCCGGATTCGTGTTGAACCAACCGCCGACCGCATACATCGGCGACTCGCACGAAACTCGAATCGTCGTCGGGTATAGGAATCCCGAGTACGCGGTGTACACACCAAAGCCGGGGCCCTGCGCCCAGTTGCGATTCGTCGACAACCCCGGAGTCCCTCCGCCCAGATTACCCCACACATCCCAAGTCGCAGCCTCCCAGGTAATCCCCATCGAGACCACCGGCGACTGCTGATGCGGATCGGTGATCGTCGATCGAGTGCCGTCCCATGCCGACGACTCAAAGTCCTCCAACACATTCGCGGTCAGGCCCAACTCCACCAGCCGCGCCAGGAACTCACCCTCGGTCTTATACCGCTCGACATCGCCCCTCGCGACAGAAGCCGCAGCCCCCGCCAGCGCCAACGCGCACGCACCAAGCAACGCCCGTCGCACATTCATCATGGCACTCCTGATTGCAAACGGCCCCGTCAATGGGCCGATGCGCAATCTAGACCACCAACAGGCCCCGTCGAGGACTCAGCCACCAAACACACTGAATTCAGGCCATTCGGCCCATTTGCACCGCAATCTCGCGCGATATCCGCCGCGATCAGGCGAAACGCTCCCCCACGCGCTCCCCGCACTCCGGACATACCGGCGAAGGCAATCCATCCATCGGATACGCGCACGCCGGACATTGGCCCCGCGCCAACCGCTGCTCGGCCAAGGTGCCCCGCCCGACCTCGCGCACCCATCCGAAGGAATACAAGGTCAGCCCGACGAGCGAGAGCCAGAGGACGTTGTAGAGATACCCAATAGCGAGCGCACGCCGCTTCGTGGTCGTGCCCGACGCAAGCATCTCCGCCGCTCTGTACTCGCCTTGCGCTTCGAGCCAAGTCACAAGCAAAGAAACGGAGCGTGCGTCATCTTGCGCTGTCCAGGACGCAATCGATGTCTCACTTCCAACGGGAATGACGCGTGCATCGATCTCTTGCGTCAAACCTGTCGGCGAGAACAAGCCGGACCACTCACCATCCTCGCCGACAGAGATCATGGCACTAATGCCCGGCAGTTCTTCGGGGTTGTACCGCTCCCTACCGATCAGAAGACGAATGGACGGATCATCCCACGCCCCGAAGACTCCAAACTCGGAAACGCGCACTCCGCTCGTGCCGCAACGAAATCCGATATCCGTCTCGACGACCAACGGCCCGTGTCTCGACCAAGAACCCATAAATGCCACGCCACCGACCAGCAAGACGCAAAGCAACCCAAATGTCACCCCCGGCTTCTGGATTGCGCGACTCAGTCCCACGCCTCACTATTCGACCGGCCGCTCCGCGTGGTTCCCCGATCCGCTGTCACCTGCCCCCACGCGCTCCCCGCACTCCGGACATACCGGCTCAGGCAAGCCCCCCATCGGATAGCCGCAACCGGCGCACAGCCCACGCCGCCGCCGATCGCGCCGAGTCTCGCTCCGCCACAAATCGCCGACCCAGAGAAGCGAACACGCGAACCCCCCCAGCACGAGCAACGCCGCCGCGTTGTGCAGGTACCCGAGCGGCAGCATTCTCGACCGACTCCACTCCGAATCACGAATCCGAGCACCGATCTCACGATCCCAATCAGCCGCCACGCGATCCGCCAGCAGAATCCGGATCGCTTCCGACTCCTCCGCGCTGTACGGCGTTGAAGCCGCGTAAATCTTCATCCCGACATTGTTGCGCTCTCGAGTCGGCGACCAGAATCCCGCCTCATAGCGGCTGTACCGCGTGTAGATCATGTCATACGACCCGCTCCACTCTTGCGACAGTTCAAATCCGTCATCCGTCCGGGTCACAAAGTAATCACCGGGCCATATCCCGCAGCAGCGCCGATGCCCGGACTCGAACAACGAGTTCTTGAACTCCCCCACCGTCGATGAATCCGGCAGCGTCGCAAAATCAAGGACCAACACCGCCCCGAGGCAGCAACTCGCCGCCGGCGTCCGCACCCGATCCATCATCGCGCCAAGCAGTCCCACGCCCCACTATTCGCCCAGCCGCTCCCCGTGGTTCCCGTTCACGAGGGCTTCGGGCATGGGTGTCGGGGTGACCCCCATATACCCCAGCGTCCGCTCAATGATCCGCGCCACAACAGGCCCTGCCGTCGCCGAGCCGTAATGCGTCCGCTTGCGCACGCGCTCCGGCCCCGGATCATCGATCACCACCAACACCACAACCCGAGGCCGCTCCAGCGGCGCACCCGCAATAAAGCTCGAGTTGTACTGCCCGTCGAAGTACCCCTTGCCGTCCGTCCGAGGAATCTCCGCCGTCCCCGACTTCCCGAAGATCGCAAACGGATACGGGTCATCCTTCTCCCGACCGCGGTTCACATACCGGTCCAGCATCGCCTGCGCCACGCGGCTCATCGCGTCCCGCGTCAGGTACGCCACCCAGTCCTGAATCACCCGGTACCGCAGCGCGAACTCCCCATCGTTGTCGCTCCGCGCCCGCAATGTCGGCGTCACCATCGTCCCCGCCAGCGCTCCATCCCGCGCAAACGCGCTGAACGCACGCACCATCTGCACCGGCGTCACCAGGATCTCGTACCCGAACGACCAACTCGTCTGCGTGTACTTCGTGAAGTTCTTCGCGCTCGTCACCATCCCAGCGCTCTCACCCGGCAGCGGCAAGCCCACACGCTCGCCGAAACCGAACTTGTGCACCGTCTCGATCAGCTGCGCATCGGTCATCCGCCGCGTCACCTGCGACATCCCGATGTTCGACGAATACACCAGCACTTCCGTCCAGGTCATCTCGTCCTTGGGCGTCACATCCTTCACGAGCCGCCCGTATTCGGTGTGCCAGATCCCCTTGTGCCCATCGACCTTCTCGTCCGGCTTCGCCAGCCCCTTCTCCGTCACCGCCGCCCACAGGAACGCCTTGAAGGTCGACCCCGGCTCGTACCCGTCCTCCACGCAACGGTTCCGCATCATCGAAGCATCAACGCCCTCCACCTTCGGCATCCGGATCGTCCGGAACCGATACCCGTGCTCCGACGGCATGTTCGGCGGCGGCGCCGTCTCCTTCGTCAACTCCACCAATCCCGGCACATCGCGCACCCGGTCCACCATCGCCAGAATCTCACCCGACACCGGGTCCATCACGATCGCCCGCCCGCCCGCAGCATCGCACTCCGCGATCCCTCGCTCCAGTTCCTCGTACGCGATCTGCTGAATCACCAGGTCAATACTGAGCCGCACATCATCGCCGCGCTCCGGCGCCGCATACGCACCCGCCTCCACCCACATGGGCCGGCCGCGCGCATCACGCACGAAATCCATGTGCCCGTCATCCGCTTCCAGCATCGCGTCGTAGGCGCGCTCCGCGCCGAGCAAACCGTTGTGATCGATGCCGACCTTGCCCAGCAGACTCGCGACCGCCACGCCGTCCGCCTGCTCGCGCACGCTCCGGCGTTCCAGATGCACGCCCTTGATGCCCAGTTGCCGCGCTTCTTCAACGCGGGAGTCACTCAGCACATCGCCGACACTCAGGTAGCGAATCGGCTTCAGGCCCGCTTCCACGCGCTGGCGGCTCTGCGCCACCTTGGCCATCACGCGGTCCGCAACCTCCTGAAAGTCCATCTCCGCGACAATCGCGAGCTTCTCGAGCGTCGGACCGAACGGCTCCTCCAACTCCGACGGGTCCACAAACAACCGGAACCCGCCCCGCGTCGAGGCCAGCACCCGACCGCGACGATCGAGCAAATCCCCGCGCGCCCCCTCGTACACGCGCCGGCTCGCGCGGTCCTGCACAAACCCCGCCAACCGATCGCCCGGCGCCAGCTGCAACTGCACGACGCGCACGAAGATCGCCCCCATCAGCAGAATCGTCGCCAGCACCACAACGCGGAACACAACATCCGCGCGCTTCCGCCGTGCGTCACGAACCTCGTCAATCGCCAGCGCCACGCCCGCCCCCTCCCATCCCCAGCGGCCCATGCATCGCGTCCGCCGCAGTCACGGGAGTCCCGTCGGGCAGACACCATTCCAGCGGAATCGGCTCCATCGCCTGCCTCGAGGCGTACCCCTCCTCGAGGTCCTGGGGCGTGACGCGCGAAGCGATCTCGGCCCGGAGACGCCACAGCGTCCGCTCCATCTCGATCATCCGCTCCGCCGCCTCGGTCATCTCGTGCACCGCCTGCAGCCGCTGCTGGCGCACCACGAGCAACGAAGCGCCCGCACCCGCACCGATCAGGATGAGCAATGCAAACTTCCAGACCACATCGGTCTCCGCGATCAGCAACCTCACCCGCGCGCCGGCATCTTCAGCACCATGCCCACCGTGATCTCGTCCGCGTTGTCGATCTGATCCTTGTTCAGATCGAGGATGTCCTGCATCCGCTTCACCGTGCCCAGCTCGCGCTGCGAGATCAGCCCCAGCGTGTCGCCCTTCTTGACGGTGTAGCTCCACCCACCGCCCGACTTGGGCTTCGTCGCCGGCTTGACGGGCGTGGCCGGTGTCGCCCCCGCCGGCGCACCCGAGGCCGCTTCGCCAAGGAGCGCGCCTTTCGTCGGCACGAGAATCGTCACGCCCGGATGCACCACCCCGCCGTCGCCCACCCGCCCCTTGTTGAACTCCGCCAGCTTCTTGTACAGATTCCCGTCGCCGTAGTACTTCGCCGCGATGCCCCACAAAGTCTCGTTGGGCTGCACATTGTGCCGCGTCAGATCGAGCGGTTCGATATCGCCACGCACATCCCGAGCGACCTCGTCCGCGGGCGGGTTCACCGGAGCGCCCATCCGAATCTCGTTCCTCGGCTCGGTCTGTATCGCCGACGGCGGTGTGTGCCCGTTGGCCAGATCATGAATCGCCGTGTTCACCGAGTCCGCCAGCGACTCAAGCACCGAACGCCCGCTATCGTTCGACGCCAACCGCTCGCCGCCCGTCGTGTCGGTCACCGCGGGCGTGCTGTCCGCCGGCCGCTCCGCCACCTCCTGCGCACCGGGAAGATCGAACGCGATATCACGCCCGCCCGGCCCCAGCAAACGCGACGAACCGTTGTCCGCGATCACACCGCCGCCCTCCGCCCGGCTCGCGCCGGAGAAGTGATCGGAAATCAGAATCGCCACCGCCAGAACGAGGGCGAATCCGACAATCAAAGCCAGTTTGTGTTCGCGGGTCATGGGCGTTGCATCCTTGCACGCAGGCGTCTCGCCGAAGGCGTCAGGCACCCTCAGCATCCAGGTTGTTTGGCGATTCCTTTCGCCGAGTCAGAGTTGTATCACGACGCACCGCCTTGCGGGGCGATGCGCACAAAAAAATCACGTCAACTCGATCACGCGCAGCCGCGCCGAGCGCGATCTCCGGTTCATCCCCACCTCGTCCTCCGTTGCCTCGACGGGCTTGCGCGTCAGCGCCCGCGCCAAACCACTCTCGCACATCCGGGCAAACGCTCGCTTCACGATCCGATCCTCAAGCGAATGGAACGAGATGATCCCGATACGCGCCCCGCCCGCCAACCAACCGCCCGCGACCGAACCGCCACGACGGAGCATCGCCCCGCGTTCAACCGACTCAAGCAACGACTCGAGGTTTCCCAGTTCGTCATTGACCGCGATCCGCAGCGCCTGAAAAGTTCGCGTCGCAGGATCGATCCTCCCGGATCCCGCCACGCCGACAACCGACCGGATGATCTCCGCCAACCGGGATGTGGTCTCTATCGGCGAGCGATCCCGTTCGGCGACAAGTTTTCGCGCCACCGCCCGAGCCAGCCGCTCCTCACCGTAATCCCGAATAATCCCCGCCAACTCCGCCTCCGGAAGCGCATTCACCAGGTCCGCAGCCGTCTCCCCCCGCGACGCATCAAGCCGCATATCCAAGGGCCCCTCACGCATAAAACTGAACCCCCGCGCCGCATCGTCCATCTGCGTCGATGAGAATCCCAGGTCCGCAAGCACCATGTCCGCCGCGAGCCCCCCCTCCGCCATCCGCCTCGGCAGGTCCGCAAAGTTCCCGCGAAAGCCGACCATCCGCGCCCCGCTCCCGCCCGCCTCCACCGCCAGCCGCGCCGCATCCAGGCAACCCCCATCCAGATCGTTCAGCACGACCGTCCCGCCCGCCCCAATCGCCAGCGACATCCGCGCCGCGTGCCCGCCCCGACCCGCCGTGCAGTCCGCGTATGTCTCCCCCGCTCGCGGCTCAAGCAATCGCACAACCTCATCCGCCAGCACCGGGATATGCACATCGGGTCGGCTTTGGTTCGGCTCGCTCACGCGACAAGCGTACCGCCATTCTCACTTGTCCCGCACCGAACGCTCGCCCCGCTTGCCGGGCGACAGCACACGGATACGCTTCTCCCCGACGGGTTCGCGCACCGCGTGCCGCACCTCGTAGAGGGCGGCTTCCGGCCGTGTGGCCGGTCTGGTTATCGATACCGTCACTCGGAGGCCCCGAGCATCGGGGTTTTCGTCATGTCCTCCCAGAAAGTCGGAGCAGGCAAGCAAGAGCAACCCAAACCCGCCGCCAAACCCGCACAGCCCGCCGCCAAGCCGGCGCAGCCGCAACCCGGCAAGCCCCAGCAGACGCCCCAGAAGCCCGGAATGAAGCCCAAGGCGTAAGCGACAACAATCCTCCTGAAATCAAGCCGCCCACGGATGTCTCCACGGGCGGCTTTTTTCATGCGCACGGCGCCCCCCTCTACACTCTCGCCATGAACACACCGCGCTTGCTCCTGACCGCGTCGATCTTCTTCACAATCCTCATCTTGAACGCCTGCGCGCCCGATCGAATCCTCATCGATCTCGCGCCGGGTGACGGCCGACTCACCGAAACCGCCGTATTCAAAGACTCCGGCGCGCCCGACACCGCACCCAAAGTCGCCATGATCGATGTCTCGGGCATGATCGCCTCCATCGCCACCGGCGGCCTCATCCCGTCGGGAGGCAATCCCGTCGACGATCTCGTCGCACGCCTCAACAAGGCCGCCGAAGACGCCTCCGTCCGCGCGATCATCATCCGAGTTAACTCGCCCGGCGGCACCGTCGCCGCATCCGAAACCATGTACAACGAGATCCGCGCCTTCAGAAAGCGCACAAAGAAACCCGTCGTAATCTCGATGGCGGAAGTCACCGCGTCCGGCGGCTACTACATCGCCCTCGCCGGCGATCAACTCGTCGCCCAACCCTCCTCCGTCACCGGCTCCATCGGCGTCATCTTCCAGACATTCAACTTCTCCGAGGGCATGCGCCGCTTCGGCATCGAGTCGCGCGCCGTCGTCTCCCGACCCAACAAAGACATCGCAAGCCCCTTCGAGCCGCCCGTCGAAGAGCACTACGCCATCCTGCAATCACTCGTCGACGATTTCTACGCCAAGTTCCGCGCCCTCGTCGCCGAACGCCGACCGGATATCGCCCCCGCCGATATGGACACCGTCACCGACGGCCGCGTCTTCACCGGATCGCAAGCCCTCGAACTCCACCTCGTCGACAAACTCGGAGGCGTCCGCGAAGCGTTCGACGCCGCCAAATCCCTCGCAGATCTCGATCGCGCCCAACTCGTCAAGTACCACGCCCAGGGCCGCCGACCCAACTCCGCCTACGCGCTCGGGCCGGAACTCAACGCGCGCCTCAACCCACCGCAGAGCACCGAGATCAACCTCGTCCAACTCAACCTCGCCGCCGCAGAGTCCGCCGGCGCGTCCGGTTTCTATTACCTCTGGACGCCCGCCTTGACCCGCCCGTGACTCTCGCCGATCACACTCCTACCGTTTATCCTCGCCGCATCGATCGGCGAATCACCCCTTCAGCACTCCAGGAGGCGCCCATGCCGCGCACCACAACCGTCCTCATCCCCTCCATCGCAATCGCCTCCGCCGCGCTGGCCCTCTCCGCCTCGTGGATGATCAGCCCGGCCCGGGCCGCCAACCAGCACCGCGCCGCCGATGCCTCCATCGCCGTCGTCTCGACACCCGACATCATGAACGACCTCATGGAGTCCGACCGCTTCGCGCCCGATCGTGAGCGATACGCCGAAGAACGACGCGCCGAACTCCAACCCCTCGCCGATCAACTCCAGAAACTCCAGCAGCAACTCCAGGGCATGACCGAGGAAGACCCTCAAGCGCCCGCACTCATTCAGCAGTTCAATCAACTCCGCAACCAGGCCATCCAGAAGCAGAACGAGATCAACGCCGACCTCGAGAAGTACACAGCCAATCAGGTTGTCGAGGCGTACAAACTCGTCCGCTCATCAGCACAGGCCGTCGCCGAAGACCTCGGCTACGACTATGTCATCACCTCCGCCGACGAAGACAAGGCCCTCGAACCCCAGAATGTCGAGATCGCCCTCCGACAGATCATGGCCCGCCCCGTCCTCGCCTTCCCCGAAGACGCCGACATCACCGACGATGTCCGCGAAGACCTCAATCTCGAGTAATCACAGCAAGTCTCGTGTGCCATGGGCAAGACCCTGACTTGCCCGTGTCTCCCTATTCATCCCCGACAACCGCCCCCAACTCCTCCGCCATCGCATCAACCAGCACCCGCTTCACCTCCGGCATCGCCGGGCACGCAGCGCCCAACTCGCGCTCCAGACTCGTCACGCCAACCCCCGTCAGCCCGCACGGCACGATCAACCCGAAGTGCTCAAGCCGCGTCGTCACGTTCAACGCCAGCCCGTGCATCGTCACCCACCGCCGCACGCGCACGCCCAGCGCCGCGATCTTCCGCAGCTCCAGTGACCGCGCCTCATCGGGCGCCACCCAAACACCCGTCATCCCCTTCTCGCGATGCGTCTCCACGCCGAACGCTGCGCACGCGCGCATAACCGCCCCTTCGAGCGCGCGCATATACCCGTGCAGTCCGAGCCCACCGCCGCCCAACCGATTCAGATCGACGATCGGGTACACGACCAACTGCCCCGGCCCGTGATAGGTGATGTCCCCCCCGCGATCCGTCTCGCACACCTCGACGCCCGCCCGCGACAGCATCCCGTCATCCGCGACAAGGTGCGCCCGCGCACCCTGCCGCCGGCTCACCGTGATCACCGCAGGATCATGCTCAACAAGCAGAACCGTCCCGACGCATTCATCCCCCCGCTCACGCGCCGCCAGCACCCCGCCGTGCGTCTCGCGCTGCACATCGAACGCGCGCCCGTACGCCATCCGCCCCAGATCGCGCACTTGCACCGTGTTGCCTGCCGCCCGCGCGCCCGTAACTCAGTCCTCCTCGTCGGGCGACATATCGCCCAACTGCCCCACCGCCGCCTCGTACGCCAGCACGAACTTCGCCAGACTCGAACCCGCGCGCGCCGCATCGCAACTCGCAGCATCAATCGGCGTCCGCGACCGGAACACAAACAACTTCTCGTCGTTCCGGTAGTGCTGCATCGGCGCCAGCTTCTTCCCCTCGTACCCCGTGTCCACCAACTCCTCGTCGATCATGTCGTCCAGATCATCGCCGCCGTACACGAGCGTCTGCTCGATCGACTGGCTCAGGTACCGGTCGGCGCTCACCCACGACACGAACACGCCGCCCGCATCAACCTCTACGCGATAGAACGCGCCCTCCGGCGCCTCACTCGCGTGCGCCACGAGCATCCCGCTCTCGATCACCACCGAGTCAAACCGGCCGCTCGCCTCGAGCTCACGCCTCGCGACTTCCATCGCCTCCCGCACACGATCCGTCACCATCGACTCCGCTCCAATCGCTCCATGTTCACATTCCGCCATGATCCGGCCGCAATCATAGCCCGCACCCGCAGCCCCCAAGTGTAGACTCCACGCCGATGCCGCCGCCCGCTCAATCATCCCCCGACCAGGTCTGGACGACCAAGCGTCTCCTGGACTGGCTCACCGGCGCACTGGCGGACAAGAACATCGACTCCCCGCGTCTCTGCGCCGAGATGCTCCTCACCCACGTCCTCCGCTGCGACCGCATGCACCTCTACACCCAGGCCGACCGCCCCGCCTCATCCGACGAACGCGAAGCGCTCCGCGACCTCGCGGCCCGCGCCCTCAAGCACGAACCCGTCCAGTACCTCGTGGGCGAGGCCTGGTTCTTCGCACTCGCATTCCACGCCGACCGCCGCGCCCTCATCCCGCGGCCAGCCACCGAAACCATCGTGGAAACCATCCTCCAGCACGCCCGCAACAACCCCGTTAGTGAACCGCTCCGCGTCGCCGACATCTGCACCGGCTCCGGGTGCATCGCCATCGCCCTCGCAAAGAACCTCGCGGGCGCGCACATCACCGCGACCGACATCTCCCCCGATGCGCTCGCACTGGCGCATGAGAACGCGCATCGCCACGCCGTCACCGACCGCATCGAGTTCCTCCAGGGCGATCTGCTCGCGCCGATCCCCGCCGACGCCGCCCCGTTCCACTACATCGCATCCAATCCCCCCTACATCCCGGACCACGAGTGGGACGCCGTCGAACCCAATGTCAAGGAGTACGAGCCCACCATCGCGCTCCGCGCCGGCGCCGACGGCCTCCGGTTCGTCAATCCCCTGATCGACCGAGCGCCCCACCTCCTCGCCCCGGGCGGCACGCTCCTGATCGAGATCGCGGCGTGCACCGAGCAACAAGCCCTCTCGCGCGCCGCCGCGAGCCCCCACCTCCGCGCCCCGCGTATCCTCAAAGACCTCGAAGGCCTGCCGCGCGTCCTCGTCGCGCACCGCGCCTGACGCTCACCCCGCCGTTTCCCCGAGCGCCCGCTTCACCTCTTCGATCAGTTTCTCCACCTGGAACGGCTTGAACAGCACATTCTGCAGGCCCTCCTGGCTCGCGCGCACAATCGAATGGTGCGGGTCGTACCCGAATCCCGTCATCAGGATCACCGGGGTCTGCTTGGCGCGATCCTTCGCCGCCGCAAACACCTCATACCCCGTGCGGTCCCCCAGATTGATGTCCGAGATCACCAGGTCCGGCGGCGGCGCGATCGTCGCCAGCGCCGAGATCGCCGCCGCGCCCGTATCAAAGGTCGTCACATCCGCGCCACGCTTCGACAGCACATCGCGGATGATCCCCGAGATCTCCGGCTCATTGTCCGACACGACCACATGCTTGCCCTTCAGCGCCGGATCAACCTCCGAACGCTGCAGCGCCTCCTCGATGCCGAGCAGCGTCTGCGGCCCGCGAGCAATGTTCTTCATCCGCCTGCGAATCGAGTCCACATCCCCAGTGATGCGCTGGATGTGCTTGAGCGCCTCCGGGTTCGCGCCCGCCTGCTCCCGCAACCACTCGACCTCCACCATCAGATCGTTCAGCGGCTCGCGCAGCTCCCCCTCCACAGTCCCCGTCGCGACCTCCCGCGTCGCCGACCGCTCCACCACGAGCAGGTTCAGGAAGTGCAACGCGATCGCCAGGTACCGCGCAAAGATCTCGAGGAACTGCCGGTCCGCCGCCGTAAACGCATGCTCGCGATCGCTCTCGACATTGAACACGCCGATCACCCGATCAAACATCGTCAGCGGCACCGTCAGCGACGAACCCGCACGCTCCAGCCCCGTCACATACCGCGGGTCCTCCTGCACCACCGGGCAGATGTAAGACGACCCCGTGCTCGCAACCAGCCCGCTGATCCCGTTCCCCTCCGGCTCGGCCTTCAGGATGATCGCCTTCGCCTCCTCCGGCAGACCATGCGACATCACGATCTCGAGCTCATTCGTCTTCCGATTCAGCAGCCGAATCGCAAAGTGATCAAAACTCAGGAGATCATGAGCGAATGTCACCACCTTCTGCTCGAGCAGCGCCAATCGCTGCGTCACATGCATATCGCGAACCGACTCCTCCTGAATATTCACCAGCTCGCGCCCCGCCAGATCGATCGCATCAATCTTCCGCTGCATCCGCTCGCGAATGGAGACATCCCGAACAATCGCCGCCGCACGATCCACACCCTTGCTCGAGAACACCGGCGAGATCACCGCCTCCAGCGAGCGCCCCGCGCCGCCCCCGCGGAACACCCGACGCTTCGCCCGCGGCGCCTTCGGATCGGATCGCGCCGCCGCCGTCTGGAACGCGCTGATCGCCCGCACGCACATCCGCAGCACCTTCCGCTGCGTCACCTCCTCAAACTCGCGGAACCGACCGTTCGACCACAGCGCCTCCCCCTCCTGACTCACCAGGCACGCCCCCGCGCCGATCGACTCCAGCAGAGTCGCCGTCAGACTCTCCTCAAGATCATGCCCCAGCCCCACAAGGTGCGTCGGGTCGATCATCACCGCGTCGCACTGATGCCGCTCAAGAAACCGCTTCGTGTCCGCGAGCGATGTCCCCCGTGTCTGATAGACACCCGCCAGCGCGTCAGCAACCTCGCGCGGGATCACCGGCAGGCCTTCCACAATCAGCAACTTCGGCAGTCGATCGGGCATACGAACTCTTCATCCCGCAGAACCAAACCGCCGCGGGATGCTCAGGACACGTCAGAGAGTCTATCGCCTGTCTTGCAACCGGGCCCCGGGCCGAGCGCGTACAGTCTCAGCGTCGGCGTTCCGCCCACGCCCCCTTGACGATTCAGACCCGCTCCGCACGATCGCCGATGATCCACTTTACACACGAGATCCCAGAGGTCCCCACGCCCCCATGATCGTCGCCCGGGATGTACACAAATCGTTCGGCCACGTCCGCGCCGTCCGCGGCGTCTCCTTCGATATCCCCACAGGGCAGGTCGTGGGAATCCTCGGGCCCAACGGCGCAGGCAAGTCCACCACCATCCGAATGCTCGTCGGAGCCATGCCGCCCACCTCAGGCTCCATCTCCGTCGACAACCTCGATTGCGTCGATCACTCCCGCAGAGTCCGCCAGCGCCTCGGCTACCTCCCCGAGAACAACCCCATCTACCCCGAGATGCGCGTCACCGAATACCTCCGGTTCCGTGCGGCCCTCTACGGCATCACGGCCAAGCACCGCCGCGCCGCCGTCGCCCGCGTCATCGAACGATGCTGGCTCACCGACATGCGCTCCAGACGCGCCGGCCAACTCTCCAAGGGCTACCGCCAGCGACTCGGCCTCGCCGCATCGCTCATCCACAACCCGCCAGTCCTCGTCCTCGATGAGCCCACCACCGGACTCGATCCTTCGCAGATCGCCGAAACACGCCGACTCGTCCGCGAACTCTCCGGCCAGCGCACCATGCTCATCGTCTCCCACATCCTCCCCGAGGTCGAGAAGACCTGCGACCGAATCCTCGTCTTCGCCGGCGGCACCATCCGCGCCGACGGGTCACCCGAAACCCTCATCAATCAGGCCGCCGGACCCGCGCGCATCATCGTCGAACTCAAAACCAACGACCGTGAGCGCGCCCGATCCGTCATCGCCTCCGCCCCCGGCGTCGCGTCCGCAATGGCCATCGACACCGACGGCCAATGGACCCGAGTCGAAGCCACCGCCAACAACAACGCGGACCCGCGCGAACCCATCGCCGGCGCCTGCGCGCAGGCCAACCTCGCCATCCGCGAGCTCACCCGCGAGCGCCCCTCCCTCGAGCGCCTCTACCTCCGCATCACCGAAGCAGTCGCCGACGAACTGCGCACGCAACCGGGGGCCGATTCATGACAGCCCTCCTCGCTATCGCGATCCGCGAATACGCCTCCAACTTCCGAACCTCCCTCGGCTGGATCGTCATCGCCCTCTACCTCCTCCTCTCCGGCTTCTGGGTCGCGTTCGCCACCATCAACCCGGGCGAGCCCGCCTCCCTCCGCGTCTTCTTCTCCATCTCCCAGTGGCTCCTGCTCATCGTCGCCCCCGCGATCTCCATGCGCCTCGTCTCCGAAGAACTCCGCACCGGCACCATCGAACCCCTCATGGCCGCACCCATCTCCGAGTGGCAGGCCATCCCCGCCAAGTACCTCGGCGCGCTCGCCTTCTTCATCACCATGCTCGCCCCGACGCTCCTCTATGTCGGCGTCCTCGAACTCGTCGCCGATCCCGATTACGGCCCCCTCCTCGCCGGCTACGCCGGGCTCATCCTGGTCGGCATGCTCTACCTCGCCGTCGGCCTCGTCATCTCAACCTTCACGCAGAGCCAGGTCGTCGCGCTCCTCGCCACCTTCTTCTTCTTCATCGCGCTCCATATCCTCGGCACACAAATCGCCGACCGCGCCTCGCCCCGTATCGGCGCCGCCCTCCGCTACGCCTCACTCGCCCCGCGCATCGGCGACTTCGCCAAAGGCGTCGTCGAACTCCGCCACGTCGTCTTCTTCGTCGCGTGGTCCTGCTTCGCCATCGCCGTCGGCGTCATCTCGCTCGAGTCACGGAGGTGGAGATGACCACCCGACCACCATCAAACTCCGGCGACTCCTTCTTCCGCCGCACGCGCTACGCCGTCACCTCCATCGTCATCCTCGCGACCATCTTCGCCTCCGCGCTCATCGCCACATCCATCGCCGAGCGCCGCTCATTCCGCATCGACCTCACCTCCACCCGCGAGCACACCCTCTCGCAGCGCACACGCGGCATGCTCTCCCAGCTCGATGAACCCATCGAGATCGTCGTCAACGCGGACATGAACGACCCCGCCACCCGCGCCTCGCTCCCGCCCGTCCAGGACCTCATGGACCTCTTCGGGGCCGCCTCCGACAAGATCACGGTCACCTGGATCGACATCGCCAAAGACCCCGCCACCAACGGCTTCGCGCAGGTCATCCAGCGGCTCGCATCCGGCGCCCAAACGCCCATCGCCCAGCACACCCGCGCGCTCGAAGCCGCCGTCACGCAGTCCCGCGCTTTGGCGACCGAACTCCAGGCCACCATCAACGAACTCGACTCCGGCAAGGCAAACCTCTCAAGCGCTTCCGCAGCCGAATGGCAGCGCGCCATCGTCGCGTGGCGCGTCCAGCAGGATGCGCTCATCCGCGCCGCCGATGAAGCCGCCGCCGCATCACAAACCGCATTCTCCGGCACCGTCATCCCCGAGTCCGACCGCGCCATCGCAGCGCTCGAGCCCGTCCTCACCGCGCTCTCGTCCTCCATGTCGCAGGCCGCGCAGTGGCTCGATCAACAAACCGCCGACGCCCCGCCCGACGCTGCGCGCCGAATCACAACCATGACCGTTGCGTGCGAAGAAACCCGCGACCGCGCAGCCGCGATCTTCGATCCCCTCGATCAACTCAAACCCCTCGAGCCCCTCCTCGTCGCGCGCCTCCTCCAGCGCCAGCAGGCCATCGTCGTCTTCTCGCCCCGCGGCGCCACCGCCATCAACTTCGAGTCCATGTTCCCGCCCAACGCCGCCATCGAGGGCGCCACCAGCGCCGCCGCCCTGTTCGTCGGCGAGGAACTCGTCGCCACCGCCATCGGCTCCATGAACATCGAGGACAACCCCATCGTCGTCCTCGTCCACGCCTACCCCGCTTCCATGCTCGAGCGCAGCCCCGCGCCCGACTCACCCGCCATCCGCATCGCGGGAATGATCGAGTCCCTCCAACTCCGGCGCGTCGATGTCGCCGAGTGGCGCGTCACCCACGACGCCCTCCGCCCCACCCTCTTCGACATCAACCCCCAGAACGCGCGCCCAGTCGTCTGGATGGTCCTCCCGCTCCAACCCGCGGCCGATCAGCGCAGCGCCACCGGCATGGCTTCCGCCGAACGCGCCATGGCCACCGACCGCCTCGCCCGCGCGCTCGGAGAACTCCTCGACTCATCCGAGTCCGTCCTCGTCTCCCTCGAACCCTCCGAACTCCCCGTCATCGGCGAGCCCGACCCCATCGCCGAGACCCTCGAGCGATTCGCCATCAAGGCCGACACCGGCCGCATGCTCGTCGATGTCCGCGACGCGTCCCAAGGCAAGGCGCTCCTCGCCTACCAGACCTCGCGCTCCGCCAACACCGACAACCCCATCGGCGCTTCCATCAACGGGCTCGCCCTCCAGCTCCCCTGGGCCACGCCCATCACCATCACCGCCGCGC
The DNA here is from genome assembly GCA_020639235.1 of Phycisphaeraceae bacterium. GTDB lineage: Bacteria > Planctomycetota > Phycisphaerae > Phycisphaerales > UBA1924 > JACKHC01. The sequence continues at coordinate 1,498,530 of JACKHC010000001.1, read as the reverse complement.
AGCCCAACATCACCACGTCGCCCATCGTCACCACACCCAACAACGCGACCACATGGGGCGAGAGCCAGTGGCGCATCTGGCGCGGCGCATCACCCATCTCGCCCGTCCTCCCGCCCATGACGCCCACGCTCGACCCCGACCGCGACGCCGTCGCCGACAACTGGACCCTCGCGGTCTCAGCGCAGGTCAACAAAATCGGCTCCACCGGCCGCATGCAGCGACTCATCGTTGTCGGCTCACCCGTCTGGTTCGAGGACTACTACCTCAACGCCGCCGCCGCCGTCGAAGGCCGCCGCGTGCTCGCCTACCCCGCCAACGCCGCGCTCCTCGAGTCCTCCATCGCCTGGCTCGCCGGGCAGGACCAACTCGTCGCGCCCTCCCCCAGAGTCCGCGACATCGCCCGCATCAAGCCGCTGTCCAAGAGCCAGCTCACCGCCATCCGATGGGCCCTCGCCGCCGGACTCCCGGCGCTCGTCCTCATCACGGGCATCGGTGTTCGTGTGCTGCGCGGGTAATCACGGGCCCCACCGTCCCGTACACTACCCATCATGTCCACCAAAGCGCTCGTCACCACAATCATCGTCTTCGCCGTTCTCGTCGGCATCGCCGTCATGCTCAACAAGGGCGGCCCGCAGAACGCCAAATCCTCCAACGGCCCCGCGCCCATCCTCCAACTCGACCCCGCGCAGATCAGAACCATCCGCGTCGACAACAACGGACAACTCTCAACCGTCCGCCGCACCGACGCCGGCGGCTGGGTCTACGACACCGGCTCGCTCCAGTGGCCCGTCCGACCCGACGCGCCCAACGACCTCCTCCGCGCCCTCACCAATCTCACCGGGACCGACGCCGACGCCTCCACATCCCTCGGCGAGCAGACCACAACCATCACCGTCTCGCTCAACGACAACGCCAACCGCTCCATCACCATCGCCAACAACACCGTCGGAGGCCGCTCCGTCGCGCGCACGGATGACAACAAAACCGTCATCATCGATGCCCAACTCCTCGACGCCGCCACACGCCCCGGCCCGCGCGCCTGGCGCGTCGCAAGCGCCATGCCCGGCATGGGACCCGTCGAAGCCTCGCGCATCACCGTCGAAACACCCGACGCCTCCATCTCACTCGCCCGCGTCGACGGCGCATGGCAGATGCACGCGCCCATCGGCGCACGCGCCGATGAACAGGCCGTCCGCGGCCTCCTCCAGACCATCGCCGACGCCCGCGCCACCGCCTTCGTCGATCCCCCCGCGCTCCCCGCTTCCAACATCATGCAACTCGATGCCCCCGCGATGGTCATCACCTCCCAGCGCGACCAGCGCATCATCGACGACGCCGGCAAGGTCCGTGTCGAGACGCAATCCCGCCAACTCCGACTCGGAGGCCCCGCCTCAACCGAGAACACCTCCATCTACGCCGCCCCCGACGCCGCGCCCTCGTTCGTCATGGTCCTAGACTCCGATCTCACCACGAGCATCCCCACCTCGGCGCGCCATTACCTCGCCTCCAACGCCACCGCAGTCCGCCCCGAGGATGTCTGGATGATCGTCATCCAGCCCGACTCCGGACCCGCCATCGGCCGCCGCCGCGTCCTCGATGAATGGTTCGAACTCCGCTCCGACGGCACAATCGGCGAAGCGCAGTCCGCGCCCGTCGAAGAACTCCTCAGCTTCCTCGCCAACACGCCCGGCGAAGCCGACATCGCCGCCGGCGACATGCGCTCGCTGGCCAAGGTCGATCTCCTCGACGCCCAGGGCGGCCTCCTCGACCGCATCACCGTCGGCTACACCGCCGACGCGCAGCTCATGGCCCGCTCCGGCCGCGTCGCGTGGACCTACGCCTCCATCAACGCCCCCGCGATCCTCGCCGTGCCCTCCTTCGCCGATCTCCCCGCGCTCGAAGACCGCCCGCAGGTGCCGGAGCAGGACCCGAACTCCCCCATCAAGCCCAAGTAATCACCGCGAGCCCGTGACGCTGTAAGTCAGCATCACATCAGCGCCGCAGCGCCGCTGATCGATCAGCGCCAACTGCTGCGCATCGCCGATCATCCCCGAAGCGCCCAGCGCCATCGCACCCGGCGCCGCATCGTCCCCCACCATCATCGGCGCCACGAACACCACGCACCGGTCCACCAGCCCCTCGCGCATCAGCGCCCCCGCAAGCCCCGGCCCCGCCTCGACCATCACATGCGTCGCATCATCCCGCGCGCTCATGTCCTCCAGTTGGCTCAGCGCCCCGAAGAACTCCACGGCCGCGCGCAGATCAACCCGCCCCTCTTTCGCCGGAACGAACAACATCTCAACACCGCGCTCCTCCAGCGCATCCGCCTCCGGCGACTCCGCCATCTCGTTCACCGACACCACCCACACCGGCCCCCGATCAACCGAGCGCACCAGCGCGCTATCAAGCGGCAGCCGCAAACCCGAGTCGATCACCACCCGCTTGGCGACCTTCCGCACCGGAACGCCCCGCGCCGTCAGCAACGGATCATCCGCCAGCACCGTCCCGATCCCCGTCATCACGACATCGCTCACCGCCCGCATCCGGTGCACCCGCCGACGCGACCGCTCGCACGAAATCCACTTCGAGTCCCCCGTCCGCGTCGCGATCCGCCCGTCAACGGTCTGCGCCCACTTCACCGTCACGAAGGGCCGCCCCCGCTCAATCCCGCGCACAAACGCTTCGCTCACCGCCACCGCCGCCGCGCTCACACCCGTCACCTCAACCGCGACGCCCGCCGCAAGCAACTTCTCGATGCCCCCCGCCGAAACCCCGTGCGGATCCCGCCGCGCGATCACCACCCGCCGAATCCCCGCCGCGATCAACGCGTCCGCGCAGGGAGGCGTCTTCCCGAAATGCGCGCACGGCTCAAGCGTCACCCACGCCGTCCCTCCGCGCGCATCGCGCCCATTCGCCGTGACATTCCGCAGCGCCTCGACCTCCGCGTGCGCACCGCCAAACTGTCGATGATGCCCCACGCCACACACCTCGCCCGCATCACTCCCGATCACGCACCCCACCATCGGGTTCGGCTCCACGCGCCCCGCCCCACGCGCCGCGCACCGCGCCGCCAGATCCAGCATCCGCTTGTTCAGCGCATCGCTCACGCCAACCTCCGCAGCGCCGCCCGCTCTTCCTCGCTGATCACGCCCGACACGTCGCTCAGCCAACGCTTCGCGTCGCTCCCGTACCCCGCCGTCGGCTTCAGTTCCGCGATCCGCCCGCACCAGTACCGGTTGAAGCGCATCATCGCCAACTCACGCACAAACTTCGCGCACATCGACGCCAGCGCCACCGGGAAGTGATCCCCGTCCGCCCCTACCGAGAAAGTCACGCGCATCCGCCGCGATCCCTCGCGGATGTCGTACACACTCGCCTCCGGATGCTCCATCAGCGCCGTGACCTCCGCCCCGCCGAACACCCGCGCCAGCGGCCGCGCATACCCGATCCGGCCCCCCTGCCGATCCACCACCATCCGCGGCCCGTGCGAATCCAGCCCTGCATCATCACCAAACCGATCCCACACCTCCCGCATCAACGCCGCCACCCGCGCGAAACTGATCTCCGACTTCAGCGCCCCCTTCCGCACCTCGTCATTGAATCGCCCCTCATCGCACACGCAGCAGCGCAACGCCTCAAACGAAACACCCCCACGCTCGCACGCGCCCCGCAGCCGCGCCCCGGCAAGCCCGATCTGCTCCGCCGTCGACGCCAGCGGCACCGGCACGCGATCCCCGCCGTACCAACTCGCGCCCGCCCCGCCGCGCACAACCCCGAGCACGCCGTACACATCCGCATCGCTCGCGCACACGCGCCCCATGCACGACGCCACACTCAGAATCCCGCGCTCCAGGAACTCCAGCGGATGCCGCTTCGCCGACCCGCTCACCTTCACGCGCTTCGAGTCGTTCACAACAACGCCGCTCGCACCCGCCTCACGAACCTCGCGCACCACCGCCGGCGAGAGCAGCCCCCACACATCCGGACGCCCCGCCCCACCGCCCCCATCCCACCCGCGCACCTCCAGCACGCTCATCCCAACGCACAGCGGCCCGAGCAACGGCCCGTACCCCGCCTCATCGATCCCCGCATAGATCAGCCGCGTGCCCACACAACAAGCGTAAATGAAAACCGGGCCCCCTGAAGGGCCCGGTCGGAGTTCACACACATGTCACCAATCCGGATTTACAGGTCGCGGCCCCAGATGCCGCCGATGTTGATCCAGTAGTGGCCCGGCTGCAGAATCGCCTGACCCTCAGCAACCCAGTAGATGTTGTAGAACGGGCCGGACAGTTCGCACTGGCTGCGCGTCGCGCCATCGCGGTACGGGATGGTCGACTTCGCGGAGCCGTCGAACAGCGCCACGGGGATGATCGAGCCCGCCTCGAACCACGCCTTGCCCACCTCGGGGTTGTGCAGCGCATCCCACAGGAAGTGCGAAACCTTCTTCGTCGGGTGACGGACATCCGCCATCGGGTTACGCCGGATGTACTTGAACGCCTGCGTCGGGTTCACCGGATTGAAGTCCGGCGTCATACGGGTCTGGCAAGCAGCGTTGTCGTCGATATAGGAGAACGCCTTCGGATTCATCATGCTCGTCACGCAGTAGCGGTACGAGGAGCACTTGAGTTCCGACATCCAGGAGCTGTACGGCTTGGGAATCTCGCCCGCGGGCGTGCCCTCGGAGCCGGTACGGATACCGTCCTTGAGGCGCTTCCAGTCGTCCGCCAACTGGCGGTCCGACGGGCTGCGGAACACATCCTGAAGCGTCGCGGTGCTCTCACCCTCAACCATGTACTCCGCAAGAACCACATGGTAGGCGGTCGAGAGGTCGCTGCCCGAACCGTTGAAGCCCGAGGGGCCCCAGGTCTGGCTCGTGTTGAGGTCCTGCAGCTGATTATCGCCGCTCACCATACTCACGAGCGTCCGGAACGACTGCGACGCGGGATTGACAATCCATCCCGAAGTCGGCAGGAACGAGTTGCCGAAGCGGATCGCGATGTTGCCGCGCTGGCCAAGAACGGCCAACTGCTGAGGCGTCGAGGCATTGGAGTCCGGAGCGTTCAGCACAGTGTCCTTGTTCGCGGCGGCATAGTTCGCCATGCCCTGACCGTGCTGCTTCATGTTCGCGACGCAGCGCGAAATACGCGCCTGACGACGCGCCGTGCCCACGGCCGGCAGCAGAATCGAAATCAACAGCGTGATGATCGTGATGACCACCAGCAACTCGACGAGCGTGAAGCCCTGTCCGCGACGATTGGTTTTCATGGTGCTTGCTCCATCTGGATAAGGGACTCTGCGACGCACGCCCTGAGTGTCCCACGAGCCGAAACGCCGCAATTCCAGCGACGCCCGGGATTTACCATAGTCTCACCGAACAATCCTATCAGACGATCTCCCCCGATCAAAGCCGAAATCCGCCGCTTGATGCTGCAATTCCGACACCGCCCCACGCCCACGCTCCAAACCACCTGTCAAAGAAATGCGGCTGAGAGGAGTCGAACCTCCACGGGATATACTCCCACTAGAACCTGAATCTAGCGCGTCTGCCAATTCCGCCACAGCCGCAGCGCAACGGGGCGGGCAGGATAGCCGCATTCCGATCGTCCGCAAGTGGACACTCCTTGTCCTCCCGGACCGCCCGGGTTTCAGTCGCATCCCGATACGCCCCCCCCACCCTCGCGGTTCCATACCCCCCGGAATCTCGGCAAATCCCCTCCGCCCGCACCCCCAACCACCCACATCCACCCCCGTTCAGCCGCACAGCACACCACCGATCCGGGCCCGCCAAAAACGCCCCGCTCGTCCCCGCTTGCCTCCCCCAGCCCGGGTCGCCGACCGCTCCGAGCGGATCAGCCGCCCTTCCCGCTGCCCGCCTTCGCCTCCGCGCCCGGCTTCGCTTCCACAGCGACTTCCGGCTGCTTCTCCACATACCCCGGCACCTTCCGCGCCACCAGGATCTTCCGCCGAATCTCCGACGCCAGATCCAGATTCTCACGCAGGAACTGCTTCGAGTTCTCGCGCCCCTGCCCCAGGCGCACATCGCCGTAACTGAACCACGCCCCCGCCTTGTCCACGATCTTCTCGTTCACCGCCAAATCCAGCAGATCGCCCGACCACGAGATCCCCTCGTCGAACATCAGGTCGAACTCCGCATCGCGGAAGGGCGGCGCCAGCTTGTTCTTCACCACACGCGCCCGCACGCGGTTGCCCACCGCCGTGTCACCGTCCTTGATCGAACTGATCCGGCGCACATCGATGCGGATCGACGCGTAGAACTTCAGCGCACGCCCGCCCGTCGTCGTCTCCGGCGAACCGAACATCACGCCGATCTTCTCGCGAATCTGGTTGATGAAGATCACCGAGCAGTTCGTCCGCGAGATAATCCCCGTCAGTTTCCGCATCGCCTGGCTCATCAGCCGCGCGTGCAACCCGACGAAACTGTCGCCCATCTCGCCCTCGAGTTCAGCCCTCGGAACAAGGGCCGCCACCGAGTCCAGCACGATCACATTCACCGCGTTCGAGCGCACAAGCAGCTCGCAGATCTCCAGCGCCTGCTCGCCCGAGTCCGGCTGCGACACCAGCAGATCATCAACATTCACGCCCAGCCGCCGCGCCCACGACGGATCCAGCGCGTGCTCCGCATCGATGAACGCCGCAACGCCGCCCGCCTTCTGCGCACTGGCGATCACGCTCAGCGCCACGGTCGTCTTGCCCGACGACTCCGGACCGAAGATCTCCACGATCCGCCCCAGCGGAATCCCCTTCCCGCCCAGCGCCAGGTCCAGCGACAACGAACCCGTCCCCACGCCGGGAACCGCAGCGATCGCCGACTCATCCAGCCGCATGATCGCGCCCTTCCCGAACGCCTTCTCGATCTGGGAAACCGTCCGCTCCAGACTCGCCGCCCGCTCCTTGGCGGCCTTGTCATCAACGGGCGCAGAACTCGCAGGTGTCGCCGGCATCGCTCGCTCCTTCACAGCGGTGTCCTTCGTCTGGGCTTTCCCGTTCTTGGCGGGTGCTGCACTGACCATACCGACGCCTCCTTTGTTCTTCAATGTTCGGATAGCGTCAGGATAGAGATTTCTCACTCTGTTTCAAGTCTGTTCGGGTGACAAATACCAAAATTGTACCCGTCACCCCCAAATCCGCCCACCAACCCCCAAGAATCGCTCCCTCTATACTCACCGCCCCACTTTTCCACCGTCACAACGGAGCCACACCATGCCCACCGATGTCAAAACAATCGCCGTCATCGGCGCCGGTCAGATGGGCGGCGGCATCGCCCAGGTCGCCGCCACCGCCGGAATCAACGCCATCGCCTACGACGCCTTCCCCGCCTCTCTCGACAAGTGCAAGGCGCTCCACACCAAACTCATGGCCCGCGCCGTCGAGAAGGGCAAGATGTCCCAATCCGACGCAAACGCCGCGCTCGCCCGCATCTCCTACACCGCCGACTTCGACGCCATCACCAAAGCCGACTGGGTCGTCGAGGCCGCCGTCGAGGACGCAGCACTCAAAGCCGAACTCTTCCAGAGACTCGCGCGCACCTTCACCAACCCGCGCGTCGTCCTCGCCACCAACACCTCCTCCATCTCCATCACGCAGATCGCCGCCGCCGCCGAAGCCGAAACTCCCGGCGCAGGTTCCAGAGTCATCGGCATGCACTTCTTCAACCCCGTCCCCGTCATGAAACTCGTCGAGGTCATCCGAGGCCTCACCACCACCGACGAGGTCACCCAGCGCACCATCGACCTCTCCATCGCGATGGGCAAGGAACCCCACGCCGCCAACGACCGCGCCGGCTTCGTCTCCAACCGCGTCCTCATGCCCATGATCAACGAGGCCTTCTACGCCTGGATGGAAGGCGTCGCCGAACCAGAGGACATCGACGCGATCATGATGAAGGGCTGCGCCCACCCCATGGGCCCGCTGCGCCTCGCCGACTTCATCGGCCTCGACACCTGCGTCCACATCATGGATGTCCTCGCCGACGGGCTCAACAACGACCGCTACCGCGCCTGCCCCAAACTCAAACAACTCGTCACCGCTGGGCGACTGGGCAATAAGACCCAGCGCGGTGTATACGACTACACCTCCAAATAACCCCGCCTAATCGTTCTTCCCCGGGAACCGTCCTCCGCGCGCCCCGTCTCAACCTTCGCTCCCGCATCACGCGTGAGAGCGAGGGGATCCCATGTTCAAAGCAACTCTTCCGTGCGTGCTGTTCTTGGCAGCCTCGTCTCCTGTGTCGGGCGACACGCTCTACCAATCCGAGCACCCGACACCCGCGCAAGCCGCCGGCTTCGTCCCGCCCAACACCATCGGACTCGGATCACCCACCGCGTTCTTTGATGACGCCGTCATCAACCCCGCGCAGAATCCCAGCGCGTACACACAGTTCGTCGTCACCAAACTCACCATCGGCATGTTCCGCAACCCCGGTGCGCCGGCAACGACCGTCTCGTTCCACGCCGCCGAAATCGGAGTCAACCCCGACTTCAACCTCTACGCGCTGCAAACGATCGGCTCCGTCTCTCTCCCCGCTCGTTCCATCACCGCCCCCGCGATCAACACACTCATCTCGATCGGCGACGGCGTCAAGCCGATCGCAACGATCGTCGGCGACACCACATGGCATTTCAACGGCCAGGTCGGCGTCGCTCTGGGTGTCAGCATGACCGGCAACACCGCCCAGCAGGGATGGACGCTCTCTCCCGGCGCACTCCTTGGCGACAACGACCCCCTCTATGTCGCAGCCTACAACCTCAACACCGCCGTTCAGTCGCCCGTCAGTTTCCCAAACGGACTCCCAGGCATCATGGACTTCCGCGTCGAGGGCTACGCGATCCCGTCGCCGTCCGCAGCCGCGCTCGGGCTTGCGTTTTTCAAGCGACGCAGACGCGCGTCAACCAACGCTCGGTGACTCCACCACCACCGTCACCGGACCGTCGTTCACTATTGCAACCTTCATGTCCGCGCCGAACACGCCGCGCGCGACCCTGACGCCCTGCGCGCCGACCGCATCGCACAGCGCGCCGAACTCCGTCTCCGCCTCCGGCGGCCGCATCGCCCCGTCAAACCCCGGCCTTCTGCCCTTCTTGCAATCCCCCGCCACCGTGAAGTTGGGCACCATCAGAATCCCGCCATCCGCGCCAAGATCGAGCACCGACAGATTCATCTTCCCGTCCCCATCCGGAAACAGCCGCAGGTTGGCCAGTTTCTCCGCCATCCACGCGCGTTCCTTCCGAGTGTCCCCCTTTTCCACGGCCGCCAGCACCAACAACCCGCGCGCGATCGCCCCCACGATCTTCCCATCGACCCTCACGCTCGCCTCGAGCACTCTTTGAACGACGCAGCGCATCGGTTAAGCGGTCACTCGCTTGCCACGCCGCAGAACGCCACGGGGCTGCGATAGCCGTCCTTGTCGTACGCACGCACGCCGAAGAACCAGTTGTCCTTGTGCAGGTCCGTCGTGAACGAGAGATTGCCGCGCACATCGAACGACCGCTCCCACTGAGGGCTCGTCGTCCGCCGCGCCACCACCTCGTACCCCGCCACATCCGGCTCGGGGGACGCGTCCCAGCGGATCACCGTGTCGTTATCGAGTTCGGCCGTGATGATCCGCGCATTGCCCGGCACCGACGGCGCATTGGCCAGATGAATCAGCGTCAGCGCATTGAGCAGGGTCACATCGCGCAGGTACCCCCCGTTGATCCACTCCGCTGTGTCGCCGTACTTCGTGCCGTTCTCGACGCGCACATCCTGATGCTGCCGGTCGTAATCCTCATAAGGCACCGTGAAGCGCACCCCCGCGAACCCCGCCTCCACGAACGGCGTGTGGTCCCCGCCCCGCAAAAACCGGTCATTCCGAAAAACAAGCATCGGCTTCACCGGCGTGTCGTGCCACCGCGCCACGAAGTCCACATACCGCGCCAGTTGCCGCGAGACCGAGTCACTCTCCGCCCCCAACTGCGACAAGCGCTTGTACGCCTCCGGCGTCGCCTCCACCGGAATCCCCTGCGAGAACACGCGGATCAACCCGCGCGCCTCTTTCCCGCGCTCAGAGTCCGCCGGCCACGGCCCATACGGATCGCCGACCGTGTCGTTGTTCAGCACCCCCCGCACATCCCACCCATTCTCGATCGCCCGCTCTACATGCTTCTTCGCGCCGTACAGCCCCTGCTCCTCGCCGCTCGTCGCGATGAGCACAACCGTCGCGTCCAGCGGATCGTCGCCCGCGAGCACTTTCGCGATGGCGATGAGCGCTGCAACGCCCGAAGCCGCGTCGTTCGCGCCGGGCGAGTCGCCCTCGCTGTCCATGCCGTCCGAGTTCCGCGAGTCCAGGTGCGCCAGCATGTAATACCGCCGCCCCTTCGCCTCGGGCATCGCGCCCGGAATCTCGCACACCACATTCACAACCTCGACATCGCGCGGAATCCGCCGCTCCCCGCCGCGCACCATGTTCGACTCGAGCGTCACGATCGCCCGGCTCCCGGCCTTGCGGAACTCGTCCGCAACCCACCGCCGCGCCGCCCCGATGCCGCGTGTGCCCGACTCCGTGTCCGAGAGCGTGTGCCGCGTCCCGAACGAAGCCATCTCCGCAACCAGCCTCTTGAGCCACGCCCCGTCGAACGCCTCGTCCGCCACGATCACCGGCGGCCGCGTGCCCGGCAGATCGCTCCCGCCGTCATCCGCCATCAGATTCGAAGTGAGTGCAGTCATCAGAGTCGCCGCAAAAGCCGCCGAGCGTCGTGTCGATCTCATCCCGCCAGCATACCCTCCCGCATACAATCTCCCGTCGGGACGGAGCCCATCACATGCTGGAACTCGAAGGCAAACGCGTCACCGTCATGGGCCTGGGCCGCTTCGGCGGCGGCGTCGGCGTCACACGCTTCCTCTGCGCCTACGGCGCCGATGTCCTGCTCACCGACCTCCAGCCCGCCGACAAACTCACCGACTCACTCGATCAACTCGCAGACCTCATTGATGCCGGCTCCGTCACCTTGCGCTTGGGGGAGCACAACGTCTCGGACTTCACGAACACCGATCTGGTCGTCGCCAACCCCGCCGTCCCCAAACCGTGGGACAACCGATTCCTCCGCGCCGCGACCGCGGCGGGCGTCCCCATCACCACCGAAATCAGATTGCTCTGCGAGCGGCTCCCCAACCGCGCCCATGTCATCGGCGTCACCGGCACCGCGGGCAAGTCCACCACCAGCGCCATGATCGCCCACATCCTCAAAGCCGACGGACGCACCGTCCACTTCGGCGGCAACATCGGCGGCTCGCTCCTCCCCGAACTCGACAACATCACACCCGAAGACTGGATCGTCCTCGAACTCTCCAGCGCGCAGCTCTACTGGCTCGGCCGGGGCGTTGGCTACCCCGAGGCGCCCGCGTGGTCGCCGGGCGTCGCCGTCATCACCAACATCGCGCCCAACCACCTCGACTGGCACGCCGACATGGCACACTACGCCGAGTCGAAGATCCGAATTCTTGAGCCGCTGAGCGACGCCGACACAGCGATCGTCGGCACCGGGGTCACGCTCCACATCACCAATCACGAGCGCACCAGGCGCATGCGCCTGTTCGATCACACGATGGTCGGCGAGTGCCGCCTGCGCCTCCCCGGTGCGCACAACCGCGTCAACGCGGCCGTGGCGATTCAGGCGGCCGCCGCCGCGGGCATCGACGCCGGGTGCGCGCACGCGTCACTTTCGACCTTTGAAGGATTGCCACATCGCTTGCAGCTGGTTGAAGTTGATGGAAGTTTCCGCGCATTCAACGACTCAAAATGCACGACGCCCGAGGCATGTGCCCTGGCCGTGCGCGCATTCGACGAGACTGGGGAGGTCGGGCGCGCGCACATCCACCTGATCTGCGGCGGGTACGACAAGAAGATCGACCTCGCCCCGATGATCGAGGCCGCCTCCGGCTGCGCCGGTGTCTACACCATCGGCGCCACCGGCCCGGAGATCGCCCGGCGCATCAATCTCGCCCACGGCCACGCGAAACACTGCGAATCCCTCGACAACGCGGTGGAGCAGGCCATGCACGCGATCAATGCGTCGGGGGGGAGCGCGGTGCTGCTGCTCTCGCCGGGGTGCGCCTCGTGGGATCAGTTCACAAACTACGAGGAGCGGGGCGAGCGATTCGCCCGTTTGGTTCGGGCTTACTGCGAGGGCGGGTCGAAGAGCATCGTCACCTGAGCGCCGTAGATCGGGTACTCGATCCGGCACCGGTAGCCGCGGAACTCCTCGCCCTTCCAATGCATCTGCGTGCAGACCTTATCGAGCATCTCGACATAGCGCGGCGCGACGGCCGATCGGCAGGATTGCATGCCGTTGGGCAATGGCGAGATCGTCTCCAGGACATCGAGCGCATCGATATCCCGCGCGGGGTTGTTCACATCCGCCACGCCCTCGAACGCGGTGTCGTAGATGCGCAGCCGCGGCGTCGCACCGGGATACACCGACTCGTGCACGAACGCGTCGAACTGCAGGACTTTTGCGGGTGTCGAGACCTCGGCGAAGACATACGCCTTGCGCCCGGAGCCGGCGGGGACGGTGCGCTTCATCTCGCTCCGGTTTACTTCGGCGTGGACGAGATCAACGGCGGACGCCGGGCCGAAGCGCGTTGAGTCGAGCGTGTAATGCACGATCTCGCCGACGGGGTGCGCGCGGAGGGAGGGCGTCGGCCGGGAGCAGTATTCGGCGAGGAGCAGATCGGACTGGTCTTCGACCTCGCGCCCGGCGAGCGTCTGCGGCTTGCGTGCCGCGAGATCGCTTGCGAATCGGCGTGTCGCGAACTTGATGGCGGCGCCGGGGCGGAGGCGTGTGAGGCCGAAGAGGCCGTTGAGCCAGACGATGTCGAGGTGCTTGCCGTCTGCGGCTGGCGCGAGGAAGACGGTTGCGGTGATGGACTCGGCGTGGGCGCCCTTGAGATGCGAGAGCGCTTTGAAAAGCGATTGCTTGCGCCTGAGTTCGAACTCGCGGCGGGCCTCGGGGACCCAGGCGCTGACGATGGCGTCGAGCGAGGCGCGGTCGCCGATCTCGTCGCGGATCAGGCGTTCGAAGCGGTCGATGGCTTCGGTGGCGGTGCGGATGAGGGCGGCGTCGACGCCCTGTTTGCCGGCGGCCTTGACCACCCGGCGGAGCGGATCGGGACCCGGGGCGCGGTTGATGACGGAGACCGGATCGGGCGCCTTGACGGCCTTGAGGAGGCGGGAGGCGAGGACCTTGTCGACGCCCAGGCGGCGGGCGAGGGCCTGCGGGCCGGAGGGGGGATCGGGGATGGCCTCGAGCACGCGGGAAATGGCGGAGAGGAGGTCCTCGCCGGTGGCGGCGATTCGGACCTCGAGGCGGGGCTCCTGTGGAGGGGCCGAAACGGGCTTTGCGGTGTCCGGGGGCATATCTGAGGGGAGAATACTGCCGATTTCGGCCCCGTGCGATGGCGATGATCAAGATACCGAGAAGTTTCCCGGAAACTTTCTTGACACCTGGTGGGTCCGTGGTCATGTTATGAGGGCAGGTAGACACACTCGCGTTCCACCCGCTCCGGGCGCGTGCCTGAAGGGGTTTGCGGGGATGGAACGGCAGCCATACGAGGAATGACCATGACACACCTTGGAACCAGACTGATGGGCGGCGCTGCGGCGCTCCTGGCGTGCGCGGCGGCGGTCTGCGCGGGCGGCACCACGACCGTGACCTTCGACGGCGGGGCCGCGGGATGGAGCGGGCCCAGCGGCATCGGCGGCGCGACGACGATCCCGGCTACGGGCGGCAATCCGGGCGCGAACATGCGGACGGTGTTCAATGACTTCGGCATCACCTTCCGCAACGACACCAACGCCGCGTTTATCCAGAACCTCTCTCAATACGACGAGGTGACGATCTCGATCGACACGCTCGTGGAGTTCATGAACTTCTTCGGGCAGGATGTGTCGCGGCCGTGGCTCATCGAGCTGCGCGACTATGACAACGTTTCGACCGGCTATCCGTGGGTGAGCGTGTGGTTCAAGTTCGCCGACATCTCGCAGTCGTCGACGGGGACTTGGACGACCTTCTCGGTGACGATCGATGACCCGCAGGCGACGGCGCTCCCGGCGGGCTGGGGCGGTTACGGTGATGAGGATCCGATGACCTTCGAGCCGATTCTGCCGGCGGACCGAACCTTCGCCGATGTGCTGGCGGGGGTCGATGAGATCGTGTTTACCACGCTCGAGCCGGGGTTCTTCTTCGGGTTCACGGATCACACGGTGCGGATCGACAATATCTCGATCACGACGGTGACGCCCCCTTCGTGTCCCGGCGATGTCACGGGGCCCGGGAGCGTTCCCGATGGCGTCGTGGATGTTGACGATCTCAACGCGATCCTGTCGGCGTGGGGCACCACGGTCGGCGGCGGATCGCCGCTGGACCTGGCCAATGGAGACGGGTTCATTGACGTGGACGATTTGAATGTTGTGCTGTCGAACTGGGGCTGCAACTGATCGACGGCGACCCTGCAACCTGAGTCAATCTGAGTCAATCGAGTTTGCCGGGGGCCGAGCGATCGGCCCCCGGTTCTTAGTTTTTGACGGCGTCGGCTTCGATCTCGACGAGGGCGTGTGGGTCCGCGAGTTCCTTGACGCCCACCATGGTGCAGGCGGGCCTGATGTCGGCGAAGGCCTCGGCGTGGGCGCGGCCGACCTCCTCCTGATGGTTCATGTTGATGATGTAGATGCGGGTGCGGATGACATCGGCGAGCGAGGCGTCGAGTTCCTTCAGCGCGGCCTCGATCCTGCGGAGGATGAAGCACGCTTGTTGATAAGCGGAGCCGGGGTGGAGGATGTTGCCCTGCTCGTCGGCGGCGACTGTTCCGGCGACGGCGATCATGTTCCCCGCCCCCCCCGCCCCCCCCACTTCAATCGCGCGGGAGTATCCGACGCGTCCTTCCCAGATGGTGCCTGTGGAGACTCTGCGTCGGTTGGTCATGTCTTCACCTCGCGCTTAGCGGCCGCGCATGTTGGCGGGCGAGTAGTTGGGCGCTTCCTTGGTGATGCGGATGTCGTGCGGGTGATTCTCGACGACGGTGGCGCCGGAGACTCGGACGAACTTCGACTTGGTGCGGAGCGATTCGATGTTGTGGCAGCCGCAGTAGCCCATGGCGGCGCGGATGCCGCCGACCATCTGGTAGACGAACTCTGAGAGCGGGCCGCGGTACGGGACGAGGCCTTCTACGCCCTCGGGGACGAACTTGAGTTTGGAAAGATCATCCTTGCCCCCACCACTGGCCTTGCGCGCTTCGAGTTTGTCGCCTTGTGCGTAGCGGTCGGCTGAGCCGGCGCTCATGGCGCCCTCGGAGCCCATGCCTCGGTAGGTCTTGTAGCGTCGGCCTTCGGAGATGACGAGTTCGCCGGGCGACTCGTCGAGTCCGGCGAACATGCCGCCCATCATGACGGTGGAGGCGCCGGCGGCGAGGGCCTTGGCGATGTCGCCGGACATGCGGATGCCGCCGTCGGCGATCACGGGGATGCCTTGTTTCTCAGCGGCCGAGACGGCGTTCATGATGGCGGTGATCTGGGGCACGCCGACGCCGGTGACGACGCGGGTGGTGCAGATTGAGCCGGGCCCGATGCCGACTTTCACGGCGTCTGCGCCTGCGTCGATGAGTGCTTTGGCGGCTTCGGCGGTGGCGATGTTGCCCGCGATGACATTGATCTTCCAGCGCTTCTTCACCTCGCGGACGGTGTCGATGACATTCTTCGAGTGGCCATGGGCGGTATCGACGATGACGACATCGACTTCGGCCTCGATGAGTTTTTCGAGTCGTTCGTATTGGTGGACGCCGACGGCGGCCCCGCAGCGGAGGCGGCCTCGGTCGTCCTTGCATGCGTTGGGAAATCGCTCGATCTGATCGAGGTCGCGCATGGTGATGAGGCCGGCGAGCGTGCCGTCGGCGTCGACGAGGATAAGTTTCTCGACGCGGGCGCGGTTGAGGATCTGCTTGGCCTGTTCGAGTGTGGTGTCGGGCGGCGCTGTGATTAGGCCGTCGCGGGTCATGACCTCGCCCACGAGGACATCTTCAGATGCGACGAACTTGAGGTCGCGCTCGGTGATGATGCCCAGCACTCGGCCCTTGTTGCGGAGCACTTGTGAGCCGCCTTCGACGACGGGGAAGCCCGAGACATTGAGTTCGGCCATGGCTCGGCGTGCCTGGCCGATGGTGTTGTTGGGCCCGAGGGTAACGGGGTCGGTGATGACGCCGTTCTCGGAGCGTTTGACCTTGGCGACTTCGAGCGCCTGGGCGTCGGGGGACATGTTCTTGTGGATGATCCCGATGCCGCCTTCCTGGGCGAGGGCGATGGCGAGTCGCGCCTCGGTGACGGTGTCCATGGGCGCGGAGATCAAGGGGATGCGGAGGGAGATATCGCGGGTGAGGCGCGAGGTGAGGTCGGCCTGCGCGGGCATGACATCGCTCGCGGCGGGGACGAGCAGGACATCGTCGAAGGTGATTCCCTCGGCGATGATTCGCGGATTCTGGCTTGGATGGTCTCCCATGTGCCAATGTTGCCAGAGGTGGGGTTGGGCGTCAATGGGGGCTCGGAATCCACGGGTTGCGCTGCGCTTCACTCGTGGCTACAGCCGAGAAGGAACCGGAGGGACAGAATTGTCGACAGGCGGTGGCACCCGGCGCGAACCGGGGCATGGGCAAGACTTCGTCTTGCCCATGGCACCCGAGGCCCGATGATGGTTGCGTGAACGGAGCGAAGACTGACTGGCCGGTGATTGCGATCGCGACGGGGATCGAGGGTGATCGCACGCGGGTGCGGCGGGAGTACGCGGAGTGCGTATGGGCGGCGGGCGGGCTTCCGGTGTTGGTGGGGCCACCCAAATCGGACGCGGATGCGGTGGCGCGGGCGCACCTGGCCCGGGTTGATGGGTTGATTCTCACGGGGGGAGACGACCCGGCGACAGAGGCGTACGGCGAGGCGACGCATGGGTCTGCGGTTGTTGAGCCGGCGGACCGGCAACGGTTTGATGAGGCGCTCTTGCGGGCGGCGGCGGAGAAGGATTTGCCGACGCTGGGCGTGTGCCTGGGGATGCAGATGATGGCGCTATTGGCGGGAGGGTCGCTCGATCAGCATTTGCCCGAGGTGGTCGCGACGCACGCGGATCACGGGCAGAACCGGACGCACGAGGTTCGGCCGACTCGGCACGAGGTTCTGCCGGTGGGCTGGGTGAAGAGTTACCACCATCAGGCGGTGCGGGACGCCGGGCGGATGCGCGTGGTGGCGCGGGCGCACGACGGCGTGATCGAGGCGATCGACGATCCGGGCAGGCGGTTCTGGCTCGGCGTGCAGTGGCATCCGGAGCGGACGGAGTTTGAGGGATTGGGGATCGAGTTGTTCCGGCGGCTGGTGCGTGCTGCGGGTACGGTGAGGGGATGATTGAGAACCTGCTGACGCGGCCCGGGCGATTGCCGTTGATTGCGCCTTCGATACTGAGCGCGGACTTCGCGGCGCTGGGCGATGAGTGTGCGCACGTGCTGGGTGAATGCGGCGCGGACGTGTTGCACATTGATGTGATGGACGGGCACTTTGTGCCCAATGTGACGATGGGCGCTGCGGTCGTGAAGTCGCTCCGGAAGCGGTTGCCGCACGCGTTCTTTGATGTTCATCTGATGGTGACGGATCCGGGGCAGTACATCGCGGGGTTTGCGGAAGCGGGGGCGGACCACTTCACCTTTCACGTTGAGCCGGCGGTGGATCGGCACGCGGGCGCGGGGGACTCGCCCCTGAGCCGCGGGTACGACCCGAGGGCTGTGGCGGAGCGGGTGCGGGAGGCGGGGATGAGTGCGGGGCTCGCGGTGAACCCCCCCACTCCGGTCGAGTGGGTGGAGCCGTACCTGGATGATTTCGAGATGTTCCTGGTGATGAGCGTGAATCCCGGGTTCAGCGGGCAGGCGTTCATCGAGGGTGTGTTGGAGAAGACGAAATGGCTCGCGGGGCGGGTCGGGGAGGGGCAGCGGGTGGAGATGGATGGGGGCGTGTCGCCCGAGAACGCGGGTCGGGTCCGGGGGGCTGGGTGCGATGTGCTGGTGGCGGCGTCGGCGATTTTCGGACGCCCGAGAACCGAAAGAGCCGGGATTGTTCGGTCTTTGAGAGGATAAATTGATGGTCTGTGGGGGATGGGCCCTTGGATTGGGCGGATGAGGGTGGTACCGTTCTGACCGATCTCGTGCCTGCGGCGTCGCGGGGCCGATGAATGGAGTGGAGGCGACAGCCATGGCACGAAAGCCGCAGGTCGATGTGCTTCTGCTCCGATCGGGGCGGACCGCCTGGGAAGATGCCGGGCGGGTGCAGGGCGGGGCGGACCTTCCGATGACGGACGGTGGGCGGGCTGTTGCGGCGTCGGTGATCAATCATGCTTTGAGCGTGGCGGGCGGGCTGACGCTGGGTTCGGTGTATTGCCCGACGGACGAGGCGAGTTTCGACACGGCGAAGATGCTCGCGGACCGGACCGGAAGTCCCAAGATCCGGCGGCTGGAGACGCTGGACGGCGCTCCGGCGGGGTTGTGGGAGGGGCAGCTGGCGAGCGAGGCGAGTGAGCGGTATCCGACCTCCTTTGCGCAGTGGCGTGAGGACCCGACTTCGGCGACGCCGCCGGAGGGCGAGCCGACGGTGGAGACGGAAGTTCGGCTTCTTTCGACGCTTGCGCGGGTGCTCGAGCGGACGACGAGCGATCGGATCGGCGTGGTGCTCCGTCCGTTTGAGTATGGGTTGATTCGTTGTGTGCTGGCGGGCCGGCCTGTTTCGGGGTTGTGGACGGCGCTGGAGGACGGGCCTTCGGCGGAGCGTCGATCGATTCCGCGGGTGATGTTCCGCGAGCAGTTGAGCCGGCTGGCCTCGCGGGTGTGAGGCGGTGCGGCGGCGCGGATCGGCGTAGACTGATTCGGGTGTTATTGCAGGAACGCGGCCCGATATGACGCAGATCACTTCCAAGACATGGTCGGAACTGAAGCCGGTGGGCTCGACACGGGTGCCCGAGGGCCTGTGGCTGCGCTGCCCGGCGTGCGGGGCGATGATCTACCGCAAGCAGATGGAAGCGAATCAGCATGTGTGCCCGGAGTGTGAGCATCACTACCGGATCGGGGCGCGGGAGCGGATTCGCCAGCTGGCGGACGACGGTTCGTTCGAGCCGATGTTCGACGATCTGGTGAGCGGTGATCCGCTGAAGTTCACGGACCTGAAGGGGTACAAGGAGCGGCTGGCCGCGGAGCAGAAGCGGACGGGGGAGCGGGACGGGGTGCAGGCGGGGCGAGTGTTCGTGAAGGGGCGCCCGGCGATGCTGTGCTGCCTGGACCTGACCTTCATGATGGGCTCGATGGGGAGCGTGGTGGGCGAGGTTGTGACGCGGTCGATCGAGTACGCAACGGCGCACGATCTGCCGCTGGTGGTGGTGTCGTGCTCGGGCGGGGCGCGGATGCAGGAGTCGGGGCTGTCGCTGATGCAGATGGCCAAGACGAGCGCGGCGCTGGCGCGGCACGACGATGCGGGGGGATTGTTTATCTCGGTGCTGACGGACCCGACGACGGGCGGCGTTTCGGCGAGTTTCGCGATGCTCGGCGACATCATCGTTGCGGAGCCGAAGGCGCTGATCGGGTTTGCGGGGCCGCGTGTGATCAAGCAGACGATTCGCCAGGAGTTGCCGGAGGGGTTCCAGCGATCGGAGTTTCTGCTGCAGAGCGGGCTGATTGATCGGGTGGTGCACCGGCACGAGCTGCGGAACGAGATCGCCCGGATCATCGACTACGCGAATAAGTAGGCGATGGGAGAGCACCGCTTGCGGCGTTGCCGACAGGCGGTGGCACCCGGCAATACACTTTGAGCCGTGGAACCGAAACGGTCATCCGGATTGCGCATGGGGCTGGTGTGCGGTGTTGCGTATTCGGTGTTGTTTGTGCTGGCGTTCCCGCCGTTCGGGCTGGACTTGCTGGCGCTGGTGGCGCTTGTGCCGCTGATCGTGGCGTCGCGGCCTGATCGGCGGCTGGTGCGGGTGGGGCTTGGGGTGTGGCTGGGGGCGCTGTTGTCGTGGGGGTATCTGCACCGGTGGGTGTGGACGAACGATGTGACGCGGCTGGGGTTCGTGTTGATGACGATGTACCTGGCGGTGTACCCGGCGTTGTTCGTGGTGGTGCTGGGTCGGGTGCGGCGCGGGTCGCGGCTGGCGCTGTGGTTTGTGGCGCCGACGCTGTGGGCGACGCTGGAGTTTGTGCGCGGGCACATCGTGTTTCACGGATACCCGTGGTATCTGATCGGGCATCCGCTGGCGGATCGGGTGCTGATCTCGGCGTATGCGCCGGTGATCGGCGCGTACGGCGTGAGCGCGATTGTGGCGTGGATGAACACCTGCATCGCGCTTGCGATCTCGCGGGTGGCGAAGCGGCCCCGGTTGCGGATGGCGCCGAGGTGGATCGGCGGCGTGGGGGCGTTGGTGGTTGTGCTGGTGGGCGGGTTGCTCTTGCACCTGCGTACGGGGCGGCATCTGCTGGAGGACGCGAAGACGAACCAATCGATTCGCGTCGCGGTGGTGCAGACGGATGTGCCCCAGAGCAACAAGATGGGGGCGAGCGCGGAGGAACGGGCGGCGACGATGGCGTTTCTGCTTCGCGAGACGGAGCGCGCGTCGGGCGGAGAACCGAAGCCGGATGTGATCGTGTGGCCCGAGACGATGTACCCGTGGTCGGTGGGCATCTCGGCGGACTCGGTGCGTGAGCAGGCGCGGCTCGGGCTGTCGGCGCTTGATTGGTATATGGAGATGCTGTCGGTGCAGGCGCGGGCGGGCGTGCCGATTGTCGTGGGGAGCATCGCGTTTGACGGTCTGCACATCGAGTTCGATGACACGGGGAATGTGAGCAAGTTTGAGTGGGCGAATCAGTACAACAGCGCGTTTGTTGTTGATGACGGCGAGGTGAAGCCGGAGCGGTACGACAAGGTGTTTCTGACGCCGTTCGGCGAGGTGATGCCTTACATCTCGGCGTGGGGCTGGCTCGAGAAGCAGGTGACGGCGCTGGGCGCGTCGGGCATGTCGTTCGATCTGGATGCGGGTGAGCGCGCGCGGACGCTTTCGATCGGGACGGATCGGGGGACGATCGCGGTCGCGACGCCGATCTGCTTCGAGGCGACGATGCCGGCGGTGTGTCGGCGGCTGGTCTTCGATGGGGGCGGGCGCCGGGCGGCGGTGATGCTGAACCTGACGAATGACGGGTGGTTCGGGAACGCCCGGGGCGTGCGGGAGAATCACCTGCTGGCGGCGCGGTGGCGGTGCATGGAACTTGGGACTCCCATGGTTCGGGCGGCGAATACGGGGATCAGCGCGGGGATCGATGCGTCGGGGCGCGTGGTGCGGATGGGGCTGGACGGCGATGAACCGGGGGTGCGGGGCGATCGTAGAGCGGGGGTCATGACGGTTTCGGTGGCTCCGGGCGTTCGCGGCGCGACTGTCTATGCGAAGACGGGCGAATGGCCGATGTGGATGATGTCGTTGTGCGGTGTGGCGCTGGTGGCGGCGTCCTATCGCGGGAAAAAGCCGGAAGAAGCCAAGGAAACGGACGCTCAGACATGATCGGGATTCGCGCACGGGTGATGGTGATCGGGTTGGTGTCGGGTCTCGCGATGGGGTGCGCGGGTGGGCCGGGGGGCGGGGGCGGCGCTTCGCCGGGCCCGGTGGTGGATGCGCAGGGCGGAGAGGGCTTGGCGCTGTCGAAGTCGCAGATGCGTGAACGCGCGATCGGGGTTTTGAGCGAACTGGCGTTCGACTCGGAGCCGGAGGTGCGGGCGAACGCGATCGAGGCGTTGCAGGCGGTGCCGACGCGGGTGGAGCCGATCGTGCGCGCGAGTCTGCAGGACTCGAATGTGGGGGTTCGGTACGCGGCGGCGATGACGGTCGGGCAGTTGCAACTGCGTGATACGACGGCGCTGGTGCGGCCGCTGCTTGATGATCCGAGCGTGGTGGTCCGGTGTGCCGCGATCTTTGCGCTGCACCGGAACGGCGTGCGGCATGACCTGACGCCGATTGCGGACATGCTGAACGGGCGGGATTTTTCTTCGGCGTCGATGGGGGCGTTCATGCTGGGCGAGTTGGGGGATGCGTCGGCGGCGCCGATGCTGCGGTCGGCGGCGAAGCGGTCGCACTTTGATCACCCGGATGCGCGGAACATGCAGTTGTCGATCGCCGAGGCGCTATACAAGTTGGGGGACCCGGCGGCGGGGGATGTGATTCGTGCGGCGATCTATCCGAACACGGTGCAGGGGTTCGAGCAGGCGGCGCTGGCGGCGCAGATCATCGGCGAGGTCGGGGATGAGTCGGCGGTGGCGCAGTTGATCCGGATTGTGGAGCGGACGCGGAGCGGGGCCGCGCAGGCGACCGGCCCGGACGACTACCTGTATCCGGCGGAGTTGCGGCTGGCGGCGTCGGCGGCGCTGGCGCGGCTCGGGTATCCCGACGGGTGGTATGTGGGGGAGCGGTACCGGACCGACCCGAGCCCGGCGCTGCGGGCGCAGGCGGCGCACACGCTGGGTCGGACGGGGCTGGGGCGTGATGTTGCGGCGCTGAACGGGATGCTGGGAGATCCGGATAAGCGTGTGCGGGTGGCGGCGGCGGGCGGGATTCTCAATGCGATCGAGCGGCCGACGCGCCCGAAGCCGCGTGGGGGGTGATGGGGGCGGGGATGGGGGGTGTCTCGGTTGACAGTTACGGGCGATGTGGGGTACCCATTGCGATTCTCGGGCGGCGAATGGGCCGTGACGGAGGCGTGCCGGGAACCTCATTGGGCGGATGTCCGTATCGGCATCCCCGCGGGGGTTCGTCGGGCACCTTCGGGACGGCTATGCCCTCGGGACATTCGTGGCAGGCCGGACGGCTGATGGCTGACGGCATGGGTTGATTGGCACCGTGACTGGTTGATCGGAATAGAGGAGATCGCCTTGCATATCCTGACCAAGTTCCTCGTTGTTGCCGCTGCGATCCTGAGCGTGCTGCTCTCGGGGATGTCGATCACCTACGCGGCGAATGTTTCGAAGGTGAAATCCGAGCTGGCGAACGAGAAGGCGCGGACGGCGCTGGCTCAGGTCGCGGCGAATGAGTCCAACGCGGAGCTGGGACGCCTGAATGCAGGCCTGCTCGCGGAGAACTCCGCGATCACGACGGAGCGCGAGAAGCTGGAGAGTGACCGTGACCAGATGAAGAGCAGGATCGCGACGCTTCAGGCCGAGGTGAACAAGCTGCAGTTGCTCACGGTGACGCACGAGGCGCGGATCGATGAGTTCCGCGCGGTGATCGAGACGAACACCGAGATCATGAAGGTGCAGAGCGACGAGTTGGTGCGCGTTCGTGAGGACCTGGTCCGCAAGACGCAGCGCGAGATCGAGCTGACGGACCGGGTGAGCGTGCTGGATGCGCAGATCGCGGCGCTGACGGCCTCGAACCGCAACCTGCTGGAGCGGTTGGCCGAGGCGCAGAGCGGCGGGAGCGGCGCGGTCGGGGGCGGCACCGCGGCTCGTCCGGCCCCGGCGGGTTTCCGGGCGCAGGTCTCGGGCGTTCAGTCGAGCCCGACGGGTTCGGACCTGATCGAGATCAACGCGGGCTCGAGCGACGGGCTTGCGGAGAACATGAAGCTGGACATCGTGCGGAACGGTTCGTGGGTTGCGGCGGTGGTCGTTTCCCGGGTGGATCTGAATGAGTCGATCGCGCGGATCGATTTCATCAGCCAGGGCAGCGCTGTCCGGGCCGGCGATACGGTGCAGTCGAGGAAGTAATCGCTCGCTGCTGCGGCACTTGTGGCACTTGCGGGCCGTGTGATGCGGGCCCGCGACAACCGAACACTTCACCAACGGAACGAACGGAGCGGATTCGATGTCTCAACTCGGTATGCAGATGCCCGGATCGCAGCGGGGCATTCGGCCGCGGATGAATGTGTACACGGGCCTGGCGCTGGTGGCGGTGGTGTGCCTCGCGGCGGCGGTGGTGATGGTGGCGCGGGCGGGGATGCAGATCGGGCCGAAGTCTGAGAGCGGGATCATGCGTGCGATCTCGGTGCACGGCGACAAGGTGGAACTGCCCGAATAACAGGCGTCGCGGCGGGCGCGGGGGAAGCGGAAAAAAGTGATGGCGGTGGTGCGTGGCCCGGCACTTTTGCGGTGTTTCGGGTATTGTGCGTCGTCGCGTGGGGCGCGGGGATCGTAGGGGCCACTTCGCACACCTGACCACGGAGCGTCAGCCATCGAAATGCTGGACAAACTGCTGTCGTGGTTCAGCGTGGACATGGGTATCGATCTCGGCACCTGCAACACGCTTGTTTGCGTGCGCGGCGAGGGGATCGTGCTGAACGAGCCGAGTGTTGTGGCCGTGAAGAAGGGCACGAACCAGGTGCTCAACAACGGCACGGCGGTGGGCTGGAAGGCGAAGGAGATGCTGGGCAAGACGCCCGGCTCGATCCAGGCGATTCGGCCGCTGAAGGACGGCGTGATCTCGGACTTTGAGATTACCGAGGCGATGCTTTCCTACTTCATCCGCAAGGTGGGCGGGCGCTCGCGGTATTTCGGCGTGTGGCGGCCGCGGGTTGTGATCGCGGTGCCCAGCGGCATCACGGCGGTCGAGAAGCAGGCGGTGCAGCAGTCGGCGCTGCGGGCGGGCGCGCGGATCGTGTGGACGATCGAGGAGCCCATCGCGGCGGCGATCGGCGCGGGGTTGCCGTTTGCGGAGCCGACGGCGTCGATGATCGTTGATATCGGCGGCGGCACGACGGAGGTTGCGATTATGTCCTTGGCGGACATCGCGACCTGCGAGTCGGTGCGCGTGGCAGGTGATGACATGGACGAGGCGATCATCAACCACATGAAGAAGACTTACAACCTGATGGTTGGTGAGCAGAGCGCCGAGCGGATCAAGATCGAGATCGGGAGCGCTGCGCCGGTGGGCGAGGAGCGCTCGATGGAGGCGCGCGGTCGCGACATGATTTCGGGGCTGCCGCGGAAGACCGTGGTGACGAGCGAGGAGATTCGCGAGGCGTTGCAGGAGCCGGTGAACGCGATCATCGAGGCGGTGACGCGGACGCTTGAGAAGGCGGAGCCGGAACTAGCGGCGGATCTTGTGGACAACGGCATCATGCTCGCGGGCGGCGGGGCGCTTCTGCGGGGGATGGATGTTGTGCTCCGCAACGCGACGGGGATGGAGGTTCGGATCGCGGAGGACCCGCTGACCTGCGTGGCGGCGGGTACGGCGACCTTCCTGGAGAACATCGAACTGCTCAAGGACACGCTCGAGAGCAATCTTGACGCGTAGCGTCGGGTTGTCGTCGGGTGATGCTTGCGAGGATTGATGGGATCACGCACTCCGAGTCCGCGTCGGGTTCTTGGGGTGCTGGCGGTTGTGCTTGTGGTGCTGTGCCTGGCGCCGCCGCGGTTTACGGCGTGGGCGGGGTGGTTCCGTGATCCGATGATGGTTGTGGTGACGCCGGCGTCGCGTCCGATGGCGCGGTTGTCTTCGTGGATTCGCCCCGGTGATGCGCCGGTGGAGCGTGACACGGAGATCGGGCTGGAGGAGGCGCTGCGTCAGAAGGAGGATCTGGAGACGCGGTACTTCGATGCGGTCGCGCAGATCGAGGCGCTGCGCGCGACGGTTCGGGAGTTGCAGGGTGGGCGGGAGTTGGCGGATGATCGCGCGTACGAGACATTCGTGGCGCCGCGGACGGGCGGCGATCCGGAGGAGGGCGTGATCGATGTGCGCGGCGGTTCGCGGAACGCGATCCGGAGCGGCGCTGTGGCGGTGGCGGGGACGAGCCAGCAGTTGGTGGGGCGCGTCGCGGATGTGGGGCTGCTGACCTCGACGGTGCGCGTGTTCACGCGCGACAAGAGCGAGCGCGGCCCGATGGAGGTTTTGGTTGTGAGGGCGGGCGTGACGGACGCGGCTGCGGTTCTTGCTTCTCCCAAGTGTCGGCTCGAGCCTGTCGGCGACGGGACGATGATCGGGGAGATCGGGGTGGGCGACGGGGTTGAGGCGGAGGTGGGGATGCTGGCGCGGCTTGATGATCCGTACTGGCCGGCGTGCGCGCAGCGGTTGATCGTGGGGCGCGTGATCGAGGTGCGGAACACGGACCATCCGCTGCACCGGAAGATCGTGGTGCAGCCGGAGTTCGATCCGATGCATGTGGCGAGCGTCGTGCTGCGGATTCCGTTGGGGGAGGAGGGCGCGTGAGCTGGGGCGTGTTCCTGATCGCGGCGTGGTTGGCGCTGGCGTGCGAATGGGGCTTGCGGGGTGCGGCGGCGCTGGGTCCGACGGCGATCGCGCCGAGCTTTGTGCTGGTGCTGGCGGTGTTTGTTGCGATGTGGGCACCGTCGGTGCACGCGCTGTTCGGGTGCGTTGTGCTGGGGTTGGGGCTGGATTTGTTGATGCAGTTGAACGCGGGCGAGGGGATGCGGGTGGTTGTGGGGCCCAATGCGCTGGGGTTCTTGTTGATGGGTTACGCGGTGGTGATCTCGCGATCGCTGGTGTTCCGGCGGAACATTCAGTCGGGGGTTTTCCTGACGCTGCTGGGCGGGTTGTTGGTTGCGATCGTGGCGACGGCGCTTCTGGGGGCGCGCGGGCTGTACGGCGATATCGAGGTCGGGCGGCTGGGCGGGCGGCTGGTGACGGGGTTCGGGAGCGCGGTGGCGTCGGCGGTGTTGGCGGTGGTGATGATTCCGGGGCTGACGCTGTTGTCGGGCGCGTTCGGGTTCAGAAAGCAGCGGGCACCAAAGTTTGGGACGCGGCGGTAGCGCGGGTAGAATATGGGGGAACGACTCTGATTCGGAGGTGATTCAAGTGGGCGAGATGAGCAAGAAGATCATCTACTCGGCGGTGATTGACAGCGACGAGGCGAAGCGCGCGCAGGCCGCGGCGGACGCGAGCGCGAACCTGAACGCGGATCAGATCGATATTGACTCGATGAAGATCACGCAGCAGTACGACAAGTACACCGACGAGAACCACGAGGTGTGGGGGATCATCTTCAAGAAGCGGATGGAGCAGTTGGCGGAGTTCGGGTCGAACATCTTTCTGAATGGCGCGAAGGTGATCAATCTGCGTGCGGATCGGGTGCCGCCGCTGAAGGATGTGAACCGGCGGCTGCAGGAGTGCACGGGGTGGTCGAGCCATGGTGTGCCGGGGTATCTGCCGGCGAAGTCGTTCTTCGCGTTTCTGGCGCAGCGTCAGTTCCCGACGACGGTGACGGTGCGTCCGAAGGCGCAGATGGATTACCTGCCGGAGCCGGACATCATTCATGATGTGTTCGGTCATGTGCCGCTGCACGCGGACCCGGTGTTCGCGGAGTTCTTGCAGACTTACGGCAAGGCGGCGTTGTATACGCACAACCCGGAGCACACGGAGCGGCTGGCGCGGCTGTTCTGGTTCACGGTTGAGTTCGGGCTGATCCACGAGGACAACAAGCTGAAGTTGTACGGCTCGGGGTTGATTTCGTCGGAGGGCGAGGGGCACCACGCGCTGGAGTCGAAGGATGTGGACCGGCGGCCGTTCGAGCTGGAGCGGGTGTGCAATACCGCGTTTGAGATCGACCATTACCAGCCGATTCTCTATGTGCTTGAGTCGTTCGAGCAGCTGCGTGACGCGATGGTGACCTACGCGGAGCGGGTGCTGGACGAGGCGGGCCGGCTGGATGAGCTGGAGTCGCTGACGAAGTCGGCGCGGTGACGGCTAGTCGGCGATGATCTCGCAGAGCCCCTTGCACTTGGACTCGTTTCGGTCGTAGTTGCCGGCGAGGACTCCGGTGATGACTTTGTCGATCTGGGCGCGGACCTTGTCGAAGTCGATGGCGTCGAAGCCGATGGTGCCGCGTTCGGCGGTGCGGAGGAGCCAGTATTCGGCGACTCCCCCGCCCCCCCCACCCCCCCCGTCCCCCCCACTCATTAGATCGCGATCGGGATCGTTGAGGAGCGTAGGGAGTGCCATGGCGTAGATGGCCATCTGGAGGTCGTCTTTCTTGGGTTCGAGGAGGCGCTGGGAGGATTGGCCGGTTTTGTAATCGACGATTCGGAAGGCGCCGGAGGCGAGTTGGTCGACGCGGTCGAGTTTGGCTGTGATGGTGTGGGTCTTGCTGTTGTGCTTGTAGGGGAGTCTCACGGACGCCTCGATGTGGAGGATGTTGGCGTTGTCGTGGAGGTGCTCGAGCGCGTTGAGCGCGAGGGCGTTGATCTCGCTCAGTCGCGCGGCTGACTCGGCGTCGGAAATCGACGCTTCGGCGCGGGTCTCGGCCTGGAAGGCGTGCGCACAGAGGTGGAGGAGGCGGTCGCGGGTGGGGAGTGGCGCTCCTTCGGCGTCGGCGAGTTGGTATTCCTTGAAGAAGCGTTCGAGCGCGACATGGACGATCTGGCCGACGGAGAGTTCGGGGGTTTTGGGCTCGTCGAGGTTGAGGACGTACTTGACGAGGAAGCAGCGCGGGCAGGCGAGGTAGTCGGTGAGTTTGGAATAGGAGAGGGCGAGGGGCGCTGGGAGGCGGGGCCAGACGGGGCCTTGGTCGCGGGCGATGCGATCGGCGACGGCGTGGATGTGTTGGCGTGCATCGGGCGAGAGGGCGCTGAGATCGGGCGGCGTGTTGTCGTGGGCGCGGAGGTGGGAGAGGGCGGCGATGGTGGCGGCGGCGTCCAGCAAGCGGGCGTGGGCGGCGGGCGGGACGGCGCCGGTGGTGTTGCGTTCGGTTTCGTGGAGGGCCGCGAACGCGGACTGGCGTGCGCGGGTGAACTCGGCGCGGAGGATGGCGTCGCGGGCGGTTGGCGTGTGATCGCCGGTGGCCGAGAGTTGCTCGTCGAGGGGGTCGGCGTCGGCGAGGGGCGCGCGGGAGATCCAGTCCTGCTCGGAGACCTCGGTGAGATTGAGTGCGTCGTTCTCGCGCAGCTCGCGCATGAAGTGGAGTTTCGCCTGGCTCCGTGCCTTTGTCGGTTTCGTGAGGAGCACGAGCCGGCGCTGGGCGCGGGTGCAGGCGACGTAGAATAGGCGGCGTTCTTCTTCGTCCTGGCCGAGCGGGTTGATCCCCGAGAACTCGGCGGGGAGGGGCGAGTCTTCGTTGTTGCCCCTGGTGTTCGGGAAGCCGAACTGTGGTTGGCAGCGGGCGACGAAGACGGTGTCGAACTCGAGCCCCTTGGCGGCGTGCGCGGTGATGACGGTGATGGCGCTGACGGCTTCGTCCTGCTCGGGGTCGGGGTCGTTGGCATCGACGCGGGCGGTGGTGTCGGCGAAGTCCTGGTCCTTGGGGTCGAGGTCGGCGTGATAGGCGAGGAACTCGGCGAGACCCGCGGGCGGATCGAGGAATGGCTGGATGCGGCGGGCGAAGCGGATGACGGCGACGAGATTGGTGACGCGGCCGGCGCGGTCGCGGTCGTCTAGCGCTTCGGCGTGGGCGATGGCGCGGTGGACGATCTGCTCGACGGTGTGGGCGGCGTCGTGCGCGGCTGCGACTTTGAGCAGGTCGTCGTAGAGAGACAGGAATGAGGTTGTCGTGTCGGTTGGGTGCGCGGTCTGGCGGAGGTGTTGGATGAAGGAGGGAGGCGGGTTGTCCCGCTTGCGTGCGGCTGCGAACTCGCGGGACAGTTCCGAGACGCGTGTGAGGGGGACGTTGAAGGGTGGGCGTGCGAGGAGGCGATGCGCGTCGGAGGTGGATTGTTCGTCTGAGAGGAGGCGCGCCCACGAGAGGAGGTCCTGCACGGCCGGATCTTGCAGGGGTGTGCGTTTCTCGCGGCGGTTGACGGGGAGCCCTTGGGCGCGGAGGTCGGCGGTGATGTTGTCGGCGTCGCTGTGGCCGCGTGTGAGGACGGCGTAGGCGCTGAAGTCGCGCTCGGTCTGCTGGCGGTCGATGAGGATCATGGCGGCGATGGCTGCGCCGTTGGGGACTTCGTTGTCGGTGAGGATGCATTCGACGGAGCCGCCGTCGGGATGGGGTTTTTCGGGGAGTTTCGATTGCTTGTCGGGGTCGACTCGGTCGGCGGGTGCGATGACATCGTTGGCGACATCGATGATGGCTTTGCGTGAGCGGTAGTTGACCTCGAGCTTTTCGGTCTTGTGGTTGGGCCAAATGGTCTTGAAGTGGGCCATGGAGCGGGGGTCAGAGCCGCGGAACTGGTAGATGGCCTGATCGTCGTCGCCCACGACGCAGAGGTCGGGGTTGCGGTCGGGCGGCGCGAGGAGGCGGAGGAGTTCGATCTGCGCGGGATTCACATCCTGGAACTCGTCGACGACGATGTGGCGGGTCTCGGTGCGGACGATGGCGGCGACTTCGGCGTGGTCTCGGAGCAGTGTGATGGGGTGGGCGATGAAGTCGTCGAGCGTGATCCAGCCGCGCTTGAGGCAGCGATGTTCGTACTCGGCGAATGCTCTGGCGCCGGACTCGAAGTGGCGGAAGAGCGCGGCGTCGGCGGTGCGGGCGTCGTCATTGGGCCAGTCGCGTCTTGCTTCGTGGCGCCGGCGCCAGTGCTGTGCGTAGGCGAGCGCATCATCGGGGAACTTGGCGGACTGGCGGCACTTCTCGGTGAACCTGATGGCGCGATCGACGGCGGCGCTGAGCCCCTCGGCGGCGGTGTGCGCATAGAGGTTGTGCTCGGCGACGATGGCGCGGAGGAGCCGGCGGCGCTGCGCGGAGTCGATGATCGTGGGGTTCGTGGGGAGGTTGAGGTAGTCGGCGAAGCGCTGGAGCATTTCGCGGCCGAAGCCGTGGAAGGTGCGGATGCGGACCTTGTCGGCGGCGCGGGCGTTGTGCGCGAGGCGCTCGGCGAGTTTGGTGCGCATCTGCTCGGTGGCTTTGACGGTGAAGGTGACGGCGAGGATGGTCGCGGGATCGGCGTTGCGCTGCTCGATGAGGTTGGCGATGCGTTCGATGATGACGCGGGTTTTGCCGGTGCCTGGGCCGGCGAGGACCATGAGGGGGCCGTCGGCGTGATCGACGGCGCGTTGTTGTTGCTCGTTGAGTTTGATCGCGGGCGCGGTCGGATCGTGGTCGGTCATTTGGGAAGTGTATGGGCTCGCCTTGCGAACGGGACCAGGGGGAGGGCGATCAGGGAGATCGCTGCGGCACAGCCGAATGCGATGGGATAGTCGGTCTTCGAGACGATCGCGCCGGCGAGGGCGATGGACCAGACCTCGCAGAGGTTGGTGGCGCCCATGAAAGCGGAGAACTGGGTGCCGCCGATGGCGGGATCGGTGAGGTCCATGAAGAGTGCATATGAGGATGCGGTCAGCGATCCGAGCGCGAGGTAGATGGGGGCGGCGGCGGCCATGAGTGCGATGCCGGTGGTGTTGAGGTCCGCGGCGACGAGGACGGCGATGGCGAGCGCGATGGCGAGGATCGAGGACTGAACGAGCGCCTTGTGGCCCCAGCGATCGGCGGCCCATCCTCCGATGAGACTGCCGACGATCATGCAGAGGACGACTGGGAACGCGAAGAAGAGACCAACGGTTTCTTTGTCGAGGCCTCGGTCGTGTAGGAACGGCCCCATGAGGCCCCCCACTGCTTCGAATCCGGCGCCGGCGAGGAGGGCGATGGCGAGGCCGATCCAAGTGGCGCGGCGCGAAAGGACTGCGATGAGCGATTCGGCGAATGTGCGGTCTGAGTCGGGTCGGGCGTTGGCTTTGATGTGATCGAGCGGGAAGTGCCAGACGACGGCGAGGGTGCACCAGATGCACCCGATGAGGATGAGGACGACGGCATGAGCGCCGATCCACTGTTCGGCGGTGAGCGCGAGGCCGCCGAAGGTGGCGCGACCGACGAGCATGCCGGCCTGCATCCACCCGGTGACGCGGCCGAAGGCGTCGTCGGGGATGGTGGCGATGGCGAGCGCATCGATGGAGACATCCTGCGTGGCGGCGGCGACGGCGTGGGAGATGAGCAGGAGCGTGACGATTCCGGTGATCTCGGAGAGCGGGAGCAGCGCGAGGGGTAGGAGCGTGAGCCCCATGAGGACCTGCGCGAGGGTGATCCATGCGCGGTAGCCCCAGCGCTTGTTGCGGAGGCGGTCGACGGCGGGCGCCCAGAGGAACTTGAGCGCCCAGGGGAGTGTGAGGAGCGAGGTGAGCGCGGCGACCTGCTCGACGGGCATGCCGGCGGCGCGGAGGCGCGTGGGCATGGCCCACCAGATGTAACCGATGGGTGCGCCCTCGCTCAGGTACAGCAGCGCGAAGAAGGCGCGCTGGGCGATTGTTGGTTGTGTCGCGTGAGCGTGCACGCGGCGTCAGATTTCCTGTGTGCCTTCGTCGGGGTCTGTGTACTTGACGGTGTAGAGGTCCTTGCGGCGATCGGTCCACGGGCGGACGGTGCCGTCGGAGCGGTTGCGGCGGAGGAGTTCGAGGTCGACATCATGGACGACGACGGTCTCGATGTTGGGCATGCTCTCGGAGGCGACGGCGTCGCGGGCGAAGGGGAAGTCGGATGGTGTGAGGACGGCGCACTGGGCGTAGTGCATGTCGGCGTTGTCGACGAAGGGCATCATGCCGGCGCACCCGGCGATGGCGACATACATCTGGTTCTCGATGGCGCGGGCCTGCGAACAGTGGCGGACGCGGAGGTAGCCGTAGCGCTCGTCGGTGTTGTAGGGGACGAAGAGAATCTTGGCGCCCTTGGCGGCGGCGATTCGGGCGAGTTCGGGGAACTCGGAGTCGTAGCAGATGAGGATGGCGATCTTGCCGCGGTCGGTATCGAAGACCTGGACCTTGTTGCCGGGCGAGACGCCCCACCAGCGTGCTTCGTTGGGGGTGATGTGGATCTTGTACTGCTTGTCGATGGTCCCGTCGCGGCGGAAGAGGTAGGAGATGTTGTAGAGATTCTCGCCTTCGATGGCGAACTGCGATCCGCCGACGATGTTGACGTTGTAGCGCACGGCGAGATCGTTGAAGAGTTCGAGGTATTGGGGCGTGAACTCGGCGAGTTTGCGCGCGGCGTCGGACGGCCTGCCCGATGGAATGAGTGAGAGGAGTTGCGTGGTGAAGAGTTCGGGGAAGACGACGAAGTCCGACTTGTAGTCGGAGCCGACATCGACGATGAACTCGCACTGCTTCTCGAACTCCTCGAAGGAGGCGACGCGGCGCATCATGTACTGGACGAGGCAGAGGCGGACTCGGGTGACGGCCTGGAAGCGCTGGTTGGGATCGGGGACGAAGTCGAGGTTGGTCCATTCGAGGTGGGTGGCGTAGCCCATCGACTGTTTGTCGGAGGGGAGGTAATCGGGGATGAGGCCGCGGAGCGCGAAGCCGTTTGAGATCTGGACCGTGAGGACGGGGTCGAAAAGGTTCTTGGCGACGACGCGGTCTGCGTATTCGGAAGCGGAGAGTTCGCCCGCGTATGTGTGGTAGCCGGGGATTCGGCCGGCGATGATGATTCGGCGGATATTGCGCGCGCGTGCGAGTTGCTTGCGGGCCTCGTAGAGGCGGCGCGAGAGTTTGTGGCCGCGGAACTCGGGGTGGACCATGATCTCGATGCCGTAGAGCGTGTCGCCGAGCGCATCGTGATTGCGGATGTATCCGGCGTCGGAGACGGCTTTCCAGTTGTGCCAGTCTTCGTGCTCTTCGAAGTCGACGATGAGCGAACTTGCGGAAGCGACGATCTCGCCCTCGTATTCGATGCAGAACTGGCCCTCGGGGAAGATTCGGAGCTGGCTCTTGAGTTGTTCGGGATCCCAGGTGGCCATGCCGGGGAAGCATGCCTTCTGGATGTCGATGATCGCGGGGATATCCTCGACGCGGACATTGCGGACGGTGAGTTTGGTTTCGAACTCGGCGAGATCGATGGGTTCGACGGGATTGGGGAGGCGGCTTGATCGATTGTGCGGCATGGATGCATGGTACCCGCTATGCAAGCGCCGTTTTCAATTTCAATGAAAAAACACGCCGATCGTCGTGCGCCGTCGGCGTGCGTCCATGCGCGTTTTTGGTTTGACTCAAGTGGATCGCGTTGCGGAGATCGCTTCTTCGATCGCGGCGGAGTCGATCTTGAGATGCCTGGCGACGCGGCGGCCGTAGTCCTCCTCGGCGCGGAAGAAGTGGCAGAGTTGGCGCATCTGCACTTCCTGTCGGGCCTGTCCGAGCGCTCCGGCGATGCGCGATGCGAGTCGGTCGCGGTGGGCGTCGTCGAACATGCGGAAGAGATCGCCGGCCTGTGTGAAGTCGTCGTGATCCTGCGTCGAGTCGTATCGATCGACGACGGCGGCGCCGAGGTTCCATGCGGGGTCGAGCTGGGACTCGTCGGGCATGGGCGTGCCGGCGCGGGTGTTGGGCCAGTAGTTGGGCGCGGACTGATAGGTTTCGGCGGTGGCGGCCTGGCCGTCGCGCATGTAGTGCATGACGGGGCAGCGGGGCTTGTTGACGGGGATCTGGTGGTGGTTGACGCCGAGGCGGTGGAGATGCGTATCGGCGTAGGACATGAGTCGCGCCTGGAGCATTTTGTCCGGGCTTGGACCGATGCCGGGGACGAGGGCGGAGGGCTTGAAGGCGGCCTGTTCGACCTCGGCGTGGTAGTTCTGCGGGTTGCGGTTGAGCTCGAGCGTGCCGACATCGATGAGCGGGAACTCTGCGTGGGGCCAGACTTTGGTGAGGTCGAATGGATTCCAGCGGAACTGGTCGGCCTGCTCCTGGGTCATGACCTGAACGCGGAGTTTCCATGAGGGGAAGTCCTTGCGCTCGATGGCGTCGAAGAGGTCGCGCTGGTGGCTCTCGCGGTCTGCGCCGATGATTTTTTCGGCGTCTTCGTCCATCCAGTTCTTGATTCCCTGGTTGGTCTTGAAGTGGAACTTGCACCAGACGCGCTCGCCCTGGGCGTTGATGAAGGAGTAGGTGTGGCTGCCGTAGCCGTGGAGGTTTCGGTAGGAGGCGGGGATGCCTCTGTCGGAGAAGAGGATGGTGATCTGGTGGAGCGACTCGGGGCACTGGGACCAGAAGTCCCACTGCATGTCCATACAGCGGGTGTTGGTCTTGGGGTCTCGCTTCTGCGTGTGGATGAAGTTCGCGAACTTGTACGGGTCGCGGACGAAGAAGACGGGTGTGTTGTTGCCGACGAGGTCCCAGTTGCCCTCGTCGGTGTAGAACTTGATGGCGAAGCCGCGGACATCGCGTTCGGCGTCGGCGGCGCCGCGTTCACCGGCGACGGTTGAGAAGCGGAGGAAGCACTCGGTCTGCTTGCCGACCTTGGAGAAGATTGCGGCCTTGGTGTATTTGGTGATGTCGTGGGTGACGGTGAAGGTGCCGTAGGCGCCGGAGCCCTTGGCGTGGACGACGCGCTCGGGGATTCGTTCGCGGTTGAAGTGCTGCATCTGTTCGAGGAGCGCGACATCCTGCATGAGCACGGGGCCGCGGGGTCCGGCGGTGAGGGCGTGCTGGCGTGCGATGGGGGCACCGTCGGCGGTTGTGAGGACGGGGCATTTGCCGGGTTGCTTGTTTGTCATGGGTCGTCTCCTGGATTGGAGTTGGGGCTCGAAGGAAACGGCGAGCGGGACAATCGTGGTCCTCATTCCGCCGGGCATTCAGGGTACGGGCGCGAGACATAGGCAGCAATGGCATATGATCGATAGTTTCCATAGACTTTGCCTATGGATATTCAGCAGCTGCGGTATTTCGTCGGCGTGGCGGAGGCGGGATCGATCAGTCGCGCCGCGGTGCGGTTGGGTGTTGCCCAGCCGACGATCAGTCAGCAGATTCGGCGGCTCGAAGAGCGTCTTGGCGTGTCGCTGTTTGATCGGCTCGGGCGTGGTGTGTCGCTGACAGAGTCGGGTAGTGCGTTGTTGCCGCGGGCGCTGGATGTTCTGGAGCGGATGCGGGGGATCGAGTCGGAGTTGATTGCGGAGGTCGAGGGGGGTGGCGGGCGCCTCTCGATCGGCGCAATTCCGACGATGGCGCCGTACATGTTGCCCGGGGCGATCGCGGGGCTCCGGCGGGCGTATCCGGGGTGCGAGCTGGATATTCGCGAGGACCTGACCGAGCGCCTGATTGAGCGCATCGCGGACGGGACGCTCGACATCGGTGTGATGAGCACGCCTGTGGATCATCCGCTGATCGAGATGCGGGTGGTTGCGCGGGAGCGGCTGGTTGTTGTCGCGTCTTCGAAGAGCCCGCTGTGCGATGCGGGCGTGATCTCGCTGGCGGACCTGCGGACGGAGGCGGCGGTGACGCTGCACGAGATGCACTGCCTGGGTCGGCAGATTTCGGAGTTCTGCTCGTCCCGTCGTGTCGCGGGGATCGTGTCGTGTCGGATGACGCAGATCGGGACGCTGCTGGAGTTTGTCCGGATGGGGCTTGGAGTTTCGATCGTTCCGGAGCTTGTTTCCAGGCGTGACGGGAGCAAGGGTCGGCGCTATCTGCCGTTCAATCGGGGCGGGCCGACGCGCGAGATCGCGGTCGCGATGCGGAAGGGCCGATCGATCGGGCGATTGGCTTCTGCGTTCATTGACGGGCTGCGATCGCATCTGGAGGCGGAGTTGGGCTGAGTCAAAATGGGCGCGGGCCCGCGGAGCGTGGAACTCCACGGGCCCGCTGCACCGGAACACTCACTTCGGGTGCAAGGAACCCCTAACTAGTAAGTACGCCGAACCTCAGAAGAGGAGCTGGAACTGGAGACGGATGGCGATCTCGTCTTCTTCGGCGGTCGGGAGCAGACCGATGCGGTTGCCGTAGGAACCGCCCGCGCCGGTGGCGACGCTCGAGACGAGGTCGTTGCCGACGGTGTCGTCGAAGAACCACTGGATATCGGCGGTGAACTTGGCGGCGTGGCCGTGCATGTAGTAGTTGACGCCGGCGGTGAGGGTGTTGAAGGTGTCATCGCCGACGCGATCGCTATCGGGGATGACGGCGTCATAGCGGGCGAAGACTTCCCAGTCGGTGTCGGGGATGTAGACGCCGCCCTGCGCGACGACGCCCCAGTCGTTGAAGGAGTCGCCGCCGTCGGGATCGGTGTGGAGGCCGACGCCCGCGACGAAGAAGTTCCAGCCGTCGCCCTCGAGCATGAGATCGGCGGTGTAAGCGCCGAGCGTTGTGTCGGGGAAGATGGCGCTGTTCTCGGGGCCGTCCTGCCAGTGGGTGGCGAGGCCGAGCTTGACGCCCCAGTTCGAGCCGGGGGGCGAGGTGAAGTCATCGAACTGCGACCAATCGCCGGCGAACTTGAACTCGCCGCGGAGCGTGAGCGCCCAGTCCGAGCCGTCGCCGAAGAGGTCGGTGTCTTCGGAGCGGATGCCGTCGGAGAATCCGAACCAGCCGCGCCAATCATCGGCTGAGTAGTGGACCCAGATTCCCTGCGAGCGGTCCTGACGGAAGACGGCGTTGACGACGGACATGTCGACGGCCTGGGCGTACTTGTCGTTCATGACATCTTCCCAGAGCACGGGCATCCGGAGCTGGCCCCAGACGAGGAGCAGCCCGTTGTCGAAGACATGGCCGACATAGGCGTCTTCGAGATTGAATCCGCCACCGGAGTTCATGAACTCGCCGGATACGCGGTAGACGAACTCCTTGTCGAACACATGGCCGGAGAATCCGAGCTCAGTGCGGTTGGTTGTGAACCCGGACTCGAGGTCGTCGGGGTTCACGACGGGGTCGTCATCAACGAATGTTGCGAGGTAGCGGAACTGAATCTGGCCGTCGATCTCGAGGTGGAAGGAGTCGGAGGCGTCGGAGAGGAAGAAGTGCTTTCCGTCGTGGCCGGCGTTGCCGCCGGACTGGAGGAAGCTGGACCGCGTGTCGGCGTCGGCGAGCATCTCGGCGACGATGGCGCGCACCCCATCGGTGGATGTTGTGGCGGCCTGGGCCAATCCGGCGGACGCAAGAACGGCGGCCGGAACGAGCGTCCGTGTCGCGATTCGATGAAGCATTGCTTTGCTCCTGTTGCAGATGAGACTCTTGAAAGCGGCGGGAGCGGGTCTCACGAGCGGCCCGCGCCCGTCGTCGAAAACACTGATCTGGCTCATCGGCGGATGTTCCTGCGGAACTTGACGCCGATATCTTTGTCTTTGTTTCCTCAATATAGCGGGTCGAACGTGCGCCTGCCGGATTGTGGATAACTCAGTTCTTTCTCTTGGGCCTGGGGGCGCGGAAGCTCTGCCGGGCCTTGCCCGCGATGACCTGCGCTTCGGCGCGTGAGGTTGGCCTGCGGCCCTCGACCTGGAAGGCGATGCGGAATGCATCGAAGGTTGTCCGGTGGAGCATATCGTCCATGCAATCCTTGACGCGGACGAGCTTTTCGTGGATAGCGCAGGGATCTCCGACGCCGCACACGCCGCCGCCGAAGGGGCAGAGGTCGGAGTCGTTTTCACGCTCGAAGAGCGAAAACACCTCAAATACTGTGATTTCCTTGGGATGGCGGGCGAGTGTGTACCCGCCCCCCGGTCCGGGGGATCCGGAAACGAGCCCGGCCTGTGAAAGCGATGTGAGGATTTTGGCGACGAATGGGCGCTGGAGGCCTCGGCTCTCGGCGATGTCGGAGGAGGAGAGTCTGGTGACCCCGCCGTCGTAGACCTCGGCGAGCCGGCTCATCGCTGCGATGGCTGTTTCTGTTTGCTTTCCGTACATGCGTTTTGCCTTTACCGGTGAGTGGCGGGTCGCGGGTATGCAGCCCAGAGGTTATCGGCGAGTTGTGGAAATATCTAGAGATGTTGACAATCATCTCCGAATAAATAACGATATCACACTCTTGATTTCGGCGGCTCGTGGGGGTCGCCTGGGCCTGACGCACCGGAGACACGCTTCATGGCTTTTGCAACGGACGCCCCTGGCGGCGCATCGGGAACGGCACGGGGGCTGGAGTCGTTCAGTTACGACGACGCGGTTGTCCGCAAGTTCATGCTCGCGACCCTCGTCTGGGGGTTCGTGGGGATGCTTGTGGGCTTGATCGTCGCGATTCAGTTGGTGGCGCCGGTGGCGCACGACCTGACCCTGATGGGTGGCAGGCCGTTTGCGTTCCTGAAGCCGGTGCTGGAGCCGATCTACTCGATCGAGTGGTTGAGTTTCGGTCGGCTCCGCCCGTTGCACACGAACGCGGTGATCTTCGCGTTCGCGGGCAATGCGATCTTCTGCGCCGTGTACTACTCGACGCAGCGTCTGTGCAAGACACGGATGTTCTCGGATCTGCTGAGCAACCTGCACTTCTGGGGCTGGCAGGCGATCATTGTTTCTGCCGCGTTGACGCTCCCGCTGGGCCTGACACAGGGGAAGGAGTACGCGGAACTGATCTGGCCCATCGACATCGCGATCGCGGTGGTGTGGGTCGGGTTCTTTGGTGTGAACTTCTTCGGGACGCTCCTGCGGCGTCGTGAGCGGCATTTGTATGTGGCGTTGTGGTTCTACATCGCGACGATCGTGACGGTCGCGGTGCTGCATGTGTTCAACTCGCTGGCGATTCCGGCGGGCCTGACGCAGAGCTACCCGGTGTACGCGGGCGTGCAGGACGCGTTTGTGCAGTGGTGGTACGGGCACAACGCGGTGGCCTTCTTCCTGACGACACCCTTCCTCGGGTTGATGTACTACTTCCTCCCGAAGGCGGCGGAGAAGCCGGTGTTTTCGTACCGGTTGTCGATCATTCACTTCTGGTCGCTGGTGTTCATCTATATTTGGGCGGGGCCGCACCACCTGCATTACACCGCGCTGCCGGCGTGGGCTTCGACGCTGGGGATGTTGTTCTCTCTCATGCTCTGGATGCCCTCGTGGGGCGGGATGATCAACGGGCTTCTGACGCTCCGCGGTGCGTGGAACAAGGTGGCGGCCGAGCCGGTGCTGAAGTTCTTTGTGGTGGGCGTGACCTTCTACGGCATGTCGACGTTCGAGGGGCCGATGCTCTCGATCAAGAGCGTGAACTCGCTGTCGCACTACACGGACTGGACGATCGGCCACGTGCACGCGGGGGCGCTCGGCTGGAACGGCTTCATGGCGTTCGGGATGATCTACTGGCTTCTGCCGCGGCTGTTCCAGACGACGCTCTGGAGCAAGGCGCTGGCGGAGTGGCACTTCTGGATCGGGACGATCGGGATCTTCATCTACTGGATCTCGATGTACGCGGCGGGGATCACGCAGGGCCTGATGTGGCGGGCGTTCGATCAGACGGGCGTGCTGGTGTACCCGGACTTCGTCGAGACGGTGATGCGGCTCATGCCGATGTATGTGTTCCGCGTGATCGGCGGGGCGCTGTTCCTGGGCGGCGTGGTGATGCTCGCGATCAACTACTTCATGACCTGGCGGACGCGTCCGGCGCGGTACGAGGTTTCGTTGGTCCAGGCCGCGCCCTTGCACGATTACAAGGCGCCGCGGGCGCCGGCATCGGGCCTTGAGAACGTGATCCCGATCGCCAGGCGTGCGGATGTGTTCTTCCAGTTGAACTGGCACCGCCGGTGGGAGGGGCTGCCTGTCCGGTTCACGGTGTGGGTGGTGATCGCGATCGTCGCGGCGTCGGCGTTCGAGTTCATCCCGACATGGATCGTGGAGGCGAATCGTCCGTCGATCGCTTCGGTGACGCCGTATACGCCGCTGGAGCAGTATGGTCGCGATATCTATGTGTCGGAGGGTTGCTACACATGCCACTCGCAGATGGTTCGTCCGATGCGCCACGAGACGGAGCGGTACGGCCAGTATTCGATGGCGGGTGAGTTTGTGTACGACCATCCGTTCCAGTGGGGTTCACGCCGGATCGGGCCGGACCTGCACCGCGAGGGCGGGGCGCGGTCGCATGTGTGGCACCTGGACCACTTCGACAACCCGCGCGCTGTCGTGCAGGACTCGATTATGCCGAGGTACTCGCACCTGCTGACGCAGGACATCGACTTTGGCGCGATGGAGAAGCGCGTTTCGGCGCTGGCGATGATCGGCGTGCCTTACGGCGAGGCCCTGAAGGATGTCGAGGGTGCTGCGCGGGCGCAGGCGGCGCAGATCAGCGCCGAGATGGTTGAGCAGGGCGGGCCGGACGGGATGCAGGACAAGGCGATCATCGCGTTGATCGCGTATGTGCAGCGTCTCGGAACGGACATCAACAAGGTTGCACCCGCGGAGGCCGGCCAATGATTCGTGACACGCTGACGCATCTTGACTTGTCGATCTACCCGG
Organism: Phycisphaeraceae bacterium; assembly: GCA_020639235.1. GTDB lineage: Bacteria > Planctomycetota > Phycisphaerae > Phycisphaerales > UBA1924 > JACKHC01. The sequence continues at coordinate 1,457,443 of JACKHC010000001.1, read as the reverse complement.
AGGTCGCGCTGGTGATCTTCCTGGGCGTCTTTGCGATGGTTTCTGTACGGGCGCTGCGTCGGGGTACATCGGGCGAGGCGCGGTACGCGTCGCGCATACCTCTGGACGATGGCGCGGCGGTTTCGGCTTACGAACTGTCGAAGGGGAGCGAACTTCGATGACACGGCACACGAGCGAACATCATCCCGATCTGCTGGGCGATCCGGGCAAGGACCGGATCCTGGAGCACAACTACGACGGCATCCAGGAGTACGACAACCCGACTCCCGGGTGGTGGCATTGGTTGTTCTGGGCGAGCATTTTCTTCTCGGTGATCTACACGATGTTCTGGCACTTCAGCGAACTGTCGTGGACGGAGCATCAGGCGCTGGACCGGGCGGTCGCGGCGCATTACGAGAAGATCTTCGCGTCGGTGGGCGAGTTGCCTCCTAACGACGAGACGATCCTGATGCTCATGCACAGCGACGACCCGGACATCCGGAACCTGCAGCTGGTGGCCAAGGGCACCTTCACGGCGAAGTGCGCGGCGTGCCACGGCGCGACGGCGTCCGGCGGCACAGGCCCGAATCTGACGGACGACACGTACATCAACGTCAAGAAGTTGACGGATATCCCGAATGTGATCGCCAATGGCGCGAAGGCCGGCGCGATGCCCGCGTGGAAAGGGCGTCTGACGGACAACGAGATCACGCTGATGGCGTCGTATGTGGCTTCGCTGCGCGGCACGAATGTGCCGGGCAAGCAGGCGGAGGGCGATGTGATCCCGGACTGGCCGGCGTACACGCCCGAAACGAAATGACAGTTCAGTTTTAGCTTTCTCTCTGACACCGGAACACCGACATGTCTGCCCCACTGCCCAAGGAGCGCGTCCTCGCGACGCTCAACCCCGACGGGTCGCGCCACTGGATTCGTCCGCGGCTCTCGCCGGGGCGCTACCTGTTGGCGCGGCGAATGTTCGCCTACTTTCTGATCGTGCTGTTCGCGATTCTGCCGTACGTGCGGATCAACGGGAAGCCCGCGCTGCTGCTGGACATCGTGCACCGGCGGTTCCATATTCTCGGGACGAGTTTCTTCCCGACGGACACGATGCTGCTGGCGCTGTTCATGATCAGCATGTTCGTATCGATAATCTTGATCACGGCGCTGCTGGGGCGGGTGTGGTGCGGGTGGGCGTGCCCGCAGACGGTGTACATGGAGTTCCTGTTCCGCCCGATCGAGCGGTTCTTCGATGGGGCGCCGGGGAGCAAGCAGAAGATCGGCGGGGCCAAGGGCGCGCGGAAGGCGATGAAGTATCTCGTGTTCTTCCTGTGCGCGATCTTCGTATCGCACACCTTCCTGTCGTACTTCGTCGGGACGGAGCAGTTGTATTCGTGGGTGAAGGGCTCGCCCGCCAAGCACCCGCTGGCGTTTCTGGTGATGGCGGCGGTGACCGCGTTGATGTTGTTCGACTTCGGGTTCTTCCGGGAGCAGGTGTGCCTGGTGGCGTGCCCGTACGGTAGGTTCCAGTCGGCGATGCTCGACCGGGACACGATGATCATCAGTTATGACAAGAAGCGGGGCGAGCCGCGCGGCGCCAAGAAGCGGAAGAAGCATGCGGGCGCGGATCTCTCGCTCCCGATTGTTGAGGACGAGTCGGCGGGGGATTGCATCGACTGTCGCATGTGCGTGACGACCTGCCCGACGGGGATCGATATCCGCGACGGCCTGCAGATGGAGTGCATCGGGTGCGCGCAGTGCATCGACGCGTGCAACGCGGTGATGAAGAAGATTGGTCGGCCGCTGGGGTTGATTCGGTACACCTCGCAGCGTGCTGTGGAGAGCGGCAAGGCGCGGGTGTTCCGGCCGCGGTTGCTTCTGTACGTGCTCGTTCTGGGCGCGCTGGCGAGTTTGTTTGTCGGGACGCTCCTGACGCGCGGGGAAGCCGATCTGACGGTGCTGCGCGGGCGGGGGCGTCCGTTCGTCGAGATGGGGGATGGGATGATCGCCAACACGATTCGGGTGAAGGTCGCGAACCGACTTGATGCGCCGCAGGAGTTCACGATCGCGGTCTCGGGTCTTGAGGGCGCTTCGCTCGCATCGGGCGAGGGGTTGACCTTCGAGGTGGCGGGCGGCGAGATCGGGTGGCGCGATGTGCAGGTGATTGTGCCGGCGGGCGCGTTCAGGGACGGCGAGGCGCGGGCGACATTCGGCGTGACGACGAAGCAGGGATTCAAGGCCGAGCGGAGTTATCCGCTGCTCGGCCCGGTGCGGAGGGCGAGTCAGCGATGATGAAGTCACCATTCTTCTGGTTCGGGCTGGTCGCGCTCATCATGGGCGTTGACTTTGCGGCGTTCGGGTACCTCATCGCGCGATCGAGTAACGACCCGACCTTTGCGGTTGAGGAGTCGTATTACGAGAAGGGTCTCGATTGGGACACGCACATGGCGCAGGAGCGTCGCAACGCGGAACTGGGTTGGCGTGTTGCGGCGCGGGTTGGTGAAGCGGGCGCGGGCGTGCGCGAGTTGGTGCTGACGGTTGTCGATCGTGATGCGCGGGCCGTCGGGGGTGCGCTGATCGGCGTTGAGGTCTTCGCGAACGTGCGTGCTTCGGAGAAGCATGAACTCTCGGGCGTGACTGACGGGGCGGGCGTGTGCGTTGTCCGTGTGCCCGATGGTGTGCCGGGTGTCTGGGAGGCGCGGGTGCGTGTGACCGCCGGCACCGGCAGACTGTTTACTGAGACCGTTCGGTTTGAGATGCCCGAGGGGGAAGGGGCTCGCCCATGATGACGCTCGCGGTGACTGTGTTCCTGGCGTCCCTGCTCGGGAGTCTGCACTGCGCCGGGATGTGCGGGGCGTTTGTGGCGTTTGCCGTCGGCGCGGATCCGGGGTCGAGAGCGCCGAAGTCGCTCCTGCATGTGGCGTACAACCTCGGGCGGCTCGGCACCTACGCCGTGCTCGGCGTGATCGCGGGTGTGGTGGGGGCGGGGCTTGATCTGGGCGGCTCGATGGTCGGTGTGCAGCGGGCGGCTGCGATCGGCGCGGGCGGGATCATGGTGTTGTTCGGCGGGGCGATGCTGCTTCGTTCGCTGGGGGTTGCGGTGCCGAAGTTGAGGCCGCCGAAGTTCATGCAGCGTGTGGCGGGCAAGGGGATGGGCGCGGCGATGAAGCGGACGCCGGTTGTGCGCGCGGCGGCGACCGGGCTGCTAACCACGCTTTTGCCCTGCGGGTGGTTGTACGCGTTTGTCGTTGTGGCTGCGGGCACGGCGAACCCGGCGGAGGGCGCGATGGTCATGGCGTTCTTCTGGATGGGGACGCTCCCGGTGATGATCGCGGTTGGCGCGGGCGTGCAGAAGCTGGCGGGTGTGCTGGGCAGGCACGCCCCGGTGGTTGCGGCGCTTGCGATCACGATCGCGGGGATTGTGACGGTGATCGGTCGCGCGACGATGGGCCCGATCGGCGGGTCGATGCGCGTGATTCCAGCGAGCGCGACGGGCGGGAACGGAACGGAGTTGATCGAGCATGTGGAGTCGCTCGACTCCGGGGACATGCCGTGCTGCCATGGTGGCGACTGAAGCACCATCCCGACTTGATGTGCGGTGCGCGCACTGCGGGCTGCCGGTGGCGAGCGGCCTGATCGATCCGGGCGCGGACGAGCAGTTCTGTTGCCACGGGTGCCGCGGCGCCCGCGAGTTGATCTGCTCGCTGGGGCTTGACGGGTATTACCGAATTCGCGGCGAACAGGCGGCTGGCGAACAGTCTGCGGTGGCCAGCGGGCGCACCTATGAGGAGTATGACCACGAGGCGTTCCTCGGGCGGTACGCGGAGCCGCTCGGAGATGGGTCGATGCGTGTGCGTTTTCTCGCTTGTTCGATTCACTGCGCGGCGTGCGTGTGGCTGATCGAGAAGTTGCCGCGGATTGTTGACGGCGTGATCGACGCTCGGGTCGACCTTGGGCGTCGGTCGGTGGAGGTGCGGTGGGATCCGGCGCGTGTCGCGTTGTCGCGGATCGCGCGGCAGATGGACGGGCTGGGGTACGCGCCGTCGCCGTGGCGGGGGCGGGAACGCCACGAGGCGGAGCGGCGGCACAACCGGGACATGATCGTGCGTCTGGGCGTTTCGGGGGCGCTGGCGGGCAATGTGATGCTGATCTCGTTCGCGCTGTACGGCGGCGTGTTCCACGGGATCGATGCGCTATACGAGTCGCTGTTCCGGTGGGTGTCGCTGTTGTTGTCGGTCGTTTCGCTCGCGTGGCCGGGCTCGGTGTTTTTCCGCGGGGCGGTGGCGTCGCTCAAAACACGCTCGCTCCATATGGATACGCCGGTTGCGTTGGGGCTGCTTGCGGGCGGGGTGTCGGGGGCGATTAATACTGTTCGGGGCACCGGCGAGGTGTACTTCGACTCTGTGACGGCGCTGGTGTTCCTGCTGCTTATGGGGAGATATTTGCAGCACCGCAAGCAGCAGCGGGCCTCGGATGCGCTGGAGTTGCTCGGCGCGGTGACGCCGTCGGCGGCGCGGCTGGTCGCGGGGGATGATGTGCGGCCGGTACCGATTGAGGCGCTGCAGGCGGGGGATGTGGTTGAGGTGTTGGCGGGCGAGGTGGTGCCGGCGGACGGCGAGGTCTCGCGGGGCGAGTCGAGCATGGACTACTCGGTGCTGACGGGCGAGTCGGAGCCCATCCAGACGGGGGCGGGCGACGCGGTGCCCGCGGGTGCTGTGAACCTGAGCGCCGTGATTCGCGTCCGCGTTTCGGCGACGGGTGAGGCGACACGGATCGGGCGGCTGATGTCGCTTGTTCGTGATGCGGCGATGCACCGCGCGCCGATCGCGCGGCTCGCGGACCGCGTGGCGCAGCGGTTCATCGCGGTCGTGCTGACGCTCGCGGTGGTGACTTTCGGGGTGTGGATGGTTGTGGAGCCGTCGCGCGCGCTGGGGAATACCGTGGCGCTGTTGATTGTCACCTGTCCCTGCGCGCTGGGGCTCGCGACGCCGCTGGCGCTGGCGGCGTCCATCGGTAGGGGTGCGCAGCACGGGTTCCTGATCAAGGGGGGCGACTCGCTCGAGGCGCTCGCCCATCGGGGCGGGACGATCGTGCTCGACAAGACCGGGACGATCACGCGGGGGGCGGTGTCGCTTGTTGAATGGATCGGCGATGAGGAGGCCAAGGCGCTGGTCGGGGCGGGTGAGCGGGACTGTGCGCATCCGATCGCACGGGCGCTCACCCGGGCATTTGATACCGAGGGTCTGGTGGTTGAGCGGAGCGCGTACGAGCACGGCGGAGGACTGACGGCGCGCGTGGATGGGCGCGAGTTGGTGATCGGCTCGCCAGAGTATGTGGAGGAGCGCGTGGGGGGCGTCGATCGCGCCTTTGGGTCGACGATCGAGTCGGCGGGCGCGCGGGCGTTGACGCCGGTGGTTGTTGCCGTGGATGGACGGGTTTCGGCGCTGGCGCTTCTGGGTGATCCGATTCGGGATGACGCGAGCGAGATGATCGGGCGGGCCCGCGCGATGGGCTGGGATGTCGTGATGCTGTCGGGCGATCATCCGCGGGTGGCGCGTGCTGTGGGCGAGCGGCTCGGGTTGGATGCGTCGGCCTCGATCGGCGGTGCGACGCCTGAGCAGAAGGCAGCGTTCGTGCGCGCTTGCGCAGCGCGGCCGGTGGTGATGGTCGGTGATGGGGTGAACGATGCTGCGGCCATGATGAGCGCGGATGTGGGTGTCGCGGTGCATGGCGGGGCGGAGGCCTCGATGCAAGCGGCGGATGTGTACCTCTCGAACCAGGGGCTGAACCCGCTCGTCGAGTTGCTGGATGGTGCGCGTCGCACGATTCGGACCATCAAGGTGTGCATGGTTGTGTCGGCGTCGTACAACCTGGTTTGCGCGGGGCTCGCGGTGAGCGGGCTCATCACCCCCCTGCTCGCGGCGGTGCTGATGCCGCTGAGTTCGCTCACGGTGGTGACGATCGCGTATCGTTCGGGGTCGTTCGGTCGGGGGAGCGTGGAGCCCGGTTCGTGGAACTGATCTTCATTATCCTGCCGTTGGCGCTGGTCCTGGCGGCGGTGTTCATCGGCGCGTTCGTCTGGGCCGCCCGGAGCGGCCAGATGGACGACATGGACTCGCCGGCGGGACGCGCGGTGTTTGATGATGAGCCGGTGTCGGGCGGCAGGCCGCGGGACGGCGAATGAGTTGACGACGGGGTTGCGTGCGCGCGGGGCGGCCTCTATTTCGGCGGGGTCGTGCGCGGGGGGCGGCTTTGATCGATCGGTGAACCGTTCATTTTCTGCTGACGCGGGACGTATTCGAGGAATGTGCCGAGTTGTTGCCAGAGTTCTTCGAGGCGGTCGATGCGGGCATGGGCCTTCTTGCCGAGGAGCCGCACGACGCGCGCTGTGATGAGTTCGGCTGTGAGCACGGCGGGGAGGGCGCTGTCGAAGGGGCCGACGGCGGGGATGATGAGTTGGCACCAGGTCTTGGTGAGTGAGGCGAGGGGAGAAAGGGGAGAGTCGGTGATCGCGATGATGGTGACGCCCTGTTTGGCGAGTGCGCGGGCGGTGACGACCGAGTGCCTGCGGTAGCGGGCGAAATCGAAGATGACCGCGGCGTCGTCGCGCTGGGCGCCGCAGAGTTGGCGGGCGGCGGTCTGTTCGTGCACCAGGTTGATGTGATCGCGGACCATCGAGAGGCCGCTGGTCAGGACGGTCGCCCCGGCCATGGATGTTTCGCCGGAGAGGATCCAGACGGCGCGGGCTTTGGCGATGGGTGTGGCGAGGGTCGTGAGGCGTTCGTCGGTGAGTGTGTCGAGCGCGTGGCGGAGGGCGTTATTGATTGATTCTCGGACGGGGGTGGCCTGGCCTTCCCGGAGGCGGACGCGTCGGGTTGGGCTGTTGAGTTGGCGGGTGAGGTCCTGGCGCATCCAGTTCTGGAGGTCGGTGAAGCCGTCGAATCCGAGTTTGGTCGCGAACCTGACGATAGAAGGTCTGGAGGTGCCGACACGCTCGGCGATGTCCGAGACGGTGCCGAAGGCGAGGAGCGTGGCGTCCTGAATGAGGAGCGCGCTGATTCGGCGTTCGGTGGGCGTCAGGGAGTCGCTGACTGGCGCGATGAGTTCTTGGAGAGACATGGTGGCACCTGTTGGTCATTGCGTTACACTCAGATTGGATTAGTGTACATCTGATTTCAAGACGATCCGAGTCTGGAGCGACCTTTTCTGGAGTGCCCTCCGATGCCGACGACCCAGGAGTATGTGCAGACCGACCGCGAGCGGGCCTTTCTCGAGCGCGTGGAGGATGTGCAGTACAAGCGCGAGATCATCAATGGCTTGGCGCCCTTCTTCGATGAGCGCGCGCCGGCGGACATGATGAACTTTTATTCCAGCGATGAGCTGGTGCAGCTGCGGGTGCTCAAGGGGTCTCCCCGCGATGTCGAGAAGCGGATGCCCGTCAAGGTGACGCGGCATTACTTCGATCTGGCGGTCAAGAGCAAGCCGATGCAGCGGCTTGTCAAGGCGAGCCCGGACGAGACGATCGACCTGGCGGGTTCGGAGGACCCGGGCAATCAGATGGACTACAGCCCGGTCGAGGGGCTGCTTCACAAGTACGAGATGGGTCTGATGTATGTCGTCTCGACATGCTCGGCGCACTGCCGGTTCTGCTACCGCGAAGAGTTGATCGCCCGGAAAGAGATCGCCCGCAAGGACGGCACGGTCGCGAAGAAGGGCTTGGCGCAGATTCCCGAGGTGACGGCATACATCCGGGAGTTCAATGAGCAGGTCGCGGCAAACGGCGGGCGTCACCCGGACTCCGGGCGCGAGAAGCTGCGCGAGATCCTGATGTCGGGCGGCGACCCGATGGTGCTGGCGAACTCGAAGATCGCGGCGTGGATGGCGGCGCTGGCCGAGAGCGGGATCGAGTCGATCCGCATCGGCACGAAGGAGATGGCGTTCTATCCGAAGCGCTTCGACCCGACATTCCTGGCGATGCTCGACGCGTTCCACGAGACCTATCCGGATGTCGGCGTCCATCTGATGATCCACTTCGAGCACCCCGACGAGTTCCTGATGAAGGACGACGACGGGAACTACATCCAGGACGGGATGGGTGTGCATCAGTGGGTGCCGGACACGCTCACGGCGATGCGGGGGCTGCTCTCGCGCGGCTTCGTGACGGTCGAGAACCAGACGCCGATCATCAAGGACATCAACGACGACCCCGATGCGCTGCGGCTCATGCAGCGCGAGATGAAGCGCGTCGGCGCGGAGAACCACTACTTTTTCTGCGGTCGTGACATCGTCGCGTACAAGGCGTTCAACGTTCCCATCGAGCGGGCGTGGCAGATTCTCAACGAGTCGCAGAAGGGCTTGTCGGGCGTGGAGGCGCATGCGCGGCTCTCCATCACGCACTACAAGGGCAAGACCGAGGTTGTCGCGGTGACGGACAAGCCGATCGCGGGGCTGCCCGGCGCGGAGAATGGCGTGGTGATCTTCAAGATTCTGCGCAATGCGGGCAGCGCGCCGGACCGGTGCAAGGTGTGCATCGTCGGGCGCAACCCGAAGGCGATCTGGTTCAACGACTACGAGGATCGTGTGCTGTTCGATGAGGCGGGGCTGTTCGCCTACAACCGTGTGAAGGACGCCAAGTCGCTCGCAGCCCATTGAGAGCACGAACCATGATCGACAAGCGGTACCAGAGCGCCGCGGACGCCGTCGCGGATGTGCCCGACGGCGCGTCGGTGATGATCGGCGGATTCGGCGAGGCAGGGAGCCCGATCGAGTTGATTCACGCGCTCATCGACCAGGGCGCGCGCGATCTGACGGTCATCAGCAACAACACCGGGAGCGGCGAGGTCGGTCTTGCGGCGCTGCTCAAGGCGGGGCGGGTGTCGAAGGTGGTGTGCTCGTTCCCGCGGACGGCGAACTCGACTGTGTTCCCCGATTTGTACCGGAGCGGGAGGATCGAGTTAGAACTCGTGCCGCAGGGCACGCTCGCGGAGCGGATTCGCGCCGGCGGCGCCGGTATTCCGGCGTTCTTCACTCCGGCGGCGGTGGGCACGCCGCTGGCGGAGGGCAAGGAGTCGCGCGAGTTCGATGGGAAGGAGTACCTGATGGAGCGCGGCCTTCGGGCGGACTTCGCGCTCATCAAGGGGCGGCGGGCGGACCCCTACGGCAATGTTGTCTATAGCAAGACGGCGCGGAACTTCGGGCCGATCATGGCGATGGCGGCGCGGGTTGCGGTGGTGCAGGTGAACGAGATCGTCGAGGCGGGCATGCTTGACCCTGAAGTGGTCGTGACGCCGGGCATCTTTGTGAGTCGAGTGGTCGGGGTTGCATCGCCGATGCATGAGTCGGAACTCGTTGCAGCGGGAGCGACCTATCCATGACGACGGGCGAGGAACAGATCGGGTGGTCGCGCGACGAGATGGCCCGGCGGCTGGCGCTGGACATCCCAAACGGCTCGTATGTGAATCTCGGGATCGGGATTCCGGAACTGGTTGCGAAGTTCGTGCCGGCTGGGCGTACGCTGATTTACCACACGGAGAACGGTCTGCTCGGCATGGGGCCGTCGCCCGCGCCGGGTGAGGGCGATCCCGAACTCATCAACGCCGGCAAGCGGCAGGTGACTGCTATTGCCGGCGCGTCGTACTTCCATCACGCCGACAGTTTCGCGATGATCCGGGGCGGGCACATCGACCTGTGCGTGCTCGGCGCGATGCAGGTGGCGCAGAACGGCGATCTGGCGAACTGGTCGACGGGTGAACCCGGTGCGATTCCCGCGGTGGGCGGCGCGATGGACCTCGTGGCGGGCGTGAAGTCGGTGTATGTCATCACGCAGCATTGCACCAAGACCGGCGAGCCAAAGCTCGTGGATCGGTGCACCTACCCGCTGACGGGCCGTGGCGTGATCAATCGGGTGTACACGGATCTGGCGGTGGTTGATGTGACGCGCGACGGATTCCGCGTGGTCGAGTTGGCTCCGGGCGTGGAGTTTGAATATGTACGGGAGCGGACCGGCGCCCCCCTGCTGCGATCGGCACCTCTTGCAACGGGACAATGTCATGAGCACGCATGTGGATGTGACGCGAAGCGCCGCCCTGTATGAGCGGGCCCTGAAGGTTCTGCCGGGCGGCGTGAGCCGGAACGCGGCGTTCCGCGATCCGCACCCGCTGTACGCCGATCACGCCGAGGGATGCCGGATCACGGACATCGAGGGGGTGACGCGCCTCGACTTCGCCAACAACATGGCGTCGCTGATCCACGGACATGCCGATCCGGACATGGTGCGGGCGGTGACGGCGCAGCTGCGCAAGGGTACCGCGTACAACATCGGCACCGAGATCGAGGTCCGGTACGCCGAGTATCTCAATGAGCGCATCCCCGGGTTCGACATGATGCGTTTCGTGAACTCCGGGACCGAGGCGCTGATGGTGGGGATCAAGGCGTCGCGCGCGTTCACGGGTCGCCCGATGATCGCCAAGGCGGAGGGCGCGTACCACGGGGCGTACGACTTTGTTGAGGTGAGCCAGACGCCATCACCGGCGAACTGGGGCGATGCGGACGAGCCACGGCGCGTGCCGCTGGTGAAGGGCACGCCCGAGTCGGCGGTCAATGAGGTTGTGGTGATTCCGTACAACAACATCGACCGCTCGATCTCGTTGCTGGAGCGTTCGAAGGACAAGTTGGCGTGCCTGGTGCTGGACCTGATGCCTCACCGCGTGGGTCTGAACCCGGCGGACCCGGAGTATGTCGCGGCGCTGCGCGACTGGACGAAGAAGAACGGCGTGCTGCTGCTGCTGGATGAGGTGATCACGCTGCGGTCGCATTACACCGGTTTGCAGGAGCAGTACGGGCTCCGCCCGGACCTGACTGCGATGGGCAAGATGATCGGCGGGGGATTCCCGATCGGTGCGATCGCGGGCCGGAGGGATGTGATGGATGTGCTCAACCCGCGTTCCAAGTCGTATGTGTATCCGCACTCGGGCACCTTCTCGGCGAACCCGATCAGTCTGACGGCGGGTTTGGCGGCGATGGAGAAGTTCGACCGTTCAGAGGTGGCGCGCCTCAACGGGATGGCGGAGCGCGCGATCGCGAGCATCCGGGAGATGATCCGTCAGACGGGCGCGAGGGCGAGTGTGACCGGTGGCGGCTCGATGTTCCGCGTGCATATGAAGGCGACGGCCCCCACGAACTACCGCGAGGCGCACACCACGGCGGAAGAGAACAAGCGCGTCAAGGTGATGCTCGACCACATGTTCGACGCGGGGTTCATCCTCATCAACTCGTGCTCGTGCGCGCTCTCGACGCCCATGGGTGACGCGGAGGTCGACGATCTGCTCGACGCGATGCGGAGCGGGTTCGAGAAGATCGCGGCGATGCCCTGAGCGTCAGTCGCTCTCGAAAATCGTCGCGAGCCCCTGACCTACACCGACGCATAGGGACGCCAGCCCGTGTTTGGAACCGCGGCGTCTCATCTCGTGGATCAGTGTGGTGGCGATGCGTGCGCCGGTGCATCCGAGCGGGTGACCGATGGCGATGGCGCCGCCGTTGACATTGACGATGGAGTTGTCGAGCCCGAGTTCGCGGATGCACGCGATGGACTGGGCCGCGAACGCTTCGTTGAGTTCGACGAGATCGATGTCGGAGAGCGAAAGACCGGCGCGCTGGAGCGCGTTGCGCGTCGCGGGGACGGGGCCGATGCCCATATAGGCGGGGTCGACGCCGGCGGATGCGCTGTGGCCGACGTACGCGATGGGCTTGAGGCCGAGCGATTTGGCTCTCTCGGACTCGACGATGAGGAGCGCCGCGGCCCCATCATTGACGCCGGAGGCGTTGCCCGCGGTGACGGTGGCGCCGGGCTCCTTTGAGAACGCGGGCTTCAGGCGCGCGAGTGCTTCGAGCGTCGTGTCGGGGCGCGGGTGCTCGTCGGTGCTCACGATGATCGGGTCGCCCTTGCGCTGGGGTATCTCGACGGGGATGATCTCGTCGGCGAACAGGGCTTTCTCATGCGCTGCTGCCCACTTCTGCTGGCTCGCGAGCGCGAATTTGTCCTGATCTTCGCGGGAGATGGCGTGCTTCCTGGCGACATTCTCGGCGGTCTCGCCCATCGAGTACGGGTGGTGCATCGCTGAGAGCTTCGGGTTGACGAATCGCCACCCGATGGAGGTATCGAAGATCTGCTGCGTGCGGTCGAAGGCGGACTCGGCCTTGCTCATGACGAGCGGCGCCCGGCTCATGGACTCGACGCCTCCGGCGATGAAGACATCGCCGTGGTCGGCTTCGATCATGCGAGCCGCGATGTTGATGGCTTCGAGTCCCGAGGCGCAGAGGCGGTTGACGGTGACGCCCGGCACGGTGATGGGCAGCCCTGCAAGGAGCGCCGCCATGCGCGCGACATCGCGGTTGTCTTCGCCGGCTTGGTTGGCGGAGCCGAAATAGACATCGTCGATGAGCGACGGATCGACCCCGCTCCGGGCGACGACCGCGCGGATGACGAGCGCGGCGAGGTCGTCGGGGCGGACGGAGGAAAGGGCTCCGCCATACCGACCGATGGGGGTCCGCAGGGCGCAGATAACGGCGGCTCTTCGTGGCATAGGCGGGGATTGTAGGGGGAATGGAAGTGCCCAGATGGATGCTCTGCGCGTGAGTCGTCTGGCTCGACTGCTTGGGAATGGATGCCGCTCTGAACAGGCATGCGACTCGGGGGTCGTGAAACAGCCAGCAGCAGAGATGTCGCGCCGGGATCACTTCCGGCGTTGCAGTGCGCGATACACCGGTGATTGCGAACTGCGGGCGCGCCTAAGTGATTCAGCGAGTCCCGGAACGGCGGCCGTCAGAAGCCCGCCTGTTATCGATTTGCGATCAACGACAGTGCCATGCGCTTGGCGAGGCGGGCGGCTGCGCCTGGATCGCGACCGCCATCGGCGACCTGTCCGACCACGCGGGCTGTCACGATCGCGCCCTCGAGCAGAATGTTGAGTTGCTCGGCGGTGTCGTCGGGGTCCGCGATGCCCGCGGCTTCGCACTGTTCCCGGAGGTATCTCACGATCTCGCGCTTGTGCTCGGCCGCGATTCGGCGTGGCGCTGAGTCCGCGGCCGCAAACTCCGCCGATGCGTTGATGAACATGCAGCCGCAGAACTCATCGCCCGTGAACCAGTCTTCGTGGAAGTCGAATACGGCGGTGATTCTCTCGTGGGGCGTCTTTGCCTTCGACTCGACGAATTTCATCATCTTGTTGCGGAAAATCTCGTCGCGCCGGCGCATGGCCGCGACAACGAGTTCGTCCTTGGACTTGAAGTGGTTGTAGAGCGTCATCCGGCTGATGCCGCCCTCCTTCTGGATGTCGTCCAGACTCGAGGCGTGGAAGCCGTGCCTGTAGAAGACACGCATCGCGGCATCGATCAGATCATCCCGGCGGCTCGGAGGCATGGCGTCATCCCGGCTGGGGTATGAATATTGACTGACTGAACAATACACATGCTGGCATGAAAGATCGAACTCAGCAACGCGAATAGAGGATTATTTCGGCGCCAGAATCAGCTATTGGCACTCACGATCGCGGCTTTGATTGAATTCCTGATCTTTTTCGTCCGCTTCGCTTGTATTATACTGACTGGTCAGTATATTTGTGGCGTGGAGCATGTTCCAGACCGGAATGGACCCCACAGCCACCCGGTGCCGCGAGCACCGACACAACCCGCAGCGATCCGATCCCGGCCGGTGTGCGGCTCGGGGTGGGCGTTGCCTTGCCTGAAGGAGGCACATCATGTCCCGGCTACCGATCCAGTCCGTTGAAACCGTTTCCGGCACCAGCAAAGAGACACTCCTCTCGCTCCAACGGGGCCTGGGGATGGTGCCCAACATGGCCGGTGCGATGGCCAACGCCCCCGCTGTGCTCGCATCGTGGGCTCAGTTCAATGCGGCGCTGGGCGGCGGTGAGTTGCCGGCCTCGATTCGCGAGCGCATCGCGCTGTTCACCGCCGAGACCAATGCGTGCGCCTATTGCCTTTCCGCCCATACCGTGCTGGGTGAGATGGCCGGCCTGGATGCCAAAGCGATCGAGGCGGCCCGCGACGGTGAGGCATCGGAATCGAAGGCGCACGCGGCGCTGGCGTTTGCCCGGCGCATCCTCGAGACCCGGGGCGGGGTGGACGAAGCCGATATCGATCGGGTGCGCGACTCGGGGTTCAGTGATGCCCAGATCGCGGAGATCATCGGCGCTGTCGCGTTGAATCTGTTCACCAACATCTTCAATCGCGCGTTCGACATCGAGATTGACTTCCCGCGTGTCGAGCCCCGTGCCTGTTCGACCTGCTGATCGGTGAGTCTGGCGCTGCTCACGGCGGCGCTGAAGGAGCTTGATATGCATGCTGAGAATGAACGAGACGCTTCGGCGTCTGCGCGATCGCCGCGCCCGCTCATACCGCCGTTCACCCTCGAGAGCGCTACTGCGAAGGTCCGAGCCGCCGAGGACGCGTGGAACAGCCGCGATCCGGAGCGCGTCGCCATGGCCTACTCGCACGACAGCGAGTGGCGGAACCGCGGCACGTTCTTGCGCGGCCGGGACGAGATCCGCGCGTTCCTGCGGACCAAGTGGGACAAGGAGCGTGACTACCGGCTGGTGAAATCGCTGTGGGGCTTCCGCGAGAACCGGATCGCCGTGCGATTCCAGTACGAGTGGCACGATCCCTCGGGCCGCTGGTTCCGCAGCTACGGGAACGAACTGTGGGAGTTCGATGACGCCGGGCTGATGCGCCGGCGCGAGGCCAGCATCAACGATGTCCCGATTCTCGAGACCGATCGCCGCTTCCGATGGCCCGCCCCCGGTCCCAGGCCCGACTCGCATGGCGGCATCCCCGACGTGCGATGAGTGCCCGATTGCATCCCGGGCGGGGTGGTCTCGTCCGGGCGCACACCAAAGAAATGTTCGCCACACATTCTGATCGACATCAGACCAACTCAGAAGGAAACTAACATGACCCGTAACAACCTGACGTTCTCCGTTCTTACGATCTGCGCCATCGCGCCCCTCACGGCGCTGGCGCAGCGCGACGCCCAGGACGACCACGCGGGGCACATCCACTACATCAACGGGCCGCGCGCCGATGCGCTGATCCCGCGGCCGGGGGTCGAACTCCGGCGGGGCGGCTTCGCCCTGCTCGTGATCGATCCGCAGGCCGACTTCCTCAGCCCCGAGGGCGTCACATGGGGCGTCGTCGGCGAGAGCGTCACGGAGAACAACACCGTCGAGAATATCGAGCGGCTTTTCCGGGCCGCCAACGACGCCGGCGCGCGCGTATTCGTGAGCCCGCACTATTACTACCCTCACGATCACACATGGAGGTTTGAAGGCGCGCTGGAGACGCTGATGCACGACATCAACATGTTCCACCGCGACGGGCCTCTGGACACCGGGGGGATCGATGGCTCGGGCGCCGACTGGCTCGATCGCTACAAGCCCTACATCAATGACGGGCGCACCGTCGTTGTCAGCCCGCACAAGGTTTACGGCTCGGACTCCAATGATCTCGCGTTGCAGCTCCGCAAGGCGGGGATCGACCAGGTTGTGATCGCGGGGATGTCCGCCAACCTTTGCGTTGAGTCGCACATGCGGAACCTCATCGAAGAGGGCTTCGAGGTCGCGGTGGTTTCGGACGCGACGGCGGCCGCGAAACTGCCGGGGTACGACGGGTTCGAGGCCGCGTTCGTCAACTTCCGCATGATTGCCAGCGATGTCTGGAGCACGGACGAAGCGGTCGGGCGCATCGGCGCCGCCCGCGGCGAACTCGTGAATGTCTCGGGCGCCAGCGGCATCGGTCTCGACGGCTTCGATCCCGTCAGCTTCTTTGAGAGCGAGACGCCGGTCAACGGTTCCCCGATGATCCGTGCCGAGCACGCGGGCGCGACGTACTTGTTTGCGACGGAGCGGAGCCGGGACAAGTTCCTTGCGAGCCCGGATCGCTACGCGCCGCAGTACGGCGGCTTCTGTTCCTATGGTGTTTCGATCAATGTCCTGCTGCCCGTGGATATCACGACGGCGCAGATTCGCAACGACAAGCTGTACCTGAATGTCAACGCCGCTATCCTCGAGAAGTTCAACGCGGACTTCGAGGGGAGTGTTTCACGGGCGGATGGCAACTGGCCCGGGCTCTTTGAGGCGCACGCCGAGTAGCGGATCGTTTGGAGTAGGCGTAGCACCTACACACTCCGCCGCCCTGTCGGGTCTGATGATCCGGCCGGGCGGCTCTTTGATTGCTGAGCGTCGGGGGCGGGCTCGTGCGAGCCCGGCGCGTGTAGGCGCCAGTCGAACAATCTCTACCTAGTGGCTGCCCCGGAGATCACAAGGTCGCGGGGGTGGTCCTGTAGACTTGCGAACTGCGAGTGAACCCGGTCCATTCCCTTCGTACCTATCCAACGGATACGGCATGCCAGCACCAGAATCGATTACTCGACTTGTCGCGCAGTTTCGTGAGCACATCGACACATACAAGCGCGGCAGCTACAACGAGACCCAACTGCGCCGAGAGTTTCTAGATCCGTTCTTTGGGGCACTGGGTTGGGATGTCTTCAACGAAGAGGGGTACGCGGGCGAATACAAGGATGTCGTCCACGAGGCCGCGATCAAGATCGGCGGCACCACCAAGGCTCCGGATTACTCCTTCCGCATCGGCGGCCAGCGTAAGTTCTTCGTCGAGGCCAAGAAACCCTCTGTCGATGTCAAAGGCGACCCCCATCCCGCCTACCAGCTCCGGCGATACGCATGGACCGCGGGCCTTCCGGTCTCAATCCTGAGCGACTTCGAGGAGTTCGCGGTCTACGACTGCCGGGTCAAACCCACGCCCCGCGACAAGGCGTCCACCGCCCGCGTCCTCTACATGACCTTCGAGGATTACGAGAGTCGCTGGGGCGAGATCGAGGGCGTCTTCTCCAAGACCGCCATCCTCAAGGGCGCATTCGACAAGTACGCCTTGAAGAAGACTCGGACGAAGGGCACAGCCGAGGTCGATGATGAGTTTCTCAAGGAACTAGAGCGCTGGCGCACCGACCTTGCACGCAACATCGCCCGCAACAACGAACTCACTGCGCGACAACTGAACCACGCGGTCCAGCTCATCATCGACCGCATCGTCTTCCTCCGCATCTGCGAGGACCGGGGCGTCGAGGTCGCGGGCACGCTCCAAAGCCTGCTCAATGGCCCCAATGTCTACATGCGCCTCTTCGAGCGCTTCCGCCTCGCCGATGCGAAATACAACTCAGGCCTATTTCACTTCGAGAAGGAGGCCGACCGCGAATCACCTGACACACTCACGCCCGGGCTCATTGTCAGCGACACCGTCCTCAAGGACATCATTCGCAACCTCTATTACCCCGAAGCCCCCTACGAGTTCTCGGTGTTGCCCGCCGACATCCTGGGCCACATCTACGAGCGCTTCCTCGGCAGCGTCATCACGCTCAGCCCGACCGGCAAGACGGCCAAAGTCGAGGAAAAGCCGGAGGTCCGCAAGGCCGGAGGCGTCTACTACACGCCGACCTACATCGTGGACTACATCGTCGAGCACACCGTGGGAGAACTCCTCAAGGACCTCAGGCTCGAACTCAAAGGGCGCGGCAAGGCCCGCGGCCCCGCCATGGACAAGCCCCTCCGTGTACTCGACCCCGCGTGCGGCTCGGGCTCATTCCTGCTGGGCGCGTACGGCCATCTGCTCGAATGGCACCTGCGGTTCTACACCGACAACGACCCCGAGTCGTGGGCCAAACTCGCAGCCCCGCCCATCGCCCGCAAGGCCATCCCCGATGAGAAGGCCACGCACGGCGACTACAAGCTCACCACCCACGAGAAGAAACGCATCCTGACCGACCACATCTTCGGCGTCGACATCGACGCCCAAGCGGTCGAGGTCACCAAGCTGAGCCTTCTGCTCAAGGTGCTGGAAGGCGAGAACGAGGAGACGCTTCAGCCGCTGCTCTTCGCCAAAGAACGGGCCCTGCCGGACCTATCGGACAATATCCGATGCGGCAACTCGCTCATCGGCAGCGATTTCTATGCCGGCCAGCAGGCCACGATATTTGACGAGGAGGAGCAGTACCGGATCAACGCGTTCGACTGGGATGACGCGTTCAAGGACATCATGAAAACCGGCGGGTTTGAGGCGGTGATCGGGAACCCGCCATATGTGCTCCTGCAGACGCTGAACCAGCCCGATGTATTTACACACCTCAGCCAGAAATACTCCGCAGCCCGGTACAAGATCGATACTTATCATGTGTTCATTGAGCATGGCCTACGCCTCTTGGGCCCGAACGGTCGGTTTGGATTCATCACGCCAAATACATTTTTGCGGAACAAGCACGCCCATGAGTTGCGACAGCAGATTCTTGGCCTGAGTAGGCCAGTGGTCCTGCGACTGTTCTACTATCCAGTCTTCAAGGGCCCTTCAGTTGACACGCTGGTGCTGATCTGTTCGCAAGGAGCCGGCAAGGCGGACGACGTCGTTACGATCGTTGAATCCCGGGAGTCGGGAGTGTTGGGCGATGGTCGACCGCAACCCATCGGCAGTTGGTTGGGCCACGATAAGCACGAATTTGGCACAGGGGACGACAGCCACCAGCAGCCCATTCTTAAGAAGATTGATGAGTGCAGCGAACCGCTTGGCACATTCGCAACGGCCTACTTCGGCATCCAGACACGCGACCGGTCACGCTTTGTCACCGATGAGCGAGTGGCTGATCATTTCGTCCCCGTGATCGATGGCGTACACATCAATCGATACCGGCTCTCCCCACATCAGGAGTGGTTCGACTATCGAGAGGAGGCAATCAAGAGCGGGGGCAAGCGGTCTGTCTATGAGCAGGAACGTATCTGCGTTCGTCAGATTGGTGCCCACCCAATCGGGACCTTCGTCCCAGCGGGCCTGTACAGCCTGAATACGATGTACAGCATCTTCTTCACGAAGGAGGTGGGCTATCGCTACCCCTACCTCCTCGGCATCATCTGCTCGACGCTGATGCAATACATTTGGCTTCAACGCTACTACGACCAGAAGAGGACATTCCCGAAGATCAAGAAGGCCGCATTGCTGGGCATCCCCATTCGTCGCGTGGACTTCGATGCCAAAGCCGAGGTCGCTCAGCACGACCGGTTGGTCGATCTCGTGCAGTCCATGCTCGACATGAACGAACGCGTCCACGGCGAGAATGGTCAACGACTCACCCCACAGGAACGCCGCGTCCTCGAAGGCCGCATCGCTTCGACCGACCGTGAGATCGACCGGCTCGTCTACGACCTCTATAGACTCACCGACGAGGAGATCGCCATCGTCGAAGAGGCCACGAAGTCATAGGTACTGCCGATTAGATCGATTCACCAACCTCACACTCCAGCCGCGCGGGTACCGACTCGGGCACGGAGCGGCCCGCGGCCAAGAAAAAGGGACTCGCGGGTTAGCGCAAGTCCCTGTCAGATCAGCAATAGTGCGGAAGCAACTGGTTTCGGAACAGCCGCCTGGTGGTCAAGACAGCGACACGAGTTGCCTCGCGTTCCCGGCAGGTTCATGGACCGTCGGTTATGAGGTCAATCGAACGCCGTTTATGATGGCCGGATGCCGCCGCCGGACGGTCAGCCCGATGTAACGCTGCTCATGAACGCTGCCGCAGATGGCGACACGGCAGCGGCAGCGCAACTTCTTCCGCTGGCCTATGACCAGTTGCGTCGCGCCGCCCAGCAGCGGATGGATGCCGAACGCGGTGACCATACCCTGTCGGCCACGGCTCTCGTCCACGAGGCATACCTCAAGCTCGTCGGTCCTCGCCAGGTTCCCTGGGCGGGCCGAGGCCACTTCTATGCCGCGGCCGCCCAGGCCATGCGGCGGATCCTCATCGATCATGCCCGTTCACGAGCGGCTCGGGGTGGCGGCGGGGTTCGGCTCGAGGACATCGGCGACATTAACGCGCTCGCCGCGGCAGATTCTGAACAAATCCTGGCAGTCGACGCGGCCTTGGTCCGCTTGGAGACTGACGACCCCGAGGCGGCCGCCGTCGTGCGGCTGCGGTTCTTCGCCGGCCTGAGCGTGGATCAAGCGGCGGAGGCCCTCGGGGTCTCGCCGCGTACGGCCGCCCGTCTCTGGGGGTACGCGCGAGCGGTGCTGTATCGGGAGTTGACCGAGTGCAACGGTGAGGACGAGGCATGACTAGCGACAGACGACGAGAAGCCCGGCGGGTGTTTATGGAGGTGGCCGATCTGCCGGCCGAAGAGCAGGCCGCGGCCCTCGCCCAGGCGTGCGCCGGCGATGACGCCCTCCGTACCGAGGTCGACGCGCTGCTGCAGGCCGAGGCGCGAGCCGGCGGCTTCATGGCCGATCCAACCAGCGACGCGACCGGCGCCCATGACGAAGATGCAACCATCGCCGCAATGCCCAGCGAGAGAGTCGGCGGACGCATCGGCCCCTACAAGCTCCTCCAACTCATCGGCGAGGGAGGCTTCGGCGTGGTCTACATGGCCGAGCAGGAGACGCCCGTTCGCCGCAAGGTGGCACTTAAGATCATCAAGCTGGGCATGGACACCAAGCAGGTGATCGCGCGGTTCGAGGCCGAGCGGCAGGCACTGGCGATGATGGATCATCCGAACATCGCCAAGGTGTTCGATGCCGGGGCGACGGAGACCGGTCGTCCATACTTCGTGATGGAACTCGTCAAGGGCGAACCCATCACGGAGTACTGCGACAGGCACAACCTGAGCGTCGAGGATCGGCTTGATCTCTTTCAGCAGACATGTAACGCCGTGCAGCACGCGCACCAGAAAGGCATTATCCATCGCGATATCAAGCCGTCGAACGTGATGATCACGCTGCTCGATAGCGGGCCAGTTCCGAAGGTGATCGACTTCGGTATTGCCAAGGCGACGAACCAGAGACTGACCGAGAAAACGGTCTTCACCGAGTACCGCCAGTTCATCGGCACGCCGGAATACATGTCTCCTGAGCAGGCGGAGATGAGCGGTATTGACATCGACACGCGAAGCGATGTCTACTCACTCGGTGTGCTGCTCTATGAGCTGCTGACGGGAACCACGCCGTTCGATTCGCAGTCGCTCCGCAGCGCCGGTTATGGCGAGATCCAGCGGATCATCCGCGAGGAGACGCCGCACAAACCGAGCACTCGTGTCAGCACATTGGACACGCTGCCATCGATCGCTGCACACCGTCTGACCGAACCGAAGAAGCTCGGGCTGATCATTCGCGGCGATCTGGACTGGATCGTGATGAAGGCGCTCGAGAAGGATCGCACCCGACGCTACGAAACCGCCAACGGCTTCGCCGCCGACATCCAGCGCTACCTCGACAGCAAACCGGTCGATGCAGGTCCGCCGTCCGCAGCGTATCGCATGCGGAAGTTCATTCGGCGCAATCGCGCGAGCGTGGCGGCCGCGTCGCTGATGGCATGCGTGCTGATCCTCGGGGTCGTGGGCACAACGTGGGGGATGCTCTGGGCGCTAGACGAAAGGGATCGGGCGGACATGGAGGCGACGAATGCCTCGCTGGCGGCGGAGGCGGAACGCACCGCGAGGCTTGAGGCCCAGCGCGCGTCCGAGGAAGCGCGGGTCGCGGAAGCCGCGGCCATCGCGCGGGCGGAGGAGTTGGAGTCGGTGGCCGCATTCCAGTCTTCTCAGTTGGGCGGCATTGACGTCGAGTTGATGGGGGCCCGGCTCCGCGATGCGATCCTCGCGGCGACCCCGGAAGAGTCCCATGCTGCGCTGCTGGAAGGCTTGTCCCCTGTAAACTTCACGAGCCTCGCCCTGCGGATGCTCCAGGACAACATCTTCGAACGCACGATCGACGCGATCGACGCTCAATTCGAGGAGCAGCCGCTCGTGCGGGCCCGACTACTGCAGACAGTGGCCGACACGGTGCGCGAACTTGGCCTGCTCGACCTCGCCAACGACCCGCAGACGCGGGCGCTGGCGATCCGGCGTGATGCGCTCGGCGACGATCACCCGGACACGCTGACCAGCATCAGCAACATGGGCTTCCTTCTCCGGCTCCAAGGCCGTCTCGAAGAGGCCGAGCCGTACTACCTGGAAGCACTGGAGGGCAGTCGCCGTGTCCTTGGCGACGATCACTTCGACACGCTGATCAGCTTCAACAACATGGGCGGCTTGCTCCAGTCCCAGGGGCGTTTCGAAGAGGCCGAGCCGTACTACCGGCGTGCATTGGAGGGTCGCCGGCGCTTGCTGGGCGACGATCATCCGAGCACTTTGACGAGCCTCAACAATGTCGGCGGTCTGCTCCGGAAGCGGGAGCGCTACGACGAGGCCGAGCCGTATTACCACGAGGCGATGGAGCGCCGTCGCCGCGTGCTGGGCCCCGACCACCCGAGTACATTGAACAGCATCGGCAACATGGGGCTGCTCCTCTGGCAGCAAGGCCGGCTCGACGAGGCCGAGCCGTATCTCCGCGAGGCCTTGGAAGGCCGCCGCCGCGTGCTGGGCGACGATCATCCCTATACGCTGACCAGCGTCAACAACATGGCCTCCCTGCTGCGGTCCAGGGGGCGCTACGACGAGGCCGCGGCGCACTGCCGCGAGGCGATGTCGGGCTTCCGCCGCGTACTGGGCGACGATCACCCGAGCACGCTGGAGAGCATCAGCAACATGGGCGCTCTGTTCGAGGCGCAGGGCCGGTACATCGAGGCCGAGCCGTACTATCGCGAAGCGCTCGAGGTCCGCCGCCGCGTCCTCGGAGACGACCATCCGTCCATGATTGATTCGATCGACAGGATGTCACGCGTGCTGATGGCGCAAGGCAGGCTCACCGAGGCCGAACCACTCTGGCGTGAGCTGATCGAACGGCGGACAGCGGATGCAGATGTACTCGATGCCGGCCCGCGAACGCTCGACGCGGCGGCGCGGGTGCTCCTGATCGGCGACGTCGATGCCCTTAACGACCCGCGACGCGCGCTTGGTTACGCAAAGCGGGCCTGTGCACTGGAAGAGGCCGCCGGCGGTACCGCGCTGCCGGCATACTTCGAGACGCTCGCACGCGCGCACCACATGGCCGGCGACGCCGCGTCGGCGGTCGACACGCAGAAGCGCGCCATCGAACTCGTTGGCGAGAGCGAAGAACTCAACGCCACTCTCGCGATGTACGAAGCATCGCTCGCCGACGAGCCCGGAGTCACCGACGACGATCAACCATGATCGCCCCGCGCGGTCAGCGGCACGCGTGCCACGAGTCGAGACCGAGTCCGTGCACCAGCCGGTCGAGCGGCATAGAGACACTGGAGAGACCCAATGTGTTAAGGCGACTCACCGACCCGCGACCGGGTCGATCAGCCAGCAGGCCGCCGTTGCGCGAACTCGCCGATACGGCTACGGCGGGGTTGTAAGCGGCCGAGAGCGCACAACAAACCCCAGGGTCTCGGTGACCCTGGGGTTATGTGAATAGCGGGGGCGTCATACTGCGGGTTGGAGATGGAAAGCGTGTCCGGATTGTCCGATACAATCGCGATGTTTCCGAAGAAATGACAGTTTCAAACGCTGTTTTTGTGATGTCCCGGCCCGCTGGCCGGACAATCAAGAGGGCCGGCCGAATTGGGCGTCCGTGTGCCCGTGAGATGACGCACTCTTGGGCGTACACCCAAGGATGATCAATTATTCTGGATAGTACGACCCACTCGAGGTTTGCCAACGAAATCGCCTCCTCCGATTGAAGCATTTCCTGCTGACTCGCAGGGCGCCGTTTTCCGCACAAGTTCCCGAAACCCGCCGGCGAGACGCCTATACCCCTCGTTTCGATCGTGGCAAGGCCCGATGCTCCGCGTGAAACAGGAGATGGCGAGTCGTCTACCCGACGGTGTGGCGTGAAGACCCACGTCCTAATCATGACGCGCAAACTAGGCTGGAGCCATAGCAGGTTCATCGGCATCCGGCACGCGCTCGGGAATCTGTCCTCTCGCGCACCACTCGGGGGATCATCGTCCGAGGTGCATGGCGTCGAACCGGTACCCGTGTCGGGTTATTGTGGTTGTGGAAATTGTCCGTTTGTGATCACAGTGGAGCATTTATGTTCCTGACCCTTGAAGACCCACGTGCGAAGATTCAAGGCTCCCGAGACCCGCTCGGTGTGCAACCGGTCTGGTCCGGGTTTGGGCGGCATCTTGTTAGCAACCTGACGACGGTCAGCAACTCGGTACGCGGGTTCACGGTCTTGCTGTTGGGCCGGTACTTCGGGGAGCTGCTGATTGGCGACGGTCGCGCTGAGGAACACGATGCTCTTCCGATCTTCCTGCGAACGGAGCAGCTCTGTGCATACGCACGGTTCGTCGTCAACGAAGCCGAGGACACACGAGGCATCGAGCGCGTCCGGAAGTTTCTGAACGAGAGCCGGAGCATCCGCATCGAAGATGGTCCCGAAGGGTGGATCCTCGGGGATCAGAAGACATACGGCCTCTGGGGCTTGTTCTCGGTGCCGGCGCGGGTCTCCGGGCTGCTCGCCGACGGACCGGTCGGGCTGACCGATGTATCTCGGGACTTCGTCGAGAAAGAGTATATGCCCCACTTCAAGCCGGTATTGGACCGGGTGATCCGACTCGTTCGGGATGGTGGTGCTACCGAGGCCACGAAGCGAAATCCGTTGATGAATGCGATGGCGGCCGCGATGCCCGTGGAGCTTTCGCTCAATGAGTTGGCGTTCTATGGCGCCTACCTTCGCGATGCATCGCGAGCTCCCGGACAGGATCGGAGCCATCGCCAACGGATCCTCGCGTCCCTGCTTGCTCGGGAGACCGATCTGACCGAATGGGTCGGGCGGCAGGACATCATCGCCCTGATGGAGGCCAGCGAGGCAGAAGATACTCCGCTGGCTCACTACCTTCGACGAGTTGCTCGTATGGAGGCCCTGCTCGCGCCAGCGGACTTGGTGTTCGACTTCATGCTGACGCGGCACGGGCAGACGCCTAGGGCTATCGCTAGCACGCTTCGTGATCGCTGGGGATTGCAAGTTCCGAATCTCGACTCACCGATCGACGAGTTGCTGCCTGAAGTCGCGGAGCTGACCACGAGCAATCTTGCCCGCAATATCGGCACACTCGCCCAGGCCTTGAACAATGGAGACTATGAGACGGTGGTCGTCACGCTGATCGATTGGAACAGCGAGGTCATGGCCCGCCGAAATGCGGCCCCGTGGGTCCAGATCTCGAATCGTGTCCTCGATGTGCGTTATCGCGGAACCGAGAGCGAGTTGCCGAATGGCGACGAACTGGCCCATGTCTGGCGTAACTCGTACTTCCTCAACGCGCTCAAGAGCGTGACCGCCCAGACCGGGGAGGCCGCCTGATGGCGAGTGCCGTGATCGGCGAAGATCGCCTCGCCGTGCTGAGTGAGGCCCTTCAGGAGGGTATCGCGGGGCGTAAAGTACGGGCCGCGGTGTTCACGACGTTCACATTCGACCCGGGCTTCTTTGAGCTCCATGTTCTGCCTAACCTGTTCGATCGCCCGTTCCACCAAGTCGAAAAGATTAGGCGCGTGCAGCTTGAGGATGCCCTGCGATCGACGCGTGCGGTGGCGGCTTACTACGACGCGGAGGGGATTTCCAACGATGCGTCACCGGCGCACCTCGACTTCGCGCGGATCGCGCTCCGCAGGCGCACAGGATGCTTCCATCCCAAGCTCATTCTGGTGCTGGTCGAAGATCATGTCGACGATGAATGGGTGGAAGAGTTCGGGCTCGATCCCCCGTTGGCCCTCCTCGTCGGGACACTCTCGGCAAACCTGACGCGCGCAGGCTGGTGGGAGAATGTCGAGACCGGGCATTTCGAGGAGTTGCGCGATCGCGATGTGAGCGACGAGCGATGCTCATATCGGCGGGATCTGCTGTCGCTCCTTAAACAGCTCCGCGCCTTTGGCGGTCCCGATGATGATCACGCCGCGCTCGACATGATCTCCGCCTTCGTTCGCACCCACGTCACGAAGAACGAGCCGACCCATCGTATGCACGATGGTCGCTACTACACTCGCCTGTTCCATGGGCAGCAACCGCTCGCCGACTGGCTTGTCGATGCCGGGCTGAGACGGTTTGATTGGAACCTGGAAGTCATCTCCCCCTACTTCGACAGCGGTGAGGCGCGGGTGCTGCGTGATCTGGTTGATGCGATTCAGCCCAACGAGACGCGGGTATTCCTCCCGCGTGATCACGCCGGCGACGCTCTGGTCACGCCCGAGTTCAGGGACTCTGTGTCTGAAATGGCCGCGTGGAGTGACCTGCCGGCCGGCATCCAGCAGCGCGGCGGAGCCAAACTGAAGGCCGAGGCAACCACGCGCCGGCGCGTCCACGCCAAGGTGTATCGCTTCTGGAGCAGTGACGGACGCGAGGTCCTGCTGACCGGGTCGGTCAATCTCACTAGCGCAGCGCACTCTGCCGCGAACTCTGGCAACTTCGAAGCGGCATTCTTCGTGGACGCGAGCGATGCACCCGGCCGGCGCCGGTGGTGGCTGCATCCAATCGAGGGCGAGCCGGCGTGCGCCAGCAGCATCGAGTCAGAGATCGACGAAACGACTCCGGTTTATGTCGATGTCCATCTGCGGTACGACTGGAGTCGGAATACATTCGAGTACCGGCTGGACGAGCCGTCGGACGGCCCCCTCGAGATTAGGGAGGTTGCCGGCGCATCGATCTGCTCGATTCCAGAACCGCGTGTTGGCGGGTGGATGGTACTGCCAGACGATGCCGCGACTGCGGTCTGCAAACTGCTGCCCTCGACGAGCTTTGTGGCTGTCCACCATCCCAAAGGCGCATGGCGGGTGCTCGTCCGCGAGGATGGAATGCATTGCCGTCCAGCGCTGCTCCAGAATCTGTCCCCTGAGGAGATCCTTCGTTACTGGTCGCTGCTCTCCGATGAACAGCGATCCACCTTCATCGAACGCAGGCTGGAGGATGGGGGGACGCTTGAGGGGCTCCAAGTCACCCGTGGTCGTCTGCCAGCGGTGGAGACGGTCTTCGATCGAGTGGCGGGCGTGTTCCACGCATTCGAGCGCCAATATCGCCGCCTTTCGGCCGCGATCGGCAACGGCGAGATGAAGGAGGCCCAGGCCACGCTGTTCGGCAGAAAGTACGACTCGCTCCCGGTGCTCCTGCAGAAGATTACGGAGGGGGAGAACCGAGACGCGGTGATGTCGTATCTCACGTTCCTCTGTGCGCGGCAGCTCCTGACCCGTATCGAGACGGATCATCCCGCATTCATCGAGAAGTGCGGCGATGACCGGGCGCACCTGATCCAGGAACTTGATCAACTGGGCGATCTTCGCGATGGCGTAATGGCCGGCGACGACGGACGCGGACTATTCCTTGAGTGGTATGAGGAGATGTTCGGGGGCGTACTCGATGTCGGGGAGGCCACGGCATGAAGTCCATCTCGAGGGCATTCGCCTCCCGCCTCATTGATTACGCACCGGCGGGTGCTGCGCAAGCCTGCGGCTTTGCCGAAGCCCAACTGGACGGAGCTGTGGCGGCGTACAACATGCTCGCGGAGAACAATGTCGCTTACATCGCCGACGAGGTCGGGATGGGCAAGACCTATGTGGCTCTGGGCGTCCTCGGTCTCTTGCGACATGTCGATCCCGGCGCACGCGCGATGATCATCGCGCCCCGAGAGAACATCCAGAGGAAGTGGGTCAAGGAACTGTCGAACTTCGTCCGGGTCAACTGGACGGTCGAGGACAACCGGTTCAAAAACCTCCAGGGTGCACCGGTGCGGCCGCCTGTCGTCTGTGATCGGCTTCATGACCTCGCATTCGCGATGTTCCGGCACGAGGACTGTGATCCGGTCCTGCGCATGACAACATTCAGCGTTGCGGTGAAGGATGCCGATCGACGCAAACGATACGTGAAGGAGATTCGAGAGTACGCCCCTTGGCTGACCGATCAGTTCCGAGGCGTTCGGCGTCCCGACGAGTTCCTTACTCGCCTCGGCTTTGCGATCAACGGCCTGCTGCCGGAGCTTGATCTGCTCATCATCGATGAGGCCCACAACCTGCGGCATGGTTTCGGTCCGCGGGTCAGCAACCGGAACCGTCTTCTGGCCGTGGCACTCGGACACGCCGACCCCGGTATCACGCCACCGGAGTGGTATCGCCCGAAGGCGAAGCGGGTGCTGCTGCTGTCGGCGACACCGTTCGAGTGCGACTACGCCGATATCTATCACCAACTCGATGTCCTCGGTCAGAACCGGTGCCGGTTGAGAATCAACGGCTCGCCGGACACGCTCACAGTCCGAGACCTGGTGGATCGTGATCTACCGGAGTCCGAACGGAAATCCATCGTGCGGCGGTTCATGATGCGACGTGTCGCCCACATGAACATCGCTGGCGAGCTCCACAGCAAGAACATGTACCGCCGGGAGTGGAGGCGCGGTGGCTACAGTGACTATGACGAGCCGATGACGCTGACCGATGAGCGGCAGAGACTGGTCGTCGCACTGATCCAGAAGAAGGTGACCGAGCTGCTCGGGGAGGAGCGGTTCAAGAACTGTTTCCAGATCGGCATGCTTTCGTCGTTCGAGAGCTTCCTGGAGTCATTGGGGCGACGCGCCAGAAAGGCTCAGACGAACGGCCAGACCGAGGAGGAGGATGAAGCTGCATCGGTATTCGATCTGCGTGAGCAGACCGATGACGAGCGCGAGCGACAGGGCGTAGACACGAGCCATGTCGAGACGGTCGCCATTTCGTATCGCGAGCGGTTCAACGAGAGCCTCCCGCATCCCAAGCTCGATGCCACGTGTTCGGCGCTGTCGGATGCCTTTGTGACAGGCGAGAAGGCGCTTGTGTTCGTCCGACGTGTCGCCACGGTGGCCGAGCTCAAGGCGAAGCTCGATCGGCGGTTCGACGCCTGGATTCACGACCGGATGCGTACCGCGTTGCCATCGCTCGCAGAGGATGTCGATCGACTGTTCGATCGGTATCGGCGTGAGCAGCGGCGTCGCGGAGTCGGGGACGAGCTCGAGAACACCGCCCCTGATGAGCTCGTGGATGCCGTGGATGATCTCCGCCACGAGGCGTATGACGATGAGGGTGGAATCGATACCTTCTTCGCGTGGTTCTTCCGTGGCAATGGGCCGAGCAAGGTGCTCTCGGGTGGGGCAATGCAGAAAAACCGCTTCGCGTCGGCTTCAACGGTGTACTCGACATTCTTCGAGGACGACTTTGTCGGTTGGCTTCTGGGCCACCCCGACAACGTACTCAAGGCCCTGGCTGAGCGGCTTAACTCTGACGAGGCGTCACTCGTCGAGCGCCTTCGATCAATTGCATATGCGTACTACAAGATGCGGACGACCCAGAAAGAGGGTTACCCGCGGTTCTATATATATGAGGCCTACCAAGCCGCGGCGCTCGCCCTGCTCGCCGCAGTCGGAGGCGAGATCGCCGAACATGCGGCGGTCATCATCGACGAACGATTCAACGGCTGGGGGGCCAACGAGGCGGAGCCACCCGCTCGTTTCCCCGCGCCGAGTGCCGGCTTGGGAATCCATACATTCGTGACCGCTCTCCAGCGACGCCTCACGCTCCGTGAGGAACTTTGGCCCGCGGAGACATGCTCTTCATTCCGCGAAACCTTCCGGCGTCGGGAGCAGCGGCGCGAGCTGCTCTCTGCCATGTGCCGGCTCGGGGCTTCCTACATCGACCTCTATCTGACGGCGGTCGGGCAGATCGGCTCGTTCGAACCGGGCCGGCAGGCCGACTCCGAGGATGTGCCCGCACGGCTCGCACAACGGTTTCTCGACCGACTGGATGAGCAGCGAGGCACGGGGAGGTTTGGTGCTTATGCAGAGCTCAGCGCCGCGGCGTCGGCATTTGACACGATCGTCGCCGTCAACTTTCCAACTGTGCCCGAGGCTTCGTTGAGCGACCTGCCGGATCTGTTCGCACGCACTCTCCAGCACCAGTTGCCCGTCGCCGGGATGTCGGGCGGCGTCAACAAACGCGTTGTGCAGCAGTTCCGCATGCCGGGATTCCCGCTTGTCCTAGCCACAACCGATGTCCTACAAGAGGGCGAGGACCTGCACACGTTCTGCCGCCGTGTGATCCATTACGGGATCGCGTGGACGCCCTCGTCCGTCGAGCAACGGACGGGGCGGGTCGACCGGATCGGCAGCCTGGCACAGCGCGAGCTCGAAGGGCGGGAGGTTCGGCCCGACGATCACGAGTTCATCCAGGTGCACTACCCGCATCTCAAGGACACGATCGAGGTACTCCAAGTGAGGAGAGTGCTGGAAAGGATCAACGAGTTCATCCGGCTCAGTCACCGGGATGTCAAGGTCACCCGCTCCTATGACAGCCGCCTCAACGTCAGCACGGAGGTGCTTCGGGAGCTGACGGAGATCCCTCGGATTACCGAGCTGCTTCGGTCAGCATTCGACGACACCGGATCGTGGCTCAACGGCGGCCTTGGGGCCGACGCCGTGTCGGAGCCGCCGGTCGGCGCTCTCGAGGCCAAGCTCGGCGACATCTGGAGCCGGGTCGCCGACGAGCTCGTGCTTCGGAACGTCCGGAGGCGAAGCGCCCGGCTCTTTCAGGCATTGGCGCTGGTCCACGACCGTGCACTCGTTCGCACCGACGCGCCGCTGCCGAAAGATTGCCGACAGCAGGCGTTCACGCTGAAGATGCGCTCCCAGGTGGTGGGTGACGAGACGCTGATCCGATGTGCCAGCCCGGTGGGCCGACTGGATCTCCGAGATGCGAGGGTGCTGGACCAGCTCTACGACCTCCAACGCGATCTCGGCGACGTTCGGGTTTGCGCCAAGCACGACGCCCGGGGCCAACAGTACAACGTGAGCGTCGAGGAGGAGCGACTCTTCCATCTCTCCGCGACGCAGCCTTCGGAGATTCGCCAGCTAATCGAGCGCACAGTTGTGGCGGCGGATGTCATCGAGCAGGAGTTGCTCGCCGTCGACGCGGTAGTTGCCACTGTCGTGGAGGCAACAGCATGAAGCGTATCCACGACATGCTGCAGACGGTGGCGCGGATCTTGGACTGCGAGTGCCAGCACTTTCAGCATCACAGCCGGCTCTCGGTCGGTATTGGCACGCGGCATCAGGAAATCGAAGTCCGCGTCGTCAATGACGACTATGAACTGACGTCCGTAGTCCTGCCGGCGTCCGATGTCACTGCGACCGCCGAGGGATGGCGGGACCTCGCACGGCTCGCATGGCAACGCAACGCGGACACGGACATCATCACCTTCACATTCGATGACCGGGATCGCCTGGTCGGACGCGTGCGGCATCCAGCGGCGACGATGGACACCGAAGAACTCACGCTCTACGTGCGTTCGCTGGTGCGGGAATGTGACCGCTTCGAGTATCTGCTCAGCGGTCTGGATCGCTTTTGACCTGTCCACGGCCTTGCCTAGGACGGCTAGCGGGGTCTCACCAAATGTGTTCCGCGTCCGACCACGCCCCCTTGTCGAAGCTGGCGAATACTGATGCGTCAAAGACGCAAGGCGCAACCCGAACAGAGGCGCAGAGTTCTTGGATCCCATCCAGCACGAACTCGTAGTAGCCGGTATCCGCCAGTGCGCGGGCTGTACTTGGCGTGCAGGGCGGATCGCAAGGTTCTGTTCGCCATCGTTGCAGCTGCGGAAGGAGCGACGGCGGCCGTGGAGATCAACCCGCCAGGAAACTTACCAACGCGTGCGCCCAGAACGGCTCACGCTCCGACTCGGGGCCGGCACCGAGTTCCTGAGCCAGCATGTCGGTGTCGGCTCCGATGCTGGCATTGAGGAGAGGCCGGAGTTAGGGGACCGGCGGAAACATCTCAATGAGATCGTCGAGCGCGGCATCTAAAGCATTGCCCTTTGGCCACTTTGCCGCAAGATATGGATCGCTCTGTACCGCCCACTTGAACAACTCGACAACCTCGTTCTTGGATATCTTTGCCGAATTGAACACCCACTTTATACCGGCACGACCGAAGATCGCTGTGTCCTTCACGAGCTGCGATGGATTTCTTAGTGCCTTCTCGAGCGTCTGTTTGCTCCATGACTTGAGTTCGTACTCAATTCCTCCTGCCGAGATGTCCACGTGTCGAGCGACGACCTCCGTGCTGCGCACGCGTTCGGTGATTCCAGCGCCGAGTTCAAATTTCGCAAGTCGGGGATCTATCTTCTTCACCGCGTACGCCATCGCGAAGAGCGCTCCATCCCGTTTTCCCGCGGACACACCGAGGTCTTTCACGAGTACTGTGAAGCCGGGAGAGGTGTGAAATCGATTTACGAAATGGATTGCGTTCTTCGACTTCGCCAAGGTATTCACTACATTCTGTGAAAAGACTACTCCCGTGCGCTCGAGCTCCGCGATCGCCTGAGGGGATACCCCCGCTTCCGTCAGACGCAAGAAAATCGGCACGGTCGCCTTCGACGCCGTGATCAGTTTGCCGGGCTTTCCCGCAGCGGTATCGACCACCCCCGAGGCACTGCGTGAAGTTGTTTGGCCAGTGTCGATCGTCCCGGCTGCGGCCCGCCAACTGCGCTTCGATAATCCCTGCATCTCGTCGAAACGGTCGACCATATTCTCCAAGGCGCGGAGCTGCGTCGCGTTCGGCATCTTCCCGGCGAGTCGGACGGCCTGAATTTCCCTCTCGCTCATCCTGCTAGCTACTTTCGCAAGCCGGAACACATCTTCCGCTTTCTGGCCGCGTCGAACTGCCTCAGCGCCCGCAGGTGCCAGCATTTTGTAGCCACCCTTGCCCGCCTTCAGAATACCACGAGCGTGGGGTAGGAAGGCGAGCAGGAGCGCAAGCCCGCGCTCCCATGTTTCCAGCTTCCGCCCAGTCAGGTCGCGGCCGATGATCGACTCGGCGAGA
Source organism: Phycisphaeraceae bacterium (assembly GCA_020639235.1). Taxonomy (GTDB): domain Bacteria; phylum Planctomycetota; class Phycisphaerae; order Phycisphaerales; family UBA1924; genus JACKHC01. The sequence continues at coordinate 1,424,633 of JACKHC010000001.1, read as the reverse complement.
CCCTTTAGCCACCCGATGATCGGGATCATGTCCATCATTGTGTTAATGATGGGCGCAGCCCCGCTGGCTGGACCGTGTAAAGCACCGTATGTGTATATGGGATACGAGCGGAGCTGAACACGCATCGGGCGTTGTTGCTGCTCGATGATCTCTTGCCTCTGAAACTCTCGGACGGCTTCGAGATACTCGCGCAGTTCATGTTCCTCGTCGATGGGCGGAGCTGGGTCCTCGGGTGTCGACCACAGGTGCCATGTCCGGGTCGATCCTTGCCATACCCAAGTCATGCCCTGCTGGTCGGTGTACCTGTGCGGCGCTCGACTCCACCCTCCCGCGGGTGTCGATAGGAGTCGCCAATTTCGGGTTGACTCTTGCCACAGCCAATTCCTCCCCTGCGGGTCGGTGAACCTGTAGTTGCCGGACTCATCCCAGCCGCCATTCAATTCTAAGCGGTCGTCGTGAGGCTTAAGTGTCGTACTAGTAGGAGTCATGCCGCGTTCAAAAGGCGAGATGGCGCGGACAGTGGTTGTTACCCGCGGCGTAACCTCGGAGGCGGGAATTGCGCTACGAGAGCGCGTCGAGCTTCCCGGGTGTCCCGCGTGTTGGGCGGCCGCAGTCGTGCCCCTTTGTTCGTCAGTGATCGGTTCGTGACCGCGCAGCCGCGACGCAAGGTCGGATCGGAGCCTTCTTGTAAACGCCGGCGATAACTCGAGCGTCGTCAACTCAGCCAATGGGTCGTTGGCGTCTGACAACCGATCGTATAGCCGACGGGCCTCCGGCAGCGGCGCTTCTTGAACGAGGCGGCGCATCCCTTTCACCCGCTGCTCGATCCTGTCGTGCTCGCGAGAGTGGATGGGCTGGGCGAGCCACGACACCAAAGACTGTTGCACCTCGTCGGCGGGCGCGGACGACCGGTAGGCGCGGTCCCATTCAGGCGATTTGCTCGAACGCTTTGCCATAGAACGCCATCAGTTCGGCCTGCTCCTGTCTCTAGTCCTTAACCATCCGTCGGTGTGACGACCGACGCCGCGCCGTCGATCACGATCTTTCGATCGATATCCGGGTCTTCTCGTTCCCCCAACGACAGCCGGGCGGCCTTGCGGAGGTTCTCCAGCTCAACGGCACGCACCTCGGCCTTGACCTTCATGACATCCAGCGCGCGGTGGTGGAGCTTGAAGTCCTCGATGAGCGGATGGGCGCCGACCAGCGCCTCGATGTAAAGGGAGTCGGTCGGCACAACGATCTCCTCGCCATCGCGGATCGGGTCCATCAGAAGCACTTTGAGCTGCCGCTCCAACTCGTCCTTCACGGCTTCGTAGTCGAAGCCTTCCTTCGACTTCAGGCACTCCATGTACCGCCTGAACTCGTCGAGCGTCCAGTTGCCCGTGCCGTCCGGATCGCGCAGGCCCAGCTCGGCGTCGAGGTACGGGGCCATCATGTAGTCCGTCAGCGCGTTGGACTCCTTCAAGGGGAAGATGATGTAGTTGCACTTGAACCCTAGGGGCCGGTCGAGATCGACCAGTTCGGCCAGCGTCGCCATTGCGCCCTGGGCCTCTAGGTTGGCGCTGACGCTTATGGTGACGGTGACCTTGTACAACGCCTTGCCCGGCGTCGGCGTCATGCCCAGCGGCCACTCCGCGTCGGTAGGCATCGGTTCCAGAGCGTATTGCGTCTCGCCGAGCGGTTCGAGGCGAGCAGCCTCGACGGTATGCAGGCGGATCAGCCGCTGATCCGGGTGCTCATAGCTCCAGATGCCCTGCATGTAGTAGAGGATGTTGTTGCGGACATGCTCCAGGAGACGAGCGATCTGGGCGCGCAGGTTCTGATCCTGCGCTTTCAATTGAGTGTGGGCGGCGGTGGCCGCTTGTAAGGCGCTGAGCGCGGCATCGCGCCGCCTCATCGCATCATTTACCGCGCGCTGTGCCTGATCTTGAGCATCGCGGACGGCGGCCGCCCATGCCTCGTGAGTGTCGAAGTGGTCAGAGTTGTGATACTCCTCTTCAATGGTGGCCACGCGTCGATCCCACTCGTCCCGAACACTGCTCAGTTCGTCTTTAGCCTCGGTGACGGCCTCGTCAAGCGGCAAGAGGTTCGCCTTGGACTCGGCCAGAGCGATGCGGTCACCTTCCATGCTTGTGGCGAGGTAGTGGAGTGTGGGCAGGAAACTGTCGTCAAGCATAAATCGCTTGATAATCCAATCGTGCTGCAACAGCCACGCCTCGGTGATGAGCGCCGGTGCGGGCACCGGCTGAGCAACGAGCGCGACCGGCATCACGCGATGCAGGCGCTCAGAGATGCGGTAACGCCGCTGCAGCTCGTAGAACAGATAGGTGACGGTCAGCTCGTCATTGGGATTGCTGATCTCCCGCTTCTCGGTCGTCTCGATCTCCAAGCTGTCAGCCGACTCGACCTCCATTTTGCGCTCGTCGCGATACTCCTGCGAACTTTTGCGGACGGCCTCACGGAAAGACTTCTTGGTCTCCTGAGAGCTCGAGGCGGCCTCCGTGCCCAGGTTCGTCGTCACGCTCCCTGCGCCGAGCGGGCCGAGGTCATAACTCCCCTCCGTCGAGAGCGAGAAGTTCATCTTGAACTCAGCCCTTTTGACGATCTCGGCCTCGTCGCGCTGGGTGACTTCGGAGTCTTCTTTGAGGATCTGCTGGTTAGCTTCCATCTGCTTGCGGCTTAACGACCGCTTGACGACCTGTCGCGTGGAGTAACTCGCCGTCTCCTTTGGGGCGAGCGTCAGCGTCTTGGCCAATCGGCCGGCTTGATAAGTGACCGGCTCCCACTTCTGGCGGTAGGTGACCAGCAGGCCGAAGTTAACCGTGCCCGCTGCGAAGATCGTGCCGGGGAACTGGGTGCCGCCGTCATTTGTTTCGTCCCCGGGGCCGTGCGTCAACTCCATCGCTTGGTCGGTCGTGCGAAGACCCGTAGGCTCCACTCGGCCATTCCTGCCTCCGCCTCCACCGTCACCACCCCCGCCACCGCCACCGCCACCCCCCCCGCCCCCCCCGCCCCCACCCCCGCCACCACCGCCCCCACCCCCGCCGCCGCCGCCGCCGCCGCCCCCCCCCCACCCGTCTGGATCTGAGTAAGGATCGAAGCTATCACCGAGCAAGTCTTTGTCTCGGTCGAAGATATCCTCGATACCGACGACCCTTGCGAGTTGCGCCTCCCGCGTCAACGCTCGCCGCGGGTGACGTGCATCCTGCATCGCGCCGGCTGCGTCCCCGCCCGCGGCCTCGACCTGCCGGTACATCGCCATCATCTCCGCGATCGCCCCCTCGGCCCGAGCGTCCTCCCAGACATGGTCGAAGGCGATCTGCAGGTTGTGAAAGTCGTACAGCGCCGGCACATCCGCCGGGCCCTTGCTCAGGTTCAACTTGCCAACAGAGACCGCAACCGTGGCTTGGTTTGGCCGCGAATCCTCCGGCACTCCCAGCGACTCGGGGGACTGCATGTCCCGCACGAGTTGGGCCAGCTTGCCGTCGATGTTCAACGGCTCGGCCGGCGTGTCCGTGCCCTCATCCGTATCCGTGTCAGTTTCCTCGACTGTGCCCGCCGTGCTCGGCCTGGCGCGGTCATCGCACGCCAGCGCTAGTGAGTCGGTTCGGAGAAGCGTCGTGCCGGGGGCGTTGGCGCCGCGGATCTTGGCCTCCACCCGCGCCGGCACCAGTTCGCCATCAAGTTCACCATTAACTGTTAACGCCTTGAGTTCTTCCTCTGACAAAGCGAGATAGAGGATTTGATCGGGAAGCGTCGCGGTGTCGCCGACCATCTTCGCGGCAATCTTCTCACTGATCTGAGCTGCCTGGACTTCTCGCGCTTTCGCGGCCGCGTCTTCACCTGGCGCAACGAAGCGTTTCCGCGCCTCGGAGTCGGACCGGAGCCCGGTCAGGTGCCGCAGCACCGGCTCGCGCACCGCCTCCTCGGTCGCTCGGTCGCGGGCCCGCGCCTCATCGACGAATCGCTTGGCCGCCCCCTGCAACTGCTCGCGGACGGCCTTCCTCCGCTCCAAGAGGGCGTCCGCTTTCTTGCCGACCGCCTCCGCGAGTTTGGCGATGGCCTCGGGGGCATCCGCTTCGCTCGGCACCTCGATCGCACGCACCGCGATCTGGTGATGGACCAAGCGCTCCGCACCCAAGCGGATCAGGAAGAACTCGTCCCGTGACGCGGCCTCTCGGACTTCGGAGCGGTAGAGCAGCCTCGACTCCGCCGTCGCGTCCGGCGTCTCGGGCGCGAGGACGGTGACGACAATATTCGGGCGCGACTTGTCGTTGGGACCGATCTGGAACGCGTCATCCTCGAACGCGACCTGAAAGTCTCCGTCCTTTGTGGCCGTGCTCCCGACCGACCGCTCGGACGGCGAGCCCGAGAGCTTCGTGGCGGCGACCCGAACCAATAGGCCCGAAACTCCAGAACGACTCCCGAAAACCTCGACGCGTCCGCGAACGTGATTCATGATGGGTGTTCCAGTTCTTTTATAGTCTCACGGATCAACTGTGCACTTCTGCGATAGCCTTGATTTAAAATCGCGTTTGCAGGCTGGCAGTTACCGAGTCAGGCAGAATATCCGGAAGAGGGAGATTGATACCATGAATTCCCTTAAAGCCCTGAGGTCATTAGGCGAGGCTGCTGTCCCGAAACCGTGAACATCAGCAAATCGTCAAAGCGGGTCCCCCCCGAACATGCAGGTCAGGTCAGGACTACCACCAAGATCGCGTCACCGCCACGCTTAACATGGCTGCGCCGCCTTTCTGAACTACTTGAATCTTTCCGCTATCTATGCTATAAGTAGTACTTGCTGCGGCACCTATAGATAGCCGCGGCCCGACAACTCAGCCGCCCGGAACTTACTCGGGCAACCCATGATGTTGGGGCACCCTTCAAGGTCGAGGGGACCGCCCACTCTCAAATGAACAACCCGTAAATCAGTTCCTAGCCCCCGCGCGATCGTTGCGCGCGGGCTGAACGAGAGAGGCATCATCATGGATATTCGCGCGATCGCTGTCGACTCAATCAACCCCGCCCCCTACCACCCCCGGCTCAGACTTCGGCCCGAGGACCCGCGGTACCGGTCCATCCTCGGCAGCCTCGACACCTTCGGGGTTGTCGAGCCGCTGGTGTTCAACGAACGCACCGGCCATCTCGTGGGCGGTCACATCCGCTTCGAGATCCTCCGCGCCCGCGGCGATCAGACCGTTCTGTGCAGCGTGGTCGATCTGCCGCCGGATCGCGAGAAGGCGCTCAACCTCGCGCTTAACCGCACCGGCGGCGACTGGGACCGCGACCGTCTGGCGGCTCTGCTCGATGACCTCACAAGCACAACTGACCTCGGCTTCGATCTGAGTGTTACAGGTTTCGCGGAGGACGAGATCGACCGGCTCATCGGGGATCTCCGCGATCCCGAGGACTCGCCATCGGATGACGCCCCCCACTCCGACCGGCCGCCCGTCATTGAGCCCGGCGAGGTGATCGAACTCGGGTCGCACGGCGAGCACCGGATCGTGTGCGGCGACTCGACGGATCCGCAGATCGTCGCGCTCGCACTCAACGGCCAATCCGCCGATCTCGTGCACACGGACCCGCCCTACGGCGTCAGCTACGACCGACGCCAGCGGCCCGGCAACAAGAAGAAAGGCAAGTCGCGGGCACCCGACGAACGCCTGGCCAACGATGATCTCGATCCCGACGCGTACCGGGAATGGTTCACCAAGGTCGCGGCGACGATCACCGACGCGCTGCGTCCCGGCGGTGCCTGCTACATCTGGAATGGGTCCCGCAACTTCGGGCTCATGAGCGACCTGCTCACCGGCGCGGGAATGCACGTGTCGGCGGTGCTGACCTGGGATAAAGGCCGGTTCTCGCCGGGATACGGCGACTATCAGGAGCAGGCCGAGCACGCGCTCTACGGCTGGAAGCGCGGCGCCAAGCATTCTTTCTACGGCGCCAGGAACGAGTCGACTGTATGGACCATCCGGCGTGACCCGGTCTCGGCGTATGTGCACCCGACCCAGAAGCCCCTCGAGCTGGCCGAGCGCGCCATCCGCAACTCATCGAAGCGCGGCGAGCTGGTGTTCGATCCGTTCCTGGGCGGCGGGACCACGCTGGTGGCCGCGGCGCGGCTGGGCCGGCGCACCGCCGCGATCGAATGCGATCCGGGGCATGTCGAGTCGGCGATCCGGCGCTACGCGCAGGCCGCGGGCGTGCGCGCGCTGCCCGACGGTCTCGCCGAGCGCATGGGTCTCTTAACAAATGCGAAGGCGGAGGCCGAGTGATATGGCCAAGGCACGGATGAAAACAACCCGCCCCCCCACTCAGCGCGGCGCATCGCCGAAGTCCTCCGAGGAAACCGCCAAAACTCCGGCGCTGCATTCGGGCGTGCCGGTGATCGAGTTGATCGAGCGTCTTCGCCGTGGCGAGATCGCCGCCGACACGCTGGATCCTAAGACCCGCGTGTCGTGCGTCGAAGTCCTGACGACCCGTGGTGTGAGCCCCGCCGAGATCGCCAAGCTCTTTGATGTGTGCGATCGCACTATCCGGCGCGACATCACCAAGATCCGCGACCGCTACGCGCAGGAGATCGCATCGGGCGGCCCGAATGTGATCGCGGGGGTCCTGCTCTGCGACATGGCCTGGGCGCGAGAGAATCTCAAACGGATCTGCCACCGTTCCGATACCAAGGCCGCGGATCAGATCAAGGCGGCCGAGACGCTGCTCCAGCAGTGCGGCGGCGTCATCGACCGTCTGCAGTCGCTCGGCGTGCTGCCCACGGCCCCGCGCCGGGTCGAGGCCACCGTGCGCGGCCAGAGCGATGAACTGCCGAGCATCGAGGAGCTGACCTCCGAGATGGCCGCGCTCGAGCCCGAGCACCTCGACGACGGCGGTACCGGGGCCGTGAAGGCCGCTGTGACGATGCTGGCCCAGCTGGCCGGCGCCGAGGCGATCAACGCTGCGCGCAACAAGCGGCCCAAATCCAACCGCGCCGCGGATCAGGACGCCGCGTGATGGTGCGCCTGATCGACACATCGGCGCATCGGCAGGTGCTGTCGGGCCGGATCTCGGAGTTCCGCCGCCAGATCGGCGCGGCGTCGCTGCGCGAGTTCACGCGGCTCTACCTCGGCCACTACTGTGAGAGCGACTTCTCGCCGATGCACGAGGAACTCTTCGGCCTGCTCGAGTCGTCGGTCGACGGGGATGCGTCCCGGCTGGCCATCGCGGCACCCCGTGGCCACGCCAAGAGCACTCTGGCGAGCCTGGCGCTGCCGCTGTGGCTCATGCTCTACGGCCGCAAGCAGTTCATTCTCATCGTCTCGGCCACCAAGCCTCAGGCGACGGACCTGCTCCGTCACATCCGCGAGGAACTCGCGGGCAACGAACTCATCGCGCGGGACTTCCCGCACCTGGCCCGCCGCGAGCACGGGATCGGCACCGGGCTCCAGCCCAAGCCCTGGCGGACCAACCGTCTCACGCTGCCCGGCGGCGGCGTGATCGCCGCGTTCGGCTCGCACCAGAGCCTGCGCGGCGTCCGCGCCGGCAACCGTAGACCGGACCTGATCATCTGCGACGACCTGGAGGAACTCGAGCAGGCCGTCAGCGAGGAGCAACGCGACAAGCTCCGCGGCTGGTTCAACGGCACGCTCATACCCGCGGGCACACCCAAGACCGATGTCATCGTCGTCGGGACGATTCTGCATCACGATACGCTGCTGGCGCGATTGACTGATCCCGACCGCGGGGCCGGGTGGGAGTCGCGGGTGTACCGCGCGATGATCCGCGAGTCCGACGACACCAAGGCCTGGAAGAAGTGGCGCGATGTCTTCCTGCGCGACGACTCGGTGCTGCTGAAGTCCAGCGGGGAACGAATCACCGGCCCGGACGCGGCGGCGCGTCTGTTCAAGGCCAATCGGGAGCGGATGCTCCAGGGCGCCCAGGTGCTCTGGCCGCAGCGCGAGAGCTACCACGATCTGATGGTCATGCGCGAGCGCGAGGGCCGGCACGCCTTCCAGGCCGAGAAGCAGAACCAGCCGCTGGACCCGCAGCAGTGCGTGTTCGTGGATACAGATATCCTGTTCTGGGACGACCGGTTCTCCGACGAGACAGCGTTGTTGGCTTCGCTGCAGGGCCCGAGGTTCATGCTCGGCTGCGACCCGAGCATCGGCAGACCCGACGGGGATTACTCGGCGATCATCGTTCTGGCGCGGTGCATGGGCGATAACCGCCGGTATGTGCTGGCCGCCGACATCGAGCGCCGCTCGCCGGACGAGATCCTCTCCCGCATCGCCGAGTACCACAAGATATACGGCCTGAGCCGCATCGGGATCGAGACCAACCAGTTCCAACAGCTGCTGGTCAAGCCGCTCAAGGAGAAGCTCCGCGAGACGGGCCGGGGCAATGTGTTCATCGAACCGATCACCAACTCGGCGCAGAAGCACGCGCGGATCACATCCATCGAGCCGTACCTGGCCCAGCACCGGCTCATGCTCTCCCGCCGCCACAAGCTGCTGCTCGAGCAGCTCCGGAGCTTCCCGCTGGCCCGCCACGACGACGGGCCGGATGCGCTGGAACTCGCTCTCCGCGCCGCCGACAAGGGCGGCGGGATCCAGACGATCAATATCTAGCAAATCCACACACATCATTTACTAGGGACGGCTACCGTCCGAGATCGGGAGACCAGAGCAGTAGTCATCGTCCCCGTGCTCCGGCGCTTGACAGTCTTCAACTCTCAGCAATGCGAGGGCATCGAAGCCCCGAGAGTGCTTGAATCAGAAGAGGAGCCGAAACCATTCGAGCCGATCGAAGAAGCTACTTGGATCGTCGCCAGCATCGAATACCGCGGGAGCCGGGTGCTCAATCGCCCAAGCCAAGATCTGGTGCAACTCGCCGAAGCGGATCGGTTCGTCGATCGCGAGTCCTACTACGTCACGCTCTTCCACGAGCTCGCCCACTCGACGGGGCACAAATCCCGGCTGGACCGAGGGTTCGAAACGAGCCCGCCGGCGTTCGGATCACCGGACTACTCGAAGGAGGAGCTCGTCGCGGAAATGGGGGCGGCGTTCCTGGCGGCCGCCGCCGGCATCAGCCCGAACACCATCGAGCAGTCGGCCGCCTATATCGACGGGTGGCGAAAGAAGCTGAGCGGTGACGCGAAGCTCGTCGTTCACGCCGCGGGTGCCGGTCAGCGAGCGGCGGATTCGATCAAAGGTACGCGATCTTTGCATGGACCAATGTAGAATGAATTACTAAGCCTAGTAAACATGGAGAGCCGGGATGGCAGAGCCCGCCGCAGAAACTCGCACCGCTGCTCTCTATTTCGTCCTTCATGGTGCGCTCCTCGGGTCAAGCTTCGGTCTCTTCAAGGTCACTTCAACGCTCTTCGGATCAGTGAGCGCCATGGCGACTCGCGAGCAGTACGGACTCTCGTACATAGCGATGGTGGTCCTCGGCGTTGTCGCGAGCGTAGTTACCGCATGCGTGTTTTTCACATCTTGGATAGCATTTGGGGCCTCTTGGCTACGCATGGAGCGACGCGCACTGGTTGCACATGTGATGTTTTGGCTGTTTGTTGCGCTCTCCGGCCTAGTGCTAGCGCGCCTCAAGGCTGGATACCAATCAGATGGACTGCTCTTGGTCCAGGTCTACGGGCTCTGCTCCCTCTTGGCAATGAAGGGGGCCCAGAACTCGTGAACAAATTCCATGCTCCTCTCCGCTCCACCTCCACCTCATCAAGATGGCTTCCTATTCTCGACGGTCGTAGAGACTCCGTCGTTGTGCAAATGGCGTGCCCGACCATGTACCGTGCGCGCGTAATGTCGCCAGGGATCTTCCGCTATTCGATTGGAGCAAGTCGTTCGAGTGGCTTTAGCCTGTCTATCGAGCAGCACACAGTTGGCAACTTGAGAGGTTTCCCATCCAGGAGATTTGCGGTGACCGTGTGCGTACTCATTCGAAATGAGTGCGTTTGAATCTTGAAGCTCCTGATCTCTCGCGCCTGGACTAAGTTGACCGTAGAGCCACTGGACAGCTTGAGCCCTTCTGGAGATGCAACCACCTCGATTGGCTTGCTAAAAGGATTGCCGCAGAGCAGCAAGAGAGCGCCGACAATCATGAGGGCGGGAAATCCGAGGAGGACCGGGAGGACCGATGCGCTGACGCCCCCACCCACGAAAATCAACAGGTACACCATCAGCAGACCAAGACCGCCGACAATCCACATCGCTCTCGTGAATACCGTGGGCCCTGCTCTGAATGATAGTTGAAGCACATCGGCATCCACATCCGGTGAAATTCGTTGCTCAGACATTTAGGGAGGTATCCTTGTTCCAAGCGGGTCAACGGTGGAGATGTGACCTGCCCCGATGTTTGTGCCACTGACTATGTTACACCCGGTACTGATTTTGTGCCATCAGAGTGCTGTGGAGCGTTGCGGAGCAGGCCTCTGATTGGGTGATCGTTTCCGGTGCCGGTGAGCGGTAACCGAGCGACGAGTGCGGCCGCACCGTGTTGTAGTGCGCACGCCACCTACCGATCAGTATCAAGCTCGATCGGTGGCCATGATGCAATCAGGGCGTAACCGCCGCCAGCCTCGCCTCGGCGTATTGCACGACGCAGGCGACGATCAGGAACACGATCCACACTACGCATGACCCGATGCCCACGGTCAATCCAAACGCACCGACACTGAGCAACAGATCTGACGCAACGGGCGCGGGCTCGCGCACGACGCCGGCGCCGATGCACAACAGGATGCCGGCGATGACTGTCACACGCGCGATCCCATAGGCGCGTCCCCGGCACCGCTCGATCCGTTCGATGCTGATCACCACGGCATCCGCGATGTTGTGTTGTGGCTCCGACATTGCAGCTTCCTCGTCTCGCGTCGATCCTGCTCTCTCGGGAGATGGTTCTGGATTTGGAACGATGAACCGATGGCCGCAACCGGGGCAGACATCGGCCTTACCGGCACCGCTCAGCGGCGCTCGGAGCTTGCGTGTACACCCCGGGCAGTGGAAGTGGATCTGTCGCGATCCGTCCGGCCCTGAACACTGCACGTCGTCTTCACTCATCGTCGTGTCTCCGTCACGGGTGTATTGCTTTCAATGGCTCGGCCTGTCCCGCCGCACGGAGCCTGGAGGCACGATGTCGCGGGTGATGGTTCTCTGCCGGCGGGAGGCCGTGGCAGCCACACATTGGCCACATGACGCGGCATAGCAAGCGACATCGGCGCGCATTCCCGTATCCATCCGACATATTCTGCGTGACGCGCCGCGATCCGGCCAAATGCGTCGAAATACCTCGAAAAAATAGCCCTCAATCCACCCTCATCTGCCTTGCTATCGCCCCATGGCTATGGCTGTATGTCCTCGCCCCCCCCCGCTCCCCACCCCCCCCATTGCCCCGCCCTCATTGGCCGCCAATACCACGGAGCGCTCCACAACACGAGGTCATCCACCATGCCAAGAACCAGCACATCGAGATCAACCATCGCTCACCGCCGCAGCGCCGCGGTGGGCTATGTCCGGCGCAGCACCGACCGCCAGGAACAATCCATCTCCGACCAGCAACGCGCCATCGAGCGCTACTGCGACGAATACGGCCTCACCCTCACGCGCTGGTTCGTCGATGACGCGATCAGCGGCACCAAGGCCTCCAACCGGCCCGCGTTCCAGGAGATGATCACCGAGGCCGGCTCGGCGCACCGCGACTTTGGGTTGGTCGTCGTCTACGACGTGAAACGCTTCGGGCGTCTCGACAACGACGAGGCGGGCTACTACCGCCACATGCTCCGCCGGTCCGGTGTCGAGGTGCTGTACGTCGCAGAGGGCTTCGCGGGGCTGGGTGAGCCCAGCGACACCGACGACCTGCTGCGCCCCGTCAAGCAGTGGCAGGCGCGGCAGGAGTCGAAGGACCTCTCCAAGGTCACGATCCGCGGCCAGCTCTCCAAGGCCGACACCGGCGATTGGATGGGCGGCGTGCCGCCGCACGGCTACGACATCCGCTACACCAACGACCGCGGCGAGTTCCTCTTCACGATCCGCTTTATGCCCGACGGGACCAAGCAGCAGCTGAGCGAAGACGGCCGTCTGGTCCGAACGCTGGCGCGCGGCGAGAAGATCAACATCTCCAAGCGCGACCGCGGACGGCTGGTGCTCAGCGCGGTGGACCGCGTCGAGACCATCCGCGAGATTTTCCGCCTCTACACCGAGGAGAACCGGGGCCTCAGCGCCATCTCCGGGCACTTGAACTCTCACGCGATCCCGACACCGCGCGGGCCCGAATGGAGCCGCATCTACTCGGGGCTGTGGCGCGACTCGACCGTCCGCGCGATCATGGTCAACCCGATCTACAGCGGCGACATGGTCTGGAACCGCCGGACCGACGGTCGATTCCACCGCATCGAGCGCCTCGAGCGCGGTGGCGGCAGGCCCGTCGAACGCCGCGATGTCCACGGCGCAAGACTCGTGCCCAACGATCCGCAAGATTGGGTCATCGTCCGCGACACCCACGAGCCGATCATCTCGCGGCGGATCTGGGAGCAGGCGCGCGAGCTGCGTGAGGGCCGGCCCGCTTCGGCTTCGCAACGCGATCAGCCCAAGCGGCCCATCGGCGGCTGGAGCGGGATGCGCGCCCGCTTCATCCTCTCGGGGCTCGTCCGCTGCGGGCGCTGCGGCGGCAAGTACCAGGGCGTCACGCGCACCAGCGGCAATCTCAGGCCCGACGGCACCAAATACAAGCACCGGTACTATGGCTGCGGTGGGTACATTGCTCGCGGCAGACAGGCGTGCGAGTTCGGCGCCATCCCGCAGGAGTCCTTGGAGAACACCGTCATCGAGCAGGTGCTGAAGTTCTACCGTGAACGGTATCAGGGCGATGGCGGCTTGGACCGGCTCGCCGCCGCGGTGCGCGAGCACCTCGGGCACGAGGCCACCGACATCGCCGATGCGCGGTCGCGCCTTGAGGCCGACCGTCAGCGCACCGACTCCAACATCGCGGCACTGCTGGACAACATGTCCGCCGAGACGCGCGAACTCATCGAGGAGCGTCTGGCTGATCTCCGTAAGCAACGCGATCGCCTCAAGTCCCGCGCCGACGAACTCGAGCGGCTCGCGCTCAAAGAGGCCCAGGTGCAGGACATAGTCCAGGATCTTGGTGCGTTCATCGCTGGGCTTGAGGTCACACTCCGACAGGGCGTCAACGACAAACGCATGGCGGCGCTGCGGAGGTGTGTGATGGAGGTCGTTGTCGATTCGGAACCACTCCAACTGTCGATTCGAATACTGCCGTTACCGGGATGCGAGGTTTGTGTTACTACCCCAGCAACTCGGTGAGATCGCTAATTCAACAACCACCGGATCGACAGTCGCAAAATGGGAATTTTGCAATCACCCCCAGGAACCTGCAAACCGCGTTCTGACAAGCCATTAGACGAATCGACCGGAAACAGGCGGGAGCCAGTTTGGAGCGGTTTTGGGGCTGGTCAAGACGCACTTTTAGACGCACCAGCCGAGCAGGCTGCGTCAGGGCCTGACCTGGTGCTCTACTGCCTGTGTCGAGCTTGCAACGCCAAGGGGTTCAGCCGTGCGATTCCGGTCGAGTGTCCACGATGCGGTGCTACCAGTGCTGCAGCAAATCCGGCGGCCCATCAAGGACAAACTCCCCCCTTCTTCACGGTCCATAACGGCGAACACAATTAGGCGTCCGGGGTTCCCGCGGTTTCGGCAGGTGTGACCCCACGCTGGGCATGTCGCGCCCCCTCGAATCCGATGGCGGGAGCGCCGCGTGGCCCGCGCAGATAACCGCCAATCGCCACTCGCCCCGCTACGAACCCCCGAACCCGAAATCGCCATTTGCGCAACGAAAACGCCGACCTCCCGGCCGGCGTTCTCACAGATGCCGAAAATCAATTGTGGTGGATACAACGTAGTCGTCCACTGTTCCCTAAACACTTGACACTCACGGCCACCCGCGGTGGCTTCGGAATCTTCAAGGCCGAACTTCGACCGTATCGGCGGAATTTCTGGAGGCCTTCGGAGACTCTGAGCGGGTATCCCGCCTTGACGTTTCACGGCCAATTCAAGGCGAGACTTTGAACTGACCGAATCCCTCGCGCGGCCGCCCACGTCCATGGCCTGCTCAGGCCGAACGGCGGAATCGGTCGAGGTGTATGGGACCACGAATCGCAACACCGCTTGGATGCGACTCATCGCCCGCCCGTCCGTCTGCATGAGCGACGGATGGGGATGGCGCGGTTGAGTCGCGACCCGACGAGACGCGTCCAAACTGATTCTGGTCGGCCACAGGCCTTATGGATGGAGCCGGTTGTCTATGTTTAATAGTGGCTCTTCTCGCGTGTACGCGCGGACCGAAGAGGGCGACATCTTGCAGTTCCACGGTTCAGGCGGTCTGCATTGGTGCCCGCATTGAGACCGACATGCAACAGACTCGAGCCTGTAGGACCCGGTCTAGCTTCACCGCGGATGGCCTCCTGGGCGGCTTGACATCCGTTCGAGTGGCACTCTGCTAGCCTACGCCTTCATCGCGGTTCATACTCGCTATCATGGTCCATATGTAGCGGTCCGCGTGGCGAAAATCATGGAGGCTTGGTGATGGAAAGGCACGCTGTGTCGTCTCAACTCGGCATGCCCGGAATCCATGACGAGTGTCGCCGACTCGCATCTCTACCAGATGCTGACCACTACTTGATCGATGTGGCAGCAGTCCAGCATTTTGAATCGGTGGCTATGCTCCTGCTCGGCGCCTCCATTCGTGACTTGAAGGGCCGCAACAGTGGCCGTGTCCGCGTAGATCTCGTCGGTCGCGACGACTCAGGTATTCAGGGTCACGGATACGCAAAGCGTATGGGCTTCTGGTGGAGTATAGGTGAAGATGTAGCCCCACCGGCGCCCTCGCGAAATGCTCAAGGCGCAACGATCCCTATCTCGCGACTCGACTACAGCGATCTATTTCGCCGTGCGGGTGGCCTAGATCCAGTCCGTAGCGGAGCAGTTAGCCGTGCTGCTGCAGAAGCCGCAACGGCGTTGTGTGGCAACGATGCTGACTCACCCCTGTGGAATGCTCTCGAGTACTCGCTTCGCGAGATGTTCCGAAACACTTTTGAACACAGCCGATCCAACTCCGTCTGGTACACCGCCAGTACTCGTCCCTCGAAGTATGACGTCCAGTTGGCCATCCTTGATCAGGGGTGCGGTATCAGAGCGTCCTTGGAGGCATCAGGTCTGTACTCATTTGCCGACGACGGCTCAGCCATTGAACGCGCACTGCAACCAGGAGTTTCTCGGAACGAAGGCAAGACCAGGAGCCCGGACGAGATTGTCAGGCTTCGTGAGCAATATCCGGGCCAGGACCCAACGGAATGGGATAACAGTGGGTATGGCCTCACCCTTACTACGCAACTATGTGAGCATGCGGGCCAGTACACCATTGCCACTGGGACCTCAAGCATCTCGTTCCTAGGTGCTCGCATTGTAAGTTCTGCATACCACAAGGGTACCGCACTTAGATTTGTGCTCGATCCAAGAAAGATTGTCGGTGCACTTAAGGCGATTGGACTGACCGGAGATCCACGCCGAAGTGGACGCTCTTCGCAATCGCTCATGACCGCCTCTCAGAGATTGCGGATGCGGAGCAGCGAGTAGGCGACAGTTCTTCGTCCGCCGTTACTTTGGTCTGTGGCCCGTGCCAGAATTCGAAATGGAACCAACCAACACGATCGCAGCTCGGGCAACGCGAACAACCCTCACGCGAGAAGAGCTGTACGAGAAGGTTTGGCAGATCTCGGCCGTACAGCTCGCGAAGCAATTAGGCGTCTCTGACGTGGCGATCGCCAAAGCATGCAAGCGGCACGAGATCCCCAAGCCGCCGCTTGGATACTGGGCGAAGAAGGCGGCCGGGAAGTCGGTCCGGAAGCCGCCGCTCCCAGTCGTCATCGATCCGAGTCTTCAGCAGATCACTTTCACGCCGCAGAGCGCCGCCTCTCGCAGGCCCCGTCGACCACCGGAGCCAGGTGATTTGAATTCGCCGCCGGAGCGCACGCTGACGTTCTGGGATGCGCGCATCGCGTCCACGTTCGCCCGGCTCGAGCAGGCCGAGATCAAGTGGGAAGTCTCCAGCCGCCTGCACAATCCGCTGCCGGAGGTCGCCGCGACACTGACAGCATTCCGCGATGCCAAGCCATCGTTGATGGGGCGCCGACAGGACTCGTGCTTGGTCTCGCCTGACTACAGGGCAGAGGGATCGATCATTTGCGTGTCAGTCGGACCGGGATCAATCAGTCGTGCGGGACGGCTCCTCGACACACTGGTCAAGGCCGCGAAGCAGGCCGGATTTCACCTCGGTACCCACAAGGCTGACTATGGGGTCCGCACACGACCGGTACTCGAGATGCTCGACATTCGGCGACAGATCCGAATCCGGGAGCTGACCCAGCGCATCCCGCACGAGCCCACAGCCGAAGAGCTCGCTCGGAAGAAGCGGTACACCTACGCGAGCATCGACAAGTGGGACTACACCCCACGTGGCCTACTACGTCTGTCGATCTGTGACGACGACGGAAGGCACGAGCACCGCTCGTGGACGGACGGCAGAGCGCGGACCGTTGAATCAATGGTCCGGGAGATCGTCGTAGGCCTTCTTGAAGAGGTGGATTCTGACCTGCAACGTCGGGCGGCGCGAGAGGAGCAGCGCCGCCGAGAAGCCGAGGCCTCTCATCGCCGCTATCTCGAAGCTGAGCGGCGCCGAAAGGAAGAAGCAGAGCTCTCGGCTTTGCTGACAGAAGTAGACAAGTGGGAACAAGCACTCAGGATCAGATCGTTCATACAAGCTCGCATCCGTGAGTCAAATGGCTGCAACTGTACTACTACAAATTGCCAGTTCGCTGAGTGGGTACGGCGAGCATCCCGGTTGGCAGACAAGCTCGATCCAACGACTCATACGGCTAATCTACTTTTGGAGACATAAGCTTTCGACTTACCTATCCGCACGGCAGCAATGACACTCAAGCATGCACACGGCACTAATCGCGTTGCCTCGAAAGCGGATGCCTGAACGCACCCGATCTACGGGTGCCAGCGATGGCTGCCGTCCACAGTCACCTCGATGCCATTGCGCAGATAGCTAAGCTGTGCAGGACGCCGCGCAGCGCAGAAAAGCTCTGCGAATTCTTTGAGTAGAGCGGAGCCTCGCAATACATCTGCATCTGACGATAGATGATCAACGACCTCCTGGGATACAAGGACAACCAGTTTGGCTCGGGCTCGCGACGTCATGACATTGAATCGGTTCATGCTCAAGAGAAACTTGTCCTCGTCGCTGATAGCGTCAGGATCGCCCAGTGCAAATGAGGCGATCATCACATCTCTTTGCTGACCCTGGAATCTCTCGACGGTGTCAACCGCGGCTCTAATGGCACTATGCTGAGCCTGTGGGAAGACCGCCTGCAGCCTTCCAACGACAAGAGCCTGCTGCGCCCGGTGTGGCGTGACGATTCCAACGCCTTTCGTCCAGAAACCGTCCGGCGTGTGCAGCGTGTTCGAGACTGGCTGCACGACGCCAGCGGCCGAACGTTCGTTGGCCAGTTGACCGCCAAGGCTATTTGCGAGCAACCAGCACATGGCGGCAATCGTCTGTGCCTCAAACTCGTTCCATTGACTACTTCGACCTTCCGGATATACAAAGCACGACGCTCGTCTGGCAGCGTCCAGAAGCTCAGCCCACTCCGGGCTCCACGACAAATTAGCGGGCCAGTTCGCGGGTGGGGTAGCCCCAGCGCTGATGGGAGAGACGTAGTGCAGTTGAAGGTCGGGCGAATGTGGTTGGAGGGTCGCCGGATAGTCGGCCAAGTGGGCGAGCGACACAATCTCGTGACACGAGCGGTAGTTGACCTCGAGCACCTCCGGTGCCAGCCCAAACCGACGCTCGAGGTAGGTAAAGACAGGTCCGACCATGTAGTCGAGGTCGAGCGGCGGCTCTGCTTGGTGGATGGGCGGCAGTTGCTTAGGGTCTCCCGCGACGACCACTGCACCGTTCGGAGCCAAGCCAGCGAGCGGCAAAGATGAGTTCGCTACGTCCATCTGCGACGCCTCATCAATCAGAATCAAATCAAACAGCGGCGTGACAGCGCCACCTGCGTCGTTGAGGAGCCTGTGCGTCTGCTGGGCGGTTGCTCCGACTAGGGTGATCCCCGTTTGTTGCTGCAGACGCTGACGCAACGCCCCGTACGCTGCTGAGGTCGTCCGCGTCTCAATGTCGATTGCTGCAGGTACGCGAGGGTCCGGCACCCTTGTGGAGGATCGGAGCCGGGCCACAGTCACGCCAGTGATCGCAAGCGGCCCCGTGCCCATCGCCGCGCTTGCGACGTCCAGCACGACATTGTCGATAGCTTCGTAGGTTGGACCTGAAATGAGAACACGAAGGCTACGGCCTGACTGCTGTGCTTCCAACATTGCTCCGAGCGTGATGGCTCGCAGCGTACGACTTTTTCCTGTACCCGGAGGCCCCCAGATCAACCGGAGGCGATACCCAAGCGATGTCTCCCAGGCTCGCCACTGGCTCGGGTTGAGGTCCAGGCCGTTCTGCGCGAGAAGTTGCCGCACTGGTCCTGTGTTTCTCGCGACGGGCGATGCGTACAGCGAGGCACCG
Source organism: Phycisphaeraceae bacterium (assembly GCA_020639235.1). Lineage (GTDB taxonomy): Bacteria > Planctomycetota > Phycisphaerae > Phycisphaerales > UBA1924 > JACKHC01. The sequence continues at coordinate 1,405,979 of JACKHC010000001.1, read as the reverse complement.
TCCCACAGAACTTCGGCGGCGGGAGATGATGTCCCGCGGCTCGGGCGACGTACCTGTCCGGTCGCAGCAGTCACGCCTGGAACAGCATTGTTTATCGCAAGGGGTGGATTCCCTATGGCATTCAAAGTTGCCTCAAGCCGAGACAGGAAGAAATCCCTGTGCACCGGGTCGAGCATGACATCCCTGGCAAAGTCCACGACGCCAGCCTGCTCAAGCGCCTGAATGCTTGGCAACCAGTCTTGCGGGAGATCCACGACGATACGTGGAGCGTCCCGATCGATCGCGACGACCGTAACCTGGGTCACACGATCCATGCGCGTCCACGCGTTCTGGTTCTGGCCCAGTGGTAAGGCGACATTGCCAGCGACGCGTTGGATCGGCTCAGACAGAAACCCAGGGCGTGCAAACGGGCTGAGCGCAAAGGTGAAATCCCCCGCCTTGGCGGACACCTCGGTTGAACGTGGCGACAGCTCGTAGACCCATCGGTTCCCTTGAGGATTGAGCCCCGCGCGAGTGAGCGTCTGCTGCTCGTCAGCGCCGACCAGCCTCCTGGTGAGATGAGCACTCTTGAATCTCGCTTCCCGTTCATGCGGCGGCATGGCATGGGCTCGCTGATTCTCAAGCCGTTGAAGTGCCGTATTCAACTGCGAAAAGATGAACCATAGCCTGGCATCGTCGGCCATTCGGGCTGGCAGTGATGGCGGCGACAGGTCGGTGATCCTCGGTGCGGTTCGATTCAGTTGACCCTGCAAATCTTCACCGATACGGCTGACCACGCTCTCGATTGCCGAAAGTCGAACCTTGATCGTGCGATCCAGTTGCTGCAACTGCTGCGCCCAGGGCCTCGATCCGCTTGACCTCGACCAGATTTCATGTGCTCGCTCAGACGGCACCTGGTCGGAGAGCGGATCCTCAAATAAGCTTGGAACTGCAAAGAGGTTGAACGGAGCTTGAGTTCGGACCGAGTGGTAGGCGCGTGCCACATTCAACAAGCTGTAGTAGTGCGGTACGGGAGTCGCGACCACTGATTTGATGACATCCCGTACGATGGTGACGGGACTCATCCGATCAGACAGATCGGGGTTCGGTACGACAGCCTCAGGCGGGAACAGCCAAGCCAGGCGCCGAAGCTGGCGATTCTGGATAAACGTGGCAAGATGCCGACCGATCACGCGAACGAAGTGCTCATAGGTCACCGTGTCCCAGATGTAGACCTGAACGGTTGCGGCCGGAAACCTACGCTGAGCGTCCTGCATTGCCGCATCGATGGCGTTGAGGAGATTGGTCAACTCCCTCGCCTCGACTTGAAGCGATCTCTGATCGACTGGAAAAACCTGAGGTGCATTTCGTGCAAAGTGCTGACCCGCAGCAACGGATTGCGTATTGCACGCCCACACGGACGAAATGCCGAACGCGACTGAGATGCCACTGCCGATATCAAAGTCGGCCGTCAAATAGATGCGAAGGTCTGCCCAAGCGGGCATCACAGCTGACGTGCCCGATTGGGGCGGCACCACCGAGGTGCCAGTAGCGAGGGCACTCGCGCGACCCGCAATGACTGTCCTGGTGGCGCGCAGAGAATGATGAGAATCAAACGCTGGCGCGGTCGGTTGGGTCGCTGCGAGCGCCGCAACGCTTCCAATCTGGTTCTCTTCTAGCGCGTTGCGGGCACCGCGAGAAACAAAAGCAACACGGCTCAGGTGGTCTTGTTGGCTTGCGTGCGTCCAACAATGGTTTGGATCAGGCGTCGTGCCGGGCCAAGGAAAGCCCAGGTACTCGCACCCGATGCAACGATTGTCAACGTGCCACGGAAGAGCGGTCCACGGCTGGCCAAGAGCTCGTGGAAGGTCATCGGCGAAGAATCGGCGCAGCCTTGGGGCAAAGACACGATACTCGCCGATCTCGAGGTCCTTGCCGAGTGCGTCATCGAGCTCGGCCCGGGTCGGTGCGGAACCACGTTGTCGGTGCTCGCTGATTAGCTGCGTAATCGCCGCAGCATCGTGAGAACCCGGCCACACCGCCGTCGAGCATGCGACGTAGAAACTGTTGTCGAGGCCGTTATCGACAAGCCAGCCCGCCAATGCGACGTTGTAGTACGCCGCTTCAACAAAGTATGGTACGGACGCTTCAGACGTGAGCTTGATATCGATCACTCGAAGGGGTCGGCGGATGTCGCCCTGAGTGACTTCCACCGCATTGCCGCTAGGCTCGATCGCCCGTGTAAACGAGCCAGGAGTACATACCTGGATGATATCGGGTCGAAGTTCGCTGTATTGGAGTCCAAACTGAGTGGTTAGGTGTTCGACTCCGAACGCTCTGCGAAACGTGTTGCCGACGGCAAACTGAGCTTGGACTACAAAGGTACCGGCTTGTGCCTGTGGGATGAGCGAGAGGAGAGGTGCTTGCCCAAAACTCAACCGGCCCTGACTGTTTAGCTGAACATTGCCCACGATTGCTGCTCGCCCGAACGCATCCGAAAGATCGTTCAGCTTCTGGTTCTCCCAGTCTTGGCCAGCGGCCGCGAGTGCCTGCAGGCCAGGTCGCACCTGACGTGGTGGCATAGTCGCAGCAGCGCGTTCCGCTCTGTACGCAGCCGTGTCCGGGCTCAAATCAAGACGCAGGCGGCGAAGGCAGTCGCTGCGGAGAAAATTTGAGATAGTCTGTTTCTCGAGTAGCGGCACCGGATTCTCCTAGATATTCGCGAGCGCATGAGCCAGCTCTACGCGTCGAACGGCGGGTCGTCGCACTGGCGTCAATGCAGCCTTCACCAACAGTGCAGACTTGAGGGCTTTAGCGTCTGTCGATGTGAATGGAATGGCTGCTCTGCGTAGTTGCTCCAGCCACCGCTGCGCTTCGCTTCCTGCCTGAAGGTGCCCATTTGCGGGCACCATTAGGGGGGCGTTACCCTTCATGGGGTCTGCCTGGCGTAGAACAAATACAGCGTCCCACAAACCCGTTCCCTCTGCGACATGAAGGCCGGTGCCCGCCTCGCCTGGCATGGGAAACACGCGGGTCACCGCCAAGCCTCCAAGCTGGATCGCGGTTCCTAGACAATTCCATGCTTCGCTATGGGTATGCCGGAACGTAAACACTACGAGCCCGTCTGGCTTAAGGACCCGCCGCATTTCCGCGAACACACTACCAAGGCTTCCAGCAAAATCCTCTGCGGCTTTGCTCCCGGGTTTGCCAGCGACAATGCTCTGCGCCAGAATTGCGCGCGTTCCTTTTCCAGAAATGAGCGAGAGCGCCTTCATCCAGGGAGCGAAAAATTCTGACAGCTCAGAATAATTGATGTTGTCGAAGTAAGGAGGATCGGTCAACACGATGTCGACCGACTCGCTCGACACCACCGAAAGATCGCATGAACTGCGGTTTAGTACTTGGGTTGAGCCGTACTTAGGCGGGACCCTGGCCTCGCGAAAGCCCCCCCGAACGCAAGGCTCCTTTGGTGAAAGGGCCGACTCGTGCGCCCGGATCAATTTTCGCACACAGTTTGGGAACGACCCTCTTCCGGTGCCATCTGCCCAAGGATTGATTTCAACTGGACGCTGGATATGTCGGAACGCGCGCACACTAAATAGAGGGGTGAGACGTCGCCAGCCCGCTGCGTACGACGCCATCATGCAATTTGTTGTGAGGTGATTGCTGTACGCGACTGCCAGTGATCGCCGTAGCGGATCAGGAAAACCTGAAATCGCGTCTTTTAGTAATCCGAGATGAAGCCTTTGGCGGTCGTTGAACAGGTCAAGCCATGAGCGATACCCGTAAGCCGTGATTCTGTCATCGGACCGCTGGACTGCGCTGATGGTCGCGTGTGGCAGGTTGATTGATCCGTTGTGCATGTGCCGACGCAACGCGGAACTCGAAGCACGATATAGCCTTCGCTGATCATCGCCTACAGGGACGAGATGTCTGTCCGCAATCTTTACAGGGCGACGATGTGTCTGCGGCGCGAACACTTCTTGTGCAAACAAATGCCACTGTGGTGGTCTTTGCTCGCGTCTGGAAATCTCAATTAGTGCCTCCCTGTGGTGGCAGTGTGGGCAACACAGCGAGCCACGCGCAGCGGGGCCAGTTCGGATGTGTGTCCGATGACTACACAGTTTGCATGTGGCACAGGAGATGCCGGAACGCCGGCGATCAATGTCTCCACATTGTTCGCAAATATACCAGCACGTCTTTTCGTCTTCAGCAAGAACAAAGTGCGGATGAGCATGAATGACTGAGCGGCACTGTGGGCAGTTGAGGGTCTGCACCCAGAAATGATGCAGGACCTCAAGCGATTCTCCTGATGGAAGTGTGTGGACGTGGTACTTGCGTAACTTAGATCCAACGGACTGCTGCAGCTGCTCAAGGGCGTCATCGAGAGCCGGCATGTCCCAGGCGTCCAGTTCAAGCGATGTGACTGCACACGCCACCGGATCTACATCTACGCCAATACAGCTTGCTCCAAGCCTCCGAGCCTCGACCACGGAAGTGCCACCACCTACAAAGGGATCCAAGACGAGCTTGCCTTCAAGCTCGCACTCGCCGTAGTAGCCATTCCAGAAATCTGCCTCAGGACCTAGATGTGCCGAAACCAACAACGAGCGAAACACGACTCCAAGTCGGCGCGCAAACCACTTGTGCACGCCATAGATCGGTCGCGGACGCCGCCCCTCCCGGGCGGCTAGTCGCGCTATAGCAGCAATGGGCAGGTGCCCATGCTCCAAGAGCGTTCGGGTCGTACCGCGTGATCGAGACTTCGATGGAGTTTCTGGAGCTTTGACCATGCCTCGTCCCTGGGCTGGAGTGCTCCATCGACGGTCCGGGTGTGTGTCCTCATGCGACGAAGAACGGAAGCAAAATGACGGATAGACGAACTCGAGGCCCCGGGCCTCGCACGGAGACTGTTCCGTAGGCTCAGTATATCCGCTGGGTCTGTTGGACGAACGAAGAGCCGCTTGCGGTCACCTTACGGGCACCACTGCCGCCCATCGATGGCAGCGTTGGCCTCCCAAAGCGGCTGGTGGTCCGCTCGCCGCCCTTCAACCCACGTCCCGGCAAACAGATGCGCCTGCATCAAGAGCCGGCTCCGATGGGGATTCGTAACCACCTCGGCAACGGTCGGGTGGAAGCACGCCGGCGGCCAGCAGACCACATCGTCGTGCTCGAGCAGGATCCGTGCGACGAGTCCCGGCCCCGCTTGATCTCCGACGTATCGCCGCTCGAAGAAGGATTCCTCGACGGCGTTGACCGCCCGCCAAGTAGCCGGGTGGTTGGGAACGAACCCCATCGCGGCGTTCGAGACGATGTCTCCCTGCTCGCATGCAACCCATGCCGGGACGCTGGGCGGGCAGCAGGCGTCCAACGGGCGGACAGGCTTGATGTCGGTGTCGAGGTAGACACCACCCACGCGGGCCATGAGCTCGAGTCGAAGGATGTCGCTGCGCATGACGCAGCCTGGGACGCCGCCGATGGCGAGACACGCGTCCCACGCCCGGCGGTTCAGAATCGGGAACGGAAGGTGGTCGTCTGTCCAGACATGCAGCGTCCACCCCGGGTTCAGCTCGGCGAACCGGCGTCGCCACCGGCGCTGCTGGACGGGCATCTCGCCGCGGCCGAGCCAGCTCTGGTGGAGCACATTCGGGATTGGGGGAGGCGTCGACCATCAGGCGACGGCCTCCACAGGCTGAAGGCTCGCATTGAAGAGGTACGCGCCGCCGTGCTCGCGGGCGTCGGCTTCGGACGGCTCGAAGAGGGCCCAGTGGAACGGCACGACATCGCGGAAGTGGCCGTGATCGCGGATCACGCGGCTGAGGAACCCCGGCACCGTCTGATCCCAGACACCCCGGAACGTCGCGATGGAGTGGGCGAGGTCGCGGACGCAGTGCCAAAGGGCGGGATGGCAGGGGACGGCGCCCAGCACCGCGGGCGAGAGCATGTGCGGGCGGCCGTGCTGCTGGGTGGTCGAGCAAAACGCCCAGACGGCGCTGACCAGTTCATCCATCGGGCGAAGCGGCAGGCGGTCCGGATCGACGAACACACCTCCCTCGCGTGCGAGCAGCTCGTAGCGGAGGATGTTGAGGCGCGACGCCGCGCCCGCGGGCTCCGGCAGCTTGAACGTCTCGGCCCACTGGGCGTGGTTGAAGATCGGCACGCGGTCGTCGAGGGTGATCACGCTGATGTCCCACTCGGGGTGGTGCCGTTGCCAATCGGCCTGCCAACGACGGAACGTGTCGGGCACGGGCGACTCGCCCAGATGAGCTGTGCAGACGATCTTGGGGATGACTTCGGTGCCTCCTGCGGGGTGCTCGACTCGACCTGCCATCCGGCCGGCGGTACACCCTCAATACCGCCCTCGATGAACTGCTCACCGAACTTGCCGATCGCGACCGACTCGTTGCCGGAGCTGCCGGAACCCGACCCCGGGTCGATGGTGACCTCGGTGCCGACGATGGTGCCGCTGGGGTCGGTTGTCCACATGCCGGTGAACGAGTCGGAGCTCGTGCCGATGGTGATCGTGGTGTTCTTGATGGTCCCGTCGGAGCCGAGGGTCAGCGTGTTGCTGAAGCTGTCGCTGGGCGACTCAACGGACGAGCTCTCGCTGCTGGAGCCGGACCCGGAGCTCTCGCCGCTCGATCCGCCGCTGCTGGCGCCCGAAGAGTCCATGCTCGACTGACCGGAGCTGCCGCCCGAGCCCGAGCCACCTGGGCCGGATCCGCCCGGACCGCTGCCACCGGCACCCGCCCGAACCAGAGACGCAGAGACTTTGGCGGCGAGAACGCCCCGTTGGGCCGGCCACGCCCCGAGCCCGGTTATGACCAGCGGGCGAGCGGAGACCCAGCCCCGGGTTGATCTAGGCCCTAAACCCTTGCGGAGACTGCCCCTGAAAACGACAACGCCGCCGAGGTCTCTCGGCGGCGTTAGTCGTGAACCGGTGAGCCAGTCGCGTTTGCAACCGGCTCGGAAATAGCGGGGGCAGGATTCGAACCTACGACCTCCGGGTTATGAGCCCGACGAGCTACCAGACTGCTCTACCCCGCAATCTTGAGCCGCAAAGTGTAGCCAGCCGTGTGAAGTTGGTCAAAGAGCATCGCGGCGGCGTCGGGCCCGGCATCCGCGGGGGGCACCGGTGCGTATCGACGGTGTTCGGGTCCGGGGTCGGGCCGGGTCGGTCCCGGGTTGTCCCGCGCGGCGGGCCGGATCGCAGGAATCGTGCAGGAGAGGGAACGAGTTGCGGAACCGGGGTCAAACTGGGAGGTCTAACCCTAGCACAGCGCGGTGGTTCCGGTCGGGGAAAGCCCGCCCGTACGCCGCGTTTTCGGGATACTATGGATGGTGCGGCCGCGCGACCGACGTAGCGGCCCGTAAAACTGGTTAGTCTGAGGGATTCCGGGGGCTGCCGCCGGGTCAGTCGCGGTCTAGGCGCCCTGTGTTGAGTTTTGATGGCCCAATGAGTTTTGATGGCCCAAATGGATTGAGAAAGGCATCGCCACGATGACACGCAAGTTCACCTCGGCATTCGTGAGTGCTCTGAGCCTCGGTTTGGCTGGATCGGCATCGGCGCAGGCGGTCTTCGGGCCGGGCACTTCGGCGGAGTATCGTCAGATGATCTCGGCGTCGATCGCCGAGGCGATCGGGCTCGACCGCTTCGACCTGGGTGCGCGGTGGGGCGGGATGGGCGCGCTGGGCGACTCGATCCGTCTGGATTACTCCTTCGTGCCGGACGGCCTGCTTATTCCTTCGCAGTTCGGCGGCGATCTGGCGGGCAATAGCGTGCTGTTCGCGACGCTCGACTCGCAGTTCGGGGGCGACCGCGACGCGTGGCAGAATGTCATTGCTGCAGCGTTCGACGGGTGGACCGAGGTCAGCGGCTTCAATGCGCCGTTCCGTCAGCGCGTGATCCCGATGGGCGAAGACCCCGCGGACAACTGGGATGACGGCGCAGACTGGGACCTCGATCTCGGCGACGGCGACGGCGTGAACGGGCCGGCTTCGGACGGCACCGTGACCGAGCGCGGCGATATTCGATTTGGCATGCGTTCGATCGACGGGCCGGGCGGGATTCTCGCCTTCACGATGGGCCCGGACTCGAGCGACATCATTCTGGATGCGGACGAGGACTGGGCTGACGCGGGCACCCTGCATCTCTTCATGGAGAACGCGGTGGGCCGCTCCATCGGCAAAGCGATCGGCGTCCAGGACGCGTGCCCGAACAACGGGACCAAGTTGATGGAGCCGGTGCTGCTGACCGCGTCGCGCGGCCCGCAGACCGACGATGTCCGCGCGATCCAGGCGCTGTACGGCGATGCGCTGGAAGCGAACGACATTGTTGATGACTCGACATTCCTCGGTGTGGTCAACACCGCCGGGACGCCTCTGGTTGTGGACCCCATCGTGAATGTCAGTCTCGACAACGACGCGGACATCGACTTCTACTCGTTCCGCGTGCAGGGGCCGAACCCGAGCGTGCGTGTGTTCATCGAGGTCGAGCCGGTCGGCGGGATGTATGACTCCGGTCCGGCGGTGCTGGGCGTCTGCCTCGATCCGAATATCGATCCCGTGAACGCGAACGCCGTGCAGAACCTCTCGGTCTCGGTGCAGGACGACGCGGGGATGATCCTCAACGACGGCGGCGTGGCGATCGATGAGAACGGCGCCGGTGAGAGCGAAGAGTTGATCTTCCAGATTTCTGCGAACGGCAACTACAACATCGTCATTGAGGGCGACGGAGACGACGACGTGCAGTTGTATCGCCTCCTCGTGACCTTCGAGCGTGACCTCGGCGATGAGGGCGAGGCCATCAACGATGCGCTCGTCAATCTCGGCGTGGACTTCATCCGGGACGAGGGCATCCGGGGCGGGACGTCGATGATCCTCAACATCGAGGGTCAGCAGGCGAACACCGATCACATCGTGTTCTTCGGTCGCAGCCCCGATGTTGTCGATTGGAACGGGCTCAATCCCTCGCTCGATCAGCAGGACGGCCACTCGACGGGTGTGCTGGGCGTCGCCGGCGGCTCGACGTTTGATACGTTCCGCGGCGTGGCGGACGAGGCCGACCTCGCTACAGGTTCGATCGCTCGTGAACTCCTGATCGGGGACACCTTCCTGGTGAGCCGCCAGGCGCTCGCGCACGCTCTGTTCAACACCACCACCGTCGAGGGCGCCGCAGCGCTCGGTCTGCCCAAGCCCGTGACCGTGATCAACTCTTCGTGGGGCACCTTCGGCGACTTCGTCGGCGAGGGTCAGTTCGCGAAGCTGTACGACGAGGTGGCCACGATGCGTGACAATCTCGTGCTCGTGCACGCGGTCGGCAACGGCGGATTCGCCGACGGGCAGTGCGACGGTTCGACCGCCGGCTCCGGCACGGACTTCATCGGGCAGCGCACGATCACTTCGCCCGCCACGAGCTACAACGGCATCGCGGTCGGGTCGATGGGCATCGATACGTTCGACATCGTCGATGATCCGGAGGATGACACGGACTCGCTGACCGATTACTTCGCTAATCTCGGAATCCCGCTGGCGGCCGGACCCGATCTCAGTTTCGGCTTGCCGATTCTGCTCGACCCGAGTTCCTCTCGCGGTCCGATCAACTCGTTTGATCACATGACCGGGGCCACGGTCGAGGCCACGCGCTCGGGCGTTGACATTATCGCGCCGGGCGTCGGCTTCATCCAGTACTTCAGCCCTGTGTTCATCCAGAACACCTGCGACTGGGCCGGGCACGGCATCGTCACCGGAATCACCGTGCCGCAGATCAACACCGACGACTTGGGCGACAACGCCTTCTTCCGCCCGGTTGCGGGTTCGTCGTATGCGGCGGCGATCGTCTCGGGTGCGGTGGCGCTCCTTCAGGACATGGGCAACAACGAAGACCCCCCGATGTCGACGAGCCCGGTTCTGCTCAAGTCGATCCTGCAGAACACGGCGGTCCGTCAGTTCGGTTGGACGAACACGGGCAACCAGATCGGTCTGCCGCAGGATGTTCGTGACGGCGGCGGCGGCGCCACATCGTTCGTGACCGATCGTTCGCCCTTCGACTACGCGCAGGGCGCGGGCCTCCTCAACTTCTTCAACGCGATGGTGCAGTACAAGTACGGCATCCGTGACGTCGTTGAGACCGACCCAACCGTTCCGATGATCACGCGCGATATCCCGCCGTTCGAGCCGGGCTTCACACCCGACTCGGGCCAGCAGGCACCGGTGAAGGTGCCCGCGGGTCGTCAGAACCCCAACGCCTCGCCGCGCAATGCGATTGAGGTCGCCAAGATGCTCCGGAACGCCGAGAAGGCCTCGGGCGGCGACTCGTTGGTGGGTGTGAATCACCGTCGCCCCGACGTGGGTGACGGCCCTGTGCGTCGCCCGCCGCTGACCGGTGGCGGCGACAACGGCGGCGGCGCCACGCCTTTCGATCCGTTCCGTCCGCTCCCTGGTACGCCTCCCGGCCTCGGGCCGTTCCCCGGCGGCAACGGTCCCGGCACGGGCCCGATGGATGTCGAAGTGATGCAGAACCGTCTCTGGGTCGGACGCCTCGGTTGGGACCGCGCGATGCTCGGCCAGATCGAGGTTGAGGACCCGAACAATCCGAACGCCGATCCGACGCAGCAGGGTTGGATCGACTACGTCATCGGCCCGGTGTTCTCGCAGGAGACCGTGCACTTGACGCTCAACTGGAACCGGACAGCGCGGCTGGCCGAGGAGCCGGACTTCTCGGATCCGCTCAACCAGACCCTCCCGGCGCTGCGCGAGTTGGAACTCGAGGACCTGAACCTCATCGTCTACCTCGCTCTCGACGATACGGGCGCGTTGAATGCCGATCCGGACGCGACGTCGTCGCTCGGCTTCTCGTCGTCGCGCCTGAACAACTCGGAGCAGGTGAATGTGCAGCTCAACCCGTCGGGCGGCGGCGACTTCCAGGGCTTCCTCGTCGTCCGCGTGTTCTATGGCGGCACGGAGTACGACCTGTTCGACAACCTCCCCGACGCGGAGATCGAGTACGCGCTGACCTGGAATGTCGACTACGGAGCGTTCGAGATTCCCGTCGAAGAGCTGACGGATGTGAACGATCTGAACATGGTCGTTTCGAAGTTCGGATCGCACTGGGGCGACGCCGAATACGATGTCGCCGCGGACTTCAATCGCGACCGCAAGATCGACGCGGAAGACCTGAACTATGTGATTTCGCACTGGGCCAACTGATCCGCCGCGACATCCGAACTGCCTCTCAAAGGCCCGGCTTCAACGCCGGGTCTTTTTCATTCACTCGATCGCTCGTGCGACCATATCGAGCACGGAACGCGCGCCCGCCGATGCGTCGATGATGTGCGTGGCCAACGACCGGTACAGCGGGTCGCGACGGGCGTAGACGAGCTCCATCTCTCGCTCCGCTTCGGCTTGATCGAGCCCGAGCAATCGCGGGCGGTGCTCGGGAGGATCGTGCCGCACGCGATCCGCGAGGAGTTGCGGCTCGGCGTGGAGATAAACGACGATCGCCCGGCCCGCACCGATCTCGTCGCGAATCATCCGCTCGCACCCCGGGGCTGTCGGCGTGCCCCCTCCCAGCGAAACAACCGCTCCCGACAGCGCAAGGACTTCCGCGAGCGCCCGCGACTCGGCGTCGCGGAACGCGGGCTCGCCATGCTCGCGCCACGCCTGCGCCACGGTCGGCGCATTCATGATGGCGAGCGTTCGCTGATCGAGATCGACAAACGCGCGTGACAACCGATCGGCGAGCGCGCGCCCGGTCGTCGATTTGCCCGCGCCGCGGAGCCCGATGATGAGGATGTTGGGTTGGGCCCGGTTCGTCATCGGTGCAAGGGTATCCGCGGCCTCGGGCGGGGTCACGGTTCCGCGAAAAGCTCGTGACGGACGGATGCGACGGCCCGGCGCATGGCATCGGTCATCGGGGCCCGATCGAGCGTGGCGGCTCGCTCGGCCTCGGCCAGCGCGACCAGGAACGCGTGTTCGCTGATCAGCAGCGCCACCGGCGGGACATCCGAGGATACGGCGAGTTCGCGCACCGTTTCAACACCCGATCGGCTCAGGCCCAGCCGGCGGGACAGCGCCGCGAACGCTCGGTCGGCGTCGCTCGGTTGCGCCCGGGGGGCGGGGATTCGGAGCATCGTCGCCAGGTTCATAGGGAGACTCCGGCGGGCTGATCTGCGGGCGAACCGCTCCATGCGCGGCGCGTCATGGCGGTGAGCGCGCGGGCGCATCGCATCGCGCGCTTCCGCACCGCGGGGTCGTCGTCGTGCATCGCCATCTCTCGGGCGCGATCGGCAAGGTCCGTCTGGCCCCCCACTTCCGCGACCCAGAGCGCCGAGAGTCGATGGCCGCTGCGCGCGTCGGAAAGCATCTCGTGCATCGCGATGGTCGCCGATCGCTGCGTCCGTCCTTCTGAGAGGAAATGAACGATGGCGTTGGCGCGCACTCGGGCGACCTGATCCGCGACGAACTCCGTCAGTTGGGCGTCACGGTCGCGCCATCGCGCCACCACCTCGACAGCGGTCGCCCGGACGCGTCCGTCGGGAGCCCGGAGCGCCGACTCCACCGCGGCTCTCGACGCCGGCGAAGATGAACGGGCCAGCAGATGCACGGCCATGGACCTGAGACGGTTGTCCGAGCCGCATGTGACGGCGATGAGCTCCGACTCGATCTCCTGAACAAGCCTCAATCGGCGGGCCAATTGCATCGCGTTCATCCGCTGTTCGCCCGACCCGTGCGCCAGGAGCGAGCGGAGCTCATTAATGAACCCCGACTGATCGGAGGCGAGGAGCAGGCGCGCCGCGACGGCGCCCCCCCACGGCTCGGACACGCCGCGCATCGGATCACGCCACCGCGCGCTCTCATCGATGGTGCGGCGGACGGACTCGTGCTGCGAACGGGCGAGCGGCCTGAGCGACGCGGCGCAGGCGCGCCACTTGAGCGACGATCGCGTCATGGAGAGCGTCCGGGCGGCGAGCGCGGCGGCATGGCGATCTGCGACCAGCGCATAGTCCAGCAGCGTGACCGACTCTTCGCGCGACGCTTCGCGCGAGACCATCGCCTGTGCAGCGGCCCATTGGGCGTGAGGGTCGCCAGTGGTGAGAACCGCGCTGATGAGCGCACGCCGGCGCGTCGGGTTCATGCGCGCTTGCTGGCTCCAGCGCACCGCGCCCACGCGTGACGGGGACGCTCCCGGACCGACGGGAACACCCGCGAGGAGGGCGTCGCAGTTGCCCATGCGCGAGACCGCGGCCCGGCGCCGCGGATTGAGCAGCAGATGCGAGTCGGAGAGCGCGAACAGACGCTCCTTCTCCGTTGGGCGGGTTGTCAGCCGCTGCGTGGCGACCGGTGCCAGCGCGGGAATGGAGAGCCACCGGACCAGGCGCGGGGCGAGCTCGTCGGGACGGAGCATGCGGGCGCTGCTTCGGAGCGCCATGTGCGCCGGGTGGTCGATGCGGTCGAGCCATTCGCGGAGCAACGGCCCCGACGCATGCGCTCGGAGCGCAATCGCCTCGAGCATGCGGCCCGAGCGATGTTCATGCCATGTGTCGGCGGCCTCGATCAGCGCCCGATCGATGACATCGAGAAGACTCGGGTCGCGGCTCTCCGTTCGGGCACCAAGATCGGCGAGCGCGGAGATCGCATCGCCGGAAACAGCCGGATCGGCGTCGCGGGCGAGTTCGGCGCAGGCGTGCGCGATCACGGCGAGTTCACCGGCGGAGAAGGACGACGACTCCGCGACGATCGAGGAGAGGAGTCGACCGGCGGCGCGCCGTGCGGTCGGCACGCCGTGCGCGACGGCCCGCGTGACCAGCGGCTCCATGTGGTCCACACCGACGACCAGGGATGCGCGTTTGGCATCGGCCGAGAGGCACCCCCAATGGCGGAGCACCACCTCAAGCCCGGAGATGTTGTCCTTTGTCGTCGAGTCGAGGAGTTCGGCGACGATCGCGTCACGCTCGTCCGGCGAAGCGTGCGGGAGGGTGGCGTCGAGGATCGCCTCGGCGGTCTCGGGGCCGAGCGACCTGACACGATTCAGCCTTCGATAGAGCGATGCCACGCCCCTGAACTCCGCTCAGAGAATGGGGAATCAAAACGAGCGCATCCTGCGCTGTGGATAAGGATCGGCCCGATAAGGAGGATGACTCGAAAGGAAGGGTCAAATACCCCAAACCTAGTGGGTGGTGGGGTATCGAACGCGCAAAAACTGCCACTGGTTGTAGCACAGGTCTCGCCAGATTGTTGTGAGAAAACTCTTGAAGACCCGCACGGGGTGCGTACACTTAGGGCCTGATTGTCTGGAGGAGATAGGCGAAACCCTCATATCTTTGAATAGGATTCGGATTGACCATGAGTTCCCCTACAAAATGTGCCAGCCTCCAGGCCTACCGCCTTATTTTGTACAGCCGCGCGCTTCACCCTGAGTTGTTCCGCGTAAAGGGGCGGCGTGCCATCGATCACCAGGGATACGAGTTCGAGGCGTGGGTGATGCCCGGAAGCCATGTGATGCGGTTCCAGCATCAGGGCGAGAGCGCCCTGGAACTCATCACCGATCAGGAAGACGGCATCCCGGAGCGTGGTGTTCTGGCGGCCCTGCCCTGCGCGGGTGAGCGCGATCAGGAGCACGACTTCACCGACAAGGTCCGGTACATGTCCACCGTGCAGACGGAGCAGCTCTCCGAAGCCCTCTACCGGGCCACCTATGACGAGCTCGTCGCCTTCGGGCACGAGAACGAGGCCCTGATGCACGAATGGACTGACGAGGATGGCGGTCGGTGCGCTTCGATCGTCGATACCCAGCGGTTCCGCCGCGAGGTGCACGCCCAGACCTACCACCTGATCGCTCAGGGCGGTCTTGTCCTCCGCAGCCAGACGATTTTCGAGCACAAGGCGTAATCGACGTCGCGCGAGCGGCCGAAGTGCATCCCGAGATGACACCAGCCCCGGCGAGCGTCCGGGGCTTTTCTTTGACCGAACCCGATCCATGACGGTAGTTTCATCGCTGTGAGTCACCGAACCCGGCCCATCTCCGAACGAATTACGCGGCCCCGCTGAGCGGTCTGATCGCGGAGGCGATCGGTGCGGGCGGGGTCAGCGAGACGGGAACCACGGGCCAGCGGGGGCGGGATCGGGGTATCTTCCGCACATCTTGGATATTGAGTCGCATTCGATTCCAGGCCCGTCGAACAAATGTCGTCGGGTTTCTCGGGATATCAGCCATGAGCCAGAGCAGCACGGAGCAGGACCGCAAGGCGGTCTACAAACAATCACTGAACCTGCCCAAGACCGCCTTCCCGATGAAGGCGAACCTGGTGCAGAACGAGCCCGCATCCCTCAAACGGTGGGATGCGCTATCGCTGTACGACACGGTCCAGAGTGCGCGGCATGACTCCGACCGATTCGTATTCCACGATGGGCCGCCCTACGCGAACGGCTCGATCCACCTCGGGCACATGCTCAACAAGTGCCTGAAGGATTTCGTGGTTCGAACCCGGCTCATGGCCGGCAAGTCGTGCCGATTCGTGCCCGGATGGGATTGCCACGGGCTGCCGATCGAGCACAAGGTAATGCAGGAACTCTCGGAGTCCGGCAAGCTCGCCAAACTCTCGGAGTTGAGCGAAGACAACCGCCGGATGGCGATCCGGCGCGAGTGCCAGAAGTATGCGCAGAAGTACATCAAGCATCAGAGTGCGCAGATGCAGCGACTCCTGACGCTCGGCGATTACGCCAACCCCTATATGACGATGGACCCGAACTACGAGGGCGCGGTGCTCGAGGTGTTCGCGGGGCTCGTGGCCAAAGGCGTGGTGTACCGTCGACTCAAGGCCGTGCACTGGTCGGTTGACAATGAGACGGCGCTCGCGGATGCGGAACTGGAGTACTACGACCGCGAAGACATCTCCGTTTTCGTTGATTTCGAGGCGGACGATGCGGAGAAGTTGTACGACGCATTCGGGCTCGAGGGCGACGATCGCCCCGATCAGCGCCCGTGCTTCATGATCTGGACGACAACCCCGTGGACGCTCCCGGCGAATCTGGCGATCGCGGTGAACCCGCGGTTCGAGTACGCGCTGGTGCGCGTGGACGGGAATATCACGGTGCTGGCATCGGCGCTCGCGGAGAAGGTGACCAAGCAAGCGAAGTCGGACGGCTTCGAGACGCTCGCGACGACCACGGGCGAGAGACTGCTCGGGCTTCGCTATCGCCATCCCTTCATGGGCGCCGGACCGGACTTCTCGACCCAGCCCGCGGCCGCGATGGTCGGAGCCGAACCGGAGGGCATCTTCCGAGTGGTCGGCGCGGAGTATGTCACGCTTGAAGACGGCACGGGCCTCGTGCACACCGCGCCAGGTCACGGCGCCGACGACAACGCGACGGGCGTGCGCGAGCACCTGCCGATCTACTGCCCCGTGACGGCCAACGGTGCCTACGACAACTCAGTTCCCGAGTGGCTCCGCGGCAAGAACATCTGGAAGGCGAACGTGGAGATCGCGGAGCATCTCCGCACCAGCGGCCACCTGTTCCACGACTACAAGTTCATGCACTCATACCCGCACGACTGGCGTGGCAAGACGCCGGTCATCTTTCGCGCCACCGAGCAGTGGTTCATCGGCGTGGACGAGCCGGTGGACGGCGGCGACACGCTCAGGGCCATGGCGCTGGATAAGACGGCGAGCGGCGTGAAGTTCGTGCCCGAGTGGGGACGCAACAGGATGCGTGGCATGCTCGAGTCTCGCCCCGACTGGTGCATCTCGCGCCAGCGCGCGTGGGGCCTCCCGATCCCGGCGTTCTACACGCCCGATGGCAAGGTGCTGCTCACCGAGGCGTCGGTGCGCGCGGTGGCCAAGGGATTCCGCGAGAAGGGTTCGGACTCATGGTTCACCGAGTCCGCGGAGTCGCTCCTGCGCCATTACGAACCGAAGAAGGACGACCACGCTCCGCGCGGGCTCGATGTGAAGTCGCTCACGAAGGGTCACGACATCTTCGATGTGTGGTTCGAGTCCGGATCGTCGTGGAACGCAGTCATGCGCGAACGCTCTGGCGGGCGGGATTATCCGATCGATCTCTATCTCGAGGGCTCAGATCAGCACCGCGGCTGGTTCCAGTTGTCGCTCCTCCCGGCCCTCGGCGTCACGGGCAGGCCCCCGTACCGCACGCTGCTCACCCACGGCTTCATCGTCGACAAGGACGGGCACAAGATGTCCAAGTCGCTCGGCAATGCGCTGGATGTCGATGAACTCGTCAAGGAGTTTGGAGCGGATGTCTGCCGATGGTGGATCGCGTCGATTTCGTACGAGAACGACATCAAGGCCGACTTGTCGTACTTCAAAACCGCGGGCGAGGCGTACCGGAAGGTGCGCAACACGCTGCGGTTCATGCTGAGCAACCTGGACGACTTCGTGCCGTCACCGCCCGGCAAGGATTGCGGCTCCGGCGAGGGCATGTGCGTCGCGTTCGCCGATTACCCCCCCGCCTGCATCGACGCGTGGGTGCTCAAGGAGTTCGACCGGTTGTCGCAGCGCGTGCGCGAGGCGTTCGAGAAGTACCACTTCCGCGCCGCGACGGAGCATCTGTACAACTTCTGCAACGACACACTCAGCGCCGTGTATCTCGCGGCGGTGAAGGATCGCCTCTACTGCGACAAGCCCGACTCGGCGCGCCGGAGACGGACCCAGTCAACACTGTGGGATCTGACCGACGGGCTCTGCAGACTGCTCGCGCCCGTGCTGCCGCACACCGCGGACGAAGCGTACCGGGCGCTGCACCGATCCGAGGAGGCTTGCGTGCACACGACAACCTTCATCGAGAAGTTTGGCGTCAAGGCCGAGGGCGGATGGCCTAAGGTGATGGAGGCACGCGAGGCCGCGCTCAAGGCGCTCGAGGAGGTGCGCGCGAGCGGCGCGATCGAGAATCCGCTCGACGCGGGAATCACACTCCCCGACCCCGATCACGAACTGCGCGACTTTGATCCGTGCGACCTGGCGGACCTGCTGGGCGTGAGCCGCGTCTCGCTCGATCCGAAGGCCGATGCGCCGTCGGTGCAGGACCTGCGCAACGAGCCCCGTTGCGAGCGATCGTGGAAGCGTGACACGACGGTGCGCATTCGCTCCGACGGCGGGATGCTGAGTGACCGCGACGCCGAGGCGGTGGGCCTGGCCTGATCAGAGCGTGTTGTCGGGATTGTCGTCGGCGAGCACCTTGCCGGGCGAGAGCTCGCCCGCGTACCGCAGCGCGACCGTGTTTGTCGTGCCCGGCTGCCCGAGCGGCTTGCCGCCGAGCAGGACGATCGGATCGCCGCGCTTGACGAGCCCGGCCTGCAGCACGGTGCGGTCGGCCATCTCGGCAAAATCGGAGCGGTGCGTCGGAATCGCGTCGACGAGGATCGGCACGACGCCGTACAGCAGGTTCATTCGGCGCGTCGCCGAGGGGTCGGTCGTGAATGCGACCACAGGCACCTGGAAGTTGTTGCGCGAGAGGTGGCGTGCCGTCGCGCCGTTCTGCGACCAGACAACGATGATCTTGGCGTCGACATCGCGCGCGATGTGCCACGCGCCGTGCGCCAGGGCCGCGACGCGCTCGCGCGACTCCCGGAGTTTCGCGGGCGGGCGCTCCGATTGCGGGTGTTGGCGGAGTTCCTCTTCGGTCGCAAGCGCGACGCGTCGGACGGTGTCGGCGGCCAGGACGGGGTACTTCCCGACGGCGGTCTCGCCCGAGAGCATGACGCAGTCGGCGCCGTCGAGAATCGCGTTAGCGACATCCGACACCTCGGCGCGCGTCGGGTACGGCTGCTCGATCATCGACTCGAGCATCTGCGTCGCGACGATGCAGGGCTTCCCGAAGTCGTGCGCCGCCTGGACGAGACGCTTCTGAATCACCGGGACGCGAGCGAGGTCCATCTCCACGCCTAGGTCGCCCCGCGCGACCATGATCGCGTCGGTTTGCTGCAGGATGTTCTCGATGTTCGCGACGGCCTGCGGCGTTTCGATCTTGGCGATCACCGGGATGATGTAGGCGGGATCATCGACGCCCAGGTCCATGCCGCAGCGCTCGGGCGTGCAGAGGTGCGCCAGGCGGTCGCGGAGCTGGATGACATCTCGGGCCGATCGCACGAACGACAGAGCCAGGAAATCGAGCTTGTGGCGGACGCCCCACTCGGCGCAGTTCCAGTCCTTTTCGGTGAGCGCCGGGACGGACAGGTCGGAGTCGGGGAGATTGATGCCCTTGTTCGAGGTGATGCGCCCGCCGGTGGTCACGCGGCAGATCAGCGCGCCGCCGTTGGAGTCCACCGCGAGCATCCGGATCGCGCCGTCATTGATCAGCACGCGGTGGCCCGTGTCGACCTCGGCGGCGATATGCGGGTAGGTGCAAGTGAGCATCACGCGGTCGCCATCGGCGCGGCTGTACCCCGATGTCGCGTGGATCTCCACCTCATCGCCCGCGTCCACCGTGATGCCCGGGTCCGGGACGAGACCCACACGAATCTTGGGACCGGTCAGGTCGCCGATGATCGCGATCGGGACGTTGAGCCCTTCCGCGACGGTGCGAATCGCGTTGAGTCGGCGCTCGGCATCCTCGAGCGTTCCGTGCGAGAAGTTGATTCGAAAGAGCGTGACGCCGGCCTCGATGAGGCGCGTCAGAACCGCTTCGGACTCGCTGGCCGGGCCGATGGTCGCGAGCAGTTTCGTGAGCGCGAACGGCGATTTGGTGATCGGCATGTTCTTGCTCGGCGCGGGGTTCTTCGCTGCGGTCAGTGTGGTCATAGTCTTTCATGCCGGGGCGGCCGTCGCGCGGCTCCCGGGTGTTCCTTGGTGATGTAGGTGTCTATCGGCTCATTTCGCTCGCGATACGGACGATCTCGCGGTAGTTGGACCGGAAAAACGCCGTATATCGGACCCGGACCTCTTCCCCGTCGCCCCGGGCCTGCGACGCCCGCCAATCCGCCTTGATCGCGGCGTAGTTCTGTGCGTTCAAGGGTAGGCGATCCCCGGACCTCAGTCCGAACTTCTCCAGATCATTGCGGAACTCGTGTTCCGGGAAGGCGTCGAACAACGCCTCCATGTCACCGATACGGGGATCGTTCGGTGCCAGTTCCCGCGCCTTGTTCATCGCGTCCCACGCCCGTTGCTGCTCCGAGTGGATGTCCAGCGCGAACGCCGTCATCAGGGGTGTGATCGCGCTCCGCCACCCCTGGGTCGGTGTCGGGGCGTTGAGCGCATAAGGATCGGCCCGATCCACGAACAGACTCGGGTAGTCGGCGTAGAGCGATCGGCGCACCGGCATCCGCCGGAGTTCGTATTTCTCGGGGCCCAGCGTGGCCGAACTCTCCCCATTGCGCACCTTGAAGTTCCACAGCGCCTGACCCTCCTCCGATAGCACGAAGCGAAGGAACTCCCGCGCCAGTTCGGGGCTCGGCCCGCCCGCGAGGATCGAGATCGGATCGGCGTCGATGTACACCGCGCCCGCCGGATCGACATACCCGACGCGCGACTCCTCGGGCGACTCGCCCTCCCGACGCACCGCCTGCGACTGGTACCGGCCGTAGAAATCGATCGCCAACCCTACGGCGGCCTCGCCCTGCGATACATCGACGGGCGGCCTCGCCGACGAGCCGGAGAAGTACCGCGCGTTGGCCGAAATGCGCCGCAGGAGCTTCCAGCCCTCGTCCCACCCGAAGTTGTTGAGGATCGACTCGTAGGTCGTCGTCACCGAGCCCGACATCCGCGGATCGGCCGCGGCGAGCTGGCCGCTCAATCGTGGGTCGGTGATGTCGTGCCAGTCGCGCGGCTCGTCCACGCCCAGCGCCCGCAGCGCATCGCGGTTGTACACGATGCCGAAGCCCGAGAGGGCCGTCCCGATCCAGAACTGATCGGGGTCGTACACGCGGTGCTCGCTCGCCGACAAGTTCTCCGGACGCGGATCATCAGAAACGACATTCGCGGCGTCGCCGATCGCAACCAGGGCGCCCGACCCGTCGCGGATGGCGAAAACCTCGTTCAGTTCCTCCGGCGTCAGACCGGCGGGGACGGACATGGAGAGCGAAACGGGTTCGCTCGCGCCGGCCGGCGTCGCCGAGGCACCGTTGGAATGGACCTCGACGCCGTGGTCGTACGAGCCGCCGCCGAACATGAGGTCGTATGGCATCGGCTCGCGTCCGGGCGCGAGCATCGGCGTGCGCGGCGGTGCGTCCGGGACATCGCTCGGCACGATCCGCCCGTCCGCGATGGCGCGCGAGTAGGTCGCGCGGAGCACCTTGACGATGTCGCTCGTGCCGCCCGGCTGACGCCAGTCGATCGCAACCGTCTTGCCGCCATGTCGCGCCGCGTACCACGCCGAGAACGCGCGACCGAACTCGTAGCGGATCTGCTCGTTGTGCGGCGTGATGATGACAAGCCGGGCGTCAGCGCTCGTCGAACCCGGCGCCGCCGCCGGTCGGAACGCCAGCGGCACGCCTAGGATGAGCACGAATGCGAGAACCACGATGACTCGGGCTGCGTTCATCGCGGGTAGAGTAGCGTCCGACGCGAAACACCCTGTAAGGAGCGTGTGAAGGATGGCCCAGACGAAGCAGCAGGTCGCGATCATCACGGGCGGCGGCACGGGCATCGGCCTCGCCACCGCGCGGATGCTGGCCAAAAAGGGGTGGGGCGTGGCGATCACCGGGCGGCGCGAGGCCAAACTCGCCGAGGCGGCGCGCCAGATCGAGAAGACCAGTTTCGCGCCGGTCCTCATCGTCGCGGCGGATGTGTCGGACCGGAAACAGGCGGCGGGCGTCGTGGACGCGGCGCTCCTCCGCTTCGGGCGCGTCGATGCGGTGGTCAACGCCGCGGGCGCCGCCGAACTCGCCGACATCGACAAAAGCGCCGGCGAGGTGCTCGACCGGATCCTCGGCGTCAACACCATCGCCCCCGCAGCGATCATCGCGCGCGCGTGGACGGAGTTCAAGAAACAAGAGTCGGGGTGCGTGGTGAACATCTCGAGCTGGGCGACGCACGACCCGTTCCCCGGCTTCTTCGCATACGCCGCCAGCAAGGCGGCGGTGAACCTGATGGCCCGCTCGTGCGCTGTCGAGGGGCGCGAGATCGGTGTGCGCGGCTTCGCCGTCGCGCCCGGCGCGGTCGAGACCGACATGCTCCGCAGCGCCTTCGACGAAACCATGATTCCCACATCCGCCTGCCTCTCGCCCGACGAAGTCGCCTCCGTCGTCGTCGCGTGCATCGAGGGCCAGCACGACCGCGAGAACGGCAAGACGATCTACATGCGCCGCGCCGACTCCGGTTCCGTCGAGATGTTCGCCTCGCCGGCGTGATCGCGCAGGTGCCGCTCCGCGCCCGACGGATTCGCGTACCGCATCGCGCGGAAGCCGAGGTAGACCCAGGTCTCAAAGAGCAGCATGCCGAGGAAGAAGCCGATCCACATGGGCAACGGGAAGAAATATCTGATGTCCGATGGGATCAGTCCCCCGATGGCGCCGAGAGGCGCCGCGGCAAACCACATGATGCTCGCGTGAGATGTAATCACGCGCGCCAAGGCTTTGTTGGTTCGCCATCCTCGACGCCGACCGAAGTGTGCGATTCCGAATGATTCAGTCGCGGTAAGCACATAGATGACTGGCGTGCCCACAAGTGTGATCAGCACCCACCACATAACTAGTCGAGGATCGGATCGGACAAAATCGTAAACACCCTCGCGGCCCTCCATGACATAATGCTTGAGGACCAACACGACCCATGCGGCAGGCAGAATAGATCCGGCGGCGAATAGCGCATTTGCTCCTATCAACTCGCCGGCCCGATTGTCATCGTGTTGCACCGTCCGCCACATGGTGTACGGGTGGCGGACGACGAACCACGCGGTTTTGAGCCAATCCCAATGCACGCGCCGCTGCCACGGCGTGCCCGTCCTGTTCTCCGGCAACGACTCCGCGATCGGCTTGCCGCACTCCGGGCAGTTGTCGTTCCGCGTCAGCCCCGCGAGGTCGTACCCGCAGTGCTCGCACAGCAGCGCATCGTTGGCGGGTCGGCGGGACGTGGGCATCTTGTGAGACTACCCGCCAGCAGACTCCCGCCACACCCCTTGCGGAATCGAGGTAAGTATCTACTATCTTCGGGACCACCCGGACTCGGACGGGGGCCGGCGGAGACCACCGTGATCAGGATTCTTCGGATCGACCGCAATCACCCGCTCTACGCGCAAGAGACCGATCTGCGCGAGCGGGGCCTTCTCGTCCCCATCGGGCGGGACTTCGCGTGGTACGAGTCCGCCTACGGCGACGCCGAGGCCCAGTATGAGCATTTCGTCGCGGTCATCGATCATCCCACGGGCGAGAAGGTCGTCGGCTCCGTCTGCCTGCTCCCCCACCACCCCGGCCACGGCATCGGCAAACTCACCCAGATGGTCGTCGATCCCCAGCGTCGGCGCGAGGGGATCGGGCGGAAACTCGTCGCCGCCTTCGAGCGCCGGGCCACCGGCGAACTGGGCATCACCGAGCTCTATTGCCACGCCCAACTCGCAGCGGTCCCCTTCTACGAGCGGCTCGGGTGGGAGATCGAGGGCGAGGAGTTCGAGGAAGCCGGCATCGGGCACCGCAAGATGGTCTTCCGGGCGGAGTAGGCGGCGTTTGTGTTGGGAAAATGGGTTGATCCGGCGGCCCGGGACGCCTTCAATACCCGTGGACCTCATCACCCCCCAACCGGGGCCACCGAAGCGGAGCGTTCGGCCAAGTGATCGACACCAAGCAGATGCTGGCGAAACACGGGATTCGTTGCACCAAGCAGCGTCAGGAGATCTACGACGCGTTGGCGGCGTGCAAGAGTCACCCCACCGCCGAACAGCTGCACCAACTGGTCAACGACACCACGCCCGGCACGAGTCTGGCCACGATCTACAACACGCTCGACACGCTCACGAAATCGGGGCTCTGCCGGCGCATTCCGACCCCCGGGGGCGGCGCTCGCTTCGACGCCGACATGAGCGACCACCTGCATGTGGTGACAAGCGACGGGCGGCTGATCGATGTGCCCGATGACCTGGGCCGCCGGGTGGCGCAGAGTCTGCCGCGTGATGTAATCCGCCGCATCGGCGACGAACTGGGCGTCGATCTGGGGCGCGTGTCGATCCACCTCCACGCGGAGTGACCGATGGCGGGACTTCATTCCCCTGCTCGCATCTGCCCGAAGTGCGGGTCCGAGGGCATGCGTCGCGCGAAACTTCCGACCGGGCCTCGGGACACACTCAATGCCTTGCTCGGGCCGATGTGGTACATGGCGGGTTCGATCGATCGACGCCGGTTTGGAATGAAGTGCGCCGACTGCGGCTTTCATGGGGTGGCGATTCGGCGGGGTGTCCTCGATCATCTCTTCGCTCATGTGGCCGTGATCGCTCTTGTCACAGGCATCGTTGTCACAGTGGTCTCGAACAAAGGCGGAGCCCTCGACCTCATGATCTTCCTGAGCATCGCGGCGGCGGTGGTCTACATGGTCGGCGTATGGGTGATCGCGCGGCTGCTGACCCGATTCCGGGCGCGAGGGAGCGGTGCCGCAGGTGCCTGACCTCACCGATTTCTCATCGAACTTGCTTATGGGGCGGGGCGTACGGGCCGATAGTCGGAGATAGGCCCGGATATCGCTCACGGACGAGCCCGGGCTTCCTTTGACGGAATGCCACGGAGGCCGGCGATGCAGATCGGAAGCGAACGGCGGCAGCACGAGCGATACCTGCTCCCCTCCATGTACACCGCGATCGACATCCGCCCCGGCGAGGAGGACGAGTTCAAGTTCTCTGGCCACGCCTACGACCTGAGCGTCGGCGGCATGCGCTTCGAACTCGATGAGCCCATCGAGCCCGGCTCCGAGATCGGCGTCCGTATCACCCTACCCGGCGCCGAGCATCTCCGCCCCATGCACCGCAAGCCCATCTACGCGCTGGCGACCGTCGTGTGGGTGGAAGAAGACGACCTCGAGTCCGGCGGCCCCGTCCGCATGGCCTGCGTCTTTAAGACCTTCTGCCAACTCGGCGACAAGGAACGCCTTGAGGCGCGCCTCAAGAGCGGGCGGTATTCGCTCGCGGCGTGATGGCCACGCGAGCCGGCCCATGCCGAGCCGGTTGAGATACTTCACCACAAGAGCACACATAGGGCACGGAGATGTGCCCTTTTTCATTCGTCCTGCGAGCACGAAGCGCGAGCGAGTGCCCTGAGTTATTATCCGCGAATATGCCCCGCGCCATCACACAACGCGAAATGGACGGTGTTCTGGCTATTCCCCTCAAGAAGCGGTTTGGGTACTTTCTGAAGGAAGTCGCCGGTGAACGCGAGCTCTGGACTCTTCTTCTTAACGGCGGCATTGTCACAATGGGTGACAACGACGGGAATGTGTTTATTCCCCTGTGGCCATTTAGAGAGTTCGCCATGTTGTTTGTGAAAGTCGAGTGGTCTGACGCCGAGCCAGAACGCATCGACATTTACCGATTTCTCGAGAAATGGATCGAAGACGCGAAAGAAGAGTCCGTTCGATTTGGTGTGTTTCCGACGCCGAATGGCGGCAGTATCCCGGTATCCCCGGATGATTTACGCGGCTACATCGAGTTTGAGTTGTCGCAGATCGAGGACCCCGATTGCGATAGCGAAGAGTAACGGGGCACTCGCTCGCGCTTCGTGCTCGCAAGCATGACAGTCATTACTCGCCGGCTTCGAACAGCGCCGCCTGCGTTGCGGTCACCGCGTTGGCGCACTCCACACCCATGTAATCCGCAGCGTCCGCCGTCAACTGCCGACCGCGCCGCGTCCGCGCCAGAAAACCGATCTGCAGCAGGTACGGCTCCACCACATCCTCGAGCGTCCCCGCGTCGTCGCCCATCGTCGCGGCGACCGCTTCGAGCCCCACCGGGCCGCCCTTGTAGGTCGTCGCGATGACCTTCAGATACGCGCGATCCAGTTCGTCCAGCCCCAGTTCATCAACCCCCTCCAGCGCCAACGCTTCGCTCACCGTGCGCTCGGTGAATGAGCCATTGGCGCGGACCTGCGCGTAATCGCGCACGCGCCGCAGCAGACGGTTGGCGATGCGCGGCGTGCCGCGTGAGCGCGACGCGATCGCGTTGAGCGAGTCGGCGTCGGAAACGATCGTCAGCAGACGCGCGCTGCGCGAGAGGATGTTGTACAGATCGGTCGCGGGGTAATACTTGAGGTGGTGCGTCAGCCCGAAGCGGGAGCGGAGCGGCGCGCTGAGCAGCCCCGCGCGGGTCGTCGCCCCGATCAGCGTGAAGGGCTGGAGCTTGATCGTCACCGTCCGCGCGTTCATCCCCGAGTCCACCGCGACATCGATCCGCCGGTCCTCCATCGCGGGGTAGATGAACTCCTCCACCGCCACCGGCAGTCGGTGGATCTCGTCGATGAACAGCACATCATTGGGCTTGAGTTTGGTCAGCGCCCCCACGAGGTCGGTGCCGCGGGTCAGGGCCGGCCCGGAGGTCGTGTGGACCGCCGAGCCCATCTCCGTGGCGATGACATGGGCGAGGGTCGTCTTGCCGAGGCCGGGCGGGCCGTGGAGCAGGAGATGGTCGAGGGCCTCCCCCCGCTCACGGGCGGCGTGGATGGCGATCCGCAGGCGTTCGACGAGGTCGGACTGGCCCACATACTCATCGAGCCGGGCCGGGCGGAGGGAGAAGGCCAGAGCCTCCTCCTCGGGGGTGCGAGTCTGCGAAGATATCCAGCGTTCCGTCGCCATGGGGAGAGTGTATCGACCCGATCGGCTACGCTATGCCCCCTTTTGCCAGAGGCCCCCGGATGGGGCGAAGCGCAAAGTCGGGAAGGAGCCCGATTCCGATGGCTTGGAATGTCACACTCTTGCGCGCGGGGGCGTTCAGACTCGACGCCGGGTGCATGTTCGGCATCATCCCCAGCCCCGTCTGGAAGAAGTGGTGCACGCCCGACGAGGCGAACCGCATGCCCCTCCAGACCAACTCGCTGCTCCTCGAGCGCGACGGACGCCTCGTCGTCGTCGAGGTCGGCATCGGCGACAAGTTCGGCGAGAAGGAACGCTCCATCTACGCGATGGAGGACCGCGCGATTCACGATGCGCTCCACGAAGCGGACTGCGACCCCAAGGATGTCGACGCGGTGATCGTGACGCACCTGCACTTCGATCACGCCGGCGGGCTCACGCGCCACGCCGCGGACGGGCCGACGCTGACGTTCCCCAACGCCGAGATCATCGTGCAGCGGCGCGAATGGGAGGACGCGATCGCCAACCGCTCCACGATGCACAAGACCTACCTCAAGGACCACCTCACCCCCGAAGTGGCCGAGCGTGTCACGCTCGTCGATGGCGAGGACGAGGTGCTGCCCGGCGTGCATGTCTGGCCCGTGCCGGGTCACACCTGGGGCCAGCAGGCGGTGCGGATCGACGGCGGCAGGCAGGGCCAGGTCGTGTTCGTACCGGATGTGATGCCGACAAGGTGGCACTCCCGATCCTCGGCATGCATGGCCTACGATGTTGAGGCGTGGACGAGCCAGCAGGAACGCGCCAAGCTGCTCCGATCAGCATCGGAAAAGAGTTGGAAACTCGTCCTCGACCACGAGCACGGTCACCCCGTCTTCACAACGAGCGTGGACCCCGATCGCCCCGGTGAACACATCCTCACCGAAAGCGACTTATAGAGCGAAAGATCGCGGGTTCGCCCCCGGACGGGCGTCATCCTGACCTATGATCCCCGGCACGGAAGGAGACCCCATCGAGTGAGTCGGGTTGCAGCGGGCGACATCTCGGCGTTCTCCAGCGGGCAGGCGGACGCCGCCCCCCCCGAGGTTGTCGATGCGCCCGTCGGCGCCCGCACCGAGTCCGACCCGGGCGGCGACGGCCGCGGGCCCGGAACCAAGCGAAAGAAATCCTTCTTCGAGCGCATCGAGGCGTGGATCTCCCGCCTCTCCACACGCAACAACTTCTGGCACCGCGTCTGCTCGATGATCTGGCTCCCCTACGCCTTCCAGTCGGGCATCCGCATGAAGCGCGTCGACGGCAATACCTTCACCGCCGTCCTCCCCTTTAAGCGCGTCAACAAGAACTGGTACAACGCCATGGCCGGCGCCGCGCTCTTGGCCAACTCCGAGGTCGCCGGCGGCATGTACCTCTTCGCCGAAGTCGGCTCCGACTACACCGTGGTGTGCAAGGAACTCTCCTACAAGTTCCTCCGCCCATGCCTCGGGCCCGCCACCTATCGCGTCACGCCCGTCGAGGATGTCAAAGCGCTCAAGGCCGAGGGCAGCGAGTTCAACATCACGGTGGACCTCGACATCTTCCAATCGATCACCAAGCCGATGAAGCGTGAGAAGCGCGTCGGCAAGTGCCAAGCGACCTTCCATGTGACGCCCAAGGCGCACCACAAGGCCAAGAAGCGCGAGCGGGGACCGGCGTAAGCACGCCCTACGCCGCGTCCACCCAGTAGCGCTCGATCAAGCCGTTGCGCACCTTCACATACACCGTCCGCTGCTCGACCGACTCGCTCGACCCGCCGAACGCGAACAGGATGTACCCGCTCCCGGACTTCCGGCGTTCGTACTCGTACACATACACCGTGCTCGAGTCGTCGTTCTCCATCTTGCGCGTCGGCTCGCCCAGCAGATCGACCAGTTGCTGCTCGCTCGTCGCGCCCGGCTCCAGCACCTCGAGCGTGTTCTCGGAGATGGGCCGCCCCTTGGTCGAGACCTTGTTGCTCGACCCGACAACGCACGCGGGGAGCACGGCGAGGGCGGCGGCGGTCAGAAATGCGGCGGGGACTCTGTGTGTCTTCATCGTGGGGGTTCTCCTTTGATTAGCCCCCCGACTCTACATGACCCGTCATTGGGCGTTGTGACGCATCGATTTCGCCGAGAGCGACGCCCGCTCGACGAGCGGCGCGATGCCCCGGTGCGACCAGAGGTATTTCGGGTGCATCACCTTCGTGCCGATCGCGAAGTGATCCGCGCCGGCGTCCCGGTAGGCGTCGATGTCGCCCGGCGTCGTGATGCCGCCCCCCCCGATGATCGTGATGGGCGTGCCGCCCGCACGCAGTCGCAGGTCGCGGATGCACTGCAGCGCCACGGGCATGAGCGGCTTGCCCGAGACGCCCCCGGCCGGGACCGGCAGCGTGTTGCAGCAGTGGAAGGTGCGGACGCCGCCCCGCATCGCGTCGTCGAATGCCAGTTCGTAGTTCACCGGCGGGAGTTTGACGATCGTGGAAACACCTGTTGCCACCGCGCGAGTAAATAGATCGCCCGGCCAGTTCAGTTCCCCGACATTCGGGCACGAGATGTTCAACTCGATCGCCAGGGGCTTCAGCGCTGCGCTCTTCTCGATGAGCGCCCACCAGTCATCGGGCGTGAAGCCGTGCACGGACACGATCTTGTCCGACACATCGATCCCGCCCGCCCGCGTCTTCTCGACGAGCCAGCCGATGCCCGGATTCCGCAGCCCGATCTTGTTCACCCAGGCGCGGAGGCGCGGGTAGTAGCGGACCGTCCTGATGACGCGCCACACCCGACCGGGCCGGCGCGCCGCGGTGAATGTGCCGAGCGTGGCCGTGCATCCCTCGGGCTGAACATAGTTCCCGAAGGGTGCCGAAATGATGAGCGGCTTGAGTTGTGGGATCGCGTCCGCCATGCGGGGGACATGGTACGCCTCAGCGGGATCGCTCGCCGCGCCGAAGCTTGGCGACGCCCTGCCAGGCGCGGAGCTCGACGAGCAACTCGGCGCACGACTGGTACCGGCCCTTGCGGTCCTTGGCCATCATCTTCTCGATGACCTCCGACACGCCCTCGGAGATGTCGTCGCGCTTCTTGCACGGCGGGACAAGGTCCATCTCGAGGTGCATCCGCATCACCGTCGGCGAGTCGGGCGCGTAGAAAGGAACCTCGCCCGTGATCATGTGATAGAAGGTCGCGCCTAGCGCGTAGATGTCGGCCTGCGGCCCGATGTTCACCGAGCCACGGACCTGCTCCGGCGACATGTAGTTGGGCGTGCCGCGGGCGCGCCCCTTCTCGGCGAGCGCCCGCTCGTAGTCGCGGAACGCGCGCGCCAGCCCGAGGTCGGCCAGTTTGGGGACGCCCATCTTGGTGATGAGGATGTTCGCGGGCTTCACATCGCGGTGCACGAATCCCTGCTCATGCGCGTGCCCGAGCGCTTCGGCGACATGGATGATGATGTCCAGCGCCTCATCCTCGGGGATGACCTTGCGCTCCTTGATGATGTCGCCGAGCGTGGTGCCCTCAACGAGTTCCATCACCAGGAAGTTGAACCGCCCCACATGCCCGACATCGAACGCCTGCACGATGTGCGGGTGCGAGAGCCGGGCCGTGGCACGCCCCTCTTCCATAAGCCGGCTCATGAAGTTCGAGTCCGTCACCACATCCTCGGCGATGATCTTCACCGCCACCACGCGGTCGAGCGACAACTGCCGCGCCTTGTACACCGTCGCGGCCGCCCCGCGCCCGACCATCTCGAGCATCTCGAATCCCGGGAGCGTCGGCAGCACGGAGTACGCCGATAGATCGGCCAGCGCCCGCTCGAGCTGCGTGCGGGTCAGGTAGGACGCCCGGATCAGCTTGTCGCCCAACTGGTTGGCCGCATAGAGGTTGGGCGAGTTGACGCGGTCGACCTCGTCCTGCGTGCACAGGCCGCGCTGCACCACGTGACGCGCCAGCAACTCGGGAGACACCGAAGCCGACACGGCGGCGTCCAGCGGCGCCGTTCTGTCCGCGGGCGATGCGTCGCCTGAGTCTTTGGACTTGCGTCTGAGCACATCGAGCATGGTATCCAGAATCGGGCGATTCGAGACAGCTCGTTACCATTCGCGGATCCATCCGCATGAATCTCCGCCGACTGAACCCGTTTGCCGGCCTGCCCAACCCCAAGGAGGTCTGGGCGTGGGGGATGTACGACCTCGCCAATCAGTCGTTCACGCTGCTGATTATCACACTCTTGTTCCCGATCTATCTCAAGAAGATCGTCATCGCGCAGGGATCTTCGGACCCTGCCCTGCTCGCCGCCGGCGACGCGGTGTGGGCGCGGGCTCAGGGGGGGAGTCTCTTCCTGGTGGTCCTGATCTCACCCCTGATCGGCGCGCTGAGTGACGCCCGCGGGCTGCGCAAGGAGGTGCTCATCGGGAGCGGCCTCCTCTGCGCCGCGCTGACCTGTGTGCTCGCACTGGCCGGCCCGGGCGATGTATGGCTCGCCGTGGCCGCCTTCGCGATGGCCAACATCGGCTTCCAACTGGGCGAGAACTTCCTGGCGTCGTTCCTGCCGGACCTCTCCACCCGCAAGTCCATGGGGCGCATCAGCGCGCTGGGCTGGGCGATGGGCTATTCCGGTGCGGTCACACTCCTCGTGCTCACCGCCGTGATCTTCGCGATCTTCGGATGGAAGAGCGAGGCGCAGTGGCGCCCGATGTTCGTCATCGCGGGGCTGTGGTTCCTCTTCGGCATGATCCCCGCGATCCGGCTGCTCCGTGATGACCGCAAGCCCGCCTCGCCGCCGACCGGCAGCATCTGGACGCAGAGCTTCGGGCGCCTCAAGGAGACCCTCTCCCACGCCACGCGGTACCGGCAACTCGTGCTCTTCCTCGCAGGCTTCCTCATCTACGCCTTCGGCGTGCAGACAGTCATCGCCTTCGCATCCATCCTCGCCGAAGAGTTCGGTTTCAAGCAGTCCAAGCTCGTGCTGTTCGTGCTGCAGATCTCCGCGACCGGCGCCGTCGCCGCCATCGCCACCGCCGCGTTCACCGGACGCCTCGGCGCCAAGCGGACCGTCATCGCGTACCTGCTCGTGTGGATCGTCAGTTGCACCGCGCTGGCGTGGCTCTCCATGTCGCGGTCACGGGGGGGGTGGTCGCCCGAATGGATGTTCTGGCTCATCGGCAACGGGCTCGGCTTCGGCCTTGGCGGAATCGGCACCGCCACACGCGCGCTCGTAGGCGCATTCACGCCCAAACACCGCAGCGCCGAGTTCTTCGGCCTGTGGGGGCTGACCTTCAAACTCGCGGGCGCGATCGGTGTGCTCACCTTCGGCGAAATCAAAGCGGGCATCGGCACCACCGCCGCCCTGTGGACGCTCACCGGGTTCTTCGTGGTCGGTCTCGCTGTCGTGATGTTCGTGAACGAGCGCGCCGGGCGTCTGGCGGCGAGGAACGCCGAGCGCGAAACGGCGCGTGTCTTCTAACGCGCCGACTCGACCGAACCGCACTCCGGACAGATCGAAGTCGGTGCGCCCGTCAGGTCGTATCTGCAGATGATGCAGCACCCCGCGGGAACGCGGCGCGGCGTCGCGAGAATCACCGCGCCCACGAACAGAATCATGAACCCGAACGCCCCCGTGAAGACCGCGAGCAACCGCCCGTACCCGCCGAGGTTCGCCAGCAGCAGATCATTCGATTGGGGATGGAACGACGGCCACAGCAGCACGATGGTCGCCAGGAGAATCGGTGAGATCGAAGCCATCAGGATCGCCGGCGCGTGCCACTTCCCTCGGAGGCGGTACACCGCGACCCAGATCCCGATCGCATAGATGATGAAGAAAATCATGGCTCCCGTCCTGAACCGCCCCGGCGCACGCCGCCGGGGAATATCCTAGCCGCGCCCAGCCGCACAACGCGGGTATCATCCCCACTTTCGGCGCAATCGGGAGCGCGGTTCTGGACGATTCGGTACTCCACAAACTGAGCGAGATGGCCGCGGAGCGCGCCGAGCTGGACCGCATGTTGTGCGATCCGGCGGTGGTCGTCGATCACGCGAGAGTCCGCGATCTGTCGATCCGGAAATCCGCGTTGGACCCCGTGGCCGACGCATTCCTCCGCGCCGAGCACCTCGAAACAGAGGCCGCGGGGCTGCGCGAAGTCCTCGACTCAGGAGACGACGCAGAGCTCGTGGAGATGGCCCGCGCTGAACTGCCCCAAGTCGAAGCAGAGCGCGAAGAAGTACTCCGCAGCGCCGTCGAGCAACTCGTCAACGCCGACGACCGCGCCATCGGCTCGGTCATGCTCGAGATCCGGGCGGGCGTCGGCGGCGACGAGGCGGGCCTGTGGGCCAACGACATCATGTCGATGTACCAGCGCTACGCGACGCTCCGCGGATGGAAGTTCGAGCCCGTCTCCCTCGACTACGACGAAGGCATGGGCGGGCTTCGCACCGGCGTTGCGAACGTGCGCGGCGAGGGGGTCTGGTCCGAACTCGCCCAGGAAGCCGGCACGCACTGCGTCAAGCGCGTCCCCGCGACCGAAGCGCAGGGGCGCGTGCACACATCCACCGCCACCGTCGCGGTCCTCCCCGAGCCGAAGGATGTCGAGGTGACGATCGACCCCGATGATGTAGACGAGCACGTGACGACCGCGCAGGGCCCGGGCGGGCAGAATGTCAACAAGGTCGCCACGGCCGTCCATCTGCTCCACCGCCCCACCGGCCTCGAAGTCCGCATGCAAGAGACCAAGAGCCAGCAGCAGAACCGCGAGAAGGCGTGGCGACTTCTCCGCGCGCGACTGTACGAACTGGAACTCCGCAAGCAGCGCGAACGCGAGGCCGCCGAGCGATCCGAGCAGATCGGCAGCGCCGGACGTGCCGAACGCATCCGCACCTACCGATACAAGGACAACATCGCGGTGGACCACCGCCTCAACGAGTCCTATGACCTCTCCGCCACGCTCCGCGGCGAACTGGCGCCGATCATCTCCGCCCTGATCGACCACGAAACTGCACGCCGCGTCGCCTCGCTGTGAGCATCACGAACAGGTCGAACCCCAGTTCGCCAGCACCACATTCAGGTCATCCACATCGATCACGCCGTCGTTGTTGGCCACATCAACGGGCGATCCGATCCCCACGCTCGTGCCGAACGCCGAGAGGACCGCATTGAGGTCATCGACATCTACCGCGCCCGACATGTCGATATCCCCCGCCGGCAGAACGCCCGTAACATTGAACGAGAGCGTCGGCCCGTTGGCGACGTTACCCGCCATGTCGGTCGCTGTCACGGAATACTCCACCAGCGCTCCGCACGGCGGATCGACGAGCGAAATCACGCCGCGGTACACCTGATGCCCGCTCCAGCGCATGGGCGTCTGCGTGGCGGGTGCGCCGTTGACCGACACATTCAGCACGACCGAAGACAGGAACGCGCCGCGATCCGAGGTAATCTCATCGCGGATGTCGGTCCGCACGACAAACTCGAGCGCCGCCGATCCGGCCAGCAGACTCGGCACAACCTGCTCGGTTCGATTGATCGTCGGGGGAAGATTGTCCACCGGGCCGGTCGTGTTGATGTACAAGCGGTTGCGGAAGGCGCCGCTCTCGCCCTGGGCCGTGACGATGTCGGGGCGGCCGTCGTTGTTCAGGTCGGCGACCATGATGTCGAGCGTCGAGTCGGAGATCGAAGTGATCAATCCCGTGACCTCGGTGAAGTTGCCGGCGCCGTCGTTGTTGTAAATACGCTCCGCAGAACCGCCCAGCCGCGCCACGATGAGGTCGAGGTCGCCGTCCATGTCGTAGTCGAAAAACTTGGAGTCGTTGTCATCAACCGACGGATTCGGTGAGATCTGCGTCGAGTTGTTCGAGAAGATGCCTGCGCCATTATTGACGGCCAGGAGTTCGGAGTTATTCCCCGACGGATTGGCGTTGGCGCCGAGGGCATCGAGATCGCCGTCGTTGTCGATGTCGCCGAAGTCGTACGAATAAGCGTTCGAGTCGTTCGGGAAGCCGGTGACCGCGAACACACCTGACCCGTCGTTCCTGAGCATGCGCGACTGGTTCGTGCCGGTCGATCCCGTGCGGACGTCGAGATCGAAGTCGCCGTCGATATCGCCGAAGATCACATCCATCGGCTCGGACTGCAACGCCGCGGGATGACGCGTCGCGGTTTCATTGGTAAAGAACCCCGCGCCGTTGTTCACAAAGATCTGGTTCTGGCCGGAACCGAAGCGATTGGTCGCCCCGCCGTTGTTGATGTAAATATCCAGGTCGCCGTCGTTGTCGATATCGGCGAACTGGGCGCGCGTCGCCGACAGCGTGATCGCGGGCATCTGCGCGACCGTCGCGTCCGTGAACACGCCCGATCCGTTGTTCACGAACAACCTGGGCTGGCGGTTGAAGTCGCTCGACAGGATCATGTCCAGGTCGTCGTCGCCGTCGATGTCGCCCAGCTCCACCGCCCGGTAGTTGCCGGTGTGCGACGCGATGCGAGTCGCCGACTCCTCGGTGAATACGCCGGCTCCGTCATTAATCATGATTCGGACGCGCTGCGGCGTCCCGGCGGAAGAGAAGTTCCCGCCGTTGGCGAAGATGATGTCCAGATCATCGTCGCCGTCGATGTCGCCGATCGTCATCTGATTCGTGTAATCGTTCGGATCCGGCTGCGGGAATCGGGTGGTCGACTGCTCGACAAACTGCTGAGCACCGGCGAACGATCCGAACGAAATGACACCAATGACCGCCGCCAGACCGTAACGCTGACTCATCCCAATACCTCCGGGCTTTCCTGATGGACACGCGGACACCCCGTCCGCTCGGGGAGGTTACGAGCGCACCGACGCCCGGCCAAACGAAAACGCCCGACGGACCAACATCGGGCGGGAAATAGCGGGATTAGCGGACCCAGTCGCCCGGTCACGGGTCTCCCTCCGACCCGGCACAGCGGCGCACGAGCCCGGACAAAGACTCAGGCGTCCGCCGCCGCAACCGACTCGGTCATCGCGGCAGGCAACGACGACTCAAGCCGCACCTCGGCGATGCGTCGCCGATCGCCGCGGGAACGCGCCTCGACGAGCCGGGCGTTGGCCAGAAGCGACGCGGCCCAGTCCCACGGCTGGCT
This sequence comes from Phycisphaeraceae bacterium, assembly GCA_020639235.1. Lineage (GTDB taxonomy): Bacteria > Planctomycetota > Phycisphaerae > Phycisphaerales > UBA1924 > JACKHC01. Next base: position 1,370,187 of record JACKHC010000001.1, on the reverse strand, counting down.
AAACGCGAGGTAACGCGGCGCCCACTCCGGGTGGAACTTCGTCTTGTAGCGGAGCAGCCCCTGATAGTTGTAGACACGCTCGGCCCGGCGCGAGAACAGATTCAGCAGGCGCTCGGCGAGTCGAGAGTGCCGCTGTGTTCCCACATCGCTCAGCGCGGCCCCGCCCAGACTGAACGAAGTCGCACCCATTCCCGCCGCATGCTGAATCGTGAGAATGATGACATAGTCCATGAGATTGTCGATCACATCCGGCGCGTACCGCATGTAGTCGAGCGTCGCCGGTCCGCCGGGGCGCGTGATGAGCATATTGACGAACGCCACAACCCGGCCCGTTGCGTCGCGCGCGATACCCACGGGGTTCCGCTGGAGGTACCGCGGTGAGAAGCAACAGGCGCTGAACTGCATCTCGCGGCCTCCTTTGGCCGCAAGCCAGGAATCGCTGACCTCCCGGAGTTGGTCGATGAACTCGCCGCTGAAGGGCGGCTCCAGCACCTCGAATCGGATGCCCGCCTTCTCAACTTCTCGAATCGTGCGCCGGAATCCCGAGTTCTTGCCCCCTTGCAACGAGAATCCCGCGAGCGGGACGATCGCCTCCTGCGAAACCTTGAGGAAGTGGAACCCGAAGTCGTGCAGCCGCCCCATCCACTCGGTGGACACCATCGAGAAAATGACATCAACATCAATTGACTCCGCGAACGCGAGGAATCCATTGATGACTTCCCGCGGGTCCGCGCCGGACGCGATCACCGGGTCCTTAAATACGATCAGTTTGTCTCCGAGGCGCTGAAACAACATCATCCCGATCGTCTGTCCCGACTGAGACTCACAGAACCACACGCCCTTGTCCGCTCCGCCCACGAGCAAGGGATCCGCCGACTCCGCGTGCCTCCGCGCGAACGCCTCCGCTCTCTGGATTTCAAGCTCGGATGGCGTCACACGCAAAGAAACCGGGCGCATCGCCTGCCGGGCGATCGCCGCCAGAGAGATCGCACCGAACAGGATCGACGCCCTCAGGAACCGACTGGCCTCGGCGTGCTCGGCGACCCGCACCCAGAGATCCTGCGAATAGGGAATTCGTTCGAACGCCGTAAACCCGACAACCAGGAACATCGCCAGCGCACCCAGCGCCACACCGAGCGTCAGCTCCCAACCGATCGGCACGCGCCCCTTCCGTACAAAGGCCTTGCGGACGCCGAAGAGCAGAGTCATCAGCACGATGGACGCGAAGGCCTCCTCGTAGTCGCCGCCCTTCAGCGGGTGGGCGATGGCCGACGCGCCGAGCATCACCATCGTGAAGATGTATGCCGATCGATACCCGCGGAACAGCCCGCGGACCAGAAAGAGCATGATCACCGCGGTGACGGTCGCCATGGCATGCGACGCCTCGATCGCGCCGAGCGGCACAATGCGCGCCACGGCATGAAGCCGATCACGAACCGCGGGGGTCGCGGCGCTGAGCAGCAGCAGGACCGAGTTGAGCATCACCGCCCCCGCGACGAGCCGGCGCTGCCACAGGCGGAACCGATCCGACTGCTTCGCGATGACGGTGTAAATGACGATGAGCGAGAGGGCCCATGGAATCAGGTAGAAGCCCGTTCGGAAGATCACGATCGCCGCGCCACCGGTGTCGTGCGCAACGCCGAGCAGCGCAAGGCCTTTGAGCCATACCGCGTCGGCGCTTCCCAGCCCGCCCGGGATCATGCTCGCCAGGCCGGCGAACTGACCCGTGAACACGGTGCGGGCGGCCCCGAAGGGTTCGAGCATGACACCTACGGATCGCATCAACGTCATGAACGAGACGAGCGTCAGGCCCCAATCCAGAAACGAAACGGCGCCCAGTCGCATCAGCGGCAGGCCTTCGAGGTCGGCCCCGTACCGATGACGCCGCAGAATCGGGACCAGCGCGACGCTCATGATCCATGGCGTCACGATCGATAGCGCCAGCGCAACACCGATGCGAACACCCAAGGCGGCAACACCCGATCCGATCGGTATCCAGCAGGCGATCAGCCAGGCAACGAGCCCCCCCGAGGTCCCGAAGTAATGCGCGGTGAGCCCCCGCGTGATCTCCGTCGCCGAGAGACCGTACCGCCGATACGCAACAAGCCGCATCGCGGGCCCGCCGAGCGGCCCCATCGAGAGGAAGTTGGTCCACCCGAAAATGACGAACCCGAGGAGCCACCGGCCGCCAAAGCGCAGCCGCCCCGCCGCCCCCCTCGGGAACGCGATCGCGTCGTAGAGCCCCATGATCGCGACCGCAGCGAAGGCCACACCGACGCCGACCACGAAGAGCCGAAAGTCAACGGTCCTGAGAATCGCCCGGACGCGGTGAATGTTCAGGGCGTGCAACTCGTGCCAGATCAGCGCGATCACAAGGATCGGCACGCCGATCTGCAGCACCCATCGAAAAACGCGCCATGCCTCGGACCACCGAGCCGACTCCGGTGCCGGCGGAACAATCGATTGACTCTCTTGTGGGTCGGTCACGGGAGAACGAATGATAATCCGTTCCACCGCGGCGCACGCGAGTCGTTCAACGCCACACCGGCCGCATCACAATCTATGGGCAAGTCACCGCCCAGTTCGAGAGGACCACATTGAGATCGTCGACATCGATCACGCCGTCATCATTGGCGAGATCGAGCCGGGAACCCGAGGGCACCATCGTTCCCCACGCCGACAGGATCGCATTGAGATCGTCCACATCGACCACACCATCCGGCATGCCCCCCGCGCCGGTGACATCGCCAAGACACGATGTCGCCGCGATGACCCTGAGAATCGTGCCCATGCCGTCCACGGTGTTCCCCGCGATAAGCAGTTCTCCGTCCTCATCCACCGACACCGAGTAGATGAAGAACGGGAGTTCATCGCCCATGCCGGACACCGGCAGCGCGTACGCTCCGCCCACCTGCGGATTGGTGATCATCAGGCGACCGCGGAACTGGCTCGTCGGGCCGCCGAGGAAGTCCGCGAACACATGAAGGCCCGCAAGAGTCGGTAGGGCCGCACCGCGGTAGGTATGACCCGCAACAATTGACCGCCCGTCATCGTGATCGTATTCCGCGATTGGTTCGACAAGACCCGGAATCGGCATCGGATCGGTGCAGACGCCGTAGGTATCCCGGTCGAACAGGAACGAGCCCTCGTGCAAATTCCAGCCGTGATTCCCGCCCGGCTGCAGGATCGTGAGTTCTTCGATCGTGAGCTGACCGACATCCCCGACGAAGATCTGGCCCGACACCGGATCCCGATTCATCCGGTACGGGCTGCGGAATCCGTACGCATAAATCTCCCTGACAGCGCCGGGCACCGAGTAGAAGGGGTTGTCGGTCGGGATCGAGTATTCGCCATTGGCCGAAGGTGTGCCGATCACACCCACCGGATCAATCCGGATGACCGAGCCGAAGATCGTCGAGATGTCCTGCGCCCCATCGCCATTCTCCGGCTGACCCGCCGGCGTGTTCCGCCCATCGCCCACAGCGATGAGCATCGTCTGATCGTCGAGGAAGACCATGTCGGAAACATTGTGATCCCCGTTCTTCTGCCCGATCCGGAGGATCTCCCGCTTGGTCGACGGATCCACAATATTCGGGTCGGACCCGTCAATCGTCCACTCGTGGATGACGTCTTGATGCGGGAATCCGAAACCACCAAAGTCGGCCACCCCGCTCCCGCCGGCCTCCGTGGTCAGGGTGTAGACCTTCCCGAATCCCGGGCTCATGGGGTCGGTGAACCCCGGGTGCACCTCGACCGAGATCATGCCGTAGCGCGCCGGATCGATCAGCGTGTTCGGGTTGGTCGTGTCAACGAGTTCTGAGATCGTCCCATCCGGGTACAGCACCAGCACGATCCCCTGAATGGTCGCCACGAACAATCGGCCCGAACCATCCGGAACCGCAACGATGTCCGTCGGTGTCTGAGGGGGCGACTCCAGCGCCGAGGTGATCGACTGGAGCGTCACTGTGATGGCGCTCTGAGGAATGCCGGGCAGCGGATCACCAAGCGTCGACCCGCAAGGCAGGGCCAGTGCCGAGGCGCCGAGCACGAGGACCCCGCAAACAGGCATGAATGCCCCCATCACACTTGTCATTCCGTTGCTCCCACTTCAACCACGGTTTCTGATCCAACTATCGCACGAAGATCGACGCCAATCGATCGCATTCCGTCAACCAGCGGTTCAATTGTCCCACAAACCCGCAAGTTCTATCGCGCGGGGCGGCCATCCCCAACCGCTATCGGCATGTCACGCCCCAGTTGGAAAGGACCACGTTCAGGTCGTCGACATTGATCACGCCGTCGTCGTTGGCCTGATCGATCGGCGACCCTACGGGCACCATCGTTCCCCACGCCGACAGGATCGCGTTGAGATCGTCCACATCGACCGACCCGGACCCGTCCGTATCTCCCGGGCACGGCGTCGGCGCCGGCGCCAGCCCCCACAGAACATCCGCGCCGAACAGATCGCCCTGCGTGACGGTGTCGAGCGCACCATCACCATCAAAGTCCCCCATCGCCAGGAACTGCGGCGCGTATCCCGGATAGTAGATCGGCGCGCCGAACGTGCCGTCGCCGTTGCCCAGAAGCAGGCAGTTCTTCTGCACCGCCGTCATGAAGTTCGTCGAGTACAGCGGGCACATGATGTCCAACGCGCCGTCGCCATCGACATCACCGATCGCCAGCGAGAACGGCTCGCCCCCCGTCGGATAGTCAACCCGCGGCGCAAAGGTCCCGTCGCCGTTGTTCAGCAGCACCGACACCGTCGAGTCAAGCCGATTGCTCGTCGCCAGGTCGATATCCCCGTCGCCATCGAAATCCCCGGAGTCGAGGTCCTGCACGAACACACCCGTGGTGTAGGCGACAGGCGCCGAGAACGTGCCGTCGTCATTGTTCAGAATCACCGCCACCTTCGAGTTCAGATCTCCGATGGCGATATCAACATCGCCGTCACCATCAAAGTCGGCGGCCACAGCGCCATCGCCCTGCGCATTGACCTGATACATCTGTGCGGCACCGAATGTGCCATCCTGATTGTTGTACAGCACATACGCCTGGCCGCTCACTGCGCCCGGCCCGCCGCCGACGATGTCCAGGAATCCGTCGCCATCAACATCACCCAGATCAACATTGCGATAGTTCACCGGCGCCGGATACGTGATCGCCGGCGCGAATGTGCCGTCACCGTTGCTCAGCAGCACCGCCGCGCCGGTCGGCGGGAACCCGCACGCCGCAACGATGTCCGGGTCGCCGTCGTTATCCAGGTCTCCCGAGGCGATGCGCCACGGCGCAGCCCCGCCGTTGGTCGGGAATTCCTGCAGAGTGCCGAAGGTCCTATCGCCGTTCGACATCACTACATGAATCTCATTCGTGAGGTTCGATGTGTACGCGAAATCGTCGGACCCGTCGTTGTCGAAGTCGGCGCTCGTGATGTCCGTGCCCATGGTGCCAATGTCAATATTGGTCCCCAGCGCAAACCGCCCGTCGCCCGCGTTGAACGACACCACGAACGAAGCACGCCCGGCGGTCGACGTCACCACAAGGTCCGGCGCACCGTCCCCGTCGCCATCCGCGAACATGCACGCCCGGGCGCTATTGGCGATCGCGCCGATCTGATCGGTCGCAAAGCCCCCCGTCCCGTCGTTCGTGCCGACGATGGTCCCCTCACCGAGATCGCCGAAAACCACCGCCGCGAAATCGAGATCACCGTCCCCGTCGATGTCGCCGATGTCCATGTTGTGGTTTGCGTTGCCCGTCGGGTAGATATCCGGTGCGAGAAACCCCCCCGCGCCGTCGCTCGCATGGAAATAAATCTCGTCGGTGAGCCACGACGTGTAGATCACATCCACGCCCGGCTGATCGTCGATCTCGCCCGCCTGAATGCTCCACGCCGTGCCGCCCGTATCGACATTCACTCCGAGCGAAATCCCCCCCCACTCCCCGCCGCCCGACCCGTTGTTGAGATACACCCGGAAACCCGAGTAAGTCGCCACGACAACATCCGGCAGCAGGTCCCCGTTCATGTCCGCCGTCGTGATATCAGTCGCCGCCTCAGGAATCGTGATCGGCGTGATCCCAACCGAAAACACACCGGCCCCGTTGTTCAGCAGCACGCACAGCGCATCGATGTCCTCCCCCGATGTCGCGATGTCGAGCGACCCATCGCCGTCGTAATCCGCAATCGCCACGCCGAACACCGAGCCGCCCGGCGCGTACGACGCCGCAGGCGCAAAGGTGCCGTCACCGTTATTGAGCAGCACCGAGACATCATCGGAAACATCGTTCGCCGTGATAATGTCGAGGAACGTATCCCCGTTCACATCCGCGGCCTCGGCATCGCGAGGAAACGCCCCGACCTGGTACGCGATCGGATCGCCGAATGTCCCGTCGCCGTTGTTGAGGAACACCTCCGCATTCCCGGGATCCGCTCCCTGTGCGCCCTCGTGCGTACAGACCACGATGTCAACGTGCCCGTCGCCGTTCAGATCGCCCGAGGCCAGCGCGTAGGGGTCGAACCCCTGAACAAAGGAGTGCGGGTTGCCGAAAGGCACCGGCGAAACGCCCACCGCGGCGAATGTCAGAACAGCAAAGATAGGCGACACAGGCATGGTCGATCTCTCATGGGGACGGCTAAGGAGTGTTGTTTACCCCACGGAGCAACGCGTTCAACCGCAGCGCCCCGAGTTTTGGGGAAAAAGCGCCCAGATGTCCCTGTTTCCCGCCCCCACGCGGCCCTACCGGCAGTCATGGCCCCAGTTGGATAGGATCGCATTGAGGTCGTCCACATCGATTACCCCATCATCATTAGCGAGATCGAGCGGCGATCCGATCCCGACAGTCGTACCCCATGCCGACAAGATCGCGTTGAGATCATCGACATCCACCATTCCATCGGGCGTGCCGCCCGCACCGGTGACATCGCCGGGGCAGGCCGGAATCACAGTGACACGGAAGTTGTCAACGCCAACCGTCGAGTTGTACCCGCCGAATCCGACACCGGTGGAGTTGGCCGTGTAGAACCCGAAACTGATGGGAGATCCCGACGCCGAGAAGTCCGGGTGCGACGAGGAGTCCAACTCAAGTTCGGGGAGCACCAACGACCATGACTCGGCGCCCTCAATCAACCTCGTCTGAGTGCCCCAGTTGTTCGTGATCGAGGAGCCGGTGATGGCATTCGAGTTCACATACAACGCGCCGTTCTGATACGCCGCGACGCGGACCTGCGTGCTGAATGTGCTGAACTTCCGGAGATCGACCGCGACATCAACCCAGGCAATCGCTCCGTCGATCGACGGGTCGTACACCATGAAGGTGCAATCATGGAACACCGCGATACCGGAGTTCTCCATCGCAGGAGCATCCGCGAGCATGTGAAACACATCGTAATAGTCGCCCGGATTGCCGACGCCCCCCTGCTGCCCCGCTGTGTACGAGCCGCCATTCCCGTCTACGCTCGCAAAGCCATCTGTCCAGTTCGCGGCCAGGAAGTCGTGGTCGATGAAGGTCACGTTCGCGCTCGCCGCACAGCCGATGGACACCATCGCAACCGAGGTGAAACTCGTACCGACTCGATTCATGGCAAATCCCTCCGCCTGCAGTATCGCGCCCCGCCCCAACATTGCAATGATGATGTCGCGTATTCATGGATGGCGCCCCGATCATTCTGCAAACGTCAGAATCGATCCTCGCGCGCAAGAAAACCGGCCACACGATGGTGGCCGGCGTCATAACTTCGCTGATATCAGACGGTTCAGCCGGCCTTCCACCCCGACTTGAACGCGGTCATCGCGTCCTTCAGCTTGCCCTCGAGCGACTTGTCGATCGAGCGGAGGTTGGCCAGTTCATCGCGGATCGGCTTGCCCGCGCCAGTGTTGAAGTACGCCAGCATCGCCTTCTCGAAGCCCGGCACATCCGACTTCTTGACATTGTCGAAGAACCCGCGCGTGCCGCCGAAGATCGACAGCACCTGATCGATGACATTCATCGGGATGTACTGCGGCTGCTTGAGCAGCTCCACCATCGCCGCACCGCGGTCCAGCTGACGCTGCGTCGCGGCGTCGAGTTCCGTACCGAGCTGCGCGAACGCCTCGAGTTCGCGGAACGCCGCGAGGTCCAGTCGAAGCGAGCCCGCGATCTGCTTCATCGCCTTGATCTGCGCGTTGCCACCGACGCGCGACACCGAAATACCGACGTTGACCGCCGGGCGGATACCCGCGAAGAACAGTTCCGGCTCCAGATAGATCTGGCCGTCGGTGATCGAAATCACGTTCGTCGGGATGTACGCCGACACGTCGCCTTCCTGCGTCTCGATCACGGGCAGCGCCGTGAGCGAACCGCCGCCGTTCTCGTTAGAGAGCTTCGTGGCGCGCTCGAGCAGGCGGGAGTGGAGATAGAACACGTCGCCCGGATACGCCTCGCGCCCCGGCGGGCGACGCAGCAAGAGCGACATCTGGCGGTACGCGACCGCCTGCTTGGAAAGGTCGTCATAGATGCACAGGGCGTGCTTGGGCGTGCGCCCGTCCTTGCCCTGCCACATGAAGTACTCGCCCATCGCGCAACCGGCGAAGGGCGCGAGGTACGACATCGGCGCGGGGTCCGATGCGCCCGCGGACACCACGATGGTGTAGTCCATCGCGCCGTGCTCGCGCAGCGTCTCGACGACGCCCGCGACGGTCGACTCCTTCTGCCCGACCGCGACATACACGCACACGATCGCGTTGTCCGTGCCCCAGTACTGCTTCTGGTTGATGATCGTGTCGATCGCGACCGCGGTCTTGCCGGTCTTGCGGTCGCCGATGATCAGTTCGCGCTGGCCGCGCCCGATCGGAATCATCGAGTCGATCGCCTTGATGCCCGTCTGGAGCGGCTCCTTGACCGGCTGACGATCCGCGATACCCGGCGCGATGATGTCGACGGGGCGCGTCCGCTTCGTGCGAATCTCCGGCCCGCCGTCGATCGCCTGACCGAGCGGGTTCACCACGCGCCCGAGCAGTTCCTCACCGACGGGAACTTCCAGAAGACGCCCGGTGGAGGTGACGGTGTCGCCCTCCTTCACGCCGAGATAGTCGCCGTAGATGACCGCGCCGACCGTGTCGAGCTCGAGGTTGAACACCTGGCCCATGACGGCGCCGGAGTCGGTCTGGAACTCGAGCATCTCGCCCGCCATCGCGTTGGCCAGGCCGTAGATGCGGGCGATGCCGTCGCCGACCTCGATGACGCGTCCGACATCGGAGACCTCCAGCGCCGATGAATACTGCTGGATCTCCTGCTTGATGACGCTCGTGATTTCGTCGGTCTTGATCTTCATGGTGTTGGCTCGTCTGTCGTTGCTCTAGGGTTTCGTGATGCCGCATCGCGGCGAGTGGTCCATCAACAGTGTGCGGTTCAGCCCTCGAAGGCCTTGCCGAAACGCTCGCGGAGGCGCGAAGCGCCGTCCTTCGAGAGTGTTTCTTTCATGCGTCGGAGTTGCGTCGCGACGGAGGCATCAACCATCCGGTCGCCGACCTGCATCTTGATCCCGCCGATCATTGAGGAGTCGGTGTAGGTGTAGACGATCGGCTCACGCCCGAGCGCCTGCTGCAGGCGGTTGCGCAGCGAGTCCACCTGGTCCTTGGGCAGCGGGTGCCGCGTCCAGACATCGACTTCCACGCGACCGAACTTCTCCTGCACCATCCGCTCGAACGCGCTGGCGATCGGCAGCAGCCGCGACAAACGCTCCTTGCGATTCAGGATCACTATGAAGTTGAACAGCAGAGGCGACACGCGCCCCTGGAACACCTTCTCGAGCGACCTCTCGCGCTGCTCGATCGGGATGATCTGCGAAGCAAGGAACTCCGAGAGTTCGGCGTTGCCACGCGTCAGCTCAATGAGCTCGTCGAGTTCGCCCGAAAGCGACTCGAGACGCTCACGCCCGCCATCGGACTGGGCGAGATCGAAGAGCGCCTCGGCGTACACCTTGTCCAGCGCTTCGGGTGGTGAGTCAAACAGTGGCATACGCTATTCAGCTCCGTGCGTAGTCGCGGGTGAACTCGGCGATCGACTCTTCAACAATGCGGCGCTGGTCCGCCTCGTTGACCTCACGCTGCAGGATCTTCGACGCGGCGCTGGTCGCGATCGCCGCCGCTTCCGCGTACAGGTCGCTCACCGCGGCACGCTTGGCCGCATCGATCGAGGTCAGAGCCGAGGCACGCATCTCGGCGATCTCCGCCTCCGCCTTCACGCGCTGCTCGGCGACCACCCGGACCTGCTCGGCCTTGGTCTGGTCGATCATCGCCTGCGCCTCGGCACGCGCCTCGGCCAGCGACTTCTCGTAATCCTTCAGCGCCTGGTCCGCGCTCTTGCGCGCCTTCTCGGCCGCCTCGATCTCATTGCGGATCTTGTTCTCGCGCTCCGACAGGCCCTTGGAGATCTTGGGCCACGCCGTCACGCTCAGAACGAAGAACGCGATGCCGAAGACAAGGATCGCCGCCACGAACTGGAACAGGTTCACGTGCTCAACCGGCGTGGTCGCCGCGCCGTGACCCGCTTCCGCGGCCATGAGCGGCGCCGCCAGGCCAAGGATCGATGTCGCAAAGAGAAGCGTGCGTGACTTCATATCTCGATTCACTCCGTCGGGAAGAACTTCCGCAATGAACTCGTTCGGCGCGGGGGCTGACGCGCAACCATCGTGTGCGCCGGCCCCCGCGCCGTGCGGGGGAAACTTGAGAGTCGTCTTACGCGAGCAGCGCCAAGAAGCCGCCGAGAATCGCGAAGAGCGCGGCACCTTCGACCAGCGCCGCCGTGATCAGCATGTTCGTGCCGATCGTGCCCGACGCCTCGGGCTGACGCGCCATCGCCTCAACCGCCGAGCCGCCGATGCGACCGATGCCCAGACCCGCGCCGCACGCGCCGAGACCGGCGGCGAGACCCGCGCCGATGCCCTTGATCGCGCCGTGCTCGGCCTTGAGGAGCGTGGTCGCCTGCTTCAGCGCCTCCTCAGACATCTCAGCGCCCTCGGCGCCCAGAGCGGTGTTGGTGAGGAACAACGCAGCGCCAGCGGCGATGCCGAAACCGATCATGGTCTTGATCTTCATTGCTTGTCTAACTCCGAAGGTCTGGTGCGCCGAACGATTCGACGCGGGGGTGTTGACTCGTGACTGACGAAACCGTCCGGGGCGGCTCACCGCAACGGACGAACGATTGACTCTGAATCAGGCCGTCATGGGGATGGCCTCGTCCTCGCTCATCGGGTGATCGAGGTCGTGCTCCTCCGCGCCGTGATGCTCATCATGGTGATGATGCTCCAACTGCGCGATGAAGAGCGTCGTGAGGAACATGAAGATAAACGCCTGCAGGAAGGCGACGAAGAGTTCCAGGAACATGATCGCCACCGCCGCCGCGATCGAGATCACCGCGATAAGCGTGCCGCCGCCGTACTGAGCAACCGGCCCCATGTTCGCCAGCGCGCCGAAGCCCGCCGTGATGAACATGATGAGCACCGCCAGCAGCACGTGCCCCGCGGTCATGTTCGCAAACAAACGAACCGCCAGCGCGAACGGCTTGACGAACATGCCCAGAATCTCGACCGGCACCATGATCGGCGCGACATACCAGGGCGCGCCGCCCGTGAAGTGCATCGCCCATCCCTTGAGCCCGTTCTGACGGAGCCCGTTGATCTGCCACAGGATGAAAGCCATCACCGCCAGCGCCGCCGTCACGCCCAGCCGCCCCGTCGCAGTCCCGCCGATGAAGGTCGGGAAGTGCATTCCCGTCACGCCGCCGATCAGGTGCTGGATGTCCATCAGCGGGATCAGACCGACGAGGTTCAGCGCCAGAATGAAGAAGAACAGCGTCAGCAGGAACGGCATGAAAGCATCGGCCCGATGACCCAGCTGCGGGCGGATCACCGTGTCGCGCATGTACAGCGCGATCACCTCAACCAACTGACCGAGTTTCCCCTTCGTCACATACCGCTCGTTGCCCTGCGACTCCGGACCCGTCGCAACCTTATTGGCCACCCAGGTCATGAACAGCACGAACAGCACACCCACGATGATCATCGTGAGCGTGTTCATGGTCAGGATGTCGCCGATCAGCTTGACATCCTTGACATGCTCGACGGCTTTCATGGCGTCGAACTCGGCGAGAACAGGTGCAACCATCGCGGGGCGGTCCTATCAGGCGAGGAACAGTTCTTGTGTGACGCGAAAGAAACGAAAGACGATCAGAGATCGTGGTGTCAGGCGCTGGCACCCGCCATCCGACGGGAGAACACCGCGACCTGTGCGAACATCGCCGGAACGAAGGCCGCCACCGCGACCAACCCGAAAACGATCTTCGATCCGGGTTGGGTCGCCCAGTATAGCAAGCCACCCGCGAGCGTCACGCCCGCCATCGATACCCCCTGACCCGCGAACATCACCATCGGCCAGCGCGTGAACGGGCGGACCTTCCACGGCCGGATCACCATCGCTCCCGTCAGCGACCCGACCGCCGCCGCCGCCGCGCCCCACACCGCCGAAGACGTCCAAACGGGGCGAACAAGCACCAAAACACCCGCCGCCAGCGCCCCGACAACCGCCGCCGCCGCGATCGTCACCGCAACTATCATCACGGTCGGCAACGCGAACGACGGCAGTGTCCCGCCCTTACCCTTCGACTCGCCGGTCGTCGTCGAAGTCGTCTGGCCATCGGAACTCGTCATGGTCGCCCTCCTCGGGGGTCGTTCGTTCGAAAAGATCCGGCGCCGGCACCTCGCCCCGCTCCCGCAGGACCCTCGCCCGCTCCGCCGTCTCGCGGGCCGTTTTCCGCTGGAGACGCACCGCCTGGCGGGCGAAGTTGTACCCGCCACCCACCAGCCCGAGCACCGACAGAATGATGGTCCACCGCGGCGAGGTATTCGCCCAGTTGTCGATCAGCCACCCAATAAACAGCATCCCCACGATCGAGCCCGCCAGCTCGCCCCCCATCCCCGAGATCCGCCACAACGCACTCGTGGCCTCGTTTTCCTTGTCTGACCGGGCTTTCGTCACGAGTTTGCTCGCGTTGGCAGGAATCCGGGCGGCACAACGCCGATAGTGTACGTGGTGAGCCCCCACAAACGCCTCGCACAGTAAGTCGTTGCAAACACAGAACTTGCACCGAAAGACCGCGTAGAGTCAATAAGCGAGCGAGGACCGCTCGCCACCGAGGGTCGGCATGGTCGCCAAGATCGAACAAGACCACCAACGATTCCGCCAGATCGTCAAGGGCAAGATCCGCAAGGACCTGCGCAAGTTCCTCACCCGCCGCGACCTCATCGGCAAAGAGGGCAAGGGAATCGTCTCGATCCCCATCCACGACATCGATATCCCCACCTTCCGCTACGGCGACAACTCGTCGGGCGTCGGCATGGGCGAAGGCGAGGGCGGGCAGGGCAGCACCGGCGGCGACCAGCCCGGCAAGCACATGCTCGAGGCCGATGTCACTCTCGAAGAACTCGCCGACATCCTCGCCGACGAACTCAAACTCCCGCGCATCGAGCCCCGCGGCCAGAGCAAGATCATCTCCGTCCGCGACAAGTACACCGGCATCCGTCCCACCGGCCCCGCATCGCTCCGCTCCTTCAAGCGCACCTACCGCGAAGCGCTCAAGCGCCAACTCATGCTCGGCGCCTACGACGAAGAAGATCCCATCATCATCCCCATCAAGCGCGATATGCGCTACCGATCCTGGAACGAGGTCCGCAAACCCCAAAACAATGCCGCCATCATCTACATGATGGATGTGTCCGGCTCCATGGGCGATCAACAGAAAGAGATCGTCCGCATGACCGCCTTCTGGATCGATACCTGGCTCCGGCGCAACTACGAGGGCATCGAGTCCCGCTACATCGTCCACGATGTCGCCGCCAAGGAAGTCGACAAGCAAACCTTCTACACCGTCCGCGAGGACGGCGGCACCCGCATCTCCAGCGCCCTCAACACCGCACGCGAAATCCTCGACAAGGACTACCCCGCCTCCCAGTGGAACATCTACCTGTTCCACTTCTCCGACGGCGACAACTCATCCGAAGCCGACAACCGCCAGTGCGTCAAACTCCTCCAGGACAAACTCCTCCCCGCGTGCAACATGTTCGGATACTGCCAGGTCGCCTCGTCCTACGGCTCCGGGAACTTCATCAATGTGCTCCACGAGGCGTTCCCCGGCTCCGACAAATCAACCGGCCACGACGAGGACTCGCCCCCAATCATCACCGCCAAGGTCAACGGACGCGACGACATCTACGATGCGCTCAAAGTCTTCTTCGGCGCGGGGCGGTGAACCGTAATCACCGCTTGTAATACGACTCCCGCGTCATCGCCGCCGCGAAGTCGTCCGCCAACTGGTTCGGCGTCAGCGCAAACCGCTCTCGCAGCGACCCGCGCCAGTCCAGCCCGTCCTTGATGTCGTCGATCCACTGTTTCATCGCCCGCGCATCGCGCCGCAACATGTGCCGCACCAACATGTGGCTCACCGCGTACGAGTCCTTCTCGGGCCAGGTGCCGTCCTCGTACGACTGATACAAGACATCCGAAGCGTCCTCGCCCGAGCGCACGAACGCCTTGGCCTGCGTCCAGTGCCGACCCGGCTCCAGCGAGTTCGTCAGCAGAAACCCCGCGATGTAGTCCGCCAACCCCTCGTTGGCCCAGATGGGCAACTCCGCGGGAGACTTGTACCGGTACATGAACCCGTGCACCGTCTCGTGAATCAGCGTGCTCATGTACGCCGTCTCGTCCTCCGCCTTGTGGCACACCACGAACACATCCGCATCCCGCAGGTGGCACATCCCGATCGCGCCGTTGGGATCAACGCCGAACGCCTCGCGCTCAAGATGCACAAACTCATCCCGCTTCGTCAGGAGAAACACCACCGCTTTCCCCTGAAACAGCCGCGTCTCCGCCGGCAACTCCAGCGTCCGCACCAGCGCGCGGTACATCCGTTCCAGCTGCGCCGCCGCCTCCTTCGTTGCCTTCTCGTCGAGATCCGTGAACAGGATGAACTCCCCCGCATCCGTTTGCGACAGCGCCAAGCCCGCCCCACGCACCATCGCCTCCGCACGCGCCCGCACCCGCGCCGTCTCAACCGCACGCTGCGCCTCGCTCAACTCGGGCCACGGCCCCTCGTCCGCGTTCGCGCCCGAACGATCCGGCGCCGTGTTGAGCGACTCGGGGGTCGCACTCAGCGTCTTCACCGGATCGCCGCCCGCCGCGTGCGCGCGCCTGGCCGCGTCGGCGACCAGCGCCGTCGCCGCATCGAGCCGCGCCGCCACCGCGAACGAACGCTCGGCGAATCCCCCCGATCCGTCCTCGCCCAACGTGAGCATCAGCACGCCCACGCGCAACCAGTCACCCGCATTGTCCGTGTCGATCAGCCGACGCGTCGTCTCGTACACCTGCCTCGCATCGAGCTCGTCCCAACGCAGAAGCGACTCCGCGCCCCCCTGGTCGCGGATGGTCACATCCTCACCCGTCCACGAAACGATCTCGCCGCGAATCGCCGCCCCGTCCATCGGCCGAAGCGTCGCGCGCAGCGCCGGTTCCACGACCCCGCCCCATCCCCCCCACCGATCCGTCGCGCCGCCACCTCGCTGCGCGTGCGCGCCGACCGCAGTGGTCACGATGAGGGCGCACACAAGCATTCCCCGGAGCAACGAGGTCATCCGATCCATAGTACGCATCCAACGGCTCTCCGGGTCCGAGAATGCCAACTTGGCAGGTCCGATCGAGTATCTGCCGCGGGACTCGCTCGAAAGTGGCGTCTTGAATGCATCGCAGGCACGCAAAGGGCCGATTCCTCTGATCTGTCACGGTGCGGAGATTGCATACACCCATCCGCAACAGGGCAGACGACAGACCTATAATCCGCCGCACGGGGAGCACTCAACCGACGGCACTACCAAGAACTACGAAGCCCAACGCCCGCCCCGGCAACACTTCAACGAGGCGACCATTCCGGCTCGCCCGCGCCAACGGAGAAGAGCGCAATGTTTGAACGATTCACAGACCGAGCCCGCAAAGTCATGGCCCTGGCCAACCAGGAAGCCCAGCGGTTCAACCACGAATACATCGGGACCGAGCACATCCTCCTCGGCCTCGTCAAAGAGGGCTCGGGCGTCGGTGCCAATGTCCTCAAGAACCTCAATGTGGACCTCCGCAAGGTCCGACTCGAAGTCGAGAAACTCGTCCACTCAGGCCCGGACATGGTCACCATGGGCAAACTGCCCCAGACCCCCCGCGCCAAGAAGGTCATCGAGTACGCGATCGAAGAGGCACGCAACCTCAACCACAACTACGTCGGCACCGAGCACCTGCTCCTCGGGCTCCTCCGCGAGCACGACGGCGTCGCCGCACAGGTCCTGATGAACCTCGGCCTCAAACTCGAAGAGGTCCGCGAGGAAGTCCTCAATCTCCTCGGCGCCGGCATGGAGTCCGAGTCCCCCGAAGGCAACGGCGGCGGGCAGGGGCAGCAACAAAGCGGCCCCGGCCAGCAGCGCGGCCAGAAGGCCTCCAAGACCCCCGCGCTCGACTCATTCGGCCGCGACCTCACCCAACTCGCCCGTGATGGCTCCCTCGACCCCGTCATCGGGCGCGAGAAGGAAATCGAGCGCGTCATCCAGGTCCTCTGCCGCCGCACCAAGAACAACCCCGTCCTGCTGGGCGAGGCCGGTGTCGGCAAGACCGCCATCGTCGAAGGGCTCGCCCAGGCGATCGTCAACGCCGAGGTTCCCGACCTCCTCCACGACCGCCGCCTCGTCGTCCTCGACCTCGCCATGATGGTCGCGGGCACCAAGTACCGCGGCCAGTTCGAGGAGCGCATCAAGGCGGTGATGAACGAAGTCCGCCGCGCGCAGAACCTCATCCTGTTCATCGACGAACTCCACACACTCGTCGGCGCGGGCGGCGCCGAAGGCGCCATCGACGCCTCCAATGTCCTCAAGCCCGCCCTTGCACGCGGCGAGATCCAGTGCATCGGCGCCACGACCTTCGACGAGTACCGCAAGTACATCGAAAAGGACGCCGCCCTCGCACGCCGATTCCAGTCCATCACCGTCGATCCGCCCACCAACGAGCAGGCCGTCCTGATCCTCAAGGGGTTGCGCGATCGCTACGAAAGCCACCACCGCGTCCAGATCACCGACGATGCGATCGAAGCCGCCGTCGAACTCTCCGGACGCTACATCACCGGGCGCGTCCAGCCCGACAAGTCGATCGATGTGATCGACGAGGCCGGCGCGCGCGTCCGCCTCAAGACCATGACCAAGCCGCCGGACCTCGCCGACCTCGAAGCCGAGATCGAGCGACTCAATGTCGCCAAGGACGAGGCCGTCAAGGGCGCGGACTACGAAAAGGCCGCCACCCTCCGCGACGACGCAGAAAACAAGCGCAAGGAGAAGGAGCGCATCCAGCAGGAGTGGCGCGAGCAGGCCAAGGAAAAGGCCGGCGTCGTGGATGAAGAGGTCATCGCCGAGGTCGTCTCCAAGATGACCGGCGTGCCCCTCACCCGCCTCGAGAAGGAAGAGGCCCAGCGTCTCCTCCAGCTCGAAGACGAGCTCCACAAGAAGGTCGTCTCGCAGCACGAAGCGATCAAGGCCATCTCCAAGGCCATCCGCCGCGCTCGCGCCGGTCTCAAGGACCCGCGCCGTCCCATGGGCTCGTTCATCTTCGTCGGCCCCTCCGGCGTGGGCAAGACGCTGCTCTCCAAGGCGCTGGCGGCGTTCATGTTCGGCGACGAGGACGCGCTGATCCACCTCGACATGTCCGAGTACATGGAGAAGCACAACGTCAGCAGGCTCGTCGGCGCCCCCCCCGGATATGTCGGCTACGAAGAGGGCGGCCAGCTCACCGAGCGCATCCGCCGCAGGCCATACTCCGTCGTGCTGCTCGATGAGATCGAGAAGGCGCACCCCGATGTCTTCAACATGCTCCTGCAGATCATGGAGGAAGGCCGCCTGACCGACTCCTTCGGTCGCCACGTCGATTTCCGCAACACCGTGGTCATCATGACCTCCAACATCGGCGCCGACCTCATCAAGGGCGGCGGCGGGTTCGGCTTCAAGCGCAACGACGCCGAGGCCAACTTCGACAGCATCAAGGCGATCCTGATGAAGGAGATCGAGCGGTACTTCCGACCCGAGTTCATCAACCGCCTCGACGAGGTCATCGTCTTCCGCCCCCTCACCAAGGAGGATCTGGTCATCATCGTCGAGTACGAGACCAGCAAGGTCCGCGACCGCCTCGCCGAGCAGGGTGTCCAGCTCGTCCTGGACCAGTCCTCCAAGGACTTCCTCATCGAGAAGGGCTACAACCCCGACTTCGGCGCCAGGCCGCTCCGCAGGGCGATCGGGCAGTACATCGAAGACCCCCTGAGCGAGATGCTGCTCTCCGGCGAGTTCCACGACAAGAACAAGGTCGTCGTCACCCGCAAGGCCGGTGAGGCCGCCGGCGCCGACGACGAACGCCTGAACTTCCAGGCCGTTAACGACCCAAACGTGAACCTCAAGGCAAGAGGGTGGTCGAAGAAGGAAGAGAAGCCGGTCGGAGCGGGCGCGGAAACCACCTGACCCCCGCACCTCAACCGTACCCAACAAAGTGACCCACACCCGACCCGCCCCAAAGGCGGGTCTTTTCTTGATCCCCGTTTGTTCTCCGTGAGGGATGCAACGCCTCCGGGCCGCTCCGAACCGCGAACCAAGAAGGGCTCTTTGGGAAGGTATGGAGCGGAATCCCCCACTCCAGTGGAATGATTTTCGCGCCACCTTGACGACTCCAAAATCCGAGTCAAATTCATAGTTGCATCCGGCGCGGTTCAGCCGCCGGCGCAAGGAAGAAGACACGGTCTAGCAGTCGGCAATGGTCGTAGGAGGACCGGACCGACCCGCAACGATCAAAACTGAATGACCTTCTTGGTGGCTTGATCGGTTTGATGGAGTTCCAGGGTTGTTGCTGTGGCGGCGGAGACGCCCCCCGGTGCGTTGTTGGTATGGCGACTCGCCTCCGTGTGGATAGCGCGAGTCGCACTTCGCGAAGGAAGATTGGTTAGGAATTCCTTTTCATTAGGAGAGAAGAGATGAGTTCACTGAAGTCCCGTCTGAACATGCACTTCACCGCGTGCGCGGCCGTCGCCGCCACCGCTGTTGCTGCAGCCCCCCAGCAGGCCGAAGCCACCATCCAGTGGAGCGGCGCGATCAACATCAACATCCCGTCCACCACGGCCGGCGTGTATGTCAACATCCAGACCGGCGCCTTCGGCACCGCCGCTGGCACCCCCGGTTGGGACGTCAACCCCTGGGGCTCCTCCGGCCTCGGCTTCTTCAACCCGTCGGCCCCCGCCGGCGGCGTGTACGCCGGTTCCGGTGGCGTTGTGGCGAACCTCACCGCCGGCACCCTCATCAGCGCCGCGACCACTTGGACCGCCGGCCTGAACACCACCGGCGCGCCCTGGACCCTCAACTCCTCCAACAACCTCGTCGGCTTCCGTTTCAATGACGGCGGCGGCAACCTCCGCTACGGCTGGATGCGTCTCTCCCTCGCCGGCTCGCTCATCGCGCAGCCCCGCGCGATCGTCGAGTACGCCTACGAGGACTCCGGCGCCGGCATCAATGCGGGCGCGATTCCCGCTCCGGGCGCTGTCGCCCTCCTCGGCGCCGCCGGCCTCATGGGCTCGCGTCGTCGTCGCTCGGCGTAATCTCTGCTGAATCAGTTCTGTGATTCCCCTCGACATGGGCGGCCCTTGCGGCCGCCCATGTTCTTTTGCATCATGCCCACCCCATGAAAAAGCGGCCAGCCCATCGCCTCCTCGTCATCGGATGGGACGCCGCCGATTGGAAACTCATCGACCCGCTCCTCACCGCGGACGACATGCCCAATCTCAAACAACTGATCGACCGCGGCACCCGCGCCGACCTCGCCTCCCTCGATCCCAAACTCTCCCCCATTCTCTGGACCACCGTCGCCACCGGCAAGACCGCCGACAAGCACGGCGTGCTCAACTTCATCGAAGCCGACCCCTCCGGGAGCGTCCGCGTCGCCTCCAGTCTCTCACGCAAGACCAAGGCCGCGTGGAACATCCTCACGCAGTCCGACAACCGCTCCATCGTCATCAACTGGTACGCGTCACACCCCGCCGAGCAGATCCGCGGCGTCTGCGTCTCCAATGTCTTCCAGGACGCCCCCCCCGAGAAACCCGCCGACGAATGGCCCATGGCCCCCGACGCCGTCTGGCCCGCCGATCAGCGCGACGCCATCCGCTCTTCGCGCGTGCACCCATCATTCGTCACGCCCGCCGACCTCAGCGCCATTGCGCCGAATCTGCAAACGCTCGGCCCTTCGGACAAACGCCCCGCGCTGCTCGCACGCCTTGTCGCCCAGTGCCGGACCGTCCACAACGCCGCCCTCACCGCGCTCCGTACAAGCGAGTCCTGGGACTGCGCCATGGTGTTCTACGACACCATCGATGTCGCCGGGCACCATTTCATGCAGCACCACCCGCCGCGCATGAAACACGTCTCCCAGCGCGATTTCGAGGCGCTCAGCGCCGTCATGAACGGCGTCTACAAACTGCACGACCGCATGCTCGGTGAACTCATCGAAGCAGCGGGAGACGACACCACCGTCATCATCCTCTCCGATCACGGCTTCTTCTCCGATCACCTCCGCCCCACCTCGCGCACCGACCCCCTCGATGAGCACGCCGCGATGGACGCCACATGGCACCGACCCTTCGGCATGCTCGTCATGAGCGGCCCCGGCATCCGCACCGGTGCCACTCCGACAACGCCCAATCTCCTGGACATCGCACCGACCATGCTCGCACTGCTCGGGCTCCCAATCGGCTCCGATATGGACGGCCGCCCGCTCCTCGAAGCCATCGAAGGCATCGACAACATCGAGCGCATCGAGTCTTGGGAAGCCGCCGCGGGCGACAGCGGCATGCACCCCGCCGGCACACAGATCGAACCGCTTGACGCGCGCGAAACGCTCAAGCAACTCGCCGACCTCGGCTACATCCAGCCGCTCTCGGACAACACCGAGAAGGTCCTCCGCGACATGGAGCGCGAGTCACGCTTCAACCTCTCCGTCGTCTACATGACCACCAAGCGCCCCCGCAAGGCGCTCCCGCATCTCCAGGCCCTCCACGCCGAGTACCCCGACGATGTCCGCTTCGTCATGAACCTCGCGCATTGCCAGCAGGCGGCCGGCGACTCCGACCAAGCCCAGCAAACCATCGACACCTACCTCAAGCGCCACCCCAAGGCGTCGGGACCGCTCGCCAACGAAATCCATCTCTTGCAGGCCGGCCTCATCGCATCGCGCGGGCGCTTCGCAGATGCAGCACGCATCCTCGAGTCCATCGCGCAGGCCTCCCCGAACGACCCCGCGCGATGGACCGCCCTCGCCGACATGCTCCGACTCGCCGCCGATCTTCCCGCCGCCGACAAAGCCATCGCCAAGGCGCTGCAACTCGACCCCAAGGACGCCGATGCGCTCCACACCCGCGCGCTCATTACACTCGCCCGCGGGCAGTACGAAGCCGCCGCCGGCTCCGCGCTCGATGCGCTCGATCAGCGCCACAACATGCCGCAGGCCCACTACACGCTGGGCGTCTGCCTGGCATGGCTCGGCGAACTCGAAGACGCCCGCCGATCCTTCACCATCGCCCTGGCGATGAGCCCCGGCCTGATCGACGCCCACCGCCACATCGCCGCTCTCTCGCGCGCGCTCAACGACAACACAACCGCCGACAAGCACGATCGAGAAGCTCAACACCTGCTCAGCGCCGCACCCCCCGCTCCCGCGCGCCATGACCCATTCAGCCCGCAAGCATGGGCCGAATACCGCGCGCGGTCATCCGCGTGATCGATTCCGATAGAGCGTCGGGTCGACAACGCCCGCCATCGCCCCGACTTCCAGCGGCAAACCGAGAAACGCGCCGATGCGCTCGGCGCTCTCAGCGGGCGAAGAAAGCAAGTCCGCGTGCTCCAACTCCAGAACCTTGAAGTACTCCCGCGCCCCGAGCCACGCCATCACGCCCGCCAGCTGCCCCCTGTAGATCTCCGCGAGCCGCTCCGCCGGCAGCGCAGCCCCCGACTTCCCGCTCCGCTCCAGCATCTTCGCCTGCGATTTCAACACCTCCCCGATGTCCCGCTTCAGAAACAGCACCCGGTACTCCCGGTCCGTCGGCAGTTCCATCAAGAGCAGGTGGATCACCTTCACCGCCTTGCCCCGCGCCCCGTCCAACCACGACTTGTCGCCACGCAAACTCTTGACGCGCTCGAACTCGTAGTACCCGCGCGGGTTGTCGTCGTCCGCTGTGCGTTCGCCGTCCGTCACGATCTCCACCCCGCCCGCTTCCAGCATCTGCATG
Organism: Phycisphaeraceae bacterium; assembly: GCA_020639235.1. Taxonomy (GTDB): domain Bacteria; phylum Planctomycetota; class Phycisphaerae; order Phycisphaerales; family UBA1924; genus JACKHC01. The sequence goes on along the minus strand of JACKHC010000001.1, from coordinate 1,347,828 downwards.
ACAAGACTCGTCCCCGAGCGGGGGAGGCCGGAAACCACGATCACCGGGGGGCGAGTGTCCATGCTCAATCTCACACCAAGTGTAACTTCCGACAACCACGCCCCGATCATCGCGCCGAGATGATCGGGGTGTGTTGGGAGTTTCACACGCAATTCGGCCCGATTCCGGAAAAGACCCGATAGAAGACGCCCTTAGTGCTTGACGCCCGCTGTATGGAGGGCACCCTCGAAATACACGTCACGAGCGGAGGGTGGGTCCACCGCTTCGAAACTGGTGAATGGCACGAAATGCGGATCGCCGCCCGGCGGAAGAACGGCGGCGAGTCCGGAACTCCGAGTTGTCGAGTTCGACTTCGTTCCGCCCGTGACGAGAACACTTCCGGGATCGGTTCGGCGACGGCCCCACAGCCGGCCGGCTCTTTTGTTGACTGCGCTCGTCACGCGGTCGAGTTTTTTGGAATTGGTGATCACCAATGCAGAGAGGAAGAAACATCATGAAAAAGGCAATCTTCGCCATGCTCGCCGTAGCCGGCGCGACGACCGCCGCTTCCGCGGACGATCTGATCCTTGTCGATCTGTCTGTGACGAATCAGATCACAATCACTTCGACCGCCGGGCTCTCGGCCGCGACCGTGTCCGGCACCGACAATATCGGCGTCTACTTCGAAGACTTCTTCGGCACCAACTCGCTCGGCAGCGCCGGCTCGACGCTCGTCCCCGGCGGCGACATCCGCCCGGTCGGGACGACCACCGACGGCTCCCCATCGCTCTTCCACTTCACCAGCGACCCCGGGCTGAATCTCTTCAGCTGGACGAATGACGCATCCTCCAGCTTCACCGCCGGCTCGCAGGCCTTCACCGGCGCCGCGACCTACAACCTGACCGCCGCAGCGTACGCCGCGTACACCGCCAACAACCCCATCGGACGCACCGGCAATCTCTGGTTCGAGGCCGACAATCTGCCCGACCTGCCGAACGCATCCGTCATCGGCACCTACCGCGTCGTCCCGGTGCCCGGCGCCATGTCGCTCTTCGGCGTCGGCCTGATCGCCGCCGCCCGCCGCCGCCGCTAATCGCGGCACGAACTCGTGTGAATCCTCTGGACCCGGCTCCTCCGATGGAGCCGGGTCTTTCTTTTCGCTTGTGCCGCGCGCAGTCCGGGGTATGGTTCGTCGGTCCGGTCCCCGCCCCTCAACCCGCTGCACCCGCCCCGTATCCGGAGTCCGCCCCCATGCGCACCGATCGCGTGCCCGCCGCCCTTCTCGCCCTCTCTCTCGCCGCCACCGCCGGCGCAACCACCTACACTACCGATATCGCCGGCAACATCCCCGACAACGACGCCGTCGGATTCCTCTCGCCCATCGCCGTGCAGGACAACTTCCCCATCACCTCCATCAAGGTCACCATCCGCGGCCTGCAGCACAACTACTCCTCCGACCTCACCATCACCCTCAAGCACGCGGGCGTCAGCTCCGAAACGATCCTCGTCTCCAATCTCAACTCGGGCGAAGACGCCGACTTCGATGGCGACTACGCCTTCGCAGACTCCGGCGCGAGTCTCTCCGCCGTCGCCGGCCCCATCTGCTGCACCGACAACATCCCCTCCGGCACCTACACCGCAACCATCAGTCTCGACGCCAAGTACATCGGCGAGAACGCGCACGGCGCATGGGTGCTTCGCATCTACGACGACGACTTCCTCGTCGCCGGATCCTTCGCATCATGGGAGATCGAACTCGGCGGCGGCCCGGACTGCCCACCCGGATTCGAGGGCGATGTCAATCACGACAACATCGTGAACGTCGACGACCTCAACATCATCCTCGGCAACTGGGGACGCCAGTGCCAGTAGGCGCTCGACCTTACCCGAACAACCCGTAACGGACGATGCACCACGCCGCACGCACGCCGTCGCGCGCCCGAATCTTCTTGCCCTCGGCGTAGGTCCGCCCCGCGTACGACACCGGCACCTCAAAGATGCGCAGCGGTTTGCCATCAACCCGCATCCGCGCCAACCGCGCCACCATCTCCGGCTCGATCCCGAAGCGGTCTTCCTTGGTCCCCAGCCGTTCCGCCACCTCACGCGTGAATGCCTTCGTGCAGCACTCGATATCCGACAGGTTCAGATTCGTCACCATGTTGCAGAGCGTCGTGATCGCGCGATTCGCGATCGAGTGCCAGTAATACAACACGCGGTGCGTCTGACCCAGGAACCGCGTGCCCAGCACCGCGTCCGCCCGCCCGTCCAGGAGCGGCTCGAGCACCCGCGCGTGGTCCGCCGGGTCGTACTCCAGGTCCGCATCGTGAATCAGCACGAAGTCCGCGCCGCGCTCGCCGACCCGACCGGCCCGCTCCATCCCCGCTCGAATCGCCGCACCCTTCCCCCGGTTCGGCTTCAGATGCACCACCACCAGTTCTTCATGCTCCGCATCAAGCCGATCCAGAATGCCCCCAGTCCCGTCGGACGACCCGTCGTCCACAGCAATGATCGTGCGCTCGATCCCCGCAGGCGCGGGGCAATCCCGCAAAGACTCGATCGCGCGCTCCACCAGCGCCGCCTCGTTGTACACCGGCACGATCACCGCAAGCGTGCGACTCGGGCTCATGGTCCTAGCGTACCTATTCCGCGTCGATGCCGAAGAACGCCCGGGTATTCCGGTTGATCTGCGCGTGGAACTCGTCCCACGCCATCCCGCGCAGGCCCGCAAGAAACTCCGCCGTCACCCGCGAATGCCGCGGCTCGCACGGCCTCTCCCCCCGGTGCGGCGCGGGCGTCAGGAACGGCGCATCCGTCTCCACCATGACCCGCTCGATCGGCGTCAGCTTCGCCGCCTCCGCCACCTCCGGCGCGTTTTTGTATGTCACCACTCCCGTGAACGACACAAACGCCCCGAAGTCGTTGATCCGCCGCATATCCTCGGGCGAACCCGTAAAGCAATGGAACACGAACCGCTCCGGCGCGAACGAGGTCCGCTCGAGAATCGGGATCAGTTCCTCGAACGCCTCCCGGCAGTGCAGCACAATCGGCTTGTCGAGCCGCCCGGGGTCCTCCGCCGCCAGCGCCTCCAGAAACGCGAGCTGATCCGCCAGCACCGCATGCTGCGTATCCCGGTGCGCCCCCGTGTAGTGGTTGTCCAACCCCAGCTCCCCCCACGCCACGCACTTCGGGTCCACCCCCGCCACCCGGAGACTCTCCCACCGGTGCGGCCCCTTATGAGAGTAGAGCGGATGCACCCCAGCGCTGCACCACACCCGATCATGCCCCCGCGCGATCGCCAGCGCCTCCAGGCAGTCCACCGTCGTGGTCGAAATCGTAATCGCCCCCGTGACACCCGCCGCCCGTGCATCGGTAAGAACCGTGTCCAGGCGACCGGCAAAGTCCGGGAAGGTCAGATGGCAATGCGTGTCGATCATCAGGGGCGATAGTGTATGGCTCGTCACCGGCGCTTGACGCCCTAAGACCGTGGAGTCGCAGATCAATGAAACACACAACCCTTCTCGCCACGCTGCTCACCGCCATCATCTTCCACGCGCTCGCCCCCAGAGCCCGCGCCGAAGTGAAGCCATATGAGCGTTGGTACGTCACGCAGATGGACGGCAAGAAAATGGGCTGGATGCGAGAGTGGCTCGAAGTCACTCCCGAGGGCTACCACACCGCGATGGAGATGAACCTCCGCATCGGACGCGGCCCCGGCGCGGTCGCCGTTGTCCTCCAGAGCGAGTTCCTCGAAACCCGCACCGGCGAGCCCATCCGCATGATCGCCAAGTCCCAGATGGGATCATCCCAGAGCTCAACGCTTTACGAGTTCGCCGAAACCGAAGTGCGAATCGAAGAGCGCAGCGCGGGCCAGGAACTCTCGCGCACCGCCCCCCTCCCCGCCGGCGAGTGGCTCACTCCCGTCGAGGCCGATCAGTACGTCCACGCCCGCCTCGAGGCCGGCGCCAAGACCATCGTCGTGCGAACCGTCGACGCCCTCACCGGCCTGACGCCGACCACCATGACCATGACCGTCGGCAACCAAACCACCGTCCACGCTATGGGCAAATCCGTTCCCGCCATCGAAATGGGAATCGAGCTCGACACGACGCCCGGCGTCACGCAGACCGAGTTCGTTGATCTCGACGGCAACCTCGTCCGCTCCGTCACCGATCTCGGAGGCCTGAGCGTCACCATCCTCGCATCCGACAAGGAGACCGCCCTCGCCGAGTTCGACGCCCCCGAGATGATGGCCTCCACGCTCATCAAGGCCGACCGCAACCTCGACGACAACATGCTCTCCCGCCGCGCATCATTCATCGTGCGCACCGAGAAGAACGGCCTGCCCGATCTCGTCGAAGGCGGCGCGCAACGGGTCCAGCGCCTCGACGCAAACGCCGCGCGCGTTTCCGTCAACATCGACGACCCCGTCGATGTCGAGTCCGCCGAGGTCAACCCCGACGACTACCTCGAAGCCACTTCCGCCGTGAACTGGCGGGACCCCATGATTCAGGAGATCGCCGCGCAAGCCGTCGAGGGCGCCGCCGATGCGCCGCCCGTGCAGGCCCAGGCCATCGTCCGCTTCGTCTCGAACTACATCAGTGACAAGTCCCTCGATGTCGGTTTCGCCTCCGCCAGCGAGGTCTGCCGCACCCGCGAGGGCGATTGCTCCGAGCACGCCATCCTCGTCGCCGCGCTCCTCCGCGCCAACAAAATCCCCAGCCGCGTCGTCAGCGGCATCGTCTACGTCCCGGAGTTCCTCGGCAAGGAGAGCGTCTTCGGCTACCACATGTGGACGCAGGGGCTCATCGAGAATCAGCACGGCGTCAACGAGTGGATCGACCTCGACGCCGCCTACCCCATGAACGCGCTCCATATCGCACTCGAAACCAGCTCACTCTCCGACGACGACTCCATAAACTCCATGGTCGCCGTCGCGCGCGTCCTCGGCAACCTGTCGATTCACGTCGAAAGCGTCGAATGACCACAGAACATCACGCGATCCGCCTGCCCGCCCGCGACGCCAAGGGCCACAAGGGCACATTCGGCGCCGTCGCGATCGTCGGCGGCTGCGCGCACAACGCAAACAACGAGCACAACCCCGACGACGGCGTCCGAATGATCGGGGGCCCCGCCCTCGCGGCGCTCGCGGCACTCCGCACCGGCGCGGGGCTCGCCAAACTCGTCATGCCCGAACCAGTGCTCAACGCCGGGCTCATCATCGCGCCCAGCGCCACCGGAATCTCATTGAAGACCGGCGAAGATCAGCGCATTATCGCGCACCTCGCAGCGCAGACGCTCGACCGACTGCTCCCAGATGTGCGCGCACTCGTGGTCGGCCCCGGCCTGGGTGTCGGCGACGCCGAGCAGGCCCTGTCCCTCCGCGCCGTCCAGCAGGAAGAAACTCCCGTCGTCATCGACGCCGACGCCCTCAACAACCTCGCGCAGGTCCCCGAACTCTGGCGCGACTTTCGCGCACAGGCCATCCTCACGCCGCACCCGGGCGAATACGCCCGACTGGCCGACTCCCTCAACATCGCCATCAACTGCGGTGCCGACCCCGAGAGCGCCGCAGCCGAACTCGCCCGACGGCTCGGATGCGTCGTCGTCCTCAAGGGCGCACGCACCTTCGTCTCCGACGGCCAGCAACTCTGGTCGCACGAGGGCGACAACCCCGTGCTCGCGACCGGCGGGTCGGGCGATGTCCTGGCCGGCATCATCGGCGGGCTCCTCGCCCAGCACTACCGCGCGCCCCTCGTCGCCGGCTCACGCTCGATCCCCAGCCAGGGCATGGGCGGCCTGGGACTCCTCGACGCCGCGTGCGCCGGCGTCACCATCCACGCCCGCGCCGCCGCCGCGTGGTGCGCAGCGCACGGCCAGCGCACCGTCACCGGAGGCATGCTCGCCACCGATCTGCTCGATCTCATCCCCGGCGTCGTCGAGTCGATGCGCGTCCGCGCCTGACGCGACTTACTGCGTCTGCTCCGCCGTCAGTTCTGTCCCCGGCATCTCCGGCACCGGCCGGCGAACCCACTCAAGCCGACGCGCGTCACGCGGCGGGCACGGCAGCCGATTCGTCGCGTTGGCGATCCCGCCGTTGCCCGCATCGACAACCTTCCACTGAATCTCGTCGGGGTAATACTCGTTGGGCCCCGTCCCCGTGACGAACTTCAGATTGAGCTGCTTGCCCACCGGCAGCTCGAGCGTCCAGATCGTCTCGCCCGTACGCGTATCGATCACCGAGATCGTCTTGGGCTCCCAGGTCCGCGAGACATAGGTGTAGGAGTCGGCCGAATACCCGATCCCGCCCTCCGATCGGCACCCGGGAAGGGCGAAAGAGGCAGCGAGGATGCCCAGAAGTGTGATCGATCGACGCATGACGGCTCCATGAGATCGGGCATGCAGCCCGGGAAAGAGGTCGGGGGTCTAAGATGCCGCCCGACTCAGCAAGAGTACGGGCAGCGGATCATCGGCGTTCGCCGATGCTCCTTCCATCGACCGGTCCGCCCCCAAGACCTGAACGGAGTGCCGATCTTGAGCCGATACCCCCACCCCTCCAGCATTCAGGGCCCCCCGCTCCCCGAGTTCCGCGTCGGGCACGGCTACGACCTCCATCGCCTCGAACCCCTGCCCCCGAAGGGCAAGGGCCAGCCCTTGATCCTCGGCGGCATCCCGGTCGTCTCCGACACCGGCCCCATCGGCCATTCCGACGGCGACGCCCTCCTCCACGCCCTCACCGACGCCATCCTCGGCGCGATCGGATCCCCCGACATCGGCCAGCTCTTCCCCGACAACGCCCCCGAGAACGCCGGACGCGACTCCGCCGATTTCCTCGCAGAGGCCCTCAAGCGTGCCCGCAAGCAGGGCTGGCTCTTCTGCAACTGCGACTGCACGATCATCCTCGAGCGCCCCAAACTTTCGCCCGTCAAGGAAGAAATCCGCGCCAACCTCGCGCAACTGCTCGATCAACCCGACACCACGCGCATCAACCTCAAAGGCAAAACGCACGAAAAGGTCGACGCCGTCGGCGAAGGCCGCGCCATCGAGGTCCACGCCGTCGTCATGCTCGCCAAGGGGCTCTCGTGAGCACACCCCGCACCAACCTCGGCCTCTGGCACGCCGCCGCCGGGCTCTCCGCACGGATGCACGCCGGCCAGGTCCGCAAGGACGGCGTCACGCCCTACGCGGCCCACCCGTTCCGCGTGATGATGATCGTTCGCGACCTCTTCGCCTGCGACGACGACATCACCCTCGCCGCGGCCCTGCTACACGATGTCATCGAGGACACGCCGAGCGATTTCGATGATGTCGCCGAATGCGCCGGCGCCGAAGCCGCACGCGTCGTGGCCGCCCTCACCAAGGACATGCGCCTCCCGGAAAACGAGCGCGAAAGCGCCTACGACGAGGCCATCCGCGCCGCGTGCTGGCGCACCAAACTCATCAAACTCGCCGACTGCTACGACAACCTCACCGACCTCTCCAGCCGCCGCGACAACCCCGACCCCGCCCGCGTCATCGATAAGGCGCACCGGGCCATCGCATGCGCCGATGGCGAGCCCGCCGCAGCACGCGCCGTCTCGCTCCTCCAGGCGCTGATATCGCGCGTTCAGGGCGGCTGATCCGCGAATCCCGCACGACCCGTTCCGGGTTCTCGGGCGTTGGAGATCGGGGTGGAGAGCACCGCCGCGCAGAGTCGATATACGCCACATGGCGTTCATCGGCGGCATCATCCCGACAGGGCCCGGCGGCGCGAACCCCAACGAGCGCACCGCCCGCAAGAAGCGCGAAGAACTCCGCAAGGGCGACGACTTCGAAGCCGTCCGGCGCGAGGCCGACAAGGCCCAGATCCACGCCGCCGAAGAATCACAGGAGGTCGAGCACGCCCGCCCCGTCCGCGAGACGGACTCCGAGGAGTCCCGCGAGGATCAGACCGAACACAACATCTACGGCCCCCTCGGCCGCGCCCTGCACCCCATGGATCGCAACCGCCTCGATCTCGAAGGGTGATCACCCGCCAGCGGGGCACGCCGCACGATCGAGATACCAGCGCATCTCACCGGCGCTCCCGTCCGGCGAGGTCGGCCGCACACCCGCGATGGGAAGCTCCTCCGGCTCACCGCCCGCCACGATCCGCGCAACCGCCTCCCGCTTCTTCGCGCCGGTGATGAGCACCGCGATCACCCGCGCCGCGTTGATCGTCTTGTAAGTCAGAGTCACCCGATCGGGAGGCGTCACCGTCTCCCCCGCGTTGATCACGACAAGCCGATCACGCTCAGACAGCGCGGGCGAATGCGGGAACAGGCTCGCGGTGTGGCAATCATCGCCGACGCCGAGCAGAACGAAGTCGAGCCGATCATGACCCTTCTCGCGCCAGGCGAGCGTCGCCTGCAACTCCTTCTCGTAGCGCGTGTCGGCGTCCACCGCCGTCGCATCGATCGCGTGCGCGTGCGCCCGCGGGATATCCGAATGATCCAGCAGAATCGAAGCGATGTGCGCCCAGTTGGATCGCTCATCGGTGACGGGCACGCGCCGCTCATCCACCAGCCACAGGTGCGTCCGCTTCCACGGGAACTCGCGGAATGTCGGGTCAACCATCAGCCGCCTGTAGAACGGCATGGGCGTCGACCCGCCCGACAGCGCCAGATGGAAATCGCCGAACTGCCGCACGCAGTTCTGCGCATGCACCATCAGATCCGACCCGAGCGCATGGTGCAGGTCCTCTTCATCACCCCGAACGATTACACGGCCCGGCAGCGACGGCGCCGGCGCCTCGGGCTCGAGCGTGTAATGATCGTCATGAGAAGCGTCCGGGCTCATGGGTGCGCCATCACCTCGTTTCCTGCGGCGCCGGATTGTGCCACTTCCGGCCATCCAACGCGAGCATGTCGTCGGACTGCGCCGGCCCCCACGAGCCCGGTTTGTAGTCCTGAATCCTCCGGCGCAGCTGCTCCGACTTGATGAACGGCTCGATGATCCGCCAGGTGCCCAGCACCTCGTCCCGGTGCATGAAGTTGGTCTGGTCGCCCCGCAGCGCATCGAGCAGCAGCGGCCCGTAAGACTCCGGCGTCTCCGAGTCGAAGTAAGTCTTGAAGTCGAAGTCCGCCTTCACCGACTTGATGTCGAACGAATGCCCCGGCACCTTCGCCTCGAACCGCATCGAGATCCCCTCGTCCGGCGCGATGTTGATGATCACGCGATTCGCCGGCGTCGTTCCCCCCGACGCGAACGGCTCCGCATCCCGGAAGATCTGCGCCGGCGGGTGCTTGAACTGCACCACCACCTCCGTCAACTTCCGCGCCATCTTCTTGCCCGTGCGCACATAAAACGGCACGCCCGCCCATCGCCAGTTGTCAAAGTGCAGGCACATCGACGCGAAGGTCTCGGTCCGACGATCGTGATCCACACCCTCGAGTTCGCGGTACCCCAGCCCGCCGTCGCCGTCAGTCTCGTCCCCCGACGCCGTGTAATACCCCAGCACCGCGTCATCGTGCGCCCGATCCGGGTCGATCGGCCGCGCCGCCTCAAGGAGTTTCACCTTCTCGCGCCGAATCCCGTGCGGCGTGTGCGAAACCGGCGGCTCCATCGCGACCAGCGCCAGCACCTGCAACAGGTGCGACTGAATCATGTCCCGCATCGCCCCCACGCCGTCATAGTAGTTGCCCGCGCGTTTGCCCACTCCCACCGTTTCCGCAGCCGACACCTGGATGTGATCCACATACTGGTTATTCCACAGCGGCTCGAACATCGTGTTGGCGAACCGCATGACAAGAATGTTGCGGACGAGTTCCTTGCCGAGGTAGTGATCGATGCGGTACACCGACTCCTCTTCGAACACGCGCCCCACCGCACGGATCAACTCATCCGCCGTGCGCAGGTCCGATCCGATCGGCTTCTCCATGATCAGCCGCTGCCAGGGCATCGCGCTCCCGTCCAGAGCGCACCACCGCTGACCCTGGTACACCAGCCCCGCATCACCGATCCGCTGCACGATCGGCGCCACCAGCCGCGGCGACACCGAGAGATAAAACAGCACATTCGGCATCTGCGCCCACGGCGACGACTCCGAGAGCGTTTGGTCCGCGTGCGAGATCCCGTGCTCACGCCCGAGCTCCGCGATACGCTTGATCAGAACCGGGTACGCGTCCGCCTGCGCCGCGTCGGCCGACAAATAGTGGATGCGCCCGGCGAATTTCCGCCACGAGGCATCATCGAACTCGCGCGCGTGCTTCTTCGCCCACGGCGTCAGGTTCTCCCGCCACTTCTCGTCGGAATACTCCGTCCGGCTTACACCGAGAACGCACAAGCCCTCTGGGAGCTGCCCCGCCAGCTCCAACTCATACAACGCGGGCACCAGCTTGCGGTGCGTCAGATCGCCCGAGGCGCCGAAGATAACCAGCACACAGGGTTCGGGAGATGCGCCGGTATGCGTCGAGGGCATGCAAGACTCCTGCGCCGATACACGGCGCGACGGACCGCGAGAGACTCAGTTGAGCATCGGGTTGTCGTAGTGAAGACCGCCCTGCGGGCCGAGCGGCTGACCCGTGAAATACCAGATCGAGAGCATCAGCATCCATGCGATCAGGAAAATCACCGCGTACGGAATCATCAGCGAAATCAGCGAGCCGATGCCCGCCTTGGGCATGTACTTCCGCATGAACACCAGGATGATGATGAGGTACGGGTTCATCGGCGCGATGATGTTCGTCGCCGAGTCGCCCACCCGGTACGCCGCCTGCGTCAGTTCCGGCGAAATCCCGTTCTTCATGAACATCGGCACGAACACCGGCGCAAAGAACGCCCACTTCGCGCTCGCCGAACCCATGAACAGGTTCCCCGCGCACACCACCAGGATGAACAGCGACAACACCAGCACCGGGTGCACATCGGCGCTCTGCAGCGCCTCGCCCCCCACGATCGCCAGCATCGTCCCAAGGTTCGAGTGATTGAAGAACTCCACAAACTGCGCCGCGAAGAACGCCAGCACGATGTACGGCCCCATGTCCGCCATCGTGTGCGCCATCAGTTTGGCGATCCCCGCATCCAGACGATCCGACTTCGTCTCGCTCTTGATCGTCCCCGTGATGATCCCGTACACCACCCCCGGCACCAGGAAGAAAATCGCAACCATCGGCACCAGCGCCTCGGGCCAACGCGCATCCGCCTCGTCGGGCGACTTCCAAAGCGGCGCGTGCGGCACCAGAATCAGCGCCAGCAATCCGCCCGTCACCAGCAGCGTCCACGCCACCGACTGCACGAGCGCACGCTTCTCACCCGGCGTCATCGCCTGCGCGGCGCGATCCTCATCGGTCAGGGGCGACGGCCCGCCCTCCAGCGCGCTCTTGCGCGCCAGTCGCGGCTCGACCAGCTTCGCCGTCACGCCCCAGCCCAGCAGCGTCAGCATAAAGGTCGACGCGATCATGAAGTAGTAGTTGCACGCCGGGTTCACCTTGTACCCCGGCTCCCACAACTGCGCGCCCACCTGCGTCAGGCCCGAAAGCAGCGGATCGAGCGATGTAATCAGCAGGTTCGCGCTGAATCCAGCGCTCACACCCGCGAACACCGCCGCCAGCCCCACCAGCGGCGAACGCCCCACCGACTTGTACAGCGCCGCCGCCACGGGCGGCAGAACCACATACCCCGCGTCCGACGCCATCGAACTCATGATCCCGATGAATACCACCGTCGGCGTGAGCAACTTCTGAGGCGTCAGCAGCATCATCGCCTTCAGGAGCGTCCCGATGAACCCCGTCTTCTCCGCGACACCGATCCCCAGCATCGCCACCAGCACAATCCCCAAAGGCGCAAACGAGGTGAAGTTCTTCACCATGTTGTGGAACACCCAGTTCACACCCTCACGGTCCAGCAGCGACACCACCTTCACATCCTGATCGATCCGTTTCGTCTTCAGCGTCGGGACAAGCTCGCCCTTGTCGTTCTCCACCATCTCGTACTCGGCGTTCGTCACCGCCTCGATGCGCGCCGTCACCGCCCCCGTCTCGTGGTCCTTGTCTGTCACCAGCGTCGGCACGCGCTTCACAACCTCCATCCGCGTGTGCGTCACCGGCTCGCCCGTGCCCGAGTCGATCACCGGCGTCGTCACCGCCGCGATGCCCGGCTTCTGCACCGTCCAACCAGCCTTGAACCCGATGTGCGACACCACCATCACGAGCACCGCGCCGATCAGGAACAGCGTCGCCGGATCCGGCAACGCGTTGCCCACACGTTCGATGAAGTCCAGGATGCCCTTGCGGCCCTCGTTCGACTGTTGATCGGTGCTCATCAGCGGATTGTGGTGGGACGACGCCGCGCGTGCAAGGGATTGACCCTCCGCATTGGCGGCCGGAGTGATTGTTGGACGATGTGAGGGGTTCGGTACAATCCCCGACCAACGCGACCAAGGAGACCACATGAGCCAACTCGACTCAAGAGAACTGGGACAGGCCACCAGCGGCGTCGGCAGGACCTTCCTCGGTCACCCCGTCGGCCTCTTCCTCCTCTTCCTCGTCGAGATGTGGGAGCGCTTCAGCTACTACGGCATGCGCGCCATCCTCATGCTCTACATGATCTCCGTCCTCGCCGTCCATCAACTCACACCCGGCGTCTACACCAACACCCTCGAACTCCAGCAGATGGTCACCGTCGACGACGGCAACGGCAAGACCCACGACGAAGTCGGCCCCGTCCAGCGCATCCCCCTCTACGCCCTCGTCGGCGCCGGAACAACACTCCCCGCCGATGCCCCTGCCGCAACAACATCAGGCGAGTTAGACATCACCGCCCAGCGCCTCGTTGCAAAGCCCGATCCCGCCAACGCCGACAAGACCGTCTGGACGCTCCCCGGCGACGGCACCCCGACCGACCTCCGGGTCATCGTCACCGGCGAGCCCGGCACCAAGTTCAACAACACCGAGTCGCGCTTCGCGCTCCGCAACACCACCGACAAAACCATCAAAGTCCGCGTCGGCATCCCGCGCCAGGACTCCAACCAGCGCACCTACTTCACCGTCAACCGCAACCCATCGCAGTTCGTCGCAGAAATCAAACCCGAATCGCAGCGCGGCCCCGACGAGCCCCCCTACTACGAGATCACCGTCGATACCAACAACCACGACTCCGGACGCAACTGGCTCCAGTCCGACGCCTCCGTCCTCTACGGCTGGTACACCGGGCTCGCGTACCTCTTCCCCATCTTCGGCGGCATGATCGCAGACAAGCTCATCGGCACACGCCGATCCATGCTCATCGGCGGGCTGCTCATCTCCCTCGGGCACATCGTCCTGGGCGTCTCCGGCTTCGGCGAAATGGCCCAGAGCCGCACCGGAATGAGCGCCTTCATCCTCGGCCTCGCCCTCATCGTGCTGGGAACTGGCCACTTCAAACCAACCGTCTCCGTCATGGTCGGCCAGCTTTATGAGCAAGGCGACCCCCGGCGCGACGGCGCATTCACCATCTTCTACATGGGCATCAACCTCGGCGCGTTCCTCTGCGCCTTCGTCGTCGGCACGCTCGGCGAGAAAGTCGGATGGCACTGGGGCTTCGGCGCCGCCGCCGTCGGCATGCTCGCCGGCCTCCTTCTCTACATGGTCGGTCAGCCCATCTTCCTCAAGGGCGTCGGCGATGCGCCCCGCGACCGCGCCACACCCCAGTCCCTCATGATCATGCTCGCCGCCATCGCGCTCTCCGCGGCCTTCGCAGCCATCTACCACTTCGGAGGAATCGCCCAACTCGGCGCCGCCATGGAATACATCCAGGCACGACCGATGCTCTCACTCGGGCTCATCGTCGGGCTCAGCGTCGCCATCCTCGCGTGGGTCGTCTGGTTCGTCGCGTCCAACGAGCCGCAGGACCGCGGCCCCGTCATCACCATCTTCGTCTTCCTCCTCTTCAACGCGTTCTTCTGGATCGCGTTCGAGCAGGCCGGCAGCAGCATCAATGTCTTCACCGAGCAGAAGACCGACCGCATGATCGGCTCCTTCGAAGTCCCCGCCACATGGTTCCAGTCCGTCAATGCCGGACTCATCTTCATTCTCGCGCCGCTCTTCTCCATCCTCTGGACCGTCCTCACCCGCAAGAAGCGCAACCCGAGCCAGCCCGCCAAGATCGCCCTCGGGCTCATCTTCCTCGGGCTCGGCTACCTCTTTATGGTCTGGGCGGGCAAGGTCTCGGCCGACGGCGTCGCCAAGGCCTCCATGCTCCTCATCTTCATGACCTACTTCTGGCACACCGTGGGCGAACTCTGCCTCTCGCCGACAGGCCTCTCCTATGTCACCAAGGCCGCGCCCGTGAAGTTCGTCTCGCTCCTGATGGGCTTCTGGTTCGTCAGCAACTTCATCGCCAACCTCGGCGGCGGCCTCGTCGCCGCACAGGTCGAAGCCATCGAACAGGGACGAATCAAACTCCCCTGGTCCTTCGGGGGTCAGGCCGACTTCTTCTTCCTCTTCGTCGTCACTTCCATCGGCGCAGGCCTCATCATCCTCGTGATGACGCCCATGCTCAAGAAACTCATGCGCAACCCGAACGACTGACCCGTTCAGTCAATCGACTCGGCGCACTCCGGCTCACCGGCCGGAAACATCCGAAGCCCCCCCGCCAGAAACTCATCGAGCGCGCTGTGCACGCTCGCCGGGTCCGGCGCGGTGCGCACCGCCTCCTTGAGCGGCTTGCACGGCCCGAGTTTCTTGGAAAACCAGCTGATCCGCCGACGCATGTGCGTCATCGCGTAATGCTCACCCCGGAACTCCATCATCAGGTCAAGATACCGCCGCACGATCGCGATCTTCTCCGCCTCACTGGGCTCACGCAGCACCTCCCCACGCACCTGCGCGTGCCAGATGTCCCGGAAAATCCACGGCGCGCTGAACGCCCCCCGCCCGATCATCAACCCCGCGCACCCCGTCTCGCGCATCATCGTTAATCCCGACTCCACATCCGTCACATCGCCGTTGCCGAGCACCGGAATCGCATCCACCGCCTGCACAACTTCCCGGATACCGGGCAGCCGCACACTCCCCTTGAACTTCTGCTCCGTGGTCCGCCCGTGCACCGTCACCAGCGCGATGCCTTCGCGTTCCAGTTTCCGCGCCAGGTCCGGCGCGACGATCGACCCGTCATCCCACCCCAGCCGCAACTTCGCCGTCACCGGCACGCGCCCCCGCGATGCGCGCTCGACCTCGCTCACCACACGCCGGACGATCGCGATCGTGTTGGCCACATCGCACAGCAGTTTCGACCCGCCGTCCTTCTTCGTCACCTTGTCGACCGGGCACCCCATGTTGATGTCGATCACATCCGCGCCGTGCTCCACAGCCCACACCGCCCCCTGCGCCAGAATCTCCGGGTCCCCGCCGTACAGCTGCATGCAGATCGGCTTGTCCAGTTCGTGCGTCTGCGCCAGATCGAGCGACCGAGCCGTGCCCCGCAAGAGCCCCTGAGGCGACAGGAGATCCGTGCAGGCAAGCCCCAGACCCGCCCCCGCTCCGCTCGCCTCGCGGCACACGATCCGGAACGCCAGATCGCAGTAGTTCGCCACCGGCGCCAGCAGCAGATTCGTGCGCAGCGCCACCGGCCCGATCGATAGCGGGCGACCGATGCGCGGACTCTCAGATGCACGGGCGATCACGGGCGGAATGGTATGTCCGGAGAACCCCGCGGGTGAGCCGATAGTATTCATCCCGTGTATCAACGCCTGATCACCCGACGCTACCTCCTCTCCAAGGTCATGCCCCTCCTGGCGGCCGTCGCCGTCGCTCTCTGCACCGGCATGGTCCTCATCGTCTGGTCCGTCATGGGCGGCTTCCTCACGCAACTCCTCGCCTCGGGCAAGTCGCTCATGGGCGATGTCTCGATCACCATCCCGGTGCAGGGCATCCCCTACTACGAGGAACTCATCGACCGCCTCGAAGCCGACACCGAGTATGTCGCCGCCGCGACACCCGTCATCCAGACGCTCGCGCTGATGAATCTCGAGATCGGCGCGCCCCCCGCGGATGTCATCCTCATGGGCATCGAACCAGAAGGGTACGACCGCGTCGCCGGCTATTACGACCTCATCTACTGGCGCCACATCGATAAGCCGCTCCGCAAGGACAAACTCGGTATCGACATGCGCCTCGCCCACCGCAATCCCGGCGACCCGCTCTACGGCCCGCCCGGCTCGCCGCGCGAAGGGCTCCGCACCGCCTCCCGCGAAGAACTCGACCTCCTCTACGAACGCGGCAAGGCCATGGGCGTCCTCGACCCCGCATCCAACGAGATCATGCCCGCCGCCGTCGTCGGCACCATGGTCACCAAGTTCAACTGGCGACGCCCCGAAGGTTTCATCGAACCCGGCCGAGGCCTCTTCGCGCCCTCGCGCACCATCACCCTCACCGTTCTGCCCATGAGCGACTCCGGCGTGATGATCGAACCGGAGGAAGCCACGCTCCCCATCGCCAACGAGTTCTCCATGGGCGTCTACCAGGTCGACTCCAAGTATGTCCTGATCCCCTTCGCGCTCCTCCAGAAGATGCTCAAGATGGACCAGGCCACCCGCGTCGACCCCGACTGGCAGCCCGGCTCCGTCACATTCAACGCCGACGGCACAACCTCATTCAACACCGGCACCGGCACCACCATCGAGCCCGCCCGCGCCACCACCATCTTCGTGCGCGCCGCCGAAGGCGTCACGCCCGACCAACTCGACGAGCGCGTCGAGCAGATCTTCGACGCCTTCTACGAAGAGAAAATGGCCGACCACTACTGGCGCCCATCAACATGGCGCGAGAACACCGTCTTCACGTGGGAGCAGGAACCCAACCTCCGCTTCTTCATCGCCGCAGTGAAGAAGGAAACCACGCTCGTCCTCGTCCTCTTCGCGCTCATCTCGCTCGTCTCCGTCGTCCTCCTCTTCTCGATCTTCTGGTCGATGGTGAGCGAGAAAACCAAGGATGTCGGCATCCTCCGCGCCCTCGGCGCCAGCCGCATGGGCGTCGCCTGGCTCTTCATGCGCTACGGCCTCCTCCTCGGGCTCGTCGGCTCGATCGCCGGGCTCGCGCTCGCCTACCTCATCGTCACCAACATCAACCCCATCCACGAATGGATGGGCCGCGCACTGGGCGTGCAGGTCTGGGACCCCAGCGTCTACTACTTCATGGACATCCCCAACAAGGTCGATCCGATGCGCGCACTGCTCGTCGCCGGCGTCGGGTCCCTCTCCGCGCTTGTCGGCGCGATCGCACCGGCCGTCCGCGCCGCATGGATGGACCCCGTCAAGGCCCTCCGCTTCGAGTAACCCATGACCACCACCCATCACCCGCCAACCGCCGCCTCCACCGCGATCATCGAAGCGCGATCCGTCTACAAGACCTACACCCTGGGCAAGACCAAAGTCCCCGTCCTCCGCGGCGCATCCATCAAGGTCGATGCGGGCGAGTGCGTCGCCGTACTCGGCGCATCCGGCTCCGGCAAGTCAACGCTCCTCCACCTTTTGGGAGGCCT
Organism: Phycisphaeraceae bacterium; assembly: GCA_020639235.1. GTDB lineage: Bacteria > Planctomycetota > Phycisphaerae > Phycisphaerales > UBA1924 > JACKHC01. Next base: position 1,330,377 of record JACKHC010000001.1, on the reverse strand, counting down.
CGACCGACCCGACGACCGCGCCGTCTCCGACAACGACGAACTCACCGACGGCGGCCGCGTCTACTTCAGGAACGAACCCATCTCCTCCTTCGGCCCCGCCCGACTCGACCAATTCCGCAATCAATCCGTCGGCTTCGTCTTCCAGTTCTATCACCTGCTCCCCGAACTCTCGATCGTCGAGAACACCATGCTCGGCTCCATGATCGGCGCGCGCAAACACTCACGCGCCGAGATGAAAGCCCGCGCCACCGAACTCCTCGAACGATTCGGACTCGCCGCCCGCCTCGCGCACCGCCCCGTCGAACTCTCCGGAGGCGAACGCCAGCGCGTCGCCATCGCACGCGCCCTCATGAACCAGCCCGATGTCCTCCTCGCCGACGAACCCACCGGCAACCTCGACCGCAAAACCGGCGCGCAGATCCTCGACGCACTGATGGAACTCCGCGAGCGCTTCAAACAAACCATGGTCATCGTCACCCACGACGCCGCCACCGCCGATCGCGCCGACCGAATCGTCCGCCTCCGCGACGGCCGCGTCATCGGAGCGGGCGAGTCGCTTCACTCCGACGACGATTGATCCGCACCCGGCGCCGCGTCACTCGGCGATGCCAGCGACATCCGCACCAGAATCAGCATCGATCCCGCCCCCGATCCCTCGGGCCCGATCAGCACCCACGGGAAGTCCGCATCGCTCGTCGAAACCGGAACCCACGGCTCCCGCTCCATCCGAACCGCCTGGCTCACCGACAAACCCGCCCCGGTCCGCGCCGCCTGCTGATGCATCAGCCCGTCCCGCGCGCTCAGCAGCACCCGCAAGGGGTCGTCCGACGCGATCCACGCCCCCGCGATCGACCCGCGATGAAGCGGCGCCACCGACTCCGACACCGGATCAAAGATCGCCGCCCCGCCCATCCGCGGGTGCACCGCTAGCAACTCATAGGGCGCACCACCACGCACCGCCGCCCGCGCGGCACACTGGTACGCATCGAACGCCGACGCCCCCCCCTCCAGCAGCGGCCACACCATCGCCACGCCGAAACCGTCGCCGCCGGATGAAGACGCCCGCACCAGCCGCAGCTCCAACCCGCCCGCCCGCGTCAGCGCGTAGCAGTAGAACGCGCCCCCCTCGGGCGTCGGCACCGGAAACATCAGCGACGCATCGGGATCGCTGTATGTGGAAACCGCTCCGCCGCGCTCGATCACGATCGAGAATCTCGGCTCATCGATCGCGCGCGCGCAATACACAACCGTTCCGTCCCCGAAGAGCGCCGCGTGCGCGTTCACGCCCCCCGTGCGGGCAAGCCACTCCGGCTCACCGCCGCGCCACGGCACCCGCGCGATGTCCCGCGACCCGTCCGGATTGATGACCTCGCACAAAAACCCGCGCTCGTCCGCGCCCCGCCCCAGCAACCACCCCGCCGGGAGCGACACCCCGTCCACCCGCGCCGGCATCGCCCCGCGCAGGTCGTACGCCTCGATCCGCGTGCGATACGGCGCCCGCGCATCCGGCCCCGCCAGCAGCGCATCCCACGACGGCGCACCGCCCACCTGCGTCGCCAGGAACGACGCATCGGGCGACAACACCGGCAGCACCAGCCCATCAAACGGAATCTCGCCGATCGGCTTCAGCGCCACCGTCACGCGCGAACTCATCGTGCTCGCATCCGTCGCCGGCCTCGCGATCGGGCCCTGACTCGCCGATCCCGTTGACCCCTTCGGGCCAGAACTGGACCGCGCCACCGCGCCCTCGGGCACGCGCGTTCTGGCCGGAGTCCGCGTCTCGGTCACACACCCCGCGCCGCACGAAATCGCAAGCAACGCAAAAACAAGAAACCCCACCGTCGCGCATCGGGCGCCGGTGGGGCCTTGGTCTTGTCGTCGAACAACGTTCATCGCGTCGATCGCGCCTTATTCGTGATCATGATCCGAGCCGTCCTCGTGACCATGATCCGCATCGTCCATCGCGTCCTCGGTCGGGTGCGGCAGGCCCGCCTCCTCGAGAAGACCGTTGATGTACTCGTGCTTCTTCTCGGGATCGACCGCGGGGTGCAGCCCGTTGTAGCGCACCACACCCTTCGTGTCCACGATCGCCACATGCGGGATGCCGCGGATGCCGAAGTCCGGATTGAACACGTTCTCCTCGGAATACACCACCGTCCAGGTGATCTCCTTCGCGTCGATGAAGCCCGGAGTCAGCTCGAACTCCTTCTCCGGAGCGCCCTCGCAGTCGGTGCGCTGCCCGTCAGCACCGAAGAACGTGCCCTGCGGGCTCGTCACGCCCACCACCGCCACCGGGTAACCCTCATAGTGGCTCACCAGGTCGCGCACCTGCGGGAACGAACCGATGCACGGCCCGCACCACGTCGCCCAGAAGTCCAGCACCACGACCTTGCCGCGAAGATCGCTCATCGAAGTGATCGACGGATCGCTCGACCACAGGAACGTCAGCTGCGGCACCTCGTGATCGATCAGCATGCCACGCGCCGCCGCGCCGTCGAGGTACTTGAGCGAGTCCTTGAACCACTCGGCCATACGCTCGTCCTCGATCTGCGCAACCTTCGCCTTGCCGATCTCAACGAAGTGCGTGCGGATCTTCTCGCGACGCGCATCGTCGGCATCCGAGGTCTTGGCCGCCATAATCGCGTCCCACAAACCGCCGAACCCGACCGCGGCCTCAGGCGCGATCGACTCATCGATCGACTCCGCAAAGCCGAGCAACGCGCTCTCCGAGCCCTTCAGCACCGGCTCCGGATTCTGACCGAGCGAGAACAGGAAGTTCTGCGCCATCGGGTCCGACATCACCTCCGAGAGATGCTTGTGCTCCAGCGCCGCCGTCAGAACCTTCACCGTATCGCGCGGGTCTTGCGACTGGTTGCCCGCGAACATCGCGCGGAGCATCGCGGCCTTCGCGCCCGTCGCCGTGTCCGGGTCGGCGAATGACTCCAGCCGCGTGAACGCATCACCCGTCCGGCCGGCGTACTCAAGAATGTTCTTCTCGTGCAGCTGCAGAATCTGATCCATGCTCAGCGTCGAGAAATCGACGCCCGAGAGCGCATCGTTCGCCAGCGCCTGAACGGTGGGCCAGTCGAGCGTGCCGGCCTCCATGCCCGCCTGGAACGCGTCCTGATAGGCCTCGATCCGCTCTTCGATGTTGACAGGGGCGACGGTCTCCTGCGGGGCAGCGAGCACCGCGGGCGCGAGAGCGGACATGGCGACGAACGTGAACATCAATCAATCTCCTGCAAGACGCTCAGCGCGGACGATGTGCGCTGGCGAGTGGGGTGTCTTAGGATTCTACCGCCGGCGGCGGCCCGAGGTGGCGGATCAAAAACTCCGTTTGCAGGTTCTTGGCCTCATTCGACACCTTTCCGAAGCCGTAATGCTCATACGGCGCGCCCGTTTTTGGCCAGGTGTGCATCTCGACCATCGCAGGATCGGCCCCCAACGCCCCGTACCGAGCCCGGAGCGCGCCGACGAACGACCGCATCGCCCCAACCGGAATCCACTCATCCGCCTCCGAATGCAACGCCAGAAACGGAATCGCCGCCCAATCCTCCAGATGGTCGATCGGGTTGAGCCGATCCGCCCACGGCTCCACGAAAAACGCCCGGCCACGCATCGGCGCAAAGTCCCCCGTCGTCGCCTCCACCGCCACCGCTCGGAACCGATGAGGCCGGCACAGCCGCACCAGCGCCACGATCCCCCCCGCCGACATCCCCCCGATCGCCACACGGTCCAGATCAAAAGCCCCGTTGAACTCCGGCGCGCCCAGCGCAGCAACCACGCCATCGATCTCACCCGCGCACTGCTCGGCCAGCATCAGCGTGTGGTCCGCTTGTTGATACGCCTCATCAAGGCGCTCGCCGTGCCCCGGCAGATCGATCGCGCACGCCGCGATCCCCGCGCGCTGCCAACGCAGGTACCGACCCGGATCCAGCTCCTTGTTCACCGTCCGTCCATGCATCCACAACACCACCGGACGCGCCGCCGGACTCGCACCGGCATCCATCCAGCCCGCATCGGGATGCGCCAGGAGCGCCGGCACCCGCGCCCCCGACAACGACCGGAACACGGTCTGCGACCGCAGCGCGTTGGGCAGCCGCGCCAGCCGCTCCGCAACTTGTTCATCGCGCTGATCCGTCATGCGCGCACATACGGGTTGGAACGCTTCTCGCGCGCAATTGTCGTTTCCGGGCCGTGTCCCGGCAGCACGCGCGTCCTGTCAGGAAGCGTGTACAGACGCTCACGAATCGAAGCCATTAGCGTCGGACCGTCGCTCGTCGGAAAGTCAAACCGACCGATCGAGTTCGCAAACAAGGTGTCCCCGACGATCGCGGTATCGATGCAGTCAATCACGAATGTCACGCCCCCCGGTGAGTGCCCCGGCGTGTGCATCACCCGAATCCGCTCACCCCCGAACTCGATCACCTGCCCGTCCCCGAGCGTCTCCTCCGCCGCATCCGCCGTGAACGGCTCGCCCATCGCCGCCGACAGATTCAGCGCCGGATCATCCAGCCATCCGTGCTCCTCCGCGTGAAGCGCCACCGGCACACCCGGGAACGCCCCCCGCAACGCCGCCAGCCCCAGGATGTGGTCGATGTGCGCGTGCGTCAGCAGAATCCGCGTCGGACGCAGCCCGAGCTCCCGAACACGCCCGATCATCGCCGACGCAGGGGCGCTGGCGTCAATCAGCAGGCATTCACTCCCCTTACCGGAATGGACGATGTAGCAGTTATTGGCGAACGCACCGACCGTCAGGGACTCGACCAGAATGTGCGGCGTCTCGGGCACGCGACAATGGTACGATTCCCCGATGGATCGTGCGGAGGAACGCAGATGATCATCCGAAACATCAACGCCGCCACCGAGAAGCCCGTCGCGATGGACGGCGCCAAGGGCGTCCAAATGGCCATGATGGTCGGACGCGACGACGGTGCCCCACACTTCGCCATGCGCGCTTTCCGCGTCGAAGGCGGCGGGCACACACCGCGCCACGCCCACGACTACGAGCACGAGGTCTTCATCGTCGAAGGCGAGGGCGAAGTCCTCCTCGACGGCGCGTACCGACCCATCCGCGCCGGCGATGTCCTCTATGTCCCAGCCGACTCCGAACACCAGTTCCGGACCGATAGCGGCCTGCGCTTCCTCTGCCTCGTGCCCGTCGAGCGAAACTGCGGCGGCGTGACCCCCGGCAGCTGATCTCCCCCGCTCTCCGCACCAAACGGAGCACCGACATGAAAAACGACACCGACGCACCCACCAAGCCGAACAACGCCAGCGCGGGCCTGCCCTTCATCCTCTCGGTCGCGTGGCTCACGGCGCTCGCGGGCGTCGGCCTGTCACTCATCGCCACCGCCGGCGAGTCCTCATCCCGGCTCACAGCGGGAATCGTCCTCGTCGCCGTCTCCTGCGCCGTTCTGCCCATCACGCTCATCGGCGCCTGGGCGATCCGTTCCTCCGCCGGCGGCATGGACCGCACGCTCTCCGATCTCGCCCACGCGCTCAATACCATGACGCAGGAAGCCGGGCTGAGCGAAGGAGCCAAACGCGTCCTCCACCGCCGCCAGGAGCGCGAACTCCTCCGCCGCGCCATCGAGCAGGACATCCACGACGAAGACTGGGACGCCGCCATGGTCCTCGTCAAGGAACTCGCCGAGCGCTTCGGCTACCGCGCCGACGCCGAGGAGTTCCGCTCCAAGATCGAACGCGCCCGCCTCCAGACGCTCGACCGGCAGGTTGTCGACTCCCTCGCCCACCTCGACGACCTCATCCGCACCCGCAACTGGACCGAGGCCTACGCCGAGGCCGCCCGCATCCAACGCCTCTTCCCCGAGTCACACCGCGTCGACGGCCTCCGCGAGCGCGTCGATGAGTCGCGCCAGCGCTACCGCAAAGACCTCGAACGTCAGTTCCTCGTCGCCGCCCAGCGCGAGCAACTCGACGAGGCCATGTCGCTCCTCAAAGAACTCGATCAGTACCTCACGCCCGCCGAGGCCGCCCCGCTCGAAGAAGTCGCGCGGGGCGTCGTCGTCAAGTCCCGCGAGAATCTGGGCGTGCGCTTCAAACTCATGGTGCAGGATCACCAGTGGCCCGAAGCGCTCGAAGCCGGCGAGCGGATCGTCGCCGAGTTCCCCAACACGCGCATGGCCGATGAAGTGCGCGAACTCCTGCCCGCCATCCGCGAGAAGAGCGCCGCGATCAAGTCCTGATCAGGAGCCCACCGGCTCCGATTTCGCGCCCTTGCCCGAGTCCGACCGCCACAGTTTCACCGTCAGAATCGCGATCCCGATCAGCAGCAGCGCATCGGCGACATTGCTCACATAGGGCCACACCTCGCGCCCCCCGAGCAGCCCGAAGGGAAACTTCACGCCCGGCAGCGGATGGATAAAGTCCCGCACGCACCCCAGCATGATCCGGTCATACAGATTCCCCACGCCGCCCGAGATCACCATCGCCAGCGCAAAGTGCGTCCACCGCTCGTTGGCGCGTGTCCAACGAAAAAACGCGACCACCGCGATCACGAGAATCACGGAAGTAAACCCGATGAACATCCACCGACGCCCCTGCCCCGTCCCGAATACCGCGCCCGCGTTCAATACGAGCCGCAGATCGAGCACACCCGGAATCGCGTGCACCGCCTTGTGCTCGGGAACGAGCGTCATGATCCTCGAAGGATCGTCAGCGAGCACCCGCAGCACCGCGCCACGGTTCACGACAAACGGCTGATCGTCGATATACCGGAACGCGCCCCATTTCGTCGCAAGGTCCGCCACCAGCCCCAGCGCGATCATCGCCACAAAGAGCGCGATCACCCGCGGACAACGACCCGCTCGTTTGGCCTGATCATTCGTCAAATCACGGCTCCGCCCCGCACCGCCCGGAGCGTGTTCGCTCACTGCGCATTCCCCGGACGATAGAACCGCCCGGAGCTCTCCCGGTCACGCGCCGCCTCGATCGAATACTTCGCCCAGGGCGTCTCGCGCAGCCGCTCGATCCGGATCGGCTTGCCCAGTTCGACGCAGATGCCGTAAGTCCCGTTCTCGATCCGCGCCAGCGCCGCGTCAATCTCGCGCAACAGATCGCGCTGCGACGCGGCCAGATCGAGCGACAGCGATTGCTCCGAAACGTCGGAACCCTGATCCGCCATGTGCTGCGGCAGATGGCTCAGCGACCCCGACCCGCCGCCCATCAGCGCCTCGAGTTCCATGCTCGAGACATCGCCCACGAGCTGGGCGCGCTTGAGAAGCAGGATCTCCTTGAACTCCGCGAGCTGCTTGGCGTTGAGCGGCGACTTGGTCACCTTCCGGAACTTCTTCGCCGAGAGGTCCTCCGTGTCGCCCGATGACTTCACCGAAGGGAGCCCCGCCAGCGACGCGAGTTTCGCAGCCGCCGCTCGCATCTCCGTGAGCGAACTGTCCTGCTTGAACCCGCGGAACTTCGGGGCCGCCTGTTCATTCCCGCCGGCCGCCTCGGCCTTCGCCGCCGACTTGGATGCGTCGCCCTTGGCCTTCGACGACTTCGAGGAAGACTTCTTCTTCGATGCCGGCTTGGCCGCCTCGGCCTTGTCACCTTTGGGCTTCGCCGAGTTCTTCGCGCTCGCGTCGGCCTCGGCAGGAGCGCTGGGCGCCTTGCCCGACTTCTTCTTGGTCGTCTCCGCCTTCTTGCTCGTCTTGGTGTCCGGTTCCGCCTTCGCAGCGGACGCCTTGGTCCCACCCGACTTCTTCGACGGCTTCCCGGCGCTCTTCGACGCGGCCTTCGCCGGCTTGGCGGAGGCCTTCTTGGCCGTCTTCGATTTCGAAGCCGCCGCCCCGCTCGCCTTCTTGGTGGTCTTCTTGGTGCTCGACTTCTTGCCCGTCGTCTTGGCGCGCGACGACACCTTCTTGGAGGACTTGGCGGGAGTCGATGACGACGCGGTGGAGGCCTTCCTGGGCACGAGTTTCCCTTGCCGGAAGCGCTAACCTGTTGACAGTGCCCGATTTACGAAGACCGGGCCCGATGGAAAGCCCGGTAGTTTACAAATGCCGATAATCACCGTCAATCGTTCGGTCAGTCGCCCGTGCCGTCCCGCGCCGGCTTGAGCGTCTCGTACTCGCCCAACTTGCGGAACCGCTCGTACCGCCGCCCGGGCAGCAGCGTCGGCTTGACGCGCTCCAGTTCGATCAACTGGTCCGTAATCCACTTCTCGATATTGCGCGCGGCATGCGCAGGATCCCGGTGCGCTCCCCCCACCGGCTCCTTGATGATCTCGTCCACAATGCCCAGGCGCTTGTTGTCCTTGGCCGTCAGGTTCAACGCCGTCGCGGCCAGGTTGTTCGTCTCCGCGTTGGCTTCCTTCCACAGAATCGCGGCGCAACCTTCGGGCGAGATCACGGAGTACCACGCGTGCTCAAGCATCGCCACGCGATCCGCAACCGCAATCCCGAGCGCCCCCCCGGAGCCGCCCTCCCCCACCACGACCGAAACGATGGGGGTCTCGATCCGGCTCATCTCCAGGAGATTCACCGCGATTGCCTCCGCCTGCCCGCGCTGCTCCGCGCCGATTCCGGGGAACGCGCCGGGCGTGTCCACGAAGGTCACGATCGGCAGCCCGAACTTCTCGGCCATCTTCATCTTGAGCAGCGCTTTGCGGTACCCCTCCGGGTGCGCGCACCCGAAATGGCACGCCAGTTTCTCGTTGGTGTCCCGCCCCTTGTGGTGCCCGATCAACATGCACTTGATCGCCCCGACACGCCCGAACCCCGTCACGATCGCCGGGTCATCCGAGAACCGACGGTCGCCGTGCAGCTCACAGAAATCCTTGCACAGCAACTTGATGTAATCGCGGAACTGCGGGCGCTTCGGGTGCCGCGCCACCCGCACCGTCTCCCAAGGGGTCAGACCCGCGTAAATCTTTTTGAGCAGCGTCTGGTGGCTCTTGCGCAGCCGCGCGACCTCCTTGCGAAAGCCGGCGTCTTTGTCATCGCCCTCGGCCTCGAGCGCCTCGATCTGGGCCTCGATCTCGACGAGTGGCTTCTCAAACTCAAGCGTGTAGGGAATCGCCATAATGGCCCTTGCGTGGTTCTGTCCGAATCAGGAGCCGCAGGACGAGTGTATCCGGTGCGTACAGGGAGGCGGACTTGGCATCAGACCGCATGATCGTGATCGGGGGCGGCAATATGGCGCGGGCGATCCTCACCCGCGCCCTCGATCAGGGCCAGATCGAGCCCGGTTCCCTGACCGTCGTCGAACCCGATACCGAGAAACGCGCGTTCTTTGAATCCCTTGGCGCCAAAGGACTTGCGTCCGTCGACGCGATCCGAGATCGCCTGACTCCGGATGTTGCGCTGATGCTCGCCATTAAGCCGCAGGTGCTCCCCCAGATCGAGAAATCGCTCGCCGAATCGCGGTTTTCGGGGCTGGTGATCTCGATTCTCGCGGGAACGACCTCGGATCGGGTCCGGTCGGCCTTGGGCGGCGGGTGCGGCGTGGTGCGGGTGATGCCCAACACGCCGGCGCAGATCGGGATGGGAGTGTCGGCGATCTGCGTGGGCGCGGGGGCCGGGGAGCGTGATTTTCTCGTAGCAAAGGCGATTTTCGAGGGCGTCGGGGATGTGGTCCGGGTGGACGAGTCGCTCATGGACGCGGTGACCGCGGTGAGCGGCTCCGGCCCGGCGTATGTGTTCCTGCTGGCCCAGGCGATGATCGAGGGGGCGATCGGAGTGGGGCTGGATGCAGTGACGGCGCGGCGGCTCGTCTTGGGAACGATCCGCGGCGGCGCGGAAATGCTTGTCAGAACTGAAGATACGCCCGAGGAGCTGCGCCGGGCGGTGACGAGCCCGAAGGGGACCACCGAGGCGGCGATCGGCGTCATGGAGGAGGCGGGGCTGCGCGGGATTGTGGCGCGGGGCGTGCGCGCAGCGAGGGATCGGGGGCGCCAACTCGGTCGCAGTTGATTGAAGTTCGTTGAAGAACATCGAAGTTTGGTGCGTAGAAGTGCATGCGGTGAACACTAAAGATCAGTTGTTGGTAGGTAATACGGGGCCATGTGCGCACGGGCGTGGAAAGGACAGGGCATGAGGCGTGCGATTTCGGGTTGGATGACGGTGCTCTGTGCGCTCGCGGCGATGCTCGGGCCGGTGCGTTCTTCGTGCGCGCAATGGGACGGGTATGAGCCGCAGTTCTCCTCGGCGCAACTGGAAGACGCGCTCAAATCGCTCGAACTCGATCTCGAGCAGCGGGATATTGCTCGTTCGTTGCACGAGGGGTACATGAGCGATCACACGCGCGCGGTAGAGCAGATGAAGGCGTACATGGAGGAGATCCAGCGGATCGCCGAGGCGACGCAGAACTGGGAGATCTGGCAGGAGACATCTGAAGTCTGGGTCGATTTCCAGCAGTACACGCGGAAGATTCGCGACAACATGACGACGGACCTGAAGATGGTTCTGCGCGAGGACCAGATGGCGCGGTGGGATCGTCTTGAGCGGAAGTTCCGGCGGGATCAGGAGATCAATCAGAACTACTACCTCGGCTTTATCAGCGGCGCGAAGGTGGACCTTGTGAGTGTTCTGGCGACCGCGGAGGTGCCGCAGGAAGTGCTGGACTCGATCGACAGCGAGGTGAACACCTACGAGATCGAGCTGGACCGCATGCTTGTCGATACGCGCGAGTTCATCGACGAATGGGAGAAGAAGGCGCGCGACGGTTTCGACTTCGAGCAGAACATGGAAGAAATGACGAAGGTGTACGGTCGCGGGATGGAGTTGGTGGGCGGGATCCGCGATCTGAACAAGCGGCACGCCGACAAAATCCAGACGCTGCTGCCGGAGGACATCCGAGGCGGGTTCCGGGCCGCCTTCAACGAGCAGGCGTATCCGGACATCTATAAGACGAACAAGGTGTCGGTCGCGATCGAGCGGTCGCTGGGCATGGCGGACCTGCGCGACGACCAGCGGGAGCGGCTCGGCATCATCAAGGAGCAGTACGAGCGCGAGCTTTCCAAGGCGAACGAGCGATGGGCCGAGGCGAAGGTGCGCTACGAGAGCGAGCGGACGATTCTCTCCTGGCAGAACGGCGACGAGGAGCCGGACTGGTTGACCGCGGCGCGGGAGCTTCGTGAGCGGCTGGATGAGCGGACGATGGAGAAGATCGAGAGCGTGCTGACCGGCGAGCAGGTGGAGCGGTTGCCGGGGCGTGGGAAGCAGACTGTGGAGCGGCCGGTATTCGGATCATGATCGGGTAATGTGTGTGCAATAACGGTTCGGGGGGAGCGTTTGGCGATGGGTGCTCTTCGGCTTGCGTCGAGGGGCTTTGGTGAATCCGAGGAAGCGAAGTAAGGAATCAGCCATGTTGATGAGTCGTGTGTCCGGTCTTGTGGTGGCGGTAGTGCTCGCGGTTTCGATGCTCGCGACAAACGCTCATGCCCAGATGTTCCGCGCGGGGATGCGGGGGGCGATGGAGGCCGACTTTACGAGCAAGGGTCTCGAGGAAGCGGCGGAGATTCTGCGGCTGGACGACGACCAGAAGATGATCGCCGAGGAACTCCTTAAGGGGTACCTCGTTGAGTGGGAGGAGCTGCGTGGCCGGATGAACCAGGTGATGGAGGGCGCGCGGCAGGAGTTCCGCGAGACCCAGGATCCCTCGGTGTGGCAGGACATCCAGGAGGTCATGGGCAAGTTCGATGACGAGAAGAAGGCGATGACCGATCGGTTCGTCGGCGATCTGAAGCTCACGCTGACCGAGGAGCAGTTGGACCGCTGGCCGACGCTCGAGCGTCAGCGCCGGCGCGCGGCCACGATGCAGAACAACCCCATGAGCCTGAGCGGTGAGGGTGTCGACGTAATCGCGCTGGTGAAGGAGATGGAGTTCACGCCCGAGACGATGGAGGGCGTGGCGCCGATTCTCGAGCGGTACGAGGTCGAACTGGATCGCGCCCTGATCGAGCGCAACGAGATTCAGGAGAAGGGGATGGGGCGTGCGATGGAGCTCTGGCAGAACCAGGACTTCGACACGATGGAGAAGATTTTCAACGAGGCGCGGGATGCGGGCGTGAAGGTGCGCGATGCGAACCGGCGTGCCGCGAAGCAGATCACGAGCGTGCTGCCCGAGGAGCAGGCGGCGTTGTTCGAGCAGAAGTTCAAGGAGGCGAGTTTCCCGCAGGTGTACCGCCGGTCGTTCGCGGTGCGTGCGTTCGAGACGGCCAATGACATGGCGGATCTGACCACTGAACAGCGGGAGCAGATCGGGCAGATGCGGAGCCAGCTGGACCGCGAACTGGCGACGCTCAATGACAAGATGGCCGCGTCGATCGAGAAGGACGAGATGGAGCGTTCGATCCAGGGGATGATGGGCATGGGTCGTCGTGGTCCGGGCGGTGACAACGCGGCGCGGCAGGAGCGGCGTGACTACGAGACCAAGATGGTCGAGCGTCTCAAGAGCGTGCTGACGCCCGAGCAGCAGGCGTTGCTGCCGGAGCCGGAGCAGCAGCGTGACTGGCGTCGGAACTTCGGCGGCGACGGCGAGGATGGCGGGGATCGCCCGCGTCGTCGTCGGGGCGGCGAGCAGCAGGACGGGGTCTGAGTTGCGGATGACGCCGAAATCGCCGATCCGCGACGGGGTTGCGTGCTCGGCGCGTCCGGAGGAGATGGCGTGCCCGTTCCCGTGGTGCTGCGCGATGGTATCGCGCCGGGGACGGGCCTGACATCTGACTGACTCTGACTCGGAGGACCGACCCATGCGACTGGCGATGCAACGACTGATGATCCGTGGACGGACGCACCTGATGGCGCTGGCATTGAGCGGCGCGGCGGTTCTGGCGGCTGGCGCCCCGGCGGGCGCGCAGATGATCATGGGCGGGCCCTCGCGGGCGCCGATCTCCACCAAGGAGTTCGAGCGGTTCGTGAGCGTGCTGCATCTGGACGAGGGTCAGACGGAGATCGCGCGGTCGTTGTTTGAGTCGATGCTCTCGGAGTACGAGGACATCCGTCGGGCGGAGCAGGAGCACTCCGACATGCTCCGTGAGGAGTTTGAGGAGACTCGTGATCCGGCGGTGTTCGAGGACATGATGCCGATTCAGGAGCGTTCGCGCAAGCAGACGAAGGAACTGGAGTCGCGGTTCATGGAGGACCTGCGTCTGGTGATCACGGATGATCAGGCGGGGAACTGGGACCGGCTCGAGCGGATGCGTCGCCGGGACAAATCGCTATCGAACCCGATGGGTGTGAGCGGCGCGGGCGTCGACCTGATTCAGATCGTGGACGACTTGGACCTGGCCGAGTCGTCGATGCACGAGATGTCGCCCGTGCTGGAGCGGTACGAGCTGGACCTTGATCGTGCGCTTGTTGATCGGAACCGGCTGAGCGATGAGCAGGAGCGGAAGTTCCACGAGTCGCACCAGCCGGGCGAGGGCGGGATGGCGTTTGATATCGAGGAGTTCCAGGCGTCGGCGGCGGCGATGCGCGAGACGGAGTTGAAACTGCGGGAGGTGAACCAGCGGTTCGCGGCGCAGCTGGGCGGGATGATGGACGAGGCGACTCGGGGCGAGTTTGACCGGATGGTCCGCGAGGCGTCGTTCCCGAAGGTGTACCGCCGGTCGTACACGGGGCGTGCGTTTGATCGCGCGATGGGCTTTGACGACCTGACGGACGATCAGCGTTCGCAGATCGAGGCGTTCCGCGAGCAATACGAGCGCGAGCTGGCGTCCGTAAATGACCGCTGGGCCGCTGCGGAGGCGGAGGCGGAGAAGGACGGGACTTCTCAGCAGATGATGCTCGGCGGCGGGAACATGGTGATCCAGATCGGCGGGGAGTCGCAGAACGACGCGGTGAAGGATGCGCGGCTGGCGCGCAAGGAACTGGACGACAAGTATTACGACCGCATGAAGCAGTTGATGACCCCTGAGCAGGCGGACCGCCTGCCGCGGAAGCGCCGCGGACCGGGCGGTGGTGATTTCTTCTCGCCGGATGATCTTGAAGGTGATGTCGCGGTGTTCGTGACGCGCGAGATCATGGTTGATGATGAGGACACGGGCGGCAACTGAGCGTTGTTGCCCGATGAAGGATTTGCATGACGACGCGCCTCGGCACCAGTTCGGACAAGGATGAGACCCCATCAGTTGCTGGTGCGAACGGTGCCGGGGCGGCGTCGTTGAATGGTCACTCGGTTGCGGCGCTGACGGCCAAGCCGGCGATCGACACCCACGCGGCCAAGTTGATCGACGCGGAGCAGGCGATGCGGCTCCGCGTTGTGCCGTACGCTATTGAGAAGGGCCGGTTGCTGGTGGCGATGCTGGACGCGGGGGACCTCGCGGCTTCGGACGAGGTGAGCATCACGACGGGCAAGAGTGTGCGCCGGGTGGGGGCGCCGTCTGAGATTCTGCGGCAGATGCTGCGCGAGGCGTATGGGACGACGGCGGCGGAGGTCGCGGCGCGGCTCGGGAGCGGGAGCAAGGACGAGTCGGGGGAGTCGCTGGCGAACCTGGAGACTGTTGATGCGGACGAGCTGCACCGGATGGCGGAGCAGCCGACGCTGATCAACCTGGTGAACCTGTTGATCGTTGAGGCGGTTCGGAGCCGGACTTCGGACATTCACATCGAGCCGTTCGAGAACCAGTTGAAGGTGAAGTACCGGGTGGACGGCGTGTTGTATGACCAATCGCCGCCGCCCAAGCACTTGCAGCCGGCGATCACGAGCCGCGTGAAGATCATGGCGGGGATGAATATCGCGGAGCGGTATGTGCCTCAGGACGGTCACATCACGCTGCGGTTCGAGGGCCGGAAAGTTGATATCCGCGTCTCGACGGTGCCGACGATCTACGGCGAGTCGGTGGTGATGCGTATTCTCGACAAGGAGTCGATCAACCTGGACCTGGTTTCGCTCGGTATGGATGAGCGTGACCGGAACTCGATGGAGCGGTTGATCGGGCTGCCGCACGGCATGGTGCTGGTGACGGGGCCGACGGGTTCGGGCAAGACGACGACGCTTTACGCGGCGCTGAGCAAGTTGTACGACCCGCGGAAGAAGATCATCACGATCGAGGACCCGGTTGAGTACGAACTGAGCGGCGTGAATCAGATTCCGGTGAACGCGAAGCGGGGATTGACCTTCGCGACGGGGCTGCGATCGATTCTGCGTCAGGACCCGGATGTGATCATGGTGGGTGAGATTCGTGACGCTGAGACCGCGGACATCGCGGTGCGTTCGGCGCTGACGGGGCACTTGCTCTTCTCGACACTGCACACGAATGACGCGGCGGCGGCGGTCGGGCGGCTTCTTGATATGGATGTGGAGCCGTTCCTGCTGTCGAGCGTGCTTGAGGGTGTGCTTGCGCAGCGGCTGGGGCGTCGCGTGTGCGAGCATTGCCGGGTGTGGGAGGCGATGCCGCAGACGCTGATGAATCGATTGGCGCCCGATGAGCGTGCGATGTTCAAGGATGGCAAGCAGGCGCGGGGATTGGGGTGCGAGAAGTGCGACGACACGGGGCATCGCGGGCGAATCGGTTTCTTCGAGGTGCTGACGGTGAATACGGCGATGCGTGCGGCGATCGGTCAGCGGATGTCGGCGCAGGCGCTGGTGAAGTCGGCGGGTCCCACGCATGTGACGATGCGGCACGACGGCATCGAGAAGGCGTCGCGCGGGCTGACGCTCGTGGATGATGTCCTCCGCGTGACCCAAGACGCCGAGGAGGGCTGAGGGGCTGCGTCCGGTGTGACTCGGTCCTGACTCGATATGCCAACCTTCCGGTACCAGACTATTTCGGGTGATGTCGGCGGCGGTGCGAGCGGCACGATTGATGCGCCGGACCGTACGACGGCGGTGCGTCTGCTGGTGGAGCAGGGGCGCACGCCGAGCGAGGTTGAGTTGGTTCAGCCGGGGTCGCGTGGCGCATCGAAGCGCGTCGATGACTCGGAGATGTCGCTCCCGATGTTCGGGGGCGGGATGTCGCGGGGCGAGGTCGCGGCGATGGTTTCGGAGCTGGCGATCGCGGTGTCGGCGGGGTTGCCGCTGGTTTCGGCGCTGAAGACGCTGGCGCGGCAGGGGCGGAAGGCGAAGCAGGCGTCGATCATCAACGCGATCATTGAAGAGGTCGAGCACGGCAAGACGCTGTCTGACGCGATGCGGGCGCAGGGCCGCGTGTTTTCGGATCTGCTGGTAAGTCTGGTGCGTGCGGGCGAGGTGTCGGGCCGGCTGGATGTGGTGCTGACGCAGGCGGCGATGCTGCTGGAGCGAGATATCAAGATTCGGCGGACGCTCGGCGGGGCGCTGATTTATCCGGCGATCATCGCGGGGGCGGTGGTGGTGGCGGTGATTGTTGTTGTGACGGTGATTGTGCCGCGGGTGTTGAAGGCGGTCGAAGGTCAGATGGTGACGCTCCCGTTGCCGACGCGGATTGTCGAGGGGATGGCGGCGTTCTTCGGCGCGTGGTGGTGGGCGGTGATCTTCGGGTTGTGCATCGCGGTGCTGGGGTTTGTGCGGTTGCGGCGCGATGCGGCGGCGCGGCTGTGGATGGACACGATGGTGTTGCGGATTCCGGTGGCGGGGCGGCTGCTGCGCGATGTTGCGGTGGCGCGGTTCACGCGGACGTTCGGGACGCTGACGGGCGCGGGGCTGCCGGTGATGCAGGCGCTGAAGATCACGAAGGCGACGCTCAACAACAAGGCGATGGAGGCGGCGATCGACGAGGTGGCGGCGGAGGTCGCGCACGGCTCGACGATCGCGGACCCTCTTGAGGCGAGCGGGCACTTCCCGCCGCTGCTCGTGCAGGTGATCGCGATGGGCGAGCGGACTGGCAAGCTGGACGAGATGCTGAGCCAGAGCGCCGACGCGATGGAGTCGAAGACGGAGCAGAGCATCAAGTTGTTCACGGCGGTGCTGCCGCCGATTCTGATTATGTTGCTGGCGCTGGTCGTCGGCTTTGTGATTCTGTCGATTCTGCTCCCGTTGTTGGAGCTTCAGGAGGCGATCGGATGATGAATGGGCAACAAGGACGCCGGAGATCGCGCCGCGGCTTTACGCTGATCGAGGCGATCGTGGTGATCGTGATTCTGGGTGTGCTGGCGGCGGTGATCGCGCCGCGGTTCCTGGGTCGGATCGGTCAGAGCAAGCAGTCTGTGGCGTCGGCGAATGCTTCTTCGCTCGCGGCGGCGATGCGGAGTTTCATCGCGGACCACGGCGAGCCGGAGGAGGGTTCGACGATCGATGTCTTGTACGAGCGTCCATCGAATGTAAGCGATGACTCGTGGGACCCGTATGTCGAGAAGGCGGACGACCTGCTTGACCCGTGGGGCAACAAGTTTGTGCTGGTGGTGCCGGGCAAGGTGAACGCGACCTTTGACATCGTGAGTTACGGCCGGGACGGGAAGCCGGGCGGCGATGGCGAGGACGCGGATATCACGAAGCCGTGAGCGTGACTTGAATGTCGAACGAACCATTCCGGGTCGGCGCGCGTTCACGCTCATCGAGTTGATCGTCGTGATCATTCTGATGGCGGTGACGGCGGGGATCGTCCTTCCCCGCGCGTTCAACGGGGGGTCCAAGCGCGCGGAGCAGACGGCGAAGTCGATCGCTTCGCTGCTGACGGCGGTGGCGCAGCGAGACGCGACGGCGTTCGAACCGATGATGGTTGCGTATGACGGCGAGGATGGGACGGTCGAGGCGCAGGTGATCCGTGAGGTGAAGGGCGAGCGGCGGTGGAGCACGGACTTGTTCATCGACGCGGTCGCGCTCGACAGCGCGGTGATCCGCTCGGCGGAGGTTGACGGGTATCCGCTGGATGACAAGAGGTGGTCGATTGAGATTCCGGTGAGCACGCCGCGGCCTTTGATCGAGATCGTGGTGGCGCTGGATGACGGCGAGCGGGACGGGCGGGCGTGGCGCGTGGTGCTGGAGCCGGGCGCTTCGGCGGCGCGCGTGACGGATTCGGGCGTTGTCGAGAACCGGGATGACCCGGAGCGGCAGAAGAGCGTCGATCTGGATGCGCTGGGGATGGGAGAGTCGCCATGGTGACCCCTCCGGCCCCCTACTTCCCGTCCCGGTTTGGTCGGTCGCGGGCGCGTCGGGCGTTTGCGTTGATCGAGGCGCTTGCAGCCAGCGTGGTGCTCGGGCTGGGGCTGGTGGCGGTGATGGGATTGACGGCGCGGGCGATCGCGGCGCAGACGCGGGGCGAGCGGCTGGCGATCGCGGCGATGCTCGCGGATGAGCGGCTGAACCTGGTGCTCGCGTCGGGGATCGAGGGTTATGAGTCTTCGTTTGCGCTGCGCGGGCGGTGCGAGGAGCCCTTTGAGGATTATTCGTACGAGGTTGTGATCAATGAGGGGAGCGCGGGCGATCCGGCGTTCGTGATTGCGGAGATCTATTGGAAGAGCGGCGGGCGGGATCAATCCATTTCGGTGGAGACGCTGATTGCGCCGCGGTTGGGTGACGACCCGGACCCCGACAGGCGTCCCGATGAAACGGTGGACCGATCGGAATGACCCCCCCCGCTGCGCCACAGCCGACGCGTCGCGCGTTCACACTCATCGAGTTGATGGTGGCGGTGATCATTACGGCCGCGGTCGCGGGCGGGTGCGTGATCGCGCTGAGCCAGTCGATGGATGCGCGGACACGGTCGCATGCGAGGCAGCAGGCGCGTTCGCGGGCGGAGACGGCGGCGGGTGTGATGGCGCGTGACATCGCCAACGCGATTCGATCGGGGGACATGTTCGATGCGCAGGTCTTTATTACGGATCTGACGGTGGACGGCTCGGCACGGGATGAGATTCTGCTCTTTTCCAGGAGCGATCGGCGGGTTCGGTCGGCGACGAATGAGCCCGAGAGCGGCGAGTACGAGGTGCAATACCGGGTGGTGGGTCGCGTTGAGCGTGACGAGAGCGGCGTGGGTCGGGGCAATGCGTTCTCGTTGTGGAGGCGGATGGACCCGGTGCCGGATGAATGGTTCGACTCGGGGGGTGTGGCCACGGCTATCGGCGACGGCGTTGTGGAGTTGTCCATTTCGGCGTTCGACGGCGAGGGTTGGTATTCGAGTTGGAACTCCGATCAGGACGGCTATCCGCACGCGATTCGGATTGATCTAAGGGCGCGGGACGAGACCGGGCGGTATACGGCGGACACGCGGCGCGTGATCGCGCTGGACCGGACGCCGCCCCCATATGCGACGGCCGTCGAGAGCGAGCAGGGACCGGTTGACGCGGGGGGTGCGTCGTGACTCGGGGCGCACGGTTGGCGGCAGATCGGCGCGGGTTTGCGCTGGTGCTGGTGCTGATGGCGCTGGGATCGGCGACGCTGATTCTGGTGTCGTTGCAATCGAGCGCGTATCGGCAAGCGATGGGCGGCCGCGAGGCGGTGGCGCGTGTGCGTGCGACCTGGGCCGCACGCGCGGGGCTGGAGGCGACGATCGCGCGGATGGCGAACGATCTGGAGTCCGAGCCGAGCGGGTCGGCGTACACGCGCATTGACGATGTGGCGGAGGTTGCGTCGGGGACATTGACGGGTGCTTCGTGGTCGATCGAGCACGCTTTCGGCACTGAGAATCGAGAGGGCGCTGAGGATGCGCACGCGAAGATCAACATCAATCGGATGACGGTCGAGGACCTGATGTTGCTCCCGAATATGACGGAGGATGTCGCGGACGCGATTCTGGACTGGACGGATCCGGACGACGATGTACGGGAGTTGGGTGCGGAGGCGGGGTTCTACTCGCAGTTGTTGTCGCCCTATGAGCCGCGGAACGCGTGGATGCGGACGCTGGGCGAGCTGGAGTTGGTTGCGGGCGTCGAACCCGAGTTCGTGCGGGGGGAGGACTGGAACCTGAACGGTCGGCTCGACCCGAACGAGGACGACGGGGACTTGTCGTGGCCCCCGGATGATGCGGACGGGACCTTGGATGCGGGGTGGAGCGAGTGGCTGACAACGCGGAGCATTGACAACCGGTTGAACCCGCGCGGCGAGGCGATGGTCTCGTTGCCGGAGGCGTCGAGCGAGCAGTTGATCGCGGCTGTAGAGGGGCTGACGCCGATCCAGGCGCAGGCGATTCTGGCGCACGCGCAGGCGGGCGAGGCGGCGATGACGGACTTCATCCAGACCCCGTTGCGCCAGATCGCGCAGCAGGACGGGGTGCTCGGGCAGGCGGCGCAGGCGGTGACGAACCTGGACAACGAGCAGCTGATCGATCTGCTCGATAACACGACGATGAATATCGAGAGCGACGGGCCGATCCCGGGGCGGGTGAACATCAATACATGCCGGCGGCAGACGCTTGATTACCTGGAGGTGTTCGGCGACCTGCAGGGATCGGCGCTGGCGGACCTGTTGTGGACGGCGCGGCAGAGCCGTGCGAACGGGTTTGCGAATATCATGGATCTCGCGGAGATCGTCGGTGCGCAGCAGACGGCGTTTCTGGCGCAGTACATCGATGTGCAGAGCAACGCGTACCGCGTTTCGTGCCGGGGACTGGACGAGGCGACGGGGATCGAGGTCGAGATCGTGGCGACGATTCAGGCGGATCACCTTCCGGTGGTCATCTCGGAGTATGTGGTCCGGTGATGAGCAGACTTTCTGGGACAACACGGGCGAGTGAAGCGGGTGCGAAGTCGCGGGTGGGCGCGCTGCACCGGCAGGGCGAGAAGTGGCGCTTCGTCGTTGTCGATCAGGAGAACGGTCGGCGGCGGGTCGTGCACGCGGAGTCGATCGGCTTCGGCGATGTCGCGGCGGCGCGGGCGGCGGTGTCGCGGCACAAGATCGAGCGGCTGATTCGGGTCGCGCCGGCGGCGCGGACGGTGTGCCGACTGGTTGAGATTCCGACGGGCTCCGCGGCGGAGATGGCCAATGCTGCGGCGTTGCTGGCGGAGGCGCAGTTGCCCGGCGCGGCGCCCGCGCACAGGCGCGGCGCGGGGGTTGTGGGCGGATCGGCGGGCCCGGGGCGCCGGAATGGGCTCATCCTGGCGTGGATCGGCGAGAGCGACGAGCCGGTTATCGACGCGGCCAGGGAGCGCTGGACGAGCGAGATCGTGGCGCTGTCGGCGCTGGTGTCGGATGGTGCTTCGGGTCAGGCGCTGTACGCGGACCGGGCGGGCGGATCGATCGCGGTGTTCGCGGTGAACGGTTCGTCATCGGTGGCGCGGACGATGCGCGAGCACGACGCGGAGCCGGAGGCGTGGCGTTCAATCGTGGATCACGCGGTTGACGAGACGCGCGGCTCACTCGGGTCGTGGTTTGATCTTTCGGGGGAGGTTCGCGAGCCGGCGAGCGTGTGCCTGAGTGCGGAGTCGCGGCGGGCGCTCCTCGAAGAGTTCTCGGCGGCGGCGCGTGGCGATCGATGGCTCGATGAGTACGGCGTGGCGCTGGGCGCTGCGCTGGGCGCGGGACGCGCGGACGCGTCGGCGATGGGTCTGTACTCGCTGGCGAGTGAGGCGCGGCGGCAGCGGAGGTCGGCGGTTGCGCGGGGCCTCGATTGGTTGTCCGATCCTGCGCACGCGATCGGTGCCGCGATCGGGGCGCTGCTGCTGGCGCTGGTGTTGCCGATCGGGATGAACGCTGTGCGCGTTGCGGTGCTCAACGGGAAGCTCGCGTCGATCGATCGGCAGTTGGAGGGGCGGGAGTCGGCGTCGGAGCTGGATCTTCGCTCGGCGTTCCTGGATGAGCTGGTGAAGCGCCGGTGGCCGATGACGAAGTTGCTCAGTGACCTGGGGGGCGCGCTGGGCGTGGGGATGGAGGTCGAGTCGATCACGATGGACCGCGGGACGCGGGTGCAGGTGCGCGGCGAGGCGAAGTCACTGGAACTGGCCAACAAGGCGGTGGCGACGCTCAACGACTCGGGCGTCTTCACCAATGCGCAGTTGATGCAGACACGATCGACAGAGGGCGGGAAGTTGGAGTACCGCATCGAGGCGGAGGTGCTTCGTCCATTCGCGGCGGCGCGTGGGATCGAGGACTTCTCGGATGACACGCTGGCGGTGCGGCTGTACGGCGAGCGTGCCCGCGGCTACACGGGCGGCTCGAGCGGCGCGGTCGCATCGGGGGACGACGGCGATGGTGATGGCGGCGGGTCGTCTTCGCGTTCGCGGACGCGGGAGCGATCGGGCGGGCCGACCTTCACGGGTGAGGCGACGGATCGGACGGAGACGGTTGAGGTTCCCGCGGCGCTGACGGACGCTGAGATCGAGGCGATGACGAAGCTCGATGCGATGCGCGAGGTCGCCAAGCGGAGCCGGGCCGCGTCGGCGGCGGCTACCGAGGAGGAGCGCACGCGGCTTCGGGACGAAGTGAACCGACTGCGTGAGCACGCGCGCAACGCGGGGGGTGCATGATGAGTCGTTTGCGCGAGATGTATGCGAAGTTGCCCCGGGCAGCGCGGTGGGCGTTGTGGGGTGTGGCCTTTGTCGTGGGCTACTTCGCGGTTGTTGAACCGGTGATGGACTACGGCGCGGTGGTCTCCGTGCGGGCGGATGAACTGCGGGCGGGTCTGGACGAGCGGGTGCGTGAACTGGAGCGGCGCGACGAGGTGCTGCTGGGGATTCGCGAGCGGGCCGCGTGGTTCGGTGATGTGCATGTTCCGGGCGATGCGAGCGAGATGCAGTCGGCGCTGCGGGACCGGATCGACCGGGTGTTCACGGACATGAGCGTGCCGGCGGGGTGGTCGCTTGATCGGCGGACGGAGGGGCGCGTGTCGCGCGAGGCGATGAGCGGCGCGCTTGGCGCGGATGAGGAGTTGCACCGGCTTGAGATGGAACTCAAGTTCGAGTGCGATCCGGACCTGGCGATGGAGGTGATCGCGGAGCTGGAGCGTTCGCCCGAGGTGACGAGCGTGCCGCGGGTTGTGCTGAGGAAGTCGACGGAGGGGCGTCGGGTGCAGGCGACGATCTCGGTCGAGGCGTGGTCGATTCAGAAGCGTGCGTCGGCGGAGGGTGCGTGATGGAACTTGGCGCCGCATCGAGATTGGGATTGCCGGGCGTGATCGCGCTGGGCGGGATGACCGTGCTGGGTGTTTCGTTCGTTTCGAGCGTTTTGCCGGTGATCGGCGATGCGCTGACGGGCGTGCCCGCGGTTGGTGACGAGACGAGTTCGACGGACAAGGCGCTTGCGCGGTTTGCGGATGAGCACAAGACGCGCGAGGCGAGCGCGATCGGGCGATCGATGTTCTTTATTCCGTTTGCGCCCCCTCCGCCTCCGCCGCCGCCGCCCCCGCCTCGTGATGCGCCGCCGCCGCCGCCGCCACCCCCGCCCCCGAGCCGGTACGGCGGGGCGAAGATCATCGGGATTCTTGGCGAGACGGTGTGGTTCGATACGGGCGAGATCGTGGCGATCGGGGATGAGTCGGACGGAGTACGCGTGCTCGCTGTCAGTCCGCCGTGGTCGGCGCGTCTTGAGTGGAAGGGTGTCGAGTTCGATGTGCCGCTGTTTGTTCGCAATACGGACCGGTTCCTTGAGAAGGATCGGGTCGAGGAAACCACCAACGACAACGGGGATGATTCGGAATGAACTACCGCGCTTCGACACTACTGGCGTGCGTTTCGCTTGCGATCGGTTTGGCTGCGGATTTCGCTCCGGCACAGAACGGGGGTGCGCCGGGTCGTCGGGAGACGAACGGTTCGACGACGGTGCTGGCGTTCAACGATGTTGTGGTTGAGGACCTGGTGCCGTTTATCGTGGAGACGACGGGGAAAGTTGTGATTCCGGCGCCGGAGGTGATGAAGCGGAAGATCACGATCATCAACGACAAGCCGCTGTCGCAGGACAAGGCGCTGGACCTGGTGTTTCTGGCGATGCGTCAGTTGGACATCGCGGTGATCGAGACGGAAGAGTTGATCATGTTGCGCGACATGGTTGACCTGATGCGTTATGACGTGCCGGTCATCGGGCCGGACGAGAGCGTGATCGGCCGTCAGGACATCGGCACGGTGGCGGAGAAGATTTATCGGCTTGACAACTCGACGGCCAAGACGCTCGGCGAGGCGCTCAAGGACTTTGTGCCCGACTACGCGAAGATGACGGTGGACGAGGAGTCGAACCAGATCGTGGTGCGGGGGACAATGGCGCTGCTCCAGCGGATGGAGCAGGTGATTTCGTCGCTCGATCAGCCCGGTTCGGCGGCGTTGGTGACGGATACCTTCCGGTTGCGGTACGCGGACGCGGAGTCGATCGCGGAGAATATCAAGGAGTTGTACGAGAGCGAGAACTCGCGGCAGAACACGCAGCAGCAGCAGCAGATGGCGCGGTTCTTTCAGAATCGGGGCCGGGGCGACCAGGGCGAGGCGAACACGGGCGCGGCGACTTCCGCGAATCTGCGCGTGACTTCGAATACGCAGCAGAACTCGGTGACGGTGCTTGCGGAGCAGAAGATCATCGATCAGATTCGCGGGCAGATCGAGAATGTATGGGATCAGCCCTTGCCGCAGGAGGCGGTCGTTCCGAAGATCTACGACCTGAAGAACTCGGACCCGATCAAGGTGCGGGACCTGCTGGAGGGGTTGTTCGGGACACCCACGAATACGCAGGGTGGTGCGCAGTCGAGCCAGGGTGTGGGGCGGTTGGCGGGGCAGTTCTCGTTCCAGGCGATTCCGGAGGCGGGTCGGCTGGTTGTGATCAGTAAGAGCCCGGACAATCTGTTTGTGATTGACGAGATCATCGCGGGTGTGGACCAGCCGCAGTCGATCGGGTTGCCCGAGATTGTTGAGTTGAAGCACGCGTCGGCGGAGGAGTTGGCGGAGCAGTTGAACGCGCTGCTTGCTACAGAGAGCACGCTGGCGCAGATTCGCCGGAGCGAGACGGGGTTGTCGGCGAACAGCGCGACATCGAGCCCCTTTGCGCAGGACGCGACGACGGACACGGCGGCGGCGGAGGAGACGCCCGACACGATGACCTTCTGGTGGCAGCGTGCGCGGGAGCCGCAGGACAACCGGGGTTCTTCGAACCTTGTCGGGCGGATTCGTATCGTGCCGGTGTGGCGTCAGAACGCGGTGATGGTGCTCTCGCCGCCGGAGTACAAACAGAGCGTTGTGGACATGATCGACGATCTTGACCGTCCGGGGCGTCAGGTGTTCATCAAGGCGGTGATCGCGGAGGTTTCGCGCGACGACTCGACGG
The DNA here is from genome assembly GCA_020639235.1 of Phycisphaeraceae bacterium. Taxonomy (GTDB): domain Bacteria; phylum Planctomycetota; class Phycisphaerae; order Phycisphaerales; family UBA1924; genus JACKHC01. Next base: position 1,305,321 of record JACKHC010000001.1, on the reverse strand, counting down.
CGCTGGGGCTGCGGTGGTCGAGCGAGTCGATCAACCCGACCAACTCGGACAACTCGCTCTCGATCGGTCTGAACTCCACGGCTCAGGAGAATGGGATCTTCGGCGATTTGTTCGACACTTCGGTGCTGGACCTGAGCGCGAATGTGAATGTGATTCTGCAGGCGCTGGCGGAGAAGACAGATGTGAACATTCTGTCAGAGCCGCGTGTGTTCACGAGCGACAACCAGGAGGCGGAGTTCTTCGACGGGCAGGACATCCCGTTCGTTGTGGATGCGCAGACGACGGACCAAGGCGGGTTGACGCAGTCGTTTGACTATCGGGCGGTGGGCATCCAGTTGCGGGCGCGGCCCCGGATCACGATCAACCGGGATGTTGATCTTCGGGTGAACGTTGAGTTGTCATCGATCGCGCCGCAGTTGGCGCCGAACGGGGCGTTCATTGTGGACCGGCGCGAGACGACGACGCAGTTGATCGTGAAGGACGGTCAGACGATCGTGATCTCGGGCATCCTGCGGGATGAGGACTCGGAACTGGTGCGGAAGATCCCGCTGCTGGGCGACATCCCGATTCTGGGAGAGATCTTCAAGTCTCGCGAGACGACCTCGACGAAGACGGAACTGGTGATTTTCATCACGCCGCATGTGGTGGAGAACCCGTCGGAGATGGACGCGGTGAATGATCCGTTCCGTGAGCGGCTGAACCAGTTGCGGGAAGAGTTGGGCGCGGATCAGAAGAAGAACTAGCTCCTGCCCCTGTGGGTAGCGGTGCTCGTGAGGTCCTTGCGGCGGTCTCCCTCGGTGGATTCCGGTGGGATCGGTTGCTTCGGATGTAATTGCAACTCATTCTCAGGGAGGGTAGGATCCTGGGTTCTGAGGGGCCTTTTTGGAGCCGACTTTGACCGACCCGCTGGCTGCCAAACTGATGCGTGACGACCGGATGGCGCTCCCGGTCGCGGACTCGTGCGCGTGCGGCATGGAGGGGGGCGCGGAGGCGGCGTCGGAGCCGGGAGCGGCGGCCGAGGTGCATGTGCGTCGGTTGCGGCTGACCCGGATGCGGGTGGGCGACACGGGGCGGGTGTGCGGGGGCCGGCTAGAAGAAGAGGACCGGGAGATGCTGCGGGCGCTGGGGCTTCGGCCCGATGCGCGGGTGCGGCTGACGCGGGTGGGCGAGCCGTGCATCGTACAGGTGCTGGGCCGGCATGGCTGTTCGTGCCGGATCGGTCTTGCGCGGCCGCTCGCGGAGCGGGTGATCATCGCGATGGACGACACGGGCGCGGGGCGCTGACGCGCGGTGGAGCACGATTGCGAGACGGTACCGGGTGAGGCGGGCGGCGATCGTGACGCCTCGGCCACTGGTGCGCGGCGGATCGCGCTGCTGGGGAATCCGAACACGGGCAAGACGACGCTGTTCAATCGGCTTTGCGGCGTGCGTGCCAAGACCTCGAACTTTCCGGGCACGACGCAGACAGCGCGGGTGGGGCACACACGCATCGGGGATGCGGTTGTTGAGTTGATCGATCTGCCGGGGATTTATTCTCTCGAGCTGGCGCAGTCGGAGGCGTCGGTGTGCCGGGATGTGCTCGCGGGTGAGGCGGCGCCGAGCGGGGAGGAGGTTGCGCCGCCTGACGCGGTGTGCGTGGTGCTTGATGCGACGAATCTGGCGCGGAACCTGGTGCTGGCGGGCGAGGTGCTGCGGCGGCGGTTGCCGACGGTTGTCGTGGCGAACATGGTTGACCTGGCGCACGCGCGGGCGTTGCATATCGATACGGATGCGCTGAGTGATGCGCTGGGGTGCGATGTTGTTGCGAGCGATGCGCGGCGTGGCGTCGGTGTGGATGCGATTCGCTCGGCGCTGGGCGCTGCGCGGGTGCCGAACCGGACGCCGCCGGGCGATGTCGCCGGGTTGGAGCGGTGGGCGGATCAGGTGTACGCGCGGGTGGCTTCGAGCGACTCGGCGGACTCATCGCATGCGCATGATCCGCTGACGGATCGTCTTGACTCGGTGCTGACGAACCCCGTTCTCGGGCTGATCGTGTTTGCGGCGGTGATGACCGGCTTGTTCTGGGTGATCTTCCGGCTGGCGACGGTGCCGATGGACCTGCTGGAGTTGACCTTCGCGCACGCGGGCGGGTTTCTCAAGGGCGTGTTGCCGGAGGGGTTGATCGGGGATTTGATTTCGGACGGTGTCGTGGCGGGCGTGGGATCGACGCTCGTGTTTGTGCCGCAGATCGCGCTGTTGTTTTTCCTGCTCTCGCTGCTCGAGGACACGGGTTATCTGGCGCGTGCGGCCTTCCTGATGGATCGTGTATTGCGGCCGTTCGGGCTTCCGGGTCACGCGTTCATGCCGCTGTTATCGAGTCATGCGTGCGCGCTTCCGGGGATCATGTCGGCGCGAGGGATTCCGGATCGGCGGCAGCGGCTGGCGACGATTCTGGTGGCGCCGTTTATGACCTGTTCGGCGCGGATACCGGTGTATGTGGTTCTGACGACGATGCTGTTCTACGGTCGCCCCGGGATGGCGGCGCTGGCATTCTCCGGTTGCTATGCGCTGGGTCTGGCGGCGGGGCTGATGAGCGCGCTGATCGCGCGGCGGACGATTCTGCGGGGCAAGCCGCGGGCGATGGTCCTGGAGTTGCCTTCGTTCAAGGTGCCGAGTCTGCGAACGGCGCTGCTCAGCGCGTACGACCGATCGATGGTGTTTGTGAAGAAGGCGGGGACGGTGATCCTGGCGATCAGCATCGTGCTGTGGTGGCTCGGTTCATTCCCGAAGGTTGAGGCGACGCAGCAAGTTGCGGACTTGCGGGCGCGGGCGGGGGCGGCGGCGACGCCCGAGGACACGGCGGCGCTCGTTGATCGTGCGGATCGACTGGAGGCGTCGCAGGCGGTCTCGCGGAGTTACGCGGGGCGGATGGGGCGGGCGGTGCAGCCGGTGTTCGCGCCGCTGGGGTATGACTGGCGGTTGTCGATCGGCGTGATGACGAGTTTCGCGGCGCGGGAGGTGTTTGTCGCGACGATGGCGGTGGTGACCTTGGGCGAGGAGGGGGAGGAGATGTCATCGGAGACGCTCGCGGAGCGGTTCTCGCAGGTGACGCGGGACGACGGCGAGACGCCTGTGTTCACGGCGGCGGCGGCGTGGTCTTTATTGGTTTACTATGTGCTTGCGATGCAGTGTCTGCCGACGCTCGCGGTGACAGCGCGGGAAGCGGGCGGCTGGCGGTGGGCGGGCGTGCAGTTCGCGTGGATGACCGGGGTGGCGTACGGCGCGGCGTTCGTTGCGTACCGCGTCGCGTTGATGGTCGGCGCGTAGATCGGAGCACGAGGGCGCATGCCGACGCATGACTGGCAGTTCTGGGTGGTGACGGCGATAGCGCTGATTGCGGTGCTGTGGATCGCGCGTTCGTTGGCGCGGGTGATGCTGCCGAGGAGGAAGCGGCGGGGCGCCTCGAAGCGCACGACGCTCACCGTCGGCGGCAAGCCGGTGGAGCGGTCACGGGGTGGCGGTCGGCCAGGCGCGTAGCTCGGTGGTGCGGTCGGTGTTGATGAGGACAAGGTGATTGACGGGCATTTTCTGCCAGCCGGGGTCCTCGGAGAGCGGTTCGCTTGAGACGATGACGGCGCCCTGACCGGCCTCGGGGGCGATCATCTCGCAGACACCATCGCGGCAGACGTATTTGCGCCCGGTGTGGATGTAGAGCGAGTCGGCGTGCTCCGGTTTGTCGGTGGTGTAGCGGCAGGCGACGGCGCAGGTGCCGTTGGTGAGCGCGATGTTGAGATAGGAATGGACATCGGGCCCGACGGAGCGAGAGAGCGTGACGGCGTGATCGACGCCGTCGACGAGCGCTTCGGCGAGTTGTTCGACGGTCTCGCCGGAGTTGGCGAGGAGGCGGTCGAGAACGAGGCCGAAGATGTGTTCGGAGTCGGTTGAGCCCTGGATCGCGGAGAAGGCGCGTTGGGAGAGGAGCGCGAGCATCTCGCGGCGGATGCGTGTGAACTCGCCGAGATCGCCGTTGTGCATGAACGCGAATCGGGCGTGTGTGTAGGGATGGCAGTTTGTCTCCGCGACGCTTAGGCCCTGTGTCGCGGCGCGGACATGGGCCATGATGGCCGGGGATCGCGTGACGCGGGCGATCTGGAGCAGGTTGCGGTTGTTCCACGCGGGCGTGATGGAACGGAAGGACGCGGGCTCGGGCGAGATGTCGGGCGCGTACCACGCGACACCGAAGCCGTCGCCGTTGAGCGGTTCATCGCGCTCGAGGGCGTGGATGGATTGCTTGATGAGCGAATGGCTCGGCTCGACGAAGAGGGAGCCGAGCGTGAGGGGTGGTCCGAGATAGAGGACGAAGCGGCACATGCCGATGGATCATCGGCGTTCGCCCAGGGATTACTTCTTCTTGTTCTTGAAGTAATCGCCCTGGAACTTGCGCTGGAACTTCTCGACGCGGCCGGCGGAGTCCACGAAGGAGGACTTGCCGGTGAAGAAGGGATGGGACCCGGACCAGACGTCGACATGCATCTCGGGCACGGTGGCGCCGGTGGTCATGACGACTTCACCGTTGTAGTAGACCTTGCAGTTGGGATAGAACTTGGGGTGGGTCTTGTCCTTCATCGCGGCGATCCCGTGCTGGTGATGCGGTCCCCGTCCGAGCGACGCCCGGCTGTTTGGGGTTGGGGGGCAGTAGGATATCCGGTTTTCCTGGCCGGGGCCACCCTCGGGCACGCATGGAATGCGGGGGGGATTTGCCCCCCACCCCCCCACCCCCCCACCCCCCTCCCCCAACCTCCCGCACCTTCACCTCAAACGGAAACCGTCCGATGCCCAAGGTCTTCGAGTACTGCGTCTGCCAGGTCCAGCACGATCGCGTCACCTTTGCGAACTACCAATGGCAGGGCAGTGCCCCAATGGATACGAGTAAATCGCAAGAGTCGATCGCTTCGTGTCCGGTCACGTGGGAATACCTATGGTCGATGGGGGCCGAGGGATGGGAACTGGTTTCGACCGTGGATCGCGCCGCCACGCCCGAGACCGCGCTGATGCTGTTGTTCCTAAAGCGCGAGGTGACTTGAGTGAGTTACCCGGCGGCGAGTCTCGGTTCATGGGTCTCGCGATCAACGATGATCTCGAATCGATGGTGGGCGCCTTCGGGCGTGATCTCGAGGTGCGCTGAGCCGCGGAGGTCGGAGCGGACGAGTCCTTCGATGAGGCGCATCCCGTCGCCCGGTTGCCAATGCACGGCGGATTTCAACGGGGCGGACTCGGTCCAATCGATACGGAGGCGTGCCGTGAGGGGGTCGTAGGAAAGCGAGACCCTGACGCTTCCCGTCGGATGGGACAGCGCGCCGTGGCGGTGGGCGTTTGTGAGGAGTTCGTGGAGGATCATGCCCGTGGCGACCGCCTGAGCGGGCACGAGCATGACTTTGTCGCCCTCGACTTGCACCCTTGCCTGCGGCAGTTCCGCGGCGATCGAGGCGAGCAGCGATCGGAAGGAGATGGGTTTCCAGCGTTGATCTGTGAGCATGTCGTGGACGCGTGCCATCGCGTGGATGCGCCCGATGACCAGCGATGAGTAGTCTTCGACGGAGGTGGCGTCGCGTTTGCCCATCTCGACGATGGAGAGGAGCGATGCGAGCGTGTTGCGGACGCGGTGGTTGAGTTCGTCGAAGAGGAGTCGATCGAATGCGGCGCGGCGTTCTAGCAATCGGCGGGCGTCTTCGCGTTCGCACGAGACTGCGCCGATCAGGATGCCGACGACGGCGATGATGAGTATGTAGGCCTGCAGAACAATGAGTCGCTGCGCGCCGGAGAGGGAGTCGATCGGGCCGACTCCGAGCATGGTTCCGACGATTGCCGTTGTCGCGGTGAAGCAGACTGCGATCACGGCGCCGGCGGCGCCGAACTGAGAGCCGGCCCAGAAGACGAGGGGGAGGGAGATGAGGACGAGGGGTTCGGGGGGGATCCACATTCCCGGCGTGTGCGACTGGAAGAGCCAGGCCTGGACTACAACGAGTGAGAGCGCGAGCACGAGGGCCTGCGCGAGGCGCGTGCCGGTCCAACGGATCGGGCGGATGCCTTTCCAGACGATGATGATCGGGACCACGACCAGCACAGCGATGAATGAGGAGAGGTTCCACTCGAGCAGGATGTTGGGGAATGTCGCCCAATGCCTGGTCTCGACGAGATGGATGAGTGTGACACTTACGAGGCCGCCGGTGACGGTGGCGACGATGCCGGCGAGGAGGATGAGTCTTGCGGCGCCGTGGAGAGAGCGGAGCGGATGCCCGCCGTTGCATGTGCGCCGGAGGAGCACGATGCCGAGCCAGGCCTCGATCGTGTTGCCGAGCGGCGAGAGCAGGGCGTAGCTGATGACGTAGGGTTCGCCCCAGAACGCGAGCAGGTTTGCGAGTGCGGATCCGATGAGGACACCGGGCCAGAACGCGGCGCCGAGTAGCCAGAGCAGCGCCATGTTGACGCCGGCCGCGGGCCAGATCGGATAGACGGGGAGTTCACTGGTGCCGTAGAACTGCGGCACTGTTTTGAATGTGAGCGTCATTGTGACGAAAGTCGCCAGCGCGACGATCGGCACACCCTTGAGGAGTTCGCCCCGTTTGGAGGGGCGATGGGTCGATGTCATTCGACGCTCCCTCACCGGGCGGGTCGGCCCGGCGTCTGGAACAGTTTAGGGGAGCGGGCGTCAGGGCGTCGACTGATCGTTGTCGTTGTTGCGGGGGCTTGGTGCTTGCTCGCGCATGCGGCCGAGGTAATCGGGGAGTTCCATGCCGGCTTGGTTGGCGAGTTCGTGGACCTGCGGGAGGGCGCTGATCATTCCCGAGAGAAAGTCGGCGGTGGCGCCCTTGCGGGTGGTGATGTTGCCGTTGCCGTTTCCGCTCGCGCTGCCGCTGCCGGAGTCCCAGACGGTGATTTTGTCGATCTTGAGGTTCTGGATGGCCTTGACCTGCTCGGCGACGATCTCGGGGAGTTTCTCGATCATGAGGAGTGTGGGCGCGATTTGCGGGTTCTGCGCGCACGCTTCGACGAGTTTACGGTAGCCGTCGGCCTTGGCTTCGAGGACCTTACGGACGCCCTCGGCTTCCGCTTCATATCTGGCGAGAACGGCGTCGGCCTCGCCTCGGGCTTCGCGGCGGGAGCGTTCGGCGCTCGCCTCGGCGGCGATCTCGATGCGCTTCTTCTCGATTTCCTGCGGCGCGAGTTGCTCCTTGGCCAGGCGTGCGAGTTCTTGCTCGCGTTCGGCCTTGAGGATGGCCTCGAATGACAACGCTGATGCGACCTCGGCGCGGCGTTTGGACTCGGCGCGGACCTCTGCGAGGGTGGCGTTGTACTCGGCGATCTGGGCCTGCGACTTGTTCTCGCCTTCGACGGCGATGGCTTCGGCGCTGGCTACGGCGATTCGCTGCTCCTGCTCGGCGCGCTTCTTGGCGGCGATGGTTTCGGCGAGGCGTTCGGCGGTGGCGATTTCGAGGTTTCGCTTGGACTCGACTTCGCCCGTGACGGCCTGGGCTTCGAGGGCGGCGACGGCGATACGCTGCTTCTGCTCGGCGAGTTTCTTGCCTTCCTGCGACGAGGCGAGTTCGTTGGCGACGCTTACATCTCGCTCGCGTATCGCGGTTGCCTCGCCTGTCGCGCCGTCGCGTTCCTGCTGGGCGACCTCGACCTTGGCGCGGTTGACGGCTTCGGCGGCGGCGCGCTTGCCGATGGCCTCGATGTACCCGGACTCGTCGGTGATGTCGCGGATGTTCACGTTGATGAGTTCGAGGCCGATCTTGTTGATTTCCTGCTCGACGTTCTCGTTGACGAGCGTCATAAACTTCTCGCGGTCTTTGTTGATCTCCTCGATGGTGAGGGTGGCGATGACGAGGCGGAGTTGTCCGAGGATGATGTCCTGGGCCTGCTCGCGGACCTGGTGGGTTGTCATATTGAGCAGGCGCTCGGCGGCGTTGTTCATGAGCGCCTGTTCGCGGGAGATGCCCACGGTGAAGGTTGAGGGGACATTGACGCGGATGTTGTTGAGGGAGAGCGCGCCTTCGAGTGGGATCTCGATGACGAGGGGCTCCAGCGACATGTAGGCGTAGTCCTGGATGAGCGGGATGACGAATGTGCCGCCGCCGTGCATGCACTTGGCGGCGCGGTTTGCGCCGACTTTGCCGTAGACGACCAGGACGCGGTTGGAGGGGCAGCGCTTGTATTGCTTGATGATGAGGGCGGTGATGAAGAGGAAGATGAGCAGCGCGGCGAACGCGACACCCAGCCAGACGAGCATGTTCTTGCTCGGTGCATCGGCTGCGAGGACCAGGAGAGATTCTGTCATTGGTTGCTCCATCAGGAAGTCGCGTCGGGCGCGACGGTGAGAGTCAGATCGTCATGGACGCGGACAACGCGGACGCGCGAGCCGGTGGGAATCGCGTCGCCCTCGGAGAGCGCGTTGAAGATTCGTCGCCGGCTGTCGAAAGTCACGCGGACCTTGCCGACGCCGGGTTTGGGGCCACGGGCTGCGGGCACAGTGAGGTAGACCTCTCCGGGTCTGCCGACGAGGGCGCGGATGGGGAAGTTGCCGGAGGATTGGAGGTCGTAGACACCCTTGAGGAGCCACCCGAGGAGCCAGACCATGGCGACGCCGATGATCGCGCCGATGGCGAGTGATGCGCCCACGCCCATGTCGGAGCCGCGGTAGGCGCCGATGGCACCCCAGCCGAAGCCCATGATGAATGTGGCGATGCTCTGGATGGAGAGCATCTTGAATGCGTGCGAGGAGTCGGGGTGGTGGGCGTCGATGGTTGGGTCGACATCGAGGTGGCCCATGTCAAATCCGGCGTCGTGCCCGCCCCCAAAATCGCCCCCGCCACCCCCACCCCCCCCACCGCCATCGAAGTCGGTGTCGCCCACGCCCATGAACATGAGGGCGAGGCGGATGAGGAAGAAGACGGTGCCGAAGATTGCGGATGCGGTGAAGACGGATGATGGTGTATCGCCGAAGAAGAAGTCCATGCGTCGCGGTGCCTCCGAGAAGTTTCCGAATGAATATTGGGAAATCCGGGGTTGTCGTGCATGTCCCGCGTGCGGCATTCTCGGACGCGTCGCGGCGTGGGGGCCGCCCCCATCTTCTCAGAATGGTGCGCGGCGTGCTATGGGCCGGGTTTGCGGGAACTTACATCGGGGCTAGTGGCCGTCGGGCGCGCCGCCCTTGCGGGGGTCGGATGCGGCCTGCCAGACGCGGATGCCGTTGGCGTTTGTGGCGCGGCGGATGAGCTGGACGTGGGCGATGTCGTCGCGCTGGGAGAGTGTGTGCCCGAGGCGGGAGATTGAGTTGATCCAGAGTTGGCCTCTGATCTCGTATTCCTCGAGGAGTTCCTCGTTTGACTGGAAGTGCGTGACCGCCTCCAGCATGTCTGGGCCCATCGGGGGGTAGTCGAAGTAGAGCAAGTCGGGCATCCACTGGTGGTGGATGCGCCCCTCGAAGACCGCTTCGTAGGCGGTGCGGTCCCACACGAGGACATTGAGGATGCCCTGGACGGTGCCCGAGATGATGCGGGGCCCGCCGGAGGCGCCGGCGACGAGTTCCACATGGTCTGCTTCGTCGAAGACGATGGTGGGTGACATGCTGGAGAGGGGGCGCTTGCCGGCTTCGGGGAGGTTGCGATCGGACTGGACGAGGCCGAAGGCGTTGACGGTGCCGCGCCCCCCCCTTGTCTGGAAGTCGTCCATCTGGTTGTTGAGGCAGAAGCCGAACTCGGGGACGGCGATACGCGAGCCGAACTCGAGGTTGATGGTCTCGGTGCACGCGACGGCGTTGCCCCACTGATCGACGATGCTCATGTGGCTGGTGCCGGCGTCGTTGGGGAACGCTTCTGCGCTGATTTCGGTGTAGTGCTCGGGGGGGAAGGTGCGCGACATGTCGATGGCTTGGGCGCGGGCGTCGAGGTAGGCGGGGTCGAGGAGTTGCGCGACGGGGATGTCGGCGAACTCAGGATCGCCCAGGTACTCGGCGCGATCGGAGAAGGCGTGCTTCATGCACTCGGCCAGGAGGTGAGAGTATTCAGGTGAAGTTGATCCGAACGCTTCGATGGCTGGGAGCCAGCGCTCCATCATGTGGAGGATCTGGAGGATGGTGATGCCGCCGCTGGAGGGGAGGGGCATGGATGCGATGCGGTGGCCGCGGAAAGAGCCCCAGAGTGGCGCGACGATCTTTGGTTCGTAATGGGCCATGTCATCGAGCGTGAGCGAGCCAGAGTGCTCGCGGACGGCGGCGACGATGGCGCGGGAGATCTCGCCGGACTGGAAGGCGCTGCGGCCGTCGCGGGCGATGATCTCGAGTGCGCGGGCCTGCGGCTCGTTGATGATGCGTTCGGTGTTGGCGTATGTCGCGCGGAGCCATTGCGCGGAGGGGGATTGGTCGTGGCGCGCGTCGAGGGAAGCGAGCATGGTGTCGATGCACTGTTTGTGGTGCGCATCGGGCTTGAAGCCCTCGCGGGCGATGCGGACGGCGGGGGCGATGACGGTGGCGCGGTCGAGCGTGCCGAAGGTTTCGAGCGCGGTGAGGAGGCCGTGGACTGTCGCGGGGATGGCGACGGCGTGCCCGGTGAAGGTGCTGGCGTCGTCGGGGAGGTTCTCGAAGTAGCCGGGTGTGATGGCTGCGGGCGCGCGTTCGCGGTAGTCGAGCGCGACGGTGACGGCGTCGCCCGTTGCGCGTGTGCGAGGGTCGTCGGTGAGGTGGATAAGCATGAAGCCGCCGCCCCCGATGCCGCAGGACTCGGGTCGGACGACGGAGAGGGCGAAACTGGTCGCAACGGCGGCGTCGACGGCGTTGCCACCTTGGCGGAGCATCTCGGCGCCGGCCCAGGATGCGAGGGGGTGGTCGGCGGCGACGGCGCCGTGGGAATACTGCGCGTTTCGGCGCTGATTTTCCTGCGCGACGGGTTCGAGTGCGCGGACGATTGGCTCAAAGCCACGCCCGGCGCGATCGTTGAGATTGCAGCCCGGGACGGTGACGAGGCAGGCGGCGGCGAACAACCACTGAACAAGTTGGTGTTTCATGGGCGGCTCCGGTGGTTGGCCGATGGCTACAGTATCAGCCCTAGACGGACGATCGCGGGCGCAGTGCCCAAGAGTTGATCTCGGAGATAAGAGGAAGTGTTCAAACGATTCATCAACTTCATGCTTCTGGCCAACGGGATCACTCCGGCGGGTCATCAAGAGAAGGACAAGTGGGCGAAGATCCGCGAGGACCGCGAACAGTGGGAGCGCGAGCAGGCCGAGAAGCAGGCGTCGGGGGATGGTGATGTGGAGCGCGCAACGTCGTCGGGCGACGAGCGGCGGGCGGGCTAGACGATCAGGGGGACGATTTCGAACTTCTCGACATCGACGAGGCCTTTGTCGGAGAGTTTGAGTTTCGGGATGACGGGCAGGGGCATGAAACTCAGCGGCATGAACGGGTCATGGTGCGGGCAGCCGAGCGATTGTGTTGCGCGCAGGACCTTCGCCTGTTGATCGATGACGGTCTGTGCGGGCTGATCGGACATGAGGCCGGCGATGGGGAGCGGGAGGAGCGCGAGGACTTTGCCGCCCGCGACGACGCACTGGCCGCCCCCCCCGCCCCCCCCACCCCCCCCACTCCCCCCACTCCCGCCGGCGTCATGCAATGCGCGTGCTGCGGCGAGCATGTCGGCGTCGTTGTCTCCCACGACGGCGAGGTTGTGCGCATCGTGGCCGACGGTGGAGGCGAGCGCGCCGCCCTTGAACTTGAAGCCCTTGACGAAGCCGAGGCCGATGTTGCCGGTGGCGTGGTGGCGCTCGATTACGGCGATCTTGAGGATGTCGCGCGAGGGATCGGCGACGGCGAGGCCACCCACAATCTTCGCGTCTTCGATGAGGTGCTCGGTGATGAGTTGGTGCGGGTCCATGCCGATGACGCGGACTCTTGCGCCGCCGGGTGCGCGTACGGCGAATGAGTCGGCGGAAAGATCGGAAGGCAGGCGGACCGGTGATTTGGGATAGCCGGCGACGGGAGGCGTCGGGCCGAGGTACTGGCCATCTCGGGCGACGGGTTCGCCGTGTCGATAGACGAGTCGGGGTTGGATGTTGTTGAGATCGTCGAAGACGAATAGGTCGGCGCGATAGCCCGGCGCGATGGCGCCGAGGTCGCGCTGTCGGTAGTGGCGCGCGGTGTTGAGGGAACCGATGGTGATGGCCCGGACGGGGTCGAGCCCCAGCGCGACGGCCTTTCGGATGATGTTGTCGATATGGCCTTGCTCGCGGAGGTCGGCGGGGTGGCGGTCGTCGGTGCAGAAGCAGAAGCGCGAGAGGGCGTGGGGGAACTCCATCACGAGCGGGAGGAGGGCTTCGAGGTTTCGTGCTGCGGACCCTTCGCGGATGAAGACCTGCATTCCCAGTCGGAGTTTCTCGCGGGCTTCATCGGCGGTGGTGGCTTCGTGATCGGATGAGACACCGGACGCGACATAGGCCTGGAGTGCGCGGCCGGTGAGGCCGGGGCAATGGCCGTCGACGATGCGGCGCGCGAGACCCATGTTGACTTTCTTGAGAACCTCGGGGTCGGCGTGGACGACGCCCGGGAAGTTCATCATTTCGGCGAGGGCGACGACGCGGTCGTCGTCGAATAGCGGGGCGAGGTCATCGGCGGTGAGTATGCAGCCGTTGGTTTCGAGGTGGCAGCTGGGCACGCACGAGGAGGCGGCCCAGAGCGCGGTGAAAGGCGCGTGGGTTGCGTTGTCCATGAGCCATTGGATTCCGGGCAAGCCCAGGACATTGGCGATCTCGTGCGGGTCGAAGACGGCGGCTGTGGTGGCGTGGGGGAGCGCGAGGGATGCGAACCCGGTGGGCGGGAGCATGGTGGACTCGACATGCATGTGGGCGTCGATGAGCCCGGGCGCGGCGAAGGCGTCCTTGAGGTCGATGCGTTCTGCTTCGGTGGACGACAACCGCGGCGCGACGGCGGCGATGCGGGTTCCATAGAGGGCGAGGTCTGCGGCTTCGATCTCGCCCGTGAAGACATTGACGATGCGGGCGTTGGCGAGGATTCGGGATGGGGGCGAGTCGCCCCGGGCGGCGGCGAGGAGTTGGGGGGTGACGGGATCGTTGGGCATGGGGGCATTATGGCTCGGATCGCGGAATAGGAGTCTGGGCGGGGCGGTTGGATTGCTTCTTTGAAGCAACGGGAGGCGAGTCGATGACGCTAGCGATGAGCGAGACGGGGGTGGCGGGCGAGACGTACTCGATGTCGTGTATGGAGATCTGGGGCGGCAATCGCGCGATCGACTCGGGCGTGAGTTCTCCGGGGATTGACGCGTGGGTCGTGAGCCGTCCTCACGACGGGGCGGAGAGCGGCGGGGATATTCACTATGTGTCGATGTGCGCTGCTGGGAAGATTGCGCGGTTTGCGGTTGCGGATGTCGCGGGTCACGGCGGCGCGGTTTCGGACCTCGCGGTGACGCTGCGGAACCTGATGCGCAAGAGCATCAACACGGTGGACCAGTCGAGGTTCGCGTGCGCGTTGAACGAGGCGTTTCTGGAGCAGTCGCGGCTTGGTGTGTTTGCGACGGCGATTCTGGCGACCTATTTCGCGCCGAGCGATCACCTGATACTGTGCAACGCGGGGCATCCGCCTCCCATCGTATTCCGGGCGGAGTCGGGCGCGTGGTCGGTGGTGGAGCCGGAGGCGGAGTCATCGCGGGAGACCGGGATTCGGGGGCTGCCGCTGGGTGTGATCGAGCCCACGGAGTACGTGCAGCAGGCGATCGCTCTGTCGGCGGGCGACATCGTGGTGATCTACACGGACTCGATGATGGAGCAGCGTGACAGGACCGGCGCGATGCTCGGGGCGGAGGGTCTGGCGCGGATGTGCGAGGGAATCGATGCGGCCCGGCCGGAGTGCTTGGCGCACGAGCTGATCGGGCGCGTGCGGGCGTACGGAGGCGGTCGGGAACCGGACGACGATTTGACGGTGATGGTGCTGCACCACAACGGGAGCGACCCGCCTCGGATGTCAGTCGGTGAGCGGCTGACGACATACGCGCGGCTTCTCGGTCTGAGCAAGGTGTGACCGCAACCGGTGTGCGGGGTTCGGATAGAATTCCGCGATATGACCAATGCACAAACCTGCGGGATGGGACGGATCGGACGAGTCATCAGCGGGGTGATCATCGGAGCGGCGGTGATCGGGTACGCGACGGCGCGGCAGCCGGGGACGAGCGCGGATGCGCCGGCGGCCGAGCCGAGGGCTGTGACGCCGCGTGGGGCGCTCCCGGCGGAAGAACTGCAGGTTGTCGAGCTGTTTGAGCGCGTATCGGCGAGCGTGGCGTATGTGGATACGCGGCGGGTAGTCGAGGGGCGCGGGTTCTTCATGGAGCCGAGGCGGCAGGTGGTGAACGGGACGGGATCGGCGTTCATCTGGGACACGGATGGTCATGTGGTGACGAACTTCCATGTGATTCAGGACGCGAACTCGGCGCAGGTTGTTTTGTCGGATGGCTCCACGTGGCCGGCGGAGTTGATCGGTGTCGCGCCCGATGAGGACCTGGCGCTGCTCAAGATCGAGGCGCCGGCGAGTGTGCTCAAGCCGATCGAGGTCGGGAGTTCGGATGATCTGCGCGTGGGGCAGCGGGTGTACGCGATCGGGAGCCCCTTCGGGCTGGACTACACCTTTACGACCGGTCTGCTGAGCGCGATCGGCCGGACGATTGAGTCCCCGTCGGGTCGGATGATTACGGGCGTGCTGCAGACGGACGCTGCGATCAATCCGGGGAACTCGGGTGGGCCGTTGCTAGACAGCGCGGGGCGGTTGATCGGGATTACGACTGCGATCAAGAGCCCGACGGGGGCGAGCGCGGGGATCGGGTTCGCGGTGCCGGTGGACACGGTGAACCAGGTGGTGCCCGAGTTGATCGTGTACGGGCGGAAGTTCACCCCGACGATGGGGATCATCCGCGTGGACCCCAATCTGGCGGCGCGATTCGGGCTGCGGCAGGGGGTGATGATTCAGGACGTGCTCGAGGGCGGGCCTGCGGCACGGGCGGGGATTCGCGGGATCGAGCGCCGGGCTGATGGGTACATCGTTGCGGGGGATGTGATCGAGGCGATCGATGGGCGGCCCATCGCCAACTACAACGCGCTGCGCGAGGCGCTGGAGAGTGCGAAGGTGGGCGATGAGGTCGCGGTGACGATCCGGCGCGGGCGGGATCGGATGGATGTGCGCGTGACTCTGGATGCGCCGGAGCCGAGATAGCGGCGCGGGGCTCGTTCGCTACAGTGTCGGCGGAGGATGGCCCGCCTGATGCCAGTAGCGATGAACGATCTGCGAGTGATGCTGATTCAGATTCGTGACGGGGCGGAGGTTGCGCGGCACGAGCAGATCTGCGTGATCGAGCAGAGCGGTCTGGAGCCGGAGCGGGTTCGCGCTGTGAATGTGGTGACGGAGCGCGTGCCGCACGCCCGCGAGGCGGACGATGTGCACATTGTGATTATTGGGGGCGCGGGGGCGCACTCGGCGTGCGATGACGACCATTTCACGGGTGATCTGATTCGGTTTGTGCGCGCGATGGCGGATCGTGGGAAGCCGATGCTGGGGTGTTGCTGGGGGCATCAGTTCATTGCGCGGGCATTGGGGGGCGAGGTGATTCACGATGCTGCGAACGCGGAGGTTGGGGCAGTGAAACTGGAGTTGACGGCGGCGGGGATGGATGACGCGGTTTTCGGGGCGTGCCCGCATGTGTTCCCGGCGCTGGCGGGTCATCATGATCGGGTGTCGAGGTTGCCGCGGGGCGGTGTTGAGCTGGCGCGGAACGACGGGAATCCGAATCAAGCGTTCTGCATCGAAGGGACGATGATCTACGGCACGCAGTTTCACTCGGAGTTGACTCCCGAGCGCTTGATCGAGCGATTGAGTGTGTACCGCCACTACATGCCGGACGACTCGGAGTTTGACGAGCTGCGGAAGCAGATTCACCCGACGCCGGACGCGCGGCGGATTCTTCGGCGATATCTGGAAATTGCGGCGCAGCGGATTGGGGCCTGACCCTTACAATCCCCGGTGAACTGTCGGGGATTCCGGCACGGAGCGAGCGAATGGGCATACAGGACCTGAACGCGGCTGCGGATGCAGAACAACGGCGGGCGTTCATGCGTTCGCTCCTGCGCGATCTGCAGGCGATGGAGCAGATGCTCGAGCGTGGGTTGTTCGAGACGGGTGTGCGTCGGATCGGCGCGGAGCAGGAGGTTGTGCTGATCGATGCGTCGTGCCACCCGGCGCCGGTGAACCAGGCGATACTCGAGGCGCTGGGTGATGAGCACTTCACGACGGAGCTGGCGCGGTTCAATATTGAGTACAACCTCGACCCGATCGAGATGGGCGGGAACTGTCTGAGTGCGATGGAGAGCCAGATCAACCTGTACCTGTCGCGGTTGCGGCGGGCGGCGATGGACGCGCACGCTGAGCCGATTCTGACGGGGATTCTGCCTTCTCTCGAGAAGGACGATCTGAGTCTGGACAACATGACGCCGATGCCGCGGTATCGGGCGCTGAATGACGCGCTGAATCGGCTGCGCGGCGGGCCGGCGAAACTGAGCCTCAAGGGTGTGGACGAGCTGAGCGTGACGCACGACTCGATCATGCTGGAGGCGTGCAACACGAGTTTCCAGGTGCACTTTCAGGTTGATCCTGATGACTTCGTGCGCGCGTACAACATCGCGCAGGCGGTCGCGGGCCCGGTGATGTGCGCTTCGGTGAACTCCCCCCTGCTGTTCGGCCGGAGGTTGTGGCGCGAGACGCGGATCGCGTTGTTCCAGCAGTCGGTGGACACGCGGCAGGTGAATGAGAGTCTGCGCGAGTCGCAGGCGCGCGTGAGCTTTGGCACGCACTGGGTCGAGGACTCGGTTCTCGAACTCTTCAAGGAGGACATCGCGCGCTTCCGCACGATTTTCGCGGACACGCACGAGGAGGACCCGCTTGCGGTGCTGGAGGCGGGCGGTGTGCCCAAGTTGTGGTCGTTGCGTCTGCACAACGGGACGGTGTATCGGTGGAATCGCCCGTGCTACGGGGTGTTCGGCGGCAAGCCGCATCTGAGGATCGAGAACCGGATTCTGCCGTCGGGCCCGACGCCCGTTGATGAGATCGCCAACGCTGCGCTCTGGTTTGGGTTGATGCGGGGGATGTCGGACAGGTACGGGGATGTGACCGCGCACATGGAGTTCGATGACGCTGCGGAGAACTTCACTTCGGCGGCGCGGCACGGTCTGGAGGCGCAGCTGCGCTGGATCGGACAGGAGTCCAAGCCGGCGCGGGAGTTGATCCTGAAGGATCTCATTCCCATGGCGCGGGAGGGCCTGCGGGCCGAGCGCGTCGATGCGGCTGATATCGATCGGTATCTCGGCGTGATCGAAGGTCGGGTATCGAGCGGGGTGACGGGGGCGGAGTGGATTGTGCGGAACTTCGGGTCGCTGCGGAACGGCACGAACCGGGCGGAGCGGACCTACACGATCACGCGCGCGATCGCGGAACGCGGCAAGTCGGGCGCGCCGGTGCATCAGTGGAGCGCGGTCTCGGGGTCGGAGTTGATCGGATCGCCCCGGAGTTTCCAGCGGGTTGGGCAGTTCATGACGACCGATCTGTTCACGGTCAACGAGTCGGACATCGTTGACCTCGTGGCGAGTCTGATGGACTGGAAGCACATCCGGCATATCCCTGTGGAGGACGACGCCCACCGGCTTGTGGGGGTTGTGTCGCACCGGTCGCTGCTCCGCTACCTGGCGCGGCTCAAGCAGGGCCAGACGACGCAGGCGGTGCCGGTGAGCGACATCATGCAGAAGAACCCGGTTTCGGTGACTCCCGAGACGCCCACGCTCGAGGCGATGCGGATCATGCGGGACCATCGGATCGGGTGCCTGCCGGTGATTCGCGACGAGAAGCTCGTGGGGATCGTCACGGAGCACGACCTGGTGTCGCTGTCCGGGCCGCTGCTCGAACGGTTTCTGAGCGGGGAGGGAGACGCGGACGCGTCTCGGTGATGGTCCGATAGTGTGTCGCTGTGATAGTCTTGCGGGGGCGGCGTCGGGTAGGATGGTGTTGCGGCGGCGGGTATTGAAGCAGCGAAGGGCGCGGGGCCGATCTTTTGAGTGTGAGCAACAATCATTTCGAAGCGAATCGTCGCGAGGCCCTGATCAAGGGCGTCGCGGGGCTGGTTTCCCTCGGCGCGGGTGCGGCGCTTTTGGGCGGCTGCGCCGCCAGCGCCCCGACGCAGACGGCCCGACGGACGGACTACGGTCGTCGGACCACGGCGGTGGACCGGCCCAGGTATCGGCCGACATCGCCGACCTACCCGTCGACGCCGACGGGTGTGATTCCGCGGTCGGCCTGGGCGAAGGGCTCGCCGGTACCGGCGCTGATGGACACGATGCTTCCGGTGTCGCGGATCACGGTTCACCACGACGGCATGGATACGTTCTCGAGCCGCGGTGAGGGGGACGCCGCGAGCCGGCTCGAGAAGATTCGTCAGGCGCACCGCTCCAAGAACTGGGGCGATATCGGGTACCACTACCTCGTTGATCCGGCGGGTCGGGTTTGGGAGGGGCGGCCGCTCGCATGGCAGGGGGCGCATGTGGCCAACCAGAACCCGGGCAACCTGGGCATCTGCGTGATGGGCAACTACGAGGATCAGTACCCGACCGACCTTCAACTCGAGACCGTCGAGCGATTCGTGGCGTCGCAGATGCGACAGTACCGAGTTCCGGTGGGGCGCGTGTTCACGCATCAGGAACTCGCGGCGACGGCGTGCCCGGGGCGGAATCTGCAGCCGCAGTTGGTGGCGATCCGTCGGCCCGGCGGCGGTCTGGCTGTGGCCTGAGCGTCCGGTTATTTCGCGTTCAAGAGCATCGAGAGACTGGGCGATTGGCCGTTGATCGTGCGCCAATCGAGCGCCGTGATTCGCCAAGAGCCGTCCGGTCCTTTGCGCCATTCGAGGGTCCAGGTGCTGGTGGCGTTGCCGGCGGACTCGGTGGTGACGAGCACGCCGATGTCCGCCTTTCCTGAGCCCGCGCGCTGAACACTGACGGCGTCGATTCGCGTGGATGCTCTGCGGATGCCGTAGTGGCCCAGTGTGCTTGCGGCTGTGACAACTCGGTCTTTGTCGACATACGGCGCGATCGAGCCGTTGACCGTGACCACCAGTCGGTCATCGAGCAGATTGCTGACCTGGCGCGTGTCGGTTCGGGCGACTGCTGCGACGAATGCCCTGGCGCCGGCGGCGATGTGCTCGCGGTCGGTTGTGACCATGCGGGCGGTGAGGAACGCTCCGGCGGCCAGCAAAACGCCGACGCTCAGCGCGATCCACGAGGCGCGGGCCCTGCCTCGCTTGCTGAGGATTGTGAAGACGATGAACGATGCGATGATGAGGACGATCGCTGTGGCGACGGGCTTCTCGAAGAGCCAGATTGCCCATGCGGGGGTCTGGCCTGGTTCGGCTGCGAGCAGGAGTCGGGCGGTTTCGGGTCCGGGCATGTTCGCCTCCCTTGGCAAAGGGGTCCGTCCTTGCCCCCCCGACTTGCCCCCCCGATTCGCTCCCAACGCACCACCACCTCGAATGGGTACGGGTGAATGCGGCTACATGTTGCAGGAGTCTGGGGCCTGTGTGAAGCCGCCCCCGCGAGAAGCCCGATAACGGGACTGGGGGATGGTGCGCGCGGAGGACCCCATGACCACGACACAATCCGATCCTCGAGCCGCGTCCGTCGAGCCCTCATCGGCGGTGCTCAATCGCAATCTGCTGGCGCTGTCGCTCGCCTCGCCGCGTGCGGCGGAGCGTGTGCGCGATTCAGAGCCGGCTGACGGGGTCGTGTTCAGCGAGACACAGGACGAGGGTGCCCTGTGCGCGACGATGGACGGCGTGGCGCTCTGCAGCAAGCGACGTCCTTTGGATGAGGCCAAGCGGTTCGCGGAGTCGGTGGACTTCAAATCGAGCGGCATGATCGTGGTGCTGGGGTTTGGTGTCGGGCACCATGTGCGGGCGCTGGTGGAGCGGATCCGCGGGCGCGCGACGATCGTGGTCTTCGAGCCGGATGTTGCGTTGCTCCGGTCAGTGATGGAGCGCGTGGATTGCTCGTTCCTGGCGCGCCCGGATGTTGTGGTGACGACCGATCACGAGAACCTGGGCGCGATCTCGCGGTCTCTTGTCGGCCACGAGCCGCTGCTGGCGATGGGGACTGTGATTATCGAGCACGCGCCGAGCCGATCGCGGCTGGTGGACACGGCGCCGAAGTTTGCGCGGGCGCTGACTGAATATGTCGGGACGGTGCGGATGCACATGATCACGACGCTTGTGCATTCGGATGTGACGGTGCGGAACATGCTGATGAACCTCGACCACTACGTCGAGAGTCCGGGGATCGCGGACCTGAAAGGTGCCGCGGAGGGCAGGCCCGCCGTGGTGGTCTCTGCGGGTCCGAGCCTGCGGCGGAATCTGCACCTGCTGGCGCGGCCGGGCGTGCGGGATCGCGTGGTGATCATCGCGGTGCAGACGGTTTTGAGGCCGATGCTGGAGGCCGGGATCAGGCCGCACTTCGTGACGGCGCTGGACTACCACGAGATCAGCCGGCGGTTTTACGAGGGTCTGAGCGCGGCGGATGTCGAGGGCGTGACGCTTGTGGCGGAGCCGAAGGTGAACGCGGCGGTGCTGGAGGCGTGGCCCGGTGCCAAGCGGATGCCGAGCGATGACTTCCTGGCGACGATGCTCGGTGACTCACTTGGAGGTGAGCGTGGCGCGATTCGCGCCGGGGCGACGGTGGCGCATCTGTCGTACTACCTGGCGCGGCATATGGGGTGCGACCCGGTGATCCTTATCGGGCAGGACCTCGGGTTCACGGACGGTCAGTATTACTCCAAGGGCGCCGCGATTCACGACGTGTGGGCGGGCGAACTCAATGCGTTCAACACTCTCGAGATGATGGAATGGCAGCGGATCGTTCGCAACCGGGGGCATCTGCACAAGGCGGAGGATCACCTTGGGCGAGAGATCTACACCGACGAGCAGATGCGGACCTACCTGGCGCAGTTCGAGCGGGACTTCATGGAGGATTGCAAGCACGGGCTGCGTGTGATCGATGCGACTGAGGGAGGCGTCAAGAAAGCGCATTCGGAGATTCGGACGCTGGCTGACGCGCTCGACGAGTTCGCGTCGGAGGATGCGCCGCGTGTGATGCTGCCCGAGCCGGTATTCCCGGTGAGCGCCGGGGAGCGCGCGGCGGTGCTGGATCGGATTCACGAGGTCCGGCGGGGCGTGGTGCGGATCGCTTCGATCTCGCGCGAGACTGGGCGACTGCTCAAGCGGATGCAGGAGACCGGCGACGATGAGGCCGCACTGAACAAGTTGATCGATCGGGCGCACAGGATGCGCGACGAGGTGAAGTCGATCGAGCCGGCGTGGACGCTCATGCACCGGGTGAACCAGGCGGGGGTGTTCAACCGGATTCGGGCCGACCGGGCGATCGCGGCGGAGGACGGGCTCACGGCGCGCCAGGAGCAGGTGCGCCGGATCGAGCGGGACATCACGAACGTTCGATGGATCGCGGATGCGTCGGATGTTCTGGTGGATCTCTTGGGCGCCACGCTTGCGGTCTTTGATGGCGGGGAGCGGCGTACGCGAGACCTGTCGGTGCGCGAGACGGAGGATGGCGGGGTGGAGGTCGGGGCTGCGACGGTGCGGACGGGGGCGTTCATCATCGCGGATCATGATCGGTCATCGCTCGGGCTTGGGCGGGACCTGGATGCGCCGATCCGCGGGAAGTCGGCGCTGACGCGGACGATCGAGCGGCTTGCATTGTGCGAGCGGATCGAGCGGATCACGATTCTGTCTACTGACCCGGCGCGGACGCAGGGTTTGATTCCGGCGGCATGCGGGCTTCCGATCGATGTGTATCCGTATGCGCGAGAGGAAGCGCGTGCGCGGTCGATCGCGTCGGCGCGGAAGTGGGCGTCTGCGTGCTGGCGGGGAGGTCTGGGATTCACGACTTGCTACGACGAGGTGCTTGATCCGTGCGCGTTGGAGAGCGCGATCGAGCAGACCGATCTGGATGCTGCGCTCGTTGTTGGCGCGGACTGGTGTCTGGTTGATCCCGTGTTGTGCGACGCGGTCATCGAGCGGCACAGCGAGAATCCGGAGGCGCACGCGCTTGCGTTCTCGCAGGCGGCGCCGGGGCTTGTGGGTTGTGTTGTCTCACGCTCGCTGGTCGGGGAGATCGCGTCGGCGGTGCGCAAGGGGGCATTGATGTCGCACCTTGGGGGTGCGGTGGGGTATCTGCCGCGTGTCCCGCGGCAGGACCCGATCGCCAAGAGCCATTGCGTGATTGTCGATCCGGCGGTCCGGGATGCGGGGCTGCGTTTCATTGCGGACGAGCCCGAGTCGCGGGCTGCGATCGAGAATGCGATCACGGCGCTGGAGTCTCGACCGGACTTTGGCGCCGGCGAGGTGTGCGCGATGGCAGCGCTGCGGACGCAGGCCGATGTGCCGAGCGCACCGGGGGAGATCACGATTGAGAT
Source organism: Phycisphaeraceae bacterium (assembly GCA_020639235.1). GTDB lineage: Bacteria > Planctomycetota > Phycisphaerae > Phycisphaerales > UBA1924 > JACKHC01. The sequence continues at coordinate 1,282,775 of JACKHC010000001.1, read as the reverse complement.
CACCACGGCGCGGGCGGGACACCTGGGGTCGGGCGCGCCCCTTGCGATGCCCGCGGCGACAGCGCTGGGCCTGATTCGGAGGATCGCTGAGGCCTCACCGGAGGCGCTGGTGACGCTCGGTGGTTGCGGCGATCCGCTGTGCCACACCGAGTGGCGTGCGATCGTGGATGGTGCCGTGCGGGCCGGGCTCGGCGGCGTGCATGTGCGGACGGAGCTCCGTTGCTCGGAGGAGGACGCGCGGCATTTGGCGGTCTCGGGCGTCGACATCATCAGCGTGGATCTCCACGCGGACACGGAGTCGACCTATCGCGAACTGACGGGCGCTGATGCGTACGAGCGGGTGACGACGAACATCGAGACGATTCTGCGGGCTCAGGACCGGAGCGCGGGGACTCCGACGCCGTGGCTCGTGCCGCGGATCACGCGGCGGGACGCGGTGTACAGCGAGATCGAGTTGTTCTTTGACCGGTGGACGCATTACGCGGGCGCTGCGGTGATCGACCAGGCGGTTCCTGCGATTGAGGGTGATCGGATTGAGGCGCTTGGCAAGCCGAGGATGGCGGCGTGGCGCGACTGGCGTCGGCGGATGGTGATTCGGTCCGACGGGGGTGTGCCCGCGGACGAGTTCGACGCGTCGTCGCGGGTCGGGAATGCGATTGAGACGTCGATACTCGATGTGTGGGCGCGTTTGATGGCGACTCGGCGGGATGCTTGGTGCCGGGCCGGCGCTTCGGCGCCCGAGTGCAGGACGGGGTGGTGAGATGCGGACGCTTGCGATCATTCTGGGGCGGGGCGGTAGCAAGGGCGTTCCCGGCAAGAACATGCGTGAGGTCGCGGGGCGGCCGTGCGCTGCGTGGACGATCGACCATGCGCTGCGGGCGGCGCTGGTAGCGCGCGTGGTTGTGTCCACGGACTGTCCCCGGCTGAGCGCGTTGGCGCTATCGATGGGTGTAGATGTGGTGGCGCGACCGGCGGCGCTGGCGAGCGACACGGCGACCGTTGACGACGCGGCGCGGCATGCGCTGAGGGAGGTCGGCGACGATTTCGGGTGCGTTGTGATCCTGTACGCGAATGTTCCGGTGCGCCCGGACGGGCTTGTCGATCGAGCGATCGAACTGCTTGCGCGGACGGGGTGCGACTCGGTGCAGAGTTATGAGCCGGTCGGGAAGTATCACCCGTGGTGGACGGCGCGCGTGGATGATGAGGGTGCCGTCCGGCCCTGGGAGGGTGATGTTCTGAACCACGGTGCGTATCGCAGGCAGGACCTTCCCGCGGCGTTCATCCCCGACGGGGGCGTGATCGCGGTGACGGCGCGGGCGCTGCGGATGGAGATCGGGGGCGTCGGGGCCGGGCCGCACGCGTTTTTCGGGAAGGACCGACGGGGCGTGGTCAATCCGGAGGGATCGGTGATCGATATCGACTCGGAGGTTGATCTGCGGGTAGCCGACAGCGTGTTGATGGAGCGGGCGCACGCATGAAGATCGGCGGATTTGAGATCGGCGGCGGAAGCGCGGTGTACATCATCGCGGAAATCGGCGTGAATCATGACGGGGATGTCGAGCGCGCATTGGAGTTGATTGATGCCGCGTCGGACGCGGGGGCCGACGCGGTGAAGTTTCAATACTTCCGGACGGATCTCCTGATGAGCGCGGCGGCTCGGCTCGCGGCGTACCAGAAGAGCGCGGGCGAGTCGGACCCCTTCGCGATGTTGCGTCGGCTGGAGTTGACGGCGGGAGGTCTTGCGCGATGCGTGGAGCGGGCGCACGCGCGCGGCGTTCACGCGATCGTGACGGTGTTCTCTTTGGAACTGGTCGAGGAAATGCGAACGCTCGGGTGGGACGCGTACAAGACCGCGAGCCCGGACATTATCCACCAACCGATGCTTGGGGCGCTGGCGCGCACCGAATTCCCGATGATCGTGAGCACGGGCGCGAGCAACGCGGAGGAGGTGGCGCGGTGCGCCGCGTGGGTGCGGGGGTGGGGCGCTGAGGCGCGCACGGCCTTTCTGCATTGCGTGAGTTCGTACCCGGCCGCGCCGGAGGATACGACGCTCGGAGCGATGCGTGATGTGTCGCGATTGGTTGCGCCGATGGATGTGGGGTACTCGGATCACACGAGGGGTGCGGGGACGGGGAGGGACGCGGTGTCGATGGGCGCGCGGATCCTGGAGAAGCACCTCACATACGACCGCGGTGCCAATGGGCCGGACCACGCGGCGTCGCTCGATCCGGTGATGTTTGGGGAGTATGTGGCGCTAGCGCGGTCGGCGGCGGGTCACTCGCCCGACCCGGTGCTAATCGGCGCGGATCGGAAGCGCGTGCTGGAGTGCGAGCGGGATGTGCGCACGGTCTCGCGGCAGTCCATCGTGTGGGCGCGGTCGATGGCACCGGGCGAGGTTGTCACGCGCGAGAGTGTGACATTCAAGCGCCCCGGCACGGGGATCGAGCCGTTCCGATTGCATGAAGTGATCGGGCGGCGTGTCGCGCGCGCTGTGGGCTCTGATATGCCGGCGGTCTGGGAGGATGTGGCGTGATGGGACGCGCGCGTGCCAGCGTCTGCATCGTCACCGGGACGCGCGCGGAGTTCGGGCTCTTGCGGCCGGTGATGGACGCGGTCGCGGCGCATGCGCGGCTTGAGCTGCGGGTGGTCGTGACGGGTGCGCATCTGCTGGGGCCGGCTGAGACGTGGCGCGAAGTAGCGGCGTCTTACACGATCGATGCGAGGGTCCCGATGCAGCGCCCGGGCGAGAGCGGCAGAATGGCCGACGCGCGGGCGCTGGGGCGCGGCGTCGAGGGTCTGGCGGAGGTCTTTGACGGTTTGCGCGCTGATTGGGTCGTAGTGCTTGGTGACCGGATCGAAGCGCTGGCGGGGGCGTGTGCTGCGAGCGTTGGCGGGGTCGCGCTGGCGCACATTCACGGCGGGGACCGGGCGGAGGGCGTCGCGGACGAGGCGATGCGGCACGCGATCACGAAGTTGGCGCATCTGCACCTGGCGGCGACGGAGCAGAGCGCTTCGCGGATCATGCGGATGGGCGAGCCGCCGGAGCGTGTTGTCGTGACCGGATCGCCGGCGATCGATGGTCTGGATGAGATGCGCGAGATGAGCGCGAACGATGCCGAGCAGCAGATGGGCGGGACTCCGAGCGTCCTGGTGATGTTGCACCCTTGCGGGCTGTCGGGCGATGGGGAGCGCGCGTGGGCGGGCGCGGTGATCGGGGGTGTCACCGATGCCGTTCGGGGCGGGCATGTGGCTGTGATGGCGCCGAACCACGATGCGGGGCGTGAGTCGTTGCTGGACGTGATGTCTCCGGCGGTCGGGGAGCGGGGGTGGCGCTGGATCGAGCATCTGCCGCGTGAGCGGTTCGTCGGGCTGCTCAAGTCGATGCGGGAGCGTGGCGGTGTGCTGGTGGGGAACTCTTCGGCGGGGCTGATCGAGTGCGCGGCGCTGGGTGTGGGCGTGGTGAATGTCGGGCCGCGCCAGAATGGTCGCGAACGGAGCGGGAATGTTGTGGATGTTGCCTCGGCGGATCGGGCGGCGGTCGCTGAGGCGATCGGTCGGGCTCGCGGGCTGCACTTATCGGGACATTCGCATCCGTACGGCGATGGCGACGCCGGGAAACGGATCGCGGGCGTGATCGCGGGCGTGGATATCGGCTCGGCGGGTTTCCTGCGCAAATGCAACTCTTATTGAGCCGAGAGGGACGCAAGTCGCCTCGTGTTGTTGACGATGAGACGGACTGGGTCGGCTCATGAGGAACCGGCCCGGGGTCCGAGACGTCCGCCGGAGACAGCAGATGAGCACCACGACGACCGGGAAGCCGCAGATCATCGAGTCGGCGATCAAGGAAATCAGCCACATCGCGACGCTGCCCGAGATCACGATGAAGGTGATCGAACTGGTCGAGGACTCGTCTTCGACGGCGCAGGATCTTCACAAGTTGATCAGCGTGGACCCGGCGCTGTGCAGCCGAATCTTGAAGGTGGTGAACTCTTCCTTCTACGGGCTTCCGGGCCAGATCGGATCGATCAATCGAGCGATCGTGCTGCTCGGGCTCAACGCGGTGAAGAACATCGCGGTGAGCGCCTCGCTCGCGAAGTTGTTCCGGGGCGGTCAGTTGTGCCCACAGTTCTCGGCGAAGGACCTTTGGAATCACTCGGTGACGGCGGCTGCGGCTGCGAAGCTGATTACGATCGAACTCAAACTCGGCGTGGGCGATGAGGCGTTCCTTTCCGGCCTGATGCACGACATCGGCATCATGGTTGAGATGCAGTATCAGCGGGACAAGCTGATCGAGGCGTTCAACCAGGTGGGCGCGGACAAGGAAGGCGTTCCGAGCAAGAACCTTCTCGAGATCGAAACCGAGGTCTTCGGGGCGAACCATCAGGACTTCGGGCAGGGATTGTCGAAGAAGTGGAAGTTCCCCGCGGCGTTCGCGAACGTGACGGGGCACCACCACAACCCGCTTGAGATCGCCGATGGCGCGCGTGTTCTGCCCTGCATTGTGTATGTCGCCGACCGGCTTTCGGCCCGCTCGGTTGACGGGTTCCGGCTGGATCTGCCCGACACGGACATCGACCCGTCGGTTCTCGACGCGATCAAGTTGACGAAGGACCAGTGCGAGTCGATCAGCGGCAAGTTGAGCGAGGGCGTTGCCGACATCGAGGCGATGCTCGCCTGACAACATTCGTGCCGGGTGGTCGGCGGGCGCAGGGACGCGCCGCTCGATCCCGGTGATCGGATGTACGCGGACTCTCTTTCTCTCTCTGCGGAGCGGCACAACCTGTGCAGGCCGCTCCGTGCGCGCTAGTCGCTGAGACGATCCCGCCAGAAGTCGAGTTGCCTGTAGGCGGTGAGGTCGTAGGCCAGCGGCGTGACGGTGATCTTACGCTCGAAGAGCGCCGGGACATCGGTGCCGGGGTCGGCCGAGCGGAACTCGAAGCCAGAACCGGTCGCCCAGTAGTAGGCGTCGCCTCCGGGCGAGAGGCGCTTCTCGTAGGCGTCGACGAGCCCGTGGGCGTTCATCGGGCACACGACCATCTCGGGCATGTCGGCACCGCCCCCCGCACTCTGTCCCCCATCGCTTTCGCAGACGGGGATGTTGATGTTGATGCAGGCGTGCGGCGCGGGCAGCCCTCCCAATATGACACGGTCGATGGCTCGGCGGGCCCAATCGGCGGCGCAGGCGAAGTCGGGCTTTCCGGAGCCGATGTGCAATGACACGGCGATGCTGGGGACGCCCAGGAACGCGGCCTCGATGGCGGCGGCGACGGTGCCGGAGTAGATGACATTGATGCCGACATTGGCGCCGGCGTTCATGCCCGAGATCACAAGGTCCGGGCGGGAGGCGTCGCCGAAGCGCTCGGGCCAGAGCGAGGTGATGGCGAGTTTGACGCAGTCCGCGGGCCGGCCGTCGACCGCGAGCCCGATCATGGTGTCGGTGACACGCTCGTCGGTAACCATGAGGGGTGTGTGGAATGTGACGCCGTGGCTCGTGGCGGACTGGACGGTGAGGGGCGCGACGGGCCAGACGGTCTCGGCGATGGGGCCTTCGTGGTTGCCCCGGATATCGATGAGTGACTCGAAGAGCGCGCGGATCCCGGGCGCTCGGATGCCGTCGTCGTTGGTGAGCAGTACGCGCATGGGCGGAGCGTACCCGAGGCGTGTTCAGGACGCGCGCGGGGGATCGTTATTGGGTGCGGCGGCAAAGCACACCAGCGCGGCGGCGACGGCAACATTGAGGGACTCGACGGCGTTGCGCATCGGGATTGAGATGAACTCGTCAACGGCTTCGGCAACGCTCGGCGTGATTCCCTCGGTCTCGCTGCCAACGACATAAACCGCGCGATGGGGCGGCGTGTGGTCGCGGAGAAGGGTGGACGCCTCGCCGGCGAGACCGACGACCTTGAAGCCGAACTTCTTGAGGGTCCAGAGGCCGTCGGCGAGCAGGCCGCAGCGGAGGATGGTGGCGCTGTAGATGGTTGAGGCGCTGGACTTGATGGTGAGGCCGTCGATCCATGGTGAGCCCACCGTGGGCCAGAGCATGCCCGACATGCCGGAGGCGACGGCGGAGCGGACGATCATGCCGATGTTCTGTGGGTTGGTGACATTGTCCAGCGCGATGAGGCGGGTCGGTTCGGCGGCGCGCCTGCCGGTGAGGGACTGGGCGAAGACCTCGGGCTCGATGATGTTGGTGAGGCGGATCTTGGCGGCGACGCCCTGATCGTGGCGCGGCGCGCCGGAAACGGCGTTGACCTCTTCGAGCGTGGAGACCTCGGGCGTGATGGCGCGGGCGCGGCAGGCGCTGTCGAGTTCCTTGACGAAGCCGGGCGGGGACTTGTGGGAGCGGCGGAGTTTGAGGACTTCGACAGCGGGGTGGGACAGCGCTTCGAGGACGGCGCGGTGGCCGAAGATGACGAGTTCTGTCGAGCCGCGGAGCGTCATCGGGCTTCCCTCGCGTAGGACATGCCGCCCCATGAGATGGCCTTGCCGGTGCGGAGGTCCTTGGCGGCGCGGGAGAGCAGGAGCGATGTGATGAGCGCGCCGATCGGAAACAGGGGGAGATAAATGAGCGGCACGCGCTGGGCGCGGTAGATGAGCGTCATGACGATGGTGTAGTTCGCGAGGGCGATCGTTCCGACGATTACGGGGAGCCAGCCGATCCAGTGGCCGCGGGCCAGTGCGAACGCGCCGAGTGAGGCACCGGCGATGGCGGTGATGGGCGAGATGATGTCCACGAGGCGGACACGCCACGCGGCGCGGCGGAGGCGATCCACGCGGCGGCGGAGGAGTTCTGTGTAGATGCGCTTCCAGCCGCGTTGGTAGGTTGGCCAGTCGCGGTACATGCGGCAGACGACGAGCCCGTCGGCGAGGAAGCACCCGAAACGGCGGTTGACTTTCTTGGTTCGCATGAGCCGGGCTAAGGCGATGTCTTCGAGGAGTTCGTGCTTCACGCGGTGGTGACCCTCGATGGCGTCGTAGGCGGCCTTGCGGAAAAGCATGAACTGGCCGTTTGCGAGGGCGCGCTGCTCGGTGTCCCGGTTGACGCGGTCGAGGGGGAAGAGGCGTCCGAGCTCGAAGCAGGACGCGGGCTGCACGATGCGCTCGAACCACCGGTCGCAGGTGAGGGTGGTCATCAGACTGAGGAGGTCGAGGTCGCGCTGATCGGCGAGATGGATCGCGGCGCTGATCGCTCCGGGTTCGAGGATAACATCGGCGTCGATGAAGAGCAGGCGGTCGGCATCGGACGCGCCGCGTGACTCCTCGGCGCCGCGACGGAGTGCGTTGTTCTTGCCGGTCCACCCTTCGGGGCAGTTGTCGTTCTCGATGATTTCCAATCTCGGGTCGCCGGCGGCGGCGGCTTCTGCGAAGGCGCGGGTGTCGTCGGTGCAGCGATCGAGGACGAGGACCAGGCGGAGATCATCGACTTCCTGCGCCAGGACGGTGCGCACGGCTTCGGCGATGACGGACGCCTCGTTGTGCGCGGGGATGATGACGCAGACCGATTGCGATTCCGGTTGGGTTGTATTACCGGACGGCCCCTGCTCGCGGGCGGCGGTGGCGAGTGTGGGGAGCCATCGGCGTGCGCTCACCATGCGCTGGAGGATGACGCCGAAGTAGACGGCGGCCACCAGGGAGAGGGCTGCGAGGGAGAGCAGGATGGCGGCTTGGATCGGATCGCCCATGTGCGGACGATCACGGTAGCCGTACTATGGCGGGCATGCACATCCACCACCGGCCGGCCAAGGTGCTGACATTCTCGCGGGACGCGGTCCGGGCGATGGACTCGGCGGCGGTCCACGAGTTTGCGATTCCGAGCCTGGTGCTCATGGAGAATGCGGCGACGGCGATCGCGGAAGTTGCGTTCTCGATCGTGGAGAAGCAGCCGAACCCGTTTGTGCTGATCTGCGCGGGTCCGGGCAACAACGGGGGCGACGGGTTGTGCGTGGCGCGGAAACTGGCGAACCGGCGGGTGCCGGTGTCGATTCTGCTGGCGACGCCCCGGGAGAAACTGAGCAAGGACGCGCGGGCGCACCTGACCATCGCGGACCGGATGAGTCTGCCGATCCATGTGGAGAGTTTCTCGCATCCGGGCTGGAGCATCGCGGCGATCAAGGTGGACCACGGTGCGCCGACGCTGATTATCGATGCGCTGCTCGGCACGGGCGCGGACCGTGAGCCGGCCCACCCGCTGACTGATCTCATCACGGAGATCAATGACCTGCGTCATAACGAGAAGGTGAAGACGCTCAGCGTGGACATCCCGACGGGGCTGGACGCCGACTCGGGCGAGCCGATCGGTTCGCACGACACGGTGATTCGTGCGGACACGACGATCACGCTGGCCGGGTTGAAGATGGGTTTCGAGAACCCGGCATCGCGGGCGTTCACCGGCGAGGTGCTGGTGGGCGACATCGGCGTGCCGATCGAGTTGCTCGAGCGGTTCGGGACGCGGCCGAAGGTGATTCGCTGACTACGGGTACAGGCGCGTCGAGTGCCACGGTGTGGCGGTAAAGGAGTAGTCGTCGGCCTGCGTCAGGTCGCGGTCCCAGCGGGCGCGGTCGTGGAGGCGGATGGTCGAGCCCATCCAGAGTTCGACGGAGCGGAACCAGACGCGGTAGCCGCCCCAGTGCGGCGGGCGGGGCACGCCCCGGCCTTCTCCTTTTCCGGCGACGACTTCCTTGGCGACATCGATGCCGTATTTGGCGGCGGCTTTGGCGAAGTTGGTGACGAGTGTCGAGCGCTTGTCGAGCGGTTCGCTCTGATGGCTCGCCCAGGCGCCGAGGCGGGACTTGATGGAGCGTGTGCGGAAGTAGGCGTCGGACTCGATGTCGGGCGCGACGACGACGGGGCCCTCGACGCGGATCTGGCGGTCCATGTGGTCCCAGTGGAAGATCAGGGCGGCGTGTGGGTGGGCCTCTAAGGCGCGGCCCTTGCGGCTCTGGCGGTTGGTGTGGAAGGTGAGGAAGCCGTGCTCGATATCGATGTCCTTGCAAAGGACGATGCGGGCGGAGGGGAGGCCGTCGGGGTCGACGGTGGCGAGGGACATGGCGTTGGGGTTGGGCTGCTGGGCCCGGCGGTGGGCCTCATCGAACCAGTCCCGGAAGATGGGGAGGGGGTCGGCGGGGAGGTCCGCGGGGAGCATCTGGTCGGGGGTGAGGGAAGGCGGATTCTTGGCGGTCATGGGGGGTAGGGTATGCGGCGTGGTGGACGGCGTGTGAACAGGATTGCGGGGAAGGGCGGGATGCCCGGATGGAGAGGTACGGTTCACGGATGAGCGGAACGGGGCAGAGCACATTCGAGTTCAAAGGGGGGCGACGCGGCGGCGGGCGCGAGCCGATCTCGGCGCAGGAACTGGCGCGGCTTTTCGACCAGATGCCGCCGCAATCGATCGAGGCGGAGATGTGTCTGCTGGGGTCGATGATTCTGGATTACCAGGTGGTGGGCGAGGTGATCTCGCAGGTGCCCAACGGGTCGGCGTTCTATCGCGAGAGCCACGGCGCGGTGTTCGATGCGCTGGTGAAGTTGTACGACGAGCGGCACTCGGGGGACATGGTGCAGTTGCTCGAGGCGCTCAAGGACCGGGGCGTGCTGGAGCAGGTCGGGGGGCCGGACTACATCGTTGAGCTGGCGCAATCGGTGCCCAGCGCGGCGAACGCGCCGTTCTACGCGAAGATCGTGCGCGAGAAGGCGCAGCTGCGGAAGCTGATCGACGCCGCGGGTCAGATTCTGTACGACGCGTATCACTCGGCGTCGCTCGGCGATGACGGGGCGCGTGAGGTCCTGGATAAGGCCGAGCAGCAGATCTTCGACATCGCGGAGCAGTCTGCGGGCATCGACTCGGAGCAGTTGGGCGAGTTGCTTCAGCAGACGATGGACCTCCTGATGAAGAACGAGGGGCGGGCGATCACGGGGATCGCGTCGGGGTTCTATGACCTCGATGAGATGACCTCGGGGTTGCAAGCGGGTGAGATGATTATTCTTGCCGCACGGCCCTCGATGGGGAAAACGGCGTTGGCATTGAATTTGGCGGAGCAGATCGCGGCGCACGGGAGGCCGCACGGTCGGGACGGGACGAAGGCGCCGGTGGCGTTCTTTTCGATGGAGATGAGTCGCCAGAGCGTGACGCAGCGTCTGCTGTGCGCGCACGCGGGCGTGGACTCGCACAAGCTGCGCACGAACCGGCTGGGGCATGAGGATTTCCGTCGATTGCATGTGTCTTGCGGGCACTTGTCGGAGATGCCGATTTATGTGGACGACACGCCGGGTCTGACGGTGCTGATGCTCCGCGCCAAGGCGCGGCGGATGGTGAAGCAGTACGGCATCAAGTGCGTGGTGATCGACTACATGCAGTTGATGGGCGCGCCGGGCGCGGCGCGGGAGGGGCGTCAGCAGGAGGTCAGTGCGATCTCGCGCGGGATCAAGGCGCTGGCGCGGGAGTTGAATGTGCCGGTGATCTGTCTGGCGCAGCTGAACCGCGGCGCGGAGCAGCGCGAGGGGCACCGCCCCCGCATGGCGGACCTGCGCGAGTCGGGTTCGATCGAGCAGGACGCGGACGTGATTCTGCTCTTGCATCGCGAGTCGTATTACCACCAGGGCGATGAGGACTGGATGGCGGAGAACGCGACGCGCGTGAACGAGGCGGAGTTGATCGTCGCCAAGCAGCGCAACGGGCCGACGGGCACGGTGCAGCTGACCTGGGACTCAACGACGACCCGGTTCAAGAACTACGCTCCGGTTGCGGGCTCTGCGGGGCGGTACGCGGATGGGGGCGGGTATCAGCCCAAGCGTGAACAGCCGTCGGCGGGCGGTGGCGGGTCGTCGTTCGGCAATCGCCCGAAGACGGGGCCCGAGGAAGGGTTCCGGGATGGGGGCGGGCCGGTGCAGGACGACTACGAGGACGATCCGGATATCCCGATTTGATGCGTGGTCGTCATGGGCCCACCTTGCGGCTTCGACGCCAAGCAGTGGCACCCGGGCTCGGGGCTAGCCGAGATAGCGTGCGCAGAGGGCGCGGGCGCGGTCGGGGCGGGTTGTGCCGCGGACGATTGCGCGGCCGTCCTTGAAGACGGTCAGATGGAGTTGATCGCCCGAGTCGCCTTGTTCGTTGGTGAGGATGCCGCGGAGCGCGAAGGGTGAGCTTTCGAAGATGCCGTGGGGCGCGAGGCGCAGCGCGAGGGCGTCGAGATCGAGATGGTGCTGGTTTTCGGGGGTGATCTGGACGGCGTTGCGGCCGCAGAGATTGGTGGTGGCGGGGCAGGCGCCGCCTTCGAGGAAGTCGAACCAGCGGCGGGCGCAGCACGGGCAATCGGCACGCTTTGCTTGCGCGAGATTGATCTCGTGGTAGACGGAGGTCCACGGGTCGAGTTCGAGGAGTGTTGTGCGGAGGGAGTCGGTGTTACCCGTAAGGATTTTGAGCGCTTCGGTGGACTGGATTGATGCGATCATGGCGACGGCTGGTGCGAGGACGCCCGCGGTGTCGCAGGTTTCGAGCGAGGCGGGCGCGGGGGCGTCTTCGACGATGCACCGAAGGCATGGCGCCCCCCCCCACTCACTCCCCGGCATGATCGTCATGGTCGTGGCGCGTGTGCCGGCGACCCCGGCGTAGATGAAGGGGATCGCGTGCTTGACGGCGAGGTCGTTGAGCAGCAGGCGCGTCTGGAAGTTGTCGGTCGCGTCGATGATCAGCGCAGTCGGGGGGAGGTTGTCGGAGCGCGATGGGAGGCCGGCGAGGTGCTCGGCGTTGGCGGGTGTGAGATCGGCGGCGTGGGCGTTGATGCTGACCTGTGCGTTGATCTGCGCGAGTCGGGCGCGGGCGGCTTCGGCCTTTGGCTTGCCATGCCTCGCGTCTTTTTCGTCGAAGAGGGTCTGGCGCTGGAGGTTGGTCAGTTCGACGACATCGCGGTCGATGATGGTGAGGGTGCCCACGCCCGCGCGGGTGAGTTGGTCGGCGACGACGCACCCGAGCGCGCCGCAGCCGACGATCATGGCGTGGGAGGCGAGCAATCGGCGCTGGCCCGCTTCGCCGATCGAAGGCAGGATCATCTGGCGGTGGTAGCGGGCGAGATCGGGGTTGGGCGGGTTGGGTGGGGGCGTGTCGGGCATTGTGGTGATCTTAGACGGGTGGGGCGGGGTATCGTGTGGTGATGCCGCACCGGTTGAATCATGTCTTTGCGCCGCCGATGAGCGATCCGAACCCGTGGACGCTTCCGGTGCCGGTGCCGAAGCGCATCGAGACGGAGCGGCTGGTGCTGCGGCCTTATGCGCACACGGACGCGGGGTCGCTCTTTGGGGCGATCGAGGTGGATCGGGGGCGGTTGCTGCCGTGGCTGCCCTGGGCGGAGAGCGACAACAGGACGATCGAGGAAGTGCACTACACGATCGAGTTCTTTGCGAGGCGGGAGGCGTCGCCCGATTGCAGGAACTTCTGCTTCGGCATTTTCGACAGGCAGACGGGCGAGGTGCTGGGGAGCACGAGCGTGCACAACATCGAGCCGGGTCAGCATTGCGGCTCGACGGGGTATTGGACGCGCCCCGACCGGGTGCGCCGGGGCATCTGCACGGAGGCGACGGGGGCGATCATCACCAGCGCGCTGACGCCCAAGGAGAGGGGCGGGTGGGGGCTTCGGCGGATGACGCTTTACTGCGCGGAGGTGAACGAGGCGTCGTCGGGCGTGGCGAGGAAACTGGGGATGCGGCTCGAGACGCGGTCGCCCGGCGGGCGGTACCTGCGCGGGATGGGGTACCACACGGAGTTGATGTTCGCGGTGCTGGCATGCGAATGGGACTTCGAGAAGCAGCGGGCGAAGGCGGATATCGAGCGGGGGATTGAAGGATGCTGAAGAGTTGGAAGTTTTGGGTGGTGGTGGTTGTGGCGGGGATCGGGGTGGGTGTTGGTGCGGGGTGGGTGACGCAGCGGGCGCGAGTGAACTATCACGCGGAGCGGTTGTTGAGCGATGACCCGGATGTCCAGCTCGACGAAACGAACTACTGGCTCGGAAAGCATGGCTTTGAGTGGGCGGCGAAGGAGCCTGCAATTTGCCGGGCTGTCTTGAAGCGGCTTCCGAAGGCGTCACCGAGTGCCATTGTTGATTTCTTTCAGTCGTTGGATGATTTCTATGAGAGTCCGATTCTGGAAATGGGCATCCCGTACCTGATCGATGCGGCCCTCGAAGGAGCCAAGAGGCGCGACGGCGGGGGCTTCGTGCTCGCCTCCTTGCAAGCGATTTCTCGGCTTCGCCCGCAAGACATCGATGACGCAACGCTGGCGGCGTGGGAGTCGGCCAGCACATATCCCGAAGTAACGACTCGTCGAAGTGCGATCGGATACGGGGCCGGGCTCGCTCCTGAACAGGCGGGTATCGCGATCGGGTGGTACCTCGCCGATCAGGATCCGGAGAACGCCCGGCGCGCCTGGCTGCTGATGGCCTTCCTCGATCCGATCAGCGGGTATTCAGGGAACTGGCGTGAAGGGGACGAGACTGTGGCGGCTGCGATCTTGTACGCTGCTGCTGTGACCAGCGGACGCGTGGAATTCTTCAGAGTTCCGCTCGAAGAAGACCCTGAGCAGTTGAATCGGATCGGGTGGGTTCTGCCATTCCTCGATCGTGTGGAAGAGCTGGCACTCGACGCATCCCCTGTCAGCGCGGCTATTGGCGATGATCTGATGGAACGAGTGTACGCGGAGATTGAGTGGATACCGGCTGAGGAAGAAGCTCGCAAAATGCAGGCGCGGCAGACTCGGGTGTGGGCGTTGATTCAAGACTTTTCCGAGAATGAGCCCGGGTCCGAACAAATCCTTCGGTATCTGTTTGTTGATCACCCACTGCCCGATGTCGAAACGATGACTCCGCGTCAGCACGAGTTTGCTTCGGCGTTGCTTGCGGCTTGGTGGGAGGTCTCTAGCGACGACTACTCGTTCGACGAAGAGGCGAAGGTGTTCCGCCGCATTGAGCAAGACGAGAAAGGCCCCGAGTGATCGGGGCCTTTGTGGTAATCGCTGCCGGGTGCTCGTCCGTGTGCGTGTCGAGCGTTTGGTGAGGGGACTCGGAGCGGGTCTCCTCGGTTCGTCGACGCCGGCGGCGTTTATGTCTTATCGGCCAACTGTAGCCCAACCTGCTCAACAATCTCAAGTCCGAAGGCATCCAAACTCGGAAGATCGCGCGCATGCGTGGTGAGGAGTCGGAGTTTGGAGATGCCGAGATCGCGCACGATCTGGCTTCCGATGCCGTATTCCCGGTCGTGCATCGGGAGCGCGGACGCGCCGATTCCTGATGCGGATTTGAGGTCGGGCGCATCGTCGAGCGGCGCAAAGCCGCGGCGGAGCGCGGTGAGTCGGTTGTGGAGTTCATCGCCGATTCCCTCGGGGCGCAGGTAGATGACGGCCCCTCTCCCGGCCTCCTGGATGGCCTTCATGGACGCGTGGAGTGCCTTGCAGGAGGGGCCGAGCGGCGTTGAGGATGTCTCGGCGAAGATGTCGCCCAGCAGGTTGCGCCGGTGGACTCTGCAGAGCGTTGGTGTCGGGTTATCCACAGGTTGGCCGGTGGGGCCGAGGCGGCCGACATCCCCCACTGTCAGTGCGAGATGCGGGAGCGGATCGACGACGCTCTCGTAGGCGATGAGATTGAATGTTCCGAGTTCGGTGTTGATTTCAGTGCCGGCGACGGGCGGGACTCGGCGGATGAGCGTCTCGCGCTGGAGGCGGTAGGCGATGATCTGATCGATGGTGCAGACTTTGATGCCGTGCTCGGCGCTCATCTTCTCGATGTCGGGGCGGCGGGCCATCTCGCCGTCTTCGCGGACGAGTTCGATGATGACGGCTGCGGGGTAGCACCCGGCGAGGCGTGCGAGATCGACTGCGCCCTCGGTCTGGCCGAGTCGGACGAGCACGCCGCCGTCGCGCGAACGGAGCGGGTTGATGTGGCCCGGTTTGACGAAGTCGGCGGGTCCTGTGGTGGGGTTGATTGCCAGGGCGATGGTCTTGGCGCGGTCGGGCGCGGAGACGCCGGTGCCGACGCCGTGCTTGGGGTGGCCATCGATGGAGACGGTGAAGGGTGTGCCGCGGACGGAGGTGTTGTCGGGGGCTTGTGGATGGAGGTGGAGGCGGTCGCAGTCGGCGCTGGTGAGGGAGAGGCACGGGTAGCCGCCGGCGAAGCGGATCATGTGGTTGATGATCTCGGGCGTGGCGGCTTCGGCGGCGAGGACGAGGTCTCCCTCGTTCTCGCGGCCTTCGTCGTCGACGAGGATGACCATCTTGCCGGCGCGGATGTCTTTGAGGATGTCTTCGATGGGTGAGAACACGCGGGCATGGTACGGGCAATGAAGGCATCAGGCAGCAGGCATCGGGCAACAGGGATGGGAGGATGTACGCTTGATGCATGTCGAACACAAAGCACGATCGGGCGACGGCGGAACAGTGGCTGCTGGAACTGACCTCGATTCCCACGGCGGCGGGGCGCGAGGATCGGGTGATCGCGTGGATTCGGGAGTGGGTCGGCGGGCGCGATGATCTGCGGCTTTCGTGCGATGCGTCGGGGAACCTGGTGGTTGATCGGAAGGATGGGGGGACTCCCAGCGCCACGCCTCTGTACATCACAGCGCACCTGGACCATCCGGCGTTTGTCGTTGAGAAGATGATGGGCGACGGGCGCGTGGAGATGGGGTTCCGGGGGGGTGTGCGAGATGCGTATTTCAGGGATGCGCCGATCGTGATTTACCCGTCGGGGGGCGGCGCGGTGCGGGGGCGGGTGGAGTCGACGGAGCAGCAGGAGCCGTACCGGAGGTGCGTGGTGCGGCTCGAGGACGGGGGAGAAGTCGGGACCGGCGACATCGGCGTGTGGGCTCTGCCCGACGCGGAGATCGTGGACGGGATCGCGCACACGCCGGCGTGCGATGACCTGGCGGCGTTGGCGGCGGCGCTGGCTGCAATGGAAGTGATCCGCGGGATTGAGGGCGCAGAGCATGTGCGGCTGCTGTTCACGCGGGCGGAGGAGATCGGGTTCATCGGCGCGATCGCGGCGTGCCGGGACAGGACGATGACGCCCGGCGCGAAGGTGCTGGCATTGGAGAACTCGCGGAGTTTCGCGGAGTCGCCCATTGGTGGCGGGCCGATCGTGCGGGTGGGCGATCGGATGAGCACCTTCAGTCCGGCCCTGACGGCGGCGGTGTGCGCGGTGTGCGAGACACTCGCGAAAGAGGCGAAGGAGGCGGGCGGGGAGTACAAGTGGCAGCGCCGGCTGATGCCGGGGGGGGCGTGCGAGGCGACGGCGTTCCAGGCGTATGGGTACGAGGCGACCTGCGTGTGCCTCCCGCTGGGCAACTACCACAACATGGCGGATCTGGACCTTGTCGAGCGGGGTGATGAGGCGGCGGTGGCGCACGCGCGTTGCGGGCGGGAGTACATCGGCGTGGAGGACTATCACGGGCTCATCGAGATGCTTATCGCGTGCGCGACGCGGCTGGATGAGGCGCCGGATGTGGTGGCGAAGATGGAGAAACTTTACGCAGACAAATCGTTTGTGCTGGGGTAGACCCCCCGCTCATTTTGACCTCGTTTGGTAAAGAAAGAACGCCCCTGAATGGGGCGCTGGTGTGTTCCGGGTTCACACCCATTCGCTCGCGCGAGGGGCTCGCGTGGGCCTCAATCGTAGAGATTCGAGGTGTTGGGGAGTTTGGCTTTGCGGAGTTCGAGCGTGGTCTCGATACGGAAGTTTGACTCGACGGTGTGGCGTTCGGCGTGGAAGACCTTGAGTTCGTAGATCTTGCCGTCGACAAGCCAGTCGAGGCGATCGAGTTCGATGGTCTGTTCCTTCTTGGCGTGGAGGGAGCCGAGGTCGATGACGAGACGGCCTCCGATAAAGACCCAGACATCGTCGTCGCCCGTGAACTTGAAGATGTCGCCCGCGCCCTTGCGATATGCGAAGCGTGTGGCGAGTTCGGTGGTGAAGTGATAGTTCTTGCCGGTGCGGGAGTAGTTGCCGAACAGATCATCGTTGATTGGATAGAAGCCGGAGCGCGATTTCCACGGCTCATCGGTCTTTGAGTCGAAGATGTAGCGGTTGGTGCCTTCCTTGCGCTTCATCACGATCGAGACGGCCTTGGCGGCGTTGACATTGGGCACATTGCGGTACCACTGATTGAAGGAGTCCTCGGAGGTGATGCGGATGTCGCTCATCTCCTTGAGTTCGCCCTGCTTGTCGCCGCGTTGCGGATCGTAAAGTGAGGGGTTGATCGGGTTGCCCTCGGCGTCCTGGTATTCCTTGACGATCTGGCGCCCGGTCTGGCTTGCCAGGACGGGCTTGCCATCCTTGTCGAGGTATTCGGCGACGAGTCCGACGCGGGTGGTTCCGGAGAACGACTCAAAGTCGGGGTGGCCCCCGGTCTCGTTGGCGCCCTTGAAGTCGCGGATGACCGTGGAGAGCGTGAGTTCGTCGGGCAGACGGGAGAGGTCGATCTCACGGGGCGCGTTCGACGCGGTCGCGCTGCGGGGCGCGGGCTTGTTGGTGACCACGAGGATGGCAACGAGGGCGGATGCGCCCAAGAGCCCCAGGGCGATGTATTGACGCGTGTCCATGATTCTTCGACTCCGATTGGCGACAAACCGGGGTCTTCCCTGAGAAGCCCCTGTATTGTGAATCGGAGGTTCGTCGGCCCGCGTCCACCTCGGCTGGCGGCCGGAGAGGATGACTGGATGTTTTGTGCGGGCGGGGGGCTTATCGGCCGTACCTGTCGGGAGCACGCGATGACCAAACTATGCGTGAGCGAGTGGATCGATGCCGAGCCGGGCCGCGTCTTTGAGGTCATGCGGAGCCCCGAATGCGCCCGGGACTGGATGCCGGGGCTGACGGCGATGGTGGTGGAGCCGCCCGGGCCGCTCGAGGCGGGCTCGAAGATCCGAGAGACGCGGAAGATGTTCGGCAAGGAGCACACGGTCGAGTTTGACGTCGTGAGCGTCGAGGAGGGCAGGCGGATTGACCTCGCTGCGATCGATTGTGGAGTGTCGTATCACTTCGCGCAGGAAGTTGTGCGGGAGAATGGCGGTACGCGTCTGACGCTTGACGGCACGATCGCGGGCGGCGGGTTCTTCGCGCGAACCATGATGAAGATCATGGGCACGGGAATGATGCGCAAAGCGCTGGCCAAGGATCTGGCGGCGCTCAAGGCGTATGTTGAGGGCGAGTCTCGCTGACGCCTACCGCGTGCCCTTCCTGAGCCAGCCCAGTTTCCAGAACGCGCCGATCAGCCCGAGTCCGACCGCGAAACAGATGGCCCAGAAGATGATATAGCCGTAGCGCCAATGGAGTTCGGGCATGTTGGTGGGCTGGTGGGTGTCGAAGTTCATGCCGTAGACGCCGGCCAGGAACGTGAGCGGGATGAAGATGGTCGAGATCACGGTCAGAACGCGCATGACTTCGTTGGTGCGGTTGCTCACGGACGAGAGGTAGACATCCACGAAACTGCCCGTGAGTTCGCGGTAGTTTTCGATGACATCTACGACCTGCATCACATGGTCGGCGGCGTCGCGCAGGTATGGCTGGACGCTCTCTGAGATCACCTCGTGGCCGTCGCGCAGGAGCTGGTTGAGCGCATCGCGGAGCGGCCACGCGGCACGGCGGAAGGTCATCAGGTCCCGCTTGACCGAGTACACATCGCTCAGAATCTCGGTGTCCGGCTTGTCGATGACTCGTTCTTCGATGTCTTCGAGGTGGTCGCCGAAATGCTCGAGGATTGGGAAGTATCCGTCGACGATGCCGTCGATGATCATGCACCCGAGGTAATCGCTGCCGGTGGAGCGCATGGGCTTCTTGCCGGCCCGGAGGCGTTCTCGGATGGGGTTGAGGCAGTCGCCGTAGGTCTCCTGGAATGAAAGCACGAATCTGGGCCCGATGACGAGGCTGACCTGCTCCCACTTGATGGAGTTGTCGCCGTCGGGCATCACCATGCGCATGACGACGAACAGGATGTCGTCGTACTCCTCGACCTTGGACCGTTGCCCGATGTTGACGATGTCGGCGACGAGCAGCGGGTGCAGTTTGAACTGCTCCCCGAGGTGCTCGATGAGCGCGGTGTCGGCGAGCCCCTGGACATCGATCCAGATGATGCTCTGGCCGGGAGGGAGGTAGGCGCACTCATTCTCGGGGTCGATATCGATCTCGGAGATCGAGTCTGCGTCGTAGACAAAGGCGTGGATCCGCGGGTGGACCGCGGTGGGGCTCGGGGCGAGCGTGCCCGGTTCCGCGCCGGGCTTGGCGAAATAGCGCCTGAATACTCTGGGCATGTCCATGGTCGGGCTCCGATCGGGGGAGGTCGGGCTGCACGGTACCGCGCGCGGGTGCGGACAGTGCGAGGGTTCGGGGCTGGGGTGTCGGTCGGGCGTGTGACGGGGGTTGTGGCGCGCCGGGGCCGTTGCGGCCAGTGAGTGGGTCGGGGTGCGTGGTCCGCGGGTTTCTATCGGACATGTGAACGCCACGGATTTGTTCAAGGCGCGGGGCGGACGGGTCGATCTGGCTCGTTCGAGGGGGAAATCAAGGAGCCACTTCATGTTGAATTGTGCCTGTGCTGTTTCGCTGCTCACCGTCGCTTCGCTGGTCGCCTGTGCGGGCGCCGCGACGCCGGCGGCGTCATCGCCCGCGAACCTCGTTTCCAATGCCTCTCAGGCCGCGCAGAAAGCCCGTTGGGATCAGTTCCTCGACTGCTTTACACCGGAGGCGCGCAAGCAGTTGATGGTCTCGCTGGCCCGCCCGATTTTCTCAGCGGCGTCCGCGAATGACGGTCTTGAGTCGGAACTCGACCGCCTGATGAACTCGCTGGGGGCTTCGAGGTCGACCATTCTCTCGGGCAAGGACCTCTCGCGCCAGGCGCGATTCGTCGAGTTGCTCGTCGGATTTGCGCAGCAGAACCAGATCCAGATCCCCGCCTATTGGACGGCCCCAGGCTCGCTCTCGCTCAATGCGGACAAGTCGGTCGCCTCGTTCGGATCGAGCCAGCAGAACGGCGTGCCCACCTCGTTCTCGCTCGTGAACAACAACGGCTCGTTCCAGTTTGCTCCGTCGGGGACGCAGACCAAGACGCCTTTGCCGACTGCGCAAGCGGGCAACACCCAGAGCGGCCCGTGGGTCGCGCATGGTGTGTTCCCGGAGTTCCGCCAGGCGCTCGGCGCGATGAAGCACGCTCAGACGTACACCCCGGACGCGCAGTGGAGCGCCGGCGTGCCCTCCACGCAGCCCGATCTCAATCCGGGCCAGACCGTGCTCGCGGCTTTCCCGAGCCAGAACGGTTCGACGCTCCATGTTTGCCTGCTCATGGGTCTCAATGACGGCGTGGCACGCCTGCTGACGAGCGACGGGTTGCTCGTCGAGGGCGTCCCCGGGTCGCTCATCAGTTCGCTTGACGATCTGTCGAAGCACATCGGTCGGGACGCGCAGACGGGCGACTCCGTGCTGGCGTTTCGCGCGGACGGCGCTTCGTTCTTCGGCACGATCACCGGGTTCGAGAGCGGCGCTCCCGTGGTCGCGTATTTCGACTCCGACCAGCAGCAGCAGCGCACATCGACGATGTGCGCGGTTGTGCCGGTCAATCAGAGCGAGTGCGTGATGTATCAGATGCTCGCGTTTGAGTGCGACGGAGGGATCGAGACCGGACTGTGCGTCGCGCAGCGTGACACCATGATGTGGCTGCTCTCCTCGGGCGGGCTCGAAGTGCGCTCGAACAACGAGGTGCAGCTGCTGGCCTGGACCGGTACCGACACAGACTCGGGGCTCGAGCAGTTCCGCGCCAACTCGGGCAATGCGCTGGCCTCGGCCGAGTTTATGCCCAACGGCGCGAACATTGATCTGGAGATTACGCCCCACCTGATGCCGTTCCCCGCGTACGCGGTCGGCGGCGTGGACACCGACAACGACAACTGAGCCGCAACGCGGGCATCGCCCGCTTCGGTCAGATGACCTCGAACGGGCTGGCGTCCGCTGAGGAGACGATGGTCTCGACAGCGGGCGCCAGTTTCTTTATGCGCGCCGCGAGGATGGGCAGGTAGCCGCGTTCGGTGTTGGTGTGACCGGCGAGGATGATGGTGAGCCCGGCGTCGTTGGCGGCGAGGACGTCGTGATGCGTCATCTCGCCGGTGACAAAGGCGTCGCACCCGTGTTCGAGTGCGTCGTCGATGAGCGATCCGCCCGATCCCGGGCAGACGGCGACGCGCCGGATCGTCCGCCCGCCGACGCCTTGTGCGACTTTGACCATCGGCACGCCGAGGTTCATCTTGACGCGCTGCGCCAGGGACTGTGCGTCGAGCGGGCCGGCGAGCGTCGCGCAGCGCCCGGGGCCGGAGTTCATGTCGGGTTTGGGTGCGAGCGCGTAGAGGTCGAACGCGGGCTCCTCGTAGGGGTGAGCCGAGCGGAGCGCCGCGATGGCTTGCGCCAGATTGCGTGCGCCGATGACCATCTCGATGCGCGTTTCTTCGACGGCTTCCGGCCGCCCCTTCTTCCCGACCGCCGGATTGGTGGACTCTGAGCCGAGGAAGGTGCCGGTGCCGGCGAGATCAAACGAGCATCGCGAGTACGCGCCGATGCGCCCCGCGCCGGCGCCCGCCAGCGCCTCTCGCACCTTGTCGGCGTGCGTTTCGGGCACGAAGGTGACGAGTTTGTGGGTGGCGTTGGGATCGGCGCGGTGATGCGCCCGGAGCGCGATACGGTCGTCGGGGGTTATCCGCGCGGGGTCGTCGGATGCGCAGCAGTCGAGCAGCCAATCGGCGACGCCCCCGGGAACGGCGTCGAGCGCGGTGTGGGGCGAGTACACCGACATGCCCGCGCCGATGATGCTGAGCAGGACGCGGCCGTTGGGTGTGTCGGGCGTGAGCGAGCGGATCGGACGAAAGATCGGCGGGTGGTAGGAGACGATGGTGGAGCAGGAGTTTTCGATCGCCTCGACGACGACGGGCATGGTCAGATCGATTGTGAGCAGAACCGGCCCGGCGAGGTCGTCGTCAGGGTCGCCCAGAAGGAGACCTGTGTTGTCCCATTCCTCAGCGAGGGGGGGAGGTGCGACTCGTTCCAGGACATCGATGAGGTCGCGGGTTCGCATGTTGTCAGTGTCCCGCTTGGGCGGGTGCCTTGGCAACCCGGGGCGGAGCGGACTGGAATGTGAACCGCTCGTTCAGATTTGGCGTAGAAGCGGTGCACAGAACGAACGAAAATCGAGAGAGTTCTCGGCGGCCGGGGTCTTAGCGTCCCAGAAGCGGAAGGTCCGTAGAATTATCAGGCATGTCGGCTCGTGGATGGCCGATACAGAGAGCATGGGGCGTGGGGATTGGAGAGACGCCGCGTCGGGTCTGGAAGGCCCGTCGGCGAAAGGAGCCCAACGCTTGAAGACACGCGCCGCGAAGGGGAGCGCTCGGAACAAGGCCACGGAGGCCCCGTCCCGGGATCGCTCGGATGTCTCGTCCGCTCACCACAAGCAGAACGGGAAGGCGACGAAGACGAAGACTTTCGTTCTGGACACGAATGTGCTGCTGCACAATCCGCGTGCGATCTTCGTGTTCCAGGAGCATGACGTTGTGATACCGTTCACGGTGCTCGAGGAGCTCGATACCTTCAAGACGCGCAACGACGATGTCGGCCGCAATGCGCGCGAGTGCATCCGGCATCTCGATGCGCTGCGCGAGAAGGGTCGGCTGCTCGATGGGGTTTGCCTCGGCAACGGCGAGCCCGCGCTGGAGGCGGCGCGCGGCGCGGGATGCAAGGGGATGCTGCGGGTGGATGTCTCGGTGCACGAGCGCCCGGAGGTGATCCGCGAGGACACGCCCGACAACCGGATTCTGGCGAGTGCGCTCTCTGTGGAGAAGGACGCGGGGCGCGTGGTGTTCGTATCGAAGGACCTGAACGCGCGGCTCAAAGCGGATGCGCTCGGCCTGATCGCGGAGGACTTCGAGACGGACAAAGTCGAGGCGGAGCATCTGTACACGGGGTACACAACTGCGGAGGTGCACGGCGCGCTGATCGATGAGTTGTACGACGAGCGGATGCTCGATGCTGATCGGCTGGCCGAGGCGATCGCCGACGACGATGAGCCGAGAGATTTCGCGCCCAATGAGTTCGTGCTCATGATCGACTCGGACGACGAGGGGCACACGGGATTGGCGCGTCGGTTGGCGGACACGGAGCAGGTGATCCCGGTGACGGGGCCGCGGAAGCCGGTGTTCGGCATCATGGCGCGGAATGTTCAGCAGACGATGGCGCTGGACCTGCTGCTTGATGACGATGTGCGTCTGGTGACGCTGATCGGCCAGGCGGGCACCGGCAAGACGCTCCTGGCGGTGGCGGCGGGGATGGCCAAGACCTTCAACGAGGAGCGGTACGAGAAGATGCTGGTGGCGCGCCCGATCATGCCGATGGGGCGCGACATCGGGTACCTGCCGGGCGATAAGGACGAGAAACTCACCGCGTGGATGCAGCCGATCTTCGACAACCTCGCGTATCTGCTCTCGACGCGCGGCGCGCACAATCAGTTGCCCGAGAGCCACTCGACCGAGCAGCGGATCAACAAACTGATCGCGGACGGGCGGCTCGTGCTGGAGCCGCTGACCTATATCCGGGGCCGGAGCATCCCGCACCAGTTCATCATCGTGGACGAAGCGCAGAACCTGACGCCGCACGAGGTGAAGACGATCGTCTCGCGGGTGGGCGACGGGACGAAGATCGTTCTGACCGGCGATGTGGCGCAGATCGACAACCCGTATCTGGACGCGTCCTCGAACGGGCTGAGCTACGCCGTCGAGCGGATGAAGGGTCTGGGTCAGGTCGGGCACGTGACGCTCAGCAAGAGCGAGCGGAGCGCGCTGGCGAGTCTGGCGGCGGAGCGTCTGTAGCGAGCGAGTGCCGAAATGGCAGTCGATACATGGTTCGTACGCGGCTCGGCGCTCACGGGCCGCGTTTTTTTGTACGCTGCGGCCTGAAACCTCGGAGGGGATTGCGCCAATAATTCCACGCACGGGGATGGTCCCGTGGGAGGCAACTCGCTGTGAGCACAACATTCGTCAACCAGTCCAAGACCGTGTTCCTGCTGGGCGGATTGATCGCGCTGTTTGTCGCGGTCGGGAGCATGTGGGGCACGCAGGGCATGATCACGGCGCTGATTCTCGGCGGCGCGATGAATGTCGGCGCGTGGTTCTTCTCGGACAAAATCGCGATCATGAGCATGCGGGGGCAGGAAGTGACGCGCGACAGCGGGCCGCAGGTCTCGGGCAATGTCTCTTCTCGCGAGTTGTACGAGATGGTTGATGAGTTGCGTCAGCGGGCGGGGCTTCCGATGCCGCGCGTGTACATCTGCCCGCACCAGGCGCCGAACGCGTTTGCGACGGGCCGGTCGCCGAAGAAGGCCGCGGTGGCTGCGACGCAGGGCCTGCTCCAGATGATGAGTCGGGACGAGATCGCGGGGGTGATGGCGCACGAGCTGGCGCATGTCAAGAATCGTGACACGCTGACCTCCTGCATTGCCGCGACGATCGCGGGCGTGCTAGCGTTTGTCGCGCAGTGGTTCTTCCTGATCGGCGGCGGTCGGCGCGAGGGTGGGCATCCGTTGATCGGGTTCGCCGTTGTGATCCTGGCGGCTGTCGGGGCGGCGATGATCAAGGCGATGATCTCGCGGTCGAGGGAGTTCGTGGCTGATGCGCACGGCGCCGAGATTGCGGGGTCGCCCGAAGGGCTGGCCTCGGCGCTCGGGAAGCTAGACGCGATGTCGCGGCGGATCCCGCTTGTTCAGCCCAACCCCGCCCAGAACAACCTGTTCATCGTCGAGCCGCTCGCCGGCGGGCAGGCGCTGGTGAACCTGTTCGCGACGCACCCGCCGACCGAGAAGCGGATCGCGGCCCTCCGGTCGATGCGCTGATCGAACCCCGACGCCCGCGCCGAAGTAGCATCGCGTGGGATTGGCAACGCGAACTCCCAACTCGCACGATGCCGCGGTCCGGCGATGGGCGCTCCCGGTTGGTGCCGTGGCACTTCTGGGGCTTGGTGTCGGTCTGTTGGCATCGATCGGTGATCATGATCCGGTCGCGGGCATCGCCGCGGTGATCGAGTCGGCGCTCGGGGCGGGCCTGATCGCCATGGCATGGGTGATCGGCGCGGTCGGCCTCGGTGTGTGGATCGTGCGCGGATCCTGGGCGCTGGGAGCGTGCGTGGGCGTCGGGACGATGCTCACGCTCGCGCATCTGGTGGGGTTGGCGGGCGCGTTCGGCGGGCGGTCGGGGCAGGTGGTTGCATTTGCGCCGGTGGCTGCGGGCGTCGCGCTCTTTGTGTGGCGCTGGTGGAAGTACCCGCCGGCGGAGCCCGTTTCGCGCACGATGGGCGTGTCACCGGTGGTGCTTGTCATCATCCCGGCGCTCGCGGTGTTGATCGTGGCCTCGTGCCTGCCGGCGGGGAGCATCTGGGAGAGCGAGGCGCGCGGCTACGACGTGCTGTCGTATCACCTGCAACTCGTGAACGACTGGAAATCACTCGGGCGCGTGGCACCCGTGGAACACAATGTGTACTCGTTCCTGCCGTCGTACATGGAGTCGGCGTTCGCACACCTCGATGCGATGATCTGGGGCGGCGTCGGGGGCGGGCCCGGGCGCGGGGTCGGGGCGAGCGCGACCGCGGCGCAGTTTCTGCACGCGTGGCTGGCGGTTCTGTCGGCGCTCGTCACCGGGCGGTTCGCGTCGGCCCTCCTGGCGCGGTGCGGGATTGATCGCCAAGGCGCGGGTGCGACGCTCGCGGCGGTGATGGTGGCGTGCGTGCCATGGGTCGTGGTCACGGGGAGTCTGGCGTACAACGAGATGGGCGTGTTGGTGGCCTTCGGCGGCGCGCTGCTCGCGATCGTCGAAGGCGAACATCGGGCGATGGTGCGCGGCGCCCTGATCGGCGGGCTGTGCGGCGTGGCGGTGTCTTGCAAACTGACGAGCGCATTTCTGTGCGTGCCGAGCGTCATGATCGCGATTCTCGTGCTCAGGCCGAGGCGCGAGTGGATCATGTTGTTCGCGGGCGCGGCCATCGCCGGGGCGGGCGTGATCTCGCCGTGGCTCATTCGGAACGCAATGCACGGCGGCAATCCGGTCTTTCCTTTCGCCACGGGATTGTTCGGGCCGGCGCACTGGACGGGCGAGCAGGTGGCGCGCTGGCGTGGCGCGCACAGGCCTGATGCGGGCCTGATCGGGCGGATTGGATCGCTTTTCTCAGTGGGTCGCGGACTGGCGCACCCGCAGTGGTCGATTTTCGCGCTTGTCATGATCGCGGCAGTGGTCATGTCGGTTCGGGCGCACGCCACGCGGGCCGCGGGCGGCCTGCTCGGGTTGATGATGCTCGCGATGGTCGGTGCGTGGCTCGCGATCGGGCACCAGCAGTCTCGGTTCCTGTTGCCTTTGGTGGTGCCGGGCGCGGCTGCGTGCGGGATCGCGGTTTGCTCGCTCCGTGCGGCTCGGTGGCGAGCGACGGCGCAGGGTGTTGTGGGCGGCTGCGCACTGGTCATGAGTGTTCACACCTGCGTCATCTTTGCCTCGGAGAACGAGGGACATCCCGATTGGTTACTTGTCGATGGTGCCACCTGGCTCAATGGTTCGAGCATCATCGGGACCTGGTCCGCGCTCCCGGAGGCGGACCGGCAGCGTGTGTGGAGCCGGCTGCCGCCCTCGGCCGCCACCAATCTGGCGCTTGCGACCGATCCCGGGGCCAAGGTGTACCTGTTGGGCGATGCGACCCCGATGTACTTCATGGTTCCGACGATGTACCACACGACCTGGGACGCATCTCCGATCGGCGATGCCATTCGCGCCGGGCGCGACCCGATCGGGCGCCTGCGCTCGCTCGGGGTGACGCACATCCTCATCAACTTCTCGGAACTGAAGCGGCTCGGCGATCTGGGGTGGTATGACCCGGCGGTGACGCAGGCGTTCGTCCGCGACGAGGTGCTGACGCGCTGCGCGGTGGTCCGCGGGTGGCCGGAGTTGGGCGTGGTGCTGGTGGCGCTTGCAGGCGAAGACGCACCGCGGTGAGCGTGCAAGTACGATGCGCGCGATGGACCAAGAGCACGGCGGCACATCGGAAGGGTTGCATGCGCCCGGAGCGGCGCTGGGGTCGCTCGAGACGCCGCGCCGATGGTCGCCCGCGCGGGTCGCGCTGCAGTCGGCCGGCGCTCTCCTGGCGTTCGGATTGCTCGTCTGGGCGCTGACGCTGGCGCTCTCGGAGAAGAATCAGGCTTCGCTGGATCAACTGAGACAGGCCGACGCGTGGCGTGTTGCGCAGGTGATCGGGCTCAGCGCTGTGTCGGTGGGGCTGAGCGGGCTGCTTTTCTGGGTGGTTGCCAGGCCGGAGCGGCGTGTGCCGCTGGCGAGCGCGAGCGCCGCGAACGCGATCGCGATGGGGCTGGGGTTGGTGCCATTTAAGATGGGTATGGTCGCGCGCGTGTTGATCCATCATCGGCGCGACGGGATGGCGTTCAAGGACATCGTGGGCTGGGTCGCGGCGATCGCGGCGCTGTCGGTCGTCACGCTTGTGCCGTTGGCGCTGGCGGGCGTGTGGCGGCGCGACCTTGACGCCCTGTGGTTGATTGTCGGGGTCGGCGGCGTCTGCCTCGGCCACGGGATCGGCATCGTTGTCGGGCGCGCGGCCGCTTCGAGGCCTGTTCTGGCCCGGGTGAGTCTTGGATCGTGGCGGTTCGTGCGTCACGGATCGGGCGTCTGGAGCCATGGAGTGATGCGGCTCGTGGACCTCGCGTTGCTGGGTGTGCGTTTCTGGCTGGTCGCGTCGATGTCGGGGCTGGCGCTTTCGATGGGCGACGCGATGCTCTTTGGCGTGGTCTACATCACGCTTGTGGTGGGCAGCCCGTTCGGGCGAATCGGATTCGCGGAGATGGCGGTCGCGGGTGTCGCGACGGCACTCGGGCACGACGCCGAGCACCTGGCGCTGGTTGCGGTCACGGTGACGGCGGCCGAGGCGATCACAAGCATCTGCCTCGCGGCGGTTTCGTTCGTCTACATCCGTCCGGATCGGCTCATGGCGCGTCGTTCGACTTCTCGCGTCGCTTGATGCTGAGCGTCACGCTCTGCGACTGCGTGACGGCCTGATCGCCGAGGGTCCAGACGGTCGTAAGCGATTGCTCGGACTCGCGCTCGATCAGCCGGCCCGCTTCGATGTCCCATCGGACTGTGGACCGATGCTGCGAGTCTTCCACGCGGACTTGGGGCGTCGTCTGGAGCAGATCGTCTTGCTGGTGAATCGCGAGAACCGCGTCGCCGATCAGTTTGGCCACGTGCCCGTCGAGCCCATCGAATGTCCATCGAGTCTGGAGTTCGGCCTCGCCGATTGTCGGCATCGGGTAGGTCTCGGTCGTTGTCCATCGGGATCCGACTTCTCTGAGTGCCTCGCGCGCCGACCCATCGGGCCTGAGCATGTGTTCAATGGCCGCAGCGAGGCGTTCGGGCGCAAAGAGCCCGATGAACGCCGGACCGGCGTCTCCCATCGAGAGCGCTTCGTCGATGAACTGATCGAGGCCGGAAACCTTGATGACTGCGCCCGATGCGTCGACCTCGACGGTGATGGCGCTCGTGACGAGCAGGGCGCCGGCGCGGGCGGCGTCGCCCGGGGAGTTGCCGTCATTCGACTCGGGGTCATCGCGCGTCCACGCGAAGTACATGGTCTCTCCGCCGGCGGTCGTCTCGATGAGGACCCTGTCGAGACTGAGCGTGAGCGTGGCGCTGCCGTCGGACTCGATCTGGCGCGGTGAGAGGCGGACATCGGCGGCGTGGTGCGACTCGGCCAGTCTGCCTTCCTCTAAATCGAGCGAGGTCTGGAGGTCGAATCGCTGATCGATGGTGTACGAGAGCGCGTTGGCGTACTCGAGGGACAGCGCCAGGCGCACCGGATCGGCGTGGACGCTCGGGGCGACGGCGAGGCATGCACAGAGGCAAGAAAGCGTGGCGGTGAGTCGCATGGGGTCTCCTCGATGACTGATTCTATGGTGAACCGATGGGTCGCGATCGGGTTTCCTACAATCCCGGCCCGTGAGACTCGCGCTGGTACAGATCAATCCGATCGTCGGTGACATGCCGGGCAATGCCCGCCTGATCGCCACATGGGCACGCCGCGCTGCCGATAGCGGGGCCGATTTGATCGTCTTCCCGGAACTGGCGGTCTGCGGGTATCCGCCGAGAGATCTGCTGTTGCAGGAGGGGTTCTGCGAGCAGGCGCGCGATGCCTGCGTCCGGCTCTGCGGCGAGCTCCCGAAGGAGTGCGTCGTCATGATCGGTGCGCCATGGAAGCCGGGTCAGACCGGTCCCGCTTCGTTTGATGCGGCGAGTCGGCCGCGGAATAGCGTGGTGATCTACCGCGGCGGCGCGATCGTGGAGCGGTACGACAAGCGCTTGTTGCCGACTTATGACGTCTTTGACGAGGACCGCTATTTCAAGGCGGGCGACCGTCCTTGTGTAATCGACGTCAGGGGCGTCCGTATCGGCGTGAGCGTCTGCGAGGACCTTTGGTTCGGCGATGATGTCGGGTTTTCCTCACGCTACGAGGGGCTGCCCGACCCGGTGGGCGAGCTCGTGCGGGCCGGCGCAGATGTGATCATCAATCCCAGTGCCTCGCCCTTTGCGCTTGGGAAGGGGAAGCGCCAGCGCGAGATTCTGGCGAAGCATGTTCGCGATCACGGCGTATGCGTCGCCGCTGTGAATCAGGTGGGCGGCAACGACGATCTCATTTTTGACGGGCACGCCGCGGTGTTGGTCCCGGATGAAAACGGCGGGGCGCGGCTGGTTGCTGCGGGAGTCGGCTTCGAGGAGGCGATCACGATGATCGAACTCGGGCCGGGGCGAGATGCATGGTCGTCGCTCGGCGGCGTCCCGGACCCGCTGATCGAGTCGCACGACATGTCGCTGCTCTGGCGGGCGTTGGTGCTGGGCGTTGGCGACTATTGCAGGAAGACGGGATTCCGGGACGCGGTGATCGGGCTGTCGGGCGGTATCGACTCGGCGGTGACGGCGGCGGTGGCGGCCGCGGCGCTGGGCGCGGACAAAGTGCTGGGGATCGGCATGCCCAGCCGTTTCTCGTCCCTCGGATCGATTGCTGACGCGCGGGCCTCCGCGGGCGCGCTTGGGTTGCGGCTCGAACTCGCGCCCATCACGGAGCACCACGCGCTCATGGAGCAGGCGATGCGAGAACTGTTCGATCGCATCGGCGCGGACCCGGCGCCGGGGATTGCGGAGGAGAACATCCAGTCGCGACTCCGCGGGCTGATCCTGATGGCCGTTTCCAACAAGACCGGAGCGATCCTCTTGACCACGGGCAACAAGAGCGAACTGGCCGTCGGCTACTGCACGCTCTACGGCGACATGAACGGCGGCCTGGCTGTGCTCTCGGATGTCACCAAGGTGCAGGTGTACGCGCTAGCGCGATGGCTGAATGCGAACTACGCGGCGTGCGGGTTCGCCGGGCCGCCGATTCCGGAGTCATCGATCACCAAGCCACCGAGCGCGGAGTTGCGCCCGGACCAGACGGATCAGGACACGCTCCCTCCGTATGACATGCTCGACGCGATCATCGCGCGGTATGTCGATCAGCGCAAGGGCGTATCGACCATCGTGCGCGAGACCGGATTCGACCCGGGAGTTGTCGGGCGAGTTGTGCGCATGATTGACCTCGCGGAATACAAGCGCAAGCAGATGCCCATCGGGCTGAAGGTCTCGCCGGTCGCGTTCGGGCGGGGGAGGCGTCGCCCGATCGTGCAAAGATTCCGGGGGGCGTGATCAGGGCGCGTACGCTGCGATGGAGCTGACGATTCCCGCCCCCTGGGAGTCGCGGGCGGCGACCCAGTTGACGATCTTCAGTTCCTCGGCGCCGGTGGCGCGCATCATCGCCGAGAGGTTGCCCGCGCTGCACCAGCGCGTCGCGTTCTGCTCCCATGCGAGTGACGCGATCATCTCATCGACCTTGCCGGTTCGGAGCAGCGTCGTGAGGCGGCGGTCGGTCTCTTCCATGTTCTTGAGGAACTGTTTACGCTCCACGGACTCCTCGACGAGATTGATCTGATCGCCGAACATCGGTCCGACATGGCTCAGGTCGGCGGACGAGACGACGAGGGTGCGTCCCGGCGCCTCGGACAGTGCGGCGCGGAGCGCGTCGACAAAGGCGTCAAGGTCGAGCCCCTTGCCGTCGTACGACTGGCCCGCGTTGCGTGTCGGGTCGTGAATCAGCGCTGCGTAAACGCGCGGGAAGGCGCCGCTCTCATCCGCGCCGAACACGTGCTGAATCCACGGGAGCTGCAGCTCGATGGAGTGCTCGCGGTCGTGGTCGTAGCGGTGCTCGATGAGTTTGGCGGCGTTTTCGGATCCGAGGTGTTTGTTCACGAGCGCGGCGAAGTCGCCATCGAAGTCACACGCGCCGAGGGGCGTTTCGAGCCCCTTGTCGCACCCGCACACTCCGGTCGCGAAGCCGAAGTGATTGGTGCCCAGGATGACAACGCGGTCCGGGCGCGGGAGGCCGCGCAGTGGCGCGTACATCGCTGCGTAGTTGATCCATCCGCGGAAATAGTCGAGATGGGGCGCGACGATCGCTGTCGGGAGTTGCTCGATGATCGGGAGATCGATCATCTTGCCCGCTTCCTCGAACCACTTATCCATGGCCTCGATGAGGTTGGCTGCCCCGTGCTGGGCCTTGGCCTCGTCCGTTGCCGCCTCGCCCAGTTTCTGGGCCGTCAGCGCATCCGCCATATCGGCCGAGGCGCCGGAAGGGAGCGAGCCCGAGGCATCGAACTCGGCCCGCATATCGCGGACCAGCGCGTCGAACCTCGGGCCGAACAGGAGGCAGGCCTGATCGAGTTGGGCGACGAAGGGCTTGAGCATCTCGCTGGTCAGGCCGTGGCCGACGGCTTCGGCGATGTCGTCGAGCGAGTTGGCCCCGTTCATGTGGGGGAGGATGTGCTGGGCTTGGGGAGCGACAAAGACCATCTCCCGGGAGACCTGATGGGGGTCTCGGAGGCCGAGCAGGACCTTCTCCTCCTGCTGGAAGGGGAATCCTTCGACCTGGCGGAGGCGGGGCTTGGCGTGGTGGGCCGCGGAAGGGTCAAACTCGACTTTCTGCTCGCTCATTCGGGGATGGCTCCTATCGTTGGGGGGTAGTCTAGCCCTTCGATGGGGTGGCGACGGCGCCCGCTGGACGCAACGGGCCCATTCGGTACAATCTCCGCCCCTGCCGGGAGGACCCCGGACGCCCCGAACGCGGTTGTGGGTATCGGCTCGGCGGCGATGCACCAGACGGTTCACGAAGGATCTGATCATGCTCGAGTCGCTCAAGGCCGGCCAGAAGGTTGTCTGCACCATTACCAAGGAGCCGCGCGGCGATGCGCGCGACACGGTGATGCGCCTGATGCGGTTCGATCCGGATCACAAGCGGGCACTCAAGAAGGCGCAGGAGCACCGGGACGCGACGCTGATCATCCGTTCGCGCGGCGGCCGCCCCTGGGCCAAGCGCGTCAAGTCTTCGAAGATCGTCATCCCGAACTTGGGAACAACGTGGAACATGATCTGGTTCCCGCACATCGCGCCTGACTTCAAGAGCGTCGCGTCGTGCGTTGAAGTCAAACCGGCCTGAGTCTTCCGGCTCTGGGAGTTGAAATGAGTATTGCTCTATGGCGCGCGTGCTGCTCTGCGGCGCTTGTGTTGTGCATTGTCGTGGCTGGATGCAAACCGAGTTCGGGTTCGTCGGCAACGGCGGATGACGCTGTCATCGTCAACTACACGGTGCGCGGGCAGGTCGTGGAGGTCCCCGTCGAGGGCGACATCAAGAGCGAGTTTCGCGTCCGCCACGAGGCGATTCCCGAGTACCGCCAGGCCGGTGGCAAACTCGGCATGAACACGATGACGATGCCGTTCCGCCTCGGCGAGGGGATGTCTCTTGCCGGCGTCGAGGTTGGCGACAAGGTCGCTCTGACCTTCGCGGTCGAGTACGACCCGGGGTTCGCGAAGCTTCGCACGTACTACGCGGTGAAAGTGGAGGAACTCCCAACCGACACGAGTCTGGACTTCACGCCGCTCCCGAAGAGTGAATAGCGCCGCGACAACCAAAGAGAATGGCCCGGCGCACCATACACGGGTGAACGCCGGGCCTCGTGGGGGTCTGGATGAGGGAGACATGTGCAACCTATGTCTCTGCATAGTGTTACGCACGCCCATCGGAATAGGTTCGGTTAAAGGGCGATAATCTGCGAATCGACCCGTGAAGCCCCCCTAGGGCCGTCAGGACGGACTGAGGCCCAATCGCTCCATGATCTTCTGGAGGTCGGACCAGACTTTGCCGCGGACTTCCGGCGTGTAGGAACGGAGCAGGTAGGCCGGGTGGAACGTGGGCATCAGGGGAATGCCCCGGTACTCGAACCAACGCCCACGCAATGACCCCATCGCTTCACGGTTGTCGAGAAGGAAGTTCGCTGCGGGGCGCCCCAGGGTGCAGAGGACTTCGGGTTGGATGATCTCGATCTGCTCGGCGAGGAAGGGGCCGTCCAGTGCGGCCTCCTCCGGCGTCGGCGTTCGGTTGTTGGGGGGGCGCACCTTGAGCACATTGGCGATGTAGACCTCTGGGCGGGTGAGCCCCATCGCGGCGATCATCTCGTTGAGTTTCTTGCCGGCCCTGCCGACGAACGGGATGCCCTGCTCGTCCTCGTCGGCACCGGGCGCTTCACCTACAAACATGAGGCGGGCGTCGGGCGAGCCGTCGCCGAAAACGATGTTGGTCCAGCCGGGCATCGATTTGGCGACCTCGCTCTGTTGCTCGTAGCGGGCGCGGAGTGCGCTGAGAGCGCCTGCTTTGTCGGACGATGGGACGGTTGCTTCGGCTACTGCCTCAGTCTTGCGCGGCAGGACCGAGACGGCCCGGGTGGATCGAGGGAGGAAGTCCACCCCCAGGAGGCGGGACGTCTCTGCATGCTGCCTCGCGGCTTTGATTGCCCTCTCGCTCGGCATCGGCACCTCCGGGCCCCAGCCAAGACAACGGTCGATTGGCGAAACGGGCCTGCCGCGGAGTCTAGCGAGTTTGGGGCGCGGCCCTGTGGTCAGTTCACGGCGTGCTGCAGTTTGGGAAGGGCGTAGGGTGGAGCCGGCTTTGTCACAGCATGCCCGAGCGCCCGCGCGACGAGTTCGCCTCGCGTGGACGCGTTGAACTTGCGGTGCAAGGACTTGACATGATCGTGGACGGTGTGCGGGCTCCGATTGAGTTTGGTCGCGATGGCGCGGACCGTCGCACCGGTGACCAGGAGCTCCAAGACTTGTTGCTCTCTTGTGGTGAGGAGCGCCGATGGGTCGATCGCATCGGCGCCGAGGGCCAGTATGAGCCGATCGACAATGACCGGCATCGTCCCTTCCAGAACGCGGGCCAGCACCGATGCATCATGATCCGTTTCACGATTCAGACCGATTTCGACGACGAGTGCGCGGCTCTTGGAGTCCCCGACCGGGTGCACGCCGATCAGGATGTCTGTGCTCCCGAGACGCTTCCACGCGGTTCCTCGCGAGGATGCGGCCCATGCGGCGTAATGCGGGATGGTTGACACTCAGAAAGCCCGTTCCGACTCCGCATGGGAGCGGATCGCCCAACCGAGTTGACCGTTGTCGCCGCCTCCGTTCAAGGAACCGGATGGGGTCTCGCG
Organism: Phycisphaeraceae bacterium; assembly: GCA_020639235.1. Classification (GTDB taxonomy): domain Bacteria; phylum Planctomycetota; class Phycisphaerae; order Phycisphaerales; family UBA1924; genus JACKHC01. Next base: position 1,248,119 of record JACKHC010000001.1, on the reverse strand, counting down.
GCAGACGAGCGAGGGATCGGTCGCCCCGCTGAGCTCCGAGATCGTGGTCGGTCCGGAGTTACCGACTTGCGAGACGGTCACCGCGATTTCACGGTCCTCGATCGCCTGCGACAACGCGGTCGCGCATCGCTCGCACCAATCGGGGATGGGATATGCGGGGAGGGAACAGACCTCGGAAGTAGCCTTGACCGCGATCCTGACCGGATCCCGGTCACTCGTCATGGAGCGACTCAGCATGTGACGGCCTTTCAGTCCTGGAAAGACGCGATGTGACTTCACTTGGTGCCGGAATCGGAAGCATCCGACATCAACGAATCGGCAGTCTAGCCCGGAGTCTCGCAGAATTCCACGCAGGCACCGTGCTCTCGGCGCATCTCGATCGAGCGCTGAAATGCGCCCATGGTTCGTTATGTGACAATCAGCGGGCGTTGGCGAGTGCGCGGATTCGCTCGGCCAATCGATCGGCCAGGCGCTCATCAAGGGCGATCTCTTCAAGATCGGTCCCGAGGTCCCCTGACCGTGTTGCTACAGGGTCCACCGCGAATGTGCTGCGGCGCGGCATGGTTGAGTCAACCCGGCGACCCGCTTTGGAGGCGCGGAGCACATGCACGGTCACGCGGATCTCGATTGCCTCGGCGGATTCTCGCAGGTCATCGGACGAGGCGCCGGACGCCGGGCCGAAATCAACCGTCGCCGAACGGGCGTGCGCGTGCAAGAGATCGCTCGCGGCGTCACCGGCGGAGCCCGTGGAGATCCACGGTGAGGCGAGCCCGGCCGAGGCGCGGGGAAGGGTGGTGATGACGCCCCGCCGCGCATCGACACGGTCTAGGACGAATCCCTCGTCCCGCAGGACGTCCTTGGCTGCCCGGAATGCTGCGGCGTATCGCGATGATTCGACGCGACTGGCAGCGTGGGGCTGCACCGGGTCGGAGGCGCATCCGGTCATGGCGACGGCTGCGACGAGGAACCACCCGAGTGCGATCAGTCGTCCGATTGGCATGGTCCAGAGTGTACCCGGCGGGTGTCCATTACGATGAATGTAGACCAGACGGAGGACTCGAAGAATGCTGGAAGGCAATGCGGTGGTGGCTCAGTCGGGCGGGCCGACGGCGGTGATTAACCAGTCGCTCGTGGGCGTCGTCGAGCGGTGGCGGGCGCTGGCCAAGGGCACGATTTTCGGCGCGCGTCACGGCGTGCGGGGCATGATCGAGGATAAGTTCCTCGACCTCACCACAACGCCCATGCAGACGCTGGAACTCGTCGCGGGCACGCCCAGCGCGGCGCTGGGTTCCTCTCGTGACAAGCCAGACGCGGCGTACTGCCAGAAGATCATCGCGGCGCTCAAGTCACGCGACATCCGCAACTACTTCTACATTGGCGGCAACGACTCGTCGGACACCTGCCGGATCGTCAATGAACTGGCGACGTCGAGCGGATACCAGATGCGCAGCTTCCATGTGCCCAAGACCGTTGACAATGACCTGATGGAGAACGATCACACGCCGGGGTACGCCAGCGCAGCGCGGTATGTCGCGATGGCCTTCATGGGCGACAACCTCGACAACGCGTCGCTCCCCGGTATCAAGATCAATGTCGTGATGGGTCGGCACGCGGGGTTCTTAACCGGTGCTGCGGCGCTCATGCGGCAACGACCGGATGACGGGCCGCACCTGGTGTACCTGCCGGAGGTGGCGTTTGATCTCGATCGGTTCGTGAGCGACGTCGATGCGATGTTCAAGAAGCACGGGCGGTGCCAGATCGCGGTGAGCGAGGGGATTCAGGACGCGGACGGCACGCCGATCGCTGCCAAGATCACGGCCGGTGAGAAGGATGCCCACGGCAATGTGCAGTTGTCCGGGTCGGGCGCGCTGGGCGACATGCTGGCGGAGTACATCAAGAAGAAGTTGACTCCGGTTGGAGGCAAGCCGCCGCGGGTGCGCGCCGACACGCTCGGGTATCCGCAGCGGTGCTGGCCCGACGCGAGCAAGGTGGACCAGCGTGAGGCGCGGGAGGCGGGGCGGTTCGCGGTCGAACAGGCGCACGCGGGGATCGCTAGCGGCTCGATCGCGATCCAGCGGGTATCGACGAAGCCCTATGCGTCGAAGATGGTGCGTGTTGAGCTGACGGATGTGGCCGCCAAGACGCGTCACATGCCGCCGGAGTTCATCGAGGGGCATCGGGATGTGAGCACGAAGTTCATCGAGTGGCTGATGCCGCTGGTGGGTGAGATGCCGGGGGTTGGGCGGCTCTGAAAATGCAACGAGCTCTGACTTTGCTGACCGTGGCAACGCTGCTCATTACAGAGGCATGTGGCAAGAAGCAAGCAATGCCTGTCACATATCAATACATCCACGAGTCTGATGCGGCCGCCATTGCGATTGAGGATGAACAACCGTTTGACATCGACATCGTGTGGGCGGAGCAAATTAGCCCTCATGCCGCGCTCGCGCGTTATGCCGATCCGTTGATCGACGCTCACCCCGATTGGGGACGGTACATGGGTATCCATGTCACAGAGGTCGATGGGAGTGACCACACAGTCACATTGAGTATCGAAGTTAAGAACTGGCGTGATGGCCAGCCGGTGTTTGATTACTGCCGATCAGTCGGCGTACCACCGGAGGCCCTAATTCTGTTGGCTCCGTCTACAGTTGTCAGCGCCGGCACATACAATGAACTGAAGAACAAACTCTTCGCTCAAGATTGAGTCCTAGCTATCCCAGCTGCAAAAACCCCAGATGCAACTGGCAGTGGCCGAGTTGGAGGTTGGTCCACTGCTCGTGGGTCATATCACCGAAGATGGGCGAGTGGGCGGCGAAGCGTTCGCCCCCGGTTGTGCGCGCGATCTGCTCGCGCAGCTGGTGCATCCCCTGATCGAATGCAACCTGCGCGACCGGGACGATCTTGCTGGCCTGCCTGGGGAGTTTGATGCCGGCCGGGGCGGTTTCTCCGGCCGTCGCCCGCTTCTTGAACATCCAGCGCGCCGGCCACTTGATGAAGAAGGGCGGCTTCATCTCGGGCGGGAAGCCGTCGATGCCCGCTTTCCAGACGATCGCCAGGTGCTGCAGGTTCTGGCCCGGCGACCAGTTGCCGGTCGTGGAGAGCGTTCCGGCGTCGTGGGCGTGCTGGATGCGGTCGAGTTCGGCGCTCAGGTCGTCGATCGAGTTGAACTTGAGATCGCGTCGTTGCGCCTGCTTGGTGTTGACCATGGTCGGCTCCCCGGTGGTGGTGCGTGATCTCAGTTTAGAACATGTCGTTCATCCACGGCGTGGAGCCGGGGAAGATCGATGACGCGGCTTTGACGGCCTGGTCGTCACCCTCGATCCATCCGAGCAGGCGTGCCTGAGCGGGCGTTGTGAAGCCCGTGTAGAGGGGTGCGAGCGCTCGGATGTCGCATCGGATGAACGCTCCCCCACTCCCCCCACTCTTGCTCTTCTTTACGCAGGCCGAACCGCCTTCGATTTCGACGCGCCACGCGCCAGCGTTCTCGGGGATGATCGCGTCGGTCACTTCGAGATCGATTGATGCGCGCACGCCGGGCAGGTAGCCCCGTGCCTCGAGCGCCTTGGGCAGATCGGTGATGCGCATCATCCAGTAGTCGAAGTGCTCGACCTGGTACTTCTGCAGCGGCATGAGCGAGAGAATCGGGTGCGTCGGCGAGCCGAAGAACGACGCCTCGTCGGCGATCATCGCGTAGTCGCTCAGGAACGCGAGCAGGCGGCGGCCCGCCTCAGGCGTTGTAAAGGCGAGGTCGGACAGCGCCAGACTCTGACGCCCGCGGTGCGGGCTGCGTCCCTGGTGCATGAAGAGGTAACCGTCGATGCGCGATCCGTCATCGGGGCATTCGGCCGCGAAGCCGGAGAACCTGGTCTCACGGTTCTCGCGCACGCGCTGCCAGCAGTACGCGTCCCATCCCCTCCCCCCCGCCTCGCCCTCGCGCACGAGCGTGCCGTCGTAGTGCGAGGCGAAACGGCGCGCGCATTCCATGGCCGCGTCGGCGTCGTCGTTCGTGATCGGTCGGACATGAAGCGCGCGCTCGCGGACGCCGATCTGATCGGGGCGGATGGTGATCTTGAATCGCGAGCCGGCCTGCTCGTACCCCGCCTTGCGGTAGAGCGATTGCGTGGATGCGTAGAGCGTCGAGATCGGCGTGCCGGCCTCGCGGGCCTCGCGGAGAGCGCCGGCCATCATCTGCTGCGCGACGCCGCCGCCCCGGCACTCGGGGGCGACCGCGACGCCCACGATGCCCGTCATGGGGACGATGCGCCCGCCGAAGTGCTGGCCCATGCGCACGAGCGAGACGACGGCATCGGGCTTGGCATCCTTGACAGGCCGCATCGCGCGCAGGTTGTCGATGCCCATCGTGGCGAGCCATTGGCGCTGGCCGGGTTCCTCACCCGTGAACGCGAGACGCATGATGCGGAACGCCTCGGGCAGATCGGCGTCGGTGATCGTCGTGTAGTGGTGCATGGAGTGAGCGTACCGCGCCGTTGACGCCCGGCTGCATCGCGGTCCACGCCGAACCGTCATCAATCGAGCGCAATGAAAAGCCCCTCCGGGGAGGGGCTTTGCGTGAGTCGGGTTGTGGGCGAGCGTCAGACGCTCATCGCCATCTTCTCGGCCTTCTTCTTGGCGTCGTCGAGGTTGCCGACGTACATGAACGCCGACTCGGGCAGGTCGTCGCCCTCGCCCGCGCAGAGGCGCTCGAAGGAGTCGATGGTTTCCTCGAGCGGCGTGTAGATGCCGGGGAAGCCGGTGAACTGCTCGGCGACGAAGAAGGGCTGGGAGAGGAAGCGCTCGATCTTGCGGGCGCGGGAGACGGCCATCTTGTCCTCTTCGGAGAGTTCGTCGACGCCGAGGATCGCGATGATGTCCTGCAGGTTTTTGTAGCGCTGGAGAATCTGCTGCACCTGCGTCGCGGCCTTGTAGTGGCGCTCGCCGATGATGGCGGCGTCGAGGATTCGCGAGGTCGAGGAGAGCGGATCGACCGCGGGGTAGATGCCCTTCTCGGCGATGCCGCGGGAGAGCGTGACGAACGCGTCCAAGTGGGCGAATGCCGTCGCGGGCGCGGGGTCGGTCAGGTCGTCGGCGGGCACATAGATGGCCTGCACGGAGGTAATGGCACCCTTGGCGGTCGAGGTGATTCGCTCCTGCAACTCACCCATCTCCGTCGAGAGCGTCGGCTGATAACCGACGGCGCTGGGCATACGCCCGAGCAGCGCGGACACTTCCGAGCCCGCCTGCGTGAAGCGGAAGATGTTGTCCACGAAGATCATGGTCTCTTTGCCGGAGGCGTCGCGGAACTCCTCGGCCATGGTGAGGCCGGACAGCGCGACGCGGAGACGCGAGCCGGGCGGCTCGTTCATCTGGCCGAACACCATGGCGACCTTGTCGATGACGTGGGCCTTGTTGCCGTTCTCGTCGGTGTACTCGGCCTCCTGCATTTCGAGCCAGAGGTCGTTGCCTTCGCGGGTGCGCTCGCCGACGCCGCAGAACACGGAGTAGCCGCCGAACTCACGCGCGACGCGAGCGATCATTTCCTGGATGATGACGGTCTTGCCGACGCCTGCACCGCCGAACAGACCGATCTTGCCGCCTCGGACGAAGGGGCAGAGGAGGTCGATGACCTTGATGCCGGTCGGCAATACTTCGGTCTTGGGCGAGAGTTGATCGAAGTCGGGCGGCGACTGGTGGATGGAGCGCGTCTTGGTCGCGTTCACCGGGCCGCGGTTGTCGATGGGATTGCCGAGGAGGTTGAAGACGCGTCCGAGGACGCCTTCTCCAACGGGGACCTGCACGGGCGAACCGGTGCCGACGCACTTCATGCCGCGTGTGAGGCCGTCGGTCGAGCCGAGCGCGACGCAGCGGACGCGTCCGCCGCCGAGGTGCTTGGCGACTTCGCCGGTGAGATCGAGTTTGCCGACGCGCGTGTCGGCTTCGATCTTGATCGCGGAGTAGATGTCCGGGAGTCGGTCTTCGGGGAACTGAGCGTCGAATGTCGAGCCGATGACCTGTGTAATCACGCCTTCGTTGGCCATGATGAGGTGCCCCTGTGAGCCAAGAGTGAACGGATGAGATGTGTGAGTGCCGTCCGCGGCGTTGTGACGATCCGCCGGCGCACGCCCCCCGCTGGCGGGTTGGCCCGCCCTCGGGAAAGGCCGGGCAGTATAGCGGAAGGGGCGGTTGGGTGGGCGGGGCGAGGGGCAGGCGGGTTCGGGAGATGGGCGGGGGTTGCAAGAGTGGGCGTAGAATGAGCCGTTGTGCTTCCAGAGTTTGGGGGATTGCAGGAGTGTCTGGTGCCCGGACGGAGCAGTTCCTTTGATATCACGATTCGATGCCCGGCTTGTAAGGCGGTCTCATCGCATGTGATGGAGAGGCGGCTCGCGCCGCAGGACTACCGAATCCAATGTACCGGGTGCGGCGCGTGGTTACGGATCACTGGGCGATCGCTGTTCATCGGTTGGCTTGCAGTAATGCTCCTCGGGTTCGGGATTCCTGTGATCCTGTCTTTCACACTGACAGACATTCCGCCATCGGTGTTCTGGATTCCCTGTGCTGCGCTCGCGGTCTGGATTGTCATCATCGCTAACGGCCGGGGCTTTCGTGGCTTACTTATGCCGCCCACGGGTTGCGCGAAGTGCCACTACGACCTCCGCGGCATCGACTCGGAAGTCTGCCCGGAGTGCGGGACGGAGATCGGAGAGCGTGCGTGATGGGACCGAGGTGCCCGACATGCAGACAGCCCGTCGGCCTCAAGGGGATGGCGGCGCGGTACCGCGACAAGCGCGGACGCCGATGCAGACGTTGCGGGACGGTCTTCACGATCCATGCGGAAGAGCGGTCCTTCGCGCTGGCGGCCGCGTTGGTGCTCATCATCCTCTTCATTGGCGGAACGACCGCCTCGCTCCTCGAAAGCACGATACGTTTCCGGTCGGCGTGGCTGACAATCATCCCGTACGCGCTCGTGTTGTTGGCGGTGCCGGTCGGTGCGATTCTCGGGGCCCGGACGCGCCGCGCCCTCCCGCCCGGCGACCGGTGCGCGCAGTGCGGGTATGACATCACCAACTGCACCGGCAACGAGTGCCCGGAATGCGGCGTGTCCTTCTTTGTGAAGCCGCCCCTCCCAAAGAACGATTAGCAATCAAAAACACCCCGCCTCCCGACAACGGGTGACGAGGTGCAGTGGGTCTGAGTCATGCGCCTGCGGCGACATCGCGTCGCGCTGCAGCGGCGTTGCGGGCGTCAGCCGCAGGCGCAGATATCGCTCAGCGCCGCGGCGGTCTGATCATCCCGCGAAGCGACGCGCGCCACATCTGTCAGCGACACCGTGCCGACCATTTCGCCTTGCAAGTTCGCCACGGGAAGTCGGCGGACTCGTTCGGCGCCCATGATTTTGAGTGCTTCGGCGACATCCGACTCGGCGTGGCAACAGGTGAGGCCTTGCGTCATGACATCGCCGACGGGCGTGATGCTCGTGGGACGCCCGTCTGCCACCGCGCGCGTCGCGATATCCCTGTCTGTGATGACCCCGACGGCGCGATCGTTATCGACGACGGGCATGAACCCGATGTCCCGGTCACGCATGACACGGGCCGCGTGTTCCAGCGTGTCGGTCGTCCGCGCCACGACACAGGAACTTGACATGATGTCCTTCACTTGCATGGAATGCTCCTTCCGCAGAGTGAGGTTTTCGTTGATCCAACTCGATTCTTTCTGCACACTAGGCACGGCGCGGGACGATTTCAGCGAGATCGCATTGCGCGGCCCGAAATCGCGCAGAGAAACACGCCGCGGACCGTAGCCCGCGGCGTGCTCCACAGATACCTTGGGATTAACTGAAACCGATCGTACGAGATCAGTTGCAGGTGTCGAGCCAGTTGCTCAGCACGACGTTGAGGTCATCGACATTGACGACGCCGTCGAAGGTGACATCGCCCTCGGGCGCAACGATGACGGAGACGATGTCCTCCGATGAGTGGTGGATGACGCCGTTGCAATCGATGATCGCCGAGTCGCTCACGACCAGTCGCAGCGTATAGGCGCACTTGGGCAGTGAAGTCGTATCCCAAGTGCCGAGCAGGCCGTTGACCACGGGTGTGTTGCCCGAACTGATGGTGACCCAGCCGTTGTCGGAGGAATGCTGGAGCACCCACCCGGCGAGGTTGGCGTCGGTGGCGGTGCCGATGACGAACACCTGGCCGCAGAACTGCGTGCAATCGGTCGGCGAGGTGATCTGCGCGACGGGCGGCGTGTTGTCGACCTTGACGGGGATCGTCTGGCTCACCTCGGGGTGGCATTCGTCGAATGCGCGAACGCGGATGTTGTACATGCCGTCGGGCACGGCTGTGGTGTCCCACACAGCGCCGGTCTGGTTAATGATGGTGTTGGTGTAGAACGGCATGCCCGCTTCGACGGGCTGATATGAACTCGTGCCGGACGGCGCGTACTCGGCGAACCAGCGAGAGAAGCACTCGTCCCAGATCGTGCCGCCGATGCACATGTCGCCGCCGTAGACGGCGTTGGCGCTGGGCCCGGAGAGACTGAAGGAAGTGAACGCCTGATTGAGGTAGGCGGTTGTGAACGCGGTGGCCTCGTTGCCGAAGGAGTTCTGCGCCGAGAGTCGGATCGCGTAGAGCCCCTCGGGGAGTCCGGTGGCGTCCCATGTGCCGAGCGTGCCGTTGGTGATCGGCCCGTTGCCGGCGTTGATGAGCGTCCACGGCGCATCGCCCGTGGCGGACCACTCGAGCCAGTACTGGCCGGAGCCGACGGACCCGATGATATTGGCAGGCGAGCAGATGCAGTCCTGGAATGTGGGGCTGGTAATCGCGGCGGTGGGTTCATCGACGCGGACGATCTGGATGCCGCCGCACCCGATGGGGTCGCCGAACTCGCCGGAGCCATCGAAGACGGCGATCTTCAGGTCGGCACCGCCGACGGGAATCGTGCAGATCTGGCGGACATGGGTCAGCCCTTCCTGGAAGGTCTGCGTGGTGTAGGTGCCGTTGATGACTTTGGTCGCGATCGACGTCGTGCCGACGGTCCAGTTGACGAGGTTGTTCGCGGCGTTCTGGCTGGGGCGGCTCGCGTAGACGTACACGTCGTACTGGCCCGGCGGGAGGAACTTGATCGTGTAGTTGAGCGGATCGGGCACGCCGGTGACGGCGTAGGCGTAATCGCACATCAGGTTGGAGTAATCGATCTGCACGATGCCGCCGACGCAGGACGCGTTGCTGTTGCCGCTACCGAACTGTTGGATCTGAACGCCGGTCGCCAATCCGGTCAGCCCGACGAGGTTGGTTGTGCCCGAGGCGGCGGCGCGGACGAGATTCCAAGTGCCCGGCTGATTCGCGGCGGCGCCGTAGGTGCTCGACGGGAGATCGGCGATGAACGGGACCGGGCGGTCGATATCGATGTTGATGCCGTACTCGGCCCCGCCCGCGTGGGCGGTGGAAACCGAGAGTGCGCCGGCGAGACCGATGGTCCAGGCGGCGGCGCGTCGGAAAGCAGAGGTGCGTGACATGGGGACTCTCCTTGCGATGGGCGCACGATGACCACCCGCCCACCAAGGCCGCGGTCGCACACAATGCGCGAAGTGATCTGTCTGCGGGGCTGGTGCGATCCTGGCATCGCCCACACCCCCACATGCGAAGGCGGCGCGCGCCGGGGCCAGAGATTCTCGGACGAACTACGAGTTTCGGACTCGATTCGTGATTGAACCCAATCCTTCGATGGAAACGGTCACCTCATCGCCATCGCTGAGGAATCTGGGCGGGCTCATGCCCGCGCCCACTCCGGCGGGTGTGCCGGTGAGGATCACGGTCCCGGCGAGCAGCGTCATGCCGCGTGACAACTCCGCGATGAGCTCGAACACAGAGAAGATCATCGACGATGTCGGAGCGTGCTGGACAACGCGGCCGTTGAGGCGCGTCTCGATCGTGAATGCTTGCGGGTCTGCGATTCGTGTGGCGGGCGTAACGAACGGGCCCAGAGGGCAGAATGTGTCGAACGATTTGCCCCTGAAGAACTGCCCGCCGCTCCCCTGCTTCTGCCACCATCGTGCCGAGATATCGTTGGACACGCAGTAACCGAGCACGACATCGGGGGCGCGCTCACGCGGCACATCGACCGCGGCCTTGCCGATGATGACCGCCAGTTCGCCCTCGTAGTCCACCTGCTCCCGATCGGCGCACGCGCGCGGGATGATGATGTCATCCCCGTTCATGCACACCGACGCGGCGTTCTTCGAGAAGATCATCGGACGCTCGGGCGGGCTCGCTGCGCCCATCTCGGCCGCGTGATCGGCGTAGTTGCGACCCACGCCGAGAATCGTGTGGAGCTTGAGGTCGCCGCCGGGCAAGCGCACCGCCACGCGACCGTCTGGCGAACGGATCAGGTCCCAACGGTCGGTGCGCGCGGGTTGAGGCGTCATTGCTGCTCGATGGTCCCTTGAAGCATCTGGCGGCGTTTGAGCTCCGCCTCAACTTCGGCCCGGATCGTCTCGCGCATGCTCTCCATGTTCGCCGGCTCGGGGAACAACTGATCGAACTCCTCCGGCGTGAGCATCCCTTGCGACAGCGTGAAGTAGCGCACGCGGTCGTAGGTCCACTGCTGGATAAGCAGCGGCGCCCGCTGGAAGATCGCCGCGGCGTTGTACGGGCCGGCGTCCCGCTCGAACATCAGTTTGAAGAACACGACCGCAACCATCTCGTTGAAGTTCCGCGGCATCGCCTCCATACGGGTGTTCTGGTCGATGAAGGTCTGCGAGTTCTGCTTCTCGAAGTACAGCTTGTGCACCGCCGCGGCGTAGCGGAACTCCTTGTTGAAGCGCTCGATGTCGTTCCTAAGGAGCAGGGCCCGGAAGGCCTGCATAAGCGAACCCTCCACCTCGAACTCCGCCACCTGCGGGATCGATGCGCGGTCGCGGAGTTGCTTCTCGTAGAACTCGTCGATGGACAGATCGCGCAGCTCGTTGATCTTGGCGTCGTCGTTGGAGTTGAGCCATGTGCCGACGCCGTCCTCCAGATACTGCTTCCATTTCACGGCGCTGGCGATATCGCCGCGCCGGTAGTACGCGACGATCGCGTCGCGGATCAGATTCTCCAACCCGGCGCTGGTTGTGCGGTACGCGCGGTCGGGGTCATCCGCGAGATAGTGCCTGCCGCGGATGTTTTCCTCCAGCACCTGGCGATAAGTATCGAGCCATCCGAGCGAGGAGAACGCCATGTACTCACCGGTGACGAGGTCGTACTGGATCGACCCCGTGCGGAAGAGTTCCTGCATGGAGTGCAGGGTCACCCGGTCCGTGTTGAGCGTCTTGTAGGTATCGATCGCGATGCGGTCGTACCCCTCTTCGATGCCGCGCACCGACCAATACACGGAGTGAGAGCATGCGTGGCGCCAGTCGAAGGGGCCGTACTGCTTGGTGTACCGGATCATCCGCGCCGGTTCCATGTTGTAGTCATCGACCAGCACGCGTTTGCGCACGAAGGGCAGCAAGCGCTCCCACGCGTCTTTGTACCGATCATCGTCCATCAGCGCCTTGAGCTGCGGATTCCGCGTCGATCCGGCTAGCCCGGTCGCGGTGATCGACTTGGGCATCGTCGCGGCGCCGTGCATGTACCACGCGCCCGACAACGCCTTCTCGACCTCGACCTGGCGCAGCAGGTCCTGGTCCAGTTTGAGTCCGGCCTCCTTCTCGATTCGTTCGACAAGTGCCTTGACGACCGACTCCGTCGGCGCCGACTCGCCCGGCTTGGCATTGCCCGCGGCATCGGCGATCTCGCGCCGGTACACCTCGTCGAGGGTGTTGGGCGCATCGGCCACGGGCTGCAGGAACTCCACCATCCGCGCGACCGCCTCATCGCGATCGACCTCGTCGGTCATCGGAGGCGTGCCGAGCACGATGGTCCACTCCTCGGCGATCTTGCGCTTGTAGTACCGGTTCGCGTCGTCCGCGAATCCCTGAATTTTGTGGAAGTAGATCCAGGCGAGTTCCTTGTGCAGGATCACATCGTTCGGGTTGCGCGGGATCGCCTCGTTCTGCAGGAGATGGATCCCCGCGTTCACCCAGTTCCACCGCTCGTCAACCGTGTGACACGCGACGGAGATGTTGTAGGCGAGATTCCAGGCGTGGAAGCCCCACACGCGCGGGAATCGGGGCTGGAGCCGCGTGATCGCTTCCGACAGTTGGATCGCCTCGTAGAACTTGCCGTCCTGCTTGAGTTTGTTCGCGCGAATCCAGAGGTAGTTGACGAACAGGCCGCGGAAAGCGCCCATCGCGATGCCCAGCGCCACCTCGGGCGGGTCGCCCTCTTGCACGGTGTCGGTGTACACCAGCTGTGCGCGCCCGGCCTCGGCGGTCAGACTCCGGCTCAGCACGGTCGAAGAGACCATGCAGACGATGAGCGCGGTCAGCGCCGCCAACTGGATGACTCGATCGCGAGATCGCATCGGAGTGCCCCATCGCTCGGGCGTCAGCGCCCGGAATATGTCGCCAGTTCGCGCCGGCGGAAGACAATCAGCCCGAGCGCCATCACCACGCCGGACCACATAAACAAGATGAAGGCGGCCTTTCCGACGCCCGCCCATGGTACGAGCCGCCCGTCCACCAGGTTCGCGGTCGGCCTCAGGCTCGAGTACACGCGGAAACTCCGCGCGATCGGCGCGGAGATGTGGTACGAGATCCACCGGAGGATGTCGATCCCGCCTTTGTCGTCCTCGACCCGGAAGAACTCGAGAGACTCGTTCAGGTATGCCGCGCTCTCGGCCGCGAAGAACACCACGCCCGTGATGAGAATCGCCACGGGGAAGCTCACGAATGTCGAGCACGCGATCGCCACCGCGCCGATGAAGCACAGTTTGAGCCACATCACGAGCACGACTCGGAGAAAGTTCATCTCGTATCCGCGCCGCCCGTAGAGGATTTCCAGCCCGTCCGGCGGGAACGAGACGCTGAACTGATTGGTCTCTTCGTTGAAGACGGCGATGCGCAGCGTGCCGTCGTCTTCTACCGCTGATGGATCGACCGGAATCACCTGCGACACATCGAGCCCCGCCTGCACCGGGATGATCACACCCCCGATCATGAACTGCAGGCGGTACTGCGCCGTCGGGTCGTTGGAACCGGCGTTTGCGTTGAACCGGAGCGTGAGGTCGTCCGGCTCGACACCCTCGCGCATGACGGGCAGCCCCTTGAACGTGAACTCCTTGTACTGCCCGCGCGCGATGGACCGCTCCTGTTCTCGCGCGCTGGTCACGATCTCGTTGAGCAACTGCTCACGCAGCTTCGGCGTGTCGGACAGTTCCGGGTTGTTGCTCAACACATTGGCGATGCGCTCGTCCAGCGCACCACTCAGTTTCTCCGGATCGAACTCTCGTGGCGTGATGAACCGGCTCCGCCGCGCCACGAGCACTTCCTTCTCAAGTGCGTCGCGGTCCTGCGTCACGGGAATCGACTGATTCTCCGGCATGTAGTAGTAGACCTCGCCCTGCGCCGGGAGGCGACGGAGGTACTCCGTGACCTGGAACACACCCATCGAAGATACCGCGAGCAGCACCGCGTTGAGCACCAGAATCCCGAGCCACTTGCCCGCGAGGAAGTGCCACGCGCGGACGGGCTTGGTCATGGTCTGCCAGATCACGCGGTCGCGCTGCTCATAGGTAACGGTCGCGGTCGCGAAGAAGACAGTCATCAACGCGAGCACGAGGAATGTCAGCCCCGTGCCGTACTGCAGCCACTGCTGCACGCGGTACCGGAGCGGCTGGTCGGGAGAGAGCAGCGTGGGAATGACCGCGAGCATGACGATCATCAGGACGATGAACACCACGCTGATCTTCATCCGGACGGCTTCCTGCAGGAGATTCCGCGCTACGGCGAACACGGGATGCGGCGCTCCGAGCGCGAATCGCGCCAGTTGCAGCAGGAGCAGGAACGCGATGGAGAGCGGCACCATGCCGAGAATGATCCGCCCCAGCGCGCCCGTCGCATCGATGGCGGCAAGCGGCCACCCCACCGCCAGGCCGACTAGGAGCAGGATGAGGTACGAGAGGCCCAGTCCGAGCCAGATCGCGCCGAGGGCCGCCAACAGAGTGATGCCGGTGAACACCGCGATGCCGACCTTGCCGGGGGTTGTCTGCATCGCCACGAGGGCGGAGTCGACAAGGGTCTGAATCGTCTCGATCGGCCCGCGATCGAAGATTCCGACACCCGTTCCCGATCGCTCGGCGAGGCGCGCCTGGAGACCGGCCTTCGCGTCGGGGCCGGTGGCCATGACAAAGAGCACGACGAAGGCGCCGACGATCAGTGCGGCCGCGATGATCGACGCGATGATCTTGAATCGCCGCGATTGCTGCGTCTGATTGAGTCGTCTCAGGAGTTCCATGCGTGTCGCGAGCGATCAGCCTCCGGAGTCCGGCTTCTTCGGGTTGAGCAACGAGTCAATGACGTCCGAGTCGACATCGCCGCCGGGCGGCAACGGGCCCTTGCCCGAGGGCTTCGACTCGTTCGCGCCCTTGGTCGCACTCCCGCCGGACTCGGCGATCAGATCGTCGATGATCTGTTCGGCACGCTGCGCCGGCTTGGGCACTTCGGGTTTCTTGGGCGCTTCGGGCGTGGGTTCGGGTCGGCGCGAGACCAGCTCTTCGATCAGCGCCTCGCCCTCATCGCGCCGCTCGCCGCCCATCAGGAAGCCCGCCGTCGCGCCGGCGTGGGTCGCGCCGCTCGTCGCCAGCCGATCCGCCTGCGCGCGCTCGACAATATCGATGAACAAGTCCTCGAGCCGCTGGCGCGGATGGGCGACACGCTCCATGGTGTGGCGGTGCTTGGCGAGCGTCGCCCGCAGGTCCGCGAGTGTCGCGTCGTCCAGCGCATCGGTCTCGATGATGCTCCGCGAGCGTGACTCAAGGAGGTCATCGCAGGTGCCCTCGGCGCGGATCTTGCCGCCATAGAGGATCACCATGCGTGTCACGCACTCCTCGACATCCGCGAGGAGGTGACTCGAGAGCAGAATCGTCTTGCCGCGCTTGCCCAACTGGATAATCAGATCCTTGACCTGTCTTGTGCCGATCGGGTCAAGGCCCGTCGTCGGCTCGTCGAGAATCAGAAACTCCGGATCGTTGATGAGCGCCTGGGCGAGCCCGATGCGCCGCTGCATACCCTTGGAATACTCGCGGATCTGGCGGTGCTGCACGCCCGAAAGCCCGACCATGTCGAGCAGTTCATTGATCCGGCGCTTGCGGGCGCGATGGTCGAGCTGGAACAACTTCGCGTAGTAGTCGAGTGTCTCGCGCGCGTTCAGGAACGGATAGAGGTACGACTCCTCGGGCAGGTACCCGATGCGCTTCTTGATCGAGACATCCGACGGGAGCCGGCCGAACACCGCCACGCGCCCGCTCGTCTTGTGAAGTAATCCGAGGATGATCTTGATCGTCGTGGACTTGCCCGAGCCGTTGGGACCGAGCAACCCGAAGACTTCGCCGCGCTCGATCTCGAACGTGACCCCGTCGACCGCGCGGGCGCGGTCGCGCATCCAGAAGTCCTTGAAGATCTTCGACAGGTCCTGCACCGCAACGATGGGCGCGCCGCCCGGCGAAGCCGCAGCGTATTTCTCACGAATGCCGGCCTTCTGGATCGCCATCTACCTTTGCCTCCGTGCCGGTGCCATCAGTTCTCGCGCGGGGAACGGTTCATCTCGCCCGCTTCCATCCCGGTCCGGAACGCGGCGTTCTCTTCCATTCGGCGTTTCTGCAGCGCACGCTGGATGTCGCGCGCTACATCCGGGTCGGCGTTGAGGATCAGACTCAGGTCCTGGGTGCCGTCGGGCATCATGAACACATCCACATAGGGGCGGCCCGCGAACGCTTCCATCGCCTCGGCCCACTCCCGCGCCATGAATACCTTCCGATTGGCGCGGTACTGCGAGAGTTTAGCGCGGAATGTGGACGCGATCTCTTCCGCCTGCTTTCGCGAGGTGAACCGGTACTCCTGGGCCTCGGAAATCGCCTTCGATGCTGCGCCGGACGGACGCACCGGGCCGTAGTCAGTGCCATCAACGATCAGTGGCTTGTCCGCGTAATCGCCGCGCAGCAAGGCGAAGATCACTTCGACCGTCTCCGCGGCCGCCTCGGTCTCGCCCGCGTCGAGTTGCATGCCGTACCGATCGATGAGGGCGAGCATCGGCTTGTACGCGGCGCCGGCCGCGGCGTTGAGCGTTCCGTCGTAGATCAATCGCGCCGCGTCGACCGTCTTTGACGCGTCGTACCGGGATTGCTGCACCTTGTCGAAGTCCATCGTGAGCCGCGCGGGGGGAGTCGCTTCGAAGATCGCGACCCGCGTCACACGGATGCCGGCATTGATCGCGTCGAGCGAGTCTTGCGCGATCTCGCGCATTCGCACCTCGATATCGACCTCCCCAGCCCCGCCGACGATCGGAGCCGTCTCGACGGCCGCACGCGCGTCACCCGAGGAAGCCCGCTCGCCATCGGTTCCGGACTCGGTCGGCACGGGGCTCTCGCCCGCGTCGGGGACGACCACACTCCCGCGCCGGAGCAGGAGTTCGTCGATGGTTGTTTCGGAAACGACTCGGACGGCGGCTTGCTGCACAACCGATGTGACGATCCGGTCGGCGGTCGCGTCGTCACCGATGTTCTCAAGATAGGCCACTGGGTTCTCGACCTGATACTCCGCGTTCAAGCGCAGATGCGCGAGCGAGCCGTCTCCGGTGATGACCGAACCCGCGATCTTCGGGTCGAGGTTGTACGAGCCGATGCCGAGGTCGCGGATCGACTTGATCTGGGTGCGTTCATTCACCGGCGGATAGAACGCCTTGTGAATCAGCACGTCCTGCTGCGCCACGTCCACTTTGCGGATATCACCCACGGGCCGCGGCCAGCTGAAGCGGAATCCGGGAGACAACTCCGAGGACACCGCTTTGCCGAACAGCAGGCGCACGCCGCGCTCGGTTTCGTTCACCTGGCGGAATCCGCTGAAGAAGAAGAGCGCTACCAACCCGACCATGACCACGAGAATCAAACGGTGGATCAGCCGCAGCGCCTCGGCGAGCGACTTCTGGGCCGCGGCCATCGACGCCATCCGTGTCTCGCGCGCGTTGTCGCGGCGCAGGACTACCGAAGCACGACGCTCCTCGACCTGCATTTCCTCAATCGCACCGTCATCGGCGCGCGACGGATCGAATACTTCGCTCATTGCCCGGGCACCTCGGAGGGCGATGCGGGAATCACGCCGTCCTCTCCGATACTCCGGGTCTTGAGATTGAGAAGCCCCCAGCCGAGCATGTCTGGCGTCACGACCATCGTGACCTTCTTGGCCATCGCCTCGCGGAAGAACCGCACCTGTGCCAAGAACACCGCGAGTTCGGGGTCCTCGTTCTGCACCGCGATGAACTGCGCGGCCTCGAGATCGCCCTTGTTGCGGATCTCCGCCGCGAGCGTCTCCGCGAACGCGCGAATCCGCGAGGCGTCCTTCTCGGCGGCAGTCTTGATCGCCTCGGCTTCGGCGCGACCCGCGTTCTCGTACGCGCCGGCCGCCTTCTGACGCTGCGCCGCCATGCGGTCGAACACCGACTTGGTCGTGTTCTGCGGCAGGAGAATCCGCTTGATCCCCGCGAGCGTGACCTTCACGCCGTACTCCGAAGCCGCGGTCTGCATTGAGTCTCGCATAGCGTCCTCGAGTTCGGGCAGTTTCGACACGGATCCCGCGGATGTGAACAGGTCACCGAAGCGATACCGCGGCACCTGCTTGGACATCTCCGAACGCAGGATCGAGGAGAGCGTCGTTTCGGCGTTACGGAAGTGCGCCCGGGCATCGGAGCCCGACGAGCCGAACTTGCGGAAGAACTCCAGCGGGTCCTCGACGCTCCACACCATGAAGGACTCGACGATGATCTGTCGGCCGTCGGACGTGTTCTGCGTCTCGGCCCGCGCATCGAGCGTGCGTGAGCGGGTGTCGTACACCGTCACGCTCTGCAGCGGCGACGGCAGCTTCCACTTCAGGCCGGGCGTCTCGACAACGGCGTTCTCGCCCGCCTTGCCGAATGTCGTCACAACCGCCTTCTGCGTGAAGTCGACGGTGTATGTGATCATCATGATCACAAAGCCAATAAGGATCGCCAGCGCGATGATGATCAATCCGCGTCGCAAGGGGTCGCTCCTACTGGTTGGGTTCAACCTGGTCCATCGGCGCAAAGCCGGTCAGATCCGGGACATCTTCTTTCTTATCGATCTCAACGCGCGGCACCACCGGCGTGATGAACACCCGTGCATCCTTGATCACCGTCTTGAGCGCTTCGAGGTAGATCGCCATGCGGTACGCCTCGGGCGCGGCCCGATACGCCGCCAACCGTCCCTCGGTCCGCGCTGCCTCGGCGCGCTGATTCATGTGTCGGTCCCACCGGTACGCGCCCGCCTCCGAAAGAATCTGCGCCGCTTCTCCGCCCGCATCCAGAATGAGCGTCGCGATGCGGGACTCCTGTTCGCTTTCCTCGCTCGGCTGCGCCCCCCGCTCGCGCATCCGCTCGAGTCGCTCGATCTCCGCCACGATGTCCCGGGCCCGATCGATATCGCCCGCGACGCTCGCGAGCGTTCTGTTGGCGTTGGCCGTGGCCTTCTCGATGTCCGTCTGGCGGATCTGGTCGGACTGCACGACATTCTCGAAGGACGGCGCGACCGTCTGCGCCTCGGGGCGAACGCCCGCCATCCCGACAAAGACCACATGCACACCCGCATCCAGTCGGGCATCAAACTCGCTCTGCAGCGCGTCGGAGAGCGACTGGTTCACCACAGGGCGGCTCGGCCCGAATAGGTCATCCGCCGTGAACGCGGACATTACGCGCATCATGGTCGACTGCGCGAGCGTGCGCAGAATCTCGCGGCGGAACTGCTCGCGGTCGGTAGAAGGGCCGTCCTGCGCGATCCGCAGGTACTTGCTCAGGTCCGCGATCTCATACTGCACCGTCACATCGGCCGCCACCAGATCGGGTTCATCCGAAGACGAACGCACGAAGATGTACTGCTGGTCCGATGCCGCGGCGTCCGTCCACAGGATCGGGCCGGTCCCGGTGTCCTGAAGATTCGTCCCGCCGCCGATCGTGAACTCGTTTACCTGGCTCGCCGGGTAGGTCTTGATCGATCCGAGCGGCCACGGCTCCTTCATCACGAGCCCGGGCCCCTTCTCGCCGACCAGTTTGCCGCGTTTGAGCAGCATGCCGCGTTCATTCGGCTGAACCACGGCGAACGCGGACAACAACCAGAGCACGCCCAAGCCCAGAATCGCGAGCGAAGTAATGGACCGAGCGACAAGGCGGTAGAACCAGGTGCTCGAAACGTTGTAGCCGAACTGGTAGTTGATCGCGTCGGAGATGGAGTCGGCGAGGCGATCGGGCGCCGCCGCGAACGCCAGCACACGCGAGTCAAACGCGGGGCGCAGGTACTCGCCCTTCTTGCGCGGGCGATACAGGTTGAGAACGAAGTTCAGGAATGCCTCGGCGCCCAGCGCGATCGCGTACACGCTGAAGATCACCGGCAGGTACTTCAGCAGCCCCGCGTTGCCGATCGTTTTGCTCGCCAGAAAGTGCGCCAGCGCGAGCATCATGCCGATCAGTGCCGCCGACACCGCGGCGCCCGCCCCGCCGTGCAGCAGGTCCCACACCTTCTCTTTGGCCATGCCCGCGATGAATCTTGCGAAGATGAACGAGACGATCGCGATGCCGAGCCCCACGGCGATGAGCCACCCCGACTGCTCGGGTGTATGGGCCGCATCGGAGACGGCCTTCAGGTTCGCCGGGAGGCGGACCGCGCCGACGATCACATACGCCCCGCCCACGACCAGACTCAGGATCGGGAGGAACCACCGGTGCATCCACGCCAGGCGCGAGGACTGCACACGGACATCCGCCCCCGCCTCTTCGAACACGCGGGACCGCGCCGCGTCGGAGGTCGCGTACGCCTCGGCCTCCAGCGCCTCAACCCGCTCGAGTTTGTGCTGGAAGAACACCAGCACCAGGCCGAACCAAACGATGATCCCCGGGATCATCGCGTACGCGCCCGCCTGGGCCGCCGGATCCTTTTGATAGATCCCGAACAGAAGCAACCCGAGCGTGAACACAATGTGGGTGAACAGGCCGATCAGACCGACCGAGGCTGCCCGCTGGTATGAGATAGGGTCGGCGTTCATGCGTCGATGAGCGTGCCTTTCGGTGCCCCGGGCCACGGATCAGGTGGTCGGCGGGCGGACTCAGGGAATCACATCTGGAAACGCCGGCGAGCAGGAGGAGCCGACGAACCGGCGCGGGTCGCATTCTCGCCGCCGACCGCCATCGTGTCCAACCGACCGCCGTCACCCGCGGCCATTCTCCGCCTGCGCGCGAACAAAGGGACCCCGGGCTTCGTTGAGGTACGGGAGTCGTCCCCCCCGTGTTCGCACTGACGCGGGTGAATCGCTACTGTTTTCGCTCCCCCGCGTCCTTCTGGAGTCTCCATGTTCGGACAGACCCTGGCGATCGTCCGCAATACGTTCCTTGAGAGCATCCGCCAGCCGATCTTCTTTGTTCTGGTGATGGCCGGGGGGATCCTCCAGATCTTCAACAGCGCCTTGGCCAACTACGGCATGGGGATCGCCGAGGAGGAAGAGGTCACGGGGGACGACAAACTCCTCCTCGATGTCGGCCTGGCCACCATCCTCGTCTGCGCCACCCTGCTCGCGGCGTTCATCGCGACCTCGGTGCTCTCCCGGGAGATCGAGAACAAGACCGCCCTGACCGTGGTCTCCAAGCCGGTCGGACGCCCCATGTTCGTCCTCGGCAAATACATCGGCGTCACATCCGCGATCCTGATGGCCGCCGTTCTGATGTTCCTCTTCTTCCTCTTCGCCGTCCGGCACAAGGTCATGTCCACCGCCTCGGACACCTACGACGGGCCGGTCCTAATCTTCCTCTCTCTGGCGGTCCTGATCTCCATCGCCATCGGCATCTGGGGCAATTTCTTTTATGGGTGGGTCTTCTCCTCAACTTCCATGCTCATCATGCTCCCGCTCGTGTTGATCGCCTATGTGCTCACGATGTCGGTCTCCAAGGAGTGGGCGTTCCAATCGATCGCGACGGACTTCAAACCGCAGGTGACGCTCGCGGGCTTGTGCGTGCTGATGGGGGTCCTGGTCCTGACCGCGGTCGCCCTCGTTTGTTCAACGCGCCTCGGGCAGGTGATGACCGTCGTTGTCTGCACGGGCGTCTTCATGCTCGGCCTGCTCTCCAACTACCTCTTTGGCAGGCAGGCATTCAACAATCAGCAGGTCGGAGTCATCGCCTCTGTCGAGTACCCCTCCACCTCGACCCTCATGCGCGGCGGCGACCAGGCCACGATCAAGTTCAAGCAAGCGCCACGCGCCTCGCTCAATCCGGGCGACTCCATCTATTACGCCGCCGATCCCGCCGGCGCGAGCATGGCCGTCCCCGCGCATGAGCGCTTCGCGGGCTCGCTCACCGACAACGACGCCGTCTTCATCGGCAAGGACAAGGCACTCACCATCGTGAGCGTGCCCGACGAAACGAGCCGGACGATCGTGAACATCGGCGGCATCAACCTCGCGCGCCAGCCGCGTGAGGGCGACTATGTCTTCGAGCACCCGACCGAGACAAAGCTCTGGGCCAAGGCGGCGTGGTCCGTCATCCCCAACATGCAGTACTTCTGGATGGTCGACGCCGTCACGCAGGGCCACCCCATCACCGGGCGCTACATCGCGCTGGCCGGCAGCTACTCGCTCGTGCAGGTGACCGCGTTCCTCTCGCTCGCGGTCATTCTCTTCCAACGCCGCGATATCGGTTGAGTGGCGAAGGCTGCGCGTATGTACGATGCCGAACTACGCGAATACGAACCCGCACTTGTTACGCCCGAATCGCGTGAGTTTGCGAAGTATTTATTCGAGCGATTCTCTCAGTTCCAATGTTTTGCAAAGATGGAACGATCGCCGGGAACGCCATGGAATCTGATTGTCGAGATTCCATCGCCGATCGGCGTTAACGAAATGAATCTCTTGATTACGGTCGAGCATGTGGACGACATGGAGGAACCAAGCGTCTTCTTCGGCCGCTGGCACACTCACGAACGGTGCGAGACACTCGGGCGACCTGAATCGAGTCCTCATGTGTTCATTCTTGATCTAATCGAGGGTATCATTAGCGATCGATACGCATTGGCGAACGACCCTGTCCCATTTGATTCTGAAGAACTCTTGGATCTTGATGACCCGGACTCGATCCTGGACGCACTTACCTGTCGTTATTCACCTGATGCGATAGTCCTGCGATCGTGGACAGGTAAGCACAACCGAACTGTCCGTATCGAAGACCTGAATACTCAGTGAGCTTTCAGAACACCAGCAGGCAGCCCGAGATCCACACGATCGCGATCACCATCAGCACCGCGGTGTACCCCACGATCTCGCGCGCTTTGCACCCAGTAATCGCCAAGAGCGGCAGCGCCCAGAACGGTTGGAGCATGTTGGTCACCTGATCGCCGTACGCAAGCGCCATGATCATCTTCGGCACCGGCGCGCCCGCGCTGAGCGCGCTCTCCACCACGATCGGCCCCTGCACCCCCCACTGCCCGCCGCCCGACGGCACGAACATATTCACCACACCCGCCGACAGGAAAGTCATCAGGGGCAGCGTCGTTTCGTTCGAAGCACCAGCGATCGAGCGCGCCAGTTCGCCCGTCAAACCCGAGCCGTTCATAACGCCCATGATCCCCGCGTACAGCGGGAACTGCAGGATGATCCCCGCGCAACCCCGCGCGCCTTCTTCTACAGCGCTCACCAGACGCATCGGCGAGCCATGAAGGATCAACGCGAGCATCACCATTGTCAGATTCACGGTGTTGGGGTTGAGTTTCAGTAGTCCCGACTCGCCCCACGCGATCCCGCCGCCGTCGCCCCTCGGCAGGTAATACGACCACGCCCACACCGCGATGAGCGCTGCAAGCGTGAGATTCACGAGCGGCGTGTCCTCCAGAATCCGCGGGATCAGTCCCTTGTCGCTCGCTGACGCCTCCTCGCGCTTGGGCTCGTCAATCATGCGCGCCGGGAGTGCGCCTGCGCTCTCAGATTGCCTCGGCGCGAGCATCATCATCACCACCACGCTCAGCACGATCAGCCCGCCCGTGATGACGAGGTTCATCGGCGAGAAGAGCGTCTCGCTCAGTTTGATCGGCTCGATCGTCACGCTCGAGTTCTTGAGCACCTCCGCGATATCGCCCGCGCTGGTTACTTTGAGCGGCGCCGTGCCGGACAGCCCTCCATGCCAGACCATCAGCCCGACGTACCCCGCGGCCGCCATGAGCGGCGCGTGCACCGCCAGCCCGCGAGCGCGCATCGAGCGCGTCACATCCCGCGCGAGCAGCGCCCCGCCGATCAAACCGAGCCCCCAGTTGAGCGTGGCGAGGGTGGCCGCCACGAAAGCAACCAATCCCGCGGCGTGCGCCTGGCTCCTCGGAACGGCAGCCAATCGCTCGATGCACCACTTCACCGGGCGGCTCGCCGCCACCGCGTGACCCGTCACCAGAATCAGGCACATCTGCATCGAGAATGTGAGGAACCCCCAGACGCCGTTGTTCCCGCCGTCACCCGCCCAAAGGCCCACGGCATCATGGAATGATGTCCCGCGCATCGTCATCGCCATCGCAAAGGTCACGAGCGTGAGCAGCACTGCCAGCACAAACGGGTCCGGAGCAGTCGCGCGGAAGAACGCCGAGAGACGATCGCCGAGTTTCGAGAGCATGGTGATTACCATACCCGGTATGCCTCCAGACTCTCCCCTTTTCGGCTCCCACCTCTCCATCGCCGGGAACATGTCCAACGCGCTCCGTGAGGCCGAAGGGCTCACCTTGGACACCGTGCAGGTGTTCACCAAGAACCAGCGCCAATGGAAAGTCACGGCGCTCAAAGATGACGCCCGCGACGAGTGGATTAGTGAGTCCAAGCGGCTCGGGTGGAACGACGCCCGCCTCGTCGCGCACGACTCCTATCTCATCAATCTCGCCTCGCCCAACGATGAACTCTGGGAGAAGTCGGTCGCGATGATGCGCGAGGAACTCGACCGCGCGGAGGCGCTCGGCATCGGACTTCTCGTCTCCCATCCCGGCGCGCACACCGGCTCGGGCGTTGAGGCCGGCCTCGAGCGGATTGCCGAGGCGTACAAGCGGCTCTTCGCCGAGACCCGCGGCTCGTCGGTCGTCCTCTGCCTCGAGAACACGGCCGGTGGCGGCTCCACCCTCGGACGCACCTTCGAGGAACTCGCCACGCTCAAGTCGCTCATCGAGAAGAAAGCCGGCAAAGACGCCAAGGGGCGCGTCGGCTTCTGCCTTGATACCTGCCACGCCCTGGCCGCGGGCTACGACATCGCCTCGACCGCCAACGGCGACGGCACCGGCAAGAAACGCACACTCGCCGAAGGACGAAAGCTGGGAGACGGGATGCTCGACGATTTCGACCGCGTCTGCGGCCTCAAGAACCTGCGCGTCCTGCACCTCAACGACTCGCTCGGGGCCCGCGGGAGCAACCTCGACCGCCACGCCCACATCGGGCAGGGCGATGTCTCATTGGGGGCGTTCAAGGCCGTTGTGAACCGCCCCGAACTCCGCGGCGTACCGATGATCCTCGAGACCCCCAAGGGCGAGGACGAGAAGGGAACCCCGTGGGACACTGTCAACCTCCGAAAGCTCCGCGGGCTCATCGATTAGCCGCTACCTCAGCCCTTTTGCGGCTCATCGGAGGGACAATGCGGATCGCACCCCCATCGGGCCGATACAAGCCCTTTGGGGACCCGCCCGGAGACTGCACCCGATGAGATCGGCCCGTTTGTTTTGTCTGACGCTCACCTTCAGCGCTGTCGGCGCGCTCACGGCGTGCGGGGGGGGCGGCGAGAAAGCCCCCAATGACGCGGTGTCGCAGAACGAACCCCGCGAGCCGCGTCGGAATCCGGACGCCGAGGCCTTCGTGATCGAGGCGGACCTCGCCCGCGATCAGGGCGACTACGAGAAGGCCATCGAACTCCTCACGCAGGCGATCGAGAAGAACCCCACGCTCACCGTCGCCCACCTCTCGTTGGGCGATGTCTACACCGAGATGGGGGACTATCAGAGCGCCGAGAACGCCTTCGGCACCGCTGCCCGCCAGGAGCCGAGGAACTTCGACGCGCAGTACAAGCACGGCCTCTCCCTCCAGCTGCTTGACCGTTTCTCCGAGGCCATCCGCGCGTATCTCCGCGCGCTCTCGATCAATCCCGACAGTTTCGACGCCAATCTCAACATCGCGACGGCATACATGGCGCTGAACGAGCCGGTCCAGGCGCTCGTCTACGCCCAGCAAGCGACGCGGATCGACCCGTTCTCCGGCGCCGCCCACGCGAATCTCGGGTCAGTATTCAGCGCGCTGGATCAGCACCCGGAGGCCGTCCGCGAATACGAAGCCGCCGCCGAACTCATGGACCTCTCGCCCCAGTTGCTGATGAACATGGCGGTGAGCCAGGGCAAGATCAACCGGTACGTCGAGATGCGCAACACGCTGCTGGCCCTGCTCGATCTTGAGCCCAGTGCCGACGCCTATGAGCGCCTCGGCTTCGCCGAGTTCCGCCTCCGCGAGTATCCGGCCGCCGAACTCGCATTCCGCCACGCGATCGAGTTGGACGCCAACTATTACCCCGCGCTCAACGGCCTGGCCGTCTGTCTGCTTCAGAACTGGTTGTGGAGCGATCAAGAGGACGATGCGGCGCATGCCGAGGGCGTCGATCTCCTGCGGCGCAGCCTGCGCATCAACCGCAACCAGCCGCGGATTGTTGATCTGCTCTCACGCTACAGCTGATCGACCATCAGCCCGCCCGTGAAGTCCTCCGGCTTCTTCTTCACGAGTCCGAACCAGCCGAGGCAGAAGAGCGGCCAGGGCAAGCTCAGCAAAACCGCGATGCCCAGCCCGATCCACTGACCGATCGGATTCTGCTGCTGCGCCCATTGATTGTCCGGATTCGCCTGGGCCCACTGATTGATCGCCGCCATCGCATCGAACTGGATTTTCATGCCCCAGATGAAAAGGGGGATCGTCCCGATGCCATAGGCCAGGTGCAGCAAACGCCCCGAGTACTGACGCCGGAGCGTCTGAATCCCCGCGATCAACAGCAGCACCGCCCACAGGAATCCTATAGAGCCCTGCACCTTCTGCTGGAGCGTCGGCAGCATCACCGATGGCGCCGGGCCCATCTGCTGCTCCGCCATCTTGAGGAAGAACTCGGTCCCGCCCAAGAGCATCGCGATCCCGCACCCGCCGCAGCCAAGCCCGATTCCCGCGAGCACGATCGATGTGATCCCGACCACTTTGGGCCACTTGGGCAACTCCGGTTCCAACTCGAAGTCCAACGGGTCTGTGGGCGGCGCAGCGCTGGTCGGTGGAGTCTCGTGGTCGTCGATCATGTCGTGCTCACCTCACGATGGATGCCTGGCGCTCGATCACAACTGGTCAAGGAATCGCAGATCGTTGTCGAACAGCATGCGGATATCGGGGATGCGGTACTTGCCCATCGCGATGCGGTCCACGCCGAATCCGAAGGCGAATCCCGTCCATTGCTCGGGATCGACGCCGACCGCTTTCAGCACCTCGGGGTCCACCATGCCGCACCCGCCCAGTTCGATCCACCTCGCCGGCTGATCGGGGCGGAGCCGGATCATCATGTCGAACTCGGCGCTGGGCTCGGTGAAGGGGAAGAAGCTCGGGCGGAGCCGCACCTGCGCGTCCGCACCGAAGTACGTCCGCGCGAACTGGAAGAGCGTCGTCTTGAGATCGACCATCGTCACGCGGCGATCGACATACAGCCCCTCGATCTGATGGAACATGAACGAGTGCGTCGCGTCCACCGTGTCGGGGCGATACACGCGACCGGGCGCCACGATCCGCACCGGCGGGCCCCACCCCTCCTTCAGCGCCCGCTCCAGCACGCGGATCTGCACCGTGCTTGTCTGCGTGCGCAGCATCCGGGGCCGCGGCTTGCCGTCTGGTTCTTCGATGTAGAAGTTGTCGATCGGCTCGCGCGCCGGGTGACCCTCCGGGATGTTGAGCTTCACGAAGTTGTGCTCGTCGTCTTCGAGCTCCGGGCCCTCGGCCACATCGAAACCCATCCGACCGAACACCCCGCACAACTCTTCGCGCACCCGCGTGATGATGTGGCGTCGCCCCCGCGCCTGCGACAAACCCGGCTCGGTGAGATCCACGCCCGCCCGGGCGGCTTCACCCGGTGCGCCGATCGACTCCTTGCGCTGGCCGAACGCCGACTCGATCGCGACGCGGACCTCGTTCATTCGCTTGCCGAACGCGGGCTTCTCTTCCTTGGGCACATCCTTCAGTGACCCCATCATCGCCTTGACTTTACCTTTGCCCCCGAGGTACTCAATGCGCCACGACTCCAGCGAGGCGGCATCCGACGCCGCCGCGAGCGAAGCCAGCGCTTCTCGTTCCATCTGTTCGAGTTGGTCGAGCGAGGCGATCATGTCGGTTTCAGTGTACCGCGATGCGCACGAAAAAGGCCGCAGTACTCCGCGGCCTTGAGGCTTCGTCCATCATCCGCGGCTCACGCCTCGGCGGGCTCGGCTTCCTTCTTGGCGAAGCCCTTGCGGACCTTCGCGGCGTACGCCGTGCGCTTGTCGGCGATGCGACGCCGATTCGAGATGTTGCCGCCGATCTCGGGGCCTTCCTCGGCGCCGACGAACTGGATCACGCAATACTCGGCCGCGTCGCCCACGCGGCGCTTGCCGAGCTTGATGATCCGCGTGTACCCGCCGGCCCGATCCTCGAACCGCGGAGCGACATTCTCGACGATATGCTTCACGATCTTGGGAGCGTTGCGGAGCTCGCCGTATCGGTTGCGCTCCACTTGGTCCCCGTCGGGGATCGGGAAGAACGCGCTGGCCGACTCACGCTGACGCTCGACCGAGCCGCGCTCGCCCTCGGAGGCGTCCTTGGGCAGGTACAGCCACTCGAAGGTCTTGCGGTCGCCGCCGAGTTTCGACTCGATCAGCCGGCGCGCCGGGATGTCGCCGCGTTTGGCGAGCGTCACGATCTTCTCCACCATCGGCTGCAGCGCCTTGGCCTTGGGGAGCGTCGTCACGATCTGCCCGTGCTCGAAGAGCGACACCGCCATATTGCGGAGCATCGCCTGACGATGCGCCGTCTTCCGATTCAGTTTGTATCCGGCCTTGCGGTGACGCATGACACCAACTCCTGACTAGCAACGCCGGACCACGCCGGCGACGGTTCACTCACTTACTCGCCCGCGCCGACCGACACACCCTCGGGGAGCGGCATGCCCAGCGTCAGACCCATGTCATCCAACTTACGCTTTACTTCACGCAACGAAGTCTTGCCGAACGAGCGCACCTTCAGGAGGTCCGACTCGGTCCGGTTCACGAGTTCCGCGACAGTGTTGATCCGCGCCGACTCCAGGCAGTTGCTCGCCCGGACGCTCAGTTCCAGCGCGTTGATCGGCATGTTCAGCTTGCGGATCAGCTCATCATCGACCGCGGCCGCCGCGGCGGCCTCTTCCGAGACGCGCTCGCGACCCAGCTCGAAGTACTGCACAAAGGTATTCAGGTGCTTGCGCAGAATCTTCGACGCCTCGACAATGGACATCTCGGGCGTGATCGTGCCGTTGGTCCACACCTCGAGAATCAGCTTGTCGTAGTTCGTCCGCTGACCGACGCGGGTGTCCTCGACCTTGTACCGCACGCGCTGCACCGGTGAGTAGAGGGCGTCGACCGGGATCAGGCCTACCTCCTGCTCCTCGCGCTGCTCCTCGTACTGCTCTGACGCGGGGACATACCCACGTCCACGCTGCACGCGCAGCTCCATTTCGAAATCGACGGCCTCGGTGAGCGTCGCGATGACCAGATCCTTGTTGAGAATCGTGATCGCGGTGTCGGCCTCGATCAGGTCCGCCGTCACTTCGCCGGGGCCGCTCGCCGCGAGGCGCATCGTCTTGGGCTCGTCCGAGTCGCACTTGACGATCAGGTTCTTGACATTCAGGACGATGTCCGTGACATCCTCCATCACGCCCGGCATCGAGGTGAACTCGTGCTCGGCGCCCTTGATCTTGATCGCCGTGACCGAAGCGCCCTCGAGGCTCGAGAGCAGCACGCGCCGGAGCGAGTTGCCGATCGTCGTGCCGAAGCCGCGCTCGAACGGCTCGACCTCGAACTTGCCGTAATCCGGCGTCGAGAACTTCGTGTCTTCATTGACTCGGTTGGGCAGTTCCAGCCCACGCCAGCGGACGCGCATGGCAATCTCCATTCACTCGGCAGTGTTCAGATATCTCACCTGAGTCTCCCGGGCTCACGGTGGCTCGCGGACGCTGCCGACGCCCTCGAACCCCTTCTTCCCCGGCAGACGAACAACTCATCCACCATCCAGGATCAGACGCGGCGACGCTTACGAGGGCGGCATCCGTTGTGCGGCACCGGGGTGTGATCTTCCACCGCCGTCACGCGCAGGCCCGTCGAAACGAGCCCCTGCACCGCCGACTCGCGACCGCCGCCCGCACCCTTGATGCGGACCTCGACCTCGACCATCCCCATCTTCCGTGCCTTGGAGCCGGTCGACTCACCGGCACGGGTCGCGGCGAAGGGCGTGCTCTTGCGAGCGCCCTTGAAACCCATCGTCCCGGCCGAGTCCCAGCAAAGCACTTCGCCGTTGGTATCGGTGATCGTGACGATCGTGTTGTTGAAGGTCGCCTTGACGCACGCGATCCCGCGGACAACGTGCTTGCGGACTTTCTTCTGTGTCTTCTTGGCCATCTTGTTTCAATCCTGATGCAGCGCGTGTCCGCGGTGTTAGCCCTTAACGCCCTTCTTGCCGGCGACGGTCTTCTTCTTGCCCTTGCGCGTACGCGCGTTGCACTTGGTCCGCTGTCCGCGGCACGGGAGGCCGCGACGGTGGCGATCGCCCCGGTAGCAACGAATCTCACGCAAACGCGAGATGTTCTGCGAGACCTGGCGACGCAGCGCACCCTCGACGACATACTCGGCGTCGATCAGACTCGCGATGCTCGCGACCTCGGACTCGTTCAGATCACCGGCGCGCTTGTCCGGGTCGAGCCCGCACTTGGCGATGATCTCATCAGCGATCTTCGGGCCCACGCCGTGGATGTACTGAAGCGAGAAACGAATCTTCTTACGGTCAGGAATGTCGATGCCGGCAATACGAGGCATGAATACTTGCTCCCAACAATGTCTCTATGAGTGCAGGACTCTTCAGCCCTGAACCTGCTTGTGCTTCGGATCGGCGCTGCAGATCACACGGACCTTGCCCTTGCGACGGACAATCTTGCAACTGCCGCAGATCCGCTTGATGCTCGAACGAACCTTCATACCAACCACCTCCGCGGCCGAAACTCGACGGCGCAAAGCGCCAGCCGCCGATAGAACTCGAAATCAACTCGGAAACTCGCCCACCCGCCGCCTCCGGAGCCCGGCGCGGCGCGGGCGGAGATTGTAGCAAACCCCCGTCAACGGTGCGAACCGCCGCCCCACCCCCACGGCTCCCCCCGGCCCCGGGCTCCCGATAGCCCCGGGTCAGTGGCGATAGGTAATTCGGGCCTTGGTCAGGTCGTACGGGCTCAGTTCGACCGTCACCCGGTCCCCCGGCAGGATGCGGATGTAGTGCTGCCGCATCTTCCCCGAGACATAGGCGATGATTTCCTTGTCATTCGGCAGCTTCACCCGGAACATCGCGTTCGGGAGGGCATCGATGACCTCGGCTTCCAGTGTGAACTTCTCTTCTTGCTTCGGCATAAACCTCTCAGATCAGATCGCCCGGTCCTCTCTCTCGGGATCGGGCTTTGGGTTATACCCCCCATTCAAACCGTGGCCAACTCCACAGGCGTCAAAATCCTGCATCCGGCCCCCCCCGGCCCCCCCGCCCCCCCAGTTACCACAACGGTCCGCTCCTCGTGGGCCGCGACCATCCCTCCCTTGGTGACAACCGTCCACCCGTCCCTTTCGAGAGTCACCCCGACCGCGTTCGACGGCCTGCCGCGCCAACAGGTCGCGACGCCCTCAGAACGCGCCGTAAAGATCGGCTCGATCGCCAGCACCATGCCCTCGGCCAGCACGAAGTCGTCCCCGCCGAACCCGGTCCGGTACGCCGGCACACGGGGCCATTCATGCAACTCCCGCCCGATTCCGTGCCCGATGTACTCCACAACCATCCCGAGCCCCGCGCTCAGCGCTGCATCTTCGAGCCGGCCCGCCAACTCGAGCCAACGGACGCCCGCGCCGATCGACTCGATGCACGCATCCAGCGCCGACCGGAGCGTCCCGACCAACGCGC
This sequence comes from Phycisphaeraceae bacterium, assembly GCA_020639235.1. GTDB lineage: Bacteria > Planctomycetota > Phycisphaerae > Phycisphaerales > UBA1924 > JACKHC01. The sequence continues at coordinate 1,216,750 of JACKHC010000001.1, read as the reverse complement.
GCCGGGCATTAAGCTCCTCAGGCGAAACGCTCCCGCGGGTGTCACCGCCAACAATCACGGTTGTCGCGGCATCGGCGCACCACCCTTCGACACATGCGCCGACATCGATCGATACCACATCACCGGCGCGGAGCACTCGATCACCCGGAATGCCGTGCACAACCTCGTTGTTCACCGAAACGCACGCGGCGCCCGGAAACGCGGGAGCGTCCCCTTGGCGGTATCCGAGGAACAGCGCCGTCGCACCCGCCTCACGCAGCTCGCGCCGCACGACCGAGTCGATCTCACCTGTCGTCACACCCGGTGCCGCATGGTCCGCAGCGCACCTGAGCGCGCGCCCAACAACCTCGCCCGCCCTCGCGATGCATTCGACCTGCTCGCCTGTCTTGATGGCTCCGGGCGGATACTCGACTGCTCGGGGTGTCATCAAACGGTGCGCGGCCCGCGGATACGCGAACCCCGCCCGCCACGATCCTCTCCGCCGAGGAAGCCCGCGTAGTTCCGCATAAGAAGGCTCGCTTCAATCCGTTGGATGAAGTCGAGACCGACCGACACGACAATGAGCAGACCCGTGCCGCCCAAGAACTGCGCGACCGTGAACGGGATGCCCATCGCCGAACTCGCGACCATCGGCACGATTGCGATGATCGCCAGGAACCCCGCGCCGACATAGGTGATGCGCTCCATCACCGCTTCGAGGTATTCCGCCGTGCGCGGCCCCGGGCGCAACCCCGGGATGAACGAACCATGATCGCGCAGCTGCTTGCTCATGTCCTCCGGATTGAACTGCACCGTCGTCCAGAAGTACGAGAAGAAGTACACCAGAATGATGTACAGCACCACGTACGGGAACTGGCCCGAGTGCATCGCGTCGGAAATGAACTGCGCGATCCCGTGCAACCACCCGCCGGTGGCCTGAGTCGACTCAGCGATCGTCGCGAAGATCACCGAAGGGAAGATCATGAGCGACGACGCGAAGATGATCGGCATCACGCCGCCGTGATTCACACGGAGCGGCAGGTACGAACGCTGCCCGCCATACACCTTGCGCCCGCGAGTGTGCTTGGCCTGCTGCACCGGAATCCGGCGCTGCGCCACCGTCATCAGCACCGCACCCGCCACGACGAACACGAATGAAGCCGCCAGGAAGATCACCTCAAGCCAGCTCAGCGCCGGCTCGCCGGCGATTTTCTCGCCCCCCATCAATGCCCGGAAGATGCCCAGGTCGCGCATCGGCGACTCGCCGATCACCCACTGGAACGCACCGGGCATACCGGTGAGGATGCCCGCGGTGATAATGAGCGACACGCCGTTTCCGATGCCGTACTTGTCGATCTGCTCGCCGAGCCACATCAGGAAGATCGTGCCCGCGGTCATCGCGGTGATCGCCATCACCCACCACATCGGGTTGTTCGTCCAGTTGGGGTAGATGAATCCTTGCGAGCGGAAGAGCGCGAGGTACCCGATCCCCTGCAGGATGCAGAGACCGACCGTCACGTAGCGCGTCCATTCCTGAATCTGTTGGCGCCCCGACGGGCCCTCGTTCTGCTTCTTCTTGAGCGGCTCGTATGCCGATGAGAGCAGCTGGAAGATGATCGCAGCCGAGATGTACGGCATGATCCCCAGGCCGAAGATCGTCGACTGCTGAAGACTCCCGCCCGTAAAGATCGCGACGAACGACATCGAGCGCTGCAGTGCGTTGCCCGCGGCCTGCGAAGCCATGCGCTCGGCGATGGACTCCTGCGAGATGCCCGGAATCGGAATCCAGAACCCGATCCGATAGATCGCCAGCATGGCGAGCGTGAAAAGAATCTTGTTCCGAAGGTCCGGAATCTTGAAGATATTGATCAGGGCCTGAATCATCGTGGGCTTCGTCGCTCCGCTGGCGTTTCCGAGCTCGTCAGTCTAGGCGCCCCGAACGCTCAACTTCAGTTGAACTTCTTGGCGGCGCGACGCTTGGGCTTCTTGTTCAGATTCTTGGGTGTGTCGTCGCCCGAGTTCCGGTCGACGCCGCGGATCTGGTCACGCCGCGATCCGGTCTCGTTGACCGTTCCGCCCGCGTCCGTGATCGCCTTCTTCGCGGGGCCCGTGACGCGGGCCACATCGACAGTCAGCTTGGCCTTGAGCGCCTTGGACTCGCCCAGATCGCCGAGCACCTTCACAGGACGCTTGTCGTCGCGGATGAGCCCCGCCTTGGCGAGCGTCTCGGGCGACACATTCCCGCCCTTGGCGAAATCCGGGTGCGACACGATGTCGCACAGATTGACGATCCAGAACTGCGTCTTGAACTGCACGTTTGTAAACCCGCGCTTGGCGATGCGACGGAAGAACGGCATCTGACCGCCCTCGAACTGCAGTCGGGCGCTGAAGCCCGAACGGCTCCGTGCACCCTTGTGACCGCGACCCGAAGTCTTGCCCAGCCCCGAACCGGGGCCGCGCCCGACGCGCTTGCGCGCCTTGTATTTGCCGGCCATCGCGGTGATGTCATGAATCATCATGGCTTCGTACTCTCGTGCTATCCGCCACTCGGTCGTCCGACCGATGCGGTGTTATCGTTCTTGTCGTCCCGTCCAAATTACGTGCCGGCGTCCTCGCCCTTGGCCATCGGCTTGGCGCTCGATCCGCCGCGCCCCAGCATGTCGTCTACCTTGGTCTTCTCGATCCTGACCGCGCGGGCCCGAGAGAAGTGCTCCGCGTTGCGAAGCATCCGCAGACCCTCGATCGTCGCCTTGGCGACATTCCGCTTGTTCGTCGAGCCGTAGCACTTGGTCAGACAGTCGGTGACGCCGACCGCCTCGAGCACCGCGCGAACGGTGCCGCCCGCGACAACACCCGTACCGGGCGACGCCGGGATCAGTCGTACCTTGGAAGCGCCGAAGGTGCCCTCGACCTCGTGCGGAATCGTCCCACCGTGAAGCGTCACACGCTTGAGGTTCTTCTTCGCGTCCTTCTCGGCCTTCTCGATGGCCTGCGGCACCTGGTTCGCCTTGGCGTACCCGAGCCCGACCGTCCCGTGACGGTCGCCCATCACAACCATCGAGCCGAAGCTGAACCGGCGACCGCCGGCGACCGTCGCCGCGCTGCGGAACACGCCGATCGTGGTCGACTCAAGCCCTGATTTCTCTTCCATCATCTCGGCCATTGCTATTCGCTTCCTCCGCGGCTCGGTCGCCGCGTGCAATCATCCATTCAAATTCTTCAGAACTCGAGGCCGCCCTTGCGTGCCGCATCAGCAAGCGCCTTGACGCGCCCGTGATAGCGGAACCCGCAACGATCGAACGCCACCTGCTTGATGCCCGCGCCCGCGGCCTTCTTGGCGATCGACTCGCCGATCGCGGCCGCCGCCGCGGCGTTGCCCGTCTTGCCCATCGATACGCCCTTGTCGCGCGTCGATGCCGAGACGATCGTCTTGCCCGACAGATCGTCGATGATCTGCGCGTACATGTGGTTGAGCGACTTGTAGATGCTCAACCGGGGACGCGAGGGCGTGCCCGAAACACTCGCGCGAACACGCTTGCGACGCCGAATCTGGCGGAGTGCTTTGCCTTTCTGCTTATCCATCGTCCACTACTCCTGCGATCAACTCGCGCGTCAGGCGCCGAACGCCTTGCCGGCCTTGCGACGAACAACCTCGTCCGAATACTTGATGCCCTTGCCGTTGTACGGCTCCGGCTTGCGGATCGACCGAACGACCGATGCAAACTGCCCGACCTTCTGCCGATCGATCCCCTTCACCGTCACCATGTTCTTCTCGACCGTCACGTTCACGCCCGCCGGCACCGGAACCTCGATGGTGTTGGCGAACCCCGCCTTCACCTTCAGCTTCTGGCCCGCCAGCTCGGCGGTGTACCCGACGCCCACGACCTCGAGCTTCTTCTCGAATCCGGCCGTCACGCCGGTGATCATGTTCGCCAGCACCGCACGGGTCGTGCCCCAATGGGCGCGAACGGACTTGATGGCCTCGTCCTTCTCATCGATCGAGACCGAGAGCGTGCGATCGCCCTCGTTCCAGGCGACGCTCACCTCCGGACGGTGCTCGTACGAGAGCGACTTATCGCCATTGGCGATCTTCACCGTGCGACCATTGATCGCCACGCTGACCTTCGCCGGGACGGGAACTGGCTTCTTTCCGAGTCGAGACATTGCGAAACCTCACAACCGCGGCACGCCGCGGATCAATCCTCAATACACCGTGGCGAGCAACTCGCCGCCGATCCGCTCCTCGCGGCACTTGCGATCCGACTTCACACCCTGCGAGGTCGACACGATCGACACGCCCAGGCCCTGGAGCGGCGACGGGATGTCCTCGACATTCCGGTAGTCGCGGCACCCCGGCTTCGACTCACGCTTGATCGAGTGAATCACCGGATCGCCCGTCGGTGAGTAGCGAAGACGCACGCGGATCAGGCCCTGACGCCCGTCCTCGATCACATCGAATCCCTCGATGTAGCCCTCTTCTTGGAGGATCTGCGCAATCCCGCGGCAAACCTTGCTGTTGAGCACGTTCGTGCTCTTGGCGCGGTTGCGGACCGCGTTGCGGATCCGGGTCAACATGTCGGCGACGGAGTCGTTGAATGCCATGGCCCTGCCGTATCTCCTGCTCGTCGGGCGCACGCCCGATTGCGAATCGTTATCTCTACCTGCTCACCAAGACGCCTTGCGCATCCCCGGAATCTTCCCCTCAAGCGCCAGCTTGCGGAGCATGATCCGGCTGATGCGGAACTTGCGGTACACGCCACGCGACCGGCCCGTCAGCTCGCACCGACGAACCGTACGCGACGAATACTTCGGAGTCCGATTGCTCTTTGCCACTTGTGCCTTGGTTGCCATTAGTTCTTCTTCTCCGGCTTGCGGAAGGGGAATCCGAGCTCTTCAAGCACGAACCGGCTCTTCTCCGGGCTCGAGTTGCTGAAGACAATGTTGATATTCATCCCGTGCGTGAAGGTCACGTGGGCCATGTCGATCTCGGGGAACACGCCCTGCTCGGTCAGGCCCATCGAGTAGTTGCCGCTCTTGTCGAACGACTTGTCGCTCAGCCCGCGGAAGTCGCGGATACGCGGCGTCGCCAGGTTGATCAGACGGTCAAGGAAATACCACATCCGCTCGCGACGCATCGTCACCATCGCCGACGAAGGCATGCCCTCGCGCAGCTTGAAGTTCGACACGCTCTTCTTCGCGTTGATCATGATGGGCTTCTGACCCGTGATCTTGTTGAGCGTGTCGAGCACGGTGTCGCGCACGTTCTGGGGGAGCTTCGCCCCGTCCAGGTGGCGGCCCACGTTCACGTTCACGATGATCTTCTCGATCGACGGGCGGCTCATCGGGTTCTCGAGCGAGAACTTCTCCGCCACCTTCGACGAGACCTCGCCGTTGAACTTGTCGCGCAGACGCGGCGGGACCGCGGGACCCGTGTCCGCCGGTGCCTCGCCACCCTTGCCTTTGCTCTTGTCCTTAGCCATCTTCAACGCTCACTCGTAAGCCGCGGCGATCATCCCCGCGGCGGGTTCTGTTCCGACTTACTTCTTCTTCTTGCCCTTGGCCGACGCCGAACGAACGACGCCCAGCTCCTTGCCGCCCTTCGCCGCGACGCGCACCTTCGAGCCATCCTTCTTCGTCTCGAAGCGCACCCGCGATCCCTTGCCATCAACCACCGGGCTCACATTCGAGATGTGGAACGAACGGTCGAGCTCGACGCGACCCCCCTCGGGGTTGATCCGCGTCGGGCGGATGTTCTTGGTGATGCCCGCGATACCGGATCCGTGGACGATCACGCGGTCATTCTTGGTATCAACGCGCACGATCGTGCCGGTCTTGCCCCGGTACTCGCCCGCGGTGATGACCACCTCGTCGCCTTTCACTACATGCTTGGGCATGTCAGATCACCTCCGTCGCAAGCGACACAATCTTCATGTAGCCGCGGTCGCGCAGCTCGCGGGCCACCGCCCCGAACACGCGCGTCCCACGCGGGTTGCCGTCAGGATTGATCAGCACCACCGCGGTGCGGTCGAACTTCACATACGAGCCGTCGGCACGCCGCGTCGGGAACGCCGCCCGGACCACGACACCCTTGACAACGTCGCCCGCCTTCACATCCGAACCGGGCAACGCCTTCTTGACGGAACAGACGACCTTGTCGCCCACACCCGCCGTCCGGCGCGTGAACCTGCCGCGCGACGTCGAACCGCCGAGCACGCGGATCACCATCGCCTCCTTGGCGCCCGAGTTGTCCGCGACATCGACGCGAGTTTCTTGCTGAATCATGACTCAAATACCTCTCGGTCGGCCCGTGCCGACCGTCAAATCACGCGTTATCCCGCGGGGCCTTGTCGACAATCCGAACAAGACGCCACCGCTTCGTCTTGCTCATCGGGCGGCACTGCGCGATCTCGACGCGGTCGCCCAGCGCCGACTCGTTGTGCTCGTCGTGAACCGCCAGGATCGTCCTCCGGCTCACGAACTTCCCGTACTTCGGGTGCTTGGCGCGGTACGAAACCACGACCTTGCGCGTCTTGTCCGTCTTGGCGGACTCCACGACGCCGATCTGCGTGCTCGTAACCCTCTTCTCTGCAGTCTCAGTCGGGCTCATGCGCTCGCCTTCTTCTTGTTCAACCGCGCCGTGCGCTCAGTCTTGAGCCGCGCGATGTCCTTGCGAATCTTCTTGAACTGCGAGGGGTCCTCGATCTTCTCCGTCACTGTCTGCACGCGCAGGTCGTACAACTTGCGCTGCAAACGCGAGACCTCGACATCGATCTCCTCGCCCGTCAACTTCCGGACCTCTGCTGCCTTCATGCCCGGCTCCTCAAACCTCAAGCCGACGCCCGACGAATCGGCAGCGGATCGGCATCTTCATCGCGACTCGGACCATCGTCTGACGCGCCACATCCTCGGGCACGCCGGCGATCTCAAAGAGCATCGTCCCCGGGCGGACACGCGCCGCCCAGTAATCAACTTCCGCCTTGCCCGTACCCATTCGGGTCTCGAGCGGCTTCTTCGAAATGGGCTTGTCAGGGAACACCCGGATGTACACCCGGCCCTGACGCTTCAGATAGTGCTGCGCCGCGATACGACCGGCCTCGATCTGACGAGCCGTCAACCAGCAACCGGACAACGCCTGCAGCCCGAACTCGCCGAACGCGACATAGTTCGCCTTCGTCGCCTTGCGGTCGCGGACGCGACGCATCTCCTTGCGGTATTTCACCCTCTTGGGCATCCGGGGCATCTGTCAGCCCATCCTTCCTCATCCCGCCGTTACTCGCGCGGGGGTGTTCTTCATCAATCTTTGCAACGCACTCGAACTCAGTGGCGGCCGCGGGCACGCGGGCGGGCGCCCGCCGCTCGGCTCTGCGTCTCTTCGTCCACTTCCGTCGAGTACTCACCCTTGTAGATCCAAACCTTCACGCCGATCGCGCCGTACGTCGTAAACGCCTCGGCGAACCCGTAGTCGATGTTCGCCTGCAACGAAGACAGCGGCATCGAGCCCAGACGCGTATCGAGAGTCCGGCTCATTTCCGCGCCGCCCAACCGGCCGGCCAGCAGGATGCGCACACCCTTGCCGCCCGCCTGCATCGTCGCCTCCGAACGCATCTTCACGACGCGACGGAAGCTCGAACGCTTCTTGAGCTGCTCAGCGACGCCCTCAGCAACCAACTGCGCATCCAGATCCGGGTTCTTGATCTCGATGATGTTGATCGAGACCTTGCGCCCCGTCATGTACTCCAGTTCCTGCTGCAGGCGATCGACCTCGGCACCCTTCGGCCCGATGACCAGGCCGGGACGCGCCGTCTTGACGATCACCTTCAGCTCTTCGCGGGTGCGCTCGATGTGGATGTCCGACACCGCCGCGAACGGGGGCGTCCGATTCAAACGCTTGTCCACAAACTGGCGGATCTTGTAATCCTCGACGAGCAGCTCGCCGTACAGCGCCTTGGGGGCGTACCACCGGCTCTTGTGCGCCTCGGTAATTCCGACACGCAGACCGAATGGATGAGTCTTCTGTCCCATCAGGCACGCTCCTCAAGTCCGATGGTGATGTGGCTGGTGATCTTCTCGATGCGGTGCGCACGACCGCGGTCCTTGGGCTGGAAGCGCTTGATGATGACGCCCTTGTCCACGCGGGACTCGGCGACCACCAGGTGATCGGGCGAGGCGTCGTACGACTGCGCCTCGGCGAGCGCCGCCTCCAGCGCCTTGCCCACCATCACCGACGCACGCTTGGGCGAGAACGCCAGCAGGGCCTGCGCCTCAGCAACCGAGCGACCCCGGATCAACTCGGCGACCAGCCCCGCCTTGCGCGGCGACGACCTCGAGAAACGGAACACGCTCGTGTACCGCGCGATCTGGCTCGGCGAACAACCAAGCACGCCCGCCATCGCCTCGATGTCCTTCGCCTTGGCGCGCGGGTGATCGCGACCGGCCATCCAGTTGCGGACCTTCGCCTGCGCCAGTTCCTTCTGCTTCCGACGGCCCGAGTCCGCCGGGAGCGACTCCGCCAGTTGCACGACCGAAATACCGGCCTGCTCGGCGAGTGTCTTCAAGTTCTTCGAGTGAATTCTCACGACTCGTATCCTCTACCCGCGCTCACGCGCGGCGTTCATTAGCCCTTAGCGCCGCCCTTGATGCCTTCCTTCTTGTTCGTGTGGCCGCGGAAGGTCCGCGTCAGAGCGAACTCGCCCAGCTTGTGGCCCACCATGTCCTCGGTCACGAACACATCCGTGAAACTCCGGCCGTTGTGGACCTGGAATGTCGTGCCCACAAACTCGGGAACGATCGTGCAGGTGCGCGACCATGTCTTGATGGGGCTGCGCTTGCCGCCCTCGGTCTGCTTCTGCACCTTCATGTAAAGCCGCTCGTCAACGAACGGGCCCTTTTTGAGTGATCGAGACATCGCTGGTCCTCCCGTGCCGGATTACTTGAGCTGGCCGAAGCGCTTGCTGCGCCGGCGACGGATGATGAGTTTCGACGAGTGCTGCTTCCGATTACGCGTGCCGCCACCCTTGGAGAACACGCCCGACTTGCTGACCGGGGCGCGGTTGCCCTTGGAGCGACCCTCGCCGCCGCCCAGCGGGTGCGTATCGTGGTCCATCGCGACGCCGCGCGTCTTGGGACGACGACCCAGATGCCGCGAGAGACCCGCCTTGCCGAGCGTCCGCTGCGAGTGGTCCAGGTTCCCGACCTGGCCGATCGTCGCGCGGCACTCGGACAACACGCGCCGGATTTCGCCCGACGGCAACACGAGCGTCGCGTACCGCCCTTCCTTGTTCGATAGCCGCGCGTAGGTCCCGGCGCTGCGGCAGATCTGGGCGCCCTTGCCGGGCGTCATCTCGATGCAATGCACATCAAGACCCGTGGGGATGTCCTTGATCCGCATGCAGTTGCCGACATTCGCGTCGATTGTCTCGTCCGCGGTCAAAACCGTATCGCCGTCGGTCAGGCCCTTGGGCGCGATGATGTAACGCTTGACGCCGTCTTCGTACTGAATGAGCGCCAGGTGGGCCGAGCGATTGGGGTCGTACTCGATCCCGATGACGGTGCCCTTGATGCCCACGCGATCAGCGCGCTTGAAATCGATCTTGCGGTACATCCGCTTGTGACCGCCGCCGCGACCGCGAACGGTGATCTTGCCGTGATGATTGCGCCCGCCGGTCTTGACGAGCGGCGCGATCAGCGACTTCTCGGGGCGGTTCTTGGTCACCTCAGCGTGGAGATTGACCGAGGCATTCCGCCGCCCGGCGCTGGTTGGTCTGTAGATGCGAATAGGCATCGGAAACTACTCCCTGAGGTCAGAACAACTCGATGGTGTCATCGGGGTGAATGCGAACAAACGCGTGCTTGCGGACCGGCTCGTTGATCACGCCGAACCGGGTCCGACGCGATCCGCCCTTGCGATTCTGCGTCGAAACGCCGAGCACGCGGACCTTGTACAGGTCCTCGACGGCCCTCTTGATGTCGTCCTTGCGCGCCTTGCGATCCACAAGGAACGCGTACCGATTGAACTCGCCCGACGCGTAGGTCGATTTCTCGGTCACGAGCGGGCGCTTGATCACGAAGTGAGAGTCCATCACGCACCCGCCTTCCCGGCCTTGGCCGACTTCCCGGTCTGCGCGCTCGGGCCGCTGATCCACGCCTCGAGGTCGCTCTTGGAGATCACCACATACCGGTGGTTGAGCATGTTGAAGCAGGTCAGCGCGTCTGCCGGGCACACCGTGACATGCTCGATGTTCCGCGCACCCAGGCGAACATTCGCGTTGTCCGCCTGCACCGCGATCAGGCAGGTGCGGTCCACGCCCATCGCCTCGAGCATCTGGCGGACATCCTTGGTCTTGGGCGCCTTGAGCGACAGGTTGTCGATCACGCGGACCTCGTTGTCCATCAGCTTGGCGAGCAGCGCGTTGCGGTTCGCCTTCCGCCGCATCTTGATGGGCATATCCAGGCGGAACTCTTCGCGCGTCTTCTTCTTGGCAAAGGCCCGGCCGCCGCCGCGACGGATATTCGCTCGCAGCGAACCCGCACGGGCGTTGCCCGTGCCCTTCTGGCGGTACAGCTTGCGGGTGGAGCCCTCAACGCCCGAGCGGCTCTTCGTGCGCGCCGAACCCTGACGCTGATTTGCGTGGTAGCGCACATACGCCTGCTTGATCAGGGCGGGATTGATCTCGCCGCCCAAGGCCTGCTCATCGACATCCATCGTGCCGACTTGCTTGCCCTGCATATTCAGTACGGGGACTTGCATGTCCTTAAGTCCTTTCCGTCATCGCCTGGCGGTCGCCCGCCTCTTTCCGCCTCGCCCGTTTACCCCCAATCACAAACGGGGGCTTCCGGGGTCAACTCGGCGATCAGTCTTCCTTGTCTCCGCCCGAAGGTATCCGACGCTCGCCGGACCTGCCGGGCACGACGCTCACTCGGCGCCGCTGCCATCCTTCAATCGTTTAAACTTAGGCCATCGCTTCCTTCTGACGATCGCCCTTGCTCTTGTACAAACGGGTCGGGGTCCGAATCTCCACGAGCGACTTGTTCGCGCCGGGAACCGAGCCCTTCACCAACAACAAGTTCCGTTCCGCATCCACGCGCAATACGCCGAGCGATCGCACTGTCACGCGCTCATCGCCCATATGGCCCGCCATCCGCTTGCCCTTCTTGGGCTTGGGGCCGGTACCGCGGTTCGTCGCGTGACCGCCGATCGAACCCGGGGAGCGGTGCTTGCGCTCGACGCCGTGGCTCGCGGGCTGACCCTTGAAGTTGTGACGCTTCATGGTGCCCTGGAAGCCCTTGCCCTTGCTCGTGCCCGACACATCGACGAACGCGTGCTTCGCGAACGACTCGACGGTCAGCGATTGCCCGAGCTCGAACTCCCCGGCCTCCTTCTCATCCACGCGGAACTCCACGTGATGACGCTTGGGGCCGGTCCCCGCCTTCCCGTCGTGCCCGATCATCGGCATCGTCGAGCGGCGCGGCTTCACATCATCGAACCCGATCTGAACCGCGGAATACCCGTCCTTCGCAACGGTCTTGATCTGCGTCACGACGCACGGCCCCACCTCGATCACCGTCACGGGCGTGGAGACACCTTCGTCCGTGAAGACGCGAGTCATGCCGAGTTTCGTGCCAAGAAGTTTCAACGCCATCTCGCAAACCTTTCGGGCCGCCCGCGAATCCGCGGTCGGTATTGGCCGGGCTCTCACCGGCGGCTCGTGCATCCGTCCCGCACACCGGGACGCCGCAGAGGAACCATTTGTTGTCCTAACGAAAAACCCGGCCGCTCCTTCGAGCGCCCGGGCCTTGCTATGCCTTGATCTTGATGAACACACCCGCGGGAACGACGAGTCGATTCAGCGCCTCGACCGTGCGCGCGTTGGGTTCCGTGATGTCAATGATTCGTTTGTGCGTGCGGATCTCGAACTGCTCGCGAGACTTTTTGTCGATGAATGGAGAACGGAGAACGGTGTAACGCTCAACGCGCGTCGGCAGCGGAACAGGACCCGCAACCTTCGCGCTCGTGCGCTTGGCGTGCTCGACAATCTCGCGCGCCGAGGCGTCCAACGCCTGGTGGTCGTACGCTTCCATCCGGATTCGAATCTTGCCACCGCTCATGCTTGACCCTTGCGCAACGCGAAACCTGCAAACCAGTCCGAAACACATTCCCGTCCGCGAGAAACTCCCGCCGACGACAAACCACTCAAACACCCGGCTCCATCCGGGGGCCGCAACACGCTCCCGGAACTTCCGGCAGGATCGCGGTACAAACCTTCTCGGGGCGGGATAGAGGCCCACCAAAGCCCCCATCCCATGGGGCGAGCCGCAGAGGATACGCAGATTCACAACGCTGTCAACTCAACCACCTCCCCAAGACCCTCCCGGCCCCCCCCTCGCTCCCCTCCCAAGGCCTTCGCGATCGCTCGCCTCAAGTCGCCTCGATGAACCGTCGATGCACTCCCGGAGCACGCGACGGTTATAGGATCAATCCATGAAGACGCAACACGTACTCGCCGCTTCTTTTGTTAGTATTTTGATTGGTATTCTGGCCGCAAAGCCCGCCATCGCGCGGCCGCAACCCGAGGCGGCTCCCGATCAGTCCGCCATGATCCCCCTCTCCGACACCCCCTACGACGCCCCGGCCCTCGGGCTCTCGATCTATCTCCCGGAAGACTCGGTCGTGACAAGCCAAGCCGTCACCGTCGGCACCGGTCGCCTGACCGTCCAGCCGCGCGACACGGAATGGCTCCTCCAGATCTACAACCAGCGCTCAACCAACAAGTCGCTCACACTCGAAGAGGTTCTCGACTCCATCATCGAACAGCGCCAGAAGGCGGAAGCCAATGCGCCCAACGCCTTCCAGATCGTCGACCCCCGGACAAAGAAACCCGTGGTCGTCACTTCCCAGCCCTTCGAACGGTCGGACCACCTCTCCATCAACAACATCCCCGCAGCCCGCGTATACATGGGTTTCCGACACCTGAACTCCAAGAAGGGCGTACAACCCGTCACGGGATACACCGTCTTCCACACCGCGCCCGGCGAGTTCGTTATCGCCCAGCTCGACACGCCCGACGAGGCGTTCGACCGCGCCCGCCGGACTTACGAGACCATTCTCGCAACCGCTTCCTTCACGGATATGTCCAGCATCCAGGCCGAGCGTGCCGCGGCCGTGCTGACGGGCATCCAGCTCCTGGACTCCATCTCAAACGACGATATCGACGCCGTCCTGAAGGACCTTTCGCCCGTCTTCGTGCGTCTCTATGAGCCCTCGACCACAGGCCGCGCCGAAGACGACACCGAAGTCGCCTGGCAGCGCGTCGAGATCCGCAAGGGACAACTCGGCGAACTCAACCCGCGAAAGCGCGCAGTCAACTTCACGCCCACGGAGCGGGAATACGGGTACGTGGCGCTCATCACCGCAGCATTCGTGTCGCCAGACGGGTCAACCGTTCAGATGGACGCCCGCTACTTCCTCTCCCTCGACCGAAACGCCGAAACCTGGTTCATCCAGAACGTCATCCGGACCGCCGAGGGTGTCGATGGCCAACCTCCCGAGACGACCACCGTCGAGCAGACCGTCGTCCGCGAAGGCACACGCCTTACCGCGAGCGTCCTGGCTCCGGGCGGCGACCCATCAGTGACGGAGTTCAACCTGCCCGACGAGGGCTACATCTCCAAGGTGGAACTCCTGCTCCTCTCGCGCCTCGTCGCCGCACGCGACCTCTCGGGTGTTTTCGGGTTTTACACCTACGACTCCCGACTGGATCAGGTCGTGCTCCGAAGGGACATCTTCAAGAAGACCGAACTCGGCACATGGACCGCGCGCAGCCGAGATACCGAGAACGCCCGCGACGCCATCACCGACTATGACACTTCGGGACAGTTGATCCGCCAACGCCTCCCCGAGGGACGCATCGCCGAACCCATCGACCCCGCGCGGCTGCTCCGAATCTGGAAGGACAAAGGGCTGACGCGCTAAGCGTCATCACGCATCGGGCGCCGGCTCCACCACGCCGTCTCCCGGATCGCCCATCTCATCGTCGGGCTCGCCCATCTCCTCGCCACCGGAGGCGATGCCGTCGTAGAACTCGGCGATCGAGGTGAACACCTCGCGCGAAGCGCCGCTCCCGGCGCCGCGGTAGGACCCCGAAGCCCGTTGCGCGCTCTGGGTGAACACATCCGAGGCCTCATTGGCGATCGCTTCATACTTCTCGCGCGCCTGCGTGTAGCGATCACGCCCCGCCAGAGACGGCTTGACCGTCTCGATCTCACGCACGATTCCGGCCAGATGCCCCATCGCCTCGGCGTGCGACTGCGCCAGCGCCGCCATCGACGCCGCGATCGACCCCGATACCAGCTGCTGCATCGACCGGTCATTCGCGTCGCGCGCCCGACCCGCGTCGCCGATCGCACCGTTGTACTTGCTCATCGCCGACTCGTACGCCGGCACAAGCTCTTCATCAACGAGCGCGACGAGCGCCTCGAACCGGCGCGCCACCTCGGTGCCCGCCTCGTTCGCCTGCTTCCGGGCGGACTCCGAAAGCCTCGTCAACTCCTGATCCATCTCACGGATCGTCGTCCGCGACATCGCGATCCGATCCAGCTGCCGCTGCAATCGGGCGATCTCGTCTTCCGCACCCTCCGCGATAGGTGTCACGCGATCGATCTCGATCTGAGTCTCGGCCATCTGCCGCTCAAACTCCGCCGCCGCGATCAAATGATCTTTCGCCTCTTCGATCATCGCGGCCCGCGACCCGGTTCCCTCCGCAAGCGACTCAACCCGGAGCCGCGCCGCCTGGTCACGCTCGACTTTCGCCTGCGCTTCCAGCGCCGCCGCTTCACCAACCAGTCCCGCGAGCTCCTGCTCAGCGCCCGCCAGAGTCTTGCGGGTCTGCGCCATCCTGGTCTCAATCAAGAGCGTCTGATCATCGAGACTCGACAAGTCCTCCGAGGGCGAACGCCCGAGCATCGAGTCCGCCAGCGCGTGCTGCGTCGTATAAAGGTCCAGCGCCGAGCGCACGAGCGATCCGGCGCGGGTCACATCCGCGATCTTGGCGCGGACATGGTCGCTCTCGATCTCCGCCAGACCCGCCTTCGCGTTCGCGCCGATCAGGGCAAGCGTCGATTGCTGCGATTCGGTCGCGCCCTTCGACAACTCCTGAACCTTGGCGATCATCTCGTTGTACACCCTCGTCCGATGCCCCTCGGGCGCCGGCGCGCCACCGGCCGTGTGCATCGCCTCGAGACGCGTCTGGAGAAGCTCCACCTCCGACGCCAGATGGTCAGACCCGCCGTCGCATCCGCCCAAGGTCACCAGGGCCGCCACCCACCCGGCTCCCGCCGTCCGGGTCAGCCGCCGTGGATTAACACGATCTCTCAGCAATTGCTTCACTACGGGTCTCCATCAAGTCGCTGTCCGATGCCGCCACCGTCCGCCATCCCTCGATAGCGTCCGACGCACAATCGGGCCGGGCAGTCTATCACCCCATCCGCGGGCCGCAGCCTCAGGGCCCGCCCCCACCATTCGACGCTTCGGCCCCCTCCGGTTCCCCTCCACCCGACGGGTCGTACTCGATCGGATACTCGGGCCGGGGCCGATACAGCGACCGCACCCACTCGATCCCGGCGCGGTACCCCCGATCCCGCCGATTCCGGAACACCGGACGCCACCCGCGCACATCGGGATGCCCGCTCGCGGCTTCCGTTCTGGGCAGCCCCATCTCGAACAGCGCCGATGCCTCCGGATCGGCCTCGTTCACCAGTGGCCGCCCATCGCTCAGCACAAACTCGTTCACGATCAGAAAGTTCGTATACACCGCCTCCGCCCCGCCCGCACGGTCTTTCACAAGCCTGAACGCGCCGGCGTCGGACCCCGAGTGACACCGTGCGCAGGCATTCACCAGCCAGCGCGTCTGCACATCATCGCGGAAACGAACGAAGGTCTCAGGATCGCCGTCCACACGGACCTCGCCGTACAACTCCCGCGCGCGCAGCCGGAACATGATGTCCAGAATCTTCCATTCCGGCAGCTTCCGGAACTCCTCCCGCCCGCGCTCCGTCGAAGGGATAAACGGGCTCTCCTTGTAGGTATCCATCAACCGATCGACCGTCTCGGGCCTGATGTGAATCGCCGGTGGGTTCGTCAGATCGATCTCGTACACGCGCAAGAGATTGATCTGATCATCCGTCAATACGGGAATCTTCTCCCGCGCCGCAACCGGCGCGCGCACATCCCGACGAGCAACGGGCTCCGGCGCTTCCCTCGGCTGCCGCAGCGCATCACGAGCGGCAATCAACGACTCCACCACACCCAGCAACCGCGAAGCTCGGCCATGGCTCGGCTCGAGTTCGAGCACACCCCGCAACTCGCCCGCCGACTCGTCAAACAACCCCTCGACACGCATCCACTCCGCAAGCCGAACCCGCGCCGTCAGATCGCGATCATCGATCTGTTCGCGCATCATCGCGGCACGCTCCGACGCCGGGATCATCACCACAACCCGCTCGATCGATCGATCGGGCCATGTCGTCTCCACGCCACCGATCCGCACGGTGAGCGTCTCGTCGGTCCGCCGCAGAAAGGTCGCTCGCATCGGGCCACGCCCGCGGAAATACACCTCCACGGGGTCCCCTTCCCGTGCTTCGAACCCCGGCGGCCGCACCTCGGGGACCATAGGAAGCCCCGACGCGTCGAGCGGATACCCGAGCGGCTCGTCACCAGTCGGTTCACCGTCTTGTGCGTAGAGCGTCACCAGCTGTCCGGGTCCGAATAACATTGTGCCGATCAAGACCGCAATCCGAGCCCTTGGAGCCCCGAAGCGAGCGGATTGGTGTTCCCGGCCGGTATTCTCCACGAAGCCCACCCTTTCACGAGAGTCATTCTGCCGGTTCTCGGCACCCGCCGCCAGCCCTGTGGGCCCCATCCACCCCCGATTGGACGCCACGATGGAGGTCACGGCTCCCAAACTTCACGATTTTTTGCACCCGGCGCTTCCACCTGACCGAGACCGCGTGCTATACTCATAGCGACGTGTTTCTTCCCTCCTACCCACTGTACTTCCCCCGGTACGGTGGGTCTTTTTATGCGCCCAGATCCCGCGCATGACGCGGCACGATCTTCGCGCCCTTCTTCAAGCCAAGCACCGCCAGCGAAGAATGCCTGCCGCATTCGGGGCATTTCACTTCGTCATTCTCAACGGTCAGCCCGACCAGCGAATACACGCAATACGGGCAACGCCGTTGCATGTGCCGTCGCGACACGAGTTCCAGCGCCGCCATTTCCGCGCCATCTGCGAGCAGAAACGCGGGCGTGAACCGAAACCGCCAACCCCGCACCTGCACCTCGATATGAAGCTTCTCGCCTTCCTCCGAGGTGAGTTCGAAGAAATGGCTCGACCCGCCGACCCAGAATCCCATCGACTTGTGTGAGACCACCCGCCCGTCGATAAGCACGAGATGATCGCCGAAGTCGCCCTCGCGCACCTCCAGCACCCGGCCAAGGAGATCGAACCGCGCGAACCGCACGCTTACGACTCCTTGCTCTCGCGCAGCTTGGCGAGCACCGAAAGATCCTCGAGCGTCGTCGTGTCCCCCGCCTGCTCCTTGCCTTCCGCGATATCACGAAGCAGCCGACGCATGATCTTCCCGCTCCGCGTCTTGGGCAGCGCATCGGTGAATCGGATCATGTCCGGCTTGGCGATCGCCCCGATCTCGCCCGCAACATGCTTCCGCAGCGCCTCCCGCAACGCGTCATCCGCCGCGAATCCAGGCGCAAGCGTGCAGAACGCCGCGATTCCGGTCCCCTTGATCTCGTGCGGCATCCCCACCACCGCCGCCTCCACCACCGCGTCGTGCGATACCAGCGCGCTCTCAACCTCCATCGTCCCCAATCGATGCCCCGACACATTGATCACATCGTCGATGCGCCCCATCACCCAGAAGTACCCGTCCTCGTCGCGCCGCGCGCCGTCGCCCGCCTTGTAATACCGCGTGCCATCCTTCGTCACGATATCCGACCAGTACGTCGCGATGAAACGCTCGCGATCGCCCAGAATCCCGCGCAGCATGCTCGGCCACGGCTTGCGAATGGCCAGCAATCCCCCCTCGTTCGGGCCCCGCTCGTTCCCCTGCTCATCAACGATCGCAGCATCAACCCCAAAGAATGGGAGCGTGCAACTGCCCGGCTTCGTCGCCGTGCATCCCGGCAACGGCGTGATCATGTGCCCGCCCGTCTCCGTCTGCCACCAGGTATCCACGATCGGGCACTTCTCGCCGCCGATCACCTTGTGGTACCACATCCACGCCTCGGGATTGATCGGCTCGCCCACCGTGCCCAGAACCCGGAGCGAACTCAGATCGTGCTTCTTCGGGTGCTCATCCCCCCACTTCATGAACGCGCGAATCGCCGTCGGGGCCGTGTAGAACTGCGTCACCTTGTGCCGCTCGACGATGTCCCAGAACCGATCCGCACCGGGCCAGTTCGGCGCGCCCTCGTACATCACCGTCGGCACGCGATTCGGCAGCACGCCGTACACGATGTACGAATGCCCGGTGATCCACCCGATATCCGCCGTGCACCAGTACACCTGGCCTATCCCCGGATGCAGATCGAAGGTGATCTTGCTCGTCAGGTAGGTATGCACCATGTACCCGCCCGTCGTGTGCATGATTCCCTTGGGCTTGCCCGTCGTGCCCGAGGTGTAGAGCACAAACAGCAGATCTTCCGCGTCCATCGGCTCACAAGCGCACTCATCGCTCGCCGCCTGCACAAGGTCATGCCACCAGTGATCTCGCTTGCTCCCGTTTGCCGGCGACGGCGCGTGATGCCACGCGATCTGCTGGCCCGTGCGCTCGAGCACGATCACATGGTCGATCAGGTCCGTCTGCGTGCACGCCGCATCAACATTCTCCTTGAGCGGCACGATCTGCCCGCGACGCCAACCGCCGTCGGCCGTGATAATCACGCGGCTCCCGGCGTCCACCACCCGATCCGCGATCGCCTGCGCGCTGAACCCGCCGAAGATGATCGAGTGCGGCGCGCCGATCCGCGCGCACGCGAGCATCGCGACCGCCAACTCGGGGACCATGGGCATATAGATCGTGACGATGTCGCCCTTGCCAACGCCCAGCGACCTGAGCACATTCGCCATCCGCGACACATCGCGCTTCAGATCGGCATACGAAATCCGCCGAACTTCAGGCCCCCCGCTCCCCGTCGGCTCACCCTCCCAGATGATCGCCGGCTCGGCGCCGAACCCCGCCTCCACCTGGCGGTCCACGCAGTTGTGGCAGATGTTCGTCTTGCCACCAACAAACCACTTCGCGTCCGGCGCCTTCCAATCCAGCACTTTCGCCCACTTCGTGAACCAGTCAAGCTCCCCCGCCACCTCACCCCAGAATCCCTCTGGGTCTCGGATCGAGCGCTCATACTCCCGCCGGTATTGCTCCATCGAACCCATATGAGCGCTCTTGGAGAATCCCGCAGCCGGCGGGAACTTCCGGGTCTCGTGCAACACCGACTCGATGCTCGATCCGCTCGCGTGCTGGCTCATCAGGCGACAACCTCCCATCGCGGTGTGGTCTCACAATCACCCGAGGGTACGCCAATTGCACACTTTTCGGAATCCTCGCCCTACCGACGCCGACGCGCTAACGCCAAGCACATCGGTGCGAGCAATGCACCCCCGCCCGGCGCTGGAACCGCCTCCACCCACAAGTCTCGCGTACCGGTGTCGTACTGCGCCAGTCGATACGGCTGCGATAGCGACCCACCGCCCACAACCGTGCCCAAACCGCCAATATCAAGAAACTCAACATTCTTGTCCGCGCCGCCGTCGCGAATCAAGATGCGCACGCGATTCACGATCGAGTAGTCCTCGCCGAAATACGCGCGGAACAGAACCACGCCATCGTTCCCACCCGGCGAGGCAACACTCCAAACACCACCCGTCACAAAGTAGACCCCGTAGAACACCGTTCCCGGCGGATTGACCTGCGGCACATTCGCGAAGGAAACTTCCTGCCCCCCTATCGTCGGCCCCAGGATCGACTCACCAGGAAACAGTGGGTTGTGCCACTCTTCAGCCGGAGGAATATCACCCGCAAGGCCGTTCATCTCAACAGCCCCCTGCACCTTGAACGGCTCACCCAACGCCGTGTCCGCGCCCAACGCAACGACGGCAATCATCATCAGTTGACGAGTTCGCATGGCGATTCCTCCGCATTCTTCGATCTCGAATGACCAACGCTCACCGCCGCCGACGCGCCGCCACCATCCCGCCCATCATCAACACCGCCGCCGCGCCCGGCGCGGGAATCGCCTCGACCCACAGCGAGCGGAACGCGCCGTCGTACTGCATCAGTCGATATGTCTGGCTAAGCGTGCCGCCCCCGACGACCTCGCCCGGCGTGCCGATCCCGGTGAAACGCACATTCTTGTCCGCACCGTTGTCACGGATCAGCACACGCGCCTCACTGGCCAGCGCATAGTCGGCACCGAACCCCCCCCGGAAAATCTCCACGCCGTCGAAGCCCGCCGGATCCGTGATGCTGTTCACGCCTCCGGCGACGAAGAAGATCACGCTGTACGAAGTCGGCGTCGCAACCGGTGTGTTCGCAACGCTGACGGCCTGACCGTTCGCAGTGGGCCCGAACTCGGGCGGCACGACCGGGTTGAGCGGATCTGTCGGGTCGGCGAAGTCCCCGAGCAGCGGACCGCCGTTTCCGCCGATGCCGCCGAAATCGACCGCCCCCTGAATCTTGAAGAACTCGCCGCGGGCCGCGCCCGCCAACGCCAGCACCGCAGCACCGATCATTATTCGTCTCATGGCCCGATCTCCCGTATGACTGTGCCCCTTTAGGTTATCGCACGCCGGACAGGATGGAAGCAAAAAAGAACCGACGGGCCGTGAAGCCCGTCGGTCGAGTGCACTCAGTGAAGTGCTGCTGCTGTCAGTCGTGACGGATTAGCGACGACGACGGGCAGCGGCGAGGCCGGCAACGCCGAAGAGGGCGGCCGCACCGGGGGTCGGGACGTAGGTCTCGACATAGAGGCCGTTGCCGTACTGGGCAAGGCGATAGGGCTGCGACAGGGTGCCGCCGCCGACGATCGCGCCGTCGTTGCCGAGGCCGTTGAACTCGACGTTGACGTCCACACCGTTGTCACGGATGAGGATACGGACCTTGGGGGTGGTGTAAGCAGCGGACGAGGCAGCCGTGAAGAGGCGAACCGCGTCGTTGCCCGCGTTGGGGGCGCTGTTCACGCCGCCTGCGACGAAGTAAATCGCCGAGAACGAGGTGGCATTCGCCGCCGCGGTGTTGGCCAGCGAGGGAGCGGTGACGGAGCCGATCTGGCAGCCGACGCCCGCAGCCGCGAAGGGCGCGAAGCTGAGGATACCGGTGAAATCGCCACCGATCGCCATACCGTTGCCGCCGACGCCGCCCATGTCGACCGCACCCTGAACCTTGAACGCCGCGGCATTCGCAGCGCCAGCGAGGGCCACAACAGCGGCCGCGCTAAGAATCTTTGCAACCATGTCTTTAATCTCCATCTCTACCTCAAACTCTCGGCAAGGAGCGATCCGCCTCGCCCTCATCCGGAGCCAGTTTCCATCTCTGAAGATACCCCCACACAACCCCCCACACAAGCAGAAAAACCATCGACTTTCGGGCATTCTCGACTCTCTCACGCAAACCTCACCCAGCTTAACCCCCCAGATATCCCCGACTCCGATGACCCCAACCCGAACACCGCCCGGAAAAACCTGCCACATTGTGGGATATCAGCCGATATCCGAACAAAATCCGCCCAAACTAGGGGCACATCGTGCCCCAGTCGCTCAGCACCAGATTCAGGTCGTCCACATTCACCAGCCCGTCCCCCGTGATGTCCGGCGCGTTGCACGCCCCCACGTTCTGACCCCAGTTGCTCAGCACCAGGTTCAGGTCGTCCACATTCACCATGCCGTCCGGCATCCCGCCCGCACCGGTGATATCCGTCAGGCACGCGTTCACGCTCGCCGGATCCCGCGGAATCAGCACATCAAAGACCACCGTCCTGTGATCCGACGCCGTCGATGTCGCGCCCGAGTTCCCGTTGGACATCACGCCGCCGTCATCGCCGGACCAGTACACAAACCCCGCCCCGTTCGCCTCATCCTGCGAGAACGACCCGTTCGTGTTCGTATCAAAATACGCCGCAAGCTCCGAGTCCAGGCAGATGTAGTCCAGCCGCGAGTTCGATCCGGGGAATGTCCCGATCAGCGCCGGCCCGCCGATCCCCTGACCCGCGATCGCCTCGACCGCGAGATTCTTCAGCCCCGTCGGAACGCTCAGCGTGCTGTGGTTGAAAACCCCGTCGAGCGACGAGTCGATCGCCGTGAGCGTCGAGTGCGCGTTGTAATCCCCCATCGTGATCACATTCACGCCCACGCCCTGCAGGTCCGTGTACGCCAACTGCCCGAGCTGGTCCGCCTCCGCGGTCCGCTGCGCTACCGAACCCGAGTCCGAAAACGCCTTGAAATGAGAGCAATACACGATCAGGTCATTCTCGGCGTCGGGGATGCCCAGCCGCACCTTCACCGCGTTTCGCGGCCCCGGTGTGCTGACATTCGTCGATGAAATAATCGTCCAGTCCGGGCGAATCAGAATCGCGTTGAAGTTGAACCCGTCGCCCGAAGCGGTCCGGATGTTGTACCCCGTCAGGAACTCATCGCGGAACGCCGTCAGATCAGAGGTCGCGCCGAGGTCCAGCTCTTGGAACGCCACGATGTCCGGCATCAGCCCCATGTTGGGCCCCGCGCCGTCATCGTCGTTCACCGTGCAGAAGTCCCCGATCGCCTCGTAGGTGCTCGAGTTCGGGGCCCCGATCCCCTCCTTCACATTCAGCGTCATCACGCGGATCGAGATCGTCGGATCGCCGGCGCAGGGCGTGCCCGCCACCACGACCGTGTTCATCGCCGAACCGAACACCAACGCCAGCATCCCCGCAACCTTCATCGCGATATCTCCTTTCGGCGCACCATCGCCCGGCGCATCGATCGCCGGGACAGGCCGCATTCACCATGACCAGCACCGCGCCGCCGGACAACGACGCGGGTTCCAGTGTACCCCTGCCCGGTCGGGTTTCCCGCCAAAAGTCCCCCCAAAACGCGAAAACGGGCGAGAGCCGAAGCCCTCGCCCGTTCGAGGTCACATGCCGTCAGGCCAACCCGGCTTACATGCAGCCGAAGTTCGCCAGAACCACGTTCAGGTCGTCGACATCGACGAACCCGTCGTTGTTGGCCAGGTCACGGGGATCACCCATGCCGACCGAGGTGCCGAACGCAGAGAGGATCTGGTTCAGGTCATCGACGTCGGTCATGCCGTCGCCGGTGATGTCACCCGCACAGGTCGGGGTCGTCGTGAACGCACCGAGCGCGACCGTGATCACGCCGCGGACGCGCTGCTCGGCTCCGCCCGGAGCCAGCACGCCGCCGTTGTCGTCGAACCCGTCCGCGTCCTCGTCGTTCATCAGGGTGTCGCCGCCGTTGCGGAAGCACACCGCGAGGAACCCGCCCGTGTCGGACATACCGTTGGACTGGAACATGTCCGACTCCTGGTCGTTGCCGAAGCGGCCGAGCATCAGGCTCGGGCCCGAGACCACGTTCGGGATCACGGTGCCGTTCTGGCCGCCCTGGACGATCTTGTGCGTCGAGTCGGTCGCCGAGTCATAGATGAACAGGGCGCCGGTGCTGCCCACAAGGCGATCGCCGTTGGGATCGGAGGTGTCATAGAAGCCCTCGATCGCCGCCGTGTACGCCACGCGACCGTCGTTGTCGATCGAAAGACCCGAGAAGGGATTGATGAAGTCCGTCGTGAAGGTCAGCGGCGGATTCTCGACCGTCGTGTAGAGCGGCTCGATCGTCGTCAGGCCGTCCGAGAAGGTCTGGCCCGACTCCGCGATCACGATCGGGGCGTTGTAGCCCGTGATCTCGCAGTTCGAGATGATCGGGTTGTACAGGAGCACCGAGTAGATCGTGATCGCGCCGGTCCGGTCCTCGAGCGTCACAACAACCTGACCCTTGGAGTTGATGTCGTAGCCCTCGCAGGTGAACGAGCCCGAGCCCGTCGCCTGGCCGCCCGACACGAAGCGCAGGTCGTTGCTCGCCGTCGCCGGATTGCCGTCGCCGTCCGCATCGATGTAGATGTGGCCGTCGGCGAAACCGTTAGCGGCACCGCCCGCGGGCATGCGATCGACAACCAGATACAGCGGGTTCGAGGCGCTGCCCGTGAAGGGCGTCGAGCCCGAGTAGCCCACGCCGAACATGATGTAGTGATCCGTCGTCGCGCAACCGAAGTCGGGCGTCATCATCACCGGCTTGGACTGACGAGCGTCCCCGTTGGTCTCACCAGCGGGCGTCGGCGTATTCACCTGATCCCACGCCCAGGTCGGCGTCTGCGGGTTCAGCAGCGGGGCGCCGGAATAGGTCCACACGCCCGTGCCGTTGAGGAAGGTCCCGGCGGTCGGCGGCGTGCCGCCGAAGGTCGTCATGCCGACGAGGTAGTTCGCGCCGTCCTTGATGATCGCGCAGGGCGTGGGCAGGAACGCGCCCGAACCGACCCCGCCGATGCCCGAGATCGAGCTGTCGAACATCGGGACGCCGTTCTGATTGAAGGTCGCGCCCGCGACGATGCCCGCGGTATTCGACGGCGGATAGATCGCCGGGCCGCCGAACTCGATGTTGTTCTGGCCGAACGAAGAGTTGAACCGTGCGCCCCAAACCGCAAAGCCGTCGTCGGCGATATCACCAACGATGTCGCTCAGGAAGAACCCGGCGCCGTGCTGGATCACCCGGCCCTCGTAGAGGAACACGTTGTTCGAGCCCACCGCGCCGCCCGCGGCGTCGGTCGTCCCGAGGCCGGCCAGCAGCGCCGTCGCGTTCGCGTCCATGCCCGCGCCGAGGAAGGTCGAAACCGCGCCCGAGAGCACGCCGTTCACATTCGCAACAGCCGCCGAGTTCTGCAGCGCATCGGTCGAGTCGAGGAGCCACGGCACGTAGATGTTCACGCTGTTGAACGAGCCGCCCGCGCCATCAACGACAGCCGCCGCGGTGGTCAACTGATACTCGCCCGCCTCCTGCGCCGCGGTGCGAAGCGCAGTCGCCGCAGGCGTGAGACCCGAATACCCGGCGCCGATCGCCGTGCCCGCAACCGCGAGCACGCCCGCGGCGCCGAGACGAACCATAACCTTCGTCATTGCTTTGACCTCTCTCTGATAAGTCCAGTTTCTCTTCACCCATCCGGCGCCCGAGACCCGCCCCGAGCCAAGCCGAAGTGCTCTCACAATATCAGGACACCCCCCGGATCGGCACCCCCTCCGATGCAGATTCGCACATTCTTCACCCGCCGCCCGCCCACCCGAACGAGGCGCTCACAACAACCCGTGTCAATCGGGGAAAGATGCGCAAAATGGAAAACCGGCGGCCCGAAGGCCGCCGGCTGATTTCAAACACTGCGAACTGCCGAACGCGAACCGATTACGGGATGCGACGCATGCCGCTCGGATCGATCGACTGGATGATCGAGTTCGCCTCGGTCGTCACGCTGTTGCCGAGACGCGAGTCGTTCGGGTACCAGAGCGTCGGGTTCTGCATCTTGGTCTTGTCGACGGTGTCAACGTGGCCGTCCCAGAAGCACGCGTTGATGCGCCCGCTGTGACGGACCGCCAGATTGATATTGCCCGCGGAGTTATCCCACGAAACCGAGTCCGGGTTGATCGGGGCGCGGATACCGAACGCGCCGAGCGGATCGTCCTCGTTCTCATCGACCCACAGACTCGCATTGATCGTCGGTGTCGCCGAGACAATGTCGACGTAGCCGTCGCAGATGCCAATCTTCTGCGCCGACAACTGGATCCGGTCCTGGCGCGGGATGTAAGACGTCGGGAGCACGACCTCGCTGTCAACGCTCGCGGGCGAACGCAACTGCAAGCTGTCGATCACCGGACCACCCGTTTCGGGAATCCGGCGGCCCGCCCACTGCCAGTACGCCGGCATGAAGAACGACGGCGCCTGCAGGCCGCTCGCCGCGTCCGCCGCCGCCTGGAGCGAGGCCAGGTACCCGTCGCTCGCCGTCAACTGCGAGGATGTGAACACGTTGCGATTCGCCGGGTCCGAATACTTCTTCATGATCTGGACGAAACGCTCGCCGCGATCGATCTTCAGATCGTCCGCATCCAGCGCCGGCGTCATCCAGTCCCACGACTGCACGGGGAGGTCCGCCTCGGTGTCCACCAGCGTCGCGGGCAACTGCCCCGCGTTGATCTGCAGGTTCCGGCGCCCCGAGGTGTTCATTCCCGGAATCCAGTCCTGATTCTGCGAAGCGTACGTGCTGATACCGCGCATGAACTGCTGCTGCAGCGCTGCGCCCTTGCTCTGCCACGCGCTGCGACGAGCGCCCGACAACGCCGGAAGCAAGACGCCGATCAAAAGCGCGATGATCGCCACAACAACCAGCAGCTCAATCAGTGTGAAGCCGCGGTCTTGCCTGCGAAGACGATCCGTCATGGCTCTATCCCTTTCTGTCCAGGCACCGCGAACAACCCGCGGCCTCGAACCCAATTTACCGTTCCACCGGGCATCCCCGAGCCAGACGCCCGGACGCCCATCTAATGCGAATCACGAAGGTTAAGCCCTCGTGAACACCTTGCCAAACGCCGCACACCACAATCGACCCAAACCAATGCCGACCATGAGCCCGGCTCCAGACCTTTACCGACTCTACACCTTTCGTTCACCCCGCCAAGCCGGTTCCAAAAAAAGAAACCGGCCGCCCAATCGGGCGACCGGTTCGGATGGTCATTTCCTGATTCGGCTCATCTCACGGCAGCTTGTCGTTCGTCTGATACCCGAACGTGTCCTGCACATCCGGGTGCGCCTGCTGCCCGGTGTACCGAGACTCGCTGGGATACCAGTAGATCGGATTCCGCGACTCGGACTGCGTCAGCGTGTCGCCGTGCATATCCCAGTAGGTCACATTCATGCGGCCATTGTGCCGGTAGCTCAGCGGCATCTGGGCGCCGCGGGAGGGATTGTTGCTCGATGCGTCGCCGTACGCCGTTGAGTCCCGGAATGAAGCGCCGCTGGAAGTGAATGTTCCATAGGTGCGCGCCGGGACACCCATATCGATGTCCAGAATCGATCCGGCGTGGTAGCGGAATCCGTCCGCGACCGCGACCTTCTTGGCGGACAACTGGATCGCGTCGAGACGCGGCTTATACGAATCCGGGGGCGCAAACGGGTTAATGAACGGGGCATTCAAGAGAATGATTTTGGTCACGCCGTTGGTCGTCTGCGTCAACTGAATCGGCGACGAGAGCTGCGAGCGTCCGCCCCACTGGAAGTATGCCGGCTGAAGGAAGCTGCTCCCGTAGATCTCCTTGTTGTTCGCGGTCACCCACGCGAACGCCTCGGAAGTCCCCGCGCCGCCACTGGAATAGGGCACAACGGTCTGACGCATCGAAGGATCGCGGTAGTTCTCAAGGATGTAAGCCATCCGGTGCACGCGATTGAGCGGGAGTTCGTCCGCCGAGAGCGACGGCGTGATCCAGTCATACGTCTGTGTCGGCACGGACGCGTCCTGATTCGCCTTATCGAGGTAATCCGACATCGAGACAGAACCCAGCCCCAATGAAGCGTTCCAGGGCAGGAGCCCCGTCGAGTTCAGGCCGGGGAAATAGTTCTTGTTCTCCGCCGCGTACATCTGTGAACCCAGCGCCAACTGACGCTGGATATTCGCGCCGGAGATCTGCCACGCCGCGCGACGCGCGCCCGCCAGCGACGGCAGCAGCACGCCGATCAGCAGCGCGATGATCGCCACCACGACCAGCAACTCGATCAGCGTGAACCCGCGCCGCGCCCTACCCGTCATCCTCATCATGGCCCGCTCCCGATTAGGCCGGCGACGCCGGCGCATGCTCGTCTCAGTCATCCGCCCGCAGCCGTCACCTTGAAGGTCTCCGCATCAATCTTCAGATCCTGCGGCGAAAACCATCCGTTATTGAAGCCGTCCTGAAGACCGCCCCGGTATTTCTCGATCAGAATCCAGTCACCCGCCTCGTCCTTCTCGATCGGGAACAGGGTGAACTTCCCCTGCTTGTCCGCGGCCGGAAGAGTCTTGAACCCAGAACCCTGCATCAGGTACACGATCTCGCCCGTCGTGACATTCACGAACGGCTGCTTGCCGGTCGGCCCGCCCTCCGAGCCGCCGGTGAACAGCGTCTTGAAGATCAAGCCGCCGCCGATCACCAGCGCCCCGACCGCGATCCCGACTTTCACGTTCTGGTTCATCGCCTGTATGGGTCCCATCTCAGGCCGCCGGCCCCCGCGATCCCCCCGATCGAGCCGCCGACCCTCGTCATCTTGTCGTCTGGTGCAGATCCCGCTCACGGCACGCAAACAGCGGCCCGAGCGTCGCGGATTGTACCGCCGGCTCCATGCCCCCACAACGCCGCACCCCCCACTTCCACCGCTCCTTTGCGCAATCTTTGCCCTCCCACCCCAACTTTTCGTCCCCAGTCCTACGGGCAGGACGCTCCCCACTCACCCAGCACCACATTCAGGTCATCCACATCCACCACGCCGTCGCCCGTGAACTCCGGACCGGTGCTGCTCGGCGCACCCAGCCCCCACGCGCTGAGCACCTCGTTCAGATCGTCCACATCCACCGCGCCGTCGCCATTCGCATCGCCGGGGCACGCATCCGGCGCGACACCCCCCACATAGAGCAGCGTGTGATAACTCTCGGGCGTGCCGCCGTTGTTGTAGGAGATCACCGCCGAAACCGCGAGACCGCCCAGCGCGACCGCATCGCTCGGATCGTTCACCCGCTCACCCGGCAACCTCCCCTTGCCCGACCCCACGATGCTCCCCGCGTGCACCGACGCCGAAGAGACGGAGTCCGCATCGCCCAGACTCAGCCCCACGATCGTGAACGGCGTCGCCGAGTTCGCGCCTACGAAGTGCTGGCCCGTGCGCAGAATCTCTTCGAGCACATACCCGCCCGCCGTGTTCACCGCGCGAATCAGCGAGATCGAGTTCTCGACCCCCTGCGTGCCCACGCGCGTCGTGCCCGCGATGAAATACAGGTTCCCCTGATCGTCCGCCGCCGGGCTGGAGATCGACACCGGTTGCCGCGCCGAGATCGTCGCGACCGTGGTCCCCCCCGCACCATCAAGAATCGGCTTGCCCACGTGCGCCGCGATCGTCCACTGCGTCGGGGCCGCGCCGAGGCGCGCCACCGCGATGAACTCCCCCGCCACGTTGTTCCGCCCCGTCGCCGCCGCGATCGGGCGGTCGCGGATCGTGTCGTACCCCAGCGCCACCTGCCCGTTGGGCCCGCGGAACGACACCTGGCTCCAGTAATGGTGGAAGACGCTCCCGTCGTTCTGATTGACGGTGAACCCGGTCGTCGGATCACCAACCGATGCGGGCAACCGCTCCGCCCGAACGCCCACCACCGCGCCGTTCACATCGACGCTGTAGAGGTTGATCGCGTCCGCCTTGCCGCCGGCGACCGAACGCCCCAGCGACGACACCGCCCCGACGCCGCCGAGGTAGTTCCAGTCAAAAAACGCCGGATTCCCGCGGTGCGCATCGACCCCGCCCCCCAGGTGCGCGCCGGTCACGACGCCGCCCTCCGCCAGATGCTCGATCGAGAAATCGTGCATCATCGCCGTCGGCCCGCCCATCGACTCCGGCACCGAGGTCGGCGTGTTCACAACCTCCTCGTCGCTCTCGAAGACGATCGTCGTCGCGCCCGGGTCCGTCGCGCCGTGCGCGCCCGGAGGCCTGTTGTAGAACAGCGCGTTGACCGCCCCCGACCGCGCCGCCGTGTCCACCCGCGCCACCAGATCGCCGTGCACCGTGCTCTTGGCGTGTGCATTGAAATCGTCGGCGCGGACCGTGACGTTCCCGTGCGCATCCACGCTCCCGATCGATACGGTCGCGCTGTCATGCGCCAGCGCCGATGCACGGCTCGAGACCGCCACGCGCCGCGTCACGTACAACCGCCCCGGCTCGTCCGAACGCTGCCCGATCTCCCCCACGATCACATTCGTCGCGAGCGTCCCCACATCATTGAGCGCCAGCGCGAACACCCGATCAAACGAGGGCACCGAAACCATGGCCGGCGCATCATTGTTCGCCGGATGCACGCCCTGCCCCGCGCTCCCCCACACCGCGTAGCCGCTACCCGTATTCATCACGCCAAGCCGCTGGTCCGCGCTCGCGGCCGAAGCGCCGTTCGCCTGCGCCAACCCCCACTCGACCGGCCCCGCGCTGGACTTCAGCACCGGCGCAAACGCGTACGACTTCCCCCAGCTCGACACCACCGGAATCAGGTCCACCGCGTACCGCACACTCTGGGCCGCATAAGGCGACAGCGAGTCCACAACGCCCGGAGTGCGTGAGACACTGTCTTGGCCGAACGCCGACCCGGCGCAGGCCATCAACGCGACAATCGCGGTCGAGCCGCGGAACCTCATCCCGGTACCTCCTCCGGCCGGCTATATCCCAACCGCCGACGCCAACAGCGCCGACGCCGGGGCCGCCAGCGTCTCACTCGATCTCAGCCAAGATCATTCTCACCCCCGAAGCGTGCGGGGTCAATAACCGACACGCGCGGACACGCCATTCCTGACGCGGCGCTAACCGACGCCTTACCCCGCCAGGGCCCGCTTCTCGTCCGCCAAACGCTTCTGCACCTTCAGCCGGAACAGCGTCAGATCGTCCCGCTCCTCGGGATTCACATCCGACATCAGCACCCGCTCGATCCAATCCAGTGTCGCCTCATCGCCGCCGCTGAGCACCCGATCGCACTCGATCGCCGCCCGAAGCGAAGGCAGGTGGTTGGGCGACCTACGGATCGCCTCCACGAACTGCTCGCGCGCCACATCGAAGTACCGCCGGTTGTAGTACGCAAGGCCCAGGTTGTAGAGCGGGCGGGGATCATCGGGCCACAGGTCCCCCGCGCGCCGGAATGACTCCGCCGCTTCCAAATACCTGTCCAGCGACATCAGCGCCACGCCACGCCCGTTCCACGCCTGCGCCAGTTCCTCGTATTCGCCGATCGCCTGATCGTAGTACGCCAGCGCCCGCGCCGGGTCCTCGGCGCGATCACCCTGCTCCGCCAAACGAACCGCGCGCGCCATCCGCTGCGCGATGTCGTCCTGCGCGCCGGCACCGTCCATGCGCTGACCGCCCCCGCATCCGACCACGCCGCACGCGCACCCACTCGCCACAATCAATGCCATCAACGCGGTCGCCTTCATGGTGCGCCCTTCGCAAAATCATCGGTGATCTGATAGTTCCCGAACTTCACCGTCCCGCTCCACTTCGGGCTCGACGGCATGGGCCGGAGCGTCAGCTGCGAAACAAACGCGGGCCGGTCCCTGTACTTCATCATCGCGCGATCAATGAACAACATGAGCCGATCCAGTTCCACCCCCTGCCCGCCCTGCACATTCACATCGATCTCGAACTGCTCGAGATCGGTCTCCATGATCACGCGCTTCCGCTGGTGCGAGCCGACGATCACCGTCGGCAGCTCGTTCGCCCAGATCTCATCGCGGATGTCCTCGAGATCGCTCTTGATGAACCCGAGAATCGGGTACAGACGCCGGATATCCGGCGCGCTCTGCGAGAGCGATCCGATCGTCGCCAGGTACTGATCCCACCGCTGCGCCCGCGACTCCGCCCCCCGCAGCTCCGACCGCGCCCCGCCCAGCGACAGCACCGACCACCCCAGGAATCCCAGACCGACAACCAGCGCCAGCACCCCCAGAACCAGGAACGACACCGGATTGTTCGCCCGCTCGCGCGACGACGCCATCGCCGCCAACTGGCGCTCAACGTCGCTCGTCCTGCGATTGGGCGGCGGCACCGTCATCAGAACTGTCCCCTGAAAACCATCGTCGTTTCGCTCGAACGACTCGTGCCGATCGACCGCTGCTCGCTCCACGCCACCGCCATCGGCGTCTCGCGCAATGCCTTCTTCAACTCCTCGCCCGTCCGGGTATCCGGGACCTCAACGGTAAACTCGCTCGTCGTCCCCGTCGGCCCGAGCGTCACGCTCTGCAGCTTCACACCGTTCAATCCGCCGATCACGCCGATCAACCGTTCCAACTCCTCGTAAAATGGCGCCGGGTCCGCCGGCGGCTGGAACTTCGCGCCCTGCTGCAACTTCGCGACCTGCTGCTGCAAGTACAAATCAATACTCGGCTGCGACTCCGCCCCCGCGAACCGCGCCACCACGCGCTGCTTCGACTCCTCCCCGACCACACTCGCCGACTCGCGAATCCTCCCCGCCTCGCCCGACAACCGGACCCCGATGCCGATCGCCGCAACAGCCAGCGCCGCAAGCCCGAGCGCGCCCCACCGATACGCGCTCCGCGTCGCGCGCGTCGGCCGACCCGTCAGCCCCACCAGCACCTGCCGTGCATCGCCCGGATCGCCGCTCGACCCGCGCACCAGCCGCGTCATGGTCGCGCCCACCGCATCCTCGGCGTCAACCGTCGAGAGCGCCACGCCGTCCCATTGTTCGCCCAGCGCGCCCGCGGCACGGCCCGCAACCGCCCCCACCGCGACGACCACATCCGGCGACAACCCAAGTTGGACGCTCCATGTGAGCCAATCAAGCGAAATCCGCCGCGCCGCACGCGCCTCGGGCGAACCCCCCTCATCTTCACCAACGCCCGCCGCGATCGGCGCGCTCCCGCCCGCGAGCAACCGCCCGCCGCGCGACCACGACCAGATCAACCGCCCATCGTTCGTCCCGAGCAGCACGCACACGAGCCGCCCGTCCCTGCCGTCGTCCCACGCGCGCGCCATCCCGTGCCACAGGGAAATCACCTCCCCCGCGCGCACGCCCCGTTTGTCCATCTCATCCAGAAAGATCCGCGGCAGCGCATCCGCCACCGTCAGCACCGCAACGCCCGCGCCCCCCGCCTCTTTCCCGAAAGCCGAACCATCATCCTTGAGAATCGGTTCCACCCGCTCGGGCAGCACCGCCGCCTCCCAGTCCTGATCCAGCCCCCGCGTCGCCGCGCTCACGATCGGCGCCGCTGTCCCGGTCGCGCGCACCCATCGGCACCGGATGTCCTCGACATCCACGCACACAACGCCCAGTTTCTTCCGCACGCCCGACAGCGAGGCCGCCCAATCCGATGCCGTCCGCGCCCGCGCCGAGAGAATCCCCGCCGTCGGCGCATCACCCGCCGACAGATCGCTCGCGCTCCACGCATCGGCGCCCTGATCGCTCACCACGACCACGCGCGACAGGTCCGCCTTGATCACGCAGCACGCGCCGCTCACGAACCACCACCCGGCCGCGAGCGGTTCGGCTGCACAGTCCGGCCACGGCGCACCGCGGGGGTTCGCGCATCATGCAGCGCCCCGTCCGAGGTCACCTTCCGATCGACGGCCTCGACGCGCACCATCACATGGTCCGACGCCACCCCCACGATCTCCGCTGTCGTCACGCCGTCCTTGAGCGTCACGATCTGCCCGATCCGGAAGTAGCGCTGATCGCCGTGCACCGACACGATCGCCAGCACGCCGTCAGAGTCCGTCACCGTCCCCGCAAAGTGCCAACCCTCCAGCAGATCATTCGGCGGGGGCGGCGGCGGGGGCGGCGGTTCATCGCCCCCCGTCTCCGTCGATGTCGGGTACGGAGTCCGCACTTCCATCAAGGGCCCGTACAGCGCCGACCAGTCATGCTCCGGAATGTTCGGCAGCACCTTCGAGTTCACCTGCACCGGCGGCGTCACGATCCCACCCCCGCTACCCCCATCGCCCGCCGAAGCGCCCATCCCCGGGATCGGCACGATCCACGCCCCCACCGCGAGCGCAACACCGCCCATCGCCACCAGCGGCGCGAACTTCCAGAACCCCATGGACGCCAATCCAGACAAACCGCCTCCTCCAAGTCAATGTCGGCCGTTCACCGTCTCCGCGCTGAACCGTCAACCCGATCATCCGCCCCCGCCAGCGAGTTCGGGTCATCGCCCGCCGCCGGCACGAAGGTCTCCATCGGAATCGACCGCCACTCGTACACATACGCCACATTCACCCGGCGCTCCACCAGCACCGTGTACTCCCGCGGCTCATCGTCCCCCTCAAACACATCGATCCGGAGCCGCCACAGCACCGGCTTGAAGGCCAGCAGATCCAGCGCCCACGCGTAGTCCTCGGAGTTCAGCCCCGCCGACTCCATCGCCGTGATGAACGCCTCCCGGTCCGCGACCCCCGACGCACGGAGCCGGTGCATCGCCCCGGCCATGTCCACATCATCCAGCGCCAGCGCGTCGATCACCTCCGACGCCGCGCCATTAAAACTGATCTGAATCGGCCCGCTCTTGCGGATCAGGTCCGGCCGCCCCTCCGGCAACCGCCGCAGAATCTCAAGCAACCGATCCCGCATCCCCAGCCGATCCGCCTTGTCCATCCGCGCGCACACCGTCCCCTGACCGTCCGACACCCGCACCTGGTACACCTGCCCGCCCGGCATCCGAATCGCCGTCGCCACCTCGCCCGTCGCCGACCAGATCAGCAGGTCTTCATCGCTCGTCGACTCCTGGAACCACCGCCGCGCGATGTCCCGCACGCTGAGCAGCTCGTGATGCCGCTCGATGTTCTCCATCTGCATCTGCACGATCGCCCCCTGCGTCCGCTGCCGCTCCAGCATCACGCCCGTCAGCACCACCGCCAACGCGAGCAATCCGAGCACCAGCAGGAAGGTAAACCCGCGCCGAGTCGGACACGCCGCGCGCTTCACTGCGTCACCTCCGCCACCGCCACCTCGAAGACCCAGTCCGCCTGCGCGCCGCTGTTCGTCCGGAAGACCAACCGCACCGCCAGCGGGAAGTCCTCCGCCAGATACGCCGCAAAAACGCCCGTCACCCACGGATCCCGCGCACCCTCTTCCCGCTTGAGCGGGAGCACCATCCACGCCACCGACTCCGGAATCACATCCCGAATCAAAACCATCGGGCGCATCGGCGGATCGATCGGCGTCCACCGCAGGTTCCACCGCTCCGGCACCAGGTCATCCCGCGCGACCTCGAACATCCCGCGGTACGACTCCACCGCCGAGTCGCGAAGCGTCATCTCCCGCTCCGCATCCCCCATATCACTCGTGTCCACCGGCACGGGCGACTCGAGCACCACAACCTCGACCACCGGCACCACAACGCCGGGCTCCGGGTCGTCCCACGCCAACTCGAAGTGCGGCAGGAGCAACTCAGAGCGCCGGTCCATGATCGAAGCCGCGTCGTCGGCCCCGACCACGCTCTCCAGGTCAGCACGAAGCGCCTCCAGATCCGCGTCCACATCATCATTTTCAGGATCGAGATCACCCGCATCGCCGCCCGCGTCCAGCGCCGTCGGCTCTCCCGCGATCATCGTCTGCAGCGCCCGCCGCACCACCGTCTGCGTCCGGTACAACCCGCCCGTGTCCGCGAATGTCGCCTCCGACACGCGCATCTGGTTGTTCATGAGCCCGAGCAGGCCGAACACGCCGCTCACAACCAGCGCCGCAAGCGCCAGCGAGAGCATCACCTCCAGAAGCGTGAACCCGCCCGTACGCGCCCGCATCGCTAGCGCTCCTCCCCGCCGTCGTCCTCTTCATCCGCCGGATTCAGCAGGTCCGTCACCCACTCCAGCACGCGGCTCGAGTCCATCTTCCGAGGGTCGCGCACCCGCACCAGCGTCGCCAGCGGCACACCCGACAACCTCGAACCCGGCTCGTCCAGCGCCACCGTCACCGTGATCTGCTCCATGTGCGAGATGCGCGCATTCAAATCCGCATCGCTCAGACTGCTCAGCTTCGCCTCGTCCGCGCCCAACTCAAAGAGATCCACGTCCATGTTGAACGCGTACCGGAACCCATTGATCGTGAACTTCCGGTTCATCGCGCCCGGACGCCACTTGGGCTGATCCAGTTTCGTCAGGATCACCCGGTTGGCGACCTCCGTCGCGTTGAGCCGATGCCGCTCCAGCATCGTCGCGTTCTTGAAGAACGACACCGTCCCCACGATCACGCCCGCGACCATCGAGAGCGTCGCGACCGACACGACGATCTCCAGGAAGGTCAGGCCCCGCGCCGAACGGTGTTTACTCCGCTTCCGGGTAGACATAGATGTCGTCCCCCGCGCCGCCGTCGTCCTGCTTATTCTTGCCGAACGAGATCAGCACATACGCGCTCCCGTTCGCCGCCGGCGACATGTAATAGATCGGCTCTTTCCACGCGTCCTGCAACTTCGATTGCACGACCATGTTCATCTGCACCAGTTCCGCCAGACTCACCGGGTACCGACTCTGCTGAACATAGAAACCGTCAATCGCGCCCTGAATCGTGACCATCTTCTGTCTTGTGGTCGTGGCCTTCGCGCTGTCGGCCTGACCAACCAGGTTGATCGCCACCACGCCCGCCAGCAATCCGATGATCACCAGCACCACCATCATCTCCAGCAGCGTGAACCCGCGCCGCACACTTCGCTTCTTGCAGACTGACATCGTGGGCATCTCCATATCAGGCATGGCGCCATCGGCTCGTTGGTAAACCTTGATTATAGGCCGACCGGTTCCCAGCCCCTGCGCGTCAGCCATCACTTCTACCATCACTGACCCACCTGGGTGCGGATCGTCATCAGCGGAATCGCAATCGCCATAATGAGCGGCGCCAATAACGCGAACATCGCCAGAATCGCCGCCGGCTCCAGCATCGCCAGCAGCCGAGTCGCCTTCCGCTCCACCTCCGTCGACATATCCCCCGACAGCGCATCGAACACCGACTCCAGATCACCCCCCCGCTCGCCCGCGATCAGCAACCGCCGCGTCGCCAGCGGCATCGCGTCCACCTCCTCGATGAGCGTCCGGAAAGTCCCGCCCTCCACCAGGCCCCGCCGCAACTTGTCCAACTGCCCGCGCAGGTTCGAGTCCGAGATCACCCCCGTCGCGCCCGCAAGCGCCTCGGCCAGCGGCACGCCCGACCGCGTCATCGCCGCCATCACCGAGAAGAACCGCGCCATTTCCACCGTGATCATCAGGTTCGCGATCACCGGCACCAGCCGCCCCAACCACCCGAGCCCCTCCAGAATCTTCGCGCGCAGCGCCACGATCAAAAAGATCGCCCCGCCCGCGCCCAGCAGCACCGCCGCCATGTGCGCACGCATCCACTCCCCCACCGAGAACACATACTCGCTGAACCACGGAATCGTCCCGCCCAGTTCGCGAATCTGACCCGCGATCATCGGCACCAGGAACATCAAGATACCCGTGAACAGCAGAATGCTCACCGTGAAGATCACCGCCGGGTAGATCATCACCGTCACCGCCCGCGCCGCGATCGTCTGCTTCCGCCGCGCCGCCTCCGACAACCGACCCGCCGCCGATCCAAGGTCCCCCGTCCGCTCCGCGGCCCGGTACACCGCGATCGTCACGTCATCGAACCCGCCCACCTGCTGACACGCACCCGCAAAACCCGTCCCCGCCGAGACCATTTCCCGCAGCTTCTCCACCCGGGGGCGGCACTCCGCGCTCACCACCGTCGCCGAAACCTCCAGCGCCTCAACGAGCGACACGCCCCGCGTCAGCAGCGTTTCCAACTGCTCGTTCAGCGCCACCTCGTCTTTCGTGGACGTGCCTTTGGGCATCGACCCCGAACCGGGCAAGCGCCACGCGCGCTGCAACAGCAGGTTGTCCCGCCGCAGAATCTCCGCGAGCGACGACTCGTCCGACGCCGACTTGAAGCCGTACGACTTCTGCCCGCTCGGCTTCACCGCCTGGTACACATAACTCTGTAGCAGCGCTGCGCTCACATCCGGCTCCGTTTACGCAAGCACACGCGACAGCTCGTGCTCCGTCGTCAACCCGCGGCGCACCTTGTCCATCCCGTCCTCGAACATCGGACGCATCCCCTCCTCCAGCGCCAGCGACCGAATCCGCACGGCGTCCGCCGTCTCGAGCGTCATCCGACGAATCGAGTCCGAGATCTTCATCACCTCGTAGATCGCCACCCGCCCGCTGTACCCCGTCCCGAAGCACTTCTCGCACCGCACGCCATCCACCTCACCAACGCTGTGGCACTTATCGCAGCACTTCCGCAACAACCGCTGCGCCAGCACCGCCAAAAGCGATGAAGTAATCAGGTACGGCTCAATGCCGATGTCCTGCATACGCGAGATCGCGCTGGGCGCATCGTTCGTGTGCAATGTCGCCAGCACCAGGTGCCCCGTCAGCGACGCCTGCACCGCCAAGCGCGCCGTCTCCTCGTCGCGAATCTCACCTACCAGAATCACATCCGGGTCCTGCCGAAGAAGCGACCGCAGCCCCGACGCGAAGGTCACCCCCCGCTTCACATTTACCTGCACTTGCGCGATGCCCTCGAGGTGGTATTCAACCGGGTCCTCGATCGTCATCACATTCTTCGTCGTGCGATCCAGCTTCTCCATCGCCGCGTACAGCGTCGTCGTCTTGCCCGAGCCCGTCGGGCCCGTCACCAGAATCATCCCGTTCGGGCGGTTGATCAGTTCCACCATATCGCCCTGCATCGCCGCCACCATCCCCAGCGCATCGAGCGACAACTGCGTCTGGCTCTGGTCGAGCAAACGCAGCACCAACCGCTCGCCGTAGATCGTCGGCACGCACGACAATCGAATATCGATCTTCCGCGAGCCGATCCGCACCGTCGTCTGACCGTCCTGCGGCGAGTGCCGGTTCGCGATATCCAACTCCGCCATCACCTTCAGACGCGAACTGATCGCCGGCGCCAGCGACAACGGCGGGCTGAACGAGTCCACCAGCATCCCGTCGATCCGGAACCGGATCACCAGCTTGTTCTCGAGCGGCTGGATATGCACATCGCTGGCGCGCCGGCGCAGCGCCTCAAACAACATCATGTTCACAAGCCGAATGACCGGCGTCTGCCGCGCCAACTGCAACAGGTCCGTCGCCCCGCCCACGCTCGACGCCGCCCGCTCGATGGCCCGGTCATCCAGCGGCATGTCCTCGACGATCTCCGTCACCAGGTCCTGCCGCTGCTCGTACCCGCGGTTAATGATGTTCGCCACCGCCGCACGCGGCGCGAGAACAAGCTCGATCGCCATCCCCGTCAACTGCTCCACCATCGCGAACGCGTCGGGCTGCATCGGCTGGCTCGTCGCCACCACCAGCGCGCCGCCCTCCGTCCGAATCCCCGCCACCTGATGCCGCCGCGCCGCCGACCCCGGGATCCGCTCATAAAACCGATCGGCGCTGTCCGTCAGTTTCGGCTCCGGCTCGAACGGAATCCCCAGCTTCTTCGCGAGCGTCGCCAGCGACTGATGCTCGTCCGCCGCCGCGCCGCTCAGCAGCACATCCCACGGCTCCTCGTCCGTGCCGGGAAGCGAACCAAACCGCGCCAACTGCTCGGGCGTCATCGACACCGGCATCAACCGCGACACCCGCCCCGCCGTCTGCGTCTGCTCCGGGCTCGGACCGATCGCGCCGCCGTCCTTCACAACCGACGCATCGGGGGTGCCATTCTGTCCGCGCTTCGCTTCCATCGCTCGAATCTTACTCCCACACCGCGCCGGACTTCTCCGCCGGCCCGACCGTCCCCTTCACCGGCATCCGAATCGGTGCAAACTCACGGAACGCGCCCGGCTCACCCACGAGTTCCATCGCGTTGTCGCCCACAAGCCGCAGATCGATGAAGTTCTGATCGTTCAGGATCTCCGGCGTGATGAACACAAAGATCATCGTCCGGGTTTTCGATTTGCTGTAATCCTTGAAGAGCGCGCCCAGCCCGGGAATCTCACCGAGAATCGGGACCATGTTGTCCGACTCCGAGTCCCGCTCCAGCACGAAGCCGCCCACCACGACCGTGCTCCCCGAGGGAATCGTCACAACGCTCTCGTACGACTCTTCCTGGCTCGGCGGCGCCAGCCCGTTGCCCTGCGCCGCCGCCTGATCGAACTCCGAGAGCTCGAAGGTGTACGTCAGTTTCAGATATCCGCCCTCGGAAATCTGCGGCGTGACTTCGAGCCGCGTGCCCGCCTCCGCCGTCCCACCCTGGCTCGTGATGATCCCGCCGTCGCTCTGCGAAGATGAGCTGTACGGCTCATTCCGCTGACTCACCACCGTGCCCTGCTCGTTGTCGTTCACCACGATCTGCGGCGAGGAAACCACCCGCGTGTCGCCCACCGTCTTGAGCGCATTGATCGCGATCGGCAGGAAGTCCGAGCGAATCAGCGCCGTGGTCGCACCACGCAGATTGTTCGCTACCGTCCGCGGCCCGGGCAGATCACCCGCCGGACCCGTCGTCAGACCGAACGAACTCAGGAACGAGAACTGGCCCGCGTTGATCTGCACATCCGCCGTCCAGTCGAACGAGTCGCGCACCGTCACCGAGATGATCTTCGCCCGCACCGCGACCTGCGGCCGGCGCTGATCCAGCGACTCGATCACCTTCGCGATCTGCTCGTGATCCCGCGCCCGCGCCCGCACCATCACCTGCGCATTGCCGAGATCCGCCACCACCGTGGTCTCTTCGGCGCTCACCGTGAAGCCCTGCCCGCCCCCATCGCCCGTCCCGCCCTCGTCCGGAATCTCGGGAGTCAGCAGATCATTCCGACGCGCCGCCGTCTGCGTGAAGAACGCACCCTGCGCCTCCTGCTGACGATCGATCAACTGCGAAAGAATGTCCGCCACCGCCTCCGGGTCCGCGTGGTGCAGCTTGTACGCGCGAATCTCGATCTTGTCGCGGATCGCCTGCTCGGAGAACTCCTTGACCAGCGCCGCAACCCGCGCGTGCTGCGGCTCCGTCCCGTGGTACACAAACGATCCCGTCTGCACATCCACCGTGAACCCCGAGCCGTACGTCGCCACCTGTTGGTTCCCGAACCCGCCGAACTGGTTGCCGATGTTCCGCCCGCCGCCGAACGCGTTGCTCCCGAATCCGCCGGTCGTGCTCGCGGCCACCGAATAACTCACCGGCCCGAGACCCTCGCGCTCCGCCGCCCGCGCCACATCCTCAACCACCGTCCCGGCGCTGTACCGCCTTGAGATCAGCGGCGAGATTTGGTCGATCATCTCGATCAACTCTTCAAGAGACTCGTATTCGTCCTCCGTCCCCTTAAAGAGCAGCGCGTTCCCCTGGTCCACAAACAACCGCGAGTCCAGACTCGTCAGCGCCCCCGACGAAGCCCCCACATTCGCGTTCGGATTGGCGACCACGCCCCCGCCGAGCCCACCGAACCCGCCGCTCAGCCGGCCATTGATCTCCAGAATCCGCGTCAGCGCGTAGTCCGCCGACACGTAGTTGAGCTGCAATCGGCGCAGCTTCATCTGCCGCATCTCTTTGACGATCCGCTCCACCATCGCCTCGACCTGCAGCATCGTCCGCGCCGGAGCCGTCACGATCAACGCGCCGATGTCGTCAACAGGCGCGATCCGAATCGGCTGCTGCTGGAACGAGGTCTGGATCGTGTTCACCAACTGCGACGGCCGGACCAGCGGCGTCGGAATCACCCGCGTCGTCGCGAGCCCATCCTCCGTCAGGTTGACCTGAACGCCCTGCTGCGCCGGAAGAATCGAGTACCAACCCATCGGGTCCGCCGTCAGCGCGTACCCACGCTCCTCCACGAGCGCCGAGAGCAGCGCCAGCAACTGATCCGCCCGCACCTCCATCGGCGCCTTGAACAAGACCGTCTGACCCGCGAACGACTCATCGATGAACACATTCTTCCCGATCCGCTGCCCCACCCAGGTCGCGAAGTTCACGAGGTCGATCGGCTCAACAAAGTTGAGACTCACCGTCGCGTCGCCCTGAAGGTCCCCCACCGGCCCCTCGACCGCCGCCAGATCGCCCAGCTCGTCCGCCCCCACCACCATGTTCCCGCCCATGATCCGCTCGGCCTCCGCCACGCCCTCAGCATTCAGCCGACCCGCATTCCGCTGCCGGACTCTCTGGACCTCCTGTGCAAGTAGCCGCGCCCGTGCCGGATCCGCTTCCCGCAGCCGCGCCATCAGTTCCTCGTACCCCTGCGGATCCCGTTGCAACAAGTCAAACAACCGCTCCGGATCCGAATACTGCCCCGGGTCATCCTCGGGCGGTTGCTCGCTCTGCCCCATCGCGGCACGCGCGCCGAAGACCGAGCCGTCCCCAACCATCCAGCCCGGCACCCCCATCACCGTCCCCGCCACTACTGCCAGCATCCACGCGCCACGAACCGTCACACACCGTTCCGCACTCGTTCCCATCGGATCACTCCTTGCACCGCTCCCGGTGCGCACCGATACCCAGTGCCCGCGTCCGCGGGCGCAGCCCAACCCCGTCAGACCATGAGCAAACGACGCGCCGCGCGTACCATGCGCTCATGCCCGC
This sequence comes from Phycisphaeraceae bacterium, assembly GCA_020639235.1. Classification (GTDB taxonomy): domain Bacteria; phylum Planctomycetota; class Phycisphaerae; order Phycisphaerales; family UBA1924; genus JACKHC01. The sequence continues at coordinate 1,174,381 of JACKHC010000001.1, read as the reverse complement.
CCCACGCGTTGTCTCACTACTGCCCTCAGCGACCGAGTCGCTGTGCCACATCGGGGGCGAAGAACTCCTTGTCGGGCGCTCGCACGAATGCGATACCCCCGTGACGGTCAAAGACCGCCCCGTGCTCACTTCACAGACAACAACTTTCACTACTTCCGCCGAGGTCGATCGGGCCGTTTCCGACGCCCTCAACTCCGGCACACCTCTCTACCGACTCGATTCCCGCCGGGTGCAGGAACTGCGCCCCGATGTCATCCTCACGCAGGATCTTTGCGCGGTCTGCTCCATCGACCTCAATGCCGTCCGCAAACTCGCAGCCGAGATGAACCCCGCACCGGCCGTCGTCTCCCTCAACCCCGCCACATTCGAGGATGTCCTCGACGATCTCATCACCATCGGCCGCGCCGTCGGCCTCGAAGACCAGGCCTCCGACGCCCTCATCGCACTCCGCCAGCGCTTCTTCGCAGCGTCCGATTTCGTCAACCCCTACGCAACCGTCGGCTCCGTCGTCTTCCTCGAATGGACCGACCCGCCCTTCATCGGGGGCCACTGGACACCCCAACTCATCGAAAGAGCAGGCGCAGCCCACCCACTCAACGCAACCGTCCCCATGGAAGGCGCCGGCTCCGGCGCCGGCGGCCAGATGGCACACCGCACCGCCGGCAAATCCGTCCGCGTCCCCCCCGAGGCCATCACCGCCCTGAATCCCGATCACATCATCATCTGCCCCTGCGGCCTCGACCTACCCCACACCCGCCGCGAAGCCGACGCCCTCATGCGACAACCCCGGTTCGCCTCCCTCCGCGCCGTCCGCAACAACCGCGTCGCGCTCGTCGACGGCAACCAGATGTTCAACCGACCCGGCCCCCGCCTCGTCGACGCCTACGAATGGCTCGTGGGCTGGCTCAACGATGTCCCCCGCCTCATCCCCGACGGCTTCCCGTGGGAATCACTCGCGCGTTGACTCGGCGCGCGCTCATCCCGAGCCGCCGTCGATCAGAGTCCATTCCACTTCCATCGTGCTCGTGTCGCCCGCCGAGGTGGCGTCCGGAATCTGCCGAGCCGGTTCGCTCGCCCCGTCCTCACCATCAACCGACGCACGCTTCCTGATCGGCAACTGCACCTCGTGCCACCGATACGCCGCGCGCACATTCGGCCCGTTGTACGACAACTTCCGCGCATCCCCCACCGCTTCCCACACCCCAGAGTTCGACACCCATAGATACAACTCACTCACCGCGCGCCGCAACTCACCGCGCGTCAGATCGCCGCGCACGCCCAGACTCACCACCGTCACCGGGTCCGTGTCATAGACAAACACCGCACCGTCATGCCCCGTCTCCCCCATCTCGGGCTCGCGATACAGAAAGCTCATCGACCACTGCCCCTCGCGCAGCGTGCCGTCATCCTCGACCCGCTCGTAATCCGTTTCCACCGGCGAGGTCATCGCGATGTCCCGGTCCTTGATGTGCTGGAACAGCGGCCAGAACGCCCGCGAGGTGTTCCAACCCATCATTCCGTCCTCATTGCCGTTCGACACGATCTCCGCGCGCCGCACCGACGGATAGTGCTTGATCTCCATCGCCCCCGGCGCCGTCGGACCCGGATATCCGACCGGCAAGGGTGTATCGATCACCGATCGCCCGCACCGGTACTCCGTCCAGTCGCCCCGATCAACCGACTCGACCTCATCCTTCACATCGCCCCCCACGCGCTTCACCCAACTCCCAGTCCGCTCGGGCTCACCCTCCGGATCGATCCCGGACGCCCGCGTCTCGCGCGGACCGTCGCCGCCCGCATCCTGCCGAGCCAACGCCGACGCCCCCACCATCAACCCGACCATACCCGCGACGACGAAACCGGAATGCCACATGACTCGATCCTTTCTCTGGAGCGTCTTCGCCCGGCCCCGGGCCCCGGATTCAACTCAACGCCGCGCTTCCCGCCCGTGATCGTGACGCACCGTACCCCCGATCACCATCGCCGCCGTGAACAGAATCAGGTCCTTGATCAGGTACTGCCCCTCCGGCGACGGCACCCACGGCACGCTCACCCAGCACACATCCGCCTTCAGCACCAAAGCCAGCGCCGTCGCCGGCAACCGCACGGCCAGCAGCAGCAGCGCCACCCTGTTCAACGGCTGCACCAACAGCGCCAGCCCGATCAGCGCCTCCCACGCCCCCAGGTACACAACCGTCCGCGCCGGATCGCCGAGGTACACCGTGTGCGCCAGCAGACTCGTCGCGCTCTTGTACCCCAGGCACTTGAGCACTCCCATCCACACAAAGAACACCCCGAGCCCGTACCGATGCGCAGCATGCCCCCACTCGTGCATCCAACCCGCGATCGCGCGGTCAAGCTGGTCGAATCGTGCACGCATACCAATCACGCCGCCGCGCCCCTACTGCCGCTTCCCTTTCCCCTTCTTGTCCGCCCGGAAATCGCTTTTCCGCTTGTCGCGCGACTTGCTCCGCGCCGCCCGCGTGTCCGCGCCCGTCCGCTGGGGCTTCTCCAACTCCACCTCGCCCAGCTTCAATCCTGAAGCCACGCTCTTGTTCTTCCCCGCCGTCCGGCTCGAAGCGTCCGTGATCACCAGCTCCATCTGCCGGCGCGGCAGGTCCACCGCCGCGATCGTCACATGCACGCGGTCCCCGATGTTGTACGAGCGCCCCGTGTTCTGCTCTACCAGCGCGCCGCTCTTGCCGTCGATACGCCACACCCCGCGCTTGAAGTACCCCTGCTTCGCGCCGGGAGGCGCCGGCACCGGCAGATCGCTCGCCTCGCACATCCCCTCCGCCAGATACTTATCCAGCCGCACGAACACCCCGCGATTCATCACCCCCGTCACAATGCCGGGGAAGGACTCGCCGATGTGCTTCTCCAATAACTGCAACACCAGGAACTGCCGCAGCTCCCGTTCGGCGCTCTCCGCGTTCTCCTCGTTGATGTTGCAACGCGAGGCAATGATCTGCAGCTCCTCCTCATTCGGGCACGCATCGCTGTCACGCAACCGCCGCCCCAGCGCCTTCTTCGACTTGTCATCCCGCGGCGGCTCGAGCCCGTTCTTCGTATGACTCAGATACTCCGCAAGCGCCCGGTGCGCCGTCAGGTCCGGGTACCGACGAATCGGGCTCGTAAAGTGCGAGTAGGCGTTGCTCGCCAGCGCGAAGTGACCGATCATCGCCGGCGAATACTCCGCCCGCGTCAAGGTCCGCAGCACCGCCATGTGCACCGCCGGCGCCGCCGGGCTCCCCTTCGTCGCATCGAGCAGCGCCTGCAGATCCTCGCGCGTCGGCGACTTGGGAATCTTGTACCCCGCCACCTTCACAAAGTCGCGCAGCCCCTCCGTCGAGCCCGGCACCGGCTCCGGGTGGGTCCGCCGCAACACCGGCACGCCCAGGTCCTCGAACAGACCCGCGATCGCCTCGTTCGCCTCCACCATGAACATCTCGATCAGCGTATGCGTGTACGCATCGTCCTCCGGCACCGCGTCGATCACATGCCCCTGATCGTCGTACACCAGTTCCGCGTCCGGCAGTTCAAGATGAATCATCCCCGCCTTCCGCCGCCGCTCCTCGATCCGCTTGGCAAGCCGATCAAACTGACGCAGCGTCTTCACCAACTGCTCCGTGTACCGCGGCTCCGTCTTGGCGTGCTTCTTCGCCTCTTCCTCATCGCCCTCGATCAGCGCCTGCGCCTCCAGATAGGTCAGCCGCTTCGCCGACTTGATGAGCGACTGCGAGAACCCCCGCGCCCTTACATGCCCCTTCTCGTCGTAGTCAATGAACGCACTCTTGGCGAAGCGCTCCACGCCCTCCTGGAGCGAACAGATTCCGTTCGACAGAATCTCCGGCAGCATCGGGATCACCTTCTTCGGCAGATACACCGAAGTCGTCCGCTCTACCGCCTCCTTATCAATCACGCCCCCGCGCACCACGAAGTGCGCTACGTCCGCGATGTGCACGCCCAGCCGCCACACCGCCCCGTTCCCGGAGTCGGGAATCGCCTCAAGCGACAGCGCATCGTCGTAGTCCTTCGCGTCCGGCGGATCGATCGTGATGATGAACGAGTCCCGCAAGTCCCGCCGCACCGTCTCATCCACCTTCTTACCACTCGTGAGTTCCTCGACCTCCTTGTCGAAACGCTCCGTCTGCCGACGCGCCTCCTCCATCACATCTTCATCAAACTCCCCCGGCAACCCGTACGCCTCGATCACCGCCTGCGTCTCGACATCCGGCGCGCCCGACTCACCCAGCACCTTCGTGATCACGCCCTCGCCGAGGTAGTCGCCCTCCGGGAAGTGCAGGATCTCGACAACAACCTTGTTCCCCTCATACGCATTGGCGCTCTGCGCATCGCGCACCACGATCGGGTCCGTCACGACCTTCCCGTCCGGCTCGACCACCCACATCCCGCCCCGCTTCACGAGCGTCCCCGTGAAGTTCGATTGCTTCCGCTTGATGATCTCCACGATCTCGCCCGTGTACGGGCTGCGATCGTCGCCGCCGCGGCGCTTCTGATACACCACCGACGCCCGCACCACATCCCCCGTCAGCGCATCCATCGTGCTCCCGATCGGCACAAACAGGTCGCCGTGCGCATTGGGATCACGCGGGATGATGAATCCGAACCCCTTGGCGTTCCGCTTGAAGGTCCCGATCAACTCCTTCCCGATCGGCGGCAGCGTCACCAGGTTCTTGTCCAGCACCAACTGCCCGTCCGCCGCCAGCGCGTTGACCGCCTCCGTGAACGCCTCGCGCTCATCGTCACCGATCCGAAGATCACGAATCAGCGTCTCGATGTCCGCCGGCTGATAACTATCGTGCTTCAGGTGCGTGATCAGTCGCTGCTTGTAGCGCAGTGGCATGGTCGGGCGTCCTTTCCCCTCGTTTATTCCATCATAAAGAAAGACGCCCGGACCAGTTCGGCCCGGGCGCCCGCTTGTCTGTTCATCGATCGCCTGTCACCCCTCAGTCGCGGGCAACAACGCTCTCTTCCGGCGTCTGCTCGTTCGTGTCCATGAAGGGCGACAACTTCCGCGAACGCACCGGGTGCTGCAGCTTCCGCAGCGCCTTGGCCTCAACCTGACGCACACGCTCACGCGTCACCTTGAAGATGCGGCCCACTTCCTCGAGCGTGTAGGTGTACCCGTCGCCGATCCCGTACCGCAGCTTGATGATCTCGCGCTCGCGGTAGGTCAGTGTCTTGAGCACATCGTCGATCCGGCGCCGCAACATGTCGCTCGCCGCCATCTGCGACGGCGCCTCCTGCCGCTCGTCCTCGATGAAGTCGCCGAAGTACGAGTCCTCGGAGTCGCCCACCGGGCGATCCAGCGATATCGGATGACGACCGATCTTCATTACGCGCCGAACCTCGATCGCCGGCATCCCGGCCGCCTCCGCCAGCTCCTCGATGGTCGGCTCGTGGCCCAGCCGCTGCAGCAGCATCTTCTGGAAGTTGCGCAGCTTGCTCATCGTTTCGATCATGTGCACCGGGATACGAATCGTCCGAGCATGATCCGCGATCGCCCGCGTGATCGCCTGGCGAATCCACCATGTCGCATAAGTCGAGAACTTGTACCCGCGCTTGTACTCGTACTTATCGACCGCACGCATCAGGCCCGTGTTGCCCTCCTGGATGATGTCCAAGAACGACAGCCCGCGATTGCGATACTTCTTCGCGATCGACACAACCAGACGCAGGTTGCCCGCCGACAAATCGCGCTTCGCCTGCTCGTACTCCCAGAACACATCGTCGAGCAGCTTCACCCGCGCCGCCAGCTGCTCCGGGCTCTCCAGCGCGATCGCCACGAAACCCTGCAGCTCATCGCGCATCATCGCGATGTCCTCGGAGTCGTACCGCTCCGGGTGCTTCTCCGCCTTCTTCAGCTCCTTGATCAGGTCCTGCATCTTCTGCGAGTACGCGCGGAGCTTCTTGTGAATCGGCGCGATGCGGCTCGTGCGCAGCGTCGTCTCCTCGCACAGGGTCGCCAGCTTCCGCCGACGAACATTGATCCGGTCCTGAATCGCCTTCGCCTTGTCCGCCTCACCCGACGCGACGAACTGAAGCATCGCGTCCCAGTCCTCGCGGTTCTTCGCGAGAATCAGCTTCATCGTCTTCACGTTGTACGGAATCCGCGAAGCAACCTTCTCCTTGTGGTTCTCCTCCGCCGTCGAGATCCGCATCGTCCGGTCGAACGGCAACTCGCCCCGCTGCACCTGCTCGAGAATCTCGACCGCCATCTCGATCGCGCAATCGCTCTCCAGAACGCGACGCCGGAAAATCATCCGCGTCGTCTCGATCTTCTTCGCAAGGCGAATCTCCTCCTCGCGCGTGAGCAACGGAATCGTGCCCATCTGCGTCAGGTACATCCGCACCGGATCGTCGATCCGCTTCGTGTTGTTCTCCGCGGCCAGCTCCGCCTCCAGCTGCTCCTGCGCCTCCTGATCCAACTCGCCCAGCGCCGGAGGAATCGCCAGCAGCGAGCCGCCCTCCTCGCCGTCCGCCGAGTCCTCGATCACCGGCTCCGGCTCGGGCTTGACGGGCATCTCGCCGCGCTTCCGCATCTCCCGCCACACCTCCGCCTTGAACTCGCGCAGGTCCAGCATCCGAAGCCCCAGCGCATCAACATGCACCAGGACATCATCGATCCGCTCCGGATCAACCATCTCGTCCGGCAGCGCGCTGTTCAACTCCTCGTATCCCATCCAACCACGACGGGAAGCAAGCTGGAGAAGGTCATTCACAACAGGATCAATCGCCGTCATACCCGTTTCGCTCCTGTTCTCTATCTGTCAAGCCGTTGTCATCCAACCGCTGTTCAGTGCCAACACTTCAAGACCACCCGCTACGAAACCACCCTCGGCCGCGCAAGCGGATTGCCGCCGAGCTCCTTGTGCCGATCGCGAAACGCCTCCAGCGCCGCGCCGACACGCGCCAAACTATCTCTCTCTCCGCGCTCCCCGTCCTCGGCGCTGGCGGCCTCGGTGCGCACACGCCGGATGCAGTCATTCCACATCCGAATGTGACGCTCCGCGTCGCCTTCCGTGCTCCGATCGACTTCCGCGATCATCGCAACCACCGACTCTCGCTGCGTGGGGTCTTCTAAAGTCGCGAGCAACCCTTCGCTTGAGGGTGTGTGCTCCAGAATGAAAGACCCGACACTCGCCGCGATCCCCGATAAGGGGCCCGAACCGTAGGCCACCGCCTCAACAATGTCACGCGCATCCCGCTGAAAATCTCGGGCCAGTTCCGGCCTCGCCAGGAGACATGCAAGCGCATGCTCTCGCGCCGTCTTCGGCACGATCTTTGCAGCGCGCCTCTCACCTTCCCCACCCCGATCCTTGGGCCGCGATCGCACCGACGCCACCGCAGCCACCACGATCGAGGGATCCACCCCCGCCACCGACGCCAGACGCTTGATCACCGTCTGCCTGCGAATCGGCGAGAGCGAAGACAAACCCATCTCCGCGAAGCGCACGACCTGCGCCTCCACCTCCTGCGCCCAAGCCAATGACCCCGCCCGCACCCCACGATCGATAAGCCGCTGGCGGACCCTGCGAATCTGGAACTCCAGCGCCGGCTCCGCCGCCCCCAGCACCTCCGAGAACCGAGCCCCGCCCTCGCCTTCCTTCAAAAGATCGTCCGGATCACTCCCCGCCGGAAGGATCGCCACATCAACATCCATCCCCTCCCCGAAGAACACCTCGCACGCGCGCTCCGCGGCCTTCTCGCCCGCCGTGTCGCCATCAAACAGCAACACAACGCGATCGCACAAACGCCGCACCTGCGAAACATGGCCGTGCGTGAACGCCGTCCCGAGCGTCGCAACAACCTGCGCAAACCCGTGCTGATGGCACGCGATCACATCGGTGTACCCCTCCGTGATCACGCACACGCGCGACTCGCGAATCGCGCTCCCCGCGGCGTGAATCCCGTAGAGCGTCGATCCCTTGTGGAACAACGCCGACTCCGGAGAGTTCAGGTACTTCGGCTCGTCCTCATCGCGCAGCTTCCGGCCGCCGAACGCGATCGGCCGCCCGATCTGATCCAGAATCGGGAACATCAACCGGTTCCGGAACGCGTCGTACCAGCCGCCCCCCTGCTCGCGCCGCTTGATCAGCCCCGCCGCCGCGAACGCCGCAAAGTCGAGCCCCTTGCCCTCGATCACCTTCACCAGCCCATCCCAGCGATCGGGCGAAGCCCCCACCCCGAACCGCTCCACCATCTCATCGCTCATCCCGCGCCGCTTGACCAGAGCCCGCGCCGCCGCGCCGTGCTCGGGATGCCGGTAGATCGCTCGGAAGAAATCCCACGCCGTCCGGTTCGCCCGCGCCAGCTCATCACGCGACACCCCCGCGCCCTCACCCTCCACCCCCGGCTTCGCCCCGCCCTTCCAGGGAGTCAGCTCGATCCCCGCCCGGTCCGCCAGCACCCGCAACGCCTCACGGAACTCCATCCCGTGGAACTTCATCATGAAGTCGAACGCATTGCCCCCCGATCCGCACGAAAAGCAATGGAACATGTGCTTATGCGGAACCACGCACATCGACGGCTTGTGATCGTCATGGAAGGGGCACAGCCCGACATACTCCCGGCCCTTGGGCCGGAGCGTGACATGCTCGCCGATCAGACGCACGATGTCCGTCGCATCGAGCACCTTCCGACGATCTTCTGCCCCATCGTGCAGCGCACTCACGATCGGTCTACACCCTGTTTCAAGAGGCCCGCAGAGTCACCCATCCGCGGGCGGGCCAGAGAAACAACATCACAACCGGGTCAATACCCGGCGCGGCAACGAGCCAACAAACACAGTCAATCGACTTGTCCGCTCGTCGCTCCTCGACTCGTGTTGATGGTTCGTTCGGGGATTGTCTGGAGGACCCGAGTTCCGAACCCTTATTTTCGAGGCAGGCGAGCAATCAGATCTCAAAACGCTACCACAGGCCCAACGACCGTCAAATGCTGCGCGCCGGATCACCTTCGAATCGCATGGATTACCCCTACTTTTTCATTGACACAAATCCGAAACCCGCTCTCGCGTACCATCCCGCCCCCAGATCATGAGCAACACACGATGCGAGTCTGTCTTCACGGGTAGGGTTCAGGGCGTCGGCTTCAGAGCCACAACCCGGCGACTCGCGCAACCATTGCGCATCACCGGATTCGTCAGGAATCAACCCGACGGCTCCGTCTACCTCGTCGCCGAAGGCCCCACGGAAGAAATCCACAAACTCCACTCGACAATCACCGACACCATCGGTCACCTCATCCACAGCCGAACCGACAGGTTTTCCACACCGACCGACGAGTTCACCGACTTCGACATCCGCAGATAACCCCGCGCACAAAGACCCACCACCATGCTCATCCTCTTCGATGTCGACGCTACGCTCATCACCACATCCCGCCTCGGCATCGCCGCCATGGGCTGCGCCGGCCGCGAACAGTTCGGCGATCACTTCAACGAGAACACCGTCGAGTACGCCGGCCGCCTCGACCCCCTCATCATCGCCGACCTCCTCGCCGCCCACGATCAGCCCGCAACACCCGACACGATCAACACCTTCCACGCCGGCTACCGCACGCACCTCGCGCGCCTCCTCGCCCAAGAGAACACCGCCAAGACCTGCCCCGGCGTCCCCCAACTCCTCGAGGCCCTCTTTGCCATCGACGGCCTCACCATCGGCCTCCTCACCGGCAACTTCCCCGATACCGGGCGCATCAAACTCTCCGCCGCAGGCATCAACCCCGACCGCTTCCACATCCACATCTGGGGCAACGACTCGCCGCACAATCCGCCCGCACGCGACCACCTGCCCGGTGTCGCGCTCCTGCGCTACCGTGATCTCCACACCCGCGACGCCGACCCGTCGCGCACATGGATCGTCGGCGATACGCCCCACGACATCGCCTGCGCCAAAGCCCACAACTGCCGCTCCCTCGGGGTGGCCACCGGCATGTTCACTTCAGAACAACTCACTGCCGCCGGCGCGTGCCACGCCGCCGAGAACCTCTCGGATACCGACGAAATAGTCGGTGTCCTCACAGGGCACCCCTGCACACCGCGCATGTCACGTTGATCGAGATCAGACAATCTTCGAGCGATCGCCCGCGTCGTCATCCTCGTCGTCCGACTCCGCGAGCAAATCCCCCGGATCGCCCATCGGCCCGAACATGTTGAGCGTCCCGCAATGCGGGCACGCCAGCCCGTGAACGCCGTGCCCCTGCGCCGACAGGTCCTCACCGCAGGTCCAGCAGGTCTGCTTCTGCATCCCGGATGTCAACCGGCTCACCGTCACCGTCACCGCCGCAACAACAATCGGCACCATCACCCACACCGGCAGCGCCGAGATCGTCGCCACCAGCGCGATCGGCACGCCGATCACCGCCACCAGCGCACGCAGGCGCACCTTGCCCAGCCATGTCATGCCCTGGGTATGCGTGGGTTCGGACTTCCTGGTCACGAGCCGGGCTCCATTTCAATGCGTCACGATCGCCGCGGATTGTAGCGACGCTCCGGCACCGCTCCACCCGCCCGCCATAACTCACATCGGACGATATTTATCAATAACCGAGCGAATCTTCTTGGGCGACGGCATGTTCCGCACCAGCACCTCGATTCCGTCCTGGCCCGAACTCGAAATCCCCACGCTCCCCACGCGCAACACCCGGTCCACGAACGACTGCTCGACCTGGATGTTCCGAACATGGTCGTGCAGCACCTCGCTCGTCGCCCGGCTGAACAGCCCCTTCCGCTGAATCGTCCGCTTGTTCGTGATCTCCAGCGCCATCCCCCGCGTCACGATCAACCACCACACCGCCAGCGGTGCCCAGCACAGCCCCGCCGACACCGCAAGCACCCTCAGATTCGTCCCGGTCTTCATCTCCGTCAGCCACCAGAGCACACCCGTCAGCACCAGCGGAAACAACGCCAACCCCAGCGTCAAGAACGGCGATCCGCGCCAGAACGCCGGCCGCACCATCATCACCGCCGCCTCGGGGCCCGAGTCGGGCGGCAGCCCCGCGGCGCTCGCGCGATCAACCGCGCCGCCCCCCGACGGCACCTTGTTCATGTCGCCGCAGAAGGGGCAATCAACTTTCGTCCCCGCCTTCGCGTCATCAACCTCAATCTCCCGCTCGCACCGGTCGCACTCGAATCGAATCATCACACCTTCTCCCGATCACGCCCCCTCACCAACATCTTTCCTATTGGGTATCGACCATTCCGCGCTTCCCGCACCGAGGATACGCCCCATCACGCCCCCTCGATACACTCGACCCCATGCCCGACCCGCCCGCGGCCATAACCCTCGCCATCGAGATCTCCAACCCGCCCATGACCGAGTCAGGTGGCCAGGTCGCCATCGCGCGAACCTCCCCCCATCACGCAACCGAGATCATCGCCACCCGCACCGTCGCCGCATCGTCGCGCCACGACGATGCGCTCATGCCGACCATCGACCGCCTCTGCCGCGACGCCTCAGTCAAACCCGCCGACCTCGCGTGCATCGCCGTCTCCGCGGGACCGGGCGGCTACACCGCCGTCCGCATCGCCGTCACCACCGCCAAGACCATCGCCATCGCCACCCGCGCCCGGCTCATCCTCGTCCCCACGCCCATCGTCGCATTACTCTCGATAGACGAGGCCATCCGCGCCGCCCATCCCATCCGCGTCATCCTCGCCTGGAAGCGCGACGACGCGTTCTGCGCCGATTTCGTGCCCGGCGCGCTCCCGACGCAATCACCCGCCACCCGAATCCGCCCGCTCTCCGAGATCGCGCGCGACACATCGCACCACATCACAACCGACGCCAGACTCATCGACACGCTCCGCGCCCAAGGCGCCCGCGCGCCCATGCACCGCGCATCGCTCACCGCCGCAAATGTCGCCCGCGCATCGGCGCTGCTGCCCCCCGCCGACCCAATTACCGCCGCACCCATCTACCCGCGCGAACCAGAGGCCGTCACCAAGTGGCGCCAGCTCGGCAAAAGCACCCCCTCCAACTGATCACCGCTCCACACCCGCCGCCTCCTCACGCGTCACCCGCGCAGGCCGCGCCGTGATCGGACTCGCCTCGACCAACCGCGCCCCCACAATCATCGGCGGGTCCAGCGGCCGGTCCATCGCCGAGCCCGCATCCTCCGGATCGCGCAGCCCCACAGGCACCGCCGCGATCGCGTTGAGCACATCCACACCGCCGACAACCTCCCCGAACGCCACGAACCGACCGTCCAGACGCGCGCACCCCTCGCGGCTCAAACCGATGAAGAACTGCGAACCATTCGAGTTCGGGTCGTCCAGTTCCCGCGCCATCGACACCACACCAAAGTCATGCCCCAACCCGCTGGGCTCAAAGTCAATCGAGAACCCCGGCGTTCCGTCGCCCGTTCCCCCAGGATCGCCCGCCTGCACCACGAAAGGCCGCCCGTACCGATCCGCCGGCACGATCCTGTGGAAAGGCACACCCGTGTAAAAGCCCCCCGCAACCAACCCGCGAATCTCAAAGCACGTATTCGGTGCAGCGTCGGGCCGCATCGCGATCGTCATCACACCCAGACTCGTCTCAACCTCGACAAACCGATCGCAGTACACGCGGAACCCCACGCACACGCGCACCGCCGGCTCCCGCCACACCACCTGCCCGGCCAGCGAGCCCATCTGCTCCTCACTCATCCCACGGAGCGTCTCCATCGCCTCACGATCGCCCGAGTTGAACGCAGCAACAATCGCCGCGGTCCTCCCGTCCATCGCGACCCTGGGCGTCAGCATCGGCTCGATCACGATCGGCGCGCCCGCCGCCTCCCCACCCACCATCTCCTGCGCGTAGAGCACCTGCCGCCGGCCCGCGCCGCCGAGCACATCGCCGAACATCGCGCTCAGATCGACGATGCCCTCGTCCGCAAGTGTCACCGCGCGCTCGCCGAGCACCCGCCCCGTGCCCCCCTCGATCAGCGCGATCGATCGGTCGCCTTCGACCGCTCCGAACGCACGAAATGTCACCGCCTGATCGACACCGAAGTACAGCCGCGTCGGCTCCAGCGCCGCCCCCGCGTCCGCCGCACAAAGAGCCGCCACCAACGCCACAAACAGCACCACCTTCAGTCGCACACCACGCCTCCTCGCCGTCGATCACATTGCTCGGTGACACCGCGCGCACGGAACACCGATCGCGTATGCATCGCGCCCGAGTCTATCGCTCTTCGATTGTGCATGGGCCGCGCCCCACCCGCCCGGGCTCAGTTGTCCGGAGGCACCGGCACGAAGTCAATGATCGTCGGGATATGCCCGACATCGAGCCATCCCCACATCCGCTTCACGATCGTCCGAGATGTCGGGCTCGACTCCGAATAGGGCACCACGTTGTAGAGCCGCTGACCGGGATCACCGAACCAGTGCACCGAGCCATCCGCCAGCACCGAGTTCATGCCCACGCGGTGGTTGTAATCCGGCTGCGAACGAAAACTATCCGCCAGCAGCGCCGTATCGCTCGGCAAGTCGCTCAGATATCCCTCGCGCACCCGCGCATCGAACCGGTACAGGAAGTTCCCCGCGATCGAACCGCGGCCCGTGCGAAACTCGTCCTTGTGATCCTCAAACGTGTGGAAACTCCGGTGGCTCGGGCAATAGAACACGCCCGGATGCGTCAGGTACTCGAGATCGAGCAGGAAGCCCAGACCATCCCACGCAACCTGATCCCCCACGCGCGGGTGGTGATCCAGCCGCAGGTACACCATCTCTTGCGGATCCTGATCCCACAGGTTCGGGCTCATCCCGAAAACCGTCGGGGGGAGCACGCCCCCGTAGTTATCAGCATACATGTGCAACGCCAGACCGATCTGCCGCTGATTCGAGGCGCACTGCACACGCTTGGCCGTCTCGTAGGCCTGCCCCAGCGTCGGCAACAGAATCGCCATGAGCAATCCCATCACAAACACGGAGATCAAGAGATCGTAAAGAGTGAAACCGTGCCGACGAACGACAGCCATTCGCGCATCGCGCAGAGTCATCTCGATCCGTGACTCGGGCTGTCCGTCAATCACCACGCGGCAGATCTCCATGGGCTGCCTTGACGTCTAAGAATATACCGTTTGGTAGGAGTTCCACGAGCCCCATTTTTGTTTTTCGGTCGTCGATACCTATCATTTTGCTAAAATTGTGCAAGATTCCGGATCGGATGTCGAAACAAGCATCCGACGAGCGTCATAATTCGTAGAAGTACCTAGTCAGAGAATCGAGGGCTGTGGGCAATGACAGACGCACAGTCGAGCCCGACAAACGCCGACCTGGCGTTGATGCAGCGAGTCGCCGCGGATGACCAGTCCGCGATCGAGGAGCTGTACGACCGCTTCGGCCCGCTCGTGTACCGCATGGCTTATCAGTCCATGCCCTCACGGTCGGATGCCGAAGATGTCGTGCAGGAAGTGTTTGTTCGCCTTTGGCGCACCGCCGCCCGCTACGACCCCAAGAGGGCCGCTCTTGTCACTTGGGTCATGCTCATCTCAAGGCGACACATGGTCGACCGACTCCGCCGCAAGCAGGCCCGCGTCCGCGCCGGCGCCCTCGAAGAGGGCTGGTCGCCACCCGCTGACACAACCCCGTCGCTCGCAGCGATGGAGCAGAACGAGAACTATCGCCGACTCATGGAACGGGTCGAGCGCCTCCCGGAGTTACAGCGCACCGTCGTCCAGCGCGCCTACCTCCGCGGCCAGACACTCAAGCAAATCGGTGAGGACCTCAACATTCCATTGGGGACCATCAAGTCAGCGCTCTCGAGGGCTCTTGTACGCCTCCGCGAGCGCAATTCCGGGGAAGAGTTAGTGACATGAAGGCCAATACCATGAACGCAACGCGAGAACTTCTAGAACTGGCATCGCTCGATGTGCTCGGCCTGCTCGACGACTCCGAACGCGAGTCCTTCGAGCAGTCCTTCCGCGCCGCATCGCCCGAGGTCCAGGCCGCCGTCCGCCGCGAGCAACTCCGCCTCGCCAAGGACGACGACCTCCTCCCGAAGGTCGACACCCCGCCCGGGCTCCGCGCCCGCGTGATGTCCGCCATCTCAGAAGCCATCGCCTCCGTCTCCGGACAGGACGCCTCCCTCGCCTACATCGGGCCGGCCCCCTCGCGCTCCATCATGGCCTCCGCAACGCTCTGGCGCGCCGCATGTCTCGGCTTCGCAACCGCCGCGGTCGTTATGGGCGGCTTCGTCTTCCAGATGTCCCGCGTCAACCGCCAGATCATCGACGATGTCGCCTCCGGCACCGTCATGGAAACGCTCCGTCCGATCGGGCCGACCTTCCAGAAGATGCTCACCAGCCCGACCATGTTCAACGCGCACTTCGCGCCGCTCGCCAAGGACGCCAACGACCACTCCCGCGCCACCATCTACATCGACCGCGAACTCAAGCAGGCCTTCCTCCTCTGCTCCGACTTCCCGCCGGGCGAGTACCGCCTCGTGGTCGACAACCCCGCCTCCGCCAGAAAGAACGCCGATGTCGAGTTCCGCCACGACGGCGGCCTCCTCGGGGTCGTCCACATCGATCAGATCGACCCCGACGATGTCAACTCGCTCTCCATCGTCGCGAGCAACGGCGCACGCAACGAGTCCACCCCCATCATGCGAATCGGCGACGGCGCCTGATCGCACTCCCCCAGTTCTCTCCATCTTTGATGTGTTCTATTCGTGAAAAAGGACCGGGCCCGACCCGGTCCTTTTCATTCATCGAAGCGCATCGCCTTCACTCTCATCACACCGGGCGACGGTTCGATGGCCCGCCCGTGATCGTGCCGTGTGGCGGCACCGAGTCCTCCGGCGAAGAGTCCGGCGATGTCGAGAGCATCTCAAACTCAACCTCCGCCGGCGCCATCTCCTCCTCGAACGCCTCCTTCGACGACGCCAGCTTCCGCGAGATTACAACGCCCGCGAACAGTGTCAGCGCCGTCATCGCGCCGAACGCCGCCCCGAACACCGCCAACCGCGGGTCCTCGATCGGCGTAGAGTCAACCTTCACCGGCTCGATGATCGAAGCGCCTGTCTGATCCGCGCGCAAATCCCGCGTGTCGCCCGACAACCCAACGATCGCCGTCGCGAGCGTCGACAGAATCCGCTCCGTCCGCGCTCCGCCCTGACCCCGTAGCGTCAGGGTCATCTCGCCCGCACCCTTCGAGGTCACATCAAGGTTCTCCTTGATGTGCCAATCCAGGTCGCCCGCCGTCGAAAGCGTGTCCAGCCCGCGCCGGCCCATCCGCTCCGCAGCCATGTCCAGCAGCTTCGGGTCCGCAACGAGCGACTCGTGGAACTCCTGCCACGCCGCGATCTGCGAGCCCGACATCGAGTCCCGCGCGGCCCCGACGCCGATCGTCGTGTGCGCCAGGTACGTCGGCTTCACGAACTGACCAACCCCCCACCACGATCCGATGCCCAGCACGCCGAGCGTCACCGACATCGACGCCAGCAGCATCCACGCGTTCGACTTCGCGCGCGCCTTGCGCACCTTCCGCTCGAGACGCTCCATCGACGCCCGCTCCGTCGCCAGCGCCCGACGCGACTCCTCGAGCTGCTTCACCTCGGCAGACGCCGCCTGCAACTGCGCAAACCGCGCCTCGATGGTCTTCTTCGCCTTCGAGAGCTTCGTCGTCTTCTCCCGCAGCGCATCACGGTACGACGCCAGCCGCTGGCGACGACGCTCGATCGCTTCCAGTTCCTTCGCGCCCAGCGAACCGCCCCCCCCGCCGCCGCCCGAAGACGACTTCTCCAGCCGCGCGTGCAGCGTACGGATCGCCTCGTCACGACGCGACACCTCGTGACGCAACTTCTCGACTTCCTTCTTCGCCGATGCCGGAGTCTGGTTCCGCAGCGACTCCTCCAACTCCGCGACCTTCGCCTCCGACTCCTTCAGCTTCGACTCCAGCGACTTCATCGCCTGCTCGCGCTTCTGCACCTCGCCCCGCAGCGCATCGGCCTGCGAAGCACCCGCGCTCGCGCCCTTGCCAAGTTCGGCGATCCGCTGGTCACGCGACGACAACTCCCCGCGCAGCTTCGTCACCTCGCCGCGAAGCGACTCCAGCTCCTCCGCCGCCTGGCCCGAAGCGCTCTTCACTTCGGCGCTCGCCTGCTCCAGCTGCGCCTGCAGCGCCTCGATCTGCTTGTCGCGCTGCGTGATCCGTTCGTCGATCGCCGCCGCGTCCTTCGTGCCGTTGGCGCTCAGACGATCGATCTCCGCCTCGTACTCCGAGACCACCTGCACCAACTGCGCCAACTGCTGCTCACGCTGCGCAACCTTCTTCTCAAGGTCCTTGGCGCGCTCCGCCTGCTCACCGAGCGACTTCACCCGCTCGCCGAGCTCGGACAGCTGCATCCTGAACGACTCCGCCTGCGCACGCGCCTCGCCGACCTCGCGTTCGAGCCGAGACACCTGCTCCTTGTGCGCCTTCGATGCGGCCTCAGCCCGCTCCCCGAACTCCCGCTGCTCCCGCTCCAGCCGCTCCCGTCCCGACCGCTGCTCGCTCGCCAGCCGTTGCTCAAACTCCTCTTGCGCCTGCTCGAACGCCGCGCTCGCGTTCTCCAGCTTCCGCTGCATCTCCGACGCGGCCTCCTGCGCGATCGACGCGTCCTTCCGCGCCGACTCAGCCCCCGCCGACGCCTGATCGCACAGCCGCTTGAACTCCGCGACCCGCTTCTCGGCCTCCTGCTCACGCAGCGCCATCTGGTCCGACATCGCGTTGAGCCGCTCGCGCTCCTGGCGCATCGACTCGCCCGCGCGTTCCATCTTCGAACGCTCCGCCGCCAGCGACTCCCGCAGCGCGTTCAGCTCGGCGTCCTTCGCCGCGACCTCCTGGCCGCGCGACGACAACTCCTGCTCCAGACTCTCAAGCCCCTCCTGCTGCTCGCCGAGCTCGCGCTCGCGCGCCGCCATCCGCTCCATCGACTCCGCCAGCTCCGCCTCGCGCCGCGTGATCTCCAGCATCCGCTGGTCCCGGTCGTCGCGCATCTTCCGCAACGCCGACAACTGTGAGTCGACCTGCTCAAGAATGCTCGACAACTCGTCGCCGCTCTTCCCCGACCCCGCGTCGACTGGATTGGGCTCGGCGTTCGCGTTCTTTCGGCTCGGATCATTGCTCATGGTGGGCCCCATAACCGGCCCGCGCACCGCCCCCAGACTCGGGCGCACGACGGGCCATTCTCCCGATCGGCCCGAGTCCGTCCGCACTGAAACTACCGCCCGCAATGGGCTTGCGCACTTTCACACCCTTGCCGACTGACACGGTTGTCCGGCCACGCTACACTGATGAACTTTCAGTCCGGATTGAAAATATGCCCGCCGCGACCACCAAACCACGCTCACCCACCCCCGCCGCCCCGCGACGCGACCCCCGCCTCGACGCCATCCGCGAGCACGCCCTCGCCGGCCGACGCCTCACGATCGACCAGGGCCGCACACTCCTCACCACCCCCGATATCTGGACGGTCTGCGAAATCGCCAACACCGTCCGCCAGCGTCTCACGCCCGGCATCGCCTACTACAACATCAATCGCCACCTCAACTACTCCAACATCTGCGCCCTCTCCTGCAAGTTCTGCGAGTTCTATCGCAAGCGCGGCGACGAGGGCGCCTACGAGCGCTCCCTCGACGAGATCCGCGCCGAAGCACGCAAAGCATTCGACGCCGGCGCCACCGAGATGCACATCGTCGGAGGCCTCCACCCCTATCTCCCCTTCTCCTACTACACCGAGATGCTCAGCGCCATCCGCGAAACCGCCCCGAGCATCCACCTCAAGGCGTTTACCGCCGTGGAGATCGTCCACCTCACCAAGATCGCCCGCCAGTTCAAGGCCGACGACCGCACCGCCGGGATCCGCTGGGTCCTCACGCAACTCAAGGACGCCGGCCTCGGCTCGCTCCCCGGAGGAGGCGCCGAGGTCTTCGACGACCGCGTCCACGACGAGGCCTACAAAGGCAAAATCCGCTCCGATGTCTGGCTCGATGTCCACCGCGTCGCACACGAACTCGGGCTCAACACCAACGCCACCATCCTCTACGGCCACATCGAGTCACGCGAAGAACGACTCACGCACATGGACATGCTCCGCCGCGCTCAAGACGAAGCGCTCACCCGACTCAACTACACACCCGACGACACCGGCGCGATCACGCTCACAACTGCAGGCACGCCGCTCCCGACGCCATCAAAGGAATTAGGAGCGGGCGGATACTTCCAGACCATCATCCCGCTCCCCTTCTTCCCCGACGGCTGCGAGATCGAGCATCTCCCGGGACCGACAGGCCTCGAGAATCTGCGCACCCTCGCCGTCGCGCGCCTCATGCTCGACAACTTCCCGCATGTCAAAGCGTTCTGGATCATGCAATCCCTGAAGATGGCGCAACTGATGCTTCAGTGCGGCGCCGACGATATCGACGGCACCGTGGTCTGGTACGACATCACCAAACTCTCCGGCGCAACCACCCACCAGGAAACCTCCGTCGACGACCTCCGCCGCGCCATCATCGAAGCCGGCTTCGAACCCGTCGAGCGAGACACCCTGTACCGGCCCGTCCTCCGCGACTCGAAGAACTGGACGATCGCGCCGACGCGGTGAAGCGCCGCCAATAGTGCGCATTTCCCGATGAATGCTGCGCTTCAAGGGCCGCTTTTCGGCCGTATTCGGGAACTTCCACCCCGCGGGCTTGCGGCCCCGTCTCACCGGCCCATACTCGGGGAGTTGAGTTCCGGGCCCGGTTCCGCCGCGCCCCGCCTGTGAGGGAAGCCAATGAAATACCTGACGCTCTTGGTGTGCAGCGCGCTGGCCCAAGGCGCTTCCGCGCGACAATCGATCGCAGCAACACCCTCGATCTCGTGGAATCTCCAGGCGCAGGTCGAGCCGTGGCTCGAGAAACTCTACGAAGGCAAGCAGGCCCGCATCGCGTTTATCGGCGATTCAATCTCCTTCCGAAACGACACCTGGATCTGGTTCTTCCGCGACTTGCTCGACAATCGGTTCGACAACGCGGGCGAAGGCTATCTCGCGTGCAGCGGCGGATTCAGATCGTCACTCTCATACAACGGCCCACGCAACGGGCTCGACATCCACGAGATTGATCAGTCGCCACTCAACCACGGCGAACTCGACGGCGATGTCTACTGGGCAACCACGAACGGGCCGCGCGATCCCGTCAGGGGCGCCCTGGCGCCCGACGGGATGTACGCCGTCGTCTCCAATACCGGGCAACTCCAACTCGATGTCTACGGTTCCACAGTCACCGTCTTCTACATCGCCGGGCCCGATGCCGGAACGCTGCGCGTACGGGTCGGAGGCCACATCCAGGCCAGTCTGGACGCCCGCGCCGAGTCGCCGACGCTCAGAACACATGTGATCGAACTCCCCGCGCCAAACAACGACACGATGCAATCCCTGACTTTCGAGTCAGTCACCGGCGAGCCGATCCAGATCAACGGCGTCCTGATGCAGGGCCCCGATGCCGGCTCGCAGGAACTCCGCGTCTCGCGTGGCGGTGCCGGCCCGGCCGACTTCCTCGTCAGCACCACCCAGCCGGTCGCCGATCAACTCGCCATCCTCGCGCCAGACCTCGCCATCGTCATGATCGATTGGGAGTACTCCTACTACCAGCCGTCAAACCCGCTGAACAACGAGCGATTCTGGTTCCAGCGCGATACCGAACGCCTCCTCGATTTCTATCAGGCGGCCATGCCCGACACGAAGTTCATCCTCGCGACCCACCACCCCTTCAATCCGTACATCGCAGAAGAAGCCGATGTGCTCTATCGCATCGCGGTCGACCGAGACCTCGGATTCCTCAATCTCTACACCACATGGCCCAGCCAGTCGGCCATGGCCCAGGCGGGCCTGCTGATCGACACCATCCACCTCACGCCGATCGGCGGGGACTGGTTCGCCCGCTACTTCTACGACAACCTCTTCGCCCACACCTGCGGCCCAGACGCGAACAACGACGGCTCGATCGATGTCGATGATCTGAATGTCATCCTGTCGAACTGGGGGCAAGGGCCCGGCTGGCGCCGTGGTGATGTCAACTTCGATCGCCGCGTCGATGTCGACGACCTCAACGAAGTCCTCGCCGCATGGAACTGCTCACCGGACTGATCAGACCTCGATCACATCGCCCTCGCTCGTTCCCCCCATAGCGAACGACGCGACGCCGAATGCCCATCCGACGCCCCCCCTGATTGTGCGACCCCTTTTCATGGGTACCACGGACGGGTGTATTACGCACATTCCCCCGCGCTGGGCGTTGCGAATCATCTTTCACGCCTCATAACTGACGCGTTCTAACGCCGGGCGTCGCGCTCGGGAACGCAATCCACCAGCTGTGAGGTGCGGCAATGCGATCGCTTGTTCGGGGGTTATCTATTGCGCTCATCCCCTTTGCCGCCAGCAACATAGACGCTGGCCCTACGCCCCGTGTCTCATGGAATCTCGAACCCCAAGTCCAGCCATGGATCAACAAGCTCCGGTCCGGCCAGCAGGCCCGCATCGCCTTCATCGGCGACTCAATCTCCTTCCGAAACGACACATGGATCTGGTTTCTGCGTGACATGCTGGACAATCGCTTCGGGAACGCAGGCGAAGGGTACCTTTCCACCGCCGGAGGATTCGTCGGGCCGCTTAACGCCAACGGCCCTCGTGTGGGTTTATCGCTCAACGAGTTCGATAACTCTCCATCCAACAATGGCGGACTTGCTGGCGATGTCTATTGGGCGACATCAAACGCGCCACGCGATCCGGTACGCGGTGCGCTCTCCCCCGACGGCATGTACGCGATCGTCTCCGATGACGGAAAGCTCTACCTCAACATTTTCGGCACCGATGCGACAATCTTCTACATCGCCGAAGCGGACGGCGGCACACTCCGCCTCCGCAACGGCACATCAATCGTCGGCGAATACTCCGCCGCATCTACCACCGGACCCGAGCTCCGCACCATCAACTTCTCGACAGGCGCAACCGACATCGACACCATCTCGAATCTAACACTCGAGTCCGTCACGGGCGAACCCATCCAGATCAACGGCGCCCTCATGCAAGGACCCGACGCAGGCTCACTGGAACTCCGGCTCTCACGAGGAGGCGTCGGCCCCGTCGACTTCCTCGTCGGCGCCACACAACCCGTCGCCGACCAACTCGCCATCCTTGCGCCAGACCTCGCCATCGTCATGATCGATTGGGAGTTCTCCTACTACGAACCATCCAACCCATCCAACAATGAGCGGTACTGGTTCAAGCGAGACACAGAGCTTCTCATGGACTTCTACGAGGACGCCCTACCCAACACCAAGTTCATCCTCGCTTCCCATCACCCCTTCAATCCGACAATGGAAGAGGAAGCGCAGAAACTCTACGAGATCGCGCTCGAACGCGGCCACGGCTTCATCAACCTCTACACCACATGGCCAAGCCAACCCGCCATGGCCGCCGCAGGACTCCTCGCCGACAACATCCACTTCTCCCCAACCGGCGGAGATTGGTTCGCCCGCTACTACTACGACAACATCTTCGCACACACCTGCGGCCCAGACGCGAACAACGACGGCTCGATCGATGTCGACGATCTCAACACAGTCCTCGCAAACTGGCAACAGCCGAACGCCGCGTGGATCGATGGAGATGTAAACTTCGACTCTGTCGTTGATGTCGACGACCTCAACGAGGTCCTCGCCGCATGGAACTGCTCGCCGGACTGATCAGACCTCGATTACATCACCCCACTCCGGCCGCGCGCACTCCATCCCGTACGCGTCCCTGAGCTTCTGCGCCAGCACTTCCCTGGGCCGCTCCTCGCCGTGCGTCAGAATCACCCTGGGCCGGCTCTTGGCCATCGCCCCCGCCCATTCCACCAATCCGCTCTGTCCCGCGTGCGCGCTGAAACCGTTGATCGTGTGAATCTTCGCCTTCACCACCACCGGCTCCCCCATCACGCGCACACGCTTCTCGCCGTTCACCAGGCGCCGACCCAGCGTCCCCTCGGCCTGGTACCCGACGAACACGACATCCACGTTCTCCTTCCACAACCCGTGCCTCAGGTGGTGCAGCACCCGCCCCCCCGTGCACATCCCCGCGCTGGCGATCACCACAACCCCGTCATCCCGGTCATTCAGCGCGATCGACTCCCGCACATCCCGCGTGAACTTCAGCCCCGGGAAGTACAGACACGACTTCTCGCCCGCCAGCAACGCCCAGTACTCCTCGTCGAACAACTCGCGATGGTTGCAGTACGTCTCCGTCACCTCCGTCGCCATCGGGCTGTCGACAAAGACCTTCAGGTTGTTCAGCAACCCCTTTCGGCGCGCCTCATCAAACGCGTAAATCAACCGCTGCGTCCGACCCACGGCAAACGACGGGATGATCACCTTCCCGTCACCCTGCGCGCCCCGAATCACTTCTACGAACTCCCGCTCTGTCTCCTCGACAGAACGGTGATCCCGATCGCCGTAGGTCGACTCCAGAATCATCACATCCGCCTGCTCGATCGGGACCGGGTCGCGCATCAGCGGCACACCCTTCGGCCCCAAGTCCCCCGAGAACGCGAGCACCGTGGTCTTCCCGCCCTCCCGCACCGTCATCTCGACGCTCGCGGACCCCAGGATGTGCCCGGCATCGAAGAACCGGATCGTCACGCCCGGCGCAACCTCCTTCGCCTCGCCGTAGCGAACGCCCTGCATCTGCGCCAATACGCGCTCCACGTCCCGCTCGTCGTACAACGGCCTGACCAGCCCCCGCCCCTGCCGACGACGCCGCCGGTTCTCGCGCTCCGCGTCCTCCATCTGAATCCGCGCCGAGTCACGCAGCAGAATGTCCGTCAGATCGATCGTCGCGGGAGTCGCGAAGATCGGTGCTTTGTATTCATGCTGCGACAACAGCGGCAACCGACCCGTGTGGTCAAGGTGCGCATGCGTCACCACAACGCAGTCGAGTTCTTTCGCCTTGAACGGAGGGAACCGCCGGTTCCGGCGCTCGCTCTTGGCCCCGCCCTGATGCATCCCGAAATCGACGAGCAGCCGCGCCCGCTCCGTCTCGATCAGGTAGCACGAACCCGTCACCTCGCCCGCAGCGCCAAAGAATCGGATCTTCATGGCGCGAGTCTAACCGCTAGCCCGCCACCCCCGCCTCCTCGTGTTCGCCGATACACATCGCCGCCACATGGTCGGGCGGCAACTCCGCAAACTCCGCCGGCTCCGAAAGCCCCTCCCGCTCCACACGCCGCCTCGTCAGCCGATGCTGCGCCGCGAGCACCATCCCCGCACCCAGCACCGCCACCGCGCCGCCACCCCACTGAACACCGGTGAACACCTCGTTGAATAGCACCACCGACCCCGCCGCCGCGAGGAACGGCTGCAACTGCAGCACACCCGATGAGATCGCCACGCCCAATCGCGCGATCGAGGTGTAGTAGCACACGTGCCCCAGCGCGATCCCGATGAACGAACTGAACAGCAGCAGCGCGAACTGCCCGCCCGACAAATCCAGCGCCCCAACCCCCGCGCCGGCGCCCAGCACAACCATGAGCCCCACCATCGCCGCCGCCGTGTACTGGCTGATCGCCGCGAACGCCACGATCGGCTTGTACCCGTGCATGAAGTACCTAACCGACAACCCGTACGCCGCAAAGAACAACCCCGCCGCCACCGCCAGCGGAATCCCGATCGCAAGAGAGTCGCTCCCCGTCGCCTTCTCCTGCGCAAAGACCATCGTCGTCACCGTCCCCGCCATCACCAGCACCGTCCCCACGATGAACCACACCGACCGAATCACCCGCCGCTCGCTCGGGAACAGCACCAGCGCGCCCGCCACCACGAACAGAATCTGCAAGCGCAACGAGAACGTCACCAACCCCGGCTCGATGTAGTAGTACGCCGCCGCAAAACACACCTGCCCGATCGAGTTCACGATGCCCGGCACGAACGACGCCCGCCACAATCCCCTGGGCAGACTCCGTCGCATCCACCCCACCACGATCACCGGCGCCCACAGCAGCGCCGAGAATCCGTACCGCCAACCGTTGCTCGTCCACACATCAATATTGTGGCTGAAATGCTCGAGAAACAGCGGCACGCTCGACCATCCAACCAGCGTCATCAGGATGTAGAAACTACCCCCGAGCCGCGAGACTCCCTGCGCCGGTTGTGTCTGAGTCGTCAATCGTCGCTCCGGTGTGAGGGCCGATTGTACCCACCCCGCAACCCCGCACCCGACCCGGGCGTACCATCGTCCGGATGAACCCCGCGCGTCCACGCAAAACCCTCCGCGCACCGGGCCGACACGACCCGCTGCTCGACCCGCGCACCGCATCCGCCATCGAACGCGCCCCGGACCTCGATCTCACCGCGCGCACCATGGTCGAGGGGCTCTACCAGGGACGCCACCAGACCCGCCAGCGCGGCGCCTCAACCGAGTTCTACGACTTCCGCGCCTACTCGCCGGGCGACCCCGCCCAGCGCGTCGACTGGAAAGTCTTCGGACGCACCGACCGCCTTTATGTCCGACGCTTCCGGCACACATCGCAGCTCACCGTCATGCTCGTCGTCGATCGGTCCGCCTCCATGAACTTCGCCGGCTTCCGCGACGGCACACCCACCAAGGACCGCCGCGCACGCGAACTCGCGGCCGCGCTCGCGTTCCTCGCCGTCCGCCAGTCCGATCGCGTCGGCCTCATCCTCTCCGCCGGCGCCGACGACATCCACGCCGTCCCCCCCGCCGCCGGCCGCAACGCGCTCCACGCGATCATCACCGCGCTCGAGTCCAACCCCGTCGAAGAACACGGCAACGAACGCCCCGACGCCCTCGCCGCCGGCATCGAGGCCGCAGCACGCATGCTCACGCGACGCTCACTCATCATCGCGCTCTCCGATGCGCTCGACGAACCCGAGTCGATCCTCGCCACCGCCGCGCAGGTCCGACACGGCGCGGGCGCACTTTCAGGGGGGGGCGGTCACGACCTCGCGCTCATCCAGACGCTCACGCCCGACGAACTCGATCTCTCCGCGCTCGCCGGCGCCCGGCTCATCGACTCCGAGTCCCGCGCCGCCGTCCGCACCATGGGCCGCGACATCGCATCCCGATACCAGCAGGCGATCAACGACCACCTGCGCACCATCCGCGAAGGTTTCACCGGCCTCGGCGCCCGCGCCATGACCGCCATGACCAGCGACCCGCCCATCGAGTCGCTCCGCGCGTTCCTGTCACATCAATAGAGCCGCGTCGCCCGAGTCAACCGGCACGCCGGAGCGTCTCGTCGATCGCCTCGCTGTACCGCTCCACGCGATTCCGACCGCCGTGCTTGGCGGCGTACAACGCGCGGTCCGCCGCTTCGACCCACGCGTACGGCTCGCGGCTCCCGCTGATCCCGCGGTCCGTCACGCCGAACGAAACCGTGCAACGCATGTCCGGATACCGCGTCCACGCGTGCGCCTCCAGCGACTTGCGCACGCGCTCGCACACCCCCACCGCCTCGTCCATCCTTGTGTTCGGGAAAATCAGCGCGAACTCCTCGCCACCGAAGCGGCACGCCTCGTCGTACACACGAATCGATCGCGTCAGAATCCCCGCGAAGGTCCGCAGCACCTCGTCACCCGCCGGATGCCCGTAGGTGTCGTTCAGCCGCTTGAAGTGGTCGATGTCGCACATCGCCAGCGCCAGCGGGAACTTGCTCCGCTCCGACTCCTTGAGCTCCGAGTTCATCAACTGGTCGAACCGCGCCCGGTTCCCCAGCTCCGTCAAA
The DNA here is from genome assembly GCA_020639235.1 of Phycisphaeraceae bacterium. GTDB lineage: Bacteria > Planctomycetota > Phycisphaerae > Phycisphaerales > UBA1924 > JACKHC01. The sequence goes on along the minus strand of JACKHC010000001.1, from coordinate 1,147,627 downwards.
GCGTCGATGCACGCACGCTGCTCGAGCGTCCGCATCATCCGGGTAAACCGAATCGCCGATTGCATCCGCGCCCGCAACTCCGGAACATCCACCGGCTTGCACACAAAGTCCATCGCCCCGGTCTCGAACGCCGCCACCTTCTCCTGGCTGCTGTTGTTCGACGAGATGATGATCACCGGAATCGTCAGCGTCTTGGGGTTCTCCTTCAGCGCCCGCAGCACATCCAACCCGTTCATGTCCGGAAGCGTCAGATCCAGCAGAATCAACGACGGCGTCTGCGACACCGCAAGCTCGATCCCCTCGCCGCCCGTGAACGCCGCCAGGAACTCAAGACCCTCGTTCTTCAGCTTGTACGCCAGCAGGCGATGGATCGACGGGCTGTCGTCGATCAAAAGCACAACGGGTTTCTGTTCCTGGCTGGGCAATCCGGTGTCCCTTTCAATCCGCGCCCGACATCAACGCCCGAGAGCACAAGCCGAGCAACTGATCCGTCAATCCCTGCACCAGGTCCTTCGATCCCGATCGCAGCGCCGCCTCCAACTCACCCGCAACCTCGCCGATCGACGGGTACCCGTACCCGACGCTCGAACCCTTCAACTGGTGCGCCACCATCTGAATGCCGCCCGCATCGTCTAGCTTCAGGCACGACTCGATCGTCGCAACCTTCCGCGTCAACTCCTCGAGGTAAAACTCGATCAACTCGTGCATCTCGGCGTCACCGGCAAACTCGCTGCGCAACGGTTCGTCCGCTTTCGTTCGGCTCATCATGGAGCCCTCCTGTACATGGGTGCCTCGTCAGGGAAACACCTAATCCTCATCGGCCCGCGCTCCCCCAAAGTCGAGCGCAATCCCGATGACACAAACGCCGCTCCCTTACGGCGCCGTCACATCCAATAAGCCCAGATAACCCCGCCCCGCGTCCACCCGCCCCACAATGTCCCCCCGAACCAACCCGCCGCTATCGGGCCGGAGTTTTGTTCGGCGCGATCACCTCGGCGACCAGCAGGAACAGCAGAGCCAGGAAGGTCAGCGCCATCGACAGCCCCGCCACCAGCACGACCTCCTTGGCGATCCCCGCACCCATCACCGCCGACGCGATAAACACGCCGACCGTCGCCGCCAGCCAAAGGAACGTCACCATCGCTCGCCGAGAAATCGACACTAGCCACCTCCTGACCCGCACTTCATCCCGCGGGCGGGGCAGCCATTCTAACCCGGCCAGCCCCGAGCGTCAGGCCGCCTGCTTCGAGGCCTCATCGCGGACGCCCGACTCGGCGACGCCCGTATCCCGCGAAGCATGCCCGAACCACGCCGTCGATCCGCCCCCGTACATCTGATCGATCACGCGCTCGGTGCCCGAGAGCGAGTTCGCCTCCCCCCACCGCTCCACGTCCGGGAAGTCCACCGAGAACGCGCAATTCTTCGACTCATCGGCGAACCGCATCGGGCACCACATCGAGGCGCAGTGCCGCACGATCTGCCCGCTCATCGACCACACGCCCATCGCCCACTCGCAGTACAGCGCCCACACCAACTCCACACCCACCAGCCCCGTCGCCGCATGGCGCGTGAACGAGAAATACACCGCCCCGTTCTCCGCGGGAAGCCGCATCAACCTCCGAAACAGCGGCCACACCGTCATCTGCATCACGCGCATCGCCACGAGGATCGGCAACATCACCACCGACAGGCCCATCGCGCCCCACACCCGCGTCCGCCCGACGCGCTTGCCCAGCGCCCGAGTCGGGCCGCGTCCCCGATCCCGCTTCGGATGCGAGTAGATGTGCATCACCGACCACGCCGCCGCCGCGATCGCCTGCCCGCCGAACGAGCCCAGCAGTCCCCACCAGCCCGCGACGATCGCGCACCCGGCCCACGGCGCCAGCAACATCACCATCACATACACATCCACCCACGGCTGCTTCGATAACCGCTCGCCGCGCTTCTTCGCGTACAAGCCGACCCCCGACGCCAGCTGGATACCCAGCGCCGTCAGGAGCACCACCACCATCGACGCACCGAGCGATAACCAAAACGCGAATGTCAGCATGACTCGACCATCGGCCCGCCGGGGGCGATCCTCAAATGAAAACCGCCGACCCTTTCGGATCGGCGGCATTCTTCAATCAGTGCGCGAGAGAGGACTCGAACCTCCACCCCGTAAACCGGGACCAGCACCTCAAGCTGGCGCGTCTGCCAGTTCCGCCACTCGCGCAAGTGGATCTGGGCCGCGAAGAATACACACCAATCCGCCCCGCGACCAGTCCACCCTTCATCGCCCTATCCTGACCCATCCATGACCCATAATCCCCCCAACCAGACCCAATCAAACACCCCACGCGCCGTCGTCCTCCTCTCCGGAGGGCTCGACTCCGCCACATGCCTCGCCATCGCCCAGTCCCACGGCTACGCCTGCCACTGCCTCTCCTTCGACTACCACCAGCGCCACGCCAACGAACTCGCAGCAGCCGACCGCGTCGCAGCCCACCACAACGCCGCCTCCCACCGCGTCGCCACCATCGACCTCCGCGCCTTCGGGGGCTCCGCCCTCACCGACGACCACATCGCCGTCCCCAAGTCCGACGACCCATTCCAGGGCGACGCCGGCGACATTCCCGTCACCTATGTCCCCGCCCGCAACACCATCTTCCTCTCCTACGCCCTCGCCCTCGCCGAAGTCTTGGACGCCAAGGCCATCTACATCGGGGTCAACGCCGTCGATTACTCCGGCTACCCCGACTGCCGACCCGACTTCATCAACGCCTTCCAGCGCATGGCCGATCTGGCCACCCGCGCCGGCGTCGAGGGCCACGGCCCGCGCATCGAGTCGCCCCTCTCCGGAATGACCAAGCCCGACATCATCCGCCTCGGCCTCAAACTCGGCGTCGACTACGCCCTCACCCACTCCTGCTACGACCCCAGCAACACCGGAACTCCCTGCGCGCGCTGCGACTCCTGCCGCATCCGCAAAGCCGCCTTCGCCCAACTCGGAATGCAAGACCCCGCGCTCACCGGATGATGGGGTGCCATGGTTCGTCTCGGCGCAGCCGAGCGAGCCATGTCGAAATCATCCCAGCGTCATCTGCGGTTTGTCCTGCGAGCACGAAGCGCGAGCGAGTGCCCCGTCAGCGCACCTTGTTCAAGCAACATTGCCGGCTATGAGAGAGGCCGGGTGCCATAGTTCGTTCGTCTCGGCGCAGCCGAGCGAGCCATGTCCCTTTCAGATAGACGACCTCACGAATCCTCACCCGACCCAGGGGAGGGGGGGAAGGGGGGAGGGGGGGGGAGGTGTCACACGAAGCGTGACGGAGGCGGCATCCTCATTTGTGCTCTGTGCCTGGTGTTTTCAATAGACTCCCCCCAATGCCCGCACGCCTGATCGAAATCGTGGTGCCCTACGACCAACAGCACCTCGTCCGCAAAATAGTCGAACATCAGCCAGAGTCACGCCTCTGGAAGTCGCTGACCATCGACGAGCGCGTGATCTTTCGCGCTGTGGTGCACGCCGAGGATGTCGAGGGCGTCCTCGACCCGCTCGAAAAGATCATCACCGACGACCCCCGTTTCGAAGCGGTGGTATACCCACTCGAAGCCACCGTTCCGCGTCTGGAAAAGCCCGACTCCGACGACACGAAATCCAAGCGCAACCGATCGCGTGTCTCCCGCGCCGAGTTGTATGAGGACATGGGCGGGTACACCTACATCACGCCAGTCTTCCTCGCGATGGCCGCCCTTTCCACCGTCACCGCGGCCATCGGACTCGCAAACGACAACGCCGCCGTCATCATCGGCGCCATGGTCATCGCCCCCCTGCTCGGACCCAACATGGCGCTCTCGCTCGCGACCACAACCGCGGACTTCAAACTCGCCCGCCGCGCGATCCTCACCAACGCCGCCGGGCTCGGCTGCGCCGCCGTCTTCGCCGCCGCGATCTCCATCGTGCTCGACCTCCCCGTCGAGAGCCACGAAGTCGCCCTCCGGATCAATCCCAAGCCCACCGATATCGCCGTCGCCCTCGCCGCGGGCGTCGCCGGCGCTTTCGCCGCCACGACGGGTGTCTCGATGTCCCTCGTCGGCGTCATGGTCGCCGTCGCCCTCCTCCCCCCCCTCGTGGTCTCTGTGATGTTCCTCGTGGATGGCAACTGGTCCGCCGCGGGCAACTCCGGGCTGCTCCTCGTCCTCAATGTCGTCTGCATCAACCTCGCGGGCGTGGGGACCTTCCTGGGCCAGGGCGTCCGCCCCTTCGGCTGGGACGAGGGCAAACGCGCCAAGCGCATCGCCTTCGCCGTGCTCGCCTTCTGGATTCTCGTGCTGCTCGCCGTCGCCGGCGTCATCGTCTACCTGAGCATCATCCACAAGGATTAGCGCAGCGACCTTCCGCCATCCACCCGGATCATCTGCCCCGTCGTGTACCGCGCCTCCAGCGCGAGCCACCGCACCGTCTCCGCCGCGTCCTCCGGTGTCCCCGCCCGCTCCAGAGGCACGCGCTCCAGATACGCACGCTGCGCCGCCGCGTCCGACTCATATCCCTCCTCCGGCCACGCCACCACGCCCGGCGCCACACCATTCACCCGCACCTCCGGCGCCAGCTCGATCGCGAGCGTCCGCACCATCTCCACCAGCGCCGCCTTGCTCATCGAATACGCGCCGAACCGCGCGCGCGGCAATCCCATCGCGTGGATATCGCACATCGCCACCACCGCGCCGCCGCCGGGCAGCGAGGATCGCCGGAGTTTCGGCGCGAGGTGTTTCGTCAGGAGCAGCGGCGACAGCGCGTTGATGCGTTGGAACCGCTCGTACAGTTCGGGCGTGATCTCGCTGATCGCCGCGGGCGCATAGATCGAGGCGTTGTGAACCAAAATGTCGCACGCGCGCCCCGACGCCGCCCACGCGCCGGCGAACTCCCCGACCGCGCACACATCCCGCAAGTCCAGCTTGTGTGCGCACGAACCGGGTGTGTTAGTACAGAGATCTTCCAACAAAAGGCGCGACTCTTCATCGGACTTCAGAAAACTGAAGTGAACTTCAACGCCCGCGCGCGACAGCGCGAGGCAGATCGCACGCCCCACCCGGCGCGCCCCGCCCGTCACCAGCGCGACCGGCGCGGCACGGTAGTTGGGGGGGGCGCTCATCCGTGCGGCTCCAGGTCCGGGCCGAACTCATCGGGATCGAAGTCATCCAGGTCCGCCCCGCCCGCCTCCGGCGCCGCCCGCTTGCCCGCTTCGGACCACGCGCTGGCCCGGATGTGCGATGGCGTGGGGTCGATCTGGTGCCGGCGGGCGTAGCGCCGGTACGACCGGCGCCCCAGCGTGATGATGAGCAGCGTGATCAGCAGGCCCATAAGCAGGGCGAAGATTGCCAGAACGATCCATGCCCGACCCGCGGCGGGGAGTTCGCCCGGCTCGGGCGTCTCGGGGGCCATCTCGGCGAGGAGGCGGGTCAGGTTGGCCGGATCGAATAGCGGCATGGACTCACGATACCCCGCCGTCCACCTCCGGTCCCCTGCCGGTGCCGCGCTCGGGCCCCCTATAGTGGCCCTGACCATCGCAACCGAACCGATCGGCGGACGAACAACTATGCGGGACGGGTTGGCGGTGGACCCGGCGGGTGGATCGAGCCGATTCGGGAACATCCCCCGCGAGATCGGGGGCCGCCCTATCGGGCGTGCGGCCAAGGCAGGAAAAAGGAGATTGCATGCGACTCTGGAACGGACTCTCACGAATCGCCCTGGGCTCGGCTGTCGCGGCTTGCCTGATCTCCTGCCCCGCGGCCCTCGCGGATGAAGTGACAACGGTCGCCGACGCCAGCGCGGTGCTGGAATGGTCCAACCGGGTGTGGGAGAGCGCCGAGCACGGCGAGTCGGACCGCGTGCTGGAGATGCTCTACAACCTGCCCGACGGCGCGACACGTGTCGGGATCGGCGACCTGCCGGAGAGTGTTGCCGCGGCGCGGGTGAATCTGGACAAGGCGGAGAGCACGCGGACGCAGCGACTGGCGGAGGTTCGCGCGGAGCTGAGCGATCTGATCGCCGAGAACAACACGAAGAAGGCGATGGCGTCGGCGATCGAGCTGCAGACGCTCACCAACAGCGACCCGAGCGTGCTGAATGAGTCGGATATGAAGTCGCTGATCGCCAGCGCCGAGCGGGAGGCGCACCGGCTCGAGAGCGCGGGCAAGTGGCTCGATGCGTACGGATATTTCGCGAGTCTGAATGTTCTCTATGAGAATCAGGACCGGTACACGGACGACCTGAAGCGTCTGGCGCAGCGGTGGAGCATGTTGCGGCTGTATGCGCCGGAGAAGCTGCACAACTTGCGGAGCGAGCAGCGGGTCGCCGACGGGCTGGAGGCGTTGCCTCCGTATAACGCGGTCGGCGACGACTGGCAGAGCAAGCTGGAGACGGTTTCGTTGCCCGCGGTGGCGCGGTGCGTGACGATGGCGGGTGTGCGTCATGTGGAGCACTCGGATTTCCGCGACCTGCTGATCGGCGGGTACAAGGCGGTGCAGACGATGCTCTCGACGGCGGACATCTACGACACATTCCCGGGCCTCCGCGACGCGGCGGCGCGTGAGGCGTTTGACTCTTACCTGCGCGAACAGACGCGCCGGATCGGCGGGCTGGCGGTCTCGCCCGATCCGGACATGGTGTACGAGTCGATGCGAGATCTGCTGAAGGAGAACGCGCGGTCGGTGGGTGTCGACCCGGCAGCGGTGCTGCACGAGTTCGGCAACGGCGCGATGGGCGTACTGGATGAGTATTCGTCGATCGAGTGGCCCTACGAGGTGGATGCGCTCAACCGCACGACGGAGGGGCAGTTCCAGGGCGTGGGGATTCAGATCACGCTGGATGAGGCGCAGCAGCTGAAGGTTGTGGCGCCGCTCCCGGACACGCCCGCGGCGCGGGCGCGGGTCCGATCGGGCGACATCATCAGCGCGATCGACGGCGAGACGACGCTGGGGATCGACCTGAACCAGGCGGTGGAGAAGATCACGGGCCCGGCGGGCACGGATGTTGTTCTCACGATCGAGAGGCAGGGCGAGGATGCGCCGATGCAGGTGAGTCTGACGCGGGAGCGGATCGTGCTGCACACGATCAAGGGCTGGGAGCGGAACGGGCCGCACGATACGGACTGGGACTGGTTCATCGATCCGCAGGACAAGATCGGGTACGTGCGGATCAGCGGGTTCAGCCGGGACACGAGCGGCGAGCTGCGCAGCGCGATTCTGGACATGAAGCGTCAGGGCGCCAAGGGCGTGATTCTCGACCTGCGCTACAACCCGGGCGGGTTGCTCGATGAGGCGGTCAATGTCGCGAACCTGTTTGTGGATGAGGGCGTGATCGTTCAGCAGGTGGACAACGCGCACCGCGTGCAGGAGCGCCGGACGGCGCGGCGCGGCGCGACGGTGGACTCGCATATTCCGATGGTTGTGCTGATCAACGGCGGCTCGGCGTCGGCGAGCGAGATCGTCGCGGGTGCGCTGCAGGACTACGGCAAGGCGATCCTCGTCGGCGAGCGTTCGTACGGGAAGGGCTCGGTTCAGAATGTGTATCCGCTGGGACGGATGGCGTTCAAGCTGACGGAGCAGTACTACCAGTTGCCGGGCGGCCGCCTGATTCACCGGCGCCCGGGCACGGACACATGGGGGCTCGAGCCGGATGTGAAGGTGTCGATGCTGCCCTCGCAGATCGGCGACTCGCTGCGCGTGCGCGAAGAGGCGGACATCGTTGAGTTCGGGCGCGATGGCAGGCCCGTGGCGGACCCGGAGCGGCCGTCGGCGACGAAGCTGCTGACGGACGGGATCGACCCGCAGTTGGAGACGGGCGTGCTCTTGCTCAAGAGCCGGGTCGCGGGCGCGCAGTTGGCGGCCGCGGGCGCGGCGAGTTGAGGTCGGTCGGGCACCCCCTCCGTCATTCGCTTCGCTCATGACACCTCCCCCGCCGGCGGCGGGGGAGGAAGCACCGCTTGCGGCTTTGCGCTGAGCGGTTGTACGAGGTATGAACTGACATATGCCCCCTCCGCCGCAAGCGCGGGGGAGGAGGCACCCCCGGTTGCCGGTTTTGCAATGTGATCGGGGAGTGCGGCCGATAACTGAGGTATGACCAAAGGCGAGGATCGCGGTGGTCGGGTTCTGGTGGTGTACGACGGTTCGGCGGCGTGCGTTGCGTGCTGCGCGATTGCTCCGGACCCGCGGCGGGTGGTTCTGTGGATGCCGCCGGGCGGATCGGGGCATTCGGTGGAGCAGGTCCGCTCGGCGATGACGCACCAGGCGCGGCTGATGGACCTCGGGGATGTGTGCGATGCGGACGGGCGAGCGGCGTGGCGGGAGCATCCGGGGCCGCTCGGCGAGACGCGGATGTTGCTGTTGGCGATGGAGCGGGGAGCGGAAGTGGGGTGCGGGCGGGTGGTGTGGCCGGTGGTGTGCGGGCCCGATCTGGACGGGATGAGCGCGGCTGCGGAGACGGCGGAGCTGGTGACGCGCCTGGGCTGGATCGCGTTTCCTGGTGGATCACCCCGGATCGAGACGCCCCTGGCGGACCTGACTCCCGAGCAGGTGGCGGAGTTGCTGGAGGATCTGCGGGTGCCGGCGGAGCTGCTGGGGGCCTCTGCGGGGACGTGAGCGGGGATGTTGGCGGGGGTCGGAGGATTTGGGTATATTGTTCGGCTCGCTCGTCCGGTCGGTGGGCCGGTTCGGGCGTCCTCGAGATGACCCCAAGGCGATCTGAATGATCGCGGAGAAGCGCGATGTACGCGATTATCGAAGACAGCGGTACGCAGGTCCGGGCGAGCGTGGGCGATGTGCTGACGCTGGATATCCGGGAGTTGCCCGAGTCGGCCAAGAGTGTGACCTTTGACAAGGTTCTCATGGTCGGCGGCGACTCCTCGAAGTTCGGCACGCCCTATGTGAAGGGCGCGACCGTGACGGCGGATATTGTCGAGCGCGACTTCAAGGGCGAGAAGATCGACATCATCAAGTTCAAGCGCCGCAAGAACTACAAGCGGAAGACGGGTCATCGCCAGCGTCACATGACGGTGAAGGTGACCGCGATCAACGCGTGAGTGTTGGTCGGGATTAATTGCATAAACAAGCCCGGACGCGAGTCCGGGTTTTTTGTTTTTGACTGAGCCCCTCCCCTACCCCCGCCCTACACCTCCCAGAGGGAGGGGATTCGGGACTCTGGTCTGATTCGCTTTCAGTTGTCGGCGAGTGGGCCGGAGCGGAAGCGGCCGGAGTTGATGGCGCGGGGGGTCGGCGCGGCATCGACGACACCGGCTGCAAACTCGGTGAATGCGTGGTTGCGTCGTTCGGCGCCGAAGCCGGCGGGGCGGAAGACGATGCCGAAGCCGACGGCGTCCGAGACGTTGTCGAAATCGAAGCCGGCCTCGACGGTCCACTGCGGGAAGCGCCGGGTAACTCGTGTTTCGAAGGTCTGGATCTTGTCGTCATCGAGGTCGTAGGCGAACTCGGCGGTGAGGGCGTACTTGGTTGTGAGTTCGTAGCCCGCGCCGACGTTGATGCGGGTGGCTTCGATCGCGTCGAGCTCGCGGTATTCGACGAACGACCAGAAGCCGTCGCCGTGGTCGATGATGGCGCCGAAAGTCGTGCGCGCCGTTGAGCCGGACTGTGTGTTGTAGAGCCAGTTGGCGGAGAGTGAGACGGCGGAGGTGAGGTGCCAGACGAGATCGGTGACGGCGAAGCGTCCGAGGTTGGAGAGTTCGGGTTCGGACTCGATGAATCGGCCGTAGGGCGACTCTTCGTCGACTTCAGAAGTGGACCAGATGAAGTCGGTGGAGAGTGTGATCCAGTCGACGGAACGCTTGCGGCCTGTGCCTCCTCGCATGGTCTGCCAGGTGTTTCGGAGGCCTGCGCGGACGACGGTGCCGTCGGCGATGGACTCGACATCATCGTCGAAGATGGGGAGCCGGGATTGATCGAGCGTTGTGCCGGCGGACCAGAAGGTGACGGAGGGCTCGACGATGTGGCGGAGGCGGTCGATATCGAGGAACTGCGAGCGGGCGCTGTTGTTGATATTGACGAAGGATGTCGCGGCGCGGACGCCCCCGGCGAACCATGCGCGGTACTGGTCGTCGTCGCGGCCGGAGAACTCGTCGAAGTCGTTGTCGTAGGCGGTGAGGCGTGCGGTGGCGAAGGGGGTGATGTTGATGGCGCCGTCGGGGCCGGCCTTGAGCGGGAGTTCGATCTCGTGGCGCGTGTCGAAGCGGTTGACGGTGCGGTCGGGGTAGCCGGCGGCGTTGAGCACTTTGGAGAGTCGCGAGGACGGGAGGAGGCCGAAGCCGGCGCGGGCTCGGCGGAGGGTATCGAAGCCGGACTCGCGGAGGGGCGACTCGTGGTAGGCGAGGCGCATGGAGGATACGGAGGTCTGGCTCGAGTAGGAGACGAGGCCGCCGAGCGCGTCGAGGGCGATCGTTGAATAGCGGGCTTCGGGGAGTTTCTCGACCTGGTAGCCGCGAGATTGGAGGAGGTATTCGTTGGCGATGAAGTCGTTGAGCGAAGCGCGGACGCCGAGGTTGAAGGCGGTGTGGTCGTCCATGCGGCGGGCGCGGACGCCGGAGATGAACTCGCGGCGGGTCTCGCCGAGGGGTTCGAAGAGCGCGTTGATGAATGCGGGGTCGGAGATGTAGGAGAGTTCGGCGAAGGTTGTCCAGAGGTTGTTGAGTCGCCAGACATTGTCGGCGATGAGCATGCCGCGGGGTTCGTCGTCGCGATTGGTTTCGGCGCCGGAGGAGAAGTGATCGGTGCCGTTGTCGTAGAGGAAGTAAGCAAAGAGCGATCCGGCGATCTCGCGCGAGCGCCACGTGAGATCGGTGCCGATGGCCGGGCCACGCTGGATGTAGCCGTCGAGGAGGAGATGGAACTGGTTGCCGGGCGGGAGGTCGAGGCCGAGGAGGGCGGCGGCGTCCCAGCGCGTGCGGATGACGGGGTCGCCATCGACGGAGTCGAACTGGATGGAGCGGAAGGGCGAGGCGCCGATCTCGCCGGCGAAGTGCGGCGTGCCGATGAGGGCGGTGGTGCCGGTGCGGAAGCCGACATTGCGGGCATCGACGAAGAGGCGGTCGCCCTGCGCGGCGGGTGTGCCCGGAGCGCCGGCGCGTTGCTGGCGGATGGTGACGGACTCGGCGCCGATGGAGAAGTGCGGCTCGGCGAAATCGACATTGGCGAGCGTGGCGCCGTTGGCCTGCCATTCGTTCTGCGCGGTCTGACGGATGATGTCGGCGCGGAGGTAGAGGGGCATGCCGGACTTCTGATCAAAGGTGAAGAAGACGCCGTCGACGATGACGCCGCGGTTGGTGGCGATATCGAAGTAGATGCGGGAGCCGCGGAGCGTGTAGTTGCCGTCGGTGGCGGTGACATCGCCTTCGAGATAAACGCCCTGGACATCATCGAGTTCGTAGCGGAGGGGCGATGCGCCGGGTTCGCGCTTGAGGAAGACGACGGCGTTCTGGGCGCGGAGTTCCATGATCTTCCACGCGCCGGTGTCCTCGTCGGGGACGGCGTACTGGATGACGACGGACTCCTGGCCGGAGTTGGTGTTGGGCGTGATGAGGCCTATTTGGGTGCCGTCGGGTTGTGCCGCGAGCATGCGGGGCTCGCCGGAGAATGAGACGACGCGGCGCTCGGGCGCGATTGTGGAGGCGTCTGATGTTGAGGGGATCCACGAGCGCTGATCGGGCGGGAGGGCGAGATCGCCTTCGATGGGCCGGACGATGGGTGAGATGGGGGATTGCGGCGCGGGAGTCGGCTGCGCGGCGGTTGCGTCGGAAGCGGCAGGCGCGGCGGGCGGGGTGGTTGTTGGCGAGGCGACGACTGCGGCCGCGCCGGGAGTGAGTGATGCGAGGTGGCGGGCGAGGCGGTCCTCGGCTGCGCGCAGGAAGTCGGAGTCGGGGCGGGTGCGAGTGAGCGCATCGGTGTGGAGGTTGATGGAGGGCGCGGCGAGCGTCGCGGTGACGAGGAGCCGGGCGGCGTCGCCGGTGACGGCCGAGGCGCCGCGCTGGCGGACATCGGCGAAGTAGACGGCGATCTGTTTGTGGCCGGGGAAGCCGGGTGCGTCGGCGATCCAGATGGTGGCGCGGTCGGCGTCGAAGGTGTAGCGGCCGATCTCGATGCGGACATCGTTCTCGAGCAGGAGGCGCTTTGTGGCGCCATCGTCCCACGCAAAGGCGCGCTGGGCGGCGATGATGATGTCGCCCTGCTGGACGGGGGCGTTGAGCGGTGTTGATGCGAAGGAGCGGGCGTCGGGCGCGGGCTGCGCGGAGGCGGGATCGGTGAGGAGGGCGGCGGCGCATGCGGCGGCGAGGAGCGCTGCGGCGCGGAGTGTTGCGGCGGTTTGGATCGTGTGAAGAATGCCCATTGCGTGCGTCTGCGAACGGCGCGGATGCTACGGGGCGGGGGGCGGAGCGACAAGCGCGGTAGGATGGTGTGATGATGCGACGAACCCCGGCGGTTGAGTATGGCCCGCTCGGGCCTGATGAGAAGAAGATGGAGATCGCGCGGAACTGGCTGCCCCGGTACACGGGGATGCCGATCGACCGTTTCGGCGACTACATCCTGCTGACGAACTTCGATCACTACACGCGGAGTTTCGCCAAGCGGTTCGGGTGCGACATTTACGGCGAGGGTCGCCCGATGCAGGCGGCGACCTGCGACGAGGGGCTGACGATCATCAACTTCGGGATCGGGTCGCCCAACGCGGCGACGGTGATGGATTTGTTGTCGGCGCGGATGCCCAAGGGTGTGCTGTTCCTGGGCAAGTGCGGCGGGCTGAAGCCGACGACGGAGATCGGGCACTTCATCCTGCCGATCGCGGCGATCCGGGGTGAGGGTACTTCGCTGGATTACTTCCCGCCGGAGGTGCCGGCGCTGCCGAGTTTCAAGCTGCACAAGTTTGTATCGGAGAAGATCGTGGAGCGCGGGTTCGATTACCGAACGGGCGTGGTGTACACGACGAACCGGCGGGTGTGGGAGCACGACGATCGGTTTTTGGCGCGGCTGAAGCGTTTGACCTGTGTGGCGATTGATATGGAGACGGCGACGATTTTCATCGTTGGGCACCACAACGAGATTGCGCGCGGGGCGTTGCTGCTGGTGTCGGATGTGCCGATCACGCCGGAGGGCGTGAAGACGGAGGCCTCGGACGCGAGGGTGACGGAGAAGTGGGGTGAGGAGCACCTTTCGATCGGGATCTCGGCGATGCTGCAGATCGAGGAGAAGGGCGAGGCGATCAAGCACTTTAAGTATTGAGAAGGCATCGGGGGACCCAGGCATCGAGGCATCGAGTGGGGATGCCCTTCTCACGCGCATGGAGTCGGTGGCACACGGCACCGGGGGGGACTCACTCCAGTTCAAGGGTTTTATGTATCACGCGGGGGGCTTGTGCCTCTTAACGGTGTGTGACAAGCGGGCAACGCGCCCGTCAAGGCCATGCCGTTTCTGGTGGTGGAGGGTCTTGGAGGAGGACGCTGCGTGCTCTTCTCCGCGGGCCCGAGGTTGCCGGATCATTGAACAGGAGTTCGAGATGTTGAACCGCCACGCCATTGCCGCGAGCGTCGTGCTCGTTTCGGGTTCGCAAGTGATCGCTGGGAACTGTGACTGGGAGCCGCTTGGAACGGGGGTTGCTCCGGCGGCCTACGCGTGTGCCGCCTTGGCGAATGGAGATGCGGTCTACGGCGGGTCCATGACGCTGGCCGGTTCCCTCGTGGTCGAGCACATCGCCATTTGGAATGGTACGGATTGGGAGAGCGCGGGTTCGGGCGTCAACGGATTCGTCCGAGCGATCCTGGCGGAGCCGGATGGTGGGTTCATCGCCGGTGGCCAGTTCACTGAGGCCGGCGGCAATGTGGCCGGATTGATCGCACGCTGGGATGGGGCGCAATGGACCGGACTGGGCCAGGGGCTCCGGTTTGGATCGTGCCGAGCTCTGTTGCGGACATCTGATGGCGATCTGATCGCCGGCGGCTCGTTCTCTCAGGCGGACAATCAGCCCGCCTGGGGCATCGCGCGATGGGACGGTTTTGCATGGACCAAGTTCGGCAATAACACCACCGGCGGCGGCTTCTCGGGGATCTTCAATCCGAAGGGGAACAGCCCCACGATGATCGTTGATCTGGAAGAGATGCCCAATGGAGACATCATCGCGTGCGGGGACTTCACGAGAGCTGACGGCGTGCCCATGGGTGGGATTGCGCGCTGGGATGGGACGCAGTGGTTGCCGCTGGGGTCTGGATTGAGTGGGCCGGCGCGCGCGTTGACGCTGTTGCCGAGCGGAGAGCTGATGGTCGCGGGGCTTTTCGGGCAGGCGGGGGGTGTGAGCTGCAACGGGCTTGCGGTCTGGGACGGTAGCGGTTGGTCTGCGGTGGGCGGCGGGCTCAACGGGGTGAACGCGAGTTCACCCTTCGCCCTGATTACGACCGCTCAGGGCAAGGTGGTGATGTCGGGCGCGTTCGATATGGTGGACAGTGTTCAGGTCAACAACATTGCCATGTACGATCCGATGACCGGGCAGTGGTCGGCGCTCGGCTCGGGGATGCTCGCGAGCATTCAGACTTCGGTGTTCGATGTTTCGGCTGACGCGGCGGGGACGATCTTCGCCGGCGGACAGTTTGCGAGCGCTGCGGGGAACGCGAATGCCCGGAACGCGAGCTTCTTTGACTGCAATACATGTCCGGGCGACATCGCCAACGGTGATCGAACGGTGAATGTCGACGATCTGAATGCTGTCTTGTCGGTCTTCGGCATGAACGTCGGCATCGGCGACGCCCGCGATTTGGCGAACCATGACGGCGTGGTCGATGTCGATGATCTGAATATCATCCTCGCCCAGTTCGGTGCGACCTGCATGTGATGCTGAGTGCGGGTGCTCCCTCCCACAACGAGCGGTAACACTCGGCGCGAACAAAAGCCCCGGTTTCGCGTGCCGGGGCTTTCCGGATGGAGGAAGAACAATCTGATCTTCAACGTATGCGGTCAGGTCCAGACGTTGGTGACGCCTTCGCCTTTGCCGGATGCAGACTTGGCGTGCCCGTTGGGAGATGTGCCGTTGAGGGGGAAGCCGGTCTCGGAGTGCATGCGGTCCTTGGTGAGGGGGTAGTGGCCCTCTTTCCAAGACTCGGGGTACTTGGCGTCGTCGAGGGCGAGGGCTTCCTTGGTGGGGTACATGGGGCGGAAGGTGTCGCACATGACGGCGAGTTCGTTGGTGAACTTGGCGCCGAGTGATGCTTCGACGGTGCCGGGGTGCGGGCCGTGTGGGATGCCCTGGGGGTGGAGCGAGATGGAGCCGATATCGATTCCCTTGCGCGCTTTGTAGTTGCCCTCGACGTAGTAGAGGATTTCGTCGGAGTCGATGTTGGAGTGGTTGTAGGGGACGACGATGGCGTTGGGGTGGAAGTCGAGCATGCGCGGGCAGAAGGAGCAGATGACGAAGTTGTGGCCTTCGAAGGTCTGATGGATGGGCGGCGGCATGTGGAGTTTGCCGACGATGGGGGCGAAGTCATCGATGTTGAAGATGTAGGGGTAGTAGCAGCCGTCCCAGCCGACCACATCGAGCGGGTGGTAGTGATAGGTGTAGGTGTGAACGGCGTTGAGCGCCTTGATGCGGACTTCGAAGTCGCCGAGTTCGTCGTAGGCGAGTGGGTATTCGGGGATGCGGAGGTCGCGCTCGCAGTAGGGCGCGTGTTCAAGGAACTGCGAGGTGGTCTTGGAGAGGTAGCGCGGCGGCGGCTGGATGTGCGAGGCGTTGCAGGTCTCGAAGAGGACGAATCGTCCGAATGGCATGTCGGCCTTGTTCATTCCCTGCGGGCGCTGGTCGTCGGGGAGGTCATCGAACTCGATGCGGTAGATGGTGCCCTTGGGGATGACGATGTAGTCCTTCTCGTGGAACTTGAGGGTTCCGAACATGGAGTGGACGGTGCCGCGGCCGTAGTGGATGAAGAAGCACTCGTCGCCCTGGCCGTTCTTGAAGTGGTAGGACATCTGCTCGGCGGGCGTGCAGATGGCCATCTCGACATCGGCGTTGCCGAAGAGGACGACGCGACCGGTGACGGCGTCGCCCTTGGGCTTCATGGCGTGCGTCTTGAGGTGGCGCATGCGCATGGTTGAGGTTTCGACATACTCGGGCTTGGTGGAGTACTTGGTGTTCCAGCCGAAGACCTGGGTCGGGGGATGGATGTGGTAGAGGGTGGAGGTGGGTCCGACGAAGCCCTCGGTGCCGAAGAGTTCTTCGGAGTAGAGCGCGCCGTCTGGGCGTCGGAACTGGGTGTGCCGGGTTTTGGGGAGGTTTCCGAGCTTCATGTAATAGGGCATTGCGGCCTCCGGTCGTTCGATTATTCGGGGGGTTCATTGTAGAGCCGACGATCCTTCGGCGAAACCCCAAATTTGCCAAATCAGACCCCGCGGAAGAGGTATTGCGTGAGGAATCGGTCGGTGTCCCAAGCATAGCGCGCCAGGGCGGTTTCACGCCCGATGGCCCCCATCCGGGCACGGAGGGCGGGGTCGGAGGCGAGGCAGATCATGGCGTCGCGGACGGCGGAGGCGTCGGGGCAGACGAGACCTCCCCCAGTGTCCATCTTCTCGACATAGACGGGGTGGTCGCCGGAGATGATGGGGAGGGCGGTGAGCATGCCCTGGACGATGGCCTGGGAGAAGGTCTCGCGGCGTGAGATGGCGAGCATGACATCCATCTGGCGCAGGAGTTCGGGGATGCGGTCGGCGGGGAGCCAAGGGTGGCAGATGACACCCTCGATGCCGAGATCGGTGGGTTCGATGAAGGATGCGAGGTGGAGACGGGAGCGCCGGCGCACATCGTCTGGGAGTGATTGGAACGCCTCGAGCGCCCAATCGAGGCGCTTGGAGATGTTGGGGAGGCGGGCGACCATGACGAAGTGGCACAGGCCGTCGTTCGGGCGGGGTGTGGTAGGCGGGTAAAAGTCCGGCGCGTTGGCGATGCCGTAATAGATGTCGAGGTTTCTGGAGTAGTTGTTGCGCCGGTAGCGGGACGCGACGAACTCGGAGACGGCCAGGACATCGAGGTTCATCTTGTCCATGGCGCGGCAGACCTCGTCCTTGGGCTGGCGGTGGGACATGACGAAGTAGCGTCTGGCGAGGCGGCGCCACTTGGCGATGCGCATGGCGGGGAGCAGGCCGCGGCCGGGGTCGCCGAACATGACGGCGTCGTACTTCGGTTTGGGCTTTCTGACGAAGAGCGCCGCGGGGATGCCGGTGGCGACCACGCCCCGCAGGGAGGGTGTGGTGACGATGTTGGGGCGAGCGTCCTCGAGTCGTTCTTCGAGGATTGGTTTCCAGGACTGTTCGCAGAGGACAGTGACATCGACGCCGAGTTGGATCATCTGGCGGAGGAGGAAGAGTCGGAAGAGTTCGACGCCGTGGATGGGTTTGCCGGCGCGGGACTTGAGGAATCCCTGCTCGATGAGGAGGACGGACTTGCCTGCGTGGGGTGACGCTCCCATCGTCCTGTTCTAGCACAAACAGAGCGGGTCGTGGCGGCTAACCTAATGGCGCACCGAGAGAGAAAGGAACTGGCGATGAGCGCGGTACGCGTTTTGATGGACTCGATTGTTGACTATGCGGGGTTGTTCCCGCCGGCGAAGCTTGAGATGGGCCCGGCGGTTGAGAACTACGCGCGGTACCGGGCGGGCGATGAGTCGTGGATCCTGGCGCGATTCATCACGACGGTGGCGCGGCTCGACGAGTTTGAGAAGTGCGGCGAGCGGTTCTGGGCGGAGGACGGGGACGCGGAGCCGTGGTACGTGTCGGCGCTGCCCGGTGCTGATCTGGATGCGGATATTGATCGGATTTTCGCCTTCAATCAGAAGTATGCGCCGGACTTCGGGCCTTTGGCGCTGAACGAGGGCGCGGAGGGCGGTGATGACTCGGCGATGTCCCCCGTGGCGGTGACGGGGGGCGCGGTGATCGACACGATCGAGTTGAAGGCGGCGAGCGGGCACGATGTTGATCGGGCGCTGAAGATCATTCCCGAGCAGATCGAGCCGTTCTTCGAGGTGGACTGGCGCGACGACACGCGGGGGATCATCTCGGCGCTGGCGGGGACGGGTGCGCGGGCGAAGATTCGCACGGGTGGCGTGACGGCGGATTTGATTCCGCCGCCGGAAGCGGTGGCGGGGTTTATTGCGAACTGCGCTGCTGCGGATGTGGCGTTCAAGGCGACTGCTGGGCTGCACCATCCGGTGCGGGCGGAGCGGGCGTTGACGTACAGGCCCGATTCGCCGCGGGGCGTGATGCACGGGTTTTTGAATGTGATCTTGGCGAGCGCGTTCATCCGGACGGGCGCGATGGGCGTGCATGATGCGGAGCGGGTGCTGAGTGAGACGGATGCGGGCGCTTTCCAGTTGGGCGAGACGCACGCATCGTGGCGGGGCAAGGCGATCGAGATCGCGCGGCTGGCGTCGGTGCGGGAGCGGTTTGCGATCTCGTTCGGGAGTTGCTCATTCGAGGAGCCGGTGGATGATCTGCGGGGGCTGGGGATGATGTGAGGGGGGACTCCGGTTCAACCGACATGGCTCACTCGACGGCGTCGAGATGAGCCATGGCACCCGAGATACCGCCTGCTCAGATATTGCGGTGCGTTATCCTGCGGGGATGAGCAAGCAACCATCGCATCCTTCGTACCCGATCGACGAGACGCACGACCCGAAGCTGGAGTCGTGGGTGGAGTCGGCGAATGACCCGAGTACTGACTTTCCGATTCAGAATCTGCCGCTGGCGATGCGCCTGACGGAGGCCGACGACGGGGACGGGTTCTGGGCGGGGATCGTGGTGGCGGTCGGGGATGAGTTGCTCGATTTGAACCTGCTGGCGGCGTCGGACATCTTCGACGATGACGATGACGACTGGGACTTCATGTCGATCGAGGACCTGATGGCGGACGGGTTGTGGTCGCGGCTGCGACCGAAGGTGCAGCGGTTGTTGCGGAAGGACGACAAGCGGCTGCGTGACCACAGGGAGCGGGGGCGGATCATGTCGCCGGCGGAGGGCGCGGTGTTCGCCTTGCCGCTGCTGACGGGGATCGGGGACTACACGGATTTCTATGCGTCGATCTACCACGCGACGAACGTGGGGTCGATGTTCCGGCCGGAGAATCCCTTGCTGCCCAACTACAAGTGGATCCCGATCGGGTATCACGGGCGGGCGTCTTCGATCGTGGCGTCCGGCGCGGAGGTTCGAAGGCCGATGGGCCAGACGGTGGCGGACGGGGAGAGCGAGCCCAAGTACGGAGCGTGCAAGCGGCTTGATTACGAGTTGGAGGTCGGGGCGTTCATTGCGCGCGGGAACGAGCAGGGCGAAGTGATTCCGATCGGCGAAGCGGAGGAGCATCTCTTCGGCGTGTGCCTTGTGAATGACTGGTCGGCGCGGGACATGCAGAAATGGGAGTATCAGCCGCTGGGGCCGTTCCTGGCGAAGAGTTTCGCGACGACGATCTCGCCGTTCATCGTGACGATGGAGGCGCTGGCGCCGTTCCGGTGCGGCGCGTTTGTGCGGGACAAGGACGATCCGAAGCCGCTGGCGTATCTGCGCAGCGATGCGAACGAGAAGTTCGGCGGCATTGATATGCAGGTGGAGGCGTTGATTTCGTCGAAGCAGATGCGCGATAAGGGGATGGAGCCGGTGCGCGTGTCGAGGACGAGTTTCCGGCACATGTACTGGACGATTGCGCAGATGCTGACGCACCACGCATCGAACGGGTGCAACATGCAAGCCGGCGATCTGATCGCTTCGGGGACGGTGTCGGGGCCGGGTGCGGGAGAGGCGGGGTGTTTGTTGGAAGCCACTTGGAAGGGCGCGGGGAAGGACCGTGAGCCGATCAAGTTGCCGACGGGGGAGACGCGGTTTTTCCTTGCGGACGGGGACGAGGTGACTCTGCGGGGGTGGTGCGAGCGCGAGGGATTCAGGCGGATCGGGCTTGGCGAGTGCCGGGGCGTGGTGACGCCCGCGAAGGGTTGAGCGACACATGGGACCACTGATCGCGGACTTGCGTTCGGACACGGTGACGCGGCCGACGGCGGCGATGCGCGAGGCGATGATGCGCGCGCCGCTGGGCGATGATGTGCTCGGGGATGACCCGACGGTGAACGCGCTGTGCGAGAAGGTGTGCGAACTCTTCGGCAAGGAGGCGGCGATCTTCGTGCCCAGCGGGACGATGGCGAACCAGGTGGCGCTGCGGGCGCTGACGGAGCCGGGCGATGAGATCGTGTGCCACGAGTTGAGCCATATCTATCAGTACGAGGGCGGCGCGCCGGCGGCGTTGTCCGGGTGTTCGGTGGCGTTCGCGGCGGGGGCGCGGGGGATCTTCGATGCGCGCACGATGGAGGCGTGCGTCCGGCCGATCGATGACCACGACCCGGTGACGAAGGTGGTGAGCATCGAGAACACGCACAACCGAGGGGGCGGGAGCGTGTGGCCTGTTGAGAAGATCGCGGAAGTGAGCGCTGCTGCGCGGGCGCGCGGGCTCAAGATGCATCTGGATGGTGCGCGGATCATGAACGCGGTGGTGGCTTCGGGTGTGAGCGCAGCGGCGTATGCGCGGCACTTTGACACGGTGACGATCTGCTTCTCGAAGGGGCTGGGCGCGCCGGTGGGGTCGGCGGTGGCGGGGGACGCGGGGACGATCCGGCGGGCGAAGCGGTTCCGGAAGATGTTCGGCGGAGCGATGCGGCAGTCGGGGGTGCTGGCTGGGGCCGCGATCTATGCGCTCGAGCGGCATGTGGAGCGACTCGCGGAGGATCACGCCCATGCGCGGCGGTTTGCGGAGGGGATCGCGGGGGTGCGGGGTGTGCGGGTGGACCTGGGGAATGTTGAGACGAATATTGTGTACTTCGAGGTGGACGGGGATGCGGGTGCTCTGTGCGGGCGGTTGGATGCTCAGGGCGTGCGGCTTCTGGCGTTGGGGCCCCGTACGGTCAGGGCGGTGACGCACCTGGATGTGGATGGTGAAAGTATTGACAGGGCGGTGCGTGCGATCGCGGTGGCGATAGGCTAACGGGGGGGCCAGAGGGGTCGGAATTCTTGGATATGCCTTGGGCGGAGGGCATTGCTGCAAACCGTTGCCGTCGTGGTGCTTGGGGCGCGAACGGTGGCGCGGCGGCTGAGATGCGCCGGGATCGCGGGCGATTCGGGGGTGATTCCCTTGAATAGGGGCGGATTTGGCGCATATTTGACCCTAAGAAGAAACGCTGTGGGGCTCTTGGTGCGCTGCAAACACGTCATGCTGACGGGTGTCCGTTAGCGAGCGGCGAACCAAGGTGGGCTACTCGGGCCCCACAGGAGGAGGGTTTTGCGATGAGACTCGCTTTGGGCGCAGCGGTTGTTGCGTTGGCGGGGACGGCTGCTTCGGCGTCGTCCTTGATCAATATGGACTTTGGTACACAGTTCGGGACTCCGGGCGCCGGTCACGGTGCTGCGGCTGCTCAGCCGGGCATCTGGAACGCGATTACGGCGACGACCGGTTCGGTCGCTCTGAACGACATCGCGGGCGCTCCCTCGGGCGCTTCGATTGCGTTGCCCGCCGGCAACTTCGCGTTCTCGTTCAACAATGCCGGTACCTCGGGCGACTTCGAGGCGCTGCTGGATGACGGTCTGGATCTGGGTGGCACCGGCGCGACGGACACCTTCGTGGTGACGGGTCTGGCCGCGGGCAACTACCAGGTGTATGTGTACGCCTGGGCCCCGGACAGCGCGACCTTCATCGCGTCGACCTCGGTGAACGGCTCGGCGCCTGCGAACTCCGGCGGCGCGTTCGGCGGCAACTACGCTGCGGGCGTGACGCACAACGTGTTCAATGTGACGCTGACTGCTGGGCAGCCGTTGAATATTACGACCACGACGATTTCCGGCTTCTCGACGCTGAACGGTATCCAGATTGTTCCGAGCCCCGGCGCGATGGCGCTTCTGGGCATGGGCGGTCTGGCTGCGGCTCGTCGCCGTCGCTGATCACTCGGCTGCTCATGCGGCCATGACCTACTGACAACCCTGAGCAAGGCCCCGCGTGTGCGGGGCTTTGTTTTTTTTGCGTGTGACAGGGTCGTCACCCGATCGTCACACTCGCGCAGGACCCGGACCGTAGTGTCGTAGCGTGAGCCGATCGGAGAAGTCGCACTTTGGTGACGGGAGGCGGGTTGGTGCCCGGCGCGGGGCGTGGCCGAGGCGTGTTGCGCGCGACGCTGAGATACTTCCGGGCGGCATCGGAGGCATGGACCACGGATCATCGATTGCGAGAAGTGCGAGCGGGAGACTGCTGAGCGCTGGGATTCGGGTGCGCGTGCTGTCAATTGTTGTGGTCGTGTTGGTTGGTGTGCTAGCGATTGTTCGTGAGCCGGGGGCGCGGAACTTCGGTGTGATCGAGGAGGGCACGTTGTATCGGTCCGGTCGGATGGGTGTGGCCGCACTGCGGCGTGTGATCGAAGAACGGCACATTCGGACAATTGTTGATCTTGGGGCCTATGAGCCGGGCTCGGCGGAGGAGTCGCTTGAGAGTTCGGTCGCGGAAGGGCTCGGCGTGCGCCGCGTCGTGCTGCGTCTGCGCGGTGACGGGACGGGTGATCCGAACATGTATGTTGACGCGCTTCGCGTCATGACGGATCGTAACGCGCAGCCTGTGTTGATTCATTGCGCGGCGGGAACGAATCGGACGGGCGCGTGCGCGATGCTGTACCGGCACATTATTGAGGGGATCGGATTCGGGGATGCGTACCGCGAGGCGATGACATACGGTCACGATCCCGGCTCGGACTGGGTGACACTGACGTACCTGGCGGAGTGGAGCGACGAGATCGAGGAGTCGCTCGAGAGCGGCGACACGATTCCGTTTCGGGTTGCCGCCCGCAGCGGCCGCTGAGGAACCTTGCGGCTGTTGTCGGTTAGGTCGTGGGGGGCGGGTCCGCTGCGCCAGAGGCGGAGTGGCCATGATCCGAGCGCGATGAGCGCGAGTTGGGTTGCGACGAAGACGATGAGCCAGAATGCGGCGGAGTCGATGAAGCCGTAGGAGTGGAGCCCGCGTCCGAGCATGTTGACGCCGAACCATGACCAGCTGGTGATGATGTTGCCGGCGACGGCGAGCACGGCGATTCCGCGTGCGCGGGCCATGCCACCCCAGCGTGCGTGGAGGATGAGTGCATTCCAGAGGACGATGATGAGCGCGCCGTTTTCTTTGGGGTCCCATCCCCAGAATCGCCCCCATGATTGATCGGCCCAGATGCCTCCGAGGATGGTTCCGACGAAGGAGAAGAGTGTGGCGAAGCAGACGATGCCGTAGATCATCTGCGCGAGTCGCTTTGACTCTTGCGGCGACAGTGACTTGGTCGCGGTGCCTCGGATGATGAAGAGTGCGCCGAGGAGTCCCGCGAGGTAGGTGGCGGCGTAGCCGAGCGTGATGACGATGACATGTGTGGCGAGCCAGAAGTTGGTGTCGAGGACGGCCTGGAGCACGGCCATGGTGTCGCCGCTCGAGGACAGGCCGCGCGCGACCATGAGGGTGAGGAAGCCGGAGACCGCGCCGACGAAGAGCCCGGACCCGGAGCGGTAGAAGTATTCGACTCCGAGCCCGAGGAGAGCCATGCCCCATCCGATGAAGAGCGCGGATGAGTAGAGGTTTGTGACGGGTGGTCGTCCCGAGAGGTAGATGCGGGCGATGATGCCGATCGTGTGCGCGGTCCATACTACGAGGAGGATGGCGGTCGCGGCGCTCATGAGGGGCGGGCGCCACCGGAGCCAAGAGACGGCGAGCATGAGCGAGACCGTGAGGTAGAGGACGATGGAGCGCTGGAACACATTGGCGCGATTAAAGCGTGCTTCGTCTGCGGCGCGGCGCGCGATGGGCGGCGACTCTGCGGCGACGGCGGCGCGGAGGTCGGCGACGACACGGTTGAAGCCGCGGATGTCGTGGCTCTGATAGGCCTCGAACGCGGCGGCGTACCCGGCGGCGATGGCCTTCTGGGCGGCATTGGGCGCGCTGGATTGGCGCATGGAGAGGGTCATCCATTCCTGCCCGGGTTGCGCGGAGGGGATTGGATGGACATCGAGCATTGAGCCGAGCGTCTGGTAAAGGGTTACCTGATCGGACAACTGCATGACGCGGCGCTGAAAGAGGGAGCGGTCTTCGCTTGGGACCATCTGCGTGAGTTGCACCTGGCGCTGGAGTTCCTCTCGGCCCTGCATGACCTGGCTGAAGGAGAATCGGCGCTGCGAGTCGTTGGAGAGGGCGAGCGTCGCGCGGAGTTCGGGGTGATCGACGCGGAAGATCTCGAGTTCCGAAGCCGCGTCGGGTCTTGCGATGAGTTCTAGAAACCAGGTGGTGGCGTCGAGTCGGTCGCCCCCTGACCGGACGGTCTGGCGCCCGCTGATCGAGAGGAGTGCGGTGCGCGCGATGGAGTCGAGCGGGAGGTATCGGCCCGCGTGTGACGCGGGGAGTTCGCCGAATGCGTCGGTATCGGGGCCTGTATTGGGGCGTGCGACGATCGGCGTGATGAAGTACGCGGTTGCGAGCAGCGCCGCGATGATGGGGAGCGCGAGTTTGCGCAGTCGATCGTTCATGGCGTTGACCTCCGCAGGAAGCGGATGAGGGATGCGCCGAACTGGTAGACGAGGCCGATCAGCCCGGCTGCGCAGGCGATGTAGGGGATCGTCCAGCCCGGGTTCTTGACGACGGACAGCACGGTGCCGAGGTCCGGCTCGCCGGGGTGATTGGCGGGTATGTAGCCGGACTGGAAGAATGTCTCGCCCTCGAAACGGAGGGGATTGTTCATTTTGATTTTTACTTCATGATCGATGCTGCGCGCGGGGTCGGAGATGTGGATGTCCGACGAGAAGTTCTTGGGGATATTGGTGGCGGGGTAGAGATCGTGATGGAATGCGTCGAGGCGCATGGAGTAGGGCTTGTGGAATCGGCGGAAGCGCATGGCGAGCCGGTAGGGTCGGTCGGCGATGCGTACTTCCTGCTCGGCGGGGATGAAACTTGCGAGTTGGAGATGCGGCGAGACGAGGTAGGTGCCGATGGGGAGGCCTTCGCGTAGGAGCGTGACGATTGCAGCGGGCACATTGATGGATCGGTTGCGATCGACACCGGTGACCCTGGGTAGCCCGACGGCGGCGACATTGACGCCGAATCCGGCTGTGGCGGATGGCTGTTCGCCGGGTGAGAGCGGTCGGATGTCGGAGTTGGGGAAGTATCGATCGACGAGGATGGCGACGGGCATGGCGGGGTTGGCGATGAGTTCGCCCGACGATGCGGCGCGCTGGAGCGCGGACTGTGAGATTGCGATCGTGAGGTCGGACTCGGGGGAGGACGGATCGATGAGCACGAGTTCGACTTCTCGGATGTCCTGCGACCAGTTGGAGGTTGCGCCGACATAGATGGGCATCTGTGTTTCGAGGGCGGTTGCGGCGGTGACACCCTCTCCCGCGAGGAGGAGCATGAGCGAGGCGTGAATGAGGACGATTCCCGCGCGTCGGGCGAATGTGAGCGCGCATCCTGCGACGAGGGGCGCATAGAAAAGGGCGCCGACGAGCATGAGGGGGAGGACTCCGGCGTATCCGCCCGCGTCGGAGAGGATGCGCGCGGGGAGGGGGCCCGAGTGGAACCAGAAGATCGAAAGGACACCGACCGCGACGAGTGTCGCGCCGGTGAGGAGTCTCCTGCCGCGTGCTTTCACCCGGAAGCGGAGCGCGTGTGCGGCGATCAGATTGAGGAGCATGAGGAGGCCGATGGTGTATCCGCCGGGGAACGGGACGGCGAACGATCGCTCGCTCCGCTCGGAGAGGAAGATGTCGAGCGGGATGAAGACGATGGGCGCTCGGAAGTATGTATGGAGGACATCCCAGATTCCCTGATGGCGCTGCGCGAGTGTGCCGGTGAATACGAGGATGATGGAGAGCGCGATGAGGAGGACCGTCAGTTTGAGGGATGCGAGCGGCGCGATGATGCGGCGGATCGCGGACTGTGGACGATCGGGTGTGGGCCTGGTCGGTGATGTCATGGCGTGAAACTCACGGACTGCAGGAAGGCTTCGAGGTTCTCCCGGTTCGCGTCGATGTCGGTGACGCGTCCTGTCAGTTTGAAGAACCATGTTTCGTTTGTGTGGGGCATGAGGGCAACGATCATCCCCTGCGCATCGGGCGAGGCGGATGACGCGGCGAATCGGTAGAGGCGAGCGGGATGCCCGGCGATGTTGACATTGGTGACGCTTTCATCCGCTAGCGTGGCGGCGGGCGGGAGGCCCAGTTGGCGGCGCCAGCGGTTGACATTGGCGAGTTCGCCGCCGACATCACCGGCGAAACGGGAGATGGCCATTTCGGCCCCGGGCGTCTCGTCGATGAGGATCGTCGCGACACGGGCGACGCGCGGTTCGGGGTCCTGCGTCCAACCGGGGGGCACCCGGAAGGTGAGCGGGCCGGCGCTTTGCGGGGCGGTGAGCGCGGGCGGGAGTTCGGCGTTCGGCGCCGACATATCCGTGCCGTTGAAGGGCTCCGACCCCTGCGCGGCGGGGCGTGGCTTGGGATGAACGGAACGGCAGATGCCCATGAACTCGCTCTCGAGCGCGTCGACATCGCGCTTGTCCCCTGTGATCTTGAAGAACCAGGAGGCGCCCGCGTGCTCGAAGAAGCAGGCGATCATGCGCTGGGGCGGCGCATCGGCAGTTTCTGGGGCCTCGATATCGACGACGGTGGCGGGCATGGCGCCGCGTTCGAGCGGGTGGACGGTCTCGGCGAGCGCGGCGTCATCGATCGGGGGGAGCCCGAGTTGGTTCCGCCACCGGTTGACATTGGCGAGCAGGGAGCCGGCGCGGCCGGCGAGCTTTGTGACGGTGACATCGTTGGTAGCGCCGTTGCGATTGGTGCGGAGCGTGGCGAGTCGCATAGGGCTGCTTTCGGCCACTTCACTCCATCCTTCGGAGAGCACCCAGGTGAGTTCGTCTGACATGCCTGCGTTCGTCGCGGCGCGCATCGGTTCGGTTTGTAATGATGGCGGTTGTAATGCGCCGTTGCGCGGCGCATTACGCGCACTCGCCGGCTGGTTTCGCGCGTTGACGCTCGTCATCGTGTCCTTGGGTGCACGATAAACGCGCACTTCTTTCGCGTCGTCGCATGATGCGAGCGCGCAGGCTGAAATGATGCAAATTGGCTGCAAAACAAGCCGAAATCGAGATGTTCTTGCGGCGTGCTGTGTCATGTGGTGCGTGCCCGAGCGTGTGCGCGTTAGCGATGATGCGACCTGCATCGTCTTGTCACGCACAACCGTTATGTTGGGATAAAAGTTCATTGCGTCCAACAACTTACATGTTATTTTCTCGGGCGTCTCGTGGTCCCCGGTCGAAATTTCACGGTCGCATACGGGCGCGTGATTCCGGCGCGCTCGGTGGCCGATGAATGATCGGGGGTCGGGGACACGCCGACCGGTCATTCTGGTTTCCTACGGATGTTCTGGTGGGGTGAGAGGACTTGACGCGTTGAACTGGGCACTCGCGCTCGCACCGATGCTGGTGGTGCTTCTCACGATCCTCGCGGTGCTGCGGAGGCGTGGGGAGGTGCGCGCGTATGCGCGGCGGCATCTGGAGCGACTGGAAGCGAAGGAGCGTGGGAGCGACAGGGCGCGGCTGCAGCATCCGGAGATTGACCTTTCGCAGTGCATCGGGTGTGGCGCTTGCGTTCGGGCGTGCCCGGAAGAGGGCGTGCTGGGTCTGATGCACGGGCAGGCGGTGATCGTGCACGGCGCGCGGTGCGTCGGGCACGGGCGGTGCGCCGATGCGTGCCCGACGGCCGCGATCGCGCTGACGCTTGGGGATTTGTCGGACCGGCGTGACCTTCCGGCGGTGCATGAGGATCTTGAGGCGGTGAATGTGCCGGGGTTGTTCCTGGCGGGAGAGTTGAGCGGGTTCGCCCTGGTGCGGACGGCCGTGAGTCATGGCGTGACGGTTGCGGACGCGGTCTCGCGTCGGCGCACGGCCATGGGGCCGGCGTCGGCGCCGCGAGGGGAGACGGTCCATGAGTTGCTGATCGTTGGCGCGGGGCCGGCGGGCGTCGCGTGCTCGCTCCGCGCGAAGGAGTTGGGGGTTGCGTACCTGACGATCGAGCAGAGCGAGAACATCGGCGGGACGGTGGCGTCGTACCCGCGCCGGAAACTGGTGATGACGCAGCCGGTGGAGTTGCCTCTCTACGGGCGGATGGACAAGTCCACGTATCAGAAAGAAGAACTGATCGGAATCTGGGAGGGCCTGGCGCGTGATCACGGTCTGAACATCCGGACCGGCGTTCAGATGATGGGCTTTGCTCGGCGTGATGACGGCTTGTTCGTTGTGAATACCTCATCCGGTGAGATTCTGGCGCGGCATGTGTGCCTGGCGCTCGGGCGGCGGGGGACGCCCAGGAAACTCGGCGTGCCGGGCGAGGACCTGCCAAAGGTTGCGTACTCGCTACTGGATGCGGAGTCGTACCGAGATCGCCAGATTCTCGTGGTCGGGGGCGGCGACAGTGCGATCGAGGCGGCGGTGGGCCTGGCGGAGCAGCCGGGCAATCATGTGACGCTCTCGTATCGCAAGCACGCGTTCTTTCGGCTGAAGGCGCGGAACGAACGGCAACTGGCAGAAGCGATCGGTGGGGGTCGGTTGCGTGTGGTGTACGAGAGTGAGGTCGAGTCGATCGGGCCAGGCGTTGTGCATCTTCGCGTAGGTCAGAATGGTTCGGCGAAGACCGAGCGGCTGGCGAATGACGAGGTCTTTGTGTTTGCGGGCGGGGTGCCGCCGTTCCAGTTGCTTCAGTCGGGTGGTGTGTCGTTTGATCCTGACGACCGCCCGGAAAGCACGGCGCTGGCGAATGACTCGCGTGGCTTTTTGTATGCGCAGATCGCGTTGCTCATCGGCACGGCTCTCGTGCTCTTCTGGGCGGTGATTCACAGCGGGTACTACGGTGCGCCGCTGCTGATTCGGCCATCGCTTGCGAGCCATCACATGCTGCGGCCGTCCGGCCCGATCGGATTGATGTTCGGCGTGTTGGCGGTGTCGTTCTTCGTGTTCAATCTGACTTATCTGGTCAAGCGCTCGGTCCGTTGGGGGCGTTGGCTCCCGGGGACGCTCCGGGGCTGGATGAATGCGCATGTATTCACGGGCGTGTCGTCACTGCTCTGCGTGCTGGTGCACTGCGGGTTTGCGCTGCGGAATGTCGTGGGCGGGCATGCCTTGGTCGCGCTGATCATTGTCGTAGTAACGGGCGCGATCGGGCGGTACATCTATGCGTTCATTCCCCGGGCCGCAAACGGGCGTGAGGTGGACCTGGACGAGGTTCGCACGCGGCTCGTATCGATGTCGTCCGCGTGGGACGAGGCGGGGCGTGGGTACGGCGAGGAGGTCCGTCGGGAGATCGATCATCTGATTCACGCGGGCCGGTGGCGTCCGGGGCTGCTCGCGAGAGTCGGCGCCCTGATCTCGGGCCAGGTCCGGCTGTCGCGGACGCTGCGCCGGCTTCGGGCGCAGGGTCGTACCGGGGATATCCCGGGAGACGAGATCCGGGATGTGACTCTGATCGCGAGGCGGGCGTATCGGCTGAGTCTGATGGTGACGCACTACGAGGAGTTGCGGGCGTTGCTGTCTTCCTGGCGGTACTTCCATCGTTGGCTGGCGCTCTTGATGGTGTTGCTGACGGTTGCGCATGTGGCGACGGCGCTGCGGTACGCGGATCTTCGATGGAAGGCGCACCGGGCGGTGGCGACGGCCTCGTTGGGTGGTGATACGCGGGGGGTGTCGCCATGAAGCGCACCAACATCGCGATTGGCGGTCTGTCGCTCGTGATTGTGGCGGGTGTGGCGTACTGGGAGTTTGGTCGGCTGACCTCGCCCGGCGGTTTGCACCCGACGCACGCGCGGATCGTTGAGTTGAAGGGGTCGAAGGGGTGCGCTGTGTGCCACGGCGATGAGACGCGGTCCATGGCCGACGCATGCATTGAATGTCACGGCGAGATTCGGGGCCAGATTGATCACGGGTCGGGCTTCCATGGCGCGATGGACTCGCGCGTCGCGCCCGACTCGTGCCAGGTGTGTCACCTTGAGCATTCGGGCGGGGTGATCGAGTTGGTGTCTCTGGAGACCTTTCGGGCTGCGGGCGTGGCGGACCGGGGGTCGTATGACCACGCGGAGATCCCGGGCTTCGGCCTGGAAGGCCGCCATGACTCGTTGAGTTGCCGATCGTGCCATGCGCACGCGGAGTCGCTGATCCTCCTCGAGGGGCAGAGCCGGTATCTGGGTCTATCGCAGGCGTGCGAGTCGTGCCACGAGGACTCGCACGGGGGCGCGTACGGTCAAGACTGCGCATCGTGCCATGGTCAATCTGAGGCGTTCGACACGGCCGCGGCGTTTGCACATACGGACAGTTTCCCGCTGATCGATTCGCACGCGGGCCTGTCGTGCAAGGCATGCCACGAGGACGGGACGGCGAGCGCGATTTCGCACTTGATGGATGCGCCGCCTTCGGGCTCGGTTCGGGGGTGCGTGGATTGTCACGGCTCGCCGCACGACGAGGCGTTCCTCGTCGGGATCGGCGCGTGGGAGCGCTTGGATGCGCGGGCGACCTGCGCCGTGTGCCACCGGGTGGAGCACGCGGACTTCCTGTTTCCTGATGCCACGATGACGCGGGAGCAACACGGCGCGACCGGGTTTGTGCTCGATCCGCCGCACGACACGCAACAATGCGAGGATTGCCACGAGTCGATCGGGGCGCGCAGCCGGATCGCGGATGCGTCGGTGGTGCGCTCATCATTCGAGGCGTTTTTCCCCGGCCGGTCCGCCGATGCGTGCCGATCGTGCCACGAGGACCCGCACGCGGGGCAGTTCGACACGGCGGATCGGATCGCATCGTGCCTGGATTGCCACGATCCGCTGCACTTTGAACCGAGCCGCTTCGATGCGGCGATGCACGCGCGGACTGGCTTTGCGTTGGTGGACGGGCACGCCGGGGTTGCGTGCGCGGACTGTCACCATGAGGTTGCTGGTGTTGTGCGCTTTGCGGGGACGGCGACGGATTGCGCCTCGTGTCATAGCGACCCACACGGCGGTCAGTTTGTTTCGGCGGATGGCGGGCTGCGTCTTTGCACGGATTGCCATGGCACGAAGCGGTTCGATGCGACCCGATTCACGCTCGACGACCATCAGCGCACGGCATTCCCGCTGACGAGATCGCACCAGGCGGTCGCGTGTCGATCGTGCCACGGCGCGGACGAGGCCGGTGTGCATCGGTTCGTGGGTGTCTCGCACGAGTGCGCTTCGTGCCATGAGGATGTGCACAAGGGCTCGTTTGATCGACCGGGGCTTCCCGTCGTTGTCAACGGCGTGCGTGGGTGCGCACGGTGCCATGGCACGGGCTCATTCTCGGATGTGTTGTGGGCCGGCGACATGCACGAGCGTTGGACCGGGTATGCGCTGGTCGGGGCGCATGCTGGCGCCTCGTGCGTGGATTGCCACGGGGCGGCGCGCGGAGTGAATGCGGTGGATCGATTCGCGCGGACTTCGGGTGACTGCGTTTCGTGCCACGAGGATGTGCATGCGGGGCAGTTCGCGGTCGGGATTGTCAATGACTGTGCGCGATGCCACACGGAGCGGCGCGGGTTCGAGCAGACAACATTCGACCATCAGCGCGACTCGCGGTTTGCCTTGGACGAGCAGCACATCGGGCTTGATTGTGCGGCCTGCCACCGGCCGGTTCGGACGGGCGACGGGCGCGCGGTGACGCGGTACCGGCCGATGGGGATGGCTTGCGGGGATTGTCACGGATTCGTGGGGAACGAGAGGTGAGGACCATGCGGACTCCGTTGCGGTGGTGCCTGATGCTTGTTTCGATTGTTGTGTTGGTCGGGGGGTCGGTGCGCGCGCTCGGAGAGGACCGGGTTTCCGGCGACGATCCGGCGCCGCTGCAGGTGGTGGTGACCTCGGTGTCTGGTCAGAGCGTTTTCATCGACAAGGGTCGGCTCGATGGCGTCACAGCGGGGATGGACCTGGTGCTGCACCCGTCGGACGGCTCGACGATTCACGCGGTGATCACGATCGTGTCGGCGGGGAGTTCGCGTGCGGATTTGCCTTCGGGCGTGGAGGTGCCATCGATCGGGACGACGGGTGAGGTGATGCTCCCGACGAGCGCCGCCCCGCCTCCTGATGAGCCGGCGCCGGATGGTGCGGTGGGTGCGCCCGAGACGACGGTGCCGGAGCATCCGCCGTGGAAGACGGATCTATCGGGCGTGTCGCCCGATGATCCGTTGCTCGCGCCGGTGAGCCGGCAGAAGCCGGAGGATCGCCCGACGAAGTTGTCGGGGCGCGCGTACATCAACTCTCGGCTGACCCATGACGGCGGGTCGGGCCGCGACGCGACATTCACGACGGTGCGGATGGGGGCATCGTTTACGGTGCGGAATCTGCTTCGTGACGGCGGGCGATTCAGGTTTGACGGCGAGACGGCGGTTCATCACGACATGTTCACGGGACGTGACTCCGAGACGGAGGTGAACTGGCGGCTCGAGCGGCTGTCGTATGCGTTTGGCGGGGAGGATTACGCGCCGTACCGCATCGAGTTCGGGCGGTTCTATTCGATTTACCTTCCCGAGCTCGGATTGATCGATGGCGCCGAGGCGGCGCTGCAGTTGACCCATGGCTTCACGATCGGCGCGGGGGCGGGGATGATTCCGCTGAACAACCGCGACCGGGACTGGGACGGCGACTTTGGGGCGCACGTCTTTGTGAACTACGAGTCGGAGAAGCCGGGGTTTGCTTCGGCGACTCTGGGCTATCAGAAAACATGGCATGACTGGGAGGCGGATCGGGATCAGGTCGTCGGACGCGTGAACTGGCGGCCGAACGATCAGTTGTGGTTGTTCGGTTCGTTCCGCGCGGACATCTACGACAGCGGCGACGAGATCAAGGGCCCCGGCGTGGAACTGACGGAGTTGTGGACGCAGGTCCGGTACACGCCGGTCAAGTACTTCGGTGCGTCGGCGGGGTATTCGCGGTTCCGTTGGCCGGAACTGGAGCGGGGCGATTATCGGCTGCTCCCGGTGGAGATCATCGAGAACGGGCGGGTGGATCGGATGAGTCTTTCGGCCTGGATGAAGCCGATCGAGGATCTGCGGTTTACGGCGAGCTTTGACTACTGGGAGGACGAGACCAATGACGGCACGAGCGGCGACCTGACTGTTGACTGGAGCGGCTTCGGACCGGATTACCCGTCGTTGCGCGCGACGGGGTTCTTTGTTGACGGGAACTTCAACTCGGGGAGCGGATTCCGGTTCGAGGCGCGGCAGCAGTACAGATCGATGAGCGCGTACCTCGGTTATGAGTTTTTCCAATACGACGGGGTGGCGACGCTTGGGGGCGACGACTCGCACGTGCGGAATCTTGTGCGTGGCGGCGTTGGTTGGTATCTCGGGAAGTGGTATCTGGATTTCAGCGGCGATTACTACTTCGGTGAAGAGGACGATGTGTACACGCTCGGCCTGTATATCTCTTACCGGTTCTGACACATGACAAGCGAACACACCACGACCAAGCGGCTTTCACCTCGCATCAAGGCGGTCGCGATCTGCGCGACGCTCGTGTTCTGGGCGTCCTGCACGCGAATCCAGATTCGTCAGGGATGGGACGATCGGCTCGGGCCCGTGGTGCCGCACGACTCGTTCCCGGCGGACTGCACGCTCTGCCATACGGGTACGGACTGGAACACGCTCAAGCCGGATTTCTCGTTCGATCACGAGGCGGAGACGGGCGTGGCGCTGACGGGCGCGCACCGTGACGCCCAGTGTCTGTTGTGCCACAACGATCGGGGTCCGGTGGCGCAGTTCGCGGCCAAGGGATGCGCGGGGTGCCATGTGGACATTCACCTGGGGCATCTCGGGCCCGCGTGCGACTCTTGTCACAACGAGGACACCTGGAAGCCGCGCGACGCGATCGCCCGGCACAACAAGACTCGGTTCCCGTTGCTCGGTGCGCACGCCGCGATTGAGTGCTTCATGTGCCACGAGGGCGCGGAGTCGAATGTCTTTCTGCCTCTCGACACGTCGTGCGTGTCGTGCCACTTCGATGACTACAACAAGACACGGGACCCTGTGCATACGGAGGTCGGATTCGGGACATCGTGCGACCTGTGCCACTCGCCCATCGCGTGGGACGGAGCGATCACCTTCTCGCACCCGCGGACGTTCCCGCTCTCGGGGGGGCACGGCGGGCTGCGTTGCGATGATTGCCACTCGGGGAATAGTTTCGGCGGGCTTTCGACGGATTGCATTTCGTGCCACGCGTCGGACTTCCAGTCGACAACGAGCCCGAACCATGCGCTGGCGGGATTCTCGACGGATTGCGAGGATTGCCACACCACGCAGGGCTGGACGGGGGCGGCGTTCAATCACACGCCGGCCTTCCCGCTGACGCTGGGTCATGCGGGGCTTGACTGTTCGGATTGCCACATCGGCGGCGTCTACACCGGGCTGTCTTCGGATTGCGTGTCGTGCCACTTTGACGACTACCAGGCGACGACGGAGCCGAGCCACGCGGCGAGCGGGTTCTCGACGGATTGCGAGCTCTGCCACACGACGCGGCGCTGGGAGGGTGCGCAGTTCAATCACCCGGCGACATTCCCGTTGACGCAGGGTCACTCGGGGCTTGACTGCGAGGACTGCCATATCGGCGGCGTGTATACGGGTCTCTCTACTGACTGCGTGTCGTGCCACCTCGCGGATTACCAGGGGACGACTGACCCGAACCACGCGACAAGCGGGTTTGGCACGAACTGTGAGGATTGCCACACGACTGTGATGTGGGAGGGTGCTGCCTTCTCGCATCCGGCGACGTTCCCGCTTGTCGGCGGGCACGGCGGGCTGACGTGCGACGATTGCCATGTGGGCGGCGTGTACACAGGGCTCTCGACGAGCTGCGTTTCGTGCCATCTCGGGGACTACCAGGGGGCATCGGACCCGAGCCATGGTGCTGCGCATCTGAGCATGACCTGCGAGAACTGTCACACGATCAACGCGTGGGATCCGGCCTCGTATGTGCATACGAACGCATTCCCGTTGACGGGCGGGCATGCTGGTCATAACTGCAATACCTGTCACGGTTCGAATGTGTACCAAGGATTGCCGAGTGACTGCGTCACCTGCCATATCGGTGATTACAACGGCACGAACGCCCCCAACCATGCGGCGAGTGGGTTCTCTACGGACTGCGAGATCTGCCATTTCTCGACGGCGACCT
The DNA here is from genome assembly GCA_020639235.1 of Phycisphaeraceae bacterium. Classification (GTDB taxonomy): domain Bacteria; phylum Planctomycetota; class Phycisphaerae; order Phycisphaerales; family UBA1924; genus JACKHC01. Next base: position 1,112,370 of record JACKHC010000001.1, on the reverse strand, counting down.
GGCAGGGCGCTGCGTTCAGTCATCCGGGTACTTTCCCGTTGACGCAAGGACACTCCGGTCTTGACTGCACGGATTGCCATGTGGGCGGTGTATATACGGGGCTGTCTACGGCGTGTGTCTCGTGCCACTTTGACGATTACCAGGGGACCACGGACCCGAACCACGGGGCTGCGGGCATCAGCACGATCTGCCAGAACTGTCATACGACGGCGACCTGGGACAACGGTTCGAATTCGCACACGAATGCGTTCCCGTTGACGGGCGGGCATGCGGGTCACAACTGCAATACGTGTCACGGTTCGAATGTGTATCACGGGTTGCCGGGCGATTGTGTGGCGTGCCATCTTGATGACTACAACAGCACTACCGATCCGGATCACCAGGATGTCGGATTCCCGACGGACTGCGATCAGTGCCACTTCTCGAATGTGACCTGGCAGAGCGCGGTGTTCAACCACGACTTCCCGATCAACAACGGGCCGCACAGCCATTTGGATTGTTCGGATTGCCACATCGTGCCGGGCAACTCTTCTGTGTTCTCATGCATTGACTGCCACGAGCATCGTCAGACCCGGATGGATCAGGTGCACCATGAGGTGAACGGATATGTGTGGTCGAGCCCGGCGTGCCTGGCGTGCCACCCGAACGGGAACGATTAGGGGGTGCGGATGGATGCCTGATGTAGCACCGGCATGATGGCGGAAGGAGGCCGGCCGAGTCGGCGCCTTTGGTTATCAGACTGTTTGATCGGGCGGGGCGCAATTTGCTACGCGGGTGAAGGTTATGGCGAGCGGGTCGACGGGAGCGTCATGAGATCCAAACGCTTTCCAAACTACGGTGTCGCTTGAATGTGTGGTTGGCGCCGACGGGTCGGAGGGGTGCGCATTGCGTGATCAATGTGGATGCCCCCGGGGATCTGGGGTATTCTCCCCATTCCTCTTCAAAGAAGTGAGTTGTTGACCATGAAGGGTGTCATTCTTGCGGGTGGGACCGGAACGCGCCTTGCTCCGCTTACCCGAGTCACGAATAAGCATCTGCTCCCGGTCTTTGACCGGCCGATGATTTATTACCCGCTCGGGTGCGTTCGCAACCTCGGGATTGACGAGGTTGTGATCGTGACGGGCGGCGATCACCTGAACACCTACAAGCGGCTGCTCGGCGATGGGTCGGAGCACGGCCTGCGCGCGATTCACTACGCGGTGCAGGACGGCGCGGGTGGTATTGCACAGGCCCTGGCGCTGGCCGAGCCGTTTGTCGGCAAGGACGACATCTGCGTCATTCTGGGCGACAACATCATTGAGCGGAATGTCCGGCACGCTGCGGACGCATTCCGGGAGCAGGGCGGCGGCGCGAAGGTGATCCTGCACGAGGTGCCGGACCCGCATCGGTTCGGGGTGGCGCGGCTGGAGATGAACGGGAGCGGTCACAAGATCGTGGACATCATCGAGAAGCCGAAGGACCCCCCGAGCAACTATGCGGTGATCGGGATCTACTTCTATGACTCGGATGTGTTTGACATCTGCCGGACCCTCAAGCCGAGCCATCGCGGCGAGCTCGAGATCACGGATGTGAATCGCGCGTACCTGGAGCGTGGGCGCCTGACATACGATTTCCTTGATGGTTGGTGGGCGGACGCGGGCACGCCTGACGCGCTTCTCCGTACAGGGTTGCGGGTCTCGGAGTCGGGCGCGAACAAGGTGGATTGAGCGGTTCGGGCGTCCGATCAGCGCTGAACGGGACGATGGAGGAGTCACTCTTGCAGACATACCTCGTAACCGGGGGAGCCGGGTTCATCGGCTCCAACATGCTGCACTTTCTGCAGCGCGAGCGTCCGGGCGTGCGGACGATCAATCTCGATGCGCTGGCGTACTCGGGCAACCTGCGGAATCTGGACGGGCTCGACGGGTCGCGTCATCGTTTTGTCAAGGGCGACATCTGCGATCGGGCGCTGGTCACGGAGTTGGTGGGCCAATGCGACGGTGTGCTGCACTTCGCGGCGGAGAGCCATGTCGATCGATCGATCCAGGACTCGTCTCCGTTCATCCGAACGAATGTGCTGGGGACGCAGGTCATTCTGGATGTGCTGCTCGATGCCAAGCGGTCGGGCGCCTCGAAGCGGATGCTGTATGTGAGCACGGACGAGGTGTACGGTTCGCTCCCGCTTGATCGTCCGGACCTGAAGTTCACGGAGCGCACGCCGATCGATCCGCGGAGCCCGTACGCCGCGTCGAAGGCGGGGGGCGACCTGTTGTGTTCTGCGTATGCGCACACGCACGGGCTGGACATCGTGACGACGCGGTGCTCGAATAATCTCGGGCCGAGGCAGCTCACGGAGAAAGCGATTCCGCTGTTCGTGACGAATCTGCTGCAGGGCAAGCAGATCCCGCTGTACGGCGACGGGCTGAATGTCCGCGACTGGCTGCACGTGGACGATCACTGCTCGGCGGTGCTGGCTGTGATGGAGCGTGGGCGGGCGGGCGAGGTGTACAACATCGGGGGCGACAACGAGCGCTCGAATCTCGAACTGGTGCGGGCGATCCTGGGCATCATGGGGCATGGCGAGTCGATGATCCGGTATGTGGAGGATCGGCTCGGGCATGACCGGCGGTACGCGATCGACGCGACCAAGATGCATGAGGAACTCGGATGGAGGCCGACGCGGTCGGCGTGGCCCGATGCGCTGGAGAGCACGATCCGGTGGTATCGCGAGAACGAGGACTGGTGGCGGTCCAACGATCACGCGAAGATCGGGAACTCTGCACGATCGAAGAAGGGTTAGTTTGATGTCGGGCGATTCGCGGGTGAAGATCACGAGCGTGAGCGAGGCGCTTCCCGAGGTGCGGGTGGTCGAGCCGCGCCGCTTCCGGGACGATCGCGGGTACTTCTCGGAGGTGTTCAACGAGCGGGACCTTCGCGCGGCGGGGATCGGGCTCCGGTTCATCCAGGAGAACCACGCCTTTTCCGATCCGGCGTACACGCTCCGGGGGATTCATTATCAGATCGGCGAGCATCAGCAGGACAAACTGGTCCGCGTGGTGACTGGCTCGGCGCTGGATGTGGCGGTTGATCTTCGGCGCGGGTCGGCGACCTTCGGGCGCTGGGCCTCGTGTCTGCTCTCGGCTGAGAATGGGCGGCAGATGCTGGTGCCCAAGGGATTCGGGCACGGGATTTTGTCGCTCGAGCCGGGCACGCACATCAGTTACTTCGTGACAGCGCACTACTCGCCGGACCACGACCGCGGGATTCGGTTTGACGATCCACGGCTGGCGATTGACTGGGGCGTTGATGCGGGCGTCGTGCTGCTCTCGCCGCGCGACGACCGGCTGCCGACGCTGGCGGAATCGCCGGACCTTATGTGACTTCCGCTGGGGCTTCGGTCTCGGCGACGCTGGGTTCGGGGAGCGGGCCGCGCATGGCGACGGTTGTCACGGCGGTATAGAGCACCATTTTGGCGACGCGCACCGCGGTCATGATCCATGCAAGGGTGATGGCGGCGTCGATTTCATTGACGCGCGACACGATGGGCATGACGGCGAAAAACGCGGCGGTGATCACGACTTCGCCGGCGAGGCACGCGACGGGCCTGGTCTGCATCGCGAACGTCATGAGAACGGGCATGAAGAGGATGTCGAGCCACGTGCCGATGAGCAGGATTCGCAGGATGGGCACGGAGTCGGCGTAGGTCTGGCCGAACACGGCGACCATCGCCGGCGGGAGGGCCCAGATGACCAGCGGGGCGGCGAGCACGCCGATCGCAAGCCCGGCGAGGAGGTTTGCGCCGATGAGCCGCGTGAGTTTGCCCTGGCGCGCCATGGGGATGAGGCGCGGCTGGAACACGATGCAGGCGTACCCGGCGAGCATGGTGGCGAGCATGGCGACCTGCGCGGCGGCGGCGTAGATGCCGGCGATGTGCGCGGAGGTGAGTGCGCTCAGGATGGGTATGTCGGCCTTGCCGGTGATGGTGCCGAGGACGATGACGCCGGCAGTGGCGGTGATGAACCTGAGGATGGCGCGGGCGTCCTGGCGATCGGGCCATTTGGCGCGGAGATAGGGTTGGCGGACGCCGAGGAACACGACGAACATCGCGAGTGCGGAGGCGCCGAATACGCCGACGAGGGGCTCGGCGGTGTGTGCGCCGAGGATGGCTGCGGCGGCGAGGAGCGCGAGGCGCACGGCCGCGATTCCGGTGTCGAACAGCGAGTAGACCATGAAGCGGGAGCGGATCTGAAGGTTGGCGGATGTGCCGCGTGCGAGGAGGAGGGCGAACGTGGAAGCGAGCGTGAGGTAGAGGAGCGTGGTGCGCGACTCGCCCTCGAAGAGGCGGCGGGCGATCCAGGGCCCGGCGGCGGCGCATGCTGCCAGGAAGATGGCGGCGATGATGAGTTTGAGTCGGAAGGTCGCGGCCTGGAATCGATCGACACGGGCGGGCTCGTTGTGGTGGAGCGCGCCGAAGCGTACGGCGGAATAATCGAGGGGGGAGCCGATGATTGCGTCGAGGATGAGAATGGTCGCGATGGCGGTTGAGTAGAGGCCGAACTCGGTGGCTTCCTCGCCGCCGCCGACGCGCGCGGCGATGACGGCGCAGGCGAAGAGCGCGCCCATCGAGAGAATCTTGCCGCCGGCCACGAGGACGAGATCGCGGAGTGTGCGGCGCGTCTCGGTGCGATCGGGGCGATCGTCGGTCATCGGGTGATCCGCACGACGATCCATGGGAGAAGGGGGGAACTCCGCAGGAATGAAGTAGCGCCAGAGGACCCCAGTGCGAAGAGCGTCTTGACCGGGATGCTCATCAGGCGGCCCAGCAGGGAAGTCCTGGTCCGGCAGAATCCCCAGTAGCCCTTGATGGACATTGCCTTGGCCGGGCCCTGGCACCCTGCCTCCTTGAAGAGGCGGGCGTAATCGCGGCGCGAGAGGAGGAAGGGTCGCCACGGAGGATTGATCGGTGGTTTGTACGAGCCGATGGGGCGGCCGTGGAAGAGATCGACGGGGAACAGCCGGTTGGGGCTGCTGACGAAGATTGATCCGCCGCGTTTGACGACGCGCGTCATCTCGCTCGCGACGGCGAGGCGGTCCTGCCAGTAGCGGTCGGAGACCTTGAAGGAGTCGCCGACGACGCCGACATGCGGGAAGACACAGCCGCAGAAGGCGACATCGAATGTCTCATCATCGAAGGGGAGGTGCATCCCATTGGCCATGAGCAGCGCGTTCTTGTGCGTTCGTCGTGACCAGACGCGGGTGCGGTTGCCGTTGTCGATACCGACGGCGTCGAAGCCGGCATCGCGGAGCATGTCGATCTCCATGCCCGCGCCGCATCCGAGCGAGAGGACGCGGAGTTTCTGGCCGCTCGCTGTGCGCACTTCGGAGAATCGCGGGACCCAATAGTTGTTAACGGTGTAGGACGAGTTGTTTTCTTCGCCGCCCAGGAGTTCGTCCGAGCTGTCATCCTCGAAGCGCTCGCCGATGATGAGATTGGGGAAGCCGTCTTCGAGGTCGAAGGCGCGGGGGCAATCGGATCGTTCGCACGATGGGTCGCAGAGGATGCGGTCCGACTCGACATGAAGATCGCGGCGGCACAGCGGGCACCCGACCCTGACCGGGAAGTCGATCGCGTTGTGGCTCGGTTGGGCTGGTCTGTGGTCGTTCATGCGTTGGTCTGTGTGACGGGTAGCGGTTGTTGTGGGGGTCGGATGGCGTTCCACGAGCACTTTACCGCGGCGATGACGAGGAGGAGCGCGGCGCGCCCGGTGAGCGCGACAGCGCAGAAGATGCTGATCGGGCTCCAGGCGCGCAGTTTGTGGACTTCTTTGTATGCGCGGTAGGCGCCGATGTGGAAGTCGATGATATGGAAGCGGAGTTTCTTGAAAGGGCGCGGGCCGGAGCCGAAACCCTCGTAGTGGATGATGACCGACTTCGGATCGAGCACGACGCGCCAGCCCTTCTGCTTGAGGCGGTGGCAGATGACCATCTCGTGCCAGTAGTAGTAATCTTCGGCGTACCCCCCCACCGCCCAGAAGTGCTCGGGACGGACGATGTGCCCGGCGGCGGAGACCCAATCGACATCGAAGGGCTCGCCGCGCTCGACGCCGTCCTTGCAGAGGTAGTCGCGGACGGTTCCGAGGTTGGGGAAGACTTTCACGAGCCATCCGCGACGTGAGAAGATCGACGCCATGATGTCGGGGAAGCGCCGTCCGGACCATTGATCGCGGCCGTCGGGGAAGACGAGGCGGCTGCCGACGGTCGCGGCGTCGGGGTAGTCGTCCATGTAGCGGACGAGCCGGGCGAGCGCATCGCCCTGAATGATGGTGTCGTCGTTGATGAAGATGAAGTAGCGGGCGTCGGCGCGTTTGGCGCCGATATTGGCGGCGATGCAATACCCGAGGTTCTTTCCGTTGGCGATGGTCTCGACCCACGGGTACTCTGAGGCGAGGAGTTCGAGCGTGCCGTCGGTGGAGCCGTTGTCGCAGTAGATGACATGGTGGGAATAGCCGGCCCAGTCGGCGTTGCGGACGGACTCGACGCATTGCGCGACGAAGCGGCGTGCGTTGACGCCCACGATGATCACGGCCGCATCGACGCGGCTGGAATCACTCATCGGAACGGATCTCCGTCACGGGCGGTGTTGCGGCGCGGGCGCGGGACTCGAGATGTGCGACACGTGTCATAACGATGATGAGTCCTGCGATGAGCCAGAAGCCCTTGAGCGGGAAGTAGAAGACATCGACCTGCAGCGCGTAGACATACACGGAGATGAGGAGGATGAGGGAGGCGGTCATCATCCAGTATTCGGGCGCTTCGTTGAGTTTACGGAATGCTGCCCGGCCGCGTTGGCAGCGGAGTGCGACCGACGCCATGAACGCGAAGAGGAGCCACATGCCGAAGACGCCGACATCCATGGCGGACTGGATGTACATGTTGTGCATGTGGGATCGTCCCTCGATGGGATGGGTGAGATACTCAAGGCCGATTTTTTCGTTGGCCAGGCCGCACCCGAGGAGGAAGTGATCGGCGATGGCTCTGTAGCCGGCCCACCAGTATTCGATCCGGATTCGCATGGCTTCGGACTTGCCGACGGTGTAGTTGGAGAAGTCGAGGATTCGTTCGAAGATGTCGACGGGCACGAAGAGTGGGATCGCGGCGATGGCGGCGATGAGGCCGAGGATCATCCAGATGGTGACGCGGACGAGGCCGGTGATAACGCAGAGCCCGAGCGTTCCGGCGGCCATGAGGAGGGCGGCGCGGGTGTTGCTGAGCAGGACGCAGTACATCGTGGCGCCGAGCGCGGCCCACGAGGCGAGTTGCACCCACCGGGTTTTGCACACGCGGATGACCCAGAGGAAGAAGGGCACGGTCATGATGAGGTTGATGCCGAACACCGCGGCGTGGGAGGTTGAGCCCATCGACCGGCGGATGGAGCCGCCGAGTGTCTCGAGTTCGGCGCGGTCCTCCCAGATGGTGGTCCAGCGGTATTGGGCGAGCTGGGCGCCGGCCTGCGGATCGACATCTCCCAGCGGAATGCCGCCCGAGCGTCCGCTGCCGAGGTGCCAGTCGTAGATCGAGTACAGCGCGATGAGCGTGGAGGCCAGGAGCCACGACACGATGCACATGTAGACATGGCGCTTGGTTTCTTCGGGTCGGTCGGTGAGCGCGAGGTTGGTGATGATGAGGAGGAAGAGGATGTTGCCGACGTATCCCGAGGCGATCTTGACACCGGGGATGAGGTCGGAGGTGTGGAGCAGGGTGAGGATGCCGACACCGACGAAGGCGGTCCAGAGCATGAGCGGCATGCTGATGAAGAATCCCTTGCGGCCGGTGAGCCGGTGGGTGACGAGGATCGCGAACATGAGGAAGCCGAGGGCGCGCGTGACCGAGAGCGAGAAGCTGCTTGTGTCGTCGCTGATGCGACCGAAACGCTCGGCGGGCACGATGAACGCCAGCGCGTAGAGACCCCAGTGGGGGTACTTGAGCAGGCAGAGCGTTCCGCCGACGCCCATCGCGGCGCCGAGCGCCACGAGGGGCGACATGCGCGCCGCGATGAGCACGAGCACGAGCCCGGCGATGAGGCCGACCGCGAGCGCGAGTGCCAGCGCGACGGCGCCGGAGGGGGCGGAGAGGGTGCGTCCGATGCGGCTCATGCGCGATGGGCCCCGGTCAGGATCATCGGCGCCTCATCCTGAAAACTCCGCCGCCTTCGGTGCCAGCGTACAGGGTGTTGTGGTCGTTGATGTCGATGGTGAAGGCGGTGACGAATCGATGGAAGAGCCCGTCGTTGAGCGGGGACCATGATGCTCCGGCGTTATCGCTCACCCAGACGCCGTCGCCGTCGCTCGTCGCGTAGATGGTGTCGGGGTTCAGAGGATCGAGCGTGATGGTAAACATCCGCACAGCGTCGAGATCGTTATTCAGGAATGACCAGGTGCGGCCGCCGTCATCCGATCCTACGACGCCCTGAAAGCCGGTTGCGGCGACGATGCGATTTGGATCGAGTGGTGAGACGGCGATGGCGTAGGGGACGACGACGGAGAGGTCCTCGGAGACGCCGAAGTCCCAGGTTGCGCCGGAGTCGGTCGTTGCGTAGAGCCCGTGCAGGGTTGTGCCGGCGTAGGCGCTGCCAGCGCCGGCGCCCGGCGCGAGACGCTGCGCCTGCGGCGTGGCGGGTGAGTCGGGATCGATGGGCGCGGGAGACCATGTGGCGCCGGCGTCATCGGAGCGGAAGACTCCGATATCCGTGGCCGCGAATAATCCGGTGGCGGAGCCATCATCGATGGAAAGATCGAGGATGGTTGCGCCCGGGATCGCGGTGCGGGGCGACCATGTGGTGCCGTAGTCGATGGATCGATAGACGCACGATTCGGTTGCGGCGAAAAGTACACCGGGCGGGCCGTTGGTCGGGGCGATGACTCGGACGGCGTCGTTCTCGAGGATTCCGCCGGAGATGAGTTCCCATGCTTGGCCGCCGTCGAGCGAGCGGTAGATCGGCGCGCCGGGATCGGCCTTTGGCCCCTGCTCGTTCTCGACGCTCACATAAAGGATGGGGATACCGGGCGCGACATCGAGGACAACGATAGAGGTCGGGTAGTCCTGACCGAATCCGATCGACATCGGGGTCCAGGTATCGCCTCGGTCGGTGCTCCTGAGTATCCCGCCCCAGACGCCCGCGTAGAGATCGCCGGAGACGGAGTCGATGGCGAGAGTCGTGACTCGGAGGCCATTGAAGGTGTCGCCGCCCACGCTCTTCCACGAGCGCCCCGAGTTCTCACTCCGGAATATGCCTCCCTCATCGAACCCGGCGAAGACGGTGCGGTCGTTGGGGTCGATCGCGATGGCGTTGACGCCTCTGTGCGGGAGGTCCTGCTCGGCGAAGTTCCATGTCTGCCCGGCGTCGTCGGAACGCATAAGACTCCCGAAGCCGCCCACGAACACGACCGATCGGTCTGTCGGGTCCGATGCGACGGAGAACACATAGGGGTTCTCCTGGATGGTCAGCCCCCAAGTCTGTCCGGCGTCGTCGGAACGCATCGGGCCGAGGGATGTGCTGGCCCACAGTCGCGAGGAGTTGGACGGGTCGATGGAAATGTGGAAGACGGCGAAGTCGCGGAGGCCGATGTTCTCCCATGTTTCGCCGGCGTCGCCCGATCGGAATACGCCGCCGTCCACGGTTGCGGCGTACACGATCTGATCGTTGTCGGGCGCGACCGCGATGCCGAGGACGATGGGGGTCATGCCGTCGTTGGATGCGTTCCACGTTTGGCCGTGATTATCGCTGGTGAAAATACCTTTGAGTTGCGATCCGACGAACAACACGCCGGGCTTATCGACACTCGGGAGGACTCCGCTTGATGGGACGAATGTGCCCTCGTTGTTCAGGCGTGTCCATGTTGCGCCGGCGTCGTCTGAGCGGTACACGCCCGCCGCGCTCGCGCCATTGACCACGGCGCTGCCGGGGTCGATCAGTTGGGCGTAGAGGATGTTCGGGTCGTGGGGATCGACGCGGAGCCGCACGACGGGCGACTCGCCCGCGCCGGTGATGATGTGCGGCGTCCAGGAGAGCCCTTCGTCGGTGGACTTGTAGACTTTGCCGCTCGACCCGGCGTAGATGGTGTCGGGGTCGGAACGATCGACGGCGATGGCGAATACGCTTGCGTCGGTGTCGATTCCGTTTGAGCGGTTTTCCCAATCGATGGCCGATGAGCCGGTGCGGTAGACGCCTCCGAATCTTGTGCCGACGAACGCGATCCAGGGTCTTGACTGATCGGCGGCGATGCAGAGCACATCGTGCTGGATGTCGGCCTGGCCGCGCTGGAAGAAGTTCTGGCCGGGGTTGTCGCTCGCGTAGAGCGCGCCGCTGGCACCGACACAATAAATCAGATTGAATGGCGAGATGTCGATCTGCTGGATGGGGTCATCGGAGGGCGCGGACCAGATCTGGAAGAATTGCTGCCCGTTGTCCTGCGAGCGGAAGATGCGTCCGTCGGCGGTGCCGTAGTAGACCCATCCGACGAAGTCCTGGTCGGCGCGGATCGTGTTGATTGTGGCGGGGTTCTGGCTCTGGAATCGCCCGGTCCAGTTGGCGCCTTCGTCGCGGCTCACGAAGACTCCGGCGTTGGTCCCGGCGTAGAGGGTCGGTCGGGCCGCCGGCCCCTGGTCGAGCGTGGCGATGCGCGGCGGGACGAGGCCGTCGGAGCGTGCGTCCCAATCCATACCGAAGTTGGTTGTGCGGAGGATCCCGAGGTTCTCGGTGCCCGCGTAGAGCGTTCCGGGGTTGGACGGGTCGGGTGTGAGTTCGAAGACCGCGCCGATGGTGTTGGCCTGCGACTCCCAGTCGAGCGCATCGTTCGAGATGTAGAGTTCGGAGGTGGCGCGGATGTCGTTGCCGGTCCCGGCGTAGATACCGGTGATGCCCTTGGCGCTCATGGTCGCGAGCGCGCCGCAGAAGAGATTCTGCATGCCGCGGTCGGCGGGAAAGAAGGTCTTGCCGGCGTCTCCCGTGACGCTGAACATGTCGAATGTAGTGGCGACATGGATGAGCGATCCGGTTGTGTCGGCGGCGACGAATCGCGCGCCGCCGCCCCGGAACCAGCGTGACCATCTGGACGGTTCGGCGGTGGCGCCCCGGCGGGTTGAGAGGCGGCCCTTCTTCGCACTCGCCTCGGCGCCGGCGTTGAGCGGTTTCTTGCTGGAGTCGCCCGAGACGTCCGGCCAGACAAAGACGCCGAGTGCGTTTGATGCGAAGACGCGGTCGTCTCCCGCGACGGTATTGACGCCGACGGCGCCGCCACCGGGGAGCCCCTCGCTTATGTCGAGCCACTTTGACTTGCCCCGGAGCAGCGCGAAGACGCCCTCGGTCGCGGAGGCGAGCAGGCGATCGGGGTTATTCACATCGAAGGAAATGGATGTCATGGTGCGGTCGCCGATTCCGAGCGAGAACTGCGACCATGACTGCCCGGCGTCCTGGCTCTTGTAGATGCCCGCGCCCTGCGTCGCCGCGTAGACAACGCCCGCGTCCACGGGATCGAACACCATCGCGGCGACGGGGAATGGATCGGGCGCGTTGGTGACGGGGGTCCATGTCGTGCCGGCGTCGCTGGAGCGGAACAGCCCCTCGAACCCGCCGGCGAGGACGGTCTGTGCGTTATAGGGATCGATCGCGAGCGAGCGCACGGCGTCGATCGTCAGCCCTTGGTTGATCTGCTGCCATGTTGCGCCGTTGTCCGTGCTCCGGTAGACGCCGTGGCCCTCGGTACCGGCGTAGATTCGCTGCGGCGCGGATGGCGCGAAGCGGACATCGAAGACGCCGTCGTCGGAGAAGGGCGTTTCGAGGTGGCTCCAGGTGAGGCCGCCGTCGGTGCTCAGGTAGAGGCCGCCGAAATGCGTCCCGGCGAGGAGACGCCCGTTGTCCAAGGGATCACGGGCGAGGGAGAAGATGGTTGCGGCTCGGGGGCCGATGGGCTCCCACTGGCCGGGCGGGACGGGCGTGGTGGCGGTCGATGGTGTGGACGCCAAGATCGGGGCGAGCAGCGCCAGCGCGACGATCGCGGTGCGGATCGCACCGCGAACCGCGCCCGGTCGCGTTGTTCGATACCCCATCCGGCGGCACACGATCCCACCCTCCTTCGCGCGATACTGCCAACGACTACCTACGAACGGCGAACGAACCGAGATACGGCACACCGGCGGTCTGCAGGTCTCGCGGTGAGCGAATCGTATCATCGAGCCATTCAAGAACCAGCGCCAATCCGCCTCCGAGCATCAGGCCGCCGAGCACGGAGATCCCGAGTATCAGGATTTTTTTTGGGAATACCGGCTCTGGCGCGGTTGTCGGCGGGCTGAGTTGCCGGACGTTGGCGACGCGCATCTTGTCGAACTGTTCCGATATCTGGGCCTGCGTCAATCGCTTGGCGTTCTCCAGATAGCGCTGCTCGGCGACGGAGAGATCGAGTTCGGCCAAGCGGAGGCGATCGCCGCCCTGATCGACTTTGTCGAGCATCCCGCGGAGCCCGAGGACCTGGGCGCGCTTCGCCTCGATCGAGGTTGCGAAGCCGGAGATCGTGACATCGAGATCGAGGAGACTCTGTTCGAGACTCAGGCGTGACGGGTGCGGGACGGTGACGACATCGCCTTCGCGCCTGGGGCTCTCGGTGGTGAGCAGATCGCTGAGTTCGCGGATCGATGTCTCGATCGTGTCGAGCAGCGGGAAGCCGGGCTTGTAGCGTCCGGTGAGGTTGATCTGATCGAGGCGCTTCTCCATGATCGCCTGCTTGATGGAGAGGACCGACGGGTTCGGTTCGCTGGTGCGCGCGGTGACGAGGTCTTTCGGCACTGACTGGAGCGCGGCGAGGGTGGTCTGGCGCTCGCGTGTGCGTGCCGCGAGTTGGCTGGACTGCTCATCGACCTGGGACTCCAGCGCGCTGATTCGCGCCAGCAGGTCGATGCGCTGGGTGTCGGCGGCGCTGATCCCCCACTCGTTTCGGATATCGATGGTGTTGGCCTGCGCCTCTTCCATCAGGCGGCGGTAGTCCTGCATCTGCGTGTTGAATACTTCGAGGATGCTGGTGGACTGTCGCAGTTCGATGTGATGGACGAAGTAGCGTGCGAGGATCTGCTCGAGCGTTTCCTGCGAGAGCGACTGGGAGGGGAGGCGGAGGGACACGCGGATGACATTGGATGAGCCCTCGCGCTCGACTGTGAGGGCTCCCTGGACCAGTTTGACGACCTTCTCGCGGTCGGTGAGGCGTTTCTTGAGGTCCAGCGCGATCAGCGCGTTCTGGACTTCCTTCTTGGCGGCGCGCGAGGTCCATTTGACGGCGTGCTTGACCTTCTGGATGAAGGTCTTGGGCTCGGGGAGGGGGAAGGAGAACTTGTCGACTCCTACGAGGTCCACGGCTTCGCCGACGACCATGGGCGACTTGAGCAGTTCGACATAGGAGTTGACTTCCTCTTCCTGGACGCCGCTCGTGAAGACATCGCCCTTTTCGACGGTGAGGGGGACTTCGGTGTTCTCGCGCCCGAGGATGACGAGCAAGCGTGCCTCGGACTGGTATTGCTCGGTGAGGTAGTAGAGCGCCGCGAATGCGGAGAGTACGACGCCGACGGTGACGGCGGCGATGATGAGTTTGCGCCTGCGGAGGACGGAGACGATGTCCTGGAGGATGGTGAAGTCCAGGCCGAAACGATCGTCCGAGGCGGAGGTGCCGGGTTGTTCGCCGGGGATATTCATGGGAGTGATGCGAAGTTGGTGAACTGATACTGGAGGTTGAAACTCGACTGGATGGGGAGGAGGTCGCGGATGTACTCGCGGACGAACTGATTGGCGCGGGCGATTCCGGTCTTGGGGACGAATACGATGTCGCGCGAGTGGAGGGTCAGGTCGTTCATGGATGCCAGCTTCTCGATGCCCTGATCGAGATCGAGCATCATGATGAGCGGCTCTTGTGTGCCCTGATCGCGGACAACGACGATCTTCTTGAAATCGCCGGCGTCGGTTGCGCCGCCGGCGGCCATAACGCATTGCAAGACGGTCATGCGGGGCGTGATCCCGACGACGCCGGGCCTGCGGACCTCGCCGCCGACATAGGCGACGCGCGAGCCGAAGGTCAGGACATTGACGGTGACATCGGGGAGTCGGACGAAGGGTTCGTACTGCTCGCGGAGCATGGCGGTGAGTTCTGGGATGGAGCGCCCGGCGGCCTGGACTTCTCCGATGAGGGAGAGCGCGACCGACCCGTCGGGGCGGATGATGACCTGCGCGTCGAGTTCTTCGTTGTAGAAGAACCGGATGGCGAGTTCATCGCCAGGTTCGAGGATGTAGGCGGGGTCGGCGGCGTCGGCGCGGGCGGCTTCGACCGCGTTGGCGCGGGCGGCGTCGATATCGGCCTGCTTGGCGCCGGAGGTGCACCCGGCGAGCCATGCGCCGGCGCTGAGGGCCGCTGCTGCGACCACGCGGGCGACGATGGACGGGATTCGTTGCGGGCGTGTGCTCATCGCGCGGCGAGCTCCTCGTACGTGCGCATCAGGCCATCGGCGGCGACTTCGAGCGAGTACTCCTCCTCGATGAATGTGCGGGCGCCCTCGCCGAGGCGCTTGCGGGTCGTCTCATCGTCGATCAGCGACACCGCGGTCTCGGCAAGATTGCTCTCATCGTTTGGAGGGATGAGGCAGCCGGAGCGGTCGTCGGTGATCATGTCGGGCACGCCGCCGACGCGCGTGGCGAGGATGGGGAGCCCGGCGCGCATGCCCTCGCAGATCGAGAGGGGGACGCCCTCGGCGTGCGAGGGGTGGATCATCATGTCGCAGCATTGCAGGATCGACGGGAGGTCTTCGGCGAAACCCATGAACCGGACGGAATCGTCAAGGCCCAGACTGGTGCAAAGGGCGCGGAGTTCGGCATCGAGCGGGCCGATCCCGAAAATGCGGAGCTGCGTTTTCGGGCGCTGCTCATAGATGCGTTTGAATGCGCGGAGCAGGAGGTCCTGCGCTTTTTCGGGGTAGAGGCGGGCGACATTGACGAGGGCGAAATCATCGTCATGCACGCCCATCTCGGCGCGGCGGGCTCGGCGGGTTTGAGGGTCCATGCGATCGCTCAGCGGCCTGATTCCGGAGATCAGGACCTTCTGCTTGGAAGCGGGCACGCCCCGGCGGATGGTCTCATTCATGGTCTGGGGGCACTGCGATGTCACCAGATCGAAGCGGCGGATCAGGCGCGCTGAAACCCACTGCTGGATGTTGCGCTTCCAGCCGAAGTCCGCCCAGACATAGAGCGTGTTCATCACCTTGGCGCCGACTTTTCGTGCGGCGATGTAGGCGACGAATTCGGCGTAGACATTGTGCGCATGGACGATGTCGGCGTTGAGCTCACGCAGGATCGGCGCGAGGGCGCGGGCCGACTTGAAGATCGGCTTGCGGCGGGACCACGGGATCTTGCGGACCTTGATTCCGCGTTTGGCGGCCTCGCGCACGAATGCGTCCTCGCTGGCACTGGGGTTCGCGAAGACGACGAGGTGGAGATCGACGCGCGCGGGGTCAACGGAGCCGAACCAGTTGATGAGGATGGTCTCGATGCCGCCGTAGGCGACGGTGTGGAGGAGGTGCACGACGACGGGTCGCTTGGAGCGGGTCGCGGTTGGCTCGTGCTCGATGGCGGCGCGTTCGAACATGGTGATGGGCGTGGCGGTCACTTGCGCCGCCCCCCTGCCTTTCGTTTGGCGGGTTGCGCCAGAACGGTGCCGTGGATCTTGGCCTTGAGTCCGCGGAGCATGCGGCAGGCGTCGTTGACTTCGCTCATGCCCTCGCGTTCGGCGCGAACGACGAGGATGGCGCCGTCGGCGCGCGAGCCGAGCAGGATGGGCTCGGGGTGTTCGAGCACGGCGGGCGCGGTGAGGATCACGTACCGGTAGGAGGCGCGGAACTCATTCACGAGCGCCTCGCAACGTTCAGAAAGAAGGCGTACGAGCAGGTCGCCCTTGGCGCTTCCGGCGCAGAGGATCTTGAGTTCGGGCAGGCCGCTCGGGCGGATGGCCTGTTCGGATGAGGCCGATCCGTCGATGAGTTCGACGAGGCCGGGCGTCGCGGGCATGCCGAAGCGATCGTGGAGCGTTGGTTCTCTCAGATCGGCGTCGATGAGCAGCAGCGGGCCCTCGCCCATCAGCGCGAGGGCCAGCGCTGTCTGTGCGGCGATGGAAGCGGACTCGGGCCCGGAGGTAGCGCTGGCGAACATGATGACGCGATCGGTGTCGGCCATGGTGCGGGGGAAACTCGCGGCCAGGCGGACAGCGTCTTCTGAGAGTTGGAATCCCTGGAGGCCGCGGTCTTCCAGCACGCCGACGAGTTGCGCGGGGGCGAGCAAGCCCATCTCGATAAGCAATGCGCCGAGGGGCACGTGGGCGGCGCCGTTCTTCTCGCGCGACTGCTGGTGCTCGAGCGCAGAAGCGACCGAGTCCTGCGAGGCAAGACCGAGACGAACCACCGCTTCACCTATTCGTTCCTTCGATGCCATCTCTTTGGTTCACTGCCTCGTGTGCGTGAAGTGCCCTTACTTGACGAACTCCCAGTCCGCGAACCAGATTGTCCGTTCGCCCGAGGCACCCTGGGCGGCGCCGCCGTCGGCGAGCACGATCTCGACGATCTTGCCGGCCTGCAGCTCGCCATCCTTCCGGGTGCTCTGATCGACGCTCATGGAGTCGAGATCGATCGTGACGGTCTGCCAGTTGTCGGTCGGCTGGATGGCCTGGAAGAATGACTCGCCGTTTCCTTCCTTGACCTGAACGACGATGCCGCCGCCGCTGGTCGCCTTGACCCGGAAGCGCATCTTGGTGGCCTGGGCGGCGGAGCCGCGATCGATTTTGCGCGAGGCCCACTTCCAATCGTTGCTGCCGTAGCGGTAGCGGAACTCCCAGCGCATCGCCTGGCTTCCCGAGGCGTCATCGACGAGGCGGACGGTGTTGTTGGTATCGGTCTGGAAGAGGTCCGAGTTGGCGGAGAACCCGACGCGCGCCACGGTGGTGAGCGCCGCTTCGGCGCTGCTCTCGGAGCCGGCGGGCTGAAGGATTTCTTCGGCTGTGTACTGGCCGGCGAGCACCTCGTTCCAAGTGTTCCACGCGGGCTTGGGGTTGAGGTCCTTATCGAAGAGGCCGTTCTCGCGCCAGAGCTTGGCCTGCGACCCGCCGTCGGGGAGTTGGGCGAGGAGGCGCGTGATATCGACGCCGAAGTACCAGACGACGAAGAGGTAGTCGTCGCGGCGTGCGATGCGGGCCAGGTCTTTGATGAACTCCACCTGGTTCTGCTCGGAGCCCTTGAGGTTGATCGAATACGCGGGGAGCGACTCGTCCTTCGAGTTGTATCCCGTTTCGCAGATCGCAATCGGCTTGTTGGTGTATTCACGGAGCCAGTTCAACGGCCCGCGCCACTCCTGCGGCGGGGCGGGGAGCGGTGCGCACCCGAACTTCTCGTGGAAGTTGCTCATGTAGGGATAGAAGCTGATGCCGACGAAGTCGAGGCGGTCGATGAGGGAGCGGGAGCGCTCGGCGACATCGGGCTCGGTGAGCGATTGCAGACCCCACGAGATTCCGACCATGAGATCGGGGTGGTCCTGCTTGATGTTCTCGGTGACATGGACGATGAGCCGCTCGAAGGCGGGCCACTTGCTGGGGTTGCGGTGCGCGAGCTCACCGGCTTCGACACCGATGTTGATGTAGGCGGGGTGGAAATAGTCGACGGCGGCGCGCACATAGTTGAGGTAGGCGGTCTTGACGGCGTTGGAGTCGAATGCTGCGCCTTGGATTGATGATGGCACCGAGGAGCCCTCGACCGCACCGGCGAGGTTCTTGCGATCGAAGTCGAGCGGCGCGATCGCGAGATAGAGCGGCATCCCGTCGGGCTGCTCATTCTTGAACGATGCCCACTTCTGCATCACGCTCGCGGGCAAGGGGCTGTTGGCGAGCGCTTCGCGCCAGGGGATCCCGTCGTCGCGCTGCACGGTGAAGACCTGGCTCTTGTCGGTGGCCAGTTCCATGGTCTTGTCGAGGGCGGCCTGCGTGAAGTCGTAGGGGAAGGTGGAGATGCCGAAGAGTGGGTCTCCGGGGTGACGTTCTACGGTCGTGGAGGGCCCCTGGACGGGGAAGCGGTCGGAGTCGGGCTCGTTGGCCCAGACGAAGGTGTTGCTCCCGCACCCGGCAAGGAATAACAGTGCCGTCCCCCGAAGGGCCCATGCGCGTGTCCAAGATGTCATGTGGTCCGCCTCCTGGTGGTTGAGCTCAGAGTCGCTGGACATTCTCCCAAATGATCGCGAATGGTGCGAGCGAGACCTTCCCGAAAAGGAGTGTTTACGAACCATTGAAGGGATTGTTCGGCCTTTCGATTATCGGAAGCGATCCGCCACACCTCGGTGGGGCGTGCTATATCCGGACCCGGTCGCACGGCGGTGCTGGACCCGCAGAGCTCGACGATGAGCCGGGCGATCTCGAGGACTGACATCTCCTGCCCACCGCCGATGGTGATCGCCTGGCCCGAGAGCGCATCGCCTCGTTCGAGGACGCGTACGGCCGCGTCGATCGCGTCGTCGATGAAGAGCGGGTCGCGGGTCTGGTCGCCGCCAGAGAGGGTGATGGTTTCGTCGCCGGCGCAGGCGCGCTCGATGACATACCGGATCAGATTCCGCGGTTGTCCGGGGCCGTAGATCAGCGTGGGTCGCAGCGAGACGGTCTTGAAGCCGTGGAGCGCGCTGTGGCACCGGGACATCATCCAGCCCGCGGCCTTGGTGACGGCGTAGGAACTGTTGGGCTCCATCTGGCGATCGAACGCGGAGGCGGGATCGGGCCACGGCGCGTTGCCGTAAACCTTGGCGGAGTCGCCGTACACAAGCAGCCCCCCGCTGCCTGCGAATGCCTCGAGGACATTGACGGTCGCCAGCAGATTCGTCTGGATGCACCGGCGGGTGTGGTCGAAGGACTCCTCGGCATCGGGCTCGGACGCGTAGTGGAAGATGACTTCGGGCGCGAACTCGCCGATGCGCGCGTGCGCCTCGTCACGCTGTGTGAGATCGCATTCGATGCGATCGATGGCGAGTTCGGGGTGCAGCGCCTCAAGGCGGCTCCGCGAACGGGACATCGCGCCGACGATCGCGCCGCGCTCGGTGAGCGCGCGGGCGAGGTGAGAACCGAGGAAGCCGGCGGCGCCCGTGATCAGCACGCGCGTGCCTCGGACCGGGCGGACGCTTCGGGACGGATCTGCCTCGCTGGGGCTGCTAGGCACGCCCGACCCGATCGTTCGAGAATGATGACGGGTCGCGCCCGGTGATGTGGCTCAGCGTGCTGCGGATTCCTTCCTCGAATGACAGCTGCGGGCGGAGCGGCAGGAGGGAGCGGCACTTGGACAGATCGGACACGAACGACCCGGTCTCAACGGACTTGGCTTCCTTGGGCCAAGGGACGTGTCGGACCTCGCCGCCGGCGAGACGCGCGACCGTTTCGGCGGCGCGGGCGATGGAGACGCCTTCCTCGCCGCCAAGGTTGAGCGTTTCGTTCTCGCATTCGGTTGTGACGGCGGCCCAGAGGTAGGCGTGCATCGCGTCGTCGACGAAGATGTAGTCGCGTTCCTGATCGCCCTCGCCGTAGACCGTGATCGGTTCGCCCGAGAGCGCGAGCGACATGAAGAGGTTGAGGATGCCGAAGGCCTCGCGCGAGGCGTTGTTGTTGGGGCCGAAGGGGCTCGACAACCGGACGATGACGGACCTGAGCGCCATGGACTGGCGGAACACGCGCAGGTAGTTCTCGATGGCGAGTTTGTGCACGCCGTAGATCGAACTCGCGAGTGCGGGGTGATCCTCATCGACGGGGAGGTAACGCGGCGTGCCGTAGACGAGGCGCGTGCTGGTATGAATCATGAGCGGGTTCGACTTGGCGCTCCCGCACGCGAGGAAGAGGTTGGTGTGTGGTCGGAACTCGTCGTCGATGTCCTCGGAGGGCTCGGGCGTGCTGGGCAGAACGCGCGGGAATCCGAGGAAGTCGTAGACCACCTCGTAGCCCTCGACGATGCGTTCGGCGAAGGCGCGATCGAGGAGGTCGCCCCGATGGACCTTGGCGGGGATCTCGGCGCGGGGGCGTTCCTGCCTGGTTACCAGCCCGACCTCGGCGCCCATGGCGTGCAACGCGTAGGCGCAGTTGGCGCCGAGGAAGCCGTCGGCCCCCGCGACCAGTACCCGCTTTCCTGTCAGGCGCTCGCGGAGCGCATCATCGTCAGCGAAACGCGGGATATACACTCGGGTTGCCTCCGTAGCTTCCGTCCCGTCGACGCAGCGCCGGGGGGTCGATGATCAATCAAATCAGAATGCGCCGTCACGCTTGAGAACCGCCAGCGCGGTGCGCCAAAGGATTTTGATATCCAGCGCGAACGAACGCTTGTTCACGTAATCGACATCGTACGAGATGGATTCGAGGAACGTGAGGTTGGCGCGCCCCGAGCAATGAGCCAGACTCGTGAGGCCCGGCTTGACGGAGAATCTCTTGAGCATCTCGCCGCGGTAGTACGGGATCATCTCCGGGATCTCGGGGCGCGGCCCGACAAGGGCCATGTCGCCCTTGAGCACATTCCAGAGGTTTGGAAGTTCGTCCAGGGATGTCTTGCGCAGCCAGCGGCCCATCGGCGTGATGCGCGGGTCATCGGCGGATTTGAAGATAAGGGTCTTGAGTTCCTCGTCGCCGTACTTGTAGGCGTAGAGCTCCGGGAAGCGCTGTTTGGCGTCGGCGTAGAACGAGCGGAACTTGACGAGTGTGAAGAGTTCGCCGTTTTTTCCGAGGCGCTTCTGGCGGAACAGGATCGGTCCGGGTGTTTCGAGTCGGACCATAATTGCCAGCACGAGCATGACCGGCGAGAAGACAATGAGCCCTCCGGCGGAGAGGATAATGTCCAGGAGGCGCATGACGGGTCGCGGTCTCGAACCGAGGCGCGGGATATCCTCGATCCGCCCGGGGGGGAGCACTTCGACGGGGAACGCGGGCACGACGGACCGGACGCGATCGGCATCGCGGTCCCGGACGACCTGCGTCGTGTTGCTCGACTCTTTGATTGCTGCCTTGCCCAACTCGGCTCACCCTCTGTGCGTTCTGAAGTTGTTGTGCGGACTCAAACCCTGCCCCACAGCACGCCGCTCTCGCGGACCCTTGCGCCGAGGGCGTCTTCGACATGCTTCCAGATTTCGTTCGTGATCTGACCGCGGTCGAGCATGATACCACTGGCGTCGGTACACCCGACGGAGCGCCAATCTCCGGCGTTATCCCAATCGATCAGTTCGAGGTACGCCGCCCGGCACTCGGCCAGGTACGCGATGCTCTCTTCGTGCAGATCGACGGGTTTGGCATTGGACTCGCAGCGGCGGCGCTCGACCATGAGATAGGTCGCCGTTGACAGGGGGACATCGAGGAAGATGTTCATGTCCGGCCTGGGGAGCGCGTAGACGGTGTGCTCGAGGGCGTCGATCCACTCGAACATCTCGCGGCGTTGCGGGCTATCGACCTTGGCGGCCTGATACGCGAGGTTGGATGCGACGTATCGGTCACAGACGATGAGATCGGCGCCCACCATCAGGCGGTTCATCGCTTCGAGACTCTCGAATCGATCGCCCGCGTAGAGGGTGGCGACGAGGCGCGGGGAGATATCCTTGATTTTCCCGAGTTCGCCCCGGAGGTATGCCCGGATCATCTGGCCGAACCGGGTCGCGCCGTAGCGTGGGAACGAGATGCAGCGTGCCACGAGCCCCTCGGCCTGGGCGCGCTCGACGAGCAGTTGGGTCTGCGTCTGCTTTCCGGAGGCATCGATTCCCTCGATCGCGATCAGCACGACTTCGACCCCACATATAGCGCCGTTCTTCGGTTCGGATTCTGTGCGGATCCGACCGCTCTCTCCACGAACTTGACAGATACCACCAAGCGGCCCGTTGGCAAGCCGATTTCTGTCGATAGGAGGCAATGGCCCGCATGATTGTGGGGATCCTGCTGCCGCCGGGGCCGGAAGGGTGCTTATGGTTCCGTATATGCGAATGGCGGTTCTCGGCACATTTTGCGCCTTTGCGGTTTCTGGTGCGGCAATCGCGCGGGCCGTGGTGCCGTTGGGGGACGTGACCGGGGCGGAACTCAAGGGCGTGACACTCACGGCGTCGCTCTCTTCGGGGGGGGCGGCGCAGATTGAGATGGTCGATCAGGGGATCGTGAGGATTCGGGTTGCCCCCGGCGGCGAGCTTGGGGTTCGGGAGACGGGGGCGACGGCGCCTGGCGGCCTCGATCCGAGCGGGGTCAACTCATTTGAGACGCTGGACGGTTGGTGGTTCGTCTCTGATGCGATGAGCGTGCAGGTGCTGGCGTCGCCATTCCGAGTGGTGACCTTTCACGGTGACGGCACGCTGATGTCCGGCGGGGCCGTGCCATCGTTCGGCGCGGAAGGGGACACCTCGACCTGCGCCATGTTCGCGCCCGATGGCGAGGGGTACTACGGGCTCGGTCAGCGCGGCGGCCCTCCCGATCGGCGCGGGCGCGTCATCACGATGCGCAACACCGACGAGTTCGCGTACGGCGAGTTCACGGACCCGCACTATCAGTCGTACCCGCTGGTGATACCGGTGCATGACGAGCGGGCGTACGGCGTGTTTGTGGATGCGGCCGCGTACTGCGTCTTTGACATGGCGGCGTCGGCGCCCGATGCGTGGAGCATCTCGACGGTCAGGGGCGGGCTCGACTATTACATCATCGCCGGCCCCACGATGGACGAGGTGCTCGGACGCTACGGGCGGCTGACCGGATTCGCGCCGCTCCCGCCGCTATGGACGCTTGGGTACCAGCACTCGCGGTATGGTTGGCAAACCGCGCAGGAAGTCCTCGGCATCGCTCAGACGATGCGTGATCTGGGGTTCCCGTGCGATGCGCTGTACTTCGACATCGACTACATGGACCGGTATCACCACTTCACATGGGACCCGGTCGGGTTTCCCGATCCTGTGGGGCTGAATCAGCAACTGGACTCGATGGGGTTCCGCAGAGTGTACATGAATGAGCCGTGCGTGGTCACCGACGACCCGATCTGGGCTGGGCTCGACGCGGCGCGGTATTTCATACGCGACGACTTTGAGCAGTCGGTGGTAACGAACATCTTTATGGGCGATGTCTCGTGGATCGACTTTTCGAAGGAGGCGGTCCGGGAGTGGTACAAGCAGCAACTGGGCGTGTTTCTGAGTGTGGGCGTGAGCGCCTTGTGGAATGATCTCAACGAGCCGGCGTCGAACCAGATGCCGTTTGCGATCTATGACTTCGATGGTGAGCCGCGGCGCGAGGACGAGGCACGCAATATCTATGCGCTGCTCGAGAACCGCATGGCCTACGAGGCGCAGATCGCGGCGCGGCCGGGTGTTCGACCTTGGAACCTGTCGCGGTCGGGTTTCTCGGGGATCCAGCGGTACGCCGCGACCTGGAGCGGCGACTCGAACTCCAGCTTCGAGGCGCTGCGCGTGGCGGTGCAGATGTCGATCAGTATGGGCCTCAGCGGTGTTGTGCAGTTCGGGCACGACACGGGCGGCTTTCTCGGGTCGCCGTCGCCCGAGTTGTTCGTGCGGTGGCTCGAGTTCTCTTCGTTCACGCCGATGCTCCGCAATCATTCGATCAACACCGCCGATGCGCGCGAGCCGTGGTTGTTCGGCGAGCCGCACTCGACGATGATCCGCGAGCGCCTCCGCGAGCGGTACCGGTGGCTCCCGATGCTGTACTCGCTCCTCGAACGGGCCTCACGTACGGGCGCGCCGGTGATCGCGCCGATGGTCCGGATGTTCCCGGGCGATGTGGGTTCGCGCAGCGTCGATGATCAGTTTCTGCTGGGTGATGACATCATCGTGGCTCCGGTGGTTGAGGAGGGCGCGGTGTCGCGTTCTGTCTATCTGCCGGGCGGTAGCGCGTGGTTTGAGTTCGTGGATGGGCGGCGGCATGACGGGGGCGGGTCCGCGATGATCGACGCGCCGCTCGGTGAGATTCCGGTCCTGGTGCGGGGCGGCGGGGCGGTGGTGCGGGGCGGGGTGCGCGAGTTTGCGGATCAGGCGCCCGAGGACATGGACCTCATGATTGACGTATTCCCCTACGGGAGCCGGCGGACCGAGTTGTACGAGGATGACGGCGTCTCGTTCGGATTCAAGGAGGGGAAGTTCCGGCGGACGGAGATCGTGACGCGCGATGACGGGCTGGTTCGAGGCGTTGCGATCACACGGACCGGCGGCGCGTACCGCACGCCCGATCGGGCGTGGGTGGTCCGGTTCCGGGCTGCGCGCCGGCCGCTCGTGGTGACAATCGACGGTGTGGCGATTCCGGAGTGTGCGCAATCTGGGCGTTTGAACTGCTGGTATTACGACGCGGCGGGCTCGACCATCGAGGTGCGCACACCTGACGACAGACAGAGCATCGATATTGCGTGCGTGATTCCGGAGCGGGCTCTCTCCGCGCCGAGACCGGGCAGAAAGCGGGCGACTTCGTTGGATGAGCGGGTTCGCTGAGTCCCGTGTCTGGACCCGGCATTACTTGTTGAGCGCGTTGTAGAGGTCGTGATACGCCTGAATTGTTTCGGCGGCGCATCGCCTCCAACTGAACTCGTTGCCGCGCGCCAGTCCTTTGGCGGTCATCTCCTTGCGGAGAGCGGGATCGGTGTTGAGTCGGAGCATCTGACGGGCGATCGAGTTCGGGTCGCGCGGGTCGACGAGCAGGGCCGCGCCCCCCGCGACCTCCGGCAGGCAGGAGAGTTCTGAGGTGATCACGGGCGTGCCGCAACGCATCGCTTCGATCACGGGAAGACCGAATCCTTCCCAGAGGGAGGGGAAGACGAACATGCGCGCGCCCGCGTAGAGCAGGGGCAGGTCGTCGTGGGATACATGCCCGAGGCGGACGACATCGTCGGCGATTCCGAGGCGCTGGATAGCGGCCTCCGCCTCGCCGGCGCTCCATGTGTGCCCGCCCGCGATGACGAGGCGGACGCGTTCGCCGGCTTCTCGCCTGAAGATGGCGTACGACTCGAGGAATCCGATGGGGTTCTTGCGCGGCTCGATTCGTCCGACACCGAGTACATACGGCCCGGTGATGTTGAACTTCTCTTCGACTCGTTTGGCCAGGCCTTCTTGCTCGAACTGATGGAACGCGTCGAGGCAACCGTTGTAGACGACGCGAGACCGCGCTTCGGCGTCGGGGTAGTGCTTGACGATGTAGGACCGCGTGTCGCCGGAGACGCAGAGGATCGACGATGCGCGCCGGTAGCACCGGCGGATGAGCGGGAGCAGGATGATGCGGATCTTCCACGGGAAGAAGGTTGGATCGATGAACATCTCCGGACCGTGGGCAGTGAACACGAACGGGAGGCCGCTCCAGAGCGGGGGCAGGAAGACGACATGGAAGAGATCGACGCCCGCGCGGCGCATGGCGCGCGGGGCGCTCCAGGCGAGGTTGAGCAGGCGCTTGCGCGGCTTGAGTTCGTGGAACACGAAGTTCGGCTGATCGATCTTGAAACTCTGGCGCGAGATCGGGGCGACGCAGAAAATGTGGTACTCGTTCTCGCGGTCCTGCTCGGCGATCGCGTGAATCAATCCGGACTCGTAGGTGGCCAGCCCGCCGGCGGCCGTGCCCGTTTTGAGTGCCAGTATGCCGACGCGCATCGTTTCTCCGAGTGATGGGGTGTTCCGGTCGCGGCTCATTGGGGCGCCCGGTGCGACAACAGCGCCCGTCCGCCTCCACGGGGCGTTGTGGCGGGGCATCGCCCCATCTGGCGAGAACACATCGCGGGAGTGTCAAGAAATGGCTGGGATTCCGAGAGAGCGGGCGAAGGGACTCGAACCCTCAACATCCAGCTTGGAAGGCCGACATTCCGCCATGTCGCGAGAGCACGGAACTCATGAATTTACACGAGTCTACCACAGGCAACGACTGTCGCAAGTCGTCGCAGTCGAAACCGTCTTGATGCATCAATGGGTGGTATTTACCACTTCGGAAGTGGTAGAAGTGCAGTACTCACATGGCACTCGGGGTGACAGAGCTCCAGTTGGACTTTCTGGTCTGGGGTTGGCCAATGAGGGGATTGGAAACGCGGATTCTCTTGGCCGATGAACACGCCAGACAGGGGGGAGGCTAATTGGGTATGGTTTCGAGCGGAAGAGAGACCACGTCTCCCGCCCCATCAATGTGTTTCACCATCCTGTGCGCCGCTGCACTTGTCCGCTCCTGAAACTCGTCTGTCCGCGGGATTTTGAGCCATACCCGCTTCCATGTCTGCTTTGAGTTCCTTGATCTCCTGCACTTGTAGATGTGACAGGTGCTGAACGATGTCAATCAGAGCAGATCGCGCTTCTGGGTTGGCCAGCACCGCCGGCGATTGCTGATACCACACCGTGACGCACAGCGCAACAATCTCGCTGACGAGGTCCTTGTCCGTCGCACGATACTCCGCTAAAGAATTCAGTGCATCTCGAACCCAACTCAGTGCCGGCAGTCGCAGGTCAACGGCCCCTGGCTTCTGGAGGAAATAGCAGAACGATCGCAGGCGCCATGAATCGGCGGCGTACTCCAGCGCCCATGCATGATAACGATCGACCATCTTCGCCAGGAAAGGCTGATCTTCTACGACGCCGAGTCTCGACCCGCGTTCATGCACGTCCAGCAGGGCGGATCTCGCCTTTTGTAGGCTGTACCACTCCTCTCCGTCTGTACTCTGCCACTCGAGCAGGCTGTCCGCATGTGCGATCATCATCTGCCATCGCCGGTGAAACTGCTTGGCTTGTTCCGCGTTCTGTCTGCTGCATGCGAACCACGAGTCAAAAAACGCTTCTACCCAATAATGATGACGGACTAACTGCGGTGCCAGCGTCTTCCAGATACCAAGCGCTACGTTCTCATCCTCGTGGTCGGCAATGAGGGAGGCGGCACGACTGAGCGTGCGCCGATCGAGCATGCCCGGCACTGAACCGGACGAATCATGACGACGGCGTTGCGGCACTCGCTTCATTGTCCATACGGCCAGATCAAGTAGCCGTCGGTCGAACTCGATCAGAGGACCAAGATTGGGGGCGAGCGACGGCCGAACGACATATGGCAGCCGCGGCTCGGTGATTTTTTCAAGCAAGCTCCAGTTGAATCCGTGGGTGTGACACTCGTCCCAGGTCGATGGAAGCGGCGGTGGAGTGGATGTGGCTGCTTCCAATCCCCATCGAGGGCGACGAGCCTCTCTCTTCCGCTGATGCCGCTCACTGATACGAGCGGCGCGAAATCTGAGATTCTCCCACGGTATCGCGGTATTTGGAATCCGCTCCTTCACGTAGGCGTCAATGAGACGTTGCCGTCTAATGGCAGCAATCTTGACCCACCACGCCTCCGGTTCCCAAGTGCCGTTTGACAAATTTCGAAGGGCTGCCCAGAGCCATATCAGATTGAACAGACGTTCAAGCTCACCGGGCATTCTCGCCGCAAGACGGATAGCCGCGGCAAGTACTTGTCCGGTCACTATATGTTCACGAGCAGTCAGTGCCTCAGCCACAACACGCCGGACAATGTCTCTGGCGTCGCCAGCGGCAAGACGGGCCACACCCCATGCGCCCGCGAATGCCTCGCCGTATTCCGTGAACATGGATCCGCCGTTCGCTATGCTGTTCAGCTTGGCCCGATCGCGAACCGCTTCCAATGCGGCAGACTCGCACCACTCCCTCCTGTCCGGGTACTTATCCAACCACGCACTGGCATGATTCTCCAGTGCCGCTGCGACGGCGGCGCGAGCATCGATAGTAGTCTCAGCATTCTCACCGCTATCCGGGTCCAGATCGGACAGCGATGATGCCGTATTCCAGATCAACTCGGCGTGTTCGTCGCTCAAAGCGCATGGGTTGTCCAAGAGTTTTCGCACAATCTGTCGCAACTGAAAGCCAGCGATGACGACGCTCGCGCTTTTGCCCTTTTCGTCAAACTTCGCTTGGAGTTGGGGCGGCCACTCGAGGGACAGGATCATTTGTCCGTCCGGCTGCTGCATGAGCGTGAGGTTCGCCGGGTCCAACAGAGCGACGAGCCGTGCAACCGTCTCCGAACTGAGGCAGGTACCGCTGTCCATCTCAGCTTGCCATGCCGCTCGGGCGTCTGCGCAACTCTGGATAATCTCTGCCTGTCCAAGCGCGAGTTTCTGAGCGATGAGCCAAGGCAGGCTGATTTTTCGGTGCGGCAACGCAGACCAGCGTTCGGACCCTTTGTCGTAGAAGTTGTTGAGCGCCTTCAAGCCGAACGGATCAAATGACGGCAATTTCGCCTGTCTGCTGAGATGTTCATCCCAATGCAGCACCATCCATGACTGAATGAGTGGCCGAAGAGGACCATCCAGAAGTTCGTGTTTCTTGCGAGCGAGCGCTCCTAATACTCCGAGCAGCGCTACGGACGAGTCAGACTCGAAGACTCGTTTCACGATCCAATCGACCGGTTGGTTGGCGTCAACGAGCCCATAGAGCCATGACTCCAGAGCCATCAAGGCTGAGGCGACAATATTGCCAGCTCGCCCGTAACCCCGATACCAGCCAAAGACATCATGATCGCCGCGGAATACTCGCTCGGTGGCGCCAATCTTGAGTGTGACAGTAGTGACTCTGACGATCCAGTCATGATCAGCATGGCATGCACGCGGTATGTTCAGCCGCAACCATTCCGTGGTCCCCGCGGCAACAAGGCGCATGATCGCATCAAGTCCTTGTTCTGGAAGCTGCCCGAGAAGCGCGAGCCATGGGCCGCGAAGATAGAGTGGCGGATACCACCCCATCGGATCGACCGTCCCGGTGTGATCGCCGTGATAGTAGTTCGAATGCAGCGGATCCTCGTCGCTGGGATCTTCAAGACAGCACGCCAGCAGCACTTCTTGAGCGGCTGCGGGACGAACTGCCATAAGACGAACGAGGACACCGGCAGCGAAGACGGCCTTGCGAAACTCCTCATTGACCCTGTCTGCCGGGCCATCTGGCAAGGCCGCGCGTTTCCGACGAGGCGTAGGACCAAGGGAAAACGACCCCTGCCGACGCTTCCGCTCGTCGGGAGTTATTTTCGTCAAGCGTTTCTTTAACTCTTCCGCTACTCGCTTCCGTTCGGCTTCGACGCGATCTTTTACGGCTTGTGACTCAGGTCTTCTTGCTGCGAGCTCTACTGCGAGCGAAGCGACCTCGTCAGGAAGCCATGGTGCGGCATAGAGCGCTGCCTCGAATGTATGGCCAGCATCTTCAGTGCGTGAATATTTAGATTCGGCTATTCTCGCCTGAATTTCTCGTGCCGATGCAACGGCCAGCCTTGAACAAGCCAAATGTGTCGAGACGAGGTCCAGACGTACCACGGTTGGTACATCGGATAGCCATCTGCGCACAACCGTGCCGAGACGAATGGGGGCGTACTGGGCGAGCTGTTCAGCCTTGGTTTCCATAACTGCCATGACGGCCGGCCAGAGTTCGTGTATGGGGGTACGAAACGCCTCGCGAATCGACGCGCTTTCAGGATGAGCCTTGGTGATCATTCGGGATATGGTGGCCGGACGAGTGGCGACCGACACGAACGCGTTCAGCAGTCCATTCATCGCTTTCGGTGTGCTCAATGCCGGATTGTCAAGAATCGCCGCAAGCACTGAGCCGCAATCGGGAGATCGGAACATCCCCTCGAGGAGCGCTGTCGAACCTGGATTCAGTGGATCGCTGGCGATTAGGGAGACCAACCGCTGGCGCTCCGCGTCCCCTTCCTGCAGAAGCCATTCGGCGAACAGCCGGATTGCAGGTTCCCACCGAAGCGAGGCTGACACTTCCCTGAGAGTTTGAGAAGCGCTTTCGCCCGACTCGATGAGAATGAGCAGGCGCGCCCAATCACCGAGCAGATCGTGCCGAAAAAACAACCGTTCCTTGCGGGCACCAAGCAAACCATCCCGAATTAGCGCCTCTACCACTTGCTGTTCTCCGGCGCCGGAAAACGTTGAACTGGGCACGCCGCCAACAACCAACGCCGCGTCTTCCTTGCCGAGCCTTTTCAGCACTTCGCTGCGGGCTCTGCCGTTGTCGGAGCCGACGAATCCCTTCCACACTTGATCCACGAGGTCGGGGAAGCTCTTCAGGTGCTTCCTTTGTGTGGCCTTAGCCACCCAATCCAGCGCTTTCAGGTTTCGCAGCACGCGCAGCAGAGAGGGCGTGGCCTTCGTGGAGAGCGTAACACCCAGAGCAGAGAGTACGTCCTGTATCGCTTCTTCGCGTGGAAGACGAATCTCTACCGACTGGATCGGATCAGTATTCTGGGCTGGATTCCCGATCTCTTGGGCGAGTGCATCTGCTCCGCCCTCCTGAGTCGTGATGACCGCGAGCCAAGGGTTAGCCGCCTTGATCGCTAACGCAACGAGCTTCGCCGCGATTCGCCGGCCCACCTCCGTGAGCCGTTCGGCACCGTCAATGACCAGCAACCCGTCCGTGCTACGCTCTTCGTCAACCAAGGTGCTAAGCGGCACAGTCGCGCCTAGCTGATTGCCCACGGCTGTGAGAGTCGTATGCTCAAGGTCGCTCGCCGAAAGCCACAGCGTCCTTCTGCGTCCAAGAGCAAGACGCGTCGCTAGCGCGGACTTACCCGAACCGGATTCTCCTTCAAGCAGCACAACACGGCCAGGAATCGTGGCCTTAAGAACGTGTGGCCATGCGTCCAGATGCGTAAAGCAAACCACGTCGTTGATCGTGGTTCGCACATCTCCAAAAAGCTCCCTCGAATGCGTGTCAAGTGCTTTCCAAGACGCCTCGTGCGCGGACGCAGCTGTCAATGCGAAGCCAGCCGCCAAAAGCTCAACAAGCTCACGCTTGGTAAGAGTGCCGCTGCATGGGCGCCGTGCTGATGCAAGCGACACGAGAGACTGGAACAGTCTTTCAGCCTCCGTCCGGTCGCCCGATACCAGTGCTGAACGGCACCACTCAATCGCCCGTGTGATTGCCGCCGAATCAGTGGCCAGAACGTCAAGCGTCCACAGCCGAATGTGACGAATGACCTCGAATCTTTGCCCAGGCTCATCAGCAACCTGACCGATCAGACCGGCCGGACATTTCAGGCTGCCCACAATGTTACGTCCAGCATCGCTTGACGAGCCAGCGGTTTGGTACTGCTGCATGAACCGATACGGGTCGCCAACCAGCGCCTCCGAGAGCATCCGGTCCCATGCCGCTTTCGCATCGAGTACGAGTGTCCCCGTGACGACGGCCAAAAGATCGGATGATCTCCGAAAAGGATTATTGTTCGGAGCAACCCAATGCTCCCAAATGCGAGCCACCGTATCTCTTGGCCATCCACGACTCGTGACGTGCCGGCCCGCCTTGCACGAAATCGCGATGCGGCGTTGCTCAGGCGTCTCGCATGTCACCAAGAGATCATCGAATCGCCAACCGCTCGCGCCCGTCTGCCAATCAACGCGGACGATGATGGCAAGTTCCTCGCCAAATGGTGGCTGCTCGGCAAGCATAGCCGCAAGCATGTATGCGGCTACGCGGTCTTCGTACGCAAAACCTCCGCCGCCGGTAACGAATGGTGGAGATCCGCCGCTGTTGTTGGCCGGGATGGAAGCGGCGTTGGACTCAGTCACAGCCTGAACTCCCTGAACTCTATTTCGCGGATGCTCTCGGCTGCAATGGCTCCGCACATGCTTCCGTCAGGCATCACGCTGCCGCCGAATCGGGTCGTGTCGGTTTCAAACACGGGCTCCGCGCCGAGGAGCGGGTCGACCTCAGCAGTCGTCAGCGCACCGGAGATTGAATCGAGCACGTCGACGCGCAAACCGATGATGCTCAGCTCAACTTCACGGGGGCCGGGACCGAAGAAGAACCACTCGGCCCAGTGATGGCGAAAGTCTCGGAGGAAGCGCCTGAGATGCCGAGGGTTCAGACCAACGCCGGTGATGACATACGCGTAGTCATGGGAGCCGATTCGCTTGACCGGAAGTGAAACTCCGAGTACTTCGCGAACTACGCGGTTGCGCAGCGCGTTCGCGGCTTCCGTAAAGCCCATGCCGAGCAACCATGCAGCGTAGTTGCCTCGGCGAACCCAGTCAGGCGGAAATTCGACTGCGAGGTGAGCATCGTCTTGTCCCTCGGGGTCAACGAACGCGATCAGCGAACCTTCATCTTGGAGGTCATCTACTTCCCGCAAGTAAGTCCCGACCGCATAGGTTTTGGCAGGCTGCGGAGAGATCAGGGGCTTGGTGGCCGCAAGTTGCTGGAGCGCCTCCCGCAGGTCGGACTTAATGGCACTGGTGGCGAATGGGGAGAGGAATCCGCCCTTCGCTTCGGCGAGCGCCGATTGACGCTTTGCGTTCTCAACCACAAAATCGGACCGCTTGCCGTTGCGGCCGGCGTCGAGCAGCTTGCGGACAGCGCGAGCGCGGCGCACGCTCTCAGGATGGTTGAGCGGTTGTTTCCGCAGGGCTCGCTTGACCAACAGGTCGAACCGGTCCCAGAAGGCATATCCCTCGTGCAGCATGGCGAGCAGCAGCATGCCCTCGCCGACGAGCCGAGCACGGCTCGCCTGGGCGGCCGATTCGTACACATCGGTAACGCCCGTGGTCAGCCGGAGTTCTTCGCCGTTCCATCGAAATAGTCCGTGGTGCTCGTTGGCAAAGCACTGAGCAAGATGGTCGATCTGGTCCGTTGCGAAACTGCATGCCAACTCGGCCTTTTTCGCCGCGTGGTAAAGGCTCCACGCGGTGAAACGAAGATGATCGCGCGCATCCGGCAATGGTCGGATTCTCGCGTGTTTACGTTCGACTTGTGCCCTGTCCAACTCAATGATCGGAAGCATCGCATGAGCAGCGGTAAAGTTGGCAATGGCCAGGCAAGGAGGGAAAAGAGGTACTTCAGTCATGGCGGTGCCTCCCGGCACACGGCCGGCACCAGGCAAGCTAGGCGAGTGCCGGATTGCGCGAGAATCTGGTCAGACCTGGGTCGGATTAGGGCTTTGAGGGGATTCTCGGCCATCATCCTGCCCCCGATCCCAGAAGCCAGCCACCGCCATTGATGCTGCCACTTATTGAAGGCTAGGCTCTCGTTCTTTAGTCCGTTAGAATGCACAACCGGATGATAGCGAGATCGCACAAGGGACTGGTCCAGCATCTTGGCGAATCCCCCGGCAATAGCACCTACACCAACCGCGACGGAGTCTGCCTGAAAATCCATCCATACTCCGATCTTGATCGGACACTCGAATCTATGACTCTCGCTTGCGGCCGCAGGGGCTCACCTCTTCACGTTCCGTCTCCTCTTACGAACTTCGAGGAACGATCGCGTGTCGTCCGACATGCCGGTGTCCCTCCAGCTCGCCCACATACACGATCTCTGCGAGATCCGAGAGCGGCCCAAGCGTGAGTTGGAGCATCGAGAGTGTGCAAAGCGGTGGCGGAAAGACTTCTGCGACGAAGCGGTATTCTTTCTGATAGGCGTACTGCAGGGGCTTTGACCACGGAACGGGCAGTTTGTCGTTTGGAGACGTCGGCGGGAAGTGAGGATCGAAGTAGCGCACTCCCTTCCATTCGAGCTGGATGCTCTCAACGGTCGGTACCGTGCCCGCAACCACTTGGGAGATCCCCCACCCGAGCCTTTGGGCGAAGCCGCGAACATCGTGGATGATGAGGCAGGCGTCGGCGTAGTCGAAGTCGATAAAGAGCCGGGGCTCCAGAACACCCGAAGCGCACAACACAAAGTAGTCCCAAGTTTCAACCCGATGTGTGATGTTGCCGCGGATCGGCATCTCGGGCGAGTCCGGAACAGAGGTTCCATCCGCTCGCTGAACGAGACGGATGCTGGTGCTCTGCGGATGCCGGTACATAGTTCGCACCCGTTCATCGTCGTGCCGGTGCGGGCCGAGTGATTCGTCCTTGTAGTACGAAGCGGGGCACAGACGCACATGCCCGTAGTCCAGCATCGGCTGGAGATGTTCCAACTTCCCATACTTGACGACGGCGCCGTCGTGCAGCGTCGGTAGCACGCCCGCCCAACCGGCTTGTCCTCCACGGCCCACCTTGCCACGTTTCGGGCAGAGGATATCCGGCAACTGGTGTTGCCGCATCATGTCGTAAGGCAAGCCCTGACCCCGGATCGCATACTCCTCAAGGACATGGGTGAAGCGGGCCATCCAAGCTTCGCCCACGGGATCGACTTTGTGAAATCCGAGCTTCCCCTCGGGTGTGATGTTGACCAGGTTGTTCATCACGTCGCGGAGACGCTGGACCAACTCTCTCGGGGATAGGTGCTCCAAGTACCGCTGCTGGCGGTAAAGCGATCTCCACCACTCATGCCGTCTCATGCAGCATCTTAGGCGGCATGGTCGAATAGGCCTACCACCGCATGGACGAGATGGCCAAGACCGCCCTGAACGAAGACGCGTGGTTCGAGCAATTCGGCCTCATCACCGTCGGCCCCATCGACGAGCGGAAGACCGCGCCGCGGCGCGTCCCGTTCGGCAAGCTGCCAGATTTCGACGGGTCGGGGTAATCTGGAGCACGCCATGATCTCGATCGACTATCTCGTGCCGATTGCGGTGTTCGCGCTGCTGATCATCACCTCGTGGGACTGGCTGCACACCCGGAAACCGGAAGCCGCCGCGGGTGGGCTGACGCTCAGAGGTTGGCTGACGATTTTGTTCGGCAGCACGGTGTTGATCGGTGCCTGGCATGAAACCCAACGGACATCTCGCGAGTCCCTCGAACTTTTGCGCTCGATCGAGCGGGAAGGGATGCGATTTCGTAGTACGGATTTCAGTATCCAACTGACGGTTCGAATTCCGAATGAGTATGTCACCGGGATGCCGACTTATCCAGCGCCACCTCTCGTAAGAAAGATCGACGCCGAAATCGGCGACATGCATATGCAAGGACGGATGGCCCTCATCGAGGACCGCGTCCACGAGAGTGAATCCAGTCTCGATTACAACTATGTCAGCCAGGACCTCCTGATCACGGGACTCGATCACTATCCGTATTTGCGAGATCTGGTCGGTGAACAGATTTCTGTCCGCGCACCGCAACTGTAACTCTCGAACTACTTGGGTATGCGATTTGAACCCATCAGATATGTGCTTGTATTTACGATCAATGGGCGGCGTATCAGGTTCGAGCATGGAGAGGATGTGACCGAAGATCGCGATTGGTATTCCACCATGCCTGAAGATCTTTTATGGAATGCGACCATCACAGAAGAGATGCTCGCACTCGAACCCGAAGAGGGGTCTCATTGATCTCTCGCTCCTCATGGAGTGATAGCATGTCGGCCGCTACACCCTGATGCTACACCCGGGATCTGCTGGACCGTTGGCAGTTCGATCACCGTCATGATGCGCCTTGCAGTCGGGGGTGCCGAGGTAGATGTCGCGGCCGTTGAGACGCACGACCGCCCGGCCGGAGGGCCTGTGCAGACGGGGATACGGGATGACTTTGAGTTTGCTATTCCCATTCGACGGTTTCAGAACGGGAAATGGTGGGTACCACTCTCAGGACCGGCCCGTGCCATCTCGCCCAACGAGGGAACATGCGCGGAAGTGCCATGCTCTTGAAACGCTACCGATAAAGCGAGCGTCTGCTGACCGAGAAGCTGTCAAATTAACACGGAACTCCATATAACTGGCGATGGCATCCCGCGCATGCTTCACAGTCATGCATCGCTAGTGCGGTAACCGCAAGCCGCTCATGGCACGGTAGGTTTGGTAGCTCCGCTGCATCGCGGCGACCAAGGCGGAGAAGCGATTCGGGCTTCCGCTTCCCGCCAGTTCTTGGTGTGGCGTGATGAGCCCGATGCCAAAGTCCGGTTCGTAGGGGCAACTGCGCGCGAGGCTCTCATAGACCACGACGCCCTCCGACCCGGGTTCGGGATTCCGAGCGGCGTGGTAGATGATGGACGCAGAGATATCGGCGATCTGGAGGAGTCTCTCGTCCTTCGACGCGCGGTCAAACCGCACGCGGCCCGAAAGTAGCGCATCAAGGTCAATCCGATCATCCTTGAAGAAGCGGTGGCGGAAGGAGTGGTGCAAGCACTCCGTTTCGTCGGGCACCTCGAACGCCCACGATCGCCGTGCGTCAGTGACGCCGGACCACCAGGCCATCCAGAGCGACAACATCTCGCCGAGGATGATCTCCTCATCGCTGCCGGGCTTGTCCTGTACGGGATCAATCAAGAACTCACGATCATCCCATTCCGTCAAGCTATCGCCGATGTCCGGTAGCCGAATCGCGAAATAGAGCGAGTGGAAAACCGATCGCGCCCACGCGTACAGCCGAACCGCTTGGGGCGGCGAGAGTTTGGCGATCTTGTCGCTGACCGTGGCGAGCAACTGCTGATCTTCCTTGGGGGATCGATTCGACAGCTCCCGCATGTCGTGTGCGAGGCCGTCCCGAAGGGCCACAGCGCTTCGATCGGGAAAATGCCCGAGGTCCACGATGACTGGGCACACGAGGACACGCAGGTACTGGGCGAGCATGTCGCAATAGCGGAGCTTGGCTTGGGATGTGAGCCTACCACCCTTGGGCTCTCCATCCTTGAACGCCTTCAGTGGCAGCTCCGTTAGGAACGATTGAAACGAGGCCAAGAGTCTGTCTCGCTGGTCGTCAGGCACGACGAGCGTCACCGCGACCGATACCGGTGGCATCGGGGCGGTGCTTATCGCCGTAAAACTTCCAGATTCATCAACGGCAAATCGCATCGATGATCTTATGCTCAATCGTGTCTGCGGTCGCCGGAAATCATGTCCGCAGGGAAGACGGTGAGGTCTTGAGCAGGAGAGGCCACACTGTGCCTTCCGGTCCCGTGCTGCCGCTGCGCCGTGAAACTCGTGAGAGTAATCGGGATGGCGGGGTTTGAACCGGCAATCCCTAGCTTGCAAAGCCGCCCAGAGAGCATGCTGCGAAGGCACGGACCTCGTGATTAGGCAATAGTTTATCGCGGCCAATGACCGATGCAGGGGGTCGCAATCAAAACCGGCATGGCGCGTTATCAGAAGGTATTTACCACTTTGAAAGTGGTACAAACTAAAGTTGCGACGTAGGGTGTCAGTTGGCACTTTTTGCATGACATGCCTCTGCAAAGCGGGCTTTGATTTCGAAAAACAGAAACAGCCGTACTACATCACACGGGCCGACGGGAAGCCGATGGCGATGGCTGGCTTGTGGGATCGATGGACAGGCGAGGACCGGGACACCTTGGAGTCGTTCACGATCCTCACCATTGCGGCCAATGAGACCATGCGGCCGGTGCACGATCGGATGCCGTGCATTCTCGAGTCGGAGGTGTTGATGCCCTGGCTCGACCCTGCGATCACCAATGTCGACGAGGTTCAGGTGATGCTCGTGCCCGCCGCCGCGGTGTCGTGGAGATGCGCCCGGTGAGCACGCGCGTGGGCAATGTGTGGAACAATGATTCGGATCTAATCAAGTAATGCGACGCCATGAGTCCACAAGAAAAAACAAGGCACGCGCGGCGGTTTTCATCTTATCCCCACTTTGATAAATATCTATGCAACTGTTTCTTTGCTTTTATATCTCGAAGGGTATAAGGATAATTTCCAGAATGCATGGGAGCGATGACATTCTGGCGGAGATCGTCGTGCTCGCCTCTAGACAATATATCCTCAATCGCACGCCTTCCTGCCACAGACCCTCCACTTAGCATCCAGATGCGTTCGATCAACTGCATCACTAAGACCGCCCTGGCTTTCTTCCGCGTATCTTTTGAATACAACTTGTCGATGATGGCGCGCATACGTTCGCCTGAGGTATCCCAGCCATTTGCTTTAAGTGTCTCCGCAACTACCTGACCGGTGATCCAGACTCCAACCACGTTGTTATCGTAAAGCGACTGGATCGCCAGCGATGTGTCAGATGCCGGTGCATATCCATTCACCATAGACCAGTATAGGAATGCGCTGGCAAATATCCTGTTTCGGCAGGACTCCTCCACAATACGCGCGAGTCGTTCGTCTTCGGTCCACAGCGCATAATCACTCTCAATTGCGATTGCGATCGCATCAGCAGTAGCGAGGCCGAGCTGCTTGCTCCATGATTCAAATATGTCTACGGGCATCTTCGTGGATGCTTCACCGCCGACAATCTTGCAGTGCTGTTGCAGTTCTTCGCGAAGCACTCGAAGCCTTCCTGCGTATGCATTGAGCGACTCCTTGGAGTTTTCCACTCTTACTGGCTCCCCCTCAACAGACGCGATCTGGTGAACCAGAGAGCCGTTCTCCAGCCCAATGATCTCCTGGCCGATTTCATGCAATACCGAGATCGGCACCACGAACTGAACAGGGCATCCCCAGGCATGCCGTAGCCAATCGGTTTCGAACAGGACGGCGACCGCGGTAGAGTCCAACACAATGGTTTTACAGCTATGCAGCCGTCTCAGCACGGCGTCATATTCGTCTCGGCTTGTGCATGCCACAACACTGAGATGCTCTCCCAGAAGATATCGTAGTGTTGTCGTGAATACAGACTTGCCGAGCCGCGTTGCAATATACGCCAGTGGCGTCTGGCTTTGGATGTGTAATGACTCTAGAGTTTTCTGAAGCACCTCGTCTTGTCTTAATACATCGTATATTTTACCTATTTTTTCGCGAGGATCATCCGATTTGGGCTGTTCTTTCGGAAGGTAATACTCCCTGATAGTCGACGATGCCGGGAATCTCTGGGCGTACTTCTCGAGCAGCTGAGAAGCCCTGATCATCGGCTTAGAGGACACCTCCTTTATTTGGTATTCACGGCCACCTACTTGGATTTGATCGCCTACCCGCAGCCCAAATAGAGCCTTGGATACCGCGTGTGTAGGCGGGTATTCATCCCAAGCAGACAGCGGATTAGGACCGGACTCGATGAATACCCATCGCTTGACATCCCCTTCCTGAAGAAGCACAGCTGAGTCGGCTTCGATGGGACCAGGCGCCATTTCCTGTTCACTCATCGCCTGCTGATCTATCAGCATTGAGATGAGTATTTCATTTGCGCTCTGATCTTCCTGCCAACGGCGCCAGAGTCGATAGGCATAGTCCCATGCCTCAGAAGTCTTTCCGTACGCGCAAAGCACATGCAGTACGTGATGTCCGAGGCCTGGATCGCCTATGTCTTCAACAGCTGGCAACTCACCCAGCGAGTCGCTCAGCAGATCTTGTTTATGTGCATGTATCGCCGCTGTGGCACGTAGCAATGTCATCTCTTTGTCGTCTTGATGTTGATCACACCATTCCGTCGCGAGTTCGAACGCCTGCATCGGTTCTCGAATCGTCAGGAGCGCTTGGACTTCGGTAAGCAGGAAACCACGGCTCGAACCCCCGTTCTTGCGATGTTGCCTACAGCGTTCAAGGACATACGCCCACTCCTGAGCTCGCGCAGCGGCATATATCGATCTGGATACATGGTCCGTTGGAGCCACGCCTTCCTCCATGAGTCTCCAAATATCCATCGCGTGCTTCCACGAACCAGCGGACTCACATGCGACGCCGACAACCTGACGCGGGTACCAATGATCCTCCTGCATCGCGGCTTGAACCGCCAAGTCCAGCAGCACACTCGACTGGTGGGACTCCCCTCGTAAGATTGCCCGTTGATATTTCAGCATGCATTGGAAAGTGTCGGATGACAGTTTGCTGCATCCCAGCTCTACGATCCTGTCGATGCGCCCATCCATCCCGTCGGTACCCACGGC
Organism: Phycisphaeraceae bacterium; assembly: GCA_020639235.1. GTDB lineage: Bacteria > Planctomycetota > Phycisphaerae > Phycisphaerales > UBA1924 > JACKHC01. The sequence continues at coordinate 1,072,676 of JACKHC010000001.1, read as the reverse complement.
ACGAAGCCCGATCTTGGATACATCGTATATGTACGCATCCTTGAGTTCGTACTCCTCATTCTCTAAAATTGCCAAGGCTGCTTGGTACGCAGTTTCTTTGCTCTCCTTATCGCCGAGGCGGAGATACAACTGGGCACGGAGGATGTCGTTTTCAAATGTCTTCTCCGCGGAGCCGTTGATGCAGTCCAAGGCGCCATAGAGATTGCCCTCGGCCTCGCGCTCAAGGGCTTCGACCAAAGCGATCTCATTGTCCTCCGGCGCGGTCTCATATGCAGTGGCCACAAGCTTACGAGCGGCGTCAGCGTCACCGCTCATCCGAGCACATACTGACTTGTTGATGTAGACCCTCGCGATGTGCGGGGGGTCCGCCCCGTGCTGTGTGTTCTCTAACGCCCTGTCGCATAGCTCTCGGATTTCCTGCAGTCGCTGAGGGTCGACATCCTCTGGCTCGCCTGAGGGCCCGACAGCAGTGTCTTCTCGGAGCCAACAGAGCAACCACGATGACAATGCACCTAGCGCATCGAACCATTCAGGCTCCGAGTCTACGGCGCACCGCAGGTAGTGCTCTTGTTGATCTCGTTGCTGACGGTCCTCAGCACATGCTGCCAAGGCCAGTGCCACCTCGCCCTTCTCGCGGATTTCCTCAGGCACGCTGTCGATACAGTCATTCCAGGAGAAGCCATCCGGCAATGTTCGCAGCCTCACGCAATGAGCACGGACAGAATTGGGGTATTTCTCGCACATTGCCGAGGCGTATCGGTATGCGAGATCGAGCTGACCTTTGAGCAGAAAGGTGTATGCCTGAATCCCGTTCGATGACTCCGACTCATTGTATTCGGCGATAGCGCGTTCGTAGGACTCGATCGCTTCGTGCCGCATCCCTCCCAACAGTTTCGCGTTCCCGATATTCGCGTGGATCCTGAATCGATGGCGCGGCGTGAGGTCCTGCCCTCGTTTCGAAAGCAAATCATTCAACTTCTCGCATGCCTGATCCACATGGCCGACAGTGGCCAACTCGAAATAGCTTGTGATCAACTGGTCGTGTGCATCTTCATATTCTGGCCGATCATTTGCTCCAACATCCAATATTCCAAGCCTATCCGATTCACTACCTTGAGATCTGGGGAAGTATGCTCTTTGGGTCTGGCCGGTTACCGAATTAGTTTCGCCCCAAGCTCTATCTGGCAGTCTAACCGCTTCTGTGTCAGCATTTGCAAATTCGAGGAGGCACACCTCGTCTGCCAACGCCCGAAGGAAATCGGTTACCTGAGAGAACTCCTCGTCAACATTCAGATAAATGGGTTTAACCCCATACTTTCTGATTAGATCCTCTCTACCAAGTGGCTTTTTGGATTGGGATTTGGTAATCGCGATGAGCGCGAAGTGGCAATGACGCTTCTGAAATAGACGGGATATATTCTTTAGTGTGGAGCCCAAGTCCTCATCGTTGAATCCGAATCCGACGAAAAAGAAGCGCCGCGTAGCCATGCAGTATTCGAAACACTTGCTTGTCGCAGGCTCCTTGTTATAAGCACGGCTATAATCCGACTCAGTTACAATCATTTTTTCGGGGCGACGCGATGTCCCGTGCAGGTAGATGCATGCTGGCTTGCGATAGGTCCTCCCGATGTGCATGCGCAATTCTTCTTGATCTTCAGCATGCTGAAGATCAAACACGACGACTGAGCAACTGGAATCCGTATTCAGCGCACACTCAAGGGCGGGGTCATAGTTGGTTGTGTAGTAATCGACGATGCGCATGGATCCAAGGGCAACATGGCTATTTCCGTATGCTGGCGTCGTTTCTCTGAACAACAACTTCAGCAGTTGAATCCAATCCTTTTCGCCGAGTTGATCTCTGCAGAGATCAAGGCGAACAGTCTTATCTGTGGCCTGTTCTAGTCGGTGTTTAATTTGATCGGGATGGTCAGATGCTGCTATCGCACGTTCCTGAGCCTCTTCGACCAGTTGGTCCCAAGATGGGTAGCCAAGTTCGATACTCAAACCTGATCCCACGAACGCAGATATATCCCGGTTCGCGATCATCTGAGCGAGTTCGAGATAAGCCGCGGAGTTGTCGCCTCCGTGTTCAGCTATGAGTTCGCTGACGGACTTCGACATTCAGGGGTCCTCATTGATAGTTCGATCTTGGTGCATTCGATCTGCCACCATTAATCCGCAATGGTTCAATTTCACCAGTATCGTAAGTCTCTACCTCCCCAGCCTCGTCCGAATCCGCTTCTCGATCACTGCGGCGACGCCGACCACACTCGGAGGGTCAGCGTCGAGGTCCATCGGGATCGGGTCGTAGAACGCGGCGTTCGCCTTGCGGATCACGATCGTCCCGTCGGGGCGCGGCTGCCAGTACCCGAGCGTGACGCCCGGCTCGTCCGAGTCCTCGCTGAATGACACCACCACCAGGTCGGCGGCGTGGAACGGGAGACGATCGGCGTCCACGATCACGCGCCGGCACACGACGATGCTGCCCTCGGGGATGTCGGGGAGCATCGAGTCTCCCACTACTTTCAGCGCGAAGGTGTCGGCGGCGATGATATCGCCGCGGTCGATGAACTCCTCGGCGCTGGTCGGGTCTTCCCACAGCTGCCAGTGGCGCGTCACGCTCCCCGCGGGCACGGTGCCGATCATCGGGATGCCGGTCTCGGCGCCGCGATCCTGGGCTTCGGCCTCCTCGACCATGTCCATGAACGACTCATAGGACATACCGAAGGCCTTAGCGATCCGCCGACGATCAGGTCCGTCGGTCTGGAGGTCGCCGCGTTCCCTCTTGCTGATCGCAGTGTGTGTCGGAAAGCCAGCCCTGTTGGCCAGTTCACCTTGCGTCCAGCCGTGCTCGTTTCGGAGCTTCTTGATGACCTTGCCGATTGCGCTCACGCGACAAAATAGGTCACAAGTGGTCAAAAAGGAAACAAATCCCGAAATGACCAATATTTGCCCTTGTCCAGTGACTTGAGACCGATATTATCCCCGCTATGACCCAACATGACCAATCAACCGATCGGTCCCTCAGTCGCACGGAAGCGGGTCATCGGCTCGGAATGCGTTCGAAGACAAGTCTCTACCGCCTCATCGCTGACGGGCACCTTCCCGGCGCTTTCCAGCGGGGGGGGTCATTGGCGCATCCCCGAGTCGTCCATCAACGAGTTCATCTGCGCCCGCCAGGCGGCGACAGCATCGAGGTCCGAAAGGGGCGCGTCGTGACGCGTGCGCTCGATGCCGATCGGTCCGCGCCTGCGTGCGTTCACCCGGTCGTTGGTTTGGAAGTGGAATGTGGAGTGCTCCCTCGTGGCCGAGACGCCGCGGGCGAGATTCGGCGGTGCGTGCTGGTCAAGCGTCGTCATCCCGGAGAGGCGTGCGTGATGGCAGCGGACATGGGGAGACAAACAGTTGGCGACAATCCAACGAGATCTTTCTGGAGGCGCATCTCGTAGGGCCATCAGCTTATGCAGAGTTGTGTCATGCGCCTTCGATCCCACACCGTACTTGGTCGCGGCCATCACGATCCGACTAGCAGCGTCCAAGCGGGCACGCACCCGATGGTCGCACCCGTGGTGGAAAAGGCGTGTCTCGTCGGAGTGCAGTCAGGCACCGCGTACTGATCCGGCTGATCGAGCGGGATGAACGGCGAGTGGAAAGAGAGCAGCACCAGCGACTCAGTCGGCGCGGTGAATGTGTGGATGACTCCCCGCGTAAAAACGAGGGCATCCCGTTCTCTCACGGCGATCGATTGAATTTCCCGACCCGTAAATGACTCCATCGGTTCGCTTGAGGCGTGGTAGAAGCCGCGGCCCGAGAGCACAAAGATCACGCGGTCCGAGTGTAGATGAGCATGGAGCGGCAGCTTGTCGGTCCCCTTCTCGAATCGAAGTTTGAGTAGAGCGGTATCGTTTTCAGGACCGAGGATGTCGCACGCCTTCCACACGGCACCGCTGATCGAGTCCGTGTTCTCGAAGGGGGCTTGAAGTTTTCGTGGTTCGTTCCGTTCCATTGCGGCGACAAGCGCTCCGAACGAGACTCCCGGACCAGTACCACGGACTACCCCTACCGCTGCGCCGCGTCCGCCGCCGCCACGCCTCGCCAGTTCACTCTTGAAGCGATTGAGGGTGGTTGACGCCATTGCCGTCAGACCTTGGAAGGCTTCGCGTCCCGAGATCGGCCCGCCGTGGTAGCCGGGAACCTGGATGCCGTACAGTTGGATTACGCCTTTCATCTGCCTTCCTCTCAACCACAACCTGTCACTATATTGGTGCCAAAGAGTGACAGTATCTTGGCACTGAAACGGTGACAAGGGCAAAGTCGGCCATGTTGACGAAATGGCGACAAAGGCCCAGCACGCCCGGCGGTATCGATTGGTTCCCGATCTACTTCGGGAGCTCCGTGAGGAGGCAGGGTTGACCCAGCGCGATCTGGGTGAGTTGCTCAATGTCCCGCACCAGTGGGTCCACAAGTGCGAGACTGGAAGCCGACGAGTCGACATCGCTGAGTTCTGTGATTGGTGCGAGGGGTGCGGAGTCGATCCGAGCAAGGTGATCGCTGACTGGAGAACAACACGCAAACGCAAGTGATCTTCACACGATCGCGTAAACCCGCCTATTCCCTCTTTACGCATGCCCTTGGACTGTGCTACCCAAGTGAGCGGGGGAAGCGATGGCCACAAAGAAGAATTCTACACCAGTACTGGATCGCAGCGCCCGCGTGGCGCTGCTGATGGAGGAGTACCGCGCCCTTTATGGGCTGGTACCGCTGCGGCTGCAATCGCTGGAGCGGCGGGTTCCGATCGCCGGGGCGACGCTGGCGGCGTTCCTGGGCTCGGTCACCGTGCTCCCGGTCGAGGCCCGTGCGATCTTCCTGTTGGGGGTCCCGCTGGTGCTGATCTGGTTCCTGCGGACCACGCTCATGCATGCCCGGTCGTTCGAGGACCTGCTCCGGCGCATCGAGTCGATCGAAAGCCGCGTCAACGAACTGGCCGGCGACGACCTGCTTTCATTTCAGTCCTCGCATCCGAGCCGGGGCAGGGCCGTGGGCGGACGCACCGGCGCCGAGACCGTCGGGTCCGTGCTGGTCGGCGTGGCGGTGATGCTCGGGGCATGCCTATACCTGGCCTTCCATCTCGGCCATGACGAGGCCGCATTCCGGCTCGGCTACCCGCTGTACATCGCGTTGGTGGCCGGGTCGCTGATCGTCCTGGGCTGGTCGCAGCGCCGGTACCGCTACCGGCCGTCGCGAGAGTAGCGCAAGGGCCCGGACGAGGGGCGTTGAGCCGTGCCCCCGTCCTGTTCCGTGCCCCTTGAGTCTCGCCGCGTGCAGGGACGGGCCGCTCCTGTCCGTGCCCCTCGGGGGGGCGGAGGTGTGCCAGAGGGCTCGGCTGTTGCATGCGGCGTGTTCTGGACTCAGCTGTCCCGGCCGTTCATGCCTTTCGGGGTGTGGTGTTGACCGTCGCCTGATCCGTACCGCCGTACTCGTTCGGCACAAGCGGCCGTCGGCTGCGCCGATCCCGCCCCATCTTCGCTCGCGATTGGACTCGGCTCCGCTCGCAAATCGCTTCCCTGCAGACGGGTCCCCGCCGCTGGATGCCGCCCTGCGACCCGGGCGGTCTCGGGGCGATCAGTTCAACCACCAACCCTCTGAAAGGAGAACGACCATGAAGAACAGCAACAGAACCGCCACCCGCAAGCAGACCGAAGGCCCGGCCCAGCAGCCCGTGGCCAAGGTCAAGATCGGCCTGATCACCGCGGCGATCTGGGCCAACCAGACGGAAAAGGGCACGCTCTACAACGCCACCATCGACCGGCGCTACCGCGACGGCAACGGCGACTGGAAGTCCAGCGGCTCCTACGGCCGGGACGACCTGCTGACCCTGGCCAAGGTCGCCGATCTGGCCCACAGCAAGATCGTCGAACTGGCGGCCGCCGACCGTGCCGAGGCCGACGAGCAGCCCGACGCGGCGTAACCGTTCACTGCCCACCTACCACACTCGCCCCGCCGGCCCGAGAGAGTCGGCGGGGTCCTTTCATTCAGGGAACTGAACAGCTTTAGAGCGATCGCGTCCTCTGAACGGATTGATCAACACCTTCAACGAGTCCCTTTCCTCGATCTGTACCAGCTCGATGAACTGAGCCGCAGAGTCGATGTTCATAAACTCGCGCTTGTGGATATCGAAAACTCGATCCACGAATTGTCCGAACGCATCCGGTGACGGCAGAAGAAGGTACCGCCACTCCCGAGTCGCCGGGTGCAAACACAGTTGCAATGCGACGATGTCTTCTGGCATTGCGCACACCCGAATAGACTCGATCATGGCTTTCACATCAATGTCTAGCCTCGACAGTGCGTCAGCATCGACATGCGGACCATTGAGCGCGATGTAGCACGGGATGCCATCAAGATCGATACGGACCGTAATTGCCTGCTCCTTGTCGTCGTACGCTGCCTTTAGGTTCAGCTCACGAATGCGGTCCTTTGTGCACACAGCGATCTGATTCAGCAGCGAGGCAAGGCGACTGACTTGCTCCATTAGCCATTTTTTGTGCTCCTTGCTCAACTCGTCAATGCCGAGCAATCCAACGACATATGACGCTACTGCGGTCTCCACCACGACCTCCAGCGCCGAGAGCAAATCGATCGATCCCGCCGACAATCCGCGATGCACTCGCGTCCCGCCGACTCTTGACTCTAACTGAGTCAACAGCTCATCGAGTACAGATTCGTCCCTCTCGTTGAAATGGTACTCAGGGGCAGCTTGGATCGGCTCCATTCCTCGACCTCCTGACGCGCTATACGGCGAGGTGACCACCCCCATCTTTATTGGCGTCAATCCCTATGATAATGACCTCCACGAAGGGCTCGGACGGATCCCTCGGCGCTGTGCCCCGCGACTCGGCGATTGTCGCGGTCGTATGCGTGCGGAGACCATCGAAGAGCGGTTTGAGGTTGACGCCGCGGACAGCGATGGTACTCCCCGCGAAGTCGAGTTCGAGCGCGCCGCGGGGATCGAAGCGGATCGTCGAGAGATACGAATACGCCAGCGCCGTCGAGAGCCCGTCGCGGGTCTCGAGAGTCAGCATGATCTGGTGCCTCTCCCGCTGGATATGGCCCCCCGGATCGCCGTCGCCCACTTCTTCAGGGTGGGGATTGGGCGCTTGCGGTGCCGCGCCATTCGCCGCGGATCGAGCGCGGTACTTCGAGAGAAGGTCGCGGTTCTCGTTCATCCTTTACCTTTCCATCCCCATATCGCGTGCCCGCTTCTGGTAGGTGCTGGCGAGGAACTTCGGGTCGATCTGCTTCATCGGCAGTAAGCGCTCGCGGACGCGCTCGCGTTCATTTTGAGGCGCGGCGTTGCGGAGCATCGCGTGCTTGGCGAGCCGCGCGTTGTGCATGGCGCGGTCGCGGACCGGGTTGCGATGCGGTTCCTTGTCCGGCGTCTTCTCCGGCGTGCGCTGCGCGGGAGTCTGACCGCCTTGTCCCCCACCGCCGCTCTCGCCTCCACCGCCCTCGCCGTCCGGTCCCTCGACCAGTTCGGTCGCCGACAGCCGCTGCTCGGACTGTACGATCGCCTCGCGGAGCTCGTGCTTGTCGTCGGTGTAGATCCTGATCTCCTCCCGCGCCCGGCTCGCTGAGACATAGAACTGCTCCATCGAGGAGGCGGCCATCGACTGAACCCCTTGGGCAATGAACACCGCGTCCACCGTCTTGCCCTGGGCCGCGTGGCTGGTGGTGCAGTAGCCGTGGGCGATGTGCCCGAAGTCCTGGGGGATCACCATCCCGTTGTCGAGCCTGATGTCGCCGGTTGGTGTGAACCCCGCGACCGTGAACATCTGGCCGTTCACGAGTTTCCGCTCGCCAGTTTCTCGATCGCGTTTTGCGTCCCCACTCATCGAAGTCAATCGCGCGTTCCTGGTGATCCGCAGCTTCTCGCCGGCGGCGATTTGCAGTTCCTCCTTGGCGTACACATCGAATCGCCCGGCGTGGTCGAGCGGCAACGCCCGCTCCTTGCCCTTGCCGTCGATGCACCAGACCCGCGCTCCCCCACCGCCGCCCTGTTCCTCGGGTGTGCCGTATTCGACCCGCGTCACCTCGACGCGGTCGCCGCGCGTGAACCCTTCCTTGCCCCACCACTTGCCACTCCCACCCCCGACATTCTGGTGGAACTGCACCACCAGCCCCGGGGCGTAGTTCACCGGATCGGCCCGCTCGGCCTGCGTCCACTCGGTCGCCACCAGCCGCTCGACCGCGCGATCATCATTCTTCAGAACTTCACGCTCCTTGAGTTTGGCACGGATCGCCAGAGTCGCCCGCTCGCCCTCGGCATGGGTGGGCGAGACCACCAGCGCTGATTTGCCGCGCCCGATCGTGTCGGCGTAGTCCCTGGCCAGCATCTCGAAGCGATCGAACGCCGCGCCCTCGAGTTCCTTGATCGCCTCCATCTCGTCCAAGAGATCGAAACCCTTGGTGGCTTCACCACTCGCGAGCTTCTCGATCGCCTCGCGATAGAGCCCCTTCTGTCTTCGGATGATCTGCAGTTCTGCGGGCACGATCCCGGCCCGCTCCCGCAACAAGCGCAGCGCATCGCCGCGCTCCACCGCCGTGTGCTGGCGCGTGTCGCCGGTGAGGATCAGCCGCGCGTTCTTCTCGACCGCAAGCTCGATCAGCCGCCGCATGGTCCCGGCCCCCAGTTGCCCGGCCTCATCCACCCAGATCGCCTGGCCCCGCAGTTTTTGCTGGAGCCGTTCGTTGGTCAGGAGGTGCGAGACGGTCTTCGCGTCATCGAAGCCGGATTTCTTGAGGGTGTCCTCGACCGTCTGCGCATTCGGCGCGAACGCGAAGACCGTTGTGCCACCGTACGCCGCGCCGCGGGTGATCTCCCGCATCAGCCGCGTCTTGCCGACACCGGCGCCGCCCGAGATCGCGATGACGCGGTCCCTGTTGTGCAGCACCCGCTCCGCCGCCCGGTATTGCTCCGGCGAGAGTTCGCCGTCGTCGATCGAATACATCCACCCGTTATCAACTGATCCCGGCGCGATCTTCACGCCCAGCCCGAAGCAGGTGCCCCGCGTCGACGCCGACAGATCCAGCATCCGCCGCTCTTCCTCCAGCACCGTGTGCGTGGTAACGAGTTTTTGATCATCGACTTGGCGGGACAGGAACACCCGCCCGCCCTCGGGGGTCTCGCCCGCCGCGATCATGGAGTTGATCGTGTCGCTCGGCACGCGCCCGATCCCGAACATGATGGCCCGCGCGGCGAGCTGCTTCTCCGAGACGACGCTCCGTCGCTCGTAGCAGTGCTCGATCGCGTGCTGCAGGCAGGCGCTCGGGGCCACGGCCCCCGTCGAGAACGGGTCCTCGTCCGGGACCACCGGCATCAATGATCCGTCGCGGCGCATCGCCGCGCGCTGCATCGTCTCGAAGACCGCCTCGCGTTCCTGTTCGCTCATCCGGTCGTGCCACAGGCCGACCAGATCGTCCCGCGTGTGCCGCATACCCTTGGACTCGCGGCTCCACTGGCCGATGCGGGCCTTGGCGCGCGGATCGTCGATGCCGTACTTGTCGGCGAGCTCGTCGATGAGCCTGCTTCTTCGGCTGAAGCTCTTGATCGCGGTGTCCGGCACGCCGACGAGCTCGAAGCCGGATTTCGTGCGCTGGGTTTCATATCCCAGCGCCTGCACCTTGAAGGCGAGATTGTTGAGGAACCGCGCCTGGTAGTACGGGGCGTCCCGCTTGAGGGCGCGGAACTTGCCCGCCTTCCAGCAGTTCTCGGCTTCGTCGAAAGTCGCGTTAATGGCGTAGCAGTGGCAGTGCAGCTGCGGATCCGGCACGCCGTCGACGGGTCGGGTGGTGTCGTGGACGAACTCCGCCCACAGCATGTTGCCGGTCGTGCGGTTCTCGTGCACGCCGCCCTTACGCACACGGGTCTGCATCTCCAGTTCGATCTCGCCCATTGTCTCCCGCACCGCGTCGCGGAAGGCTGTGCGAATCGACGCGTCGCCCATCGACTCGGCCACGCTCACCGACTTGGGGGCGTGGAAAGTGAAGTCATAACCGGGCAATCTGTTGGCGCGGTTGCGCTGCGTCAGGCGATCGCCCGTGAACGAGTGGCTGTTGTGCACCAGCCAGCCGAAGACATCGCCGGTGACCTCCTCGCCGTGCAGGCCCAGCCGCTCGGCGCCCTTGCCCAGCCACACCGAGGGCACGCCGCCGTTCTCGGCGTAGTAATCGCCGGGTGAGAGCGAGCGCGCGAAGTAGTCGCGGGCGGCGTCGGCGTTGCGGCTGGGGGTGATGTTGAGCATGACCGGAACATACGCGCGCTCCGCGTCCCCGCGAACCCCGTACCCGGCACTTGAGTGAGAGTGCGACAACATGCGCAGCGCCGACGAGTGCAGCGCACCGATGATGACTCGGGCGTGTGGACAAGTTGGGGTGTTCGGTGTTCGCGGTCAGATCCGAACGACTCTCGACGCGACGGATGGTGCATCGATCTCGGAATGGTTGATGAGAGGGAGTGCCACCCCGCGCCGCGTGCGTCAACTCCTCGCCGCCCCCGGGGGGCGGGGGGCGGTCTCGGAGTCCTCCACTTTGTTCCGGCCCTTCCCACCTCCGGTGGGTGCGGGTGACTCAGCGTCGCTGGGGCGACCAATGGCCTGGCATCGGGTTGACGGCGAGCCCTGCCCTCCTACGGAGGGGGCCAGCCGTCACCCGTTTCAACAACAACAACAGGAGGTCATCCAATGGCAGCACCCGAGTCAACCGGCACAACGAAGCCCGCCCGTGAGATCATCGAGATCGAACCGCATCGGCTGGCGTGGGGCGTCTGGGACCACAAAGCCCAGAAGCAGTTCGGCAAGGGCGACATCCGCGCGTCATACAGCGGCGAACGCATCGGGATGGATCAGCCCATCCGCCGACCGTTCATGCTGCGTGGCTCGCTCTGGATCACGACCGGGTTCGGCGGGATAGGTGGTGATACCGCCGAGGTGTATCGCCTCGTCGATCCCTCGGTGTTCGCCGGCAAGCCCACGACCTACCGCGAGAAGACCCGCGACGCCGAGGCCGCCCGCAACGATCCGCTCGGGTTCTATCACGGCATGGCGGTCAGGTGCGGGAAAGCCACGCTCATCTTGTGCGGCCCGCCGGTGCTGCTCACGCCGTCATCGACGGAGCAACTCGGGCTCTTCGAGGCCGATCCATCGGAGGCGTAGAACTCCGATCGCGCCGCGACCTTTAAACCTTCAACAACCACCACAGAAAGGACTACACCATGACGACAGACTCAACTCAAGACGGCGGCGACGAGTACCGCGTGACCCACTGGTTCAAGGCCGGCGAGGTGTTCGTCGGTATCGCCGAACCTACCAATCGCAAGCACTTCGAGAATGAACACGGACGATTCATGGGCCTGCATTCGGTGCGATTCGCCCTGACCTTCGCCGGACTCATGACCGCCCCGGATTTCTACTTCCATTGCCTGGCCGATCTCGCCAAGGCCGTCGGCCTCGCAGAGACCGTGGTGCTCGCCTCCGAGTTCGATCGCTCGTGATCCACCGCGGTTGTTGAACGATGCATGGTCCTGCCACGGTGCTAGCCGCCGTCAAGCGGGCGTCGCCTTCCGCGGCTTCGCTCGCGCTCGCCTTGTGCAGGCGATCCCCCTCGGGATGAGGGCGGCCCTTCGCTTGACGGCGTCTGCGACCCCGCGGCCCGGTCGGACCATGTTCAACAACCACTCGAAAGGATCACTTCCATGACTTCTGACTCCAATCAATCCAACCCCGAGAACGCCGACGATCCGCCGGCGTGGCGGGTTCATGACGAGGGCCGCGTCGGCAATGTCTGCTACCGCGTGTTCTGGGACGGCGATATCTCCTGCGAAGCCGTCTTCGCCAACACCCCCGAGGGGCTCGACTCGCCGCACGCCCTCCGGGTCGGCCCGTTCATGGACCTCCGCGGGGCCATGGCCGCGGCCGCCTGGGCCATGGAGCTTTCCTGGTCGCGGAGCATGAGCGAGGAACGCATGGCCAACCGCACGCTGGCACAGGTCAACGCGATCGGGCTACACCGCGATCCCAACGAGTTCCCGTGGCGATTGCGATCGGCGGCGGAGTTCACGCCGCTCGACACCGACCCGGAGAATCCCGACCTGATCGTGCAGGACTTCCGCTGCGACGACCTGTTCGGCCGGGTCCGCGGAAAGCGTTCCGAGGATCGCGGGTTCTTCGACCTGATCCTGGCCAACGACAAAATGACTCTCGACGACCACAACGCCCTCCGCATCGGCGACTTCGACCGTCTGTACCGGGCGATGACCGCCGGGCGGATCGTGATTGATATCGCGGCGGCGGCCTCCGACAAGGACGCCGTCTCCGCCTACCGCGACCTGGCATGGCACGGAGTCAGACTGCTTCACAAAGACGACAAGCTCGGACTCGACATCTGAGGCTTCGCAGTTTCTGCCTACCACCCTCGACTCAGGGGCCGGCATCGCCGGCCCCTCTTTTTTCGTGTTGAACGCCGACAAGGCGAAGGCACTACGCGTCGTCGCCCGGCAGGTGCGTCTCGAAGTCCATCGCGTCGTGCAGCACCCGGCGGACGCGGACCTCCTCATCATTGAAGGTGTAGAAGACGACATGCCGCCCAACGCTGATCGACCGGTACCCGGCACGGACCGCCCCGCGATCCCGACCGGAGGCAGGGTCATTGGCGATCGCCGCGATCCCGATCGCGAGTTGATCGAGGTACTTGTCCGCCTGCGGCTCACCCCAAGTCTGAAAGGTGTAGACCCAGATCTCGATGAGGTCTTCTTCGGCGGCGTTCTCTTTGACCAGCCGTCTACGCATCGGCGGACGACCCACCTGCACGCTTCCGAGCCTTCCGTTTGATCGCCTCGAAGTCGAGATCGCCGGCGTCGCCGCTGGCTTCCCCCTCGATCAGTTTCTGGCGGAGGTTCTGGAGCTTCTGCTCGTGTTCCTCAAGCAACCGGAGGCCCGCCCGCACCACTTCACTGGCGTTGCCGTAACGACCGGTGGCGACCTGGTCGGCGATGAACGCGTCGAACCGGTCGCTCAGAGTGATGCTGGTGTTTTTGGCCATGGAGACCCTCCCGAAGCTGTTGAATACCTAATAATACCATCTATTGGTATATCGGTCAAGAGGAAATGCGGTCCCGAGCAGGGGCCCGCAAAGTGCCCAACGGCGGGGTCGAGGAGGGCGGACCGATGCCCCGGCTCCCCACATGGAGAGCAATCGACTCATCGATCCCCCCCACTCCCTCGTCATTTATTCATCGCTCGATCCCAGCCCCCATCGTCATCGATCCGTGCCCCACTCTGTGCAACTCGATGACTCCGAACTGTCACCAGTTCATCACGCTCAAGCCAATCAGTTTCACTGTTCAGAATCAAGAACTCAACGTACAGGCACCTGCCCTATCGGAGATAGGTGGTCGCGCCATGCGCGCATCCAAGCACGCAACATGGCGCGACCAGACCTCAAAACTTCGCGTGCTGATCGCTGACGCGCGTCGATCGCGCGGGCGCGCAACGCCCGCGCATGTTGTGCGCGCCAGACGCAGATTGTCTCAACAGCCCCAGTAATCGTGGACTCGGAGGGTTTACTCGGCTCTTGTAGTGCGTCGGCCGCGAAAGGCGCGGCGCACAAAGTTCGGTTTCACTTCAGAACGGAGAATCAGCCATGTCAACGCGAATCGAAGAAGGCGATCGCCCGTGCGACATCGAGCGCAAGGGCGGGACCTACAGCCGGTTCACCGGCGATGTCCGCGACTCGGGCGGGAACGACACCCATCTCACGGTTCGCCACGGCGAGGCCAAGCCCAAGTCGTAACGCGACCCGATCGTCACGACCATCGACCGCGCCTCAACAGGCCCGGTCGGTGTTTCACCCGGACATCACAACACACCGACAAGGAGCCACGCCATGCGTCACCACAACCACCCCGCCATCTCCTCCGAGATGGAGTCGCCCGACGCGATCCAGCGCGGGCCGTACTCCGGTGAGATGCGCGACGAGTCCGGCATGCTCACCGACCGCGCGCCGGTCTGGGGCGAGCCGCGCCCCAGGCGCTGGCCGGCGACCGTCAACTGATCACCGACCCCGACGCCGGCGTGGATACATGCCGTCGTCGATTATGAAAAGCAACTCCTCCCCCACCACCGTCGTCGGCGACGGGAGCGATCTCCGCGCCCTCGCGCCGTGCACGCACACGCAACACATCAACGCGTGGTCAATCCCCGACTCGCCGGCGCGCTCCATCGAATGGCGCTGGGCCGCGCTGCCCCGCGGCATCGATCCGCGCGTCGTCGTCATGAGCACCCAACCAGGAGCCGCAACATGATCGCTTCTCTCAAACGCAAGCGCGCCGAGCAGCGCTACCGCCGCGGCCCGCACTCGATCACCGACCTCAATGCGCCGCTGCTGTACCTCTCGCCGCATGACCCCTTCACCATCGGCGACGCCTGCGAGGGCGTCCATGTCTTCGGCGCCACGGGCGCGGGCAAGACCTCGGGGCCGGGACGAGCGCTGGCGCTGTCGCTGCTCCGATCGGGCATGGGGGGGCTCGTGCTCTGCGCCAAGGCCGACGAGCCGCAGCTCTGGGCGCAATACGCCGAACTGGCCGGACGCCTCGACGACCTGGTCATGATCACGCCCGTCTCCGACGGTGGTCGGTTCACCTTCAACATCCTCGACCACGAGATGCACCGCGGCACAGCGGGCGGCGGCCATGCCGCCAATGTCGTCGAGACGCTCTCGGTCCTCGCCGAGATCGCCGACGCGGGATCGGGAGCAGGCGGAGGCAAGAGCGGCATCGGGGGGGGCGAGAACGGCGGCTTCTGGGAGTGCTCCCGCCGCACCATGACCCGCCACGCGGTGACGATCCTCGCCGCGTCCGAGGGACGCATCCGTCTCCCCGACATCCGCCGGCTCATCCTCACCGCGCCGCAGGACCGCGAAGAAGCCGCCGACTCGCAGTGGCAGGCTGAGTCCTTCTGCTTCGCCGCCATCGAGCGGGCCAGCAGCGCCCCGATCACCGACGACCAGCGCATCGACCTGGAGATGGCGGTCGAATACTTCCTGATGGAGTTCCCGGCGCTGGCCGACAAGACCCGCTCCATCGTGGTCTCGAGCTTCACGAGCATGTGCGACGATCTGGTCCGCGCGCCGCTCCGCGATCTGCTCTGCGGCACGACCACCATCACACCCGAGACCGCCTTCGAGGGCAAGATCATCGTGGTCGCGATGCCCGTCAAGCAGCACGGGCGCGTCGGACGACTGGTCGCCGGCGCGTGGAAACACGCCTTCCAGCAGGCCGCCGAGCGCCGCCCCCCCAATACTCAATCCAGCCCGCTCCGCCCGGCGTTCCTCTTCGCCGACGAGTACCAGCACTTCATCACCTCCACCGACCGCGAGTTCCAGTCCACCGCACGCTCCTCGCGTATCTGCACCATCGCCATGAGCCAGAACCTCCCGGCGTACTACGCCCAGATCGGCGGGAACGACCCACGCTCCGTAGTCGACGGGCTGCTCGGCAACCTGCGCACCCAGATCCTCTGCGCCAACGGCGACCAGGCCACCAACCGCTGGGCCGAGGAGACGATCGCCCGGGGATGGACCACCAGCATCTCGACCTCCAGCAGCGACCACCGCGGAAGCGGTGCCGGCGGCGCTGGGGGATTTGGTGGGGGCGGGGGAGGCGGGACGGGGGGGCGGCAGACGGGCACCTCGTCGTCACGGGCGCTGGAGCCCAAGGTGCTCGCCGAGACCTTCACCACGCTCCGCACCGGCGGGCCGCATAACAGCTACATGGTCGATGCGATCGTGTTCCGCGCCGGTCGTCTGTGGGCGCGCTCGGGCGCGCCGCACCTCCGTGTCACCTTCGATCAGGGGTTCGGGTCATGAGCGACGGCAACTTCAGCATCATGGGCGCGCTGCGCGAGGGCCAGGCGAACGCCGACTCGCTCGCGCGCATCGGCAAGGATGTCTCCGGGATCGCCGGCGGTCTGATCAAGATCGCCGCGGCGTTGACACTGAGCACCTCGTTCGGTGTCGACATGCTGCTCCGCCATTCATTCGGCACGCGGTACATGTCGGTCAGGGCCTGGTTCTGTGGCGTCCTGGGTTTCATGGTCTTTGCAGCGTTCTTCGTCCCCGATGAGCAGGGCCGATCGATCGAAATCGTCGGTTCGGCGATCCTTCTCGCGGGGCCGGCGCACTTGCTGCACTGGATCGTGCGCGTGCGGAAGTTCCGCTGGCACTCGGGGTTCCCGGGCCTGTCGTGGATGCCGTGGCATCGGGTATCGCATCGTATGGGGTACTGGTTGCCGCTATGCCTCCTCGACCCGCTGCTGGCGTGCGGTGTTGGGTGGATCATCACCGCGATGGGTTATGAAATCGGCTGGTACTTCATCGCGGGCGGGTCCGTCAGTTCGCTCCGTCACACCTACTACGCTCTGGGCGATCGTCAGCGGCAAATCGATCAACGCGACGCGCTGATCGAGGCGGAGGCGGCGAATACCGAAATGCAGCCATCGGAGGTGATTTCGGAGCCGAGCGTCGTCACGGGGAATCTCGATGGTACATGGGAGATCTAATAAATAAGCACCAGTTAGGCCCAGCTATCACAGACAATAGCCACTGTGAGATATTCGCCATGCGCAACGGCGTTAAAACCGGAGTCACCTTCGGTGGGAGTGTCTGCACGCGCCCCGTGTCACTACCGCCCCAGTTACCAGACTAATATTGCTTTTGCCTAGTTGTGATCAGGCACGCTTGCGATCATACCAGACGCGCCTACGACCTGCCCCGATCACCACCCATGCACGCTCCAACATATTCTAGAGTCAGGTACTGAGGACAAGGATATCTAGCGATTACTACAAGGCTGTTTGTAGCATACCCTACTTACATAGTTGGCAAGCAGAGTTCGCTTTCAGCACCCATGACGGACGATGATGCCAAACTTCACAGAAACCCAATCATTTTGTAACAACAAAAATGACAGACACTATACTCTCTGATTCGACCCACCCGCCTACGCGTTCCTAATTATTTCAATCGCGGCAGAGATATTTCCACAATTTACGGCATCCCGGAAACACTTGGCCAACAACTCACTGGAAAATCTTTCTTCACATTGGGATAATATAATATTTACGATCTCGCTGCTACGCTCACTGGCTATTTCCAGAGGAGTCTCGCCATCTATGCCGCGTGCGCTCAAATCAAGTCCTTCGCCAAGAAGCGCTCTAGTCGACAACACTGCGCCGCCTCTACAAGCCGCATGCAGTAAGGTGTCGCCATTTTGGGATCTCACGAACGGGTCGCAACCGAATTCCTGGATGATCACAAATTGATCCGCTCTACAAGCAGAATGTTCCGGACGACCCACAATCCCGACATCAACTGAAAAAGTCGCGCCATGATCAAGCAGATAATGAATACAGTTGGTGGAACCAGATACACACGCATAGTGCATTGGAAAGGAACCACTCGGACTCGGCCGGGTTGCTAATCTAGGCTCATCAATCAGCAACTCTCGCACTTCTCTCACCATTGCAACTCTACAATAGTTCCAAAAGCTGGGAAGAGCGCCGCCATCGATCAACAATCGTCCGATGCAATTACTCCTGATCATATCCATTGGAGTCTGAACCCACAAACCTGCGGTTGCATTGGGATCTGCCCCATTCCGTAAGATAATTGACACAATCTCTGGATTGTCTCGATCGACAGCGGTATGCAGAAGAGAGTAGCCAAAACTATCGACATCATTTATATGATCTCGCACGGATCTAATGCGCAACAGGTACTCTAACACTGCGGGTTCGGACTTACGCACCACCGTCCACAGCTTTCTCCCCAAATTGCTCCAGTCCGCTCTGCTATCAAGCTGCTGGACTACATCCAACGAGCTGTTATAAACCGCACACCAATAGATCGATCTATCAACTTCACTCTGCGGTAACGGCCAATTTTGCATCAGAGCGCGAACCAAGGCGATGGAATTCCTAAGCACAGCATAGTATAGGTGACTACGCCCGAATTCATCAGCGACATCTGCCCTGCTGCCAGTCACAATCGAAAGCGCTTCGGATTCTTCGGCTCCCAAGATCATGGCGTGAGAATCATCCCATGGCAAACCCATATTGAGACAAAGCCAATGACAACAACCAATGCTTTTCCGTCCTCGTGCCAACCTGAATAATTCCGATTTACTAGGCATCGTACGACAATGAGCCTTCATTACACCCAGGCCCGCCGGATAGTCTGCTGCAAATGTTGCTTCCAGAAAATCGTCCCACAGGCTTGAGGGTATTCTTAACATTCAGCCACCAGACTCCTCTTCATCTGCCTCGCTCTCGTCCGTTGGCTCGCAGCATTCGCTATCCGCATCGTACGCGCCATTTAGAATATCAACAATCATCTCATATGTCTTTGCCTCGACCACTTTATTGCCCGTCATGCGAGAAAGAAGCTCTGTTATCTCAACGCCGAACATGTGTGCCTCGGCATATCTTCCTTGCTCGACATTGCTAAAGAATAACCTCACAGCCTTCTGCAACTCTTCTGCATCTTGATTCATAGCAGACGCGTCGTCGGCTGCCGCAACTAGCATCAGCACGGACAACAGCGCCAGCGCCTTGGCCCCTCCTCTGCTACAGCGAATCCGCTTGATTTCCTCTTCTGACAGTTTAAATTTATTATTAGATTGTAATATCGCATTTTCAAGTCGCTTTAGCTCACGGTTGGACAACTTGACCATTTTCTTGTTCTTGGTCATGCCGTATCCCGTCATTGGAAATACTTTGGTGTATTTCTTGCCGTCCTTGACATGCCAATGTTGCCCTGGCTCTACCATCTCGCCATCCACATCAACCTTAGGATGAGCATGATCTCGGTCTCCTTCAATTGGGGATTGTAAGATGCCAATGCCTGGAACAGTGACATCAGCAAGCCCCGTCGGATCCAAGAAACCGAATGCGTTGCTGTTTACATATAAGTACAAAGTACTTCCTGCCAAATATGCGCGAAATACTTGTAGTTGATTATGCCTAGTTGCTGTAACCGCCCCAGCCGCAAGGATGTGAGCTCTCGGCTCTCGAGTGGCCCACCTTCCATACGCCGGGTCGTACCACCGGAACCTGACGCAGTACATGCCGGCGTGCTCGTCGAAGATGTACCCGTCGTATCCGACGACATTGCCCACATCCGAGATCGCCCCGTCGCCCAGCGCCGTGGCGCTGCTCAGCACGATATTGAGATCGTCGACATTCACTAAGCCGTCGCGGGTGATGTCCGCGTCCGGGTTGTAGGTCGGGTAGGTGTTGGACCACTGCGCGAGCACGAGATTGAGATCATCCGCATCCACCGCGCCATCGGGCTCGCCCGCCGTGCTGCCCGTGATGTCCGCGGCGTACGAGTGCCGCGCCTGCCCGTACGCCGTGTACCGCACGCGCTCTTTGAGTGTCTTGCCGTCGGCCGCGCTCACCAGCCCGATCACACTGTATTGACGGTCGCGCGTCGCGAGATACCGCTCGTCGTCGCATTCGCCATCGGCGTCGGTGTCGCGGAGGTACGCGCACAGCTCGTCGATGTAATGCGAGCCCCAGATGTAGTGCTGGTTCTCGTCGGCACCGAAGGGGTCACTGGAGAGCGGTAGCTGCCCCCACCCGCCGACGCCATCGGCCGTGCCGTCATAGTCGTCATCGATCCGGCGCTCGAGCAGGCGCCACGACGCGTCGTAGTAGTAGTGCACGCGCTCATCAGCGTCCGAGGAGGTCATGTCCGCGTCGGCACGGCTGGTCGCCCGCTGATGCAGCCCGTAGTAGGTGTACCGCGTCAGTGTATCGACGCTCCCGTTCGGACCCTGGGCGACCTCGACCAACCGATTCCACGCGTCGTAGATGAAGTGCTTCTCGTTGCCGTTGGCCAGCGTCTGCATGACCCAGTTGCCCGCGTCGTCGTGCGTCTGGGTCTTGTTGCCGGTGACCCCGACATACTTGACGGTCAGGATTTCATTGGCGGAGTTGTGCGTGCGGTTCTGGCTCTCGCTCTGGACGAAGGTCCCGCTGCCATCGAGGTCGGTCAGGAAGGTACTCCAGTTGCCCAGCATATCCAGGCCCCATTTGCGGCTGTTGTCGCCGTACGACCACCCGGTGGCCGTGGAATCGGTCGGGTCGCGCTGACCCCGATTCTCCTGGATCAGCCGGTGCAGCCCATCATAGGAGTATTCCTCATCGCGGGCAGCGCTGCCCGAGCCCGGATTCGTCCCGTCTGGGTCGCCACGCAGGTCGTGCCGGGCGATCACATTCGAGGTGCTATCGTAGAGGTAGTGATAGTCCGTGAGCGGCAGCGCCGAGTTGGTGTCGGTGTCCATCCAGAACTGGCGGTTGATACGCCCGAAGCGGTCGTAGCCGGGGTAGACGCCATCGGTTTGCGTGCCGGCTGTCGGGTCGGTGTAGCGATCGAGCTCGAGATTGTCCGAGCCCGCCGAGTCGTACGAGCACAAAGCGGGCATCGACAGCCCGATGAACTGATCGTCCACCCCGAGGTTGCCGAAGTCGATCCCGGTGGCGCGTGAGATCACGCTATCGAGATTGCCAGTGGTGCCGTAGTCCGGCTGCACGATCGTGCGGCCCGAGGTCGGGATCAGCGGGTACTTGAGGTCCGTCAGGCGCGAGTAGTTCTTGTCGCCCGTCGATGCGGCGTCGTGGATCTCGTAGACATACTCGACCGTGCCCGTGTGGCTCCCCGCCGAGACGGTGCCGACCGGGCTCTGGGCCATCGAGGTCAGCTGCCACAGGTCGTCGTACTCGAACTCGATCTGGTTCTCGACGACGCTCGAAGCGCGGTACGAGGTCACCTGGCCCAGACGCCCGAATTCGTCGTACACATACCCGATCTCCTGGACCCGGTCGTCGATGTCCGTGCCGCTGAATCCCCCGGCCTCGTCCATCGTGATGCGGCCCAGCGCATCACGCTCGTATTCGTGCGTGATGCCGTTCTGGTCGGTCATCTTGATGAGCTCGCCCAGGCGGTTGTACTCGTACTCGACCATCAACGAGGCGTCCATGAGATCGGGCAATCCCGTGTCTTCTTTGGGGTAATGGACGCTGGCCAGCAGATCCTTGGAGTCCAGGTACGAGCCCGCGGAAGACTGAGTGTGGTAGTCGTACTGCGTGATCTGGACGCTCTCGTTCGATCCGCTGGGCACATGCGCCACGCGCAGCACCACATTGCCGATGCCGTCGTAGACGAAGCTCGTCACCCGGTCCGTGGCGGGTTCGCCCGCAGCAATGTTGCCCACGACCCAGCGGTCGGGGGTCTTGTCCGGCGTGTCCCACGCGAAGGTCGCGTTGTCGTAGTTCTCGGCCACACCCACCGTGCGGTTGAGGTCGTCGTAGAAGTACCGCGTCTCGTACCCCTTGGGATCGAAGCGCGACACCGCCAGCCCGCGCGTGCCGTACTCGGTCCGCGCCGTGATGACATTACTGGTCGTGTGGTCCGGCGGCGACGACTGCGTGATCGTCGGCGCCGAGTCGCCGGAGGCGGGCTCGCGGAACACATCGTCGGAGGTGTTGGTCCCGTAGTCGGCCACGCCGATCAGACGCGACGCGTCGTCGTAGAAATAGCCGACATAAGTGAGCACCGAACTCGCCAGCGACGAGAGGTCGCCGTCACCCGTCTCGCCGTGCCAGCGGTAGCGCGTCGTCACGAGGTCGGCCGCGCCCTCGCCGGTAGCGCCCGAGCCCTCGATGTACCGGTACTCCGCCTGCTGCAGCACGGTGTCGCTGGCGACATCGGCTATGTGCGTCGACGCGTTGAACACATGGCTGTAGGCCGTATCGCTCCCGCGGTCGGTGATGTAGCTGGCAACGCGCCTTCCCAGCCCGTCGTAGGTCGTCTTCGTCCCAGGTGCGCTCGGCGACCACGAGCCCACCACGCGCCCCTCCTGGTCGAACCAGCGGTGCGACTCGAGGTACTCGCCACTGCCGCCGTCGGGATCGGTCTCGATCTTCACCACATACGGCAGCCCGCGCTGGCTGTACTCCGTCAGCACGCGACGGCCCAATCCCGAGGTCGGCGTCGCCCCCGAACTCGGCGGCGTGGCCGCCGAGAACACGATCTCCTCCGTGACGCGGTCGAGATTGTCGTACGCCGCGTACATGTGCGGCTCGCCCTGGCCCGAGACATCCGGGTTGGCCACGACCACCAATCGGTCGCGGAAGTCATAGAAGTAGCTCGTCACACGGGTGTTCGTCCCGTCGACATGCTCGGTGGTCTCGGTGAGGTTCCCGTTGCCGCTCCCACCGCCGTCGTACTCGTACTCGGCGATCGCCACGAGATTGCCCGAAGTCGTGCCCTCGTAGGTCTTGATCACGCGGTCCAGCACGTCGTAATCCATCGCGCGGATCGTGCCGTTGGCGTTGGTGGATGTCGACACACGTCCAAGCTCGTCGTAGGTCTGCGTCGAGGTGTACTTGCGGTTGCCGGCGACATCGTGCCAGATGTCAACCGACTCGACCAGGCCCGAGATGTCGTGGGTGATCGCCTGCTTCGACAGCGCCGTGCCTAGCGTAAAGTCCAAGCGGTCCGTGCCATCGTAGCCCGACAACTCGTAAGTCATCGACCCGATCACATGGTTGTCGGCGTCGAACCAGGTCAGCGACACCGGCCCGTCGTAGACATTCGTCAGCCCTGCCATCGGGTGCGGCAGGCCGATCTCGCAGTAGTACTCGATCGGGTTGACACTCCCCTGACGCTCCTCCCACTGCAGCATCGCCCTGACGGTCTGCGTCGTGACGCCACCCGGACGAACAGTCGTCGTGACCCGGCCCAGCAGATCGCGCGTGTATGTCGTCGTCAGCGAGCCGCCGTCGTCCTCTCGGTCCGGCCACGAGCTCGTCGAGGTCCCGTCCACCGTCGGGAAGCCCGTCGTGAGGTCCGTGTCCACATCGGCGTTGCGCTTGATCGACGCCAGCCGACCCGTCTTGGCGTCGTAGGTCCGTTTGGTCAGCGCATCGTCGGCACCACGCGACCATACCGCGTTGCCCTGCACATCGAAGAGCGAATACCTGCTATACGAGCCGGTCCCCGGACCATTCTCGCCCGTCAGCTCGCGCTCCGTGCTCGTCTTCACCCACATCAGGTCGTCGCCTCCCGAGGTGTAGAACCCGTAGGCGTAGTCCGTCTGCTCGATATCGTCGGCAGCCGACGAAGTCGCGCTCTGATACCGCTTGACGGTGTCGGGCAGATGCTTCCGCGTGCTGCCGCTTCCGCTGCCCCAGGTCGTCGACTCGATCAGTATGAAGTCACTGGCCACATCGATCGACGCGAGATTCACGCCCTGCTTGAGGCGCATCTCCGTCACGCGGTTGTCCGAGTTGTACACATAGCCGTATACCAGGCCATCGCTCGATTTGGCCGTGTAGCTCGGCGCCGTCGTCGAGTTACCGGGGCTGTAGGTGTCCATCGCCGAGGGCGTGCACTCGACGATCCGTCTGCGGCTGGAGTCGTACTCGTAGTGCGTCACCCACTTGTTGCCCGAACCCGTGAGATCGATCACCGCGCGGTTGACGAGATACGGCACATTGTTCGGCCCAAGCTCGTCGAAGTCGAAGTGCTTCTCGCGGTAGTCCACCCAGTCCGGGGTCGTCAATGTGTCGTCCCACACCGACTCGGTGATCACCGTCTTGCGCTCGCCCGTGAACGAGCGGTACTCGTACTCCTGGCGCAGCGCCTGCAGGTTGCCGCCGCCCCCGCCGCCGCCGCAGCCGCAGCCCGATTGCACGGCCTGCTCCAGCACGCGCCGCTCGCCTGTCATCTCGTACTGCGAGACGACCTTAGAGGCGAGATCGACTACTAGAAGGCTGGTATCGGTTAAGCCCAGCGTCGTGCCATCGCCGCGAGTAAGCAGTGAACTCGCTGCGGCTGCGACCGTGCTATCGCGCTGGTGTGCGAACCACTCGATCTGCTCAGATTCGAACACCATTTTGAGTTTGTGATAGGCGCCCTGCTCAATAAAGCCATCACCATCGCTGTCGGAGGACTCTTCGTCACCATCGTGGTACCGGTACTGCGTGTACCGCGTGCGCCACGCCGGATCGCTTGTACTCGGTTGATCAACCGCGGTGCTGCGCGTCACCTGGATCAGATCACCGGGCATGCCCAACGATCCATTGGTCATATCGCTGTCCATGTAGTTGTATACGACGCTCTCTTGGATCAACGGTGTGCTGCCGTCGAATCGGATGTGATCCGCACCGACCAGTCGCCCGAGTATCCACTCGAAATCAACTCGCGCCATTGACTCGTACGAACTCCCCGAGAGTTTGCGCTCGAACAGGATCGACGCCGGGCGCGTCACCGTGCTGCTTCCCGAGGCGTACTCGTTGTGTGTGTAAGTCCACCGCGTGTTGTGGACATCTTCCTCCACCGCGATCTGTCCGTGGTACCAGTCGTCCGGGTCTGTCGCGGTCTCACCCCAGTCCTTGTCTCGGTAGAAGTCCACCACTTTGCTGCCGGGGAACACCATCCGCCACACGGGATAAGTCGTCGATCCAATAGTGCGCGTCGCCTTCTCAATGTACGTGACTGCGCGGCCACCCGGACGCCACACCGTCCCGTCGTGCGTGTACTTGGTCTTCGTGCTCGCGCCGTGCAGCCACAGCACCGGCTGGCCTACGCCAGTCGTGTCGATCTCAAGGAACCGCGTCATGTTGAGCGACCAGCCCGGCCCGACAAGACCGAACTCTCTGTCCCCATTGGATTGAAACTGCCTAACTAAACTGAAATCGCGCCCCTGCAGCGCGATCGACAGATCGGTCGCGGTCTCGATCTTGGTGCCCTCGGCGATGAGCACCGGGTTCTCGGTAGTTGTGCCGGACTCAGAGTCCTCGTCGCCGCAGCCCTCGTCCTCTTTGGGGTCGCCTTCGACTTCCTCCTTTTCATCGTTTGTACTAAAGTCGAAAAGCCAAGGGATTTCATCGCACGCGCAACTGCCACACCCCGCGTTCTGCTTGACATTATACGCCGTGACTATTGCGATATCTTCGATGCGATCGACTTCGGTCCCCATCGGATCCTTGAGCACCGCGTCCACGGAACTCCCCAGTGGCCCTACCGATGTCTCGTATTCAAGTGTGTATCCGTACGCATCAACATCCCAGTTGGCCGGAACACTGGGGCCGTGGCCGTGCTGAGAAACCTCAACCCCGCTTGGTTTCACAATGATCGAGACATTGCTTGGTGTCGCCAGCGACACGCCAAAGCATCCAGGGTCTTGGCTTATCCACCGCAGCTTCGTGTGTGGGATAAACACCTCGTCATTTGGGTCATCAAACACTGCCTCTACCCTATAGCAGTTCGATTCTTCATCGTAAGTCTCCAACCAATCCTCGGTATCCGGAGCGAACCAATAGATAATCCTATCGACGCGCTCGCACTCTTCATTCGAGTACGAACCGACTTCGAGCGAAGTTGTCTCATTGATATCGTCGTGCAGGAAGTGGAACGCAGTGTACTCGACTACAATCACCGAACAATCGACATGGAGTGTCACTAGGTCCGTACCGGGTGCGCCGCTTGTGACATCGGTCACCACAAAACAGGCGTTTGTGCTCTGTGCGTGCGCTGAGCCGACCACCACAAATGCCGCCAAACCCCCGATCAACTTCTGAGCTAAGAGTCCCATCATCGCACCTCGCAGAACACGCGTTCCTGTTGTTTTGTTGCAGTTGCCCCGACCCCACCACTTGTCGTTATTGCCTGCCGTTTCAATCCACCATCCACGGATCACTCAAGGAGCGCCAGCGTCCGTCTCATCCACTGGTGCCAGCTGGCTCAACACCTGCGACACCAGCGGCGCCAGCGTCTCCAGACGCTGCGCCGCGATCGACACATCCGCGCTGACATTCACTATCGCGATCGCCGCGGACTCCGCCGGCGATGGCTCGTAGTCCGCCGCGCCGTCGTGCGCGACAAACGACTCCAGCGCCTCCATCTGCAGGTCGCCCAGCGCTAGCACCCTCCAGTGCCGCGGGATCGACCGGTCGCTATTGGCGATGTAGCTCGCCGCCAGCGCCGCGTTGCCCGCCCCGACCCGCGCCGCCAGGTGATCCAGCATGCCCGCGCGGTACTCGGTCAAGGAGGCACGCTTCAATGCATTGGCGCTCTGCGCCGCCGAACGCAGGTTGCCCAGCTGCGCCCGTTGCTGCGGCGTGCCGCCGTACCTGCGTAGTTCGGACTCGAGCGACCGGTGCGCCCGGTCCGCCGCGTCGGCCTGCGCCACGCGCTGCAGCACGCCTGCGCCCTCATCGGCCATCGACCCCGACGCGATGAGCATCGCCTGCGCGTCCTCGCCCATGCAACCGGCGACGGCCAACGCCTCGGGCGTCAGGCCGCACATCATCATCAGCGCCATCGGGCGCATCGCCTGGGGAATCTGCGGGCTGTTGCCCGCCCCCCCAGGGTTGCCGGGAGCATCCGGGGGTGAGCCGTTGGGGGGACTGGGGGGGGTCCCGTCTTGCAGCATCGTCACCACGACGCCGCCCGACAGCAGCGCCACCGCCGCCACCGTGATCCCCAGCACATGGCCGAACCGTTTGAGTTTCAGTTGCATCGAAGTGCCTCCGACCATCGCGCACATAACAACCGCGAGCGATGAAGAGGAGATCACCATTTACGCGTTGCTCGGCGCTGGGTGTGTCAACGAATCCGAAGCTGTGCGCGGGCCTCACCTGACGAACAGGCAGCGCCGCAGACTCAGGAATACCCCAATAACAAGAATCGTCAAGGGCTAACTTCTAAGATCGCGTGGGGCGTTTTGGGCATAGGTGATCTCCACTCGTTGCAAACGATGAACATCATTCGCCCTGCATCGGATAGGTGACACAGATATGTGTCAATTCCCCGAGTTGGTGGCACAAATGTGTGTCACTAGCAGCGCCGCATTAGTAGCATGTCGGGGTCGATGACTCATCGAGCAACTCGTCAAGTGCACCAAATCTTGAACATCGCGGATCGATGCCGCATCTCGGCGGGCATACCGCTGCATCTCATAAAACCGTTCGCTCTCCCCGACACCGCTTGTAATCTCAAGGCATGATGTCGTGTGAGCGTGCTCACCCGCGAGCACGAACCGACGCTAGGAAGGAGCCCGTGATGACGCCCGATCGACGCTTCCTTCGATGCCTGCTCGGCGCAGCGTTGTTGCTCCCCGCGATTGCATCAACCGCCGCTGCTCGCCAGAGTGATTCTCCAACGACATCGGCGGTGGTTCTCCAGCCCACAACCGAATTGGTTGACCTCGTCGAACTCGTGAGTCAGAGGCTGGGTGTCTCACTTGAGTTCAACCGATCGGAACTGAACAAGTCGGTGTCCCTGCGCCTTCGCGACCAGCTCAGCGACGACGAGTTGTGGGATGTGCTTCTCTCCGTACTCGAAGGCCAGGGGTTGTCGGTCGTCTCCACCGAAGTCGACGGGCTGTATCGCGTGGTCGCGACGAACAAGGCGGCGCCGGAGATCGTGCTGCCCGAAGTACAAGCCGCGCAGCGAGCTGGCCTGCTGGCCGTGCTCGTGCGCGTCCGCGCCGGCACCGCCGATGAGATCGCCAAGGCCATCGCGCCGATGCTCACGCCGCAGACCGGCAGCGCCAAGCCGATCGGCAGCGGCGGGCTGCTGCTGATCACCGACTCACGCATGCGCGTCGAGCGCGTGCTCGGTGTGATCGAGCTGATCGATGTTCCGCCAGAGCCCATCGAGTCGTTTATCATAGAGCTAGCGCATCTCTCGGCGACGCAGGCCAACACGCTGCTGGAACAGGTGTTCGCGGCAGAGGCCGCGACCAGCCCATCGGCTCCATCCAGCCGTATTGGGACTGCCCCACGAACGATCGCGCTGCCAGGCGATGATCGGCTGATGGTCATCGCTCCTGCGTCGCGCGCCGAAGCGATGAGAACGCTCATCAACGAACTGGACACGCGGCGCCCAATGACGATGCGTGCCTACTCGGTGGCGGGGGTGGCGCCGACCGATCTGGCCGCGAGTCTCCAGGCCGTGCTCGCGCAGCAGACCACCACAACCTCTGCGAGGAACACCGGTGACTCTGCACGCGTGTACGCCGACCCGGTGACGGGCTCGGTTCTGGTGACGGCTTCGGACGCGGATCACGAGCGTCTCGGCGCCTTCATCGAGACCATCGCCAGCCATCCGGCCGCGTCGCGGCGGGTTCTGCGCGCGTTCCCGATCCGCAACCGCGACGCTGGCGAACTCCTGCAGGTGCTCGCCGATCTCATCGACGCCGAGGCCGCCCCCCCCATCACCTCCAACCCCCCCAACTCGATTGGTGCCGCGATTGACACAGCGCTAGCAACACAGGGCGCTGGGATTCCAGAGCAAACACGCAATCCGAGCCGTCCATTGACAACGAGTGCGCCCGGACGCGCCGCAACATCCAACAACAACACGCGCCCCGCGCTCTCGCTCACCGCCGACGAGCAGACCAACGCGATCCTGGCCACGGGCGACCCGCTGCTCATTGCGCAGCTGGAGTCGATGATCGCGATGCTGGACAAGCGTCAGCCGCAGGTGATGCTCGATGTCTTCCTCGTGTCGCTCTCCGAGGGCGACGCCTTCGACCTGGGCGTCGAGCTCCGCACGCAGTTCCAGCGCGGCGAGACCGCCATCGATCTCGCATCGCTCTTCGGCCTCGGTCTCAGCGGCGGTGGAGGAGGAACAGGTGCCGGAGGGGGAGGGGGAGGGGGAGGGGGGGGGTTCCCGGTGGGCACGGGGCTCACCGGCACAGTGATCCGACCCGGCGACTTCGAGGTCTTGGTGCGTGCGGTCGAGTCGGAGAACCGCGGCAAGACGATCGCGCTGCCGCGCCAGCTCGTGGCCAACAACGCGACCGCCTCGCTGCGGTCGGTGTCGCGGCAACCGTTCACGAGCATCAACGCGTCGGACACCGTGGCGACGACGAGTTTCGGGGGGACGGAGGACGCGGGTGTGACGCTCACGCTCACGCCGCTCATCGCCGCAGGCGATCACCTGAACCTCGAGTACGCGATCGAACTCTCCGCCTTTACCGGTGAGTCCACCACCGTCGAGGGCGGCGGCGTCATCCCGCCGCCGAGCCAGCAGAACTCTTTGCAGGGGCAGGTGACGCTGCCGGACGGTTTTACGGTGGTCCTCGGCGGGCTCAACAGCATCACCGACGGCGTGACGCAGACGCGCGTGCCGGTGCTGGGCTCCATCCCGGTGCTCGGTGCACTCTTCGGCACGCAGTCGGACTCGACCACCGAGTCGCGGTTCTATGTCTTCGTCCGCGCCAATGTCATGCGGCACGAGACCTTCGAGGACCTGCGGCTGCTGACCGCGCCGGACCTCCGGGCCGCGGACCTCGACAGCAACGAACCCACACTCACGCCGCTCTGGATCGACTAACCCTCCACCCCTCCCCCCCCAACTACGCCTCCGTTTGGTCACCTAATACAACACACCAGATGCTTCACTTCGACTGATACTTGAACAACGGCTCGACGGAACTCGCGGGATGGACCCTGAAGAGAGATGAACACCGCAACGCAGACAGCAGCGACGATCCGAGCCGACCGCGTCTCACGCGGGTTCGTGGAGCGCGTGCCGATCGAGTTTGCACGGGAGCACCTGGTCATCAGCCAAGGGGAAGACGACGCCGGCAACGAGCTGCTGGCGATGTCCGGTCGCGGCGCCGACGCGATGATCGCGCACAATGTCGGCGTCAGGCTGGATCGGCCGTGCATCGTTGAATGTGCCGATGCCGAAGCGATTGCTACGGCGCTGGATGAGCTGGCCACGCGCCTGGCGTCGTCCGCAGCGTCGACAGAGAAGGATGCACGGAACGCTGAATCGGGTATCGATGACCTGAGGGAATGGGATGATGGGGTCGATATCGAGGCACTGTTGCGTGCCGATGACCGTGATTTACTGGCGGTATCGGACCGCGCCCCGATCGTGAAGCTCGTCAACGGGTTGCTGTTTGAGGCGCTGCGCAGGCGGGCGAGCGATGTGCATATCCAGCCGGAGGACAACCACGAACAGAACGGAAAATCAGTAGAGACTGGAGGGGTGGTAGTAATTCGCTACCGCGTCGACGGCGTGCTTGTCGAGGCACGGCGGTTGCCGATGAAGTTCCTGCTGCCGATCGTGTCGCGGGTGAAGGTGATGGCCTCGATGGATGTCGCCGAACGGCGCGTGCCCCAGGACGGCCGCGCCGCGGTGACGATCGCGGGCCGGCCCATCGATCTGCGCGTGAGCTCGCTGCCCACCGCCGCGGGCGAGCGCGTGGTGATCCGTCTGCTGGACAAACGCGATCTCTCGATGTTCCGGCTCGATGCGCTGGGCATGCCGGGGGATGTGCGGGCGTGCTTCGAGCGCATCTGCACGCGTCCGCACGGGATCGTGCTGGTGACGGGCCCCACAGGCTCGGGCAAGACCACGACGCTGTACGCCGTGCTGCGCCTACTCAACGCGACCGAGCGCAACATCATGACGATCGAGGACCCGATCGAGTACGAACTGGCGGGGATCAGCCAGAGTCAGGTCAATCTCAAGAAGGGCGTGAACTTCTCCAACGGGCTGCGGCACATCCTGCGGCAGGACCCCGATGTGATCATGGTGGGCGAGATACGCGACACCGAGACGGCGCGGGTCGCGATCCAGTCGTCGCTCACCGGGCATCTGGTCTTTTCGACGCTGCACACCAACAGCGCGGCCTCGGCTGTGACGCGGCTCGTCGATCTCGGCGTGGAGCCGTACCTGCTCAACGCGTCACTGGCGGCTGTCTTGGCGCAGCGGCTGGTGCGGACGCTGTGCACCGGGTGCAAGGGAGCGGGGTGTGAGGATTGCTCGGGTACCGGGTTCCGCGGGCGGGTGGGGCTGTTCGAGCTACTGGTGATGAACGATGCGCTGCGTTCGCTGGTGGCAAGTGGCGCTTCGGCGTCGCGGCTCCACGCGCAGGCACGAACAAGAGAACATGATGGCGAGTGGGCGATGCGGACGCTCAAGGAGACCGGCCTCGACGCCGTGCGCCTCGGCCGCACCACACGCCAAGAGGTCGAGCGCGTGTGCCTGATGGAGGAGGCCGAGTTCTCGGATTCGCGAGACTCGGATGAACCTACTCATAGGGGGGGCGGATGAGTGTGTTCCGGTACACAGCGAGCGAAGCGGCTTCGGGCCGCGTCACGCGGGGCGAACTCGCCGCCGACTCGGCGGCGCAGGTCCGCGCGGCACTGCGCCGCATGGGGCTGGCGCCGCTGCGTGTCCATGAGCTCCGACGAAAGCAGAACAGCGAAGCACCCGCCCTCAAGGCCGCGATCGCGCGACTCGCGCGGAGCCGTCGTCGCAGCCGGCTGGTCGAGTTCTACGAGAACCTCGCGGCGCTGATCGAATCGGGCACGCCGCTGGCCGAGTCCATAGATCTGCTCTCGGGGGCGCAGAAGGGGAGCGCCGCTGCGCTCTCGACCGTGTGTAGGACCCTAGCCGAGGACATCCGGGGCGGGCGTTCCCTCGCGGGCGCGATGGCGGACCACGGCGATTGGTTCGGGCCGATCGATCTGGCATTGGTGCGCAGCGCCGAAGAGAGCGGGCAGCTGCCGCGCATTCTCGCCGATCTCGCCGAGCACCATGGCCGCAGCGACGAGCTCCGGGGCCGGCTCGCAGGAGCGCTCGCCTACCCGATCTTGCTGCTGGTGTTCGGCGCGGGCGTCGTCGTGTTCCTGACCACAAAGACGCTCCCACAGCTCGCGGGCGTGCTCGTCGACGGCGGCGTCGAACTCCCGCGCGCCACGGCGATGCTGCTCGCGTTCGGCAGCGCGATCGCCCGGCACTGGCCCTGGCTCGCCGCGGCGCTCTTCTGCCTAGTTCCGGTGCTCATCTACGCGCTGCGGCGACCGGCGCTGGCGCGGATGCGCCTGCGCGTCCCGCTGCTCGGCCCGGCGATGATGCGATCGCAGGTCGGATCGGCGTCGCTCCTGATCGCGCGGCTGCTGGACAGCGGGCTCCCGCTCACCGAAGCGCTGGCGCTGACCGCCCCGACGATCCCCAACGCGGCGCTGCGCGACGCCTTCGCCTCGCTCGGCGAGGAACTGACACAGGGCGGTTCGATCTCGGCGCACTTGAAAGAGACCTCGCTCTTCGAACCGGTGTTCCTGCGCGTCCTTGAAGTCGGTGAGGCGCGCGGCGATCTGTCGCAGGCGCTGCAGCGGATCGGCGCTCGGTACCGCTCGTCGGCGGCGCGGCTCATCGACCGGCTGGCCGCGGCGTTGGAACCCGCGGCGATCCTAGTGCTGGCGGTGATGATCGGCTTCGTTGTGTACGCCGCGATCATCCCGATGACGCGGTTGGGCAGCGCGCTATGAACTCGCTCAAGAGGAGACTTTGGATGGGATCACATATCGCAACAAATCGCCGCGGCATGACGCTCATCGAAGTCATGGCAGTGGTCGTCATCCTGGCGATGATCGCGGGCGTGCTGACGATCTCTGTGCGGGGCCAGATGGGCACCGCCAAGCGCGAACTGGCCAAGAGCGGCATCGGCGTCATCGTCGCAGCGATCGAGACTTATTCCCTTGAGACCGGGCGATTGCCGACCATCGAGGAGGGGCTCAACCTGCTGACAACCACATCGCAGGATCGCGGCGAGCCGTACCTCAAGCCCGACAAACTGACCGATCCGTGGGGCGGCGCTTATGTGTACATCACGCCCGGCCCTGTGAGCGCGTACCAGATCGTGAGCTACGGCGCCGATCGCGCGCCGGGGGGGAGCGGGCAGGACGCCGACATCACGAGCGATGATCTGGGGGCTACGCGCGAAGGTGGGGATGCATCACCGTGACGAGATTGACTGGTGCGAGACAGATCGGCTTCACGCTCATCGAGCTGCTCGCGGTGCTGGTGGTGTTGTCGATGGCCGCAGCGCTGGGTGTTGGGGCGCTGGGGCGGACCACGATCGCGCACCAGCGGGTGATGGCGAATGCTACTTTGCAAGAGATGCTCGAACGGACACGGCAGCTGGCCGACGGACGCGGCGGCGCTATACTTGAACTCGGCCCGCGCCTCGTCGCCAGGCCGGTCGACCCCGGGGCGCAACCCGACGGGATCATTCGCACGCTCCCGCGCGGATGGTCGGCGCGGCTTGAATTGACAGCCATCGCAACCGATGACGCCGGATCCATCCGCTTCGCGCCCGACGGTTCCTGCGGCGACTTCGAGATCACGCTCTCGGCGGAAGAGATTCCACCGATCACGTTGCGTGTGCTGGGTCTCACAGGTCAGGTCATCCCGGCAACTTATGAACTCCGGGGGTCGCGATGAGCTCTGTCCGATCGCATCGCGGGCTGACGCTGGTTGAGCTGCTGGCGGCGATCGTCATTCTCTCTGCTATGGCCGCGGCGGCGGTCTCCGTGCAGCGCGACGCGACGAGCGCCGCACGACATGCGCAGCACACGAACGAAGCGCTCCATGTCTTGGACCGTTGGCGCTCTCTCCCCGTCTCTTCCAATCAACAGGACAAGTGGAGCTGGACCGACGAGGATGGAGTCACATGGAGCGTTCGCATCGGTACCGCGGGGCAAGACAACGCGAATGTTGGGAAAGGCAATCTCGAACTCAATACGACTCCATGGGAGGTCATTGTCGTCGAGCGGTTCGACGCGGTCACCGGTTTGCCGGCTGAAGCGCTGCGTGTCAGCCGGTTGTCGCACGAACCAGTGGCAACAATCAAGCCGGGGGGTGTATGAGAACGCGCGGCGTCACACTGCTGGAGATGCTCGCGGCATTAGCGCTGCTGTCGCTGGTCATCGGCGCGGCCTCATCGTGGCTGGTGGGAATGGCCCGCACCGAGCGGAGCATGCGGGAGCACGCAAGCGAGCGTGCCTGGCTCGGGCGCGCCGCGGATTTGCTGCGGAGTGACCTGGCTGGTGCGTGGCTCGGGAGCATCGAGATCGATGAGAGCCGCCGTGTCGTTCGAGCGGTTGTCCCCGAACCACCAGCACCTGCAATAGATGGAAGTCTTGACGAACGCGGTGAGACCCCCGCAACCGGCTGGATTGCGATCGAGTGGTCGTACGATCCGATTGCCGACACACTCCGCAGAAGCGAGGTGCCGGTCGCAATCATTGGGAGTCGTTCGGGCTCCGCCTCCGCACGGACCCGTGATGTGCTGGTCGGCGTCACCGGATGGTCTGTCGATCGGGTAGATGCCGATCCAAGCCACGGCGCTGCAACAGGGAGCGAGATTGAGTCCTACGAGATCACGATCACGCTTGCGAATGAAACCCGCACCTTCCACTGGAGTGTGACACCATGATCGGCGGGACTCCCCATCGCCGCGGCGTGGCGCTGCTGCTGGCCCTGCTGGTGCTATCGGTGGTCGCCGCAGCGTCCGTCGGGATGCTCCGAACCGGCACCGACGCGTCGCTCGGTTCGCGCGCCCGCGCGCAAGCCGTTGAGTGCGATCTCAATATTGAGTCGCTCCTTCCCCACTTGCTCGGATGGCTGTCCCGAGACGCGGATGATGCCGCACGGGAGAGCGAACCACGGCCCGCGCTCGGCCCGGGGCTCAATCGAGTCATGGATCAACAGCACAATGGCGTACGCATCACCGTCGACGCGATCGATCTCTCGGGGCGTCTGCATGTCCGGTATCTCGACTCGTTCGCCGCGGGCGGGCTGAGCGAACCGCTGCGCTCGCTCAAATCCAGAGATTTACAACCCTCGGCAACCAACACGCGCGCAGACGACATAAGTCCGCCCGTATTGCCGGAGACCATTGCCTCGCTCGCGTCTGCACGAGCTGAGTCAATGGATGAACATGTCGATGCGTTCCCCCCCCGCGTCACAGGAGATGAGGCGCTACATGCTGCCGATGCATGCGTCGTCATGCAGCTCACCGCTCTCGGCGACGGGGCGCTCAATGTGCACACGGCACCAATGCCGATCCTGGAAGCGGCGCTCATCGGCCATGACCCCGCGATCGCGGGGCGGGTTCTCGACCTGCGGCACTCTGGTCAGCCGATCCCGGACCAGCTGATCGCTCGCCTTGCCACATCCTATAAGCCCAAAAGGCGTGAAGGTGTTCGCGAGCACGATGCAACCGGAGTTAGTTGGGAGGGAGTTGGGGAAGATCGTGGGGGGCGGTATGTTCCGCTGACGGGCGGCAGCAGCGCGGCGGGCTTCATCGTGACGGTCCGTCATGAGGGTGCTATGCGTCGGTGGTGGATCTCGTGCGAACGTGCGCACGAGGCGTGGGCAGTTCGCGAGTCACGGAGGATCGACTGATGCGCGTGTGGCCGTCACCGACGATCAATGACCGGCTCGACGCGATGCCGCGATGGGCTGTTGGATTCATGGGCGCGGCGGCGGCCTTCATCGCGGGCTGGTGGGCGTTGCGACCTATCTCGATCGATCCTGTTGATGGCTCATTAGATAAGTCCAATTTCTACACAACAGCCGACGGCGGTCAGCCACAGCGTGCGCCGCACGCTTCCATCGACATCCCGGCAACGGCGCTCGCCGCGTCGCTCTACGACGAACTGTTCCCCCAAGCGCCATCACCGGAGCCTGAAGCACCGCCGCCCCCGTCGCCCCCAAAGCTCGATGTCGTGCTCATCGCGATCACCCCCCTCAACGCTGACTCACTCCCAACAGGTACAGAGACCAACGAGGCCGACGCGCCGTACTCTGCGTTCGTCCGTGTCGTCTCGACCGGTGAGTACCTCACGCTCCGCACCGGCGATCGCACACCCACCGGCGCC
Source organism: Phycisphaeraceae bacterium (assembly GCA_020639235.1). GTDB lineage: Bacteria > Planctomycetota > Phycisphaerae > Phycisphaerales > UBA1924 > JACKHC01. The sequence goes on along the minus strand of JACKHC010000001.1, from coordinate 1,036,866 downwards.
GTGGTGCGAGCCGTCTATGCCACGGGCGTCTTGTTCGATATTAGGGGGCGCGAGACGCGCCTCGAGATTACCTCACCAACCATTTCATCATCGATGACCGCTGTAAACACCTCACACCGCGCAGCACCATGAAGCACGAAGAGCATTCAACACGGCTGCCCGCGTCCCGGTTCTACTGGGCGGTTCTCGACCCCCCGCCGAGCCCCGCGACTCAAGAGTCACTGCGGTACGCCTTCGAGCCCTTCGTGCCGGCGCCGATCGATACGGTTGCGTGCCGGTTCCTGCGCCCCGATCGCGGCGGGCCTGTGGTCGCCTGCGGAATCGACATCGAAGGACTCGGTCACGAACATCCTGGCATGACGGCAGTGAGACCCGATGCGCTGCCGGACTTCGTTCGTCTTGCAGCTGAACTGAGTGAATTGGATAGCGACAGTATGCTCGATCGTCTGGCATTCACGGCCGCGGACGAGTGTTCCGGTTTGCGCCTGCTTCGGAGCCGTTCCGCGGTGTTAATGGCGATGCTCGTCCTGAGCATCGCGCTGCTCTGCGCCGGTCTGCTCCGGCGTGCCGACCGGTTCAACACCACAGTGATGGACACACACGCAGCCACCTCTGCGGTCGCCGCAGCAACGCTCGGTGAACCCCGCGGCGCCGAGGCGTCGCTCCATCCGCTCGTGCGCCTGCAGACCGAGTCCCGGCGCTTGGCGCGCACGCGTTCTGAGGGCAACCCCGACTCGATCCCGATCGCCCGAGACATCGCCCCCGACCTGATCGCGCTGCTCACCGCGTGGCCGCAGGACTTCCCGACCCGCGCCCAGCAGATCGACATCCGCGGCGATGCCGTCACGATCCGCGGTGCGGTCCGCGACACAGGGGACTTTGAGCGGCTCAAGCTCGCGCTGGGCGCGGAGATGGCCGGCTTCGAGCCCCCGACGGGAAGCGCCAACAAGGCGCGGGAAGGATACACCTTCAATCTGGTCATGCGGACTCTGCCACGGTCCCCATCTCCCGCGAGCCCGCTCGCAGACAGGGGGACACCGTGAACCGGCGCAATGGCAGAGCGATGGTTGCGGTGCTACTCACGATGCTGGCGTGCGTGCTGCTGCTCTCGTGGAACGCGATGCGGCGGGCCGAGCGGCGCCTTGCTGACGCCCGCGGATCGTACGTCGCCGCGGTTGCCGAGTCCGATCGGGTGCGGTCGCTCCGCGCACGCGCGACACGCATCACCGAGCGCATGCCGCCCGAGCCGGACCTGGTGGCGCGCCTGCACAGCGCGATGCGCGCCGCGGGACTGGACCCGCGCCAGCTCAGCTCCGTGAGCATCTCCCGTCCCGAGCCGATCAGAAGAGCCGATGGCAACAAAGGAGACGGATTGCGCAGAGTGACGGCGCCGATCGTCATCGACGCATCCCGACCCTCGCAAGTTGCGCGGCTGGTCGCGCACATCTCTCTCAACGAACCCGCGTGGACGATCACGGGGCTGACGCTCTCGCACGAGTCCCGGTCGTCGGCATCGCGCGGCGCCAACACAGCGAATCAGGACGACCTGTACACCGCGCGCCTGACACTCGAGAACGTCCACATCGACACGATGCCAAAGCCGGAAACGGGGACCAGCCCATGAACCAACACACGCCCACCGCAGCAAATTGCTGCGTCGCCTCATTGCTTATTGCTTGCGCCTTTCTGTTCTCCGGAGCCTGCGCGCAACGGACTCCTTCAGGACCGTACACAAGCGATTCGGCATCTGATGTCGCACGGAATCCCGCGCTCGCCCGCGAGCTCCACGCACGCGCCTCGTCCCTGATGGACTCCGATCCGGCGCAAGCCGAGCGGTTGCTCCGCCAATCGCTCGACGCTGATCTGTACCACGGCCCCGCGCACAACAACCTGGGCGTGCTCCTACTGGCCAAGGGCGAGCTGTACGCCGCGGCCAGCGAGTTCGAATGGGCCCGCAAGCTCATGCCCGGCCACCCCGACCCCCGCGTCAATCTGGCCATGACCCTGGAGCAGGCCGGGCGCTTCGACGAGGCTGTTAATGCCTACGACTCGGCGCTGGCGGTGTACGACGGGTTCCTTCCGGCGCTGCAGGGCAAGGCCAAGCTGCAGGTTCGCCGTGGCGATAACGGGCCGGACACGCTCGCCGCGCTCGATGAGATCGCGCTCCGAGGCGATCCGCAATGGCGAGAGTGGGCCCTGCTGTGGCGGAGCAAACTCACTCAGTGAAGCCATGCGACGGAAACGGCGTCGCTCTCAGACCCGATCCTCGTGTCTCAAGACACTCGCAATCGCTCAGGAAATGTCCGACTCATCGGTACGCTCGGACAGGGCGATTTCCGTGATCTCTTCGACCGACAAACTCGAATGCTCGACAGCGATGTCTGCCGTTAGCTTGATCGAGAGCGGCTCCTGCAGATTGTCAGCGAACGCGAGTCCCGACATCTCGACCCGACCGCTTGTGCGCTTCCCGATGTACACAACTTCAGAATGAACCTCACGACCCGGTTGGATATCCCCGAACTCGACGCCGATCATGGCCCCTTCCGATGATCGCGACAGACTCAACGCCCCCGGTGAGCGTCCGAGCGCGGAGGCGAGACGCTCGGGCAACGACACCATAGCCGCGGGATCGAACCTGACTCTCGGTCGCTCGACCACATCGGATGCATCAACTAACATGTAATCGCTCGACTCGGGGATGATGATTTCCAGCCGCACGCGCGTCGCGGGAGTCTCGCCGACATTCTTGACCCACAATCGGAAACCAATGAACCAGCGTCGGAACTGCTCGTACTCAGCGAATTCGCGGTAGTAGTCACGGTTGGCAAAATGAATCGTGCTCGTAACAACATGCGGCCATCTCGTACTGGACTTGTCAATCAGATCGGGAATCGATTCCGGATCGGGCAGCGCACAGTTCTCGCATGCCCACGACACGTCCGTGCCGGCGGGGCCTCTCCGCTGGTGGTGCGCGAGCGCGATATCCAGAACCGCTGACTTCCCCGATGATCGGTCCCCCATCCGCGCGATTTCATCGGGCTCCGCGGGCTTCTGCGGATCTGTGGAGCTGCCCCGCCGCACATAGACTTCGTTCTTCCGGAGTTTGCCGAAATCACGCTTCAGGTAGACCGGACGCTCCTGATTACGAATCTCGATCACGCCGACCTGCATGCCGTCGACAACCAGCGATCGGTAGTTGAACAAGACCGGCCGATTGGTCCGGGAGTTGACGAACTGCTGAAGGGTATGGTCGCGGAGGTGGTCGCCCTCGGGAATCCCGACGACTTCGGCGCAGCCGCTTCTGACTTCCTTCACCCCGATCAGGATGTACGCATCGGCCCGGCGCCAAGAGTTGGCGAAGCCAAGGATGTCTTTGAGGAGCTCGGATCGGGTGTCGTCATCGGCATCGTCAAACGCGTACGGCGCTCCCTTGAAATCCAGGGCGTCGCCCTCGGACTCATAGAGCAGCCGACGCAGTCTCTCGACATCCAAATCCGTCCTCCTGCGCGCAGGCAATAGAGACACATCCCCCGCGGTCGTTTCATCGTAGGCATTTGAGTTGAAGGAGGAGCTCCGATCCCGCTCACCCCGCCACATACACCCCGCGTCCGGCGCGTTTGATCGTGCCGTCCTTGACCATGCCGTTGATGGCCACCGAGATCGAGTTCTTGTTGCCGCCGATCGTGTCGGCGATCTCTCTCGGCCCGAGGCCCGACTTGTGCTTCTTGAGCGCCGCCACCACGGCGTCGGGGATCGTCATGCCGGCGTACGCGCCCGAGAGCCCCTTCCGCTTGCGCCGGGCCGGTTTGCTCGATGAGGATGCCTTGCGCCGACCGCTACGCGCCCCTGTGCGCCCCGTGGGCTCGGACATCGGTGATCCCATGATGGCTTCGTAGGCGCTGCGGACCTCGTTCAGTTCCGACACGAGCTCCTGCGCCCGTGCTTCGAGGTCCCGCGCCGCGTCCTTGGCGATGGCCTGGGCTTCGGCGAGCTTGCTGTGGTACCGGTCCATCGCGGAACGCTTGGCCATCGGCTTGACTCCATACTTGGGTGCTCAACTGGCACAGATATGTGTCACTTATATCAGGAACGGCACATGGCTGTGGATGGATGGCGTCATGGCGGTTGCGGGCGGATGTGTCGGGAAGCCGAACACGATCGCGTGCGGCAATCGCCGGGGACGGGGTTCAGCGATGCCCTCGCGCAGTCTACACACACCCTTATGAAACTCGCAGACTGGATGCACGCCAACAGGATTTCGCCGAAGGGACTGCGGTACATCCTGGGCGTGCGCAGCCGCAGCACCGTGACGCGATGGCTCTCGGGCGAGCGGCAACCCACACCCCCCATGATGAAACAGATCGAGGCGCTGACCGGCGGGGCCGTCACCCTCAAGGACTTCTACGATCCCAGGCCGCCGAAATGCCTGCGGAAGATCATTGACAGTAAAGGCCGCGTGCGGATCGTGTACCCGTGGAGCATCGTCGAGTACCACAAGCCGCGCCTGGCGGAGAACCAGAACGATCGCCCGCGTGCAAGATGCCCGAGCGGCCCGTGCAATGTGCCAGCTGACTCGACGGATGATCCCTGGCCCTCCCCTCCGCTGCGATTGGCGCTGGACACACTCGGCAAGCGCGCTGCATTGACCGATCGGGGGGGGTTCACGCTCGACGGGAGGCGCATCGATGCGCGCTGGCTGGTCATCGAGGCCAACCGCGTCCGCGCACGCTTCGATCTGCCGCTGATCCCGTACCCCGGCGTGCGCCGGCCCGAATGAGTCCCGATGCAGAGAACCGGGAGTGAGGAGGATTGGCGAGGGGGGAAAGGGGAAGGGGGAAAAAGGGGGGGGAGGAGGGGAGGAGATGGGGGCACTATCGACACAACAGGAAACCACATCACCACAACAAGGAGACTACATCATGGGATACCGAATCTTTCTTCGTCACGCGTTGTTCGTCATCGAAGCCGCCAACACTGCACCCGCGTTCACAGCGCTCCGCGCTTGTGACCCCGAGCTGCTCTCCGATGCGCCAGCCCTCGAAGAAGCGATGCGCCGCTTCGGCTGGCAGATCGAGCCCGACACTAACGGCAGCATCGATGGCATCTACCCGCTGACCGCGGATTACAGCGATCATCACAAGCCGCTGATCGCGCTGATCCCCTTCGTCAAGCACGGCTCCTACATTGAGATGGAAGGTCTCAGCGGCGACCGCTGGCGGTGGGTGTTCGCGCACCAGCGCATCCTCCACGAGCAGAACGCGGTGACCTCGTGGAGCACGCACACCACATGGACTGCATCGCGTCCGGCCGTTGGTGCTGCCCGTGTCCGTGGCTCCGAGAAATCGCGCTGATGCCTGGAGTTCATCGCCATCGTGTTGCTCCGCAATGCTGTGCGCTGCCCTGCCGGTTCGTGACTGCCGATCATGATCGCGACTCGCATGCTCTGTATCTCACGCGCATTCACTGCTGCGCCTTCCGGTGTGCCCTGCTCTCCCGCCCCCCGCTCGCCCCCCCCACAACTCCAATATCCGCGCCCGTCGCTGCGGGTTTCCCCCACGGCCCTGCGAGGGGAAACCGCTCCGCGTCGGTCGCGCCGCCGAGTTGTTCGGCCGGGACGGCGTGGACGGACCCGTCAAACAAAGGAGAGTCAGCAATGGCATACGAGATCTTTCAACGCGAGTCGCGCTTCATCATCAAGGCCGGCAACATCACTGCGGCGTTCAACGCTCTGAAACACGACCACGCGTCGGCTGTTGCCGAAGCGCATGACTTCAGCGAGGCGATGGACTTCCTCGGCTGGACGATCCATCTCAACCAATCCGGCGATGTCTGGGGCATCGAACCCGCCACCGAGTGCTACGACGGCCACGAGCTGCCTCTGATCGCCGTCGCCCCCTTCGTCGAGCCCGATTGCTCCATCGAGATGCAGGGCGAGGACGGCAAACTCTGGCGCTGGGAGTTCCGCGACTGCCGCCTCTTCGAGATGCGAGCCACCATCACCTGGGAGCAGGCGTTCGTCTGGCCTGTCGATTTGCCGGTCGCGCCGGTGCCGACCGGCCCGTGACTCCGATTGGCGCGGCGCCCCCCCGCCGCGCTGCTCTTGTCCGCGCTCCCTCACGCCAGCCCCCCATTCACCAGCCCCTCATCACTCTTTCCCGTGAGTCAACCGCCTCCGCCATCGAAGCTGTGTCCCCTGCACGGGTCTCCTTGATAGCCCACGCGCTCACGAGTCGACCTGCGCGGAACGGTTGTTCCCCTTGTCTGCGAGGAACAACCGTTCCGCGCCGCTCGACCGGGCGTCTCCGGGAGGCGGCGCGGGCCAACCGACGGGAGACTCGAATCATGGGCTACCACATCTTCATGCGGGCATCGATGTTCACGATCAAGGCGTCCGATGTGCCGATGGCGCGGGCGGCGCTGCGATCTGCGAGACCGGATCTCCCGCACAATTCGCTCGATGACGCCTTGGCGGCGCTGGGCTGGGAGATCACATTCTCACCGGAGGGCGATGTCGACGGGATCGACTTTGTCGGCGAGAAGTACCGCGCCGACGAGGATCCGCTGCTGGCCATCGCGCCCTTCGTCGAGGACGGATCCTACATTGAGATGCAGGGCGAAGGCGGCGAGATGTGGCGCTGGGCCTTCCGCGACGGGCGGCTCTACGAGCTCGAGGCCGAGATCATCTGGTCCGAGACCGAGATCGCGGCTCCGGTGCTCACCGGCAAGCCGTGATGGCGCGCCGGCGCGGTTCCGCCGCCGCGCCGGTTGCTACGGAAGCCGATCCACGAAGTCTGCGCGTACGGCGCTCATTCAAAGCGAGTCACCCAAGTTTATTGAGGGGGGGAGGGGGAGAGGGGGATGTAGTTCGGTCCCCCGAGCGCAGCCTTCCCACGGAAGCGAATCTTCCCGCCATCGAGTTCGCCCGAGTACTTCGCCATCGCCGTGTGATCGGAGGACCGCTCGTGCTTGAGGCGCAGCGTGGCGCTTATCGGCAGATCGTGGCGCACATCATCGCCGATGTCGATCGAGCCGGAGAAATCCAGGTACGCCGCGAGACGCCCGCCGCCGTGTTTCATGACATGCTGCGCGGCCCGGCCGTACTGCTCGTCGGCAGTGTTGAGCGCCGCGTGCAACGCCGTGCCGAGGGTGTCGCGGGAGAGTTCCTGCGCCTTGTTGCTGTCCTGTTGATAGCCCGTCATCCGCTCTCAGTCCATCGTGCTTACGCCGCCGCGCGGTGGTTGCCCGCGAAGCACCGCCCGGTCAGTTCGATCCCCGCCGTGAAGTCCACCGGGCATTCCGGCAGCGTCTGCACGCAGGTGACCTGTAGCCCGTTCTCGGATGCCCCGTGCAGCGTCGGCCGCACATGGGCTCGGAAACTCTGGTCCGGACCAGACGCGTGGTTGGAGTGTTCGACCGCGAACCGCATCTCGTGGTACTCGAACTCCAGATCGTCGAAGTGGCGAAGGTGACTCCGCAGCCATGCCCATCCCCTGGCATCGCCGCCCCCGCCGAAACGGATCGCGGTGAAGACCGCCACGCGGCACAACTGCTCGGCGACCAGCGCCGCTTGCGGCATCCGCACGCCCGTCGGCTTCCAGATGTCCGGGGGTAGGGCGCCTGGGCGCACCGCCATGTGCACGATCCCGTCGCGCATGAACGCGCTCTTGATCCAGCGGTAGCTGCGCCCGATCGGCGACAGCGCCAGATCGATCTCTTGCGGCGTCAGGTGCTCGCCGCGCGCCAGGTGCTTGTGGTCGGTCAACGGTCCTCTCCCCATACCCCTTTGTTGCTCGCTGAGGGCTCTGGGTAGCACGATCGCTCTCGCCCCGTCAAGCGAAAAACATCACGCCGCCCCGAGCGGTCGGATCGTGACCCGGCACCGGGCCCGGCCGGTCAAGGTCCCCTCCGCGCTTGCAGCGCGGCGCCTCCCTCCGGGGGTTCCACCGTTGACCGGCGCCCGGACGCCGGTTGCTCCGCCCTCCATCTCGGTGCTGCCCCCCAATGCCACGGTTGCACCAAGACCCATCACTCGGTCTCGATGAAGGAGGACAGTCCCATGCAGGTCTCATTGTTCGTAGAAGGTCTCAAGATGCGCCCAAGCGCCGAGCGTGTGCTGCTGGCGCTCTCTGAACTCGACGGTCAGCCGGCGTACTACCCGAGGGGCAACACCATCGAGGAACTGGCGGGCTATTGCGGCCTATCGGCACATGTCGTCCGCGCGCGGCTCTGCGATCTGCGCCGCCTCGGGCTCGTCGAGTCCGACCGCTTCGGTCGCAACACCCGCTATACGCACTGCCTCACCGACAAGGGGCTGCGCCGCGTGGCGACGGCGCTGACTCACAGCCGCGAGCCGGCTCCGTTCTGATGGATTGTGTGCTCCATCGCTCGCACGGCGGGGTGGGGTCAGCCCTGCCCCTGCCAGTGACGCGACAACGCCATCCCCAGCTGTACCGTTGCGGTGAACTGCACCGGGCACTTCCTGTCTTCCTGCGTCATCGTCGCGGTGAGCCCGTGCTCGCCGATCCCGAGGTACTCGGCCCGCACCCTCGACCGCGTCATCCGCCCGGCGTAATCTTCTGGGTTGATCCACAACTCCAGCTTCTCGAACGACGGGATCATGTTCGCGTGCTCGTCGGCGGTGTGCCGAATCGTGCCCCAAGACTCGTCGTCCCCCCACTTCACCGACGCGTGGATCGCCACCCGGCACAACTGATCGATGATCGCGGCGGCCCGCGCCATATGGATGATGTTGTGTTGGTCCACCGTCAGCGGCCACTCGGCCTGACGGATTCTCGCGCTGAGCACGCCGGCCGTAAACGACGCCGAGGTGATCCACCGGTGCTGCTTGGCGATCCGGATCAGCGCGGTGTCGATCTCGACGCCGGACAGTTTATGGACAACCGCTGTACTCGATTTCCAGGACATCTCCTCCCCCCTGCTGTTATCTCCGATGTCCCGGATAGCACAGCCAGTCGGCCCGGGTCAAGGGGTTTCTGCATAGTGGTGGGAGGGAACGCCCGGGGCGAGTCAGACAACAGCAGGAACCGCCCACATCCGCGGGGAGCGCTACGATGGCAACGGAATGTCTACCGGGGTTGTGCCACAACTTTTTTAGGTTGCATATGCAATTCTCTCCTTGCACACCACCCAGCTGTTCTAGCGATAGACTTCACCATTACACGACAAATACATTTCACACGCATTCGGTTTCACAGCGAGCCTTCCCCCCACATTCTTGACACTTGACATACCATCACCGCCGTGCTACCGATTATGGCTAGAAAGGGGGTGGTATCAGTTTCTTGTGACAAGAATGCCACACGAATGTGGAACGCACTACACGAATTTCAGCATATCGGATCGATTTCCATTGGCACCCTTTCATCTTATTGCGGAGTCGGGAGATTAGTCGGCAGCTTGATATTATCAGAGTTTGTCGCGTGCGGGTTATTGCACACTACGGACAATGACGGTGTGATCGAAGTTCGATTGGCTCCAACATGTAATGCGAGCACGCTCTCGACCTTGCTCTTTTGTCGACGAGAGAAGTACCGCTAAGAGGAGTTTTGCATTGGCACGCTCTAGCGCAGAACGCGTTGCAGATTTTCTACAACAAGTTGGTCCCGGATGGCGACTCTCCTCTTTCGAGGAGACACTCCACGATTTACTACTAGCAGTGATTGATGCAGTATCAAAACGAACCAAATCAGATGCGCAGAACCAAGGTAGCATTTGGGTGCCGCGGTCTCCATCGATCACAACTCCACCGCTTCAAATGGCATACACAACATTTTCTCGCCACGATGTCGCCCCCTATTACAAACCAGACTCTACAAAGATGGGACAGAGTATTCGCGCTGAGCGGTCCCGCGTACGCACGGCATATGAGACGAACAGCTGCCTCTTTTATCCTCGTCTTACAAATTGTTCGCCCTCTTTTGTATTCCCCTCTAGGCACAACGATCACAATGCCGTGAAGGCCCCACTAGCATGTACACAACCTTTGATACTCAGACGATACGGACTAGAGTCCACTTGGTGCCTTCCAATCCCATTCTCCGTAGAGAGATTGATATCTCCAGAACGAACACACCAGCCTGAACGCCTAGTTGTTACTGTAGATGGCACCAAAGAGTCGTTACTAAATGAGTTTACCGATGATTTTGCACGAGTACTCCTATTCGCCGGCCGACAGATTGAGCGCGCGATACTTGAAGAGTCAGAACAGCTATACGCACAGGTACTTCATCACCTACCTCATCTTGAGATTTCACGATCTGAGGCTCTGACTGCTATTTGTGGCGAACTCTCTGCACTTCTAGGATTTGGCTCATGCTCAATTTTTCTACACGACTCAAAGCATGCATATCTTACACTTGCCGCCTCATCAGAGCCTATTACGAATTCTGATGCAGAGTCAGTACGCATACCAACAACATCCCCAATAACAGGTCGCGCACTACAGAATCGCTCTATTGTTATTGCCGAAGAGGGCGTCGATGATAACTGCCTGGAAGATCCATCTCATTCTGGAAAGCATTTATTGCAAAACACACGCGTGCAAGTAATTGCCGCGCCAATACTCGAATTCCACAACTCTGATCCTGCGCAGCCACTTGGTGTCTTATACCTGCGCACCAAACAGTCTTCTTCATCAACAGATGAAAGCGGTATGCCGCTTTACCCCCTGCACACGCTTGATTTTCTTCGCGCTCACCGAACTGCCGAAGTGCTCTTACCGGCAATCAAGCTGGCCACAGCCATGCGCGTGCATCAACAAGCAATGTCTACTACTCGTCATGATCAGAAGGTTCCAGCATTTATGATTGCCCAATTTGCTGACTACCTTGCTGGAAAAAGTGCCGATTGGCATGCACACAACTACTCTTTCGTTAAGCACCGCCTTGGTTTATTTCATGGCTTTGCATCACTGATACTTGTCCTCCACGACCTGTCTAAGTACGCGCTGGAAGGGCGAGCGACTCCCTCTCCCAATTTTGAGCCAAATGTCCGAATTCGCTCCGATGTAGTCTCTCCTATCCTCGAAGGCCTCGGGTTTTGCTATGAAAAATATGACCTGCAACACAATCCGTTTGAAGGATGGAGCCAATCAGATGACGCATATTCTTTTCAACATATCCCCCCACTATATGCTGATGAGAGAATGCTAACAGTTGCGTTTTACAACCTGATTGATAATGCAATGAAATACTCGACGCGAGATCCAACTATTCGCGTAAATGCCTTCCACGACCGCGATACATGCGAATATGCTATACGTATACAAAATTATGGCGGTGAGATTTCACTCAACGAAGCTGAAGATATCTTCTTGCCATTCGTTAGAGGCGCTTCCTCTCAGGGAGTTGAAGGCATGGGTTACGGTCTCTCTTTTGCGCGATCCATAATGTCTTCGCATGACGGTCGACTAATTGCCACACAACTCAACAATCCCGTGAGATTCGAGATGCGGCTCCCTGATTATCTTTCAAAGAAGCGTCCCGTAAGTGCCTAAGAGGAAGAATGATGGCCAATCTACACACTATCTTTGTCGATGATGAAATGTACTCTTTGGATGGATATATTCGCGAGCTCCGAGACCGTGGTACGCGGGTAACCGGTATCAACAATTCTGATTCCGCGATGCAACTATTTCATCGGTGCCGCAACGACTCGGTAGCTGATTTTGACATTATTATACTAGACATGCATATGCCCTTGCCTTCCGGCGATCATCGCAATCGCTTTCCCACAGATGCGGAGCCGTGGGAAGTTGGAGCCTATCTTCTTGACGACTTCCGGAGCTGGTGTGAACTCATCCCTGTTCTCATATTTTCCCAACGAGATGAAGTCGAAGAAGTTATACCCGCTGTCCATCGCATCCTTCAAACTCATTATAGCGATGTCAACGCTACAACGAATGTAGACCAGATGAGAGACGAGCTTCGAGAACGATTCCTTGTCTGGACTGCAAGCAAATCAGGACGCCTCTTGCGTGTTACTCCCTTTGTAGATGAGCTAGACCGAATCATTGTGGAAGCGGGCGAAATCTGGCGACTTCGGCCGCCTGAGCATAAATAATGTGCCCGACACATAATCAGTGTCGTACAGTTATAATCGGCGACACATAGAGCGTTTTTGGGATAACCACACAAACTCCAGACCTACTGTTGCCAAGTCCTGCGCATTCAGGCAGAGCGTTAGCAAGTTATTGCCAAGGTTGAGGTCGAGGGTTCAAATCCCTTCGCCCGCTCCAGCATCCACAAGGGTTTCAGGCGATGATCCGTTTCGGATCAGGTGCCACTGGCGCGCGATTGGCGCGCGGTGATTTCAGCCCTCGACTACCTCCGATTGGCTGGTCACGATGGGCTTCATTGGTGTCCATAGTTCCGTCGACGGCGTTGTTCTCCAAGTGCCATACCGTCGCAACCAATCTGCTATGTGGTCAGAATCCCGGAGCAAGAGTTGGCCACAATACTCCTTCTCCCGCAACCGCGAGCCTTGCGTAAAAAATGTCGTGGTTGCGATCACGCCAAAGGCGCGGCGATCACGCTCTCGTAGTGTGAATAGAAATCGCTCGACAATGTCGATCCCGACGGGCCTGTCTTCTGCCCACCGCTTGCATTCTACGATACCAACGATCGGACCTAAGGGAGTGGGGTATGCAATAAGAACATCTCTCCCACCGTCTCGCGTCTCGGGCGTCATTTCGATGTCAAAGCCCATGTCACTGAGGAGTTCAGCAATCAGTTCCTCGAATAAGCGCGGCGGTATGGAACGCATAGCCTGGGGATGCGCTCCTAGTTGTCGTATCAATTCGGAGCTGATCGCGTTAAAGGACACGTCAACGGTCGTGCGCCGTGGTTTCAAATGAACCGCCATACCAACCGCGCCGTTATCGAGATCCATCGACCTTTCACGAATTCTGACCAATGCTCTACTCAACGCTGATTTAATCGTGCTGGCGGGAATTTTCAAATCTGCGCTGATTTGTCCCATTGACTCCCCGTTGACATACGCGCGAGTCAATACAACCTTCTGAAGATCTGGCAATCGACTCGCTCGCTTTTCGAAGACTCCGTCGAGATCGCCTGAATCTGTTGATGAGGCTTGTGGACTCAAGAAACGCGCATATTCTCGCCTGAGCTGCGTATGAACCTCGGGCGAAGCTTTTAGGAACGCCCTCTCATACTCGAGTCGTTCAACCGGATCGAGAAGATTTAGCGCGTAGATTCCCGCCGTTTCAAGCAGCTCGTGCACTGACCAACTTCTAGATCTCATCTTGCACTCTCTTGACAGTGTTCATTTCAGCACGCTGCGGCGGAGCCTATTCCTAGTAATACACAGTATTCCTGATCGGGGCGTCACCCGTGGTTGTATTGATTCTCAAGACGCCAAGTGAAGCGACGAAAAGCCACGCGGATGTCCTTTCACCGCAATTATGTTCTCAATACACAAGTCTCATGAAGACTAGCGCACATTTCCCCACAATCCTACCCCGGGTGCCCCAGCACGAAACGCGCCCGCTCACGCCGGAGCATCTCGAAAGGCGAAACGCACCTCACGCCTACTCCCAGGCATGCGTTCGGGATTTTGACGCGGTTGATCGTGTCGGCGGGGACCTCATGGGTGACGACGACATGGCCTCCCGCGAGAGCGTGCGCGACAAGGTAGTAGTCGGCAACACCAAGGAATGTGTTGATGGCGGCGGGTGTGTACGACCGGCCAGTCACCCATCGGCTCAGCGCCCCGAGCGCGGGCACCGTTTGCTCACTTGCCTCGAGATAGAAGCCCTTGGGTAGCGCCTTCGACCACTCGGACAGCTCATCGTCTCCGGCCTCGATTTCATCGGCAACTTTGTCGATGCTGAATACTCTGCCCGCCTTGTAGGATTCAAGTACCCAATCCCAGAACGCAGGGCAGAAGTCCATACCGAAGTGCAGGTTCTTAGCGCTGAGGAACACATTCATGTCGAGCAGATAGGCCATCAGCGCTCAACCCCCACTACACGACCAAGATCGTGGAAGGTCGACATCTTCTTGAAGCCGAGCAGACGCAGCGCTTCGGCGAATGACGCCCGGCCTTCGAGTGTGCTGCCAATGATGGCGCTGGCGAATCGTTTGCCCACCCTTGCCGCCGTCGTGTTGTAGAAGTTCCCGCCTGACCCGCTCGGTGCGATCTCGTGGAGGCGCTGGACCTCCAAATCGTACGCCTCCCAGAACGCCGTTCTCGTCAACTTGTTCGCATCGAACAAACGACGCAGGATGACAAGCGTGCTGACCTTGAACGCCCTTGCAAGCCGCTGAGGCTGTTCACCGATCGACTCATCCGCTCGGTATTCCGCGAGGAGGGCCGTCATGGGGACGAGCAACTCGGCCGCGACCTGATTGCACCACCGCTCAGTCTCGTGGGTCGAGAGCGTGCGAGGGCCCGCGTCCGAGAGCGCTGTCTGATCCAGCCAGAGATGGGCGATCTCATGGGCCAGCGTGAACATCTGCGCCGACTTGGAGTCGGCACCGTTGATGAATACCAAAGGCGCCAGCGGATCGCTGAGCGCAAACCCGCGAAACTCGCCCGGATCGAGCTTACGGCGGTTGTTGCTACCGACAACACCGCTGACCATGACCATCATTCCAGCCGACTCTGCCTGTTCGATGAATCGCCGTCGCGCCTCCGACCAGCTCCGCATCGCGTTCCGCTCTTCGACACTGAAAGCCAGGACTCGACGAATGCGCTCTGCCACTTCCTCCGGCGGATCGGTCAATCGGGCCGATCCGATGAACGAGACCGCACCCTCACCGGTCGTTCGAGCGTGCTCCCGGTACCAGTCCTGCCGTTGTTGGCAGGTATAAATCGTGTCCAGGAGATCGGGGCTGGGGCGACTTAGACCTTGACTCCCGACCGTCCTGAGGTCGGGTATCGGGACCGTCTCTTCCGGCGGTGCCGCAAGGAAGAAGAATCCGATCGGTGCATGGACCGCTTTGGCAAACGATTCGAGCTGCTTGAAGGTCGGCTGCTTCTCGCCGCGGAGCCATGCCTCCAACTTCGGGAATCGTCCCACGAGACCTTCTGCGGGCGTCCCGGCACGCTCAACCGCCCACCCTAATAGGTCAGGACTAACAGCCACGCGCGTCATGGGAACGCCTCACACGGTGTCGATCCAGTTCCCGGGGTGAGCATCATCCACAGGCCACGCTGCCACACACTCGCTCTATGTCGAGGTAGTTGCTTGTTCGGGGTGGGCTGGCTCCGGGACTCACGCACTCGTAGGGCTCCTCGACTCGTCGTACCACACTTCGGTGGGCGATGTAAAGCACCGCACATCCCTCAGATCTGACATCGCCCCAATGGCCCGAGGTTCTGCAACGCGACCCGATAGGAGCGCGGGGCTCGGGGGGTTCGGTGGCAACGATAGGCCCCCGAACATTCGTTCGATCGCCGATGTGGCCCCGCCCAGGAAGTCGGGATGGTGCTTGGCGTAGTGGTATTCGGTGGTCCGGGTCGTTGAATGCCCGAGCATCCCGGCGATCTCCCGCATGGAGACCCCGGCAGCGGCCAGCAATGTCGCCCCGGTATGCCTGAGCGTGTACGGGGTCACATCCGCGAGCCGGGCGCGGCTGACCGCCTTCTTGAATGAGTTACGGATACATCGCACGGGCGCACCGTTCCACTCGATGACGAAGCCTGACCCAGAGTGGCCGCACGCGGTTCGCAACAGCGTGTGCAGTGATGGTGTTATTGGGATCACCGGCTTCCGCTTCCGACTTTGACGATCTCCGTCCCGCAAGAAGTTGATGCGGTTGAGTACAAGGTCCACCTGTTCGATTCGCAAATCAAGAATCGCGCCCGGTCGCTGCAGTGTGTGCAGAGCAAGATTGACGAACAGGAACAGATGCTGCTGATGACACTCCCCGAGCAAGCGATCGATCTCACCAATGGTCAAGAACCTCTCACGCGGCGGCGACTGCGAACCGCCCATGATGAAGGGCACTGAAGTGACTCGCCCTCGCTTGTGGAAGGACTTGAGTGCAGCGCGAAGCACACCCAGATCGCGCGCGATCGTTCCACAAGCGATCTCAGATCCGGTAGCCGCATGGTGACGGGACTTCCGCCAGTCAACGAACCGCTCCTGTGCTTCCCAAGTGATCTCTCCGATGAACCGGATGTCTTCGAGATCAAAGAACTCCACCAAGGACTTCGCACAGTTCCGCGCCGTTGCCTGGCTCGGCTTACCTGCCAGCCGGTCCTCGATGTAGTCGCTCAGGGCGTCGAAGACCGGGACCACAGACGGGTCCCGTGCATTCGGCCTGCGTCGGCCCTCGGCGAACTCGATCAGCCTCCGCTTGGCCTGTTCAAGATCTCCTGTATCCGTGCTCTTGCGGCGGACGCGGCGAGTGCCGGGTCTGCACCAGTAGATGTGGTAGTTGGGCGTGTCGGATCGCCGGACCAGCCAGTGCCTGGAATATTCAAAGATCCTCTTAGTCGACTCGTCTCCCGCTGTCTGCATGCTTCCTCCTTCCGTGCTTCGATGTAGTCGTCCAGTTGGCCGGGCGTGACGAACACCCGCCTGCCGATCCGCAGGCACGCCAGGCGTCCGTCCCGGCGTTCGCGGTCAATCGTCGATGGGTGCACGCGTAAGAGCGCCGCCACCTCCTTCACCGTGTAGTGGATCGTCTTGGTCGTCTTGCCGGTCATCGTCATGTGCTGGGCTCCTTCCCTGATGCGAGCCGGACCACACGGCGTGTCACTCCATGACGCGCGCGCCGGGCGATCCGGGTCAATGGATGTCGTGTTCTGCGCACTTCATTCGTCGCCGACTGTGGCGCGGAGTCCGCGCGCCGACTCTGCCTAGCACACGGCGAGGCGCGAGTGAAGACCGTCCCCGCCTACCTCGACACTTCGACGCCTCATTGGTCCTGCTCGGTGCCGTCGTAGGTCTGCTGCGCGCTCGCTCCTGCTCGTGCTCTGGGCTTGCGGGTCCCCGTTTCGGGCGAAGACCCGCAACCCGATCACTCGCAACCGGAGGACCGCCCCATGAAGCACGACGACACCATCAAGCAGATCACCGAGAACGCCATCGCGAACCTCAAAGCGGCATTGGAGGCCGGGGACAGCGCCTCGCTCACCGCGTATCTGGCCGCCATGGCGCGCTTCCACCGCTACTCGTTCGGCAATGTCATGCTGATCTTCGCCCAGAAGCCCGACGCGACCCGTGTCGCCGGCTTCCACACCTGGAAGAAACTCGGCCGCTCCGTCCGCAAGGGCGAGAAGGGCTTGCTCATCATCGCGCCGATGACCATTCGCAAGAAGGCGGACGACGAGACCACCGACGGCGAGGACAAGGTATTCGTGCGCTACCGGGGCGTCCATGTCTTCGACATCTCGCAAACCGATGGCGAGCCGTTGCCCGAGTTCGAGCGTGCCACCGGTAATCCCGGCGACGCCGCCGACCGGCTGCGTGCGTTCGCATCAAGCCGCGCCATCGCGGTCGAAACCGCCGCGCATCTCGGGGGCGCCGACGGCGTCTCCACCGGCGGCAAGATCATCCTTCGCATGGGATTGTCGCCCGCCGAAGAGTGCAGCGTCCTGGCCCACGAACTAGCTCACGAACTGCTTCATCACGGCGAAGATCGACCCGCGTGCAAGACCGTCCGCGAACTGGAAGCCGAGGGCGTCGCCTTCATCGTCGGTCAGGCCATTGGGCTCGTGAACCAGAGCGCCAGTGCCGACTACATCCGGCTCTACAAGGGCGACGCCGAGCAGCTCGTCGCATCCCTCGATCGTATCCAGAAGACCGCTGCGACGCTCATTGCGTCACTGTCGTCGACGGGCGCCATTGCGACAGAAGTGTCTGGTTGAACTGGATTGTTTGTGTGTATTTACTTGGCTTTGTGTGTATTTACTTGGCATTGCTCGCTCCGTTAAAGGCGTGATCTCAAGGCGCAAGTTGAGTCGCGCTGCGCCGTGAGTCGACGAGACACGATGCGCGCGCAGACCTGCGTATCCTCTCGTATATCGCTGGCACACCGGGCTCACCGATCCACTCTCCTGTGTGAAATACTTCACGCGGGCTCGAACCGACGCCCGAACTTGGCCATTTTCTGGAACCGCGTTCATCGAATACTCGGATGGATCCTGTCAACCGAGCCCCCCGACGGACGCCGATGCTGCGCTCGAGGAAATCGCAGCGAGTGAGTGTTTCACAATCGACAAGATCGTCTGTCATTCGTTCTTTCGCGCAGGAGAAATGTCGTGAAAGGATTGTGTTATGAACCAACCATTGTTGTCATCAGGCCTCATCACCGACCTCGGTGTCGAACTCGATGAACTGCTGACCATCCCCGAAGCCGGTGAAGTCTTCGCCAAGATTGAGGGAGGCGACGAGCCGAGCTACAGCACGATGATGCGCCGGGTGCATCCCAAGGACCCAGCCAAGCCACCGCTCGGGTCTGTCCTGATCGGGTGGCGCCGCTACACGACTCTTCGGGCCATCCTCCAGTGGATCGAAGACCTCAACAACGGCAATGGCGGCGCGGGCGTACCCGCGCGTCTCCCGACTCAGCCCAAGCGGCCTACGCCGTTGCAAAGGGCCATGGAAATCGAGCGTGCGCATGACGATGCTATCGAGGATCTCGGCATCACGCCGTCATTCAGCCCCCAGTTCATCGATGACTTAGCCGACTCGACGCCCGGGGCGTAGAGCCCCGGACGCCGTGCTCGGGATTCGTTGTCAAGCGAGCCACCCCGAGCACCATTGAGTTGGTTGTCTATTCGTGGACCGCTGCACCCTCGGTGCAGCGGTTCCGTGTTTATTCAGGCGTATTTCGGAAACTACCTGCAGAAAGGCGATAGCTGTGGCCATTCGGTCACATTCAACCGACCTCCGCCATGACCCGAGCAGCCAAGGCCAAATCGCGCTCCGCGTAGACTTCCGTCACCGATGCGGAAGCGTGCCCGAGGACTACGCGCGCGGTTTCCAGATCGAACTCGCGCCGCAGCCGCGTCGCCGCTGTGTGCCGAAGTTGATTGGGTGAGAATCGGTGCGCTCCCTCCCACTCGGCCAACTCACGCTTCTGCTCACCCGAGTGTTTGGAGCGCGGAATGCCCGCGAGAGTCGGATGTGGGAACGCGGCCCGGCAGGCACGCGACACCGCCTGAGCGTAGCTCAGCGTCGTGTACCGCTCACCGGGACTCCGCTTGGGACAGCGTTTCTTCCGACGAGCCGACTGGCTCGGTGTCATCGGCGACCGCCGGTTTATGCGACGCTCGGCGTGGAACTTCTCAACCCGCTCTCTCGGACTGAATAAGTACGCATCCATCTTGGCATTGAGCAGAGGCACAAGCACCGCCTGCGCCCTGGGTCCGAGGTAGATCACACGCGCCCGCCCGTGGTGTTCGGTCTTGTGCGACTCGGGCCGATACTCCCAGATCAAACTCGAGGTATCGATGTCCCGCGGCCGCATCAGCACCACCTCGCCCGGTCGCATCCCTGTATGCAATTGCAGACGGATCATCGCTGCGATCATCGATGGTGCGGCATCGGCAACCCGCTCGGCAATCTCTTCAGGCACTGCCCGCACCGGCGCTGTCTCCTTCGCCTCAGTCCGCCCACGCTTGAGCGGTGCCACCGCCTGCAGAGCGTGGAGCACGGCGGGCTCTACGATCTGGTTCTCGACCCCCCACTTGAACATGCGTCGCACGCGATTCACCCGCGAGTTGATCGTGCCGCGGGCTAACCCCGATGCGATCATCTGCTCCCGCACGGCCTTGAGCGACAGCGGCCCGAACGCTGTGATCCGCGTCCGACCATGCAGCACGACTACCGGTCGGATCGCATCGCGCATGTTGTTCGCCTCGCCCGTTGGGAGCCCGTTTTTTGTGTAGTACCGATCGGCATGTTTTAGGAAAGCCAGCGCCAACTCGCTGATCGTCGTGTCGGAGCGATCGCTCGGGTTCGCTCGGACCGGGGCGACACCGCGTCGACCGGCCAGCCAGTCGGCGATCACGGCGTCGTAGTGCGACCGGCTCTCGTGTGTGCCGTATTTGCCGAGGTAGATGTCGCGGCCGTTGAGACGGACCACCGCGAGTCCCGAGGGACTGTGCAGGCGATAGTTGGGGATACGGGGTGGTGCTGCTGTTCCCATTCGATGGCTCCAGAACGGGAAAGTGGTAGGTACCACTTTCTGATCTGTCCCGTGCCATCACGCCCAACGAGGGAACATGCGTGGAAGTGCTACGAACTGAGGGACTTCCGAGAAAGCGGGCGAAGGGACTCGAACCCTCAACATCCAGCTTGGAAGGCTGGCACTCTACCATTGAGTTACGCCCGCGATTTGGGTGGGCTAGTGTATCACTTTGGTGCTGACTTTCTGGAGGCCGGGATTCTTGATGCGCCGCCTGATGATTTCGATGGTCGTGGCTCTGATGTGGTGCCCCGCGGCGCTGGCGCAGGGGAACGGGAACGGTGAGTCCGGTGCGGCTCAGCCGGCCCAGCCGGCGGCGGCGGATGAGTCGGTCGTTGCTCAGGCGGGTGAGTTGAAGAACGAGCAGGACCGTTTGCGGGCCGCGGTCTCGGGTTGGGCGGAGCGATTCAGGGATGGCGAGGGAAATGTCAACCCGGACGACCCGGCGGTCCGTGCGTACCAGGGAATCGAAGCGGCCCTGAAGTCCGTGGATGAGAAGTTGGCGGACGCCGCCAAGTCGGAGCAATCGCGGCTCGAAGCGCCCGCGCGGATGCAGACGATTCAGGGCGAGTTGGCGCTCCCGCCCGCGGAGGTGAAGCCCGAGGTCGCGGGTGACGCGACGCTCGCGCAGTTGGAGCAGCGCCTCGCGGAGGTTCGCGCCCAGCTCGATACAGCTCGTCAGCAGGTCGCGGACCTCGCGGCGGAGAAGTCTTCGCGCGACGCGGCGATGGACGCGATTCCGAAGAGTCTCTCGGACCTGCGTCAGCGGGTGAGCGCGCTGGACGAGGACTTCGCGGCGGCGGGCGGCGAGTCGGGCGGGACCGACGACGAGGCGGCTCGGGCGCAACGGATGCTGACCCAGGCGGAGCGGCTGTCGGCGCGAGCGGAGATCTACCGGCTCGAGAGGCAGCGTGCGTCGATCGAGGCACGGCGGGAACTGCTTCCGGCGAGGCAGAGTCTTGCGGCGCGTCGGGTGACGGAGGCGGAGAAGCTCGTCGGGGCGTGGGACGCCGTGGTCAATGCGCGGCGTCAGGCGGAAGCGGAGGACGCGCGGCGGCAGGCGGAGGAGCTGCGCCGGAAGGCGGCGCGTCAGCATCCGGTCCTGAACAGCTACGCCGAGCAGAACGCGGAACTGGCCAAGGAACTCAACGCGCTGCAGACGCCGATCAACGGGCAGACGGCGACGCAGCGGGAGACCGCGATCACCAACCGCGCCAAGGAGATCCGGAACAAAAAGAACGCGCTGGAGACCCGGGTGAAGAAGTCCGGGCTTGACGACGCGACGGGGCTGGCGCTGCGGCGTGTGTACGCGACGATCGGCGATGTGGATGATGTTGAGCGTGAGTCGGAGTCGGTCAGCGAGCGCCGCCAGCAGATCGAGTATCGCCTGCAGGAGATCGCGGGCGAGCTGGACGATGTGCGGGACGACACAAACGCGACCGCGGCGCTCATGGAGCGGGTCGAGAGCGATGAGACGGCGATCGAGAACCGGGATGATGTGGCCGCGGTGGCTCGGGAACTGGTGGCGGCGCGCAAGGACCTGCTGGACAAGCTCGATAAACAACTGACGACGCGCGGCTCGGAGCTGGATGCGCTGCAGTCGGCGTACAAGGATCCGGGGATCGGATTGATCCCGACGCTGCGCGACGCGATCGCGTTTATCGAGCAGCGAATCCTGTGGGTTCGGTCGGTCTCGGGTCCGGCGGTTCCGAGTATTGACGAGGCGTCGGACGCGCTGGGCTGGCTCGCTTCGCCTTCGGCGTGGGGGGCGTCGATCAGGTCCTCCTGGGAGGCGACCCGACTCGACCGCGCCCGATCCGTGAGCATCGCGGCGGCGCTGGCGCTGCTGTTGCTCGTCCGGCTCCGGGCGCCGGCGCGGCTCGGCATGCTCAACGAGCGTGTGCGGTCTTTCCGGACGGACCGGTTCGGGCTGACGATCCGTGCGCTGATTGTGACGGCGTTGATGTCGCTCCCGGTGCCCGCGCTACTGCTGGCGCTGGCCTGGTTCCTGGAGCGGCCGGGCGGGGCGGGCGAGTTGGCGCTCTCGGCCGCGTCGGGATTGCGCGCGGCGTCGGGCGTCATGTTCGTGCTGATACTGGCGCGGAATATCCTAAGGGATGACGGGCTCGGCGAGAACCACTTCGCATGGCATACCTCGGGCGTCCGAACGATCCGCAGGCATTTGCGGTGGTTTGTCCCGACGATTTCTGTTTTGTGGGGTACGGCGATCGCGCTGGATGTGCAGTCGGTGAACGATGCGTACAGCGACTCGCTGGGGCGCATCTGCTTCATCGGCGCGATGGTTTCGCTGAGCGTGTTCCTGGCGCGGGTGCTCAAGCCGACGGGCGCGGTGCTTGGCCCGATCGTGTCGAGGCACGCCGGCCAGTGGCTCGACCGGTTGCGCGTCGTCTGGTACTCGGCGGGTGTGGGCGTGCCGATCGTGCTCATCGGCCTGGCGCTGGCGAAGTATTACTACACGGCGCTGCGGCTGCAGCACCTGCTCTTTGCGACGATCTGGTTGATCGGCGCGCTGGTGCTGATCAGCGCGCTCACGGGGCGGTGGTTGTACATCGTCCGGCGTCGGCTGGCGATCGAGAGCGCCAAGCGTAAGCGTGAGCAGGCGCGTGCCGCGGCGGTCGCGGAAGCGGAGAAGAACGCGACGGGCGCGTCGGCCACATCCCCCGCTTCGCCCCCGCCTCCCCCCACCATCGACCCGAACGAGGTGAACATCCCGGCGCTGGACTCCAAGATGCGCCAAGCGGTGCGGACGGGTATCGGGTTAGCGTTCCTGATCGGGATGATGCTGATCTGGTCGGAGGTCCTCCCGGCCCTCAAGATGCTCGACCGGGTTCAGTTGTGGCCCAGAGTCGCGTACTCGCCCGAGGTATCTGATGGCGCGCAGCGCGACACGTCAAGCGGCGACAGAACGGCTTCTGCCAATGGCGAGAATGAGGAGAAGTCGGGCGGGGTCACTGCGCCCGCGCCGGGGATGAAGCCGCTGAGCGCTTCGGCGGAGTCGTCGAAGGCGGGCGCGGCGGAGCCGTTCCGGCTCACGCTGGGCAATGTCGGGCTTGCGCTTCTGTTCGGTGTGATCACGGTGCTCGTGGTGCGGAATGTGCCGGCGGTCGTAGAGTTGATGCTGCTGGAGCACCTCCCACTGGATAGCGCGTCACGGTATGCGCTGGTGTCGGTGTTCCGGTACGGGCTGGCGCTGGTGGGCGTGACGCTGACGATGGGAGCGATGGGGATCACGTGGTCGACGGTGCAGTGGCTGGCCGCGGCGTTGACCTTCGGGCTGGCGTTCGGGCTGCAGGAGATCTTTGCGAACTTCGTTTCGGGTCTGATCATTCTGGCGGAGCGCCCGATTCGCGTGGGCGACATGGTGACGGTGGGCGACATGGACGGGACGGTCACAAAGATCCGGATGCGCGCGACGACGGTGCTGGGATGGGACCGCAAGGAGATCATCATCCCGAACAAGACATTCATCACGGATCGCGTGGTGAACTGGACGCTCTCGGACTCCGTGCAGCGCATCGTGGCGACGGTGGGCGTGGCGTACGGGTCGAACCTGGAACTGGTGGAGCGGACGCTGCTGGAGGCGTGCCAGGCGGTGCCGGGCGTTTTGTCCGACCCGCCGGTGTCCGTGCTGTTCCGGGGGTTCGGAGACAGCACGCTGAACTGGGAGGCGCGTGTGCATGTGGCGGGCGTCGATCAGCTTGTGGTGGGACGTTCGGTCCTGCATCAACAGATCGACGCGATGTTCCGGCGCGAGGGTATCGAGATCGCGTTCCCGCAGCTGGATCTGCATGTGCGATCTTCGGAGGGCCTGAGCGAGTTCCTGCGGAGCGGCGCGGGGGGGCGGGCGGTCTCGCGCGAGGGGTCGGCGCGGATGACAAAGGGAGACACGGGGGAGACGGCGGGCCCGGAGGGGGCGTGAGGCGGGTTTTTGGGGCTCGCGGGCGGATTTTGGGAAACTCGGCGGGGTTGGCGGCGATACTCTCTATATCTAGATGCGGCCCGAGGGGGCTGATTGGGTTTCTCCACGATCCGCCGGGGAGTCGACCATGACCGAGATCAATCGCGTGCTTCGCAGGGCCACCGGGCGTTTGATGCTTGAGGCGTTGTTCCGGGCGCTTGTCGTTTGGCTGCTCGTGGCGTCGTGCATTGTTGTCGCGGCGCGATTGGGCGAGCGATTCCTGGCCTACACGATGGACTGGCAACTGGCGTGGCTGCTCGCGGGGGGCATCGGTGTTGTGGCGGCGGTGATCTGGACGATCGCGACGCGGAAGAATCGGCTCGCGGTAGCGCGGGTTGTTGATGAGCGGGCGGGGTTGAAGGAAGCGATCTCGACGGCGCTGTGCGTCGAGCGTTCCGAGGATGCGTGGAGCCGGGCGGCTCGTGACCATGCGCAGGAGGTTTCGCGTCGGGTCGTGATGCGGGATGTCGTTCCGGTGCGTGCGCCGCGGGGCTGGTTCATGCCGCTAGTCGCGGTGGGTGTGTTCTTTGCGCTGGGTCTTGTGCCGCAGAGCGATCTGCTCGGGCTGAGCGCCGAGCGGAAGGAGAAGGAAGAGCAGCAGAAGGACGTGATGCAGGCCGAGGCGCAGGAGCAGGAAGCCGACGAGATTCTGGCGAAGGTCGACGCGTTGCTGGATGTGGGCGATGAGGCGGGGATGGAGGACGAGCCGGTCGAGCCGGAGGTCCCCGAGATGACGGACCCGATGGATATCCGGCGCAGCGCGATGGCGAAGCTGACGAGCGCGCAGGAGCGGCTGGATCAGCTTCAGAACGGCGAGGAGTCGAAGACGCTCGACTCGATGAAGGATCTGATGGAGCAGCTGAAGCAGCCGGGCCCGGGGCCGCTCAACGAGATGATGAAGTCGCTCCAGCAGGGCAACTTCGAGCAGGCGCAGAAGCAGCTATCGGAGTTGGCGGAGAAGGTCGCCAGCGGCGAGATGACCGAGGAACAGAAGAAGCAGATGCAGGAGCAGCTCAAGAGTCTTGCGGAGCAGCTGGCGGAACTGGCGCAGAAGCAGGGTGATCTTGAGAAGAAGCTGGAGGAGTTGGGGCTCGACAAGGAGCTGGCAAAGAACCCGCAGGCGATGCAGCAGGCCTTGCAACAGGCGCAGCACCTGACGCCCGAGCAGAAGCAGATGCTCGAGCAGATGGCCAAGAGCCAGTCGCAGTGCCAGTCGATGTGCCAGAACATGTCGTCGGCGTGCTCGGGTGCTGCGGGCGGGATGACGCCCGAGGACATGAATCTGGACCAGATGTCGCAGTTGGCGGACCAGATGGGCGCACTGAGCGATCTGGAGAAGCAGCAGGCGATGGCGGCGCTGCAGCAGTCGGCGATCGAGGCGAAACTCGCGGAACTGAGTCAGTGCATGGGCCAGTGCGAGGGTAGTGGACTCGGCAACAAGATGAGCGATAAGTACTCGCTGAATAAGCCGAGCGGCGACAGGCGCGGGCGCGGCGCGGGCGACTCCGATGAGGCGGCGACGGACTTCTCCACCAACAAGGAGAAGGTCAAGGGCGCGAACTCCGACGACAATGTCATCCTCGGGAGCCAGTTTGTGCAGGGCGAGCAGGTGCGCGGCGAGTCGCGCGCCCAGTTCGCCGACGCCGTGAAGGCGGCCAGCGCGAGCGCCTCGGAGGAGATCGAGAACAACCAGATCCCGCGTGAGTTCCACGAGGCGATCAAGAAGTACTTTGGCGCACTGGAACAGTCGGCGAAGGATGCGCCCGTGAGCGAAGAGTCCGCCGCCCCCCCCGCTCCTGCCTCGGACAGCGGGAACTGATTGCGGATGTTGCGCCGCGCGGCGCTAGTCACACTCTGCGTCTTGGGTTGGGGACTGGTGTCGTCGTGCGCGGAGCGGCACGATGATCGCTCGGTCGTTGTGCTGTATTACAGCGTGGATGAGGTGTACGCGCGCCCGATCATCGAGGCGTTCGAGCACGAGACGGGGATCCGCGTCGATGCACGGACGGACACCGAGGCCACGAAAACGACGGGGCTCGTCGGGCGGTTGCGTCTGGAACAGGATGCGCCGGTGGCGGATGTGTTCTGGTCGAGTGAGCCCTTTATGACCGAGCAACTGGCGCGCGAGGGCGTGCTCGAGTCGATGCGGACGGAGGCGCTGGACTTGTGGCCCGAGGAGTATCGCGCGCCGGAATATTCGTGGTACGGGCTGGCGCTGCGGTCGCGCGTGATCGTGTTCAATACGAACCTCGTGACGGGTGAGGATGCGCCCGGCCAGATGCACGACCTGACCGAGACGAAGTGGAAGGGCCGGATCGCGATGGCGCGGCCCGAGTTCGGCACGACGCGCGGGCACATGGCGATGCTCGTAGCGCTGTGGGGCGATGATGGAACGCGCGCCTGGCTTGCGGGCTTGAAGGCGAACCGCGTGCTGTTGCTGGACGGGAACTCGGCGGTCGTTCGGGCGGTGGCGACCGGGGAAGCGGCGGTCGGGCTGACGGACACGGACGATGTGTTCTCGGGGCAGCGGAACGGGTGGCCAATTGATCTGGTGTATGTGCGTCACGATCTTGGCGCGTCGAAGCACGGCGTGATGACGATCCCCAACACGGTGGCGCGGGTGAAGGACGGGCCGAACCCGGACAACGCGGCGCGGCTCATGGAGTTCCTGATGTCGGAGCAGGTCGAGCGGCTCCTCGCGGAGAGCGACTCGCATAACTACCCGGTGCGCGCTACGCTCCGGTCGGAGTTCGGGGCGTATGAACCGCCCGATTCGATGCCGCTGGGGATCGGCGATGCGACCGACGCGATGGACGACGCGATGGAGGCGTGCCGGGATATTCTTGGCGGATGAGACCTCGCGTCGGGTTGATGCAGGTGTTGGGTGGGCTCGTCGCGGCTTCGTGCGCGTTGATCGCGGGGATGATGATCCTCGGCGCGGGCCGGGCGATGCGTGCAACGCAGATCGCTCATGCGCCGATCGATTGGGCGGATGCGGCTGGATGGTTCGGGTGGACGTTGCTGGTTGCTGTGGGGATCGGGGTGATCGCGACGGCGATGGCGCTTCCGGCGGCGTGGGCGTCGCGGCGGATGGGGGCGCGGTGGTGGGCGATTCTGTGCGCACCGCTGATGTTGCCGCAGTATTTGATCTACGCGTCTTGGGGGTTGTTGCGCGAGCCGGGGACGAGGTTGGGAGCGACGCTGGAGGGCGCCCCGACCTGGGTGTGGCAATGGGCGGGGTACGCGCAAGCCCTAGGCGGGCTAGCGCTTTGGGCGATGCCGATCGGAGCAGTGATTGTCGGGTCGGCGGCCCGTCGGATCGACCGGGAGGCGCTCGACGCGCTTCGGATGTCGGGGGCCGGGGCGATTCGGCGATGGCGTGCCCAAAGTGGCATGGTGATGCCGGCGATCCTGACCAGCGTCTGTGTCGTATCCATGATCATGTTCGGAAGCGCCATCCCGCTCCACCTGGCCAGGGTGCAGACGTACGCGGTGGTGGTATGGCGGCGGGTGAATGAGTCGGGGTGGTCACCGGGCGCGTGGATGCTCGCGCTGCCGCTGATTCTCTTTGCGGCGGCGGCGGGTGTGTTCATGGCGCGGCGTCTGATTCGCGCGTGCCACCTGGTCGCATCGACCGGCGTTGAGCGAGACTCGAGCGGGGGGCGGGGTTCGGTAGTGGCGGCGTGGTTGATCTGGGGGATGGCGGTGATTGTGCCGACCGTGGTGTTCGCGTCTCATGGCGGCGTGTGGCATGCGATCAGGCGGATTCCCGCTGTGTTCGGCGACGCGATCGCGAACAGTTCAGTAACGGCGCTGTTGGTGGCGTCCGGGAGCGCGATGATCGCGATGGGCACCGCGGCGGGAATGAGCGCCCAGTCGCGGTGGGTGCGTCGATTGACGCTTGCGGGCGTGTACGGGTGGATCGTGATAGCGGTAGTGCCGGGTGTGCTGGTGGGCGGCGCGCTGGCGAGCGCGGAGCGATGGCCCGGTCTGGCTTGGCTCCCCGATCGGATGGTTCTGGTCGTGGCGCACCTGGCGCGATTCGGTGGTGTGGGCGCGATACTTGGCGTGTTGGCGCACGCCGTCGAGAGCGAGCCGCTCCGGGACGCCCGGCGGATGCTTTCGGGCGGTGGCTTGGTGGCGTGGTGGCGATCGGCGGGGCGGTTGCAGGCGGGGTTGATTCTGGCTGCACCCGTCGCGGGCTTCGCATTGAGTCTGCATGAGATCGAGGCGACGGTGATCGCGGCCCCCCCGGGCCCGGGCAACCTGGCCGAGGCGCTGCTGGCGAAGCTGCATTACTTGCGAGACGACGAGTTGTCGGCGATGGGGCTCGCGTTGCTCGCCTCCGGTATTCTGCTCGGCGTGATCGCCGGGGCGATGTCAACACGGAGTCTGCGAGCGCTGCGGCGCGGCGCGCCGATCGCGCTGCTGGCGGTCGCGATGGTGGTGCTCCCGGCGTGCGGGCACCGGGACCCGGAAGTAGCGCTCCCGATCGAGGTGAAGGCGCAGTTCGGCGGGCTGAACGAGAAGTTGCAACTCGTATACCCGCGGTGCATCGATACGGACGGGAAGAACCTGTGGATCATCGACAAGTCGGGATGGGTCTCGCGCGCGACGCTCGACGGGGAACCCGTCGCGCGGTGGAAGCTCCCGAATGTCGAGAAGGGGTACCCGGTCGGTGTGACGGCCGGGCCCGATGGGCTGATTTACATCGCCGATACGCATCAGCACCGGGTGGATGTGTACCGACCAACGGATGATAGCGCCGAACTCGTGCGCACGATCGGTGAGCTCGGCGAGGGCGACGGGCAGTTCATCTATCCGACGGATGTGGTGATTATTCCCGCGAGCGACGGCGTGACGCCGGAGCGGATCTATGTGAGTGAGTACGGCGGCAATGATCGCATCAGCGCGTTCGACGCGGACGGTGCGTTCCTGTTTTCGTTCGGGCATGCGCCGGATCGCGCAGTCGACGGCGACGTCGTGTTCAGTCGGCCGCAATCGATGGTGTTCGATTCGCGTCGGCGGGAGCTGATCGTCGCGGACGCGGTGGACCATCGGCTCGGTCGGTTCACCCTCGATGGCGAGTTGATCGCGTGGATCGGGCTCGCCGACCAGACGCCGGGCATCGGGGCCGGCGCCTTCCGCTACCCTTACGGGCTTGCGATGCGCGAGGACGGATCGGTTGCGGTGGCCGAGTATGGCGGATGCCGCGTGCAGATCATCGATCCGGGCACGGGTGAGGGTCTTGGTATTTACGGCACGGCGGGGCGCGGCGAGGGGCAACTGGTTTCGCCTTGGGGTGTGGCGGCCGTGGGTCGTGATCTGTTCGTGCTCGACTCGGGGAACAACCGCGTGATTCGCTTCCGGCCCGAGCGCGCATCGGTGTCGAGTGTGGGGACGGGGGTGGCGTCGCGATGATCGTGGGGCCGATCCAGTTTGATGCGCCGGTGTGGCTGCTGCTGATTCCAGTGACTTGGGCGCTGACGATCTGGTTCGCAAGAAAGTCGCTGACGGGGATGGGGACGGTGACGCGGCGGGTGGCGCTGGTGATTCGGCTGATCCTGCTGACGGCGATCATCGCGGCGCTGGCGGACCCGATGTGGCGGCTTGTGTCAAAGGATGTCGCCACGATCATGATCGTGGACAAGAGCCGATCGATGCCGCAGGGCGTGCACGAGAACCTGCACGCGTATGTGGCGGAGGCGCTGGCGAACTCGAAGAAGACGGATCGCCTCGGCGCTGTGACAACTGCTGCGGATGCGCTGACGCAGTCGCTCCCCGAGCCGGTGAAGGCGGATGTGAACGAGGTGCGCACCAAGCTCGAGGGCGGGAGCGCGATGATCGGCCTGGAGTCGGCGACCGATCTGGCCTCGGGCGTGCGGCTGGCGATGTCGATGATTCCGCCCGACGCGGCGGGACGGTTGACGCTCGTGAGCGACGGGAATGAGACGCAGGGGAGTCTGCTGACGGCGGCGCGCGCTGCTGCGGCGGCGGGCGTGCCCATCGATGTGCTGCCCATCGACTACAAATACGAGAACGAGGTGATTTTCGACGGGCTGTACGCGCCCGCGACGGCGCGGAAGGGGCAGACGATCAGTGTGCGGATGTCGCTCACCGCGAAGAAAGATACGACGGGCGAGTTGACCCTGATGATGGGCGACCGCCCGGTGGATCTGTCGCCCGATGATCCGGCGACGTTCGGGCAGATGTACACGCTCAATGAGGGCGTGAACACGCTGCTTGTGCCGGTGACGGTGTCGCGGCCCGGGGCGCTGGAGTTCAAGGCGTTCTTCGCACCGGTTGAAGGGTCCGGGGACTCGATCGCGGAGAACAACACGGCCGCGGGCGTCACCTTCGTGTCGGCGGAGGGCGCGGTGCTGCTGCTGTGCGACAACCCGGCAGCGGCGGCGCCGATGGTGGATGCGCTGGAAGAGTCGCGGATCAGTGTTGAGCTGCGGCACTCGAGCGAGTCGCCGCGGTCGCTGGCGGAGTTGCAGGAGTTCGACGCGGTCGTGCTGATGGATGTGCCTGCGTATTCCTTTGACTTTGCGCAGCAGAAGGAGATGGCATCGTACGTGCGCGACGCGGGGGGCGGGCTGGTGATGATCGGCGGCGAGAACTCGTTCGGCGCGGGCGGCTGGATCGGTTCGCCCGTGGCGGAGGTCTTGCCGCTGCTCCTCGAGCCGCCCGAGAAGCGGAACATCCCCAAGGGCGCGCTGGCGATGATCATGCACTCGATCGAGATTCCCAACGGTGTGTATCTCGGCAAGCAGACGGCCAAGGCGGCCGTGGGCGCGCTCTCGAGCCGGGATGAGGTCGGCATCGTGGAGTATTCGTGGTCCACGGGGAGCAGCGACGGCGTGCGCTGGATCTTTCCGATGCAGGAGAAAGGTGACGGGACAGCGGCGAACGCGGCGATCGCCAACATGAACTTCGGCGATATGCCTGACTACGGCGCGCCGATGCAGGCGGCGTACAACTCGCTGGCGAATGTCAAGGCGGGCCAGAAGCATCTGATCATGGTGACGGATGGCGACGCGACGATGCCCTCGATGACGCTCGTGAATCAGTACCAGGCCGCGAAGATCACGATCACGACGGTCTGCGTCGATCCGCACGGCGGATCGAACGATGTGACGAACATGAAGAACCTCGCCAACGCGACGGGCGGGCGGAACTACACGATCTATTCGCGCGGGAATCAGGGGCAACTGGCGCAGCTGCCCGAGATTTTCATCAAGGAAGCGCAGACGGTGAAGCGGTCGCTCATCTGGGAGGGCGACCC
Source organism: Phycisphaeraceae bacterium (assembly GCA_020639235.1). Taxonomy (GTDB): domain Bacteria; phylum Planctomycetota; class Phycisphaerae; order Phycisphaerales; family UBA1924; genus JACKHC01. Next base: position 1,005,416 of record JACKHC010000001.1, on the reverse strand, counting down.
GTTCAACCCGAAGGTTGTGAACGGCGCGGCGGAGGCGATGCGCGGGATCGGCGGCACGCTGCCGGCCATGACGGGGTATGTCGTGACCGCGGACCGCGAGGGCTTGGCGCTGACGACGGCGCGCACGGCGGAGGACGACCCGCTGGTGGCGCAGTGGCAGCACGGACTAGGAAGAGCGGTTGCGTTTACTTCGGACGCCGCGACGAAGTGGAGCGAGGACTGGGTGGCGTGGGGCCGGTACAAGCAGTTCTGGGAGCAGCACATCCGGTGGGCGATGCGGCCGGCGGGGGCGGCGAACCTGAGCGTCGCGACCGAGACGCGCGGTGATTCGACGCACGTGATCGTGACGGCGCTGGACTCGGTGGGTGATCCGCTCAACTTCGCGGCGTTCCGCGGCGCGGTGGTGGACCCGGACCTGAAGGCGCAGGGCTTTGAACTGACGCAGACCGCGCCGGGGCGGTACGAGGGCGACTTCGCGTCGAACAAAGCGGGGACGCACATCGTGACGCTTCGGTACGACGCCGCGGGCGCGGATGGCGGTGCGCCGGATCGCGGCTCCGTGCAGGCGGCGGTGCTGCGGCCTTATCCGGATGAGTACCGCGCGCTGGAGGACAACACGCCGCTCTTGCAGCAGGTGGCGGACCTCACGGGGGGGCGCGTGCTGCCCGACGACGACCCGGCGGGCGCGGACTTGTTCAGCCGGCAGGGGCTGACGATGCCGGTGTCGCTCCGATCGATCTGGCTGGCGATCGCGCTGGTTTCGCTCGGCATCTTCCTGACGGATGTGGCGGTGCGGCGCGTGCGGATCGACATCCCGGCGATCATTGCGTGGGCGCGGGGATTGTTTAAGGCCAAGCGGTCGGCGGCGTCGCAGGTCGATGCGCTGCGGGCCGCGCGGCAGACGACGCGGGCGAAACTGGCGGAGCGCGCCGCGCGTAGCGAGAAAGGCGCGAAGGCCGAAGCGCCCGCGGCGATTGACAAGGGCCGGAAGTTTGAGGCGGGGGATGAGTACCTGAAGAAGCCGGCGCGGAGTGTGACAGACGCCCCCGCCCCCATCGTGGACAAGCGCAAGAAAGATGCGGAACCGCTGGAGCCAGGCGGTAAGGGCAAGGACGAGGAGGGCGGGATGTCGCGGCTTCTGGCGGCGAAGAAACGCGCGCAGGATCAGATGAAGGACGAGGACAAGCAGAACTGACTCGCCGCGAGAGGCGAATGGAGTTGCAGATATGGCGATGAACGAGAACGCGATGACACCCGATGATGTGAAGGCGAAGTGCGCCGAGTTCCGGAGTGTGTTCGAGGGGCTCCGCAACGAGATCGGGCAGGTGATGGTCGGGCACCGCGACATCATCGACGGCGTGCTGATCGGGCTGTTCACGGGCGGGAATATCCTGCTCGAGGGCGTGCCGGGTCTGGGCAAGACGCTGCTCATCCGCACGCTGGCGCAGACGCTGAGTCTGGAGTTCAGCCGCATTCAGTTCACGCCCGACCTGATGCCGGCGGACATCGTGGGCACGAACATCGTGACGGAGGACCCGCACACCGGGCGCAGGCAGTTCGAGTTCCAGAAGGGCCCGATCTTCGCGCAGGTGGTGCTGGCCGACGAGATCAACCGCGCCACACCCAAAACGCAGTCGGCGCTGCTCGAGGCGATGCAGGAGAAGACCGTCACGGTCTCCGGTGAGCATTACAAACTGGAGCAGCCGTTCTTCGTGATGGCGACGCAGAACCCGATCGAGCAGGAGGGCACCTACCCGCTGCCCGAGGCGCAGATGGACCGGTTCCTGTTCAAGATCGTGGTCGGGTACTCGCAGCTGGAAGATTTGATGACGATTCTGGACCGGACGACGGGCGGCGTGACGCCCACTGTCAGACCGCTGATCGACGGCAAGAAGATTCTCGAGTGGCAGCAGTTCGTGCGGAACGCGATCGTGGCGCCGCATGTCAAGGAGTATGTGGCTCGGCTCGTGCTCGCGACGCACCCGGAGGGGCGCTTCGCGCCGGGGATCACGAACCGGTACATCCGCGTGGGCGCATCTCCTCGCGGCGCGCAGGCGCTGATGCTGGCGGGCAAGGTCAAGGCGCTGACGGACGGGCGCTACCATGTGTCGTACAAGGACATCGCGGAGATCGCGCGAGCGGCGCTGCGGCACCGGTTGGTGCTGAACTTCGAGGCCGAGGCGGACCGTATCGATCCGGACATGATCGTGGATGAGATCGTGAAGGCGACGCCTCACGAGCCGGTGCTGGCGGGGGTGAAGGGATGAAGAAGTCGCTCCTGTCATCTGCAGTCTTGTTACTGGGGACAGCTCTTTTCGGGTGCGCGCAGACTGTCACTACACCTGGCAATGTCGCGGGCGTACGGGCCGTGGACATCGAGGGTTTAGCGGGTGAATGGCGTTCTGAAGAGGACGGAGTCACAAACTTCGTCATTCGACGAGTCGGACCCGCCCAATACCTGATTTCCAATCACACGCCCGGCTACGAAGGCGAACAGATGGACCTGTTTGCCTTTCGTGTGAATGACAATGTCATTGTGGAGTCTGCATCGCGAGACCCAGAGGGTACCGAAGATCCCACATTCAACTATATGGTCTATGAAGTCAATGGAAATGTTCTGCGTGTGATGGGAGGAAACGGTTCGTTTCCAGATGACTGGTCTCACAAGGGGATTCTGCTACCTGACGGCCCGCAGTCTGAGTTGCCGGTTCCACCGGATAAGCGTGCTGAGATTCTTGACGCGATGTTTGAATATGTTCGTTCCATCTGGCCTGACGATGCGCCCGGTCGATTTGTCCGCGTGAAATAATGCTCCGCACCACCGCACCAACTCGGCCCCGTTCACTCGACGAACTGCTCGACGGCCCGCTGGTCGCCAAGTTGAACCAGTTGGATATCACATCGAAGAAGGTGTTTCAGGGGAAGGTCAAGGGCGAGCGCCGCTCCAAGCGGCGCGGGCAGTCGGTCGAGTTCGCGGATCACCGCCAGTATGTGGTCGGCGATGACCTGCGCCGGATCGACTGGAACATCTTCGGGCGGCTCGATCGGTTGTTCCTCAAACTCTTCATGGAAGAGGAAGACCTGTCGCTGCACATCGTGGTTGATGCGAGTGAGTCGATGGCGACGGGCGAGCCGGAGAAGTTCATCTTCGCGCAGAAGGCGGCGGCGGCGCTGGCGTACATCGGGCTTGTGAACATGAACCGCGTGGCGGTGACGGCGATCGGCGGCAACGAGGCGGAGGACGCCGACCCCGGCGCGATCCCAACGATCCGCAATCTGCGCGGCAGGCGGCGTCTGAGCGAGATCGGGTACTTCCTCACTTCGCTCGACCCGGTCGGCAAGCTGCGGTTTGATGCCGCGTGCAAACGGATCGCGCTGTCGCGCCAGGGCAAGGGCGTGATGGTTGTGCTCTCGGACTTCTTCTTCAAGGAGGGGTACGACCAGGGGCTGCGGTACCTGGTGGGACGCGGGTACGACATCGTGCTGATTCAGGTGCTCAGCCCGCAGGAGGTCGAGCCGCCCATCGGCGGGGACCTGCGGCTCCGCGATGTGGAGGACGCGGATATCACGGAGGTGACGATCAGCGCGCCGCTGCTCAAGCGGTACAAGGCGAACCTGACGGCGTACTGCGATCAGTTGCGTGACTTTTGCGCGCGGCGGGAGATGGTGCTGCTGACGATGCAGTCGGACACGCCCATCGAGACGCTGCTGCTCGATTACCTGCGCCGACGGGGGGTGCTGCGATGAGTTGGCTCACGCCCGGACTCGCGGGAATCGCGGCGGCGATCACGGTGCCTTCGTTGCTGATTCTGTACTTCCTGAAGCTGCGCCGGCGGGACATGGAGGTCTCGACGACGCTCCTGTGGAAGAAGGCGATTCAGGATGTGCAGGCGAACGCGCCGTTCCAGAAACTGCGCCGGAACATCCTGTTGCTGTTGCAGATGCTGGTGCTGGCGGGCGCGCTGCTTGCGATCGCCCAGCCGCGGATGGCGGGCGAGGCGCCGCCCGCGAACCGGACGGTAATCATCATCGACCGGTCGGCGAGCATGAGCACGACGGACGAGACGATCGACGGGTCCACGGCGACACGGCTCGACCGCGCCAAGCAGCAGGCGCTGGTGCTTGTGGACTCGATGCGAGACGGGGGTGTGCTGAGCGCGGGCGGCGGCGACCAGGCGATGGTGGTGGCCTTCGGGACGACCGCGGAGATCGTGCAGCCGTACACCGCGAGCAAGGCACGCCTGCGGGAGGCGATCGAAGCGATTGAGCCGACGGATGAGCCGACGGACTTCTCAGATGTGATGCGCGTAGCGGGGCCGTTTGTTCGGCCGACGACGGTCGAGGTCGAGACGGGCTCGGGCAAGAACGATGTGCAGTACCTGCCCGGCGCACCGATCGCACTGTTTTCCGATGGGTCGATCTCGCACCTGGATGTGGTCGAGAAGCATCCGGAGTCGGAGTTCCGATACACGTCGGTGGGGACCGACGATGCCGTGAATGTGGGCATCACCGCGATTGGCGCGGAGCGTTCGTACGACCGCCCGGAGCGGGTGAGCGTGTTCATCGGCCTGCAGAGCACGGACCCGAAAGCGCGGACGGTGGATGTGGAGTTCGGGATCGACGGCGCGATCGGGATGGTCAAGAGCGCGAGCGTCGGCGGCGCGACGGAGGAGGGGCCGGGGCGGGGCGGCGTCGTGTTCCAACTGGATCGGACGGAGGCCGCGATTGTGACGGTGCGCATCCCGCAGGGCGATGCGCTGACGGCGGACGACACGGCGCGGCTGGTGATCCCGCCCGCCAAGCGGCTCTCGGTGGCGCTGGTGACCAACGGCAACTATTACCTGCGCAACGCGCTCAACGCGATCGGCGTGTCGAACATCGACACGATCTCCAGCGCGGAGTACCAGCGGCTGCGCGACGCGGATGATCTGGCGAAATACGATGTGTATGTGCTGGACAACTGGCTGCCGGCGCTGGAGCCGAGTGAGGGCGCGGGGTCAGAACTGGCGTTGCCCCCGGGCAACTACATTATCATCGGCAAGACGCCCGCGGTGGCGGGCCTGAGTGACACGGGGCGCACGATCAAGACGACGGGTTTCGTCGATTGGCAGCGCGATCACCCGTCGCTTCGGTATCTGTCGCTCTCCGGGATCGTGATCGGCAACGCGCCGGAGATCGAGGCGGGGCGCGAGGTGCGTGTGCTGGCGTCGACGGGCGCGGGGCCGGCGATCATCGATGCTTCGCGCGGCGCGACCAATGCGCTGGTGGTGACATTCGACATGTCGCGCTCGACCTGGCCGCTCGATCCGGGGTACATCCTGTTCCTGAGCCAGGCGGTGCGGTTCGTGGGGGACGAGGGCGGGGCCGCGGGCGCCGCGGCGCTGCAGCCGGGCGACATCCTGACGGAGCGGCTCCCGGAGTCTGTGACCGAGGCGCGGCTCAAACCGCCGTCGGGGAACGAGATCACATTGCGGGCCGGCGCGGACGGGCGGGTGTCCTTCGGGCCGATCGAGCGTATCGGGCTGTACACGCTGAGTTGGAGCGGGGCACCGGGGCCGCGAGATCCGGTGATCGGCGGGCGTCCGACGCGGACGATCGCGGTGAATCTGGGTGATGCGCGGGAGTCGCGGATCGCGTCGGCGTCGCAGCTGGACCTGCCCAGCGGAAAGATCGCGGCGGAGAATGCCAACAACTCCGGGCAGCGGGAGAACAAGCGGCTCTGGCCGTGGATCCTGCTGGCGGCGCTGGGCGTCCTCATGCTGGAGTGGTTCGTGTACAACCGGAAGGTCCATCTGTGAGTCGATGCTGGTTGCGATTACGGGCGGTGTCGGCGGCGCTCTGCGCAGCGCTCACGGTACTGTCGGCGCCCGCCCTCGCGAGACAATCGACGCAGGACGATCCGAGGCCGAGTTTCACGGCGGAGATCGGGCTCGGGCAGATGGTCAAGATGGGCGCGTGGTGCCCGGTGCGTGTGCAGATTACGGGCGGTTCAGCGCCGGCGGACGGTGTCGTGCGCGTCGAGATCGGCCGGGGGATGGCGACGGACATGACGGTCGAGGCACCCTTCGGCGCGACACCCAAGAAGACGACCTTCGTGGATGTGTGCGTGCCGATCGTCGAGGACTCGAGTAGGCGTCCAGACGAGCGGTGGATGCGTGTTGCGCTGGTGGATCGGAGCGGCAAGACGCTTCGGACGGCGCGGTATTCCGAAGACGGGCGCAACGACTCGATCCGGTTCTTCTCGAAGTTCGTGAACGGCGACGGGCACCTGATGGTGTATGTCGGGCGATCAACGCTCCGGATCGCCTCGCAGACCTGGTCGATGGGGTATGAGCGATTCAAGGGCCTGTCCCAGATAACGGTAACGGGCGCGCTGGCGTCGTCGCTCCCGACAAAGGCGATGGCCTTCGAGGGCGTGGACACGCTGGTGATCGTGCAGAGCGAGTTTGCTTCGCTCGACACGGTGCAGCAGCAGGCGATCGCCGAATGGGTCTCTGTGGGCGGCCGGCTGATGTTCGTGGCGGACAGCGCGAATCCGGACCTGAGTTGGCTGGACGGCGGCGCGCCGGTGCGCGTGGAGCGGGATCGGGTGTCGGGCAGGCCCCGCCTCTCACTGACCAAGAGCGGAGCACGGCGCGGGTGGACGGTGGCGACGATCCGTGCGCCGGATTTCGCCGAGGAGGTCACGAGCACCGAGCCGTTGATCTTCGAGGCGCCGCAATCGGTGCCGCCGGATGCATCGTCGGATCGGGGTATCGACGCGATGGCCTACGGCATCTCGGGGCTCGGCTGGGTGATGATTCTCGCGGACGATCCGGGGGACATATACCCATGGGGCGAGAAGGCGTCGGTGTGGCGCGAAGCGCTGGAGCCGATGATCGATTCGAAAAAACTCGCACCGGACGACGAGTACGCGTGGTTCTCCACTTCGAGGCGCGTGGCGTCGATGAACGCGATCGTCAACGCGGTCGCGGACGGGATGGGGCTCGATACCCGGTTCCCGGTCTTGGTGTTCGCGGCGATCCTGACGGTCCTGGCGGTTCTGGTCGGGCCGATGGACAGGATCGTGCTCCGCCGGCTGCGCCTGTCGGGGCTCGCGTGGCTCTCGGCGCTGGTTTGGATCGGGCTGGTCGGCGTGATCGCATATCTCGGGCCGAACTTCCTGCGGACCTCATCGAGCGTGCAGTCGCGGGTGACGGTGACGGACATCAACGCGATCGACGGCGTGGCGTCACGGTCCGGGGTCCTCTCGTTCTTCGCGGGCCGATCGGGCGTGCGAACCATCGAGGGCGCTGCGCCGGACTCGTGGTGGCGTTCGGCGTCGGCGACGCGGAGCGACTGGGATGCGCGCCCGGTCGGGGCGCTGTCGGTGAACGCGGTGCAGGGCGTCGGCTCGACGCCGGGCGGGGTGTACATGGGCGTGTGGACGCTCAACGCGATGACGGACGAGTGCCGGCTGACACCCGAGTATTCGGGGCGGTTGGTGGCATCGGGCGGTTCGGCGGTGTCGCTCGAACTGGAGGGCGTGCCGAGCGACGCGGAGCAGGTGATGGTGATCTGGGGCAAGCGGGTCTACGCGGCGACGCATGCCGGGGAGTCCAGGTGGACGCTGGGGTCGCGGAACGAGTCGCTGGCGCAGACGTACGGCGTGACGCGGACGGAACTCGATGAATGGGGTCGCCAATCCAGGCGGTACTACGGGAGCGTGAGCGACGCGGCATTCATGCTGCCCGGTGCGGATCGGCGGGGCGAAGCGCTGACGCGGGCCGCGGCGTCGGAGGGTGTGGCGCTGGTGTACCTGACGCTCCCGTCGGCGGAGAGCGATGTCGCGTTTCATCTTGGCCGAGTGACCGAGGCGTCGCGGAGCATCGCCACGAGACTCGTGCGGATGCTGATCCCGGTGGAAGCGGAGGGCGGATCATGATCGATATGAAGGGCGTGACGGTGCGGTACGGCTCGCTCACGGCGTTGAACAACTTCACGCTCGAACTGCCGGCGGGCGAGGTGTACGGCTTCATCGGCCCCAACGGCGCAGGCAAGTCGACGACGATGAAGGTGCTGGCGTGCCTCCTCCGGGCCGACTCGGGCCGCGCCCATGTGGACGGAATGGACGTGCGGACGCACTCCTTCCCGATTCGCCGGATCATCGGGTACATGCCGGACTTCCTCGGCGTGTACGACGACCTGACGGTGGACGAATACCTTCAGTTCTTCGCGTCGGCGTTCGAGATCCCCCGGAAGAAGCGGCGCGCGATCGTGGACGGCGTGCTGGAACTGACGGACCTCACCGAGAAGCGCGACTCGATGGTGGATGGATTGTCGCGCGGCATGCAGCAGCGGCTCGGCGTGGCGCGGGTGCTGATTCACGACCCGAAGGTGCTGCTGCTCGACGAGCCGGCCTCCGGGCTGGACCCGCGGGCGCGGATCGAGATGCGCTCGCTGTTGACCGAACTGCGGAGCATGGGCAAGACGATCATCGTGTCGTCGCACATCCTGTCTGAACTGCATGAGATGTGCACGAGCATCGGCATCATCGAGCGTGGCACGCTGCTGTTCTCGGGTTCGCTGGATGACGCCTTCAAGCAAGCGGGCGTGGGCGAGCGCATCGCGATTCGCCTGGAGGGCGACCCGGACAACGCCGAGCGCGTGCTGCGATCGATCGATCTGGTGGACTCGGTGCGCAAGGAGAACGGCGACATGGTCGTCGATCTCGTCGCGGGGACCCTCGGGCATCATGACCTGATCGAGCGGCTGGTGCGCAGCAACGTGCGGATCGACGCCTTTCGACCGATCTCGACGAAGCTCGAGGATGTGTTCCTCCGTATCACGCAGGGCAAGGTGCAATGAGCGATCTGGGTTCGCGCCCATCTCGGTGGCTCTGGATGATCCGCCCGGACAAGATTCTGTTCGGGCCGATCTTCGCCAAGGAAGTAATCACCTCCGGGCGGCGGGCGTCGACCTACTGGACGCGCGGGCTCTTCGCCCTGGCGATCGCGGGCCTGGTGTCGCTGTTCCTGTGGGGCCACTGGGAGGAGTTGCGCCATGAAGGCGTGGCGCAGCGGCTGCAGAACATGCAGCTGGTGGGGCCGCAACTGGCGTGGGCCATCGTCTGGGTGCAGTTCGTGGTGGTGACGCTCATCGCGCCGGCGCTTACGGCGGCGTGCATCTCAGAGGAGTCGGCCAACCGGACGCTCTCGGCGCTGATGACCACGCCCATGACCTCGGCGCAGATCGTGATGGGCAAACTGGCGAGCCGGATGGTGCAACTGGTGATTCTCGGCCTGCTCACGCTGCCGGCGCTGTTGCTCCTGCGGCTGCTCGGGGGTCTGGAAACAGAAGCGGTAGTCGCGGGCGCTTCGCTCACGATGGGCGCGGGGTTCTTCGCGGCGTCGGTCGGCTTGCTGCTCTCGGTGGTGAACAAGCGGCCCTGGTCGGTGATGGTGCTCTCGGAGGTCATCACGGCGGCGGTCTTTGTCGGTCCGATTCTGGTCACCGTCCTGTTCATGGCGCTCGCGGGGGGCGGCGGCCCGGGCGCCACGTGGCTAAGAGTCTTGGGCGTCCTGGCGCACATCAGTCCGGCGGTGGCGCTGGGCGCTGTCATGGGCAACGCCAACGGCGCGGGGATACCGGTAAGTTCGCTGCAGATCTGGCTCTCGGCGACGGGCTCCATGATCGTGCTCGGAACGCTTGTCAATCTTCTAGCCGTGGCGCTGACCCGACGAACGATGCGGGCGCACATGCGCGGCTCGGTGCGATCCGAGCGCAAGCATAAAAAGGGAACGCGATCGCGCGTATCGCGGACGGTTTCTGACGACCCCGTGTTCTGGCACGAGATGCGGACGAAGTGGGTCGGCAACAAGTGGGCCGCGGGCATCATGGGGCTGATCATCCTCGGCTTCCTCGGGTGGGTGTTCTATACCGCGTGGAGCAACCAGGAATGGGAAGCGTTGCACTACGCGATGCTGCTCATGCTGGGCATCGCGCAGCTGTTCATGGCGATGGTGTCGACCACTTCGCGGATCGCGACGGAGCGCCAGAAGCGGACCTGGGACGTCCTGATGACCACGCCCCTGCCGGCGTGGCGCATCGTGATGGGCAAACTGATCGCGGGCATCGTGCGCCTGATGCCCGTGCCGATCCTGTTGGCGGTGTACTTCTCGCTCTTCTCGCTTCTCGGGTTTGTGCGTTGGTATACGACAGTCGAGATCGTGTTCCTGATCTCGGCGTGGACGATCTTCCTGGCGGCGTCCGGCCTGTTCTGGAGTTCGATGTTCAAGCGCCCGATCGCGGCGTCGGTCGTGAACATGGTGACGGCCGCGGGGCTGTGGATGGGCGCTCCGATGGTGATGGGCTTCGTGTTCGGCGCGATTCTACAGACGGATGTCGGCGAACTGTGGCTCATGCGCGCGATTGTCGCGCTCAATCCGTTCTATATGCTCTATGAGTCGCTCACGGGCGGCATCCCGAGCGACTACTTCGGCTACAACGGCGACTTCCCCGACAACTACGACTTCGTGGGCAAGCGTCTCTCGCCGCAGGCGTTTCTGATGGTCGTAATTGCCAGCGGAGGGGCGGCGCTGGCGGCGGCACTCGGGCTGGTTGTCGCCACGAGCGTCCGGGCCCGGGCCATCCCGCGGAGGGGATGACGGCTACAATCGCGGCATGCAAGTGATTGTCAACGGCACGCCGGAAACCATCGAGGAGAGCGCGACGGTGTCGCGCCTGCTCGAGCGCCACAACCTCGCCAAGGCGCCCTGCGCGGTGGAGGTCAACAAGTCGATCGTTCCAAGGAAGTCGCACGCCGACCATCACCTGCGTGACGGCGACCGCGTGGAAATCGTCACGCTCGTGGGGGGTGGTTGAGCATGAGCGTGACGCATACCACCGAGCCGGGCGTGAGCGCGTTCCGCATCGCGGGGCGTGAGTTCACCTCGCGGCTCATTGTCGGCACGGGCAAGTACCGTGATTATCCAACGATGCAGCGGGCGCTGGACGCTTCGGGCGCGGAAGTCGTGACGGTCGCGGTGCGGCGCGAGCGGTTGGTGAATGAACGCGGCGAGTCGCTGCTCGACTTCATCGACACCTCGCGCTACACGATTCTGCCGAACACTGCGGGGTGCTTCAGCGCGGAGGACGCGGTGCGCGTCTCGCGCCTCGGACGCGAGATTCTGGACCAGATCGGCAACCCGGGCGCCTCGTGGGTGAAACTGGAAGTGCTCGGCGACAAGAAGACGCTGCTGCCCGACCCGGTCGGCACGCTCGAGGCGTGCGAGCAGTTGGTGAAGGACGGCTTCCATGTGCTGTGCTACACGAGCGACGACCCGATCATGGCACGCCGATTAAAAGAAGCGGGCGCGGCGAGCGTGATGCCGGCGGGCTCGCCCATCGGCTCGGGGCAGGGCGTTCTGAATCGAAACAACATCGTGCTGTGTTTGGAGACGCTCAAGCAGAATGATCCCGAGTATCCGGTGATCGTGGACGCGGGCGTCGGGTGCGCATCGGATGTATCGGTGGCGATGGAACTGGGCGCCGATGGCGTGCTGCTCAATACCGCGATCGCGCACGCGACGGATGCGGTGATGATGGCGCACGCGATGCGGCACGCGACGATCGCGGGGCGGCAGTCCTATCTTGCAGGCCGAATTCCCAAGCGATTGCACGCCACCGCGTCCAGCCCGTGGGAGGGCGTGATCTCTTACATCCCGGGGGAGTGAGGGCTCAGGCGGGGCGTACGCCACGATAGAACATCTCGACGCGTTCGGACTGGGCCCGGCGCACGGAGTCGAGCGTGAGGCGGGGGATGCGCCACCGGGACTGCTCCTGAGGCGTGTTGGAGCAATGCTCGAGCATGCACTGGTACAGAAGTTTGAAGGCGTCTCGCGGCTGGCGCATCTGATCGAGCGCATCGACGATGTCGGCGCGGGAGACCTCATCGTCGAACAAATCGGCGAGACTCATCGCGGGCGCATCGGCGGCGCGGCAGGCGTTGAGGCGCGCGTTGCATAGGTCGTAGAGCGTCGCGCCGGTCCATGCGAGGCGCTCGATCATGTTCTGCTTGTCGAGCCGCGCTTCCTGAAAGAAACCGGCACGCTCGCGGAAGAGTTCGTGGCGGAGCTCGATGGGCAGGAGCATCTTGAAGCCGATGCCCTCCTGCTGGAGGAACTTGTTGTTGAACATGGGCCAGACGACGGCGCGCATGCGCGCCGGATCGCCCGAGATCAGCGTCGGCTCATCGAGCCGATCCATCAGGACCATCACGCCGCTGACGCCCATGCCCGCCATCGCGTGACGGAACTTGGCGAGCAGCGCGTAGCGCGTATCGTCGGAGTCCGAAAAGGGGAGCACAGTGCGATCGCGGTCGCGCGGGTGGAGCATCTCCAGCGCCGCCGCCAGTTCTTCGGCGCCGCGTGGCACGCTCCGGAGTTGACGCGCCAGCCGTCGCCCGAGCCGCGACGATCGCCAGCGGTCCCAGAACGCCCATTTGAAGAGCGGGACGGCCCAGAGCGCGACGGCGACGCCGTAGGCGTACCACACCGCTTTGGCGGGCAGCGGGTCGGGCGTCCACTTGAGATGCGCGTACGCCACGGCCGCGGGCAGGATCCACCCGAACAGGCACGCGACGCGCCACCACAGGGCGACGGTGTTGCGCCGGACTTTCAGGCGCTTGCGCAGCGCCTTCATGCGCAGGCGCGTGTCCCCCGAGAGGTCGTAGAGCGCGGCCAGCAGGTACAGATCGCGGCGGGCGGAGATGGGGGCCGCGCGGGCCCGTTGATGGAGCTCGCGCGAGTTCTGCGCGATGAGCGCATCCACGAAAGGCGTGATGCCGGCGTGAAGAATCCCGTCGATGTGATCGACGAGGCGGATGCCCTCAAGCACGCTCAGGAGTTCGCCCGGCGTGGCGTCGCTCGGCATCAGGCCGGCCCGCTCGGCGAGCCGATCGAGGAAGGGGTTCAGATCGTCGTACGCCACAAGGAGCACGCGCCCGGATTGGACGGACTCGTTGTGCGCGCGGACGCGCTCGGCGATCTGCAATCGGATGGCGGTCTTGCCCGATCCCTTCTCGCCGAACACGATGGCGGTCGACGGCCGCGCGGGATCGCCCAGGATCTTCTCGAAATCGGGGTGCGCTGTCGTGTGCGAACCGAGGCGCGCAAAGACGGAGTCGTGGCGCGCTTCCTCGGCCCTGAACGGGTTCTCGGCGATCGACCAGTGATCCAGAAAGGTGCTGAGATTCATGCGTGTGCGTTCCGTGCGTGATCAGTGATCGACTCTGGTCCCGAGCAGCGGCGTGACCATCGCCAGCGCCCGCTCCATGGTAGCGCCATCCTTGGCCTCAAGATTCAGCCGCAGGAGCGGCTCGGTATTGCTCTTGCGGACATTGCACCACCACCCGTCGGCATTGAAGCGGTCGAGCGTGACGCCGTCGAGGTAATCGATCTTCGCGCCGTCGCCGCACTGCTCTTCGAGGGCTGCCAGCGCGCCGTCCTTGTCTTCGACCTCGAAGTTGATCTCTCCGGATTGCGGGAAGCGCGCGATGGGCGCGATGATCTTGCTCATCGGTTTGCCTGCCTTCGCGTAGGCCGTAAGCAGCACCGCCAGCGCGATCGCGCCGGAGTCGGCGTAGAAGTTGTCGCGGAAGTAGAAATGGCCCGAGAGCTCGCCGCCGAACACACCGTTGGTCTCGGCGAGGTTGGCTTTCATGAACACATGCCCCACGCGGGACCGCACCGGGACGCCGCCGGCACGCTCGATATCCTGCTCGACGGACTTACTCGATCGCAGGTCATAAACGACGGATGAGCCCTTGTTCGATGCGAGAAAGTACGACGCGAGGAACGCCGTGAGATGGTCGCACCCGACGATTCCGCCGGTCTCGTCGACGACCATCAGGCGATCAGCGTCGCCGTCGAAGCAGACACCGAAGTCGGCGTGCTTCTCGACGACCAGCTTCTGCAGGTCGCGGAGGTTGGACGCGACGAGCGGGTTGGGCTCATGCACGAACTCGCCCTTGGAGTTGTCGAAGTACAGTTCGTCGATGGTGAGACCCGGGATATTCGACCCGCCCTTGCCGAACACCCTGGGAACCATCGTGCCGGCCATGCCGTTGGAGGCATCCACCGCGACCCTGATCTTCTTGCCCGCCATATCGACGAACTTCATCACATGAGCGCGGTACTCGTTCCAGAGGTCGCGCTTCTCGGTGTGCCCCTTGACTTGACCCCGGATCCGCGGATCGCTTGTCGCCGCGATCTCACGAATCTTCGCGAGACCTGTCGCTTCTCCCACGGGTTTCGCCTTGCGGCGGGAGATCTTGAAGCCGTTGTATTGCGGGGGGTTGTGGCTCGCCGTCACCTGCACGCCGCCCGCGCATCCGAGATGATTGATCGCGAAGTACACGAAGGGCGTATCGACGAGCCCGACATCGATGACGCTCGCACCGCCATCGAGCAGCCCGCGGCAGAGTTCATCGCGGAGTGATGGGCTGCTCTTGCGCATGTCGTGACCAACGCAGATGGTTTTGCCCATCGGCGAGTTGTCGCCCGCGGCGCGTGACTCTTCGAGCAGGAGGGTCGCGGCCCCATACCCGACCTTCCACGCGACCTTCTCGTCGAGCGGGTCGGGATATGTGCCGCGGATGTCGTACGCCTTGAATACCTTGCCGAGCATGGCTCTCCCGTTCCGTTGGATGCTCTATTTGCCGCCTTCGGCGCGATGGCGACACAGGATACACCCGCTCCGAGGCCGTTGTCGTAGTTCAGTCCGTCATGGTGCGCCGAGGAGTTCACCCTCGGGACCGATCACCCGGACTCCGGGCGGGAGCGCCTCGGAGAAGAGTCGCCCGTAGCGCGCCGTCGCGATCCGCGGGTCGAGCACGACCACACGCCCGCGATCGGATGCGCTGCGGATGAGCCGCCCGAATCCCTGACGGAAACGGATGACGGCGCGGGGGAGGGAGTCCTCCATGAATGGGTTGCCGCCGCGCGCCTCAATCGCCTCGAGGCGGGCCTGTGTGATGGGGCGGTCGGGCGGGTCGAACGGGAGGCGCGTGATGATGACGTTGCGGAGCCCGCGGCCCTTGACATCGACGCCCTGCCAGAACGATGAGGTGCCGAACAGCACCGAACGATCGTCGAGCCGGAAGCGATCGAGGATCAGCGAGCGCGACCCGTCGCGCCCCTGTACGAAGACAGGATGGCCGGCGGCCTCGAGCCCGTCGCGCAGCACATCGGCAACATCGTTCATGGTGCGGAAGCTCGTGAAGAGCACGAACGCGCCGCCCTGCGTGGCCCGGATGTGCGAGGCGATCCGAGAGGCCAGCGCATCAAGGTACTCGCTCGAGCGCGGATCGGGCATCGTCGGATCGACATGCAGTTCGGCCTGTGCCGCGTGATCAAACGGGCTCCCGAGCGCGAGGGTCTCGGCGTCTTCGCACCCCAGTCGTGATACGACGTGCGCGAAACTCGGCTCGCCCGACCTGCCGCCCGATGCGAGGGTGGCCGAGGTCAAAACGACCGAGCGGTCTCCAGTGAACAGGTGTTCTCGCAGCACGGGCGCGACATCGATCGGCGAGCACTCGAACGCCGTCCGCCCACCCGATCCTCCGGGGCCACTACCTCCATCGCCACCCCCGGACTCGATCCAGTACACGCAGCCCGGCAGCTCCTGCATGCAGAGCATCCGGGCTTCGGTCGAGATCGAATCCGCCCGCTCGGCGAAAGCGTTGAGCTCGAAGCGATCTTCCTCGGGCAGCTCAAACTCGCGCAATCGGCGGAGCCCCAGCGCGATGCGCGCCATGACCTCCGACACGGAGTCCTCGATCGCATCGCCCGGACCGACCCGGATCGATCCCGCACCCCCCACTCCTCTGACTCTGGCGCGGAGCGATCCGAAGAATCGTGCGGACTCGTCGTGCGCCTCGAGTACAGTGCGCGTCGTCTGATCGATCAGGGCCGCCTCGTCCTTATCCGCGGTGACAAGCGACGCGAGGTACCCGCGGTGCGAGGATGGCGCATAGAGCGAGTTGAGCAGGTGCATCACGCGCCCCTCGGTGAGCGAGAGCCCGAAGTGCTCCGAAGCGATGTCCTCGATGTGGTGCGCCTCGTCGAGAATCACATGCTCGCAGTACGGGAGGAATCCCACGCCCCGAGCGCGGAGCGCCAGATCAGAGAAGAACAGCGCGTGGTTGCAGATCAGCAGGTCGGCTCGGGTCATGCGCTGGCGGGCCCGCTGGTAGAAGCACCGGTCGTGCATCGGGCACTTGCGGCCCATGCAGTTCCCGGAGTCGGACTGAACCTTGTCCCAAACGCTAATCCGCTCGATCGCCGGGAGCGTGGCGAGCGAGCCGTCTTCGGTGGTGTACGCCCAATCTTCGATGACATGCAGCGAGTCGCGCGCCGCCCTGCTCGTAAAGAGTCGCTCCTGACGCTTCGAGGCCAGCATCAGCCGGCGGATCGAGACATAGTTGCCGCGTCCCTTGACGAGCTCCGCCTTGATCTCCGGGCCGCCCGACTCTTGGAGCGCCGCGAGAACCGTCGGCACATCCTTGTTCACCAGCTGCTCCTGCAGCGCGATGGTGTTCGTCGCGACGATGACGCGCTCCCCGCGCGCGACGATGCGTTCGATCGCCGGAGCGAGATAGGCGAAGGACTTCCCGACGCCCGTGCCCGCTTCGACCAAGAGCGTCGAGCGAGACTCCATCGCACGCTCGATGGCGCTCACCATCTCGATCTGCTGGGGGCGCGGCTCGAAGCCGGGGCCGAGCCGCCCGGCGATCAGGCCGTCCTTCCCGAGCCACTTCTCGGCGCATCCGCCCGCGTCGCCGGTCACGACTGGGTCCCGAGTGGGCGACGCTTCGGTTCGCCGTCCCGCCGCGGATAGTCGCGCGGCGTCTTGCGCGCGTGCTCGAGCACGACGATTCGACCCGTCGGGGTCTGGATCGTGCCGGCGTGCGTCGCGTGCAACAGGTGCAGCGCCTGCTTGGCCTCGGCGAGTTCCTCCTCGGCGCGCTCGCCCTTGACAAGCAACACCCGGCCGCCATCCGCTCCCCCCACCTTGGCGAGCGGCACGGTGAGTTCCGCCGCGACAACGATGCGCCCCAGCGCCCGCGCGGTGACCGCGTCGAATCGCTCGCGGTAGTTCTTGTGATCCTGGCCCGCGTCCTCGGCGCGCCGGTTGACGACCGATGCGTTCGTCAGTTTGAGCGCACGGATGACGGACTCCAGGAACGCGACCTTCTTGGCGGTCGACTCGAAGAGTGTGAACCGGAGATGCGGCAGGCAGATCGCCAGCGGGATCGCGGGCACACCCCCGCCCGAACCGATGTCGGCGACAAGCCCCCCCTCGTCGATTTCTCCGAGCAACGGGATCAGCGTCAGCGCATCAAAGATGTGCTTCATCCACGCCTGACCGGGCTCGGTGATCGAGGTGAGGTTGCACCGGTCGTTGGCATCGAGCATGAGCGCGAGAAACCTGCCGAGGCGCTCGGTGTCGCCCCCGTCGAACTCGATTCCGTAACCGGCGCACGCACCAAGAAACTCGCGTGTGGGCGTGAGCGGCGGCGCGTCGGAGGCGAACTCGATGGGCGGGCGGTCGGGCTTCATAGCTGCGATCGATAGCGTACGCGCGTTTACCGAGACGCGTCGTCGAAGTCGAAGCTCTCCTTCCAGAGCAGCGGCGGGCGGCGGATGGCCACGCTCATGATGACCCCCACCATGAGGTAGCCCATGAGCAGACTCGACCCGCCGTAGGACACGAACGGGAGCGTCATGCCCGTGATCGGAAAGAGCCCCATAGTCATGCCCATGTTGATCGACGCCTGCGTCGCGATCATCGACGCCAGCCCGATCACCACGAGGCGCCCGAACCCATCCTTGCACATCACGGCAACGGCGCACGCCCCGACGACCCACACCCCGTAGAGCGCGAGGACGGCCAGCGCACCGAGCATGCCGAAGCGGTTGACCACAACCGGGAAGATCATGTCGTTGTGACGCTCGGGCAGCGCGCTGAACGAGACCAGGGCGCGGGAGCGGAGCTCGCCGTGGCCCGAGACACCCCCCGACCCGAGGAGAATCTTCGCTTGCGTGCCCTGGAATCCCCGCTCGTCGCGGTGACGATCATCGCCGCGGACCTCATCGAGAACGGCCTGGATGCGCACGACCTGATGCGGGCGCAGGAGGGGGTACTTGTCCTGCTCGGCGAAGACGAGACTGACCACGATGATCGCGATACCGAGCGTGGCGCCGGCGAGCCCGGTAAGGATGAGGTGCTTGAGTCTGGCGCCCGCGGCGACCAGCATCGCCAGGAGCGTCGGAACGAAGAGCAACGATGTGCCGAGATCGGGCTCGATGAGGATCAGCCCGATGGGTACGAGCGCGGCCAGACCGATCACGACGAGGCCGCGGTACTCGCGGTGCTTTCTCGTGCGCTCCAGCGCCTGCGCCACAACAATGACGAAGACGATCTTGGCGAGTTCGCTCGGCTGAAAGTCGGTGAAGCCCATCGAGATCCATCGTCGCGCCCCGTTGCGCGGACGGACGATCGCCTCGGGCACGAACGGAATCAGCACGAACACCAGCAACGCAACGGTCGCCGCGGCGGCGGGCCAGGCCAGGTGGGCGGCCCAGCGGTAATGCGGAATCATCACCACGAATGCGCCGATCACGCCGGCGATCGCGAATACCAGTTGTTTCTTCGCCAGTGAGTTGAGCAGCTCGTGCTCCAGACCCCTCGAGATGGTGATGGCGTGGAGCCCGATGAGCGTGAGCAGTATTGTCGCGCCCAGCACGAGCCACCCCGGATGCCGCCACTCGAATCGACCGGGACGCGTCATGCGCACGGCTTCGGCACCGATCTCACCATCGGACTCGGGCGGCACCGCGTTCTGCGGGCGGACCGGCCGGACCTTGCGCCACTCCTCCTTGAGCTGCCAGAGGTCTCTCATAGGTAGCCCTCGGCGATGAGCGCGTGGACGATCTGATTGGCGATCGGCCCCGAGACGCGCGATCCGGAGCCCGCGTACTCGGTGATGACAGCAATCGCGTAACGCGGCAGGCCGTCCTCCGGCCCGACGAGCATGACAAGCCACGAGTGATCGCCGCGATCCATGAGCACCTCGCCCCGGCGCGGGCCGTCCGGAGCGAGGATGGCCGGCGCATCGGCGGTGCCGGTCTTGGCCCAGATGCGCACGCCCGGCGCGTTGAAAATCTGTTCGTTGGTGCCCGAGAGGTGTCGCGCGCCGCCGTAGGGCGAATGCACGACATCGAAGAGCCCCTTGAGCGCCGTATCGACCGCGTCCGGATCGAGCATAAGATTGTGGGTCGTGACGGGCGCATCGCGCACAATGCGCGGCTCAATCTCGAGCCCGCCGCGCGCGAGCGTGCAATACGCGTTGGCGGCGTGGAGCGGCGTCCATGTGACCGGCCCCTGCCCCATGCCCATCATGATGGCGTCGCTCGTGCCGAGCTTGTCGGCGATCTGCCCCGTGACCGAGAAGCCGCCCAAACCGAGATCGAACCCGCGCCCGACGCCGAGCTTCTTGTACCACTCGGTGATCTTCTCAGGCCCGAGCGCACGACCGAGCGTGTAGAAGTAGATGTTGCACGACACGGCGATCGCCTCGTCCCCGTACAGCCCGCGACCGAACTGCATCTGGTGCGTGAGCGAACCATTGTTCTGCTTATATATCCAGCAGCGCAGCGCATCGGGGTTGTTCGGCAAAAGGTGCCCGTGGCACTCGATCGGCGTCTTGAGTGCGTGCACGCCCTCGGTGACCGCAGCGCAAAGCATCAGTGGCTTGACGATCGAACCGGGCGGGTATGGCATGCCGATCGCGCGGTTGACCCACGGCAGACGAACAGGATCATTCCAGAACGACTGATCCTGTTCTTGCAGGTCTGCGCGCGTGAAGCTGGGGTTGGAGACCATCGCGAGAACCTCGCCCGAGTCCACATCGAGAACCACAGCAGCACCGTTGAGCTCGGTTCCCAGCGGGAGCGCGAGGCCCTGATTGCCCTCGTGGAACGGCTGGACGGTGGCGAGCCCGACTTCCGGCGCGAGCAGCGCCTGGATGCGCGCCTGGAGCATGACATCGAGCGTGAGTTGGACATCCTCTCCCGCGACCGCCGGCTCGACTTCCTCCTCCCCAGTGTCACGGTGGTACACGACCAGGCCGCGCAGGCCGCGGAGCCGGTCTTCGTACCCTTCCTCGATGCCGTTGCGACCCGCCAGATCGCCCACCTCGTAGTACCCACGGTCGATCGCGCCCGACGCGGGATCGGAGCGGGGGCGGGCGTCGAGATGGTCGGCGTCGACCTCGTGGAGCCACCCAACGATGTGCGTGGCCACGCCTCGCACCTGCACTGACTGCACCGGCATGTTCTCGTTGCGCATGGGCGCGGGGAACGAGGAGCGATCGATTTCAACCGCGACGGACTCGTACGGATACGTGCGGGCACCGGCGGGCAGGAGCGTCAGGACCTTTCCGAATGGCGCGGCGAGCCGGGCCACTTCGTTGTACTGGTCGCCCGTGAGGCCGCGCCAGATGGTGTGCAGCGCATCGGGCGCCTGTTCGGCAACGGGATCGTTGACATCGAGCAGCGTCGCCTCGGCACGCTCGGAGCGCTCTTTCTCCAGCCTTCGCGCCCACACGGTCGAAGCAACGCGCTGGACCTCCTCGCGGATCTCGTCACGCCGTGCGTCGATGGCGGCTCGATCGACGCCGAGCGTGGACGCCAGCCCGTCCCAGAAAGACTCCGCCTGCGCAGCGCACGCCGGGAGGTACCCGCGTGCGATGGCCTCGCGCTGCTCGCGGGAGAGTTCGCTCCATCGCTCCCGGTTCTCCGCTCGCGCGATGCGCGCGGCCTCGTTCATCGCCCAGTTGCCGGTGATGAGCGCGTACCCGACCTGGAGGTCATACGCCGGAGCGTCCATCGCCAGAACGCGACCCTTGCGGTCGAGGATGCGGGCGCGGACGGTGGGCGTCCAGCGCTCGCGCGTGAGGCGCGACTCCGATGCGGCGAGCAGGTCCGACCCCTGCGTGATGGTGAGTTGCCACGCGCGGACGCCGAGCACTGAAAGCACCAGCGAAAAACACGCCGCCAGCAGCGCGACGCGGCGGACGAACATCGAACCCAGTTCCAATCGGGCGTTGTGCAACGGGCGCTTCCCCCGCGCCGGGTCTTCCTGCTCCCGGCGCGCATGCTCATGCTACCGCGAACACGACGCCCCGGTTCGGGTTCTCGCCCTGATTCTCGGCTCGATCAGCGCCCGGTCTTCTCACGCTTGTCGCGCGTGATCTGCGCGTAGGCGTTGTGGTTGTGAATCGACTCGTAGTTCTCGGAGTTGATCGAGTACCAGTCGATCCGGTCATCTGCATCGAGGATGATCGCAAGGTCGCGGACGATGTCCTCGACGAACTTGGGGTGGTCGAAGGCCTGCTCGGTCACGAACTTCTCATCGGGCCTCTTGAGGACCGGGTAGACCGGAGCCGACGCCGCCCGCTCGCACATCTCGGCGAGGTCCTCGATCCAGACGGTGTCGTTCATGCGGATATTGGCCTCGATCTCGCAGCGCTGGTTGTGCGCCCCGTAGGCAGAGATCTCCTTCGAGCACGGGCAGAGGCTTGTCGCGGGCGCTTTGACCGCCATGCAGAGGTCGGTCTCGGAGTTGGTGTCCACCGAGAAAGTCACCTGATAGTCCATCAGCCCAGGCATCGCGGTAACGGGGGCCTTCTTCTCGATGAAATAGGGGAAGCGAATCTCCAGGTGCGCCTGGGCCGCCTCCAGCCGCTCACGGATAGCCCCCGCAACCACACCGATGCAATCCGGCGAGAGCGGCCGGGCGTACTCGTTGAGCACCTCCAGGAACCGGCTCATGTGCGTTCCCTTCTGGTGGTGGGGCAAGGCGACATACATGTTGATCGATGCCACGGTGGACTGCGTGCCGCCCTCGCGGGTCCTGAGCGTCAGGGGAAATGAGACATTCTTCACGCCGACCTTGTCGATCGCGATATGGCGTGAGTCGGCGAACGACTGCACATCAGGTATCGCGGCGGGGGCGGTCTGTTTGGTCATCGATCTGGCTCCCTCATGCACGCCGGGTCGGGCGGCGTCGATCCCGTCATCCTACCGGATACCGAATGAAAACCGGACTGTATGCCGTCCCGCGATCCCTGCGGGCCCAACAACCGTAGCGCACCCCAACCTGATGAGCAATGCTGAACGATGCTTCGTCGCCGCCCGCGGACCGGATTCCTCCGGTCACTTCGCCGGCGCGTGTTTGTGAACCATGGCCGCGGCCCACGACGCGCCGATCGGCACGCCGATCAGGATGCCCGCGATCCAGTCGATCGGCATCACGCGAGCAATCGGGACCAGCGTCCCCGAATAGGCCGCCCGGACCGCATCGCCCGAGTTCATCACCGCGCCGACCGCGGGCCCCGCGAACGCGAGCAGCGAGCCCGCGGCCACGAACGCCAGCAACGGGGCTCGGACCGACACAATCCGGCCGACCACGGCCGCCGCGATGCCCGCGGCCACGGCCGCAGCGAATGTCTGCCCCACCGCGTCCGAGCGGGCGATCGCCCACGCGGCCATCGCGCCCGCGAACAGCCCGGCGCCGAGCCCGGCGAAGGACTGCCCGGAGAACAAGCCGTCGAACTCGTGCTTGTCCTGAGACAGCTTCTCGCTCGCTTTGAGGATGCACGCGCCGACGATGATCCCCCCCGCCGCCATCAGCAGCCCCTCGATCGCGAGCGTCCAGAAAGCGCCGCCCTGGTGTCCGAAACGGAAGACCTCCTCTACGCGCTCGGTGCGCCACGCCGCCCAGGCCAGCACGATGCCGGCGGCCGACAACGCCACCCCGACCTGCGTCAGGCGCGCCGCCACCACACCGACCACGCAAGCAATCGCGAATGCCGCGGCGTACAGCGCCACGCTCACCACGGGCGAAGACGACAGCAGGGCCGTGGGGTCGGACGCGCCGTTGACGGGGGAAGCCATCTCGACGAGCCGCCCCGCCAGTGGGCCCGCGATCAGGGCAGCAACGCCGAACACCGCCCAGTTGATGATGGTCTGCTTCATTGTGTGCGCTTCTTACCCGACCGGGGCGCGACCGGCAAACGCCCGTTTGCGATCCGCCCGCCCGACAATCACACTAGCCCCCCCATGACATCGAGCCCCAAGCAACCCGCCCACCCCGAACTGTCCCTCGGTTCGTCTCTTCCGAGCATCTCCGAGGTCGAACATGTCGCGCGTCGCGGGCGTCGCGTCGTGCTGAGTGAAGCGGCGCGCCGCCTCATCGACGAGTCGCACCAGCGCCTCACGAAGGCGATGGCGGGCGGGGCCGCGATCTATGGTGTGAACACCGGATTCGGCTCGCTGTCCCGCAAGCGCATCGCGGACAAGGACCTCGCCGAGGTCCAGCGGAACCTGCTCCGATCCCACGCCGCCGGCGTGGGCGAGCCCCTGCCGGACGACGCGGTCCGCGCCATGATGCTGCTGCTGGCGGCATCACTGGCGCGCGGGTGCTCGGGCGTGCGCCCGGTTGTCGTGGAGACGATCCTGGCGCTGCTGAATGCCGGGATCACCCCGATCGTCCCGAGCGTGGGGAGCGTCGGCGCATCGGGAGACCTGGCGCCGCTCTCGCATGTGGCGATCGTCCTGATGGGCGAAGGTCGGGCACGCTATCAAGGCGAGACACTCGACGGCGGCGAGGCGCTGCGCCGAGCGGGGATCACGCCGATCACGGTCGGCGCGAAAGAAGGGCTGGCGCTCATCAACGGCACGCACCTGATGGCCGCCCAGGCGTCGCTCGCGCTCGCCGACGCCAGGCGCGTGTTCGACGCCGCCATGTGCGCCGCGGCGATGAGCATCGACGCGAACCGCGCCACCGACGCATTCCTCGACGAGCGCGTGTACGAAGCGCGCAGCCAACCCGGCGCCAAGCGTGTCGCGGCGCGCCTGCGCGACCTGCTCCTCGGCAGCCAGATCATCACGAGCCATGAGACCGACGACCCGCGCGTGCAGGACCCGTATTCGATCCGGTGCGCCACTTATGTGCTGGGCTCGGCGCTGGACGCGATGGACTACGTGCGCAGCGCTATCGAGCGCGAACTCGGCGCGGTGACGGATAACCCGCTCATCCTCGCGCCGATCTCGCCGGACGATCCGATCGTCGTGAGCGCTGGCAACTTCCACGGCATGCCGGTCGCGATCCCGATGGATACGCTCGCCATCGCGCTCTCGCACATCGCGGGGATCGCCGAGCGCCGCGTGTACCTTTTGCTTTCGGCGGGCGACCCGCAGAATCCCGTCCCGGCGCACCTCTCTCCGGTGCCGGGGCTGCACTCGGGGCTGATGATCACGCAGTACACCGCGGCCGCGTGCTGCAACGAACTCGTGAACATCGCCAACCCCGCGAGCGTGGCGAACATCCCGACCTGCGCGGGGATGGAGGACTACAACTCCTTCGGGCCGCGCGCGTGCGCCAAGGCGCGCCGGGGCGTCGAACTCTGTGCGCAGGTCGTGGCGATCGAGTTGTTGTGCGCGGCCCAGGCGATCGAACACCAGCGCCCGCTCAAGAGCGGCGCGGGCGTCGAGCGGGCATTCGAGACCATCCGCGAGGTCGTGCCCTGCCTGGACGCCGACCGCTCGCCGTCGCCAGACATCGCGGCGATCGTCGAACTGATTCTGGCCGGTCGTTTCGGATTCTGAGCAATCAGGGGAATACCCGGCCGCCGTCGTCGGTTCACGATGATGCACTCATTCGGATGCACACGAGCCCAACCGGAGCACCACCCATGAAGCACTTCCTTGCCGCCGCGCTCACTTCAGGCGTTCTGTTCGCCGGCGTAGCCCAGATCACGCCCGTCGCCCGCGCCGATGACGCGGCTCAGGCCCCGACCGATGGCTCCGGGCTCAAAGTCGGCGACACGATGCGCGACTCGATTCTCACCACACGCGATCTGGAGTCGGTGTCTCTCAAGCAACTGGCGCAGGAGAAGGGGCCGCTCGTCGTCACCTTTTATCGCGGCGGGTGGTGCCCCTTCTGCAACAAGGCGCTCGCGGGGTGGCAATCGAAGATGGAAGAACTCGAGGCCGCCGGCGGCACATTCGTCGCCATCACGCCCGAGAAGCCCGATCTGATGATCGAGACCGCCAAGAAGAACAAACTCAACTACTTGGTGCTCTCGGACGCGAACAACGAGGCCGCCAAGGCGCTCAACGTCCTCTTCACGGTCGATGAGGCCACCAGGAAGAAGTACGAGGGCTACGGCATCCACCTCGAAGCATCGAACGCCTCGGGCGAGTGGAAACTGCCCCACCCCGCGACCTTCATCATCGACAAGCAGGGCGTCGTGAAGTACGCGCACGTGGACCCCGATTATGCCAAGGGCCGCGCCGAACCCGGCGAAGTGATCGATGCGCTCAAGAGTCTCAAGTAACCGAGATTCCGCTGCTTCGAAGGCGATAGCACTGGGGTCGTCGTGGGTGGGGTGATATCATCCGTGGTCCACCACGGAGGTATCGAGCGATGACGCAGATGGCGCAGGCGGGTTCGGGCGCGCGGACGGTTCGCGCCCCGCGAGGGAGCGAGCGGGTGTGCTCGTCGTGGCAGATCGAGGCCGCGATGCGCATGCTCATGAACAACCTCGATCCCGAGGTCGCCGAGCGCCCGCAGGACCTCGTTGTCTACGGCGGGCGCGGGCAGGCGGCGCGGAACTGGGCGTGCTTCGACGCGATCATCAACACACTTAAGCGCATGGAGCCCGACGAGACGCTCCTCGTGCAATCGGGCAAGCCGGTGGGCGTCGTGCGCACGCACGAGGATGCGCCGCGCGTCCTGATCGCCAACTCCAACCTTGTCCCGCACTGGGCGACGCAGGAGCACTTCGATGATCTCTGCGCCAAGGGGCTGATGATGTACGGCCAGATGACCGCGGGGTCGTGGATCTACATCGGCACACAGGGCATCCTGCAGGGGACCTACGAGACATTCGCGGAGTGCGGCGTCAAGCACTGGCCGGAGAACAAGAACGACGAGCGCGGCCCGCTGGCCGGAAGACTCTGCGTCACGGCCGGGTGCGGCGGGATGGGCGGCGCGCAGCCGCTCTCTGTCACGCTCAACGGCGGCACATGCCTCATCGCCGATGTCGATCGCACGCGCCTCGATCGCCGTTGCCACGACCGCTACCTCGACGAGGTGCTGCCGAGCATCGACCAGGCGATCGACGCGGCGGTTGATTACGCGAGCAAAGGACGGAACGTTTCCGTCGGCGTCGAGGCGAACGCGGTTGACCTGCTGGAGCGGATGATCGAGCGCGACATCACGCCCGACGTGCTGACCGACCAGACCTCGGCGCACGACCCGCTGTACGGCTACATACCTCAGGGAATGAACATGCGCGAGGCGGATGCGCTCCGCACGAGCGACCCGGATGAATACCTCAGCCGTTCGATGGACTCCATGCGCCGCCATGTCGAGTGCATGGTGGCTCTCCAGGACCGTGGGGCCGTGACATTCGACTACGGCAACAACCTCCGCCAGCGCGCGCTCGACCGCGGGTTCAATAAAGCGTTCGCCTTCCCCGGGTTCGTCCCGGCGTACATCCGCGAGCAGTTCTGCGTGGGGCGCGGGCCGTTCCGGTGGGCGGCGCTCTCGGGCGACCCGCAAGACATCTTCACCACCGACGCCGCTATCATGGACCTGTTCCCGAAGGACGAGCGTCTGCACCGGTGGCTCAAGGCGATGCGCAACGCGGACGGCTCGCCACGCTTCGCGTTCCAGGGATTGCCCTCGCGCATCTGCTGGCTCGGGTACGGCGAGCGCGACAAGGCGGGCCTGCTCTTCAACGACCTCGTGCGCACCGGCGAGGTCAGCGCGCCGATCGTCATCGGGCGCGACCATCTCGATTGCGGCTCGGTCGCTTCCCCCAACCGCGAGACCGAAGCCATGAAGGACGGCACCGACGCCGTCTCGGACTGGGCGCTGCTCAACGCGATGGTGAATATCGCATCGGGCGCTTCCTGGGTGAGTTTCCATCACGGCGGCGGCGTCGGGATCGGCTTCAGCCAGCACGCCGGGCAGGTGGTCGTCGCCGACGGGACGCCCCAGGCCAAGGAGCGTCTGGCCCGGGTGCTGGCCAACGACCCCATGATGGGCGTGTTCCGCCACGCCGACGCCGGGTATGCAACGGCCTCGAAGTGTGCGCGGGACCACGAGGTCGATATCCCGATGATGCCTTGACCCCGATAGCCATCGCCCCTTGCCCAGATTCCCGTTTCTGGTTCGTTCTCCCCCCATGATTCCCCGGGATTGGGTCTGGACTTGCGGGGTGATCCCGCACACTATTGTTACTTGGAGCCGCGCCCCGCACGGGGACCGGCGTCGGTGTGTCCAATATCTATCTCCATGGAGGAGCGATCGTGAGAAAGTCGCGTTGCATTTCGGCGGCGTCTGTCTTGGCGGGTCTGGCGATCTCGGGCAGCGCGACGGCGGCCCCGGATGTGGTGCTCTGCCAGCTCTACGACTTCAGCCAGTTCTCCTCTGACGGCACCGCCCGCGGCCTGGCGCTAGCGACGACCTCATGGAATATCGGCACGACCGATCTCATCTGGTTCGCCAATCCCGATGCGCGCCACCCTTTCATCGCGATGAACATGTACCGCAAGGAGGGCGGGCGCTTCGAGCAGATCGGCACCTCCTGGGTTAAGCACGGATTCTTCGCGCTGGCCAACCTCCAGTGCGATATGCCCAACCTCCCCAACTGCACCTTCGAGCCGGGCCACGGCGAGGGCGACTACCTCGGGCAGGGATGCACCGATACCTACGACGCCTTCCTCAACGCGTTCGGTCTCGGGCCGCGCTACGAGATCAACCCGTGGACCGGCGCGTTCGATTACAACACGAGTCTCTACAACACCGGTGGATTCCCGACCGTCCCCATGCGCCAACTCCGCGTGCAGGACGACGCCATGAATCCCGCGATGCACCTGCAAGGCATCTTCTACATGGAAGGCTACTACGTGCACTTCCAGGACGAGAACCCGATGAACAACGCCGCATGGAAGCAGGTCACGCCCGTGCGTGACGGCAGCGGCAACTACACCTTCACGAGCACACCCGTCACGACGCTCCCGACGTGGGGCTTCGCGATCGACGCGTGGAACGCCACGCAGACCGTCGTCGCCGAGCAGGTCCCCGTCGTCAAGGGCGTCTCCCCCGACGGCCGGTGCATCCTCGCCTACAAAGTGACGCAGAACGGCCCAAACTCGTGGCACTATGAGTACGCGATGCAGAACGTCGATATGGACCGTCAGGTCGACTCCTTCTCCATCCCGATCCCCGCGGGCGTGAATGTCTCCAACATCGGATTCCACGCGCCGACCCACACCGAGACCAAGGCCTACCCCGGCGGCCCCGCGATCGACAACGCGCAGTGGACGGGCGTCGTCTCCGGCGGAAATCTCACCTGGACCACCACCACCAATCCGCTCCGCTGGGGCACGCTCTACAACTTCCGTTTCGACGCGGACACCGCGCCGACGAATGTCAACGCCAGTGTCGGTCTCTTCCGCGCCGCCTCCGGCCGACCCGACGATCTCTCCGCGTTGATCGAGGGCCCCTCGGGGCTCACCCCCGTCTGCCCGGGCGATGTCACGGGCCCCGGCGGCGTGCCCGACGGTCAGATCGATGTCGACGACCTCAACGCGATCCTCTCCGCATTCGGCAGCAATGTCGGCGTCGGATCGCCCTTGGACCTTGCCAACAACGACGGCATCATTGATGTCGACGACCTGAATGTGATCCTGGGCGCGTGGGGGCAGTCCTGCTGAGGGACGGTCCCCGCAACGGCATGTTGTCGCCGCTGACGCCCGACCAAACGGCGCTGGGTTCCGTCGCGCCCCGACTCCGGAGCGCGTGATGAACCGAGCGGCGCAGCGTGCGGGACTGACGGGATTGATCCTCATCGGATCGGGCAGCGCCGTCGGCGCGCCCGACGCCGCGGTATGCCAGCTATTCAATCTCTCGCAGTTCTCAGCCGACGGCTCGGTGCGCGGGCTGGCGGGCGCTTCGACCCTTTGGAATATCGGCGACGCCGATCTCCGGTCGTCGCCCAATCCGTCGCCGATGCACCCGTTCGAGTCCCAGTCGCTGTACCGCCTCAAGAACGATCGGTTCGAACAGATCGGCGTCGGATGGGTGCGCCACGGCTACTTCGCGCTGGGGAGTCTGCAGTGCGATCTGCCCGATCTGCCCAACTGCGTCTTCGAGCCTGGCCACGCGGTCGGTGAATACCTCGGGCAGGGCTGCACCGACACCAACTCCGCGAGTCTGCACGCTACCGGGCTCGGCCCGCGATTCGAGATCGACCCATGGACCGGCGCGTTCGACTTCTCGACCAGTCTGCTGTCCGTCGGCGGCCTCCCGGGCGATGACAAGCGCCAAGTCCGCGTCGAGAGCAGCGACCTGCACCCCGCACAGAACGCCGGCGCGCAGTATTTCTTCGAGACGCGCTACATCCACGCCAGCGACCGAAGCCACCTGAACAGCGTCGCATGGAAGCCGTGCACACCCGTGGCCGTGGGGAGTAACTTCGTCTTCACCCAGAGCGGTGCGAGCACGATGCCCAACTGGGGCAACGCGCTGGATGCATGGCCCGGCGCAGCACAAACCGTCGTCGCGGAACAGGTGCCCGTTGTGGAAGGCGTATCGCCCGACGGTCGATCCATCCTGGCGTACAAGGTGACCGACAACGGCGACGGCACCTGGCACTACGAGTACGCGCTGCTCAACATCGACATGGACCGGCAGATCGACGAGTTCGCGGTTCCCGTGTCAACCGGCGTCGCCATATCCAACATCCAGTTCCGCGCTCCGGCGCACACCGAACCGTTCGCGTGGGTCGGCGGCCCGGCCATCGACAACACGCCGTGGTCCCCGGTTGTTTCGAGCGACCGAGTGCGCTGGTCAACAGCAACCAACCCGCTCCGGTGGGGGATGCTCTTGAACTTCGCGTTTGATGCGGCTGCGCCCCCGGCCGCTGCAAGCGCGACCATCGGGCTGTTCCGCCCGATCGCAGGCCGCCCAGACGAACTTCCCGCCACGACCCAAGGCCCATCGGGTCTGACCCCGGTCTGCACCGGCGATGTCTCCGGTCGGGGCGGCGTTCCGGACGGGCACGTCGATGTCGACGACCTCAACGCCCTCCTGTCAGTCTTCGGGACCGAAGTTGGGCAGGGTTCGCCCGCGGACCTGGCCCATGACGACGGCTTCGTCGATGTCGACGATCTCAATGTGGTTCTCGGACACTGGGGTGACGCCTGCTGAGCCCGGTCGGATTCGGTTTGGCATGAGTCGGCGGGTGAGGAAGGCGGGCCAGAATCTGGATTTTTTTACATCCAAAGGGACATCCCACTTTCCCCGGTGTACCGTACCAATGGCGCGGAAAACGCCTTCCCGGGCCGCTGGTCCGGAGTTGCGCTTTGGTCCGCGGTGTCCATCAGGATTTCGAAAGAGAGTCAACAAGCGCGCCGGCTGTTCTTGTCCAACAGTCGGCCACGGAGAGAGGTGACAACGATGAAGAAGCAGATTGTGCTCGCGGCGTCCGGTCTCATGCTCAGCGCCGGTGCGTCCGCCATGGCGGCGAACCCCGATGTCGTGCTGTGCCAGTTGTACAACTTCTCGCAGGCCAGCACCGACGGAAGCGTCCGCGGCATGTCCGTCGCGACCACGTCGTGGAACATCGGCGACGCCGACCTCCAGTGGTTCCAGAATCCCAACTCCCAGCACCCGTTCATCGCGATGAACATGTATCGCATGAAGAACGATCGCATGGAGATGCTCGGCACCTCGTGGGTCAAGCACGGCTTCTTTGCTCTCTCCAATCTCCAGTGCGATCTTCCCAACCTCCCCAACTGTGTGTTCGAGCCCGGGCACTCCGGCGGCAGCTACCTCGGACAGGGCTGCACCGATACCTACAGCGCCGGCCTCAATGACTCCGGCCTCGGCCCGCGCTTCGAGATCAATCCCTGGACCGGCGCGTTCAGCTACAGCACCAGCATCATGAACACCGGCGTCGGATACCCCTCAAGCACAAAGCAGCAGATCCGCGTCGAAGACGCCGACATGAATCCCACGCTCAACGCCGGCGCCACGTATTACTTCCAGGGCTACTACGTCCACTTCAACGACACCAACCACATGAACAGCGCCGCGTGGAAGCAGTGCACCCCCGTTCGCAGCGGATCGGGCAACTACACCTTCACGCAATCCGGCTCGGGTACCCAACCGACCTGGGGCTTCGCGATCGATGCGTGGTCCGGCGCTTCGCAGACTGTCATCGCCGAGCAACTCCCCGTCGTCGAGCTCGTCTCACCCGACGGCCGCTGCATCCTGGCCTACAAGGTCACCGACAACGGCAACGGCACCTGGCACTACGAGTACGCCCTGCTGAATGTCGACATGGACCGTCAGGTCGATGAGTTCGCCATCCCCGTCCCCGCGGGCGTGAACGTCACCAACATCGGTTTCCATGCCCCGGCCCATACCGAGCCGCGCGCGTGGGTCGGCGGCCCGAACATCGACAACGCGCAGTGGAACGGCGTCGTCTCCGGCGGCGAGATCCGCTGGGCCACGACCTCCAACCCTGTCCGCTGGGGCACCATGTACAACTTCCGCTTCGATGCGGATCAGCCCCCGACGAATGTCGACGCCACCGTCGGCCTCTTCCGCGCCATCTCGGGCCGCCCCGACACGCTCCCCGGCGCCACGCAGGGCCCCTCGGCCCCGACGCCCTCCTGCGCCGGCGACATCAACAACTCCGGAGCGATCGACGTTGACGACCTCAACCAGATCCTCTCCGCCTTCGGCGACAATGTCGGCATCGGCGACCCCCGCGACATCGCCAACAACGACGGCATCGTCGATGTTGACGACCTCAACGTCGTCCTCGCCGCCTTCGGCGACGCCTGCTGAGCCGCCAACGGCATCCTGACAAATCCCTAGCAAATGGAACGCCCACCGCATTCGGTGGGCGTTTTTTCATAATCTGACGGACCTCTTTCGGCCCGGCCGACGGATAGACCTCCCCCGGCGGCCTCGCAAGAGGTATGTTTTTACACACCGGGTCCCGCGGTTCCGGAACATCCGCGGGGCGTGTCCAAGTTCAGTAGTCGGGCGAATCTGCAGCTCGTGTCATGACGCCCGAGCATCGATCGATCTTTCCCAGTTACTCGCAGAGGAGAACTCACTGATGGCCAATCTTTCGCGCACCAAACTCACAGCCGGCTCGCTCGTCCTGCTCGCCTCGACGACCGCGTCGATGGCGCTCCCCGACGTCGTGCTCTGCGAGTTGTACAGCTTGAGCCAGTTCGGTACCTCCGGCAGCGTCCGCGCGCTCGCCCTCGCCACGACCTCGTGGAATATCGGCGACTCCGACCTCCCCTGGATGCAGAATCCGGACCCCCAGCACCCCGTCATCGGGATGAACATGTACCGCCTCGACAATGACCGCTTCGAGCAGATCGGCGTCTCGTGGCTCAAGCACGGCTTCTTCGCGCTGGGCGATCTCCAGTGCGACGACTCCGGCCTGCCCAACTGCGTCTATGAGTCCGGCCACGGCATCGGCGATTACCTGGGTCAGGGCTGCACCGATACTTACTCGGCCAGTCTCAACGCCGGCGGCCTCGGCCCGCGCTTCGAGATCAACCCCTGGACCGGCGCCTTCAACTACAACACCAGCATGTTCAACACCGGCGGCCTGCCCGGCAACAACACCCGCCGCCTCCGCGTCGAAGACGCCGACATGAACCCCGCCATCAACCCCAACGCCGATTACTTCTTCGAGGGTTACTACGTCCACTTCCAGGACCGCAACCACATGAACAGCGCCGCGTGGAAGCCATGCACGCCCGTCCGCAGCGGCACCGGCAACTACTCCTTCACGCAGAGCAACTTCAATGTCATCCCCACCTGGGGCTTCGCGATCGACGCCTGGACCGGCGCCTCCCAGACCATCGTCGCCCAGCAGATCCCCGTCGTCGAGGGAACCTCGCCCGACGGACGCTGCATCCTGGCCTATAAGGTCACCGACAACGGCAACGGCACCTGGCACTACGAATACGCCATCATGAACGTCGATATGGACCGCCAGATCGACGAGTTCATCATCCCCGTCCCCGCCGGAGTCAACATCACCAACATCGGCTTCCACGCCCCCGCCCACACCGAGCCCCGCGCTTATGTCAACGGGCCCGTGATCGACAACGCGCAGTGGAACGGCGTTGTCTCCGGCGGCGAGATCCGCTGGTCCACCACCACCAACCCGCTACGCTGGGGCTCGCTGTACAACTTCCGCTTCGACGCCGACACCGCGCCGACCAATGTCGACGCCGAGTTCAGCCGCTTCAAGACCGGCCAGGCGGGCGATCTCCCCCTCTTCGGCGCCACGCAGGGCCCCTCGGCCCCGACCCCGTCCTGCGCGGGCGACATCAACAACTCCGGAGCGATCGACGTTGACGACCTCAACCAGATCCTCTCCGCCTTCGGCGACAATGTCGGCATCGGCGACCCCCGCGACATCGCCAACAACGACGGCATCGTCGACGTTGACGATCTCAACGTGGTTCTCGCCGCCTTCGGCGACGCCTGCTGATCGGACCGAAAGCTCCAACGACCGAAGGGTCGGGCCTCGCGCCCGGCCCTTTTTCATGCGCGCACCTCTGCGCCCACACCCCGGCTACAGTGCGCCC
Source organism: Phycisphaeraceae bacterium (assembly GCA_020639235.1). Taxonomy (GTDB): domain Bacteria; phylum Planctomycetota; class Phycisphaerae; order Phycisphaerales; family UBA1924; genus JACKHC01. The sequence goes on along the minus strand of JACKHC010000001.1, from coordinate 971,664 downwards.
ATGGAAGTCCCGTTCACGAGCAAACCCCATTGGCCCGAGATCGCGCCCGGACGCCTCGCCGCTTCGATCCGCTCCGATCACGCGTCTGACTGCCGACTCGCGCTACTCGGGCTCCCCGACGACCTCGGCGTTTCGCTCAACAACGGGCGCCCCGGCGCGGCCGAAGGCCCGCGCGCCTTCCGCGCAGCGCTGGCCAGGTTCGGCGACGCGCACGATGCCAGGCGGCGCGCGCCGATCGATGCGCCGATCTTCGACGCTGGTGATATCACGCCCGACCCCGGAAACAACGCCGATGCGCTCAAGCAAACCCACGATCGAGTCACCGAGGCCGCCCGCGCGCTCCACGACGCGGGCATGATCGTCGTGTGCATCGGGGGCGGGCACGACCTCACCTTCCCCACCGTCCGCGCGCTCGCCCAGAGTTTCGATGCCAAACTCGGCGGCATCAATGTCGATCCCCACCTCGATGTCCGAGAGACGCCCGGCTCCGGGATGCCCTACCGCCGCCTCATCGAGGGCGGCCATCTCGACCCGCGCCGGTTCGTCGAGCTGGGCACCGGGCGCTTCGTGAACGCGCCCGACCACTGCGAATACGCGCGCAGTCAGGGTGTGACGATTGTGCCGGGCGATGACATCACAACCGGCGCGTATTCCCCACAACGCGCCTTCGCCCACGCGTTCAGCCCGTCGCATACCGGCGCCCCGACGCTCGGCTTCGTTTCCATCGACCTGGACTGCCTCGACGCCTCGGTCGCGCCCGGTGTGAGTGCGCCGTGTCCGATGGGGTTGAGTCTGCCGGTTGTGGCGCAGATCGCGGAGTTAGCGGGGCGCTGCCGCGAGGTCCGCCACTTTGATCTGATGGAGCTCTCCCCGCCGCACGATGATGAAGGTCGGACAGCCCGCGTGGCAGCGATGCTGTTCCTTCACTTCGTGTCGGCCTTCTCGGAGCGGGGTTGATGGGGCTCCTCGTCACCAATGCGCGCGTGCTGACCCTGGGCATGGGTCACAACCCTCCCTATCCCCGACGGGGCAAGGCGATGTCGCGCCTCGAGATCATCCCGTCGGGTGAGGTCTTCATCGAGAGCGGACGCATCACCCATGTCGGCGAGGCCGGCTCCTATCAGGGCGATGTCGAGGACGGCATCGACGCCGACGGGCGCGTGCTCATGCCCGCCTTCGTTGATCCCCACACCCACGCCTGCTTCGCCGGCGACCGCCTCGACGAATGGGAGAAGAAACTCGCCGGCGCGACCTACCTCGAAATCCTCGAAGCCGGCGGCGGCATCATGTCCACCGTCCGCGCCACCCGCGAGGCGATGCAGCAGCAACTCGTACTGCTCCTCAAGCGCCGACTCGACGCCATGATGCGCGAGGGCACCACGACCGTCGAAGTGAAATCCGGGTACGGCCTCACGACCCAGAGCGAGATCAAGATGCTCCGGTCGATCGAGGAAGCCGCCAAGACATGGCCCGGCACCGTCGTGCCCACCGCCTGCATCGGCCACGCGATGGACCCGGCTCAGGACGACTTCGACGAGCGCACGATCCACGAGACGCTCCAATCGGTCCACGCCTCGTTCCCGTATGTCGCCATCGACGCCTACTGCGAGCAGAGCGCGTGGTCCTTCGAAGACTGCGCGCGCCTCTTCGAGGAAGCCATCCGCCTCGGGCACCCCTTCCGCGTGCACACCGATCAGTTCAACGAACTGGGGATGACCCGCTGGGCGATCGAGCACGGCGCGCTCTCCGTCGATCACCTCGAAGCCACCTCCCCCGAAGAACTCGAGCGCGTCGCCAAGTCCGCCACCATGGGCGTCATCCTCCCCGCCTCCGGCTTCCACACCGATCAGCGCTACGCCGACGGACGCGCCTTCATCGACGCGGGCGGCGCGCTCGCCCTCGCAACCAACTTCAACCCCGGCTCCGCCCCCACGCTCTCCATGCCCATGGCCATCGCGCTGGCCACCCGCTTCTGCGGCCTGACCATCCCCGAGGCCATCGTCGCATCGACCGTCAACGGCGCCGCCCTCCTCGGGCTGCACGACCGCGGCATGATCGCCGAAGGCAAACGCGCCGACCTCATCCTCCTCCGCCACCGCGACGAGCGCCAACTCGCCTACCAGTTCGGCGGCAACCCCGTCGAGGTTGTCATCTGCGAGGGCGACATCATCCACGGCGCATGAGCGCTACGCCCCAGCTTCCTTCAACCGCCATGCCGCGCCGCACTCGGTGCAGACAACGCAGCGATCTGCATCGATCTCCACTTCCCGAATGTTTGATCCACACGACGGACATCGTTGCACACGCAAGAAGACTGACCGGATGAGCCTCGCATCTAATCCGCGCGACCACCTCAGAATACTGGCGGGCACAAGCACCCCCGCGGCCAGGAAGTACACAACAGCAAGCAATAACCGCTGAATGATGCCGAACTCCAGATACCACCGGCTCCCGAGCAACAAGACGAACAACACCAACGCCACTCCCGCCCAGGTTGCGAGCAGGATTCCCGCCCACGAGCGAAGGAAACTCGCCCGTTGCAGGTTGCGGAGTCCCGACTTTGTAAGGTCGGCCCCACAGTACTTCGAGACATCCCAGCAAATGAGTCTCGCGATCCGCACGCGACGCCCGCGATCATCGGCCATGCTTGGCGTGAGACATCCGACATCGTGCGGACAAAGCGGCACATGCTTCCACGCTGCCCCACATTCGCGGCAGACTCTGCATCCGTCTTGTTCGGGGGTGACATCGGCGATGGTGTACGCGCACGAAGCACAACGCTTCTCCTCAAGGAAGACCTTGCGAACAAGACCCGCATCCATCATCGACCGGACCTTCGTAAGAAGGATGATCAGAGTACTTGCGAACACCAACGCAAACCCCGCCAGCAGGCTCCATCGCAAAGTGGGCTGAAGCGAGCGAAACCACGGGCTCCACCCGAATGCCTGATAAACCAAAGCATGCCCACCGCCGGCGAAACCACAAATCCAGATCGATTTCGATCGGAAGTGAACATCCCTTCGCAGACGCTTCATGTCCTTGAGCGTGAAGTCATCGTGGCAATACTGCTTAATGCCCACACCAAAGATGTTGACGGCAGGCACCTTCCGCCCCCGATCATCCTTGATGTAGTGCGTCAGCAGCCCCATGCGCTACTCCCCCGCTTCCTTCAGCCGCCACGCCGCGCCGCATTCCGGGCAAACAGTGCAACCGTCTTCGTCGGGCTGGAGTGTTGTCAGCAGGTAGCCGCATGTGGGGCACCGATTGTGGTTGATCATGGTCGAACGAATCTGAGGATGAAGTCTCCGCAGCCTCGCCCGCCAACCAACTTGTGCGCACGCCGTAATGATCACGAACATCACGGCGCTCAGCGGCCAGAAAAAGATGCTCCATGCCCGGCTCGGTCCGGGGCCGAAGTTGATGACAACGACACTAAGTACGACCACACAGATTGCCAGTGCGAGCAACATCGGCGCGGCTTCTCGCCAAGTGATTTTGCGAGAGACATTGGTCCTGGGAAAAATCTCCGATCGCAACGTTGCGAACTCCTTGAGACTGAGCTCCAGGTCTCGCCTTGCATTTAACCCACCCGGGTCGAAGACTCGAACGAGGTCTCCGCGGTCGTCTTTCATCTTTGGCGTCAGTAGCCCCATGCGCTACGCCCCCGCTTCCTTCAGCCGCCACGCCGCGCCGCACTCCGGGCATACCGTGCAACCATCGTCCTCCATCGTTAGTTCGGCGAGCGAGTAGCCGCACGAGGCGCAACGCTTCCGGTACACGAGTTCCCGTCGGACTCGCCTCGCATCAATCGCCGCATGAACACGAAACGCCGCCATGATTCCCCCGAGTACGACGACCGCTCGAAGCCCTTCGAGCACGACTCGGGTCCGAACCGAATAGTCATCCATGATCGAAGACACGACCCCTACGCCGAGCCCGGTCAGAATCACGATCCCAAAGGTAGCCAACTGGGGCCAACTCGAAGACCGCTGATGAAGAAACCGTCGGATGCGATCGTATTCCGCTCGCGAGAAGACCTGCTCCAGATCCGTTGTACGCTTCCTGCGATACATGTTGATGATGGGCACGACCGAGCCCCTGTCGTCTGGTTGTCGTACTTGGAGCAGCCCCATCGCCCCCAATCCTATTCGCCCGGCTACTATTCGCCTCACATGATCCAGTCCAACCGAGTCGGAAAGATCGATGTCGCGGCGGCACGCGAGGCCGCCCAGCGGGTCCGCCGGACGCACGAGATGCTCGTGCCCTTCCTGCGCGAGGGCCGCACACTCGCCGAGATCGATCAGGAAATCGCCCGCATCCTCGATACCCTCGACTCCAAGTCCTGCTTCATCCGATACCGCGCCGGCGGCTCCATGCCCCCCTACCCCAATCACGCCTGCCTCTCGGTCAACGACTGCGTCGTCCACGGCACCTCCGAGGCCCACACCCAGCCCCTCAGGCCCGGCGACATCCTCAAGGTCGACATCGGCCTCTTCCACAAGGGCTGGGTCGGAGACGCCGCCTGGACCTACGCCATCGCCCACGCCTCCGACACCGCGCTGAAACTCATGGCCTGCGGGCGCGAGTCGCTCGCGCAGGGCATCAAGGAACTCGCCCCGGGCAACACGCTGCTCAGTTGGGCGCGCACCGTGCAGCACATCGTCGAGCAGAAGCACGGCTTCCACTGCGTCCGCCGCCTCGGCGGGCACGGCATCGGCTTCAAGAAACTCCACGGCAAACCGTGGGTCTCCAATGTCGTCCCCACATTCCCCGGCGAATGGCCCGAAGCGCTCAACCTGTGCGAGCCCGGCATGCTGCTCGCCGTCGAGCCGATGATCGGCGCGGGCACGGGAGACATCAAGGATCACCCGCGCGCCTGGCCCATCCACACCGCCGACGCCTCCCTCGCGGTGCATTACGAGGCCGATGTGCTCATCTCCGACAACGGCCCGCTCGACCTCACCGAGGGCATGTCGGAACTGCCCGACATCGTCGGGTGATTGCTTCCTCCCCCGCCGCCGGCGGGGGAGGTGTCATGCGCAGCATGACGGAGGGGGGGCTTCAAATCTCTCGATCAGACGAGTCCGCGCCTTCACCGCGTAGAAGCCGGCGAACCCATGATCGCCGCGCGGTCCTCCGTGCGCGAGTCAACGGGGCGGAATACCTCGACGAACAGCGTGTCGTCCAGCGCGTTGCCGTACCGGAACGCGCCCAGCGCCTCGACCAGCGCTTTGCCGATCGAGCCCGCCTGCGTCGCGCGGCACGAGTGAATCATCCCCATCAGCCCCTCGATCTTGAGCATCGCGCCCGTCGCGGAGCGCGCCTCGATCGCGCCGTCGGTGTACGCCAAGAGCACATCCCCCTGCCCGAAGTGCATCTTCTCCGGGTGCGGCGCAAAGTCGTTCCCGTGGCACGCGCCCAGCACGAGCGTCGTCGAGTTCAACTGGTGCAGCTTGCCGTCAACAGTCCGCACGAACGCCGGCGGGTGCCCCGCGCTCGCCCAGGTCAGCGTGTCGTCATTCGGGTCGATCCGCAGGCACAGCGCCGTCGCGTACACCGAGTGCGAGGCGAGCGTGTTGTGGATGTAGGTGTTGAGCCCGGTGAGCAGCTTGCCCGGCGCGATGGAGGCGTGCTCGCCGTACTGGCGCTCCAGTTCGCCGTAGAGGCGGTTCACCGTCAGCGCCGCCGAGATGCCGTGCCCCGTGACATCGATGATCGTCACATCCAGCACCGGCAGCATCCGCCCCGGCACCGACGCGGTCCGCGAATACAGGAAATCGCCGCCGATCTGGCGCATCGGCTCGTAGTGATAGTGGAACCGGATCGGCCCCTCGGAGATCGCCTCGGGGAACAGCGACTCGTGAATCCGACGCGCATCCACCAACTCCTGACGCACCTCCGAGTACCGGTTCCGCAGCATCCGATGCGAAAAACGGTCGCGGAACCGCGAATGCCGGAACATCGCGATCAGCAGCCCCGGCCCCGCGGCCAGAACCGACAGCAGCGTCATGAACGCCACCGCCCACCACTCGCCGACGCCGTAAATCGAAGTCACAACCGTATTGGCGATGAACAACGGGATGATCGGCTTGAGCGACTCGCGCGGGCTCCACGGCAGGAATAGACACGCAAAGAAGTGCGTGACGAATATCCCCCATGCCCCGCTCGCACCCATCAGCCACGCGCTCACGCCGTAACGCTTCGAGAAGTTCGCGCGGATGTGCTGAACACGAACCTCCGGCGCTTCGAGCGGCGCCACGACCGGGGCCGCAGTTTCAGCAGATGCGCCTTCGTCTCCATCGGTCGCCTCGCCCGACTCGGCCGCCTCCGCGGCCTTTGCCTCCGCATCGCGCCGCGCCTGCTCCAACTCGCGCACCGCGTCCTGATACGCGTACGCCCGACGCGCCAGCGGGCGCGTCATCTCGACATTGATGATGTTCCCCGCCTGCCCGAGCAGGCCCGCCGCGAGGATCAACCGGACAACCAGCCGCAACAGCCCCTCGCGCGTGTACTGCCGCGTGTACACCTTGAAGAATCCGATCGCGTACAGCACCGTGCCCACCAGCGTGACGCCAAGACCGCCCATGGTGGACCAGATGAGCGGTCGCGGCACGAGCGCCTTGGAAACCACGAACAGCCCGATCAGCGACGCGATCGTCGCCACAACCGAGAACCCGATCACCACCGCCGCGTACCACAGGAACCGTTTGCGCAGCCACCGCCCCCGCTCGGCCTCGAACTCGTGCGCAAACTCCTGGGTGAACACGCCCGTCGCCATCGTCCGTCAATCCCCCCCGCTCGATCCGCCGTCGCGACCCGCGCCCGGCACCCACAGCACATCGCCCCCACCCCCGTGCCCGATCCGGTTCATCACCCGCGCCAGCACGAACAACAGATCGCTCAACCGATTGAGATAAATCAGCGCCTGCGGGTTCACCCGCTTGGGCTCGTGCGCCACGAGCGTCACCACCCGGCGCTCCGCCCGGCGCACCACCGTCCGCGCCAGGTGCAGGTGCGCCGACGCCGCCGAACCGCCCGGCAACACGAACGAGTTGAGCGCGGGCAGCCCCGCGTTGTGCGCATCGATCAACCGCTCCAGGTGCGCCACATGCTTCTCGGTGATCCGCAGCCGCGGCTTCTCCTTCTCGCTCTTCTCATCGAGCGGCACGCACAGATCGGCACCGACATCAAACAGGTCATTCTGAATCGAGCGCAGTTCTTTCACGATCCCCCCCGCAGCCCCCCCCCCGTTCCCCACATCCCCGCCGTCCGTCTTCTTGCCCCCGTCCGCGCTCTCCATCGCAACGATCGCCAGACCCACCGCCGCGTTGGCCTCGTCCACCTCGCCGTACGCCTCCACCCGCGGGCACGACTTGAGCACAGTGGACCCGTCGCCCAGCATCGTGGAGCCGGCGTCGCCGAACTTCGTGTAAATCTTGGAGAGACGGACCATGTCCTGTCAGTGTACCGGGTCGGGCAACTTCCACGCCGACCCACATTCCGGGCAAACCGTGCACCCATCATCTTCCGATGTCAGGCCCGTGAGGGCATACCCGCACGAAGCGCACCGACCCAATCGGATCAGCACCGAGCGCATCCTGCCCGGCGCTCCACGAGCGATGAAATGCCATACGACAAACGCCGGCACCACACATAGCACGACCAAAATCACCTCGGTCCCGACGGGCGGTGCGGCTGCACCCGACATCATGACAAGGATGGGAATGAAAATCAGCAGCGCAAACAAGTAAATGATGCCAAGGAGGAATGCCGTTCTGCGAACCCGCTCTCGCCTGAGCATCCAGTTCATATCGAAAACTTCGCCCTCGGTCATACCGATCCGTTTCATGGACGCCGCACCCGGCGTGAAGTGAAACGAAACATGGACGCTCCGGCCGCGATCATCCCGAACTCTGGCACGATCGTCGCGCACGCCGCTCACGCTGACCCACCCTCCGGCAACTTCCACGCCGCCCCGCACTCGGGGCACACCGTGCAGCCGTCATCCTGGCTCGGCAGGCCCTTGATGGAGTATCCGCACGAAGCACACCTTCGAACCAAGAGTAGCGCGGCCTGATGGCGCTCTCGGCTTCTGGCAATCACCTTCCGCCAATCGAATACAAAGAACCCAAGAGCAATCAGGATCGGCAACATCGTTACCGGAAGTGATCCGAGCGTGAGCCGCGGATTCCGGCCTAGCCAAATCTCAATGAGTACTCGCCACATGGCATAGTTCAGCCCCGCCACGGCCGCGGCGTGTATCAAACGATCATGGACCAACCATCGCTTGAGTGTTGCAACTTCATCATCCTTCATACCGACTCGCTCACGAAGCCCGCGAGGCGGGACCACATACGGCCACAACTGCACCCGCTTCCCCCGCGCATCCGTCACCGTCCATCCTGCCGCACCGTGCCACACTTTGTGCCACCACGGCCGCTCCGTCTGCTGGCCCGGATTGTGCGTCGGTCTGGTCACGGACTCATCCTACATGCGCCCCTTCTTCCAAATGGTGCTAGCCCTTTTGATCGCTCACCCCACTTGGGCTCCGGCAGCCGCCACGCCGACGCGCACTCCGGGCACACCGTGCAACCGTCTTCCTCAGCGTTGATCCCGGTAAGCAAGTACCCGCAGCACGCACATCGGCTCCGCGCAATCATCGCCCGCCGAAGATGAGGACGCGAGAAACTGAGAGAGCGTCGATACACGAACAGCGCGAAAAGTATGACCGCGACAATGACAACAGTTGCGATTTGTACGAACCATTGTCCGATGTCAAACAACTCGGTGATGAGAACCGTGAAAATCATGCTGAGGTAGTACCCGACCACCATCGTCAATGCCGCTCCCATCGCGCGGTATCCACTCAGCTCCTTGCGAATCGACGCAACTTCTCTATCGCTCAAGTGCAACTGTTCTCGCGCCGCCGAGTCCGGCACCGCATTGACGAACAGCAACACGCGCCGCCTGCGATCGTCGGTGGTCATCCAACCCCTCGACCAGAACAGCAGCAGATGCCACATGGGACGCTCCGTCTGCTGACCCGGTCTGTCGGTCGGCTTATCCACATCCACATCGTACGAACGCGCCTCCCCAAAACGAAACAGGCCCCCGATCGCTCGGAGGCCTGACAGGATTACTGAGTCATCAAACGCCGGTCGCTTACGCCGAGGCGACGACTTCCTTCGCGAGGTTCGGGGGCAGCGGGCGATACTCCAGCGGCTCCATCGAAGAAGTCGCCCGGCCCTGCGTCAACGAACGCAGCACCGTCGTGTACCCGAACATCTCAGACAGCGGAACCTCGCTGAAGATCAGTCGAGTATTCCCACGCTCCTCGGAACCCACGATCATGCCGCGACGCGACGACAGGTCGCCCGTCACCGCGCCGAAGTACTCCTCGGGCGTCGTGATGACGACCTTCATGATCGGCTCGAGAAGCGTCAACTGCGCCTTGTGGCACGCGTCGATCAGCGCCAGACGCCCCGCCTGCTCGAACGCCACCTGCGACGAGTCGACCGGGTGGAACGAGCCATCGACGAGCGTCGCCTTGATGTTGATCAGCGGATACCCAGCCATGACGCCAGAGAGCGCCGTGGCGCGGATGCCGGCCTCGACCGATGGGATGAACTCCTTGGGAATCGCGCCGCCGACGACCTTGTTCTCGAACGCGACATTGTTCGTGAACTTCAGTTCGGCCTCCTCGGCCTCCTTCGCGCTGAACGGTTCAAGGTTGATCGTGCAGTCGCCGAACTGACCGCGACCGCCCGTCTGCTTGACGAACTTGCCGCGGACATATTCCGCCCGGCCCGTGATCGTCTCGCGGTACGAAACGCGCGGCTTGCCGACCTCGACATTGATCTTCATGTCGCGCACGAGCTTGTTCTTGATGATCTCCAGGTGCAACTCGCCCATGCCCGAGATGATCGTCTGCCCGGTCTCGTCGTCGAACTCCGATCGGAACGAGGGGTCCTCGCGCCGGATCTTCACCAGCGCATCGCCCAGCTTCCGCTTGTCGTCGGCCGTCTTCGGCTCGATCGACATCGAGATCACCGGCTCGGGGAACGTCATCCGCTCGAGGATGATCGGCTTGTCGGCGTCACACAAGGTATCGCCCGTGATCGAGTCCTTCAGGCCCACCACCGCGACAATCGAACCCGCCGTGACGGTATCGAGCGCCTTGCGGTCCTTGGCGTGCATCTCGAACATGCGCGAGATGATCTCCTTGCGCCCGTTGCCGGGGTTGAGCACGCGCGAGCCCTTGTCGAGCTTGCCCGAGTACACACGCATGTAGGTGAGGTCGCCGTGCGTATCGCCCACGACCTTGAAGACCAGCGCTGAGAAGGGTGCATCGATCGAGTTGGGGCGGGTCATCGCCGTCTCGGGGTCGTTCGGATCAACGCCCTGCACCGGCGGCACTTCCGTCGGCGCGGGCAGGTAGTCGATGACGCCGTCGAGCAGGCGCTGCACACCGATGTTCCGCAGAGCCGCACCGGTAAACACCGCGGTGATCTCGCGCGAGAGGACACCCTTGCGGATCGCCTTGCGGATCACATCCACGGGAATTTCCTTCTCTTCGAGCATGTACTCCATCAGCTCATCGGAGTGATGGCTGGCCTGTTCGAGCATCTCATGGCGATACAACTCCGCGAGCTCCGTGATCGAAGCCGGAATCTCGCGCTCCTCGACCTTGGCGCCGAGCTCATTCGCATCGAAGTAGTACGCCTTCATCGTCACCAGATCGACGATGCCCTCCAGCTCGTGGCCCGAGCCGATGGGCAGCTGCACCGCGATCGTCGTCGCGCCAAGGCGCTCGTTGATCGACTTATAGGAGAACTCCCAGTCGGCGCCGATCTTGTCCATCTTGTTGATGAAGCAGATACGGGGAACACCGTAGCGCTCCGCCTGACGCCACACCGTCTCGGACTGCGCCTCGACGCCTTCCTTACCGTCGAACACCGCGACCGCGCCGTCGAGCACGCGCATCGAACGCTCGACCTCGATGGTGAAGTCCACGTGCCCGGGCGTATCGATCAGGTTGATCTGATACGTCTGGCCGTTGCGCTCCCACGGGCAGGTCGTCGCCGCCGACTGGATCGTGATGCCGCGCTCCTGCTCTTCCTGAAGGAAGTCCATGGTCGCGGTGCCCTCGTGCACCTCGCCCATCTTGTAGGACTTGCCGGTGTAGTACAGGATTCGCTCGGTGACGGTCGTTTTGCCGGCGTCGATGTGAGCGCAGATACCGATGTTGCGGATGTGGGAAAGGTCCATGTCTCAGAGTCCCGGGCCTGCGCCCTGTTCGAGAGGTGAGAGTGTTGGGGGATCAACCCCGCGACCGATCGATGCGGTCATTTCTGGTGAGTCAGACCAGCCCGACACGGGCAGGCCGAACGAGTGAGTTGTGTGATGCCGCCCGCTCCGGGCGGTAGGAGTTCGCCAATGGGGGCAGGCGCTAATGGCCCGCCGTTTCTTCGTCTGGATCGTCGTTGTCCATAAGAACCCACCCCTTCGGGCTTGGCGAGAATCTAAGACTCAACTGGTGAGGCCGGCGCGAAAGAATACCGCTGCCAACCCCGGAAATGCTAACAAAGATCGGCCCCTCGTCAACCCTTCCGAACCAAGAAAGGCAAAAACGCCCGCAGCCCATCCGATCGTCGGCCCCACGCGATCTTCACCGAACTTCCCCGCCCACACCCCCCATCCACGCCTCCAACGAACGCCGCTCACCCGCCGACAACCCCCGCAGCGGGTCCATCCGTCTGGCCCGCTCGTCCATGCCCAGCAGCCCGCGCCCCGCCACCATCGCCTCGTCAACCCGCCCGAGTTCGACCAGCAACCACCACCGCCGGTACCCCGCCGAGACCCCCATCGGGTCCAGTTCACAAACGCGGTCGGCGGCCCCGAGCGCGCCCTCCAGCCACACATCACCGTGCCAGTCCGCGGACCCCTCTTCGCCCTTCCCCCACACCCCCGCCTCCATTTGCGCCGCCGCCAACCACGCCCATGCCTCCGCCGAGCCCGGCCAAAGTTCGGTCATCGATCGCGCATGACCGATCGCCCCTTCCGGTGCATCCAGAACCGCCGGGTCAATCCCCGACCCGCGCGGCTTCCCCTCCCCGGCAACCACCAGCCGCAGCCGGACCCCCGCCGCCATCGTCTCCGCGCTCGAAACCATCGCGTGCTCCGCCCGATCGAGCACCTCGATCGCTCTGTTGGCATCCCGCCCCTGACCCAGCCACGCAGCCGATCGCGCCAGCCAATGCTCCCACGAACGCACCGGCCCCAGCGCATAGACGCCCAGCGCCATCCCCCCCATCGCGAGCACGCCGCCGGCCGTTCGCAACATCGAGTTCTTCCCCTCCGCGGCCCGCAACGGCGACACCGCCGCGACACCCAGCATCGCCAGCGCGAGCCCCGCCGACCCGACGATCACCGGCGTCACCTCCATCTGTGAATGCACCGCGACCACCAGCGCCGAGCCCAGCGCACCCATCACAACCGCCCGTTCAGACAGGCGCGCGATCACAAGGCGCACCGCCCGCGCCGCCGCGACCCACAACAGAAATCCCACAAGGTGCAGCCCCGCCATCGCCTCGGTCAGCACCGCCCACTCCGACCATAACGAAACGAACCCCACGAACCCCACCACGCCAAGCGTCAACGCATCGCCCAGCGTGTCATCGCGCTTTGTCGCCTCCCGCGGCCCGCCGCTCGCCTCGATCGCGTGGCCCACGCCGCGCGCGAGCCACCCGAACCACACCGCGCACCACGCGACTCCAATGAGCCCGAGGCACGAGACCCAGTCGAAGAGCACGGAGTGAGGCGTCGATACCTCCTCCACCGCGTCCGGCACGCGCACCTGCAAGTACGCGCTCTTGAACCCGTCCGCACCCACACCCACAAGCGGATGATCACCAATAATCCGCGCTGCGCCGATCAGGTACTGCCACCGGAACAGCAGCGACCGCTCGCCGAGCGCATCGCCCAACACCCCCCGCGCAACCACCGCCGCCAGCGGCAGGAGCGTCGCCGCCACCACGCCCGCGATCAGCACCCTCCGCGGCACGCGACTCCGCATCACGCCGAGCAACAGCACGATCCCCGCCGCAAGCACCATCGAAGCCGCCGCCCCCTTGGACCGAGACAAGTACAGCGCCACGCATCCGAGCACGAACAGCACCCCGATGCCCGCGATCTGCGCTCCGCGGACACCGCCCGACTTCCTTCTACGCCACGCGCCCAGCGCCACCACCCCGAGCCCGAGCGACATCGCCGCGACCATCGTGCCGAACGCATTGGACAGCGAGATCCACCCCGTCGCCTGCGGCTCATTCATACGCCTCTCGAACACCGCCGCCTCGGGAGACCCCGGCTCGATGCCGCTTTGCGCGAGGTACGCGGCCGGATTCTCGCGGTACTCCGACAGAAGCGCACCGTGCTCGATCGTCACATTCAGCGCCGCCTTGCCCGCAAGCAGCACGACCGAGCCGAGCACAATGGAAACCACGGCGTTGCGGATCGCTCCTTCCCGCGCTGCAATGGACAGCGTCCACGCGCCGAGCATCGCGCTCACCCACGCCGAACCGAGCATTAAAGAGCCGAAGTGTCCCCTCACACCGCCGGCCCCCCCCATCGCGATCGGCGAGCGCACCACGAACCCCTGCACCCCCACCACCAGCGCACCCGCAAGAATCGCACCGAGCGGCCACATCGGCACGCGCCGCCCGCGCCTGTGCTCGTGCCAGATCATCGCCGCCGACGCGAACCACAGCAGCGCATCGAGCAGGAGCGATACCAGCGGCGTGATCGTGGACTCCGGCGTGAGTTTCACCCACGGGTCTGTGAACCAGTACGGCAACGTGCCCGACGCGATCGTCACCATGCGGACCATCGCCACCGCCAGCACAACACCCGCGCCAAGCCACGCCAACCCGCCCGCCGAATCTCGACCCGAGCTCATAGCGGTTCGTCCCGCTGGCCCGGCACCAGGTACTCCAGCGCGGCGATCACGCCCAGCACCAGAAGCGTCTGCACACCCACCAGCGCCGCCGCCCAGTCATGCAACGACCGCAGCATCAACCCGCCCACACCCGTGATCGCGGCGCACGCGCACAGCACACACAACACCTGGAACGGCGTCAGCCCCCGTGCGCGCAATCGGTGCGAGAAGTGCTGCTGATCGCCCTTGAACGGGCTCTTGCCCTGGAGCACACGAATCAGTGTCACGCTCGCAAAGTCGTAAAGCGGCACCGCGAGCACCACGATCGGCATCAACGCCGCGTACCACCCCCCCGCTCCCTCCAATCCCCCGCCGACATGCGCACCGGCATCGCCTGTCGCTGACTCCGGGATGTAGGTCGTCTTGACGGTCAGGAACGCGAGCAGGAACCCGATGACGAGCGAGCCGCAGTCGCCCATGTAGATCGACGCCCGGCGCGCGCCCGGGAACGGGATGTTGAACACGAGAAACCCGAGGCATGCGCCCAGCAGCAGCGCCAGGGCCGTGGCGATGAACCATTGCTCGTTCATCCATGCGCCGATCATGAAGCACAGCGCGCACACCGACGCGACGCCGGCGCACAGACCGTCCATGTTGTCCATGAAGTTCATCGCGTTGGTGACGACGACGAACCACAGGACCGTCAGGATGTACGAGCCGCCCGGCACCCCCGTCCATGTGTCAACGATGCGCAGCAGGCGCAGTTCGTTGAAGATCGCTGCAAAAACAGCGCAAACGATGCACATCACGAGCAGCTTGGGACCGGCCTTGAGCGCGCGCCGATCGTCGATGAGCCCCATGACATGGAGGACGCCCATCGCGCCCAGCAGCGCGATCGCGAGCGTCGTGACCGACCGGATCCCCTCGAGATGGGGCACGACCGCGGGGAACATCTTGGCGATGCCCGTGTGATCGGGGAGACGCGCGACGACAATTGCAAAGAGAAGCGGCAGCGCGATGGCCGCGAAGATCGCGATGCCCCCCGTGTTGGGGACCCTGCCCGTCGAGGCCTTGAGATGTCCGGCCGTGCCGGGCGTGTCCATGAATCCGAGTCGCACCGAGAGGATGCGCGCCAGCGCCGTCCCGATCAGGGCGATGAGAAACGAAGCGCCGAGTGCCGCGAGGATGACGGTGGTCACAGTGGCGCACGATACCGCACGCTATGGCGCATGAGAAAGGCCGCGGGTTGAACGCCCGCGGCCTTGAAATCTGCGAACTCGAACTTCTTACTGCTTGCCGGGCCAGTCGCCGGTGAGATTGATCTTCAGATTCTTGACCGCGAAGGCGAACATGTCGGCCCACTCCTCGATCTGCTTGGCGGTGGGTTTGCCGCCGCCGTGGCCCGCGCTGGTCTCGATGCGGATGAGCACCGGCGCATCGCCCGCCTGCGACTCCTGCAGGGCCGCGGCGAACTTGAAGGAGTGCCCGGGCACCACACGATCGTCGGTGTCGGCGGTCGTCACCATCGTGGCCGGATAATGGATGCCCTTGCCCGCCTGGCGGACCAGTTGGTGGTAGGGCGAGTAGGCGTTGAGCGCCTCGAACTCGGCCTTGTCGAGCTCGGCGTTGCCGTAGTCATCGACCCAGTAGCGCCCGGCGGTCCATGTGTGGAACTTGAGCATGTCCATCACGCCCACGCCGGGGAACGCCGCCCCGAAGAGGTCGGGGCGCTGCGTCATGACCGCGCCGACGAGCAGCCCGCCGTTGGAGCGCCCGTGGATCGCGAGCTTGGGCGTGGAGGTGTACCCGTTGTCGATGAGCCACTCGGCGGCGCCGATGAAGTCATCGAAGACATTCTGCTTCTTGGTCTTGATGCCGGCCTTGTGCCACGACTCGCCGTATTCGCCGCCGCCGCGGATGTTGGCGACGGCCCAGACGCCCCCCATCTCCATCCACGCCGCGATGGCGGGAGAGAACCCGGGGGTGATGGGGATATCGAACCCGCCGTACCCGTAGAGCATGGTGGGCGTGTTGGGCGACTTCTTGAGCCCCTTCTTGTGGGCGAGGAACATGGGGACGCGCGTGCCGTCCTTGCTCTCGTAGAAGACCTGCTCGACGGTGTAATCATCGGCCTTGAAATCAACCGCGGCGCGCCGGAAGAGCGTGCTCTCGCCGGTGATCATGTCGTAGCGGTAGATGGAGGGCGGCGTGTTGTAGGAAGAGAACGAGTAGAAGGTCTCGGTGTCGGAGCGCTTGCCGCCGAAGCCGCCTCCCGAGCCGAGCCCGGGGAACTCGACATCGCGGACGTGCGTGCCGTCGGTCCGGAACATGCGGACATACGAGACGGCGTCCTTGAGGTAGGACGCGACGAACATGTTGCCCGTGAGCCCGACGCCCTGGAGCGCCTCGGGGGCTTCGGCGATGACCTGGCGCACGGAGGCGGGGCCCTTGGTGATATCCATCGACACGACGCGCCGGTTGGGCGCGTGGAGCGTGGTCTGGAAGTAGAAGGTGGTGCCGTCGTTGCCGATCACGCCCCACTCGTGATCGAAGTTGTCGATGACGGTGATGGGCAGGCCGTAGGGCTCGTCGAGGTCCTTCACGAAGAGCATGTTGCGGCTGTCGGTGCCCTTGTACACCGAGATCACAAGGTAGCGCCCGTCCTCGGTGACGCTCGACCCGAAGCCCCACTCGGGATGATCGGGGCGCTCGAAGACCAGCACATCCTCGGACTGATCCGTTCCCAGACGATGGTAGTAGACCTTGTTGTTGAGATTCGTCGAGGTGAACAGTTCTTCCTTCGGAACCGCGGGGAAGCGGGAGTAGAAGAAGCCGCGGTTGTCGTGCGTCCATGTGAGGCCGCCGAACTTGGTCCACTCGATGTGGTCGGTGGTGTCGTTGCCCGTGCGGAGGTCCTTGATGAACCACTCGGTCCAGTCGGAGCCGGAGACGGCCTTGGCGTAGGCGAGGTAACGCCCGTCCTCGGAGAAGGAGAGGCCGGAAAGCGCCGCGGTGCCGTCGGCCTTCCACGCGTTGGGATCGATCACGACGCGCGGCTCGCCGTCGAGCGTGTCGACGGCGTAGAGCACGGACTGATTCTGCAGTCCGTCGTTGCGGTAGTAGTAATACGTGCCCGCGACCTTGAATGGCGAGGAGAAACGCTCGTAGTTCCAGAGGTCGGTGAGGCGGTCCTTGATCTCGTTGCGCTCGCCGATGGACTCGAGGTACGAGAAGGTGACGGCGTTCTCCGCGTCCACCCACTCCTTCACTTCGGTGGACTCGCGGACATCGGTCTCGAGCCACTGGTAGGGATCGGAGACCTGCGTGCCGTGGTACACATCGATGCGGTCGACCTTACGCGTCTGGGGGTAATCGAGGTCGGACGCGAACGTTGCGGCGGTGATCGCGGAGATCGCGGCGATCGGCAGTGCGTAGCGGAACGGGATGCTCACGGGGGGGTTCCTCCGGTGTTCCATGGGTGATTACGAGCGATGCAGCGCATGGTACCGGGAGGGCGGGCGGATGTTGCCGAGATTAACTGTGAGTAGACAGCCGCTCCCCAATCCGTCCCGCAAGCGGGAGGGGATCAAATCAACCCCCTCCGTCACACTCCGTGTGACACCTCCCCCGCCGGCGGCGGGGGAGGGAGCAGCTATTGCACCAGCCCCTGCGTCAGCCGCATGAAAGCGGTCTCGAGGTTCACGGGCTCTTCGGTGAACCGGACGATGCGGAAGCCGGCGTTGATGAGTCGGCTGGGGATGTCGCTCGGGTCGGTGGCGCCGCCCTCGTCCATCGTCACCTGCAGGACCGGGCGGCGCGCGCCGTTGGTGCGGCTCGTGGGGTCGTCCTCGTCGGTCAGCGCGATGCGCTTCACGCCGGGCATCTGGTGGATGAGTTTGGCCGCCTCCTCGGTGCGGTCCGACACGGCGACGAGCACCGACTGCTCGACGCGCGCCTTGGCGAGGATGTCGCGCACGCGCCCCGAATAGAGCAACTGCCCGCGCTCGATGATGCCCACTACATTGCACAACTCGGCCAGCTCATGCAGGATGTGGCTGGAGATGATGATGGTCTTGCCCATGCGCTTGAGCTCTTTGAGCAGTTCGCGCATCTCGATACGGGCGCGGGGGTCGAGGCCCGACGCGGGCTCGTCGAGCAGCAGCACTTTCGGATCATGCAGCAGCACGCGCGCGACGGAGAGCCGCTGCTGCATGCCGCGCGAGAGCGAGTTGACCTCGGCGGTGGCCTTGTAGGAGAGGTCGGTGAGTTCGAGGACATCGTTGACGACGCGCTTGCGGTTGGAGCCGTGGATGGCGTAGCACGCGGCGAAGAACTCAAGGTACTCGGTGACGACCATGTCCTCGTACGAACCCATGAAGTCGGGGACATAGCCAATGATGGGGCGGATCTGCCGGTTCTGGTAGCCGACGGTGAGCCCATCGACCATCGCCTGGCCGCGCGTGGGCTTGAGGAGCGTCGCGAGGATCTTGATCGTGGTGGTCTTGCCCGCGCCGTTGGGCCCGATGAAGCCGAAGCAGTCGCCCGCCTCGATGGAGAGGTTGAGGTTGTTGAGCGCGACGAGGTCGCCGTATTCCTTGCAGAGATTGATGGTCTCGATGATGGGCATTACTGGTTGATCTCGGAGAATACGGGTGGATTGGGCGTGAGGGGGTAGACCCAGCGTACGACGGTGCGCCCGGTGGTGGGCAGTTCACGCGCGGAGGAT
Organism: Phycisphaeraceae bacterium; assembly: GCA_020639235.1. Classification (GTDB taxonomy): domain Bacteria; phylum Planctomycetota; class Phycisphaerae; order Phycisphaerales; family UBA1924; genus JACKHC01. Next base: position 953,002 of record JACKHC010000001.1, on the reverse strand, counting down.
GGCGATCCGGCGTAGATGGGGACGGGGGAGGGCTGATCGTCGATCTCGCCGATCACGATCAGGCAGGGCTGCGTGAACCACTTGGAGAGGTCCAGGGCCTGCGTGAGCCGGCGGTGGTAGCGCTTGTGCGTGGAGTTGAACGAGTTGTCGCGGAAGTCGGGCTGATTGAGCATGGAGTAGAAGGACGCCGAGAAGTGGAACGCCGAAGACTGCGAGTCGACGCGCGATGGAGAGTCCACGCCGCCGACGAGATTGAACTGGACGGAGTTGCCCGTGGCGGAGCGTGCGCCCCCGGTCAGGACATCGGCGAGGTTGAGCGTATCGCCCGGCGCCCACCCGGCGTTGCCGGCGATCGCGTACGCGCTGGCGACGAAGGGCATGGGGCTGATGGCCTTCTCGCGCCGGGCGGCGTCGAGCCATCGGGCCTCGAGTTGCTTCTGCACCACGACGATGCGGATGTTGGTGAGCGGCGCGGGGAGGGCGTGCCGGAGCGAGCCGACGAGTTGATTGCCCTCGAAACGCGGCGGGTTGTCGGTGTCGGGCGTGGGCATGCCCCACCCGCGGGCGCGGGCGACGCCGATCCAGTCGAACTGGAAGGTCTTGCTGGTGGAGCGCGCGGGGACGACGACCTCTTCGGGGTGGCGCACATCCATCACATAGGCGCGCGCATCGGGGAACTGCGAGAGCAATTGCGTCCGCGCGGGCCCGGCGAAGGGCGTGAGCGCCATGGGATGGTCGGGGAGCGTGTCGGGCGGCGTGAGGGCGACGCGCTGGTCCTCGTAGGTCGGGAGCATGATGGTGGCCCAGACGCGGGCGCGCTGGACATCCTGGCCGTAGACATGATCGAGGTAGGTCACATGGCGGGCCTGCCTGCTGGTAGGGCGCGCCGCGCGCGAGCCGAGCCATGAGATCGCGGCGAAGACCGCGACCATCGCGACGAACGCGAGCCACGAATGGCGCTGGAGGCCCTTGAGTTTGAGCAGGCCGAAGCCGCCGGGCCCGGCGAGAATCCAGTACAGCGCGAAGACCACGAGCCCGAGCAGGACGCCCGCGGCGGCGGTGGCGGACATGCGGATGCCGGGCTCGATGTAGGCATCGGTGTAGATGTTCTGCGTGCTGCCCGAGATGAAGCTGTTCTTGAGGTCCTTCTTCTCGTCGGAGGTCAGGATGTCGAATCGCTTGGCGAGGATGCGGTGCCAGAAGGCGTCGGGCGCGAAATCGGTGCTCATCAGGCGCCGGTCGGAGAGGTCGAGCCCGATCAGCGTGACCATCCCGGTGCCGATCAGTTTGCGGACGACGATGGTGCCGTCCGGCCCGTTGATGATCGGGATCGCGTCCTCGGGCGAGGCGCCAGCATTGGACTCGAAAACATTGATGACCTGGTTGAGCGGCATGGCGCGCTCGTCGGGCAGCCGATCGGTGAGGAGCTGGCGGTACGCCTCGTAGGAAACGCTCTCGACGCGCCTCGGCGTGACATCGGGCAAGAGGTCGAAAACGGGGTTGGTCTGCGTGAACCAGGTATCGCCCACCACCGGCAGCATGATGACGAGGTGCCCGCCGCCCTGCACCCAGTTGCGAAGCGCGGAGGGGCGCGGGTCGTTGGGCGACTCGCCCAGTTCGCGGGGGGGCGGATCGGTCCAGATGACCGACTCGAATGGGAGCAACCCGAGCCATTGATCCGGCATGGACGCGGGCTGGATGCCCGAAACGATGTGGATGGTGTCGTTGGATGTGCGCGGGTTGATGTTGCTGTTGGAACTGGATCGCCCGTCGGCGAGTTCGTACTCGCTCAGCGCGAGCTGGGCGCGCCCGACAACGCCGATCATGGTGTCCTCGGGCTGGACGACCTGACGGGGCTGGATGCGGGTCCACGAGAGCGTACGCCCGATCTGCGTGCGGGCGCCGGCGGACTCGCCCACGACCTCGTGCACGCTCACCGTCAGCAGCGAACTGTTCGAGAATGAGAAGGGCAGGCGGACATACATCCAGACGCTCTGGTCGCGTCCGGGCGTGGAGGCGATGACGCGCTGGCGCTCGATGGTGTCGCCATCGGGGTCGGGCATGGAGACACGCACCGCCAGGTTGCGCGGCTGATCGTGGGAGTCGTTGATGACCAGCAGCAGCCCGGCCCAGTCTCCGGGGCGGACCGTATCACCGACGCCGAACACGCCGTTGAAGCCGATGCCGATCGAAACTTCCTGCGGGGCCGCCGGAGAGGCGGTCGTGGCGGTTTCCTGCGCCCCGGCGCCCGGAAGGGCGAACAGGAACAGGGCGAGCAGGGCCAGACCTCGAACGAAGGGCATCACGGGGCGATTATATGGGGCTTAAGGCGCCGGGCGATCGGTCCGACGAATGGAGCATGGATTACCCATCAACCGGTGTGCTGATCGTGAACGGCCTGATCGCGGCGGCGGCGATTCTCGGCGTGCTGAGCGTCTGGGCTTCCCGCGTCGGCCACGTGTGCGACCTGCACGATCTGAAGGTGGAGTGCGACACGCTCCGCCATCACTACGCCGAGCGCCTCCGGGCGATGCGCGCCGACCACGACGACGAGGAACCGATCGATGCCGAGGTGGTCGGGCGGGTGAGCGAAGAGGAAGCGCAGCGGATGGCCGCCTAGGCCGCGACTCGGATTCCGATGTCAGTCGGATGAGATGCGCCGGAGCGCGTGCACCGCGGCGCGGGCGAGCATGTCGGTCTCGATGTTGACGCGATCGCCCTCCCGCAGGTCCCCGAGCGTTGTGAGTTCGAGGGTGGTGGGGATGAGCGCGACCTCGAGGGTGTTGCGATCGACGCGCGCCACCGTAAGCGAGACGCCATCGATCGCGATGGAGCCCTTGGGAATCGTCGCGTCCATGAGTTCATCTGGGGCGGTGAACGAGACCCGCCAGTCGGCTTCCTTCCGCTGGACACTTGCGACGGTGGCGAGCCCCTCGATATGCCCCTGCACGAAGTGCCCGCCCATCAAGGTATCGGCGCGGACCGCGTGCTCGAGATTGACCCGGTGGCCCGGTGCGAGCGATCCAAGCGTCGTCCGGTCGAGCGTCTCACGGACCGCATCAAAGAGGAAGCGGCCCGCGCCCGTGACGGGCCCGGCGAGCGTGAGGCAGCATCCGGAAACGGCGATGGAGTCGCCCACATTCGGGCGGTGCGACCAGCCGCTCGGATCGATCTCGATGCGCGCCCCCCCTCCGCCTCCACCGCCCCCCCCGCTCCCGCATGCAGCGCCATCGCCGGTGGGAGTGATCGAGGTGATGCGACCGACGGCCTGGATGAGCCCGGTGAACATGCACAGAGCATAATGTCGCCGGGAAGCCGCGTCGGGGTGCGCCGAGCGGGGATCGGCTACCATGCCGCCCCGGCGATCGGGAGCGGTCGTCGGCACGGACTCCGCCTTCGGGCGTCAGACTCACACGCTGTTCATGAGGTGCGACGCATGCCCCGCAGACCCGGTTCATTGTCATTCTCGTTCGCCCGCGCGGCCGCTCTCTGCGCCCTGGTGGGCATGGGCTCCGTCACAATCGCGGGGTGCGGATCCGGGCAACGCGGCTCGCAGTCCGGCGGGGGCGGAGCGGGCGGTGCCGAGGCGCGCGAGCCCTATTCCATCATCGGGTATCGCCCGGTGTGGAAGACGGTGGCGCAGGTGGCCAACCGCCACGAACTGGCGCATCTCGATGTCACCGGCGATGAAGTGCTCGCGATGGACTCCTCGAACATCCTTACCTACATCAACGCCCGGACCGGGCAGGTGGGCTGGGCGACCGACCTGGGCGACTCCCTCGCGCGGTTCTACGGCTCGGGCATGTGGCGCGGCAATGTGTGGAGCGTCGCCGACACCGTGATGTATTTCCTCGACCCGCGCACCGGCGAGGTCGTGGACCGCCAGCGTCTGGCGGCGCTGGCCCGGACGCGCCCCGCGATCGTCGGCGACATGGCGGTGTTCGGGACGTCGCGCGGCGAGGTGCTCGGTCACAACATGCGCGCCGGATTCAAGGGCTGGGGCTTCGGGTACAACCGGGCGTCCACGGTCGAGGTCCCGCCGGTCGCCGTGGGCGCCGCGGTCGCCGTGGTGACCAACCGGGGCGAACTCTTCGTGCTCGACGGTCTGTCCGGGCGGCTTCTCGGGCGCAACACGCTCTACGACGCGATGTCGGGCGGTCCGGTCGCGGACGAGGACACGGTGTACTGCGCGTCGCTCGATCAATCGATCTGGGCGTTCGGGGCCTACGGGGGCGAGCAGCGGTGGCGCGTCCGGACTGCCGAGCCGATCCGCGGCCAGGCCGAACTCCTGGGCGACCGCCTGTTCGTCGAGATTCCGTCCGAGGGCTTCGCGTGCCTGCGCACGAGCGACGGGTCGCGTGTCTGGACGGCGCAGGGCGTGCGCGGGAACGCGCTGGGCGTCCGCGCGGGACGCCTGCTCGTCTGGGACGGGCGCACGATGACCGTGCTCGACATAACCCGCGGCGATGTCGTTGACACCGTGGAGATTCCCGGCGTGTCGAAACTCGTGGTGGACAACTTCGTGGACGGGAATCTCTACGCGGCGACGAAGAACGGCTCGATCGCGCGCTACGAGCCGAGCCGATAAACACAGGGGATCGTCTGGCGATGCAAGATGGACTCGTGGCGATCCGGCGGGCGCTGCTCAGCGTGTCGGACAAGCGCGGCGTTGTGGCGTTGGCACGCTCGCTCGCTGCGCTAGGCGTTGAACTGATCTCCACGGGCGGAACGGCCAGAGCGCTCACCGAGGCCGGGCTCAGAGTCACGCCCATCGACGAAGTGACGGGCTTCCCGGAGATGATGGACGGGCGCGTCAAGACGCTCCACCCCAAGGTGCATGGCGGCCTGCTGGCGGTCCGCGATGAGAAGTCCCACACCGACGCGATGGAAGCGCACGGCATCGAGGGGATCGATCTGCTGTGCGTGAACCTGTACCCCTTCGAGAAGACCATCGCGCGCGACGGCGTGACGCGCGACGAGGCCGTCGAGCAGATCGACATCGGCGGGCCCGCCATGGTGCGATCGGCCGCCAAGAATCACGAATGGGTCGCGGTCGTGACGGACCCGGATCAATACGGGCGCGTGACGGAAGAACTCAAAAAGCTCGACGGGAGCACATCGCGGGCGCTCCGGCGGGAACTCTCGGCGGCGGCCTTCGCGCGAACCAGCGCCTACGACGCCGCCATCGCCTCGTACCTCTCCAGGGGCGAGGGGGAACGATTCCCGCGGATCATGTCGGTGTCGATGCCGATCCAGAGCGAGCTGCGATACGGCGAGAACCCCCACCAGCACGCCTCGGTGTACCGGGACGCATCGTTCGCGGGCGCCAATGTCGTGGGCGCCGAGCAGCTCCACGGCAAAGAGTTGTCGTACAACAACCTCAACGACGCCGCCGCCGCGCTGGAACTCGTACGCGATCTGGCGGCGCAGGAGCCGGCACGCGTCGCGGCGTGCGTCATCAAGCACGCCAACCCGTGCGGCGCATCGGTGGCGGGCGATGCGCGCAGCGCCTGCAACCTGGCAATGGCGGGCGACCCGATCGCCGCGTTCGGCGGCATCCTCGCGCTGTCGCGTGAGATGGACGAGGCATCAGCAGAGCGGCTGTGCGAGCAGGGCGTGTTCCTGGAGGTGATCCTCGCGCCGTCGTTCTCGAAGGCCGCGCTGGAGCGGCTGCGCGATCGGTGGGCGAATGTGCGCTTGCTGGCGGTCGGCGCGATCGAACGCACGTCACCGGGCGCGCTGCAAATGAAGACGATTCCGGGTGGGATGCTCGTGCAGGAACGGGACGCGGCGTTGGCCGATGTCGCGCGATGGACCCATGCCGCGGGGCCGGCGCCCGATGACGCGACCATGCACGCCGCGGGCGCGGTGTGGGTGATGGGCAAGCACCTGGCGAGCAACGCGATCGTGATCGGCGGCGTCGACGAGGGCGGCGTGCGGATGTTCGGCGCGGGCGCGGGGCAGATGGACCGCGTCGGCGCGTGCCGCGTCGCGGTGAGCAAGGCCGGCAGAGCGGCGCGGGGCGCCATCGCCGCGAGCGATGCCTTCTTCCCCTTCGCCGACGGGCCCGAGGTCCTGATCGGGGCGGGCGTGGGGGTGATCGTCCATCCGGGGGGATCGAAGCGGGACGCGGAGACATTCGACCTGTGCGACAAGAGCGGCGTCACCTGCCTGACCACGGGAATCCGCCATTTCCGCCACTAGCCGCCGAGAACCGCGCCGGGACGCGAATCGGGGCCGTGATTCGCCCCGTCTCCCCTCGAGTCGGTGTCCTTACAAGTCGATAACACTTGCCAGACCCACCCGCGACGGCTAGGTTTCATGGGACCCAGAGCGGGTCGGAGCGAGCGGAGATGAGCCGATCGAGCACATCCCGGAACGGCCACGAGCGGGTGACTCTGGCCGACTTGCAGGGCGAGGATGCGCCCGACGGTGTAGCCGCCTTCGCGTCGGTCGCCGCCGGGGCGGTCGGGGGCGGCTCGGCGCTGGACGCGAAGGTCCTGGTCCTGAACAAGCTGTACGTGGCGGTGCGTGTCATCAGCGCGCGCCGTGCGTTCTGCCTGCTCACCAAGAGTCTGGCGGAAGTGATTCATGTCGATGAAGGTCAGTACATCTCCTACGACTTCGAGTCGTGGACGGAGATCTCCGAACTCCAGCAGCAGTTCGAGCACGAGAAGCACGACTGGGTGCGCACGGTGCGCCTCGACATCGCGGTCCCCAAGGTGATCCGCCTGCTCGGGTACGACCGCCTGCCCGATCAGCGCGTGAAACTCAACCGGCGCAATCTCTTTGCGCGCGACCGCAACCGTTGCCAGTACTGCGGCAAGTACTTCCCGACCAACGAACTGTCGATCGACCACGTGACGCCCCGCGCCCAGGGCGGGCAGGACACCTGGGAGAACCTGGTGTGCGCGTGCGTCCGGTGCAACGCCAAGAAGGGCGGCCGAACACCCGAGCAGGCGCACATGCGCCTCTGCAAGAAGCCCGTACGCCCGAAGCGGAATCCGCAGATCGCGGTGCGCCTCGGCCAAGACCGGTACCAGTCGTGGAAGGCCTTCCTCGACAACGCGTACTGGTCGGTCGAACTGCGCTAGATCAGCTCGGCGCGACGAACTGCTCGAGATAGGTGATCGTCTCGGCGAGCACCTTGACCTCGGCGGTGTTGAGATCGCCGATCGAGATCATGCCCATGAGCCGCCGCCCCTCCGTCACCGGGATATGACGGATGCGCTTCTCGCGCATGATGTGGCGCACATCGTCGCACCGCGTTTCGGGCGAGCAGACCACGACATTCGTGGTCATCACATCCGCGACACGGGTCTTCTCCGGCGCCCGCTGGGCCGAGACGATGCGCGTGAGCAGGTCGCGCTCCGTGAAGATGCCCGCCACGGTGTGGTCGTCGTCGGTGACGACGAGCGCCCCGATGTGGTGATCGTTCATCACGCGCGCCGCCTCGAGCGCCGTCGCGTTCTTCGAGATCGTGACCACGCGTTGCCGGTCGGCCGGTTTGCGCGACAACAGATGATCGATGGTCGGCATGAGCCCTCCTTTCGCCCGTCCATATGGCCGGGGCGTCGCTCGACCTCTCTCTCCCCCACGCCCCCGCTTGTCCTGTGCGGGAGCTCTCCAATCAGGAATTATGCCATAGGACCGCGCGGAACTCACGCAAAAACCGTGGGTTGCGGCCAAAATCCTATCGAATCGTGGGGCAATAGACGCCCAACCTACGCCCAGCGCGTCACATGCCACGATTTTTTCCCGCGACGCAGCAAAACGACGCGGCCGTACAGGAGGTCATTCGGCGTGAGCGTGCGATCGGCGTCGGCCTTGTCGCCGTTGACCGAGACCGCGCCGGCCTCGAGATGCTTGCGGGCCTCGCTCTTGGACTTGGCGAGCGAGGTCGCCGCCAAGACATCGACCAGCGACACGCCGCCACCGAGTGACGCCTTGTCGTGGGTTGTTGAGGGCACGGCCGCGAACACCTCGTCCAGCGTGTCGGCGTCGAGCGCGCGCACCTCGCCGGAGAAGAGCGCTTTGGCGGCGTCTTCTGCGGCGCGCATCGCCCCGCCGCCGTGCAGGAGCGTGGTCGCGTGCTGCGCGAGCGTGCGCTGCGCCTCACGCAGGTGCGGCTCACTCGCGTGCTTGGCGCAGAGATCATTGATCTCCGCGAGCGAGAGATCGGTGAAGATGCAGAGGTACTTGCGGACATCGGCATCGCTCGTGTTGAGCCAGAACTGGTAGTAGGCGTAGGGCGAAGTGCCGGGCGTACCGGACGGGCGCTTGTGGGAGAGCCAGATCGCGCCGGACTCGGTCTTACCGAACTTCCCGCCGTCGGCCTTGGTCAAGAGCGGCGCAGTGAAGCCGAAAGAGAGCGATGAACCGGTGTCGTTGTGCTCGCATCGGCGGATGAGGTCCGCCCCCGACACGATATTCCCCCACTGGTCCGCGCCGGCGGACTGGATCGTCACACCCTCGGCGCGGAACAAGTGCAGGAAATCGTACGCCTGCAGCAGCATGTACGAGAACTCGGTGTACGAGATCCCCTGCTCGCGCTCCAGCCGGTCGCGCACCGAGTCGCGCTTGGTCATCTCGTTGACGGAGAAGTGCTTGCCGATATCGCGCAGCGCATCGAGGAAACTGATCTTCTCGAACCAGTCGATGTTGTTGACCATGCGCGCGTGGTTCGGCGATTTGGCATCGAAGTTCAGCAGCCGCTCGAAGATCTTCCGCTGCGCGTCGACATTGAAATCCACCTCGTCGCGCGTGCGCAGGGAGCGCTCGGACTCCTTGCCCGACGGGTCGCCGATGAGCCCCGTCGCGCCGCCCAGCAGAACGAAGGGCGTGTGCCCCGCCTGTTGCATCTTGCGCAGCAGCATGATGGGCACAAGATTGCCGATCGTCAGGGAGTCAGCGGTCGGGTCGAAGCCCGTGTAGATGCGCCGCCCCCCGGCCGCCCGGTCGCCCGCAACGAGATGCTTGCGCAGAGCGTCCTCGTCGGTGGCCTGATAGAGCAGCGATCGCTCGCGGAGTTCTGTGAGAAGGTCGTTCATCGGGGGAGCATGGTACCGGCCGCCTCCATCGAAGCGCGCACCGCCGACTCGCTCGCCGCACCGAAGTTCAGATGCCCGACCTTCCGGCCCGGCTTGGGGGCCTTGCCGTAGAGGTGCACCCGTGCCCCCGGCACCGTGAGGAGCTTGGAGACCGGCGGGTGATCGCCCACGAGGTTCAGCATGCCCGCGTGCGCGATCCCCGGACGCATCGAGGTCGGGCCGAGCGGGAGCCCGGTGATGGCGCGGATATGGTTCTCGAACTGGGATGTCTGCGCGCCGTCGATCGTCCAGTGCCCGGAGTTGTGCACGCGCGGGGCCATCTCGTTCACGAGCAGATCGCCGCCCACCTCGAACAGCTCGATCGCCAGGACGCCCGCGTAATCCATCTCGTGCATCGCGCGCGTGACGATCGCGTTCGCCCGCTCCACGAGGTCCGCGGACAGATCGGGCGCTGGCGCAAAGGAAGTGTGCAAAATGCCATCGCGATGGACATTCTGGGTGATCGGATACACCGCCGTCTCGCCCCTGCTGCTGCGCACGCCGATGACCGACAACTCGCGGTCGAACCGGATGAACCGCTCGGCGATCAGCCCCCCCTCGTGCGCCCCCAGCGCCTCCCACGCCGAGTCGAGTTCGTCCCGAGACTTGATGACCCGCTGGCCCTTGCCGTCGTACCCGAAGCGCCGCGTCTTGAGCACAAACGGGCATCCGACCGCATCGGCCGCGGCGTCGAGATCGTGCCGCGTAGCAATGGCGTGGAAGTCGGGCGTCTTGATATCGATCGACCGGAAGAAGTTCTTCTCATCGACGCGGTCCTGCGCCAGAGTGAGCGCCAGCGCGCCGGGCAGCACCGGCGCGTACCGTGCCGCGACCTCGATCGCCCGCGCCGGGATGTTCTCGAACTCGTAGGTGACGATGTCCGCCTCGCCCTTGACCAGGCGCTTGATCGAGTCCTCATCATCGAAGCGCGGCCCCACGACCACCTCGCCGACATCCCCCGCGCACGCGCCGGGCGAGGTGGAGAGGAACCGGAACTTCATGCCGAGCGGGACGCCCGCCAGCGCGAGCATCCGACCCAGTTGCCCGGCTCCCAGAACCGCGACGATCATGCGAGTCTCGGCCCGGATTGCGACGGATCGCCCCCCCCCGCCCCATCCCGCACGGACTCGGTCTGCTTTGTGCGGAAGTCGGCGAGACGCTGGGCGAGCGCATTGTCGGAGAGCGCGAGGATAGACGCGGCCAACAAGCCCGCGTTGCGCGCACCGGCCTTGCCGATCGCCAGCGTCGCGACGGGCACGCCCCCCGGCATCTGCACGATCGAGAGCAGCGAGTCGAGCCCCTTGAGGGCCGCCGACTCCACCGGCACGCCCAGCACCGGGAGCGTCGTCTTGGCGGCGCACATGCCGGGCAAGTGCGCGGCCCCGCCCGCGCCGGCGATGATGACCTTGAGACCGCGTGCCGCAGCGGTCGAGGCGTACTCGAACAGCAGATCCGGCGTCCGGTGCGCCGAGACGATGCGTGTCTCGTGGTGAACGCGGAGTTCGGCCAGCGCCTCGCTCGCGTGGCGCATGGTCTCCCAGTCCGAGCGCGAGCCCATGATGACGCCGACGAGAGGTTGTTCAGACGAGTCGCTCATGTGCCCAGATGGTAGCGGGTGTCAGCGCGTCGAACGGAAGTCGATCTCATCGCCCGTGGACGGCTGACCGTCGGGGCCCATCGAAACGAGCGTGAATCCGTTGCCCGTGGCATCCGGCACGATGAGGTACGCGTTGCCCCACGGATCGGTGATCTGCTCGTTGGTCACATTGGGCAACTGCGAGACGGCGGCCGGGAGCGAGCCGTTGGCCTGGCGGTACTGCTCGACCTGCGGCGCGAGTTGCACCATCTCGGCAACCGCCGCAGCGTGCGGGATCGCCGCGATCCCAAGCGCCACCGCGGCCGCGACAACCCCGCCGGTCAGAATGATGAACCCCAGCGCGATGAAGATCCACAACGAGCCGAGCAGCCCGATGATGAGTCCCGCGATGGCGAAGCCGCGCGGCTCGCGCCGCATCGCGATGATGGACATCAAGAGCCCAACCGGGCACAGCAGGCCGCACGAGCCGACAATCCCGACCAGGGACACGATGAAGCCCGCGATCCCGAGGCCATTCGAGGGGGTGCGGTACTGCGGCGGGTAGTTGTTCGGCATGACAGGATTCTACCAGAGGGGATTCTTGGGTTGATCTGCCGCCGTTTCTGGCCGGCGGCACGATCGACGGCGCATGCTTCTTAGGAAACCCCCACGGAGATTTGCCATGCGCACAGCCTACGGAAGCAACTCCCTCATTCTCGGTATATCGGTCATCGTCGCGGCGGCGATGCTCGTGAGCGCCGGAGACCTCAACCCGCCCGCGGGCCCGGTGACGCCCACCATGAAGGGGCTCGACTGGGTCGAGCCGCGAACCGTCATCAGTCTCGACACCACACCCGGCGACGCCGACTCGCTCTTCCGCATCACCCAGCCGGGCTCGTACTACCTCGTCGGGGATGTGCAAGGCGTTGCCAACAAGCACGGCATCGAGATCGCCTGCGATAACGTAACGATCGACATGATGGGCTTCACCCTGGCCGGAACGCCGGGCGCCGCCGCGATCGGCATCCGTAACGAGCCCGGCTTCCGGGGCGTCACCATCCTCAACGGAGTCGTCCGCGACTGGACGGACGACGGCATCTCCCTGAGCGGGGCGCGCCTGTATATCGAAGGCGTCAAGGCGGACAGATGCGGCGCCAGTGGCTTCGACCTCGCCGGGAGCAACGGGCCGACCACCATCGTCCGGTGCCAGGCCGTCGCCAACACGATCTACGGCATCAACACCGGCAGCGGCGCGACCGTCGTCGAGTGCACCGCCAACAGCAACAGTCTCTCCGGCATCAACCTGGGCGGCTCGGGCGGCGTCTGCGAACGGAACACAACAATCTTCAATACATTCAGCGGCATCGCGCAGAACTCAGGCGGCGGATGGGTCATCCGTAACAACACCTGCAGCCAGAACGGCGAGAACGGCATCAACGTCTGCACCAGCAACTCGATCGTCGGGAATGTCTGCAATCTCAACGGCACCGCCGTCACCGACGGCGCGGGGATCTATGTCCGGTGCGGAGACAATCGAGTGGACTCCAATCATCTCTCCAGCAACGACATCGGCGTTCGGATGACCACCAACGGCGAGGAAGTCATCATCCGCAACACCTTCCACGACAACACGACCTCGTTCTCGGGCAGCACGGGAAACGACATCGGACCGCTCAGTCTGGCGTCCAACGCCGTGAGCCCCTTCGCCAACATCATCCACTGATTGATATCAGCCCAGCGCCCCGGCGCACTTCCTGACCACATCGCCGATCTTCACCAGCGAGCCCTTGCCGGCATCGGTCCGCTGCTTGAACTCCACCGAGTCCTCGGCCAGCGCCTTGTCGCCGATCGTCAGGCGGACCGGGATGCCGATCAGGTCGGCGTCCTTGAACTTCACGCCGGGGCGCTCCTCGCGGTCATCGATCAGCACGTCCATGCCCGCCTCCGACAACGCGCCGGAGAGCTTGCACGCGACCTCCATCGCCTTGCTCGTCGGGTCCACATCCATCGGCGTGATGATGACATGGAACGGCGCGATCGCCGCGGGCCAGACGATGCCGTTGTCGTCGTGGCTCATCTCCACACACGAAGCGACCGTGCGCGACACGCCGATGCCGTAGCACCCCATGATGACGGGGCGACGCTGCTGGTTGTCGTCGAGCACCTCGAACTTCATGGCCGCGGAGTACTTCACGCCCAGTTTGAAGATGTGCCCGACCTCGATGCCGCGCTTGGCTTCCAGTTGCACACCTTCAGCCCCCCCCGCTCGCGGCGACGGATCGCCCGCCATCGCGTTGCGCACATCGGCGACTTTCACCTTGCTCGCGTCATCGAGCGCAGCGCCCATATCGCGGCGCCAGTTGAACTTCTTCACATGGAAGTCCTTCTTGTCCGCGCCCGTCACCCAATACATCGCTTTACCCGCCTCATCATCGAAGCCGACCGCCGCGTCACGGTCGATGAGCATGATGACATTCTCGACTTTCAGCGCAGCACGTGGCGAGACATACCCGATCGCGAAGCCCGCCTTCGTCGCAGCGGCCGCGTCGGCCAGTTCGACCCGCGATCCGGCGAGATCGCGCACCTTGCCCTCGTTCACATCGTGATCACCCCGCACCACCGCGACGATCCACTTCTCCAGTTCCGGCGCGCGGAACACCACCGTCTTGAGCATGTTCCGCGGCTTCGTCTTGAGCAGCTTGCACACATCCTCGATTCCGGGGCACTCCGGCGTGTGCACCTCCTCCAGATCGCCCAGCGGATCGCCGTTGAAATAGCCCTTGCCGGGCTCCTTGCGCCTGCCGATCTCGCACTTCTCGACATTGGCGGCGTACCCGGTCCTGGGGCACACGAGGATCGTGTCCTCGCCCGACTCGGTGTTGACCATGAACTCGTGGCTCGCGCTGCCGCCGATCGGCCCCGCCTCCGCCTCGACCACCGTGAAGTCCAGCCCGCAGCGCGTGAAGATGTTCTCATAGGCGCGGTACATCGCGTCGTACGCGTCGTTCAGCCCGCCCGGGCCCTCGATGTGCATGTGGAAGGAGTACGCGTCCTTCATCACGAACTCTCTGCCACGCAGCAACCCCGCCCGCGGCCGGAACTCATCCCGGAACTTCGTCTGAATCTGGTACAGGTTCAACGGCAGCTGGCGGTAACTCGTGATCGCGCTGCGCATCAGGTCCGTGATCACCTCCTCGTGCGTCGGGCCGAGGTAGGTGTCGCGCTGGTGGCGATCCGTAAAGCGGAACAGCAGGTCGCCGTAGTCCTCCGCCCGCCCCGTCTCCTTGAGCAGATCAACCGGCGCCAGCGCGGGCATCAGCAGTTCGCTCGCGCCCGCGGCGTTCATCTCCTGCCGCACGATCTCCGCGACCTTGCCCAGCACCCGCCACCCCAGCGGCAGGTAGGTGTACACGCCCGCGCTCACCCGACGGATGAACCCGCCCCGCGCCAGCAGTTTGTGCGAGATGGCCTCGGCGTCCGCCGGGGCTTCCTTGGCCGTGGGGATGAGCGTGCGCGACCAGACCTGAATCAGGCCCCGTTTCGAGGTCGAGATCGCGGAATGGGAGTCTGCATCGGCGTTTGCGGCATGGGTGGCGTTCATGGGCGGGAGTGTAGCCGGGGGCGGGAATCTCCCCGATTCAGGGTTGATCCCCGGGGGAGGCGTGAGAAACTCGTGGGCGAAAGGGGATCAAACATGATGACCCGGCTCATTTCCGCTGGCGGGGCGCTGGCGATCTCGTGCAGCGCAACGGGGCAGTCCATCAACATCGACTTCGGCGACCCGGCGCGCGTGCCGGACAACGCATACGGCGCCGCCGGCCTGCCCGGCGTGTGGAACACTTTCGGAGTAATTGGCTCCGGACAGAATCTGCCGCTCGTCGATCGCTTCGGCAACGCGACCGCCGCGACGATCCGCAATGTCGGCGGCACCGGCCTCCTCATCACCAACGACCCCGCCACCTCCGGCGACGACGACGACCTCATGGACGACATGCTCACCTCGATGAACAACCCCATCGACGCATGCATCTGGATCGATCATCTCGAGGCCGGCACTTACGAGGTGCTCATCTACGCGATGACGCCCAACGACCCCGCGCTCATCAGCCGCACGCGCGTGGACTTCGCCGATCAGGGCCCCGCGTTCATCGGCGGTGAGTGGCCCGGCGCGCACCAGCAGGGCGTCACCTACTCGCGCCACACCGTCACCATCGGCGCCAACGGCACCATCGGCCTCCACTCCGGGCTGCTCAGCGCCAATGTGCAGTCGGGCATCAACGGCATCCAGATCCGGCGCATCCCCGCCAACTGCCCGGGTGACGCGACGGGCGACTTGCAGGTCGATGTCGAGGACCTGAACTCGGTGCTGAGCGCGTGGGGCACGAATGTCCCGGCCGGCGTCGGCCCGGACCTCGCCAACGCGGACGGGTTTATCGATGTGGACGACCTGAACGCCGTGCTCGGCGCGTGGGGATCGGTCTGCGAATGAAGTAGCAACTTGGGGTTCGACTGCGCGCAACTATCGGACGCCCCACGCTCCGCCCTTGCGACTTCGCGCACCTGTGATGTCTGTGACGCCCCGCAACCCCCTGTTCCCCCGCGCCCCGGGCAAGGCCCGACGCCGCCGGGCCGAAGGTGAGGGTGATCTTTCATCGCATCGCGCGTCGGCGAGATGCCTCGCGCCAGGGGTTCACATCATGAGTCGCAAGTTCATCGCTCTCGCCACGCTCGGCGCTTCGCTCGCCGCCCTCTCCGGTTGCCAGCACGACAACGCCGGCTGGTACAACAACTACGCCCGATACTCGTCGCAGCGCCCGACGCCCACGCCCGAGCACGAGGTCTTCATCGAGGAGGTCTCATGGCCCGCAGCCGCGCACGGCCCCATCGCGCCCGGATGCGAGATGGTCGGCGAGGTGCAGCCCTTCACGGTGTACGGCCAGATGGACGAGGTCGGGCCCGACGCCGACCGCTCGCTCCGCCCCTTCGCGTCGTGGGCCGGCGCCGACTATGTGCAGTGGTCCAAGCGCTACCTCGGCAAGGACGAGATCGGCCAGTCCGGGCGCTGGGAATACCGCGCCGTGCTGTACCGCAAGCACTGGGAGAAGCACATGACCGCCCTGCGCGACCAGGAACTCCAGTAAGCCGCACCACCCCCGCTACGGCTTACACACAACGATCGGAATGAAGGGTTGACGAGCGCTCGTGGAGACACGGGCGCTTGTCGCTTTTCATCGGCGTCACGAGAACGCGCAGCGCCCCGCGACGCGCCGGAGGTCCGACCGGAGGGCCGTGGGCGCGCACCCGAGCATCCGCCGGAACTCGCGCGTGAAGTGGGCGTGGTCGGAGAAGCCGGCGCTGAGCGCGATCTGAGCGATATTGTCGCGAGCGCGGGTCAGCCGCTGGACCGCCCGCAGCATCCGATGCGCTCGGTGGCACTCGCCGACCGAGCAGCCGAACGCCGCCTTGAACGCGCGGGCGAGGTGGCACGGATGCACGCCGGCGTGGTCCGCGAGCGCGCGGAGCGACGGCGACGAGTCGGCAGACGCGACAAGCTCGGCGATGTCCTTGCACCAGCGCGGCACCCGGGCCGACTTGTCGGCGTCATCCTCGCGCGCCAGTTGATAGGCGATGGACTCGAGCACAATGTCGGACGATGCGTCAGACCATGCGGCGAGTTCGCGGAACGCACACCACATCAGCGCGGTTCGGTTGAGGCGTGCCGTCGCATGAAGCGTGTCGGGGTCCACCGCCTCGAGATCGCTTGGCAGCAGGCGGATGTTGAAAATGACGATCGGATTGATCTGATCGATCTTGAGCCGTTCGCCCCGGCGCGGGTACGAGTACACCGAGCCCGGCGTGAGTGTGCGGACAGCGCCCCGGCGCTCCTCGATGAGTTTCCCCGAGAGGAGCACCTCGATTGAACTCCACGCAAACACCATGCGTCCGTAGTTGGTCCGGGGCGTGAACTCACCGATGGTCATCACGAAATCGCCCACTCGGCGCTCGACAATGTACCGCGCAACTTCAGGTCGCATCAGCACCGGGCGTGCTTCCTCATAGCGCGCAAAATACCGCTCGGTGCGTAGGTTCGTTGCCCTGGCTCGTGTGGATGCTTCGCTCACTCGCGTGCCCGGTTTGCCGCCCGCCTCGTCGCGCCGGCGACCCCGGAAGCGTAGCCCGCACGCACCCCGATGCAAGGCGAATCCATGCACAGCCGCCGCTCGTCTGTCAAATGTTCTTCCGCGGGCGCAAGGCCCGTTCAAGACCCGCGCCCACACCGGGCGTAGGTTACTTCCGATGATCCAATATCCGGGCGCGCCCCTTCCGGGGGCGAAACCCCATCAGAAGGAGTCCAGTCATGAAGAAGAATCGCCGTATCTGGTCATTCGGTGCGCTGCTCACAAGCGGGGCGTGTGCGCTGGCCGCCACCACCCTGGCATCCTCCAAAGCCGAGGCGTTCCCCGTGCTTCTCTGCGGCCCGTCATTCCAATGGATCTGCACGGACGACTCGGGCGTGAAGATTCCGTTTGTGGGCACCATCTGCGACGCCCGCCAGTTTGAGCGTCGCAACCATGTCGTCTGCGTCCGCAACTGATCCGATTAAATCGGCTTCTCGACGCCGGGGTCCGCAAACGCCCCCGCGTCGATTCATGCGACGGATCCCCGGAACATTGTGGTCGCTCATGGCGATGTGCGTGCTGCTCGCGTGCGCGTGCGTTGCGCTGTCGGCCAGGGTCCAGTCGCTCCAGAAAAGTGTCGCCGAATGGCGCATGCTGGCCGAGTCCTCGCGCACCGACGCGCTCGAACCGGGCATGCCATTCCCGGAACTGACACTCTCAGGGAGTGACGGTGCCACGGCCTCGCTCCGATCGCTCGCAACGCTCGGCGGGTGCATCGTGATGATCTCATCCCGCCGGTGTCAATACTGCGAGCAAGTCAAAGCGGATTGGGCTCTTGTGCAGAACGAGGCAACCCTGCGCGGCATCGGAGTGGTCCGGCTCGTGCTCGACGCCGAAGCGGAATCGCTCGCTCCGGACGAGCTCACGCCGGTTCAATCTTCTCAAGCCGCATTGAGCAACTCGCTTCTGGGGGTGCCGGCAGCATTTGTGCTCGATCAGGAGGGCGTAATAGCGGCGCGCTGGTACGGCGTGGAAATGTCGGGGCTCATGGAGGCGGTGCGGTCAGTCCCCTGAAAGTCACGCCACCGTCACGCTCTTGTCCAGGTACACATCCTGAATCGCGTGTAGCAGCGCCACGCCGTCCTTCATGGGCTTCTGGAACGCCTTCCGCCCCGAGATCAATCCGATACCACCGGCGCGCTTGTTGATCACCGCCGTCTTCACCGCGGCCTCGAGATCGCCCGCGCCCTTACTCTCGCCGCCCGAGTTGAGCAGCGGCGAGCGACCCATGTAGCAGTTGGCGACCTGATAGCGGCACAACTCGATCGGGTGCGCGCCGGTGCCGTCCTCGTTGCACGCCGTGAGTTTCGTGTAGATCTTCTTGTCGAACTTGCCGTAGGACGAGTCGCCCATGTTCAGCGCGAGGTACCCGCCGGTGTGCGTCGGGAGTTTCTGCTTGATGATGTCGGCCTGAATCGTCACGCCCAGATGGTTCGCCTGGCCCGTGAGGTCGGCGCTGTTGTGATGATCCGCGCTCTTGGTCTTGAAGGCGTTGTTGCGCATATAGCACCACAGTACCGTCACCATGCCCAGCGCGTGCGCCTCCTCGAACCACATGCTCACTTCATCGATCTGCCGGCGTGACTCCTCGGAGCCGAAGTAGATCGTCGCGCCGACCATCGTCGCGCCCATCTCGAACGCCTGGCGGACCGAGCCGTAGCGCGTCTGGTCGAACTGATTCGGGTAGGTCAGCAGCTCGTTGTGGTTGAGTTTCACCATGAAGGGAATCTTGTGCGCGTACTTGCGGGCGCACGCGCCCAGCACACCCAGCGTCGAGGCGACCGCGTTGCAACCGCCCTCGATCGCCAGTTCCACGATCCTCGCCGGATCGAAATACTCCGGGTTGGGCGCAAAGGAAGCGCCCGCGGAGTGCTCGATGCCCTGATCGACCGGGAGAATGGAGACATACCCGGTGCCGCCGAGGCGCCCCGTGTTGAGCATGTGCTGCATGTTCCGCAGCACCGGGACGGTGCGGTCGGTGTCCTTCATCACCCGCTGGACAAAGTCCGGGCCCGGTAGGTGGAGCGTCGAGCGGGGGAAGCCCTTGCACTCGTAGGCGAGCAGGGAGTCGGCATCTTTGCCGAGCAGTTCGGCGACGCGGGTCATGGTCTGGGCTCCTCCGGGATTGGCGCGGGCAGGGGACTCCCCCGGCGCGGCTCGTCGCGACGGGGGCAACAAGATAACACCCGCGTCCGACCGCGGTCGGGCGGATCACCCCGCACATCTTGAAGACTCGGGTCAGACCTTGGCGGTCTTGACCGGCGCGATCTCGTCTTCCTCGATCTGTTGCTGCATCAGGCGCCCGACCTTGAACTTGACGGTCTTCTTGGCCGGCACCTTCACGCGCTCGAGCGTCTTGGGATTCTGCGCGACGCGCGGCTTGCGGTCGCGGATCTCAAACACGCCGAAGTCCCGGAACTCCAAGCGGTTGCCCCGCCCGAGCTCCACAATCACCTGGTCCAGAAAGCACTGAACCGTCTCGCGAACAACGACCCGCTTCTGCTTCGTCGCGTCCGCGATCCGATCGATCAACTCTTTCTTTGTCACAGTTCCCATGCCCACAGCACTCCCGATCAGATCTCATCCCAATTGGCGATGCCAAACAGAGACAGGATGAACTCGGCACGGTCGTGGTGCACAACACAGCCCGGTTCGGCGGTGCCGAGTATCGCAGAGTTGCAAACCTAGGTCAACAGCGGACTTGTGAGATTACGCCGAAAATGGCCGCCCGCGGTTCGACCCCGCCCCCGGGCCCCGCTCTCAGTGCTGAACCCACCTTCGGAACCAGATCGGCCGCTCCCTGGGCGGAGCCGGCTGGGGCCACTGATCGGTCGCCAGAAGCGGCCCGGGGGATCGGATCGCCAAGGCACTATCTCTCCGCGAGAAGGCCCAGGAGGATGAGGGGGCCGTCGAGAGGGCCAGCGCGTCGGCCTCCCGAAGAGACGGCGTGGCGAAGACCAGCGCCTCCGAGCGTGTCTGAGGCACCGGGCGCGGCGAGGGGGCGGCCTCGGCCGCCGGACGCGAGGCGCACGCGGACACAGCCCCCGAAGCCGCCAATGCGAGAGCCCCGATGATCGCCCGATAACAATGTCGTCTCTTGAGATGTCCCATGATCGAATCAACAAAGAACAAGGAGCGCGCCGGAGCACGCACCGGCCTCCATGCCGATTCTGGCGGTCCATCTATGCGGGCGTGTTGCGCCGCGTCAACGCGTGACGCGCGACGGCAACCCCCTTGAGATTGTTGCCGCCTCAGGACTGCGGGTTCGGGCGCGGACCGCCAACGGGCGTGGGGCCGCCCTTGGGCTGCACCCGGCCGCGGAAGATGATCTGGATCGTCTCCTCGCCCGGGATGTTGGTGTGGATCACCGCGATCCCCGAGAGCATCTTGCCGATCGCCTCGGGCATCGTGCCGCGGAGCGTGACGCGATACGAACGCTCGCCCGCGAACTCATAGATGTCCCACTCCGCGGTGACGCCGTCGAAGTTCACATCGCGAATCTCGACGCTCTCGATCTTGAACTCCGCGTTCGACACCGAGCGCACCAACGCCGCCGCCTCGAAGGCCTCGCCCGGACCCAGCGCCGGGATGTTCAGCGCGGGCGGCTGCGTGTACAGATCGCCCTTGACCCGCCCCGACACATTCAACTGAATCGTCTGCTCTTTCTGCTCATCGCCGTCGGCGGCCGCGGCCATCACCTTGAGAATCAACTTGTCGTTCACCATCCCCACCGGCGTGTCCGCGGGCAGCACCACGCGGAACCCCGCGTTGCCCGGCAAATCCGCGTTATCCGTGGTCGAACCGGGATCATCGACGACAACCGTCACCCGCTTCTCGACCGCCTCGATCGACACGATCTTCATCTTCGGGTCGCGCGAGCGGATCAGCACCGGCGTCGAGGTCTCCGTGCCACGCTGAACATTGATGAACGACACACCCCGCGGCTCAACCGAGAGAATCGGCACGACATTCGCGCTGATCGACAGTTCCACCGGCGCCATGCCGTCGATGGGAATCGTGATGTTCTTGGTCGTCTTGCCCGCGCCCTTAGGCGAGAAGGTCACATCGATCGAGCCCTTCTCGCCCGGCGCATACTCGCTCTTGGCGAGCGTCGGCACCGTGCACCCGCACGAGGCGCGCGGCTTGCCCAGCGTCACCGCCTTATCGCTCGTGTTCGTGAACTTGAAGACCGTCGAGACCTTCTCGGTATCGAGAATGCGCCCGAAGTCGTGCTCGTAGACCTCGAATGTCAGCGGCGACTGCCCCTCGAACTTCGCGCCCGTATTGTCAGGGTCCGCAGGCCCGGACTGGGGGTCGGGGAACACATCCGGAGCTGCCGGAGAAGCGTTCGCGTTCCGCGTGCTGCCGGTCGCCGGCGGGCTATTGGCCTTGTCGCACGCGCCGAGGCCGGCGGTCATCGTCAGAAGAAGGGCGGTCAGGACTCGATGGCTCATCGCTCGGGCCTCTCAGTTACAGGTTCAAATCGTGCCCCCCGACAGGAGTATCGTACCCCCGGGGCGGCATCTCGTTGAGTCTCAGGATGAAAAACCCCCGCCCGGTTTCCCGGACGGGGGATTGCTGCGTCTAATCCGTCATCTGACGACGCCTGTCACGGGCAGGTGTTGCCGAAGTTGGACAGGATGACATTCAGGTCGTCGACATCGACGAACCCGTCATCGTTGGCCAGGTCGAGCGGGCTGCCCATGCCGACGCTCGTGTTGAACACCGCAAGGATGTCGTTGAGATCGTCAACATCGACCGTGTTCGACCCGTTGGTGTCGCCCGGGCAGGGCACAACAGGCGTCGCGGTCGTGAAGTTGAACGACGAAGGCGTCGAAGTCGTCGAGCCGTCGCCGTTGTTGGCGATCACGCGCCAGAAGTAGGTCGTGCCGTCCGCCAGCGGCATGCCGCCGACCGAAGCGCTGCTCCCCACGATCCCGGTCTGCGAGATCTCGGGGCTCGTGAAGTTGGAGTTGTCGTCAACGAGCAAGTCATAGTCGTCAGCGCCCGACGAGTCCGACCAGTCGAAGTTGAGCATCGGGTCCTGCGAGACACCCGTCGCGCCGGAGGCCGGCGAGAGCAGGTTGAACGGGCCCGGGGGCATCGGCGGCACTTCGATCGTGAAGCTCGCGCTCGAAGGCGTCGAGATCGTCGTGCCCTGCCCGTTCACCGCGCGGACGCGCCAGAAGTAGGTGACGCCCGGGCTCAGCGGCTGGCCGCCGATCGTGCGCTGGCTGAGCGTGAGGCCGGTCAACGCGATCTCCGGGCTGGAGAAGTTGGAGTTGTTGTCGACGTCGAGCTCGTAGGTCGCGACACCCGAAGCGTCCGACCAGTCGAAATCGAGCGTCGGGGTCTGCGAGACGCCCGTCGCGCCGTTGGCCGGCGTGAGAAGATTGAATGCGCCCGGGGGCGGCGGAAGCGTGCCGATCGTGAACGAAGCGACCGCAGGGCTTGAGTTCGTCGAGCCGTTGGCGTTGTTGGCGATGACGCGCCAGAAGTAGGTGGTGCCGTCCGTAAAGGGCATCGAACCGATATTCAACTGCGTCGCGATCGTCGCGCCGATGCTGAACTCGGGGCTCGAGAAGTTCGAGTTGTCATCGACCTGAACGGTGTAGTTCTGCGCGTTGGCGGAGGTCGACCAGTCCAGGAAGAGCGGATCCTGCGAAACGCCGGTCGCGCCGTTGGCGGGCGTCAGCAGACTGAACGCGCCGGGGAACGCGAGCGTGCCGTTGATCGACACATCGTCCACGAAGAAGTCATCGGTATTCGCCTCGCCGTCCGGGTTACGGAAGCGGAGGCGGAAGCTCGAGTGATAGGCATTCGAGTTCGTGAGATTGAACGATGCGAAGAAGTAAGGATCGGTATCGGGGCCCGTTCCCGGGTGGGCGGCCAACTGCTGCCACGCGCCCGTGTTGGTGCGGTACTCGACGACCAGGTCCTCGCCGTTCTCCGGCGAGTTGCCGCCGCCCGTGCGCTGCCACCAATACGACACGGTGAGTCCCGTGACAAATGTCGTGTTCATCGGCGCACTCGTCAGCGACTGCTGGCCGCGGATACGCGCCGAGTTGGGAGCGCTCGGCTCGTTGATGCCGACATTGGAGGAAGTCGCGCCGCTGGCGGCCCAGAGCGGAGCGCCGAGCGCGCCCGCCGGGAAGTTATCGAAGAAAGGCAGCGAAACCGGCGCCAACTCCGGATCCAGGCAGGTCCGCGAGTTGCGGTGATTCACCATATTCGTCACATTCGAAGACGTGAACGACGACGCGGTGCAGGACAGCGGCGTCGTCATGAAGTTGCTCGGGCACGAGCAGTGGATGCCGCCCCAGAGGTGCCCGAGTTCGTGCGTGACGAGGTCCACCGCGCAGTTCGTCGAGCCGCAGCACTCGGCCTGCGAATACGCGTAGCGCTCGCTCGTGCAGATGCCGCCGATCGTGTCCGCCTCACCGATCGTCGATCCATCGATCTCCTTGCCGGTGAAGAGGTGCGCCACGTCGTGCTCGATGCTCGAAGCCGAGCCGCTCGTCCACTCCGAGCGGACCTGCCCGACCAGCGAGGTCGAAGCGGTGGTCGAATACGGGTCCGGCTCGGCCGTGCGCACGATGATCGCCTCGATCGCGTGCGTGATGCCGATCTGATTCTCGTACGGCGGATTCACCTGGTTGATGATGGTGTTGATCCGGTTCTCGACCGAAGTCACATTCGATCCGAAGGACTGGTAATACTCGACGTCGGCGTCGCAACCGAGCTGCGCGACGCACATGCCGCCGCAGTCGCCCGTGCCGTTGTCGATGATCCCGCCGTGATCGCCGTTCACCGGGGGCTGCTCGTCGGTGCCGCACACGCCGCCGATTGGGAGGGTGTCCTCGCCGCGGTAGATGACATACTCATCCGCGTCCGCGCCCAGGAAGTAACGAACCATCGGGGCCACGAGGTACGAACGCCCGTCCGGCATGATGATCCGCGCATCGAGGCCGTCCTCAAGGACCGATGCCGCCACCACCGAACCCGGGACGCCGTCCACCGAGCCGCGGAAGTTACGCTCAATGCCGGGCGCGACCTCCGTCAGATTGCCGTCGGCGCCCTGCACGAGCACGCGGTAGTTCTCGCCGCGAATCGAGTGCGGCTGCAGATCGATCGTCACCCACTGACCCTCGATCGGGAGCTCGGCGCGGAACGCAACGCCCGGCACCGCAAAGACATCGAGGCGCGTGATCTCGCACGCCTTCACATTCAGCCGCTCAGAAGCACGATCAATAATCGCGCCTTCGGTCTGAATCTGCGGGCGAACAATCGTCGGCGCTTTCGTGGGGGTGACCTCAGCCGACGCGAATGATCCCAAGGCGGCGATCAGCGCGGCGGCACCGGCAAATCTGAGTCCAGCGTTCATAGACGGCTCCGTCTGTCGTTGAAAAAACCTCGATCGATGCCCGATCGGCAAAAAACACCGACACCCGAGTCCCTCGGATGGCCAACGAATTCATGCCGTTCAGGCGGACACAACACGCTTGAATCACCCCGGCCTCTCCCAAGCCCGGAATGAGTCAGGATTTCTCTTCGCAAAGAGTCGCCGATCGGGTCGGAATTTCAACCTTTTTGATGGGAGTTTGCGCCGATTCCCATTTCTCGGTATCTAAAAAAACCCGAACAAAATCAACCCCAAGAGACGGTAAATCATGCAAAACAAAAGCCGCCCCGGCACGGGCCGGGGCGGTGGAATGCTCACGCATCAATCAAACCCGATTACGGGCAGGTCGTGCCCCAGTTGCCGAGGACCACGTTCAGGTCATCGACATCGACAAAGCCGTCGTCGTTGGCGAGGTCCAAAGGCGAACCCATCCCCACCGAGGTGTTGAAGACACCCAGGATGGCATTGAGGTCGTCGACATCGACCGAGTTCGACCCGTTGGTATCGCCGGGGCAGTTGGCGACCGGTGTGCCCACAATGAAGCTCGAAGGATTCGGCGTGCCCGCCGTGGACCCGTTGATGTTGTTCGCCGTGACGCGCCAGTAGTAGGGAATGCCCTCGGTGAACGACAGCCCGAGGTTGAGCTGCGTCGCGAGCGTCGCGCCGATGCTGAACAGCGGGCTCCCGAATGCGGGATCGTCATCGACGATCACCGAATAGTTGGCGGCACCAGGCGCCGGGTCCCAGTCCAGGAACAGCGGGCCCTGCGTCACACCCGTCGCGCCGTTGACCGGCGTGACCAGCGCGAAGTTGCCCGGGGGCGAAGCGACGCCCGAAACAGTCACATCGTCAACGAAGAAGTCGTCCTGATTCAGCTCGCCGTCCGGATTCCGGAACCGGATCGCGAAGTTGTTGTGATACGCCCCGGGATCGGTCATCACGAACGACTCGAACTGGAACGGATCGGTGTCCGATCCCGCCCCCGGGTGCGTCGCGATGCTTACCCACGATCCGTTGTTGGCGCGGTACTCGACATACAGATCCTCACCGTTCTCGGGAGAGTTCCCGCCGCCCGTGCGCTGCCACCAGTACGAAACGGTCAGGTTGCCCACGGCGGCCGCCGCGAGCGGCGCGCTGGTCAGTTCCTGCGTCCCGCGGATGCGGCACGAGTTGGGCGCCGACGGCTCGCCGTTGCCGACGGTCGAAGGAGCCGCGCCGGTGGAGGTCCACTTTGTGGAGTCCAGCGCCCCGGCAGGGAAGGTGTCGGAGAAGGGCAGCGGGAGCGTCGTCAGGAGCGGGTCCAGGCAGGTCCGCGAGTTGCGGTGCGCCACGATCTCGTTGATCGACTGCTGCGCGAAGTTATTGGCGCAGGTCAGACTCGAGTTCATCGTCGTGCCGGCGCAGCAGTGCTGCGCGCTCCAGTTGTGACCGATCTCGTGCGCCGAAAGATCGAACGCACAAGAGTTCGGCGAGAAGTTCTCGACCGTGCCCACATCGTTATTCGTGCAGACGACGCCGACGCTGGCGATGCCGATCGTCGAGTTGCCCTGCCCGGGCGTCGTGATGTCCTTGCCCGTGAAGAGGTGGATGATGTCATGCTCGATGCCGCCCTGGTTGGACAGCCATTCGCTCTGCAACTGGTTGAGCAGCGTGCCGCCGTCGCTCGACGAATAGGGATCGGGCTCCGCCGTGCGGACAACGATTCCCGAGATCTCGAACTGGATGCCGCACTGCGACTCGTACTGGTTCGAGGTCGCGTTGAGCACAAGGTTGATGCGGTTCTCGACCGAAGTCACCGACGATCCGAAGTCCTGATAGAACTCGACATCCGCGTCGCAACCGATCTGCGCGACGCACATGCCGCCGCAGTCGCCCGTGCCGTTGTCGATGATGCCGTCGTTGTGATTGTGCTTCGTGCCGGGATCGATGTCCACGCCGCACTCGCCCCCGGGGTTGGTCACATGATCGTTGCGATAGGTGAAGTACTCATTCGCCGGCGCATCGCCCAGGTACTTCCGAGCGGGCTCGACAAAGTAGTTGATCCCGTCGGGCGTGACGATCTGCGCCTCGAAACCAGAGTCCGTCCACGCGCCCGCGACAGCCGATCCGGGCGAACCCGCAACATGGCCGCGGAAGGTCGTCACCGGTCCCGGCTCCACCTCGGTCAACTGACCGTCGGCGCCCTGCACAAACAACTTGTAGTTCAGACTCCGCACCGAGTGGCTGCGCAGCTCGAGCGTCGACCACACGCCCGCGATCGGCACCTCGACGACAAACGCCTCCTCAAACTTCGTTGTCTCCGGGATCGAGAACACCGTCGAAGCCGACAGCCCGACCGCGGACTTGATCGCGTCGGCCCGCTCGCCCTCCGCCGTGAAGTGCATGAAGTCAGGCGCCACGCGCGAGGGCGTCGGCGTATCCGCCACAGCGCCGCCGGCGACGCAACACGACGCGGCGAAAAGCACCGCGATCCGACCAATATTCAAACCAGGCATAGCCATCCTCCAGATGGAAACTGATCCCGGGCCGGCGAGTCTCCCGTTCACCGACTACCGGGGATTCTGATAACCAAAGGCCCCAAATAGGGACACGAACACCGCTCCGATCATAGGTTGCCCGCCCGCAGGGGGATAGCAACCACTTTTCCGCCTTCTCGATACCAAACATCGGTCCTATTTCAGGCAGTCCGTGCCCCAGTTGGACAAAACCCGGTTCAGATCGGTCACATTGACCAGCCCGTCGCCGCTGAGGTCCGGGAGCGTCCCCGCCGGCACCACCTGCCCCCACGACGCCAGGATGTTGTTCAGGTCGTCCACGTCCACCACCCGGTCCATGTTCGTGTCCCCCTCGCACCGGAGGACCCCCAGAAAGACCGTGCCCGTGTCCGTGCCCGCGCCGTTCGTGGCGCGGATATTCAGGGTGTACAGGAACGGCGAGTGCACCGCGTTCGCCCATCGAATCACACCCGTCCCCGGATTCATCTGCATCCCCGGCTGCGGATTCAAGAGCGTCCACGTCACCGGGCCCATGTTTAGCGGCTTGCTCAAGACCGGCGGCGCGCTCACCCAGGTCTCGCCCTCCCACACCTGCTCCTGATCCGACGGCTCGATCACCGGCGCCAGTTGCTCGATCACCAGCGGCACGCAGTACCGCGCCGCGTTGTTGTCCTCGTACACCTCATCCACGAGATCCGTGTCGTCGATGATCGAGCCCAGCCAGTACAGCCCCGACGCCAGATCGTCGGGCATGTCCGCCTGCACATCGAACTCCAGCGCATCCTCGAACGCGATATCCCACTCGAGATACCCCAGCAGCTCGTCGCTCGCGTCGATCACTTCATCGTCCGACAGGTAGAACCCCTGCCGCACATCGAAATGGCTCACCGAGCCGCGGTTCTCGATCACCGAGCGCACGAACACCGCGCCCCCCGGCCCCGCCGACCCCGGCGTGAAATAGATCGGCTGCACCTGCCCGATGAAGGGGCTCGTCGTGAACATCGCGAGCGACAGGTCCCGCACCGCCGGCTGCGCCGGACCCGAATACGGGTACAGGAACCGCGCCCCCGCGCGATCGTCCCCGTGCAGCTCAATGGTGTCACCGCCGCTCGTCCCGCCCGACGGGTACGCCGGGTTCATCGTCGCCACGAACCACGGCGTGCCCGGCGCCTCATTCCCCACCGGGTCGTGCCCCAGCCCGATCGCGTGCCCCAGTTCGTGCATCGCGCTCAGCGAGAAGTTGTACCCGTTGTTCGGCACCGGTTGCATCAGCGCATCGCAACTCGGGTTGGTCTCGAAGTTGTACCCGACATCATCGGGCGCATCGGCGAAGAAGATGTCCATGTCGTACCACTGCGCGCCGTTGTTCACGAGGAACGTCACGCCGATCGTCCCCGGGTCCAGCTCCGATGCCGGCACCGCCAGCGTGTCCGAGAATCCATCGAAGTGGTCCGGCTCGTAGTCCTCTTCCGCGTCCGCGTACTGATAGAAGAACCGGCTCTTGGGCACGATGCTCCACTCGCCCATCGCGCTCAACATCAACTCGTGAATCTCGCTCCCCGGCGGGAACGTCCCCGGATACAGGTACCGCACCGATGTCGCCCCGGGCCACACCACGTTCTGCCCGCTCACGCCGTACCAGGTGAACGCCTGCGCGCCCGACGCCACCACCAGAGCGCCTAGCGCCGCAATTCTGCCAGCCCGCGTGCTCACGGCGTCACCTCCCCCGCCTTCTTGAGCGGCACCGCGCGATGGTCCGCCTCCACACGCCCGCCCGCCGGCTCCGTCAGGTGGTATTCGCGGCTCTGCGCCAGCGCCGGCGCGATCGCCGCCTCGAACGCCTCAAGCGACATCGCCGCCTCATCCGCTCCCGCCGCATCTTCCGCTGCGCGCATCACGCGCACGCCGCGCTGCGACTTCGGTTCCACAACCGCAGCGCCGCCCGCCGAATCCATGTACCGCACCGCGCCCTCGGGCGAGACATCCGCGATCGCGCGCCCGTCCGCAGCATGCACCCGCTCCACGCCCTGTCCATCGCGCACAAGCCGGAACGAACCACGCTCCATCCCCACCACCGGATGCACCTTGCAGGTCGGCAGCACGAACAGCACCCAGCGCTCGCCCGCCCTGTACTCCGGCGCGCAGCACACGCGCATCCCCCACTCCCCGCCCACGCCGGCATCCCGCACCGTCCCGCCCGGAACAATCAGCGTCATCGTCCGCGATGCGCCATCGTATGCGCCCTTGAGGTACTCCACATCCTTGAGCACCAGCTCCGTCTCGATCCGTCTCGGATCCTCTGCCCAGTACGAACGCGCCGACGCCACCTCCGCCACGATCACCTGCGCCGCGTAATCCGCCAGCACAGGAACCGGCATCTCGGGGCCGCACGCCGAAGCGACCGCGCGGACCGCCAGCGCGCCCAGAAGCGCTATGAGAACTCGTGTCTTCATACGGACTCCGTGCGAAACCGCGACGCGCAATGGGCACGCCGCGGCGGATGGAGTCTGTCACAATCCGGTTGCAGCACCAGCGGTTTGACGCCGCCACGACCGGGTCAACCCGTTCTCGGACCGGCGCAGCCGGGCGCATCCCCCCCGCTTTCCCACTCCCGCAAGCGCGCCCGGGGGGACTCGAACCTCCGACCTGCGGTTTAGGAAACCGCCGCTCTATCCTGCTGAGCTACGAGCGCACACCCGCATGATAGAGCAGCGGCCCCATGGAGCCCGTCAACGACGACGCCGCCGCGCCGCAACAACCGCCAGCGGCGCCAGCACGCCCGCCGCCGGAGGCGCAGGAATCGTCGCGATGAACGCCTGGCGGAATCCCTCCCGGTCCTCCGCGACACCGACAATCGTCAGCCCGTCCGCGGAGATCCCGGTCGCCTGCAACAAGGTGAACCCGAACAGTTCGGCACCCATCCCCGCAAGCACGCTGTCGAGCCGCTGCATCCCGACACCCTGCGTCCAGATCGTCGCGAAGAACTCGTCGTCGCCCACCACCTGCTCGAAGCCCACGATGACACTCCCGTCCATGTTTATCGCCAGCGCCTCGGTGAAAAACGAGCCCGATTCCGGGTCGGTCGAGCCCAGCCCGACCATCCCGCCCGACTCCGTCCAGCGGAACGCCTCGCGGCTGCCCGCGCCCGCCGCCGGCGAAGAACTCGAACCAATGATGAACCGGCCGTCCGGCGAAACCGCATTGCCGCGCGAGTCGCCCGCGGCTCCGGAGAGGAACCCGAGCCCGACCGGGCCCGTCTCGAGGGTCCAGCGCTGCGCCTCGAACGCGCCGCCCCCGATCGCCTCGAACCCGACCACCACCGACCCGTCATCCGTCACACCCCGCCCCTCGAACCCGCCCAGCGACATCATCCCGTTGGCCTCATCCCATCGGAACATGTCGAACCCGCTCGGCGTCGCGGATGTACCCGCGATGTACTGGCCGCCGGCCGAGACGGCGTGCGCATTGCTGAACGAACCCTGCGTCCCGCTGACGGTGCCCAGATCAACCATGCCGCTGCCCGCAGTCCACCGAAACGCCCGGCCAGCGCTGAACGGACCCTCCAGCACGCGCCCGATTCCCACCACAACCGACCCGTCATGCGAGACGCCCGACGCGAGACTCGAGAACTCACCGGTCGGCAGATCACCGATCCCGACCATGCCCGTCTCCGCGCGCCAAACAAACGCCTCGAATCCGTTGGTGCTGATGCTCTGGCCCACGACTGTCGTCCCGTCGCCCGAGATCGCCGTCGCGCTCGAATAGAAGTTGCCGCCCGGCAGATCGCCGAGCAGCGAGAACGACACGCCGGGTGTCGGCGTCGCAACAGCGCACTGTGCGCAGACCATGACCGCGATGCCCGATTGCAGCACTTCTCTCATGTTGTGATTCCCCTGGATGTGATGCGCCGCTGGGAGTCAGCCGGCGGGTGTTTCACATCCTTCGATGCGCACAACACTTAGCCGTTCCCACCCGGAACCGGAAAATGAAAAAAGGCCGACGAACGTCGGCCCTTGCGTCACAGTTGCATTCCTCAACGCGGCCTACGCCACGCGCCCCTTGCCGCCCTTGGGATTCCCGTTCTGCGTGGACGCCAGTTGATCCTCGAATCGATCCTTCCCGCCCTTAGGATTCCCGTTCTGCGTCGAGTCGACCAGCCGTACATCCGCAGGCATCTCAAGCCGCGAGTTCTGCGTCGAGTCGACCCCCGCCCCCCCCGGCATCACCGCCGCGCCGAGCGACACGATCGCGCCCAGCACCAGCGACACAAGCCCCAACTCCGCGGCACGAACGCTCAGCGCCTCCCGCGCCCTGTCCCGCGCCCGCTTGACGCGCTGACGCCACGCCTCGGGCGACCACTTGCCGCCCTTCTGCTGCTCGACCATCTCCCGCACCCTCTCGTAAGAAAGCCCCGACCCCTCGCAGAGACGCGCCGACTCACTCCGGTCGTAATCATTCCGCCGGATCTCTTCCACGATCAGTGTCTCGCGGATATCCGCCGTGACATCCCTCTTCAGCGCCGAAAGCGCCGCCAGAATCGTCTCGTTCAGCTCCATTCGCTTCTCGGACGGAGCGTCCGAGAGCTCCAGTTGCTCGCAGACCGCCGCACGCTCATCGAAGTGCGCCACCGCCGAGCGCTTCCGCTGCTTGCGGATGTACTCGCGCCCGACATTCGCCGCGACGCCCCACACGAAGCGCACCGCGCGCTCCCGCGCCGAGGCGTCGCTGGGATCGCCGTCGAAGGGCTCGCGCCCCGAGGCCACCAGCGACACCACGCGAGCGCATGTCTCCGACGAGACATCATCCGCATCCGCCCGGAGGTTGAACCGAACCGTGTAGCACGACGCCGCCTCCCGCGCCGCGGGCATGCACGCCGCCAGGAAGGCGTCGCGTCGTGAGGTCTCGTGATTCTTCTTCTCGCTTGCCATGGGCGCTCTCCTGCGCTCTCCCCCTGACCCCCAAGGGTGAACTCTTCTAGCCAACTGTTACTGGGAATGTCCTATTCCGGTTCCATTTCCTTCCCGACTCTCCCAATCAGACTCCGAACCTCCGGCAGATCGCCCATCTCCCGGAGTTCCTCCTCGAACCGCAGGTGGGCCGCCAGCACATTCCGAGGGTCGCTCACATCGCCGAGCGCCGCCAGCTTCTCGACCATCCGGCCCGCGTCCCGCTTCCGACCGGCGTGATAGAGGGCCATGGCCAGGTTCACGATGATTCCCTCGTTCTCCGGCCACAAGCGGAACGCCCGCTCGGCCTGCTCGATTGCACGCGCGTGATCCCCCCGCCGCCGGTAGTGGTCCGAAAGATTGTTGGCGCTGATCGCCTTGTGCATGTCGATCTCGGCGTGCTCCGCGCCGCGGAGTTCGAACCGGATCGCGTCCTCCAACTCGCCGAACGCCGCGTGCGCATTGGCCCGCATCACCGGCCGCACCCAGTTGGGGTACTGATGCCCGTCGCCGTTCGTGCGATCAAACTCATCCAGCTTGTCCAGGATGCTCGAGCGGATGCGCTTCTTCGCCTCCGCGTCCCTGTCCGCCACCGCCGAGTGATACGCGTTGATGAGCGCTGTGATCTCGCGCTGCATCGGTCGCACGAACCGCTGCGACGCCGCGAACGTCAGCGACGCCTTCGGATCCTTCCCGGGCTCCGGTGTGTTGTGCTGCTGGCTCATCTGTCGGGAACTCCTCGCGCGCGCGATTCTCGCTGACTTCCTGACGCCTCACTCGCGGGCGTGACGCACATTCTCCCAGATCGGCGCGACCCCGCACGATCCATGCGATTTCATCGCCCGTCGCCCCCGATCGCGTCACGCCGCGCCGCGCACCCGCACGCTCTTGCCCGGAGACACACAAAGGCCGCGGCAAGACTCCGCGGCGATCGACGAAAGGAGTCGACCATGACACGCAATCTCAACAACACGCACGCCCGATCCATGACGCTCGCCGCCCTGGCCATCGGCGCCATCCTCGCGATCGCTCCAGGCGCACTCGCCGGGCAGAAAGTCGCGCCGAACAAGCGCACCCTGGCACGCCAGCAGGCCGCCCCGGTGCGCGTCGAGAAGACGCCCAGCCGCGACGCATCGCCCGTGAACGCCGCACGGCCCGCTGCGCACGAACGCGGAAATCAGAACGGACGCGAGCGCGGCCGCTGGGACGATGATCACCGCCGCGACGGACGCGAGTGGAACAACGACCGCGAGTCGTGGCGCCAGCGCGGCGGATACCGGCACGACCGCGACCGCGACTGCGATCAGCGCGACCGCGACTGCCCGGAACCCTCGGATTGGCGCCGCGGGCGCGACGTCGATGTCAACATCGATATCGACTTCCGGGGCGGCGGCGTCGAACACCGCAGCCACTCGTATCGCGGGAATGTGCTCGGCACATTCACCATCAACGACCACCGCGTCGAAGTCCGCAAAGACCATGTCTTCGAAGCGCTCATCGAGGCCGCCCGTTGCGCCGGCTACGAGGTCTGCAAGGTCAAGGTCTGCGGCAAAACCTACATCCGCATCTACGGCTGCCCGGAGGTGTGCTTCGAAGGATACGGATACTCCCTGGATGTCATCCGATACCACAACAACGTGATCGACATCGCCGTCTTCCGCGACGACTGCTGACCTTTCCCCCCATCCACTCTGAAAGCGAAACACCCCCGGCTCTTGAGGCCGGGGGTGTTGTTTCAAGCGAAACTCAGACAACGACGACTACGGGCAACCGAAGTTCGCCAGCACGACATTCAGATCGTCCACATCGATCAACCCGTCGTTGTTGGCGAGGTCGCGCGGATCGCCCGGCGGCACAGGACCGCCGAACGCCGAAAGAATCGCGTTGAGGTCGTCAACATCCACGCCGCCCGAGTTGTCGATGTCGCCCGGGCACACGGGGGGGGCCGGCTGAATGCCCACGCTCTGCCAGTCCGTACCGATCCGGAACTCATCGAACTCGACCGTGGAGATTCCAAGGAAGATGTCGTTCCGCAGGGTAAGTCCTCCCAACAGGTTCTGACCCAGATTGGCGCTCGTGATCTGGAAATCCGCCGGGGCCGAGAGCGGATTGGTGTTGAACCAGACACGCAGCGTGTCTGGATTCGACGAGTTCACCTGATCGAACACCAGTTCCCAGGAAACGAGCGTAGTGGTGTTGGCATCGATGCCGGTATTCGTGACACCGGCCGCGGTCTGCACATGCCAGGTCGTCGGGCCGCCGGTGGTCTCTCCGAACACACTAAAGTTCGTGTACAGGACAGACGCTCGCGGGGTCCCCACCGCCGGATTGAGACTCAGAGTCGCCAGAAAAGTGCCGTACAAGTGCGGCGCGCTGACAGCCGTCGTACGCGTCACCGTCGTGCCCTGAAAGTCCTGAATGACTCGGTTGCCGACCGGCACCGCCGTGTAGAAGCCCGCCGTGGAACCGGGAGCGGCGATCGACCCCGCGCCCACCTCGGGATCGTCAAAGATGCTCTTGTCCCAGAACGTACCAAGGACCGCATCAAATCCGAAGCTCGTCGCGCCCGCCTTGCCGTGCAGCGGGCCGGTCGCAACATCGAACCCCTCATACAAGACCGGCGCGCTCGCTGCCCATGGAGCACAAAGCCCGGACGCAATCAATGCCCCCACAACGCCACGCATCGTCCCCAACCGCGACGCACGCAACACGCTGCCCATGTTCACGCTCCACTCGCTAAACCAATCAATGGTCCGGGCATTCGCCGCGCAACGCGCGATCCACATCAATACCTCGAACAACTATCAAGTTGATAGAACCACCGTACCTCACATCTCGTGTGACAGTCTAATGCCGCTCCGGTCACCTACAAGGAGATTCCATCGCCCTCAAACGATGTCGCCCTCTTCCTAACAGGGTCGGCATCGTACTACCGCTCCCCGCAGGCGCTCTTCCCAAAGAAAACACCCCCGGCGCCCACGGCCGGGGGTGTTGTTTCAAGCGAAACTCAGACAACGACGACTACGGGCAACCGAAGTTCGCCAGCACGACATTCAGATCGTCCACATCGATCAACCCGTCGTTGTTGGCGAGGTCGCGCGGATCGCCCGGCGGCACAGGACCGCCGAACGCCGAAAGAATCGCGTTGAGGTCGTCAACATCCACGCCGCCCGAGTTGTCGATGTCGCCCGGGCACGCCGGCGGCGGCACCGGCCGCGCAAACGCACGAAAATCCTGCGTCAGCCGCAGCGCCGCAAACGACGGCAACACGCCCTGCCTCACACCCGGCCCGAGCGCCGCCTGCAGGTGCAGGTCGAGGCCGTTGTTGCCTGGCGGGATCACAAACGAGGGCATCAGCGGCAACGGCTGACCGAGCGGATCACCCGGCATCAGACCCTCGAGCTTGAACTGCCACATGATGTCGAAGAACGAGTCCACCGTGAAGTCGTTGTTGTGCACGCGCACCGTGCCCATCAGGAACGGGTACACATTCTCGAACCCGAACGGCGCGCCGCCGACCAGACTCATCGAAACAATCTCGACCTGCACATCGGGCTGACTCGGGAGCCCTTGGAAGTCGATGCGATAGTCGATATCGAAGAACGAGTCGACCGACCACCCCGTCCCAAAGGGCAGCATCATCGTCTGAAGCCGGCCGTTATACGGCGTAATGAGCATCGGGCTCGTCTCAGATTGCGCCGGTTCGGGCAGTCCGTTCACAAAGATCTGCTGGAATCCCAACGGGTCGGGAACCGCCAGCCACGGCGGGGGAGGCGGGAAGAACGGCTCCGATCCGGGATCGACGAGCAGCGCCGCCGGCGGGCCGAACGGAAGAATGACCGAACTCACGCCCGCATCCGCCCACAACAACTGCGGCGGCGTCGTGGAGTCAACCTGCACCGCAACGCCCGCGCACGCGATACCAGTCGTCCCGTCGGCGAAAGTGCCATCCGCAACAACAAGGCCCTCGCCGCACGAACCATCCGCGCACATGCCCCACGGACGCGCAACAAGATCAAAGTCAACCGACTCACCCGGCAACAGCGACACCGAACGCGTGATCACCTGCGGCAGCACATTGTGCGGATCGGGCGGCAGCGGGATGCACCCTCCCGGCGGGAGCGAGTCGCCCCACTGAATCGGATAGTTGTCGCCAGGGCCCGGATCCGACACGGCATACCTGTACGGCGAAGTGCCCCCCGGCATCTTCGCGACCGTCTCCATGTCGCCCGTCACCAGCCCCGTGAAGCTGTGCGTCGGATCGTTGTTCGTCAACCGGAACGAACTGCTCGACTGATCGCCCGGGTGCACCGCCGCGATCGACGGGCCGAGCAACTGCAGATCAAGCCGCGGCACGCCGGGCGTGATCTCCTCGACAATGCACACCTCCTGCTTATTCACCTTCGAGAGCGTCGTCCCGTCGGCCAGCAGAATGTCCGCCGTGATCGTCAGCGAGCATACGCGCGGCGGTCCGGCCGGAATCGCGACCACCAGCGGCACATTCGTGAACCCGCCGTTGTTGAGCAGGAACGGCCCGAACAACGCGGGCCCGAAGTCCGGGTCCGGCGTGCAATCCATCGCCACCGTCATCGTCACGAAGTACGGCCCCGGCGGGCACAGCCCGTTCCCGGCCGGCAACTCCACAATGTTCAGATAGTGCAGCGTGTCGATCGTCATCACGCCGCCGGATGTCGTCACATTGAACTCACCCGATTTCGTAAAGACATACGTCATCCCGCACGTCGGCGGCGGCGTCCCGCCGCACCCAAGCGTGCTCGTGTCCGCAAAGAG
Organism: Phycisphaeraceae bacterium; assembly: GCA_020639235.1. Lineage (GTDB taxonomy): Bacteria > Planctomycetota > Phycisphaerae > Phycisphaerales > UBA1924 > JACKHC01. The sequence continues at coordinate 916,524 of JACKHC010000001.1, read as the reverse complement.
CCCGGCGATGATCGCAGCGCCCGCGGCGCAAATCGCCCGCGCATGACGCGACCAAACCCGAAGCGGTCGCTTTCCGAAGCGCTCCATGGTGATCTCCTCGTACAAGTTGTCTCAGACCGTCGAGCGTCGGACGTTCCGGCGCCCGGTCCTTCACCAGTCCCTCTGGCAAAGCAACGGCCCTCTCCTCGATCTTGGAGGGCGAGTCAACGGATAGCGTCACACCAAAACCGCCCCCTGTCACGCAAAAAGATCATCATCGGAACGTCGGCAATAGCCCGTTCCTCCGAGAATCCCCTTGCAATCGGCAAGAATCAGCGGCACCGTTCCGCGATCAATCGCGCCGCCTCATCGACATCCTTGTCCCCCCGGCCCGAAAGGTTGACGACCAACCGCGACCCACGCCCCATCGACGCCGCCAGCCGCAACCCGTGCGCGATCGCGTGCGCGCTCTCCAGCGCCGGAATGATCCCCTCGCGATGCGCCAGCGTCGAGAACGCCTCCAGCGCCTCGTCATCATTGATCGATGTGTACTCGACGCGCCCGCAATCCTTCCAGTACGAATGCTCCGGCCCCACCCCCGGATAATCCAGACCCGCGCTGCACGAATGCACCGGCGCGGTCTGACCCCACTCGTCCTGCAGCACATAACTCATCGAGCCGTGCAACACGCCCGGCGATCCGAAAGAAAGCGGCGCCGCGTGCTGCCCAAGCCCGTTCCCCGATCCGCCCGCCTCAACGCCAACAAGCCGCACGCTCGCATCCTCGACAAACGGATAGAACATCCCCGCAGCGTTCGACCCACCGCCCACGCACGCCACAATCGCATCCGGCAGCGCGCCGAACATCGCCAGACTCTGCTCCCGCGTCTCGCGACCGATCACCGACTGAAAGTCGCGCACGATCATCGGGAACGGATGCGGCCCCACAACCGACCCCAGGATGTAATGCGTCGACTCCACCGACGCCATCCAGTCGCGCATCGCCTCGTTCGTCGCATCCTTCAGCGTCCGCGACCCACCCTCCACCGGTATCACCTTCGCGCCCAACAACTCCATGCGCACGACATTCAGCCGCTGACGCCGCACATCCTCCGCCCCCATGTACACCTCGCACGAGAGCCCCAGGTGCGCCGCCGCCGTCGCCGTTGCCACGCCGTGCTGACCCGCGCCCGTCTCCGCGATCACGCGCTTCTTCCCCATCCGCTGAGTGAGCAACCCCTGTCCGATCGTGTTGTTGATCTTGTGCGCCCCCGTGTGCGCCAAATCCTCGCGCTTCAGCCAGATCTCCGCCCCGCGCTTCTTGTCGCCCGCCCGCTCCCGCGCCAGTTCCGTCAGCCGCTCCGCGAAATACAGAGGCGTCGCCCGCCCCACGAACGACTCCAGCAACCCGTCCAGCTCCCGCTGAAACGTTGGGTCCTTCCGCGCCCGCGCGTATTCCTCGGCCAGCTGATGCACCGCCGCCATCAGCGTCTCGGGCACATACGCGCCGCCGAACGCGCCGAACCGCCCGCGTGCATCCGGCACTTGCTTCACCGCGCTCACGCCAGCGCCCCCGCGAACGAACGCGCCTTCTCGAGCGCCTCGCCCACGCGCGCCGGGTCCGTACCGCCCCCCTGCGCCGCATCGGGCCGCCCGCCGCCCTTGCCGCCGACCACCGCGCTCACCTCGCGCACCCAGTCACCCGCCTTGAGACCCTTCTTTACGATCTCCGGCGCGACCGCAGCCACAATCGTCACCTTGCCCTCGTCATGATCCGCGCTCACCAGCATGATCGCCGCGCTCGGATGTTTCCCCTTCACCGCATCCATCGCCGCCAAGAGCGCGTTGCGGTCCGATCCCGCCGGAATCTCCGCAACAATCACGCTCCCCGCCCCCCCCATCGCCTCCTCCGCGACGCGTTTGCCCGCGTCCAGCGCCTGATCCCGCCCCGCGCTCGCCGCGGCCTTGCTCGCCTTTTTCGCCTTCTCCGCCAAGCCCCCCACCGCCGCGCGCAAACGCGCCTTGGCGATCATCGAGATCTCCGCGCGATCGATCGCCTCTGTCAGCGCGCGAACCTCGCCCGCCAGATGCTGCTCGGGAAGCGTCGCGGCCCCCTCCACACGCGACATCAACTTCTCCCCCTCGATCACCGCTCGATGCGCCGCGTGCCCCGTCAATCCGCTCACGCGACGCACGCCCTTCGACACGCTCTCCTCGCTCGTCAACACGAACGCCTCGGCCTCCCCCGTGCTCGACAGGTGCGTCCCGCCGCAGAACTCCACCGCGAACTCACGCCAATGCTTGTTCGACGGGTCGCCCACCAGCTCATCCACCTTGCGCCCGATCGAAACCACCCGCACCGGGTCCGGGTACGCCTCGCCGAACACCGCGCGCAGCCCCTCGATCTTCCGCGCCCCCTCCAGCCCAACCTCCTCCGCGTACACCGGCAAGTCCGCGCGAATCGCGTTGACCACCCGCCGCTCCACATCCCCCGCCTGCGGCTCGCTCATCGCCCCGCCGTGCGTATAGTCGAACCGCAACCGGTCCTCCGCGACCAGCGAGCCCTTCTGGTTCACGCCATCGCCGAGCACCGCCCGCAGCGCATGATTCAACAAGTGCGTCGCCGTGTGATTGGCGCAGATGCCCTGTCGACGCGGCGCATCGACATGCAGCTCCACATCGTCCATCACGCGAATCTCGCCCTTGGTCACGCGCGCGATGTGCACGATGTACCCACCAAACACCCTCGTGTCCTCGATCACCGCCTCGCCGTGCTTCGGGCCCGCGCTGGACTTCACCACGATCAACCGCCCCGCATCCCCCACCTGCCCGCCCATCTCCGCGTAGAAGCAGGTCTTGTCCGTGATGATCGCGAACCGATCATCCGGCCGCGTGTTCGACGCCAGCACATTCTCATCGAAGTCCGTCCCGTTCCAGATCGCCCGGACCCGCGCCCGCGAGCGCGTGTGCCCGAACTTCTCGCCGTCCCGCGTCGGCTTCACATTCAGCGCCTTGAGCTTCCCGATCGCCGTCGCGGTCAGCGCTAGCGCATCGTGCGCCGCGAACCCCGACCCCGCGCGCGACTTCTCACGCGCCTCCTCCATCAATCGCTCGAAGCCCGGCACATCCACATCCAGCCCGCGCTCCCGCGCCATCACCTGCGTCAGGTCGATCGGGAATCCGTAAGTATCGTGCAGCTTGAAGGCGTCCTCCGCGTCCACGGTCCGGAACTTCTCGCCGCGCTCCGCCGCCTTCTCGAACAGCTTGATCCCCTGGTCCAGCGTCCGGCCGAACGCCTCCTCCTCATCCAGAATCACATTCGCCACGCGCTCCGGGTTCTTCCGCAGCTCCGGGAACGCGCCCCCCATCTGCTCCACGATCGCCGGCACGAGTTTGCACAGGAACGCCCCCGGCACATCCAGCGTCTGCCGCCCGTGCCGCACCGCCCGGCGCAGAATCCGCCGCAGCACATACCCGCGCCCCTCATTACTCGGCTCCGCGCCGTCCGTGATCGCGAAGGTCAGCGTCCGCGCGTGGTCCGCGATCACGCGATACGCGATATCCACATGCCCCTCGAGCGTCCCGCCGTACGCCGGCGCGTTGCAGATCTCTCTGATCCTGGCAAACAGCGGCTCGAACACATCCGAGTCGTAGTTCGAGTGCTTGTGCTGCAGCACCCGCACGATCCGCTCGAACCCCATCCCCGTGTCCACATGCTTCGCCGGCAACGGGTGCAGCCCCGACGACTCACGATTGAACTGGATAAACACCAGGTTCCAGATCTCGATCACATTCGGATCGCCCGCGTTCACCAGCGTGTGACCGGGCACCATCTTCCGCTGCGCATCCGAACGCCCGTCGTAGTGAATCTCCGAGCACGGCCCACACGGCCCCGTGTCGCCCATCTCCCAGAAGTTGTCCTTGGCGTTGCCCGGCAACACACGCTGCGCCGGCAGATGCTTCAGCCACAGGTTGTACGCCTCCCGGTCCGGCTCCAGCCCCTGCGCACGATCCCCCTCGAAGTAGGTCGCATACAACCGGTTCGGGTCCACGCCCCACACATTCACCAGCAGGTCCCACGCCCAGTCGATCGCCTCCTGCTTGAAGTAATCGCCGAACGACCAGTTGCCCAGCATCTCGAAGAAGGTGTGGTGATAGGTGTCCCGGCCCACATCCTCCAGGTCGTTGTGCTTTCCGCCCGCGCGGATGCACTTCTGCGAGTTCACCGCCCGCGTCAACCCATCAAACCGATCACCCTTCTGGTTCTGGCCCAAGAACACCGGCTTGAACTGGTTCATCCCCGCGTTCGTGAACAGCAGCGTCGGATCATCGTGCGGCACCACGGGCGACGACGCCACGAAGGTGTGCCCGCACCGCGACACGAAGTATTCAATGAACTGCTTGCGAACTTGCTCGGCTGAAGGCATGGCGGTCGGGTGTCCGATTCCCGGGGGGGAGGGGGGGTGGGTGTGAGTCGTTTGCGAGGGCAGAGTGTATCCGCCCCCACCAAAGCCCCCGCCCGCCCGCGCTCCGAGGGCCTGCCCGACGACCGCGTCAGTTCCAGAACGGCCGGGGCAGAACGGCTTGATCATCACGCGCCGGGTCGTACCCCATCTCCGACGCCTCCTGCACCGACACCAGCCGCATCGCCTGCGCCTCCGCGTCGAACACCCACACATCGCCGTGATTGTTCGGCACCACGAGCGTCCGGATCGCCAGCCCGTACTGGCGGACCATCTCCCCGATGACCTCCTGCTTCGTGCCGGTCACCGAGAACGGACGCGGGTTCTCCTGATGCACGCTCCGATCCCCGTCGATCGTCACCCCCAGAAACTCATCGGGGCGGCTCACCGCGTTGAGACCCGTCAGCAGATCGGACCAATCCACCGCCGTCGCGTCCACATCCAGCCGGAACACGCCGTTCGGGCCGCGATCGACGCTCCAGATCACCGCGCCGAACTGCGCCTCGACCACGCGCACCGCCCGCACGCGCCCCCACCGCCAGGTCACCTCCCAGTTCACCCAACGCGGCGTCGTGCCGCCCCACGCCGAGGGCAACCGCTGCGTCCCGTGGTCCACGCCGAACCACTCCCAGTGCGACCAGTTGATCGCCGTCCCGTCAAAGGGCCGCACCGGCCGCGGCAGCACATTCGTCTTGTACCCCACGAACAACAACACCATCGCCAGCATCACCTTCCCGGTGCGCGAATGCACAAACCGGCGCACCGGGCCGTGGGGGGTCGGCGTTGTCGTCTCGGGATCGCCCGGCCTGAACAGCGAGCCGCACTCCGGGCACTGCGGATACCCGTCGATCTCCCGGAACCCGAGCCCCGTCAGCTCGTACCGACACCGCCGGCAGAAGTACCTGATCTCGCTCGAGGGCCCGGGCGTTGCCATGCCCAATACTACGGGCGAGCCGGCGCAGCGTTCCCGCCAACCACGCTACGCTGGTGTCATGCGATTCTGTCTCATCGATCAAGTCCTCGAGGTCTCTCCCGACCACATCGTCGCGGTGAAGAACATCACCGCGGGCGAGGAATACCTCCAGGACCACTTCCCCTCCTTCCCGGTCATGCCCGGCGTCCTCATGATCGAAACGCTCATCCAGGCCGGCCGCCACCTCCTCGCCCAGACCGACCCCGCCGGCAAGCGATTCGTGCTCGGCGGCGTACGGGCGATGAAATATGGCAACTTCGTCAAGCCCGGCGACGGCCTCCGCGTCGAGGTCGAGGTCGTCTCGCGCTCCGATGACGGATCGGTCACGCTCAAGGGCTCGGGACGAGTGATCAGGCCCGCGGGTGTGGCCAATGGCGAGGGCAACGGGGACGGGCCGATGAGTGTCGCGGGGCGATTCGTCATGCGCCCCGCCCGCCTGTGAGGGCCCGTTTGCCGGGCGGCGGGGATTGGGCGAAGATGCCAAGTTGACCCGAGACGAGGGCCGAGCCGGTGCGGCGGCCCCGGGAAAAGAGGATGTTCCCTGATGACGCGAGATGAAATCTATTCCAAGGTGCAAGAGGTGCTCATCGACGCCCTGGGCGTCGACGACGACGAGGTCACGGCAGACGCCCGCCTCACCAAGGACCTCGGGGCCGAGTCCATCGACTTCCTCGACATCACCTTCAAACTCGAACAGGAGTTCGACTTCAAGATCGGTCAGGGCGAACTCTTCCCCGACAACGCCGCCTCCAATCCCGATTTCATCAAGGACGGCAAACTCACACCCGAAGGGCTCACCGCGATCAAGGAGAAACTCCCGCACGTGGACTTCTCCAAACTCGAGAGCGACCCGCAGATCTCCAGAATCGCCGAGACCTTCACGGTCGACGCTCTGGTGAGCTTCGTGGAGCGGAAACTCCAGACCGCCAACGCGTGAACGCCCGGGTGGGCCAAACGCTCTGATGAAGGTTCTGTAGATGCGCTGGGTCTGGATTGATCGAGTACTGGAACTCGAGACGGGTCGTCGACTCGTCGCGATCAAGCATGTGTCCCTCTCCGAGGACCACATCCACGATCATTTCGTCGCCGAACCCGAACGATCACTGCGCGCCATGCCCGTCATGCCCGCCTCGCTCATCATCGAGGGCATGGCCCAGTCGGGCGGCATCCTCGTCGGGCACGCCAACCAGTTCCGCGAGAAAGTCGTCCTCGCCAAGGTGAGCAAGGTCGAACTCGAGCGCGAGGCCGGCCCCGGGCACACACTCAAATACACCGCCGAAATCGAACGAATGGACGAGTCCGGCGCCTCGGTCAACGGCACCGTCGAACTCATCGACCACACCGCCGGCGGCAAACCCCAGAGAATCGGGCGCATCGACCTCATCTTCTCCCACATCGACAAAAACATGTCCGGCATGGGCTTCCCGGAACACAACTTCGTGTTCTCCGAGACCTTCCGCACACTCCTCCAGACCAGCGGCATCCAGGTCGATTTCTGAGGCACGCCCGCGCCGGGCGCCACCGCTCGTCGGCGATTGTCATTGCGAGCACGAAGCGCAAACGAGTACCCCGTCAGGGTTTCCCATTGTCTGATGCCTTCCCCGTACTCACCACGCCCGTGCGAACGGGCCGTAGTACACGCCCAGCTGCGACACCGCCATCACCACCGGCACGCAGTTGATGAGCACCGCGAAGGTCGCCAGCCGCCGCCCGACATTGTCCTTCTCGTACCCGATCCGCTCGCACGCGCACAACACGAAGAGAACCGTCGCGAACTTGAGCATCACCATCCCCGTCACATCATGACGGTCGATCACCCACGCCGCGACGGTGTTGAGCTCCACACCCCCCATGCTGAGAACGACCCAGGTGAGCATGACATCGAGCGACGCCAGCAGCAGATACCACGGGTAGATCCTCGGATAGAGAATCGGACGGTGCAGCATGACGCATATTTGTACGCACCTAACCGCCGGTGGTTTCGTCAAGAATCCGTGACATCAGCGACACCGGCGCCCCCCGCCCCGTCCACAGGCGGAACTGCAACGCCGCCTGCGCGATGAACATCTCCCTTCCACCGATCGTTGTTAGCCCACGCTCACCGGCACCGCGCAACAGCGCCGTTTCGGCGGGGTTGTAGACCGTGTCGAACACGATCGCGTCTTTCCCCAGTGAATCGAGCGTCGCCGCGTCGATCGCCATCGCGCCGTCTTCATCGCCCCCGGCGCCCCCCGCCATGCCGACGGGCGTCGCGTTAATGAGCACGCGGCACGAGGCGAGGTCCCCCTGATGGGCCACGCTCGCCGAACCCTCGTGCGGGCCGAGTAGCGCGTTGATGTGGGCGGCCAGTGACTCGGCGCGATCGCGCGAGCGGTTGTGGATCAGGATGGTCGCGCCGGCGTCGGCGAGCGATACCGCCGCGGCGCGGGCCGCGCCGCCCGCGCCGATAATCCCGATGCGTACACCCTCCAGCGTGTCCAGCCGTGCGCGCAGCGGCGCGAGAATCCCCTCCGCATCGGTGTTGTGCACCGAACACTCCCCCCGCCCGCCACTCTTTCTGGTGCGCACCACCAGCGTGTTCGCTGCGCCGATCCGCTGCGCGATCGGATCGATCGCCCAGTCGCGCGACCGGTCTTCCTGCGCGAACCGCAGCAGGTGCTCCTTGTGCGGAATTGTCACGGAACAACCGGCGAAATCGAGGTGCGGATCGTCCAGCAGCGCGCCGAGGGTGGCTTTGAACGACTCCCATCCCTCGATCACCGGCAGCGGCAGGTAGACCGCGTTTTCTTCGATTGCTTCGAACGCGGCGTTGTGGATGTGGGGCGAGCGCGACTGCGCCACGGGCCACCCGATGACGCCGAACACGCGGGTTTTGGCGTTAATTGAGCGGAATCGGTACAGATTCAGCAGTTCTTCGAGCGTCGGCTGGCCCGGGGCCGTGGCCGAGTCGTCGCGGAGGGAGGCGAAGGTGAGGAAGGCGTTGAACTTGGGGGCGAGGACGCGGGACATGAGGCCGAACTCGCCCATCCCGAGCGCGATGGTGGGTCTGTCGCGCTCACGGAGGAGCTCGAAGAGCTCAAGGTTGTCACGCAGACTGCGCGCGCGCCAGGCGAGCTTATGGACGCGGCCCGTGTCAGAACTGCGCAGCTTTGACATCGTCTTGTAGAGATCTGCGGGTCTTTGCGCGAAATCGTGCACGGAAATCAAGAGTGTGGGGCCCGAGTTTTGGCCGCCCTGGCGATTTGTGCGCGCGGCGACGACCCGATCGAGGAACCCGGGCGTGCGCTCGATCGCGGAGAGTTCGATGTCGATGTACCGGGGGGGGTGGTCGAGTGAAACCAGGCGCTCGAAGAGCGCGAGGCGCGCTTCCTCGCTCCCTTCATATTGGCCCCCCTCCCATGCCGGCCGACATGTTATGATGCAGGGCAGGGGCGACTCGGCGACGAGCAGATCGACCGCGCTCGTGCTGTCTATATCTCCCTTGAAGAGCGAGTCAACGCGATACTCAACGAGTTCCGCGCTCTTAGCGCGTGCGAGCATGGCATCGTCGAGGGCTTCGTGCGGGTTCTCGACCATGATGGGCACGCAGATCAGTGTGGGCATTGGGAGAGGGTACTACGGCGAGAGCATGTGGATGGGGAATGGCGGGTTGGAGATGGGTTTGAGCGCGAGGACGAGGAGGGGGAGTTCGCGGTCGTCGCCGGCGATTCGGTTGGTGCGGAGTGTGGAGCAGCCGGTGCAGCGGTGGATGATGGCCCATTCGCCGTCTTCGCGGACGGCGATGGCCATGGGTTCCATGGGTGATCGGCAGGCGCAGCGGCGGTCGCCCGGTTCGTCGTCGACATGACGGGACCAGAGGCAGAATGGGCAGTGGTTGCGGTGTTTGGTGCCGAAGGAGTCGGGGTCTACGGTGTTGCGGCAATGGATGCATGTGAACGCGTTGGTTTCGCGTCGTGACTTTCTTGACATGTGATGGTGAACCCTTGCGGGCGCGCGGAGTCGGCAACCCGGATCGAACCTGAACTTTGATGTTCTGGGGGGTCTGATCACCCGGCGCGTGGGAATCACCATGACGCTGCGGCGCATCCAGACTGGCGCGGCGGCGTGTGCTGCGGTTGGGTTGCAGCGGTGCGCGACGGGGTTTGATCAGGCAGTGGGTGTCATCAGGGGGCAATATAAAGCACAAAGCACAAAACACAAAGCACAAACGGGAACTTCAGAACCCCTCACCTGTCACTTCGCCCCCCCAAGACATCCTCTCCCCGCCCCCCCGTTGGGAGAGGGAGCAGAAGATGTCGTGCCGCATTCGGGGCAGGTGGAGTGGGTGATTCCTTTGAGGTCGTACTTGCAGTTGGGGCATTGGCCGCGGGAGATGCGGGCGCTGTTCTTGAGTGCGCGGGCGGTGCGTGATGAGAGGAAGAGGAGCGGGAGCCAGAAGAGTGAGTAGAAGAGTGTGTTGATGATGAGGCCGCGGTAGATGGGGAGGTAGGGCAGGGCGCGGAAGGGAGTCGGCATCCATTCGCGTTTATCAACAGGGAGTTCTATTCCGCCCTGCACGTCCCATTGCGTGTCCCAACTGCCGTATTTGTCGTTGGCCCATTGCCAGTGCGACAAGCGAGGCCACCCGACGGCGTGTTCGTTGTATGCCGCCACTTCGGCACGCGCGCCGTGCTTTGTGCTCAGCACTTGGGATTTGAACTTACTTGACCACGAGTTGGTTGTGCTGCCCCAACGCTCACCTCGATGCAGATCAGGCGCATGACGCAGTTCATCGATGATCTGATCGGTGAAGTTGCCATGCACCTCTCCGAACACCAAGAACTGGCGAAAGACTGATGTTCGGCACGAGTCGACAAGTGCAAGATCGATTGAGACTGGTTTCGTCGGCGGGGAGTCGTACGCGACTCCCCACGCGACGGCCCATGTGGTCAAGTGAGCGAGGATGAGCGAAAGGATGACGAGGCGCAGGATGCGGCGGCGACGGCGCATGGGGGGAGTGTATTGGGAGCGGCCCCTCGCTCGCGCCCCCCCGTTCGGGCTCGTTCGAGATTGCCCTCACCCGGTCGGTGCGCGACCACCCTCTCCCTCACCCCCCAGTGGGAGAGACGGCTTTGCTTAGCGCGGGGTTGGTATGGTTCGCGCGCGATGGACTATGCGGTTGTCATTGTGGTGTCGGCGGTGGCGGCGGGGTTGACGCTGTTTTCCGGTTTTGGGCTGGGGAGTCTGTTGTTGCCGGCGTTCGCGGTGTTCTTTCCGGTGGAAGTTGCGGTGACCGCGACTGCGGTGGTGCACCTGGCGAACAACATGTTCAAACTGGTGCTGGTGGGAAGGGACGCGGACAAGCGCGTGGTGGTGCGGTTCGGGGTGCCGGCGCTGATCGGCGCGGTCGCCGGCGCGGTGGTGCTGGTGATGATCGGCGATCTGGGCGTGATCGCGCGGTATGGCTTGTGGGGGAAGGCGTGCGCGGTGACGCCGGTGAAACTTGTCGTGGGGTTGATGGTGGCGGGGTTCGCGGTGTTCGACTTTCTGCCTGCCAGCAGAAAGTGGGCGCTAGATAGGAAGCATCTGCCTGTCGGCGGTGCGCTGTCGGGGTTCTTCGGCGGGTTGTCGGGTCATCAGGGGGCGCTGCGGAGCGTGTTTCTGGTGAAGGCGGGTTTGGACAAGCGCGCGTATGTGGGCACGGCGAGCGTGTGCTCGGCGCTGGTGGATGTGGCGCGGTTGGTGGTGTATTTCGTGCCGCTGGCGGTGGTGGGCGGCGCGTTCGGGAAGGACTTCGCGGCTGGGATGACGCGTGATGCGATCGGTTTGATCGCGGCGGGGTGTGCTGCGGCGTTCGTGGGGAGTTTCGTTGGCGCGCGGCTGCTCGAGAAGGTGACGCTGGGGAGCGTGCATGTGATCGTGGGTGTGATGCTGATCGCGGTGGGGCTCGCGATGGCGGGCGGCGTGATCTAGGGAAGACGCACCACAAGAGCACACAGAGAGCACAGAGAAGAGATCGGGACAGAACGGGAAGAAGACCCCCGACGTCACACATGCCCCCCCCATGTGGCACCTCCTGCGCCGGCGTGATTGAGACAAGACTCACCACAAGAGCACACAGAGAGCACAGAGAAGAGACGGGGACTGAGAGCGGAGAAAGCCCTCTCCGTCACAAATGGCGTGACGCCTCCCCCGCCCCCCCACTGGCGGCGGGTGAGGGAGCACCGCTTGCATCACTTCGTGCTGACAAGCGGTGGCACCCGAGCGATCGCATTCGGCAACTTCTGGCGGCGGGGTCGGTTTACACCCGCGGATCTCTGACTCGCGGAGGATTGATCGTTGCGGATGTCATTTGCGGTTGTGGCGGCGGTGCTGATGTGTTCTATGTGCGCGTGTGCGGCGGCGCAGGACGGTCGGCGCACGGTGCCGATGGTGCTGCTGGGGTCGGATGAGCCGATCAGCGCGTATGTCCGCGAGGTGTTCCAGGATCGCGACGGGGTGTACTGGTTCGGCACGAACGGGGACGGGCTTGCGCGGTATGACGGGGCGGAACTGACATACATCACTGTCAAGGATGGACTGGGCGGGAGCGCGATTCGCGGGATTGTGCAGGACGATGACGGTGCGTTGTGGTTCGCTACGGACGGGGGCGTGAGCCGATACGCGGGCGGCGTGTTCAGGAACTACACCGTCGATGACGGTCTGAGCGCGGGCGATGTGTGGAGCATCATGTGCGACAGGAACGGGACGATCTGGGTTGGGACGCACGAGGGCGTGTGCCGGCTCGTGGGGGAGCGGTTTGCGGCGTTTTCGCTGCCGCGTGTGGAGGTTGATGATCCGGAGTCGCGGTTCTCGCCGCGGGTGGTGTTCGCGATGATCGAGGACGGAGAAGGGAACCTCTGGTTCGGCACGGACGGCGAGGGCGTGCATCGGTATGACGGGGCGGCGTTTGCGAGTTTCACGGCTGCGGACGGACTCGCGGGGAACATGGTGCGGTCGCTGTGCGCGGATCGGAACGGGAATATCTGGATCGGCACGGAGGGCGGGGGCGCGAGCCGCTACGACGGCGCGACATTCACGACCTTTACGGAGGCGAACGGGCTGAGCAACGATCGGGTTTTTGAGATCTACGAGGATCGCGCGGGGAACCTGTGGTTCTCGACGCTGGGCGCGGGCGCGTGCCGCTACGACGGGGAGTCTTTCCGGGCGTTCCGCGAGGATCCGGAGTTGCTTATCAGCGGTCGGCCGGCGCACTCGCATGTGCAGGAGTTCTTTCAGGATCGGGACGGCGTGATGTGGTTCGGGTGCTCGGGGGGGCTGTTCTTTCTGGATGGGGATGCGTTGGTGCATGTGACGAAGGCGGGGCCTTGGCCGGAGAAGCCGCGGTTCGCTTCGCTCGAGAACTGGCTGTCCGAGACATTCGAACTCCCACCGGGATTTGCGCCGGACATGCCGAGCGGGAGCGAGTCGCTGCGTTTCGCGCCGGGATGGCGGACGCCCGAGGCGGAGGGGTTCTGGTCGTACGCGTTCGTGATGACGATCGATGAGGCGGAGCCGGACATGGATCGTGTGGAGTCGCTTCTAGAGACGTACTACACGGGGCTGATGAGCGCCTTTGCGGGGGATCGGGACATCAGCGCCGTGCCCGTGCGGGTCGAGCTTGAGCGCATCGGTGATGGGCGGTACGCGGGGGAGATGCATCTTGTGGATGCGTTTGCGACCTTCGAGCCGAAGGTATTGCGGGTGATGGCGGACACGGCGCGTGTGTCGGAAGCGCGCTCGAGCGTGGCGGTTCGCGTGAGCGCCCAGCCCGATGGCCACGCGATCTGGCGCATGCTTGAAGCGGCGATCCGGGAGATTCGTGCGAAGGACGATACGGCGACACCATGATTGCGGGCGCCTCCCCCGCCCCCCCTGGCCGCGTTGGAGGGAGCATCATTTCGCGAAGCCCTTGGGGTGCTTCTTCATCCAGTGGTAGGCGGAGGCGATGATGTCGTCGGTGGAGGTGATTTTGGGTTTCCAGCCGAGGTCGCGTTCGATCTTGGCGGTGTTGCAGTAGAGATTGGCGGGGTCGCCGGGCGCGCGGGGGCCTTGGCGGACTTCGAAGTTCTTGCCGGTCACGCGTTTGGTGGCTTCGATGAGTTCGAGGATAGAAGTGCCTCGACCCAGGCCGAGGTTGTAGGCGCGTGCGTCGCCCCCCCCGTTTGTTTTTAGGTCGTTCATGACGGCGATGTGCGCATCGACGAGGTCGTCGACATGGATGTAATCGCGGACGCAGGTGCCGTCGGGCGTGGGGTAGTCGGTGCCGAAGATGGTGATGTGGTCGCGGTAGCCGAGGGCGGCTTCGCAGAGGATGGGGACGATGCGGATGTGGGGGACGCGGTGTTCGCCGAGGAGGCCATGCGTGTCGCAGCCGGCGACATTGAAGTAGCGGAGGATGGCGCAGGCGAATGGTTTGTTGGCGCGCCTTTGCGCGTCGGCGTAGTCGAGGAGCGCCCATTCGAGTGCGAGTTTGGAGTGGCCGTAGGGGTTGATGGGTGCGCGGTGGGGGTAGTCCTCGGAGATGGGGATGAACTCGGGTGCGAGTTCGCCGTAGGTGGCGCAGGTGGATGAGAAGATGAACTTCTGAATTCCTACGGCGTCGCAGGCCTGGAGGAAGGCGATGGCGCGGGCGGTGTTGTTGTCGTAGTACTTGAGTGGGTTGAAGACGGACTCGCGGAGGTCGGCGAAGGCCGCGAAGTGGATGACGGCTTCGACCTTGTGATCGCGGAGGACTTTCTCGACGCAGTGGCGGTCGGCGATGTCGCACTCGATATAGGCGAGGCGTTTGTCGGCGCCGGGGAGTGTGCGGAGGGCGTTGATCGCGCCGATGTGGCCGCAGGAGAGGTTGTCGATGATGACGACGGAGTGGCCGTCTGCGAGGAGTCGGCGGGCGGCGTGTGATCCGATGTATCCGGCGCCTCCGGTGACGAGCACGACCATGAACGGGCCTCCGTTGGAGTGGCGTGAGGGTGAGCGGAGAAGGTAGCGTAGATGGTGTTGTTGCGGGTGCGCGGCCGTTATCGATGGAGGTGCGTGGGTGAGCAAGGACGAGGTTCAGCACGGGATTCCGGAGGGCGTGCCGGTGGTGCGGTGCGTGGCGGGCGGGGTGTTCATGGGGCTGGCGAACCTGGTGCCGGGGATCTCGGGGGGGACGATGTTGCTGGCGGCGGGGGTGTATCGGCGGTTCATCGGCGCGGTGTCGGAGTTGAGCACGCTGCGGTTCCGGGCGGGGTCGATCGCGGTGGTGGCGCTGATCGGGCTTGCGGCGCTGGGGGCAATCGGCGGGCTGGCGGGGACGATGAAGATGCTGGTGATCGAGCATCGGTGGGTGATGTATTCGTTGTTCATCGGGCTGACGCTGGGGGGTGTGCCGATTCTGCACAAGCTGGCGAGGCCCATTGATGCGCGGGCGGTGGCGGGGACGGTGCTGGGACTAGCGCTGATGGTGGGGATGTTTGTGTTCAGCCCGGACGAGACGGTGCATCGGCATTCGATGGGTTTCATGTTCGCTGCGGGCGTGCTGGGCGCGAGCGCGATGATTCTGCCGGGGATCAGCGGGGCGTACTTGTTAATTCTGCTGGGCGTGTATGTGCCGATCCTGGCGTCGGTGGATCGGGTGAAGGGGGCGGTGATTTATGGTGGTGACATCGCGGCGGCGCTGCAGGAGTGGCGCGTTGTGGTGCCGGTGGGGATCGGTGTGGTTGTAGGGATCGCGGGCGTGAGCAACCTGCTGAAATGGTTGCTCTTGAAGCACGAGAAGGTAACGGTGGGATTCCTGCTGGGGTTGGTGGTGGGATCAGTGCTGGGGTTGTGGCCGTTCAAGGTTGCGGTGCAGCCGGCGGAGACGGCGCTGCTGGAGGAGACGCTGGGGCGCGAGGTGGCGGCGGGTCCCGGCGTGAACAAGGACGAGTGGCCGCTGGAACCGTTCACGCCGGGCGCAGCGCAGATCGCGGCGTCGATCGGGCTGATCGGCGTGGGGTTCGCGATGACGATGGGTGTGGCGTGGATCGGTCGGGAGAAGCCGAAGCGCGATTGATCAGGGCACACCGGAAATGGCGGTGCTCTTGCCGCACTCGGGGCAGATGTCGGAAGTGATACCACGCATGTCGTACCTGCAGTTTGGGCAGAGTTGATGTGGTGCCGCTTCGCGCACGCGGCGGCGCTGGAGGGCGCCGAGTGTGACGGCGATGGCGCTCCAGATGATGAGCATGGGGGGCACGAGGTAGAGGAGGTAGTCGGCGAGTGATTTGTCGGCGCGTTCGCCCACGCCGTCGGCGGCGCGGTAGATGAAGGTGTCGATGACGGGCTTGGCCTTGAAGCGTTCTTCGGGCGAGACGACGGTGAAAAGGGTTTCGCGGGCGGGGCGGGCGAGGGCGTAGTTGACGGCGCGCTGGGCGACGCGGACGACGGCGAGTGTTGTGAGGGAGGGCGCGTAGGCGAGGGCGGCGACGCCCGCGCAGGAGGCGACGGGGAGCGTGACGAGGGCGCCGCCGACGGTGATCCACTTGATGATGCGCGAGGTGAGGAAGAGCTGGATGACGAGCGCGGCGGTGTTGACCCAGACATCGACGGAGGCGAGGTACTTCGTGGCATCTTCGCGGGTGAGTTCGGCGGCCTTGATGACATCGACCTGCTGGAAGTAGACGAGTGTCTGGGCGAAGGGGATGAAGAAGAGGTAGAGGGCGATGCCGGCGAGGAGGGGCGAGCGGGCGATGGCTGCGAACCCGGCGAGGAAGTGGCCCCCGACGGGTTTGCGCGCGTCGGTGTCGTGGTTTCCCAGCGCTTCATCGGGCGCGGGGGGCATGTCGCTCATGGCGCGGCGTGCGATGAACGAGACAGGGATGGTGAGCGCGATGAGGACGGCGCCGGCGAGGATGGAGAACTCGGAGCCGAGTGTTTCGTTGGATGCGATCTGCTGGGACAAGAATGCGCCGGCGACGGCGCCGAGTGTTCCGGCGGCGGCGATGATTCCGAAGAGGCGCTTGGAGCGGGAGAGGGAGTAGCCGTCGGCCATGAGCGCCCAGAAGAGCGTCATGAGGAAGAGGTTGAGGACGGAGACGCCGATGTAGAGCGTGCGTCCGGCGAGGAGGCGGGTGGGCTCGTCGGGGGCGCGCATCGCGACGAAGACGATAGTGAGCAGCGCGACGAAGGCGGAATAGGCGATGGGGACGAGGATGCGCCGGGGTATGTAGACGGCGAGGAGCGCGAGGATGGGGTTGGCGATGAGCGTCGCGCCGAGGGTGATCCAGAAGAGGTCGCCCAGGACATCTCGGGGGAACTCGGCGGCGATGGCGTCGCGGACGGGGCGGACGAGGTAGTAGCCGGCGAGGATGAGGAAGAAGAGGAGCGCGGACCACGCGAGCGCGCGCCACTCGCCCTGGCGGACATCCCCTACCTTGTTGATGAGGTTTCGGATCATTGGGCGGGTGCTCGCGAATGGTGATGTATCGCGGGGCGCGTCAAAAGTTGCAACCGGGTTGTGCGCGCGGGGGTAGCAGACGCGGGCGATTCCGGGTTTGCGGGTCGCTTTGGCACCGTTCCGAGGGACGAATAGGAGCAATGACGATGGGCACGACGCGGCGCGAGTTTCTGGCGACGACACTGGCGACGGGGGCTGCGGTGGGGCTTGGCGTGCGCGGGGCGATGGCGCGCCGGAGTGGGGATGTGAAAAAGATGAAGTTGTTGATTCTGGGGGGGACGGCGTACCTGGGGCCGGAGATCGTTGAGGAAGCGCTGGGGCGTGGGCACGAGATGACGCTCTTCAATCGCGGGCAGACGCGGCCGGAGTTGTTCCCGGATCTCGAGAAGTTGCGCGGCGATCGGGACGGCGATCTTGAGGCGCTCAAGAGGCGCAAGTGGGACGCGGTGATCGATACGAGCGGGTATGTGCCGCGGATCGTGCGGATGAGCGCGGAGTTGCTCAAGGACTCGGTGGATCAGTACGTGTTCATTTCGAGCATTTCGGCGTACGCGACGTGGGGTCCTCCCGGAATGGACGAGACGGCGCCGGAGGCGCAGATGGAGGACCCGACGAATGAGAATGTGGGGCAGTATTACGGCGCGCTGAAGGCATTGTGCGAGCACACGGCGGAGGACACGATGCCGGGGCGCGTGACGAATATCCGCCCGGGTTTGATCGTGGGGCCCGGGGACTGGACGCACCGGTTCAACTACTGGCCGTGCCGCATCGCCGAGGGCGGCGAGGTGCTGGCGCCGGGCAAGCCGGAGTGGTTCACGCAGGTGCTGGATGTGCGCGATCTGGCGGCGTTTGTCGTGCACTGCATCGAGCAGAAGCACATGGGCTGGTTCAACGCGGACAGCCCAGAAGGCGGGATGACGATGCGCGACATGCTGAAGGGTTGCGCCAAGGGGACGGGCGGTGATGCGGAGTTCACCTGGGTCGATGCGGAGTTCCTTGATGAGCAGGGCGTTTCGGCGTGGCAGGACATGCCCGCGTGGATCGCGCCGATGGAGGATTACTCCGGGTTCGGGCAGGTGAGCACGGCCAAGGCGCGTGCGCACGGGCTGAAGAATCGTCCGATCGAGGAGACGGCGCGGGACGCGTGGGAGTGGGTGAAGGCGTTGCCCCCGGAGGCGCAGCCGAAGTGGGGCGAGGCGGGCGCGCGCGGGCGGATGACGCCGGGGTTGAGCCGCGCGCGGGAGAAGGAAGTGTTGGAGGCGTGGAAGGCGCGGGGGTGAGTTGGCATTTGTAGACCCCTCACCCGGTCACTCGCTTCGGTTGTGACCACCCTCTCCCCGGAGGGGAGAGGGAGCGTTGAGACTCAATCGACCACGGTGCCGTCGGTGAGTGTGCGGAGTTTTTCGGGCGCTTTGTCAACACGCTCGTAGGTGACCTTGGGCATGAGGGGTGCGTCGCCGCGCTTGAGGATCATGGATTGATGGTTTTCGTCCTCGAACTTCAGGACTGCGTAGAGCGGTCCTGACTCGTTGCCATCTTTGTCGGTGATGATGATGTGTTCGATGACTGTATTGTCGTCCACAAGTTCGAAATACCCTCTCATGAATGATCCGGATTCGGTGATGGACTGGTATTTGACGAGTTGAGAGTCGGGCTCTATCCAGATCTGACCGGAGATATGTTGCCACATGCCGGATTCGTCGCCGAGCCAGCCGGAAGCGATGAGACTCTTGCCATCGGCGGCGAGATGGACCACGCTCCGGCTGAGGAGTTTCGAGCCGTTGGGCATTTCGTCCTCAAATACCCACTCTCCTCCGACAAGTCGTGCTAGGACATTGAGTGTGCGACGGGCTTCTCCCGGGTCTGTGCCGCCGAAGTGTTCGGTGAGTGCGTTCATGACGGAGGGCCACGCGTTGGTGAAATAGGCGCGGACCTGTTTCCACTCTTCGGTGTGGTCGGGGTTGTCGGCGGCGTTCTCGGCGAAGCCGAGGTGCGTGAGGTCGACGCGGGTGCGGCTCGGGGAGAGTTCCTCGAAGTTGACGACGACCCAGGTGTGGATGAAGCGGGCGTGCTCGAACTTGGGCGGCGCGTTCCACTGAAAGGAGAGCATCTGGTTGGGGAGGAACGAGAGGACGGAGCAGTTCTCTGAGCCGCGTGAGCCCTCGGGGGCCTGCATGGAGAAGTAGATCTCGTACGGGCCGCCAGGCCGGAGTTCGATGTTGGCCTTCTCGACGAGGAAGGACTCGAGCCCTTCGCTGGTGGTCCATGCGTGCCAGACTTCGGCGATTGGGGCGTCGATGACGGCGGACGCTTCGATGGGGGCGAGGGCGTCATCGGCGCGGGAGGCGGGCGCGAGGGTGAGCAGCGTCAGGAGGAGGGCGAAGAGGAGGCGGCTGGATGTCGGCATGGGTGGTGCTCCACAAGTTGGTTGACCAACCAAGAGAATGACAGGGCCATTGGGCCGTGTCAAGGGGGATTCGCGTAGGTTGGCGGGGGTTGGGTGGCGGTTGGCTGCGGAAGGAGGCGGGCGATGGAGCGTTTGTTGTTGGTGGCGTTGGGCGGCGCGGTGGGCGCGGGGATGCGGTTCGGGGTGAGCGAGGGGGTTTTGCGGCTGGCGGCGGGCGGCGAGATTGGGGCGGGCGGGGGGCTGCGTTGGCCGCTGGCGACGCTCATTGTGAATGTGCTGGGGTGTTTCTTCATCGGGATGCTGGCGCCGATGGCGGGTGACGGTCGGATCAGCGCGGAGGCGCGGCTGATGCTGGTCGTGGGGCTGCTGGGCGGGTTCACGACCTTTTCAGCGTTCGGGTGGGAGGTTCTGGAGTTGATGCGTGAGGGGCGGTTCGGCGCGGTGCTGGGTGTTGTGGCGCTGAACAATCTTCTGGGGATCGGCGCGGTGTGGGGCGGGTGGCTGATTGCTTCTCCGACGGATGCGGGGTGAGCGACGGGTAGCATGGGGGGATGAGCGATGCACAGACGCGGTCGGGCGGCGGATTGGGTGTGAGGGCGCTGGAGGCGGGGGCGCTGCGATGGCGGTGCGATCCGGGGACGCTCGGGTTTGCAACGACGGCGGATGTGGAGGGGATCGCGCCGGTGATCGGCCAGGAGAGCGCGGTTGAGGCGCTGGAGTTCGGGCTTGCGAGCCCGGCGCCGGGGCACAATATCTTTGTGCGCGGGCTGACGGGGACGGGGCGGGCGATGATGGTTCGGCGCTTGATGGAGCACATCAAGCCGAGTTGTCCGCTGGCGCGGGACCGCGTGTATGTGCGGAACTTCGGGGAGTCGGACCGCCCTCGGTTGTTGACGTTTGCGCGCGGGACGGCGCGCGAGTTTGCGCGGCTGATGCACGACATGGCGGACTACATCCGCGACGACATGACCAAGGCGCTGAACTCCGAGGCGGCGCGGGCGCGGCGGTCGGAGCTGGAGCAGGAGACGAAGGGGGCTGTCTCCAAGTTGACGGAGCCGTTCGAGCAGGAGCTGCGGGGCGCGGGGCTGGCGATGATGTCGATCCAGGGCGGGGAGATGATGCAGACGGCGATTCTGCCGGTGATGCAGGGGCGGCCGGTTTCGCCGGAAGAGTTCGAGAAGATGCGGGCGGAGGGGCGGATCAGCGAGGCGGACTACAAGTCGCTGCGCGAGAAGATTCACTCGTACATCGAGCGGCTGGAGGCGATCGGGGAGAAGATTCAGGAGGTGCAGGAGAAGCACGCGGAGAAGTTCCGCAAGTTGCTGCACGACGAGATCGAGCGGTTGATCCGGCCTTACTCGCGGCGGATTCTCTCGAAGTACCCGGACGACCGGGTGCGTGCGCACCTGAAGGAGCTGATCGAGGATGTGGCGTCGCAGCACTTCGGCGAGCTGGAAGAGGGCGAAGATTTTTCGGATCTGTACCGCGTGAATGTGGTGCTGGATCACAGCGCGGGGGGCGACTGCCCGATCGTGATCGAGAACGCGCCGACGGCGGGGAACTTGCTGGGGAGCATCGATGTTGATGTGGGGCAGGGCGGGATGGTGCACACGGATCACATGATGATCCGGGCGGGTTCGATCCTGCGCGCGGACGGCGGGTATCTGCTCATCGAGGCGCGTGATGTGCTGAGCGAGCCGGGGGCGTGGCAGGCGCTCAAGCGGACGCTGCGGAGTGGGAAACTGGAGATCGTGCCGTCCGATCAGGGGCCGTCGCCCTGGGCGGTGCGGACTCTGAAGCCGGAGCCGATCGACGTGACGGTGAAGGTGGTGTTGATCGGCGACAGCGAGACATTCTTCCCGCTCGATCAGTTGGATGAGGACTTCGGTCAGTTGTTCAAGGTGCTGGCGGACTTTGATGATGTGATCGATCGCGATGGTGAGTCGGCGCGGCAGTACGCGGGGGTGATCGCGGGGGTGGCGAAGGAGGGCGGGCTTCCGGCGTTCGATGCGGAGTCGGTGGCGGCGCTGGTGGAGCACGGCGCGCGGATGTGCGGTCAGCGGGACAAGTTAACCGCGCGGATGAGCCGCGTGTCGGATGTGGCGCGCGAGGCGGCGTTTCTGGCGCAGGGTCGTGGGGCGACGGTGGTGGTGCGCACGGATGTGCTGGAGGCGGTGAAGCGTCGGAAGCGGCGGGCGAGTCTGCCGGCGCGGCGGTTCCGCGAGATGGTGCGGCAGGGGACGCTTCGGGTCTGCACGCGTGGGACGGAGATCGGGCAGGTGAACGGGCTTGCGGTGATCGGCGCGGGGCCGATCACGTATGGATTCCCGCAGCGGATCACGGCGACGATCGGGCCGGGCGAGGTGGGGGTGATCAACATCGAGCGCGAGGCGGAACTTTCGGGCTCGATTCACACGAAGGGGTTCTACATTCTGTCGGGGCTGTTGCGGTATCTGCTGCGGACGGATCACCCGCTGACCTTTGATGCGTCGATCGCGTTCGAGCAGTCGTACGGCGGGATCGATGGCGACTCGGCGTCGGGCGCGGAGATGTGCTGCTTGCTGAGCGCGCTGACGGAAATCCCGATGCGGCAGGACCTGGCGATGACAGGCGCGATCGATCAGCGCGGGCAGGTGATGGCGATCGGCGCGGTGAACGAGAAGATCGAGGGGTTCTTCGATGCGTGCAGCGACGCGGGGCTGACGGGGACGCAGGGCGTGATCATCCCGGCGAGCAACGCGGGCGATCTGATGTTGCGGCACGATGTTGTTGATGCGTGCCGCGAGGGGCGGTTCGCGGTGTACGCGGTGAGCCGGATTCACGAGGCGCTGGAGTTGTTCCTTGGGTGCCCGGCGGGTGAGCGCAAGGACCTGCACGCGCCGTATGGCGAGGGAACGGTGCTGGCGGGCGCGGTGGCGCGGGCGCGGAGTTTCTGGAAGGCGTCGCGTGCGAAGCCGGAGTAGCGCGAGAGCGTCAGGATGAGAGGTCTGCGGGCGGGTCGGCGTCTTCGGCTCCCCCGCCGGCGCCACCACCAGCGCCGCCACCACCGGCCCCGCCTCCGCCTCCGGCGCCGCCCGGATCGATGCGTCGGAGGCGCGCGGGTGTTGAGAGGGTTTCGGCCGTGAACTGGTAGGTGTTTCCACGCTGATCGGTGAACACACCGGCGTCGAGCGTGATGCCGAAGGGGAGCTCGTCGCCCTCCATCACGGACGCGACCTTGGAAACGGTATCGATGCAGGCGTCCGGGTCGGCGCCCTCGGCTCTATGGAGTGTGAAGGCGTTGTCGAGGGCTGTATTGATCGCGGCGATGGATGCATCGTCGGCGGAGTCCTTGGCATCGGCGGAGAAGTTGAAGTAGCGCGGGAGCGCGACTGCCGCGAGCACGGCGAGGACGATGAGGACGGCGAGGAGTTCGATGAGGGTGAACCCGCCCCCCCCGCTCCGCCCCATGCGCGCGAGCAGGCGGGTTGCCTGGGCGCGTTCGGGTGACACGCGGGCGCTCGTGGCGCGGCGTTTGGCGTGCGAGCGTGCGGCGATGAGTGTCTTCATGATGATGACCGATGGGGTGAGGAACACCAGGAGGCAGAATGCTGCGTGGACCGGGAGGTACAGGCGCGTCGGGAGCGCGTTGAACCAGACGAGGGCGGGGTTGGAGCTGCTTGCGAGGGCGGCGTGGGCGTAGTTGATGTTCATGGAGGGCGGGAGCGTGAGGCGGCTCGTCGCGGTGAGCGCGATGAGGAGGATGAGTGCCGCGGGGAGCGCCGTGATCGGGATACGATTGCGGCGCAACAGGAAGATGGCGAGCGTCGGCGCGAGGTAGATGTGGTGCGTGGTGAGGGCGAGGGTTGGGGTGTCAGCGGTGAGGAGGAAGCGGGTGCCGCCGACGGGGAAATCGCCTGTGGTGAGGCCGAGAGTGGCGTCGGCGATCCAGAGGATGTGGAAGCCGGCGACTAGGATGAAGGCGGTTGCGGCGAGGCTTGTGGAGCGTGCGATGAGCGCGAGAGCGCCGAGGAGGAGGCCGGCGTGGGAGAACCAGAGGAGTTCGCCCTCGATGTTATTGATGTGCTTGAACCACGCCAGGAGCGCGAAGTGCGCGAGCATCGCGAGGCCGACGAGGACCCAGAGGGGCGATGGGCGCGGGGGTGGCGTGGGGCGTGCCATGGGGTCGGCTATCGGCCTTGAGGCGGTAGGAGTTGACACCTATTCCGGGGAAGGGTGCTGTGAAACCCTTGCAGGCGTCACAAACGGACGGGGCGTGGTCGGCGGGGCGATTCGGGGGGGAGATCGGGTCGATCAGGTGAGGTGCCTGTGGCGGATGTGCCGCGGAGGGAGGCCCGATATGCGCGCGATGCTGACTGTATTGATTGGTGTTGTTGTGGTGGTGTGCGCTGCGGGGGCGGCGCGTGGGCAGGACCTGTTGTTTGTGGTCCGGAATGCTTCGGCGCTTGATGCCGAGGATACGGCGCACAAGTCGCTGTTCGAGGACTGGGGCTGGGATGTCACGCTGATCTCGCAGGGCGCAAGCCAGGCGCAGTTCGATGCCGCTATTGATAGCGTTGACGTTGTTTATGTCACGGAGAACGTGGACTCGGGCTCTGTTGGCGCAAAATTGTTGCGTGCGGATGTTGGTGTTGTTGTCGAAGAACATGCGATCTTCGATGATATGGAGTTCTGTAGTGCATCCGGGGGGACATTCTCTAGTGATGACATTCAGATCACCACGGAGACCCACTACATTACCGAAACGGTGGCTGCGGGTGTCCTTGAGTTGCTTGACTCTTCAAACGGCATGGGGAGCACCGCGGGTACAACGGCCAGCGGCATGCAGATACTCGCAACGCGAGTTGGCTCTTCGACGCCGGTGCTAGGAGCATTCGACATTGGCGCTGTGCTCGATGATGGGAGCACGGCGACGGGACGACGTGTGTTCGTTCCTTGGGGGACTTCGCCTAACGCCTTTTGGGCACTGAATGATGATGGCAAACAACTGATGAGGCGCTCTCTTGAGTGGGCGGCCGGGCCCGCGTTCATGTCCGGAACTCAGTTTGCGCTTGAAGTGGGGCGCACGACAGTCGGGCCTGTGCGGAAGCGTATTGGCTTTGAAACCGCGTTTGTGGACCCGGTGATCGTGTGTTGCGTTTACTACGACAACAACACGCAGCCGGTGGTAGCGCGGGTGGACGGGGTTGATGGGAGCGGCTTCGATGTGTGGCTGCAGAACCCCGGCGATCTCGCGACACCTGTCCCCGATCGCGTGGCGTGGATCGCCGTCGAGGCGGGCGCGTGGGAAATCGATGGCGTCCGCCTTGAAGCGCAGAAGTTCACCTCGAAGCTCACCGATCGGAGCGGCAGCTGGAAAGCCGAGCAGCAGGGCTACCTCCAGGCGTATTCGAGCCCAGTGGTGATCGGGCAGGTGATGACCGCCAACGACGAGGACTGGTCCGTGTTCTGGGCGCGGGGCTCTTCGGCCGGGAACCCCCCTTCCTCGACACACCTTTACACCGGGCGTCACGTCGGTGAAGACACGGACAAGACCCGCGCCGATGAGGTCGTCGGATTCATCGTCTTCGAGCAGGGGCATGGCGAGATCAACGGCGTCCCGTTCGACGCCGTGCTCACCAGCGACTCGGTCACGGGGATGCACAACAACCCTCCGCATGAGGTCAACTTCTACGCGCCATTCGCGGCGGCGCCGCGCGTGGTCATCGCCTCCGCCGCGGGCATGGACGGCGGCGACGGCGCGTGGCCGGTGATGTACGGCTCTCCGCACGCGACGGCGAGTCGGGCGCACGCGACCATGGACGAGGATGTCATCAAGGACTCGGACCGGAGCCACACAAGCGAACAGATCGCGATGGTTTCGTTTCTGACTCAAGGGCTCCTGTTCGAGGATGTCTCCGGATCGTCGGGGTTCGATGTGGCTACGACATCCGACTCCGACTGGGGCGCGGGACTCATGTGGGGCGACCTCGACGATGACGGCGATCTTGATGCTGCGGTGACGGGGGACGTGGCGTCGTTTGTGATGCGGAACACGGGGGGAGGCGCGTTCGCAGCGCAAGCAACGGGAACGACGATCTACAGGCAGGGCGCGCTGCTGGACATCGACAACGACGGCGATCTCGACCTCTTCGGGATGCAGAGCTACGCGTCGGAGCGGGTGTTCATGAACAACGGATCGGGAACACTGACGGATGTCGGCGATCTGGGGTTCATGAACGCTGACAACATGGAGGGCGTTGGGGCGGGCGACATCGACGGAGACGGTTGGTGCGATGTGGTGGTGTTCTCGCAGAACGGGAACTGGATCGCGGCGAATCAGGGCTCGGTTCCGACGAGTCTTCTGGGGAGTACGGACTCGCTTATTGGGATGAACGACTCGGGCGACAAGGGTAACGGCGATTTCTGCTCGAGCGCGGATGTGAACAACGACGGTTACCCGGACTTCTTCTATCACTACAACGGCGGGAGGTTGTTCGTTTCCAATGGTGACGGGACTTACACGCAGAACAACTTCGGGATCGGCGTGACGACTGGGAACTCGGACAAGATGGGTTCGGCGTGGGGCGACTACGACAACGACGGCGACATGGACCTGTGGGTGAGCCGACGCGACAGCGGGCAGACGGGGTATCTGTGGCGGAATGACCGGGACTGGGACGCGGGGACGGGGGCGTTCACAAACCAGGCGAGTGCTGCCGGGTTGACGGATACGACGGGGCAGCGCGGGTGCTGCTGGGGCGATTATGACAACGACGGCGATCTTGATTTGTATATCGTGACGCGCGGCGTCGGGTCGTCGAACGTGCTGTACATGAACAACGGCGACGGGACATTCATCACGCAGGATGTCGGTGCAGCGGCTCCGGGCGACGGGCATGACGCGGTATTCGTGGACTATGACAATGATGGCGATCTGGACTTGTCGGTAACGCAGGAGGACGCGGGGAATACCCTTCTCGAGAACCTGACGGACGACGACGCGTTCTTGAAGGTGCGCGTGCTGGGGGCGGGCAAGGGCAAGACGAACAAGGCGGCGGTGGGCGTGCGGGTGGAACTCTGGTCCGCAGACGGATCGACATACCTGGGTCGGCGGGACATCGGCGCGGCGCGCGGGTACGGCGGGACGGAGCCGATGTGGGCGCATTTCGGGGGCGTTGACCCCGACACGTCGTACACGCTGAAGGTGTACTTCACGCGCGGGTTCACCTATTCGTTCCAGGTGACGCCCGGCGCTGCGAGCACGACGATCGGCGCGACGACGATCGCGCAGATGGTGACGATCGATGAGTCGCTGGTGCGTAACAGCGCGCGGGTGGTGCAGTGGGACGAGGTGGCGCCGCACTGAGCCGGTGGGCGACCATGTCGTGTGTAGCAAGGAACATGGCTCGCCCTTCGGGTCGAGCCATGGCACCCGGCGATCAGTTGTCATGCGGCGATGGAATGTGCCTGCCGTGGGGATCGGTGGTGGCGTCGAGGTCCGGCGCGATGGGGGCACGGTTGTCGGCGCGGGCGTGTTCGAGGATCTCGGCGGGGCCGTGGGCGTGGTCGGGGCGGACGCCGGCGCGATCGACGAGGTAGGTCTCCCACAGCCGGTGTCGGCGGACGAGATCGGCGGCGAGGGCGCTGCCGATGTCGGTGAGCGCGATGTGCGCATCCCGGCGCGTGATGAGCGCGCGGCGCGTGGCGATCGAGAGTGCGGCGGAGGCGCGGTTGGTTCCGAGTGCGGCGCGGAGCGCCTCCTCGCGTGCGCCGGGTGCGCCGGTCTCGTGGGCGCGGTAGATGGTGGCGAGGAGGTCTTCGAGGATCACCCGATCGGCGAGGGCGCGTCGGCGGATGGCGCGTGCGAGCACGCCGTGGTTCGGCGAGGCGACTGCGGCGATCGCGAAGAGCAGCCCGGAGATGACGGTGATCATGCCGGCGGCGTCGAGGGAGCGCTTGAAACCGAGCGACTCGGCGTGGGCGGCGAGGAAGTAGCCCCCCACTGACGCGATGAGTGCCGCGATGAGTGAGACGAAGATCTGCGGGCGGAGGCGGTCGGTGAGCATGCGCGCGGTGGCCGCGGGCGCGATGAGCATGGCGATGACGAGGATGGAGCCGACGGCTTCGAAGGATGCGACGGCGGCGGCGGCGACGAGGGCCATGAGGAGCGTGTGCATGAGTCCGGCGCTGATGCCGACGCTCGTGGAGAGCCCGGGATCGAACGCGGAGATGCGGAGTTCCTTGAATAGGACGCCGACGAAGGCGAGCGCGAAGAGCGTGACGATGATGAGGGTGATGACCTGGCGGGGGACTTGGATGGCGTCGCCGGATGCGCCGAAGGAGGCGAGGGTTTCGAGTTGGCCGTAGAGGACGCAGTCGGCGTCGAGATCGACGGAGCGGGCCGCACGTTCGATCATGACGACACCCAGCGCGAAGAGTACGGAGAATGTGACGCCCATGGCGGCGCCGGGCTCGACCTTGCCGAGGCGCTTGACGATCTCGACGATGAGGACGGTGAGGAGCGCGGCGACGCCCGCGCCGATGAGCATGGCGACGGGGGAGCGCGACTGCGTGATGACGAACGCGGCGGCGATGCCGGGGAGGACGGCGTGGGAGATGGCATCGCCCATGAGCGAGAGTCGGCGGAGGACGAGGAAGTTGCCGAGCAGGCCGCAGGAGAGCGCGGAGAGGACGGCGGCGAGGAGCGGCATGAGATCGAGCGTGAGGAAGGTGTTCATGCGTCCCCCCCGCTGCTCGTTTGTGCGCTGGTGATCTTGATGCCGCGCTTGGCGAGGGCTTGTTCGAGTTCGGCGATGAGTTCTTCGGAGAGGATGTGCTCGACCTGATCGACGGAGAAGTCGACATGGGAGGGTGCGAGGTCGGCGTAGGTGACGAGGTACTGCGACCAGAGGGCGTGGTTGCGCGCGACTCGGCGGCCCCGCGCGCGTCCGGCGTCGGTCAGCGTTAGGGCGGAGCGCGGGCCGGTGATGAGCCCGGCGGTGCGCGCGCCGGTTGCGATGATGCGTGACTGGAGCGATGACCAGGCGCGGTCGCGGGCGACTTCTGAGAGGGACGCTGGGGATGCGGTATCGAAAAGGAACTCGACGAGGTGGTCGGTGGCGAAGCGGGCGCGGAGTCGGGCGCGGCGGATGAGCGTGGGGATGACGCCGCGTGTGGGCGCTGCGAGCATGGAGATGATGAAGAGTGCGCCGGCGACGAGGACGATGATGGCGCCGGTGGGTTGCCGGGGAAGGAGCGCTGAGAGGGTGGAGCCGGCGTAGCCGGAGGCGCCACCGATGAGCGCGGAGGCGAGGACCATGCGCGCGAGGCGCTCGGTCCAGAATCGCGCGGCGGCGGGCGGGATGATGAGGAGCGCGACGACGAGGATGAGGCCGACGGCCTGGAGCCCGGCGACGACGACGAGCACGACGAGGGCCATGAGCGCGATGTCGAGGATCGAGACGGGCCAGCCGGTGGCGCGCGCAAAGTCGTCGTTGAAGCAGGTGAGGGCGAGTTCTTTGAAGAGGAACGCGGCGGCGAGGATGGCGATCGTCGCGATCGCGCCCATGAGATAGACATCGGTGATGAGGAGGCCGGCGGTCTGGCCGTAGATGAAGTGGTGGAGGCCGGACGCGGGGGTGGAGGCGTAATCGGGCGCCGCGCGGAGGAGGACGACACCGACGCCGAAGTAGACGGAGAGCGTGAGGCCGATGGCGGCGTCTTCGCGGAGGCGCGTGTGGCGGACGATGAGCTGGACGGTGAGGACGGCGAGGACGCCGGTGATCGCGGCGCCGAGGAGGAGGACGGGGAGCGACTTGGCGCTCAGTCCGTTTCCGATGGCGTCGGCGATGAGGAACGCGAGCGCGACGCCGGGGAGGGTGGCGTGGCTCAGCGCATCGGCGACGAGCGAGCGTTTGCGCAGGAGGAGGAAGGAGCCGACGAGCCCGGCGGCGACCCCCAGGAGTGTCGTGCCCAGGACGACGACGGTGGTGTTGTAGCCGGCGCGGAGGGAGAGTGTCTGGAACGCTTCGCGCCAGAACGAGGGGTCGGGTGGAGATGAGAGTTGCGCGAGGATCATGTTGAGCCGCGTTCGGCGCGGGCGACGGCCTCGGTGGCTTCGGTGAGGAGGGTGAGTCGGCCGCCGTAGGTGCGCTGAAGGTTCTCGCGGTTGAAGACCTCGGCGACGGGCCCGGCGGCGACGACCCGCATGTTGAGGAGGACGGCGTGGTCGAAGTACTCGGGGACGGTCTGGATGTCGTGGTGGACGCAGACGACGGTGCGGCCCTGCTCGCGCATGCGCCGGAGGATGGCGACGATGGCGCGCTCGGTGGCGGCATCGACGCCGGCGAAGGGCTCATCCATGAAATAGAGTTCGGCTTCTTGGGCGAGCGCGCGGGCGAGGAAGACGCGCTGTTGCTGGCCTCCGGAGAGCTGGGAGATCTGGCGGTTGGCGTATTCGCCCATGCCGACCTCTTCGAGGCATCGGAGCGCGGCTTGCTTGTGCTTGCGGGTGACGGGTCTGAACCAGCCGATGCGTCGGTAGCGGCCCATGGCTACGACATCGAGCGCGGAGACGGGGAAGTCCCAGTCCACGCTCTCGCGCTGGGGGACATAGCCGACACGGGAGCGGTTGTGCTCGAAGGTGTCGCCCCAGAACTCGACTCTTCCCGCGGCGATGGGGATGAGGTTGAGGCACGCCTTGATGAGGGTTGATTTGCCCGCGCCGTTCGGGCCGACGATGGCGACGAGCGACTGCGGAGGGAGATCGAGATCGACATCCCAGAGGACGGGCTTGCGGTGGTAGGCGACGGTCATCGCGTGGACGGAGAGGGGCGCCTCGGCGGAGTGCTCGGGCCGCTCTGAGAGGGGCGCATGGGTGCGCGGATTGGGCGTGGTGCGAGAGGTCATTGATGCGCGCTCTCGGTGAGTTGGCCGTTCATACCTCGGGGCGGGGCGTCGCCTCCGAGGGCGCGGGCGATGGTGGTGAGATTGTGATCGATCATGCCGATGTAGGTGCCCTCGTAGGTGTTCTCGGCGCCCATGGCATCGGAGTAGAGCGAGCCGCCGATGATGACGGTGTGACTCTGTTGCGCAGCGCCGGCGATGAGGGCCTTGATGTTGCGCTCGGCGACGGTGGTCTCGACAAAGACGGCCTTAATCTTGCGGTTGACGAGGAGGTCGACGATGCGCTCGATGTCGCGGACGCCCGCTTCGGACTCGGTGGATATTCCCTGGATGCCGACGACTTCGAGGTTGTACTGGCGGCCCATGTAGTTGAAGGCGTCGTGCGCGGTGACGAGGACGCGGGAGGACTCGGGGATCGAGGCGATGACGCGGTTCGCGTACGCGTCGAGCTGCGCGAGTTGATCGAGGTAGCGCCGGGCGTTTGCGGTGTAGTCGGGAGCGTGATCCGGGTCGTGCTCGATGAGGCGGTCGCGGATGTCTTCGACGGCGCGGGACCAGAGGGGCGGGCTCATCCAGATGTGGGGATCGTGCGCGCCCTGGAACGCGGCGGGCGAGAGGAGTTGCGACGCGTCGATGTGCTCGGCGACGGGGAATACCCTGCGGCCGGAGGATGCGGCGCGCTGGAGCGCATCGATCATCTTTCCTTCAAGGTGGAGGCCGTTGTAGAAGACGATGTCGGCTTGCGCGATGAGCGCCATATCGGAGCGGGTGGGTTTGTAGAGGTGGGGATCGACGCCGGTGCCCATGAGCGCGGTGACGGTGGCGTGTTCGGCGGCGATGTTGCGCGCGGCATCGGCGATCATGCCGGTGGTGCAGACGATGGTGACGGCGGTGCGCGTCTGGGGGGCTTGCGGCCCCTTGGAGCAGGCTGCCGGGAGGAGGAGCGCGGCCATGATCAGGAGACGGACGAAATGTAGCATGGGCTACATTATGCCGGATTCGGGGCCCGGGGCAAGGGAAGGCGGGGACCGGCGTCCGGTGCGGGTGAGAATCTGCGAGAAAATGAGAAGACAGGGGATTGACGACCTACGACCGTTGTCGTAGGTTGATTCCGACAGTTGTAGTAGGAGTGGTCATGGGCAAGAAGGACCGGGACATCAGCGCGGCGGAACTGGAGGTTGTCGCCGCGTTGTGGGAGGGCGGGCCCATGACGGTGCGCGAGGTGATGAACACCTTGCACGGGCAGGGGCGGGAGATCGCTTACACGACGGTGCTGACCTTCCTGGCGCGGCTCGAGCGCAAGGGCGTCGTGGTGAGCGACAAGGACGGCGTGGCGTATGTGTACCGGGCCGTTGTGTCGCGCGACAAGGTGACGCGAACGCGGGTCAAGGACATCGTGGAGCAGGTGTTCGACGGTTCGCCGGGGCCGCTGGTGCTGCACCTGATGAAAAACGAGCGATTCACGAGCGAAGAACTGGCGGAGATGCGTGCGCTGATCGAGCGGCTCGATGAGCGTGGCCCGGATCGATAGACCCTCCCGCGGGAGCATGACCGATGCTGGATCGGCATATGGAACTGATGTGGGCGGGGGCGCTCGGGGCGATTCCGATCGCGGTGATTGTTGGTGTTGTGTGCCGGCTGTTCGTTCGTCGCCCGGCGACGCGTCACGCGATGTGGGTGATGGTGCTGGCGGCGATGTTCATGCCGGCGGCGTGGTGGGGCGCGAGCGAAGGATTGAGCGCGCTCGAGCCGCACGCGCAGCGCGCGGTCGAGGCGATTCGATCGATCCGGGAGCGCGGGGCCGGTGCGTCCATGGCGGATGCGCGCCCGTGGCTGGCCGGTGTTGAGCCCGCTTATGAAGCGGCTGATCTCGGTGATGAAACGCCGCAGGTGGCACGGGCGGATGAGGTTTGGCCCGGGGCGTGGCAGACGGTGGAGACCGTTGAACCCGCCGCGTACTCGGGTGAACTGTTGCCGGTTGTTGACAGCGTCTGGAGCGCTCCGTTGCCGCCCTTCCGGGAAGTTGTTTCGGCGGACGAGGGAGCGCTCGCGGGCGATGCGGTTTCCGGCGGCGCGGAGGTCCCGCCCCGCGCGGCGTTCCTCGATCGGGCGTCGGCCCGGGCGCGTGTGTGGATTGATTGGGGCGTCGGCGTGCGTGATGCGGCGATGAGCGCACCGCGCGTACCGGTGTGGGTCTGGGTGGGCGGGGCGGGCGTTGTCGTCCTGACGGTCGCGTTGCGCATCCTGGGCCTGGTCCGCCTGATTCGCGGCGGGCAGGCGGTGACGGAGCGGGATGCGCGGATGGTCGCGGAGTTGTGCGAGTTGCTGGGGGTGCGGCGCGTGCCGCGGATGGTGGTGGTGGATCGGGTCGTGACGCCGATGGTGTGCCTGGGGCGTCGCGCGACGATTGTTGTGCCTCGCGCGTTGTGGTTCGGCATGGGCGCGGACGCGCGGCGGGCGATTCTGACGCACGAGTTGGCGCACCTGCGCCGGCGTGACCACTGGGTGTGCTGGGCGCAGCTGGTGATCTCGTGCGTGTATTGGTGGCACCCGGTGTCATGGTGGGCGGGGCGTCGAATCCGCGAGGAGGCGGACATGGCGTGCGACGCATGGGTTGTATCGACGATGCCACGGACGCGGCGTGTGTACGCCGAGTCATTGTTGCGTGTGCGGACATTCCTGACATCTTCGCCTCCTCTGACGCAAGCGCCCGCGTTGGGCATGGCGTCTTCCGGGGTAGCGCGATTTTCGAGGAGAATCACCATGGTGATGACAACGAACAAGAGCCCGCGGCTTTCGGTCTTCGGGAGCGCCGCGGCGCTGGCGGCGGCTTCGATCGGGGCGCTGATTGCGCCGGCGCTGGCGTGCCCGCCCGAATGCGAGGACGCGGAGGCACCGGCGGCGGTGTACTTCGAGTACGCCGACCCCGAGACGCCCGCGCCGCCGGGATTGTCGACCTTCGAGCGCTTCATGGGCGGCGGGCAGGACGAACGCGCCGGCGCGCTGATGGAGCAGTTCCGCGAGATGGAAGCGCGGATGCGGGCGCTGGAGGCGATGATTCAGGAGTACGCGGCGCGCGGGGACTCGCCGGCGCCCTCTGGACGCAGACTCGGCGGGGCGGCGGTTGTCGGCGGCGTGCCGATGCGGGGCTTCGCAGAGACTGCGCCGAGTGACGACGCGGGGATCACGATCTTCGGTGCGCCTGCCGTGATCGCGGATGGCCAAGAGTTCGAGCGGGATTATCACATGCCGGGCGGCAAGCTCGAGCAGGTGACCGAGCTCATGTCGCGGGGCGATGTGCCGACGCTGATTCGTCCCGGCGATGGGTACATCACGGTGATCGGCACGGCGCAGGAGCACGCGGTGTTCGCGGCGTTCGTGAAGATGATCTGCCCGGAGGGCGTGAAGGTGACGGACGACAACGGCAATCCGGTGCAGTGGCGAACAGCGCCGGCGGCGCCTTCGGCGCCCGCGCTGCTGCGGCTCCAGCAGGATGCCGAGCGTGCGCGGGCTGTAGGCGGTGAGCACGAGCGCGCAGCGTTGGAGCAGTTGATGGCCCAACGGGCGACGCTTCGGGCGCAGCAGCGGACGCTCACGCAGCAGCAGCGCCAACTCGAGCGTCAGGCGGCGCAGGCGGAGCGGAAGCTCGAACAATCGCTTGATGCGATCGACGGCGTCCGCGGGGACTCGGCGCGCATGAATGAACTGGAGCGTCAGGCCGCGGAATACCGGAGCGCGCTGGAAGCACTGGAGTGGCAAGTTGAAGCCGTGGGCGGCGACGGCGAGTCGCTTGAGGAAGCGATCGACTCGCTCGAGGAGCAGATCGATACGCTCAGGGAGTTGATCAAGGAACGGGCCGAGGCGGGCTCCGTCGGGGCCGGCACGACAACATTCGGTTCCACCACGGCGGTCGGCTTCGGCCGCTGATCGCTGAGGTCTCATTGTTTGGGCGCTGACCCCGGCGGAGCACCCGCGCCGGGGTCGGCCGCCCGATTTCATGTGATGCCTTGAAGTTCGAGTTTGCTGTTGCGCGATCGGTGCGCGCCGGAGGATCAGGGATGCCCGCACGATGGAAGATGATCGGTGCCGCGGCCGTGGTGATGCTCGCGGGCACGGCGCTCGGGGATGACAGCGCGGCCCGGCGGGCGCTCCGCGCCGGCCACGGCTTGTTGCAACGGGGGATGATCCAGATGGCGCTGCCCGAGTATGAGGCGGCGCTGGCGGGAAGTCTTGAGTCGGGGCAGGCGGACGAGGCGCGGTACGGGATGAGCGTGTGCCTGACGCGGCTTGCGCGATGGGACGAGGCGCTGGCGGCGCTGGAGGCGATCTCCGGCGGCGACGGGTTCGCGTTCGCGCAGGATGCATTGATGCTCCGCGGTCAGTGCCTGATGATGCTGGAGCGTTTCGCTGACGCGGCGGGTGTGCTGGCGCGCGTTGATGCGGAGGATGCGGGCGGGCGGCGGCGCGTAGCGGCGTGGTCGATGCACGTGGAGTGTCTGTACCGCGCGGGCGAGGTCGAACGGGCGATCAGAGCGTGGCGCGATGGCGCGGGGGCGTGGCGTGACACGACGGAGGGGCGCCGGAGCGCGTTCTTCGCGGCGCGGGGGTTGCATGAGTCGGGGCGCGTGGATGAGGCCGCGGATTTGTTGCGGGAGGTCGGGGATGACCTGCGGGCGGAGACGCTCGGCGATCACCGCGCACTCCTGCTGGGGCGTTGCCTGGCGGATCTTGGGCGCGGTGATGAAGCACTGGCGGCGTTCGATCGGGCCGCGGCGGCGCCGGAGAGCCGCGTCGCGGGCGATGCGCTGCTGGCGCGGGCGCGCGTGCTCGAGTCGATGGGCCGGCGGAACGCGAGCGTGGAGTCGCTGGAGGACTTGCTTGAGCGATTTCCCGAGAGCGGGGCGGCGGTGCTCGGCGAACTGGATCTGGCTTCGCATCGGTTGGACCGCGGCGAGATCGATGCGGCGCGGCGGTTGATCGCGCACGCGATGGCGGCGGGCGGGTCGGCGGTGCGGCGCGACGCGGAGCTGCTGTCGGCGCGGTGCGATTCGGCTGAGGGTGATGATGCGGGCGCGGCCCGGCGGCTTCGGGGCGTGGTTGAGTCGGAAGCCAATCCGGCGCGGCGGGCGGCGCTGACCTACGAGATGGGGATGGCGCTGCGGCGCGGCGGGGATCTGACTGCGGCGCGCCGGGCGTTCGGCGATGTGCTGGCTTCGGACGCTGCGGAGGGCCTGCGCGCTGATGCGCTGGTGGCGCTGATCTCGATGGCGCAGGAAGGGGGAGACGACAAGGAGGCGGCGGCGCTCTGCGCGCGGTTCGGTGAGTCATTCGATGGGGACGCACGCCTCGGGCGTTGCATGGTGATCGGCGGCGCTGCGCTGGAGCGGTTGGGGGACACGGCCGGGGCGGAGGCGATGTACCGGCAGGCGGCGGCGACGGAAGGCGATGCGCGGGGGGACGGTGTGACCCGATTGGGCCTGCTGCTCCGCAACGCGGGGCGCGAAGACGAGGCGAGCGCGATGCTGCGCGAGAGCGCGGCGGAGTTGGGCGGGCGTGACGGCGCGCCGGGTCTGCTGGCGCTCGGCGACATGGCGTACGCGCGCGGCGATATGGATGAGGCCGAGGCGTGCCTGTCGCGCTATGTGGAGTTGATGGGGGATGACGCGTCGTGCGCCGGCGCAGCGCTCACACTCGGTCTGATCGCGGCGAAGAGCGGCGACCATGAGCGGGCGTGCGGTTGGTTCCGGCGCGTCGGTGAGCGTTGGCCGGGCTCGGGTCTCAATGGGCATGCGCGGCTCGAACTGGGATTGTCCTTGCTCGCGCTGGGCCGGGAGGACGACGCGCGGGGGGCGCTGATCGAGGCGAGCGGGTGCGATGATGATCGGGTTGCGGTGGCGGCGCTCCGGCGATTGGGCGGATTAGCGTCGGCGCGCGGGGCGCACGGGGAGGCGGCCGAGATGTTCGGAGACGCCGCGTCCCGGGGTGGCGGCGCCGGGGCGCTGGACTCGCGGCTTCGGATGGCGCAGTCGTATGCGGACGCCGGCATGAACGATGAAGCGGATCGGTCGTTTACGGCGCTCATCGAGGAGGACGGCGGCGCGGTTGGTGCCGAGGCGCTGGCGCGGCGGGGGCTGTTACGGATCGCGTCGGGCCTGGAGGAGGAGGGGATGCAGGATGTGGATGCGGCGCTGGAGCGCGTGCCGCATGGATCGCTTCGGGGGGCGTTGCTGCTGGCGCGGGCGGGGCGCATGGGCGAGGAGGATGCGGAGGTGGCGCGGCGCCTCCTTGAGGAGGTGATGGATCTGAGCGCCGACGTGTTGCAGCGGGCGAGCTCGCATTACGAACTGGCGCGCCTTGATGCGCGGTCGGGTGAGCACGAGCGCGCAAGAGCGCATCTTCAAGAGGCGTCACGGCTTCTCGATGGCGCTGCTGCTCCGGATCGCTCGCTTGAGTCCGGCGTGTTGTACCTGTCGGCATCGACGGCGCTGGCGCTGGAGATGCATGATGAGGCCGCACGACTTGGGGGCGAGTATGTGCAGCGGTTCCCCGACGGCGCGCTGGTCTGCGATGCAGCGCTTGTCGGGGGCGAAGGCGCGCGTCGGCTGCGCCGGTGGGACGAATCGGCGCGCCTGTTCGATCTGGCGGCGGCGAGCGGCGATAAGGAGATCACCGGTTCGGCGCTGTTGCGGAAGGGCGACACGCTGGGCGAGGCGGGTCGGTGGGGCGAGAGCGACGCGGCGTACGCGGCGTTCCTGGAGCGGCACAGCGGCGATGCGCGGTGGTTCCGGGCCGCGTTCGGGCGGGGGTGGTGCGCCGAGAACAGCGGTGACCCGCGCGGCGCGATGGCGTGGTACGGGCGGGTGGTGGACGGGCACGAGGGCGAGACGGCCGCGCGAGCGCAGTTCCAGATCGGCGAGTGCCTGTATGCGCTGGGCGAGCACGAGGAGGCGGTGCGCGCGTTCATGAAAGTTGACTTGCTGCATGCGTACCCGGAGTGGAGCGCGGGGGCGCTGTACGAGGCGGGGCGCTGCCTGGAGCAAAGCGGCGACCGCGAGCAGGCACGGGCGCGGTTCGCGGAGGTCGTGGAGCGGTTCGGTGGATCGGAGTGGGCGCGGATGGCGCGGCGGGCGCTGAAGAGCGCCGAGGAGGCGAGCGGTGAGTGAGTTCTGGATGCGTTTGTTGATCGTGCAGGCAGCGGACGGCGGGTCGGCGCCGAGCGATCTTGCGGTGCAGTCGGTGTGGGACTTCGTGGTCAAGGGCGGGTGGATGATGGTGCCGCTCGGGCTGTGCTCGCTCGTGGTGCTGGCGGTGTCGCTCGAACGATTGATCGCGTTGCGGCGGTCGGCGCTGGTGCCCGGCGGGTTTGCGGATCAGATCGGCGTCGTTGCGGAGCGCGAGGGTTTGGCGCGGGCGGTGGAGGCGTGCCGATCCAATAGGTCGGCGCTGGCGAGCGTGTGCGCCGCGGGTCTGGGGCGGCTGGCGCTGGGGATCGAGGCGGCGGAGCGGCAGGCGGGCGAGGCGGGGGCACGGGAGATTCACAGGATGCGCAGGCGGCTCCGCGCGCTGACGGTCGTGGCGTCGGTGGCGCCGCTGATGGGGCTGCTCGGGACGATCTTCGGGATGATCCGCGCGTTCCAGACGGTCGCGGTGTCGGGTGAGGCGCTGGGACGCACGGAACTGCTGGCGCGGGGCATCTACGAGGCGATGATCACGACGGCGGCGGGCCTGCTGGTGGCGATCCCGGCGCTGCTGATGCATCACTGGATCAGCGCGCGGATCGAGGGCATCGCGGCGGCGATCGAGCGGGAGACGATGGGGCTTCTGGAGCGCGCATCGGCGGGTGCGCGGGGCACGAGGCGTGCCGACGCGTCGCGCGATGGATCGCGCGGGATCGTCGAGGCGGTCGAGGAGGAGGATTTGGTCAGCGCGACGGGGGTGGTGTGATGCTGCGCGAGATGCTCGGGAAGGAGTCGGCGCCGAGTGTTGACCTGACGCCGGTGATCGATGTGGTGTTCCTGCTTCTGATCTTTTTCCTGGTGGCGACGACCTTCCAACAGTCCGAGCGCGAGATGGAGATCACGCTGCCCGAGACGGTGTCGGGCGGACCGATCTCGATGGCGCTGCGGGAACTGGTGATCAATGTGGACGCGCAAGGGCGGTACATCGTGTCCGGTCGGACGCTCGATGAGGACGCGCTTCGGGGCGCGATCCAGAGCGCGCTGGCGGAGCGCCCCGACCGGAAGGTGACGGTGCGCGGCGATCGGGACGCCTCGTACGGATCGATCGCGCGGGCGCTGGACATCTGCAAGCGTGCCGGGATCAGCGAGCCGTACCTGGATACCGCGCCGTCGCGGGCGGGCGCGCCATGATGCGATTGGTCGCGTGGGCGCTGGGTCTGGGGCTCGCGATCGCGGGGATCGTGGCGCTCGTGATTCTTGCCGGCGCCGGGCGCGTCGGCGCGGGGCGGGTGCTCACGAACGATCTGGATGTTCAGATAGATGCGGGCGGCGTCGAGCGCCGGATGACAGTGTGGACCGAGGCGCGGGCGCTCGACGGCGCGCCGGCGTCGGACACGCATGTATTCGATCCGACGACCGATGCGCGCGGGACGGTGATGATCGTGGCGCGCGGACGGACGGGCGGCGGCGTGGATCTCTACGAGTCGCGGTGGGATGGTTCGGCCTGGGGCGTACCCGTGGCGCTGGATGCGCTGAACTCGGACGCCGATGATCTGGGCGCGTGCCTGTCGGCGGACGGGCGCACCGTGATTTTCGCGAGCGACCGCGGCGCGCTGGATGGTCGCGATGGCGGGTTTGATCTCTGGATGAGCGAGCGCGGCGAGCCCGGGTGGGGCGAGCCGAGACGACTGGAAGGCGTCAATACGGTGTTCGATGAGTACGACCCGGCGCTGTCGCCGGACGGGGCGACACTCCTGTTCGCGTCGAATCGCCCTCGGGGTGACGTTGCGGGATCAGCGCCGGACCGCTGGAATGCGACGATTCGTGAGCGCAGCGCGACCGGCGACTTTGACTTGTTCGTGAGCTCGGTGCGCGACGGGGTGATCGGGGAAACGCGGCGTCTGGATGAGGCGAACACCGAGCATGACGAGGGGACCCCGGCGTTCAGCCCGATGGGCGACTTCTTGTACTTCGCGTCGAACCGGGAGGGCGCCGGCGGGTTTGACCTGTACCGGATGCGCCTGACGCGCGATGGATTCGAGCGGGCCGAGTCTGTCGGTTCGCCCGTGAATACGGTGTTCAACGAGATGGACCCGGCGCTGATCGCGGGCGGGTTCGGATTGATCTTCAGTTCCGATCGGAGTGGCGAAATCGTTGCGGAGAGCGGCGGCGCGCGGTTCGGGTTGTATGCGTCGGAGTCGCGCGAGGTGTACAGCGAGCGAACGCCGATCGACTGGGCGGGATTGTGGGGGATGGTGTGGCCATGGCTGCTGGGGTTGCTGGCGCTGCTCGCGCTCCTTTGGCTGCTGCGGATGCTCGGGCGATTGTCGCGCGATGAGCGGCTGGCGCGGGCGTGGCGCCGGTTGAGTCTCCTGGCCAAGTGCATCATGTTGTCGCTGTTGTTGCACGCGCTGCTCTTGATGCTGCTGGCGGCGTGGCAGGTGAAGACGGCGCTGGAGGCGTACTTCCGCGAACCGGGCGAAGGCGTGCGGGTGGTGATCGCGGGGGAGAGCGGCGGGTCGGAGGCGTTCTTCGCGCAGTTGCGCGGCGGCGCGGACGAGCCGGTCGTGGCGCCGGCGGTGAGCGCGGCGGCGCCGGTGATGGCGGCGTCGATGGATGCGCCGATAAGCGAGGCGATCGAGCGCGAGCGGCCCGTGATCGAGGCGAGTGCTGACCATGAAGCGATGGAAACGCCCCATTCCGTTGCGGAGCGCGCCCGAGTTGAACCGGAGAGTGCCGCGCCGGCGGAGATGAGCATGCCGGAAGTTGCCACTCCGGCGGCGGCGCAATCGGAGGCGATGGCGGAGGCGAGCGATGCGCCGGTGACGGAGCGCATGCCGGTCGGCGTGATGCGCATCGATGCGCCGTCATTGGCAGACGCGCCGGCGTCGGATGTGCCGCGTGCTGCGCTTGATGCGATCTCGCTCCGTGAAGAGGCGGGCATCGAAGTGGCGCCGGCGCGCGAGGTCGGGACCGTGACGGATGAGCGTGAGGCGATGCCGGGCGTGGCGTTGGAGGCGGGCGGCGTGGCGGACGGCGTCTCGGTGCCGAGCGCCGGGGCCGCCAGCGCGAGTGCGGAGTCGGAAGAGCCGTCGTTGACGGCACGTGAGTCTCTTTCGACGGGCGTGGCGGTGCCGGGGATGGGGGCGGTGGATGTGAACCCGGTGGAGCGGGCGAGCGCGGAGTTGTCGGCGCATGACGAGTCGGTGATCGAGGTTGCGCCGGCGATGGGGGCGAGGCTGCGAAACTTGGAAACGGACGCGATGGCGGGGCCGGGTGTTGAACGGATGGCGATGGATGTGACGCTGCCGGCGGCCGAGGGGGCGGAGAACGCGCGCGGGGAGCAGCCGGCGCTTGATGCGTTCGCGCCGGCGGGAGATGGGCGCACACAGAGCGCCCATGCAGCGGCGCCGGCGCTGACGGCGATGGATGGCGGTGCGCCGATCGAGCGGCCGGCGCTGCGGGCGGACGCGGGGCGCGGGGACGCGATCGGCTTGCACGAGACACCAGTTGCGGATCGACATGCGGAGATCGCGATTGAGATGCCGGCGCTGGACACGGGATTGATGGCGCTGTCGCTGCCGCGCGCGGAGGATGAGCCGGAGGAGGTGTACCCGCAGCGGGCGCCGGAGGCGCGGGAGGAACTGGTTGAGGCGGGCGGCGGGAGCGCGGAGACGGAGGAGGCGGTGGCGCGGGCGCTGGGCTGGCTCGCTCGGCATCAGCACGCGGACGGGCGATGGAGTTCGCGCGGGTTCGATGACGGGTGCGGCGCGTGCGGCAACGCGGCGCGGTACGAGTTCGACCCGGCGACGACGGGGCTGGCGCTGCTCTGCTTCTTCGGGACGGATCACGGCGTGGCGGGGCGCGAGACGGAGTATTCGGACGCGGTGCGGCGCGGGGTGGCGTGGCTCGTCGCGCAGCAGGGGAACGACGGGGACCTGCGCGGCGGCGGGACGATGTACACGCACGGCATCGCGACGATCGCGCTCTG
This sequence comes from Phycisphaeraceae bacterium, assembly GCA_020639235.1. Classification (GTDB taxonomy): domain Bacteria; phylum Planctomycetota; class Phycisphaerae; order Phycisphaerales; family UBA1924; genus JACKHC01. The sequence continues at coordinate 875,207 of JACKHC010000001.1, read as the reverse complement.
CGAGGCGTACGCGCTGTCGCGCGATGAGGCGCTGCTCGCGCCGATCGGGAAGGCGGTGCGGTTCATCGAGCGCGCGGGGAGTGCGGGCAACGGGTGGCGGTATGAGCCGGGGCAGGCGGGGGACACGAGCGTGCTTGGTTGGCAGGTGATGGCGCTCGAGAGCGCGCGGCGGTGCGGCGTCGCGGTGGACCCGGCGGCGATCGAGAGCGCGCGGGCGTGGCTGGATGAGGTCAGCACGCGACGGGCGCGGGGCGTGTACGCGTATCAGCGCGGGATGGCACCGACGATGTCGATGACGGCGGAGGGGATGTTCGTGCGGCAGCTGCTCGGCGCGGGACGGCACGAAGCGCGGCAGGAGGAGTCGGCACGATTCGTGGTGCGTGAGTTGCCGGACTGGGATGCGGACGCGAATACCTACGGGTGGTACTACGCGACGCTGGCGCTGTATCAGCACGGGGGAGACAACTGGGAACGGTGGAACGCGGCGCTGGTGCGCGAGTTGCTTGGTGCGCAACGGGATGATGGGGCTGCGGCGGGCAGCTGGGACCCGGCGGACCAGTGGTCGGACATCGGGGGCCGCGTGTACCAGACGGCGCTGTGCACGCTCAGTCTGGAGGTGTACTACCGGTACCTGCCGATGTATGTCGGCGACGCGGGCGCGCAGGAAACGGTGAACGACGTTCGCGGGGGTGAGTGAAGTACAAGTCGGGCGCTACGAGCCTTTGAGGCGTGCCTCGACATCGGGGACGAGGGCGTGCGCCGCGTGGAGGCAGGTCTGCGACTCGTGCATGACGCCGTCGGCGGCGGCGGACCAGGCGCGGTTGAGCTGGCGTTCGAGCGCGCTGAATCGGTCCATGAACTGAGCGTACCCGCCCATGCCGAGGCGACCGAGGAGTTTGGTTCGCGCATCGACGATGGTCGGCGCGTACTCCTTCTGGACGGGATCGAGGCGCGCGATGATCTCTTCGCACCCGGCGTCGCCCGCGGGGAGGCGCGGGAGATCGGCGACGAGGTCGCGTGTGATCTGCGCGATCGCGGCGACGGCGGCTTCGGGTGAGGTCGTGGGCTGGTCGGTCGCGGGCGCGGCGAGCGCTTCTTTGCGGACCGCCGACTTGACGAGGAAGCCGCCCACGAGGAGGCCGGCGCAGGCGAGCAGGAAGTGGTACTTGTGCGACCAGCGGCCCCACGCGAATGAGCGGACACGGACGCGCTCGACAGGAGGATCGGTCGCGGCGCGGAGTTGCGCCAGCACCTCCGGCGTGAGGTGCGTGCCCTTGGCGACGAGGGGTTCGTCGCCTGTGCCTTTGCCCGCGCCGTCCCAGAGCGTGGCGTACTCGCCCGAAGCGTTCTTGAACGCTTCGTCGCTCAGGGAGATGGGCGGCACATACGCGGTTGTGGAGGCGACGGCTCCGAGGATGAGCGCCGCGGTCATGAGCAGGTACCCGATGAGCTTCATGGTGGCGCTCCTGTCAGCGGAGGAGAACGATGGTGTTGATGAGCATGGCGAGGAGCGACTCGCCCACGATGAGGCCGGCGGCGAAGGGGACGCCCCACTCTTCGGCCCAGCGCCGGCCCTTGATCTTGGCGACGATCATGTTGAGGATGCACCCGACGCCGTAAGTTGCGATGGCGGCGAAGGGCAGGTACATCGACAGACCCACGAGGACGCCCAGCCCCGAGAAGGCACCGAGGCCGAGGAGCGCACCGAGCAGTGCGCCGAAGCCGTAGAGCGCGTAGGGGAGTTCCCCGCCCTGGACGCCGGTGATGACCGATTGCAGCGCCTGCGCCTGCGGCGCGGCGGTGGAGGTGCCGGGGCCGAAGGCGGGCCCGCCCTGTTTGATGTTGGCGCCCGCGATGATGAGAATCGTGAGCATGGCGACGATGGGGCCGATCGCGACGACGGAGAGCTCGACGATCTGCTGGCGTCGCGGGGATGCGCCGACGAGGTGGCCGGTGCGGAGGTCCTGCATCATGTCGGCGGCGAGCGTGATGGCGACGCAGAGCGCTGCGCCGATGAGCACCGCGCCGATGACGGCCCCGGTCCCGGCGAGCAGCATGACGAGCACGACCGTGAGGAGCGCCATGCCCGAGATGGGCGACCAGTCGGTCATGCCGGTGCACTGGGCGATGATGATTCCGGCGAGCCAGATCCACAGGATGCCGACGACCGCGATGATGGCGGAGCGGACATGGGTCGGGAGCCCCGCGAGCCAGCCGGGCTTGGCGTTGTTGTCGATGAGAAGCTGGCGCTGGTCGGCTTTGTCCATCGCGTCCCACCTCGACGCGTTCTCATCGTTCTCGAAACGGATGGTGTAGCCGAAGTCCTGTCGTTCGACGATGGTCGTCGGTGCGTTGTCGCCGACGAGCGATGTGCCGGTGAAGAAATCCTTCTGGTTGACGGGGTCCTTGGCCACGAAGTCGGCCGCGAAGAAGAGAAGGACCGCGGCGCCGAGGACGGCGAAGATGAGCGGTTTGAGGCCGAGTTCATCGCCGCCGGACTTGAGTTTGCTGGCTTCGGCGACGCTCTTGAGCGCGGCCTTGATGGCGGGGAGCGACACGATGACGCCCATGATGGCGCCGCCGAGCAAAAGGCCGATGCCGAGGGGGCGATTGAAGGACGAGAAGCCGTAGCCGGGCGCGGCGGAGGCGTCGATGGACGCGGGCATCCATCCGAGCGAATAGGCCATCGGGGTGAGGATGAAGTACGCGAGAATGCCTCCCGCGAGGACGAGGAGCCCGGCGCGGCCGGTGATGTAGCCCGCGCCGAGCGCGAAGGGCGCGAGGCCGAAGATAAGCTCGAACTGGCCGGGGAGTCGCAGGAGTTTGCCGGCGTCGAACTCTTCGTTCGTGAAGATCTTGTGGCCGTTGACGGTGAGCGGGATGTCGCCGTAGTTCCAGAGATCCAGCGAGTGGGCGATGTTGGGCCAGAAGAGGATGGCGGCAATGACGATTCCGGCGACGAGGACGATGGACTTCTTCGCGCCCGCGCCGGGCGACTTGAGGATCGCGGCGACGCCCATGCCCGTCGGGAAGCGCAGGCGGTCGATCTCGATCATCTGCTTGCGCAACGGAATGATGAACGCGGCGCCGAGGATCGCGCCCCCGACGGCGGCGAGCGTGATGAGCCAGAAGTCGGACGAGCCCGCGGTGAGCGGGAGGCCGATGAGGAAGAGGACCGGAACGGTGAAGATGATTCCGGAGTTGGATGTGTTGATGGAGGAGGCGGCCGTCTGGGCGATGTTGGTCTCGAGGATGGAGCCCTTGCGGAGGACGCCTCGCAGCACGCCGAAGCCGAGCACCGCCGCGATGGCCGAGCCGCCGATCGTGAAACCGATTTTGAGGCCGGCGTAGGTGATGGCGGCATTCATCACGACGCCGATGACGATGGCGAAGATGATGGCGCTGAATGTGACTTCGCGGTAGGAGGCGCCCTTGCCCGGCTCGCTCATGGGGTGGTCTCCGTCGGCCCGGCATGGGCCATGTCGGCATGGTGACGGGTTTGAGCGGTTCGCTCAAGCCGCCGGTGCAAGCGGAGGTGGTTGGTGGATCAGAGTTGATCGGCCAGGAGCATCTCGGCGAGCGCGTCGAGATCGGTCTCGTCGGTGCCGTCGCCCGAGCCGCTGTCGGGGCCCATGGCCAGCACGCGCTGCTTGAGGTCGCCGACGAAGGCGAGCTTGATGCCGAAGTTCTCCCCGACCTTGACCGCGGTGCCGGTGGCGATGGTCTTATTGTTGACGAGCAGTTCGAGTTCGTCCTCGGCGTTCTTGGGCAGTTCGATGATCATGCCCGGCGCGAGCTGGAGGGTCTCGGCGACGGTCGATTTGCGCTGCCCGATCAGGACGACAATCGGGACCTCGAGTTTGAGCACTCGGTCGAGCGGGGCGGACATGAAGTGTTGTATCGGCCCGGCGGGGGCGGGTGCGTGAGCCGGGGCCGGGGTGCGGCGATCAGGCCTGATACGCCCCGAAAATGATGGTGACGTTGTGCCCGCCGAAGCCGAAGGTGTTGTTCATGGCGTAGCGGACACGGGCGTCGCGGGCGTTCTGGGAGACGAAATCGATGTCGAATCCGTCGTCCGGGGCCTCGCAGTTGATGGTGGGCGGGACGACGGAGTGCCGGATCGCTCCGATGCACGCGATGGTCTCGACGGCTCCGGACGCGCCGAGGCAGTGGCCCGTCATGGACTTGGTGGACGACATCAGGAGTTTGCCCGAGGCGGACTTGCGGGCGTGGTCCCCGAAGACCGATGTCACCGCGGCGACTTCGGCCTTGTCGCCCAGGGGCGTCGAGGTGCCGTGCGCGTTGACGTAATCGATCTGGTCGGGCGCGAGCCCGGCGTCTTCCAGCGCCCAGCGCATGGATCGGGCGGCGCCGCTGCCGTTGGGATCGGGCGCTGTGATGTGGCTGGCGTCGCTCGAGGCGGCATAGCCGACGACCTCGGCGTAAATGGTCGCGTTGCGCGCCTTGGCCTGCTCGAGTTCCTCGAGCATGAAGACGGCCGCACCCTCGGAGAGGACGAATCCGTCGCGATACCGGTCGAAGGGGCGCGAGGCGCGGGTTGGGTCGTCATTGCGCGTCGAGAGCGCGCGCATGGTCATGAAGGCGCCGAGGCAGAGGGGCGAGACAGCGCCCTCGGAGCCGCCGGCGAGCATGACATCGGCGCGGTTGGATCGGATGAGGCGGAACGCGTCGCCCATCGAATGGCCGGAGGATGCACACGCGGTGGTGTGCGAAGAGGACGGGCCCTGCAGACCGAATCGAATCGAGACATCGCCCGCCACGGCGTTGGCCATGAGGCGCGGGACGGTGAAGGGCGAGAGGCGGTCGGGGCCTTTTTCAAGGAGGGTTTCCAGGCCCATCTCGATGGTCTGGATGCCGCCGACGCCCGAGCCGATAACCGCGCCGCTCCGGGTAGGGTCGTACTTTGAGAAGTCGATCTTCGAGTCCTCGACGGCTTCTATCGCGGCGGAGATCCCGAGGATGGCGAAGCGGTCGAGGCGTTTGGTCTCGCGCTTTTCGAGGCGGGTAGCCTCGTCCCAGCCGCGGATCGCGCCGGCGATGTGGACGGACCAATGGTCGTGCCCCCATCGATTGAAGGGTGGCTCATCGACAACGCGGGAGATGCCCGAGCGACCGGCGACCATGGCGTCCCACGTCGATGGCGCATCGTGGCCGAGGTTGGTCACGGCACCCATTCCGGTGATGACCACTCGTCGCTTGCTTGGTGAGGAATTTACCATGGTTCGTCCGGCGTCGGCGGGCGCACGGGCGGGAGTCTGTTGACGGACTCCACGCGTCGGTGCGGACGCGCCGAACAGGGGCCGATCAGGCGCCCTTGGACTCCATGATGAACTTGACGGCTTCGCCGACCGTCTTGATCTGCTCAGCCTTGTCGTCGGGAATCGAGGTCTCGAACTTGTCCTCGAACTCCATGACGAGCTCGACGGTGTCGAGACTGTCGGCGTTGAGATCGTTGACGAAGCTGGTCTCGGCGGAGATGTTGTCCTTATCGACACCCATCTGCTCGGCGACGATGTCGCGGACCTGATCGAGTACTTGCTGTTCAGTCACGGATGAACCTCCGGCGCCGGGACGCTCGCGCCCGGGTGATGTGCAAACCTCAGACTATAACGCTGTCCGCTCCGGGCCCGCAAAGGGCACGGCGGGTCAGCACATGGTGAGCCCGCCGTCCACACTGATGACCTGCCCGGTAAGGAAACCGGCCTCATCGGAGGACACATACGCGACGGCGGCGGCGATATCTTCGGGCCGGCCCAGGCGACGCAGGGCCATCCCTTCCATAACCCGACTCTTGATCTCATCCCCGAGAACGGAGGTCATGTCCGTCTCGATGAACCCCGGCGCGATGACATTGGCGGTGATCGCCTTGCCGCCCAGTTCGCGGGCGAGGGACTTGGTCAGCCCCGAGAGCCCCGACTTGGCGGCGGCGTAGTTGGCCTGTCCCGCGTTGCCCACGACGCCCGAGGTCGAGCCGATGTTGACGATGCGCCCGAACTTCTGGCGCATCATCGGGCGGGCCGCGGCGCGGCAGGCGACGAACACCGACGCGAGGTTGACGCGGATCACCTCCATGAACTCGTCGTTGGTCATCCGGAGCGAGAGGTTGTCGCGCGTGATGCCCGCGTTGTTCACGAGGATGTCCAGACGACCGAGTTCGCTGGCGATGCTCTCGATCGCGGAAGCGAACGCTTCGAGATCGCCCACATCGACGGCCTGGATGGATGCGACACCGCCCGCCTGTTCGATCTCGGAGCGGACCTCTGAGAGCGGGCCCGCGGAACGAGAGACGAGCACGACGTGCCGCCCGTCGGCGGCGAGCCGCGTGGCAATTGCTTTGCCGATGCCGCGCGATGCGCCGGTGACAACGGCGACGCGGCGCTGTTCGGAAGTCTCGCTAGCCATTCATGCTCCTGCGGATGATGCTTCGATCGAGATTACTGCGATGCGGGGTCGAGCTGCGAGGCCTTGGCGGCGCGGTCGTCCGGCGTGTCGATGCCGGAGAACTCGAAGGCATCACCGACGGCGACGACTTTCCACCCGATGAGGTACGCGCCCTCGTCGTCTTGGATCGCCAGCACAACCTCGGTGCCGGCGTCGCCTCCACCCGAAGTGACCCGATTGATGCGCACGACCTCGATGTCCTTGGTGGACTCTTCCCACTCGCCCGACTCGACGAGACTGTCGAGGATGGCGCGATCGGATGCCGCGAGCATCGGACGCAGCGCGTCGGCATCGCCGCGCACGAACGCGTTGGTGAGGCGCGCGATGGCCTCGGTCATGGACAGCGACGGCGGCTTGCGCTCGACCGGCCAGTCGACATGCGTGTCGAGCGTGCCGCTGACCTGCTCGACATAGTCGGTCCGCGGCGGGGGCGGCGGGGGCGGCGGCGGGGGCGGGGGCTTCTTCTTGCAACCCGATGTGATCGCGACCGCGGCGACGCACGCCAAAGCGGTAGCGGGCATCGAGATCGACCACATCGCGGGCTTGTGCGTCGAGTTGTTGTTATTGGGGTTCGTCATGCGTCGTCACCTTCGTTTCCCGGTTGATTCGGCGCATCAGCCCGGCGAGCACTTTGCCCGGCGCCAGCTCGTGGTAGACGCCGGGGACATTCGCTGTGAGCCATGCGCACGACTGCGCCCATCGTACAGGGTGCGTGAGTTGCTCGACCAGACGCTCACGGATGGCGTCCGCGCCCCCCCCGTTCCCCCCACCGCCCTCGCCTCCCTCGTTCGATGCGACGAGCGCGCCGTGCGGCGCGGCGGTGACATTGGAGACTACCGTGCAGCGCGGCTCGCGGATCGTGGTTTTCTCGAGCGCTGCGCGAAGACGGTCCGCGGCGGGCTGCATGAGCGGCGAATGGAACGCGCCGGCGACGGAGAGCGCCGTGGCGCGCAGGCCCATCTCGGAAGCGACCGTGACGGCGCGCTGGCATGCATCGACCGAGCCGGACAGGACGATCTGGCCCGGTGCGTTGAAGTTCGCGCAGACGAGGACACCCTCTCCCGCGGCCCTGTCGCAGACCTGTTGGGCCTGTTCCTCATCGGCGCCGATCAGCGCGACCATGGAGCCGGCGCTGGCCTCGGCGGCGTCCTGCATGGCGCGGCCGCGCAGGACGACGAGTTCCAGCGCATCGGCGAAGTCCATCGCGCCGGCAAGATGCAGGGCGGTGTATTCACCCAGACTCAGCCCGGCCGTGGCCGCGAAGCCGGACGGATCGGCATCGTGGAAGAGCGCCTGGAAGCACGCGACGGATGTGACGAAGATCGCGGGCTGTGCGATGTCGGTGCGGTTGAGCGTGTCGGCGGGGCCCTCGAAGCAGAGTGTCGAGAGTTTCGCGCCGAGGCGATCGCCCAGGATTTCGTCGGCGGCGCCGAAGGTGCGCGCGGCATCGGGTGAATGGCCGAACCACGCCTTGCCCATGCCGACGTTCTGGGCGCCCTGTCCGGGGCAGAGCAGAACGAGTTGATCGCTCATCAGCGGGTCCTCCGATGCGTTTCAGAATGCATGATATGCGCCGGGTCAGATTCGCCAGAGACTCGAGGCCCACGTGAGGCCGCCGCCGAAGGCGACGAACAGGACGATCTCGCCTTCCTGGCATTTGCCGGACTTACGGAGTTCGTCGAGAACGACGGGGACCGAGCCGCCCGAGCAGTTGCCGTAGCGGTCGATGTTCACATGGAGTTTGGACTCGGGGATTCCGAACTTCGTGCGGGCGGACTCGAGGATTCGCGCGTTGGACTGATGGCAGACGAACTGATCGACATCCGACGCCTGGATGCCGGCCTTCTCGAGTGTCTCCTCGATGAGCCGCCCAAAGGTCGTGACCGCGAACTTGTACACCTCGCGCCCGTTCATCTGGAGGTAGCCGAGTTTCTCCGGCGGGACCTCCACACCCTCGGGCAGGTCGCGCTTCCGGCGCGGGAGGTAGAGGTCCTTCCAGCCCGAGCCATCGGCGTGCAGACTGCTGGCGATGATCCCCCGCGTCGTATCGTCGGTCGCCTTGATGATCGCGGCGCCCGCGGCGTCGCCGAAGAGGATGGACACGCCCCGATCGGTGTAGTCCATCACCTCGCTCATGATGTCGCACCCTAGGACGGCGGCGGTGCGGATCGCGCCGGAGCGGATCATGTCGTGGGCCATGTTGAGGCCGTACACGAAGGACGAGCACGCCGCGATGATGTCGAGCGCGCCGGCGCCGACGGCGCCGACATCGGCCCCGACGCGGCACGCCGTCGCGGGGCAGGACATCTCCCCGGTGACGGATCCCAGGATGATGAAGTCGAGTTCCGACGCTTCCATGCGCGCATCATCGAGCGCACGCTTGAGCGCCTTGGTGCAGAGCGTCCGGGCGCTCTCGCCCTTGTCCATGTCGCACTTGCGCCGTTCATGGATTCCCGTTCGCTGGACGATCCACTCGTCGGAGGTCTCGACGAGTTTCTCGAAGTCGGCGTTCGTGATCTTGCCGTCGGGCACGCAATGACCGGTGCCGGCGAGACGGACGCCGATCCGGGGCGCTTGTCTTGGCTGGGCGGTGACGCCGCTCACGCGGGCCCGCCCGCGGGCTGGGGGGACTCGTGCGGCTCCAGGCAGGCGATGCGCTGGATGATCGCCTCGTTGACGCCCTTCTGAACATATTCACGTGCGCTGCGGATGGCGCTGCGGATGGTGCGCGCCTCGGAAGAACCGTGGCAGATGAAGCACACACCGTTGACGCCGAGCAGCGGCGCGCCGCCGTACTCGTGGTAGTCGTTGCGCTTGAAGAGATCCTTAAGAATGGGCTCGAGCTGGAGCGCCAGCGAGGGGTCTTTCTCGAGTATCTCGTGGAGGATGGCCTTGAAGAGCGACTTGGCCATGCCCTCGGCGAGCTTGAGCATGGTGTTGCCGACGAAGCCGTCGGTGACCACGACATCGGCGGCGCCCTCGAAGAGGTCGCGGCCCTCGATGTAGCCGATGTAGTTGAGGTCGGGAATCGCACGCAGGAGTTCGCGCACCTCGCGGATGAGATCGGTGCCCTTGCCCTCTTCGGAACCGATGTTGACCTGCGCGACGCGCGGACGCTGGATGCCCAGCACGCGCTTGGCGTAAGTCTCGGCCATGACGGCGTACTGGGCGAGGTGAATCGCGCGGGGCTCCGGATTGGCGCCCACATCGCAGAGGACCATCGGCCCGTGGAAAGACGGGATGGCGCAGGCGATTCCGGGGCGGTGCACGCCCGGCAGACGCTTCATGAACATGGTGCCGCCGGAGACGCACGCGCCCGTGTTGCCCGCGGAGATCACGACATCGGCGGCGGGCTCGTCGAGGCGGCCGGCGCCGAGGAGCATCATCTTGACGAGCGATGAGTCCTTCTTGGCGCGAACGGCCTCGACAGGAGACTCGTGCATCTCGACGACGGTGTCGGCGTGGATGATTCGGATGGGCGCGTCCGCGGGAACGGAGCACTCACGCATGATCTCGCGGATGTCGTTCTCGCGGCCCGTGAGGATGAGCTCGTCACCCGGCGCGAGGATATCGAGCGCATCGATACATCCCCGCACGATCGCGTCGGGCGCATGATCCCCGCCCATCGCGTCGACAGCGAGGCGCATGAGTGCTTAGCCCTCGTGTGTACCGATTCCGAGTTTCGGGAGCCGGATGGTGAGGCCGGGGCGGACGAATCCGGAGGCCTTGCACGCGCGATGGTGCTGCTTGAGATTGCCCGTCACGGGGCAAAGACCGGGGAACTTGGCGTCGAGCGCATGATGGCTGCGACGACGACGCTGACGGCCCGGGCTAATTCTATGGGTAGGGTGCATGTTCCGACCTCTTCCGGCGGTGCCGCGTCGGATACCGATGACGCGGTGGTGACGGGCGAGCCGTCGCCGGAGTTTGAATCTATATGAGTAAAAGGATCCGATTCACCATCTGGCGGTTCCCACGGGCGGAAGCCAGAGGGGAGAGGGTATCCGAGGGGGGGTGGGGTGTCAAAGATTTGCAGGGTTTGCGTCGTCCGGACCCGGACAGCGGTCGGGTGACTGGACGGGGGGCGGGATGTCGATACACTTGGGGGCTGCATCGGGCCGAATGGCCCGGTTCGCCTCCCTAGCTCAGTTGGTAGAGCAGCTGACTCTTAATCAGCGGGTCGAAGGTTCGAGTCCTTCGGGGGGCATTTCGATTTGAGCCCGGTTCCAAGGGCTCTTTTTCGTTTTTGGCTGATGGATCCGGACGATCGCAACTCTCGCTTGTGGCAGTTTTTGTGGCAGTTGTCGCTGTGAATTCGCGGGACACGATTCGATCGATTAGGGCCCGCGCCCGCTCGCTAAGTGAACTCCACTGATCCACGACCCTCTGAAGCGTGAAGTCCGGCCCGGCACCCGTGATGCGACGGACATCGTCGTCACGGAGGTTTCCAAGGTAATAGCGACGCTCGACTTCCTCTGAGTGGCCAGCAATGGTTGTCACTGCCCACGGGTCTTTCAAGAGGTGACGCAGGTCCTGAACCGCGTTCCGGCGGAGCGTCTGGAACAAGTCCTCCCACGGGACGAGACCCGCTCTCTTCAGGATCGTTCGGAATCGCTTGTGCTGGTTGCTGATGCTGGATCGAGGCACTTGGCGCGGAGGCACAACGAGTGTCTCCCCGTCACGGGCCTCGGAAAAGGCGGCCATGAGTACGTCATGCAGGAGTGGACTCATGGGGACCGCCCGATCCCGGTTGGTCTTGGTAATCGCACCGGCAAGGTTGAGGACTCGCTTGTCCCAATCGAGCATTCCCCATTCCAATTCGAGGGCCTCCCCGCGACGCAAGCCTCCAAGGCGCTGCAGGGCGATGAATGCACGCCATCCCGCATCCGGACAGTGAGCGAGTATGGCCTCCAGCTGTTCCGGGGTCACATAGTGCCAGTTTCGGTCAAGCCTCTTGGTGGAAACGCGGACGCGGGCGAATGGGTTGGATGGGATCACGCCTTGAGCGACCGCTTCGTTCAGAATCGCACGCATGTGACGGACATAGTTCGCAATGGTCGCCGGCGACAGAGTGGTTCGGTTCTGGTCTGCGTCCTCAGTGGGCGATGAGAGAGCAGTCACCCATTCGGCTGCCAAGGAAGGCGTGATCCGGTCGATTCGCATTCCACATCCAGCGTGGTCCATGAAACGCGAGGCGGCAAGTTGATACGCCCGACGACCGGAGGAACTCAGATCCAGTTTCAAGCCGAGGAATGTCTTCACCCACTGGTCAATTGTGGGAGGGCGACCCAAGTCCGCCCGCTGAGGTTGATTGATCAACTCAACCGCGAGCCTTTCACAAAGCACTAATGCCTGTCGACGACTGAGCGTCGACTTCGGCCCCAGGCTTTTCGCCCGACGCCTCCCAGCCGTGTCGTAATACGACGCCTGCCAGTACGCACCGTTGCTCGACAAGCTGACTGTAGCCCTATCTGCCATCGACTCGCCTCTACCTCGGGTTTCGCTCGGTCACTCTGTCGAGAAACGCTTCAAGTTCCTTGCGCCGGTATCGAACACACTTTCCAACCTGCGTCCCACGAATCAAGCCCGATTTCCGATATCGACGCAGAGTTTCCTCCGGGTTGTCGATGTCGATGGCATCGAGGCGCAGATAGCGAATGGCCTCTTGCTCGGTCAATAGCTCAGGGCATGGAGTTGCGGGGGAGACCTCAACCAGTTTTCCACTGGCGTCGCGCTGGAAAGCAGGAGGGAGAATGCCAGGAGGCAGGACACGATCATCCATGACAACCTCCAATGACTTCGAGAGAGGGAGCCTTGGCGTATCCGACTGACGGCCTGCGCCCGAAGACTCCGTGAGTACGAACGAGCCGGCGATCACCCAAGTGGGTGGACTGTCTGGAGCCTGTAAGCAGTATTGCTGACACTGCGGACATCGTCATTCCCTCTCGGGCGGGCTGATTGCGGGACTAAATCTTCCTGTGCGTACTCGTGGGTTTCGTACGCTTCGCAAGTGCCTTGGCGCGCCGGATCAGGTCGTCCCACTGGTCCGCGCTAAGGTCGCTCGCGGCTCGCAGGAGTTCAGGTGCTTTCGCGGCGGTGGTCGGTGTCTTGGTGGCGACTTCGTCAACAACTGTCTCGGCTCTGCCCCAGCGAGCCCGGAGAATGGCCTCTTCGACTCCGTAGACATCGCGAATCCGAAGCAAGAGTTCCTCGGATGGTGTTCGGCGCCCGTTCTCCAGATCGCTGAGGTGGGCGGGCGTGATCTGAAGGCGCTTGGCAGTGTCCCTGAGACTCTTTTCCATGACTTCGACACGCCGCTGTCTCAGCGTCTCGCCGATCGGAACGGGGCTTTGGGAAGACGGGCGGCTCAAAGTTGCCCTCCAGGGATTGGGGCGTGTACGCATGTATGCTAACGCGTGGTCGGGCCGCGTCAAGACTTGGGAATGGCCGATTTGTAAATTTCAGGCCTTGGCCAACCGAGGTACGCCTTCTTTGACCACGATCTCGGAGAGTGGCAGCACCCGGATCGCCGCCTCGGGACATGTCAGGAGAGGCACCAGAGATGGACGGACCAGTCGACGCTGATTCGGCAATCGAAGTTCGCGACACCGATAGGCCATTGCCGGCTTTGAGACTTCATAGACCTCGGCCAATCGCGGCAGGACACATCTACGCCAGAGCCACACTGCAATGACATCGTCCCCGCGCAGCATCTCCAAGCACTGTGGAGCGAGTTGGTCGTCCGCCAGTGTTCGTACGATGGCATCCCCGAGGGTGTCTCCGGGCACGAGGAATGCTGCGGCGAACCGATCGGCCTCGCGCTCAATCCTCGAAGCATCGCCATCCCGCGGGAGTTCTCCATCAGAATACCCCCCGCTCTCGCCGTGATGAAGGGTCAAATGCGCGAGTTCATGCGCGCAGGTAAATCTGTACCGTCCCTCGTGCTGCAACAGACACTCGTTGATCGCGATCTCGCCCACGCTTGGGCGCGCCCGACCAAGGATGCCGGGTCCGAGTTCGGCATCCGAGACGATCTCGAAGCGGTAACCCAGCGGAGACTCGATCCACTCTTCAATCGGAATCGGCAGAGGCAACGCCGCCAATCCCCGTTCCGCCATGCACCGGCGGAGCAGCGCGTTGGCCGCGAGTTCCGTCCGCATATCTGCGGCCCGCACACTCAAGCGTGGCGAATGAGTTTGGGGATTCTTCTCGCGCATGACACTAATTGCAGACGACCGTATCTCATTATGCAGATGGGGACGGGGACAGGGTTCAACTCTTACCCTCTCTGCGCTACATGCGAGGTATGAAACTCGCAGACTACATGGCAAAGCACCATATTACGCCTCGGCAGCTCCGATGGATGCTGGGTGTTCATTCACGAAGTACGGTCATGCGGTGGATCAAGGGTGACCGCATACCGACGAGACCCATGATCGCTCAGATCGAATCACTAACAAACGGTGCAGTAACACTTGCAGACTTTATCGATACTGGACCTCCCCGCTGCATGTGGATCGTACTCGACCGTAAGGGCAATCCACGGGAGGTCTACCCATGGAGCACGCCGGAACCACGACACCGGCGGGGGATCCGACGACCTGATGCTCACCGTGACAACACACAGGCCAAGGTACCCCGCCCTGCCGCGAATGACCGGATTGAAGCGTCAGACGAATGGCCAACACCGCCATTGCGGCGCGCGATGGCCGTCTTGGGTAAGCGTGCAGGACTCGATGCAAAGTTTGGCTTCAAGCTCGATGACAGGCCGGTCGATGCCCGCCGGCTGGTTGTCGAAGCCAACGCAGTGCTCAGAAAGCATGAGAAACCCCCCATCGAGTATCCGGGATTGGAGGGGCGTGGATAATGGACAGCAAAAACCCAATGACTCGGATCGCAGAGTCGGAATCTCATTCCCAATCGGGCGAGGATACGTCGCGCGATGCGCCCGCGCCACATCCTCAACGGAACGACGGCCACAGGAACCCGAATGGCTTGACTACGGATGGGGAGCGCGTGCGTCATATCACCGAAGCCATGGACCGATCAGATGCTGGCTCCACGATTCCACGCCTCTTAGACGCGGGTCAGGTAGGGCACGCACTCCGAGTTCATCGCAATACGGTCCATAGGGAATGCGCGGAGGGACGGCTCGGGCACTTGCGAATCGGCAGGCGAGTTCTCTTCACCGAAGCACACATCCGCGATTATCTGGCCACTCGTGAAAGGAAAGGAGGAGCATGTTCTACGAACCGATCTGGGACTACGAGGGGTACTTGCTTGTCCGGCGCCCCGACAGCCCCAACTATTTCATTTACTGGACCCCAAAGAAACGAGGGATTCGAACTCGACGCGCAAGACGCAAGAGCACGGGCACAAGTGATATTGAGACAGCCAAGCGGGCCTTAGTTGGCTTTGTTCGCGATCAGCAAGTCCATGCGCGGTCCAAGCGTGATCCCGAGGATTTGCCCTTGCTAGCAGTCCTCTGTGACTATGTTGAGCGACAACTGAATCGCGAGACTCCGTTTGTCCCGGCGGCTCGAACCGTGCTAAAGCACATGACGGATTTCCTTGAACTCAGTGGAATCGATTCCGTCGCGGATTTCGGCCTGGACGCCCAACAGCGATATGCCGATTGGCGCATGGATCGGATAAGGCAGGACGGTCACTCCGGATCCAATGGAACCATCAATCGTGAACTGGGTGTGGTGAAGGCTGCGATGCGTTCAGCCTGGAAGCGAGGGCGTCTCTCCAGCGTGCCGCACGTTCAGCTCCTACCCAGTCCGCCACCACGCGATCGCTTCCTGAGATTGCCGGAAGTGAAGCGACTCCTGAATGCGTGCGAACTTGACCACCTTCGAATGTATGTCATGCTGGCCCTTCACACCCTGCAGCGTCCCATCGGCATCTTCAGCCTGCGCATTGAGCAAGTGGATTTGGAGTGGGGTCGTATCGACTTTCTGCCGCCCGGTAGCATCCAATCGAACAAGCGACGCCCGGTGGTGCCGATCACGCCAAGCCTTCGCCCCTATCTTGAAGCAGCGATCGCATGCTCGGAGTCCGGGTATGTAGTGGAGTATCTGGGGCGGCCCGTCAACAGCATTAAGAAATCGTTCCAGAAGGCGTGCGAACGCGCTGCCCTTCAAGATGTCACCCCTTACACATTAAGGCACACCGGCGCAACGCTAATGGCCGCGGCCGGCGTGCCTCTTAGACAGATTGCAGGGATGCTTGGTCATACCGAGGCAAGAACGACCGAGATCTATGCGAAGCATCACCCCGACTTCCTGCGAACCGCAGCGGAAACAATTGAGACACTCTTCGGTGAGCATGGTACCCACCCTGCCGATGCAACCTGCACGAGCAATCAAGTGCTCCTCCCGCGCCAGAATCGCGCCAACGCCGCGTGAGCATGGATGTATGCGCTCGCTGGAACCCCCGGATTCAGTGGGCTGGGGATGGTGGGCCTGGGCTGATTTGAACAGCCGACCTCACCCTTATCAGCATTAAACTCCGTCCCCAACCCGTTGATCGGGAACGGTTTTCAGCACTCCTCGACACCCTGAATCACTCGTTTGCACACCGTCGCTGCGCCAGTTCGCGCCAGAGCGTTCCCGGGTCCGGGGACAGGGTGTGCTGGAGCGGCTGGTGATGAGATCGGCTCAGAGCATTCTGATTGCGCTATCGCACTGCGAGTTCTTTCAGCAACCATTCCAGTTGCGTGCGGGCATTCGCGATTACTGCCATATATGAGCGAAACTGCGCGTCTGCATTGGGATCTGCCCGCAATGATCCTTCGACTCTCCCTCCAAGAACCACGATGTCCATGGGTCCGTGACTCGGGGACAATTCGTCCCGGTATCGCTTCACCTGAGCCTCCGCCTCGCGCCCAACAGTCTCACTAGGTCTCTTGAACTCAATCAGTAGCTTGCGACCATCAACCGATTGGCCCAGGAACAGATCGGGACGCTTCTTGCCATGTCCCTTGTGACCGGGCTTTACCAAGTAGCCCTCAATAATCTTCGCCAAAGTCTGGTTGGATGAAATCACGCTGTATTGTGGGCCCAAGATCCAAAGATTGTGTTCAAGTGCCTTATGGATGTCGGCTTCGAGCGTGGCATCGTGCTGGGCCAGCCGCTCGAACTCTCCGAGAATAGACATGCGACTTCGGGCTTGCTTGCCCATGACTGCCAAATCCACCAGTCCGAATTCCGAGAGGCACTCAGCGATGGTCGCCACATCGGACCCTGATGCTGAGGCAATCCGTTCGCAGACAGTAAAATACTCGTCTCGTTCAAGCGCATCTAGCACCAAATTAACGAGTAGGCGCACCTTGTCTTCGCCTTCCGGAAAATATTTCTGAATGACGCGCTCAACGGCTTCGGCGGCGTATTGCCGACGGTGCTCAGGAAGCGTTTCGATTCGCGCCTTGTAGACCCGGCCCAACCGCGCTTTAGCAGCATTGACCTCAACACGGCAGATTTCACGAACATGCTCGGAAGTGGACGCTTTCACCGCTTGGTGGATATCACGGAGTGGAAGACTATTCTCGACAATGTCGCCCCAATCCGCAGTGACATGCTTGTCAAGCCCGTCGGCCTCGATCTCCCCGTACAAGCGATTTCGCACCTTTTCCGGAATGTCGTCTTCAGCTTCAAGGCCGCAGAATGTCGGGCGACCAACAACCTTACCTCCAACGCGATAGACGAGTCCTGCTTCGGCTCTTGGCAGCGGCCTTTCGGCGATTGCCCACTTAACGACCACCTGTCCAATTTCTGGATGATCAAAGGTGATCGATTTGACATCACCTCCCAAGTCGGAGACGGCAAGCGGTTCACCATTCACGCGAAGCTGAAAATCACTTTCCCGTGCATACTCCCGCACTAAGAGACGGCGGAGAATATCAGGATTAGGGAATGCCTTGGATTGATCAAGGTCGAATAGGGTGACCCTTGTACCATGGATGGCCGTGTCGGCATCAATAACCGTAATGGGAAGGTCAATGCTTTCCAGGTCAGCATTTCCATGTGCGTCGAGGAGAAACGATTTCCTGAGTTCTATCTTGGTAGTATGTCCACGGGCCGTGGTTTCGACGAGCATTGTCTGCGCCGCAGCCAAGCCCGCAAATTTTCCTATGCCCTTGCGCCCCTTGATCAGACGATGCTTCCCCTGGCTTCGAGCGTCTTTGCTGCGCGACAAGCGGTCGTTGGCTATGCGCAAGTAAATAGTTCTGACTTCTGCTTCCGTCATGCCGGTTCCGTTGTCCTGAATGATGATTGGATCCGACGACATCGGTTCCGGCAATATGACATCTACTACAGATGCATCTGCATCCCATGCGTTGTCGATGAGCTCACGCAGGGCTTTCTCAGATGACGAATAGGACTCGCCAAGAATGGCCGCAAGTTTTGGGTCAACACCAAACCGTGCGATGTTGCTCATTGATCTTCTTTCTTCGATTTTCTCTTTCGATGTGGGTTACTACCACAGGGGCGCCAGCGTTCATTGGCGATTCGCCATTATGTGTTCCGTTAGGCGGTAATCGTGGCAGATCACCAACTCGATGGCAATACCTATTTGACACTCAACCAGAGCGAGTGACCTGGGCCCAAGTGGCCAGAGTGATCGGCACATTTATGTGCCAAACAACTCATCGAGCGTGCTAGGCACCTCGGCCCGGTACTCCCGCCGAGGCGAGGATCATGGTCCAGGTGTAGCGGTGATCAATGGGGTCAACACCTTGGACCGGCGCTTCGGGGGCGGGCTACGCTGGACGGCGTCGAGGCGAGGTGATTGATTCACGCCTGCATGGAATGCCGCGCTTCAGTATCGACAGCACCGTCGGCCTGCGGGGAGTCTCATGGGAATGCTTGACTCGACGGCGCGGGCGGGTTTAATAGGGCACGCCTTCATATGGAGATATGACGATGACCAATCTTCCGAAGTACACTTTGAGTAAGGATGTCAAGCGGGACGACTGGGCGCTCAGGAACGACGCGACCAATCGCGTGGTGCAACGCTTCGATACCAAGGCCGAAGCGACAGCGGGCGGCGCCCTCGAGAAAGCGGTAGGGTCCGCCGGCGGCTCCGTCAAGATCCAGAAGGAGAACGGCCGCTACCAGGAGGAGCGGACCTATCCCGGCAGCCGGGATCCCAAGCGCTCGCCGGGTTAAACCCGACGCTCACTCCTCGATCTGTCCGTCAGGGCCGATGGTAATGCGCGGCGTCGGCTATTCATGTGCTCGCTGCAGCGCAACAGCGTAGCGTTCGGTCGTACCCAGTTGCGTGTGGCCGAGCATGCCGGAGATCTTGCGCATGGGAACTCCTGATCCTGCGAGGAACGAGGCAGGGGTGCACCGCGCGGTTGCGGCGTCACGGCCTTGATGCCGGAACATTTTTGGGGACAGTGCGGAACGCCCGCTTGATACTGGCGCCGGGCTATCCCCTGCACATCGATGATGTACGCGGCTTAGTTGGCATTATTGACGTCTGTTAGGTCCAACTGTGGGCCTTGGGCAATTGCCGACGAGGGACCTCACCAGCACCAGCGAAGCCCCCGCACCAGGAATCGCACATTCCCACGCCTTCCCGACGAGGCACAAAATTCGATCTATCCGAGAGTCCCTAGCCGATAAGTGGGATCTGGTTGCACTTATCCACAACCCAACCCTAACTTATGCCAAAATCACTGTTGCTTTGTGGATTTGGATGCGATATTGTACAAGCGCACAGAGGATCTGCTGGCGGTTCGGCATGATCGGTAAACCAGCAATCAGAGGATCAGAAATGTCGGATTTCATTTCACCCGGCCAAGCGGGAGTCAACTGGATAGTAAATCAAGTGCCAGAACAGATTCGCGAAGGCATATCCGATCCAGAAGAGATTGTTGATACCGTGATTGCGATGCAGATTGCAAAAGTCAATGCAGCGCGCGCTTCACGAGGTTCTGACGGTAACAAAGAACAGGAAATCCGCTCCGGAGTCCAAGAGGTCTCTGGGATTCGTCATCAAACTGGCAAGCAGCGCTATTGAGGCCTCGCGACGGAAGAACGAAGCTGGAAGACCCCAGCCAAACGAGGTTGGATTGCCATTCCACCATCATGCCGACCGTCAATTGTCTCCTCTCGAGTCGGAGCCCCGGAGAGTGACACCAGTAGCGCATCGCAGTCTGGATCTAGAGTCAGCTCAACTGGCGCCGCTCCAGGTTCTCGCCACATCGCAATAGTTCTAGATTTCTCGTGGATGCGCTCCCGGGTTCGACTCAGCGCAACCATGCCAACACTTGACAGAGTGATGATGCTGCTTCCCGGGTCGTCTGCGAGAACGGTGGCATATCGAGCACTCCACCTTGAACTTAACTGCGGCCCATCCATTAATAGACATATAACAAGATTTGGACCGACCGCTCTAATAGCGTCAGCAACCGGGTCGGGCCTTGCCAAATCCTCGCAGATTAGCACGGTGTATGCCGTCATCGCGTCAAGGGCAAAAAAGTTTAAACAGCGCCGCGGGAGTGAAATCCCTTCCCACCATGTTCTGTTTGGGCGGAGTGTAGAAGCAAGCCCGTACATCATCACTTGGCCACGGTCTAGTGCCCACCGATGATGCTTCTCTTGAACTACATTCCCCCATCTCCCATCAAATCGACTCCGAATGACTACGTAGTTACGTCCAAGGGAACTCGTGGAGGTTGGGGCCTCGTACACCCCACACGCCACGAAGTCTAGATGGCCCAGTACTTCATCTGTAAAAACATTATCGAAATCCGACTGGGTCATGGCCATTTCGGGCATTACTACTCCATGAACTGGCCCAACAGTTGCCTGCGCATCATTGATTATATTAAGAAGCCACCGCTGAAACGTGTGCGGGATGGAATGTGGTCGATAGGCAAAGAACGAATGTGGTTCTTGCGGCCGCCCCCCCAAGCTATCTAGTCCTCCTGCCACCGGAGTAAACTGCGAAGGCACGATCTCATATGGCCACGGCAGCAAAATTATGTTGTATGGCCCCGCCGATCCTGGGAGCTGTTGAATGTCAACTTCGCGAATCTTAGTGGAATCAACGCCCTTTGGATTAGTGGGACTCCTGACGAGGAGTTGGTGCGGGGGGTTCCATACAGGCTCGACATCGGTTCCATTCAATAGTGCTAGATAGAGAGATAGAGACCGTATTGTCGCGCCCCTTTGAGAAGTCCGCATTTTCGGCACGACAACTGCTTTAGCCGGATCAATGAGGCGGCATAATGTGAACGGGGCAAATTTGCTTTGCTGTTCTTGTTCATCTCTTCCCATGAAGTGCTTGATCAACAGCTTAATGCAGTAAGAGCTGACAATACTGTCTAGCGGATAGCAGTCTATGTTGTTAAGTTCGGCACCCTCGGCCGCGCCAAACACCATTCCTGCGCCTTGGCAAGCGTGGTCAGCGTACGACAGAAGCCGGAGGAATGGGAGCCAATCTAAGTTGTCTTCGGCCGTTCTCGACAGTTCATGAATAGGCGATTCCGCGATGCGCACTAGCTCGGAAACCGCGCTACATACCTGATCCGGCGGGTCCACTTTGTATACATCTCGCGTTCTCCAATCGTGTGCAACAGACCCTACATGTTCTGCCCATGTACCGACCTTGTAACATGTGTCCGACGGATACACATGAGGGCGAGCAGCATGAAGATACGCTCCTGACTCACGAAGAATCGTCGCCGCGATTGCGAACACATCTGGTGGCCAACGAAAAAGCGTAAAGTCTGGGGTGCCGTCCTCTCCAATCCATTTGCCTATGCCCATCGATTGTATAGCCTGATCAATCGTGTATGGTCGAACTGGACACATAGAGCATACTCCTTGGTGCTATGGTTCACTATGCTGTAGAATTGGACCTTCGATATGAGCATCACTAGATCGACATGCGAGTCGCCACCGAAATCCGTGGTGCAGAGTTGGCTGCGGCCGAGCATCCCGGCGATTTCGCGTGCGGAGACTCCTGATCCCGCCGGTACGAAGGTGGCGGTGCGGCGCAGCACGTGGAGGTCCCAGTCTTGATGCTGGCAAGGTTGGAGACGGTGGCCAGCGCCCGTCTCACACTGGCCACGGGCAGCCCCTGGTACTCAATGATATGGCCGAATTGACTTTCGTTAATAGCATCGGCGAGATCCTGCCAGATTCAGTGTGGCCATTTGCTACGATGCGCAGCGTCACGCTATAGCATTTCCATTGCAAGGGAACGGGACAACTAAGGAAAAATTCGAAAATACCTGTCTCCCTTGAGTGGGCGCTTCGCGTGATCCGCTGGCAACTGAGGCATTCGGCGTCGATACTCAAAGGTCAGCGTTCTGAGGAGAATCGCGCAACCGGTCAAGACCGCAGTTAAACCTAAGACCTGTCCAGACAGGAGGCTCCAATACTTTGGTTCTAGTAACAAGTCGGCTCCAAGAACAAATGCACTAACGGCCTCTGGCGGACCAACGAATGAAGGTCCTAGCTCGTTTGACTCCTGGACAATCCTCGTCACTTCGCGAGTATGAACTATTGACCAAGCGACCCACAAAACGCAAGAGATGATCGTGATGGTCCAATATACTACCAATAAACCGCGACGCTTCTTGCGATCAGTCCATTCCTCGGCATTCCAGATTGTTCTGCAATGAAATCGTAACATGTCAGGATTGCCAAGATCGCGCAATGGAATCTCGTAGTAGGCACTGAACTCTTGGCTTAGAAACGCCTTGCCGCACCACATGTCTTCTGCATATCTATGGCACAGCTTGGTGTAACCAACAGCGACTAATAAAAGCACAACGGCCATTGCGGAAAGCGAGTACGCAATGTTGTCGGTAATCGTATATGTGAACGGGCCAACCATGAGCAATACTGTAAAATTCATATACAGCAAGAAGTACGGAAACCACTTATACCCCTTGGGCAGCCACACTTGATCGGGTGAGTGCGGCGGAGGAACCGCCTCTAAGGCTCCACATTGGCTGTAGAATGCACTTCGCAACGCGACGATTCGCTTTCTATTCATCAGGACTCTACAGAACGCATGTCCACAGAATCGAACCAAGAACACGCCTGCAATCAAGCAAAACGCGGTTAGCGCATACCCGACCATCGCAAATAGAATTCTCGGTGCACGAGTAGAAGATGCTAAGAGTCCAAATCCGACCGTAGCATAGATGCCTAGAGACGAGAGCGCCGCAGCATAGTATTTGCTTAGCGAGACTAGTGTGTCGACACAATGTCGAATGTGCTCGCTACGCCATTCAATCTCGCTGTTGTATGCATCCTCGGGAATTAGCCCTCCGGGGCTCTCTGGTTTCCAAGAGGCAAGATGGCCAGGGCGGCCGACTATCGTCGGGGTTGAGAACTGCACATGAATAACGCTTTGTCCTCTGTTGTGTCTGTGGCATCGCACCGTTCCCTCAATAGTGACAACCCGATCATCTTTCGTGAATGTACACTCAGCGGACACACCGGTTTTAATTACTTCTATTGAGAGAGTTGACTCTAGACATAGCTGGCAGCCCCCCGTCGATATATTGCCAATCGTGACACTATGGTAGCCTGATCCAGCTAGCTTAAGTTCTCGAATGCTGGCGGATTCGTGCGGGGAGTATCGAGGCTCGCGGGCAACGTGCTTCATCAAGTTCCTCTAGAGCTTGTGAATGCGAAATGACTTGACAGCTCGACGTGAATCTGGCTGTCTAGCATTCGGTACTTAACTGAACGCAGATCGAAGGGAAATAAATGTGTGCGAGAATAGTGATGGTGGAAAGTGCCTCGCGGACACGCCAATTCAGAACCTGACGAGCATGAACGACATCCAGGCGACGATGGTCTCTTGTGAAGGGCTGGAAGACGATGACCAGCAGCTTGTGAAGGCGATTGTACGAATCCTTCAGGAGCGGCGCATTGTCGCATTAGGTCGGTCAAGGTAATCTAGACTCTTGGGATCGCACAACACGCAATCGGGCGGTTCAGACTCTGGTGGTCGGTCCTTCAGTTTAGCGATTAACATCTAGTATATCCTGTTATCGGAAGGGCTTGTTGAACTTTACCATGGTGAGTTCGGTCCACACCAAGGGAAGACGTCTGAACGATGAATGGGCTCTTTGGGCTACAAAGTAGTGCCAGCCCCATTTCGCTCTGAACACTGCAGTGTGGTGGCAATTATGGCACACATATGTGTCACTCCGGCGACGCGGGGACGGCTGGACGCTCCCATAGAATTGGCGAGGGAATGGTAGTTGGGATGTCGGACTTCGGATTTGGTTTGTTGGCAAGGCCACCGAGGCGAAGTTCGGCAGTCCGCTTCCCGATCAGGAACTGGCCGTCTTGTGTTCGTCCCCGCACGCGTGGGGCGTGGGGCCTGGCAGGGTTCGGCGGACTGGCGGCGCCTCCGGGCGAGTGTCTCCAAGTGTGCCCCCGGAGGCCGCTATCAGGCGGATCACTGGGTCAGTGGAACGGTAGCATTCTGTCGCCGCAGCGATGGCCTCCAAAAGTAGAGGGGGCCGGCAGATCCGGCCCCCCAAGTTGATGGTAGGTGGCAATGGTTGAAGGTACAGGCTTTCGCCCGCTCGGGTACATCAATGGGCGAGATGTTCCTCGATGCCCATAGGACTCTCTTCCAAACGAATGTCCTTCAGTACATCCTCGAGGACCTCGATCAGATGTTCCCGGGACGCTGCCAGGCAATCCCGGCAGAGGCAAACGCGATACCGGATGGCGAACTCGCCGTTGCCCTTGGCAACACGCTGCATGGTAATGGTGAGAACGGTTGATTCCGGCGATTGATCACCGGCGACCGAGTCTGAATTTGTCGTCGTCATAGGTAGTCCTTTCTTGAAGTTGTTGAACATGGTCCGCCTCGGCTGCGGAGCACAGGCGATGTCAAGCAATGGGCCGCCCTCTTCGAGGGGGATCGCCTGCACAAGGCGAGCGTCAGCGGAGCCGCGGAAGGCGACGGCCGCTTGATAGCGCCGAGCACCGCGGCAGGACCTGGATTCGTTCAACAACCAAGAGGGACTTCGTGGCGAGTGATCTTCAGAACGGGCCCTTGAGTGGGGAGCTCGGTCTGGGTATCGACAGACACGGAACCGGCGGAGGTTTGGGTATCGGCCGACACGGGCCGGCCCGCACGCATTGCAGCGATTAGGGGATGTCCGGTCATCGGACTCGATTGGAGCGATGGAATGAGTCAAAGAGAGTTGGGTTTTGTGTTCGCTTGGGGACCAGTCTGACAGGCGGTCCGCACAGGACCAACTCGGCACCGCGGCACCTGACGGTCATGCCGTGATAGAACCCCATCGGATCGCGTCGGGCTGACTCTGCGTCCCGTGTCTTCTCTGCGTAGATCGTCGGCGTGCCGCGAAAAACCGCGACGTCAACGAGCTTGTACGCCTCTGCGTTTACATGATCCCGCGTGCCCGCGGTGCCGGTACACACCCACAGCCCGCCCCTCCAGGAAAACGGGCGTCTGATCGGCTGACCCATGCCGATCCGATCGCCGCTGTAGGAGGCCCACACATCACCCTCGCCAATGAGCTTCTGAGATCGTGCGTTCCATTCACCGGATGCCAGCCTGGAGGCATCAATCTCGTGGGTATCGATCCCGCCCTTCATCGCGACCGCTCGCGAGGATTGGCTTGCGAATGAGTTGCTTGTGGCAACGACGGAGACTTCGCGGAGTCCGGATCCTGTATGGCTTGAATGATCGAACACGCCGTCTTCTGGATACGATCGAGCGACGCCGCAAGTGTCTCCTTATCGCCGCGATACAGCCGGATGTAATCTGCCGATGCGCTTCCTGTCTCCAGTCCGATGGCCTGACTCACGACGAAGGCCACCGCCTCGGCTTCGGTCTCTCTCACCACCTTGTCGGGTCGTTCCGATGGGGCATGAGTCTGATGCAACTTCTCGTGCGCCCACTCGTGGGCTAGGACGGAGAATCGCTCCGCAGGCGAGAGCCCCTCTCGCAAGCGAATACGCCCACCGCTGGAGATGCCTTCGGCACCGCCAAGAGAGTCGACGGTTTCCAGCACGATCCCGCTTGCCGTGACGGCCGACTCCAAGGCTATCAACGCCTCGCCGGGATCACCGCCGATGCGGTCCAGAGAAGGCAGGGGCTCACCCTCGGTCTGGCTGATGTCAAAGACATGAACCACGCGGAATCGGAGTTGCGGTGTATCACGATCTTGCTCCGCGTTCTCGAGCTGAGGCGTCTGCTTCGGCCTGAGCAACATCGGTGCAAAGATCGCGATGCCCTTCTCGCCCCGTTTGACGGCCCGGCCGAGCGATCGCCATGTGTGGAACCCGGCGACGCGTGTGGCCTCGGGGCGCTGCGAGAGGATCAGAAAGACATTGTTGATGCTGTAACGGTGGAACCGGCTCAGCGCGGCGAGGAATGCGTCGAGCTGGGAGCGATCCCCGTGATCCAGCTGTTCGGCGAGGTCCGCGACCGCGCGATCAACAATCTGTCTGACCTGATCGGTCTTTGATGCCGTCGGCTGATTAGCTGCCCCTGACCCCCCACTCCCCGCGCTCATTTCAGTGCCAACGGCTGTTGATCCTCAGTTGCGGGTGACTTGCACCGCGTTGCCGCGACGCCGTCGGAACACTTCCGGACGGCGCCGAAGCGGCATGCCGGAGCCGTCCTCATCGAGACTTGGCGCCGGCCTTCGCCCGGGCCCTCTTGGCTTGATCACCATCGGCGCCCGAAGCGCCCCCGGCGACGTGCGCCGGGGGCTTAGACGACGACTCGTCGGGGGCAGACTGCTCTTCAGCGATTCGAGCTTTGGCCCGGACCTTTCCCTGGATCTCATGGATCCGGGTGTGAGCCAGATCGGCGACCTTGGCGAGCGTCAGGAGATCATCGCGGTTGAAGGTGCCGGAGTACTTCCACTCGTTGGACTCACGCTCGCGGTACATGCGTTCGACAGTGACGCTGAAGCGTGGACCGTTCTCGGTGTCGTTGGACCAGATCGCGGCCTGGATCGCTCCGAGGCGGATGTGGTCGATGGGTGTTGACTTGGACATTGAGTTTCCTTTCTGTTGCTGGTTGACATGCCGACCCTTGAGCGGGGAGCGCAGGCGGTGGCAAGCCGATATCGCCCGGAGCGGAGCCCCAAGGCGTAGCCCGGGTCTGCCGGCTGCACACGCGCAGCACGGAAGCCGGACGATGGCTTGCCGCACTCCGAGCACACCGCTACGGCATGGACATCCTCAACCAGCCAGAAACGGAAACGAGATGCAAGGTTGTCCCCAGAGCACTCCTGGTCATCGCGAGCGTGGCGGCGGAATTCACATCACAGTCCTCGGCAGTGGCTCCAAGACCCGGTATGTGTCCATGTTCCGCGCGGTGCTGTCCGCGAACTAGGAGTACATGACGCTGGCTGGTCACTCCAACGACCGATCCGCGCCCCGTTCCATCCCGTTCGCAACAACAAGACGGGACGACTTGATCGAGCCATCACCGGCGACAGTGTCTACGGACTCCTCCAACGCCACGGGAATCAAAGCCAGCGTGTTGATCGACAGTCTTTGTCTGCACGCGCGCCGCACCAGCGCCGCCACAAACGCATCCAATCATCAGGCCGGCATCGTCTAGTCCGGTTGTAGATCGGCCATACCAGTATCATCACCGACACACCTCTACGATCGGTGACGCTCGTGCCTGAGACAGCTCGACTCTCAACATGGAGTATCAACCATGAATACAGCCTCAGTCAAGACAAATGCATGCGACAGTGCACTTCAGGCGAGTTCAGAAGAACAACTACATGAGATGCCATCATTGCGAAGGTCTTTCGACTCGACACCAGCGAGATTTTTGATTGTCACTCAACAGACGCAATTGCATCGAGAGCACTGTCAGCATTGATCGAATATGTAACCAGCTGGTTTGAAACGCAAGTGACCACGGGCACGCCCGCATTCCTTAAATCTGCCGCGCGCCCTTCAGCAATCAACTCCAATACTCTTAGAACATTTGAACCACAGACCATTCCTGGCACAACAAAGTACTCGCCCGCGGGCACATCCACGGATACTTCCTCATTCATGAACTCTCTTGCCGTATGAAGTGCACCGGTTTGGGCAATCAAGCCGAACCCTAGAACTCTTGAAGCGTCTGTCGCGATTAATGTCGCATTCGCACCAATAGCAAATCCGGCACTATCGGTAGCCACACTCTCGGTGACGGTCATGCTCAGCATTGCGTCGGGCTGGTACTGAGGGACGACGACATCCCCAAGATCAACATCCTGATTGCCAAGTCCAGCGGGATACTGGAGTCGATAATACTCTGGAGAATACCCTCTGTACCAAATCTCTACACCTTCCTCAGCCGGAACTCCACGCAACTCAACCACACCATTGTTCCATTCACGGATCGGAGTCGCCGCAATGGTCCTTGGAGCAAACACCTCTCCACGAGTGACTGTGCTGCCATCCGGATTCGCCATGTGCATCGACACCGTGATTCCAGCTACTACAGGAATCTCCACCAGTGCCGGCGCACCAGCTATCGGCAACTCCGCGCGGACCATCATCGGGGCGCTAAATTCTGATAGAAAGCTGTCGAATGCCTCCATTGACTCACGGATGTCACCCATGGTCCACCCTTCTGGCCGGAATCCCTCTCCTGGCCAAATGCCACAGACAATGTATTCGCCTGCTTCCTCGTCAGGAATACTGAACTGCGCTCGCCCTTGCTGATCCGTTTCTTGAATTCCCATCCAATTGCCTGATCGCAAAAATACGCCAATGTTTACAACAGGCACCTGATCCACGCGAATGACATCCACACTAACCGGCGTGTCGCCAAATACGGTGCATGAGCTAGAGCACAAGACTGCCCAACTCATTACAACGGTATTCGCTACTCTGTACGCGTTACTCATAGCTAATTCCTCTATTGAAACCAACACGGTTGATTTGGCAGGCAGATATCATGGGTCTAGCACGGCGTCCCAGTCTGTAGTGCTCAAATCAAGCACCCTAAGTAGATCTCGAACACGATTGGCAATGCTCTCAGACTGTGTTTCCGATACCAGCCCTTCAATGCCATAAAAATTCGCAATATCCGTGTTGTTCTGTCCGTTCGAGTGCACCATATCAACCATGATTGTTGCGTCGTTCAACTGGCCGAGTGATTGAGAGTCCTTGTGTACCACCAGATCTGAGTTCATAGGGTCAATTTCGACAATACCTTCCCATCCGAAGCCCTGAGCTACTCCGTCCGCCACATTATAAATGAACCCCTGCGCATATCTACGAATAGACTCGGGATCATACTCGTGATTGGCAATCCCGACGATCGCGTGCCATCGTACACGCCTTCGGCCCGTTGGGAAGTTGGCGTTATCAATCGCATCGTCCATTTCACTTCCCGGGATCAAATCGATCGTCGCATGGGGAACCTGAGAGTACTTCGGAAATGTTGTGAGTCCCATCTGCATACGACTACCCAGTGTTCGATTTCTAGCCGCAGCCGCTAGGTCGCCAACCAATTGCTCATCCACTTGTGCTTCGAACCATTTTCGACCCACTGTTGCGATACCCGATCCCTGAAATGGAGAAGCAATTGATACAAATCTTCGATAATCTCCTGCCCAGTTATTACTTGCATTCAGGTACCAGTATTCCATTGTCTGATTGCGGCGCAAGTCAATAGGCCAGTAGTTTGAACCAACCACATCTGTATACCAAGATGCATCGCGGTCTATCTCGACTTGTCCTGTGGTTGCCAAGTCGGATGCATGCAGGCGCGCTAGCACGCCTCCCATGCTATGTCCGACTAGGTCTATCCTCGCGATCGAGTATCGCGAGCCATCGACATCACCGCTTCTCTGTCGCTGTCTCAGATCATCTATTGCATCATCGAGATTATCCCAGTTCTTGTCGTACCCATCGCCATGCGACGCTTGGTAGTCCATAAGTACAACATCGGTACCGAAATTCGCTTTGCTCCAGACTAGGTTATTCCAGGTGATTGGCGCGCTGAACAGACCATGAACAACAAGAAGTGGAGCCCGGCGAAGCCGAATCGTTCTCACTTGAGGCCACACTCCACCATCAGATCGAATCGTAAGGCCAACCAATCGACCCGCACCGTCATCGATCGGGAACGACTGTGGCTCTGTTTGACTAAGGGGTAGCGAAGGCGGCGCGACGAGAACTGCTTTGCCATCTTCGAAGTCGGTTTGCGCTGAGAGTGCCGGATCACTGCCGAGTGCGTCATCGATCGGGAGCGGGGGCATTCTCAGCACTTGGCCCCCGAACGAGCTGTCAAACTCAGGCTTATAGAGCCACAGAGCCCCCGCTGACTCATCGCCGCCCAGATCGGCATAGTAATGACTGGGCTTCGCCAACTCGATTTGGACTGAGGGCCCCCAAATGAACGATGGCTCTGTCACAATCAAACATACAGACGCGCCATCAGCGGTAATGCCGTCAACGATGAACGGCGAATTCTCTCCGTACGCTTGGATACTCTGCTCCATTGACGACAAGTCTCCACCAGATACGACAACATCATCAATGTCATCAAGATCCGCACCCCCCACCATCTGAGCAACGGGTCGCGTCTGCCCATTCAGGTCGGCTAGATGGAGTTTATAGACTGTGATGTGCATGTCCTGCGACACTTGAATACCGCCGATCGTGTATTCAAATCCTAGGACCACATCACCGGGCTCGACACTAACCTCCAACCCTTCAATCCAGAGGATGTTGCTGGGAAGGTCGGCGATGCCACCGGTCGCTGGGACCTGTTGTGTCTTCTTCGGGTCGGCCCAGAGCCGAATCCTATCGGATGGATAGGTAAACTGGTATGTACCAGTCGCCGTGACATTACCTGACTCATCAAACAACTCAACCGGGCCCGCTCCGATGAGGATCGGGCATAGATCGAGGTCATAAAACCCAATAGACTCCTGCTCAAGGTCTGGCACATCGTTGTAGTCAGAGTCATTGTCATTGACCGGAATGACCACACCGGCGCCTGAAGACTCGAAGTTCTCAAAGAAGGCGTGGTACTTACCGTCGCTACCAATCGTTGGACTCGGATCGTAGAGGTTTTCTCCAATCAACGATCCACGATCGTCCACTGGTCTCAAGCCTGCGACCACAGTTGTCGTGGGCCAACGCTGGCAAGCCGACCAGTTCCATGTGAACTCCGAGAAGGTCCAAAGGGTGAATGTCTCTTGCCCAATCCTCGGCAAAATGAACAAGTCGCCTGTCTCCTCGATCCAACCTCCGTAATGGAGATAGTACTCGCATTCACCCGATAGGGAGACCGAACCGATGAACTCAGGAAACGCATTGTCATTGAACTGTCCACTCTGCGCTTGAACCAGTCGTCCGCGGTAATCCGCCCACGTAAACGCAAAGGTCGTCAGAGGATGGGTGATCGGATTCGGGCAGCACGATGATGGCGTTGGGTCAATATCCGTATTCGAAGGAATACCGCTCCAAGAATCTGGCGCGGGAGGGGGTTCCGGTGGATACCCAGGCGTATACGGACCCGGGTCGCAGTCGTTGGGATCGGGAGTACATAGGCATGGGTCAGCGGAGAAGTGACGTGAGTCGCAATCCTGAGAGTCGACAATTCCATCGCCGTCGCTGTCTGTGCTTGCGGGATTGCCTTCGAAGCAAAGCCAGTCGCCGTCAAGGTAGTTCAGAAGTCCGTCGCCATCTTGATCCCCCGCCCGAGAGTAAAGCTCGTGTGGGCACGACGAGTCGCAGTCGATCTGGTTCTTTCGACCATCATGGTCGTCATCATGACACTCACAGTTATCCACATCGACGATCCCGTCACCGTCGAGGTCTCCGACTCCACAATGAATGAACACTGGAGAGTCGCAATCATCGATATTCTCGATGCCGTCATGGTCAGAGTCTAGCTCTGGATCGTAGTAGGGATGAGGGCATTGGGAGTCGCAATCATTCTGATTCTTCGTGCCGTCATTATCACTGTCCTGACAGCCGCAATCCGTTGCTGGATCTCCCTGGTACTCGGGCTCGTCGCAGTCCTCTCGGTTCGGAATCCCATCACCATCCCGATCCCCGAACGGGCTGTCATCCGGCGGTGTAAAGCCCTCATCTCCAGGACAACGGTCACGGTCGGGACCAGGCGTAGAGTCTGGATCGACATACGGCCTTCCCGGACGCCGGTTCTTTGCGCACACAAGTCCGAGTGGAGAGCCCGAAAGAGTCTGAATCCTCAGCGGATCGGCCGATCCGGCGCTCTGGTATGCGACTGTGCCCGCATCATCGTCTTCGATGCCGATCGAATACCGCCCCAACTGCGCGACACTCACGCCAACCGAACCCGCGAGCAACTGAAGGTCGCTCTTGGTGCCGAAAGCGTCGAGTACCGGGTTCAGGTCGTCCGCGTCGATGACGCCGTCGCCGTTGATGTCGCCATCGAAGTAGGTCGGCAGGTCGGTCGAGCCTCCGAAGTTGACGATTGTCACATTGAGATCGTCCAGGTCTGTCTGCTGGTCCCCCGTCGCATCGCCTGGATGGATCATCTGGAAGTTCGGATTTGCGACAAGCGTGTTCTTTGTCACGGTATCGACGGCGGCGAGGTAATACTGGTCCACGGTCGTGTCGCTCGGGCGGGATGCGATCACGACCTCACGCTTACCGTCTCCGTCGACATCCATCCCAAGAGTTACCAGATGCCCGAAGATCGCCACCCCCGCGTCGTTGTTCGCAATGACTGAACTGGCCGCCACCGCGTACACGGTGTCTGGCACCGGTCCCGAGGCGGCGCCTGCGAAGATGTACGCTTTGCCATGCAACCCATTCGCATTGAGCGCACCGGATGAAACGATCATGACATCATCGAATCCGTTGCCGTTCAGGTCACCAAGACCGAGCAATGAGTGACCGAAGCTCTCGTCCGGCTGATCCGGTGAGAACATTCGGATTGGGCTGCCATCGTCGCCGGAGAGCGCCCAAACAAGTCCCGTGACATTGAAGGGGTCCGAGCTATCGAAGCCCGTAACAAGCACATCAGGGGTCGAGTCGCCGTTGATGTCGCCGGCACCGGCGACCGCGGTCCCGAGGAACTCGCCCGGCAGTCCATTGAGCGTATAGAGCAAGGAGCCATCGACACCGGAGAACATGTATACGGCACCGGCGTTCAGCCCGCCCCCGCTATTGCGCGGTGCGCCGATGATGATGTCCTCGAATCCGTCGTCGTTCACATCGCCCGCACTCGACAGTGCGTAGCCGAAGAAATCGTTGGGTTCGGCACCGATCAGCGCGAAGCGGAACTGCGAGAAGGCGCCCGAGTACACCTGCACGATCGAGCAGACGGGTTGCTCCTGGCTGAACCCGACGCTCGCGGCGAGACGGTCCGTCACTCCGTCCCCGTCGAAGTCAAACAGCACCGGGCGGGGATGCCCCGGAGGATCGACAGGGTCGGCAATGGCTCGGCCGTTCAGCATCGCGAGGGTCGCAAGCACACCTAAGATGGCGATCGGGGGCAGGGCGATCTTAAGCACTGCACCTCTTAGTCCAATTCGCCGATTTAGACCGTGAGCCATTCTCATCCTCCGAATGTGACCGAATGCGATTGTCTTTCGGGTGTCAATTCTGTCAATCACAATTCCGAGGCAATCGAAACTATCGCTTTGAATCGCGAGCACTTCCGCACCCCGCCTGTCCGTGGGGGGTTGCTTTGAACGGCACAAATATGTGCCACATCCGGTCAGCGATGCTGATTCACGCCGCAGGTGACAAGCGCATTCTTATGAGCCGGTCAGGAGCGACCACCCGGGAACACCGCATATTGACGGTGTATCGGTCGTTCTCAGCACTTTCGTTTGCGCGGCTCCGTCGGCGACTGTGTATTGGGCGATGTCTTCGAGCGGGATAAAGGGCGCGTGGTACGAGAGGAGTGTCAGCGGCTCCACCGGTGCGGTAAACGTGTGAACCACACCTCGCGTGAAGACAACGGCATCGTGCTTGCGGACCGCGATCGATCGCAGCCGGTCGTCTGAGTGGGCACACTTTGGATCGTCTGCTGCGTAGAAGAACCCACGGCCGTCGAGGACGATGATTACGCGATCAGAGTGCAGGTGTGTATGCAGGGGGAGCGTGTCTGTTCCGCGCTCGAAACGGAGCTTGAGAAGAGCGTCGTCGTGACCAGGGCCCAGCAGGTCGAACGCTCTCCACACGGCGCCGCTGATCGAGTCGGTATTTTCAAAGGGTGCCCGAAGCGCCCTTGGCTCGTCTCGTTCCAGTGCCTGAATCAGGGCACCGAATGAGACACCGGGCCCGGTGCCGCGAATGACACCGTGAGCGGCCCCTTGAGTTCCTCCTCCTCGCTTTTTGAGTTCGCTCGTGAAGCGCGCCAGCACGCTCGACGCCAATGCGGTCAGCCCCCGGAACGCGTCGATCCCGCTGAGTGGGCCGCCGTGATAGTCAGGCACGGCGATGTCCTCCAGTTGCACTACGCGCCTCATTCGCCACCACCTCTCTCGCCGGGGTGTGTTACGAGTAGTCTGTAGACGAATAGTCTACGGATGCCGACGCTCTCGGCCAGTGGCCAAGAGCAGATTCATCCGAGATTTCGGGAAGCGGGTGCGGGAGCTCCGGCTCGCCCGCGGCCTGTCGCAGGAGGCATTGGCGGATGCCGCCGGGCTTCATCGGACCGCGATCTCGCTGATCGAGATCGCAAACCGATCATCCACGCTGGAGACGGTCGAGAAGATTGCCCGCGCCCTCGATGTCCAGCCAGCATCCCTGATGCCCGCGATCCCCTTGAAGCGCCGCTAGTCCCTGATGCGTCTCCCTCCGCACATTCTGCTTTACCGGCACCACAAATCCGTGGTAAGGATCTGGGCGAGGGGAGAATGCCGAAGAAAGCCCAATCCACCCAAACCTCCGATCGGAGTGTCATACTCTCGGTGCTCACCGAGGAGTATCGCGCTCTCTACGGTCTGGTGCCGCTGCGTCTTCAGTCGCTCGAACGCCGTGTGCCCATCGCGGGCGCGACGCTCGCCGCCTTCCTCGGCTCGATTACCGTGCTGCCCGCCGAGGCCCAGGCCATCTTCTTGGTGGGTATGCCGCTCGTCCTGGTCTGGTTTCTACGCACGACGTTGGTGCACGCAAGGTCGTTCGAGGATCTGATCCGCCGGATTGAGACAATCGAGGGCCGCGTGAACGGTCTTGTCGGCGATGATGTTCTAGGTTTCCAGTCTTCGCACCCCAGCCGTGGAAAGGCCGTCGGCGGCCGAACGGGTGCCGAGACCGTGGCATCGGTGCTGGTTGGGGTGGCGGTCATGCTCGGGGCGTGCCTCTACCTCTCGCGGGAACTCGGCACTCTTGGCTTCGCCTTCCGCCTGGGATACCCGCTCTATGTCGCGGTAATCGCGGGCTCGCTGATCCCGCTCGGTCTCTCGCAGCGTCGGTACACGTACCGTCCGGCGCGATAGGGGTCCCGAGCCGCACGTCAGGTGCTGGTCAAGGCCCTGTGGACTTGCGTGTCGCAGTCGGCGCCGGACTCCTTAGTGCCCGGCGCCGAGAAGGTGTGCGCGAGGAGGGTGGACCCCCGCGATCACTCTTCCGTACGCGGCTGGACGTTCGCAACGACAATTTTGTCGGTCTGCTCATCGCTTTCGCGTACCGGCGTGATGAACCCTTTCTTCCCTTGGAGGATCACCATGGCCTGTGTGCAGACGAAGCTGACGGAAATCCAACTCATGTGTATCAACGGATTCTGGCATCAGGCGGTGTTCCGTCGATGGGCCTGCACCGACCAGATCAACGGCGTCAACTACAACTGGACCAAATGGGTGCAGGAGACTGCGTGGGAGGACACGGAGGAAGCGTGTTCGGAGGACCCGAGCATGACACCCCAAGAAGAAACGCAGGTCGCGCTGGTCGGAAGCGGATCCCAGCAGCAACCGGTCACGCAGCGGAATCACCAGTTTTCCGTGATGATCCCGAACGTCGGCCCCTTCGTATGGGTCGACTGGGTCGATGTGACCTGAGCTAATCCCGCTCGTCCGCAACCGGAAGCCAACGGAACCCCGTCATCGCATCGACGAAGACAACACCTTGCCGGGAGATCGCCCCCGCAACGATGTCCGCCTCCGGAGCGAGCCCGATGGTCTGGAGCGCGCCGGCCCCGAGATCGGCGCGCCAGATCACCAGGACTCCGTCGGTGCGGAGGAGGGCGGCGGTGTAAGGGTCGATCAACCGCAGCGCAACGCCAGTCTCCGCGGTGCTGGGCAGCTGCGTCGAAAGCTCGTCGCCGTGTGCCGATCGGATCCTCAGTTGATTGGTGGCATCAACGGTCGCGGTGGCACCGCTCGCAGCATGAATGTCGGCCAGCAACACGGCGCCCTCGTAGCACGTCTTGTCGGGTGCGTTACCGGAAGGCGAATGAACGGCGATGCGGTCCGTGAAGTGATAGAGCATGTTCCCATCTTCGCACGCCTGAATACTTGCAAGACCGGGCGCTTCAGCGGCTTCGGGCCCACCGGCGGCATCGGTCAGACTCAGCGTGAGCACCTTCCGGGGTGTCCCCCACTGCGCTTCCAGGACCTGAACGAACGCTTCGGGACCCGAGGTCGCCGCCATCGCCACGGCCGACCACGCGCCGGGGATTGCGATCGATTGTCGAATAGACCCTTCAACGGCGACGCAGAGTCCGCCGTCACCATCGATCCAGAGGACGCGCTCGCCATCGGGGTCGATCGTGGGTCCGATCCTCGGCTTGCTGGTCGCGATCGCAACCATGCTTGGTTGTTTCGCGCCGTGACCGATGATGATCTCGTACGAACCGGTCCCGGAACTCCGCAGAAAGCACGCCGTAGGTTCGGCGCTCGCGATCGCGCACTCACCCGTCACCGATCGCGTGGCCTCCAGCGAGCCGAGCAGTCCTTCCCAGGCGTGGAGCGTGCCTCCGGCATCCATCGCGAGAATGCGGTCGGGTTCGCGCTGCGCGGCGAGGGTCCGAGTCGCCGCCCGCGGCCCGTAGAGGCGGCGGAGGGTGCGCCCGGTAGCCGCCTCGATGACGCGCACTGTTTGTTCTTCGCCCAGCACGAGCCACTCGCCGTTGTCATCCAGGGCGGCGGACGAGTTTCGATCGGTATCAAGGGTCGCGAGTTCTTGACCGGTGACGCGATCAAGAATGATGCACCGCGCGCCGAACAGCACGGCGACGCGCTCGCCCTCAAGGCAGGTCGCGATGGCGCGGGCGGACTCCCCCCAAGGTTCGCTGAGATCTTTCAGTTGGGATGGCGTGTCCCACTGTGCCTGCAGCAACCGGTCGGCCGCGATCAGAAGTGTTTGTCCGGAAAGTTCGAAAGCGAGCGCACCGAGGATCGGGTGCGTGGCGAGTGTCTCACCCGTGGCGAGTGCGATGACGAGCGTCTGGCCGACCGTCCCCGGCGCATCGCCGCTGACCGCGAGAAGCCGCTTTGTCGGATCAATGGTGGCGGAGTGAATACGGGAGAAGGGAGAAGTGATGACCCGGCGCGCCTGCTCCCCATCACGAATCTCCAGATCGAGGAGTGATCCGGGCACTCCCGAGGACACCTCGGCGACCGAAAGACCGAGATCATCGGAGGCCGCGATCCGGACCGGCGGCGGCCCCTGGCCCGACCACGTGATCTCGGCGTCCCGCCAATCAAGCCCGTCTTGTGTAAGAACGCCCGCACCGAACGGCCCGATCGCGAGGAGTCCGCCGCCGCGGGTCGGTCTGAGGCTTTCGATGGTCTGCGGATAGGGCCGCTGCGTCGTGGCCGTATCGATCAGCGAGGCGAGGAGGCGGTAGTCCCATCCGCGCCAGGCCTCCGGCGAACTCTCAAGGTGCCGCTGCACACTCGCGGTATCGCCCGCGGCGTAGGCGCGGGCGGCATCGTCCATCGCGCGCTGGTAGAGCTGTTTCGAGAGGGCGTCGGCCCTGTCATCGGCGAGGCGCCGCGCGCTCCGCTCCTGCGACTTGGTGATCACGCTGTAAGTAGTGAGCGATACGAGGCCGAGGATCGCTGCGGACGCGAGCGTTGTTGCGAGCGTGTGGCGCTCAACAAACTTGCGCATCACATACGCGCGGCTCGGCGGGCGGGCCGCGATCGGGCGATGATCGAGGTAGTGCCGGACATCCTGCGCCAGCGCCGCGGCGGATTGGTAGCGTCGGGCCGGATCCGGCGCGATCGCCTTGCCGATGATGGTGCGGAGGTCGTCGGGCAGGGCGAGGAACGCCGGGCAGGACGGCACCGACGTCGACTCTTTGATGCGGTACATCACCTCGAAGGGTGTGGTGTCGCTGTCGCCGAAGGGCCTCTGGCCGGCGAGCAGCTCGTAGAGGATGACGCCCAGCGAGAACACATCGGCGCGGGTGGTTGCCTTCGCGTTCGGGTTCGCGATCGACTCCGGGCTCATGTAGTGCGGGGTGCCGACGAGGCGTCCGCCATCGGTCGTGAGCGTCGCAAGCCCATCGAGCGGCTCAAGGGCCTTGGCGATACCGAAGTCGATGATGCGGGATCGACCGTTGCGATCGACCATTATATTCGCGGGCTTCAGGTCGCAATGGACGATCAGTCTCTCGTGCGCGGCTTGCACCGTGTCGCACACCTCGGCGAACAGCCGGAGAACCTTACTGTGATCGAGGGGCTCTTTGGCGGCGTACGCCGTGATGATCTGGGCGTCGGGCACATGCTCCATGACGAGATAGGGGAATGTGCCGCCGGCATTGGATGTGACACCTGTTGAATAGACCCTGACGACACCCGGGTGTTCGAGCCGGCCGAGCAGTTCGATCTCGCGGCGGAACTGACGCGCGATCTCTGCGGTCATGCCCGGGGCGCGCACAACCTTGATAGCGACCGGGCGACGCGGCTGATCCTGAATGGCGCTGTAGACTACGCCCATGCCCCCGCGGCCGAGGACGCCGGTGATCGTGCAATCACTGATGCGTTCGGGGAGTGCCTGTGGCTCATCCGCCATGATTGGTGGGGACGCTGGGGCATGCCCGTTAAGGACGCACGTGCCGTCGACGGCCGCGTTGAGCAGCGATCGCACGCGAGCCTTGAGCAGAGGATCATCGCCGCACGCGGCCTCGATCGCCGCCTCACGTTCGGCGAGCGGGATGTCGAACAGCGCATCGAAGATCGCGGCGGCGCGGCGTTCGAGTTCAAGATCCATGGTGATCGCCGGCGGGGACCATGCGTTGCCGGAGCCAGGCCTTGGCGAACTCCCAATCGCGTTCGATGGTGCGTGTGGTGACGCCGAGGTACCGGGCGATCTGGTCGTGCGTCATGCCCGCGAAGAACTTGCATGTCACGACATCGGCCTTGCGTGTGTCGATCGCTTCGAGGTCGGCCAGATGCTTGACGAGGTGCAGCACATCGATGGGAACCTCGTCGTCTCCGAACCTGACCAGCAACGTCACCTCGCGGGTTGCGGGCGCGGGGTCGGCCGCGGGAAAGGCCGACTCGTCGTAGCTCAGCGCATTGCCGCGGACCTGATCGTCGCGGACTGCGTTGAAGAGCACCTGCTTGAGCGCCTTCGCGGCCGTGCCCCAGAAATGTCCGCGGCTCTCCCAGCCCTCTTTACCGCTCTTCCAGAGTTTGAGGTAGGCCTCGTGCACGACTTCGGTCGTCTGCAGCCCACGGCCCGGGCGACGCCGGCGGAGCCACGCGTGCGTGAGCGATCGGAGCTCGTCATAGAGCGCGACCATCGCGTCGTCGGTCTCACGCGGGAATGGCTCACCGGCTTGTTTCAGCGGCGCATCCATCGGAGGCCACTATACCCCGGCATTGCGGCGTCAATCCGCACAATCGAGGACACCCCCGGCAAATTGTCGGGGGCGTGCGGCGATCCGGGTATGGGGGTGTGTCGGGTTTCTTACGGACACTCCGGAGTGTCCTCGCATTGTGAGACGCACCCTTGCGCCTTCACCCGGGCGTGGTGTGTTCTCTGGGCCAGGGACGGCCTTCTTGTAAACATCGTGTCAGCAGACATTTGTTGAACAGGCCATGGTAAAGACGAACGGGACATATTCGCGTGATCTTGGAACGACGCGTGATCGCGCGCCCGCAGACGCCCCTGAACCCCAACCCGGACCGTTCCGCGGCGAGATCGCGCGGCGCGTCCGGGACCTCACGCGTGAGATCAGCAACCGCGGGCTCGCCAGGATTCTCGGGGTGAGCCGTGAGACGGCGCGCCGCTACCGCTACGGCCGCACGCCGATCCCGGCGGAGGTCATCGCGCATCTCTGCCTGGAGTTCCACGCTGACCCTGACTGGATCATCACTCGGCACACTGTCACCGAAGCAGCCGCCTGCGGCGACGAACGGGCACGGGCGCACGACAGGACTCGAGGTAACGGTCGTCAAGGCCAGCGTGTTGCACGGCGCACCGTGATCGTGCAACGGAAGGGCGGCGCGGGGACGGCAGCATCGGTTGCCCAGGCCGCTGACTCTGGAGGATTCCTTTACGCGGTGTAGAGGCCGCGGCCGATGCGCTTGATGGCGCCGTCTTTGAGCATGCTGTTCATCGCCACCGACACCGAGTTCCGGTTGCCGCCGATGGCCTCGGTGATCTCCCGCGGGCCCAGACCGGACTTGTTCTTCTTGAGAAGAGCCACCACCGCTTCGCTGATTGTCATGCCCTCGAACTGTCCCGAGAGCGGCGATCTCTTGCCTCGGCGGCCCGTGCCCGCCTTCTTCGCCGGGCGCCCGCGCTTGGGGGCGCGGCGGGTGCGCGGACGCCCGCTTGAAACCCCCGCGCCCGCGAGTTCGGGCATCGGCTCGCCCATGAGCTTCTCGTAGTCCTCGCCGAGGCCGGCGAGTTCCGTCAAAAGGTCTCGCGCGGCCTCGCGGAGATCACGGGCCGCGTCCTTGGCGATGGACTGGGCTTCGGCGAGTTTCGAGTGGTAACGATCGATCGCGGCTCGTTTGGACACGGTGGGGCTCCTGATTCGGGTTTTGTGCGACACATATTAGTGCCACTCCGAGATCGGTGCCGAGAGCCGTTCCTAATGATCACTCGTCGCCTCAATCGTCCGCGAGCGATACCCCGAGGCGGCTGAGCACCCGTCGCATCGGGGTCGCGAGGCCCGAGCCGCCGCTCTCCGGGCTCCCGGCGGCGATCAGGAGGCCGGCATAGTGGCCCCCCGCGAGGACGCCGCCGCCGGAGTCGCCTGTTCGTGCGAACACGAGACAGTTGTGCGCTTCGATGTAAAGCTGCTCGGTCACGGTCTTCTGCCCGGAGGGGGTTTCGACGGTTCCCGTGAACGAGAGCGATGTCACGAGGCCTGTGGTCTTGCCCGAGCACGCGCCGACGAGTTCGACCGCGAACGGCAGGTCTTCCGGGACGATGTCGATCGGCGTCGGCTCTGTTGGACCGTAGTTGAGGACCTCGGCGCGCCAGTCGCAGTCGTCGCGGTACATGATGAACGCCGCGTCCACGGTGTCGTCGTCCTGTTCGATGGTGACATCACCGATGACTCGCCCGATCTGGTGCCGCTGTCGGATCTCATCGGCGGTGCGGGCGACGTGGGCGCAGGTGAGTCCACCGGGCACGCCATCAGCGTCGAGGGCGGTGGCGCCGAGGGTGCCGAAGGTGCGCTCGCCGAACCGGCCGATCGACACCCCGGCGACGAGGGGTTCGGCGGTATTGCGGTGCTGGAAGGCACCTCGCGAGCAGGCCGACGCCATGAGCGGCGACTCGACGACATCCACCGGGACGCCGTCGATCGACTCGGGGAGGCGCTGATTCGGGTGGAGATCGGCCTCGTCGATCTTCTTGGCGACATGCACCCGGATGCTTGGCCCGTCGATCAGTTGCCCTTCTGATCGTTTGATACCGATATCGACACCGACGACGCCCTTTCGCCTGAGCAACCGGCTCTTGTGCGCCGCGAGCACGCGGCGCGCCGTCGCCCAGTCGCGGGCGCACGAGTTCCCCTTCTTCCGCCGCTTGCTCACGGGAACACTTGGATCATGATCGAGGGATCATCGAGGGAGCGGAGTTCGATCCGGGTCACTTCCTCGGCGATGCGCCGGACCTCGGCCTTGGCCGACTCCTGCGAGGCCGCGAGCATGAAGGTCTCGCCCGCCTTCTTGATGAGTTCGCCGACGGTTGCACCGATGGACTCGATGGTCTTGTCCTCGATCTTGGCCCCGACCTTCTTGGGGTACTGGCTTCCGGGTTCGAACTCGAGAGCGTAGTCGGCGGTGCCGGCGGCGGGACGCTTGACGTCGACCGCGTAGACCTCGCCCACCTCCACCACTTCGGTCTCGATCTCCTGCACCGTCCGCTCGGAGTTCGCGACCATCTCGACTTCGGCGGTGTTGCTCCCGGACTTGTCGGCGAAGGTCGCATAGGTCACCGCCTTGTAGGTGACCTTGAGGTATTTCGGGCGCTTTACGACGATAGGCATGCCCTGGAACTTCTCGCCCTGGGCCGCATGGCCGACATAGGTCGAGCTGAGCGAAGAGCACCCGCCGAGCGCGATACCGGCACCGGCGACGAGAGCGACGACCGATCGATTCATGGCAGAGTCCTTGTTGTTGCTTGTTAGTCCTGTTTCAGCCAGAAACCCATGATGGTGCCGACGGCACCGAACGCCCACTTCTTTGACCCTTCGTCTTGACCGTCGCTCAGGATCACATACAGCGACACGCCGAGAACGATGATGGTCACGACCACCATCATCCAGCGGCGGAGCGTGCCCACGTCGGTCTCGCCGTTCGCCTGCGCGATGACATCAGCGCCGAGCTTGCGCGGCAGCACCCACGAGTACAGCACGATCGCAACGACGCTCAACACCAGTGATACGACAGCAAATGTTTGCAACGGCCACATACTCCGATCGGTCGGGTGCCCCGGAAGATCCTTCACCCGCTCCGAAGGATCAGTACGCGGACGCACGCGGCGCCCGACATGCGCAACGTGTGGTCTGCGATACAACGACTCGATTGCACACATATGTGCCGGGGACTGTATTGCTGTTGCACTGTCTTGGTTGTTAGCGTACCGAGGCGATGTTACGGATGTATCAGTGCATGAATGCGCAGGCGGCGCAGTCGTATTTCACGCAGGGATTGGCGCGGGAGGATTACTACACTAAGGGACAAGAGATCGCGGGCCGCTGGGGAGGCTTGGGCGCCCAGCGATTGGGGTT
Organism: Phycisphaeraceae bacterium; assembly: GCA_020639235.1. GTDB lineage: Bacteria > Planctomycetota > Phycisphaerae > Phycisphaerales > UBA1924 > JACKHC01. The sequence continues at coordinate 832,595 of JACKHC010000001.1, read as the reverse complement.
CGGGGCAGGCACGGAACGGACAGAGGTGACGCGTGCCGATTTCAAGGCGCTCACCGACAACCGCGTCCCGGGCACCGATCAGCGGTTAACGCCCCGCGATGACGACCCGCGCACGGTGGGGTACGACCTGAACTTCCATGCGCCGAAGGGTGTGTCGCTGCTCTATGCGATACACAAGGATGATCGCATTCTGGAGGCGTTCCGCGGCGCTGTTGACGAGACGATGCGGGAGATCGAGCGTCACGCCGAGACGCGGGTTCGGCTCAAGGGACAGTACACAGACCGCGACACCGGCAATCTTGTGTGGGCGGAGTTCGTGCATTTGACGGCGCGGCCGAACGAGACCCACGATCTGCCGGACCCACATCTCCACGCGCATTGCTTTGTAATCAACGCGACGTTCGACCCGGTTGAGGGTCGCTGGAAGGCCGGGCAATTCCGCCGCATCAACCAGGACTGCCCGTACTATCAGGCGGCGTTCCATGTTCGCCTGGCCAATCGGTTGCGGGCGCTCGGCTACGAGGTCGATCGCACGCAGAAGGGCTGGGATCTCGCGGGTGTCCCGCGGGAACTCACCCAGAAGTATTCGAACCGGACCACAGAGATCGAGCGATTTGCCGACGCCAAGGGGATCATCGATCCGGTGGCTCGGGGAGCGTTGGGCGCGAGAACGCGCCGCGCCAAGCAGACCGCACTCACGATGCCGGAGTTGCAGCGGGCCTGGGGCGCGCGGCTTGAGCTCGGCGAGCGGGCGCTGTTGAAGGCGATCGACGATCGTGGGCGTGGTGGCGGCGTGGTGTCTCCGCCCGGTGGGGACGGCGGCCCGGGCGGGGGACGGGTGATGGCGCGGCAGGCGCTCGAATGGGCGGTGCGGCATTGCTTTGAACGGCGCTCGGCGTACCCGCTGAAGCGTCTCGTCGCAGATGCGGCGATGCACGGTCTTGGGCGCGTGACGGTCGAGGATTTGTGGGCGGAGGTGCCGAAGCTCGATCTCGTCGAGCGCGAGGTGCGCGGGCAGTCGTTGGTGACCACGCGGGCGATTCTCGAAGAGGAACGCGCGGTGCTGGGATTCGCCGTGGATGGCAAAGCGACGCAGGTTCCGGTTCGCGCGCGCATCGTGCGCGAGTCTGGCGAGGATTGGCGGTTCCGGGATGATCGGCTCGACACCGACCAGCGGCGCGTGGTTGATCACGTGCTGGACTCGACGGATCGCGTGGTGATGATTCGCGGGGCGGCCGGCACCGGCAAGACAACGCTGATGACCGAGGCGATCGCAGCGATTCGCGCGGGCGCTCAGTCGGTGGTGGTGGTGGCGCCGACGGCGGAGGCGGCGCGGGGCGAGGAGTCGCTCCGCAGCAAGGGGTTCAAGGGTGCCGAGACGGTAGCGAAGCTCCTCGACGATGAGCGGTATCAGAAGGGGCTTCGCAACGGGAACGGGGGCGGGGTGCTGTGGGTGGATGAGGCGGGTCTGCTCGGCACGGCCACGCTTCGCCGCGTGTTCGAGGTCGCCGAGAAGCATGATGCGCGTGTGGTGTTGTGCGGTGATGCGCGGCAGCACAAGGCGGTTGAGCGGGGCGATGCGCTGCGGGTGCTGGAGCGGCGGGGCGGCATCGTGCCGGCCGAACTCGTGAACATCCGCCGGCAGCAGGGCGAGTACCGGGAGGCGATTGCGGCGCTCTCGTCGGGCGACACCGGCGGTGGCCTGGCGCGGCTCGACGGGATGGGGGCGATTCATGAGGAGCCGGATCACCATGCCCGCATCGCTGCGGCGGCCAGGGACTACGTGTCGTGTGTGCGCGAGGGGCGGAGCGTGGTTGCGGTGTGCCCGACACACTATGAAGGCGGTCGCGTTGCGCAGGAGATCCGAGGATTACTGCGGGAGGAGGGGATGATCCAGGGGAAAGACAGGGAGTTCACGCGGCTCCGCGATCTGAACTGGTCGGAGGCGGCGCGCGAGGACGCGCGGAGTTACGAGCCGGGGCTGGTCGTGCGATTCCACCAGGCGGCGCGGGGCGTGGTCGCGGGGGACCGCTGCGATGTTCTTGGCCGAGGGCTGGGGGAGGACGGTCGAGAAGTGGTCAGGGCGCGCACGCCGCGCGGCGTGGAGATCGACTTGCCGCTCGATCAGGCGGCGCGATTCCAGGTCTATGGAGCCGAGCCGATCCATCTCGCCGTGGGAGATCAGGTGCGCATCACGCGGAACGGCCCGACGGCCGACAAGCGTGGGCGTGTGTTCAACGGCGCGGTCCATACAGTCCAAGGCTTCACCCAACACGGCGCGATCGAGTTGTCTCCGTCGGTTCCGGGGGGCAGACCGAAGATTCTGCCCAAAGAGTTCGGGCACTTCGCGTACGGCATGGTGCGGACATCGCACGCCGCGCAGGGCAAGGACGCCGATCACGCGCTGATCATCCAGAGCGCGGCGTCGGTGCCGGCGTCCGACGCGGCGCAGTTCTATGTGAGCGCGAGCCGCGGCAAGAAGTCGATCGCGGTCTACACCGATGACAAGGCGCTCCTGCACGAGACGGCAAAGCGGACCGCCGATCGGATGAGCGGCACCGAACTGGCCGGCGATGGCGGGGTTGATCCGGCGTTGGTGCGCTCAGCGACGCCGGCCTTGCGGAAGGCGCAACAGACGGCGATCCGCAAGAGTCACGAAGCCATGCGGGAGCGTGCCAAGAAGGATGCAGCGGGGAAAGCCGAGGTCGTGACGCGGGCACCGGCCAAGCAGCGGGCGCCGGAGCGGGGAGGGAGGGGGATGAAGCGTGATCGATGAGCATCTCGACAAGCTGCGACGGCCCGGCGGGCGTCCGGTCGCGGAGGCGGCGACGCCGGATCAGATCGCGCAGTCGTCGGTCGCCCCGCAGTGGTTCGGTCCGTGTCTCCGGCTAGCCGGCGATGTGCAATCTCCGGCCGTGGTGTTCCGCCAGCGTGACGGGAAACGCCTGGCCTTGACCTACAGCTATCTCTCGGCGGTTCGCTACGACCCTCAGGGCGTGATCGAGATCGAGTTCGTGGGCAACCAGGTGCGTGTCGATGGTGTGCGTCTGTACCCCGTGTTCGAGGCGTTGGTGTTCCAGCGGGCATTGGAACTGGTCGAGAACACGAATGAGTTCGACGAAGACGGCAGTGTGCCGCTCGTCAAGACCATTGTCAGTGTGTCAACCACGGAGCATTGAGTTGCCTCGACTGTTCCTGCTGCCGGATCGGAGTCGCCTTCGGGGTTCGCCCGCGAGTGGCCCCGAAGCGGCGCCGATCCGGCAACGGACGTGGTGCAACTGGCGACCGGCCCCGGTGGCGCGGCCCGCAGCGGCGGCTGGCGTGCTCCCCCCACCCCCCCTGCTGCCGGACGGTTCGAGCCCGAGGGGTTCAGGTGCGGGAGTCGGCGGACTCAAGGATGGTGCGGCGCGGTGGCAACGGGGGGTGCGGTGATGCAGAAGCGCCTCAATTTTCGCGGTTGGTCGGAGTGCGTGCAGCGCATGATCGGGGGGAGCGGAGAGGCCGGTCCGGAGCAGCGTGCCTATTCGGATGCGCACCCGTGGTCGCTCGACCGGCCGCTTCTGGAGTTCGAGGCGGGCGATGTCTGGACGATCCGCGATGCGTGCGCGGGGACGCAGATCTTCGGCGACACCGGATCGGGAAAGACCACCGGCTCCGGGCAAGCGATCGCCAAGGCGATGCTGCGGGCCGGGTTCGGGGGCCTCGTGCTGACGGTGAAGTCCTCGGAGACCGCGCGGTGGCGCCGGTACATGGAGGAGGTCGGTCGAAGGGACGATCTTGTGGTCTTCTCCCCGGAGTCGGATCAACGATTCAACTTCCTCGAATACGAGCGTGCCCGCGCCGGCCGGGGCGGCGGGCTCACGCTCAATATCGCGCAGCTCTTCGTCACCGTGATGAACGCCGGGAGCGGCAAGGGAGTCGGGACGAGCGATCCGTTCTGGGACCGGGCACTGATGCAGCTGATGAACAACGCGATCGACGCGATCCGCCTCGGAGGGGCGTCGCTCTCGATCTCGAATCTCCTAAGCGTGATCCAGAGCGCGCCGCAATCGGCGGGCGAGGCGGAGAGCGATGATTGGAAGCGGGAGTCGTTCCTTTTCGATCTCCTCGTGAACGCCCGCGAGACGCTTGAGAGCACACATGATCTGCAGGACCTGAGTGTGACGACGCGGTATTGGCTGAGCGAGTTCGCCCGTTCGATGGACCCCGACACCCGTGGCAATATCGTGAGCACGTTCACCACGCTCGCCGACGGGTTTCTGCGCGGAACTCTGCGCGAGATGTTCTGCACGGAGGTCACCATCACGCCCGAGGCGACGCTCGACGGGCGTGTCATCGTGATCGATCTCCCCTCAAAGCAGTTCATGGAGACGGGGCGTCTCGCGCAGATTCTCTGGATGATCTGCTGGCAGCGGGCAGTGGAGGCGGCGGGACGCGGACCCGAGAGCCGTCCGGTGTTCCTGTGGGCGGATGAGGCGCAAAACTTCATCACGCCCGGCATGGCGGATTTCGTCCAGACCGTGCGCGAGTCGAAGGCGGCCTGCGTGTTCCTGACGCAGGCGCGATCGAACTACCTGCATGCCCTTGGAAGCCAGCACGTCGCCGGGGTGGAGAGCTTTCTGGGGATCGTCAAGACCAAGATTTTCCACTGCAACGGCGATCCCGAGACCAACGAATGGGCACAGCGCGTGATTAGCGAGGACTGGCGGCAGCAGGTGAACTACGGACAGGCCGATGGCCAAAGCGCAAAGAAGGGTCTCACAACGCCGCCGCCGAACCGCTCGATGAACATCGGCTTGCACCGGATGGCGCGGGTTTTCGCGTCGGAGTTCGGCGGGCTTCGTTGCGGCGGGCCTCCGGAGTACGCGATCGACGCGGTGCTCTTTCAATCAGGACGGTGCTTCGCGGGCGGGGACGGCAATGTGCTGCGACTGACTTTCGACCAGGACACGAGCTGCGGCTAGGAGGACGCCCCACCCATGAAACCCACCAAACCGCTTTCGTATCGAATCGCCGAGAACGTCAGATTCCTCAAGGGAGCAGGGGTCGGGCTCGTCCTTTTCGGGCACTTCATGCTGACATTCCCCGGATCGATCATTCAGGAGTTGCTGTATGTCGGGCGCGGTATCAGGCAGTATCAGCCCGCGGTTCTGGTGTTTACCAACGGGATTCTTCTCACGCTCGCGTTCACCTTCAGGAATTTCGCCGGCGATCTCGTCTTCCTCGTGTGGGGAGTCTATTTCTGCAAGACAATCGCCGAAGCGGTCTGGGCGAGCCGGCGGCGAAGCGCGGGTAGCATCGAGCACAGCCTGCACTACGGGGTCTGTATCCTGTCTCCGCTCGGGATCTACCACCCGTACGCCGCGCTCGTGGTCCCCGCCGGGCTCGGCATCGGTCTACTCGCGATGAAAGGTGGGACGATTATCGGCCTTCTGATGATTCAGGGATCGATCGGCGCCTATCTGATGATCCTGCGTGCGAGAATGAACGAGGCCGCGCAACGATCGCAACAAATGGACATGGCGATCGAGGCGCAATGGCGTCAGCAGGACACCGATCATGACGCGGGCGGCGCGAGGCAGCACCAGCGGGTGCGTGTTCGCTAGCCAGCAGACGGCCCTACTGCTCGGCGGTGATGTTCTCGAAGCGGAAGACGATGAGGTCGTCTTTCTTCTCGGTCAGGCTGACTTCCACCTCGATACGCGGGCAGTCCAACGCCTCTCCGAACTTCCCGCGAAACAACGCTTCGAAGGCCAGCGGGATGCCTTCCGCGAGATCCGCGCGGAGCATCCCTTCCTGCCAGTATCTTTGGCCGCGACGCTTCACGCCCCCGTCCTGGAGCGTGAGGCCGTCGGCCGTGAACACGCGGGTCTTGGTCGATCGCGTGCCGTTGCCGTTCGGCGCACGCAGCCACACCTCTTGGTCGGCGGCCTCATTGCCGAGGGTGAACTCGATTATGAGTCCGTCGGAGGTAAGCCGGGTGTCTGTGATCGTGCAGACGATGTCGCGCGCGTGATCGACGAGGGTGGTTTGGTGATCGAGACGCGGCAAACTGTTCGCCGGGGCGCGCTGGGGCGTCGCAAGGATCGCAGGTGCGGGCGGCTCGTCATCCGCAGGAGTGGGAACGCGGATCACCTCACCGGCTTCGGCATAGCCGATGGTGCCTTCCTGAAGCCGGGAGACGCTCCTCTGAGCGTTCGCTGCCGCGTTGGAGGCCGCAGCAACAAGACGTTGCGCCTGCTCAAGGTCGTCGGTCAGCTGCTTCACCCGCGCCTCCAGTGTCTTTACGCGGGAGTCGAGCGGGTTTGAGGGGCCGTTGGCGGACGCCCGACGCATGGCCTCGATCTCGCCCTGTATCACCCGGAGCGAGTTCCCGACCTGCTTGTCGATGCCGGCCTCAATCCGGTCCGGAAGGTTGATCTCCATCTGCCGGTAGCGCTCCAGCGCGGTATCGGCGCTGCGGAGCGGCGCGCCGAAGCGCATCGTAAAGAGTACGTAGCCGAGACACGCGATCGCCGTGGAGACCACGATGGGGAGGATGTTGCGGGGGAGACGATCGGGGGGATTCGGATCGACCATGTTCTTTGGATTCTCCGAGAGTATGGCGATTCAACGAGAGGGGACTGGCGTCAATCACGCAGCCCATACCAACACAAGCGTTCACGGATAGTGGATAGCACACGACGGACGCACCTCGCAAGCGGCACACATAAGTGCCGCGCATGAAGCGCACAGTGCGAGGACTGTTCGGTGCGATGTTGATCGGTGTTCGCAGTGGTTCAACGGGTATGATGCCGTTGGCCAGAGAAGCGGAGTTGCTTTCCTTAGTGTGTACAAGCGGCATTCCGGCAGGGTGACATGCGTCGCCACTGTGTTCCGAGAGCCAACGGGAGCCCGTCATGGCAGAGAACGGCAACGCGGTGCTCACAAACATCTTCGACGAAGTATTCCCAGACGAGTCCGCACAACTAAAGGAGCTCGGCGCGAGTGAAGCCGATCTTCACGCGCTTGTGCATGAGGGTCACAGCGACGAGGAACTAGGTCGTCCCTTCGAGCTCGACTACGCGGTCGTCGCCGGCTTCTATCTCGCGTGTCTCGAACTCGCGAGACGGACGCTCCCGAAGCTCAGAGCCGCGGCGGGCGAAGTGAAGTCGATCGTCTCGGAGTTGAATATGAAGGCGGAGTTCCGAGTGGCGCTCGATGAGGTGAGTCGTTCGATCCAGATCGAGGCGAGCCTGCGGAGCGAGATTCTCGCACTCGGGTTCAAGCGAATGAACGGTGTCTCGGAGTTTGTGGCTAAGTGCGGAAAGCAATCGCCTACTTCGTGATCGCATTCGGCCTGAATGTGCATGGCGGCGTCCAGACCATCATCTCTCTGGGAGCCATCATGGCGGGGCGAGGTCCGAATATCGCTCTGGGCTGGATTCTGTTTTTCTTCTTGATGACCGTAGCCAAGTTGACACAGTTCTACACTGCCGAGCGGTATCTCTGCAGCTTTTTGGAGTACGCAAAGAAACACGGCGTGGACGCGTTTGCGCCGTTCTCACCCGAGGAGAAGCGATGGGCTCACTCTGTGATGGCACGAGCAGAGACGGTTCATCAGCAGGATGACATCGACAACCTGTTCCCGATACCGCGCGAGCAGTTACTGCTCATCCGCCACAACAGGCCATCGCGGGCGCTGAGTGCGCGGTCCGCCTCCGCACAGATGTTGCCGTGGGGGGTTGTGGTCGTACCGAGAATCGCTGATGAAGTCGTCGGCGCGTTCCTGCTGTTACATGAACTCGCGCACGCATCGTGGATCGGATGGTCCCTACAGCGATGGTCGCAGGGATACCTGCTGAGCGCTCTTGTCGTGGCCGGGATGGTCTTCGTCGCGGACGGCTCACCGAAGGTGATGGCGGCATTGTCGGCATTCGCGATTGGATACGGGTGTCTATGCCTCCTCATCAACGCCGCGGCGGCCTGGATCGAAGAGGTTCTGTGCGATGCATGCGCAATCCTGGGGATGTCCGCTTCGCACCAGACCCGACTCATGCGCCGACTGAAGTCCCTTCGCTTCGATCGCTATTGGCAGCAGTTGCTCTTGCAATCAGCCCATCGGTACGGTGCCGTCGACCTGCATCCTGATGAAGTGATCTCATCGAGCCGCGATGCGAACCGGTTGATGTACCGCGTCATGGGCGGCTTCTTTCACACACTGGTGCTCCGGGCTCTGGTGTGGTGGCTGCGGCCACTCAATGACTCGGGTACGCCGATGTGGCCGACAGTGCTGTGGAACATCGCTAAGCTGGCGGGACCTCTCACGCCGGGCGCGTTTTTGGTCGTCGGGGTGTTCATCATTCCCGCGCACTACCCGCTCTGGTTGTATGTCGCGCTGGGCCTGCTCACGGCGTATTTGACCTGGGGAGCCAGACTCGAGCAGCGCGTGGGTCAGGTGAGGGAGACAGAGCGATTCGCTCCGCTGCTTTGCCTCGATCCCCACATCAAAGAACTGTTGACGAAGAACGGGTATTGCGACGTTCCAGAGGGTCCCCTATCACCGCTGGCATGACACATATGTGTGCCACAACCATGTGAGGGGGGACCGCCATTCGCATCCATGGAAACGCCGCTGGTCGCCGTCTTCTGTATTGCGGACTCTTGTATCAGGCCCCACAATCTGTTGGCAACGGATTGTTAGGACACGCTTGCTTGATCCCGGCTTATGGTGGGGTGGACGGCCCGATCGGGGTGGCTTGTCGATGTCGAGTCTGGCGCCATGGGCTCGATGCCTTGGTCCGACTCGCATGTCCGGATAATTGCGGTGTAAAGTTCGTCCCTGCTGTGCGGAGGGCGATGATGAGAGTTCGGAGGCGAGTGTTTGAGATTGTCGAAGCCGCGCGGCCGGGGGATCGGGCAAGCAAGGTGTTCGACCTGGCGATCATCGGCCTCATTGTCCTCAATGTCGCCGCCATGATTGCTGAGAGCATGCCGGAATGCGCGGCGCGATGGCCCGGCTTCTTCATGGCATTCGAGCGCGTCTCGATCGGTGTCTTCATCGTGGAGTATGTGCTCCGGCTGTGGTCGTGCGTTGAGTCGGACCGGTTTTCGAAGCCGCTGCTCGGACGCCTTCGCTTCGCGCGAACACCGATGGCGATTGTTGACTTCTTTGCGATCGCTCCGGGGCTCTTGCCGTTCGTCGGGCTGGACCTCCGGGTTGTGCGAATGCTCCGCGCATTTCGCTTGCTCCGTATCGCGAAGCTGAGTCGTTATACGAGAGCGCTCGGCCTCATCGGACGAACGCTCACATCGAAGAAAGAAGCGCTGATCACCACGGGGCTGTTCATGGTGATGCTCATACTCATCTCATCGACGCTGATGTACTTTGCGGAGCGTGATGCGCAACCCCAGCACTTCGGCACCATACCCAACGCCATGTGGTGGTCGATTGTGACCCTGACGACCGTGGGATACGGCGACGCCTATCCGGTCACGGCGGCGGGGCGCGTATTGGCGTCGATTATCGCGATTCTGGGCGTGGGCATGGTCGCCCTGCCCACCGGCATTCTCGGCGCGGGATTTGTCGAAGAGCTCTCTCGAAACAATCATTCTCCCGTGTGTCCACATTGCGGGGGCCGGCTACATGGATAACACTCTAGTATCGGTGCAACATGTCTGAATCTGATACCGGAACGGTGGCCCCGATCGAGTCGTGCGAGATCAATCTCGAATATTCCGATCGTGTCACATTGGCGATTCAGCAGCATGGCGTCCCGCTCGTCGATGGGATTCTGATCACCAATCGATCGGAGAAGCCGATCGACGATGTCACGGTCACGGTCTCATTGGAGAATGACGAATGCGCCCCATGGTCCCGGCATTTGTCACGGCTCGATCCGCTTCATCTGACCAGGGTGGAGCCCGACACCCTAGCTCTCACCGCAAGACAGCTCGCGTCTCGCACAGAAGCCGAGCGAACGCGTGTTATCGTCGAACTATCAACCTCGGAGGCCCGGTACCAACGCGGATTCCCCATCGATGTCCTTCCGTTCGACCAGTGGCCCGGCGTGGGCCATCTCCCGGAGATCAGCGCCGCGTTTGTGACACCGAATCACGCTTTGATCGCAGAGATGTTGACGGTTGCGAGGGGGTCCCTTCGCGGCTCCGGTGAGTCCGATGCATTGGATGGGTATCAATCCGGGAGCCGCAAGCGATCAGCTTTGCTCGCGGAAGCCTGTTTCCACGCGTTGTCGTCGCGACAGATCGGCTACTCGGTGCCCCCGGCGAGTTTCGAGACCAGTGGACAACGGATCCGACTGATTGATCGAATCTGGCGTGAAAGCGCCGGGACCTGCCTTGATCTCTCGTTTGCCTTGGCGAGCATGTTCGAGCAATGCGGGCTCAACACGCTGATTCTTCTGCCGCACGGGCACGCCATGCCGGCGATCTGGACGCACGACACGCATCTGCCCGAAGTCGTGATCGACGAGCCCGCGCGCATCCGTAATCTCATCGAGCTCGGTGAGATAGTCCCGATCGAGTCGACGCACGTCACCCAATCCGGCGCCTCGTTTTCCGGAGCCGTTGAAGCGGCGAGATCGCGGATGGGCAACCCCGGCGCAACGTTCTGTGCGATCGACATCCGCGCCGCGCGGAAGCACGGCGTGCGGCCGCTCCCGCTCCGTGACTCCGCCGCTTCAACCGAAGTCGACCTGAGTGCTGTCGACTACCCCAACGCACCAAGAGAGTCCAACTCGTCACTCCGATCGATCGAGCTCGCCGAGCGGGCGGAGCAACGTGTCGATGCGGATGTCGTCGATGAGAGCGGTGATGCCCGGATTGCCCGATGGCAGACGCGCCTTCTCGATCTATCGCTTCGGAACCGCCTCTTGAACTACAGGGAGACCGCGCGAGCCGTCCCGCTGCAGATCCCCGACCTTGCGGCGTTCGAGGATCTGCTTGCCGGGGGCGAGACTTTCAATGTGCGCCCCAAGTCCGATGGCGATGACAGCTTCTTCGGACAAGAGATCCGGGCGGGCCGGATCTACGCGACGACTCCCCCAGCCGAGACCCAGCGGCGGTTACTGAATATCTTCCGGACCTCGAAAGCCAGCATCGAAGAAACCGGTGCGAATCTTCTTCATCTTGCGCTGGGGCTCCTCAAATGGTTCGAGTCGGACTCATCAGAGCAACCGCGATACGCGCCATTGATCCTCTTGCCGGTTACGCTCACGCGGGCATCAACGGGCACAGGGTACATGTATTCGCTCTCCTTGAGTGATGAGCCGCTCCGGCCCAACGTCACACTTCTTGAGAAGCTCCGGACACAGTTCGGCATCGAGACCGCTGGGCTCGACAATCTGCCCGAAGACGAGTCGGGCATCGATGTGCCCCTGATCCTCAGGTCGTTTCGGCAGGCGATCCGTCACTCGTCGCGGTGGGAAGTGGTGGAGTCGGCTCACATCGGGCTCTTCTCGTTCAACAAGTTTCTGATGTGGCGTGATCTTAAAGATCATCTCAAGCAACTGAAGGAGAGCCGGCTCGTCCGCCATCTGGTTGATAGGCCCGGTGAGGATTTCGACTCAGAACCATTCCCCCGTGCTGAAGAACTCGACGACACGACCCGGCCGCATGAGCTCTACTGCACGCGCGACGCCGACTCAACGCAGCTCGCGGCGGTCCAGGCCGCGGCCAATGATCGGACATTCGTTCTTGAGGGCCCGCCCGGCACAGGCAAGAGCCAGACGATCGCGAACATCATCGCCGACTCGCTCGCGCGAGGAAAGCGTGTCCTCTTCGTAGCAGAAAAGATGGCCGCGCTGACCGTTGTCAGGCGTCGGCTCAATGATGACGGCATCGGCGACTACTGCCTTGAACTTCACTCTGCGAAAGCCTCGAAGAAAGAGGTGCTGAAACAGCTGGAGACGGCGCTCGACGCCGCGGCAATGACGGAACCCTCGAACTGGAAGTCGATCTGTCAGGGACTTGACGCATCACGAACTCAACTCAACGCCTATGTGCGGGAGTTGCATCGACGCCATGCCACAGGCGACTCGCTCTATAAGGCGCTGGGGAGAATCGCGACTCTTGGCGACGGACCGATGGTCGGTTTGCCTACGGAGCAGGTCGGCTCGACAACCGAAGAGCAACTAAATACTTGGCGTCTGGCCATCATCGAGCTGCTCGATCGCAGCGCATCAGTCGATCCCGTGTTCGCGCATCCGCTCCGCGGGATCGGTCGGGTCGCATGGGAGTTCGGCCTCAACGAGCGAGCAGATGAGGCGCTCGGGAGCGCTGAGTCTGCGTTGGGCGATCTTTCTGCCGCGCTCGAAGCATTCTCGCGGGCGTGTGCCATTGAGACCGCGCCCGGCACGCTCCCAAGAGACGGCGTGATCGCACTCATTCAACTCGCTTCGTTGTTGCCGGAGAGCCCGGCTCCGGCAAGGCGGTTGCTACTGGACCCTGAAGCCACAGAAGCGCGGCAAGTAGTCAGGCGCGCGGCAGAGGCCGGGCGGACACGCAACTCGAAGCGTGATGACCTTCTCAAGCGGTACCGCGAAGAGATCATCGACATTGATCATCTTGCCTTCATCGATCAGATCGCTCGTGCGCAGAAGCATCCATCGCTGATTCGATTGCTGACCGGCCGAAAGGCGCGCGGCAAGCTGCGGGTCTACTGCAAAGGCGCACCGCCTTCATTGGAGGTGATCGCCGGTGATCTGGAGGCGGCACGAGAGTGCAAGCGGTTGACCGGCGATCTCAAGGGAATGACCGATGCGGCCACGCTGCTCGGGACGCGCTGGAACAACGCAGACCCTCATTGGGATGCCGTCGATGCGATGCTGATGTGGTGCGAGAAGTTTGGTCGCGTCGCGAGTGCGCTCCGTAGAGTCACCGGATCCGCGTCCATAGCCGAGGCTCTTGCGGATGCGGTGTCAAGCCCGGAGGCGATTTCCGCCGTCGTGCCGACCGTGGGGCCCCTGATCCGCGCATGGAACGCGTGGGCTGCACAATGGGACACGCTCAAGACGCTCCTGATGACATCGCATGCGAGTGCGATCGGCACCGAGTCCGTTGGCTGGTCGGGGCGCATGGCGGAGACGCTGACGAGATGGCGCGGCTCCTTATCGGAGTTGAACAACTGGTGTTCATGGCGCCGTGCCCGCGACTCGGCGCTGAAGGTCGGCCTGATAGACATTGTGGCACGCTACGACTCGGGGGATCTCACTCGCGATCAGCTTCGTCCCTCATTCGAGCGCACGTTCGCCCGGAAGTGGTTCAACGCGGTCGCCAATCGGTCTGATGTCATCCGCGAGTTCAATGTTGACTCTCACACGCAACTCGTCCAGAACTTTCGTGAACAGGACCGGTCGCTGATTGAAATGACCAAGGCTGTAGTTGGCGGCTTACTTTCGGATGCCGCCCCGACTGTCTCTAGTTATGCCTCCGAGCAGTCCGAAGTTGGAATTCTGCGCCGTGAATTGGCCAAGAAGCGGCGACATCTGCCGACACGACGCCTGATCGAGTCGATGCCGAACCTGCTGCCGAAGCTCAAGCCATGCTTCCTGATGTCGCCCCTATCGGTAGCGCAGTTCCTCGATCCGAGCCTACCGCCGTTCGATCTGGTCGTGTTCGACGAGGCGTCGCAGATTCCGGTCTGGGACTCGATCGGTGCGATCGCCCGCGGCAAAGAAGTGATCGTGGTCGGCGACTCCAAGCAGCTCCCACCCACTGCCTTCTTCAGCACTGTCGATGCCGAGGACGAGTTTGACGCAGAGGACAACGCGGTCGAAGACATGGAGTCGATTCTCAAGGAATGCAACGCCTCCGGCATCCCGTCACTGGATCTCCGCTGGCATTACAGAAGCCGCCACGAGTCACTCATCGCGTTCTCCAATCATCACTACTACAAGAACCGACTGCACACGTTTCCATCCCCAGAGGATCGGTCGGCGTCGCTTGGTGTCACGCTGCGACACGTCCCGAACGGCGTCTACGACCGGGGGGGGTCTCGGACGAACAGGATTGAAGCGGAGGCGGTCGTCAATGAAGTCGTGTCGATCCTCAAGCGACCCGAACACACCGACTCGATCGGTATCGTGACATTCAGCCAATCGCAGCAAGTCCTGATCGAGGATCTGTTCGATCAGATGCGACGCGACCATCCGGAGATCGAACGGTTCTTCACAAATGAGGTTCCTGAGCCTGTGTTCATCAAGAACCTTGAGAACGTCCAAGGAGACGAGCGCGACACGATCATTTTTTCGGTGGGTTATGGCCCCGATCAGACGGGACGCCCGTCGATGAACTTCGGGCCGCTGAACAAGGACGGCGGCGAGCGTCGCCTGAATGTCGCGGTGACACGGGCTCGCAAGCGTCTGGTTGTCTTCTCCTCACTCACCAGCGATCAGATCGATCTACGCCGATCAAGAGCCGTCGGGGTTCAGCACTTCAAGCAGTTCCTCGACTATGCCCAGCGTGGACCGCAGGCCCTCGTCGATGCGATCTCACTGTCGGGCGACCGGGAGTTTGACTCCGAGTTCGAGCACGCCGTCTGGAGCGCGCTCGTGGATCGTGGATGGGAGGTCGACACACAGGTCGGATGCGCCGGGTATCGGATCGACCTCGGGGTCCGTGATCCCGATCGCCCCGGCCGGTACATCCTGGGTATCGAATGCGATGGGGCTTCTTACCACAGTGCCAAGACGGCGAGGGACCGCGACAGGCTGCGCCAATCGATCCTTGAGGGACTCGGATGGCGGATCGCCCGGGTCTGGTCGACAGAATGGCTGCATCGGAGGGAGAAGTGTCTTGCCCGTCTCGATGAGCAGCTCGACGACGCAAAACGCCATGTTCAGATAGCCAAGATGAAGGAGGGTGCCAACGCGATCAGTGTGGCGAGGGTACCTCCCGAGCCACAATCCGAGAAAAGGGCCACTACAGAGACATCGCCTGCGACATCGTTAGAGGCACGGGAGGAGCTGCCTCGCTACAAGATCGCAGAGACAGGCGGATTCGCACTCACCACGGATGACTTCTTTGACACCTCGAACGATCAGACTCTGGTGAGCGCATTGGTCCACATTGTCCGGACGGAGGAACCGATCACAGAGGAACTCGCGCTTCGTCGGCTGGCTTCCTGGGCCGGCATCCAGAGGGTCACTGAGCGATGCCGCGACCGATATCGGTCGCTTCAGCGTAAGGCGATCAAGTCCGGCGCCATTGTCTCGCACGATGCCGTGCTGTGGAGCACGGCTTCAACACCGGAGAACTTTGTCGCGTTCCGAGTACCAGATGAGGATCCCGCTACGAAGCGTGATCTGGAACATGTTCCACTGGTCGAGTTGTCGAACGCGGCTATTCACATCCTGGACCTGCAGTTCGGGTTGCCAACGGAGGAGCTCCAGCGTGAGATCGCACGCCTGTTCGGTGTGCAGAGAGTGACAGGCCGAGCCCTCGAACGGACCGGCGCCGCGGTTGACCACGCCATCGCAGCAGGAGCCGCCAAGATCGAGAACGGGATTGCGTCCCGGGCGACATCAACGTCGTGAACTGAACGCCATTCAACTCCCAGGGGAACCATCAACACATGGCCGATCCAACAATCATTTGCCCCGAATGCAAGTCTGAGATTCGCCTGACGGAGTCGCTAGCCGCGCCGCTCATCGAGTCGACACGCAAACAGTACGAAGAGCAGATCGCTCGAAAGAACGAAGAGATTGCAAGGCGTGAGGCCGATGTCAGTGCCCGCATGAAAGCGGTCGCCAAGGCGCAGGAGTCGATCGACGACCAGGTTGCGGAGAAGCTCAAAGCGGAACGGGCTTCCATTGCAGCGATCGAAGCGAAGCGGGCGCGTGAGGCTTTGGGTGATGAGCTGACAAAGGCCAAGCAGGAGCAAGAGGCCACCGCCGCACTCTTGAAGGAGCGGGACCAGAAACTTGCCGAAGCCCATCGGAGCGAACTCGAACTGCGCCGGGAGCGGCAGCGGCTTCAGGAGGAGAAAGAGCAATTCGAGGTCGAGAAGCAACGAGCCATTGACGCCGAGCGAACGAAGATCCGTGAGGCGGTGCTCAAGGACGCCGAAGAGCAGGGGCGACTGAAGATCGCGGAGAAGGACAAGACCATCACAGACTTGCAAACGAAGCTGCAGGACGCGCTCCGAAAGGTCGAGCAAGGGTCTCAGCAACTCCAGGGCGAGGTTCAGGAGCTGGAGCTAGAGGCGACATTGCGAGAGAAGTTCCCCTTTGACTCGGTCGAACCAGTCGCAAAGGGGGAGCATGGCGGCGACGCTCTGCAGCGCGTCGTGAGCCCGGGTGGGACGCCATGCGGGTCCATCCTTTGGGAGTCCAAGAGAACGAAGAACTGGACCGATGGCTGGCTCGGCAAGCTCCGTGAAGACCAGCGGGCGGCCAAGGCCGAGATCGCCATCATCGTGAGCCAGGCACTCCCGAAGGAGCTCGAGACCTTTGGGCACATCGATGGCGTGTGAGTGACCTCGTACCGCTGCGCTATTCCCGTCGCGATCGCTTTGCGGCACTCCCTCATCGAGATGGCCTCCGTCCGGGCCGCGGGTGTAGGGCAACAATCGAAAATGGAACTGGTCTACCACTACCTGACGGGGCCGGCGTTCAGGCAACGCGTTCAGGCCATCGTCGAGAAATTCGCGGACATGCAAGAGGATCTTGAGAAGGAACGCAAGGTGATGACCAAGCAATGGGCCAAGCGGGAACAGCAAATCCGCCTGGTGATCGAGTCCACTTCCGGCATGTACGGGGATCTTCAGGGGATCGCGGGTAAGTCCCTTCAGGAGATCCAGGGCTTGGACGTGAAGCTCCTCGAAGACGAGAGTGGCGAGGAGGATTGAAGGAACGCGCCCGAGTGCCAGTCCATTTCCTGTATTGCCTCCGGCGGCAATGCTGTCGTGATTTGAGCTGAGTATCAAGGGTTTGACGCCCCTCGTTCCAGCTACCGATGCCTGCACATTGACAAGTCCCCACGGGTCGTGGTGTTTGTGGCAGATTTGTGGCAAATCAGGTCCGGATTCAGTCCAGACTCCAGTCCACGAGCAGTTCAAATCCAGATCATAAGCACCTTAATCACAATGGTTTATTCGCCATTCTTAGTCCTCCGCGGAGTCTCCCAAATCTGACTCTTAATCAGCGGGTCGAAGGTTCGAGTCCTTCGGGGGGCACTTTCACTTTGGGGGACTCCGGGGGTCTACGGCCGCGTTTCACCGCGCAAGGCCCCAAACGACAAATGGTTAGTCATATCGGGCCCCATGCCGGAGTCCTCGGCGATGCCGCGCCCGGTCGCACCCGAAAGTGCCTCGGCGCGCAGCGCGCGCTGGCGTTTGAGCTGGCGGTCCTCAGTAGCTCCGTAGGTGCCCGTAGCCCGCGCCGCCTCGCGTTGATCGCTCGACGGATTGCCAAAGGCATTCTCCACCGCCGCCCGATCCTCGGCCGGTCCCAGTGCGAATAGGTGTAGAGCGTCAGTTTCGGGTCCGTGTGGCGAGCAAGCGTCTGCGTCGCCCTCACCGCTCCGCGCCAGCGCCGTAATGTAGCCGTCGGGGAATGAGTGGAAGTCAACCACCGGCAGCCCCTGGGCAGATTGGCCTGGCTCAATCCCGGCGGCCCCCAGATCGGATGGGGCCGCCGAGAGTCCTCCTGACGAGCGTCGAGAACTGCTCTTTAAGGAGAGAACTCGGCACGTCAATGATCCGCAAATGGAGTCGGCATTTCTTGTGAGTGTGTTCGGGACGCGGTGACCTCGGCGCGGCTTGGGGACTCACTTGAACCGGACTGGGTATGTTTGGACTGCGAGCCGATGCCGTGATCGGTGAAGGCGCAGGCGCAATTGCGGGAGCAGGACGCTGCGGTCGCGAGCGCGGTTCAAGCGGACAAGGACCAACTGTGGCTTGTTTCAATGCTCAAATCGCTCGACGAGTGTGACGAGATGTTCATCGCGACGGCGCATCGGTTTGTCGATCTGAATGATGACTCAACGGTCGCGGAAGCGACGGATTGGTGGACTCGGATGATGGGCGGGGTCCGCTTCGGCCGGCGGAGAAGTGCCGAGATCCGGAGTACCAGCGGATCACCTACGGGGCGGAGTATCGGGAGCCGCTGAATCTTGAGCTTCTGCCTGATCTCGGGTTGAAGCACAAGCGATCGTTGGCGCTGCGGGAGTTCGCCTTGGTAACCGAGGCGCTCGAGCGGTTCGTTCGGCGAGAACCGATCCGTCGGACGCGCGAGCGCGTGTTCGGGGTGCTCGCCATGGAGAGCGAGCCGGCGGACCCCCATTTTTCACCTTGTCGTGGGGTGTGATTGAACTTGGATCATGGAGTGCCCGTGATACTCTGGATGTGGCCCGATCGAGGACTGTGCCGATGACGATGACGATTTCCGTGCGAACTCTGGGATCAAAGCGTCCGCTCCTGTCGGACTTTGATATGTCGCCTCCCGAAGGCCTTCGCGATGACGGGAGTCTGCTGGTCCGGGATGTGATCGAGCATGTGGTGCGTGGGCAGGTTCGGATGTTCCGTGATCGCCAGGATGCGCAGCGGTTTGACCGCGTGCTCAGTTCGGCGCAGATCGAAGAGGGCGCACGCAAGGGCAAGGTCGATCCGGCCGGCAAGTCGCTCGAACAGGATGTTGATACGGAGGCCGCGGTCGCGGCCGCGCTGCAGGCGTTCGAGGACGGGCTGTATCTCGTCATCATCGACGAAGTCGAACGCAGGACTCTCGACGAGCAGGTCTATCTGGCGTCCTCAAGCCGGATGGTGTTCGTGCGTCTGACATTCCTGGCGGGTGCCTGAGCGGCTCGGAGGGACCGGATGGAGTCCAACGAGTCGATCCGCGCGAACATCACTGAACTGCGAGACGAGAAACGAACCGCGAAACGGGTCAAGAAGTTGCCCCGGAATCTGCGCGGGGTCGGTGATCTCATTACCCAGATCATCCGCAGGCCCGACAAGGAGAGGTCCTGGACCTTTGAGGCGGAGAAGGCGGAGGATCGCGACGCGTTGATCGCGAAGTTCTTCGACGGCTTGAGCGATGACGATCGTGCTTTGGTGTGGAACGCGCTGTTCCCAAAGCTGTCGACGCATCTCGAACGGGCCTGGCGGGATCGGGCGGGGATGGTATATCAGCATTCGTACTCGCGGCGGCCGTTCCGCGCGCCGCGCGCCGAGAAGATTGCGCGGCTGACTCGGGCGCGGTTTTTCGGAGATGTGATCGACACGCTGTACGGGATCGACGAAGACGCGGCGTGGCTGGCGCAGTACTCGCCGCACCTTGGAGCGTATTGGACGGATTGGCGCATCAAGGGGTGGATTCTTGCTGCGGCGATGAACGAGGGTGGACGAGACGGCGAGCGTGTCCGCGAGGTCCTGAAACGGTCCATCAACGGCGAGGATGAGATCGCACAGTTCGGTCGGCATGTGGTGACCGCGTTGCTCAACTCGGAGCGGCGGTCGGACTGGGAGACGATCGGCGGCCTGCTGCTGGCGGCGCAGCGACAAGAGGGCCTGCGCCAGGCGATTCTTGAGTCGGTCGATGAGGCGAGTCCGGGCGGCTTCCGGTCCATGCTCGGGTGGGTGATCGAGCACGATCTGGCACGGTTCAGCGCGGTCGTGCGTGCGTTCGATGTGTGGTTCGGCATGCAATGGGCTGGGGGGAGCACGAGAGTTGTCAACGATGCGCTCAAGCGTGTGCGCGTATTCCTCGATGATGACGAAGAGCGCGCACGAGCGATCGCGGAGGGGGATGCGGAGGCGATGTACTTCGCGCTATGGACGGAGGGGTACTCCGACGCGTCGCGCGCTCTCGAGTTTGCGGTGCGCCATCTGAATGACGCGGACCGGGATCGGCGCTACATCGCGCACAAGATCGTGATCCTGCTGGAGATCCCCGGCGACTCGCTGCGGACGGTATGCGATCGGCTACGGAGCGGCGCTGAGTGTGACGAGGCGATCCGATGGCTGATGATCGACTACTTGTTCTGCGCCTCGACACTGGAGCCGGACGAAGAACTCTATGCCGTTGTGGCGCGCGAACTCGGGACCATCACGAGCAAGTCGACGCACACCGAGGCGGTCGTGTGGCCGTGGAATCGGCACAAGAAGGACAAGCAGGTTATCTCCCAGGTGCTGGCGACGTTGGCTGTCGGGTCCCCGGAGACGATGCTGGCCGATCTGGAGAAGATGGACCCGTTCCAATGCGCGATGGCGATCTGCGAGTTGGCGGGTATCGGGCAGGCTCGCCTGCCGGGAAGCAACAAGTTCGTAGCGCGTGAGCGGCGTCCGTTGAACCGAGCGGCCCGCGAAGCGATCGTGCGATTGACAGGGAGCTCCGCGCAAACGGTGCACGAGACAGCGTTTTTGGCGCTCGACGGTTCGCCGGTCGAGCCGTACGAGGCCGAGCACTACGTTGCGCAGTTGCACCGGGTATCGGCGAGTTTTCGCGCCTGTGCGATCGGGCGGCTCGCGCAACTCGCGGACGACGATGCGCTGGCGTGTATCGAGTCGCTGGTAACGACAAACCACAAGAAGAAACGATCCGCGGGGCTCGAGATCGCCAAGATCCTGACAGACGCGGAGCGGAGCATGGACCGGGTCCGGGCGTTGATCGAGTCGCACGAGGAACAACTCAACGATCCGGAGTTGTCGGAGATGTACGAGCGTATCGTGCGCCCCGCGTCCGATCCTGTGGAGCAGGATCCCTACCTCGGGCTGCTCCCGGACGAGTCGCTGAGCGAACCGATCGTGTGCAAGGATCGCGGCACACGGCTGGAGACCGATGCCGCCCGTCGGTGCATGATCGAGTTGGCGGAAATGGTGCTCCAGCACTCGGAGACCGAGGTCGAGAGCGTCCAGCCGGACTTGGACGGCGGCGGCACCGAGCGATGCCTCTTCGGGCAGATGGGTTGGCGTTTCGAAAGGCCGTCGGAGAGTCTTGAGAGCCGGGAGTCGGTCGTGGAGTCGGCGGGGCGGCTGCTGCCACTCATGAATGTCTGGACGGCATGGCTCGGCGAGCGATCGGATGCGTATCGAGACAAGGACGGTTTGGAACTTGCACGCGCGTACGCGTGGATCACACGGTCAGAGCATGTTCACAAGAAGATGCTGCCCGAGGCGTATCGCGGGGATCGGGCTTACACGATCAACTTGGTGCTACAGAAGGTGATTGCGTGGCTGGCGGCGCTGACGGCTCCTGAGGGGACGGGCGCGTTCTTTGTGCAGAACGCCGCCGACGCCATCGCGGGCGGAGCGTACGAAAGCGAAGAGCGGTTGTTCGTGCACGACAAGAGCGAGAAGAAACCCAACATCAAATGGGAGTCGCTGGTGTCGCACCGGTTGTCGGTGTGCGAGCGAATGAGGTCGCTTTGTCCGATGTGGTTCACGGACGAAGACCGCGCCCGGCTTGCCGCGATGCAACTGCACGCGTTGCGAACGATCGCTGAAGTGACAACCGCGCCGAAGCTCGAAGACTTCGGCGCGGCCTTCGATGCGGGCTATGTGAACGAATACGACCTGATCCTGCTGATGCTGGCGGTGATCGAGGTCAATGGTAGATTCAACCGTTCTACCGGGTACCTGCAGAAACTCAGCCGTCGGCGGCCGCACGCGCTGACCAAGGACCGTCCGGCGTTGCTGGACGCGGTGGAGCGGACGCGGCGAGCGCTGATCGATGCCGAACTGACGCGGGGTGAGGTGGGCTTGCAGTCCACTTGGCTGGCGATGCAGCTGCGCTTCACCGGGGGCGTGGATGTGATCGTGCGGGTGCTGCACGCGCTGGGCAAGGATCGGTTCGTTCGGAACTCGTGGGCGCATGCGACGCGGGGCGAGTCATTCAGCCGACTCACCGAGGTGTCCGCGCCGATCGAGGAGGACACGCCGGCAGAGTTCGCCCGGCGTGTCAAAGACCTGAAGATTCCGTTGAAGCGCCTGCTCGAACTGGCGATGTACGCACCGCAGTGGGCGGGGTATGTCGAGCACGCGACGGGAATGGCGGGATTGGAAGATGCGGTCTGGTGGATCCATGCGCACACGAAATCGCGTGATCTGTGGCAACGGGAGGATATCCGGGCGATCTGGGAGTCTCGGATCAACGAACGGACCGAGATCGAACTGAACGACCTGGAAGATGGCGCCGTGGATGTGGCGTGGTTCCGGCGCGCCATGGACGCGATCGGAGAAAAGGGGTGGGCATCCCTCCGCCCGCTGTGCAAATACGCCTCGACAAGCGGCGCGCACAAACGCGCGGAGTTGTTCGCTTCGGCGATTCGTGGGGATGTGTCGGAGAAGGAGTTGCTCCGGCGGATCGACGAGAAGCGGCATCAGGACTCGGTGCGCGCGCTCGGGTTGGTGCCTCTGGCGAAGGAGGATCAGGCATCGAGGCGCGAAGCGCTGCGCCGGTATACGCGGCTGCAGGAGTTCAAGCGTGAGAGCCGGAAGTTCGGGAGTATGCGCCAGACCAGCGAGGGACGCGCGGTCGTGATCGGTCTGGAGAACCTGGCGCGCACGGCGGGGTATCGGGATACGCGCCGGCTCGAATGGTCGATGGAGACGGAAGCGGTCGCGGACCTGGCGCAGGGCTCTGTTTCGGTAAGCGAACAGGAGACAACGGTATCGCTTTCGATTGATGAGGACGGCGAACCCGTGCTGTCGGTCCAAAAGAATGGGAAGCCGCTCAAGGCGATCCCCGCGAAGCTCCGCAAACACGCACCGTTCGCCGAGTTGCGATCACGCGTCACGGATCTGCGTCGCCAGCGTTCGCGGATGCGGCTGTCGCTCGAGGACTCGATGTGCCGGGGTGACGAGTTCACAAAGGGTGAGCTGCGTGAACTCTGTGAGCATCCGATGCTGCGCCCGATGCTGGAGCGGCTGATATTTCTGGGATCGGGCGCACTCGCGGGGTACCCGATCGAGGGCGGCGTGGCGCTGCGATCTCACTCCGGCGCGGTTGAGCCGATCGGCGCTCAGGACACGGTGCGCCTGGCGCACCCGATCGATCTGCTCGAGCGGGGCGACTGGAGCGATTGGCAGCGTGATTGCTTTACGAGCGAGCGGGTGCAACCGTTCAAGCAAGTGTTCCGAGAGGTGTACCCACGGACAGAGGCCGAGCTCGACGGCGTCAGCGCAACCAGGCGCTACGCGGGGCATCAGATTCAACCGCGTCAGGCGCTGGCGCTGTTCAAGCAGCGGCAGTGGATCTTCTCGCCCGAAGAAGGTATTCGGAAGGTCTTTCATGACCAGGGTTTGATCGCGGGCGTAGATCTGCAGGAGCACTTCTACACGCCGGCGGATGTGGATGGCGCGACGATCGAGACGATCAGTTTCCACAAACGTTCCGAATACAAGGGCGTGAGCATCTCGGATCTTTGCCCGCGGCTATTCAGTGAGGCGATGCGCGATCTTGATCTGGTGGTGAGTGTTGCGCACGCGGGCGGAGTTGATCCTGAGGCCTCGGCTTCGACGATCGAGATGCGGTCAACCTTGCTGCGTGAGACCTGCGCGCTGCTCGGGTTGAGTAATGTGCGTGTGGATGGTCACTTCGTCAGGATCGAGGGGCAGCGGGGGTCATACACGGTTCACCTTGGCAGCGCAAACACCACGGTGCAGCCCGCACGGTCGCTCGTGATCGTGGCGATTCACAGCCAGTACCGGGGACGACTGTTCCTGCCGTTCGCGGATGATGACCCGAAAACGGCCGAGGTGATCGCCAAGGCGCTGCTCCTGGCGCGGGACCGGGAGATCAAGGACCCCTCGATCCTGGCACAGATCCGGGGCTAAACGACTCTTATGACTGATCATCCGCCTCCTGTACCGATGGGACAGTGGCGGCAAACCTCGCCCGCTCCCCTTCGGGGAGTACATCTCTCGCACCGACTACGCCAGCTAGTCGGGGGTCCTCCAGTTGGCCCGGCGGAGGCGCGCTGCCCTTGGCGCGTCCGCCCGAAGATTCACCGCCGTAAGGTCGACCTATACCGAGACTTGTGCCCTACGACAGGTGACGCCGAATCAGCGGGTCGAAGGTTCGAGTCCTTCGGGGGGCACTTCTGAGTCGCGGCGGCGGGTGAAGGGGCCCGGGACCGCATTTAGCCCGATTCGAGGGTCTGCGCTTCCCTTTGACCGCCGATCAGATACCCTTTGAGCGGGCGGACACCCCAGTGAGGGAGAGACTCGAAATGTTGAAGCGATGTGTTGTTGGCTTGCTCGCGGTCGCTGCGTTCGGCTCCGATGTACTGGGGACCGACTTCTATCAGGCATCCGGCGGGACCATCCTCTTCGTCAAACCCAACTTCGCCGACCCAAATAACCCGGCCAACTGGGACTCGATCACGCCGGGTGTCGCGATCATGCGCGGCGGCAATCAGGGCATCTACAACGCGATCACCGAGCCCGGCTATCAGGGCACCTCGCCCGACGGCACCCTTTGGTACTTCGGCGGAACGGTCCAGGATGTCATCGACGGCATCATCACTCCCTTGCAGTTCGAACCGTGGCAGCTCGCCCACGGCAACAGCCCGCCCAGCACGGTCGGCATGGACGGCGTGATGTACCTCGTCGCCGAGGACGCTTATGTGGACATCCGATTCACGCAATGGACCATCGGCGCCGGAAACGGCGGCGGGTTCGCCTACGCCCGCGCGATCGTCCCTCCGCCGCCGAGCTGCCCCGGCGATGTGACCGGGCCCGGCGGCACACCGGACGGAGTCGTGGATGTCGACGACCTCAACGCGATCCTCAGCGCCTGGGGCACCAGTGTCGGGATGGGCTCGCCGCTCGACCTGGCCAACGATGACGGCTTCATTGATGTCGACGACCTGAATGTGGTGCTGTCGAACTGGGGATGCAACTAACTTTGTATTCAAGAGCGGCGCGGCGCTGTGACGCCGCACCGCCCGAACTGGGATCATTCGATCGCATCGGGTTCAGTCCCCCCGGACCTTCTTCCAATGCGCGTCCGCTTTGCGGATAAGCGAGCCGGAGTCGCCCCGCTCCCACATTTGGGCGGCGTCGACCTGTTCATTGTTGAGGAAGAGATAGAGACGGTCGTCGATGATCTTGAACTTCGTCGGATCAACGGGGAACTTGTCCTCGACGCTCATCCCGAAGGCGCACCAACCGCCGCACTGCGGCTCGTAGCGGGACGGCTCCTTCTTGAACTGCTCGACCTGGCGGGCCGAGGTGAGATGGTACGTAACACCGTTGTAGTCCACGGCGTACTTCGGATCGCCCTTCTCGGCACGACCTTCCGTGAAGTATGAGACGGGGCTGTAACCCTCGAGCGCGATGCCCGACGCGGGGACATTGCGTCCGCCGAGGTACGCCTTGCTCGCATTCTGCCTGTTCCAGAACGCGTCGGCTTTGGCGACGACTTCGCTCTGCGGAGCGTCATTCCAGAGCTTGCGAGCATCCACATCCGCGCTTCTCAGGAACAGGTGCGTCCGACCGTTGATGACCTTGAATGAGGTCGGATCGGGGATGAACCTGGCGTCGACCGAGCAGCCGAAGGCGCAATAGCCGCCGTATGCGGGGAGGTAGCGGCCCGGGTCCCCGTCGAATGTGTCGCGCTGCCGTTCGTTCGTGAAGAAGTAGGTGACGCCCTGATACTCAGAGGCGATCGCGGGCGAGCCGGGCTCGGCGCGGTTGGACTCGATGTAGGAAACGGGGCTGTAGCCGGACAAACCGACGGCAATCGTGTGGCGCTGCGACCGGGTCTCGTGACCGTGCGACTCGATCGAGCAGCCGGCGGGGCAGTTGTGCGCAGTTGATGAGGCAGCGGGTCCGGTGTCGGCGGCAGCCACGGTGCAAAGAAGCGAAACGGTCGCGATTTGCGCGATGTGCAGATACATGGTCTTTCCTTTCGAGGAATGGGTATTTGTTCGGAATGGATGAACGGATTACTTCGATGCGTTCTCGAGAAACGACAGCCCGAACCGCTTGCAGAGCGCGGTGATCGCGCCTTCGTGATCTCGGTCCCGCGCCAGTTCCAGATCGATCTCGGCGAAGAAGTTGTCCAACGCGCCGGGCAAGAGCACAGCGAGCAGGCGCGACGGCTTCTTCCCGACGTTCACATAGCCGTGCGGGATGCCCCTGGGCAGTAAAGCGCACGAACCGGCCTCAACAGTGAGGGTGCTGTCGGCGAGGGTGACCTCGATGGTTCCCTCGAGCAGGTAGACGATTTCGTCTTCCTTGGAATGCACATGGGCACCGACGCCCTTGCCGGGATCGGAGACGAACTCAACAACGGAGAACGCCCCGTTGGTTTCGTCGCTGCGGACTCGGCGAATGAGTGTCGACTCGCCGAGGTTCAGGGCCTTGCTCTCGTGCGGCGACGACAGTACTGGACTCAATCCGGACATATCAAAACGCTCCTGGCGCAACGATCGCGCCGGTGATTACATGACTCCCCGGCGCCGGTGGACGCGCGAAAGTCGCGCTCATCGGATCAGGGGCTTGGATGAACTTGGAACGAATGGTGAGAACCCGCCCGCCGATAGCGGGCACGACGCAACGGGCGCGCAGTGCTCCCGTCAGGGACCGGGCGTTCCTAGAAGAGCGCCAGGCCGGTGCCGTTGAGCGACGCCTGGAGCGGGTCCCGGCGGTCGCATCGGCATGAGTGGAGTGTGTCGTGGGGCTTGCTCACGCCGGATCAACCGCCCAGAGGAACTGTCTATTCGGCTCCCTCACAGTTTTCCTGACACCCTCGGGGTAGGATCGTCGGTTATGAGCCGTCAACCGCTGACCCGCGAGCACCCCGAAGCGATCATCCCCGACCCGACCGCAGCGCGACGGGTTCGATGGTCGGGCACCGGCACGACTCCGCCGATGATCCTGCTCGGCGGCATCGCCTTGTTTCTGGCGATCCTCTTCTGCCCGTTGATTCACCATGAAGCGATGCTAGTGAGTTCGCTCTTTGGCGTGGCGTGCGTCCTCTTTGCCTGGCTGGCGGTCTTGTGGGTGGGGGCTCGGGGCGCGGGGGTGCCGCTCCGCGTGGAGTTCATCCCGGTGAGGTCGCACTGGGTGCAGGGGCTCGTGCAGATCGTGATTCTGTCGTATTGGGGGGCGTATGTCAGCGATGTCGGGCGTGAGTCGCCGCTGATCCTGGCGCAGGTGCTGTACCTGACCATGCTCGACGCCCTGCTCTCGTGGTCACGCGGGCGGTCGTGGCGCCTCGGGTTCGGCGCACTCCCGATCGTGTTCTCGACGAACCTGCTCCTGTGGTTCCACCACGATGTGTACTACCTCCAGTTCGTCATGCTGACGATCGGCGCGCTGGGCAAGCAGTTCATCACCTGGGAGCGAGAGGGCCGGCGCACCCACATCTTCAACCCTTCGGTGTTCGGGCAGTCGGTGGTGGCGGCGGCGCTGATCGCGACGGGTACCTCCAACGACCTGACGCGCGGACAATGGATCGCATCGACCTTCGAGGCGCCCCATTACATGATTCTCGTGATCTTCCTGCTCGGGCTGGGCGTGCAGTCGCTGTTCGGCGTCACGCTCATGACGCTCGGGGCCGCGGCCACGCTGTGGGTGCTCAACCTGATCTACACCGAGGTCACCGGGCTGTACTTCTTCGTGACGGTGAATATCGCGGCGACCATCTTCCTCGGGCTGCACCTGCTCATCACCGACCCCTCCACCACGCCGCGGACAAACCTCGGCAAGCTGGTCTTCGGCGCGATGTACGGCCTCGGGTACTTCGTGCTGTTCCGGGTGCTGAGTCTGATGGAGATCCCGGTGTTCTGGGACAAACTGCTCCCGGTGCCGATTCTGAATCTGCTCGCCCCGGCGCTGGATCGAATGGCGCGGTCGGGCGTCTTCGGACGCCTCAACGGCGCATGGCATTCGATGCTCCGCCCGAAGTGGATGAATGTCGTCCACATGGCGGTGTGGGGGACGGTGTTCGGAACGATGATGGCCACGGGATTCCTCGGCGGCGAGCCCAACGCCCATCCGGGGAACTCGGTCCGGTTCTGGAAAGAGGCCTACGCCGCCGGCAAGCAGCACGCGGGGCACAGTTATGTAATGGTGTCGGGCGCGCGCGCCGAGGGGATGGGCGACGGCGCCGCGATGAACGAACTGGGTGTGATCTGCATCGACGGGCTCGGCGGAATCGTCAATCCGAGCCACGCGCGGGCCGCCACCTACTTCGCGCGCGCCTCGGCGCTCGGTGATCTGCACGGCTCCAACAATGTGATCGCCCAGCGCATGTTCCTCGGCGAGTCGGCGTCGGAACAGGCGGTCCTCGAGGCGTTCGACCGGCTCACCAGAGCGTGCGCCGAGGAGCAGAATCCCCTGGGGTGCTTCCTCGTCGGCGTCGTATTCGAGTTCGGGATCGGAGCGGAAGGCGCCGACTCCGGGATCGCGCCCGATGCGCTCCGGGCCGCGGCGTTCTACACGGTCGCCAGCCGCATGAACGCCCGGCTGATCCCGTATGCGGCAAAGGGGCTGGCGCGGGTCCTGCTGGCCGGGCGCGGCGCCCAGATCGACATCGACCCACGCGCGGTGATGCTCGTCATGGCGCAGCTGGCCGACCAGGGCGACGGCGAGGCGTGCTGGTACGCGGCGCACCTGACGATGCGCGGCGTCGGCGTCGAGGCGGACGCGTCGGCGGCGCGGTCGTATCTGGACAGGGCGTGCGCCGCGGGTCTGGAGCAAGCGTGCGTCGCGAGCGATGCGCCCTTCCCCGCCTACCAGACGCCCAAGCAACTAGCGCGCCCGGGTTGGTCAACAGCGTTTCCGGTGAGGGCGGGCGGGGAGTCCAGCGACCGCTGAAGCGCCGGCCGATGACTCCGCCGGACAGTGAGCGCCCGACGATGTCATTTCTTGCGCCCCCGCTGTTGAAGCCCTGAGGAAATCCTTCTCAACTTGGCGTGTTTATCTTGACTCGTGCATGCCGACGGTATGATCTTCCGCGTCAGCGAACCGGACGGGATTCCCCAGGGCGTGGATCGCCCGCTGTCCGAGGTTCGGCACCTGGAGCTCTGCGAGTTCCGCCATGAAACAATCGAATAATCCGGCGCACGCCGGACCGACCAAGCCCGTCACGGTGTCTCTCCCGATGTATGGCGATGACACCTGCGAGGACCCCGATCCTCTGGGTACCCGCCCCCCCCACCCCGCCCATCTGAAGAATGGGAACGGCAAGGGTGCGGGGGGAACGAGCCGGGGAACAATCGAATCAAACGACACATTGAGCGACCCGGGCGAGGCCGCGATGGTCATGTCCGACGGCGCGCGAAGGGTCCGCGACCTGGCATTCCCCGATGCGACCGACGCGGAGTGGAGCGATTGGAAGTGGCAGCTGCGCAACCGCATCCGCGATGAGGCGATGCTGGCGCGCATCCTCCGCCCCACCATGATCGAGCGCCGGACTATCGCCGAACTGGGCGATCGCCTGCCCGTGGGGATCACGCCCTACTACGCCTCGACCATCAACCCGAACGACCCGGCCGACCCGGTCCGCAAGACCATGGTCCCGGTGGAGACCGAGTTCGAGATGTCGGCGGGCGAGCAGGCGGACCCCCTGGGCGAGGACGCCGACATGCCTGTGCCGGGGCTGGTCCACCGGTACCCGGACCGGGTGCTGTTCCTGGTGACGAGTTTCTGCGCGGTGTACTGCCGCTATTGCACGCGCTCGCGCCTGGTCGGCAAGACGGGCGAGTACCACTTCAACACGGCCCAGTTCGAGCGGGCGCTGGACTACCTCCGCAAGACGCCCTCTGTGCGCGATGTGCTGATCTCGGGCGGCGATCCCCTGACGATGCACGACGGGCGCATCGACTGGCTGCTCGGCGAACTGCGCTCGATCCCGCACATCGACTTCGTGCGGATCGGAACGAAGATCCCGTGCGTGCTCCCCCAGCGGATCACGCCCGAGTTCTGCGCGATGCTCAAGAAGCACAAGCCGTGGATGTCGATCCACTTCATGCATCCCAACGAGCTGACGCCCGAAGTCGCCGAAGCGTGCGGCCGGTTGATGGACGCCGGCGTGCCGCTCGGCAGCCAGACCGTCCTCACGCAGGGTGTGAACGACGACGCCGACACGATGAAGCGACTCATGCACGGGCTCCTCAAGATCCGCGTGCGCCCGTACTACATCTACCAGTGCGACCCGATCCCCGGATCGCGTCACTTCCGCGTGCCGGTGGAGAAGGGCCTGGAGATCATCGAGGCGCTGCGCGGCCACACGACGGGGTACGCGGTGCCGACCTTCGTGATCGACGGGCCCGGCGGCGGCGGCAAAATCCCGCTCATGCCGAACTATGTCATCGGGCGCGAGGGCGACGACATCCTCCTCCGCAACTACGCGGGCGAGGTGTTCCGCTACCCCGACCCGGTGTCGGACCTCTCGGGTGTCGCGTCGGGGCGGCGCTGATGGACGCGCCGGAAGCGCTCCATCCATGCGCCCGATGCGCACAGATGCAGAAAACCTGCTGCCAGCGGGCGGAGATTCTGGTCACCTCGGGCGACATCGCGCGGATCGGTGCGCACACCGGGCGCGACGGATTCTGGTCGCTGCGCCAACCGAACGACGCGGCGTACCTCGAAGACGACGCGGACGACCCGAACTGGCTCGCGTACACCACCGACGGGAACGGACGCCGCCGGATGCTCGAGCGGAAGCCATCGGGCGACTGCACCTTTCTGGGTGACACGGGGTGCGTCCTGCCCGTGGAGGTGCGCCCGATCGTGTGCCGGCTGTACCCCTTCGCCTACAACGAGCGCGGGCTCGACGGCATGGATGATGACTACTGCCCCAGCGAGAAGTTGATTCCAAGGGACGCCCGGGGCGCGACGATGCTGACGGTTCTCGGGATGAACAATGCGGACGGCGAGCGGTGGCGGGCGCAGCTGTACGGCGAGCTGCGCCGGGAATGGAGCGAGCGATGCGGATCGGCCTGACATTTGATCTGCGCGAGGAATACCTGTCCCGGGGCTGGAGCGACCAGCAGGTCGCCGAGTTCGACCGCCCCGACACGATCGACGCGATGGAACTCGCGCTGCGCACCCTCGGCCACGAGCCGGTGCGCATCGGCGGCGCCTCATCGCTCATGGAGCGCCTGGCCGCGGGCGAACGCTGGGACCTCGTGCTGAACATCGCGGAGGGTGTGTCTGGAATCGGGCGGGAGTCGCTCGTGCCGGCGATGCTGGATCACGCGGGCATCGCCTACACCTTCGGTGATCCGCTGTGCTGCGCGCTGACGCTCGACAAGCCGACCGCCAAGCATGTGCTGCGCTCGCACGGAATTCCCACGCCCGACTTCGCGATCGTGGAGCGCGCGGAGGACGCCGAGCGTGTCGCGATCGCCTTCCCGGTGTTCGCCAAGCCGAGCCGCGAGGGGTCGAGCAAGGGCGTGACCGCCCGCAGCGTCTGCCGAAACCGCGCCGAGTTGCGCGATCTGTGCGCCTCGTTGATCGACGAGTTCGAGCAACCCGTGCTCGTGGAGTCCTTCCTGCCGGGGCGCGAGGTGACGGTCGGGATGCTCGGCACGGGGCCGGAGGCGCGCGTGCTGGGCGTGCTGGCGGTCGGACTGACCGGCGGCGCGCAGGTGTACGCCTACGACGACAAGGAACGCTGCGAAGAACTCGTCCAGTACGCGCTGGATCGCACACCCTTCGGCGAGGAGGCGGCGCGCCTCGGGCTCGCGGCGTACCGCGCGATGGGGTGCCGCGACGCGGGGCGCGTCGATGTCCGGGCCGATGCCAACGGAGCGCTCCATGTGATCGAGGTCAACGCGCTGGCGGGGCTGCACCCCTCCCACTCCGACCTGCCGATCATGGCGACGCTCCAAGGCGTCACCTACACGGATCTCATCGGGAGAATCCTCCAGTGCGCTTCGCGACGACTCGTTCGTGAGGCGAGCCCTTCGGTGTGTTGCGGCGGCGCGCGATGCGGGTGCTGATCGTCCATGACCGGGTGGACGACGCTTCGCCCGTCGATGTCGCCGATGCGCTCGTGCAGGCGCGACTGATCTCGGAGCACCTGCGCGGCCAAGGCCATGATGTGCGCACCCTCGGCGCGACGCTCGATCTCGGCGCGATGACTGATGAACTCGCATCGTGCGATCTGGTGGTGAACCTCGTCGAGTCGCTCGACGGCCAGGGATCGTTGATTCACCTCGTTCCGGCGGTGATCGAGGCGGCGGGACGCCCCATGACCGGGTGTCCGTGGCGCGCCGTCGCCGGCACCTCCGACAAACTCGCCGCCAAGCGCGCGATGCGTGCCAACGATATCGCGACGCCCGATTGGATCGAGGCGGGCGACGATGCGCCCACCGCCGGGCGTTGGATCGTCAAATCGGTGTGGGAGCACGCTTCCATCGGTATCGGCCAGCATTCTGTGGTGGATGCAGCCTCGCGCGATGTTGCCGAACGCATGGAGTCGATGCGCGACTCGCTCGGTGGAGAGGCGCTGGCGGAGCGGTTCATCGACGGCAGGGAGTTCAACATCTCGATGCTCGAGATCGACGGCGCGCCCGTGGTGCTGCCGCCCGCGGAGATCCGCTTCGTCGGGTACGACGATGGCCGCCCGAAAATCGTGGACTACGCCGCCAAATGGGACGAGTCGTCGCACGCGTACCACAATACGCCGCGCGTGTTCGAGTTCGCCGAGCGAGATGCGTCGCTGCTGGCCCGCCTGCGGTCCATCTGCATGCGGTGCTGGGATGTGTTCGGCCTGCGCGGGTACGCACGGGTGGACTTCCGCGTCGATGAAGTCGCCACGCCGTGGGTTCTGGAAGTGAACTCGAACCCGTGCCTGTCGCCCGACGCGGGGTTCATGGCCGCCGCCGAGCGCCATGGGCTATCCTGCGCCGCGGTCATCGACCATCTCGTGGCCGCGGCGCTGGCGACGCCGCGAGGCGCGCCGGCGAGTCGTGCGAGGTAAGCGGTGTTCCGAATTAGACAGATTGCCCCCGACGCGATTCCCGCCAACCGCCGCCTGATCGAAGAGGCGAAGTCGATCCTGGCGCACCGGCTGCCGGGATTGCCGCGCAAGGAACTGGAGTCGTTCGAAGACCGATTACGCGATCCGCTCGCGTACCAGTTCCACGCGATGCTCTTCGTGGCCGACGACATGCGCGGGCGGATGCTCGGCATGGCCTATGTGTCGCACGCTCCCGATGCGCACTTCTGCCTGCTGGATTACATCGTGACGCCCGAGAAATCGCGCGGCGGCGTCGGCGCTGCGTTGTACGAGCGCATCCGGGACGCGTGCCGGGCCCTCGATGTGGCCGGGCTTTTCTTCGAGTGCCTGCCCGATGACGCCCATGCGTGCGAGAAGCCCGAGCACGCCAAACAGAACGCGGCCCGCCTGAGGTTCTATGAACGCTTCGGCGCACGCCCGATCATCAATACGGCGTACGAGGAGCCGATGTCGCCCGGCCAGATGGACATGCCGCACCTCGTGTTCGACGACCTCGGATCGGGGAAGCCCCTGTCACGCGACGAAGCGCGCACCATCGTCCGGACGATCCTCGAGCGCAAGTACGAGGAGATGTGCCCGCCCGAATACATTGACGGCGTCGTGGCGTCGATCGTGGACGACCCCGTGCGCCTGCGCGAGCCGAGGTATACGAAGCACGCGGGCACGAAAGCGCAGATGCACGAGATCACGGGGGAGGGATTGATCGCGCTGGTGGTGAACGACCAGCACGAGATTCACCATGTCAAAGAACGCGGGTATGTCGAGGCGCCGGCGCGCGTGCGCGCGATTCTCAAGGGCATCGAGCCCACGGGGCGGTTCGTGCGCGTCGATCCGAAGCACTACCCGGAGAAGCACATCCGCGAGGTGCACGACGGCGCGCTGGTGGACTATCTGAAAAAAGCGTGCGCGGAAGTGCCCGAGGGGCGCTCGGTGTACCCCTATGTGTTCCCGGTCCGCAACCAGACGCGTCCGCCAAAGGACCGCGCGTACGCCGCGGGCTATTACTGCATCGACACCTTCACGCCGATCAACGCGAACGCGTGGAAGGCGGCCGTCCGCGCCGTGGACTGCTCCCTGACCGCAGCGGACGCCATACTCGCCGGGCAACGCCTCGCATACGCGCTCGTGCGACCGCCGGGGCACCACGCCGAGCACAAGGTCTTCGGCGGGTTCTGCTACTTCTGCAACGCGGCCGTCGCGGCGCACCACTTGAGCAGGCACGGCCGCGTCGCCATTCTCGATATCGATTACCACCACGGCAACGGGCAGCAGGACATCTTCTACGCGCGGCGCGATGTGCTCACCGTGTCCATTCACGGGCACCCGAGTTTCGCGTATCCCTTTTTCACCGGCTTCGATGAGGAGACCGGCCAGGGCGAAGGCGAGGGATTCAACCTGAACATCACGCTCCCCGAACGGATCGACGCGAAGAAGTACGCATCAGCGCTGGACAACGCGCTCTCGCGGATCGCGTCCTTCGCACCGGACTTCATCGTCGTCGCGCTGGGCTTCGACACGGGCAAGGGCGACCCCACGGGCACCTGGCCCCTCACGCCCGAGGACTTCGCGTCCAACGCGCAGCGGATCTCGGCGCTGGGCCTCCCGACCCTTGTGATTCAGGAGGGCGGGTACCGCACGGTGACGCTCGGTTCCAATGCGCGCGCGTTCTTCACGGGGCTGGCCCGCGGAGCACAACAATGACGGCGCACACCGGCGCGAGCCCCACGATCACATTCCGCGAGAACGTCCGGCCCGAGGACGAGCACGCCGTGCGCAGGATGGCCGAGGCGACGGGATTCTTCCGCGCCGACGAAGTGGAGGTCGCCGGCGAACTCGTCCGCGAGCGTCTCTCGAAAGGCGCGGCGTCGGGGTACGAGTTCGTGCTCGGCGACGCCGGCAGCGAGCTGATCGGGTACGCGTGCTTCGGTGAGATCGCGTGCAGCGTCGGCAGCTATGACCTCTACTGGATCATCGTGGACCCGGCGCACCAGGGCCGGGGGCTCGGCCGTCAACTGGTCGACCGCGTGGAGGAGCGTGTGCGCGCGCTCGTCGGGCGCAATGTGTACATCGAGACTTCTTCGCTCGCCAAATACGAGCCGACACGACGCTTCTACGAGCGCTGCGGCTACGCGATCGAAGCCGTTCTCCGCGGCTTCTACCAGCCGGGCGACGACAAACTGATCTATTCGAAACACATCGGCACGCAGACACCCGCCGATTGACCCGCCGGGCCGCTCACGGCTTGGGCCCGCGCAGATGCTCGGGCGTGTACAACCACCGGACCTCCGCATAGGTCATCCGTTGCCCCTCCGACTCCCGCGCGAACGCGTCCGCCGAGTCGCCCGACGCGAACGCCGCGATGTGCGACATCATGGGCGTGTTCAGCTCCTTC
This sequence comes from Phycisphaeraceae bacterium, assembly GCA_020639235.1. Classification (GTDB taxonomy): domain Bacteria; phylum Planctomycetota; class Phycisphaerae; order Phycisphaerales; family UBA1924; genus JACKHC01. The sequence continues at coordinate 797,285 of JACKHC010000001.1, read as the reverse complement.
GCCCACACGAAGTGGGCGCTCTCCGCCGCCAGCCATTGGCGCGAGTCCTTGTCGTGGACCCATCGGGCGAGCACCTCGGGCGGGTTCGAGCCGGTCACCTCATGCAGGACAAGGCAGTTGACATCGTCGAACACGCGGGGCTCGGTGCTGCGGTCGTCGATCCGGACGATCGAGGCGCAGGCGTACCGCTCGTCGCTCACGATCATGCCGCACTCGGCGCACGAGGTCTGATCCAGCGCGATTTTCGGCGCCCCGAGCGGGTCCGGCCGGGCGCACGACGGCGCGAGCATCATGGGCGAGAGCACAAGAATCCGGGCGACACACTTCAAATCGATCCCTTTCGCGCAAACAGGACGACGCCGAGTGACAGCGGGACCACCGTCCATAGCACGATCACGCTCCACAGCATCCATGGTAGGGCCGATCCGAACGACTGCGTCGCGTAGGCGCCCACCGGGCCCAGCACGTCCAGCGAGGCGTTCATCCCAACGATCACCGCCATCTTGAACGCCTGCAGCGGATTGACGATCGCCAGCGCGAACACGTCCTGCACGCGGAGCCGGAACAGGACGGTCCCCGCCATCAGCCCCAGATCGCTCGCGAAGACCGCGACCAGCCACACGAACAGCCCGAGACCCACAGCCACATTGGCCCGGCGGGAGATGATCGACAGCAGCAAGCCGACGGCGAGCATCGCCAGCGCCAGGGCGCATGTTGTGGCGATCAGCAACGAGAACGCCGCGACCCCCACGCCACCCGCGCGCCACGCGATGACCGCGGCGCTGACCGCGAATCCCAGGCACAGCGAGCAGCACAACGCGCACGCGAGCCCGACATACTTGCCCAGCACGACCTCCGTCCTCGATACGGGCTGCGAGAGCAGGTAGACGAGCGTGCCGCGCTCCCGCTCGCCCGCGATCGTCCCCGCGCCCGCGATCAGCGCCATGAGCGGCACGATGAGCATGATGAGATTGAGCAGCCCGGCGGAGGTCTTGCTGAACCCGGAGAAGCCGTGCGAGCCGACGCCCGAGAGCGATACGAACGACACGCCGATGGTCAGCACGGCGAACGCGATGGTGAACAGGATGAACCAGCGGCTGGAGAGCGCATCGCGGAACTCTCGCCGCGCCAGCGCCGCGACGCTCGCGCCGAACCCGCTGTAGGAGCGTCGGCCTGTCTCGATCGAAACGGAAGAAAGCGTGCTCATGATCCGGCCTCGGAATGATCGGTGCGTTCGAGAAACTCGATATCACGGACACGGACGTCCGCCCTGAAGAGCGACTCGATCGGCGCGGCCTTACGGTGCTCCTCCACGGTGACGCACAGCCCGTGACCGTTGAGCGACACCGTGTGCCCGGCGCGCCGCAGGATCTCCGCGGCGGCCTCCTCCCCGTCGCCTTCAACCAAGATCCGCATGACGCTCGGGTCGCCCCCGCTCCCCCACAGCTCCTCGGGCGTCGTGTCGCCGGCCACCCGCCCGCGCTCCATGACCAGCACGCGCGACGCCAGCGCGCGGACCTCGTCGGGTCGATGCGACGCGAAGATCATGGTCTTGCCCAGCGCGCGCTGAGCGCGGAGCGAGTCCGCCACCTCGCTCCGTCCCGACGCGTCGAGATTCGAGGTCGGCTCATCCAGCACGATGACCGGCGGATCGGAGAGCAGCGCGACCGCCAGCGCGAGGCGTTGCTTCATCCCCCCCGACAGGTCGCGCAGCCGCTTGCCCTCATTCCCCGCAAGCCCGACCGCTTCGAGCGACCTCGAAGCCGCTCGGCTCGACACACGCCGCAACCCGGCGAAAAACATGAGCGACGGTCCGACGCGGGCGTCGTCGTGGAACGCGAGTTCCTGCGGCACATACCCGATCATCGACCGCGCGATCTTGCCGCTCCGGGAGACATCAACCCCGTTGATCGTCACCGATCCGCGGAACCGCGTGATGCCCAAGATGCACCTGATGAGCGTCGTCTTGCCGGCACCGTTGCTGCCCCACAGCGCGAGGGACTCGCCCGGCGACAACTCGAAGGCGGCGCCATCGACGGCCCGGAATCGCCCGTAAGTCTTGGTGACTCCCGTTGCTGCGATCATGATGCCGCCTCCTGTCCGCCAGTGGCTCGTTCCGGATGCCCCGTCGGCGCGAGGCGCGGAGCCCGCCCCAGCGACAACACCACCAGCGCCGACACGCCCGCCAGCGCCGCGCCGAGGGCGCCCATGGCGCGCGACCCTTTCGATGACATCCCGATCGGCGCACCCGTGGTCGGGAGGGCGGTCAGCGGCGAAGGATCAGTCAGGATCGGCGTGGGCTGGAGTTCGGGGAGCGCCCGCGCCGTGAACTCGATCGCCTGCTGCGCGGGCGAATGGATGAACAAGCGAAGGTTGGGCTCGCTCGCCAGCAGGTGGAAAAAGAGACTCCGCGGCTCGTACGCCACCTCGCCGATCGCGTCGCCGTCGTGATCGAATCCGGCGTAATCGGACCAGAAGTTGCCGCGACCGTTCACCGCGAAGTCGTTGCGCGACAGGTCGCCGCGCCCGTGCGAGGCCGCCTGCTCCTCGTTCTCGACGAACGCATTCTCCGAGATCGCGTTGGCGTGCGTGATGGGCGTGGCCAAAAGGCCGGTCTCATTGAACGCGATGTAGTTGCGCGATATCACACCCGTCGAGTCCGCCGACGAAGGGCTGTTGTCCACGTACAGGCCGACTCGATTCGCGAGAATGGCGTTGCTGGTGACCACGATGTCATCGCAGTCCTTGAGCCCGACGCCGTACCCGCTCGCACCGCGATTGTTGAGGAGCCGATTGCGCTCGAGCGTGATCGAGTTGCTGTACATGAGGTACACGCCGACCGAGTTGTTGGAGAGCACATTCTCCGAAACATGCGTGTTGTGGCTGTACATGAAGTGGAGGCCGTAGCGCGAGTCGCGGACGGTGTTGCGGGCGATCGTGAGGTCCTCGGAATACCAGAAGACCATATCCCGCGACCCGGCGACATCGTTCTCCTCGACGGTGCACCCGTGGCTCCACCACAGGCGGATGCCGTCGCCGCGCCGGCCCGGCTCCAGGTGTTTGCCGCGAACGACATTCCGCCTGATCACCGAGCCCGGCGACTCGCGGAGGTCTATCCCGAACAGCGCATCCTCGACCCGCACATCCTCGATGATGACCGGGCCGGTCTCGGCGCGGACGCCCGCCGGCTCGCGCTCGACGCCCGACCCCGAGCCGCGGATCGTCAAACCCCGGATCGTGATGCCCGGCGCGAGCAGCGTCAGCACCGTGCCCTCACCGCCGCCGTCGATCGTCACACGCCCATCGCCGTCGAGCGTGACCGCCTTCTTGATGGTGAGGTGGCCCTCGTACACGCCGGGCGGCACAACGAGCGTCGCCCCCGCATCGGCAGCGTCGATAAGGCGCGCAATCTCCTCCGTCGACGCCCCCAAGGCGCGGGCGCTCATGGTGAGCACGAACAGCGGCATGATCGCTCGGGCAACTCGCATGCAGACTCACCCCTTGGCGGCGCGGACGAGCGGCAGGTACGCACGCCGATGGAAGAACAAGGCGATGAGCATCGTCACCGACGCCGCCGCCGACAGAATCAATCCGATACCCGGCGACGCGACCGTCTTGAACTGCCCGACGGTTCCGGTGCCCAGGATCGGCGGCACGAACGGATCGATCGAACTCGACAGCGGCGCATCGGGATCGAGATGCGTCCCGAAGTGGCTCATCCACAGGTGCAGGTCCAGCAGGAAGACCGCTGGGAAGAGCATCGCCGGGATCACCAGCAGGACCGCCCAGCGCGAATGAATCCATCCCGCGAACTCGAGCATCACGACAAGGAGAATCAGCGCGTACACGCCGTAGGATCGCTCGAACTGCGCCGCCTCCTCGAGCGATCGCATGCCGATGTAATGATTGAGCCCGTCGATCTCGGCAACATCACCGGAAAGATGATTGATGTGCGCCGTCAGGTGCAGGTTGTCCGGGTACTGCGGCGCGACCAGGTCCATGTGCCAGTACGGTAGGAACAGCGACACGAGGATCAGCACGCGCGCGATGAGGAGGAAGAAGCCCGGCGCGCCGAATCGGAAGGTGCGCCCGGCGCGCTCGTCGAGCGCGACGCGCGGGCCGATGAGTCGTTCTGCGATGGATGGTGCCACGGCGGTCTCCGCTAGGCGTTGGATTGACGGATGGGAGTGTCCCGGTTTGACTGCAAGCCGCGTCGCCCCGTTCCCGGAGCGGCGCGATGGGATCGTTATTCAGCGGGCTCAACCATGAAGTAGCCGACCATCTCCAGGTGCAGCGCCGAGCAGAACTCGGAGCAGTAGAAGGGGAAGGTGCCCGGCGTGTCGGCGACAAACTCGATCGTCGCCGTCTCGCCCGGTTCCAGGCTCAGGTTGATGTTGTAGGCGGGCACCGCGAAGCCGTGCGTCGCATCAACCGCGCGCTCCACATTCGTGATGCGCCAAGTGACACGATCGCCCTGCTTGACCGTCACATGCTCGGGCGTGAAGTGCGAGCGGATCGCGGTCATGAACACCTCGACCTGGCTCCCCGAACGCACGACGCGCTCCATCTTGGGCTTGGGCGCCATCGGGTCCAGCTCCTGCTTCGCCGGATTCCAACCGATCTCGGGGTACACCGCCCACGGCTTGAGCTTGTCGGCCTTGACGATCTGCGCGTAGTGCGGCTCACCCACGCCGATCGGCATGTCGTAGATCACGGGCATCTCCGTCCCCTTGCCCGCGATGTCGAGCAACTGGAAGTTCTGCGGCAGCAGCGGGCCGGTCTGGAAGAACCGATCGACGGACCACTTGTTGAATGCAACCAGATACTTCCCGTCGGGAGAAACCGTGTCGCCCTCGGCGACGCCGATGTGCCCGACGTTGTAATGCACCGGCGTCTTGTGGACGAGCGTCCAGTCCGGTTCGGGCGTGCCCGCGCCGTACACGCCGCCCAGCGTCCAGCGCGCGACCGCGGAGTCGAGGAACAGCGATGTGTAGGCGTATCCATCGGGGCCGAACTGCGTGTGCAGCGGGCCGAGCCCCACTTCCACCTGCGCCTCGACCACCGAGTCGAAGTCGAGGATGGGCACGCCGAAGTCGTCGCTCCCCGAGAACTTCTTGGCGGCGATGCTCTTCTTGATCTTGTCCATCGAGTAGATCGTCACATGCGGATCGAGCTTGCCCGACACAACAATGAACTCGCCCTTGGGCGCCACATCCACACCGTGCGGGCTGCGGGGCTCGGGCGTGAGGTGCAGCAGGCCCTCCTCGATCGCGGTCGCGAGCGTGATCACGGGGAACCCCTTGATCTTCTCGACCTTGCCCGCCTGGTACACCTTCTCGGCCTTCTTCCAGTCGATGATGTGCAGGTAATCGGTGGCGTTCTTGCTCACGCCGGCCTCGAACGGGGGCTTCTTGTCCTCGATGCCGCCCGTCGCCATCTCCGTGTTGATCGAGTTCATGAACATGAACCCGTCGGACGCGAGCTTGCCGGCGTCGGAGAGGTCCTGCCAGTACGGCGGCAACTCGATCGCGAAGGACTTCGACTCGTCGATCCGGCCCTTCTTGCGATCGAACTTCCACATCGTCACCGAGCCGCGGTACTTCTCCTTGTACTCGGAGATCGGCGCGTAGTCGGCGCCCCACGGCACGGCGTACTGCCCGCCCTCGATCACATACTCGGAGTCCGGCGTGACAAATGTGCCGCCGTGGTCGCTGATCGTCAGCGGGTTCTTGATGATCTGCTTCGTCTCGAAGTCGCGCAGGTCGATCACCGCGACGCGCGCGTTGATCTTGTCATTGATGAACAGCCACTCGCCGTCGTAATCGCCCGCGGTCTCCGACAGCGCCGGGTGGTGCGTGTCGCCCCACAGGTTCTGCTTTCCGTTGACGGCGCCCGCCGCCAGAACCTCATTGCCCACGCCGTAGCCCCAACCCTGCCAGGGCTCGGGCGTGAAGACGGCGATCGTGCGCAGCAGACGCATCGACGGCACGCCGATGACGAACACCTGACCCGAATGCCCGCCCGACGAGAAGATCAGGTACTCATCCTTCATCCCCGAGGGCGTGTACGTCTTGGCAGCAGCAAGCAGATCGGAAGTCGTCAGACCCCGCGCCTCGGCGGCCTTCTGCACATCCGACATCGACTGCGCCGACGCGCCGCCGGCGCACGCGAGCGCCACGCCCGCGGCCGCGGGCACCAGCATCCGACTCAAACGGTTCTTTCGAGGTGTCATGGCTCTGTTCCTTCTCAAACGGTGTGATTGAACGTGATGGAGCAAACCCGCATCGGGCCTCATTGCCCGCCTTGTGTTTCGTGGAGGTTGCGGATGTACGAGACGATCACCTTGATCTGGTCGTCGCTCAGCGCCGGGTTGCCGCCCTTGGGCGGCATGTCGAGCCCCGTCGTATTCGCCTCGTCCCAGCTCGGACGCCCGGTCTTGACGAACTTGATGAGGTCCGCCTCGCTCACAGAAGCGACGAACTCGCTCCCGCGCAGCGCCTTGCCGAGCCCCTCGCGACCCTCGCCCTGCGTGCCGTGACACGGCGAGCACGACGCGATGAACGCGTCGTGTCCCACCGAGTCAATCCCAGCAAGCGCCGAAGAACCCGGCGCCGGCTTCGCCCAATCGTCCAGCGATGCGAACGGCTCGGACGGGTCCTGAATCATCCGCAGATACGCGACCACGCTCCGCAGCTCATCGTCCGACGCCCCCGTGTTGCCGCGCGCGGGCATCGCGGTGCCCGTCGTGTTCTCGGGATCGCCCGGCATCCGACCCCGCGCGATCACGCCGAACAACGCGTCGTCGGAACGCGACTGGACGAACTCGCTGTTGCGCAGCGGCTTGCCCAGATGCGCCACGCCGTCCGCCGTCTTGCCGTGGCACAGCGCACAATGGTTGCGATACACAATCTCACCCACCACCAGGCGCGCCGGCTCCGTCCCGAGCCTCGCAGCAACCTCGCTCAAGGGGTGCGCTCCCGCCTTGGGCAGGGCCAGCGCCACCACGCCGAACATCGCGATCGGGGTGAGCACCACCAACGCGCCCACCATCGCCGCGACCCCCCGATACGCGTCCGCCCTCGCCGCTTTGTGATCCTTGGTGCCGCTCATGATCGATCCTCGCAACGACTGGATTCAATGGCTATGTGGATCAACTTATCCATTATCAAACCCCAGCATACCGAGCCCTTTGAAAGTGGTCAAGCAGGTCCATTTCAATCGCCCGAAAGCTCCAGGCCCCCCGCCCCCCGCCCCCCCGCTCAGCCCGGCCGGGTCACGGTCGGGGCCGGGATCACGCCGCGGCACCCCGCCTCATCATCCTCCAGCTCCTCGGCCAGGGCCAGGAGACTGGTCGACCCGAAAATCCGCTCGGCCTGCGCGTACTGCTCGTCGAGCAGGCGATGCAGGCGGCACAGTTTCTGATGCCCCTTGATGCCCAGCGGGCACCGAGAAATCCGCTGAATATCCGCATCGACCGCACGAAGCACATCCAGAACGCTGATCGCCGACGGCACCTTGGCCAGCGCGAATCCGCCGCCGCTACCCCGCTGCGATGACAGGAGATGGGCCCGGGACAACTGCCGGAGAATCTTCTGCAGGTACCCCACGGGAATCCGCGTCCGCTCGGCGATCTGCTGCGCCGAAACCGTCGCGTCCACCCCGTGGCGGGCCAGAAATACCGCCGCCCGGAGCGCATATTCGCCGGTCTGGGAAATCATGCCCTACATCCGATCTGGCCCGATTTAATGGACATCCATATACAATATGGGGCCCCGCCCGCCTGTCAACCGCCGCCCGCCCGAACCAGGCCATCGCCGCCCCGCCGACCCGGAATCAAAAACGCCCGACCCGTCTCAGGTCAGGCGTTCCCGCGTAGTGGAGCTGATCGGGATCGAACCGACGACCTCTTGCATGCCATGCAAGCGCTCTCCCAGCTGAGCTACAGCCCCATATCCAACTTGTCGGCGTTCGGGAGGCCCACCTCCACCATCGCCGGGAAGACAACACTATCCGATCACGCCAAACCGTCAAGCCAATCAACCCCCGACGCCCCCCACCCCCGCCAAATCGCGGTTCCCGGGCGTCCCTCCCCGGCGCGGTACGCTGAGCCCACCATGCCGCCGGCCCCATCCCCAAAGACCCACTACCCCAATCTCGTGGTCTTCGACCACCCGCTCATCCAGCACAAACTCACCCTCATGCGCGACAAGACCACCGGCTTCATGGCCTTCCGGTCCCTCATGCGCCAGATCGCGGCCCTCATGGTCTTCGAGGTCACACGCACCTTCCACGCCGAGCGCATCCAGGTCGACACACCCCTCGAGCAAACCACCGGCTCGCGCATCAACGCGCAGATCACCGTCGTCCCCGTCCTCCGCGCCGGGCTCGGCATGGCCGACGCCATCCTCGAAGTCATGCCCGAAGCACGCGTCGGGCACCTCGGCCTCGCACGCGACGAGAAAACCCTCAAGCCCATCTCCTACCTCTCAAAACTCCCCAAGCACCTCAACGCCGGGCCCGTCATCCTCGTGGACCCCATGTTGGCGACCGGTGGGTCGGCGGTGGCGGCACTCACCATGCTCCGCGAAGCCGGCGCCGATGACCTCCGCATGATCGCCCTCGTCGCCTCGCCCGAGGGCGTCACCACGCTCGGCGAGCACCACCCGGACGTGAAAATCTACGCCGCCGCACTCGATCGCGGCCTCGACGAACGCGGCTACATCCGACCCGGTCTGGGCGACGCCGGCGACCGCCTCTACGGCACGACCTGATCCCCCCATTTCGACTTGCGCCGCGATGCGCGATGCGCTACGCTATCCCCCTCAATGGCAACCACCACCAAAAAATCAACCACGAAACGCGCTCCATCCAACGGGAGCGCGCTCAAGCCGTTCAAAACGCTGAGCAATCCCGATCTGCGCGTCTATGTGGGTGATTGCCGCGAAGTGTTGCCGCAGATCGAAGAAGTCCAACGGTCGCAAGTGGACCTCATCTTCGCCGACCCGCCCTTCAACTGGAAGCGCGCCTACGACAAGTGGGACGACGACATGCCGGACGATGAGTACCTGCGGTTTACTTACGACTGGCTTGACTTGTGTGTCGGTGCGCTGACGGATCGCGGCTCGATGTGGGTCAACATCCCCGACGACTGGGCCGCCGAGATCGTCGTCCATCTCAAATCCCGCGGCCTGCACATGGTCAACTGGTGCATCTGGCACTACCGCTTCGGCCAGAACACCTCGGGCCGCTTCATCAACTCCAAAGTCCACGCGCTCTACTTCGCCAAATCACGCAAAGACCGAACCTTCAACACCCAGGACATCCTCGAACCCTCCGACCGCGCCACCACCTACTTCGACCCGCGCACCTTCAACAAGAAGGAAGGCACAAGCGGCATGCGCCTCCCCATGGATGTCTGGTACGGCAAGTACTGGGGGCGCATCCAGGGCAACAACGCCGAACGCCGCCACAACCACGACAACCAGATCCCCGAGGTGTACCTCGAGCGCGTCATCCGCGCGTGCTCCAACGAGGGCGACCTCGTGATGGACCCGTTCCTCGGCTCCGGCACGACCGGATTGATTGCCCACGAACTGGGCCGCCGCGCCATCGGCATCGAATACTCCAAAGACAACGCCGTCTCGGCGTTCGAGCGCATCAAGGCGGGGCCCGTGCGCGTCAAGAAGGACACGCCGACCGTGCACACGACGGCGATCTTCGCGCCGCGGAATGTGGGGAAGAAGACGAAGGAACGGTTAGCGGATCAATCGCGGGATTGAGCGGCGGCCCATTCGTATGCGGTGCCGCACTCGGGGCAGACGGCTGGTGCGCCCCGACCGATGACATAGCCGCAATTGGTGCAGATGCGCCATCCGATTCGATGCATCGCTTCTCTACACTCTCTGCGGTAGCGGACTCGCGCGATCCACAACACAGGTCCGGTCGCAACCACAAGGAAACTCAGTGCAATCACAACACGGATCACCGGGTCGGGCATGCCAGACTCAAACAACGCGAACTGGAAGACGCTTGTTGCAACACAAGCGCCAATCGCCAACAAGACAATCGGAACGATGAACACAACCACCGGCGGGCTGTTCGGGTCATTACTCGGCATCAACGACCGGTAGCGTGGTCCGAACCGTCGTTTCCGCTCGGCCTCGACCTCCGCCGCTTCCTCGCGCGACATCATCACGCCGGCGACTTTGATGCGGTCACTCGTCATCATTGACTCTCAAGTCGTACTGAAGGAGACCGCACTCGGGACAACTCATCGGGCAGTTGCGTCCGATGAGATAGCCGCATTTCGTACAGATGCACCACCCCAGGTTGCGCATCGCATGGCGGCACTGAGTCCTGTGCGTTGACACATTCACCCAGACTTTCAGTCCTAAGAACGCCGAAATCCAGATCAGAATGCCGACAACCGCCATCACTCGGACGATGATCGCTCCATTACTGTTGGCAACGGTAATCACCAAAGGCGACAGGACAAGCATCGTCGCAATCAGAAGGCCAAACAGCACGAGCAATGGCAGATAAATACGACGAAAGCGCCGGCTGGCTGCCGAGTCCCGTCCGCTTGTAGGAGACAGAACCGACTCGTATGCCAGTGTCTCAAAGAAACGCGCGACAAAACTCGTCGCATCGGATCGGGTGATGAACGGCCATCTCGGCAATGTCCGACACTTCGGCCCATACAACCGTTCGCGCTCGGCTTCGACCTCTGCCTCCTCTTCTCGCGACATCATGACACCCGCCACATTGACCCGGTCGCTCGCCATGACGGAAGTCTAGAGCGCTGAGACTGATTACGATCCATCAATGGCCACTCCCCCACTCCAACCCTGCCCGGGCTGCGGCGGACTCTTCCCGCCCACCGACGCCCCGACGCACGCCTACATTGGCGCTTCGCCCGGCTGCTGGGCGGTGTACTGCGAGGTGCTGGGCCGCGAGTACGGCGAGCAGCGCAACCCGCGCTGGCACCGCCACACCGTCGACGCCTACGCCGCCTCGCACCCCGGCGTCGAGTCGCGCCGGTCTATCCAGTCCGTCGCGGGCCACCTCATCGCGCTGCACTTGCTCATCGACCGCGGGCTGGAACCATCATTCGTCATCAAAGCCATCGGCGCCGCCGTGCGCAGCGCACCCACATTCCACTGGCTCGAGCCGCCGTCGTTCGCCGGCGCGATGAACATCCTTGATATCGCGGCCACGACCACCACGGATCAGCACGAACGCGCGGTGTACGCCTGGGCCGAGTCCGTCTGGAGCGCCTGGGCACCCCACCACGAAACGATCCGCTCGTGGGCCGACGCGACAATGGGATGAGCGGCCGGGTGCCACCGCCTCTCCGCGACGCGGCAAGCAATGCTCCGGTCCGTGCGCACACCACGCCCACTCCCAGTCTCGAATCGCCGCACGCTCTCAAGAAATCTCGCCCCCGCCCGATCCCCGCTCCAATCGCCACTTTCCTGATCTGTGCTTTGTGTTCTGTGCTTTGTGCTCTCACCCCTGAGCGCACGAACCCGCGCCGGCCGCACGAACTACGGAGGGCACACGCGTCTCCGCTCGGCCTCTCGTCGTCATCAATCCCGGGTCCGATCGACGACCAAGCCGCGCCGACCGCGTCACTCCCCTCCAGGGCAACCGGCGCTGCCAGCGCGCCGGCGCACGCGCCACGAAACGGCGCAACTGTTCCCGTTGCTTTCAACAATGGCCGGCCGGCCAGTTCTTTCTTCGCCCCCCACCACCAACCGCTTACTGCAAGTTCACCGGCATCACGACATACACGAAGTTCTGACCCGAACGAATCAGCCCCGGCTTGTTGGGGGCCTTCATCTCCAGGATCACTTCCTCGCCGTCGAGCACCTTCAGCGCATCGGTGATGAACGCCGGGTTGAAGCCGATCTCGATCTGGTCGCCCTCGTACTTCTCCATCGAGACATTGATCTCGGCCTCGCCCATCTCCGGCGCGCGGCTCGAGAGCGTCAGCGCCTTCTCCCCCTTCGGGTTGAACGCCATCCGCACGCCGCGCGACTCCTCGTTCGTCAGCAGCGCGGCGCGCCGCACCGCAGACGACAACACCTCAACCGCGAAGGTCGCCTTCTTGTCCTGATCCTTGGGAATCACATCCTCGTACGGCGGGAAAGTGCCCTCGACGAGGTTCGAAACCAGCAGCGTCTCGGAGCCCTCCTCATCGCCCTTCAACCGGAAAAACGACTGGTTCTCCGTGATGGCGATATCGACATCCGCCCCGGCGGTGTCGATGAGTTTCAGCAGCAGGTTCAGCGCCTTGGTCGGAATGATGCAGGTCGCCTCGCCGTCCCCCCCGCCGCCCTCGACCGAGCCGCGGGCCATGGCGAGCCGGCGCCCGTCGGTGGCGACCATCTCGATCTTCTTGCCCTTGCGGTTCAGCAGCACACCGTTGATCGCGTAGCGCGAGTTCTCGCGCGCCGTCGAGAAGATCGTGCGCGCGATGAGCGAACCGATCTGCGTGGGCTTCATGGAGAAGGCGCTGTCGGAGTCGTCGGGGAAGTCCGGCATCGCCGGGAACTCGGCGGCCGGGAATCCACGGATCACAAACCGCGCGTCCTGACCCCGGATCGTGAGGTCGTCGGCGTCGGAGGTGAGGGTGAGGGTCGGCTCCTGATCCTCGGCGGAAACGATCTGGCGGAGTTTGTCCGCCGGGATGAGCACCTCGCCCTCCTTCTGGACCTCGACATGGGTGGTCGCGGTGCGGAGGGAGACCTCGGCGTCGGTGCCGGCGAAGGCGAGCACACCCGTGCCGCCCTTCTTGGAGGCGGTGATGCGGACGCCGGTGAGCTGGGGCTTGGGGGTGCGCGTGGCGACAACGCCCGAGATGAGATTGACGATTTCGCGCAGGGCGGCTCGATCGCAGATGACCTTCATAGTCCCGGGGCTCCCTTCCTCTAGATAGATAGGCCGCGCGTCGGACGATGCGGGGCGTCGTTGAGTGTACCCAAGTGCTTGGGTGTTGGTGACGGGGTGGCACGAGGGGAGCGGCGTGTTGCCGGAAAAGTTCGGCACGGTTTTCGCACCGGGGCGCGCCCCGAAGGGGCCATGTATGTGTATTGTGATAGGCGTTGTTGAGACGGTGCGCCCATGGACCGCGACCGGGCGGCCTTTGTTAGATATTTGTTTGGAACTGCGACTGTCGCGCGGGTGGTACTCGTGCGCTCAAAATAGAAGGAAGGGGCAACCATCATGTCATTCGAAGCCGCTGTGCACGCCCAGGCGATCGAACTGGATCGGCTCTCCCTCGAGATGTGCGCCGCCGCGGGGAGCGGGCATCCATCGACGGCGATGAGTCTCGGGCACATCGTGACGGTGCTGATGTTCCACTCGATGCACTGGAGCCCCGAGCAGCCCGACTACCCGACCTGCGACCGCCTCGTGCTGAGCGAGGGGCACGCGGTGCCGATCGTGTACGCCGCGTGCGCCAAGCTGGGTGTGCTGATCGGCGACGATCTGAGCGACCGGCGCCCGATGACGATGGAGGACCTCAAGACCCTCCGCGCGGCGGACTCGCTGCTCGACGGGCATCCGAATCCGGCGATCGGGTTCCCCTTCTTCGATGCTGCGACGGGCTCGCTCGGGCAGGGGTTGAGCGTGGCGGCGGGGCTCGGTGAGGCCGCGAAACTGGACGAGTCGCCCCGCCGTGTGTTCTGCATCATCGGCGACGGCGAGTCGCGCGAGGGGCAGATCACCGAGGCGCTGGACTACATCGCCGAGAACAAACTGAACAATGTGCTGCCCATCTTCAACTGCAACGGCTGGGGCCAGGCGGACCGTGTGAGCGTGCAGCAGTCCGAAGAGGTGCTGACCAGGAAGCTGCAGGCGGGCGGGTACACCGTCAAGGTGATCGACGGTCATGCGCCGGCGCAGATCAAGGAAGCGCTCGATGCGTTCGCTGCGAACTCGAAGAAGCCCGACGGCGGCCCGATGGCGATCGTGGCGCGGACGGTGAAGGGGTGGGGCTCGACCACGATGACCAACGGCAACTGGCACGGCAAGCCGGCGACCGGCGAGGCGCTCAAGAGCGCGCTGGGCGAACTGGACGAGGAGCGGACGAAGCGGACGAGCGCGCTGGCCTCGACGGATCAGTTCACGATTCAGCCGCCGGCGCAGGCGCCGGCGCGCGAGATCCGCGTGGGCGATCTGCCCCCGATGCGTTCGGCGATGAAGGCGATGGATATGGAGTCGGTGTTCCATTCCGGTCGTCTGGCGACGCGGAAGGCCTACGGCGTGGCGCTGCGGGCGCTGGGCCAGGTGAACGATCGCGTGGTGGTGCTGGACGCGGACGTGAGCAACTCGACCTTCTCCGAGATGTTCGCGAAGGACCCGAAACTGGCGGACCGCTTCTTCGAGTGCAAGATCGCCGAGCAGAACATGGTCTCGATGGCGCTGGGCATGAGCGCGGCGGGCAAGACGCCGTTCGTCTCGACCTTCGGGAAGTTCCTGACGCGGGCGTACGACCAGATCGAGATGGCGATCAACTCCGGAGCGAATCTGAAGCTGGTCGGCTCGCACTCGGGATGCTCGCTGGCGTCGGACGGGCCGAGCCAGATGTCGCTGCCCGACATCGCGTGGTTCCGTTCGTTCGCCACGATGCGGGATCATCGCGGGAACCCGGGTTGCTACATTCTGCAGCCGTCGGACGCGTTCGCGGCGTACGCGCTCACGGGCGCGATGGCCGAGTACGAGGGCGTGTGCTACATGCGGACGCTGCGTCCGGAGACGGAGTTCCTCTATTCCGAGGACACGGTCTTCAACCTCGGCGGCTTCGAGGTCCTCAACGAGGGCCGCGACATCCTGATCGTCGCCTCGGGGTACATGGTGCACGAGGCGAACAAGGCGCTGGACGGGCTGGACCGCGCGGGTGTGTCGGCGACGCTGGTGGACCTGTACTCGCTGCCGTTCGACGCAGAGGCGCTGCTGGACATCGCCAACCAGAACAACGGGTATGTGGTGACGATCGAGGACAACTACGGGGCGTCGATCGGCTCGGCGGTCGCGGACGCTCTGGCGGAGTCGGGCGAGGGGTTCACGCTGAACCAGATGCACATCCGGCAGGTGCCCAAGTCGGCCCGGACGCCCGAAGAAACGCTGGCCATGGTGGGCCTGACGCACCGGGACATCCTGAATACCTGCCTGGGCCTGCTGCAGGTCCAGCCGGTGTAAGATCCGATAAATGATGGATTTATGACGACCGCCCCGGGCCCGTGCCGGGGCGGTGTCTTTTTGTTTGGTTTTTGATTGGATTTCAGAGCGGTTTTTGCGTCATCCGGATCATCAGAAAGTTGGGTCAAAGGGCCCGGTAAATGTGCATGGTGTGGAGATGATCGGACGAAGATTGACCCCGTAGTTGTTTGCAGCCGCTATCCGGAGTGGATAAGATAGCGACTGCTCACTTTGGAGCGACCGCCGTCGTGGGGCGGCCGCGCGACGGGGTCTGTACCGGGATGGTCTGACCAGAACTAGTAAGGACTGTTTGAAAACAGCAAGTGGTGCGTGACTGGCACGAGGATGGCCCGCCGGAACACGCCACGACACATGTGCAAGGAGAGTCTCTCATGAGTCTGACGAAGTGCTTGAGCATGGTTGCCGGTGCCGCCGTTTCTTTCGGTGTGCTCGGCGTTGCTAACGCTGAGGCGGTTAGCAACACGAATACGGACGAGGTCCGTGCGATTGTTGCGGAGATGCTCGCTGACGCTGATACGCGTTCGAGCTTCCTCCAGTCCGGCGGCACCGCCGGTCACGATGGCAAGAAGTTCTTCCTCGCGTCCTCGGGCGGCGATTTCAGCCTGAGCATCGGTGGTCAGCTGCAGTTCCGCTACCTCGTGAACTTCGGCGACGACCTCGGCGGCCAGGCGGATGAGGACTGGGAGGGTGGCTTCCAGACTCGTCGCACCAAGCTGTGGTTCACCGGCACCGTGTTCAACGAGTTTGACTACATGGTGAAGTGGGAGTTCAACCGCAACGGCGGCGGCGCCGGTCTCCAGGACGCGTGGGTCTCGACCCCGATCATGGAAGGCTGGGACATGAAGTGGGGTCAGTTCAAGGCTCCGTTCATGCGTGAGGAGCTCGTCTCGAGCACCTCGCAGCTGGCTGTCGATCGTTCGCACATGAACGAGGTCTTCAACCAGGACTACTCGCAGGGCATCGAGCTCTCCTACTCGCAGGACGACTGGAACCTCGCCCTTATGTTCTCCGACGGTTTCGGCTCGGATAACACCGACTACGCGACCGATCGCGGCCTCGGCACCGTCGGCACCGCCGGCGGCATCGGCGGCGAGTCTGACTACGCCTTCACCGGCCGCTTCCAGTACAAGTTCGCGGGCGACTGGAGCCAGTTCGAGGACTTCACCAGCGCTTCGGGCAGCAACTGGGCGTGGATGCTCGGCGCGGCTCTCCACTACGAGGGCGGCGACTCCGAGGGTAACTCCTTCGGTGGCGGCGACTACAACTACCTCTCGTGGACCGCTGACCTCTCCTTCGAGGGCGACGGCTGGAACGCGTTCATCGCTGGCGTCGGTGGCTACACCGACTTCGAGGACATCGGCGGCGTTTCGACCGCTGACGCGGACTTCGATGACTACGGCGTCGTCGTTCAGGGCGGCATCATGATCCCCGACACCAACTGGGAAATCTTCGGCCGCTACGACGCCGTCTTCCCCGACTCTGATCGCGCCGGCGATGACACGTTCAACGTCATCACCGCTGGTGTGAACTACTACATGCACGGCCACGCCGCGAAGTTCTCCGCGGACTTCCAGTGGTTCATCGACGATCCGGCCGACACGAGCATCGCCTCGCCCTCGACCGGCATCGGCTTCCTCGGCGACTCCGACGAGGACGAGTTCGGCCTCCGCCTTCAGTTCCAGCTGCTCTTCTAAGCCGCTGCGAAATCTCTGAATGCAACACCGGCCTGCCCTTCGGGGCGGGCCGGTTCTTTTTTTGATCGTTGTGCGCGGGTCAGTTCAGGCCGGAGGGGCGTGTCGCGACGAGGAGCCCGGTGAGCGAGCCGGAGGCGTCTTCGATCTGGGCGAGGACGACTTCGTCGGGGCGCTCGGTGGCGAAGAATCCGCCGCCGCGGAAGGGTTGGCCGAACTCGTTGCGGCAGCTATTGAGATCGACCGAGGCGCTCGCGTTGGGGGCGACGGCGTCGATGTCGATGGAGTAGGCCGCGTTGATCCAGAGGCGCCCGGGGCCGAGGGTCTCGGGGCTGGTATTCGTGAATGAGAGGGTCGGCCCGTCGCGGAAGGCCTGGACATCGACGACGGACTGCGCGTGCCCGGGGTAGCTGGGCCAGTCGCCGGTCGGAATGGTGGAAGAGCACGCGGTGAGCGTGGAGATTGCGGCGAAAGTTGCTGGGATGATGGAAGTCCGGGTGCGCATGGACGTATCCTCGCGTCGATGGGCTGCGAGAGCAACAGCAGGAACGCGACGCCCCCCGAGCGCGGGATCGCGCCGGGCGGCGAGTTGATCGACGCGATGGCGGCGGCGCGGTCGGTGCGCATCGACCCGCGGATTCCGGCGCTGGTGGCGGGGTTCGATGCGCCGTTTTTCCAGGCGGGGCTCGCGGGGTATTCGGATGCGGCGATGCGTCTGGTGGCGCGCCGGCAGGGGTGCCCGTATTGCGTGACCGAGGCGCTGCTGGACCGGACTTTGTTGTGCGGCGGGCGTGGTTTTGCGAAGGCGGACCTCGGGGATCTGGCGGAGAACGTGCCGGGCGGCGCGGAGGATGCGCCGCTGGCGGGGCAGATCATGGGGAGCGATCCGGACGAGATGGCGGCGGGGGCGGTGATGATGGTTGAGCAGGGCAAGCGCGGCGCGCGGTCGTATCGGCGGATGCGCGACGAGCATCAGACGACGGCGGGGGGCGTGCGCGCCGAGTTGGATGAGGACGGTTTCGGGTTCGCCGCGATCGATGTGAACCTGGCGTGCCCGGTGAAGAAGATCAGCAAGAAGGCGCGGGGTGGGCACTGGCTCAGCGAGCCGGAGGGGGCGATCGAGATTCTGCGCGCGGTGCGCGGCGCATTGCCGCGTGATGTGGTGACGACGGTGAAGATGCGGCGGGGCAGCGACGACTCGGCGGAGGCGGAGCGGAACTTCATGCGCATCTTCGATGCGGCGTACGAGATGGGGTACGCGTGGGTGACGGTGCACGGGCGGACGGTTGAGCAGAAGTACGTCGGGCCTTCGCGTTGGACTTTCCTGCGCGAGTTGGTGCGGATGAGAGCGGACCGGTTGATCTTCGGCTCGGGGGATGTGTGGAGCGCGGAGGAGATCTTCCGGATGATCGCGTACACGGGCGTGCACGCGGTGAGCGTGGCGCGGGGGTGTATCGGGGACCCCTGGGTGTTCCGCAGGGCGCGGCAGATGATGGCGGGCGTGGAGCCGACGGAGCCGACGCTGGCGGAGCAGCGGCGCGTGCTGATCGAGCACTTCGAGTTGAGCGTGGCGCTGAACGGTGAGCGGCTTGCTGGGCGATTGATGCGGAAGTTCGGGATCAAGTTCTCGCAGCATCACCCGCGGGCGGGTGAGGTGAAGGAGCGGCTGTGCCGCGTATCGACGACGGGTGAGTGGCTCGACGCGATCGATGCGTTCTATCCGTGCGATGCGGGAGCGGGTGTGCGCACGGGCGCGTGACACGCGCCTCGGTTGTGCGCATGTTTGTGCCGAGGATGAGTGTGTTGTTTGCCGGCGGCTTGTCGGCGGGCATGGTTGCGTCCGGGTATGACCCGGAGGTGAATCATGCGGAGACGATGGACGGGCGCGCGGGTGCGCGCCGGATTGGCGGGGATGGCGATCATTGCGGGCGGGTGTGTCGGGCCGGACGCTGCGCGGGATGTTGCGGGTGCGCAGCAGCGGACAATCACGGCGCTGTCGCAACGGTACGCGGGTGACCTGGCGCTGCTGGGCGATTTGCTTGAGCGTGCGCTGGCGGCGCGGCGGGTGATAATTCTGGGCGGGTTGCACCGGGAGATGCTGGCGCGTGGGTACATCACGGCGGATTTCGGGGCGGACACGGGCCGGCTTGGAAGTGATCTGGCGGATGCGTCGGCGGCGAGCGCGATCGTGGATGAGGTTCGCCTCGGTCGGATGACTCACGCGCAGGCGGAGGCGTTCATCCTGGACTATTCGCTGTCGCTTCGGATGAGCGATGGTGGTGCGTCGCGGGACGCGATGCTGGCGCGGATGGACGCGGTGGCATCGCACGACGCGGGTGCGGCGGCGCTGCGGGAGGCGCTTGCGGCGCATGTTGCGGGGGTTGCGCGGCTGCTGGAGGACGCTGACGCCAATGCGCGTGCGATCGCGGAGTTTGCTGCGTTCGAGCGCGATGGCGGCGGGTATGTGGAGCGGACGATTCTCGGGTTGTGGGAGCGCGCTGTGGTGAGCGAGATGGATGATCCGGCGCGGCGCGAGGCGGCGACGCGGTTGCTCGAGCGGGTGCTTGGGCTGTTTGAGGAGCGGAACGATGGATGAGCGTGTGCGTGATTTGAGTGTGCGTTTGGCGGCCGGCGGCGGGGTAACGCTCACGGACGATGAGCGTGTGTTGATTGTGGGGAGTCTGCGGGCGTTGATGGAGGCGGAGCGGCGGATTGCGGTGCAGGAACGGCTGCTCGAGAGCTTCGGGCGGGACCGCGGGGCGCTGATGCGGCTGATGTCGATCGAGGGCGAGGTCCGGTTCGGGGGCGGGGATATTGATCCGGCGGCGCACGAGCGGGCGCGGGAGTCGCTCCGAGAGCGGGTGGCGCGTGCGGAGAGCGGCGCGGAATGGATCGGCGCGGTGCTGGACTTTGTGCGCATCGTGGCGCTGTGAGGCGGGATTCCTCTTCGGCGGGCGGGCGCGCGCGGCTATGATTGCATGTGCGTCGGTGGGACGCATCTTTACAGTGCAAACACGGGCTCATTTGGTGTGCGAGCGATGGCGGAGCGCGGAGCGGAGGATTCGGCTCGGGATGATCGGCCGACGGGCGACCTGGCCCGGGCGGCGCGGGAGTCGGTGCGCGAGTCGCTGCGGCGCGCGGGCAAGTCTTTGAGGCGGGCGGGTAAGTCGGGCGACGCGGAGTCGATTCACCGGATGCGTGTTGCGACGCGGCGGGCGCAGGCGGCGCTGCTCGCGTTTGGTGATCTGATCCAAGACGGCGAGGCGCTGGAGCGTGTGAGCGGCGACCTGGATCGGATGCGCAGGAGCGGGTCGCGGGCGCGGGCGTGCGATGTCGATCTGCGGGCGCTGGGCGATCGGCTGCGTGCGTGCGACGAAGGCGAGATGGCGGCGGCGATCGGATTCGTGATGAGCCGGTTGTCGGGCGAGCGTGCGAGGGGGCGCGAACGGGTCGGGCGTCTCGGCAAGCGATTTGATTCGGACGGGTATCGGCGTGCGGCGAAGCGCATCGTGCGGTCGATCGATGCGGGGGGTGCGGGCGAGCGATTGACGGAATGGGCGATGAAGCGCGTGGGCGGTGCGCTGGAAGAGGTGTGGGCGCGCGGGAACGACGGGGCGCTGGACTCGGAGCGGCTTCACGAGCTGCGGATCGCGCTCAAGCGGCTCCGGTATCAGGCGGAGTTGTTCGAGTCGTTCGTCGCGTGGAGCGGTTGGCGGGGGATGATCGAGGCGTGCGCTGCTTGCCAGGAGCGATTGGGTCACGCGAATGACGCGACGGAGTTGGCGGCGCGGGTGCGCGGGATCGCGGAGGAACTGGATGCGTCGGAGTCGGGATGGGGCGTATCGTTGCGGGTTGGGCTTGATCGGCTCGCCGATGGGCTTGAGCGTGAGGGGCGGGAGCGCGGTGAGGCGGCGCAGTCGTGGTGGATGGGCGAGGGGAAGCGGTCGGTGGACCGGCTCATCGGGAACGGCTCGACAGGCGGGTCGAACGGGCCGATGATGGATCTGGACGCGGCGATGGACGCTGCGCTGACGGATGCGCGTCGGAGTCTTGAGGATCGGGGAACGGGCGGATGAGCGAACTCAACGGCACGCATGGGCTGGCGCGTCTGGCGGCGATCGACGTCGGGACGAACAGCATCCGCCTGATGGTGGCGGAGGCGCGGGACGACGGCGGGTATCGCGTGCTCGATGACGAGAAGGCGGTGACGCGGCTCGGCGCGGGGCTGATCGAGACGGGGCGGATGCCGAGCGACGCGATCGTGGCGACGGCGGAAGCGGTGGCGCGGATGCAGCGGATCGCCGAGGGCCACGGCGCGACGCATCTGCGGGCGGTGGCGACCTCGGCGGCGCGGGACGCGAGCAACCGCGACGAGTTGATCCGGGCGGTGCATGAGCGGACGGGGATTCGCCTGGAGGTCATCAGCGCGCAGGAAGAGGCGCGGATGTCGTTCCGTAGCGCAGCGCACGCCTTTGACCTGTCGAACATCAATGCGGCGGTGTCGGACATCGGCGGGGGTAGCACGGAGGTTGTGCTGAGCGCGGCGGGCGTGGTGGACCGGATGCACCTGTTCCGGCTCGGGGCGGTGCGGCTGACGGAGAAGTTCGGCGTCGGCGACCGGGTCGATAACGGGACGATCAAGGCGATGCGCTCGGAGATTCGCGAGACGCTGCGGGACGCGGCGGGGAAGCACCCGTTTATGCCGCAGATGCTGATCGGGACGGGCGGCACCTTTACGGCGCTGGCGCGTGTGTCGTTGTTGCTGGGGTCGGACGAGGACGCGAGCGATCTGCTGCCTTTCAATGTGCGTGGTCATGAGATGCAGCACGCGGAGGTGCGGCACCTGATCGACTGGTTCCGCGAGATGAGCGTCGGGGAGCGCGCCAAGGTTCCGGGGATGACCAAGGACCGCGCCGAGGTGATTGTTGCGGGCGCGACGATTCTGGACTGCGTGATGGAATGGCTCGGGGTGAACACGGTGCGGGTGCATGACGGGGGCATCCGCGACGGTTTGATGCTGACGATGATCGAGGACCTCGGGCTGGGCGGGCGGGGGGCGGGGGTTGACCTTGGGCGGGTGGCGACGGCGCGGCGGTTTGCGCAGCGTTGCCAGTACGAGCAGGCGCACTCGGAGCATGTGGCGCTGCTGGCGCTGATGCTCTACAACGAACTCGAGCGGCTCGGGATAATCGATGCGGGCGGGGCGGACCCGCACGAGCGGGAGTTGTTGGAGTCGGCGGCGGTGCTGCATGACATCGGGTACCTGATCAACTACGCGAAGCACCACAAGCACAGTTACCACCTGATCGTGCATTCGGACATGCCGGCGTTCACGCAGCGGGAACTTGAGATCGTTGCGAATGTGGCGCGGTATCACCGGCGGTCGGGGCCGAAGAAGAAGCACCCGAACTTCGCGAAGTTGCGGGACGAGGACCGGGCGATCATCAAGCGGTTGTCGGCGGTGCTGCGGGTGGCGGACGGGTTGGACCGGGCGCACAAGCAGAATGTGACGGCGCTGCGGGGCGAGCGCGAGGGCGATGTGTTGCGGCTGACCGTCGACGCGATGGTTCGCCCGCATGTGGCGGTGTGGGGCGCGACGCAGAAGTCCGACGTGTTCTCGTCGGTGTTCGGCGTCGATCTGGAGGTCGTGTGGAGCGATGAGTCGGACGGGGAATGCCCCGACGCGGGGGACGGGGATCAGGCGGGCGTGTTCACAGGCACGCGGAGCCCCACTCCATCAGGACCTGATTGAGGTCATCCACGCCGACCTGGTTGTCGCCCGTGACATCGCCGTTGGATGCGCCCGAGGCGGGCAGGCCCCAGTTTGTGAGGACGATATTGAGATCATCGACATTGATTCGGGCGTCGGAGTTGGTATCGGCGCGGCAGGGGATGCACCCGTCGATGAAGAAATCCGAATCGAGATCGGGTGCCGCGCCGTTGCGGATGTCGCAGGCGTCGATGGCGGCGTTGTCGTTGCAATCGGTGATGCCGGGGATAACGGATACGGACCCGGACTGGCAGAGGAACTGTCCTGAGCAGAGTGCATCGTCGTTGGGAGCGCCGATGAACGCGAAGCCGGCGTCGGCGGCGATGACGCGGCCCATATTGGCGTGTCGGCGCGGGATGTGGGGGTAGACCTTGGACTGGATGAGCGCGGAGTGCCCGGGGCCACGTCTGTAGATATAGACCGCGCCGGCGTCGTCGTGGCGGTCGGAGGGGACGGCGGTGTCGTCGCGGGGCGCGCCGATGATGAGGGCGTCGGGGGTGAGGGCGAGGGCGGCGGCGAAGTTGTCGCGGGGCGCGGCGTCCGGGGCTCGGTAGAGGTAGGTCGGGGCCCAGGTGTTGGTGGCGGTGCGCACGAAGATGTAGCACGCGCCGGAGTCTTCGCGGGTGTCGGATGTGCCGGGCGCATCGTCGCGGGGTGCGCCGATGACGGCGATGTCCTGATCGATCGAGACGGAGGAGCCGAACCAGTCGCGCGCATCGGGCGTGAACGCGTTGAGCCGGGTGCGGAAGAGCCATGCGGCGCCGTCGAACTCGTAGATGTAGGCGGCGCCGGCGTCGGTGAGCGCGCCGATGTCCTGGCCCGGGGCTCCGACGATGGCGAGATTGCCGTGGACTCTGATGGACGATGCGAACTCGGCCGGCGCGGGCCAATCATCGGGGCCCAGCCCGGCGGTGAGGTACCAGGTGTCTTCGAGTCGGTAATAAGCGATGGCGGCGTTGGCGAGTGAGATGATCGCGTGGGGGCCGTCGAGATCGATGACGGCGCCGAAGGCGTCGGCGGTCACGGGCTCGGGCGGGTCGAGGCGGTCGATCTGGGACCAGACGCCGGCGGAGCGGTGAAAGATGTAGACGGTGCCGGAGTTCTCGCCGTTGTCGTCGCGGCCCGGCGCGCCGATGAGCGCGTAGTCGCCGGAGATGGCGATGCTGGAGCCGAAGAGATCGAAGGGCACGCCGTCGTTGGGGACGAGTTTCTGGAGGAGTTGCCAGCCGGTGGCGGTGCGGCGGTAGGCGTAGGCGGCGCCGGACTGGGTGCCCCATTCGGGTGCGCCGGGCGCGCCGATGATGAGGGTCTCCTGATCGGCGTCGATAGCGGAGCCGAAGCGGTGGGCGAAGTCCGCGTCGAAGGCGAACATCTCGGAGGGCGCGGTGTAGTCGCAGAGATACTGCGCCCGGGCGGAGAGGGCGGTGACGAGCAGCGCGATGATGGCGAACATGTGTCGCGTGGGTGTCGATGTGGCCAACCGAGACCGCTCCCGACCCCCCCACGACGGCGTTGTAAGTATCCATTCACTCCGAAGGCGAGACGATACGACCAATCCGTGATTTGCGGATGCGTAAAGTCTGATAAACCCGGAAAATTTATAGACTTACAGCGGGTTGTCGGCTGTTTGCCCGGTGCGGCTCCACAAGTTATCGGACAAAGCGATGGGCTCGGCGGGGTCGGGGCGGGGGATCGGGGTGACCCCGGTCTCAGGCCCTGCTGCGCCTGGAAAGGGGAGCGGGGGGCGGGGGGGTGGGGGAAGCGGTGGGGGCGGGATTCGAACCCGCGTGACCCTGACGGGTCAACCGGTTTTCAAGACCGGCGCCTTCAGCCGCTCGGCCACCCCACCGGTGAACGGGCATCGTAGTGCGGGAGGGCGCGTTGCGTCATCAGGGGAGGGGCGATTCCCAGATGGGAAGCGGTTCTGCGAAGGTTTGCGCGGAGCCATCGAACATCGCGGCGTTGAATTGCCCCCCATCGTGGAAGCGCCCGATGCGCGTGGCGGTGTGGGTCGGGTTGCGGAAATCGATGACGCTTGAGGTTCGGGTGGGCGGGGGCGCATCGCCCGGGATGAAGGCGATGGCGGAGTCGAGGATGAGGGGGATCTGGGCCGCGTGTTCGACGAGGTCGAAGCGGATGAAGGCGGGGTTTGCGGCGTCGTCGAAGGAGTCGGGGTCGTCATCGATGCCGGCGTGCCCGGTGGCGTTCATGGCGCAGGTGCGGGTCATCTGCTGGGGGTAGTGATGATCGATGGTGGGGCAGACGAGGGCGGAGGCGTTGGCGTAGAGGTCGTCGGCGGTGGCACCGTCGCGTCCGGCGTCCTGCTGGATGACGAGCGCCCAGTTGGGGATGGTGGACCACGGTTGGCCGACGGCGGGCCCCCAGCCGCGATGATCGTCTGCGTACATGCGGCAGATGATGTAGCACTGTCGGTGGTTGGAGAGGCAGATGGCGGATTGTCCGGCGCGGCGGGCGCCGGCGATGGCGGGGAGGAGGACTCCGATGAGGATGGCGATGACGGTGACGACGACGAGGAGTTCGATGAGGGTGAAGGCGCGATGTCGTGCGGGGGTGCGCATGGCAGGGCAAGGGTAGGTCGGTGCGTCCTGTTCTGCGCGGGGCGGTATGGTGATGTCCCCGGAGTGCGGGCGAACTGGAGGCGAGCCGATGATTCCATGGAGCGGTGTGTTGGTGTTGTGTTCGATGGCGGCGGCGCCGGTCTCGCCGGAGATTCGGGCGGCGAAGGTCCGCGCGGGGTACGAGGTGACGGTGGCGGTGGCGGAGCTGCGCGAGGCGCGGTTCATGGAGATCGACCCGGAGGGTGTTCTATATGTGACTCGGCCGCGGGCGGGCGACATTATCTGCCTGCGCGACAAGGACGGGGACGGCGTGTACGAGACGCGGGCGACCTTTGTTGAGGACATGCGTTCGGTGCACGGGATCGACCTGCACGACGGCTGGGTGTGGTTCTCGACGACGGGGTCGATTCTCCGGGCGCGGGACACGGACGGCGATGGCGTTGCCGATGAGCGGGAGGAAGTGATCGGGTCGGGGACACTTCCGGCGGGGGGCGGGCACTGGTGGCGCTCGCTGCTGGTGACGGATGACGCGATCTACACCTCGATCGGCGACGCGGGGAACATCACGGATCAGCGGGAGACGGATCGGCAGAAGGTGTGGCGGTTCGGTATTGACGGGAAGGACGGTGAGGTGTTTTCGACGGGGATTCGCAACACGGAGAAGTTGCGGCTTCGACCGGGGACGGACGAGGTGTGGGGGTTCGATCACGGGTCGGACTGGTTCGGCGCGGAGGTGGGCGATGGTCGGCGCGATCAGCCGATCACGGATCTGAACCCGCCCGATGAGTTGAACCTGTATCGCGAGGGCGCGTTCTACGGGCATCCGTTTGTGGTGGGCGATCGGTTGCCGCGGTATGAGTTCCTGGAGCGCGACGATATTCATGAGTTGGCGCGGCAGACTGTGCCGCCGGAATGGAAGATCGGCGCGCACTGGGCGACGAACGGCTGGTGCTTTATCGAGGGTCGCGAGGGCGCGGGCGCGATGCCTTCGGACCACAAGGGCGACATCTTCGTGGCGTGCCATGGTTCGTGGAACAGTTCGGTGCCGGTGCGGTACTGCGTGGCGCGGGTGCTGTTTGATGACGGGAAGCCGTACGGGCTGCTCAAGATCGTGGACGGCGCGGGTGACGGGACGGCGCAGCCGGTGATGCGCCCGGTGGATTGTGTTGAGGCGCCGGACGGATCGATCCTGTACTCGGATGACTCGAACAACCGGGTGTACCGGATTCGCTGGGTGGGCCAAGGGGATGCGGGGGACGGGGGGGAGTGATGCGGCGGGCGGCGTTGGCGTTGATGTGCGTGTGCGCGTGCGGCTGCTCGAAGAAGCCCGCGCCCGTTGACGACGGCGCTGACAGTGCGGGGCCTGCTATGGCGGGCGGTGCGCCGTTTGCGGGATTGACGAGCCCGCCGCTGGCGTTCTTTGATGGGCACTGCGCGCGGTGCCATGGTCCGAACGGGAGTTTCTACGGCGAGGCGTTCGCTTCGATCGCGTCGGATCGCGATCTGCATGGGATCGTGCAGGAGATGGTCGAGGGGCCGGGGTTCGGCGAACTCGATGACGAGTCGCTTTATGCGCTGGTGGCGTTTCACAGGAGTCTTCGGGACGGGACGCCGTTCGGCGTGGTGACGGAGCTGTCGGGGGATGCGGTCGCGGGGGAGATGTTGCCGGGCACGAGGGTGTCGGTGATTGTTGGGACTGATGTGATCGGGGCGGAGATGGGTGAGGCGTCGTGGCGGGCGGCGTTGCCCGGCGGCGCTTCGGGTGGATCGTTGCGTGTGCGGGTGGAGCGGAACGGGCGGGTGTTCGAGTGGGACCCGCGTGAGCAGGCGTGGTCGGATGCGCCGCCGCCGACGCACGAGGAGTATTGACGATGATGAGGCGAGTCCTTGCGTGTGCGTCGTGCGTGGTGATGGTGGCACTCTCGTGCGCTTCGGTGCGCGGCGAGGACGTGGTGATGCGCGAGGCGCTGGCGGTGAGCGCGGCGGGCGGGGGCGGGCGCTCGCCGGTGATCACGGACGCGATTCAGTCGCTTCGCGCCAAGGGTGCGTGGGAGTCCCCGGTCGAGGGCGATGTGCTGGCGCTTGCGACGGGATTCAGGCAGGTGTGGAAGAAGATCGAGTCGGACGGGAACGGTCAGTTCGAGGACGGCGCGTTGTACGGCGGGTACGCGGTCTGGAACTTCGACTCTGATGCTGAGAAGGTGATGATTCTGGACGCTGCGGGCCACTCGACGGTGTGGGTGAACGGCGAGATTCGGGCGGGGGACCTGTATGAGTACGGGACGATTCGGATTCCGGTGCGGATCAGGAAGGGCGCGAACGAGTTGATGTTTTTGTGCGGGCGGGGGCGGTTGCGCGCGACGCTGCGTGAGGCGGCGGGGCCGGTGTTTCTGGACGCGGGGAATGTGACTATGCCGCACCTGCTGGTGGAGCATGCATCGGATGACGGTGGATCGAAGTGGGGCGCGGTCGTGGTGGCGAATGCCACGGGGGAGGTGGCGCGCGGCCTTTCCATCTCTTGCCACACCGAGGACATGGTCGGAGAGACGACGGAGATTCCTGCGCTGTTGCCGACGAGCGTGTTCAAGGCGGCGTTCGAGATACCTGCGGTGCGGGGGGACGCGGGTGAGCCCTTCAAACTGATTCTGACCTTGTGGCGCGGTGATGAGAAGCTGGACACACAGACCGTGACGACGCGTTTCTGCACGCCGGACGGGCCGAACAACCGGACCTTCCGGTCGCGCGTGGATCGGTCGGTGCAGTACTACGCGGAGCGGCCGGCGAGCGGTGAAGAAGAGGCGGTGATTCTGACGCTGCACGGGGCGAGCGTGGAGGCGAGCGGTCAGGCGGCGGTGTATGCGCCCAAGGAGTGGGCGCGGATTGTGGCGCCGACGAATCGCGGGAAGTTCGGGTTTGACTGGGAGGACTGGGGGCGGATCGATGCGATGGAGGTGCTGGATATCGTGTCGGGCGATCGCAAGGCGATTCTGACGGGGCACTCGATGGGCGGGCACGGCTCCTGGCAGGTGGCGTCGCACTATCCGGATCGGTTTGTCGCGGTGGGTCCGAGCGCGGGGTGGGTGAGTTTCGCTTCTTACGCGGGGTATCCGAACCTGCGCGCGTATGGCGGGGCGGGTCGGATTCTGGAGCGTGCGGCGTCTCCGAGCGACACGCTGCTGATGAAGCGGAACTTCTACAACCTTCCGGCGTTCATCCTGCACGGTTCGGAGGACGACAATGTGCCGGTGGAGCAGGCGTTCATCATGCGGAAGGAGCTGGAGGGGATCAGCCCGGGGTTGACGCTTCATTCGGAGTTGGGCGCGGGGCACTGGTGGGGGAATCAGTGCTGCGACTGGCCCGAGATGATGGCGTTCTTCAAGGCGCGGCTGGATGAGCACACAGGTGCGCCGGATCGGGTTCGGTTCACGACGACGAATCCGGGAATCAGCGCGCGGAGCGAGTGGGTGACGATCGATCAGCAGGTTGAGGCGCTGACGGCGAGCCGCGTGGACCTGGCGCGGAACCTCGATGCGGGGCGGATCGAGGGCAAGACTGAGAATGTGGATCGGCTCATGATCGATCTGAGCGCGTTCGGCGGGCGCGCGGTGACGATGGTGATTGATGAGGACGAGGTGCGGGCGGATGCGGGCGCGGGGCGTGTGTCGCTCGTGCTGGGGCGGCGGGGATGGGATCTTGATGACGGGGCGGGGGCGGGTGAGAAGGGGCCGGCGCGGAACGGGCCGTTTAAGGCGGCGTTCGATCGTGACTGCGTGCTGGTGTACGGCACGCGCGGCAATGCGGAGGAGAACGCGTGGGCGCTGGATCGGGCGCGGTACGACTCGGAGTTGTTTTTGGCGCGAGGGAACGGCGCGCTGCGCGCTATGAGCGATGAGGAGTACCTGAAATCGGGGCACGAGGGGAATGTTGTTCTGTACGGGCATGCGCAGTCGAACGGGGCGTGGGGCGCGGTGCTGGGTGAGGCGTGCCCGATTCGCGTGCAGCGGGGGCGGATCATCATCGAGAACCAGAAGACGATCGAGGGTGAGGATCTGGGCGTGATGATGTGCTACCCGGTGGCGGGATCGGACACGCGGCTTGCGGGCGTGATTGCGCCGACGGGCGCCTCGGCGGGCGTGATGCTGGACCGGCAGTTGATTTTCGTTTCGGGTGTGCACTACCCGGACTTGTTCATCATGCGTGCCTCGGCGCTGGACGACGGGCACAAGTCGATCGTCGGCGCGGGGTTCTACGGGAACGACTGGACGATGAAGCGCGGCGACTTTGTGTGGACGGAGTGACTATCGGTTCCGGTATCCGGCGTTGATCGATGTCGCTGCGTAACCCGGAAATGACTCCGAGAACTTCTCGTATTCCGGTGTGCCGATTGTGATTGGCGTGAGATTTGCCGGAGTTGCACCGAGCATGATGTCGTACAACTCTGTCCACATGCGCTGGAACTCCGGCGACGGCCCACTAGTGTGCCGAGTTTCCGTCCAGAAGAACTCCGCGGCACCTTCATCGTTGCGAACGAAGAATCTTGTGTGGGCTGCATCGGGCGGGAACAGGAGTTGATCGCCCTGGGCGGTATCAATCCCGTGCAATCGGGACCGCAAGAACTCAAGTTCTCCGTTGGTCAAAGTGGACGAGTGGTATTCGATGCCCTTCGAGCGGACGACGCCGACAACCACGAGCCCGGTGTCCCAAACGGCCATCGCAACGCGCGAAGTTCGGGGACTCTCGATGGTGCGACCGGTATCCCTCACATGGGAAAAGATGAGACTCTTGGACTCCTTCGGCGATGGTGCGGCGGTTCGGGCTTGGCCGCAAGCAATCATCGCGGCGGTGAAGATCATTGCGGCCATGAGAGTTGCGATGAGAGCATGTCTCGGGTTTAACAACGCTGGTCTCCTTTGCAGTTGCATGGCCCGCCGGCGCGCTCAGTCCTCGGCCCTTTCGCCGTCGGGCGCCATTTTGACGATGCGGGGTGTGAACCTGCCGAGGCGGCGGACGAGATCGGCCTGGGCTTCGAGGACCTGCTCGATGTCTTTGTAGACATGGGGTGACTCGTCGATTCCGGCGCTGAGGACTTCGACGCCCGCTTCGGAGGCGGCGCGGCGCAAGTCGGACCTGGTGAGGGAGCGGCGTGCTGCGGATCGGCTCATGAGGCGGCCGGCGCCGTGGGAGGCGCTATTGAGACTGGCGGGCTCGCCCTTGCCTGCGACGAGGTATCCGGGGGCTGTCATGGAGCCGGGGATGTAGCCGAGCTGGCCCGCGGCTGCGGGCGTTGCGCCCTTGCGGTGGACGATGACCTCGCGGCCGTTGTGGGTTTCCTTCCACGCGAAGTTGTGATGGTTCTCGATCTGGAGCGCGACTTTCTGGTTGAGCGCGCGGGCGATCTTGGCGTGGATGATGTGGTGGTTGGCGCTGGCGAAGCGTCCCATGAGTTCCATGGCTGCGAAGTATTCCTCCCCCGCTCCCTGGTCGGCGTCCATCGAGAGCCACGCGAGATGGCGGAGGGACTTTTCGAGTTCGGGGTGGAGGTCTTCGGCGAGTCTGGAGTAGTGCGCGCAGACCTTGGCTCCGGGGCCTCGTGATCCGGAGTGGGAGACGACGGCGAGGTAGTTGCCGGGTTTGCAGGCGGCGGTTGACTCGTTGAGCTGGAACTCCCCCCACTCGACGAAGTGGTTGCCGGAGCCGCTGGTTCCGAGTTGGCGGTGGGCGAGGTCTTTGAGCGCGGCGGTGACGGGCGTGACGGACCAGTCTTCTTCCATGACGGGGTGATCGGGGCGGTCGCCGGGGCGCCATTCCTTGCCGACGCCGAAGAGCGTTGCGGACTCGAGGATCTTCTTGAGCTTGTCGCGCATGCCGGGGATGCGAGAGGCGTCGAGGTCGAAAACGGTGAGCATGACGCGGCAGGCGATGTCGACACCGACGGCGTAGGGGATGACGGCGTTGTGCGTTGCGAGGACACCCCCGATGGGGAGGCCGTAGCCGACATGGGCGTCGGGCATGAGTGCTGCGGCGGCGGTGACGGGGAGCGAGCATGCGTCGCGCATCTGCTGGTGCGCGGCGTCGTCGATGTCGTGGCCCCAGTGGGCGTATTGGCTGGTTGGCGTATTGATGAGCGGGGGTCCTTAGTCGGGGCGTGATGGGGTGGGTTGGCTATTTTCGGACTTCGTTCGTGATTATCAACCCCAAAATGGGTTGAACCTTGCCTTTCTGCGGCTTTGGAAGGAGGATCGGGGTGTGTGTCCCGGGGGGTTGCGCGATGCGTGGGTGCGCATCGTCCGAAGTAGATAGGCCCATTGAACCGGGCGTACCGGCGGGAGTCGGCGCGCCCCAGTCGGAGAATGTGATCATGAGATATGTCCGCGTCCTTGCTGCGGTTTCGTTGCTCTCTGTAGCCGGCACGGCGATGAGCGCTGAGCCGATCCAGTTTGTTTCGGGAACAACGACGATTGCGAAGCAGAACGCGGAGTCGCTCCGTGCTGCGGCGACGGCGGCGCGGGGGACGCGCGTGCTGGTGCAGTTCGATGGGCCGCTGGATGCGGCGGCGAAGCGGCGGCTGCGGGTTGCGGGCGTCGAGTTGCTCTCATCGGTCGGGTCCAACGCCTGGTACGCGAATGTGGCGTCGGACGGCGACGCGGGTGCGGCGCTGGAGGCGGTCGGCGCGCACGCGGTGCGGTCGATCGATCGTAAGTGGAAGATGCACCCGAGCATCGCGGCGCGGGATTATCCGGCGTTTTCGGTGGTGCGGGTTCCGGTGGCGGGTGATGACGGGGCGCCGGTGATCGGCGTGTACGTGATGCTGCACAAGGATGTGGCGATCGATCGCGGCGCGGCGCTGATCGCGGGGCTGGGGGGCGAGGTGCGCGACCGGCTCGAGTCGATCAACGCGCTGGTGGTCGAGATTCCGGTGGACAAGATCGATGCGGTCGTGGACTCGGGCGAGGTGATGTGGGTCGAGCCGCCGATGGCGCGGATGGGCCCCTTCAACGCGGAGAACCGGGCGCTGGTGCAGGCGGACGCTGTGCAGGCGGCGCCGTACAGCCTGAACGGGTCGGGCGTGCGCGTGCTGGTGTACGACGCGGGGTCGGTGCTGTCGACGCACCAGGACTTCGTGACGCTCCAGGGGACGAACCGCGTGCACGTCGGGGACGGGGCTTCTGTTTCGTTCCACCCGACGCATGTGGCGGGGACGATCGGCGGCGACGGCGGGCAGTCGAGCGGCGCGAGTCTGCGGGGCATGGCTCCGAATGTTCGGTTCGAGTCGTACACCTTTGAGTACGACGGGAGCGGTGTCTTCCTCTATACGAATCCGGGCGACATCGAGGCGGACTACACCGAGGCGTTCGTGACCAACGGCGCGGACATCTCGAACAACTCGATCGGCACGAATGTCGCTCCCAACGGCTTCCCCTGTTCTTACGAGGGCGACTACGGTGTGACGCCCGCGGTGATCGATGCGCTGGTGCGCGGCGAGACGCTGGGCTTCCCGATTCGGATCGTGTGGTCGGCGGGCAACGAGCGTGGCAATGGCGGGTGCGGGACGCAGTTTGCGACGGTGCCGCCTCCCGCGACGAACAAGAATGCGTGCGTTGTGGGCGCGGTGGACTCGGACACGGACCTGTCGACCAGTTTCTCGTCGTGGGGGCCGACGGATGACGGGCGTCTCAAGCCCGATGTGACGGCACCGGGGTGCCAGATCAACGGCGACGGCGGCGTGACCTCGACATGGAGCGACGGCGGGTACGGGACGATCTGCGGCACCTCGATGTCGGGCCCGACGGTTACGGGTTGCGCGGCGCTGATGCTGCAGGACTTCCGGGTGCAGTTCCCGGGTCGTCCGGATTTCCGCAACTCGACGCTCAAGACGCTGCTGGCGCACACGGCGGCGGATGTGGGGAACCCGGGGCCGGATTACAAGCACGGGTATGGGTCGGTGCGTGTGAAGGACGCGATCGACTTCATGCGTACGGGGAACTTCATCGAGTCGGAGGTTGATCAGGGCGGCGTGTACACGGTGTTCGTGGATGTGCCGCCGGGCGGCAACTTCAAGGCGACGCTCGCGTGGGATGACTTTGCGGGCAACCCGGCGGTGACGAACACGCTGGTGAACGACCTTGACCTGGCGGTGTTCGATCCGAACAACGTGCGTCGCCATCCGTTCACCTTGAATCCCTCGAATCCCAACGCGAACGCGGTTTCCAATCAGGAAGACCATGTGAACAACATGGAGCAGGTGTTCGTGCAGGGTGCGCAGGCGGGGACGTGGCGGATCGAGGTTCGCGGGACGACGGTGCCCGAGGGGCCGCAGACCTTCTCGCTCGCGGCTGGTCCGAACCTTGTGGCGATGAGTTTGTCGCCGGTGGCGTCGATTCCGTCGCTGGTGGCGCCGGGATCGCCGTTTGATGTTGACCTGCAGGTGAACACGCTGAATCAGGCGGTTGTGGGCGGCTCGGTGAAGATGTTCTTCCGCGCATCGGGCGGGTCGTTCACGCAGATCGCGATGAGCGATCAGGGCGGCGGCGTGTACCGCGCGACGGTGCCGGGCGTGAACTGCTCGGACGTGCCGGAGTTGTACTTCGAGGCGGCGGGTGCGGTGACGGGCGTGGCCCGCGCTCCGGCGGGCGCTCCGGCTTCGACCTACGGGTTTGATATCGGTACTTCGATGGTGAACTTCGAGGACGACGCCGAGACGAATATGGGATGGTCGCTCGGCGTGGCGGGTGACACCGCGACGACGGGCGTGTGGGTGCGTGCCGAGCCGGTGGGCACGGATGCGCAGCCCGAGTTGGATCACTCTGATCCGGGCACGCTGTGCTTCGTGACGGGCAACGGCGCGGTCGGCGGGGGTGTCGGCGATAACGATGTTGACGGCGGGCTCACAACGCTGCGGTCGCCGACGTTCGATTTGTCGGGCGTGGACAGCGCGACGATCAGTTACTGGCGCTGGTACTCGAATAGCGCCGGTGCGGCGCCGGGCGCGGATACCTTCCGCGTGGACATCTCCAACAACAACGGGAGCACGTGGACCAATGCCGAGACGGTCGGGCCGACGGGCCCCGGCACGAACGGCGGGTGGGTCTTCGCGTCGTTCGATCCGGCGGCGTTCGTTCCGCTGACGGACCAGATGCGCGTGCGGTTCGTTGCGGAGGACGCGGCGTCGGGTTCGATCGTCGAGGCGGCGATCGACGATTTCCGAATCGATACGGCGTCCTGCGTTGATGTGACGCCCTCGTGCCCGGGCGATGTGAACAACTCGGGCGCGGTGGACGTCGATGACCTCAACGCGCTGCTCGCGGCGTTCGGGAACAATGTGGGCATCGGCTCGCCGATCGATATCGCCAACAACGACGGCGTGATCGATGTGGACGATTTGAATGTGATCCTGGCCAGCTTCGGGCTGCCCTGCCCGTGATCGGCGGCGTGCGGAGGTCGGCCGGGTCGGTGTAGACTCGGGTGATCGAACCGCACGCTGAACATCTTGATGCTGACCCGGCGCGCCCCGACACCGATCGCCTGACGCTGATCGTTGTCGGGGCGCATCTACGCGCGGAGCGGGTGGATCGCCCGATCGCGTACCGGCTGCGCGAGCACCTGCTGCGCGAGGTTGATGCGCTGGAAGCGGACATGGATGTGATGCTGTGCACGGACGTGTGGTACCTGAACAACGATGCGCTGCGAGCGCGGCCGACGGTGAGCGTGGGCGGGCCGGGTGTGAATGCGCTGTCGGCATTCCTGATCGATAAGGTGCCGACGGCGTTTGCGATCGACGACGTGCTGAGCATCCACATGGATGTGGAGGACGCGGACCCGATCGCGTGCGTGTGGGGGACGAGCGCGGGGGCGCTGGCGAGCGGGGTGGACGCGTTCTGCGAGCGGTACGCGGAGCGGTTCGTGCGGCTGGCTTCGGCGCGGTCGGGGGGGGCGGGCTGAGGGGGCCTACTTGCCGATGCAGAATGTGGTGAAGATGCGCCCCAGGACATCGTCGGGCGAGATTTCGCCGGCGAGTTGGGCGAGTTCATCGAGTGCGACGCGGAGGTGGCCGGCGAGGCGTTCGCGGTGGTCGATCAAGGATGCGGCGCTGCGAGACTCGGCGAGCGCGGATGCGAGGGCGCGCCGGTGGCGCGGGAGCACGGCGAGGTCGGCGGCGCTGGATGACTGATCGACGGCGTCGGCGATGGCGCGGCGGAGGGGCTCGAGGTTGGAGCGGTCGATCGCGCAGACGGTGAGCGCGGATGCGTCGGCGGGTGAGAGGTCGCCCTTGGTGCGGACGCGGATGATGGTGGCGGTGATGGCGGGGAGTTCGGACGGATCGAACCGGCCCGATGGGTCGCACCAGATGACGGCGTCGGCGCGCGTGATCGCGTCGATGGCTGCGTGATGGGCGGCGGCGTCGATGGCGGAGCGGGAGGCGAGCGCCGCGTCGAGCCCGGCGAGGTCGACGAGGATGACGGAAGGAGTCCCCCAATCCCCCCACCCCCCCCACGCTGAACGGGGGAGGGGCATGGGTTCGGCGATGGCGTCTCGCGTGGTGCCGGGGGTGTCGGAGACGACGGCGCGGTGGCGGCCGAGGAGGGCGTTGAAGAGTGTGCTCTTGCCCGCGTTGGGCGCGCCGGCGATGACGACGACGGGGTCGGCAGATCGGGCCTCGGCGGGTGCGGACGCCTCGGAGGCGCCGAGTTCGGCTAGGCGGTGCTGGATGTGCGCGAGTCGTGCGGCGAGTTCGGCGTCGGCAATGGCGGTGACATCCTCTTCGTCGGCGAAGTCGAGTTCGGCTTCGACGAGCGCGAGGACGGCGGCGATCTCGTCGGCGAGTCGGCGGTACTGCGCGCCGGTCGAGCCGTCGAGGAGGCGCTGCGCGGCGGCGTATTCGGACTGGTTGGATGCGGCGATGAGCGCGGCGACGCCCTCGGCCTGCTCGGCGGTGAGTCGGGACGCGAGGAACGCGCGTGCCGTGAACTCGCCGGGCTCGGCGAGGCGGGCGGCGCCTGTGGCGGTGATGGCGTCGAGCGTGCGCGTGAGGAGGTGGGGGTTGCCGGGGAGGATGAGTTCGGTGGCGTCGGAGCCGGTGTACGAGCGCGGCGCTTCGTAGAACAGCACGAGCGCGGGGATGGTGATTTGTCCTAGAGGGCCGTTGAGGCGGAGGCGCGCGTGGTGCGCACCTCGGCAGGCGGGGGCTTTGTCGAGGTGGGACTCGAGGATGGCGCGGGTGGAGGGGCCGGCGACACGGACGATTCCCCGCGCGGAGCGCCCGTGGGAGGAGGCGATGGCGGCGATGGTGTCCGAAGGATTCATGGAAGAGCACAAAATACAAAGCACAAAGCTCGGATCGTGTTCGATCAGAGGGTGAGCTGTTGTGTGGACGGGTCTCGCGCTACTGGCGGTCTTTGTAGCGCTTGCGTGGTTCTTCGGTTCGCTGGAAGGGCGAGCGTGCCTTGTTGGCGACCTTTTTGCGTCCGAGGCCGGCGTGCTTGGGCTTGTCGGGGACGAGCGCATCCTGATCGACATGCGAGCGGATGTAGCGGCTCTCGAGGATTCCGAGCGTTGAGTTGGTGATGAAGTAGATGGCGAGTGCCGCGGGCGCGTTGTACATGAAGACGGGGAACATGACGATCATCATGATCTTCATCATCTTCTGCTGGGACTGCTGCTCGGGCGTGAGTTGGGCTGATGGGGGCGGGGTCATGTACTTCTGCTGCATGTAGAAGACGACGCCGAGGAGGACGGGGAGGATATTGATGCCGGTGATGTCGCCCATCATGGGGACGGTGAAGAGCGAGTGGCCGAAGTCGATGAAGTGATCGCCGACGGAGAGGTCGCCCAGGAAGGACCAGTTGGGGAAGACGGCCTGCACGGCGCCGAAGAAGGCGGGCTCGTGGCGGAGTTCGAAGACGGTGTAGAGCATCGCGTAGAGCGCGATCCAGACGGGCGTCTGGAGGAACATGGGGATGCACCCGAGCATGCCGGCGTAGTTGACGCCCTCCTCGCGCATGAGCCGGGTCATTTCCTGTTGCATTTTGACGCGGTCGTCCTTGTACTTCTCCTGGATGGCTTTCTGCTTGGGGGCGAGGGCCTGCATCTGTTTGGAGAAGCGCATCATGGAGATCTGCGACTTCTTGGTGATGGGGTGGAGGATGGTGCGCACGCAGACGACGAGGACCATGATGGCCAGCGCCCAATCGAAGACGACATACTTGTGGAGGATGCTGAGGAACGCGTGGAGGAGGTCCGCGAGCCACTGGAAGGTGCACATGGCGCAGAGGCCGAAGGAGAGCTGGTAGATGACGATGGAGTCCATCGCGGTGCGCGCGTAGACGGGGTTCTCGGAGCCGGCGAGGTAGCGTTCGGAGGTGGGGCCGGCGTAGAAGCCCATGGGGAGGTTTAGGGTTTGGCCCGGCTCGGCCGTGAGCGCGCGTGACTGCATCTCGAGGTGGAGGGCATCGGGGTAGGCGATCGAGCGGCCCTTGCTGTCGGTGCGGTAGAAGACCAGCGATTTCGGGTAGACCCTTGCGGTGGCCCAGAGCGCCTTGTCCTGGCCTTCCTCGGGCATCGCGTGGGCGATGGCGCTGAAGTAGCGCGAGGATTGTGCGAGCCAGACGAGATCGGAGAAGCCGTCGTAGATGTTGGCATTGGGCCAGACGGTTTCGGGCGGGAGCGGGTTGCCCTGCTTATCGAACTTGGGTTCGCTCATGGTGAGCGCTTTGGACATGGAGAGGAGTTTGCGGTCGCCCTCGACGATCTCGCGCGATGGATCGCGCTTGGGATCGAGGAGCGCGCCGAAGCGGACGCGCTCGAGGGGGATGCGGTAGCCGCCTCGGTCTTCGGGGAGTGCGACGGGGCCTGTCTGGATTAAGGAGAGTTCGAGGGGGGCGTCGGTGAGATTCTCGGCCAGGAGATCGATGCGCAGGTCGAACGAGCCCTCGCTGAGCGTGAACTGACGCACGAGGCGCATGACGGGATCGTTGGACTCGTTCTCGATGATCGCTTCGAAGGCGATGCGTGTGTCGGTCTGCGAGGCGATGCGCCAGAGTCGGGTGGCTTCGGGGGTGTCGGTGTTGAAGAGGGGGACCCACTGGCCGTTGACCATCATGCCGGTGACGGACATGGGGATGGCGGCGCGGGAGCCGTCGGCGGAGTTCTGGCGCTGCTGGATGAGGTAGTGGTCTTTGTGCCGGATGGTTTTGTAGTAGCGGGAGGACTCGATGCGCTGGATGCCGGCGCCGATGGTGGTAAGTTCGACGCGGAGGCGGTAGGGCGAGGTTTCGTCGAGGGAGCCGAGCACGAGGGTTTCGTCCTGGATGGGGACGGGGCGCGCGTGGAGCGCGGCGATGGGCGCGGTTGATGCGGGTTTCTCGGCGGGCTCGATGGCGGGTTGATCGTCGCGCACGGGTTCGGTCGGCGCGGGGTTCGGCGGCGCGTCGGGCTGGGTGCCGGAGTCGGTGGGCTGATCGGCGTTGGCGTCGTCTTTGGATTGCTCGTCGGCGGGGGTGGCGGCGGGCTGGGCGTCGGCGGGTTTGTTGGAGGATGCGCCCGAGCCCTGGCCGGTGGCGTTGATGAAGAAGGCGATGCCGACGGCGACGGCGGCGATGGTGACGATGATCGGGACGACGACGCGGAGCGTCATGTTCTTTTCGGCGGGCATGGTCGGTTATTCAATCCTGTCGAGGCGTCGCGTGCGCTGTGGCGTCGGCGTTGGATAATCAACGCCCTTCGAACAAGCGTTCGGCGAGCCAGTCGGTCAGTTCGGGGATGGCACGGATCTTCTGCGCTGTGGCGGCGACATCGTATTCGACGCGGTGGAACTGGATGGAGCCGGATTGGAGTACGGCGTAGGAGGCGCGGGGGTCGTGGTCGCGCGGCTGCCCGACGGACCCGACATTGACGATGACTTTTTCCGACTCGATGAACTTGTAGGTGGCGCCTTCGCCCACTTCGTCGGGGCGGTAGAAGTCGGGCTCGTCGGTGAAGACGCCGGGGACATGGGTGTGGCCGCAGATGGCGGCGCGATCGACCTGCGCGAAGATGGAGGCCATCTTGTCGGTCGCGCTGAGGACATCGTCTGCGAAGATGTATTCGTTGATGGGCCGGCGGGGTGAGCCGTGGACGGCGAGCAAGGGGAAGCCGGCCTCGCTCTGTTCATCGACGACGCGGACGCGCATCTGCCCGAGGAAGCGGTAGCGCCGGGCTTTCTTGTCGGTGTCGGTCTCGGCGTCGAACTGGGCGCGGGTCCAGTAGGCGGCCTGCTCGGCGCCGGGGTTGAAGTTGGTGGGCTCGTAGAGGACGGCGAAGTCGTGGTTGCCCATGAGGGACCAGTCGCAGCGTTCGGCGATGAGATCGACGCACTCGAGGGGCTCGGGGCCGTAGCCGATGACATCGCCCAGGCAGATGATTCGGTCGATGCCCTTGGCGTCGATATCGGCGAGGACGGCGCGGAGGGCCTCGGCGTTGGCGTGGATGTCGGAGATGACCGCGGTGGGCAACGAACTGGCTCCGGGGGTTGTCCACCGGCGAGGCGGCGGCGCGAGAGGGGGAAGGGGCGAATCCTACAGGGCATCGGCGGGCTCGCCAAAGCGGGGTCCGGGTGCCTGCTGCGGGGTGCGGCGGGGGCTCTGATCCGGGTGGATCATTCGGGAATCCGGTGCGGTTCTCTCAGACGGGGGGCGTGGAAGGCCGATATCGCCCTTCGCGGGTTCGCGCCGCCTATGATCGGCCCGGACCGAGTGACTTTGACTGTTGACACCCAATCAGGGGCCGAACTTTATGTCGATCCAGTACCAGCGGACCCGTGAGATGACGATTGACGAGCTGTTGCTCGAGAACCGGGTGATCTTCCTGTTCGGGGAGATCAACCAGGCGTCGGCGGCGCGGCTGATGATGCAGATGTTCTATCTGGACAACCAGAAGCGCGGGACGGACATCAACTTCTACATCAACTCCCCCGGCGGGGCGGTTGACGACACGCTTGCGATTTACGACACGATGCGTTCGCTGGGGTCGAAGGTCGCGACCTACTGCATCGGGCGCGCGTACTCGGGCGCTTCGTTGCTGCTGGCGGCGGGCGAGAAGGGCAAGCGGTACATGCTGCCGCACGCGAAGGTGATGATCCATCAGCCGTACGGCGGCGTGTACGGTCAGACGGCGGACATCCAGATTCAGGCGGAGCAGATCATCCGCGCCAAGAACCTGCTCGTGAGCATTCTGGCGCGGCACACGGGGCAGCCCGACGCGACGGTCCGCGAGGACGGCGAGCGCGACAAGTACTTCAACGCCGGTGAGGCGAAGGAGTACGGGCTTGTCGATGAGATTCTCGAACCCGCAGAGAAGAAGTAAGCGCAGGGCGACGGCTGCTGAGACTTTCTACTTACACACCCCACACGGACGACCCGAACATGTCATACCTGGTTCCGATTGTCGTTGAGAACACCGGGCGCGGCGAGCGCTCCTACGACATCTATTCCCGATTGCTGAAGGACCGCATCGTGTTCATCGGCGGCGGGATCAACGATGAGCTGGCCAACCTGGTGACGGCACAGATTCTGTTCCTGGCGAATGAGAATCCTGAGTCGGACATTCACATCTATGTGAACTCCCCGGGCGGGTCGGTGACGGCGGGGCTGGGCATCGTGGACACGATGAACTTTGTGAAGCCGGACATCTGCACCTACATCGTGGGGCAGGCGGCGTCGATGGGTTCGGTGATCGCGTGCTCGGGTACGAAGGGCAAGCGGTATACGCTGCACAATGCGCGGAACCTGATGCACCAGCCGCTGCTCTCGGGTGTGATGGAAGGTCAGGCGACGGACCTGGAGATCGAGGCGCGGGAGATGCTGCGTCTTCGGGATCGCCTGTACAAGATCTATGCCGATGCGACGGGCCAGAAGGTGGAGCAGATCATCAAGGACTGCGACCGGAACAAGTGGCTCGACGACGGCGAGATGGTGGAATACGGGCTGGTGGACTCGGTGCTGCGGTCGATGCCCCGGACCGGCAAGGACGCCTGATCGGCCTACAATGCGGGTATGAGCGATCAGAGGAGCTCGTCACTCGTGCGCCCGACTCGCGTGCTGGCCTTTGGCGTGTTGTTGTGCGCGATGGGCGTGGGCGCCTCGTGCCGGAGCGGCCCCAAGGACTTTGACAACGAGAATGATGAGCTGCGCCGGCGGCTGACGGAGGCGGAGGGTCGGATCGCGACGCTCGAGGCGGAGCGGAACGAACTGGCGGCGAAGGTTGGGGAGTTGAGCAAGACCTTCGAGGGTGCGGGTGGTGAGCCGGCGGCGGATGTTGTGGCTTCGCTGCCTCGGTGCGCGGGGCTGACGATCGGCCGGCTCTCGGGGCCTGTGGACTCGAACGACGACGGGTACTGGGACCGGGTGGATATCTACATCAGGCCTTTTGATGGGCGGCAGCGGTTCGTGCAGATCGCGGGCCGGATGACGGCGAGCGCGACGCTTGTGCCGCCGCCGGGGTCGGCCGAGGCGCCGGTGACGCTCGGGACGGCGGTGCTGCACCCGATGGACCTTCGTGAGTCGTATCGATCGAGTCCGCTGGGCACGCACTACACGGTTGAGATCCCGATGCGGCCGGTGGCGGTGGGGTCGCTGTCGGGGTCGATTCTGCTGGGGGCGGAGTTCCGGGACGCCGTGACGGGGCGGGTTCACTCGGTCCAGGAGACGGTGAACCCCGCCAGAACGCCCTGAGCGGGCGGTTTTCTGGGGCGTCGCGGATTTTTGCGGATTCCGATTCGGGGGGCGAACACCGGCGTGGGCTGGTCGTACTACCGGTGGAACTGAAACTCTCCTCCTCTCCCTCTCTTGTGACCGATTTGCAGTGCACAGCCCCGAGCCGACCTCGGGGCTGTATTCTTTTTGCGATGAGACGAAGCGAGTCAGGGAAGATTCGGTGCTGTGTGTGTGCGGGGGCGCTTGCGATCGGCGCTGTGATGAGCGCCGGATGCTCGAAGGCGCTGCTGTCTCCGCGGGATGAGCGGACGCAATACGACCGGTACGACGTGGCGCGGGGGCAGTACGAGCCGCAGTACATCGAG
This sequence comes from Phycisphaeraceae bacterium, assembly GCA_020639235.1. GTDB lineage: Bacteria > Planctomycetota > Phycisphaerae > Phycisphaerales > UBA1924 > JACKHC01. The sequence continues at coordinate 754,970 of JACKHC010000001.1, read as the reverse complement.
GACGAGTTCGGTCGTCGCAAGCCGAATCTGCGGGGGCGATTGTCGCAGAAGCGATGATGGCCGGGGGGTGCGCGGGCGCGCAGATGTCGCTTCATCCACAATGCGAGCTCGATGGCGACGCGGTTGCGCGCGTCCGGTAAACTCCGGTCGAAGCGCAACGATGGCGCATCGAGCGATTGGGTCGTGAAATCGAAAGCGATTTCGTGCGGCTGCCCGATGCATCTATTGCCTCACGGATGAACTCGCACGCACGCCTCGCGACGGAATGCACGACGATGCGCATCAATGCCCAGGGCGCCGGCCCGATCTCGAAGTTATCTCGACGCCAGCGCGTCTGGGGCGCGCTGGGCGCGACCCTGACGGGGATCGGCGGCCTGTTCCTGGTGCTCGACCGTGCTCCGGTTGCGGCCTCGGGCGTCGGGCCCGCCCTGATGGCGACTTCGGGGGTTGACCGGGGCGTAAGCCAGATCCTTGATCTGGCGGGGACGATCGAGCCCGGGCGGTGGAAGGGGATCGTGATTCATCATTCCGGGTCGGCGGTCGGATCGGCCGAGTCGGTGACGCGGCAGCACCAGGACATGGGGCTCCGAGGGCTGGGGTACCACTTTGTGGTGACCAACGGCAAGGGTGGCCCGGACGGCCAGATCGCGGTCGGGTACCGGTGGACCGATCAGCTGCCGGGGGCGCATACGAGCGGTGTGGATGCGGACCGGTTCAACCGGGAGTATCTGGGGATCTGCCTGGTGGGGGATGGGGATCGGCGGCCGTTTACCGATGCGCAGCTGGGTGCGCTGGCGGAGTTGGTGGGCGAGTTGACCAAGGCGTGCGGGATTCCCGGCGAGAATGTGGTCCTGAGCCGCGATGTGTCTCCGAGCGCGGGCCCCGGGCGGCTGTTTCCGGAAGCGGCGTTCCGGGCTCGGCTGGACATGGTGATGTCGCGGTCGTAGGCGGGTGCCCCCTACCAGATCAGGGTCTGTGGATATGCCCCGTGGGACATCGCGGATCGGTGTCGGCGTTGAAGTTTCGGGAGATCACCGCGATACTCCGCGACGCATCGGGGATCGTGGCGGCGGCCGGTCGAGCCCGCCGGATCGGTTTTTGTGAAACCGAAACGAGAACCAACCCGAAAGACGATACGAACACTCTCCGACCGTGAAGCACTACGAGCCAGCCAAACCGGGTACGAAGCTCGCTGGGTACAACATCCTCGGCGAGATCGGTCGTGGTGCGGCCTCGATCATCTATCTGGCTCAGGATCCGAAGTCCAAGCAGATCTATGCGCTCAAGCATGTTGAGCGGCACTCGGACAAGGACCAGCGGTTTCTGGATCAGGCGACCTCGGAGTTCGAGATTGCCCAGAAGGTGAGGTCGCCTCTCATCCGCTCGATCCACAAGCTCATCAAGGGGAAGGCGGGGTTCCTGAAGGTCAAAGAGATCTTCCTGGTGATGGAGTACGTGGACGGGATCTCGGTGGAGCGGCAGCCGCCCAAGACCTTTACGAAGGCGCTGGACATCATGATCCAGACGGCGCGGGCGATGGCGGAGTTGCACGCTGTCGGGTACGTGCACGCGGACATGAAGCCGAACAACATCGTGATGACGGTGACGGGGGACATCCGCATCATCGACCTCGGGCAGGCGTGCAAGATCGGGACGATCAAGGAGCGCATCCAGGGGACGCCCGACTACATTGCGCCGGAGCAGGTGCACCGGCGCGAGATCACGCCCAAGACGGACATCTACAACCTCGGCGCGACGATGTACTGGGTGTTGACGCAGCACCACATCCCGACGGCGATTCCGAAGGGGGAGTCGCTCGTGGAGCGGCTAGATGACCAGTTCATTGAGCGCCCGAAGCCGGCGAACGCGCTGAACCCGCGTGTGCCCGACGCGCTGAATGAGTTGATCATGCAGTGCGTGGAGGTCGATCCGAACAAGCGTCCTCTGTCAATGCGGGACGTGATCGAGCGGATGACGCAGATCCGCGGGACGATCCTTGCTCCCGATGACTCGACAGTGGGCTGACGGGGTCGGGTCGGCGTGCCGCTGTTGCTTGCTCGGCCGTGGACGCTTGTGCGGGCTGTTATCAGAATCTGAAAACTTTATCCCCCACACGGCCTAGCCGGGTCGTGGGGGTCCGTACACAGATTTGTGGCGGATGACCCGCATCACGGCGGCGGATGCCATGAACCTGTGCCGAACGCGCGGTGGGCGCTCTTGCGCGCGGTCCGGAGTCGCTTGCGGCGTGCCGATATGCACGCAGAGTGTGTGAGCGAACGGAGGGATGGCATGACGAGCGACGGCGACCGGGATGGCGCAGCGCCGCCGGGGATACATGAGTCGGAGTTGATGGCGCGCGCGTGCACGGTGGTTTCGCGGTCGCACACGAGCCTTGCGGAGTCGCCCGATGACTGGACGCAATCGGTGGCGGGCGATTTGTGTGATCTGATCGAAGGGCGGGTGGGCGTGATGGCGATGATCGCGCAGTGGGAGGATGCGGGGCGGCGATGGGACACGATCTCGCTCGGGCTCGCGGGCGCGTATCCGGAGGGGGCGGTGCGGTCGGTGCAGGAGCAGGCGCGTGCGGGGTGGCCGGATGATGATTTTTCGCGGAGGGTCGGTCACGCGGGGCCTGTGCCGCGGACGGCGTGCGGTGGGCGGGATCGGTTGCTCAGCGATGATGTGTGGCGCGGGAGCGCGTTTGCGAAGTTTCGCGCATCGATCGGCCTGCACGACTTTGCGCGTGCAATCGTGCCGTTCGATGACCCTTCGGGGGTGCGGGTGATGGTGCTGCAGGTTGACGGCGTGAGTCCGGTGTGGCGTGCGAGCACGCAGGTGGTGTCGACGCTCGGTTGCATCCTGCAGCCGGCGCTGGAGGCGTTCATTGCGCGGTTTGTTGAGCCGCGGCGTGTTCGTGGGCGGTTGCTGGAGGGGCTGAGCCCGATGCAGCGTCGGATCGCGCCGTTGCTTGCGGAGGGCTTGACGGAGGCGGAGATCGCCGAGCGGGTTCACCGGAGCGCGCACACGGTGCACGACCACACGCGGTCGATCTACCGGACGCTTGGGGTGTCGTCGCGGCGGGAGTTGCGGGACTTGTGGCTGGGGCGGTGAGGGTCCGGGATTGATGCGTCCGGGACGGGCGTGACTCCGTATCGTGATGGGTATGGCGCACGGATCGACGGCTTATCCGAGATGCCCGCGCTGCGGGTATGACCTTTCGGGGGCTGTGGACTCGTGGCGGGACGAATGCCCGATACGGGGTGTGTGCCCGGAGTGCGGGCTGGATCATCGATGGCGTGATGTATTGAGTCCCGCTTTTGCGATTCCTGCGTGGTTCATTGAGAATCCGGAATGCAAGATCCGGCGATCGCTCCCGGTGACGATCGCCCGGTGTTGGCGCCCAACGACTTTCTGGCGTTCGATATGGATGACTCACCCGTTCGTCGGGCCGCTTGTCGCGTTGTTTGCGGCGGTGACGATCGTCATCGTCCTGATTCTTGCTTACGGGTGCGTGAGCGTGTTCACGCAGATCGACGGGCGGGCGGTGTTGAGCGATAACCCGCTCGTTGTTTTCGACCCGTTCTCGCTATTGGCCTATGAATACGAGCGATCGTCAGCGTGGGTTTGGATGGCGATTCTGTGGGCGGCGTTGACGCCATTTGGCATGGTGGCGTTGGTTCACACGCGTCGTCTGGCGCGAGTGCGTCGGGAGCATCTGATCCGCGGGGGCGTGTATTCGATCCCGTTGATCGGAGTGCTGGTGGTCGCCAACTCGCTTGTTCGCGGCGTCAGCGAGTTCAGGTATCCGCAGAGACGGCAGGGCTGGTGGATTCCGACGACGATCCCGGCGTGGGAAGTCAAACTCTGGGATGGGATTGAGATCATCGAGGGATATCTGCTCGTGGTGCTGGCGGGGTTTGTGCTTCACCGGTACTGGAATGCGATGACGAGGGGTTACATGCGACTGTCGCAGCCGCGCGCGACGGCTGCCATCCTGATGGTGATATCGGGGTTGGCGTCGCTGGCGATCGTTGAGCTGGTGGGCGGGCGGGCGATCTTCTTCGACATGATGATGCGTCTCGGCGATTGGGGTATCTGGGAATGACGGCGGGCGTACATTGTCCACGCTGCGGCTATGACTTGTCGGGGGCTGTGGACTCGTGGCGGGACGAATGCCCGATGCGGGGTGTGTGCCCGGAATGCGGGCAGAAGCTGCGGTGGGAAACACTGTTCAAACCCGACGAGTACGCGTGGGTTTGGCAATGGCGCCGCCGTCCAACCGCGAAACATTTTCTGATGACCGCGTGGCGCGCCTGGCGGCCTTGGCGACTCTGGCGGGATCTCACACTTGAAATGCCGGTGCATCCGTGGCGGCTCACGATCGCAGTAGCCCTGTGGATGCTTCTGCTGCAACTTGTGGTTCTGACTGTCGCGGTCCTGATATCGCAATCGTGGTTGCGCCGAATATACGAGATCGGTGGCGGAACCTGGGCATACTTCCAAGTCGTGTTTTCTTATCGCGACCTCGAAGTGTCACTCCCTCTCGCCGGCTGCTGCATCCTCTGGCCGTTCGTGGCGATGCCCACACTGCATCTGATCCTGTTCCAATCGATCCGCCCGTCGTACTTCCGGCGTGCGCATCTCTATCGCGTCGCGCTATGTTCACTATTTCTATTCCCGTTTACGGGATGCCTCGGCGAACTTCTGATTGGGTGGTTCTATCTGAATGAGCATGGCTATCCGACGCAGCACCTCACCGCGACGGTGTTCGACATTCTGTACGGGATCCTGATCCCCGCTGTCCTCGTCGTTTTCTGGGGCTTCGCCGACGCGCGATATCTGAGGATTCGCCATCCGTGGTATACCTCGATCCTCTTCGGGACCATCACCGCGTCACCTGCCCTCTTGATTGGCCCTGTCACGCGCATCGTCGTCTGACTGCCCCCGCTATCCTGTCCGCTCCGATCCCCCCCTCGCACCCCCGGAGCGCGACATGGCCCAGGACATCCACTCGCACGATGAAGTCGCCGACGCCGTGTCGGAGCTGATCCGCCGGACCGACCCGGCGGCGGCGGACCTGCTGGACGCGGAGCGGGCGCGGCAGCAATCGACGCTCGAGCTGATCGCGTCGGAGAACCATGTGTCGCCGGCGGTGATGCACGCGATGGGGACCTGCCTGACGAACAAGTACGCCGAGGGGTATCCGGGGGCGCGGTACTACGGGGGGTGCGAGTTTCACGACAAGGTGGAGACGCTGGCGCAGGAACGGGCCAAGCAGTTGTTCGGGTGCGGGTTTGCGAATGTGCAGCCGCACTCGGGCGCGCAGGCGAACGCCTCGGTGTTCCTCGGGTTGCTTTCGCCGGGCGATACCTTTGCGTCGCTGGTGCTGGCGGACGGGGGGCACCTCTCGCACGGGCTGAAGGTGAACATGTCGGGCAAGTGGTTCAACCCGGTGCATTATCCGCTGCATTATGACGCGAATAGCCCGGAGTTTGAGCGAATCGATTACGACGCGGTTCGGAGGGTGTGCCTGGAGCACAAGCCGAAGCTGCTGATGTGCGGGTACAGCGCGTACCCGCGGGTGATTGACTTTGCGAAGTTCCGCCAGATCGCGGATGAGTGCGGGGCGCTGCTGATGGCGGACATCGCGCACATCGCGGGTCTGGTCGCGGCGGGCGAGCATCCTTCGCCCTTCCCGCACGCGCACGTGGTGACGACGACGACGCACAAGACGCTGCGCGGGCCGCGTGGCGGGCTGATCATGACGAGCGACGAGGAGATCAGCAAGAAGATCAATCGGGCGCTTTTCCCCGGCATGCAGGGCGGGCCGCTGATGCATGTGATTCTGTCTAAGGTGGTGGCGTTCGGCGAGGCGCTCAAGCCCGAGTTCAAGCAGTACGCCAAGCAGGTGATCGCCAATGCGAAGTCGCTGGCCAAGGCGCTGACGGAGCGTGGCTTCCGCATCACGACGGGGGGCACGGACAATCACCTGATGCTGGTTGACCTGCGGACGCGGGATGCGGAGTTGACGGGCGCGGACGCGGAGCAGTGGCTGGAGCGGGCGGGGATCATTACGAATAAGAACGGCGTGCCGCAGGACCCGAGGCCGCCGAAGCAGACCTCGGGGCTGCGGCTGGGGACGCCGGCGGTGACGACGCGGGGGCTGAGCGTTGACGACATGACGCGGGTGGCGGACTGGATCGACATGACGATCGAAGGCGGCGGTGATGCGGGTGTGTGCGCGCAGGTACGGGGCGAGGTGGAGCAGTTCTGCGAGCGGTATCCGCTGGGTTAGGAATTCACCACAAGAGCACACAGAGGGCACAGAGGGGGGAACCTGATTCGCAGCACCGAATCACCGCTTGGACTCTTCGGGTGACAAGCGGTGGCACCCGGCACCCGAGCCAGTACCGGCGCACATCTGTCGGCTCGCGGCTGTAAAGGAACGATGGAACAGGGCCCGCGTCGCGCCGGTTATGATCCGCACCTCAACTCACGCCATGGAGACTCACGAACATGTCCGCACCGAAGATTCTCGCGTTCGCCGGTTCGCTCCGGAAAGACTCGTTCAACAAGAAGCTCGTGAAGGTCGCGGCTGAGGGGGCGCGGGGCGCGGGGGGCGCTGTGCAATACATCGATCTGCGGGATTACCCGATGCCGATGTTTGACGAGGACCTGGAAGCCAAGCACGGCATGGACCCGACGGCGCGGAAATTCAAGGAACTGATGATCGGCGCGGACGGGATTCTGCTGGCATCGCCCGAGTACAACGGCTCGGTGAGCGCTGTTCTGAAGAACGCGATCGACTGGGCGTCGCGGCCGGAGATGGGCGAGACGCCGCTGATCGCGTTCAAGGACAAGCCGATTCAGTTGATGTCGGCCTCGCCGGGCGGCTTGGGCGGTATTCGCGGTTTGATTCACCTGCGGGCGCTCTTGGGCGGGATTCAGATGATGGTGATGCCGCAGCAGCACTGCGTGATGCAGGCGCACAAGGTGTTTGATGAATCGGGCGGCATGAACGACGAGAAGCAGCGCGATGCGGTGCTGGGCCTTGGCAAGAAGCTCGTTGAGACGGTCAACAAGCTCAGGGGTTGATGATGCGCCCGGCGCTGTCGAGCGTGATGTCGCCCCGGGCGACTGATTGGCGGACGCCTTCGTAGATGGCCGCGCACACGGCGGTGGCGAGGTTGAGCGAACGCTCGCCCGGCACCATGGGGAGCGTGATGAGTGTGTCGGCGTGGGCGGCGAGGATGTCGGCGGGGAGGCCGGCGGTTTCTTTGCCGAAGACGAGATGGTCGCCCGGTTTGAGGTCGGCGTCCCAGAATGGGCGGGAGGCCTTGGTGGTGAAGCACCATCTGCGGGCGGCGGGGTGGGCGCGCGAGTAGGCGTGCCAGTCGGCGTGCTCGGTCGGCGCGAGGCGGGGCCAGTAGTCGAGCCCGGCGCGGCGGAGGGCTTTGACGGAGGTATCGAAGCCCAGCGGGTGGATGAGGTGGAGCGCGCACCCGGTGGCGATGCAGGTGCGGCCGATGTTCCCGGTGTTGTTGGGGATTTCGGGTTCGTGGAGCACGATGTGGAAGAGCGGCGCGTTCACCCCCCCACTGTATTGGGGCGTACCATGAGGTGATGGAATTGAGCGAACTCAAGGATGAGCTGCGGCGTGAGGCTCGGGGTGCGGTGGCGCGGATGACTGGGGAGGCCAAGGCGCAGGCGTCGGACCTGATCTGCGCGCATCTCAACGCGAGCGCGTGGGTGCGTGAGGCGTCGTGCATCATGCTGTTCGATGCGCTGGGGGATGAGCCGGACGGGACGGGGGTGGCAACGGTGGCGCTGCGGAGTGGAAAGACGGTGTGTTATCCGCGGATTGACTGGGATCAGCGGGCGCTGACGCCGGTGGCTGTGGACACGCACGAGTTCCCCAGGGCGTCGTTCCGTCACGGTGTGCGGGAGCCGACGGATGGGCGGGAGGTGGCGCCCGAAGAACTGGATCTGGTGATCGTGCCGGGCGTGGCGTTTGATGCGCGAGGGGCAAGACTCGGTCGCGGCGGGGGTTACTACGACCGGTTCCTGGGGGAGCTGCTGGAGAAGGTGGAAATTCGGGTGGGGAGGCGGGCGCATGCGGTGGGCGTGTGCTTTGACTGCCAGCGTGTGGAGCGGGTGGTGATGGAGGCGCACGACGTGTGCGTTGACGCGGTGGTGACGGAGAAGGGCGTTTTTCACGGGTTGGAGTGAGTGTTCGGCGCGGCGGCGTGGCACGCGGCGGGGTACACTCGGAGCGGGTTTGTGGGGGCGATCGGTCGGAGCCGACGCGGGACCATGAAGATCAGGGAGGACTCGGTATGCCGTTGCCGTCACAGTCATCGCGTGGTGGACCCTCGCACGCTTCGAGAATGGTGAGTTCGCGCAAGGCCGGGGGGCGTGGGCGGCGTGTGGGCGGGGTTGTTCTCGCGTTGGCGGTGGTTGTCGGGTTGTGGTGGGTGATCTTCGGTCGGGGGAGCGACGGCAAGCTTCAGGACGCGAACGCGGGAACGAAGTCGGGCGAGACGAAGCTGGCTTCGGCGGACAACAAGCCGACGCGTCCGGAGGGGACGGGTGACTCGGTGCGGATGGGGGATCGGGACACGCCCAAGCCGTTCCATCGCGCCGGATCGGACAACACCTGGAGCGATCAGCCGGAGAAGCCGGTGGAGCAGGTGGCGTCGCTCGAGCCGGACCCGTTGACGAATGCGAAGAAGGACGAGACGAAGCCGGCACAGAAGCCGTCGGACGAGACCAAGTCACTGACCCCTCCGGTTGTCGTTGAGAAGCCGGCGACGCGGGTGGAAGAGCCGCCGACTCGGGTGACGAGCCCGTCGGTGCGGGCGCTGATCGAGGAGGGCGGGCGGGCTGCGCAGGAGAACCGGCTGGTTGAGGCGCGGCGGCTATTGAATCGGGCGCTGCATGACCCGAGCGCGACGGAGGGCGAGCGGGCGCAGTTGCGCGACGCGATCGGTCGGATGAACGAGACGTTGGTGTTCTCGGCGACGGCGGTGGCGGGCGATCCGCTGGCGGAGACGTACACGATCGGGAGCGGGGATGTGCTGTCGAAGATCGTGCGGACGCACCGGCTCGGGGTGGAGTGGCAGTTCATCCAGCGGATCAACAAGATTTCGGATCCGGCGCGGATTCGCGTCGGGCAGAACATCAAGTTTGTGCGTGGGCCGTTCCATGCGGTGGTGAGCAAGAGCGCGTTCCGGATGGATATCTACGCGGACATCAATGATGGCGCGGGGAACCGGATGTTCATCCGGTCGTTCCCGGTGGGTCTGGGCGAGCACGGCTCGACGCCGACAGGTTCGTTCGTGGTGAACTCGAGCAAGATGATGAACCCTTCGTGGGTGAATCCGCGGACGCGGGAGAAGTTCGGCGCGGACGACCCGAAGAACCCGATCGGCGAGCGGTGGCTCGGGCTGACGGGGACGAGCGCGGAGACTGAGCACCTTTCGGGGTACGGGATTCACGGGACGATCGACCCGGAGAGCATCGGCAAGGAAATGTCGATGGGTTGCATCCGTTGCCGCGCCGGGGATGTCGAGATGATCTACGAGATGCTGGTGCCCGAGTCGAGCACGGTGGAAATTGTGCCGTGATTTGAAGGGCGGCGTCGTGTGTTGCGGCGGGGTGCGGCGCGGGGGTCGGATCGACGCTTGACGGCTGGGAATCGCATACAATCTGTGGTTCGTCCACGCCCCGTTCGGGCGGGGTTTGACGGGGTGTTCCGGCCCCGGATTCCGTCACCAGGAGCCGACAGATTTCAGGCATGCCCGACCACGCAACAGCCCCCATGAGCGAGACCGAGAAGCCGAAGAAAAAGCGCACGGACCAGGCCTACGGCGCCGACCAGATCAAGATTCTGGAGGGGCTTGAGGCGGTGCGGAAGCGCCCGGGCATGTACATCGGCGACACGGGGATCACGGGCCTGCACCACCTCGTGTTCGAGGCGGTGGACAACTCGATCGACGAGGCGATGGCCGGTCGCGCGACGACGGTGAGCGTGACGATCCAGGCGGACGGCTCGATCGCGATCATCGACGACGGCTCGGGCATCCCCGTCAGCCCGATGTCGCACGAGAACCCGCAGCTCGACGGCAAGCCGGCGGTCGAGATCGTGATGACGGTGCTGCACGCCGGCGGCAAGTTCGGCGGCGAGGGCTCGGCGTACAAGGTCTCGGGCGGGCTGCACGGCGTGGGCATCTCCTGCGTCAACGCGCTCTCGGAGTGGGTCGAGGTCGAGGTCTGCCGCAACGGGAAGATCCACAGCATCACCTTCGAGCGGGGCGTCGTGGACACGCCGCTGCACGTCATCGGCGAGCTGACGGGCGCCGACGCGAAGCACACCGGGACGAAGGTCGTCTTCAAGCCGGACCCGGAGATCTTCCCGCAGACCGAGTTCGACTACCCGATCATCGAGACACGGCTGCGCGAGCTGGCGTACCTCAACCCGGGCGTGACGATCCGTGTCGCGGACGAGCGCGTCGGCGCCGACGGCGAGATGAAGCAGGTGACGTTCTGCTTCCGCGAGGGCGTGGTCGAGTTCGTGGACTACCTCAACGAGTCGAAGAACCCGGTCTCCCCGGTGATCCGCCTCAGCGGCGAGGAGGGCGAGCGCGGGCTGGTCTGCGACTTGGCGATGCAGTTCAACGACTCGTACTCCGAGACGCTGCTGAGCTTCGTCAACAACATCAAGACGGTTGACGGCGGCACGCACGTCAGCGGGTTCAAGACGGCGCTGACGCGCACGCTCAACACCTACGCGCGGAACGCCGGCATCCTCAAGGAGAAGGACCCGACCCCCAGCGGCGACGACCTGCGCGAGGGGCTGGCGGTGGTGATCTCCGTCAAGCTCCCCGACCCGCAGTTCGAGGGACAGACCAAAGGCAAGCTGCGCAACACGGACATCGAGGGGTTCGTCTCGTCGATCGTCGGCGAGCGGCTCCAGACCTGGCTCGAGGAGAACCCGGGCGACGCCAGGCGGATCTGCCTCAAGGGCGTCATCGCGGCGCAGGCGCGCGAGGCCGCGCGCAAGGCGAGAGAGCTCACCCGGCGCAAGAGCGCGCTGGAGTCGGGCTCGATGCCCGCCAAGCTCGCCGACTGCAAGACCAACGACGTCGAGCGATCCGAGCTGTTCATCGTCGAGGGCGACTCCGCCGGCGGCTCCGCCAAGCAGGGGCGCGACGTCGAGACGCAGGCGATCCTCCCGCTCAAGGGCAAGATCCTCAACGTCGAGAAGGCGCGGCTGGACAAGATCCTCGGCTTCGAGGAGATCCGCGTGCTGATCGCGGCGCTGCGCTGCGGCATCGGCGAGGACTTCGACCCCGCCAGGCTCCGGTACGGGCGCATCATCATCATGTGCGACGCCGACGTGGACGGCTCGCACATCTCGACGCTGCTGCTGACGTTCTTCTTCCGGCAGATGCCGGAGCTGATCCGTCGCAACCGGATCTTCGTCGCGCAGCCGCCGCTGTACCAGGTGACGCGGGGTAAGCGTTCGCAGTATGTGCTCAACGAGAAGGCGATGGCGGATGTGCTGATCGACCTCGGGCTTGACGGCACGACCTTCGTGGTCCGCGACACCAAGAATGTTGACGAGAAGACGGGCGAGCTGCGGATGGAGCGCGAGGTATCGGGGGATGACGTGCGCCGGCTGGTGCGGTCGCTCCGGCGGCTGCGCGAGCTTGTGGAGATCGTGGAGCGTCGGGGCGTGACCTTCCCGGAACTGCTGGATACGCGCTCGGGTGATCCTGCGGGCAAGGGTCGCCTGCCGTCGCATCGCGTGACTTGGGCGGGCGGCGCCGGGTCCGGCGCGGCGTTCTTCTGGTCTGAGGAGGATGCGCAGGCGTTTGTGAGGCAGCGCGAGGATCTCAAGCCGGCGTCGATCACGGACGAGCAGCGGAACGGCGCTTCGATCGCGGTTGTCCGCGAGCTGCACGAGAACCGGGAGCTGTCGCTGGTGTTCGGCGAACTGTCGTCCCTCGGCGTTGCGATCGACGATTACACGTTGACGCAGGGCGAGGATGTGACGGGCGCGAAGCTGGCGACGAAGTACGCTTGGCGGACGACCGGCGGGGCGAGCAAGCCCGCGTCGCGCATTCAGGTCGCTACTGATGAGGACTCAGATTCAGAGGACGGGGACGAGTCGGTCGGGGTGAGTGAGACGGCGAGTGCGGGCGGGAAGTTGATCGAGGCGGCCGGTGTGCCGCAGATCCTGGAGACGCTGCTGGATGCGGGTCGTCGGGGGATGGAGATCAAGCGGTTCAAGGGTCTGGGGGAGATGGACCCGGAGCAGTTGTGGGAGACGACGATGGACTCATCGCGCCGGACGCTGCTGCGTGTGGCGCTGGAGGACGCGTCGGCTGCGGACGAGCTGTTCACGACGCTGATGGGCGAGAATGTCGAGGTTCGTCGCTCGTATATCGAGGACCATGCGCTCGAGGTGAAGTCGCTGGATGTCTGAGTGCTTTGCGTGGACGGGGCGTCCGTGCGGGTGGAGTTCTCGCGGCACAGCTCGCGCCATGGCGCTCGCCTGAAGCGATTACGGATCAGTTTGTTGCGCTCTGGGCGTTTGTTGCGATGCCCCGGAGTCTCCGGTGATTCGTGCGCAGGCGCAGGACGGCGGGCAGGATGACGACGGCGCTGATCCAGACATAGGCGAGCCCGAGGGACATGACCAGGCCCAGCGATCGGATGCCGCGGTGCTCGGCGATCATCATGCAACTGAAGCCGATCACGGTTGTGAGCGTGGTGAGGGTGATGGCGCGTCCGGAGCCGCCGGCGAGACCGGCGGGTGCGTCTTCCTGTTGCTGGCGCCAGCGGTGGACAGCGTGGACGCCGGAGTCAACGCCCATGCCGAAAAGGAGCGGCATGACGATGGTGTTTGCGAAGTTGAGTTCCTGGCCGATGAGGACCATCGTGGCGAGCATGAGGATGGAGCCGGACACGACGGGGATGGCGCTGCAGACGACATCGCGGAAGTGGCGGAGGTCGACGAGGAGGATGACGACGATGGCGATAAGCGCGAAGAGCGCGGCGTCGTAGTAGGCGTTCTTGATCAGGCGCGATGACTCGTAGATCTGGATGGTGGGGCCGGTGGCGTCGGGCGCGACGGAGAGGACATCCTCGGCGAAGGGGACGAGTTTGTCGGGCGCGAGCACGCTGACGCCGGGTTCGATGACGGGCGATACAAGAATCTGGAGCGAGTTGTCGGTGCCGATGAACATGCTCGACATCGATGCGGGGAGCGCCGCGAGTTCGATCTGATCGGCGGCACGCAATGCGGTGATGTAGGAAGCGAGCGCGGCGCGTTCGGCGCGGTAGGCCCGCGCGACGGCGGCGAGGGCGTCGTCGGGGATGGATGCGAGTGACGCGGCGGCGCGGGCGAGCGCGGGGTCGGCGGCGCCTGCTTTCTGCGCGATGGATCGGCAGGCGTCGCGGAGGCGCGAGGATTCATCGGGCGAAACCTCGCCCGGTGAGCGTGCGCCGGCGGGCGGCTCGGGGAGTGCGGCGAGGATCGCGGTGCGCTCCGCGAGCGTGGCGTCGTCGATGGCGAAGCGGGCGGCGCCGTCGAGCGAGCCCACGGTTGGGAGCGCGCGTAGGCGGGGGACGATGCGCCGGGCATCTTCGAGATCGGGCACGATGACCTTGGCGTGCCAAACGGACCCGGCGTCGGCGTGGGCGAGTCGGTTCTGCCAGACGACGCTCTCGGCGTGCGGGGGGACGAGTTTCATGAGGTCGGGGTCGTACTTGATGCGCACGGCGACGGTGCCGGCGAGCGTGAGCACGACGAAGGAGATGAACATGATGGTGCGCGGATGCTTATCGAGCCAGAGACCTAGGCGTCCCGCGAACGGGCGCGACTCGCCGCCGCGGCGTGCGCGCATGCGCTTCTCGGGTCTGGGGAGCACCATGAGGAGCGCGGGCAGGACGGTCATGACGGAGATGGTGCAGAGGATCAGCCCGCCCGCGGCGATCTTGCCCATTTCGGCGACGCCGGCGAAGCGCGTGAGCGCTGTTGCTGCGAAGGCGGCGGCGGTGGTGGCTGTGGCGGTCATGACGCCTGGCCCGATGCTGCGGTAGGTCTTGACGAGCGCGCCGCCCATGTGGTCGTGGTCGGGGTGCGTGAGTTCGAGGCGGGCGATGAGGTGAATCGCGGTGTCGACTCCCAACCCGAGCAGGACGACGGTGAAGACGACGGAGAGGACCTGGAGGTGTCCGACGGAGACGGCGACCCACGCGAACGACCATGCTATTCCGACGATGAGCGAGACGAGCGCGAGCATCGGCGCGATGACGCCTCGGTAGACGATGACCATGAGCAGCGCGATCAGGATGAACGAGAGGATGGTGGCGCGGGTGGCGTCGGTCATGCTCTGGGTGGTTTCGTCGGACTCGAAGACGGGGACGCCGGTGACGCCGGCGTCGATCGGAGCGAAGCGGGCGTCGGATGCGCGTGTTTCGGCGATGTGGGCGCGGAGTGCGGCGACGATCTCGCGCTGGGCGTCGACGCCGCTGGTGGTGCTGTCTTTCTCGCGTGACCTGGAGACGAGCATGATGGCGAGTTCGGCGCTGGAGATGCGTTCGGTGCCGGAAAGGCCCTCGATGCCGAGGATCGAGTCGCCCGCGCCTTCGGCGACGGCGGCGGCGCGTTCGAGGAGGCCGGTGAGTCCGTGGCGGGATTGTTCGTCGAGGGCTGCGGACGCGAGGGCTGTCAGGGAGAGCAGGTCGGCGAGTGACGGCGAACTGAGCACGGGCGAAGTGCGATTGAGCGAGTCGGCGGCGGACTGCACACGCTCGGTGGGTTCGGTGAGCAGCAGCCATGCGGGGAGGTTCTTGCGGTCGAAACCGGCGGTGATCTGGCGAAAGCGATCATCGGCGCGGAGGCGTTCGGCCAGGGCATCCATGAACTCGTAGGCGGTTTCGTCATCGGGCGCTGAGGTGCGATCGATGACGACGATGAGGTCGTCCCAGCGCGGGTAGCGGTGCTTCATGGAGGCGTAGCGCTGCTGCCACGGGAGGGAGGGATCGATGAGATCGGAGCGGTCGGAGTGGAATGAGATGGAGTTGGCGGCGTAGACGCCCGCGAGCAGCGTGGTGATGAAGGCGACGGCGATGATGAGCCACGGCCTGGAGGTGGCGAAGCGTGCCCAGGAGCCGAAGAACTTGTGATGATCGACCGGGATGGGCATGGGGGCTCGCGCGGGAGTCGGTGAACGAAACGCGACAGGGTACCGCGCGGCCTAGTCGCCCGAGGCGCGTCGGACCCGTTTCTGCGCGGCCCGGAGGGTGCGCGGGCGGGGGATTCCGAGTTTGTCCATGCGCGAGAGGAGGGTCTGGGGGTTGATCTCGAGTTTGGTCGCGGCGCCGTTGTCGCCGAAGACCTTGTAGCCGCTGGTTTCGAGCGCGTGCATGATCTGGAGGCGCTGGAGCTGGTCGAGGGTGAGGTCGAGGAGGACATCTTTGGGGAGGCCGGAGCTGCCGTCGCGCGCCCGATCGCGGCCGGGGTCCGCGACGGCTGCGGGTCCCTGGGGGAGTTCGACTTCGAGTTCGGGTCCGATGGAGAGGATGGTGGCGCGTTCGATGGCGTTCTCGAGTTCGCGGACATTGCCGGGCCAGCGGTAGGCGAGCATGCGGCGCATGGATCGCTCGGAGATGGGGAGTACGGGTCGGGCGATGGCCTTGGCGTGTTTGTCGTGGAGGAACTCGGCGAGCGCGCGGATGTCCTCGCGTCGGTCTCGGAGGGAGGGGACATCGATCCGGAAGACATTGAGTCGGTAGAAGAGGTCCTCGCGGAAGCGCCCGCGCGCGACCTGCACGGCGAGGTCGCGGTGTGTCGCGGCGACGACGCGGACATCGACGCGGATGGTCTGGCTCCCGCCGACGCGCTCGAACGCGCCCTCTTGGAGGACGCGCAGGAGTTTGGCCTGTGCGGACGCGGAGAGTTCGGCGATTTCGTCGAGGAATAGCGTGCCCTTGTCGGCGAGTTCGAACTTGCCGTGGCGTTCGCGGTCGGCACCGGTGAACGCGCCGCGTTCGTGGCCGAAGAGTTCGGACTCGATGAGTGTGTCTGGCATCGCGGCGCAGTTGACGGCGATGAGGGCGTTGCCGGCGCGCGGAGAGGCGGCGTGGATGGCGCGGGCGACGAGTTCCTTGCCCGATCCGGACTCGCCGTGGATGAGGACGGTGGCGGCGGTGGGCCCGACGCGGCGGACCTGATCGTTCATGCGGAGCATGGGCGCGGAGGAGCCGATGATGCGCGGCGGCTCGGCGGTGAGTTCGCGCTGGATCTGGCCGAGTCGTGCCTGCTCGCGCTGGGCGTCGGCGAGGAGGGACTGGAGGCGTTCGATTTCGCGGGCGAGTGTGCGGCGGGTGGATGCGTCGATGATGGCGACGAGACGCGAGCCGTCGGGCTGGGGAGAAGCGATGAGGTCGAGTGTGCGCGGGGGGTCGTTGATGGAGCCGGCGAGTTCCTGATCTCGGAGGATGGCGACGCCGCCGTCGGCGAGGGCGTCATTGAGGAGCTGGGTGATGGATCCGGCTCGAAAGAGGGGATCGAGGAGTGAGCCGGTGTTGTCGGATGTCGGAAGCGCGAGGAGTGCGGCTGCGTGGGGCGTGGCTCTGCGGAGTCTTCCCGAGGCGTCCGCTTCGATGAAGGGAACGGGGGCCGTGCTGGCGGTGATGGTCCAGTCGTCTTGCCGCATAAATGGATTGTTGCATCTCGTTATTCATTGAGCAACTATTACTTTTCGTTCTTTTTATTGCTTTATTTCATAACAATTAGGTGGTCTGGGGGCGCGATGGGCGTTTGCGGGCCGCCAGGGCGGTTGGCACGGCGGTTGTTTCTCTACTTTCGTCGTGGCCCCGTTTGGTGGCGAGTCAGATCGGGCGTCGGGCTTGGAAACAACCCCGGCGCCTTTGAGGAGAGAACAAGCCGGTTCGCCGGGATCGGGGGAGCGTGTGGCCAGGTGGGCAGGTCACACACCCCCGTTCCCGATGCACCGGCTCGCAAGAGTCAACGCAAACAAACTGCCACACCCCCCACACCCAGGAGCGGACCGAACCTCACACCCCCCCACCCCACCCCACCCCCCACCTGCTCGGGACTGCGGCAGCACAGGGCTGCACTTCCGAGCAAACAGGTCCGCATCCCGAGACAGCCCCGCTTGGCCACTATGCCGGTCCAGCGGGGCGGTTTCGTTTTGGGGCCGCGTGATCGGTTGAGGGAGCGCGGCTGTGGGCCTACACTCGGCGACTCGCCTGCTCCTGCCGTTCATCCGCAAACATGGATGCACAATCGGGGCGTCGCTCGAACACCTGACACGCGAACTGTGAGACAATCCACCCATGGGTCATTACTTCTTTACTTCCGAGTCCGTGTCGGCGGGTCATCCCGACAAGGTTGCCGACCAGATTTCTGACGCCGTTCTCGACGCGATGCTCCGTGAGGATCCGTTGTCGCGGGTCGCGTGCGAGACGATGGTCTCGACGGGCATGGCGGTGGTGGCGGGTGAGGTGACGACGAAGGCGTATGTCGAGATCTCGGACATTGTTCGCGAGACGATCCGGAGTATCGGGTACACCGAGGCGGACATGTGCTTCGACGACAAGTCGTGCGCTGTGCTGGTGTCGCTCAAGCAGCAGTCGCGGGATATCGCGATGGGCGTGGACCGCGAGGGCGCGGGTGATCAGGGCATGATGTTCGGGTACGCCTGCCGCGAGACGGAGGGGCTCGAGCCGGGCACCTTCATGCCGCTGGCGATTCATCTGGCGCACCGGTTGGTCGCGAAGCAGAAGTCGGCGCGCGAGGCCAACGAGATCGAGGGGCTTCGTCCGGACGCCAAGAGCCAGGTGACGCTCGAGTACGACGAGAGCGGCAAGCCGGTGCGGGTGGACACGGTGGTGCTCTCGACGCAGCACGCGCCGAAGTGGAGCCCGGCGAAGGCGCAGGGCGAGCTGCGGGAGATGGTGAAGCAGCGGATCATCAAGCCGGTGCTGGGCGATACCTGGTGGAACGACGACATCAAGGTGCATGTGAACCCGACGGGGAACTTCGAGATCGGCGGGCCGCACGGCGACGTGGGGTTGACAGGCCGGAAGATTATCGTCGACACCTACGGCGGGATGGGTCGTCACGGCGGCGGCGCGTTCAGCGGCAAGGATCCGACGAAGGTTGATCGCTCGGCTGCGTACATGGCGCGGTATATCGCTAAGAACATCGTGGCGGCGGGGCTTGCGGATAAGTGCGAGATTCAGTTGTCGTACGCGATCGGCGTTGCCGAGCCGACGAGCGTGCATGTGGATTGCCAGGGCACCGCGAAGGCGAACGAGGACAGGATCGCCAAGGCGGTGCGCGAGGTGTTTTCTCTCACGCCTCGGGGGATTATCGAGTCGCTCGGGCTGCGGAAGGCGATCTATTCGCCGACGGCGGCGCACGGGCACTTCGGGCGCAAGGCGAACGGCGACTTCTTCACATGGGAGAAGACGGACAAGGCGGAGGCGCTGAAGAAGGCGGTGGGGTGAGCATCAGGCGATCGTGGTGCCCGGCCCTTCGAGGGGCAGCGCGCGGGCGGCGTCGAGGAATGCTTCGTAATTGCGCTTTGTTTCGTTGAGGGAGTCGCCCCCGAACTTTTCGAGCGCTGCGGCAGCGATCTCGAACGCGACGACATTCTCCAAGACGACGGATGCTGCGGAAACGGCGCAGACATCGGAGCGCTCGTACTGCGAGTCCTCGGGCTGGTGCGTGTTGAGATTGACCGAGGGCAATCCGCGCAGGAGCGTGGAGATGGGCTTCATCGCGGCGCGGACGACGATGGGCATGCCGTTGCTCATGCCGCCTTCGAGGCCGCCGGCGTTGTTGGATGGTCGCTGGTAGCCGAGGCGTGGCGTGTTGATGGTGTTCGGATCGAAGTGGATGGGGTCGTGGACCTGCGAGCCGAAGCGCTCGGTGACGCTCATGCCCATGCCGATCTCGACGCCCTTGATGGCCTGGATGCTCATGGCGGCGTAGGCGAGTCGGGCGTCGAGTTTGTCGCGCCAGTCCATGCAGGAGCCGAGGCCGATGGGCACACCGAAGATGTGGGCTTCGATGAGTCCCCCCACGGTGTCTTTGTCGATCTTGGCCTGGCGGATGGCGGCGCGCATCAGTTCGCTGGCGGCTTCGTCGGGGCAGTAGACATCGCTGGCGTCGCGCGCTTCGCGGATCTGTTTCCAGTTGTGCTCGGTGACTTGGATGTTGGTACGGGCGGCATGGATGGAGCGCACGAAGCCGAAGACTTCAATGTTCAGTTCGCGCAGGAAGCAGCGTGACAGTGCGCCCGCTGCGACTCGGCCGGCGGTTTCGCGGGCGCTGGCGCGTTCGAGGGTTTCGCGGCAATCGGTGGTGAGCCACTTGACGCTCCCGGCGAGGTCGGCGTGGCCCGGTCGCGGGCGGTGCAGGGGCGGCGTGCGGGCGTCGTCATCGAGTCGTGAGTCGTTGTTGCGGACGATGAGCGTGATGGGTGAGCCGATCGAGCGTCCCTTGCGGACGCCGGAGAGGATCTCGATGGTGTCGTGCTCGATGCGTTGGCGTCCGCCGCGGCCGTAGCCGCCCTGGCGGCGGGCGAGTTCGGCGTTGATGAAGTCGGCATCGACGGGTATGCGCGCGGGCAGGCCCTGAATCGTGGCGATGACGCCCGGCCCGTGCGACTCGCCGGCGGTGTGGTACTGCAATCTCATGGCTCAAGGATACCGCCCCCCTCGGCCTATGATCGTGCGATGGATGCTGACGACCATGTGTGCCTGTGCTTCCGCGTGTCGCTCCGGAAGATTCGGACGTTTCTCAATACCGAGGACCCGGCGGTGGCGTCGCTCATTTCGGATTGTCTGGGCGCGGGGACGGGGTGCCAGTGGTGCGTGCCGTTTTTGAAGGAGTTGCACCGTCAGCATCGCGCGGGGGAGGCGGTGGACCTGCGCGTCTCGCCTCAGGAGTATGCGGAGGGGCGCGTGAAGTACCGCAAGACGGGGGAGCGGGGGGATCCTCCGGCGCCGTCAAAGTGAGACATCGCCGACCGGCTCGAACTGCATTCGGTAGCCGGCGCGCCAGATGGGGTAGCGGACTTCGCATCGGAAGCCGAAGTACTGCGAAGGGTCGATGCGGAGGCGATCGAAGAAGTATCGCGTCAGTTCGGCGTGGCGCGGGTTGGCGGCGGGCGAGGGCGCCTCGGCGCCGCGGCTGAGCAGCTGCAACGACGGCTTGCCGGGGTAGCGTGTGATCCAGCGGTCATCGCCCGGGCTGGTGAGATTCGGGTACCACTGCTGGGCGTCGATGGAGGGTCGGAAGGCGCGCTCGAGCGCCTCATCGAGATAGACATCGAAGATCAGTGTGCGCGTCGGGCAGTTGACGAGCGTCCACACTTCATTGAGGGTCGGCTTGCCCTTCTCATCGAGGAACGGGTGTCGGGAGCGTTCGGCGAGCACGACATCGAGGACGGCTGCCGACCCGAGCGTGTCGGGGTCGATGACCTGCACGAGTTTGCCCTGCTCGCCGCGCGATGTGACGGTCGGGAGCGGATGGGTGGTGAAGGGGGCGAGGATGGCCGAGTTGGTGCGTCCGATGGCGGGCTCGTCATCGAGCAGGCGTGCGGGTCCGTCGGGCTCGTCGAATCGGAGGGTGTTGCCGGAGGAGAGGACCATCGGCATGCCGCCGGGTCGGACTTCGCTGGCGATGAGGCCGTGGGCGAGTGCGCGTTCGAGCATGCGCGGGTCGCCGTCGATCGCGCGGAAGATGTAGATGCTGAGGGAGACATCGCAGCGGCGTCCGGTGACGAGGGATGCGGCATCGAAGAGCGACTCGCGGACGCGCGCGGCTCCTTCTTCGGATCGTTGCGACGGCGCGATTGTGGCGCGGAGGCGCTCGGCGAGGTGACGCTGGCTCCCGCCGACGGCGGTGAGGTAGGCGTCGAACTGCTGGAGCGCGGCTTCTGCGAGGTCTACGGAGCGCGGCTGGACACCCTTCTTGCGGCATGCGTCGAGGAACTGCTCGATGCCTTTGACGCCGGGCAGGCGCACGAGGGAGGTGGCGTCGGGCTCGCGGTCCTCCAGGACCGAGACGATTCGCTGGCATGTCGGGCGCACGACTTTGAGATGCCGCGCCATCCCGCTTGCGAATCGAGCGGACTCCGGGAGTTCCTCGACGACTCGCGCCAGTTCTGCGCGGAGGCGGATCGCGACACGGGATGCCTGCTCGATTTCTTTCTCGTTGAGCGCGGGGACCGAGCCGTTGCGTGGCTTTCGCCCTTTGCGTCGGGATTGGAGCTGCCCGGGCTGCGCCATGACGCGGACAATAGCCGACCGCGGGTCGGCGGCGGGTGGGGCGGATTTTTCTGGGGTCGGTACGGTTTTTTGAGTCTTCTTCATTACTTGGGCCGTAGAGGGCTTGACTTCTCGCCTGTTCTCAATATTGTTCTCAGAACAGTGCCCGGGTCAAGTGGAGACCCGAAGAAAATACGAAAACTTTCCGGTAAGGAGCGTGTGGACATGGCAGGAATGACGACCCAGAAGCGCACGGGCTGGACTCTGAGCATCATGGGGATGATGGCGTTGTGCGGGGCGGCGATGGGCGGCGCGACGATCGTTCGCCTCGAGACCCTCGGCGGTACGAGTTCGCAGGGATTCGGGATCAATGACAACGGCGTGGTGGTTGGACAGGCAGCGACATCCGGGGATGCTGCCCTCCACGCGGTGATGTGGATCAACGGCGTTGTGACGGACCTCGATCCGGCGGGCACCGACTCCGCGGCGTATGCGGTCAACAACTCGGATCAGATCGTCGGCAAGGGCGATCGTCTGGGCGGCGGCAGCGACGCCATGCTCTGGGATGGTGGTACGGCGACCAACCTCGGCATCGACATGAGCGCCGTGGGCAGTTCGGTGGCGTGGGACATCAACGACAACGGTCTGGTTGTCGGGCAAGGGTCTCTCGGGCCGGGCTTCGCGAAGGGGTTTGTGTGGAGCGGCCCCGGTGCCGGCATCGTTGCCGGTTCGATCCCCGGGTACATGGGCGGGGCGAACTACGGCGTGAACAACGATGGCACGGTGGTCGGCTCGTCGTTCTTCTTTGGTGATCCGGACGACGCCCACCTCGCAACACTGGATGGACATGGCGATTACTCATCCGTGCAGATCAGCCCCGCAGGATTCCTTTTCGCGCAGGCGCGGGCGGTTAATAACTCGGGCGTGATCATGGGCCATTCGGGCTCGCCCATGGGCGGGCCGTGGAACGCGTGCATCTTCAATGCGGATCACGACAACACGATCCAAACGCTCGGCACGCTGCCCGACCTTGAAACGAGCGAGGGCTTCGACATCAACGATCAGGGCGTCATGGTGGGTTGGGCGACCGATGACGACTTCGTGCTCGACGCGCACGCCTGGGTGTACGCGGACGGCCAGATGACCGACCTGAATACGCTCCTTGATCCCGGCCAGACCGATTGGATCGTGCTGCTGGCTGCGGAGAAGATCAACAACAACAACGACATTGTCGGGTGGGGCATCGCGTCCGACGGCGAGCTCGCCGGGTTCGTGATGTACGGCGTTCTCGCGCCCACGCCCTGCGTCGGCGATGTGACCGGTCCGGGCGGTGTGCCCGATGGCCAGGTGGACGTCGATGACCTCAATGAGATCCTTTCGGCGTGGGGCATGAATGTCGGCGTCGGTTCGCGCCTCGACCTCGCGAACAATGACGGCATTATCGATGTCGACGACCTGAATGCGCTGCTCTCGAACTGGAACGCGACCTGCGGCTGAGTGCCGATCTGCGAGTTTGACCTGATTAAGAACGGGGTCGCCCGGGCCATGAATGCCCGGGGGCCCCGTTTCTCGTTCGGGTGATGCGTTGTGTCACAATGCGGGCGTGACCGAACGGGCTACGCCATCGACTCTTGACGAATCGACTCACCATGCACGAGAGCCGCTGCCTCGGACGGTCATCGTGCTGGGATGGGTGTCTTTCTTTGCGGATGTATCGAGCGAGATGGTGTATCCGGTGCTGCCGATGTTCATCGTGGGCGTCCTAGGCGCCTCGGCGACGGGACTTGGATGGGTGGAGGGCGTTGCGAGCGCGGTAATCGCGGCACTCGCCGCATGGGCGGGGTGGCGGAGCGACCGGAAGCGCCGAGGTGTTCCGCGTCGTACGCCGTTCGTTCGCGCGGGGTACGCGCTGCCTGTGGCGGGCAAGGCGATCATCGCTCTGGCGTCGGCGTGGCCGATCGCGATGCTCGGGCGCGGGGTGGATCGATTGGGAAAGGGGATGCGCGGGAGCCCGCGCGATGCGCTGATCGCGGACGCGACACATGCGGAGCAGCGTGGGCGCGCGTTCGGGTTTCATCGGATGATGGACACTGCCGGCGCGACGGTGGGCGTGCTGATCGCGGCGCTGGCGCTATGGGTCCTGGGCGTTGGTCGCGAGAGCACACCGAGCTCTGAGAGTGCGTTGACGCTGAGGTTGTTGATCGGCGCAGCGGCTGCGGTGGGGCTGGCATCGGCGGCGCTGACATTCCTGGTCCGCGATCGGAAGCCGGAGACGCAGGAGCCGGCAGACGCGGCGGCGGCGCCCGACGTGATGACAAATGGTGCGGTCGGCCTGCCGCGCTCGTATTGGTTGACGGTGATGATGCTGGTTGTGTTCGCGTTGGGCAACAGCAGCGATGCTTTTCTGCTGCTGCGTGCCGGGGAGGCCGGGTTCTCGCCGGTGGAAGTGACACTTGCCTACGCGCTGTGCAATGTTGTGTATGCGCTGGTGTCATACCCCGCGGGCGTGATGAGTGATCGCGTCGGGCGCTGGCGCTTCATCTTCATCGGGTGGATCGTCTACGCGCTTGTCTACACGGGCTTTGTGTTGGTGTCGGGCGGTGCGATCTGGGCGCTGATGGGTGTGTACGGCGTGTACCTCGCGCTCACCGACGGCGTGGGCAAGGCGCTGATCTCTGATCATGCTCCGCGGGATCGGCGCGGGCGCGCTCTGGGGCTGTTCGCGATGTTGCAGGGCGTCGCAACACTCTTCGCGAGCGTCGCCGCGGGCGTGCTGTGGGACGAGTTCGGCTCGGACGCTGCGTTCGCCTTCGGGGCGGCGTGTTCGGTCGTGGCGCTGGTGATCGCGGTGGGAGTCAGGTCGTCGGTTCGGCGGGCGGGGTGAGCGGTTCGACCTCCGCGGCCGCTCCACCTTTCTCGCGCATTGTGTAGATGATCACGCCAACCAGCACGGCCAGCAGGACGATCGATGAGCCGATCGTTCCGAATCCGATGCCGCCCTTGTCGGGCGATTTCGTCAGCACATCGCCCATTGTCGCGCCGAAGGGACGGGTCAGCACGAACGCGGCCCAGAACAAGCCGACGCGCGAAAGCGGCGTGAACTTGTAGAGCACAACGATGACCGCGATGAGCGATCCGATGAGCGCTGCGCCGCCGGCGAAACCGAGGCCCGAGTCGTCGGCGAGGTAATCGCCCAGCGCCGTGCCGAGCGTGTTGGAGGCGAGAATCGCGGCCCAGTAGAAGCACTCGGTCCGGAGCGATGCGACTTTGGTGACCGAGATGGACCTCTCCGTGAGTCGCCATGTGAGCAGGACCGCGATCAGCACGCCCAGGAGGATGGCGCTCCCGGTGGCGTATCCGAGCCCGAGCGTCCGGTCCATGAAGTCGGACATTGTGGTGCCCGCGGTGCTCGTCGAGAGGATGACCGACCAGTACAGGAATGGATGGAATCGCGCGGCGCGCAGCTGGGCGACGAGCGTGATCGCGAAGACGCCGAGCAGGATGACCGTGCTCAGGGCGTACCCGATGTTGAGGGTCATGGAGAGCAGGTCGCCGGCGGTCTCGCCGAGCGTGGTGGCGCAGATCTTCATGACCCAGAACGAGAAGACGAGCGCGGGGAGTTTGCCCGCCTTGATCGAAGTTTCGGGGGCCATTTAGCGGAGTCCTTTCGGCGCCAATGGTTCCTGTGAGCGCGGAGAGGTGCGGCGCCATCGCGGAGTCGCGCCGCGATCTGCATGAGATTCTACCGTTGGCAACAGCCGGTGGATGAGGAACTCGTGACGGAGTTACAGCAAAGACAAACACGCACGCCCGAAGTTGGGCGTGCGTGCTCTCAGGAAAGATGCAACGGAGTCCGAGCCGGTTGTGGTTCAGTTGGCCTGCTTCACCACGACGAACAGTGTGCGGCCGGCGCGGTTGATTTTGAGCAGCAGCCCGTCCTCGGACTTTGCTGCCAGTTTGTCCAGTTCCGCCTGCGAAGTGACCGGGTTGCGGTCGGCCTCGAGGATGATGTCCTCGGGCTGCAGACCCGCCTTGGCGGCGGGTGAGTCCTGCTCGATCGATGTGATCACCAGTCCGCGTGTCTCATCGACGCCGAGTTGTGTGGCGAGTTCGGCGTTCATCGGCTGGACCTGCATGCCGAGGGGCGATGCGGCCGGTGTGTTTGGCGCGCTCCGCGCTAACGCGAGTTGGTCCTGACCCGGGCGCTCGCCGAGTTTGACCTCGATGTTTTTCGTTGAGCCGCCGCGGTTGACCAGCAGGGTCACCTTCTCGCCCGGGTTGTGGGAGGCGATGGTGTTGATGAGATCGCGGGAGGAGGTGATCTCGCGTTTGTCGACGCGGACGATGATGTCGCCCGACTCGATGCCGGCCTTGGCTGCGGGTGTATCGCTCTGGACATCGGCGATGAGCGCTCCGCGCGAGTCGGGAGCACCGAGCGAGGAAGCCAGTTCCGGCGTGAGCGGCTGGATGGCGACGCCGAGCCACCCGCGTTCGACGCGGCCGCTAACGATGAGCGAAGTCGCGATCTGGAGCGCCTGATT
Source organism: Phycisphaeraceae bacterium (assembly GCA_020639235.1). Lineage (GTDB taxonomy): Bacteria > Planctomycetota > Phycisphaerae > Phycisphaerales > UBA1924 > JACKHC01. Next base: position 729,111 of record JACKHC010000001.1, on the reverse strand, counting down.
GGAGGGGATCGCGAAGCCGATGCCGTCGGAGCCGCCGTTTGACGAACGGATCGCGGAGTTGATGCCGACGACTTCGCCGTGCAGGTTGACCATCGGGCCGCCGGAGTTGCCGGGATTGATGGCGGCGTCGGTCTGGATGAAGTCTTCGAAGGTGTTGATGCCCATGTCGCCGCGGCCTGTGGCACTGACGACGCCCGCGGTAACGGTGTGATCGAGGCCGAAGGGGTTGCCGACGGCGACGATCCAGTCGCCGGGCTGGAGATCATCGGAGTTGCCGAGATGCGCGGTCGGCAGGCCGGTCGCGTCGATGCGGATAACGGCGAGGTCGCTTTCGGGATCGGTGCCGACGACCGTTGCGGTGAACTCCCTGGCATTGTCGAAGGTGACGGTGATCTCATCGGCGCCGCTCACGACGTGATTGTTCGTGAGGATGTAGCCGTCCTCGCGGATGACCACGCCGGAGCCCTGGCCGCGGCGCTCGGGCATTTGTTGCGGCTGGAGATTGAAGGGTGACAATCCCTGCTCGCCGAAGAATCGGCGGAACTCTTCCGGGATCTGCGGCATGATCTGCTGTCGCGGCGTGCCGCCGGGCGACGATGCCACATTGCCCGGCTTCTCGATGGTCGTGATGTTGACGACTGCGGGCGAGATCTTGGCGGCGGCGTTTCGGAACGCTGCGGAGAGCGAGTCGGCGATGTGGATCGCTTCGGTCTCGCTTACAGCGCTCGATGGCGTCGCTCCCCACACGGGTGAACTCAGTGAGACGGATAATCCGGCTGCCAGTGCGAGCGCGGCGGCGAACGAACGAACGGCGGACCGTCCTGACAACGACTTCAAGCAATGCATGTGATGTACTCCCCGAACGGATCGGTTGTGCTTTGGGCCCGTGCCCGGCCGACCCGATTTCGATGGGGTTCCTACCGATGGAAGGCGCTGCGTGTTCGCGCTGCAAGTGCTGAGTTGGTCAATATTAATGATCAGAAAAACGCGCAGATCCGGTGCAACTTTGGGGCGTGCGTGCGGTAAGAGCCGCCCTGCTATCTGGCATGACGACGCGGAGCCGATCGGGTGTTGCGCATGAAAAAAGGCGCACTGATTTACGCATCAGCGCGCCCTTGTGTTGAGTGGAGCCGGGGGGAATCGAACCCCCGTCCCGTGACAGTCCGCTCGGCGCTTCTACGCGTGTAGGCGGTGATTTAAGTCTCGTCCCGCGGGTTGGGCATCGCCACCCGCCGCGGGACCAGCCCCGGTTAAATGTCCCTCGCCGGCCTCGGAGCCGTGTCAGACGAGGTGATCCCGATAGTCGTTGGCCCGCCCACCATCGGGCGTCATAGGCGGGCCATGCGGCCTAATTAGGCCGCGAGGGCATACTGCGTGTTGGCAAGTATGAGTTTGCACGCTTGTTAACGCGGCCAGCGTGCGCCGCGACGCGCCACGCCGGGCATTCCCTGCCCGGTCGATACCGATCGGCCCCGATTGTCAAAGAAGAAAGACGCGGCCCGGAATGAGCCGCGTCTTGATTATTGGCGTTCCGCGGGGTTGAAGCCAGCGGTTTGAACTCGTCTTACGCGAAGTGGGCGAAGGCCTTGTTGGCCTCGGCCATGCGGTGGGTCTGGTCGCGGGTGCTCATCGCCTTGCCTTCGCGGCGGGAGGCGGCGAGGAACTCGTCGGCCAGTCGCAGGTGCATGGGGCGGCCGCGCTCGCCTCGGGTCGCCTGGAGGATCCAGCGGAAGGCGAGGGCGCGCCGGCGGTGCGGACGGACATCCATGGGGACCTGATAGTTGGCGCCGCCGATTCGCTTGGAGCGGACCTCGACATGCGGCTTAACATTCTCGATGGCGCGCTCGAAGACCTGGAGTGAGTTCTCCAGCCCATCGGGGTGGGGCTGCTTCTTGAGGCGCTTGTCGATCTCGTCCATCGCGTCGTACATGACGCGCTGGGCGGTGGCTTTTTCGCCGTCGGACATGAGGCCGTTGACGAACTTCGACACCAGTTTCGAGTGAAACTTGGGATCGGGGCGGAGCTGCTGCTCGGACTTTGTGATTCTGCCGGCCATGGGTTGCCTCCTTGGGCTCATCCGCCCGATGCGAGATCGGGCCTGTTGTTCACCGCGCACCGGTTTGGCCGGGGTGCGCGATTACTTGCCTTCTAAACGGATCGGCCCGACGCGGGCGGATCCGATGTGTGATTACTTCTTCTTGGCGGGGGCCGATGCGCCGCCCTTGGGACGCTTGGCGCCGTACTTGGAGCGGGCCTGCTTGCGGCCATCGACTCCGAGTGTGTCCAGCGAGCCGCGGACGACGTGGTAGCGCACACCGGGGAGGTCGCGGACACGGCCACCACGGACGAGCACGATGGAGTGCTCCTGGAGGTTGTGCCCTTCGCCGCCGATGTAGGCCGTCACTTCGTTGCCGTTGGAGAGACGAACGCGGGCGACCTTGCGGAGCGCGGAGTTCGGCTTCTTGGGCGTGACGGTGCGGACCTGCAGACAGACGCCGCGGCGCTGCGGGCATGCTGCGAGGTCTTTGACCTTCGACTTGGCGACCTGGGTCTTCCGGGGCTTCCGGACGAGCTGATTAATCGTTGGCATATCGAAACTGGTCCCTTTGGTCCCACCTGATAGGGAGCCGCGTAGTGTACCGAACCGCGGCGGGGGGTCAAACCTGCGGGTGTTGATCCGGCCTGAGGGGCCCCGGAGGGCCTAATCTAGCCGTGTGCCCACCGCTCACCCCCCCCATCCCCCCCGCCCCCCCCACCCCCAGCCCGCCCAGTTCCTGTTCCTCGGCACCGGGACCTCCGGGGGGATTCCCATCATCGCGTGCGGGTGCGACACCTGCACTTCGGATGACCCGCGGGACAACCGGACACGGTCGGGGGCGGCGGTGCGGTGGACGGACCCGATGGGCAAGGATCGGCTGGTGCTCATCGACACGACGCCCGATCTGCGCCAGCAGGCGCTGCGGCATCGCCTGAACCGGTGCGATGCGATTCTCTACACCCACAACCATGTGGACCACACCTTCGGCTTGGATGAGGTGCGCCGGTTCAACGCGGTGATGAATGCGCCGATTGATATCTACGCCGATGCGCACACGATGGGGTTTCTGCGCAATACCTTCCGGCATATCTTCGATCGCAACGCGAACATCAATAACTCGTTCGTGGCATCGCTCATCCCGAACATGATTGTGCCGGAGCGGGCGATCTCGCTGCACGGATTGCGGTTCACGCCGATTCCGCTTTTGCACGGCAAGCAGCCGGTGCTGGGCTTCCGCATCGAGAGCGATACGGGCGCGGACATGGGTGGGGCGTTCCCGATTGCGTATTGCACGGATGTGAGCGCGGTTCCGACGGACTCGTGGAGGTTGCTCGAGGGCTTGAGCACGCTCGTGCTGGATGGGCTGCGGTTCCGGCATCACCCGACGCATCTGACGATTGATCAGGCGGTGGGGATTGCCGAGCGGGTCGGTGCGCGCCAGACCTGGCTGACGCACATTGCGCACGAGGTGCGTCATTCGGTTGTGGATGACGAACTGCCGGCGGGGATCAATCTGGCCTACGACGGTCTGGCGCTGGGTTGACCCCGGAACACACCCTTATAGCCGCTCCAGTCGGCATGACCCGGACCTTGTTCGATGGGTCAGATTCAGCCGGATGGGCGGGTGATCGATGCTTCGTAGGGTATTGCTACGCCTCTGCGAGGACCATTCGATGAACTTGATCAAGCAACTGTTGGGCGGCGTCATCGGCGGCGTGCTCGGCGCGCTCATCTGGGCGCTTGTCGTGCACTTCACCGGGTATGAGGTCGGGTTCGTTGCGTGGTTCGTCGGAATCGCCACGGGCGTGGGCGTCGCTTCGATGTCTCCCCGGCGTGACGCTGCATCCGGCGTGCTTGCCGGCGTGCTGGCGCTGGTCGCGATCGGCGCGGGGAAGGCTTCGGTCAATCTGATTCAGTATCAGGAGTATCGCGGCGAGGCGACGAGCGACGACGCGATGATCGCGATCCTTGCGGACGAGGTCTACGAGCGGCACGCCGAGGCGGGCGTTGATTACTCCGAGTGGTTCTACGACCTGGATGAGACCGACGACATGACGCCGGCCGACTGGTACCCGCCGGAGGTATGGGGCGAGGCGCAGCACGAATGGATGTCGATGGGCGAGCCGGATCGCGACGCCATGCGCGCCGAGGTCGAAGAGGAGATGGCGCAGTACATGACCGTCGCGCTCATTGTCGGGACGCTGCTCAGTCTGGGCATTTTTGATTTCCTTTGGGTGTTCCTCGCGATCGGGTCGGCGTACAAGATCGCCTCGGACCCAGGGCGTGTGGCTCCTGGCGAGCAGGTGTTCCATGAGTTCGGCGCGGACGATGCGGTCGCGGACGATGCGGCCCCGGTGGCGCATGCGCCCGCGCAGACGCCGCAGCCGATGGATCCTGGCGCCCCCACGCACCCGATGCTGCGGATGGGCATGCAGCAATCGGAGGCGGCGGCCTCGCGCCCGCCGATGCGGCGGTTGTCTGACCCCGCGCCGGAGTCGGATCAGGCCGAGGCGGCGTGATGCCACTCACAAGATCACTCATGTTCGGCTTAGCGGGCGGCATCCTCGGCGCCATTGTCTGGACAACCTTCGTCTACTTCAGCGGCATTGAGTCTCGCTGCCTCGCATTACTCATCGGTGCTCTGGCTGGGGTGGGGATTCGACTCTCCATGCGTGACCGTCAGAGCTTCGGTGGCGGGATGCTCGCCGGTGTCATCGCGATCGGAGCCATTTGTGCAGGGAAGATCGCGATCGCGGGTTTCTCAATGGCACAGTTGCGAGAGATGATGACTCGCGATCCTTACATGATCGGAGCAATCGCAGAGCAGACACTCGAAGAGCGCCAGCAGGCGGGCGAGGATTTCTCGGAGTGGTACAGCCTTCACAATCTTGAAGTAGCCGACTCACCCAAGGATTTCTACCCATCAGAGATCTGGACCCACGCTGTAAAGCAATGGAAAGCAATGCCCGATCTGGAGAAGGATGCCGCTCGCATTCAAGCCGCGTCGAATTTCGACAGTCAACTACCCAGCTACTTCATCGTAGTTTTTATCAGTAGCTTCAAGTGGGCTGATATCTTGTGGGCCGTGTTGGCTGTCGTCGCTGCATTCTTTGTTGCATGCACCAGACACGACCAGAGCTTTGACAGACTACTCTCTGATCCATTTGGCGCGGTTTCAGAGTGTTGTCGCAAGAAAGCCGCCTGATACAACCTATATCTCTACCAATACGCTCGCTGCCAAGAACGCGCCGAAGCGGCGTTGTGACAGGCCGCGTGCGATGAGGTCGTTGCGGACCTCGATCTCGATGCCGGCGTAGGACTCGTCGGGGAAGCGGGTTCGGAGGTGGGTGGTGAGGCCGTCGTCGACTCCCTTGTAGGGCTCGTTGAAGCGGACATCGAGGGACGGGTCGGCGTGGCGGATGGCGTCGCGCCACTGCTGGCAGATGCTCGACTCGAATGATCGCGCGGGGTCGAACAGCAGGCCGATCTGAACCTCGCGCACCTCATCGCCCAGGACGGGAGTGAAGGAATGGATGCCCGCGTGTAGGACGCGGTATTGCCGCGCGATGAGGCGGGCGATGGCGCGCTCGATCATGGTGCGGTGCTTGGTGTAATGCGCATCCATGATGGCGCGGCGGTCCGGCTCGGGCAGCGTGCGCGTGAACTCCGAGAACAGCTGCGGGTGGTCTGGTGAGCGATTGACCTCGACGAGGAGGCGCGTCGTCAGGTGAACGATCGGCGTGGTGCGGAGGCGCGAGGCCATTTCCCTTGCGACGCCCAGAGCGCCAATGTCGTAGCCACGGTGCGTGCGGAGGATTGGTTCGCTCCCGCGGAACAGGTGCGCCCACGGCCTCGGCACATTGTTGCCGGCGTGCTCGCAGGTCACCAGCACGGCGATCGGTTGATCGTCAGTCATTTTCAATCGGCGGCGAAGAGTTGGCCGTCGCGGAGGCAGTCGCACAGGTCGCGGTACACGGTGAACATGTGGTCGCGTGAGGGGGACTTGCCGAGGGCGGCGCGGAGGCGGGTCGAGAGGGTGCCCTTGTCGAGGATGACGGACAGCGCCGGCGCGAAGGGCGAGTCGGGGGGGAGGAGTTCATCGCGGAGCGTGCGCCAGAGGTCGCCGGCGCTGATGCGCGGCGCGTCGATGCCCCAGGCGCGGAGGTACGGCTCGTGGGTGATGATCGCGCGTTCGCCCTCGCGGATGACATCGAGGAGCGTCGCGTGCATCGGATCGGTCGGGATGGCGCGCTGCGCGCCGGTTGAGACCCAGCGCTCGGCGACCATCCATTTGAGGGCCGTGACGATCATCGCGACGATCGCGAGATCGGCCTGGGGGCATTCCTGATTGTCGATGACGCGGATCTCGATGGCGCCGCGGTCGAAGCGTGCGATGCAGCCGCGCGAGTTGGCCCACTCGTGGCGGAGAACGCCGTCGGGATCGAGGGGCGCGAGGTCTTTGTAGATCGTGCCGAGCAGTTCGTTCTCGTACGCGGCGCGTGTGAACACGGGTTCGGGGACGACTTTGCCCGCGACGGAGGGGACGCGGCGCGCGTTGAGGCGGTAGACATCGAGGCGGTTGTCGGCGATGCCGGTGACCGAGCCGTCGTACGCGGGGGATGCGGCGCTGAGCGCGGGGATGATCGGGAGGACGAGGCGGATGGCGGCGTGGAGGCGTCCGAACTCGTCGTCATTGGCGAAGGGGAGGTTGATGTGCGTGCTCTGGAGGTTCGCCCAGCCGTGGCCCTGGCACGAGAAGATTCGGTCAAAGGTTTCGTAGACGGGGTTGTACTCGTGGGGCCAGAGTTTGAGTTCCCGGTGCGGGTCCATCCACGGGTGCATCGCTCCGGGCATGAGGCGGGCGTTCATCTCGGCCAGCAGGTGATTGATCCGACCGACATGATCCTGGAACAGCGCGGGCAGTCGCTCGAGCGACTTGGCGGGCGTTTGCGTTTTGAGTTCGATGACATGGAGGGCGAGTTCGTTGGACCATGAAATCTCGCCGTCGTCGCCGTCGGGCTCGGCGTCGGATGTGTATTCGCCCGTGACCTCCTTGATGAGTTCGTCGGCGATGGGCTTCACATCGAGTGAGTCGGCGTCGACGATCATGTACTCGAGTTCGACGCCGGTGCGCTGGAACAGGCCCAGGTCGTATCGGTAGTCGGTCTGGCTCATCGTCCGCGTTCCTCGAGTTGCATCATGATGTGGAGCATGATCTGTTCGTACAGCAGGTTGCCCAGAACTTTGTCTTCGATGCCGGCGTCGATGCTCGGGTTGTCGTTCACCTCGATGATTTTCGGCTTGCCGCCGAGGACTTTAAGGTCGACGCCGTAGAGCCCGTTGCCGATCAGGTTGGCGGCCTTGACGGCGGCGCTGACGACTTTCTGCGGCGCCTGGTGCACGGGGAGCGACTCGAACTTGCCGAAGCGGCTGGTCGATCCCTCGCGTTTGATGATCTGCCAGTGCTTGCGGGCCATGAAATACTTGCAGGCGAAGAGCGCGCGTCCGCCCAGGACGCCGATTCGCCAGTCGAAGTCGGTCGGCACAAACTCCTGGGCGAGGAGCAACTCGGAGGTCTCGAAGAGTTGTTCGAGTTGGGCCTTGAACGCCTCTTCGGTGTCGATCTTGACGACGCCCTGCGAGAAGGCGCTGTCGGGCTGCTTGATTACGCACGGGAAGCCGATGCGCTCGCCGACGAGGTTGGCGTTGTCCATCGAGAAGATGACGGTCGCGGGCGTCATCAGTTTGTGGCGCGAGAGGAGTTCGGCGAGGAACACTTTGTTCGAGCATCGCAGGATGGACTCGGGGTCGTCGATGACGACCATGCCCTCGGCGGCGGCGCGGCGTGCGAATCGGAAGGTGTGGTGATTGACACTCGTGGTTTCTCGGATGAAGAGCGCATCGAACTCGGCGAGGGAGCCGTAGTCCTCGCGTGTGATGAGCCACGGGCGCATGCCGACCGACTCGGCGGCGGCGACGAATCGCTTGAGCGCCTTGGGGTCAGAGGGTGGCATCTGGTCATCCGGGTCGTGGAGGATCGCCAGGTCGTATTTGGCGCTCGACTTGTTCTTGCGCGAGCGGTGGCCGCGCTGGATGTGCTCCTCGGCCTTGCTCACGGCGAAGGCGTGGTGCTCTGGCGGGATCTCGTCGGCGCCGATGATTCGCACCGACTTGATGGACCACTCGGATCTGTCGTCGGAGGCGCCGTCGCGCTCGAACTGAACCCGAAGGAACGGCGCGGGGAACTGATTGAAGATCGCCAGGCCGAGGCGGTCGTAGCGGGGCGTGACGTTGCTCCCGAAATAGACGCTCAACTCGAACTTGTCGGATTTCAGCGGCTTGAGTGCGTGCTGGATCAGGTCGTCCATCTCCTGCGCCGCGATGCGCACGACGGGCGAGAGCCGGAGGTCCTGGAGTGTGCCCACGGACGGGAGCGGTCGATGCCCGCGGGCCTGGGCGAGGAGGGAGACGTAGTACCCGGCGGCCTGATAGCGGTAGGAGCGGCAGAGGTTGAAGACCTTGGCGCGCGACATGGCGGCGTATTTTGGGAGCGTCAGGTAGTCGCGCGATGACACGACCTCGACGCCGCGGATTTCGAGCGGCCAGTTCTTGGGGTTATCAACAACGATCAGTGCGCTCATCGACCGGTCTTCCGTTGCTCGTCGGGCTCGATCACGAGGAGATTGGCGTCGTAGGTCAGGACGCCGAGCATGATCGCCGCGACGAGGCGGGACAGTGGGACTTCGTACATGGGCGCCGAGAACCCGGGGTTGTCCTTGAGCGGGTCGGCGACCGTGACTCTCCGATGCGCCGGATCGTACCCGCAGAGGACGACGAAGTGGCCCGATGGCGTGCCGCGGATGTCGTCTTCGTCGTCGTTGGGCCCGAACTCGCGCATGGCGCGGTAGAGGTAGGTCGAACTGAGCCCCGTGAGGACGGGGAGGCCCTTGCGGAGGAACCCGGTGATCATCTGCGAGGTGGCGTCGCGCATGCGGATGGAGCCGCCCGCGCGGAGGAACTCGATGTAGGCGTGCGTCGCGACGAGCATTTTGCGGTCGTCGCGTCCCTTGGCCTCTGCCTGGGCGAGGAGTCTGGACTCGAGTCGTTCGTTGTCGACCGGGGCGGAGTCCGACTCTGGGAACCAAGTCGGATCGAACATCTGGATATTGAAAGTGAAGAGGGTTGCCTTGTAGCCGCGGCCGAGGGCGTGTCGTCCGAGCATGACGGCGAGCGTCCCGCCGTGGTCGAGCGCGGGGACTTCGTGGATGACCTGATCGAGGTCGATCGGGTCGCCGAAATAGCGATAGACCGCGTGCAGACAGGTCGGGCCGCACGTGACATCGTTGGGTTGCGCGAGGATATCGAGTTGCAGGCGTGTGAGATCGGGCACTTGCAAGGCAGCCGAGATGGTGCGTATTGCCCGACGGCCGGACATCGGGCGGGATTGTACCCGCGCCGGGGCAGTAGACTCACCGACATGCCCGAGACATCGACACCCCGGCACGCTGACCGCCTGATCGATCGCGGGCCGTGTCCGATCTGTGGTTCGGACGACAAGCGTGTGCACCTGGCGTTTGCCGACATCCCGGTGATGCAGTGCGGCTCGTGCGGCTTCATCCACTCGGGGCGCGTGCTGCCGGATGACGCGCTGGCGGAGTACTACAAGCGGTCATTCGGGAGCCGGCGCCACATGGAGGGGCAGGTTGTCAACGCGACAGTGAACATCCTGGCGCTACCCAAGGTGCTCGACATGAGCAGGGTGAAGACCTTCCTAGATGTCGGGACGGGGTATGGATTCCTGCTGCCCAAACTGCGCGACCGGTACGGTGTCTCGTGCACGGGGATGGAGATCTCGGCGCAGGAGGCGGAGTACGCGCGGAACACGCTGCGGCTGAATGTCGTGTCGCGGATGATCCAGGAGTCGGGCTTGCCCGAGGGGGCGTTCGACGTGGCGGCGTGTTTCGAGGTGATCGAGCACATCGCCGACCCGGTGCCGTTTGTGCGGCACATGGCGCGGCATGTGAAGCCGGGCGGGCATGTCCTGCTGATGACCGACAACTTCGAGTCGGCGGTCGTGAAGCGGTCCGGGCCGAGGTTCACCAAGTGGATCCCCCATTCGCATGTGTCGGACTTCGCGCCGGCGACGATCGAGCGGTGCATCCAAGAGGCGGGCGGGCTGGAGGTGACGGGCCGGTGCTCCTTCACGCCATGGGAGCTGATCGCCCAGAGTTGGAAACACAAAATCAAGGGCAAGGCGGACCCGAAGAATTGCTTTGATCTCGAAGAGACGCTCTCGACGGAGATGGGCGGGCGGCTCCCGATGTTCCGCATTCGGCTGGCGCTGAATCGGTTCTGGTTTCGGATAACGGCGCGTCGCGATCTCAACGGCCAGTTGATGTTCGTCGCGGCGCGGAAGGTCAAGTGATGGGCTGAGGCGTTACGCTGTGGGCGTGAGCACCCCCCACACAGATCCCCCATCGCAACCCGAGTCACAGGCGGGAGAACCTGGCGAGAAGCCGCTCGGGCAGATTCTGCTGGAGCAGGCGAAGGGTGTCGGGCCGTTCGTGACGGCGCTGATATTGCTGAGCGCGATTCTGCCGGGCCCACTTGGGTTCTTCATCATTATCAAGAGCGCGCTGTTCCGCTCCGGGGCGGTCGAGAACTGGATCCATGGCCTCGGCGGGGCGGCGTTCGTTGTGGTGGGCTTCGCCTTTGCGCTGACGACCGGGTCGGCGTTGCTGCCGACCTATGCGCTTTCGATCGCGTGCGGTGTGTACCTCGGGGTGGCGGAGGGGTCGGCGGCGGCGATGATCGGCGTGACGCTCGGTGCGCTGGTGGGGTACTTCTGGGGGACGATCCTCGCGCGCAAGCGCGTGATGGCGCAGATCGAGAATCACCCGCGTGCGGCGCTGATCCGGCGCGCGATCGTGGATCGGGGGCTGGCGCAGGAGACGATGGCGGTGGGGCTGATTCGCATTCCGCCCAACTCACCCTTTGCGCTGACGAACCTTGCGATGTCGGCGACGCGGGTGCGATTGCTGCCCTATGTGATCGGGACGGCCGTGGGCATCGCGCCACGTACGATTTTCGCGGTGTGGCTGGGCAATCAGGCGGGGGAGATCCAGAAGGCGAAGTCCACTGGGGGGAAGTGGGTCGCGATCGTGGGTGTGGCGGTTGCGATCGTGGTTTTCCTGATTGTTTACAGGGTGTTCTCGCGCTGGGTGAAGCAGGAACTGAACCGCCGGGTCGGGGCCGATGCGGGCGGACGGGGCGACCCCCGAACGGATAGCGACCGGAGCGGTTGAAATAAGGCGGATCCTGCGGGGGTTTCATTTGTAATAAAATGCTGCGGGCCACATCAGCCGGCAGGTGATGCTGCGCCCGAACGCCTATCGGGCATGTGCCCGTCGGATTCCGGGATTTGCCCGAACGCTCCACACCCCACGGAGGACACTCAGGATGAAAATGCAACTGACCGCTGCGGTTCTTGCTGCTCTGGCGATGACCGCGACCCCCGCGTTGGCGCAGATGGACAATGCGCAGGACACCATCAAGGAACAGGCCAAGAAGAAGCTGGGCGTGGGTGACAAGGCGCCCGCGTTGACGGACGTGACCTGGATTCAGGGCGACAAGGTGACGGAGTTCGAGTCCGGGCAGGTGTATGTTCTCGATTTCTGGGCGACGTGGTGCGGCCCGTGCGTCGCGTCGATCCCGCACATCAACGAGATGCACAACGCGTACAAGGACAAGGGCGTCAACATCATCGGCGTGGCGATCTGGCCGAACGACCGCATGACCCCGACCAAGGACTTCGTCGAGTCCAAGGGCGACGACATGGCCTACCGGATCGCTGCGGACGTTGAGGGCAAGACCGCCGACGCGTACATGAAGGCGTCGGGCCAGAACGGCATCCCCACGGCGATGGTGATCGACCAGGAGGGCAAGATCGCTTGGATCGGGCACCCGATGGACGGCCTCGACGAGGTTGTCGAGATGGTGCATGAGGGCAAGTTCGATGCGCTCGCCTACGACGCCAAGAAGAAGGCGCTCGAGGCGAAGGCCAAGCCGCTGATGGATCAGCTCAACACGGCGTATCGCGCGCAGGACTGGTCGAAGATCGCCGACATCTCCGAGAAACTGATGGCGCTGGACGCCAAGAAGTTCTCCAACCTGGCGATGCTCCGCTATCAGGCGCTCAACCACATCGACGCGGGCGCGGCGTCGGCCTACGGCAAGGAGCTCATCCGCGGGCAGTTCGCCAAGGACGCACAGGGCCTGAACTCGATCGCGTGGGGCATTGTTGATCCCGACGCGGGCAACGACATCGCGGACATGGACCTGGGCCTCGCGATGGAGGCCGCCGAGCGGGCCTGCGAGCTGACCAAGTGGGAGGACGCGTCGATCATCGACACCCTGGCCCGCGTGGTGTTCAACAAGGGCGACATCAAGAAGGCGATCCAGCTGCAGACCAAGGCGGTTGATATCGCTCCGGCTGAAGACAAGGAGCAACTCATGCCCGCGCTCGAAGAGTACAAGGCGGCGCTGAGTTCGATGTAAGCGACCTCTTGGTTCGAGACACTGATCCGAACACAGGCCCGGCTCTCCGTGAGTCGGGCCTGTTTCATTCGGGGGAACGACGCATGAATGCCGATGAATATGCCGCTATGAGTCACCTCCGCATTTCGATGATCTGGTTATTGCTCGTCGCCGGTGCGACGCTCGCGTCGTGCGCCTCGGGGGGGTCGGGGGGAGCGGGCGGCACATACTCCGGATCGTCTGGCGGCGCGTACTCCTCGGCGACATGGAAGTCTGAGGGGCGCGACGGGCACGCGACGGCGACTTACTCGCGCGACCGGGCGCTCGGCGTCGGCGACCCGGCGCCGATTCTCGCCGGGGTGCGTTGGCTCAAGGGCGAGCCGGTTCGCTACTGGAAGCCGGGGCAGGTGTATGTTCTGGACTTCTGGGCGACTTGGTGTGCGCCGTGCGTCGGCGGATTCCCGCACATGAGCGATCTGCAGCGGCGGTATGCGTCGCGCGGCGTGACGGTGATCGGCGTGGCGGTCTCGCCGCAGCCGCGCGCCATGAGTGTTGAGGAGTTCGTGCGGACCCGCCGGTCGGAGATTGGTTTCTCGATCGCGGAGGATGTGGAGGTGCACGCGCATCGCGCGTTCCTGGGTGCCGCGGGCCTGGCGGGGATTCCGACGGTGATGGTGATCGACGCGCGAGGACGGCTGGCGTGGATGGGCACGGGTTCCCCGATGCCGGGGCTCGACGAGGCGGTGGAGCGGGCGGCTGCGGACGCGCGCGCGATGGGCGTCGCGGCGGCGCGTTAGTCGTCCGCGAGCGGGAACCGGGCGACCTCGGCGTGCGCCGCGCCGCCGGGTCTCAGGACGCTCTTAACGAGCGAGACGGACGCCACCCTGAACGGTTCGCACGCGATCTCGCGGTCGGCCCGGGCGCCCGTGGTGCCCCGCGCGAAGCGGCACAGTGTGAAATGCGGCAGGAATCGATCGCTCGTGTTCTTGCGGGTTTCTCGCGCCAGTCGGTGGGCCAACCGGCGATGTATCTCGAGCAGCGCGGCCGGCGCATCGGTCGTTGCCGCGATCAGCCGGGCGGGCCGGCGCTCGGGGAGTGTGAGGAGCCGCATCGGCGTGAGCACGAACGAGTGAATGCCTGAAACCGAGCGCTCGACGGACTCACGGACGCGTTCGAGGTCCTTTGTGCGTGTGTCTCCGATGAACTGCAGGGTCATGTGGACCTGCTCGACTGGCGTGACGCGGTGCGCGGGGATCGAGATCGCATCCAACTCGGCGAGCATCGCCCGAGCGGCTCGTTCCGGTGGGTAGACGGCGACGAAGAGGCGAAGATCGGGTTGTGGTGTGCGAGCCGAACCCATGGCGCCCTCTACGGTATCGTGGCCTGCTTTGAACGACTGGGCCCGGATCGAACCGCAACACGGAGACGGATCATGCGCACGCTTTCCCGAGCAGCCGCCCTCATCTCGATGGGCGTTCTCTCGACACTGACTCTCGCCCAGCCCGCGCGGACGGGCGTCGATCCGATCGCTGAGGCGACCGGGCGGGTCGGCTTTGATTACTTCGACTCGATGTCTTTCGATGAGCGTGTGCCGTCACCCGCGGCGTTTTTCGGGCATGAGATCGGCGATCGGTTCCATCACCACCACGAGGTCATGGGGTACTTCGACGAACTGGCGCGGACCTCGGATCGCGTGAACGTGCGCGAGTACGGAACGACGCACCAGGGAAGGTCGCTGCGGATCGCGGTGGTTACTTCACCTGCCAACCACGCGCGGCTCGACGACATCCTCTCGGCCAACATGCGCCTGACGGATCCGTCGATCGGTGATGGCGAGGCGCAGCGGATCATCGATTCGAATCCGGCGATCGCGTGGTTCAGCTTCAATGTGCATGGCAATGAGGCGTCGTGCTCGGAGGCGGCGCTGATGATCGCCTACACGATGGCGGCGGGGTCGAGCGCGCCGGTGACCGGCTGGCTCGATGACATCGTCCTGGTAATCGATCCGATGGTGAATCCGGACGGGCGCGAGCGGTATGTTTCGTGGTACGAGAACGCGCGAGGCGCGGGCGCTGATGAGAGCCCCGACTCGGTGGAGCACGATGAGCCGTGGCCCGGCGGGCGGATGAATCATTATTTGTTCGATCTCAATCGCGACTGGCTGTGGCTGGTCCAGCCCGAGTCGCGGGCGCGCCTGCCGATGTATCGACGGTTCATGCCGCAGCTGCACATCGATTACCACGAGCAGTGGTACGACTCGCCGTACTTCTTTGGTGCGGGCGATGCTCCGTACAACGAGCACATCCCCGATGAGACGAAGCAGTGGCTGGAGATCTACGGGAAGCACAACGCGCATACCTTCGACCGCAAGGGGCTGGTGTATTCGACGAAGGAGCGGTTCGATTATCTCTACCCGGGGTACGGCAAGGTGCTGCCTGTGTATCACGGCGCGGTCGGGATGCTCTGCGAGCAGGCGGGCCACAGCGCCGGGGGGACGGCGATTCGCGTGCACGAGCGGTACACGCTGACGCTGCGCGATCGGGCGCGGCATCATTACATGACCGCGATGTCGTACCTTGAGACGACCGCGGCACGACGCGCCGATCAGTTGTCGCGGTTCCGGCGGTTCTTCGGCGAGTCGATGCGGGTTCCCGACGGGCACGCGGGCGCGTACATCGTCAGCGCGGACACCGATCCGGCGCTGCTCAAGCGGTGCTGGGATCTGTGTGCCGCGCACGGCATCGAGGTCCATGCCCTGGCCCGGGACACGACGATCAATGGATTGGGGCGGTATGACTCCCAGGAGCCCGCGGGCGAGATGACGATCCCGGCGGGCTCGTGGGTGATTCCGGCCGGCCAGCGGATGGGGCGGCTTGCGCGGGCGATTTTCGAGCGAACAACGCAGGTGGAGGATCCCGACACGTACGACATCACGGCGTGGTCGATGCCGGTGGCGTTCGGGCTTGAGGCGTATTACGCCGACTCGATTCCGAGCGCCACGGAGCGGCTCTCGGATTGGTCCCCCGGGCCCGCGCGCATCACGGGGCAGGGGCGCGTCGCCCTGCTCGTGGACTCGGGTCAGCACGATTTCCCGCGGGCGATCGGGCTGGCGATGAAGCACGATCTGTTCGCGCGGGTTTCCGAGAAAGAGTTCAATCTGGAGGGGCATTCGTTCGACGCCGGCACGCTGATCGTTCACGCGGGTCGGAACGACAGCGATTCAGTTCGTGCGTTCGAGGAGGGACTTGTATCGATCGGTCTGAGCGCGCACCGCGCGGGGTCGGGGTACCCGGAGGACGGGGAGGCGCTGGGCGCGGACGCGAACCGGGTGCTGACGATGCCGAGGATCATCCTGTTGCGGGACGAAGGGCTTGATCCGCTCTCGTTCGGCCAGCACCGACATCTGCTGGACCATGTGACGCCGCTGCCGCACACGGTGATCAACTCCGATTCGCTGGGTCGGGTTGATCTGGATCGGTACAACCTGATGGTGATCTCGTCGGGCACGCCGGGCAACTCGGACGCGATTCGCGAGTTCGTGCGTTCCGGCGGCACGGTGGTGGCTTCGGGCGCGTCGGCGCGCTGGGCCTCTCTGATTCTGCTGGACCTCAAGGACGAGAAGAAGGACGATGAGACCGAGTCCAAGAGCGACGAGCGTCCCGAGTTGTCCGAGTTGTCGTGGGCCGAGCGTGAAGCGCGGGGCGTGGAGGACCGCGTGCCGGGCGCGATGCTGCTCGTGCACGTGGACACATCGCACCCGCTGGCGTCGGGCGTGCGCGAGTGGGTCGGGCTCATCAAACGCGGCGACTCGACCCTCCCCATCAGCAGCAGCGGCGAGGCCGTGGCGCGATTCGGCGAGGCCCCGCTCATCGGCGGCTCGGTCTCGGTTCGCAACCTGACCCGCTTCGCCGGGTCGCCCGCGATGACCTCCCATCGTCTCGGGCGGGGACGGGTGATCTGCATCGCCGACGACCCGACATTCCGGGGCTTCAACCACGGCGCGACCCGCTTGCTGCTGAATGCGATCATCTATGGTGCCCGGTGATGTCCCCGATCGGGGGCAATCGGACATTTGCGGATCCCAAAGACACTCGCGGTAGGATGCGTGCATCCCTGAAGGAGGTTCCTGCGCATTGGACTTTCTCGGTCCCATTCTGATGGTTGTCGTGGCGGTGCTCGGCATCATCGGCGCGATCTACGGCGCGATGGCCGATCGGAAGCGTGTGCAGGAACTCGAGGGGTGGGCGCATCTGGGAGGGTGGGCGTTCAATCCGGCGAAGTACGACGTCCCCGGCCTCGCGTTTGATCTATTCAAACAGGGGCACTCGCGCTGGTCGCGGTTCCACATGACCAAGACGTTCGACGAGGTCACGCCGGGCCTGAGCGAGATGGGTGTTCGCTTATTCGAGTACCACTACGCGGAGACGACGGGGTCGGGCAAGGACCGGCGGACGCATCATTACTACTTCACCTGCGGCGTGGTGAACTCGGGCTGCGATCTGGGGCGGGTCGTGATTCGAGATGAGCACTGGGGCGACAAGCTCGTGCAGGCGATCGGGTTCGACGACATCGATCTGGAGGATGCGCAGTTCTCCGGCAAGTTCGTGGTAAACGCTCCGGAGCGCAAGGACGCTTACGATCTGCTCGGGCACGGGTTGATGCGGTTCCTGGTGCGCAACGGGGGGTGGCGCATCGAGACGAAGGGCGACATCCTGTTCGTCTACGACCGGGGGCGCATGCACGCGCAGGACTGTCATCGGCTGGAGCGGTTTCTCTGCGGGTTCCTGGCTCAGGTGCCGCGGACGATGGTCAACGCCGAGCGTGCGCGCCGGGGTCTCGAGCCGATCATGGAGGCCGGCGAGGCGTCGCGTCAGAGCCGCGAGTCACTCACACGGTTGGAGTCGGGCGGGTTCCGCGCCGACGAGACATAGGAGGTTCGGTCATGCTGCCTTATCTGATCGGCGTCGGTGCGGTCGTTGTTGTGGTGCTGGTTGTTGTGTTTGCGATGTACAACTCGCTCGTGAGCGCGCGGGCGCATGTGCGCGAGTCGTGGTCGAATGTTGATACCGAGTTGCAGCGCCGTCACGACCTGATCCCCAACCTGGTCAACACGGTCAAGGGGTACATGAAGCACGAGCGTGAACTGCTCGAGAACATCGTCTCATTGCGAGAGCAGGCCGAGCGGTTGCGGCCGGGCGAGGCGACACCCGACCAGGCGCGCGTCGAGACGGCTTTGCAGTCGGCGCTGGGCCAGCTGCGGGTTCGCATCGAGAACTACCCGGACCTCAAGGCGAGCACGAATGTGGAGTCGCTCCAGGCGGAGCTCGCCAACACGGAGGATCGGGTCCAGAGCAGCATCCGGTTCTACAACGGCAACGTGAAGAACCTGGAGCTGAAGGTCGAGAGTGTTCCGACGAATATCATCGCGGGCTTGTTCGGCTTCAAGAAGGCGCAGTACTTCGAGTTGCACGACGAGGCCGCCCGGCAGGCGCCGAAGGTTGCGTTCTGAGCCCGGACCCGATAACTCCGGAATCAGCCCCGGCGTCGGATGGATGTCAATCCCGGCGGATCGCGTGCCGACGATGGGATGGTGCGCGCCGCCTCAGCCAACTCCGGGAGTGAACGCCGACTCAATCATCGGTTCGTGACGCACGATCTCGCGTGCGCTCTGGGGCGGGTGGTGGACATCTCGCGGACGGGGGCGCGGGTGATCTGCGACGGTGCGCCCCCGGTCAAGGGCGGGCAGACGGTGTCGATCCGACTGATCGTGGGCGGGAAGAAGCTGGTGCTGAGCGCAGAGGTCGTGCGCATCCGGCGCCCGAAGATCATGGGCAAGGAGCGCTCGATCGGGCTGAAGTTCGTCGGCCTGTCGCGGAAGCACGAGGTCGCGCTCGAGAATCTGGGACGGTACGGCACGTTCATTCCCGGGGCGGACCAGAGCGGTGAGTTCGCTGGCTCTGAGACGACCTCGCAGTCCACGGCGTACGGGGATCCGACGCAATCCCAGGCCCCGCCGCCCGACGCGACGATCGAGATCGAGCTGCCGGACCTGTACGCGATATTGGGCGCCCCGCCCGATTCCTCGCACGAGGAGCTCCGCGCCGCGTTCCGCAAGCTCGCCACGAAGCTTCATCCGGACGTGAACCCGGATCCGGAAGCGCACGAGCAGTTTCAGGAGGTCGTGAGCGCATGGCAGATTCTGGGGGACGCCGACCTCCGCTCCCTGTTCGACAAAAGGCGTGAGCGGGCCGCCTGACTTATCGGGCGAGCGGTCTGCGTTGCGGGCAGGGACAGCGCGAGAAACCGGTTCTATCGCTCAACACCCATGCGATGGGTGCCGATGAAACGGGCATGAGTGCCCGTCCGCGCAACTCGTATCTGCTGAACATGCTTCATTCGCGCGGTCAGAACGCGCGTCGTCACGGTCGCCTTCAGACCAAGGACATCAACTGCTCCCTTGGCAGAGTGCTCGACATTTCGGCGTCCGGGATGCGCATCTTGCACCGTTGCCTGAGCGCCATCAACACGGGCGACGAGGGCGCGTGCACGGTCGGGTCGGTGCACGGCTCGTTCTCCGTGTATTACCGGATCGCGTGGGCGCGCCGTGTCGCGCTCACCAAGTGGGAGGTGGGCGTTGAGTTCGTGGACCCGACGCCTCAGGCCGCCGAGGTGCTGTCCCACATCGCCCGCGCAGCCTGACGCGGCCCTCTCGGACCCGGCGTCGAATTGAACTCGGCGAGAACTCGGGGGCTCGCTCGGCCGATGAACTACTCATGATTCCGTCGTATCGCCTATCCGACGCCGCGGGCGCCCCGACACCCGCCAGCAACGACCGGAGGAACTCCGGGCGTCTGGTGTGTCAGGACATCGTGACGAGTCTCGGGCATGTGATCGACATCTCGGCGGGAGGGTTCCGGGTTGCTGCGCGGCGCAAGCCGTGGGTGGCTGTGGGCGCTGCGTATGAGTGCACGGTGCATTCGCCCCTCGGGTCCTTCACCGTTCCCACACGTGTGATGCGTGTTGAGCGCAAGGGCATCGGGCGCTACGACATCGGCTTGGCGATCGAGGACGCCTCGCCCAAGGTGCGCGAGACGCTCAACTTGATCGCGCGATCACTGTGCCGGCCGTACTCGCCGTACCACTAGCGACTCCGATCACGCCAATGCGGGCTTGCGTGAGTCGTTGAGTATCTTGCGGATGACGGTCTGAAGAATGCCGCCGTTGCGGAAGTACTCGATCTCCACGGGCGTATCGATTCGGCTCATCGCGACGAAATCGGTCTTCTTGCCCTTGGGATGCGTCGCGGTGACACGCACCTCGGCGCGGGGCGAGAGATCGGCTGGCAGATCGATATCGAACGACTCGGTGCCGTCGAGCCCGAGCGACGCGGCGCTCTGGCCGGCCTTGAACTGCAGCGGCAAGACACCCATGAACACGAGGTTCGAACGGTGGATGCGCTCGAACGACTCGGCGATCACGGCGCGCACCCCGAGCAGATAGGTGCCCTTGGCGGCCCAGTCGCGCGACGAGCCCATGCCGTAGTCCTTGCCCGCCAAAACGACGAGCGGCGTGCCCTGATCCTTGTAGTTCATCGCGGCGTCGTAGATGTACGCCACCTGCCCGGTGCCCTTGTTCGAGAAGTCGCGCGTCCATCCGCCTTCGGGGATGTTGCCCTGCGCATCCTTGGCGAGCAAGTTGCGGACGCGGATGTTGGCGAAGGTGCCTCGCGTCATGACGCGGTCGTTGCCGCGACGCGAGCCGTAGGAGTTGAAGTCGGCCTTACGCACGCCCTTGTCGGTCAGGAACTGCCCCGCGGGCGACTTCTCCGCGATGGAGCCCGCGGGCGAGATGTGATCGGTCGTCACCGAGTCTCCCAGCATCGCCAGCACGCGTGCGCCGTGGATGGAACCGAAGCCGGGGGGTTCCTCGGTCATGCCCTCGAAGAAGGGCGGGTTCTGGATGTAGGTTGAGTCGTCGTCCCACGCGTACAGCTCGCTCTTGCTGACCGGGACCTTGTTCCAGGTCTCGTTGCCGGTGAAGACGCTGCCGTACTTCTCCTTGAACTGCGCGGGCGAGATGGATGCGTTGCGCAGCGCCACGACCTCGGCGTGGGTCGGCCAGATGTCCTTGAGATAGACATCCTTGCCGTCCTTGGACTTGCCGATCGGGTCGTTGGCCAGATCGATGTCCACGGTGCCGGCGATGGCGTAGGCGACCACCAGCGGCGGCGAGACGAGGTAGTTGGCACGAACGGCCTGGTGGACGCGCCCTTCGAAGTTGCGGTTGCCCGACAGGACGCTGGCGACCACAAGATCGCCGGTCTTCACGCCCGCTTCGATCTCCGCCGGGAGCGGGCCGGAGTTGCCGATGCAGGTCGTGCATCCGTATCCGACCGTGTGGAAACCGAGCGCGTCGAGGTCTTCGGTCAGATTGGCTTTGTCGAAGTAGTCCGTCACCACCTTCGAGCCCGGCGCGAGCGAGGTCTTGACCCACGGCTTGCGCGTCAGCCCCAGTTTGCGCGCCTTGCGCGCCACGAGCCCCGCCGCGATCATGACGTCCGGGTTGCTGGTGTTTGTGCACGAGGTGATCGCGGCGATGACGACGGAGCCGTGCTTGAGTTTGACTTCCTGGCCCGGGTTGACAGGGTGGCTCTGTTCGCTGAGCCGCACGCGCACGCAACCGGACTTCTGCATCGCCTCGGCCTCGTCGGGGTTCACATGCGCACCGGCTGTCTGGCCGCCTTCACCCACGAACGAGTTCAGGTTCACCGCCTCATCGGGAACCGATTTCTTGAAGGTATCCGCCAGATCTTTGTGCCACGCGGACTTCATCGCGCGGAGTTCGATGCGGTCCTGCGGGCGCTTGGGCCCGGCGAGCGACGGCTGCACCGTGGCGAGATCGAGTTCCAGCACCGCGGTGTACTCGGGGTCCGGCGAGTCGGGCGTCCAGAAGAAGTTGTTGGCCTTGCAGTATTGCTCGACGAGCGCGATCTGCGCCTCGGAGCGCGCCGAGAGGCGCAGGTAGTCGAGCGTGACCTTATCGATCGGGAAGAAGCCGCAGGTCGCGCCGTACTCGGGCGCCATGTTGGCGATGGTCGCGCGGTCGGGGAGCGAGAGCGCCGCGACTCCGGGGCCGAAGAACTCGACGAACTTCTCGACGACGCCGAACTTGCGGAGCATCTGCGTGACGGTGAGCACGAGGTCGGTCGCGGTCGAGCCCTCGGGGAGTTTGCCCTTGAGTTTGAATCCGATCACCTCGGGTGTAAGCATGAAGACGGGCTGGCCCAGCATCACGGCCTCGGCCTCGATGCCGCCGACGCCCCACCCGAGCACGCCCAGCCCGTTGATCATCGTGGTGTGCGAGTCGGTGCCGACGCACGAGTCGGGATAGGCGATCGGGTCGGTGCCTTCGCCATCGCCCGGCTGGCGCGTCATCACGCCGCGCGCGAGGTATTCGAGGTTCACCTGGTGCACGATGCCCGTCGCGGGCGGGACCACGGAGAAGTTGGAGAGCGACTGCTGTCCCCACTTGAGGAACTGGTAGCGCTCGTTGTTGCGCTCGAACTCACGCTGGGCGTTGATCGTCAGCGCGACGCGGGTCGCGAAGTCATCCACCTGCACCGAGTGGTCGATCACCAGATCGCACGGCACGAGGGGATTGATCGCCGACGGATCACCGCCCAGTGATTTGGTCGCGTCCCGCATCGCCGCCAGATCGACGACGCACGGCACGCCCGTGAAGTCCTGAAGCACCACGCGCCCCGGCATGAAGGGGATCTCGACCTGGTTCACCTTCTTGGCGTTCCACGCTGCCAGCCCCTTGACATCATCCTCGGTGACGACGAAGCCATCGACATTGCGGAGCATCGCCTCGAGCAGCACGCGGATCGAATAGGGCAGCTTGTCGATCCTGCCGGCACCGGCCACGGCGTCGAGCGCGAAGTAGGTGTACGAGCCGTGCTTGGTCTTGAGTGTGCGGCGGGAGTTGAACGGGTTGTGCGCCATGGCGGGTCGGCTCCTTCCGAAGGGTCTGGGGCGGTTTGTCGGGACGACTATTGTATGACATCGGCCGACCAATCCCCAAAAACGCGGAGAATCCGGGGCATTCTGGGATACAATCCGCCCATGTCCCGAACGCTGCTCACGCGCACGATCGAAACGCCCGTCGGCCCGATGATCGCCGGGTCGATCTCCGGCGAGGGCGAAGTGCGTTTGTTGTGCCTGCTGGAGTTCGTGGATCGTCCGGCGCTGCCGCGCTCGATGGATGATCTGGAGCGCCCGTTCGACACCACCGCCCGACCGGACGACCCGGCGCAACCTTGCCCGGTGCTCGACGCGGCGCAACTGGAACTCGGGCAGTACTTCGCGGGCGAGCGGAAGCACTTCGACCTGCCCCTCTCCACGCCCGGGACTGACTTTCAGAACCGCGTGTGGTCGGAATTGCTGCGCATCCCGTGCGGCGAGACGATCTCCTACGGCGAACTCGCCGACCGGGTCGGCTCGCCCGGCGCGCAGCGGGCTGTGGGCGCGGCCAACGGACGCAACCGCATCGCCATCATCATCCCGTGCCACCGCGTGATCGAGTCCACAGGCGCGCTGCGCGGGTACGGCGGGGGGCTCAAGCGCAAGCAGTTCCTGCTCGACCATGAGCGGCGGATGACGGGGAATGCGGCAGGGACGCTGTTTGAAGGGATAGTGGCTAACACCGTTTGATCGCATTTGCGTCCTCCCCCGTTGCCGGCGGGGGAAGTGCCGAGCAAAGCGAGGCGGAGAGGGCCATTTCTTGAGCCGCGAGATCGCCTCGGGGGACAACCGGAACCCTTCCATCGGATCGGCATAGAGCTCGCCGTCATCACAAGCCCATGTGACGCGTCCAGTCCCTTCGTCGAGACTCAGCGCCCAGACATACTCGCCTATCATGCGATATCCGACCTCATCCACCAAGGACTCAACGAGCATTGCGCGGTCATGTGGCTGGCGCTCTAACTCCTCGCGGATCAAACGCGCGACCAATTGCTGAAACTCGTCCGATGAGTTCGCCTGACATTCACGATCGAGCCGATACTTCACGCGCGCGACCGCTGGTAGATAATTCTCCACCGACGCAAGTAGCGGCTCTAAATCGTGTGCCACTACTAGTGCTTTCAACTCCGTCGGCGCATCGTCGGGGTAGCTAACGCTCAAGATGCAATGCGGACACGATTGTCGCGAAGAAAATAGAACGCCGAAGCCGTCCGGCTCACCGGGAACTTCCGGCTCCCAACCACATCCTTCGGTCGCGCGCCTCCACTGGGTGATGATGTATGTCATTCCCCGACCCGCGCTTTTGCGATCGCGCCCAGCACATCTTCGCGTCCGGCGATCTCGCCCCACACGGGCCACGCGGGGCCGGCGGTGTAATGCACCGGGCGGCGTGTCACCTGCTCGCCCCACGCGACGGTGAGGACGATGTCGCCCGACAAGCGTGCTGCCGAGATTGCTTCGTCGAGGCGGTCTTTCGAATAGACCCACTCGTCCACCGCGATGATTCTCATGCCCTCGGCGAGCTGCGCCTTGTCGGCGGATGAGCCCGGCACGATTACGGTGATCTCGCCACTTTCGTTGATGGACATCCCGATGGAGTGGAGGCGGTTGGCGCTGGCGCCCTTCTCGGGATGGATCTTCTTCGAGATCGCGCTGGGTTCGTCGGCCTTGAGCACCTTGAGCCCGAGAAGATCGAGCATCGGCGTGAACTTCAGGTCGGTCGCCGGCTCCTCGATGCGCTGGCGGATGAGCGCATCCCAGTAGCGGTCGGCATCGACGGACGCGAGCGTGCGCACGATGTCGTCGCGCGTGTACGTGGCCTGCTTCCCGATCGGCAACGCCCCCCCACCCCCGACATCGAAGAACGTTTTGCAGAAGTCATCGAGTGATTGTGTGCCATCGGAGTCGGCGCGGATCATCGCGTCGGCTTCGAGCCAGAAGAGCGCCGCGTTGGAGTAATAGTCCGCCCCGCGACGGAGGTCGCCCCAATGGTCCGAGCGGTCGCGGACATGCTCGACATCGCGGGCGGTGTCCTCGATGCTGCGCCATGCGCGGCCGGCCTGGCGCTCGTACTGGACGACCTTGTCGAGCACCCATTGCTTGAACTCGGCTTCGCTCGTCATGCCGGATCGTGCTGCCAGCACTTGTGTGTAGTAGGTCGTGAGCCCTTCGTAGACCCAGAGGAGCGAGCCGTCGACGGGCGTGTGGTAATCGGTGTGGATGAGGCCGTGCGGCGCGCGGAGTTTGCCGCACCACGCGTGGATGTACTCGTGGGGGATGACGGTGAGGTGGCGCATGCCGCCCTCGAGGGAGCCCTCCTTCGGCTCGGTCGCGCCGCTGAAGGCATCGGTCTCGGCGCTGAGGAAGGTGCAGGTGGCGTGCTCGAGGCCGAAGTTGAAAGAGTCGTCGGCCATGCAGAGGATGTGGTACTCGGATCGCGGAAACTTGCCGAAGATGAGCGCGGCCTCGTGCGCCATCAGGCGCAGACGCTCCATCATCCATTCGGGGAGTTGCGTGTCCTGGGCGCGGGCGGCGTTGATCCATAGGACGTGCTGCGGCCAGCGGTCTGGCAGCGGGATGTTGTAGCGCTTCAGGTGCTCGCCCCAGATGACGGGGGAGTCGATGAGTTCCGTCAGCGGGCCGGTCCATGTCAATCCGGGCACATCCCATGATCGCGCCGTATGCCCCGCAAGAGAGCAACCGAACTCCGAGAACTTCGGGCTCTCCACGTGCGCTTCGACCGTGATTCGGGTGCAATCTTCCCCCTCTGGATACCACACGAGCGTGTTCCAGTTGATCGCGCCGAAGTTAGCGAAGCCGTAGGAGTCGCTCGATCGGCTCATGTGCCAGGGTTGGGAGGCGATGTAGGTGGTTCGGATCGTGACGGCCCCGGCGTCGGGCACATGAACGACGATGCGGTAGGGGTCGAGCACATCGCGGTTCCACTCCAGGGTGCGGCCGTCCGCATCCCGCACCTCAAGGCCCGCGACATTGCGGATGGGGCCGGAGGCGGCGTGGTTGCCGGGCACATACTTGGGGTACCATAGGACGAGATCGCCCGCGGGCACATTGTTGATGGTCTGCTGCGCATAGATCAGTTTGCGCGGGGCTTCACTTAGATCGACGACTACGGTCATGTCCTGCGCGTATGCCTGCATACAAGCGGCGAGCGCGGCGATGAGTCCGAGCAAGAATGACCGAATGCGCATGGTGCGTCTCCCGATGGTTGGGCACACACTAACGCATGGGATGAGGACCAAAAAGAAACCAGCCGCCATCCCCCCGGGAGACGGCGGCCGGTGATGAAACTCGAGCGCGGAGACGCGCCTGATGCGTCATTGGTCGCCCGAGCGCTCCTTGAGTTCCAGGAGAATCGCTTCGAGCCGGTCCATTTTCTGGTTCATGGCTTCGAGGCGATCCTCGAGTTCGCGGATGCGCGCCTCGCGGTCGGCGAGCAGGCCGTGCGACTCGGCCAGCCGCCTCTGGAGGAGATCCATTGCTCCGTTCTGTGCGCCCATCTGCTCGGGGAAGACGAAGAGCTGGCCGTCCTGGCCGCCGATCATGTTCGGCCTGATGTCGAGGCCCAACTCGCTCCCGTTGAGTTCGGGCACCATATCGAGCCAGATCGCGGTGTTCCGCCGGGCCATCTTCTTGGCGATCTCGCCGGTGACTTTCTTGAGTTCCTCGTTGAGACCGGCTGCCTCCTTGCCGGCGCGATCGCGCGCCCGCTGGCCGTCGGCATTGAGCGAGTTCTGCATCGCCTCGGTGTAGCGTTTGGTCAGGTCGGCCTGTTGCTCACGGAGCGCCGCAAGTTCGGCGTCCTTCTCTTCGTCCCACTCCCAGATGACGTCCTGTGCGATTTGTGGCGTACCCAGAGCCGCCGCGTCGTACGGCTCGAGTGTCACGTCGATCGACTTCTCGCCCGCCTCGCCGACGACCCTGAAGCGGATCGAGTCGCCAGGCTCCATCGCCGCGAGTCGCTGGCGGATCGCATCGGGGCTCGCGTCGTCGGCGCCGTCGATGCCGATCACCACATCATTCGCTTGGAGCCCTGCGCGGGCCGCGGGCAATCCCTCGATCACCGTGCCGAACATCGTCGACTTCTCGGGATTGACGCCGAACCGCGCGACCTGTGCTTCGGTCGGCGCGCCCATCGTCACGCCGAGCATGACCTTGGGGGTCGCCTGCAGCGCTCGTACGATCACGCGGGCCTGGTCGTATCCGGAGTTGAAAGCGTCCAGCGCATGCTCGAATCGCCCCGGCGACAGCGTCCCGTCCTGATCCAGCAGCAGGTGGAAGACATCGCCGAACTCGAGGTCCGGCGCGCCGATCTTCATCGTCGAGCCGTTCTGCTCGATCATCAGGACGCCGCCGGCCTCCTTGCGGACGCGAACGGATGTGGCCGCGTCACGGCCGAAGGTCTGCTCGGTCCAGTCGCCGTCGGTGCGGAACTCGCCGGCCTTCTTGTCGTTGACGAAAACCTCGGCGACCGTGCCGTTGATCGTAACCGTTACCTTGTCGCCGCCTTCGTTGATCATGGTGCTCTGGATATGGCGCTGGACATGGACATCGCCGTTGTCGTCATTGGCGACGACATGGATCTCGGTGTCCTGCGTGCCGGCGAGTGCCGGTGCGCCGCAGAAGGAGATCAGCGCCGCTGCCGTCCACATCGCCGTGTTCTTCATGGTGTTGTTGTTCATCTGCGACCTCATGGTGTTCACTCCTTTCGTCCTCCCCGATACCCGGAATCCCCGCGACCCAAGACACGCGGCCATCACAGCGGTTGCTCGCTCGACGCCGGGAAGCCGCTCCCGTTGGGGATCAGCACCGCGTCGCCGGCGTCATTTCTCTGGACGCGCAGCATCGTGGGGTCCGTCACCCTCTCGACGGTGATGACGCGCTTGACGACGACCACCTCGTATGTTGTGCCGCCCTCGCCCTGGATCGGACGGGCCTCGACGACCATCGCGGGCATCTCGCCCAGCACCTGGCCCGTCTGGGTGCCCTTATCGATGTACGCGGCCCACGCATCGTCGGGGGTCATCGTGGTATCGGCGACGGGCACCGTGATAAAGCCCGCCTGCTGCGATCCCGAACCGAAGCCCATCGCGCCGAGCCAGCCGAGACGAGCGCCGACGAAGATCAGCGCCAGCATCGCGGCGATCGCCCAGCCGCTGTATTCGCGGACGCGCCCGATCGTGGCGAGCACGCCGGTGCGAACGCCCGCGGGGGCCTCGATGAGTTCGGCGACGGCGATCTGATCCTCGACCGCCCGGCTGAGCAGCGCGTGCGAGCGCTGCGCCTCGGCGAGCCGCCGCCACAGGAGCGGGTCCTGTTCTGCGAGGCGCTCGACCTCCGCCCAATCGCGGTTGGTCGCTTCGCCGTCGGTCACTCGGGCGATCAACACTTCCTCGAGAATCCGTTCCATGTCTTCGCTCATCACGCCACCTCCGCCGCGCGCTGGGGGCGCGACTCCATCAGTTCTCGGAGCATCCTCCGTCCCCGGACAATTCGTGTCTCGACGGTCGTCACCGGGACGCCCATCACATCCGCGATCTGGCGGTAGGACATCCCGCGCACGGCGCGCAACAGGAGCGGTTCGCGGTATTGCTCGGGGAGCGTCCGCGCCAGATCGAGCGCGCGTTCGCCCTCCTCGATCTCCGCCTTGTCCATCACCGGATCGGTCCGCCCGTCCGAAATCGACTCCATCTCGGGCGCTTCTTTCGCCCAGACCCGCCGGCGGACTTTCTGCTTCCGCCCGTGCGTCCGCGCGACATTCACCGCGACGGTCCGCAGCCAGTTCTTCGGGGATGCCAGTCCCTCGACCTCGTCCCCGTGGCGGACCAGTCGCATCGCGACCTCCTGGAGCAGGTCTTCCAGGTCGGCCTCGCGGGGCTTGTGGGCCAGCAGGATGGCGGCGACCCACCGGCGGTGGGCCTGCCAGAGTTCCCGGACTCTGTCACCCGGCTCCGTGGCCGCGTACGCGGAATGGTTGTCGTCCTGACGGGTCATCATCACCTTCTACAGACGCGCCGACCCTCGGGTCCCGGCACAATTCCGGATTCCGTGTTCGGACGCCGCCAACCCCGGCGACGCCCTATCCTGATCGTCCCGAGGCGGCTTTCCCGGTTTGCAAGACTCCTTATGCCCCCCACCCGCACCGAACACGAGCACCACCTGGCCCGGCGGAACGCCGAGCGGGTCATGTCGTTCGGGGACCATCTGGAGGAACTGCGGGTCCGGGTGATCCTCGCCCTGCTGGGGCTGATCATCGCGCTCATCGCGGGGCTGGCGCTGGGCGCTCCGATGCTCAATCTTCTGCTCCGACCCCTGACCGATGCGCTTCAGAATGCGGGCCAGCCCGTCCAGCTGTTGGCGACGAGCCCCTTCGAGACCTTCGTCGCCTATCTCAAGGTCGGGCTGATCTTCGCGATTCTCGTCGCGTTTCCGTGGATGGTGTACCAGTTGTGGCTGTTCGTCGCGCCGGGGCTGTACGCGGCCGAGAAGCGTTTCGTCTACTTCCTCATCCCGCTCTCGGGCGTGCTCTCGGCGCTGTCGGCGCTGTTTCTGTACTACTTCCTGCTGCCTGTCTCCCTGTACTTTCTCATCATCTTCGGCACGGGCATCGTCAAGGAGTCGCCCGGCGTCGCGGAGGTGCCGCCCGGCATCGTCGCGCCGTTCATCCCGGTGCTGAAGGGCGATCCACCCCCGGCGCTGCTCGCCGAGGACGGCCCGTTCCCGCCGGGCTCGTCGTGGATCAACTCCAACATTGCGCAGCTGCGTTTCCATGTGGGCGCCGGCAAGATCATGGGGCTGGCGCTCAACTCGGGCGGGCAGATCGCGCAGATGTATCGCGTGGGCGAGTACATCTCGATTGTGTTCGGGCTGGCGTTCGCGTTCGCGGTCGCGTTCCAGCTGCCGCTGGTGATGCTCCTGCTCAACTGGGTCGGCATCATCGAGCCGAAAGATGTGACCAAATATCGGAAGCACGCGGTCTTCGGGTGCGCGGTTGGCGGCGCGGTCTTCACACCCCAGGACCCGTGGTCGATGATCATGCTCGGCACAGCGCTCTATGCGCTCTTCGAGTTCGGCATCGTGCTGATGCGGTTTGTCCCCGCGAGGTCGGTGGCGACGCGCTTCGGGACGGCGTCCGCCAACGAGCCGACGCGCCCGACGCACGAGAAGGAACCGCCGGACGCGGGGGACGCGTAGGCGTGCGCCGCCCGAATGACGAACGCGAGGTCCACCCGCGCGTGATGCGCGCGCGCTCCCCCGTTGCGGATGACTCGCCCACAGAGGCCGATGTCGGCATGATGCGCCGAGCATTGGATCTGGCGAGGATGGCCGCCGACGCGGGCGAGGTGCCCGTCGGGGCGATCGTCTATGAAACAGCGACCGGACGCATCCTGGGTGAGGCGCACAACACGCGCGAGCGAGACGCCGATCCGGGCGCGCACGCGGAGTTTGTCGCGATGCGTCTGGCCGCCGGCTCGCTCGGTGATTGGCGCCTTAGCACCTGCACGCTCGTGGTGACCCTTGAACCGTGCCCGATGTGCGCGGGGATGATCATTAACGCGCGTGTGGGCCGGGTCGTCTACGGCGCAGCGGACCCGAAGGCGGGGGCCGTGCATTCGTTGTACGAGCTACTCGGGGACGAGCGCCTAAACCATCGCGTCGGTGCGATCGGGGGCGTGCTGGCGGGCGAGTCGTCGGCGCTGCTGCGCGAGTTCTTCCGCGCGCGCCGTTCCTGACTCACTTTGCGACAACCCCGCCCATGGCGATCGAGTCGTTGCGGCGTGTGCGCCCGGACGCCTCGGCGTGCACGCCGCGGTGCACATCCCAGTAGTGCTCGAATGAGTGTGAGATATCGAAATCGCTCATGTACTTGCATGCCGCCCGCCCCATCGCCCGGCGCTTCTCGTCGTCGCACGCGAGTTCCACGATCTTTTCAGCCCACGCGCCGATGTCGGTTGTCGGGATCACGAACCCGGTTTCCCCTCGGAGCACGACCTCGCTCGGGCCGCCCTTATCGCTCACGATCACGGGCAACCCGGCGCACTGGCTCTCCATGACCACCTGCCCGAGCGTGTCGGTGTCGCTCGGAAAGACGAACAGATCGCTCGACGCGTAGATCTCTGAGAGTTGTGTGCCGTGACGGAAGCCGAGGAACGAAACGGGCGCCCCACCGCTCCCCGCGAGTTCTTGTTCCATCGTCTTGCGGTACGGGCCGTCGCCGACGACGATCAGGCGCGCCCTGACACCCCGGCGTGAGAGTTCGGCGCTCGCGCGCTTCCAGACCTTTGTCAGTACCGGCAGGTTCTTCTCCACGCTGACGCGACCGCAGTACACGATGCGCACCTCGTTCGTATCGCTTCCGGTTGCGCCCGGGACGCCCTCGCGGACCAGATCGTCCCACACGTCCATACGCCGGTGCGAGGCGCTGAAGCGTGCGGTGTCGATACCGGGGCGCAGCCGCACGACTCGGTTGCGCTCGACGCCGAGTTCCACAAGCGAGTCGGTGTAGTCATCCGAGCGTGTGAACACGCGCGAGAAGGGCTTGTAGAACTTCCGCATCAGGCCCCGGCACAGCTTGGTGTAGGTCTCGTCATCGAACAGATGGTCGATGTACGCGGGGAAGTCGGTATGGTACACGCCCACCACGGGCACGCGCAGCATTCTGGCGGCGATCCACCCCACCGTGCCCACCGCGCCGGGCGTGGAGAGGTGTATCACATCGGGTCGGAAGTCCGCGGCGGCGCGGAGCATCGGGAGCATCGGCGGGAGCACCGCCTCCAACTGCTCGTACCTGGGCATCTTTCCCGCGATCACGGGCGCGAAGTTGCGGATGTTGCCCTGGCGGGGCACCTCGAAGCGCGTCGAGGTGAAGACATGCAGGTCGCGTTGCGACTCGTGCGCGCGGAGGGCGACATTCTGGATGAAGCGTGAGACGCCGTTGACATCACCCAACGTGTCGGTGAAAAGGAGGACACGCGTCGCAAGTTGACGCGGCTCTCCGCCGGACTCGACTCGTTGGCGCTCCATACTCGCTTCCATCGTATCGATCATGGTTCGTTCCTTGTTCTGATGGAACAGCGAGAACAGGTAGGGCGCCTGCGCCAAACCCGCCAGCATGCCGCCCAGAGCGTGTTGGGCGACGCCCTTTGTGTCTTTCGCGCTCGCGGCATTGAGAAGCCCCTCGGCGAGCGCCCGCGAGACCGCACCGATCAGATCGTCCGCCATGGACGCCATCCGGTCGTGGCGGCTCAGGGCCGAGCCCATCGCGGTCCATGCTTCGGGCTCGAGCAGCGCTGAAATGTCGTCATACCGCTCGAGCACCGGGCCCAGCTCGCGCTTCACCGCCTCGATGAGCGGGCTCTTGCCACGGCGGCGGCGACTGATGCTGGAGCGCACCGTATCGACGACCAACGCCGCTCTGCCCGGAAGCGGCGCTTCCACGCCCGCGATCTGCAGCACCTTGGCGCTCACATATCTCGCCCGCGGGCGCAGTTTCGCGTGGAACTTGTCCGCAAAGCCGTGAGCCGCGACCGTCGCCAGTTGGTGCGCCAGAAGACTCTCGTTCCCGCCGACGCCCCCTGCTACGGCGCGCCCGCTCATGACCAGGCGCAGGAACTCATCTGGTGACAATCGCGTCGGCTCATCTTCCTGCGGCGCGATGCCCGTCCAGGTGCGTCCGACATTGAGCAGGCCGTGTTCGTCGGATCCCCCGGTCCGCGCCTTGTGCCACACGCGCGTCCAGCGTGCCTGGATGCCGTGCTTGCGCTCCAGCTTCTGCACGCGGGCGGGCGTGAGCGATGCGAGGAAACGCTCGACCGTGGCGCGGTGCTTGACGGTGTGCGCGCCGTTGAGCACTTCCCACCCTTTGAACAGCAGCGCGCACTTCTCCAGATGGTCGGGCGTCAGCTTGTTGTTCTGCGAGTACAGCGGGTGCGCCAATGCGTGGGGAAGGTGATGCTGGCTGATCCACGCGGCCAGGTCGTGCACATCCCGGCGGAGGCCCAGCTGCGTGATCTGCTCGTCGAGTTCAGGGGTCAGACCCCACACCAGCACATGTAGCTTGCACCCGTCATCGGGGAAGAAGGTCGTGACCTCCTGCCCGATGATGACACCCTCGAAGCCGCGTTCGACGAGTTCCATCGCGCCCGCGATGGTGTCGTGGTCTGTAATCGCGACGAGGTCCATGCCTCGCGTGCGCGCCTGGTCGTACACCTTTTCCGGCGGGGAGTAGCACTCGGGCACTCCGAGGAACCCGATCCACTTATTGACGGGCTTGTCGCTCGCCCATGTGTGGCAGTGCAGGTCGGCGCGCACGAGCGTGGATCGCTCGTTGTCGTGGCCTGCCGACTGGCAGGCGAGCGCAGGGGCCTCTTGCGTGGGCCAATCGATGCTCCGCGTGCCACCCACGACGCCGCGGAGCGATTCTGGAATAAACCGGGCTCCCGAGAAGTTCATCATGCGTCGGCCTCCGTGACGCCTGTAGAGTCATCGGAGCAACCGACCACCGCCCCGCCAGTCGGGCGCGCTAGACTTGCGCAAGCGGAGCGCCAAGAAAGAGGCCGCCCTATAGCAGGCGGCCCGAGCGACACTCCGGAAGACACACCCCAGGCACATCGAACACGAGGAGTTTCTCTATGCCACGCCTTTCCACCGTCGATCCCGCCAACGCCACCGGACGCGCCCGCGAGCTCTTCGACGGCCCGCTCCACGGCAAGCATTTCAACATCTTCAAGGGGATGGCCAACTCCCCCGCGGCCCTCGACGCCTACCTCGCCTTCTCGGGCGCGCTGGGCAAGGGATCGCTCACAGCCGGCGAGCGCGAGGCCATCGCGCTGGCGGTCGGCGAAGCCAACCAGTGTGATTACTGTCTCGCGGCTCACACGGCCCTCGCCAAAGGCGCCGGTCTGCCCGATGCGCACGCACTCGGCGCCAGACGCGGCGCGGTGAAGGATGCACAGAAACTTGACGCTCTGGTCAAGTTTGCGCTACGCCTGCATGAAAAGAAGGGCGCCGTATCGGACGAGGACCTGAAGACCTTCAAGGCGGCGGGGTACACCGACGCCCACGCTGCGGAGGTGGTGGCCAACTACGCGCTGAATGTGTACACCAACTACTTCAACCACCTGAACCAGACGAGCGTGGACTTCCCGGCGGCGGGGAAGATCTGAGCCACATCTAAATCGAACGACCTATCAAACGAGCCAGCCGGGGCAGCCGCTCCGGCTGGCTTTCTCCTGACCGAAGGGCCGGTTTACACTCACCGTATGGCCAAGGCCCACACCGTCCTCTATCCCGGCTCGTTCGACCCCGTCACCTACGGGCACCTGGATGTCGTCCGCCGGGGGCGGCGTCTGTTCGACCGCCTGATCGTGGGCGTCGGGCACAACCCGGACAAGATGACGCTCTTTACCGCTGAAGAGCGGTTCGAGATGGTCCGCGATCTGTCGGGCGAGATCGCCCGGAACGAGCCAGACTCCGCACCGGTGGAGGTGGTCGGGTTCTCCGGGCTGACGGTGGACGCGGCCCGCAAGCACGGCGCGACCGCCCTGCTCCGCGGCATCCGCAACCTCTCCGACCTCCAGTACGAGATCCAGCAGGCCGCCACGAATCGCGAGGTGGCGGGGCTGGAGACGGTCTTCATCGTCGCGGGCCAGTCCTTCGCGTACACCTCGTCGACGCTCATCCGCCAGATTACGGCGATGGGGAGCGACCTGTCGGTGCTCAAGTCGATGTGCCCGCCGGGCGTGATCGAGGCGCTGGAGGCCAAGAAGCGGGACGGGCATCCGATGCTCACGCGACTCCAAGCGGATGGTTGAGCGTATCCTGCCCGGCCCATGGAATACCGCATCATCAGCATCGGCGCGTTGGATATTCATCCCCTCCGGGGCGAGCGCACTGCTGTGCGCACCGGGCACGCGACGACGACGCTTGTGCGGTCGGGTCAGACAACGATTCTTGTCGATCCGGGTTTGCCTCCCCAGCCGCTGGCGGCGCGCCTCGAGGAGCGCACCGGGCTCAAGCCGGGCGACATCACGCATGTCTACATGACCTCGTTCCGACCGGATGTGCGGCGTGGGCTGGAACTCTTCGACGGGTCATCGTGGATGATCGCCGAGCGCGAGCGTGAGAGTGTGGGCGTCGCGATGATCGAGGCGTTCCGGCGGGCCGCGGAGTCGGGCGAGGAAGAACTCGCCGCCGCGCTCGAGAAGGACATCGCGCTTTTGCGTCGGTGCGAGGCCGCGCCGGATCGACTGGCCCCGCGCGTGGACCTATTCCCGCTGCCCGGCGTGACGCCGGGCCTGACCGGGCTGGTGCTCGCCGGTCCTCGGCACACGACGGTTATTGCCGGCGATGCGGTGCCCACCGAGGAGCACCTGACGCAGGGCAAGGTGCTGCCGTGGGCGCCGGATGTGACGCAGGCGCGGGAGTCGTTCGCGGAGGTGATCGAGATCGCTGATCTGATCATTCTCGGGCGTGACAATCTGGTTGTGAACCCCACAAAGCGCCCATTCTGACCGATTGGTGCCTGCATTCAGGGGAGCGGGGCGGGTGGGGCCGGGGGTGTGGGCTACACTGATTCCCCTTTGCAGAGCGGGAGAATCGAGCGCGTGAAACCGGCCGTCCAGCAGAAACTCCAGACCGCCCTGGCGATGCACCAGGCGGGGCAACTCGAGGGTGCGGAGCGCTTGTACCGCGAGGTGCTCCGGGCCGACCCCAAGAATGTCAACGCGCTGCAGTTGCTCGGCAAGATGGCGATGCAGATCGGGCGGTTCGGGGACGCCAAGCCGCTCATCGAGAGGGCGTGCGCCCTGGCCCCGAACGCGCCGCCCATCCTCGACGCGATGGTGGATTTCCACCTCAAGACCAACCGCCCCGGCAAGGCGCTGGAGGTGATGGAAAAGATCGTGCGGCTTGCGCCCAACAGCCCGGACCGCTGGATGCAGCTGGGGACACTCCTCACGGCGGAGGGCGCGTGGGAGCGCGGCGTTGAGTGCTATGACAAAGCGCTCAAGCTCAACCCCAACCTCGTCCGCGCCGGCGCGGGCAAGGCGATGAACCTTGAGCGGCGCGGCCTCAATGATGAGGCGTACGAGGCCCTCGCTCCATTCCTTGGGGGGGAGAACCCCGATCCGCACGTGCTGGGAATCTTTGCGACCGTGGCGCCGAAGGTGGGCCGGACAGACGAGGCGATCGCGATGCTTGCCGCGGCCGTGCAGAGCCCCGCGATTCCCGACGAGCCGCGTTCGATCCTTTATTTTGGTTTAGGCGATCTCTACTCGAAGAAGAAGTTGTTCGACGAGGCGTTCGAGGCGTACGCCAATGCGCAGAAGTTCCGCAATGTCCCGTGGTCGAGCGAGCAGGCGAAGATGATTCACGACTTGATCGCCGGCGCGTACTCGCGCGAATCGATCACGACGATGGTGCGCTCGCGGCAGACGACCGAGGTGCCGGTGTTCATCGTCGGTATGCCACGATCGGGGACCTCGCTGGTGGAGCAGACGATCGCGAGCCATCCCGATGCCGCGGGCGCGGGCGAACTGCCGGGCATCGCCGACGCCAAGCTCGCGCTGCATTACGCGACCGGCGGCAAAGAGATCTTCCCGAAGTACCTCCCGAGTCTCACCCCCGCGCTGCTCGACAAGGCGGCACGCGATTACCTCAAGACGCTCACGCACGAAGCCCCCAAGGCCGCGCGTGTGACCGACAAGGCGCCGAGCAACTTCATGTTCGTGGGCCTGATCGCGCAGCTGTTCCCCAACGCGAGGATCATCCATTGCAAGCGGCACCCCCTTGACTCCTGTGTCTCGTGTTACACGAAGCGGTTCACCTTCGGGCACGGCTTCACGCGCTCGCTCGAGGATCTTGCGTCGTACTACGCGCTGTACGAGCGGCTCATGGCGCACTGGCACGATGTCAAGCCGCTGCCCATCCTCGATGTCGCCTACGAGGACATGGTCGCGGATCACGAGGGGATGACGCGTAAGATTCTGGAGTTCATCGGGCTGCCCTTCGACGAGGCGTGCCTGAAGTTCTACGAGTCGGACCGCCTTGTGCGCACCGCGTCGTATGAGCAGGTACGCAAGCCGATCTACGGCTCATCGGTCGCGCGCTGGCGGCGATACGAGAAGCATCTCGCGCCGCTCATCACGGCCCTCCGCGCAGAGGGCGTCGAGGTGCCGATTGAAACGGGACCGTCGGGATGAGCGCCCCCGATCCGCGCGCGCTGATCCGCGAGGCGCTGAGCGCCCAGCAGTCCGGCGACATCGAGCGCGCCAAGGCCGCACTCCAGAGGGCGATCGAGTCGGACGCGAACTCGGTGGACGCACGGGTGCTGATGGCGCGCCTCCGCGCCGCGACGGGCGATCGGTCAGGTGCCGTGAAGAGCGCGCTGGATGCAACGCAACTCGCCCCGGACGATCTGCGCATCCGGCGGCTGCTCGCGGAACTGCTCGCGGCGGTGAATCGTCCCGAGGACGCCGCGGTGCAGTTGCGGCGGATTATCAGGGATCGCCCGAATGACGCGGGCGCGTGGACGATGCTCGGCGCGATGCTTGTCCTCGCCAATGACTTGGCCGGCGCTGAAGATGCGTACGCGAAAGCGGTCGAGGCCAGCCCCAACAGCGCCGAGGCCGCGGCCGGCCTCGCCTCGCTCCGCGAACTCGACGGCCGCGCCAAGGAAGCGATCGCGATCCTGGAGCCCTGGCTTGCCAAGTCGCCCGTGGACGACCGCGTCGCCACAGCGTTCGCGGCGCCCGCGCGACGGCTCAAGCGTTCCGATGAAGCGATCCCGCTGCTTGAAGAAGTCGTGAAGCGGAAGTCGGTCGCCGGCCCGCGTCGGGAGATGGCCTTGTTCGCATTGGGTGATCTGTACGCATCGCAGAAGCGCTTCGACGACGCCTTCGCCTCGTACACACAAGGCCATCAGACGCGCCACGCCCCCTGGAACCCCGACGAGTTCGATGCGCTGTGCGAGCAGATTGCGGGCACGTACTCGGGCGCGTTCATCGGCGCGATGCCGCGCTCAACCAGCCCGTCGCGTCTGCCCGTGTTCATTGTCGGCATGCCGCGCTCCGGCACATCGCTCACCGAGCAGATCATCGCGAGCCATCCCGACGCGTTCCCCGGCGGCGAGCGGCGCGAGATCCGGCATATCATGCGTCAGCTCGCCGGCGAGATGCCCGATGCGCCCCGTTGGCCGGACCACGCGGGCGCCCTGACGACGGATCAACTCGATCGCGCCGCCGCCTGGTATATCGAGCAGTCCCGTGCGCTCGCGCCGGACGCGCAACGAGTCACGGACAAGAATCCCGCGAATCAGCTCCGCGTCGGTCTGATCGCGCAGGTGTTCCCGGAGGCGCGGTTCATTCATACGCGCCGTCATCCGCTCGATACCTGCATCTCCATCTACTCCAAGCGTTTCACCATCGGGCACGAGTTCGCCGACAGGTTGCCCGATCTGGCGCGCCGCTACGCGGCGTACGATCGAATCGCCCGCCACTGGGCGCGCGTCATGGGCGATCGCTTCCTCGAGATCGATTACGAGCACCTTGTCGCCGATCAGGAGGGTGTGACCCGGACGATGCTCGCGCACATCGGCCTTGATTGGGATGACGCGTGCATGAGCTTCCACGAGTCGGGGCGCATCGTGATGACGGCTTCCTACGAGCAGGTGCGCCGGCCGATGTACGCCAGTTCGGTCGGTCGCTGGCGCGACTACGAGAAGCACCTCGGCCCCTTGATCGAATGCCTGCGCAGTTGCGGCGTGGCGCTCCCGGGGCTCGACGATGCCTGAGCCCTCGCTCGACGCCGCACGCCGACTCCGCGCCGATGGCCGGCTTGGCGAAGCCCTGGTGATGCTCGCGGCCCTCCCGGATTCGCTTGAGGTGGCGCTCGAGCATGCCTGCACGCAACACGCTGCATCACTCTTCGATGAAGCGGCATCCACACTGACGCGACTCATCGCGACGAGTTCCGGCGAGGCGCGCGCTCACCGGTTGCTCGGGCGGGTGCATCTCAGCGCCGGACGCTATGCGGACGCCGGTGCGGCGTACACGCGAGCGCTGACGCTCGTACCCGATGATCCGATCGCCATCGCCGGGCGCGCCGAAGCGATGCTCCGAGCGGGCGATCACGCCGGGGCGCTGGCGGCCCTTGAGCGGCACATTGAAGGTCATGCTCCGCACGACGCGATCGCGACCGCGTTCGCACACCTCGCCAGGCGCGCCGGCCGGGTTGAGCAGGCGCTGAAGATGCTCGATGCTGCGCTCGCCGCGGCGGACATCTCGGCCGATCGTCGGAGTGATGCGCTTCATGCGCGCGGCGAGATGCTCGATGCGCTCGAGCGGTACGACGAGGCGTTCGCATCCTTCAAGGAGTCGAACGACCTGCGCATCACGCGGTTCGACGCCGAAGCGCAGGAACGGCTGCTCCAGCGCGTTCGCTCGGTGTATCAACCCGGCGCATCGCGCATCCTGCCGAACTCGGGACTCGAGTCCGAGGCGCCGATCTTCATCCTCGGCATGCCGCGCTCGGGCACGTCGCTTGTCGAGCAGATTCTCGCGTCGCACCCATCCGTCGCGGCGGGCGGCGAGCGCCCGGACATGCGCAACATCATCATGTCGCTCCCGCGCCGGACCGCCCCCCCCACGCCCTTCCCGGACGCCGCTCGAATCGTTCCTGCGCAGACGCTCAGACAACTCGCGAATGCTTACATGGCTCCGTTGCTCGGAACCGGCGTCGGGCGCATCACCGACAAGATGCCAATGAACTTCATGGCGATCGGCCTCATCGCGCAGCTCTTTCCGAGAGCGCGCGTCATCCATTGCGTCCGCCATCCCCTGGACACCTGCCTCTCGTGCTACTTCTCGAACTTCGTCGGCGCGCACCCGTACACGCGCGACCTTGTCGCGCTGGGTCGCTTCTACGGGCAGTACCAGCGCATGATGGCGCATTGGCGCTCCGCCCCGCCCGCATCGCCGCTCCCGATTCATGAGATCAGGTACGAGTGGCTCGTGGCGGACCAGGAAGCGCAGTCACGCGCACTGATCGATTTCGTCGGCCTCCCGTGGGACAGCGCGTGTCTCCGCTTCCACGAGACCGACCGGGCCGTGCACACGGCTTCGTTCGATCAGGTACGGAGGCCGATGTACTCCAGTTCCGTCGGGCGCTGGCGGCACTATGCCGCCCACCTCGCGCCGCTTATCGAGACGTTTCGAGCCGAAGGTGTTGATCCTCAGACCGACGCGCTCTCCTAGACGCCCGTCGATCCGAATCCGCCGACGCCGCGCTCGGTTTCGTCCAGTTCGTCGCACGCCACGACCCGCGCCCGCGCCACCGGCGCGATCACGAGCTGCGCGATCCGCATGCCCGGCTCCACGATAAACGCGTTCTTCCCGAGGTTGATCAGGCCCACCTTGACCTCGCCGCGGTAGTCCGCATCGATCGTGCCCGGCGCATTGGGCACCGTAACCCCCCACTTGCACGCCAGCCCTGAACGCGGACGCACCTGCCCCTCGAACCCCGGCTCCAGCGCCATCGCAAGCCCGGTCGGGATCAGACGAATCTCGCCGGGTGGGATCGTCACCGCTCTGCCGTCCTCGGGGCCCGATGCCAGGTCCATGCCCGCGGCGTGCTCACTCTGGTATCCCGGGACGGCCGCCCCCGGGCGGAGTACCTTGAATCGGACGACCGGAGAGCAGGCAACAGCGGCTTCGTTCGGCGTGTTCATTCGCCGAGCGTCGCGTACTTCGGGTTGTGAGTCAATGGTCAGCCGCGGGACTCGAGAGCATCGATCGTCTGGCGGGTCTCGTCGATGGCGCGTTCGATCGCGGAGGTCCCGGTCACGGCCTTGACGAGGTCCACGCGGCGCATCGATCGCATCTGCTCCTCGCAGTCGGCCTTCGCCCGCGCCAGAGAGTTCAGTATCGCGTGCGCCCGTTCTTTGAGCACCACAGGGGTCAGGGCGACATCGCAATCACAGCCATGTGAAGAAACGGTCATGGTTTCGATGCAGGTGTTGGTCACTTCGTTGCTCCCGGTCTGGCCACCCGCTGACTCCCCCATCGGGCGACCTGGCGACTCGCGGCTCCGTACCGCCCGCCATTGTCTCGTTCTACCGCCCGAACCTCAAGCCGCGTCGGCCGACGCGCAATGTTTGGTGTCTGGCTGGATCATCTCGGGGACATGTGCCCGGATGGACGTGATCACGCGCTCGGCGTCGTGACTGGTCCGGACCGCTGACATGTCCGCGACCATCCGCATCACTTCGTTCCGGCTCGGGCGGGACCCGACATCTCCTCCCCAGGCCATGACGCCGTCCACGCTCGTAGGCGCGAGCTCCTCGGCCCGGTACGAAAGTTCCTCGTACAGCTTTTCGCCCGGTCGCGCGCCGGTGATGACCACTCGGACCGAGTTCGGCCCGCCGGTGGTCTGGTCACCCTCGACGACCGGCGCCAGGCCCTGCGCTTCGATAAAGCGTCTGGCCAGATCGAAGATCCGCACCGGCTCCCCCATATCCAGCACGAAGACTTCGTGCTCGTCCAGCGCCGCGGCCTGGAGCACCAGGCCGGCGGCCTCGGGGATGGTCATGAAGTAGCGCGTCATCTTGCGGTCTGTCACTGTCACCGGGCCGCCCTCGCGGATCTGGCGCTCCCAGATCGGGAGCACCGAGCACGCCGAGCCCAGCACATTCCCGAATCGCACCAGCGCGAACCGTCCTCCCCCGGCGCCGTTGAGCGAGCGCACATACATCTCGGCCAGTCGCTTGGTCGCCCCCATGACGCTCGTCGGGTTCACGGCCTTGTCCGTTGAGATCATCACGAAGCGATCGACGCCCGCGGCCATCGACGCGTCGGCGACGCTCTTGGTCCCGAACAGGTTGTTGCTTACGGCGGCTGCCGGGTGATCTTCCATCAGCGGCACATGCTTGTGCGCGGCCGCGTGGAGCACGACATGCGGGCGCAGGTCCATCATCCTTTGGAGTGTGCCCTCGGTGTCAACGACATCGTGGAGCACGGCGCGCCGGTCCAGCCCCGGATGGAGCGCCAGGATCTGGCGGTCGATCTCGAAGAGCGCATTGTCCGAGCGATCCATCAGGATCAACTGCTCGGGCTCGAATCGCGCGATGATCCGCGCCAACTCCGATCCGATGCTCCCTCCGGCCCCCGTCACCAGCACGCGCTTGTGGCGGACCAAGCCGCCCACGAGCGTGTCGTCCAGTCGGCGCGCGGGGCGTCCCACGATGTGCGATAAGTCCAGCATGCCGCCCGGCGCACGCCCGTTCTCGCTGTGGCCGGCGAGCACATCCTGCATGGTCGGCAGGAAGCTCTCGCGCACACCCGCACAATGCAGCGCCGCCCGGATGCTGCTGATCGCAACGCGCATCGCGCCGGGCAGACTCACCAGCGCGTGATCGAACCGCTCGCGGACGCGGATGCGTTCGATATCGTCGGTCGTGCCGAGGACCCGCAGCCCCTGCGCTTCAACAGCGCGCGTCTCCTCGCGCGACATCACGATCGCGCCGAGGATGTCAACCGAGCCCTCGGCACCGTCGGCGCGCAGGTGGCGGACAAGCGATGCGATCGTCCAGGGCGTGCCGACGAGCACGATCCGGTCCAGTCGGCGACGATCCGGGAACGGGCGGGAAGGGGGGGTCGGGTACATGCACGCCTCCGTGGTGTGTCGGCGCCCGCTATGAGCGCCGCCCTTTGATATCGGCGTGCGCGCGATACTCCCGCCAGCCCGGTCGCCCCGCCCGTTCATCGGGCAACGCGCAAGTTGTGCGCTAGTCGGATGCCCGCCCCGATACCGCCGGATCGATCTCGCGGAGGTACCTCCACGAGTAGATCCCGGTGTCGTGCCCGTCGGAGAACCGAATCCGAATCGCGTAGTTGCCCACCAGTTCCGCCGACTCGGCGACCAGTTCACCCGAAGAGCCGCCCCGTTTGGGAGACGGCAGCACAGTCAGTGGGTTTCGCGCCATCTCATCGCGCAGCTGGCGCGCTTCGGCGCTGGGCGACATCCGGCGCAGGTACGCGATCGAGAAGTACGACGAAGAGCCGTCCGCCCAGGCGATGGTCAGGCCGCGGTCTTTCTTGAGATCGATTTCGGTCGGCGTGAGCGAGTCCATCGGCATCACAATAGGCAGAGTCTGCGGATGATTCCGGGCCGATAAGCCGGCGCCGGCGCGCCCCATAACAGCATTTCGTTCGCCGGGCCTGCGGATTCGGTTGCAGCCGCGATGAGTCGGGCTAAGTTCAGTTCTGGAAGAAACTTGCGTCGTTCGATCCGTGGGCGACGCGCCGCGGCGCGTTTGTGTGAAGCGCCGGGCGACATTCACGGCAGGGGAGCAACAAATCATGAAACGATTTGTTCCGTTCGGCGCCCTCGGCGCCGGCGTCATCATTGCGCTGGCATCGTCGGCCAGCGCGGGGATCATCTTCGAGGTCGAGTCCAACGACTCGCTCGCCAGCGCGCAGTTTGTCGGGACGTTCAGTCCGCCGGGCGGCGCCATCGCGATCGACGGTTCGCTCGGGTCGTCCGGGTCGGATGTCGATTGGTACGCGTTCGACATCACGGGACCCTCATCGGTGCTGCTCGCGGCCCTCGCGCCCGTCGGGGACTCAACGACCATCGACGGCCAGATGATGCTCGTCAGCGCGTCGGGCGATGTGATTGAGTTCGACGACGACGACGGGCCGGGGCTCCTCCCGGCGTTCTTCGTCCAGAACCTCCCCGCGGGCTCGTACTTCATCGGCGTCTCCGGCTTCGACGACATTGTCTTCTCCGATGATCCGGTCGGGACGGACACGCTCTTCGATGGCCTCAACAACAGCGGCGCGCCCCATGGCG
Organism: Phycisphaeraceae bacterium; assembly: GCA_020639235.1. Classification (GTDB taxonomy): domain Bacteria; phylum Planctomycetota; class Phycisphaerae; order Phycisphaerales; family UBA1924; genus JACKHC01. Next base: position 685,650 of record JACKHC010000001.1, on the reverse strand, counting down.
AGGTCTTCCAGTACAAGCTCTCGCTGGCGATCAACGTAGTGCCTGCTCCGGCGTCGGCGACTCTGCTGGCGTTCGGCGGTCTGGTCGTTTCCCGCCGCCGCCGGTCGTCTCACTGAAGTCCATTTCGACGCTCGGCTCCATGCAGGCGACCGCCCATCCGGCGGGCGCTCTTTCCGTTGCCATGACTCGCCCGCCGGGACGATCAAAAAGAACGCCGCCCCCCGGAAACGGGAGGCGGCGTGAGGTTGCCAGGTTGAAGCCGAGTCGGCTTTACTTGCTGCGACGGCGACGGGTCACGGTCACGAGACCGAGGCCAGCGAGGGCGGCAGCGCCCGGGGTCGGGACGAAGGTCGCCGAGCCGGAATACGAACCCTCGGAGCGCCACGTGGCGATCGGCAGACCGGTCTGCGGATCGATCGCGACACCGTTGGGGCCCGAGTTGAGCAGGGAAAGGTCGAACCCGAAGTCGTCGGGGCTGACCGACTGACCAGCGAAGACATTCAGGTCGGCGGCGGTGCAGCCGGTGCCATCGAGAGCGGCGTTGATCGCGTCAACGAACTCCTGGGTGGCGACATAGACGACAGCGCCGAAGTCATCGGAGCCGAGCGCCGCACCGGTGCTGGACCAGCGGAACTGGCTGCCGGGGCTGGTGAAGACCGAGTCGCCGAGGAAGGCGGTGAGCCACGGGGCGCCTGAGACCGGGTCGTTGAAGCCGAAGCTGCCGGCGGCGTTGTACGAGTGGAGCCACGTCGAGCCGAAGATGTTCGTGGCGGTGTACCCGCTGAGCGTGAAGGACGCGCTGAACTCGGCGAACAGCTTGACCGACGGGCAGATACCGTTGGCGTCGTCCACAACCAGCTTGATGGGATCCTCGGCGTTCATGCCGTCGAGAACCTGATCGCCGAAGCCGAAGAAGGTCCACGACATGTCGGCCTGGTCGGACGCGAAGCTAAACGAGGCGGCGGTGGGCGACGGGCCAGTGACACCAGCCTGTGCGACACCCGCAGCAAGCGCGATCAACGCGCACGCAGAAAAATGCTTGTACATATCTCAAAATCTCCCTTGAGGGACTGACTCCCTCGCTGCTCCTGGTTCCCTGGTCTGTGGCACCGTCCCCGTGCTGGACGGAACCGACTATCTGTGCAGTTGGATACTACACGAGGCAGTGCCCGGAGCAAGGCACTTGTCGAGGCATTTTCCCGAATTCATGCCCCGTTCACGGAATACCCATCACCCCAAGGGGAACTATCGGACAGGGTCCGAACAACCCTCCGGATCAGGCATGAAAGTCACCCCAGATTACCACTTACATGGGCTTCTTGGAGATCGTCACATCGTAGACATGGAGCAGTTTGCTCTTGTCGAAGACCATCTCCTGTCGCGACAGCCCGACCACGTCGTATTCCGTGGTCAGTTCGATCGCGTCTACCGGGCAGGCCTCCTCGCACATCCCGCAGAAAATGCACCGGAGTTCATCGATCTCGAACTTCATGGGGTACTTCTCGCGGTCGTCCCACGGCGACTCGGCCGCCACGATGTGGATGCAGTTCGCCGGGCACGCGGTCGGGCACATCATGCACGCGACGCACTTCACCCGACCCGCCTCGTCCTTGTTCAGGCGGTGCACGCCGCGGAACGTGCTCTTTTCCATGCCCCCTTCAAGCACCGGCATATCCTCGCGCCGTTCCTCGGGGTACTGCATCGTCCTGCTGGTCTTGGAGGCGCCCAGGATCGGCAGCTTGCTCTGCCCGAAACTCGTGAAGAAGTGGCGCATGGTCGTGCCGAACCCGCGCACGATCTCGGGCAGGTAGATGCGCTCCGCCGCGTTCATTTCCGGGCGGGACAGTCTCACCACATCGGACTCGTTGATCGCCATCCTCTACGCACCTCCACTCGGATACCAGAGCATACCCCCACTCAATCACCCCCGCCTACCCCTCCCGCCGATTCAACCACGACGCAAACGCCCTCTCCGACGCGTCGGCGAGCCGCACAGCGGCGTCCGAGCCATCATCGGCGCAGGTCGTCACAGCGTCGAAGGCGTCGATGGGCGCCCCCGCATCCAGCGACCCGACAACAGCCAACGCCGCGACTCCGCCATCGCGTGCACGCCCGGCGACTTCCATCGGTGCTTTCCGCCTGCCCGTTTGTTCATCGAGCCGGCCCTCTCCTGTGATCACAACATCTGCCCTCCTCAAACGCCGGTCGAACCCGATCAGATCGAGAATCGACCGCGCGCCGGGAATAAGCTGCGCGCCGAGGAACGTCGCCAGCCCGAACCCCAGCCCGCCCGCGGCCCCCGCGCCGGGCGCATCGGGATCGCACGCGACCCCACACTTCCGGCATATCGAGACCAGATGTGCCAACTCGCGCTCGAGTTGCTCGACCCGCGCCGGCGTCGCGCCCTTCTGCGGCCCGTACACGCGGGCCGCGCCGTGCGCACCCAGAAGCGGATTATCGACATCGCAAAGAGCGACGACGCGCCCTCGCAACGGGGAGTCCGGAGGCGCGATAGCGCCTCCATCATCGATCTGCCATCCGAGCGCTCGCGCCATGCCGACACCGCCGTCGACCGTCGCCGATCCACCCAGCGCGATGATCAACCGCGAAAGGTCATCGGTCTCGATCGACGAGATGAGTTGGCCCAGCGCTCCGGTGTTGTACGCCGCCGGGTCGCGCCTGTTTGGGGGGACTCGCGCCAGCCCGATCACCTGCGCCGACTCGATCAGCGTGGTGCGGGCGCCCGGCGCGTGCTGCCATCGGACAATGCGCGCCGCTGCGGGCACGCCCAAAAGGTCCGTCGCCGCGACCTCGCTCACAACCGCTCCCTGATCGATGAGCGCGCTCCCGACAATCTCGGCCGTTCCCTCCCCGCCGTCGGCGACGGGGCATAGATCCGTCTCGGCTCTGATGCCGCGAGCATCGGCCGCCCGCCTCACACCCCGCGCGATCGCCTCGGCGGCTTCGCGGGCGCTCAGCGTTCCCTTGAACTTGTCCGGCGCGATCAGGACCCGCATCGGTGCAAGCGTACCCGCCTACTTCGCCTCGTACTCCTTGAGGAAGCCCTGGAACTCCCGCAGGTGCTCCTCCTCGTCGCCGAGAATCGTGATGGCCATGTCCTGCGTGGGGTAGTCCCGGCCATCGGTGATCTTGATGATGTGCTTGTAGGTCTCGATCGCTTCTCGCTCCGCGTCGATCACGCCCTTGATGACCGAGACGAGATCCGTCGAGTCGGTGGGCGGCTGGAGTGAGGACTGCGTCATTTTCAGGGCTTTGGTGCCCGGAACCGTGCCGCCGATCACCTTGATTCGGTTGGCCAGCAGCTGCGCGTGACCCAGCTCCGCGGTGATGTCCGCGGCGAGCGACTCCTTGATCTGTTCGGCCCGGACGCCGTCGGGGTTCACCGAGTTAGCGATGTAGCTCGCGACGGTTTCGATCTCGGCGTAATAGGCGCGGCACAACGCCTCGATGATGTCACGATTGTTCTCGTTCATCGATTGCTCCATTCTCGGATGTGATGCGTTCGGTCGAGGGAGTTTAGAACTCGAGCTCACGCAGCGACAACCCGTGCTCGACGAGTTTCTCTTTCACTTCGTCGAGCGAGGTCGCGCCGAAGTTCTTGACGCCCATCAGTTCGGCTTCGGTCCGCGCCGCCAGATCGCCCAGCGTGTGGATGCCGAGCAGCTGCAGCGCTTTGCGCGCCCGAACCGAGAGCCCAAGGTCCGCGACGGGGCGCGACAGCGCCGCCTCGTTGCCCGAGCCCTTGAGGGAGTCGTACACCTGCTTGCGGACGCGGCGGTGCTGTTCCTCAAGCCCCTGCCCGAGTCGCAGACCCTTCACCGAGAGCATCTGCTTGATCTCGTTGAGCGATGCCTCGCCGAAGTTCTTGTAGCCCATCAGTTCCGCCTCGGTGACGCGGAGAAGGTCGCCGAGCGTGCGGATATTCATCTTCTTGAGGCAGTTTCGTGCCCGCACCGACAACTCGAAGTCCGTCACCGGAGTGTCCATCAGCGCGCTGCGCTTGGCGAGGTCGCGGTCGTGATCCTCATCGATCGTCTCGTCACGCGCCGCCTGGATGTCTTTCATAAAGAGGCGCGCCCGCCCGTGCGTCGGATTGGTGTCGAGCACCTGCTTCAGGCACTTCTCGGCCCGGTGGTACTCGCCCTTGTCCTCGTACAACACCGCGAGGTTCATCAGCGCGTTTACCGGCGCTGGGCGCATCTCGCAGAGGCGCTCGTACAGCGAGATCGCTTCGTCCTCCTCGCCAAGGAGGTCCATCTCGAACGCGAGTTTGAACACCGCCCGCGGGTTGCGAGGATCCGCGCCGACCGCCTTGCGGAGCTCCGCGATGCCGCCCATCCGGTCCGACGCGCCGAATCTCTTGTCCGCCGCCTCAAGGTGGGCCGCGCACTTGGCGGGATCGCTGTCGACGCTCTCATCGGCGCCGATGAGGATGTCCATCGGGTCGTGGTTCATGGGCTCGTGCTCCGGGTTGTGCTCGCTTCCGCCCCACTGCGAAGGGCCGAACCGATCATTCTACCGACGCCGGGCGGATTACTCAATCGATCTCCGCCACCTCCGGCACCACGCCCGCCCCCGCCTCGGGGGGCATGAGGGGGCGGTCGCCCGTCGCCAGCGAGTGCCAGCACTCGGTGCCGCACTCCGGGCAGGCCCCTTCCGGATCGATGCCGCTCAGGTCGTGCCCGCACTTGATGCACGCCCATTTCTCCGCCTGGACGACCGCCATCGAGCGCCACTGGCCCGACTGGAACCGGTACACGAGCAGGAGCGCCAGGGCCACGAAGTACAGGGCCACGGCGATCCACGGCCCGATGGACCCCCCAGCGGGCCACATCCTCGATGCCAGGAACCCGCCGCCGACGATGCAGAGCCAGCTCGTCACCGCGGTGACCACACCCGGCCAGATCGCGTCCCCCGCGCCGCGGAGCGCCCCGATCATGATGATCGCCAGCGCGTCGAACACCTGCATGACCGCCGCCACCACGAGCGTCTGCCCGCCGATACGGATCACGTCCTCCGCCGGGGCGGCCCCCAGTGCCTCGGCGGGCGCGAAGTTCACGAACAGGCCGACCAACTCGTGGCGGAAGATGAGGAAGAGCAGCGCGCACGCGCCCATGTAGATGACGGTGATGCGGGCTCCGAGCCACGCGCGCGACGCCGCCAGATCGGGCAGTTGCTGCCCGACCTTCTTGCCGACGATCGCCGTGACGGCGGTCGAGATCCCGAATGCGGGCATGAACGAGACATGCATATAACGCAGCGTGATCCATGCCGCCGCATTGTGCGCGACGCCGAAGTTAGCCACGAACCCAGTCATGAACACCCACCAGCAGACCAGTTCGTTGCCCAGTTGCACGCCGCCAGGCCACCCGATGCGCCAAATATCGCGGATGTGCGCCCCGGAGAACCGCCAGGAGCGGCGCGTATGGAACTCCCGATCGAACGCGGGCGACAGGAACACCACCATCAGGACGCCCCACTCCACGATGCTCCCGACCACCGTCCCGATCGCCGCGCCCTGCACGCCCATCTCGGGCATGCCGAACTTGCCGAACACGAGGCACCAGGTCAGCGGCAGATTGACCACATTCCCCAGAATCGCGCCGACCATCACGGTCTTGGCGCGATGCACGCCATAGAAAAAATGCCCCGTCCCGCGGGCGGCGATCGTGAAGAACATCCCCGCCAGGAGGATCGAGCCGTACTCGATCTCCATGCGCGCCACGCTCGGATCGGACTCAAGAGAGAGGGCGCTCCGCATCCCCGCGGTGATCTCGCCGAGAAACAGTGCGGCCGGGAGCATGATGCCCACCCATGCCAGGAAACTGACCCAGAGCCCCGCCCACGCGTACGCACCGGAGCGCTCGGGGTGGCCCGCGCCGAGGTTCTGGGAGGCGTAGGTCGTGACGACCCCGAGCATCCCGAACACGAACGCCGCCATCACGAATGCCGCGATCCCGCCGTTGCCCACCGCCGACAGCGCGTCGGGTCCCATCCCCGAGACGATGAGCATGTCGACAAACTGCATGACGACATACGACATCATCGTCACGACCGCCGGGAGCGCGATGCGCAGCATCTCCTGGATCGGGTGCTCATCCCCGACACCCCCCGGCCCCCCCGATAGGCGCACCGATGCGCTGCGGGCCTGTGGCCCGCTTGTTTGCGTTGGCTCGGATGACATTCGTGCTCCCTCGGTGCCCGCTTCGAAACGGACCTCGGAGTCTACCAGAAACCCTCGACTCCGATTCACCACCTGCTAGCATGACTTCATGCCCGCTGCCCCCGAGTCCACGCCCACAACCGAGCCGGGTCGCGATACGCCGCTCGTTTCGTCCGAACGAGTCCCCGCCGCGATCGAGGCGCTGCTGCTGACCTCCGACCGACCGATTCCAACGAGCCGCCTTCTTGAAGCGCTGGGGCTCGACTCCGATGGCGACTCGAAGAAGCAGGTCGAGTCGGCGATCGGGTCGCTGAACACGCAGTACGAGAAGACCGGCCGTTCGTTCCGCATCGAGACCGTCGCGGGCGGGTTCCGTCTGATGACGCTCCCCGAGTTCGCGCCCGTCGTCGCGGCGATGCAGGGGCTACGCGAGTCCACCAGACTCTCCCGCGCCGCGATCGAAACCCTCGCGATCGTCGCCTACCGCCAGCCCGCGACCCGTGCGCAGATCGAGGCGATCCGCGGCGTCGCGTGCGGCGAGGTGCTCAAGACGCTGATCGAACGACGGCTCATCACGATTGTCGGGCGTGCCGAGGAACTCGGTCGCCCCATGCTCTACGGCACGAGCAAGCAGTTCCTTGAAGCGTTCGGGCTCTCGTCCGTGCGTGACCTCCCGACGGTCGACGCCGACTCCATGCCCGAGCCGCTTGCCGCCATCCCGGAGCCGAAGCCGGAACCGGCCGCCGAGCCATCCGCCTGACCGGGAGCGATCGGGCCCTACACTCTGCGCGTGCGAATCGAACGCAAATCCCGCGTCGGCATCGGCGGCATCCTCTTCTCACTCGTCGCTGTCATGCTCGCGCTGGGCGCGATCAACTCTGGCAACAACCTGCTCTTTCTTGTGTTCGGCGTGGTCATGGGCTCGATCATCATCTCGGGGGTCGTCTCGGGCTCGATGCTCATGGGGCTGCGCGTCCGGCGTCAACCACCGCACCGCCTTCGCGTCGGCGAACCCGGCGCGATCGACTACGAGGTCCGCAACACGGCGCGATTCTCGCACGCCTTCGCCCTGATTGTCTCCGAGCCATCACCCGACGCGAAGCGGCTCCTCGGTGATCCCCGGGCGTTCGAGGTCCACATCCCGCCACGATCATCCCGAACGGTCCGCATGGACATCATTCCCATGCAGCGCGGCGTGGCATCGCTCGATCGCGTCTCCGTCTCTTCGAGGTTCCCGGTCGGCTTCCTCGAGAAAACCATCACCGCCCACACGCGGGACACCCTGATCATTCATCCGCGCATCGTGCCGATCCGTTCAGAAGCCATCCGCGCGCTGGCCGGCCGCGCCACGGAGTCGACGCACCAACTGCGCCGACCCGGCATGGGCGACGAGTTCTTCGGGTTGCGCGAATACACGCACGGCGACCCCGTCCGCCTGATCGCGTGGCGCACCAGCGCCCGAACGGACACCCTCGTGGTCAAGCAGAACACCCAGCGCCGCACGCGCACGCTCTGGATCCTCCTCGACGACACCGCGCCGGACGAGGACGCCGTCACGCTCGCCGCGAGCATCGCGCACGACGGGACCGTTCGCGATCTGAGCGTCGGGCTGGCGACCGCGACTCGGGGCGGAATCGTCTCGCCCGGCCGAGGGGCACGCCACCGGACGCTCATCCTCGATACGCTCGCATCCCTGACGCACGATGCGAACGCGCCCGCGCTCCCTTGGCGATCTTCCGGGCGCACCGCGTGCGTCGTTGTCCATGCCGCCGGCGGATCGCTCGTCGACGCCCCGCGCGGCGCCATGCACCTCGAAGCGGGCGCGCTTCATCGACTCCGCTCGCAGGAGGAGGCGGCACCGTGAGAGTCGATCGCCTCTATTACATCGTCTCGACGATCACGGTCGTGCTGGGCCTGCTTACCTTCGCCGCGGCATCGGGCTCTGTTGCGACAGCGTTCGTACTGATCCTCTCGATGGCCGCGGCACACATCTACACCACGGGCGAGAATGCGCGCCGGGTCCCCAAGTGGTTCACCAGCACGCTCGCGATCGGGGCGCTCGCCTACGGTATCGGCGCGATGGTCGGCGCGAGCGCCACGACGATGGTCCTTCATGTCGCGCGAACGATCGCGGTATTGCAGGTGGTCAAAGTTCTCGAACCGCGCACGCCGCGCAACCAGGCGCAGCTCCTGGCGCTCTCGGGCATGCTGACCGTCGGGTCGTGCCTCACGAGCGTCGGATTCAGGATGGCGTTGGCGCTGAGCGTCTACGCGCCGCTCATGCTCGCCTCGGTGATGCTCTTCCAGTTGTACAGCGCCGAGCACCGCGCCGATCCGACGCGCTCGCCGCTCCGGCGCGTGCGCGCCACACGCGCCGCGTTGGCCGGTGTTCGATCCGTCGGCATCGCCACCGCGCTGGGCATCGCGGGCGTCGCGGCCGGCTCGTTCATCGCCATGCCGCGAGGTTTGCTCGATGACACCGGGCCCGCGACACCCGGGCTCAAACGCGATGTCTCCGGGTTCACCGACCATGTCCGCCTCGGCGGCGAGGGCATCATCACCGACTCCGAGGTCGTGGTCATGGATGTGAAGGTCCGCGAGTTCAACGGCGACGGCACGACCAGACGACGAGGAAGATCCGAGGACTGGAAGCCGGCGTTGCCCGAGGTGCTGTACCTGCGCGGCGCGGTGCTGGACACCTACGAACCCGAACGCGGCATCTGGACCCGCTCCAACACCATCGCCGAGCGTGACGATCACCACTACCAGAACCCGCGCTACCTCTCGCACCTGTACCGCGCGCCTTCGAGCGAAACTGAGAGCGAGACCTTCGTGCAGATCATCACGGTCCGGTCGCGTGCGAGCGATCACCTCTTTGCGCTGTCACGCCCCGACCAGGGTGGCATCGTCTTCGAGCGGGGCATCGAGGAGTTCACCTTCAACTCGATCGACCGGACCTTCGCGATTCCCGAGAGGCGCGGGCTCTTCACCTACACCGTCCGCTCGATACCCAACGGCGACATCTCCCCGGCCGATAGCGCATCATTCCCCGTGGGCGAGGTCCGCGAGTACGCGCTGCAGGTGCTCACCGATCACGGTTTCGCCCGTGACCCGAGCGCCGTCTCGACGAGTGACGACAAGCGCATGATCGACGCCCTGGCGCGCCATCTCCGCAATAATCCGGACTTCACCTACACGCGCCAGATGACGCCGCCCCCGCCCGGCGTGGACCCGATCGTCGACTTCCTGCGTGTGTCGCGCGCCGGCCACTGCGAGTACTTCGCTTCGGCGCTCGCCGCGATGTGCCGGAGCGTCGGCATCCATGCGCGCGTCGTCACGGGGTACGCCGTCTCTGAGTACAACCCGCAGGACACCTCCTACACGGTGCGCGAGTCCAACGCGCACGCATGGGTCGAGGCGATGACCGCCCCCGGGAGGTGGGAGACATTCGATGCGTCCCCGGCGGAGGAAGTCCGCTACGGACGCCCCGGAGCGCAGGGGCTCCGCGCCGTGTGGCTCAACCTCAACGAGTCGATCCGCTTCGCCTGGCTCAAGTGGGTGGTCGGATTCGGCGAGGGGGATCAGGTGAACATCTTCCGCATCGACTCGGGCGGCCCGTTCGGCATCTTCAATCGAGTCAAGTCCGCCGCGAGATCGACCGGGCTCATCTCGCATCAGGCGATGCCCCGTCTCACCCCCGACCGCGCCGCACGCGCTGCGCTCTGGGCCCTGATCACGCTCGTATCAACGCTCGGCGGGCTCTACGGCGTCCACTGGATCCTGGCGCACCTGGGCCTGATGCCGAAGCTCTCGTTCCGACGCGGTTCTCGAAGGCACTACGACCGGACGGTCTACGGCCGGATGCTCGCGATGCTCGACCGCGCGGGACTCACCAAACCGGACGCCACGCCCCCGCTCACGCACGCGGGGCGTCTTGCTTCGATCGACGGATCAATCGCAGACGACGTCGGCGCCATCACACGCCTGTATTACGCCTCTCGTTTCGGCAATGAGAAGCTTGATCTGAACGCGGTGAACGATCGGCTCGACGCCCTCCGCGATCACCTCAAGTCGCGCGGCTAATCAATCACAACCCTGGCGCCTTGCTCGATCGCCATGGGCAACGGTCCGGATCGCAGGTCTTCGGCGCGCATCGCACGCGCCGGGTCGATCTCGAGCACGCAGTCCGGGGAGCCATCCGCCTTTCGCGGCACGCGCACGCCGACCGCCTCGAGCCACCGCGCCGCTCGCTCGGTCTGAAGCATCGCACTAGACTCGGGCGAGTCGCTCCCCGATGCGTTCTTGATCGGGGCGAACTCATCGACCCGATCGGTCTCATATACGAGCGACGCGTCGCACATCGAGATCGCGTCGAAGACAAAAGTTTCGAGTTTGATGCCATTGGCAGCGCTCGGCTCGACGCGCCGGCCCGTCTCGAGATCGATGTGGGGCACCTTCTTCTCGGCGCGGTGATACGGCAATCCCGCGCCGGCCCGGCTCAGGCCTTCGACGAACTCCACACCCAGCGCATGAATCGCGACGTTCCCGGCGTTGAACACGAGCGAGCCATCAGCGCGACGCCTGCTCGCGAGTTCGCCGGGCAGGTCGGAGTACTCGATCACGCCGACTGTCCCGCCGACCTTCGCGAACACGCCCACCTTCTCGCCCGGTTCGGTCTTGGCGACCATCTTCGAGCTCATCTGCGCCGAGGAGTCCGGCGCATGCGCATGCAGACCCAGGAACACTGGGTCTACGGCGCGCGCCAGCGGGTTATCAATCTGGAAATAGCTGATGTGCCGCACGCCGCGTCCGCGCATGTCGGCCAGGGCCCCGCTGGCGTGCAGCGCCTTGAGCGAACCGCCGTGCCCGTCCGGATTTGTCGCGATCACGTGACGGTCCGACAGCAGTATGCGCCCCGACGCCGCATCGAAGGACGGGACCACGCCCTGCTGGAAGAACGAGATGTTCGCCGCATCGAGCCCGAAGTTCTTGTGCTCGCCGAAGAAGGCGCGCGTGGCCTCATCGTTAAGCGGGCTGGTCATGATGTACCACGGCACCGCGTGCCCGTAGCGCTTCTCAGCGCCGACGAGCCATCGCGACAAACACTCAAAGAGCGGACGCCCGCGCACCGCCGAGCCCGGATAGCACCCCTTGGGCCCGTCGTACCCGAGGCGCGTGCCCTGACCCCCCGCGACCGTGAACGCCGCGACCTCGCCGCGCCGCAACATCTCCTCGCCGAGGGCGTGGTAGTGCGCCCGGTCCCACGCCCGGCGCGGGTTTGTGTGATCGTTCGGGTAATCGTTCACCGGCTCGATCGAGGCGCCGCCCGGCGAGAAGTCCGGCTTGTTCCGCACATACTTCTCAACGAGCGTCGGCACCGACTCGAGATCGATCGATGCCAGCTGCGCCAGCAGCATGTCACGCTGGTCGAGCGTCAGCTCGTCCCAGAACGCAAACAGGTGCTCCTGCCCGACATCCTTCGCTTTGCGGCGCCATTCCGTCTCACGCATCGTCATCACACCCGATTGTTGGCGTTCATTGAGCCGGTGTCACGCTCGACGCGACTCAGACACCCGGCTCCTGCGGCGCGGTCCAATGATCCACCTGGTGCCGAACGATCTTCCCCGACGCGACATAGATCACCTGCTCGGCCACATTCGTGCAATGGTCCGCCATCCGCTTGATCGCCCCCGCGATCGTGTGCAGCGCCAGCGCGTAGTCCACGCTCATCCCGCCCGACGCGAGCAACTCCTCCACCTCGCGAAGCACCGCCTGCTCGAACCGCTCCGTCGCGGCGTCTGATGCGAGCACAACCTGGGCGCTGGCGAGATCGTTCGTTTCGAATGCCCGGCTCGTGGTCTGCATGATCCCGATGACCGAGTTGGCCATCATGCGGAACTTCGCGGGGGGCGGGCCGTCGAGCGACGCGACCACCTCCTGCTTCTCCGCGATCGCCACGCCCATGTCCGCGATCCGCTCGAACTCGTTGTTGACTTTCACGAGCGTCATCACGCGACGCACATCGCCCTCGCCCAATCCCCGGCTCGCGCCGCTCTGCATCGCATGGGCCAGCAGCCGCACCGCCTCTTTCTCGATCCGCACATCCTCGCGGTCGACCGCTTCGTCTTCTTCGATCACGCCCCGCGCCTTCTCGGCGTCGCGCTCCCACAGCGCCTCGACAGATCGCTCGATCAACCCCGCCACACGATGACCCTGCGCAGAAAGGTCCGCGTGCAAGGCGTCAATCAGCTTCCGTACCTGGGTCGTCTCGGCCGACACGCGCATGCCTCCGTCCAAACAATACCACGCCCCGTCACTCCGCGCGCCCGCTTGGCGACCCTCCCGCCCCGATATCATCCCCACCCATCACGACAACTTCCACACCCCACGGAGGCCGACGCATGTCATTCGAGATCGAGTCAGTCCACGCCCGCCACATTCTCGACTCGCGCGGCAATCCGACCATCGAGGCCGAGGTGTATCTCGATGGCGGTGCATTCGGTCGCGCCGCCGTCCCCTCCGGCGCATCCACGGGCGAGCACGAAGCCGTGGAACTCCGCGACGGCAAGAAGGACCGCTACCTCGGGAAGGGCGTCACGAAGGCCGCGCGCAATGTCAACGAAATCATCGGCCCCGAACTTATCGGGTACGACGCTCGCGAGCAGGAGCAGATCGACGCCCTGATGCTCTCGCTCGACGGCACGCCCAACAAGCACAAGCTCGGCGCCAACGCCATCCTGGGCGTCTCCATCGCGTGCGCCCGGGCCGCCGCCGAGGGGCTGGGCCTCCCGCTCTACCGATATCTCGGGGGCACCGCCGCCCGCACGCTCCCGATTCCGATGCTCAACATCCTCAATGGCGGCAAGCACGCGGATAACACTGTGGATTTCCAAGAGTTCATGATTCAGCCGGTGAAGTTCGACACCTTCGAAGAAGGGCTCCGCGCCGGCGTCGAGATCTACCACGCCCTGCGGAATGTCCTGCACGATCGCGGCTTATCAACCGCCGTGGGCGACGAGGGCGGATTCGCGCCCGACCTCAAGGACAACGAGGATGCGCTCAAAATCATCGAAGAAGCCGTCGCCAAGACGCCGTACAAGTGGGGCGAGCAGATCTTCGTCGCGCTCGACCCGGCCACGAGCGAACTCTGGAACGAGGCCGAGAAACTCGGCAAGCAGGGGTATTGCTTCTTCAAGTCCCCCGACAAGGAAGTCCGCTCAAGCGCCGAGATGGTCGATCTCTGGGCCGGCTGGTGCGACAGGTACCCCATCCGCTCCATCGAGGACGGGCTCGCGGAGAACGACTGGGAGGGCTGGAAACTCCTCACCGATCGCCTCGGAGACAGGGTTCAGCTCGTAGGCGACGACCTCTTTGTCACCAACCGGAAGTTCGTCGAGAAGGGGCTGGCCAAGGGGTGCGCCAACGCGGTGCTCGTGAAAGTGAACCAGATCGGCACGCTCTCCGAGACGTTCGACACCGTGAACCTCGCCATCCGCAACGGGTGGCACGCGGTCATGTCCCACCGATCGGGCGAGACCGAGGACTCCACCATCGCCGATCTGGCGGTCGCCACGAACTGCGGCCAGATCAAGACCGGGGCCCCCTGCCGGAGTGACCGCAACGCCAAGTACAACCAGTTGCTTCGTATCGCCGAGGAACTCGCCGACACCGCCCGCTACGGGGCCTGAGGCCACCGGAACGACTGTTCGCGGGTACAATGTACGGCATATATACGGCAACTATGCCTTTTTTGTCATAGCCCGGCAAATCGGCAAAACCGGCGCACACCGCCTGCGTATGGGGCTTCGCAGGAGCGTTGGTGGATCGATTTTGGGCTCCCGCGCAAATGTCCTCGCCCTTCCGGGAGATGCCCGCAGCAACTCGAGTCCCGCTTGAGCAGCAGATTTGTGCTCAGTGAGACCCGGTTTCGGGCGATCGAGGCAGATCCCCGGCCGACCTGGAGGCGGCCCGGGATCAGGCGCGTGACCCGGAGCCGATCGATCGACGGCGAGAGAATCTGCATCGCCCGATTGCCCCATACGAACGGGCGGTGTTTCCGGTGGATAGGGCTCTGAGAGTCCGCACGAGGCAAGTGTGTCCGCCCCGTCACTCTCCCACGCTCCGACTCCACCTCAACGATGGGCGTTCTCGCCCGCGCATCCGCCGCGACACCCGGCGATGCCGGCCGCACGCTCGCTAGAGGTGACCTCATGTGCAATGCCGCGATGCATCAAGCATTCTTCGAACTCGGACGCCTCAGCGCTCGCCCGTTCGTCGTCAATCAGGATCTCCTGCGGGAGATCACGAAACTTATGGGCGGCGTGGTCCGTGCGGACATCGTCGGTGCCGCGGTGTGGGACAACGGGCACGCGGATCGCATGACGCAATGCCACTTGATCGGGCCGGGTGTCGAGCCGAACACGACCTCTGAGGCCTCCAACTGGGACTTCGGCAATGACACCCTCATCCGAGAACTCGCGACGCAGGACCGCGGGCGCATCTGCCGCCGGGACGATCTGATCGACTCGGAGTCGTTCCGGATCTCGGCGCTCTACAAGAAATTCCAGAAGCCGCGCGGCCTCGGCGATCAGGCCCTGTGCATGTTCACGCGAAACGACGGCGCCGACATCGTCCTGTCCATCCACAACCTCGAGCGATCTGGAGCCATCTCCGACAGCGCGCTCCGGGCTCTGGGCGAGATCGCACCGATCATCGCCAACACCTGGGCCGCCAAGTGGCGCGCCGAGCCGACCTGGCTCGTCAACCTCAACGCCCACGGCCGCTCCGTGCTCGAACTCGTCCTCATGGGGCTCGACGACGATCAGATCTCCCAGCGGACCGGGCTGACCTACCACTCGGTCCGGGCGCATCTCAAGCGCCTCTTCAGGGACGCGGGCGTCCGCTCTCGCCTCCACCTGATGCAATCATGCCGACGCACGGCGCCCACCCGCGTCACACTGATCACGCAAGTCCGCTCGACGAATCCCGACAGTGGCATGGTCTGCGTCGCCTGACCCGGACCGGCGTACACTCGCGTCATGCGGGCGCACCTCGTGCAACTCGATATCGCGTGGGAAGATAAGCCGACCAATCATCGGCGCATCAAGGACCTCCTCGCGCCGATCACGGTCGAAGCGGGCGATCTGATCATCCTCCCCGAGATGTTCGACACGGGATTCTCGATGAATGTCGAGACGACGCACGACGCCGACGGACGCTCGCTGGCGTTCTGCCAAGCACTCGCCCAGAGCACCGGCGCCTTCGTGCACGGGAGCCGGACCGTTCTGGATGCCGACGGGTGGGCGCGCAACCGCGCCACGATTCACGACGGCGATGGCGATCTCGCCCGCGAATACGACAAGATCCACCCGTTCTCCTTCGGCCGGGAAACCGAGCGCTTCCGAGGCGGGGCCTCCGTCACCACCTGGCAATGGGCGTACGGCGGCGAGTCGATCTGTGTGTGCCCCGCGGTGTGCTACGACCTGCGATTCCCCGAGCTCTTCCGCACCGGATTGACCATGGGTGCCGAGGCCTACGTGATCGGAGCCAACTGGCCCGACGCGCGCGCCGAACACTGGCGCGCATTGCTCATCGCGCGAGCGATCGAGAACCAGGCGTTCGTGATCGGTGTTAACCGCGCCGGGCGCGACCCCTACCTCGACTACGCCGGCGGCTCCCTCGTGGTCGACCCCCTCGGGCGCGTTGTCGCGGACGCCGGAGAGGGCGAGCGGGTTGTTTCGGCGAGGATCGATGCGGAAGTCTGCCGACAATGGCGGAGCCGCTTCCCCGCGTGGCGGGACCGGCGTCCGTGATGCGAGAAGGGCTCGTAAATTTTGACGGGCCGCGTCAATTTCAATGGAAAGGGGTTGACCCCGCGCCGGCATCCGTTATCTTGCTTGGTGTTGAGAAGAATCCCTCGCACAGAGGGAGCGGCAGGAGGTGGAAGCCCTGTCGCGGAGTAGGGGAAGCAAACCTACTCGACAATTGAATAATCGAGCGAAGCGCTCGCTGTCTGATGCTGACTCCTCCGTGGTGGCTGGTTGTGCAATGGTGCAATGCCGATGCATGCAGCCAAACATAACCACGGATTCCCTGTGCTCGCTTCGTCGGTGGTAATTCATCGGCGAAGTGAATGACAAGACGGTTTGTGTAAGGAGGATCGGGGGATTCTTCTTTAGGCAAACGCCAATGAATCCGGCTCAGGGAAACCTGATTTTCGGATTTGTTGTCGTTTTTGCGCTGAACGCGCTTGCCGCACGACCGGAATCCGTTATCTTCCGTCTTGTCGGGCGGCACAGGGACCCGACAGCGAGAGACCCCACATCGAGGTCTTTTGGAGCCCAACGGCTCGTCTCTGGGAGCGACCGGCACCCCGGTCGCCCTGGGTTAGGGTTCGTCCCAACAACCTGCCACACTGAGGAGTCACGCCTCGGCCCGGGAATACCGGTTCGAGGCGTTTCCCTTTTTGTCCTCTGCTTCTCCCAGCCACGCCCGCCTGCGCGCCTCTCGCTATCCTCGCGGCCCCGATGTCAGACCCCAAACTGCTCACCTGGATCGGTCTCGCGATCGTCGGATTTCTCGTCGGCGGCCTCGGCACACTCATCGGCGCCGGTGGTGGATTCATTCTTATGCCGTTGCTCATCCTCCTCTGCCCGGAGGAGTCCCCCGAGATTCTGGCGAGCATTTCGCTCGCGGTGGTGTTCTTCAACGCGACCAGCGGGTCCATCGGGTACGCGGTCCAGCGACGCATCGCCTACCGATCGGGCCTGGCGTTCTCTGCGGCCGCGGTCCCCGGTGCGATCATCGGCGCCTTCACCACCGCGACGCTTCCGCGCGATGTGTTCGACATCATCCTCGGCGTGATGCTGATCGCCGCCTCCGCGTTCCTCGGGTACTCGAGCCGGCGCAAGAACATGGACGATGAACCGACGCTCGACCCCGACCAGACCCTCCACACGCACCGCGTCAAATCCGCGACCGAGCGCGGAACGGTCATCTCCTTCTTCGTCGGGTTCGTCTCCAGTCTGCTCGGCATCGGGGGCGGGATCATCCATGTCCCGGCGCTGGTGGTCATGCTCAGGTTCCCGGTGCATGTGGCGACCGCGACCTCGCATTTCGTGCTGGCGCTGACCGCCGCCGCAGGCACGGGCGTGCACATCGCCAACGGGACATTTATCCACGGGTGGCGCCGGACGCTCGCGCTGGGCATCGGCGTCGTGATCGGCGCGCAGATCGGCGCCCGTATGGCCCGGCGCACGCGCCCAACGTTCATCATCCGTGGGCTCGCGTGTGCGCTGGCGCTGGCGGGCCTGCGAATCGTGTACGCCGCGCTGCACTGACGCCCACCGATGTAACAAGGGCAAGAAAAGGGGGAGAAGGGGGTCGGTTGCTCATGCCCAGCCGGCGACTTTGTCGACCTCGTCGAGCGAGGTCAGCCCCTGGCCCGCCAGCACCCACCCCGACTGCTGGAGCGTGCGGAACACCCCCTGCTCGATCACCTTCTTCATCTTCTGGATCGTCGGGTTGTGGAGCACACAGTCCCGCAGTTCGTCATCAAAGAGCAGCATCTCGAAGATCGCCCGCCGCCCCACGAACCCCGTCCGCAGGCAGCGCCCGCACCCGGTGGGTACGAACGTCTGGTGCTTGCCCTCCATGTACTTCCCGCATCGGGTCGCCTGCCCGGGTGTCACCGCCACCGCACGCTTGCACGAGTCGCACAATGATCGCACCAGGCGCTGGGCGATCACGAGATTCATCGCGTTGGCGACCAGGTACGGCTCGACGCCCAGGTCGAGCAGGCGGAACACCGCGCCGATCGAGTCTTTGGCGTGGATGGTCGAGAACACGACGTGCCCGGTCATCGACGCCTGCATCGCGGTCCGCGCGGTCTCCTCGTCGCGGATCTCGCCTACGAGAATCACGTCCGGGTCCTGCCTGAGGATCGAGCGGAGCAACTCGGCGAACCGCGTGTCGCGCCCCACCGGGATCTGCGTGACACCCTCGATGTGGTACTCCACCGGGTCCTCGATAGTCACCACGTTCCGTCGCTCGCGGTCGATCTCGCGCATCGCGTTATAGAGGGTGGTCGTCTTGCCCGAACCCGTTGGACCCGCCGCGAGGATGAAACCCGTGTCCTGCTGGCACAACTTGCGGACCGCCTCCTCCATGTAGGGAGGCATGCCCATCTCGGAGAGCCGCTGCGGCGCGATCCGTGCATCAAGCACGCGAACCACGAGCTTCTGCCCGCGCACCGTCGGCGTGATACTCGCGCGGAAGTCCACGCGCCGGTCCGACCATTTCACCGCGAAATGCCCGTCCTGGATCGCGTCGCGCCCCGCCTGCGCCATCAGGCACGCCGTGCGGATCAGCCCCACGAACAGATCGCCGACCTGTGTCGGCAGGTCGGTCACCGAGATCATCTGCCCGTCGACGCGCATACGCACCTGGATGTTGTCGTCCTTCGGCTCAACATGGATATCCGTCGCGCGCGACCGCGCCGCGATGATGAGCAAGAGCCGTGTCGCCACGGCCCCGTCTGCCGACGACTCCAGCGCGTTGCTCGGCTTGCCGTCGGCATCGAGCAGCACAATTTTCGTATCCATCGGCGTCGTGTCGGGCAGCCCCTCGGCGATGGAACTCAGCTCCGCGATCCATTCTTTGCCCGGCTTCACGCGCTTGCCGCGGTCCTTCCCCGACGCGCGGCGCATCGCGTTGGGCGATTGCACGGTGTTGTGGACGCCCGCGAACGATCCCAGCCCCTCGACCGGCTCGTCATCCAGGAACACCGCCGACTCCGATGCCGGCTCGGGCTCGCGTTCAAACGCCGGAGCCGGCGCCGAATGCGTCTCGAACATGGGCTTGTCGAACTCGACGTGCATCGCGAACTTCCCGATGGAGACGATGTCGCCGTCCGAGAGCAGCACCACCTCGACCTGCCGCCCGTTCACCTTGGTCCCGTTGCGCGACCCGAGGTCCTTGAGGATGTAGGTCCCGCCGTCCGCCGGCTCGATCACGCAATGATGCCGCGACGCGACACCGTCCGTGATGCAGATGTCGTTGTCGGGGTGACGCCCGACCCGGATGGGGCGCTCGCCCAGTTCGATCGTGCCGATATCGGGTTGGTTGCTCGCAAGTCTCAGCGTCAGCGCCCCGTCGCTCGGGAACAAGAAATCGCGGCCCCACGACGCGGGCCCTCGACCGGATTGTACGCGGACGCGCCACCCGTCGGATTCACCGGTGCGTGAGTTTATTGACCGCGTTCAGGGCCGCCACCTTGTAACACTCGGCCAAGGTCGGGTAGTTGAACACCGTGTTGACGAAGTAGTCCACCGTCCCGTTGAGCGCCATGACCGCCTGCCCGATGTGGACCAGTTCCGTCGCCCCCGACCCGAGGCAATGGACGCCCAGGATGTGGCGCGAGTCCTGATGCACGAGCAGCTTGAGCATGCCGATCTCGTCGCCGAGCAACTGCCCACGCGCGATCTCCCTGTAGTTGGCGATGCCCGACTCGAAGGGGATGTCCTGCTCGGTCAGCTGCGTCTCGGTCCAGCCCACCATCGACATCTCCGGAATCGCGTAGATGCCATAGGGGAAGAGGTGCGGCATCGAGTCGCACCGCAGCCCGAACATATGGCACGCCGCACGCCGCCCCTGCTCCATCGAGGTCGAGGCCAGCGCGGGGAAACCGATCACGTCGCCCGCCGCGTAAATATGGGGGATGGCGGTCTGGTAGTGCTCATTGACCTTGATCCGCCCGCGGTCGTCCGCGGCCAGCCCGACCTTGTCCAGCTGCAACTCCGAAGTCGATCCCTGGCGCCCGATGCAGTAGAGCAGGCAGTCGCCGCGGAGCGTTTTGCCCGACTCCAGCGTCACCTCGACGAGCACACCGTCGCTGCTGCGCGTGCCGGGCGGCGCATCGATCTTCTGCACGCGCGTCGCCTTCTCCCCGAGGCGGAGCGTCATGCCCGACTGGCGCAGGTGATACTGCAGCGCTTCGGTGATCTCCGGGTCGAGGAAATCGAGCAGCTTGTCGCGCCCCTCGATGAGCGTCGTCTTGACGCCCAGTTGCTGCATCATCGATGCGTACTCGGTGCCGATCACCCCGCCGCCGATCACGATCAGCGTCCGCGGCAGGCGCGCCAGATTCAGAATCCCGTCGGCATCCAGAATGTTTGACTTATCGAACTCGATGTTCTTCGGGCGCGCGGGCATCGTCCCCGTGGCGATCAGCGTGTGCTCCGCCTCGATCGCATCCACCTCGTCGCCGTGCACAATCTCGATGGTGTGCTCGCCCGCGAACCGCGCGGTGCCGTTGCGGATGTCGATCTCATTGCGCAAGAGCTGGTGGCGCGTCACATCGATCTCGTGCTTGATGACCGACTGGCACCAGGTCGTCAGGTCCTCCACCGTGATGTTCTGCTTCACCTGGTAGGAGGTCCCGTAGAGCCCCTTATGCTCGAGACCGGTCAGATGCACCACCGCCTCGCGGAGCGATTTGGAGGGGATCGTCCCGGTGTTGATCGCCACGCCGCCGATCACCTCGCGCCGCTCCACCATGCACACGGTCTTGCCGAGTTTGGCGGCCTGGACCGCGGCCTTCTGGCCCGCCGGGCCCGAACCAATCACGCACAAGTCGAATCGAGTCATGGAGTCTGCCCCGCAGGTCGCACAGGAAGGATTACCCAGCAAACGAACATATCGGACACTACCCCCCCACGCTTGACACTCTCACATAGATGCCGCTCCCAACGACCGGAACGGGTTATCCTCCGGGCATGTCCAACGCACAAACCCTCCTCGCCGTTCTGACGCTCCCGCTCGCGCTGCTCATGCTCGCGTCCGCGACCGCTCGCGCACAATCGGCCGACGACCGCCTGGCCGCGCTCCTCGACGCCCAGTTCGACGCCGGCCTCCGCGCCGATCCACTCGGCGCCTCCGAACGAGGTCGGCGCGAGTTCGACAACCTGCTCCCCGACCTCTCCGAGTCCGCGCGCAACCAGCAGCTCGCCGAGACCCGCCAACGACTCGAGCTCCTCCGCGCCATCCCGCGCGACGAGCTCTCGCCCATGCGCCGAGTCGATGCGGGCCTGCTGGAGTGGGAACTCACGCGCGACATCGAGGGCGCCCGGTTCGAACGCTGGCAGTTCCCCGTCACCCGCCTCCACGGCCCGCAGACCTCGCTCCCGCAGCTCCCCGACAACCTGCCCATCGCCGGCGAGCAACAGCAGCGCGCCTACCTCGAACGCCTCCGCCGGATGCCCGCCTACATCGATCAGGTCATCGCCAACATGCGCGCCGGCATCGAGTCGGGACGCGTCCCGCCCAAGGTGACGATGGAAGGCGTGCCGGCGCAGTGCTTCCGTCAGGCGCTGCTCGGCGGCGCCGATCCGCGCATCCACGCGCTCTACAAGCCCTTCGAGGGACAGGAGGGCGAACTGGTTCTCGCCGCCGCGACCATCATCCAGCGCGATGTCGCCCCCGCGTTCGAGCGACTGGGCGAGTTCGTGCGCGACGAGTACATCCCCGCCTGCCGCGACTCGGTGGGCGTCTCCAACGAACCCGACGGCCGCGCGTACTACGACTTCGCGCTCAAGGGCCACACCACGCTCGATGTGACCGCCGACGAGGTCCATCAGATCGGGCTGAAAGAGGTTGCGCGGATCCGCGCCGAGATGTTCGATGTCATCGCGCGATCGGACTTCCCGCGCAAAGACGATCGCTCCGGTGACGATCTCTTCCGCGCCTTCACCGAGTACCTCCGCACCGATCAGCGCTTCTACTTCACAAACCCCGAGGACCTCCTCGCCGCCTACCGGGATATCGCCAAGCGCGTCGACGGCGAGATGCCGCGCCTGTTCCACCACCTCCCGCGCCTCCCCTACGGCGTGCGCGAGATGCCCGCCTTCATGGCCGCCGAAGCGCCCACCGCCTACTACTACCCCGGCTCGCCCGACAACGGCGTCGCGGGCTTCTTCGTCGCCAACACTTACGCGCTCGATCAGCGCCCCAGGTACGAGATGATCGCGCTCACGCTCCACGAAGCGGTGCCGGGACACCACCACCAGATCGCCATCGCGCAGGAACTCGAAGAGAGTGGATTGCACGAGTGGCGCACCACGTTGGGCTACACCGGATTCGTCGAGGGCTGGGCGCTGTACGCCGAGCGCCTGGGTCTGGAGATGGGCGAGGGCGAACACGGCTTCTACGCCGACCCCTACGACGACTTCGGGCGACTCTCCTACGAGATGTGGCGCGCGATGCGCCTCGTTGTCGATACCGGTATCCATGCCAAGGGCTGGACCCGCCGGCAGGCGATCGACTACATGCTCGCGAACTCGGGATTGTCACAGACCAATATCGAGCGCGAGGTGGACCGCTACATCGGCTGGCCCGGCCAGGCGTGCGGCTACAAGATGGGCGAACTGCACATCCGCGCCCTGCGCAAACACGCCGAAGAAGTCTTGGGCGACAAGTTCGACCTCCGCGCCTTCAATGACGCCATCATCAAGAACGGCGCCGTGCCGCTGGAAGTCCTCACCGAGCAGATCGAGGATTGGATCGCAACGCAGAACTAACGCGCTCGGCGATCACACATCCATCACCTTCGGCTCGCGATCCGTCAGAATTTCCGCCCCCGTCTTCTCGATCACTTCCTGCTTCGTCACGCCCGGCGCGACCTCCGTCAACCGGAACCGGCGCTTGGACTTGTCCATCTCCAAGACGCACAGCTCCGTGATCACCATGTCGATGCACCGCTTGCCCGTCAGCGGCAGCGAGCATTCCTTCACGATCTTCGTCTCGCCCTTCTTGTTGCAGTGCTCCATCGTCACCACAACCTTCTTCACCCCCGACACCAGGTCCATCGCGCCGCCCATCCCCTTGATCATCTTGCCGGGGATCATCCAGTTGGCGATGTCGCCCTCCTGACTCACCTCCATCGCGCCCAGGATCGCGATATCGATGTGCCCGCCGCGGATCATCGCGAACGAGTCCGCGCTGGAGAAGAACGCCGCGCCCTTGCGCGTCGTGATCGTCTGCTTGCCCGCGTTGATCAAATCCGCATCGACATGCGCCTCATCGGGAAACGGCCCCATGCCGAGCAACCCGTTCTCGCTCTGCAGCCACACATCGATCCCGTCCGGAATATGGTTCGCCACCAGCGTCGGCATCCCGATCCCGAGGTTGACAACGAATCCGTCCCGCAGCTCCCGGGCCGCCCGAATCGTGATCTGATCGCGCGAAAGTGTCATGCGGAGATTGTAATCACTGACTCGGGTACCACCGCTTCGTCTCGAAGAGACGGTCGGTGCTCCCTCCCCCGTCGCCGACGGGGGAGGTGTCACACGGAGTGTGACGGAGGGGGACATCCTCCTGCCCGTGATATCCTGCCCACGCCATGAAGAACAAGATCTACGCGTCCCCCGCCGAAGCGCTCGCCGCCGCCAAACAAGCCGGTTGCCTCACCGACAACATGATGTGCCATGTCGGCGGGTTCGGTCTCTGCGGCATCCCCGAACAGTGCATCATCGCGCTCCGCGACTCCGGGGTAAAGGGCCTCACCTGCGTCTCGAACAACGCCGGCGTTGACGACTGGGGGCTGGGACTCCTCCTCGCAACACGACAGATCAAGAAGATGATCTCCTCCTATGTCGGCGAGAACGAAGAGTTCGCGCGCCAGTTCATGAGTAAAGAGTTGGAAGTCGAGTTCAACCCGCAAGGCACGCTCGCCGAGCGCATCCGCGCGGGCGGCGCGGGCATCCCCGCGTTCTTCACCGCCACCGGCGTCGGCTCGCCCATCGCCGAGGGCAAGGAGCACCGGAGCTTCAACTTCCAGAACAAACAACGCGAGTACATCATGGAGACGGGGCTGTGGGCCAAGCTCGCGTTGGTCAAGGCGTACAAGGCCGACAAGGCCGGCAATCTCATCTACCGCATGACCGCGCGCAACTTCAATCCGATGATGGCGACGGCCGCGGAGTTCACGATCGCGGAAGTCGAAGAGATCGTCGAGGTCGGCACGCTCGACCCCGACTTCATCCACACGCCCGGCAACTATGTCGACGCGATCGTCGTCACCAACAGCGAAAAACGCATCGAGCAGCGGACGGTGCGGGGGTGAAATCGCCGAGCCGCTTTGCCGTCTAACAACTCACGGAGGCTCGCTCAGATGATGACCGCATTCCTCATCGCGACCGCGTTCAGAGTTGCCCTTGCGGCTTTCACGAAGAGCATCGGCAAGCACATCTCGTGGCACATCCTGCGATGGGCAACGTGCTGTCTGATCATCGCCGCGTTGTCGTATCTGCTGAACTACAACTTCGAGTCCCGAGAATGGTCTAGAGAGGAAAGCAAGAACAGAGCAAAGTTTGCCCAGCTCGACGGCAGGGTCCGAGCGAAGAAGCACTCGGATGGAAGCGTACAAATCGACCGAATCGACCCGCCCGGCGAATCACTTTCCTATTGGGGCCCCTTCTACATGTCGACCGGCAAGGGCTTCATCGAGTTCGGCATCTTGGTGTCGGTTGGCATTTCGATGGGCGCGGACCTAACCGCCAAATACATCACCGCAAAGCATCGGTCTTGGAAGGCCAGCCACACGACGAACTAGGGCCGCGAACGGCAGTGAGCGGACCGTTGTGCGTCCTTCCGTCCGCTCGTTTCCACTCGCGGCTCAAATCCATCCCGCCTCTCTTCTCCGTGCCCTCTGTGCCTCTGTGGTGAGTCCCGGCCCCGACGCGATCGCACCCGATCACGCCTAGACTTCATCCATCTATGAACAT
Organism: Phycisphaeraceae bacterium; assembly: GCA_020639235.1. Taxonomy (GTDB): domain Bacteria; phylum Planctomycetota; class Phycisphaerae; order Phycisphaerales; family UBA1924; genus JACKHC01. The sequence goes on along the minus strand of JACKHC010000001.1, from coordinate 660,687 downwards.
CAACCACATCCGTCTCATCACCTTCGACTGCTACGGCACGCTCGTCGACTGGGAGACCGGCATCCTCAACGCACTCGAGCCGGTCTTCGAGCGCCACGGCGTCCACCCCACCCGCCAGCACATCATCCGCACCTTCGGCGATATCGAACGCCGCGTCGAGGCGGGCCGGTACCGCCCCTACCGCGAGGTTCTGCACGAGGTCGCCCGCCGCCTGCTCGATCGCGCCGGGCTCATCGAGGAGTCTCTCGCCCCGCTGGATACCGAGGTGCTCCCCAACTCCGTGGGCGACTGGCCGGCTTTCGACGAAACCCCCCGCTGCCTGCGCGCTCTGAAGGACTCGGGGTACCAGTTGGGCGTCCTGTCCAACATCGACGACGACATGTTCGCGAGCTCCGCGCCCCGCCTGGGCGTCGAACTCGACCTGCTGGTGACCGCGCAGCAGGTGCGCTCCTACAAGCCGGCCCCCGCCCACTTCCGCGAAGCGATCAATCGCTCCGGGCTCGACGCCTCGCAGATTCTCCATGTCGCCGAGAGCTTGTTCCACGATGTCGGGCCCGCACGCGCCCTGGGCATCACCACTGTGTGGGTCGACCGGCGCGCCGGCAACCCATCGGCGTCGGGCGAGAGCGACGCCACGCCCGATCACACCGTGTGCTCGCTCGCCGAGCTCGTTGAGTGGCTGGGATTGCCCGCAACCTGACTCATGGGATCCCCCAGAACCGGTCCCAGTTGCCGTGCGCGAAACCGGCGCACTCATCATCGCTCCACCCGCGCCGCTTGAGTTCATCGGTCAGCAGCGTCAGATCGCTCGGCGTCCTGATCCCCTCGGGCAACCAATCGGCGCTGAACCCGCCGTCCAGATCAGAACCCAGCCCGACGCCGGTGCGCCTCCCCATGAGTTCGCACACGCGCCCGACATGATCGATCGTGCGCGCGATCGTCGGCCGCTCGCCCTTTGACTTGTCCAGATCGTGACGAATGAAGCTCGCGCACAGGTTCAATCCAATCACCCCCCCTCGCCGCCCGACTTCCTGAATGACTTCGTCGGAGATGTGCCGCTGCCACCACGGGTTCGACTCGCCACTCAGCAACGCGCGGCAGTTGGAGTGCGACGCGATCACGCGACCATTCGTGAGTTCGAGCAACTCCTCCGTCGCCCGCTGGGACAGGTGCGAGAGATCGTGAACCACTCCAAGTTCATCCATCGCGCGCACCATCTCGCGCCCGAGATCGGTCAGTCCTTCTCCTTTGGAGTTCCCCCCCGCGTACCGCGAGCCGTTGCCCCAGGTCAGCCCGATCGCGCACACACCCTTCTCGACCCACCACGCCAGTTCGTCCGGCGCGCGGATCGGGTCCGCGCACTCGACCAAAATGCCGATTGCCAACCCTCCCCCCTCACTCCCACCAGCGAACGCGGCCCGGTGCGCCAAGCCCTTCGCGATCCAATCCTCGTAAACCCGCATCTGCCGAAGCCCCGCCTTGTGTGCGCTTTCGGCATCGCCCTCTGCGTACCCCTCGGGCCCCTTCCCGCCCGACTCCGTGAAGATCGTCGCCAGGCAGGTCCGCACCCCCCCCACCCTCAAAGAATGCAGCGTCGTCGACGCCGGGGGCCACGGCCCCTGATCCGCCTCGGTCAGCTCCGCGAGAGGCTTCGTCATGTCCCGGCCGTTGAGCGCCAGGCACGCCAGATCCAGATGGGCATCAAACCAATGCATCGTTCGGAGAGTATCGCCTCCTCCCCCGCGCTTGTGGTGGAGGTGCCGAGCGAAACGGGGGGGGGAGGGGGCGAGGCGGTGGGGGCCGAGATGAGTTATCGGACTCTGTTCGGCTTATGCGGGGCCGGGCCAAAGCTGATTCGTGGCACCGAGTCGGAATTCGCAACTCACGCCGGGGCCTCGGCGTACACTTGAGTGCCATGGAGCGACGCGAAGAAGCACGGATTATCGAGCAGGCCGCCGCGGGCGACCGCGACGCCGCCTCGACGCTCATCAAGGCCCACCAGGCCTCCCTCTATGCCTACATGCTCCGCATGTCGGGGCGTCCCGAGGTCGCCGAGGACATCGTGCAGGACGCCTTCGTGCGCGTGCTGGCCAACCTCCACCGCTTCGACCCGCGCTTCCGCTTCTCGACTTGGCTCTTCACGATCGCCAAGCGCCTCTATGTGAACGCGTGCCAGAAGTACAAGCCCGTCTTCGACTCCGAGATCGTCGGCTCATGGCAGGGCGGCGACGACTCGCCCGCCTCCCCCACCATCGAATACGAACAACAGACCCGCGCCCGCTCCGCGATCGACCGCGCCCTGCAGTCGCTCTCCGATGAGCAGCGCGAGATCATCGTCCTTTTCCATCAGCAGGAATGGCCGATCACGCAGATCGCCGAGTTCATGGGCATGCCCGAGGGCACGGTCAAGAGCCACCTGCACCGCGGCCGCCGCAAGATGCGCCAGTTCTTCCAGGACCACATGCGCGACGAGGTCGTCGCATTGGAGCTGGAGTTCGAGGCATGAAACGCGGTCCGTTCGACCCCAATCAGCCCATCGATCCGCGCGATGACAGCGCGATGCCGCCCGGTATCCCGGACGACCTGATCGACTCCATCTGCGACGGCGACATGCCCCGCAGCAAGATGCGCGACGCGCTGGACTCGCTCCACCTCGAGCGCAACACCGTCTCCGACTATCACTGGACCGCCGATGCGCTCGATGCGCTCCGCGCCGATATGCACACGCCCGACATGAGCGAGATCATCCTCGCGCGCACGGGGATGCAGCGCTCGTGGCTCTCCACGGTCATGCGCCGCAAGATGGTGATCGGGCGCGTGGCGGGTGTCGCCGCCGTGCTCACCCTCATCGCCGGCGCCTTCCTTATCCAGCGGGCCGCCCCCGAGACCTTCACGACCGACCCCACGCCCGTACGCGAACTCGCCGCGGCCGTGCCCCATGACGCCATCCACGCGGCGTCGATCATCGCCAAGCCCGTCGCCTACACGGTGCCCGCGGCACCTATCGACGACGAGGCGTGCTTCATGCCCGACGCCCGCTCCGCAGACTCCTGGGGTACCAATCTGCTCACCATGGACTCCCTCCGCGATCTCTGGCCGAGCCGTTCGCCCGCTCCCTACGCCATGCCGCAGATCACGCCCGTCGGGTTCACCCCCGGCACGATGGCGCTGATCGTGCCGGTTCTTCCGGAAGAAGACCGCGCATCTTCAGCAGCGATCACCGCCGGTCAGCGGTAAAACACCACAACCACGATGAAGTTCAGAACACCGTTCATCCCGATGGCGGCGATTGTCTGCGCGGCGTCTCTTATCGCGCTCCGCGATGCCCCGCCCGACACGGCACCCCCCGCGTTGCCGGCACCCGCGCCGCCCGCGCTCGACGCCGAGGTCGCGGCCCCGCGCGTGCCCGCGCTGCTCCGCCACGCGGCCGAGAGCGCACCGTCCGATGTCACAACACTCATCGTCGCCCGCGACCTCGCCGAAGCGAGGAACTCCGATGCGTGCAAGTCCGCGCTTTCCATCGTCGAGACGCTCGATCTCTTCCCGTCGAGCCGCAGCGCCTGGGCCGCGCTCGCCAAGCAACTCGGCATGCCTCCCGAACAGGCCTTCGACGAACTCCTCGGCGAACAGGTCCTCTTCATCTCGCGCGACAACGCCGAAGCCGGCGCATCCTGGGCGCTCACGAGCAGGGTCTCGATCGCGTCCGCCAAACGCCTCGGCGCGGCCCTGGGCGCCACCCCTCGCTCCCAGTTCGACGGCCTGCCGGTTTACGCGATGGAGAACGGCGCTTTCGTCCTGCACATCCGCTCCGAGAAGGGAACGAACACTGCCTGGATCACCGTCGGGCCGGGCAACCGGACCGATCTTTTCCGCCACCTGATCGCGCCCGACGCCAACACGCGCTCGCTCGCATCCGAAGCACCCTTCAACGACCTCATCGCCGCGCTCCCCGAAGCGGGCGATGCGTTCCTCTACCGCCGCCTCTCGCCCGCCGAGCCCGACTTCGCGGTCGGCGCGATTCGCGTCGCGGGCGACTCCCTCATCACGACCTACGCCGCGCGCTCCGCGATCGCCAGGAAAATGCCCGACGGCGTGTGGTCGCGCCAGCAGTTCGATGCGCTCAACAGGGGCGCAGCCATCACCGTCGTCGAGTCCGGGCAGACCTCCGCGGGACGCTTCCTCGACGCCGCCGCGGACGGAACGCTCGGGCCCATCAAGGGCATCGCGGCCCTCTTCCAACCATTCTCGAAGCGCCATCTGCTCACGCCCCGCAGCGCCTTCACCATCCGCCGCGCCCCCGGGAACGACCTGGGCGTCGCCTACGCGGTCGCGACGCCCGACACCGATGCGCTCGCGCCCGAGGCCGATCAGTTCATGGCGGCACAACTCGCCGCGCTCTTCCCCAAGAACATCAACGCGGCCGACCGGATCGATCCCGGCGGGCTCGCGCCCGAAGCCACGCGCACCGTCTCTTTGCGAGGAACCGGCGTCGCCGGCCTCTTCCGCGACAAGGACGCCGCCGTCTTCGCGTGGTCCCTCACCCCCAACGACGGCCAGTCGCCGACCGGGTGGTGGACCGCCGGCATCAACCCCGACGCCATCGAACGAACCGCCAGAGTGCTCACCTCGAACGCCGAGCCCGGCCAGTGGTCCGCCATCGGCGAAGCCCGCCCCGTCGATCTCGCGGCGCTCCTCGAGTCCACCGTGATCCTCCCCATCTCGCCGACCGCTCTCTCGGTGATGCACCGCATCGACCGCGTCACCCTCTCCGAGCGACGCCTCTCGCCCGAGAAGGTCGTCGGATCGGTCTCCGTCGACTTCGTGCCGCCGCCCCCGGCACCGCCCGCGCCGGGCGGGTAAGATCAACGCTCTCCCGCAGCAGTTTCACCCCGCCGATCGGGCGCCCCGCGTCGCCCCAGACGCCATACCACCGGAAGCGATCGACCCATGCAGATCAGGAATGTCGCCATCATTGCGCATGTCGACCACGGCAAGACCACACTCGTCGACCAGTTGCTCTACCAGTCGGGCATGTTCCGCACAGAGCAACTCGACAAACTCGCCGGCGGCCAGCACAACCTGATCATGGACTCCAACCCGCTCGAGCGCGAGCGCGGCATCACGATCCTCTCCAAGAACTGCGCCGTCACCTACACCACGCCCTCCGGCGAGCAGGTCCGCATCAACATCGTCGATACGCCGGGCCACGCCGACTTCGGCGGCGAGGTCGAGCGCGTCATGCGCCTCGCCGACGGCGTGCTCGTCCTTGTGGACGCCGCCGAGGGACCGCTCCCGCAGACCAAATATGTGCTGAGCAAGGCCATCGCCGCGGGCCTCAAGCCGATCGTCGTCATCAACAAGTGCGATCGTCAGGATCAACGCGCCGACGAAGTCCACGGCGAGATGTTCGATCTCCTCGTCGAACTCGGCGCCGATGACATCGCCCTCGACTTCCCCACCCTCTACGCCTCGGGCCGCTCCGGATGGGCGACGCGCGACCTCTCCAACCCGGGCGACGACCTCCGACCCATCTTCGACGCGATCCTCGAGTATGTCCCGCCCGCTGGAGGCGACGCCAACGCGCCCCTCCAGATGCTCGTCACCACGCTCGACTACTCCGAGTATGTCGGGCGCATCGGCATCGGGCGCGTCTTCGCCGGCACGATCAAGTCGGGCCAGCCCATCGCCGTTCTCGCGCGCGACGGCTCCCGCTCCAACGCGCGCGTCGTCAAACTCGAGTCCTTCTCCGGCCTCGGACGAGAAGAAGCCAAGCAGGTCCGCGCGGGCGACCTCTGCGCCGTCATCGGCGTCGAGGACATCGATATCGGCGACACCCTCGCCGATCCCAACAACGCGGTCGCCCTCCCGCCCGTCCGCATCGACGAGCCCACGCTCAAGATGATCTTCCGCGTCAACGACGGCCCGTTCGTGGGCCGCGAGGGCAAGTATGTCACCTCGCGCCAGATCCGCGACCGCCTCATGAAGGAACTCGAGCACAACGTCGCCCTCCGCGTCGAGTTCGGCGAAGCGGGTGACGAGTTCGTCGTCTCCGGACGCGGCCTGCTCCACCTGGGCGTCCTGCTCGAAACCATGCGCCGCGAGGGCTACGAACTCTGCGTCGGCAAGCCCCATGTCGTCCTCAAGGAAATCGACGGCGTCATCTGCGAACCCATCGAGGAACTCGTCGTCGACTCACCACAGGATGTCGTCGGCGCGGTCATGGAACTCGTCGGCATGCGCAAGGGCACCGTCGTCACCGTCGAGCCGCGCGGCCAGACCTCCACGCACATGCGCTTCCACATCTCGTCGCGCGGCCTCATCGGCCTGCGCTCGCGCGTCATGACCGCCACCCAGGGACAGGCCATCATGCACCACGCATTCGAGCGCTACGAGCCGTGGGAAGGCGAGATCGGCGGGCGACCGGTCGGCGTCATGATCTCCACCGAGACCGGACGCGCCACCGCCTACTCCATCGAGCAGTTCGCCGAGCGCGGCGTGATGTTCATCTCCCCCGGCGACGAGGTCTACACCGGCCAGGTCGTCGGCGAGCACAACCGCGACAACGACATCGTCATCAACATCACCCGCGCCAAGCAGATGACCAACTTCCGCGAGTCTAACAAGGAAGCCACCACCAAACTCAAGACCCCGCGACAGATGGGCCTCGAGCAGTACCTCGAGTATGTCGAGGAGGACGAACTCGTCGAGATCACCCCTGAGAGCGTCCGCCTCCGCAAACGCCTGCTCGACGAGAACGCCCGCAAACGGGCCGAACGCTCACAGCGCGACAAAGCCAGCGCGATGGCGTGAGGCAACTCAATCAAAACCTGGGAACTCAAGGGTCGGGAATCGCTTGTCATACCACGCCTTGATGGCGTGGTAGCAGCCATCGAAATCGATCTCGAAGTATGGATTCAAGCCCTCGACGACCGTGATCATGGGAACTTCACCGGGCCCCGGCTGATTGCCTCGAAGCAACGCTTCCAACAGCCGGAATCTCATCGGATTCGTCGGCATTCCATCAGCAGGATGCCCGTCCATGATGTAATACTCGCCTGGTGGAACCACGACTTTGAACACGGGGTCGCCCGTCCTCGGGTCGGTCGGTCTGGAACGATAGTCATCGTCCGAAATCAGCTCCCTGACAAGGAAGAACGATCCGTCCGCCGCAACAAGCACGAGTCTGAGCATCCCGTCGTCTCGGCGAGGGGAACTCAATTCATCCGCGCGAAACTCGGGATCGAAAGCAGAGACGCCTCGGACATTCAAGATGCCGGTGCACTCCGGTATATCCACCTTGAACTCGCCGATTTCGCCACCATCCAAAATGCGCGATGCCGGAACAATCGAGCATCGAGCAAAGGCCCCATCGGCCTGAACCCACAGCAAATGGTCCGCCCCCGGCTTCGCCAAAAACCGCTTGCGCGTCAATGTTGGTTGAACTTCGTGACTGCCGGCTCGTTCCTGTTCCATCGATCGATTGTTCGATTTCAACTTCGTTCTTGCTCGCGCAGCACCGTCATCCAGCCACATCAACATGTCGGGGATGGGTAACTCCATCAGGCAGGCCGAGAGGTGTCCGTCCGCCACAGGGGGTTGATCTCTCAACGCAGCCCAGACCATCACGCGTGGCTCAAGGCGGATTTCGATCCGCGTTCTTGATGGGTCAGGGTCCAGCTCGAATCGCATGTTGCTCGGCAAGTCCATGACCCGAGTCAAGCTCTCGATCCGCTGTAACGAAAAACCAGGGAACTGCTCATTCGCATCCGGTCCTGTCGGCGGTGAGTACGACACTCGGAACCGCCAGTCTCCGTCGAAGAATCGCGACGAAACCCGCGCAACTCCGTCCGAGCCGGTCATCGTGTTCGGGCCGCAACTGATGGCGTCGCTCCGCATATTCCCGCGCGAGTCTTCGTTGCCCGGCCCTACCACCGAACGCCATAAGTCGAACGAGGTTTCGATCTCTAATGGAATCCCAACCACTGGCTCCCCCTCCGGATCTAACAACCGAATCGTCACCGTCCGATCAACGACCGGCGCTGGCGGCTCCGCCTCCCGATGATCCGCGAGCGTCGCGTGTACTTGCACCACGCTCTCCGCGCGAATCTCGAAGATCATCAATGCCGGATCGACCGAACTCTGAAACGAGTACGACGGTGCAAACCCAATCTGTCTGTTCCGCTCCCTGATGCGCTCAACCGTCGACTCTGGATACTGCTCCCGCTCCGATTTCGTTGAAACCGGCCGGAATCCGATCTGGAACCTCCAGTTACCCTCGAAAAACTCGACGCTCGCGCGGATGACACCATCCTCATCGGACACGCTCAACGCGGGCACAAACTGGAGATCAACTTCAGGGTGCCTTCCCTGTTCATCAACCGTGTCCGCCCACGCCTGATTGCGCCAGGCGGAATACGAGGTCGAGATCCCCATAGGCCACCCGGCCACCGGCTCACCGTCCGGATCCACCAACCGAATCGTCACCGTCCGCTCGACGACCGGTGCCGGCGGATCCGGCATCGCGGGCTGACCGAGCGCAGCACCGCAAGCCGACATCCCAATCACCAACGCCATTCGGTTTACCCATCTCAACATGGGTCACCTCCCATCATCTGACATGCTAAACCACCCCGATCCCAGCGCAAACAGTTGACTACCCACTTCCACGCCCGAAACTATTCGTCGGAGGTTCCCACATGCCCACGACCCGTACCGCCATCGCCGCGACCGCGGCCACGCTCTCCCTGACCCTCGCCGCCGGCGCCGCGCAGAAACTCGCAGCCACCGTCGCCCACCCAGACTTCGATGTCCCCGGCGCGGGCAACACCCAGATCGTCAACTTCCCCGATGTCGGCCCCGTCAACGCCGTCGGCATGACCGCCCTCTGGATCGGCGTCGTCGCCGACAAGGAGAACGGCATCGCGCCGTGGTCGCTCGATCTCGACGCCATCGTCACGCCCCCCTCCGGCGCGCTCTCCATCAACTGGAACCCCGTGGGCGGCGAAGTCTCCTACGCCGACTACCCGCTGCAGGATTTCTCCCCCGCGCTCGCCAGCGCTGTCCCCAGCGCGGGCAACTGGACCTTCGCGTGGGACTCCGTCGGCCCGCCGTGGGTCGCGGGCCTGCGCGATGTCCGCATGCACCTCACCACGACCGTCCCCGATGTCGCGCAGGTCTTCACCGGCTCCGTCGCATCCGGGCCGACATGGAGCCGCCCCTTCTCCATCGTCGGCATCTCCGGTCTCGGCCCTGTCGTCTACTCGGGCATCGAGTTCCGCGTCACCGAGTCGGGCGGATACACCATCACCTCCACCGTCCCCTCCGGGAACAACTTCCTGGCGATCTACAAGGACAGCTTCAACTCAACCCAGCCGCTGACCAATCTCTTTGATTACGACGTCGGCAACGGCCCGACACCGCCCGCCGGCACGAGCGTCATCAGCGCCATGCTCTTCGAAGGCGAGACCTACTACCTCATCAACGCGCAGTTCTCGGCGTCGCAGCCCGGTCAGCCCTTCACCAACAACATCGTCGGCCCCGGCGCCTTCGTCGCGCCCTGCCCCGGCGATATGACCGGCGACTCAACAGTCGATGTCGACGACCTCAACGAGGTCCTCGCCAACTTCGGAACCGCCGGCCCCATGGGCGACGCCAACAACGACCTCACCGTCGATGTCGACGACCTCAACGAAGTCCTCGCCAACTTCGGCAACTCCTGCGCAACGACCCCCAACGCCGTGCCGTAGACGCGCGCGTTATTCAAAGACATGCGGCTTCTGAATAGGGTGCGTGCAGTACATACAGATGCTGTGCTTCGCGTTGACCCGGCGCTTGCACGTCGGGCAGGTCATCACCCCCGACTTCATCTTGCCGTCCAGCGACCCGTCCCGGAAATCAATGTCCTCCATCCGCGCCATCAACTGCTCCTCCGTGATGCCCGTGTGCTCGCTGAGCAGCTCCCACATCGCCTGGCACGCCAGCGCCAGCCGCTCGAGGCGCTGCTCCATGTGCCCAACCTCGCGCACCGCCCGCGAAGCGGACATGCCCGCCGTATCGACCGCGGCCTCGACATCACCGATCTGCTTCTGCTGCCACAGGTCCCAGATCAACCCCATCGCCCACCTCCTTCACCGATACACGCTAACACATGATGCATCCGGGTCGAGTCCCGGCGCGTGCTCACTCGGACACGCCAACAAAAAAAGAAACGCCCGCTTCCGTAGCAGGGCGTTTCTTCTCCGTGTCCGATCCGGAGGACACTTTCCGAGGTCGGACGAAAGGTGGAGGAGTTACTCGGGCACAATGACCGTATCGATCACATGAATCACGCCGTTGCGCGCCTCGATGTCGGGAATGGTGACGGCCGCGTTGTCAACGATGATGGTGCCGGCCGCCGCTCGCAGAGAGATCGTCGCCCCGCCCGCCGTCTTGGCGCTGTCCATCTTCCACGCCTGATCGGCGAACACCCGCCCCGGAACCACATGAGCGAGCAGGATCGAACGCAGCTTCTCGCGGTTCTCCGGCTTGAGGAGGTTCTCAACCGTTCCGGGGCGCAGCTTGGCGAACGCGGTATCTGTCGGCGCGAACACCGTGAAGGGGCCATCACCCTGGAGCACTTCCGTCAGTCCCGCAGCGTTGATCGCCGCCGCGAGCGTGTTGAACGATCCCGCCTCACTCGCGACGGTCAGAATGTCGCGCGTCTCCGGCATGATCACCGAGTCGATCACGTGAATCACGCCGTTCGTGCACGCGATATCCGTCTTGACAACCTTCGCCTCATCGAGCATCACCTCGCCGCCCTTCACCTTGATCGAGGCACGCTGGCCGTTGAGCGTCGTGGCGCTCTCCATCTTCACCACCTTGCCGGCCGGCACCTCGCCCTCGACCACATGGAACAAAAGAATGCTCTTGAGCAGTTCCTTGTTCTCCGGCTTGAGAAGCGTCTCGACCGTGCCCTTGGGCAGCTTCGCGAACGCCTCGTCCGTCGGCGCAAACACCGTGAACGGCCCCTTGCCCGACAGCACGTCGGCGAGACCCGCCGCCTTCACCGCGGCAACGAGCGTATTGAACGATCCCGCGCCCACAGCCGTCTCGACGATGTTGCCCTTGGCCTGGTACGACGCGTTGATCATCTGCCCCTGCGCCGAGGAGGCCTCCGATGCGCATGCGGACTTCGACGAACCGCAGGTCCCCGCGTACGACGCCGCCGCGATAAGGCCGACCGACATTCCGATGGCAATACCCGTTGCAGTTTTCATGGTGAGTTCCCTGTTTCTGGAGGTCGCCGGCCCCCCGGGCCGGTCTGAGTCGTCCGTCGGGATCCGTTCCCGGCGGTCTGGCGTGGCTTTCGCCCCGATGCGCCCGCCGGATTCATCGGAATCCCGCGAATCTGGCGTGGGCTCGCGCCCGAAAGCCATCCACGGACACGACCAGAGGTTCGTCCGTGAGTTGTTTGCCCGTTACGCTATTGGAGCCCCGTCTCCGCCGATGCGGAGTCCCCGCACCGAGTCGCCCCATCGTGACCACGCTCCGCCATCCCGCGGCTCAATCGTCAACCGATGACGCCGTCCTCACGCGCGTCGCGCGGGGTGACGAGTCCGCGATGCGCGAGGCGATCGATCGGTACTCGGGCCTCGTGTGGTCGCTCGCGCGTCGTATGTGCGCGACGCGCGCCGACGCCGAGGACGCCGTGCAGGACATCTTCATCGATCTCTGGCGCTGCGCCGACCGGTTCGACGCATCGGTCGCGTCGGAGACCACATTCATCGCGATGATCGCCCGCCGCCGGCTCGTAGACAGACTCCGCGCCGCCTCCCGCAGGCCCGCAACCACCACGATGGTCGACGACACACCCACGGGCGAACGTCCCGCGCCGACGCTGGAGATCGGCGAAGAGGCGCGGGCAGCACGCGAAGCGATCGCCAAACTCCGACCCGAGGAGCAGCAGGTCCTCGATCTCTCGGTCACGAGGGGATACACGCACGAGCAGATCGCGGCCGCGCTCGGGATGCCCATGGGCACCGTCAAGAGTCTGGCGCGTCGCGGCCTGCACAAAGTCCGCGAAGCGCTTATGCCGGCCGCAGAGGGGGGTGCCGCATGAGCCGCACGCCGGACCACATCACCGATCGCATCCTCGACCTGCTCGCCGACCGAGCACTCGGTGAACTACAAGGAGAGGACGCCGCCGAACTCGATCGCCTCCTCCGCGAGCATCCGGGCTTCAACGCCGACACCATGGACTTCGCCGCCGCCGCGGCCGCGCTGTCGATTTGCCCCACGGCAGACGACGCGCCGCCGCCCGCCCTCCGGAGCAAACTGCTCGCCGACGCCGCCGCACGAAACAACATGAAGCTCGGCCGGGCCGAAGCACAATCACAGTCCCCGCGAAACACCTCGGGCGCCTGGCTCCCGTGGGTCCTCGCCGCGGCATCGATCGCGCTGGCCGCGATCGCGTGGGTGAACCGCCCTGGCGCCACGACTCCGAGCACCACCACCATCGCCCAGCAACTCGACGACTTCGAGCAGCATCCACCCGCAGATCTCGTCCGCATCGCCTGGGCCGGACAACCCGATCCGCTCGTCACCGAGGTTCTCTCCGGCGAAGTCCTCTGGAGCCAGACGGAGCAGAAGGGCTACATGAAGTTCTCCGGCCTCCGTGTGAACGATCCCACCATCGAGCAGTATCAGCTCTGGATCTTCGACGGTTCACGTGAGCACCCGGTCGACGGCGGCGTCTTTGACATCGACGACGAGGGCAACGCCATCATCCCCATCGACGCCAAACTCGCCGTGCGCCAACCGACGCTCTTCGCGGTCACCGTCGAGAAGCCGGGCGGCGTCGTCGTCTCCAGCAAAGAACGCATCGCCGTCGTCGCCCCCGTCGGTCAGGGGTAACGCCGCGCCGTTCGGCTTACACGTCGATCCGCTCGAACACCACCGTATCCCGATCCGTAACCGCCGCGAAGTACCCCTCCACCGCCAGCGACGGGCACAACCGGCGCGCCCGCGATGCGGCGCGCGCCAGGTCCTCCAACTGCCTGTTGCGCAGATCGATCTCGTGCACCCTCAACCGGTGCGTGTAGAACGCGCACTTCTGATGCGCGATGAGCACCACCCGCGCCAGTTCGTGCGCATCCACGAGAAAACGCAACTGGTCCATCGCGGCCTCGCCCTCGCGAAACGCCGAGAAGTGCCCCGCGAGGCACGCCGCCCCGCCCGGCACCGCGACGCGGTCGTAACGAGGCAATCGCAACCCGTGATCTAGAAAATCATCGAAAGCCTCGCCGAGACGACCGTCCGAGCAATACACCGCGGCCGCGTGAATCCGCTCCTGCGCGTAAGGAACCGTCGATCGGAACGCCTCGCTCGTCGTCGGGGTTTCGCGCCTCTCCATCTTGAGAATGTAGCGTCATACCCGACGATGCGCCCATCGATGAAAAAAGGGCCGACTCCGGCCCTCTTCAAAAGTCACGATATTTCGTCCGTTCAGTGCTCGATCATGCCGGGCAGCTTGCCCGCCTGCTCGACCCACTCCGCCACGATCTTCTCGCTCGGCACCGTTCGCGTCAGCTTCTTGCTCTCGTTCGTCTTGGCGAGCGCCGCCGCCAGATTCGCGGGCACACGCGTCTTCAGTTCCTTCACGGTGTCCACCCCCGCCGCTTCGAGCAACTCCGCGAACTCCGAACCCACACCCTTGATCCGGTACAGGTCCGCCATGTTCGCCCACTTGAGAATCTTCTTCTCGTCAATACCCGACTTCGCGGCGATGTCCTGACGCCCCTTCTTCGTGCAGCACATCTTGAGCAGCGAGTCCGTGTCCTTCACGCCCGCCGCGCGCAGCTTCTCGCCGAACGCCGGTCCGATTCCCTCGATGTCCTCGATCTTGTAGTTCGCCATGTCGCACTCCTTTGTTCCGGAGGATCAGCGCCGCGCCCGCGGGTCAATGCCCCGCTCCATGACCAGACGCCCTTCTCTCTTACGGCCCGACCCGGACCGAATCGGCACACCCGCTACGCGGTCGCGGCCCGCGTCACAGCCGCCGCGCCCGGCCTCGATGACTCTCTCGCGCCGCCGCTCTTCACCTCGCTCTCGTGCGAAGAGAACTCCTCGCCGAAGCGGAACAAGCGGAAGCTGTTGCCCAGCACGAAAATATCGCCCAGGAAGTGATAGATCGCCGCAACGCCCAGCGGCAGGTTGGTCGCCACCGCGATGACAACACCGATGATCGCGATCAGCACCGACGCCGCGATGTTCTGCGCGATCACGCTCCGCGTCCGGCGCGCCAGCGAGATCAGGAATGGCACGCGCCCCACATCATCATTCATCAGCGCCACGCCCGCCGAGTTCGTCGCGATGTCCGAACCCGAAAGGCCCATCGCCACACCCACGTCCGCGGCCGCGAGCGAAGGCCCGTCGTTGATGCCGTCGCCAACCATCAGCACGCGCAGCCCGCGGCCCACCATCCCCTGCACGATGTCGTGCTTCTCCTCGGGGAGGCACTCCGCCTCGACCTTATCGACACCCACCGTGATGCCCACGCGCTTGGCGACACTCAGCCGGTCGCCCGTCATGATCACGATCTGACGCACGCCCAGATCGCGCAACTGCGTCACAACACCCTTCGAGTTGTGCCGCAACTTGTCCTCCAGCCCGACAGCGCCGAGGTACTTGCCGCCGCGCATAACGTGCACGCCCGACATCCCCTCGATCTGCGCCTCGACGCGGTCCACCTCCGCCGCGACCGAGGGATTCATCTCCTTGATCCAGCTCGGACGCCCCGCGAGAATCTCACCATTGGCGGTCTTGGCGCGCACGCCCTTGCCGTGCACTTCCTCTGCCTCGGCCCCCGAGTCCGCAGCGATCCGCGCCTTGTTCGATGTGTGCATGATCGACTGCGCCAGCGGGTGATTCGAGTGCTGCTCCGCGTCCGCGGCCGCCTGCAACAGCGTCGCACCCTCCACGCCGTCCGCCGGCGCCAACCGGCTGACCGCGAAGTTCCCCGTTGTGAGCGTGCCCGTCTTGTCGAACACGACCGTATCGATGTTCGACGCCGCTTCCAGGTCGCTCGACTGCTTGATCATGATGCCCAGCCGCGCCGCCGCACCGAACGAAGCCATCATCGCCGTCGGGCTCGAGATCAGCAGCGCCGCCGGCGACGCCATGATCAGCACCGCCACAGCGCGGTCCAGCTCCGACAGGTACCACACCAACCCGAAGGTCACCAGCGCGATCGGCACGAAGTAACCCGCCACCTGCTCGATCAGCAACTGCTTTGGCGTCTTGGTCTGCTCCGCCTCCTGAATCAGACTCGCCACCTTGCCGATCGTCGTGTCACCGCCTACCTGCGTGGTCCGCAGCTCGATCAAGCCCGACAGGTTCGTCGTGCCCGCGTACACATTCGCCCCGGGCTGCACATCCACCGGCATCGCCTCACCCGTCAGACTCGCCTGGTTGATGCTCGATGAGCCCTTCGTCACCACACCGTCGACCGGGAGGTTCTCGCCGGGGCGCACGCGCACGATCGTGCCCACGCGCACCTCCGACAAGTCAGCGTCGCGCTCCTGCCCGTCCTCGCCCACGATCCGCGCCGTGTCGGGCGTCAGTTGCACGAGTTCCTCGATCGCCCGCCGCGCGCCCCACGCCGTCCGGCGCAAAGCGTGATCGAACACCAACAGGATGAACGCCACATACCCCGCGGCCTCGTACCGCCCCAGCGCCAGCGCCGCGATGATCGCAAGCGAAGCCAGCGACCATGTCCCCGGCTGACCCTCGCGAATCTCCTCGAACGCCGAACGCAGCAGCCCGAGACCCAGCACGATCGCGCCGACGAACGCCGGAATCTTCGCGACCTCCTCCGGCACGAGCCCGAACACCCGCGCGATCGATGTGGTCAAGACCAGAACACCGCCTACGAACGACAGGATGATCCATCGCTCCAGCCGAATCCCGCCGCCCGCCGATGGCCCCCCGTCACCATCCCGCTCGACCTTGTTGACCAGTCCGCTTTGGTGCGTCGACATGCTGCTCGTATCTCCGATGCAGATGAGAGGGATGGACTCCGTGCCGCGTTGCACACCCGCCGAGCGGGTGAACAAAACCCGTCTGAACGGGCACACCCAAAGAGTCAGCGCGCGGGGGCTATCTTACTCGCGTGCCGCCTGGCCCGGCCCGCACGCTAGGGTACGACATCCCGGCCCCGCAGGTTCGATCCGACCCCCCTCCCACTTCGCTCCCACGGAGGCAATCGTGCCCCACCAGCCCACCCCAACTCAGTCCGTCGCGATCGTCGGCGATGGTCAGATGGGCCTCGTCCTCGCGTCCATCCTCGCGACCTCCCCCGCGCCCGTCGCGATCACCCTCTGGGGCCACGATCCAGACGAGATCTCGCGCCTCGCTCAGACCCGCAGGTCCCCTCGCCTCTCCGGCGTCGAACTCCCAGACTCGATCCGCGTGACCGACAACCCCGCCGAGGCCCTCGCCAGCGCTTCGATGCTCGTCAACGCCGTGCCGACCCAGTTCATCCGATCCGTCTGGACCCGCCTCGCCAGTCATTGCCCCCACGGCGCGCCGGTCGTCTCCGTCGCCAAGGGCATCGAGAACGACACCCTCCTACGCCCCCTGCAAGTCATAACCGATGTCCTCCGCGACGACCCGGACCGGGCCGCCCGCCCGATGCTCGTCCTCTCCGGCCCGACCATCGCCGCCGAACTGGCGCGATGCCTCCCCGCCACCATGATCGCCGCCTCCGACAACACGCTCCTCGCCGGCGCCGTCCAGCAACTCTTCACAACCTCGTGGCTGCGCATCTATACAAGCGACGACCCGCTTGGCGTCGAGGTCGCCGGTGCCATGAAGAACGTTATCGCCATCGCCGCGGGAATCATCGACGGCCTCCAGGCCGGATACAACGCCAAAAGCGCCCTGCTCGCGCGAGGGCTCTCCGAGATCGTCCGGCTCGGCGCCGCGATGGGCGCCCGCACCGAGACCTTCTTCGGCCTCGCGGGCGTCGGCGACCTGGCCACCACCTGCTTCTCCCCCGAGGGCCGTAACCGCTCACTGGGCGAGGCCCTCGGCAAGGGCGAGACGCTCGACGCCTACCTCAAACGCACAAACTCCGTCGTCGAAGGCGTCGCCACCACACGATCAGTCGTGCAACTCGCGCAGCGATTCAATGTCGATCTGCCCATCACCGCCGCCGTCCACGCGGTGCTCTTCGAGCAACTCGACCCCATCGACGCCATCGCGCAACTCATGAACCGCCCGCCGCGCGAAGAAGCCGTGGGCTGATCGCTACTTCCCCGGCATCAATCGACCGACCGTCGCCGATGAGCCCATCATCGCGTCGCACGCGCCGTGCAGATCGTCGAGCGTCACCGCGTTGATCCGATCCAGTTCCTGTTCGAGCGAGATGTACGCGCCCAGATACGGCCACAGCCGCCCGAGCCGCTGCATCCGCCCGCCCGGCTTCTCGCCCGCGAGCGTCACGCTCGTCGCCAGCCGCGTCCGCAGCCGCTCCAGGTCGCTCTCCTTGAGCGACGCCCTGAGCGCCTGCATTTCCCGCCCGACGATCGACCAGATCTCGTCGGCGCGCTTCGGGTCACCCGACGCGTAGATGTAATACATCCCCGTCCCGTCGTTCGGCTCGAATCCCGCCTGCGCCTCTTCAGCGATGCCCGGCTCCACCAACGCCCAATGCAGCCGCGAGTTGTCCGGATCACCGAGCACCTTCGCCAGCATGAACGCCGCGTACCGCGCCTCGTCCCCCATCGCGGGCCCCGGACGCACCTCCAGCATGTACGCCCTATTGATCCGCTCGTCGCGAATCTCGAACGAACTCCCGAGCGTCCTCGGCGCCGCGTTGTCGCGCCCCGCGCCCGTCCGCTGCCACTTGCCGCAAAGCGACTCGATCTGCTCCACCGCCGCGCCGAAGTCCACGCGCCCCGCCAGCGCCACCGTCGTGTTGTCCGCGGAATACCGGTGGGCGAAGTACGCCTTCATCTGGTCGCGCTTGAGCGCGGTGATCGACTCGTTCGTACCCAGCACGCGGTACCCCAGCCCGTGCGCACCGTAGAACTCCTCCATCGACCGCTCGTACAGCACCCAGAACGGGTTGTCCTTGTACATCGCGATCTCTTCCAGAATCACGCTCTTCTCGGTGTCGAAGTCGTCCACCCGCAGCGAGGGCCGCAGGATGTCCGCCAGAATGTCCGTCGCCTTCTCAAGATGCTCGGGCAGTACATGCGCATGGAACGCCGTGATCTCCGAGGTCGTGAACGCGTTGTACGAAGCGCCGATCTCGTCGAACTCGCGGTTCACATCATCCGCGCTCCGGCGCTCCGTCCCCTTGAACATCATGTGCTCGAGGAAATGCGAAACACCCATCACCGCCGCGTCTTCATCACGCGCCCCGGTCTTGACGAAGAACCCCACCGCGCTGCTGTGCGCATCAGGGTCCGTCTCCGCCACGATCGACAGCCCGTTCGTCAGTGTCGCCCGCTCGAACTTAACACCCATACGTGCCTCCGTGCGCTGTTGCCGCACCAATCCTAGCCGAGCCGCTTGCTCATGATGAAATCATGCCGGCCCGCCCCCGACGCGTCGGGAATCACGCCGGTCACGACATACCCCATGCGCTCGTAGAAGCCCATCGCGTGCGTGCCGCCGCTCGTCATCCCCGCCAACCGGCTCAACACATCCGGAAACAAATCCACGCCGAACAGGCTCGTCGCCCCGACCTCATCCTCGGTGCCGAGCCACATCGTGATCGCGCCCCCCTCGCGCGCCCGCCTCTCGAGCTCCAGAACGATCGCGCGTCCCACGCCGGCGCCCTGGTGCGCCGGGTCCACGCACAGCGGGTGCAGCTCCCACGCGAACTCCGTGTGCCCGATCAGGCCGCCCCACCCCGCCAACTCGCCGTCGATCGTCGCGACGCACAGCATCCATTCCTCGCGCGCAAAGTTCCGAACCTCGTCCCGCGCCTCGTCGAGCGACTGGTACGACTCCGGGAACGCGCGCATCGCGTCCATCAGCACGCGCGCCAGCGCCCCGACGCGATCTTCATCGATCGCCCCGATCCACTCGAAATCCACGCGCCCCGCGCTCACACCGCGCTCGGCCCGCCGCCCGGAGAGTCAATCCCCGGTCCCGTGATCGAACTCCCACCGAACGACTGGAGCTTGCCCGCCGGCTTCGAAGCCGACGCACCCGCACCGACGGGAACGGCGCTCTGCTGCCTCGGCGCGGGCGCCGGCGCCGACACCTGCGGCAGGAGCCGCAACCGGAACACGTACTCCGCCACTCGGTCGCGCGTCTTCTCCCACATCTCGCCGAACAACCGCGCACCCTCGCGCTTGTACTCGATCCGCGGGTCCTGCTGGCTGAAGGCGCGGAACCCGATCGAGTCGCGAAGCTGGTCCATCCCGTACAGATGGTCCTTCCACACCGGATCAAGAACCTGCAACAGCACCGTCTGCTCGAACCACACCAGCTCGCTCCGCAGAATCGTCTCAACGCGCGCACGAATCTGATCGTCGCGCTCCTTGCCCTTCAAGCGCTTCACCCAATGCGGCACGGTCATCTCGTATTTCTCGCGGAAATGCGCCGTCAACTCGTCCCAGGTCGCGCACGCCTGCGCCTCCGCCACCGCTTCCTCGAGACGGCCCGACTCCACAAACGCCTTCATCTGCTTGCGCATGTCCTCGGCAATCTGCTGCGGCATCTTGGTCCGCAGCGCGTTGTCCGCCATCTCCGTGCCGAACCGCTGCTTCGTCCACTTCGAGAGATTCGCCGACGCCATGTCCGCGTTGTGACGCATCAGCCCCATCGTCCATTCCATCATGAACTCGACCGGGTACTCCACCTCCCGCTTGTCGTACGCCTCACGCACCTGCGTCAGCACCAACTCGACGATGTCGTCCTCGTTCTCGCGCGCCAGCAGCTTCTCGACCGGCACATCCAGATTCATCGTCTTGCGGAGCCACGCCGACAGCTGCTTGTGCCCGTAGTTCGGCACCATGTACTGCCGCGCCTCGCTCAGGTCGAGCTTGCCGATCCGATCCTCGGCGGCCTCGAGCAACCTGTTGGACAACTCCCGGGGCGAGGCGCCGTGAATCTGCTCGGCCGTCAGTTCTAGGCCGAACCGATCCCGCGCCCACCGCTCCAAGCCGACAACATCGATGTCCTCGACGCCGCCGCCCTCGGGGTAGTACTCGCCCATCGTCACGGACACCTCGTGCCGCGCCTCGTCCAGCGCCTCGCGCCGAACCGCGTCGAGAATCTCCTCGCCCTCGCGCCGGCGCAGCCGCTCCGGCGGGATTGACACGCGCGTCTTCTCCATCGCGTACTGCGCGATGCACTCCAGCGCGTAATCCTTATCCAGGTAGCGCCCCACCGCGTCCCGCGACGCGTCCTCGATGAACTCGAAGATCAACCCGCGGATATCGCGCCCGTCCAGCACGCGCTGACGCATGCCGTAGAACCCCTGGCGCTGGTGCTCCATCACCTCGTCATATTCCAGAATATT
Source organism: Phycisphaeraceae bacterium (assembly GCA_020639235.1). Lineage (GTDB taxonomy): Bacteria > Planctomycetota > Phycisphaerae > Phycisphaerales > UBA1924 > JACKHC01. The sequence goes on along the minus strand of JACKHC010000001.1, from coordinate 640,166 downwards.
CTTGCGAATCTGGAAGTTCCGCTCCTCCACCTTCCGCTGCGCACGCACGATCGACTTGCTGAGCATCGGATGCTCGATCGCGTCCCCCTCCTTCATGCCCAGCCGAGACAGAATCTTGAGCGTCGTCTCACCCGCGAACATCTTCATCAGATCGTCTTCGAGCGAGACGAAGAACCGCGACGAGCCGTGATCGCCCTGGCGCCCCGAACGCCCGCGCAACTGATTGTCGATGCGCCGCGACTCATGCCGCTCCGTCCCGATCACGTGCAGCCCGCCCAGTTCCTCCACCGTCTTGTACCACCCGATCCGGTGCAGCCCGAAACGCCCCTGCGCATCCAGCGCCTGACGCATCTCGTCGTCGCTCATCGACTCGATCTTCTTGTCCGCCACCCAGGTGTGCTCCAGCGTCCACTTCTGCAACAACTTCGTCTGCAGCTCCGCGAACGCCATTTCCTCCGCCTCGCGCTTCTTGACCCCCAGCTCCTTCGCCGCGATCTTCCGGTAGACCTTCTCGCGCACCTGCTCGTCGGAGTCCTCCACCGTTAACTCCCGAGGCGCGATCCCGCGCCGCAGCCAGTGGTCCAGAAGCTCCTCACGCTTGATCCGCGCCAGCTTGATGTCCGTGCCGCGACCCGCCATATTCGTCGCAATCATCACCGCGCCGAGCTGGCCCGCGTTCTCGACAATGTGCGCCTCGCGCTCGTGCTGCTTGGCGTTGAGCACCTCGTGCTTGATGCCGTGCTTGGCGCCGAGCATCTTCGCCAGAAACTCGCTCTTCTCGACGCTCGTCGTGCCCACGAGAACCGGACGCCCCATGTCGTGGAAGTTCTTGATCTCCTCCACGATCGCGTCCCACTTGTCCTTCACCGACAGGTACACCAGGTCATCGAAATCATTGCGGATCACCGGCACGTTCGTCGGAATCGTCACAACGTCCAGCTTGTAGATGTCGTAGAACTCCTGCGCCTCGGTGTCCGCCGTGCCCGTCATGCCCGCCAGCCGCTTGTACATCTTGAAGAAGTTCTGAATCGTGATCGTCGCGACCGTCTGCGTCTCCTGACGAATCGGCACCTGCTCCTTCGCCTGCACCGCCTGGTGCAGACCGTCCGACCACTGGCGCCCCACCATCGGGCGACCGGTGTTTACATCGACGATCACGATCTCCTGCTCCGTCCGCCCGGTCTGCGGGTTCTGGCCCGGCATGATCACGTAGTCCACATCGAGCTCATACACCGCGTGCGCACGCAGCGACTGCTCGAGCAGGTGGTGCAGGTCCTGATTCTCACCCACATAGAACGAACCGATGTTCGCCTTCTTCTGCGCCTCGGCGATCCCCTGGTGCGTCAACCGCGCCGACTTGCGATCCCGCTCGACCTCGAAGTACTGCGTGAACCGGTCACGCTCCGCCTCAAGCTTGGGCAGACTCTCCTTCGCCTCCTCCAGCTGCCGGTTCATCTCGGGCACTTCGCTCTTGTCCCGGGCGTTGCGGATGTCGCCCTCAAGACCCTTGATCCGCTTCTTGCACTTGTCCACCTTCTCATCCGCCGAGGACCATTCCGATTGCAGCCGCACCAGGTGCCGCGCCAGCTGGTCCGCCAGCTCGTACCGCGGCTCGCCCTCGTGCGCAGCTCCCGAAATAATCAGCGGCGTCCGCGCCTCATCAATCAGAATCGAGTCCACCTCGTCAACGATCGCAAACTCGCGCAGCCGCTGAACCTGTTGGTCCGCCGTCCGCTTCATGTTGTCGCGCAGATAATCGAACCCGAACTCCGCCGTCGTCCCGTACACCACATCGCACTGGTACATCCGGCGCTTGATGTCCTCGTTCTGCATGTGCATCGGGTGAATCGCGCCCACCGTCATGCCCACGCCGCGGAAGAACGGAAACACCCAGTCGCGGTCACGCTGCACCAGGTAATCGTTCACCGTCACCACGTGCACCTTGAGCCCTTCCACCGCCGCCAGATACGACGCGATCGGGCCCACGATCGTCTTGCCCTCACCCGTCTTCATCTCAGCGATGCGGCCCTGGTACAGCACCATCGCGCCGATCAACTGCACATCGAACGGCCTCGCCCGGAACGGCGGCCTCGAGTTCGGGAACATCTCCCGCACCGCGTCGTACACCTCGTTCGGGATATCCATCCAGACCCACGCCGGCAAAGGCCCCTCGTTCCCCAGCAGGTCGCCCTTCGGCTCGCGGGGCTCGGCCGCCTCCATCGCCGCCTTCGTCCGTTCGTACGCCTCGCGCGCCGCCGCGGGCATCTCGTCCACCGGGAACCGCTCCGCGTGCGCCGGGTTGAAGACATTCCGCATCCCGACATTCCGGTCCATCGACTCCCGCGCCACCGCGAAAACCTCGTTGAGAATCGACATCACACCCGCGCCGCCATCGATCCGATTGCGGAACTCCTCCGTCTTGGCGCGCAGTTGCTCGTCAGTCAACGCACGCATCTGCGGCTCAAGCTCGCCGATCGCCTGCACACGCGCCGTGTACCGCGTCACCATCCGCTCGTTGCGCGATCCGAAGATCTTCGTAATCAGCGGCCCAAGAACCGGAATCTCTGTCGATGCCATCTCGTGATCACCTTTCCGCCCGCGTTGTCCCGCGGCGCGATCGCGGCTCGTCCGCCCGACGCGGTGCGCTCACGCACCGCCCTCATGGGGCGCAACAACCCGCGTTGTCATCTCATGTGCTGTCTCATAACGCTGTCCAAGTGCCCGAGGCCCGCTCATTCGAGAGGCCAGACGACAATCTCAGACAGCCGGCGGCGGCATAGCGCCAAGACCCCGCGATGCCATCGCCATCCCCCAGGACGGCAACGCGATCACGCCGATCGCCTCGAACCGCGAGGCAACGCACGCTTGCGCACGGATCCGATGCTCAACGCGACGTTCAATCCGTGTCGCCTCCCCGCCCCCGTCCACGGCCTCCGACCGAGAGTCGTGCGCCGCCTCGACGAGCGTCGCCAAAGCCGCAGCCTCAGCACCGCCAGACGAAACCGCCGCAGCGCTGGGGAGCACCGCAAGCAGAATCAGCACCGCCAGCAGCGTGCCGCCCGCCGGAGCGATCGGACGCCCCCCGCCCCCCCGACTCGCGCCGGGACAGGTCCAAACTGGTGTCTGCGTGCTCATGGGTCTACCCCATCAGTATCGGCACGCCGACCCCCTCAGGCAACCCGCACCCCGATCCCCGGTGCGTATCCTGATGCCAATGCCCAGCGGAACGACCCACCCCAACCGTTTCGACCCCCTCGATCGCGTCCTGCCCATCGAGCATGTGGGCGACATCGACTCCACCATGTCGCTCGCCAAAGAGGCCGTTGAGTCCGGAAACCTCCGCGAGAGGGGGGCCGACTCGGGAGTCATGTATGTCGCCCGCTCCCAGTCCACCGGCAGGGGCCGCTTCGCCCGCGAGTGGTACTCACCCCCCGGCGGCCTCTGGACCACCATCGCCTGGCCGATCGGGGCGGGCGATGGCGGCCTGCAATCCTTCATCAAGGGCCTCGCCCTCCGCGTCGGCGTCGCGTGCCTCCTTACCGTCAGAAACACGCTATCGCACCACGGCCACGGGCCCAGAATCAACCTCAAGTGGCCCAACGACATCCTCATCAACGAGAAGAAAGTCTGCGGCAACATCTGCCAGATCATCCAGCAAGCGGGCCGCGCCTACCTCCTTATCGGAGTCGGCATGAACGCCAACAACAACCCCGCCGAACTCCCCGAAGACCTCCGCCGACCCGCCACATCGCTCTCCAACGAGATCAAACAACCAGTAGACATGACCCGCCTCGAGCGCGAACTCCGCGCCAACCTCCATCATGCCGCCACCACACGCGGTGCCGACGACCAGACCATCGCCGTAGCGCGCCAGGCCCTCCACGGCATCGGACGCACCATCGAGATCCATCTCCCCACGGGCGACTTCAAACGCGGCACGCTCAAGGGCCTCTCCGAAGACGGCCGCCTCGAACTCGACTGCCACGGCACGACCTTCATCGCGCCCCTCGGCTCAGACCTCGCCTGAACAAAACACCAACTTGCGCATCAAACCAAGCGACCACCCGCGCTTTTGCTGCGAACTTCTGCAACACGCGCCCGGACCAGGCCAATACTCCCAGTGGCCCCTCGTGCAATCCGTCCCCGTGCGCCGCGTTGAGCCGTCGGACGCCGAACCGACCCGTCGGGAGGAACGATGCCGCAGACCGCCACCACCCCCACCACCTCGCTCACCTCCATCTCCAAGGCCGACTTCGGCTACGACCAGGCCCGCCATCTCCTCTGGCGCGCCGGCTTCGGCGGCTCACCCGACCAGATCCGCACGCTCGCCGACTGGGGGCCCGAGCGCGCCGTCGATCACCTCCTCGACTTCTCCGTCGGCTCGTACCCCGAGCCGCAGGCCTCCGACTTCGAGGCCTCCATCATGAAGCCGCCGTCGGAAGAAGAACTGCAGGCCTACCGCCTCGCCCAGCGCAACCAGGACGAGAACGCCGTCGCCCGCTTCCGCGAAGACCGCCAGCGCCGCGAGCGCGCCGACCGCCAGCAGACCGCCTCGATGCAGCGCTGGTGGCTCAAGCGCATGATCGAGACGCCGCGCCCGCTCCAGGAAAAACTCACACTCTTCTGGCACGGCCACTTCGCCACCTCCTACCGCACCATCGAGAACTCCTACCACATGTTCCTGCAGAACCAGTTGTTCCGCGCCCACGCCGCGGGCAACTTCGGTGAACTGCTCTTCGCGATCATCCGCGACCCCGCGATGCTGCGCTACCTCGACAACAACCGCAATGTCCGCGGCGCGCCCAACGAGAACCTCGCCCGCGAGATCATGGAACTCTTCTCGCTGGGCGAGGGCGCCTACACCGAAGACGACATCAAGGAAGGCGCCCGCGCCCTCACAGGGTATTCCTTCGACTTCAACACCTTCATCTTCAACAAGAACCTGCACGACGACTCCGCCAAGCGCATCTTCGGCAAGTCGGGCAACTACGACGGCGACGACTTCGTCAAACTCATCCTCGCCAAGCGTCAGTGCGCCGAGTTCATCTGCTCCAAGATCTACCGCTTCTTCGCCTCCGACACGCCCGTCGTGCCCGGATCCCCCGAGGCCAAGGCCGCCGACTCCGTCGTCAAGCAACTCGCGGCCACGATGCTCAAAGCGCGCTACGACATCGCGCCCGTCCTGCGAAAGCTCTTCCTCTCCCAGCACTTCTACGACCCCGCCATCACCGTCTCGCGCATCAAATCGCCCGTCGAACTCATCGTCGGCGCAATCCGATCCATGCGCACGCCCGCGCGCGACCTCGGCCTCCTCGCCGACGCGCTCGACCGCATGGGCCAGGACGTCTTCTTCCCGCCCTCCGTCAAGGGATGGGAGGTCGGCCGCCCTTGGATCAACACCTCCACCCTCTACGTCCGCCAGAACGTCCTCAACTACCTGCTCACCGGCAAGACGCCCGTCGGCTTCGACGCCATGGCCAATGTCGAGAAGTACGACCCCACCATTCTCCTCGCCGACCTCGCCGCCGCCGACCCCGGCGCCGAGCACGACCCCGACCGCGTCGTGCCCTACCTCCTCCGATTCGCGCTCGGGGGCACACCGCCCAGACAGCGAATCGACACCATCGCCGACTTCGCCCGCGAGCACGGCTCGCGCATGACGCCACCCGTTCTCACCGGCGCCCTCGCGCTCATCACCGCCATGCCCGAGTACCAACTCTGCTAGAGGATCGCACCATGGATCTCCACAACTCAAGCGCTTACACACGCCGCGCCTTCCTCATGCGGGGCATGACCCTCGCCTCCGCCGCGACCACCATCCCCTGCTTCCTCCAGCGCTCGGCGTTCGCCATGATGCGCCCAGACGATGCGCTCACATCGCGCCCCGGCGTCCCCGAAGACCGCATCCTCGTCGTCGTCCAACTCGGCGGCGGCAACGACGGCCTCAACACCGTCATCCCCTTCTCCGACCCGCAGTACTACCGCGCACGCCAGACCATCGGTATCCCCGAACGCGAAGTCCTCCAACTCGCCAAGGGCTCGGGCGTCGGGCTCCACCCGCAACTTAACGGCATCAAGGAACTCTACGACAGCGGCCTCTGCGCCGTCGTTCAGGGCGTCGGATATCCCAACCCCAACCGCTCGCACTTCGCTTCCATGGACATCTGGCACACCGCCGACACCTCGGGCACCGGCGACGGCTGGCTCGGCAAATACTTCGACAACGAATGCCAGGGAGCACCGGGGGGGGCGGGGGGGGCGGGGGGGGCGGGGGGGGCGGGCGCGGCCGGCGAAGCGCACAAGGAAATCGCCGGCACATCCGGCATCGCCATCGGCCGCGCCGCGCCGCTCGCCATGCAGGGCCGCCTCTACAAGCCCATCGCTTTCGAGACCCCCGATCTCTTCCGCTGGACAGGGCTCGACCTCCACGACTCCCTCGAAGCGCCCTACATGGAGATCACCAACGCCGAGACCGACGAGGACCTCGCCCACAACCCCAACGCGCAGTTCCTCATGCGCACCGCGCTCGACGCCCAACTCGCCTCCGACCAGATCCGCAAGGCCGTCGACTCCCGGCCGCTCGTCGCCTATCCCGGCAACGACCTCGCCCGCCAGCTCGCCATGGTCGCAGCCATGATCCGCGCCGGGCTCGAAACCCGCGTCTACTACGTCACGCTCGGCGGCTTCGACACCCACGCCGGACAGGGCGCCGCCAACGGACGCCACGCCAACCTCATGAGCCAGTTCGCATCATCGGTCAACGCCTTCTACGCCGACCTCAAGGCCCAGGGCAACGACTCCCGCGTCCTCACCATGTCCTTCTCAGAGTTCGGCCGACGCGTCGCGCAGAACGGTTCGGGCGGCACCGATCACGGCACCGCAGCACCCATGTTCTTCTTCGGGCCCATGGTCCACGCCGGCGTCCACGGCAAACACCCCTCACTCACCGACCTCGACGACGGCGATCTCAAGTTCCACACCGACTTCCGCTCCGTCTACACCGATGTCCTCGCCTCATGGATGAAGTCCGACGCGAAGAAGGTCCTGGGAGAGCAGTTCAAACCCACCAAGGTCCTCTCTAAGACCTGACATCACATTCAGAAGCAGATCAAAAGAAACGGGCGACCTGCGCGGGCCGCCCGTTGTCGTTCTCGGATGTCGCACTCAAATCACGAGCAGTTGTGGCTGAAGTTGCTCAGCACGATGTTCAGATCGTCAACTGTCACAAATCCGTTCCCGTTGAGATCGCCGTTCGTGCCGCTGATCTGCGGCGTGAACCAGTTCGCCAGCACGACATTCAGATCGTCGACATTCACGATTTGGTCGCCGTTCGCGTCGCCCAGGCACGGCTCATTGAATGAACTCCAGGTGAGCCGCATCACCCAGTCGCCGCTCGGTCGGCATATCGAACCGATCTGACTGAACCGGAACCACCCGTTCGATGGGCACCCGAACAGTGGCGGGCCGCAATCCACCGCCTTGACCCAGTTGAGCGTGCTGACCGCCAAGCCGCTCACATCCGTCGCGGGGAACGCGTTGCAGCAATTGGGCGGCGGACTCACACACGGGTTCTGCGTCTGATTGTTGTGATCGAGCACGCCGTACGCCAATGTCACCTGATGATCGTCATTCGGCCCGAGGTTCGGGTCCTTGAGAATAATGATTTGCTCCGGATCATTCGGATCGACCTGGAACAACACATTCACACCGTTGGTGCCCGGAGGCAACTGGATCGGCGGGAGAAAGTCGTTGATCGAGTCGTAGCTCGCAATAAGCGCCGACTGACCGTCGGTGGGAACGCCATCCCAGATCTGAATCCCCCACTGCGTCGTGGTCGGCTGGTTCGCGGCCGATGTCACGAAGATCATCTCCGCGAGATCAATCCGAATCGGGAACAGACTATTGGGAATGTTGTAGGTCGCGGCGGCATACTCGTTCTCCGCGAAGCCCGCCTGAGCGATGTAGGAGCCGCCCGTGAAATCAGCATCCGTATGCGTGGACACGAACTGCGGCTGCGATCCCTGCACCGATGTCGGGTCCACCTCGATCACCTGCCCCGTCGAGGTCACATGCATCACGCCGATCGAGTCCAGACGAACCAGCCGTCCCGCGTCACGCAACTCGCCGTCGATGTGCCCGTCCGGAATGAACTCAACCGCGCGCGCCTCCGGCGCGCCCTCGCCCAGCGCCCCGCTCGGCAGCGCCGCCAGCAACCCCGCGAACACCGCCATCCCAATCGCTTGAATCGTCCGACCAGTCTTCATTTCCAAATCTCCCAGGTGAGAGCATTTCCAGACAACGAACCGACGCACCGCCTCCGCAAGCGCGCACCCAGCCCGCACCCTCCAATATGACACACCGATCCACGCTGGCAATCCCAAACCCCCCGTTTTCACAGGGACTTTCGCCCCCCACGCCCCCACCCGCTGCCGGGCTCACGCCCCCGCGCCCCCCGCCTCCTTCTTCATGATGAACAGATAGTTGAACCCCCGCAGAAAATAGTTCCCCTCCTCCGCGCTCTTGTGCCAGTTCCCCCGCCCGAGTTTCGCGTTCCCGCGCGCCACAGCGATGATGTCCACCGCCTTGAACCGTTCCCGCATCATCGAGAACAACTCGAACCCGATGGGCATGAAGGGCCGCCCCTTCTTGAACGAGTCCGACACATACAGACCCATGTACCTGCGATCCTTCATCACCCGGTACATCTCGCCGATCACCAGCCCCATCGCCGCGTAGTACGCCGCCCCACCATCCTCCCCGCCCGCGTCAAGCTTCCCGATGCACCTCGGATCATCCGAATAGTCCACGTGCGTCGAATAGGGCGGATCAACAAACACAAAGTCCACCGAACCGTCCGCCATCGGAATCTGCCGCGCATCCGCCTGCCTGATATCCGCCCGGCTCGGCGACACATCAAACCCCACGCCCTCGCGCCTCAAATCCTTGCACACATCCAGCGTCGTCCCCGACCCGCACATCGGATCCAGCACAACATCCCCCTCGCGCGTGTACCGCGTCAGCAACTGCCAGATCACCCAACTCGGCGTCGCCCCCACGTAGTTCTTGTCGCCCTGCATCCCCTTGCCGTAGTGCTGGCTCGGGTACTCCCAAAGAGTCGTCGTAAACACACGCAGCGGCGGCTTGCCGCGCCTCTGAGGCCGTTCCTCATCACCCCGCCCGCCACGCATCCGCGCCGGCTGCATCACATCTCCCCTTCGATCGCCGCCAGCACCCTTCCCCGCGCCGCGTCCACACCCACATCCAGCCGCGCGCCCGCGGCGTGCTTATGCCCGCCGCCACCCAATGTCTGCGCCGCCTTGTTTACATCCACAACATCAGTCATCCCCGGCGCCTCCGCCTTGCTCCGCAGACTGATCTTTGTCGTACCGTCCTCCTGCTCGATCAGAACCGCAACCACCCGCACGCTCCCGATCATCTGCGGCAAGTCGGTCAGCCCGCCCGCCTCATCCAGACTCGCCCCGCACTCACGCAAATCCCTCTGCCGCACCGTCATCAGCGCCAGCGCGCCGTCATCCAGAATCTCCATCCCCTCCACCGCGCGCCCGATGAGCCGCACACGCCCCTCCGTGTCGCTCTGCTCCACCGCCTGATACAACTCGTTGGCGCGCACGCCAGCCGCGATCAAGTCCGCCGCAAGCATCATCGTGGCGCGCGTCGTGTTCGAGTACCGGAACCACCCGGTGTCCGTCGAGATACCCAGGTACAGCGCCTCGCCCACATCCACCGGCATCCGGACCGCTTCAACCCCGAGCAGGCCGCAGCACACCTTCGCCGCGATCTCGCACGCCGCCGCCGCGCCCGTATCGATCAACCGCACCGCCGCCATCTCGCCATCCCCGTGCGCATGATGATCAATGATCACCACCCGATCACGCCGCGCCTCCACGAACGCCCGCGCCCCCGCGATCTGTCCCCACGAACCCGTATCGCACACCACCACGAGGTCCGCGTCACGCACCCGCGCATCTTCCTCCCAACCCGCGCGCTCGTGAATTACATCCGTCACCCCCACGATCGCATCAAACCGCGCCGACCACGGCTCCAGATACACGGGCGTCGCGAACTTCCCCACCCGCACCAGCGCCCGCGCCAACGCCAGCGTCGAACCAACAGCATCGCCGTCCGGCTTCAGGTGCGTGAACAAAGCGACTCGCCTCGCGGCGCGCAACCTCGCGACCACATCCGCAACCCCCGCGTTCGACTCCCACGCATGCTCGCTCACGCGCCGACTCCCTGCGCCAGACCGCTCATCATCTCGCCCACCCGCGCCACATCCCGCCGCATCTGCTCCACCAACGGCTCAATGCCCGCGAACTTCAACTGATCCCGAACCCAGAATCGGAACTCAACCGCGATCTTCCACCCGTACTCCTCGCGACCCTCCGCGACAGGGCCGCCCCAATCCAGCACGAACGCCTCGACCGTCGCCCGCGGATCATCAAAGGTCAATCGCCGACCCACATGGATCGCGCCCGTCATCGACCGCCCATCTTCAAGATGCACCAGCCCCGCGTAGATCCCCTCCATCGGCGGCAGGCACCCCGTCCGCACATTCGCCGTCGGGAATCCGATCTCTCTGCCCCGCCGGTCACCCCGCTCCACCACACCGTCGATCACATACCCCCGCCCAAGCACACGCGCCGCGTCCTCGACGCGCCCGTTCGACACAAGCCATCGCACGAGCGAACTCGAAGCCGGCGCGATCTGCTGGTCGCTCATGGAAACCTCAACAGTCTCCACCACATGCACCTCAAACCCATGCGATCGCCCCAGCGCCGCCAGCGTCCCGACATCTCCCGCCCGCCCCTTCCCGAATCGGAAGTCCCCGCCCTCCACCACATGCGTTGCACCAGTCCCCGCGATCACACCCGAGACAAACGCTTCGGGCGTCATCCCCAGCAACGCCGGTGTCGGCTCCAGCCGGACCACCTCATCCGCGCCCATCTCGCGAAGAAGCCGCTCACGACGCTCGAACGTCGACAACACCGGCGCCGCCGACTCGGGACGCAACACAGCCGTCGGGTGCGGCCAGAAACACATCGCAACAACACGACCCCCGCTCCCGACCAACGCCCGCGCCTTACGCACCAGTGCCCCGTGACCGACATGACACCCATCGAAGTTCCCGATGGTCAACGCCGTCTCGCTAGCACTCGTCCGCCGCTCGCTCACACCCTCAACACTATCCAACACACGCCCGATCCGCTACGCCCCCCGGTCCCGCACCCTGCTACCCTCACCCCATGAGCGCGCTGCTCCCCGACACCCCGAACCGCAAATGGCTCGTCGTCATCGCCGCTCCCAAAGAGTGGCAGGCCATCGCGCCCGCGCTGGCGCAGCGCGCAGACACCCCGCTCCCGCCCGAATGGTCCCTCATCAATCTCGCCGCGCGCTTCGACGCGGTCCTGTCGGGCGTCGGCAAAGCCAACGCCGCCGGCGCCACGGCGCGGCTCCTCGATCCCGCGAGGCACGCGGGCGTCGTGTCGCTCGGCATCGCCGGCGCACTCCCCGGCGCAGACCCCGCTCCCGGCTCCACCGTGATCGCAACATCCTCCGTGATGGGCGATGAGGGCGTCCGCGCCCCTGATGGCCTGATCTCGCTCGCCTCCCTCAACTTCCCGCCCACACCCGAAGGCGACGCGATCGCCGCGTCGCCGCACCTCCTCAAAGCGCTCGCCCCCCTCACCGCGATGCGCGCTCCCGTCGCCACCGTATCTAATTGCTCGGGCACCGACGCCCTCGCCCGAGAACTCGCACGCCGCACCGGAGCCGCCGCAGAAGCCATGGAAGGCGCAGCAGTCGGCGCCTCAACCCGCCGCGTCCTGGGGCCAGATGCGCCCTTCATCGAACTCCGCGTCATCTCCAACACCACCGGGGATCGCGCCCGCCAGCGCTGGGATCTCCCCCGCGCCCTGCTCGCTCTCGCCGATCTCGCCCGCGCCCTATAACCGACCCGGCCCGCCCCCACACGCCGCGCAAGACGCCACCGCGAACAGGTGGGGCGATTGGGAGGGTCTGGCGCGTCTGGAAAGAACTTCACGAACACAACACGCTCAACGACAGGCCCCGCTCACCCGATGCCTTCAAGGCGATCCCGGCGTCGGTCCGGGACAAAATCGATGGCCGCGCACGGAGCGTGTGGATGTCATTCGGCTGGCTTAAAACCAACACCTCGCCCATCGCCATCGACTTCGGCGTCTCCTCCCTCAAGGCGCTCCAGATCGCCGGGGGCGACACGCCATCCCTCATCGCCGCCTCGCACATCAAAACGCCCACCGCGCTCCTCAACCGCGACGAGGCCCGCCTCAACTTCCAGATCGAGTCCATCTCCAAACTGCTCAAAGAGGGCGGCTTCAAGGGACGCCGCGTCGTCTGCACCGTCCCCGCCACCTGCGTCCTCGTGCAGCACCTGCAAATCCAGGCCGCCAACACCTCCAACATGACCGGCGCCATCGCCGAGCAGCTCCGCCGCGCCACCGGCGCAATCCCGGGGCAGCTCATCCTCCGACACGCCGAGGTGGGCGAGATCATCCGCCACGGCGAGAAGCGCTCCGAAGTCATCTGCTTCGCCATGCCGCGCGACATCGTTGTCAATCACATGCGCGCCCTCAAGGCCGCCAAGCTCGAAGTCGTCGGCATCCACACCGAGCACCTCGCGCTCCTCCGACTCTTCGACTCCATCACCCGCCGTTCCGAAGACGGAGCGCTCGTCTCCCTCTATATCGATATCGGCGCGGGCACCACCAAGATCGTCGTCGCCCACGGCACCGAGATCGCCCTCGCACGCACGATCCCCATCGGCGCGCCGCGAATCGCCAAGGCGCTCGCCGACGCACGCGAGAAGGACAAGTCACCCGCCACGCCCCTCAAGCGCGGCCCCATCTCGCCCGCCGCCGCCGATCAGAGCGACAACACCTTCGCGCAGCGGCCGTCGCACGCCCCCGACTCCGGCACGCACGCCGAGTCCGAGCCCGTGTCGCTCGCAACCGCCACCGCCGACGACCGCCGCGAGGAATGCGTCCCCGCGGGCATGGTGTCGGTCAGCCCCGACGACTCGGCCGGCGCCTCCGCGTGCGCCCGCCGATCCGACGACCTCGGCGCGCTCCTCGACGAGATCTCGATCGCCCTCCGGTACCACACCGCCCTCTTCCCACGCGCACCCATCGCGCGCACCATCTTCGTCGGCGGCGGCGCCTCCAGCGCCGAGATCTGCCGCACCATCGCACGCTCGCTCAAACTCCCGGCGCTCGCGGCCGACCCGCTCTCGCGCCTCGCCGACTCGTCGTACGACCCGGACCTCGATCTCGACCTCCGCAAGCCCCAGCCCGGTTGGGCCGTGCCCCTCGGGCTGTGCGTCTCGCCCACCGATCTCTGATCCCGACCAACGGGAGGAACCCGCCGCCATGATGGACCGCATCACCAAACGAAACTCGCCGGACACATCCTTCCTGCCCGAGGACTACCTCCAGCAGAAGGCCGAACGACGCACCATCTTCATCTCGCTCGTCCTCTGTGTGCTCGTGTTCGCCGGCGTCATCGCCGCGTTCTTCGTCACCAACCAGCGCTGGAACGACTTCCGCCACTACACCAAGCAGGTCAACATCCGCTACCAGTCCAGCGCCGCCGCCATCGAGCAGCTCAAGCAGGTCGAGGACCAGAAGGTCACGCTCCTCGAGAAGGCCGAACTCACAACCGCCCTTATCGAGCGCGTCCCCAAGTCCATCCTCTTCGCCGAAATCATCAACCGCATGCCCAAGCACATGACGCTCCTTGAGCTCGAGCTCAAGAGCCAGCGCCAGGACAAGCCCATCACCGTCCGCAAGCGCACCGTCGAGTCCGAGGACAAAGGCAAGAGCATGGTCTCCAAGAAGAGCCGCTCCTCGCGCTCGGGCCGCAAGAGCCCCGCCGACGAAGCGCCCGCCATCACCGCGCCGCGATTCGAAACCCGCGTCACGCTCGTCGGCGTCGCCCCCACGCACTCCGATGTCGCCAAGTTCGTCTCCGAACTCCAGAAGTGCGAACTCCTGGGCGCGGTCGAGCTCCGCTTCTCCGAGTCAACCATCGTCAATGACCACGAGGTCTACAAGTTCCGCCTCGAGGCCACCGTCCCCACCAACGCCGACGCACGCCAGATCGAAGTGCTCGAAACACCCCGCATGGACATCTTCGTGATCGAGGACAGTCTCGAGATCATGGGCGGCAAGCAACCCGAGAAGCCGGTTGCCGATGCCGGAAAGGACAACTGAAATGAAGTTCGGAATCCGTGAACTCCTATTCCTCGCGGTCCTCATCGCGATGCCCATCTCCGCCTACTACTTCGTCCTCAAGCCCCTCAACCGCGACATCGAGAAGGCCAAGCGCGAGATCGCCGTCAAGGAACGCGACCTCGAGAAGATCGAGGCCGCCCAATCGCGCACCGACGACCTCGAACGAGAGAACGAGGAACTCGTCGTCGCCATCTCGACCGTCGAGAGCCGCCTCCCCAGCTCCAAGGAAGTCGATGTCATCCTCGAACAGGTCTCGGAACTCGCCCGCAAGAGCCGCCTCGAACTCCGCAAGGTCGAAACGCTCAAGCCCGTCCAAATGGCCGGCTACATGGAGCAGCCCCTGGAGATGACCATCGCCGGCGACTTCGACGACTTCTACAAGTTCCTCCTCTCCGTCGAAGGGCTCGACCGAATCACCCGACTCCCCGACATGGAGATGGAGAAGGCCGACAAGCAGGACGGCGCGATGGAAGCAACCTTCACGCTCTCCATTTACTTCCAGAACAGCAACGGAGCCACAGGATGATCACCAGCCCTCCCGAATCAGGCAACGACGCGAAGTCCATCGCCAAACGCGAAGAGGGACGCGCCGAGGCGACATCCTTCTTCAAGCAGATCGCCGCGACCGATCCCTCGCAGGCCGCGACGCTCGCCACCGGCGGCCGCTCACGCAACGGCATCATCGTCCTGGCCATCGTCGTCATCGTCGCCGGCGCCGGCCTCGTCACGATGCGCCGTATCGGTCTCGGCTCCAAGCTCGAACTCACCAACCTCAAGATCGACTACCCGCTCGACTCGGCCCTCAACACCCTCGACCACGAGAAGGTCCTCTCCGAACTCTCTTCCAAGCAGATCAACAATCAGGTCCCCGTCGAGCAGGTCCAGAAGAACCCCTTCCTCTGGGACCCGACCATGAAGCGGGACACAACCGTCAAGGAGCGGCCCAAGGGCCCCGTCGCCGCCGATCCCAGCGCCGAGGCCGCGCGCATCGCCGCAGAGAACCGCCGCAAGATCGACACCAAGTTCAACTCCCTCACGCTCAACTCCGTCATGGCCGGGCGCGTCCCCGTCGCCATGATCTCCGGCAAGATGGTCAAGGTCGGCGAAGAGATCGACGGCATGTTCATCGTCGGCGCCATCCGACCCAAGGAGCGCACCGTCGAACTCCTGGCCGACGGACGCACCTACACGCTCACCATGGAAGAACCCAAGTAATCAGCGCCGCCTCACCCGCCTATACCGGAGCATCGCGTGGGTAAGTTCGATGTCGAACGACTGTTGCAGGAACTCGGTGTCAACGAGAACGCCGACAACGCCCCCGCGCGCCCCGATCCCGAGCAGGTGATCGCCGACCGCGGCGACTCCATCGATGCGCTCGTCCCGATTCAGAACGGTGCCATCACCCGCACCCGCAACATCTCCCAGGCCATGCTCGGCTCCCACGGCGCGACCGGCGCCTCGGGCGTCATGGACGAGTCCCGCCTCACCCTCATGCACGACCCGGGCGAGGACCACTTCGATCCCGACGCCTCGCTCAAGAAGGCCCTCCTCGAAGGCCAGGTCTGCTCGCCGCGCGAGATCTCAAACGCCGAGACCGTCATCAAGCAGACCCCCGGCGCCAACCTCGTCGAAACCCTCCGCAACCAGGGGCTCGACGACGTATCGCTCCTCAAGACCGTCGCGCACGTCAACTCCCTCGAGTTCGTCCGCATCGACGCCGACGCCGACATGCCCTTCGACGATGAACTCGTCTCCCGCCTCGGCATCGACTACTGCAAGGCGCACCTCGTCGCACCCCTCGGGCGCGAGAACGGCCGCGTCGTCATCGCCATGGCGCGCCCCGACGATGTCTTCACCCTCGATGATGCGCGCCTCCGCCTCCAGGCATCGCTCATCAAGGTCGTCGTCGCCCCCACCGAAGACCTCCGCAACGCGCTGGAGTCGATCACCTCCGGCGACGCCACCGAAGACCTCGAGTCCATCCTGGGCGATGTCGACGAGGACGATGTCCAGGTCGAACGCTCCATCGACGAAGAAGTCGATCTCGAACGCGAGGCCGGCGAGTCCCCGGTCATCCGCTACGTCAATTACATCATCCAGAACGCCGTCAAGGAAGGCGCCTCCGACATCCACATCGAACCGGGCGACAAGGCCATGAAGGTCCGGTTCCGCATCGACGGCATCCTCTTCGAGATGATGAACCCGCCCGTCAAGATGGCCCCCGCCATCATCTCCCGACTCAAGATCATGGCCAACCTCGACATCTCCGAGCGCCGCGTGCCGCAAGACGGCCGCATCCGCTGCGTCGTGCAGAACCGCAAACTCGACCTCCGTATGTCCACGCTCCCCTGCGCGGGCGGCGAGAAGGTCGTCATGCGTATCCTCGACACCAAGTCCATCAATGTCTCACTCGACGACCTCGGGTTCGACGAAGACACGCTCACCATCTGGAAGAAGCAGGTCGAAGAGCCCCACGGCATCGTCCTCGTCACCGGCCCCACCGGCTCGGGTAAGACGACCACGCTCTACGCATCGCTCCGGCAGATGGACAAGAACACCCTCAACGTCTCCACCGTCGAAGACCCCATCGAATACCACCTCGACGGCATCACACAGACGCAGACCCACGAGAAGATCGGCATGACCTTCGCGCGGGCGCTCAAGTCCCTCCTGCGTCAGGACCCCGACATCATCATGGTCGGCGAAATCCGCGATCAGGAAACCGCGCACACCGCCGTCCAGGCCGCGCTCACCGGCCACCTGGTTCTCTCGACGCTCCACACCAACGATGCGCCCAGCGCCATCACCCGACTCGTCAACATCGGCCTCGAACCCTTCCTCATCGGCGCCGCCGTCAACGCGGTGCTCGCCCAGCGGCTCGTCCGCCGAATCTGCCCCAACTGCCGCACGCAGTCCACGCCCACCGAGGAGATGCTCGAGTTCCTCGAACTCCAGGGCCTCCCCGCCAACGCGCTCTTCGAAGGCGCCGGGTGCGACAAGTGCCGCAACACCGGCTACCAGGGCCGCGTCGGCATCTACGAGATGCTCGTCGTCACCGACCATCTCCGCGACATGATCGCGCGCAACCCCAACGTCACCGAGTTCCGCCGGCTCTGCCGCGAACGCGGCATGGTCACGCTCCGCGAGGACGGCCTCAAGAAGGTCTCCGACGGCCTCACCACCATCGAAGAAGTCCTCCGCGTCACCGAAGCCGGCGTCTGACCCCGAATATCCAGTTGCGATGATGCGAGCCCCCGGCGCAAGCCGGGGGGCATCTCTGCGAGCACGAAGCGCAAGCGAGTGCCATGTCTGACTCCCAAGCAGAATCAGACGCCAACTTGAGTGTGTGACTCAATGAATCCCTTCCCGCACGCGGGAGGGGCAGGAAAGGGTCTTCCCTCACTCCGGCTCCGGCTCCGGCTTGCCCCCATCCTCATCCTCGTCCTCATCGAACGTCGGCAGATTCGTGTCCATCGGCGGCGCACCACCCGAGAACAGAATCTTGAAGATGTCGTCGATCCCCTCCGGCGCGCCCGATGCCGGCGCGGTCAGAGCCGGCGTCACATCGAGCCCCTCGGGGGCCCCGCCCTCAGTCCCGGCCTTCACCGGCGCGCTAAGCACCTCGTCGCTCCGCATCCGCGCGAGCAGACCCGCGATCTCCGCATCGCTCACCCCCGCCGCACGCAGCGCCGCAGCGATCTCCTCCACGCTCTGCCGCTCAACCCGCGGCACCATCGTCGCGCTCGTCTGAGACTGCCCGACCCGCACCCCCGACGCCACGAGCCGCGCACGCGCGTCATCGCTCTGGTCATACAGAGGCAGCGCCACCGTCTCGCCCGATCGGCTCAGAACCACAACCTTCTGCGCCGCATCCACCGCCTCGACGCGCCACTTCGCCTTGGCGTACTTCGAGTCCACAAACTCGTCGCCCACGCGGAACACCTTCGCGTACTTCGCGTTCTCATACGAGTTCATCGCGATCATCGCCGCGATCGACCCGTCAAGCGTCGAGCGAATCCCGCGCAGGAACAACTCCTCCCGCGCCTTCTTCACATCGCTCGACAACTTCCCCTCGGGCGTGATCTGAATCACACCCACTTGCGTCGTCCGCTCCGGCTCTACCGGCGGCTTCACACCAACCGCATCATCGTCCCCGCCCGCTCCGGTCTCATCCCCGGGCGCGACAACCGGACGCCGGTTCATCCACGACACCCGGTCCGCCGCGAACAAATTCTCCCCGCCGATCCGCGCCAGCATCGCGCCGCGCGCCTCGACATCCGTCTCGGCAACGACAAACCGCCCCACCGCGCCAGGCTCAGCCGCCTCGCCCTCACCCCCGCCCGGAATCGGGCGCACACCGTTCCACCCCGCCCACGCCGCGCCGACAACCATCGCGCCGACCCCGATCCGCGCCACCCACGACTCCGGCCCCGCGCCGCCCGCGCGCCGCATCCGCTTGCCGTTGATTCTCATGCTCATGCCTCGCCCCCCTGGTTCCCGTCAATCATCGCCAATCCCATCAACGTGATCGTCGCCTCCACGCTCCCCTTCGAAGGAACCGATCCCGGACCGACAATCTTCACCCGCTCGACGCTCGTCACCGCGTCGCTCAGGTTCTCAAGCCGATCCACGAGCTGCGTCACCTTCGCCGGGTCATCCGTCACCAACGAAAGCACCACACCCACCCGCCGCACACCCCGCTCCACCGCCGCCCCCGGCGTCGCGCTGTCCGAACCCGCGATCGCCAAGCCAATGTTCGTCATCTCGCGCGACGCCAGCTTCTTCAGTTCGTCCTCCGCGATCTGCACCGTCTTCCCACGAATCACCCGATCGCCGAGGTCATCAAGCGCATCGTTGGCCTCCTCCCGCGCCCGCTCCCACGCGCCGCGCTGCGCGACCAGCGCCTCCTGGCTCGCAACCAGCGCCGCCTTCGCCTCCAGCGACTCACCCGTCGCGCTCCCCGACCCGCCCATCCGATCAATCAACCCGAACCGGTCCGCAGCCACAGCCACCACCAGCACGAGCGTCAGCGCAATCAACACTTGCTTCCGCGCTTCGCCGCTCATCGTCCACCCCCGGCCTTCGTCCGGTCCGCGGCCACATCAAAGACCTCACCCCCGCTCACTCGCGATGTCGTCACCGGGCTGACCAACTTCGCGCCCTCGAACGAGGCGCTGTCCTCGATCCCCCGCACCACATCACCGGCGCGCCCCGCCTCGCCGCGCATCAACAACCGATCACGCGAAATCTCGACCGAGTACACAAACCCGCCCGACGGCACCGACTCCAGCGCCGATACCAGCGCCGGGAGCATCTTCCCGCTCGACGCCGCCGCTTCCTTCCGCGCCATCTCGATCAACGCCATCGTCGCCAGCGCCTCGTCGCGCACATCGCTCACCGCCTCGACCTCGGCGCCGATCTGCGCGATCCGCGCGTCCAGCCGCTGCGATGCGCGCTCGAGCCGCGCCTCGTGCCACACGCCCCCGCCCACAAACAACGCCCCCGCCACCGCCAGCGCGCCGATCGGCATCATCCACTTGCCCCACGCCCTCGCGGGCTCCGCGTCCAGCGCCACAAACGAGCCCCCAGCCACCCGACCCGCAAGCGCCGCGCCAACCGCCAACTCCTCCGCGCCGATCACCCGCGCCCGCACACCCGCCGGCGCTGCGCCGATCACGACCGACCCGTCCGCCAGCGCATCGCCCTCGCCCCATGGCTCGCCCAAACGCTCCACCAGACCGTGCGACAAGCGATGCACAACCCCGCCGCCCCAACCGCCCCCGTCACCCATCTCCAGCACATCCGCGCGCTCGTGGTCCTGCAGCCCCAATCCAAGCATCGCCATGTGCCGCGTCATCAGCGCATCAATCTTCTTCCCCGAGGCCCGCTCCACCATCTCCGCCCACGGGCGCACCTGCGCCGCGCTCACACCGATCAGATACCCCCCGCCGCCGCCAACCGACTCGATCAACCCGAGCATCGCGTCATCAGAACCGAGCGGCAACAACCCCCCAACCGACCGCCGGACCTCGCCCGCGCCCTCACGCCACTGCGCGCAGCGCATCGAGATCGCCCGAACCGCCGCCCATTCGCTGGGCACCGTCAGAACCAACCGCCCGCCCCCCGCGCGCCCCAGCACCGCCCGCGCCCGCTCCGCCCCGCCCGGGCCCAGCGCCGACTCGATCACGCCGATCGACTCCCCGCGCCCCCCCATCAAACCCTCGCGCACGCGAACCACCCGAAGGTCATCGCCTTCGATGATCGCCGAAATCGTCGTGCCGCCCATCAAATCCGGGTACCTCCTGCCCTTCCCGCCCCACATCCTACCCCCGCCGACTCACATCGGCTTCAGGCCCAGCTGCTCCACCCCGCGCTCCCCCACCATCGCCACGCCCTCAAACCGCACCGACGGATCGCCCACCGACACCACCTCGATCGCGAACACATTCGTCGACTCCAACCGGATAAACGCCCCCGCCTCCGTGCCCAGCGGCAGCATCGACTCGAGCGTCTGCGAAGTCAGCGTCCCCGCGCCGCGCGCCTCGATAATCCGATCCGCCGATTGCCCGGTCATCCCCGGCACCGTCATCAGCACCGCGCGCGGCGCGCTCCCAGCGTGAATCTTCCCGTCCCCCGACACACACAACCCCCGTCGCGCGCTCGCAAACAACTCAGCCGTCATCGAAGGCAGGTACATCAACTCCTCAAGCGACACGATCGAACCGTTCCGCGGCTTCACCCCCCGACGCAGATAGTCCGCCGACTCCGCGCCCAACTCGTGCCTAAAGTCGTCCGCGTCCCGCCAATCCGCGATCTGGTGCGCGATCCGCTTCGCAACCGTCCCTTCCGACCCGCACTCCTTGAAGTACACCTCCAGCCGCTTCTCATCCGCGCTGTTCACATTCAGCATCCCCCCCGCATCCCGCACCCACACCCGGTACGCCTCACCGCGCACCTCCACCTCGACCGCCTCACCCGGCAAACCGAACCGCTCGATCGTCTTGAGCGTCGTCCCGCCGCGCATGCCGCCGGGCAACCCGCCCCCGTCACCCAGCGCATCCGCCTGCGGATCACGCTGCTGGCGCGCCTCATCAATCTGGCGCTGCAACTCCGCCCAGTCCTCCGGATCCATCATCGGGCGCAGAAACTCGAGATCGATCTCATCCTCCGGCTTCGGCTCCTCGTTCCCGCCCGAAGGACTCACGCCGCCCCCATCAAACCCCCCGCCCTCGACCGTCTCCGTCGCGGGCATTGACATCCCCTGAATCACGATCGCCGCCGCCGCACGCGCACCCGGCAAGTGCCGCGCCTCATCGTGCAGCACCATCGTCTCCACACGCGCCGCGCGCGCCGTCACCGCCGCCTGCATCGACAGCGCAAACACCGCCGCCACCGCGATCAAAACCAGCATCAACGCAAAGCCGCGCCCACGAACACGCATCCGAACGCCTCTCCTTCGTATTCGCCCAGAATCCGCACCGCGCCCGGCACCTGCGCCGTCCCGCGATCAAACGCCACCCACCCCGACGAACTCTCCTCGATCAACTCCGCCAACCGATCCTGCGAAGCATCCTCCTCCGTCCCCGTCCGCCCGCGCCCCTTCCGATCGCCCTCCTCCTCCGCCAGACGCTCCTCCGCGCTCTGCTCCAGCGACCGAAACCGCTCCATCCGCAGGTTCGTGCACCGCTTCAGCAGCACATGCCGCGCAGCCCCCTCCCACATCCGCTCCCGAGCGCTCTCGGCATCCTCGTCCGCCGCCGCCACAATCCGCGCGTCACGCCGGAACAGCGGCGTCTCCTCGTACACCAGGTCATACCGACGCTCATCCTCGATCACCGACGCCGGGTCCAGCACCACGCGGTAACGCACCAGCACAAGCGGCCATTCCTGATTCAGAATCGACCGCGCCGTCACGAACGAGATCTCCCCCGGCTCGGCGCTGTACGCCTCACCGTTCGCCCCGATCGCGATCGTCGAACGCCGATCGTCCCACTGCTCGTTCATCAACCGCACAACCCGCGTCACATCCAGCGTCGCGTCCCGACGGTCATTGTCCGAACTCAGCTCCTTCGCCTGCGCCAGCATCGTCGCCACCAGCACACCCACCATCGACAACACCACCACCGCCAGCAGCATCTCCAGCAGCGTGAACCCCGCCCCTCCGCGATGTCGCCTACGCACGCTCATCGGATCCAATCAAACTCGTACACCTTCCCCCTGTAGGTCAGCGTGTACGCGTACACCGGCACCGTCGCCGCCAGCCCCTCATCGCCGCCGCCGCGCCGCACGGGGTTGGCGACCTCGCGCACCTCCCGCACCGCGCGGTACGCATTCCCGAGATACGCACCCGAATAAGTGATCGTCCGCCGCTCGCGGTCCACATCCGGCGTCTCGACCGCCCCCGTCACGAACATCTGGAACAGCGCCTCCGCCTCCCGGTCCATCCGCTGCATCGCGGCCAACTCGTTGCGATCACGAATCGACGCAGACCGCATCGCCAGCAGCGCGATCAACACGCCCGAAACGATCGCGATCGCCAGCAGGCACTCCAGCAGCGTAAACCCGACGCGCGCTCTCACCCCCCGCGCCATCACACCGGCTTCTCCAGGTTCCGCATCTGCTCGAACATCTCGTTGAAACCCTCGGGCATCTCCGGCATCGGCTCGGGCACGATCTCCTCCGGCGCCACCGGCGTCTCGCCCCACTCGTCCGGAATCACCAGCCCCGCGCCACGCGGCAGGTCGTTCATATGCTCCGCGAGCATGATCCCGATCCCGCTCGTCGCCTCCAGAAACTCGCTCGTCGCGATCGAATGCACCATCGGGTCCGTCACGATCGTCGGCGTGATCGCCATGAACAACTCCGTCCGCTCGTCACGGTTGTCCTGACTCGCAAACGCATCGCCGATCACCGGCACGCTCCCCAGGCCCGGCACCTGCGTCCGCGCCCTCCGCGTCTCGTCATTGATCACACCGGCAAGAATCAGCGTCATGCCATGCGGCACGATCACCGTGCTCTTGTACGAACGCGTTGTGAACTCCGGGCCCAGGTCCGTCTGCGCCCCAACATCATTGATCTCGAGATCAATCGTCAGCACCACCGTCCCGGACTCAAGAATCCGCGGCTGCGCCTTGAGAATCACGCCCGTGTCGCGGTACTCGATCTCACGACGAATCCCAGTACTCCCCTGGTTCTGCACCGTCGTGTCGATGTCCGCCTTCACGATCGGCGTCTCCCCACCCACCTGGAACTCCGCCTCCGCGCCGTCCATCGCCGTGATGTTCGGACGCTGCAGGATCTTCGCCGACCCCTCGTTCTCCAGCGCCTGGAACACCATGAACCCGTCCGACCCCACAAGGAACGCCGACACCGACGGCGTCGCCGGCAATCCCGGCGTCGCGCTCAACTCGATCGTTCCGAGCTTGTCGATCTCCAGCCCTTGCAGGAACGACTCCACGCCCAGCTGCAACCGCCCCGTCAGCTGCACCTCCGCGATCGTCGTATCGAGCTGCACCTGCGCCGGAGGACGATCCACCGCCTGCAGAATCCGCAGGATGTCCTCGTACTCCGCCATCGTGCAACGGAAGGTCATCAGCCGCGCCGTCGCGTCGTGCGTGATCCGAATCTTGGTCGACTCCGGGCTCCGCTGCTCCGCGCCCTCCTCGATGTGCTCAAGCAACAGACTCCGCATCAGACTGTTCAGCGCATCCGGGTCGTAATACTGAATCCGATACAGGAAGTGGTACCGCTCGCTCGTCTCCGGCGGCTGATCCACCGACGCCACCAGATCATTGATCTGGCCGCGGAGCGAAGCATCCCGCGTGATCGCAAGCAGCCGCGGCGTCTGCCCCACTCCCACAAAGGTCACCAGCGGCGCGAACCCGCCCGCCTGCGTCGAGCCCGTGATCGTGTTGAGCGTCCCCGCCGCCTCCGCCCCCGTCACCGAACCCAGGCGGTAACTCAGAATCTCCGCGCCGTCGAACACCGGGCGGTCCAGAATCTCGATCAGCCGCGACAACCGGTCCACATTCGTGCCGCGATCGATAATCATCACCGTCTGGCCCGACACCAGAATCTTCCCCCCCGAACTCAGCATCTCTTTATAGAGCGGATCGTCACTCTTGATCGCAAGCGTATTGAGCCGCATCACGCGCACCACCGGCGCGCCGTCCGGCATCGACGCCCGCGCGCGGATCACCGGCGCGCTCTCGACCTTCATCATGCTCGCCTCGGGGCGAACGAACAGCACGCCGTCCCGGTCCTCGATGATCCACCCGAACGCGCCCGTCAGCGAATACGCCAGGTCCATCACCTCGCGCCGCGTCATCTCGCGGTCGATGTTCATCGTCATCGACTCTTTCGCGTCCATCACCTTCGGATCGATCACAAAGTCACGACCTAGGAAATCACCAAGCAGCGTCCGCAGCACATCCGCCGGCGAAGCGCCGTTCGTCGCAAGCTTCACCTCGATCAACTCGCCACCGAGCTCGCCGATCGCCGACGAGTCCGCCGCCGCGGGCGCCTGCGGTGCGCGCAAGGTCATCGAACTCACCAGCCGCGGCCCCGGATACACCCGGCCCCGAAGCGTCGGCGCCGAAATAATCTCGGTAATCGGGCGACGCGCACGCTCATACACCTGCGGCCGGCGCACCCCCACCGGCGCGGGCTTCGCCCGCGCTTCAACAACAGGCGCCGTGCTCGCGCAACCCCCAACCATCCCGACCCCCAACCCCGCCATCGCGATCATCATCGCCGCGCCGAATCCCCCGACCCCCCCGACGCCCTTCGTGCTCCGCAACATGGGCCAATCCTCCGTGACATCGCTCGGTGTCAACCGCTGAAGTCGTTCATCGCCATCATCCCGACCACAAGACTGTACACGATCCAACCCACCGTCCCCGCAAGGAAGACAATCACCGCCGGCTCCATGAGCGTCAAAAGCCGCTGCGTCACCCGATCCTGCCGCTCCAGGCAGATCCCCGTCGCGCGCCGCAACCCCGAAATCAACTCGCCCCCGCGAATCCCCACCTGCACCACCGCCGCCGCCATCGGGGGCAACACGCCCTCCTCCTTCAGCGCCGCCCCCACATCATCGCCCTCGCGCACGCGCTTCCGCGCAGCACTCAACCGCGCCGCGATCTCCGGGCTCGTCGCGACCTCCTGCGCCTGCTCCATACCGCTCAGCACATCCGCCCCGCCCTCCAGCATCGTCGCGATCATGTCCGACACCAGCGCCCCCTGCGAGTTCCACACCAACGGCCCCACCACTGGCATCCCCAGCGCCCGCCGCGACACGCCCTCACGCAACCGCCCCGTGAGCCACATCCCCCGCAGCCCATACGCCGCTACCGCAACAACCATCAGCACCGGCGCCGCCCACATGATCACGCCGGCCGCCGCCATCGTGAACTCCGTCACCGCCGGCATCTCGCCCCCCAGCGCCTGAAGCGTCTCGCGGAACTTGGGAATCACCCAGGTCGAGATGAACCACAACGCCATCACGGCAGCAAGCATCAGAATCGCCGGGTAGATCAACCGCGACACCACCGTCCGACGCAACTTCTGCCCCGCCGCGATCGAGCGATCCACCAGCGCCACCACATGATCCAGCCGCCCCGACGCCTGCCCGCTCTTGAGCAGCGCCACATGCGCTGCGCTCGCCAGCCCCTTTACGCCCGCCACCGCATCCGCAAGCGTCGAGCCGCCGCGAAGCGACTCCCGCACATCCCGGCACGCGCCCCCCGCCCGCGCCGACGGCGCCAGTTCCTGCATCGTCCCCAGCGCCGACTCCGCGCTCACCTTCGCCGCCAGCAGCGTCGAGAGCGTCGAGAAGAACCACGCCGAGTCGCCCCTCCGAATCCGGTCCGGGCTCAGCGCCTCACGAATCGCGTCCCCGATCCGCACCGGGCGCACGCGAATCGCGATCATCCCGTCCCGTCGCAGCTCGTCGCGCAGCGACCGCTCGTCCATCGCGTCGCGCATCCCCTCCACCGCCGAGGAGCCGGCATTCGAAATCGGAATGGCCGTGTACGCGAATCGCATCAGCGCTCATCACCCCGAAACATCATCAAGCCCCGCCGATCCCGCGTGCCCCAGCACCCGCGCGATCTCGGCCCGATCCGTCACGCCCTCCGCGATGAGCCGATCGCCCTCG
Source organism: Phycisphaeraceae bacterium (assembly GCA_020639235.1). Taxonomy (GTDB): domain Bacteria; phylum Planctomycetota; class Phycisphaerae; order Phycisphaerales; family UBA1924; genus JACKHC01. The sequence goes on along the minus strand of JACKHC010000001.1, from coordinate 613,724 downwards.
CGCACCATCGTCTCGAACCCCTCGCCCTCCAGCGCCGCCCGAATCGCGTGCTCCTCCGCCCCGCCCAGCATCGCCCGCTTCACGCCCGTCGTCACCCGCGAGAACTCCATAATCGCCACCCGACCCCGATACCCAAGCCCCCCGCACTTCTTGCATGCGCCCCGCGCATCGTCCGCGTTCCGGCAGTGCTCGCACACCTTCCGCACAAGCCGCTGCGCCGAAACGCCCTCCACCGCCGCGTTCACCAGGTACGGCTCGACGCCCATATCCACCAGGCGCACAAACGTCGCCGGCACATCGTTCGTGTGCAGAGTCGACAACACCATGTGACCCGTCAGCGCCGACTGAAACGCCATGTCCGCCGTTTCCTTGTCGCGAATCTCGCCAACAAGAATCACATCCGGATCGTGCCGCAAAATGTGCCGGAGCGTCGTCCCGAAGGTCAGCCCGATCGACGCGTTCACCTGAATCTGATTCACGCCGTCCATCGAGTACTCGACCGGGTCCTCCACCGTCACGACCTTCCGGTCCCCCGTCACCATCTCGCGCAACAGCGAATACAGCGTCGTCGTCTTGCCCGATCCCGTCGGCCCCGTGATCAAGAGAATCCCGTGGCTCTGCGCCGCCGCCTGCCGCAGTAACCCGATGTGCGCATCGCTGAAACCCAGATCGCGCAGCTCGATCCCCGCCAGCCGCGCGCGATCCTGCAGACGAATCGCCGCGTCCTGGCCGTACAGCGTCGGCACGATGCTCACGCGCATGTCCACCATGCGGCCGCGCATCCGCATCTGAATCCGGCCGTCCTGCGCACGCCGGCGCTCGGCGATATCCAATGACGACAGAATCTTCACGCGGCACAGCAGCGGCTCGTACATCGCCGCCGCCGGCGCGGGCTGATCGATCAGCATCCCGTCCACCCGGAACCGCAGCGCCGTCCGGCGATCAAACCGCTCCAGGTGAATATCCGAAGCGCCAAGGTCCATCGCGCGCTCCACCACCTGATTGAAGAACCGGATCACCGGCGCCTCGCTCGCCAGATCACGCAGCTGCGCCACCTCACCAGCAACATCCACCCGCCCGCCGTCAGACTCCTCCCCATCGACCTCGCTCTCGCGATCCTCGAGGAACCGGCGCACATCCTTGAGCGTCCCGATCTTCCACTGCGCGCCATCCGAGAAACGCGAAACCATCGGCCCCAGAACCATCCGGTCCGACGGGTCCGTCACCACCACAACCGTCGCCCCCGCGCCGGCGCTCTCCGCCGTATCCCCCTCCACGAACTCGCGCAGCACCAACACGCCGTTCTCGCGCATGAACGCCGCGGGCAGCGCATCGGTCAACTCCCCGCGTTCCTCCTCACCGTCCCACCGCGCCAGACCCATAAACGACGCCAGCGACTCCGCCAGCGCATCCTCGCCCATCAACCCAAGATCAAGCACCGACTTCAACTGGCTCTGGCGGTTCTGACGCGAAACCTCCTCCGCCAGACGCACATCCTGCTCCGACAACTGACCCGACTCGGTCAATCGCTTCGCAAAGGCACGCGCGTCATACCGCAGCCCGCCGCTCGCCATCGCCACCCCCGTGCTCATGAACGGTTGTCCAGATCCGCGTTCTCGCCCTCGCCGCCCGGCTTGCCGTCCGCGCCGTACGAGATGATCCGGTACCCCCACTTCTCATCAACCTGGTACACGAACTCGTGCCCCCATCCGTCCTTCGGGATCGACTCCTTGTTCAGGTACGGCCCCGTCCACTTCTCCGCGTCGGCCTGCGGCTTCTCCAGCAGCACCCGGAACCCCTCATCCACCGACGGATACCGCCCCACCGACAACTTGAACTGATCCACGCTCGATGTCAGCAGCGACAACTGCGCATTGGTCGTCTTCACCTGCGCGCCCCCGAAAGCGCCGACCAGCCGGCTCCCCACCAGCGCCGCAAGCAACGCCAGAATCGCGACCACCAGCAGCATCTCCAGCAGCGTAAAGCCCACCGCACCACGCATCACCGTCCGTGTCCGCATCATGCTTACTCCCTATGGCGCGAGTTCCGCCGCGCCCTCCCCCCACCGCTCATCACCCGCGACCGATCCGTCCCCCTCCGCCAGGCGCGCCTCGCCCGACACCGGATCAAACACGATCAACCACGCGATTCTACCGCTCCGCGACCCCTCGCGTTCCGCAAACCGCCACCCGCGCGCATCACTACGCCCGCTCGAGTCGAACCCCACCCGCGCCGACTCCGCCCACATCCCCGACGCATCCAGCAGCCAAAGACTCCCGAGGTCCACCGCGCGATCCCCCCGATCGCCGCCCGCCCTCGCGAGCACCATCGCCCCGGCCCCCACGCCCGCATCACGACGCAGCTCCACCACCACCGTCTCGCGCCGCACCATCGCGTCCGCCCGCGCCTCGCGCAGAAGCATCACCACATCGGCAAGCCCCCGACGCGCCCGCGCCGAACCCGACTCGCTCCGCATCATCGCGCTCGCCGCCACGCCCATCATCAGCGCCGCGACCGCCAGCACGAAAATCATCTCGAGCAAGGTGAATCCGCGCCGCGTCACCCGCGCACGGCAAGCGGCTTCCCCCGCCGAGCGTGCCTCTTCAATGGACCAATCCTGCATGCTCCCGCTACTCCCGGCGAGCGGCATGACGCGAGCCGATCGACAACCCTTTACCCGCTTGGGCATCACGCCCACGCCGAATACTCACTTGTTCCGCATGATCGCGATCGCGTCCTGCGTGTTCACCAGCCCGTCGTCGTTCACGTCCGCAGCCGCCAACTCCCCGTCGCTCATCGTGATCTGCGCCCCCGATATCGCCCGAAGCACGATCACCACATCCTTGTCGTTGATCACGCCGTCGCCGTTCACGTCATACCCCTCGCCCCCCTCGCCGCCGCCCCCGCCCCCGCCATCGCCCGCGCTGTCGGTCAAGCGAAGATTGAAACTCCGCGTCGGCGTCAGATCGATCGGCAGAATATCGATCGGGGGCGCCTCCACCCCGCGATACCGATACACCGCGCGCTCGCCCTGGTTGTTCTGCGTACGCATGTTCGTGATCACCTCCGTCCCCGAGTCGAAGAACTTGAAGGTGATCACCGCCTCCTGCCGCGCGCCGTCCCGATCCTCCGTCGAGGGGTTGTCCCCGTACACCAAGATCGAGAACTCGTTGTCCCCCAGCGCCTCACCGCCCGGCTGATCGCCGCCATCGCCCCCATCGCCGCCCCCCGCCTCGAACACGAACCGCCCCACCAGCAACTCACCATCGAAAGCGCCGATCTGATCACCCGGCTCGGGTACCGGGAACCCCTCATCCGAGATCACGATCCCCACCACCCGCTCGCGCACCAGCGTCGAGCCCGGCACGCCGAACTGCGCCACCGCGCACTCGCACGCGCCCATCAAGATCGCCATCCCCGCAAGAGCCCCGACGCCGAGTCGCCCGTTCATGTGCGCACCTCCGTGTACCACAATCCTACCGCCATAACGCGCCGTTAGCCGCACGCACAACCAAAAATGAAAGCGGGGGCCCCTCGAAAGAGGCCCCCGCGTGGGTGCTATTCATTCAGCCATTCGGCCGACGCTTAGCGGGTGTAGTGGATGAAGGCAGCGCAGGGCCCTTCGATCGAAGTCAGATCGTTCGGGCTGGTCGGGCCGCCGACCGGCGAGGCGCTGTCAACGCTGTGCGAGTCGCCATCGTTGAAGAACTTGATGATGTAGTCGCTATTGCTGTTGGCCGTGAAGAAGCCCGCAGCCGTCGAGTCATTGGTGATGGTCGCCAGCACCCAACCGCGGTTCTGCGTCGAGTTCGAGAACGGCGCCGGGAAGACGCTGCTCTGCGAGATCTGAGCACCGAACTGGTTGATGCCGTACTGGGCGCCGTTGTTGACGAAGAAGCCCAGGGCGTAGCCGCCGACCAGGTTGTTCATCGACGAGCCGAACTGCACGCCGAAGTTCGTCATGGTGAAGTAGAACGAGGGGAAGCAATCCGGGTCCAGAACGATCGAGTCGAAGAAGTTGTCGTCGTCGTCCTGAACATTCCAGATGCCGTCCTCATTGAAGGAGTCGTACCACATCACCCACTGGCACACCGGGTTGGTGTAGGGCTGCGAGGTGCCGACCACAACGTTCGCCGAAGACACGCCCGAGGGCAGCGTCGGACGGGTGTTCGCGCTGGAAGCCCAGCCCGAAGCACGATCGAACGGAACGAGGTTCCACTCGGGGTAGACCATCGTCTGACCGACGTTGTCGAGGTTGATGTTGAAGGTCGTCACGCCGGGGGCCTCATCGCCGTCCTGCGTGCGGTTGGCCGGGTTGAAGAGAACCGGCGCGCCGTTCACCGAGGTGAGCACCGAAGACGCCGCGTAGCGCGTGCCATCGGGCAACTCAACCACGAAGATCACCGGCATGCCGATGCCGTCGAGGCGGCTCGTCCGGCCGTTGAAGGCCGAGATCGGGGCCGACACGCGGAGGAAGTAGGTGCCGTCCGAGTTATCGATCACCGAGTTGCTGAGGATCGGCTCGAAGCCGACACCGCTCTGGAACAGAGCACCGATCGAACCGTTGCTCGAACGGAGAACGTCCCAGTAGAAGTCCAGCTTGCCGCCCGTCACCTTCTCGCTCGAGGACTCGCCCGTGCCGGTGAAGGTGATGTTCGAGATGTTGTTGGAGTTGAACTTGATCACGATCGCGTCACCAACAATGGTGTCGTCCTTGTCGTTGTCGAAGTACTGCTCGTTGTCAGAGTCACGCAGCAGGTAGACGAAGTTCTCGAGGCCGAGGAACCAGTTGGTGAACGCGGTCAGCGAGCTGGAACCGCTCGTGCCGCCCGAGTTCTCGGTCGACAGGCCGCCGACGCGATACTGGAAGGTCACGTTGTTGTGAGTCGCCTCGATGAAACCGCAGCGCGGCTTGGCGATCATCGCAACGATCTTCGTGCCGATCGGCGCCGGCTCACCACCAAGGGTGATCGTGCCGCCGAACTCTTGGATCGCGACCGTCTCGGTCTCGAAGTCGGGCAGCTCCACGGCCTGCGCCGTGATGCCGCTGTCCTTCTGAGAGATCTCAACACCGTCGATCGAAGCGATCGGGGTGTCGTCGTCCGAACCGACGTAAGTGATGTCGATTTCCTGATCCATCGAGACGACGTTGTCGGTGATCGAGATCACGATCACGCGGGCGTCGCTGCTCGAAACCCCGACACCGGTGACGGTGCCCGGATCGATCTCGAAGTCGGAGACGTCGAGGGTGGCCTCGTCGATCGCCTGGGTCATCTGGATGCGGATCTCATCCGCAAACCCGTCATCGTTGGAGTCGATGAGGAACGCGCCGTCCACCGTGTCGCCGTTGATCGTCGAGATCAGCGCCGCATAGGGGGCTTCGCAGTCCATGACGGTCGCGCTCTGCTCGCCGACGGGGTTGCCGTCGTCGTCAACAAGGCCGTTGTCCGAGAGAACCGACAAATCAACGCCGTCGACCAGCTCGTTCGGATCAGCGCTGCCCGAGTCGAAGTCGAGCGTCACGCAGTTGTCAGAGATGTCCTGCAGATCGTCGTCGCTCTCGCCGAAGATGTTGCCGCCGGTGTAGCGGAAGCGGGTGCCCTCGAAGTCGTCATCAAAGACGTCCTCCGAGAAGTACATCGCCAGGCGATCGTTGTCTTCCTGGTCGCCGAGGTCGCCGTCGGCCTCGCCGAAGCACTGATCGTTCGAACCGAAGTTCTGGTTGTCACCGGTAAAGCGCTTGGCCAGCAGGAGAACCGCGGGCGCCCGGTCCGTGCCGGTCGACTCGGTCTCGTCGCTGGTGTAGGCGTTGCCGCTGGCGTCGGCGATCTCGCCGTCCATCGCGGTGTAATCCACGGTCAGGACATCGAAGTCGGCCGTGCCCGGCTTGGCCTCGTCGTCGTCGCCGTCAGCAAAGGTGTCGCCGTCGCCGTCCCAGTCATAGGTGTCCGGGTCGTACGACAGGATGATCGCGTTGTTGACCTCGTCGTCTTCGATCTCGCCCGAGAGGTCCGCGTCAACCGAGCCCACCGAAACGGTGAAGGGGACATCCTCTTCGCCCGCCATGATGCTCGTCTCGGCCTCAACCAGCTCGCCCGTCACCGGGTCGATCAGCTGAGCCGGGAACACGGTCTGACCATCGTTCGCCGTCAGCTCGAGGCCGTCGGTCGAAGTGGTCGAGTCCATCGACTCGTTGAACACCATCGCCGCCGCGTCCTGCATGCCGTCGCCGTCCAGGTCATGGAACGAGACGAACAGGAACTGCGGCTCGATGCCGTCATCGATGTCAACAGTGTCAGAGCCGAGGAAGTCCTGGCCGAAGATGTCGGCCGGGTCGGTCGTGCCGTCGTCGGCGTCGCCGACAACCTGCACCACGTCGCCCTCGGTCGTCGTGCCGTTCGCAGCGATGCCGACGAAGTCGAAGTTCGCATCGACGTCGAGCAGCACGCAACGGGGATTATCCGGATCGATCACGGGGTTCTGAATCTCGAGGCTGCCCAGATCGCCGTCGGACAGGAACGAGTAGAAGTCCGCCGTGCCCGCGTCCGTCACCGAGTTGTTGAAGGTGATCTTCAGCGCCTCAGCGACAACGCCGCCGAACGCCGGGACCGCCTTGACGAACTCAGCAGACTCGATCGCCAGCGGGGTCAGCGGGCCAGCAGACACCGCGGTGTCGTCGGCCTGGTTGCCGACAACGTCGAAGATGTCGTGCATCGCCATGTCGCCCGCATCGAAGAACGCGCGAACAAAGGTGCCCGAGTCGAGATCGCTGGTGCCCGCGTTGCGGTCGCAGCGGATCGTCGTGAAGTTCGAGCCGGCCAGGAAGGTGAAGTTGCTCAGGCCCGCGGGGTTGCCCTCGGTGCCGTCGAACGCGTTCACCGTGTCGATCTGGAAGTCGGTCGCGTCGACGTTCGCGATCACCGTCTGGTTGTCGTCGTTCGCAGCGTCATTGACATTCAGCGGCGAGTCGAAGACGAAGAACGCGGCATCGCCGTCGTCGTTGATGAACACATCGAGAAGTGTCGGCGCGGTGCCGTCCTTCGCGAGGATCTGATCGTTCGCCTCGTCGGCGCCGTCGAACGCGGCGGTCGTGCCCGTGCCCGTCGCCGTCGTCACGTTCAGCTCGATGCCGGTCACGCTCGCGTTGTTGAACGCGCCCGTGAACACGACCGTGCCGAGGTCGATCTGGAGGCCGGCCATACCGGCGTTGTTGTAGTTCTGCGCGCCGCCGACAAGGGCGACCGCGAAGGGGCCGAACAGCACATTGCCGTCGACATCAAGAAGGTTGAATGACACATCGACGTTCTCGCCCGTAATGAGCTGACCCGTGCCATTCAGTCCGGCCGCGAGATCAAAGGTCACGATCGTGTCGAGACCCGCGAACTCGTCATCTCCGGACACCGGCTGGACGATCGTCATCGCGTCAAGACCGCCGGCCAGCGCCGTCGCGCTAACCGCCAATCCCGCGAACGCCGCCAGCATGCCTGCAAGCTTGCGATTCATCTGGTTAGTTCCTTTCTTCTCCACGTGGTGAAAACCCAGGCCTGTTCTGTGTTGAGCCCCCCGGCTTCTCCGGGAGGTGGGCTCTGACTCGTCTGATCCCTAGTTCCCGTCAACGACTCGCGCCGACGACGGTTTACAAATCCAACTCCCCACCCGCTGTCGCTCCTTCTTCTCGACGCCCCGGCGTCTCCGACGCCAGTCCGAAAGTGCATGCTCCGATATGAACGCAGTTATCGGCGCTTGGCACATACTAACTCACAAATTGGGCACTCTGCAAAGAAGTCCTCCAAACCGCCCATATCAACAATCCGCGCGAACAACGCGCAGACATGGCCCTATCGGACAACGATCTTCCGCCTATGCAGATTTAGAGGGTACTAACAAAGCAGCGCGCGACGCAACCGCCCGCCGCAACCCGTCAGATTGTTATCGGACGATTCCCGGGCCCCCGCCACGACCCAGATCCCCATCCCGGTACCCCCGGATCACCCGGTCGGCAGCAAACCGGACCACATCCGTCTTGCTGCTCGTCCCCAGTTTCTGATTCACCTTCATCAGGTGCGTTCGAAGCGTCGCCAGCGTCACTTCCAACTTCTTGGCAGCGTCCTCATTGGTGCCCTCAGCACACACCGTCACCACCACCTCGCGCTCCCGATCCGTCAACCCGCCCAAGAATCGACGCAGGTACGCCTCCTCCTCAAGAGACAGCCGAAGCCGACCCGCCCCGTCATCGCCCGCCCCCCCGCGCACCTCGATCGGCCTCGCCAGGCGAATCCCCTCGTATCCCGAACGCTGGTCCGTTGACTCCATGACCTGACTCCTCATCTGGTGCCTCCTTGTCGCCAGGCGTCACCTCACGCCCCGGCCCCACGCGCGAGTCTAGTACCGATCCGACCGAGAACCAACGCCATAAGCATATATCGGATCGACACTTACAACCACATGACGATCTGGGGCGACCCTGACGGTCCTGACGCCACCCCTCAACCACCCCTCCACCACCCCCACCCCCGACGCCCGGCCCCGCGCCCGGTCCGGTCATACCGATCAAAGCGGTCTTTTCGCCCGCTCCCTTCCGATCACCCAGTCATCCCGCACTCCAGAACCGCCGATGCAATCCAAGCGAGACCGGACGCCCTGTGCATGCGCCACCGGTCATCAACGGCAGGAGCGGGAGCCACTCATGGAAATCGATCAGATCCTCCGTGCAGCGCACGAAAACGACGCGTCAGACATCCATCTCGTCTCGGGACACCCTCCCGTCATGCGGTGCCAGACCGTCATGCAGCCCATGGAGTTCCCCGCCATCACACCCGAGTGGGCGCTCAACTGCGTCACCAAGATGGCCCCCCCCTCCGCTCGCTCCGCCTTCGAGTCCATCAAGGACGCCGACTTCTCCTATGAGGTCAAGGGGCTCGGACGCTACCGCGTCAACGCCCACATGCAGCGCGGCTCCGTCGGCATCGCCATGCGTGCCATCAAGTCCAAGGTCCCGCCTCTCGCAAACCTCAGTCTCCCCCAGGTCATCTCCGCGCTCACCTACCTCCCCCGCGGCCTCGTCCTCGTCACCGGCGACACCGGCTCGGGCAAGTCAACCACACTCGCCGCGATGATCGACGCCCTCAACCAGCGCGAGCAGAAGCACATCATCACCCTCGAAGACCCCATCGAATACTCCTTCGAGTCCAACCAGTCACTCATCGAGCAGCGCGAACTCGGACAGGACATGCCCTCCTTCGCCTCGGCCCTCAAGCACGCGCTGCGTCAGGACCCCGACATCATCCTCGTCGGCGAAATGCGAGACCTCGACACGACCGCGCTCGCCATGACCGCCGCCGAAACCGGCCACCTCGTCCTCTCGACACTGCACACCGTCAACGCCTCGCAGACCGTCGAGCGTATCATCGATATGTACCCCGCATCGCAGCAGAATCAGATCCGCGCGATGCTCGCCGACACGCTCCAGGCCGTCATCTCTCAGACGCTCTTCAAGAGAACCGACTCCAAGGGCATGGTCCCCGCGGTCGAGGTCCTCCTCTGCACGCCCGCCGTGCGCAACATCATCCGCGAAGGCCGCACATTCGAAATCCCCAATGTCATCGAGACCAACCGCTCGATGGGCATGTGCTCGCTCGACTCGGCCATCGCCGAGCTCTACTTCAACGGCATGGTCTCGCGCGAAGACGCCATCGCACAGGCCGCCTACCCCGACAAACTCGACAAGCAGCTCGCAGCCTAACCAAGACTCGACCACGACAAGGACCAGCGCATGCCCAGCTACAGGTACCAAGTCCGTTCGCCCGGAGGGCAGACCGTCGTGGGTGTCGTGCAGGCAGCCGACGCCGCCGCCGCCGCCGCGACCCTCCGACGCGAAGGACACCACGTCCTCTCGCTCTCACCCATCGCCAGCGCCGCCATGCGCTCCGGGCTCGCGCAGCGCTTCAAAGAACTCAACTCCGCCAAGCCCTCGCTCAAGCATGTCCTGGACTTCACCACCCAGCTCGCCGTCATGGTCCGCGCCGGCATCGGCCTCCGCGCCGCGCTCGAAGGCATCGCGGACCAGACCGAGAACATGCGCTTCAAGCAGATCATCCAGGGGCTCAAGTCCGACGTCGAGTCCGGCAAGCAGTTCTCCGAAGCACTCGCGCGTCACCCCAAACTCTTCAACCCCCTCTATGTGAACATGGTCCGCGCCTCGGAAATGTCCGGCTCCTTCGGCCGCATGCTCGACCGAATCGCCGCCTACCTCACCCAGCAGATCGAGACGCGCAAGATGGTCGTTGGCGCCATGATCTACCCCGGCGTCATCGCGACCATGGCCATCTCCGTCACCGTCTTCCTCCTCACCTTCGTCCTCCCCAAGTTCGCCGGCGTCTTCGCCGGCAAGGAAGACGCCCTCCCCTGGGCGACAACCTTCCTCATGAACCTCTCCGACACCATCCGCCACGACTGGCCCATCATCGTGGGCGTCCTCGTCGCCATCGCCATCGGGCTCTTCCTCTTCCTCCGCACCGATGTCGGCGCCTTCTGGTTCGATAAGTCCAAACTCACCGTCCCCGTCTTCAAGCGCATGTTCCGCGCGCTCTACATCTCGCGCTCGCTCCAGACCATGGGCGAACTCATCAACGCCGGCGTCCCCATGCTCGACACCCTCGCCATCACCGGCGACATCTCGGGCAACCGCCTCTACCGCCGGCTCTGGCGCTCCGTCTATTCCGCCGTCAAGCAAGGCAAGAAAATCACCCAGCCGCTACAGGCCGGAGGATTGATGCCCCACGCCGTCGTCCAGATGGTCGCCGCGGGCGAAGAGTCCGGAAAGCTCGGCGAGGTCCTCGATGAAGTCTCCGGTTATTACGCCAAGCAGCTCCGTGACGCCATCAAAGCCGTCACAAGCATGATCGAGCCCATCATGATCGTCATTATGGGTTCAATCGTTGGCTTCATCGCGATGGCGATCATTCTGCCCATCTTCAAGATGAGCCAGATCGTTCGCTAACCGATACTTCCACTATCCGATAGCACGCCGGTCCAGCGCGCACGATACGCGCCCGGCCGACGCGCACCGAGGTGGGAGACGCCATGCGCACGCCCGTTCGCACATCACAACGACACGCATTCACGCTCATCGAGACAGCGCTCGCCGTCCTCATCATCGGGCTCGGCATCGTCACCATCGTCTCGACGCAGATCACATTCATCCGCAAGAACCAGTGGTCAACACACACCGCCACCGGCTCGCTGCTCGCCTCCGAGATCCGCGAGATGTCACGCAACTTCTCACGCCACGACCGATTCACCGGCGGGCTCTACACCTTCACCGACGGCGGCACGCCCACCAACGCCGGCTGGGGATGCGAGGTCGAAACGCCCACCGTCTGGGACCTCGACGACCTCGATGATCTCGACGGCGTCGTCTTCGGCGACGCCACCGACCTCCCCGAAGACTTCGAACTCAATCACCGATTCGCCGGACCCATCAACGCCTTCCGCCAGGTCATCAACCAGACCAACTGGGACGGCACCATCACAACAGTCGAAGTCGACGGCGAGGTCTCAGAGGTCTCCCTCCGCGGCTGGACCCAGTGCGTCCAGGTCGAAAAACTCGACCCCTACGACTACACCATCATGGTCGACAACTACGAAGCCGGCGCCGGGGGCGCCGACAACCGACCCATGACCGGATACCCCATCCGCGTCACCGTCATCGTCCTCTTCCAGGGAGAGTTCGACGACGAGGCGCGCGAGGTCTCCCGTGTCATCTGGGTCGTGCCCCCCACCTAAAGAACCGACGCCGTCATCCGCATCGATCACCGCGCTCACACGAACCGCAACGCTCACGAAGGAGCAGGACCCATGCAACGCTCCAACACCCAACGCAAACGCCGCCGCATCCCGCTCCCACGCTCACGCAGAGGCGTCGTCGCCGTGCTGGCCATGATGTTCCTCGTGCTCTTCGGCTCGCTCTCCGTAGCGATGGCCGTCGTCACGCAGGGCAACCTCCGCACCGCCGCCTCGCACATCCGCGTCGTCTCCTCCCTCGGCGCCGTCGATACCGGCATCGAGATCGCCAGCGCCCGCCTCCAGGAAGCCGCCTCGCGATTCGTCGTCGCCAAGGGACAGATCGACGCCGACTACGCCGAGGACCTCTGGGACGGCACCTTCGGCGCCAGCCCCGCCGTCACCATCCTCCCCGCGCCCTTCGGCCGCGCCGGACAGGTCAACGTCAACTCGCTCCGCTCCGCCATCATCGATGCGCACCTCGCGCACGACTCAAACGACCTCATCACCGACGACTCCAACGTCCCCCTCGCCATCAACATCCCCGACGCGCCCGACGGCTGGATCGTTACCGATCCCATCGGCGTCGAGCGCGCGCCCAACGGGCTCATCGTCACCGCCACACAGATCTCCTACATCCCCCCCGACGATGAAGGCCGCATCCTCGTCGTCGTCACCGGCTACAACTGGGACACCATCCGCGCCCAGTGGGTGACGCGCACCGCGCAGCAATATTTCAACATCAACAAGCCCGTCAAGCAGGCCATCGTCGCCCCCACACGAATCATGCTGGGCCAGAACGTCCAGGTCAACGGCCCCCTCGGCGCCGCGTTCGACAACGACGACCTCGACTCCATCGACGGCCCGCCCCTCGTCATGCGCTCCGACTTCTACGGCCTCGACGACCAACTCGACGACCGACTCGACGACTTCTTCGACGCCGTGCTCGCAGACGATCAGGACGGCGACAACCGGCTCCGCGACAACAAGTTCGGCGAACGCGATGCGCTCGCAGAACTCAACCTCATCGACTACGACGGCGACCTCGCCCCCGACCTCGCGTTCACCGACGCCACCCGCGACCACGCCGTCGACGACTTCGACATCTTCCTCAACTTCTATGACAGCAACGGCGACGGCAAGGTCGTCCTCTCCGGTCGCATGACCGCCGGCACACCCAACGACGGCCTCGCCGCCGAGTTCGATATCAACGATGCCCTCGCCATGCTCATCGACTCCGCCGTCGCAGACCGCAACGGCAACGGACGCTACAACGGCCGACTCGTCGACGGCTGGTGGCTCTTCGATGAGTTCCCCGACAACAACCACGACGGCGTCATCAACAACGACGATATCGACGCCGACGACATCAACCTCGGATACCGCGACGGCGTCCTCGACTACAAGGACCGCTACGCCAAGGTCCGCGGCTCCGTCTACTTCCGCGCCTCCCGCTCCCAGTGGGAAGCCGCAGACGACGGCTCCGGCAACTCCGTCGATGACTACCAGCAGTTCGTTCAGGGCGCAATCCGGCCCGACGCCGGCGATCTCCCCGTCATCTTCGAAACCTCAGAGAACGAAGTCCCCACCATCACCTCCGCTTCATTCTCCGAAGCCACCGAGGCGCTCATCGAAGCCGCCGACGGCGACACCGTCCTCGAGCAGGCCCGCGATCAGAACGGGCCCACCTGGACGCCGCCCAGCTTCGTCGAGTCCACGCCCTTCGGCTCGCCCACGCCCGCCGACTGGTACGACCGCCCCGTCTACGAAGGCATCACCTTCCGCAACGCCGTCATCCCCATGGGCACCAACGCGCTCTTCATCGATTGCACATTCATCGGCGTCACACGTGTCGAGGCCTACATCGACAACACGCACGAGTCGTGGATCTTCTACGGCCAGCAGGAGCGCGACCAGCTCACCGGCCAACTCAACTGGCTCTACCCCCCGCCCCCCGAATACTCCTCCGCCCAGCTCGATACCTCCTACCTCGAAGAAGGCGTCGAGGACGAGGACGGAATCCTCCCCGAACCCCTGATGGTCAGCGTCGATCTCAACGGCGACGGCATCACCCCCGACCAGTGCACCAACACCAAACTCCTCGCCAACAACCTCCGCTTCCACGACTGCCTCTTCGTCGGCTCCATCGTCGCCGATCAACCCACCGTCTTCTCGCCCATCCGCAACAAACTCCAGTTCACCGGCGCCACCCGCTTCACCAGCGTCCACCCCGACGCCCCCGATGATCCCGAACTCAACCCCGACTCCGACGACATGGACGAGATCGCCAAGTCCTCCATGATGCTCCCCAACTACTCCGTCGACATCGGCACCAACAACTCGCCACAGGCGCAGGATGTCAACCTCAACGGCGCCGTCATCGCCGGCGTCCTCGACGTCCGCGGCAACGCGCGCATCAACGGCGTCTTACTCCTCACCTACGACCCCGTCTACGGCTCCGCCCCACTCGAGCTCTACGGCGAAGCCGTCGGCAACCCCGGCTCGTTCAATGTCACGCTCGGATACTTCGGCCCCGAAGACGGCGACCTCGAAGGCATCGACCTCACCGCACTCGCCGACCTCGACGGCGACGGCAACGACGACATCGGGTGGGACTCCGCCCGCGACGAGAACGGCGCCCTCATCCCCATCGCATCCGCCGGCCCCACGCAGGATTGGTGGTTCGATGGCGTGCCCGATGAAGACTCCGAGATCTCACCCGGAACCTATGTCCGCCGCGCAATCTCCTTCGAGGGGCTCGGCGAGATCCAGCTCAACTACGACCCCGACATCATCCTCCCCGACGGCCTGGCCATGCGCCTCGCCATCAACCCCATCCGATCCTCCTACATCGAGGGCCGAGTCGTCATCGACCAACAGGAACAATAATCACATGACGAAGTCAACCAACACATCCCGATCGCGCACGCCGCGCCGCGCTTTCAGCATCATGGAAATGCTGATCGCCATCACGATCTCGTCGCTCCTCATGGTCTCGCTGCTGTCCGCACTCGACACCATGTACAAGCTCTACTCCGTCGGCACCGACTCCGCCTCAACCCACGTCGTATCCAGAATCACCATGAGCCGACTCCTGGGCATGGTCCGCACCGGCTCCGACTTCGGCCCCTTCCCCAGCAATGTCCTCGACGAGTCCATCAATCCCCTCAACGCCGACTACTTCGAGTTCGTCTCACTCAAAGACGAAAACGGCGACCCCCTCGAGATCACCCGCGTCGAGTACCGCCTCGCCGGCGAAACCGCAGACCTCCGCTCATGGGGCAACGACGAAACCGAGCCCTCCTTCGGCGGCTCCGAAACACCCGGCGAACTCTGGCTCCTCGTCTTCGACGCGACCTCCGCAAGCACCGACCCCATCCGCGAAGCCGTACTGCTCTCCGGCGTCGAACGCGCCGTCTTCTCGCTCCAGTACGACGTCGGCCCCAAACTGAGCCGCGCCACCATCGACCTCGTCGTCCGACCCGACGATGACGACCTCACCCTCACAACCGATGCGCCCCCCGAGACGATCCGCCTCGTCGCCTCCGCCGTCTCGCGCCAACTCATCGAGTAGCACAGGAAGAAACGCATGGACCTCGACTCACCCGCAATGCTCTTCTCCGGGCTCATCATCGGGACCATCGGACTCGGGCTCTTCCTCTACGGAAAAAAAGCGGAGCGCCCCGCGCCTCTGGCCATCGGCCTCGGCGTCAGCGCGCTCCCCTTACTGATCCACTCTGTCGCCCTGCTGTGGGCGGCCGCCGGAGCTTCGGTCGCCGCCCTCTGGGCGTGGAACAAACTCGCCTAGGGCATCACGCCGAGGCCACCGCCTTCTTACGCGAGGCCTTCTTCGAGCCGCCCTTCTTGGCGGTCTTCTTCTTCGCCGCCTTCTTCGCAGCGGGCTTCTTGGCGGCCTTCTTCTTGCTCGCCTTCTTCGCGGCGGGCTTCTTGGCGGCCTTCTTCTTCGCCGCCTTCTTCCCCGCACCCTTCTTCGAAGTCCGCTTCTTCTTCGAGGACTTCTTCTTCGCCGACTTCATCTCGCCGACCTGAGCTTCGTACATCGCAATGTACTCCCGGGCACTGATGGCCCCTATGGTGTCACCAACAACATTAAGCGGCACGTCCTCAAGACGCTTAAACCGCACACAACACTTGCCCATATCCAACTTCTTCCCCGTCGCCTCCCAGGCCGCACGGAACCGACGCTCCAGCGCCGATCCCATGTACATGTGCATCATGTAGATCGCCATGTGGTTCTTCTGCGACGCGAGACTCGCAAACGGCAACGGCTGACGCGGATCGCAGTGGTACCCCGCCGGGTACATCTCGTGAGGCACGAAGTACCCGATCATCCCGTACCCCATCCCCTCCCGAATCCCCTTCGGAAGGTTCTTCAGAATCACCTTCCGAATCGCCTCGATCGCCACGCGACGATCCTCGGGCAACTCCCGCAGGTACTGCTCAACCGTGGCCGCCTTGCTCTGCATGCGCGAGATAATCCAAACATCCCGCGCTCAACGCAACCCCCTCCGCGCGCCTTCTCCCAATATCATCCCCCAGACCTCACCCCGCGCACACAAGGGGAACCCCATGCGCATCAACTACGCCATCGTGTTCGTCTCCGATATGAAGCGATCCGTCGCCTTCTACCGCGACGTCATCGGCCTCCCGCTCGCCTTCGAGTCCCCGCACTGGACCGAGTTCGCGACCGAGGGCGCCACCCTCGCGCTCCACATCGCAGACCAGCCCAACACCGACACGCACGCCCCCACCGAAGAGCCCGCCGGCCGATGCCGAACCGGGTTCCAGGTCCCCGATATCGACGCGTTCCACGATCGACTCCTCGCGCTCGGAGTCCGATGCGTCCAGCCGCCCACGCCCGTCTTCGGCGCCAAAGTCGCCCTCTACCTCGACCCCGACAACATGCCCTTCTCCATCGGCCAGCAACCGAAGCAGTCGGGCTGATCACACGACTCCCGGAATCCGGAACCCGCGTGAAACCGAAGCCCAACCGATAGCAACCCATCCGGAGAACGCCCGTGCGCCGCACCCCCGCCGCCCTCTTCGCAGCATCCCTCAGTCTCACCGCCCTCGCCGGGTGCGCCACCAACCACAACCCCGAGGCGATCGTCGGATCATGGAAGGTCGATCTCCGCCCGACGCCCGACAGCCCCCCCTACTTCCAGCAGTTCATCGTCGATCAAGTCGTCACCGATCCCGCCGACGGCGCAACCGAAATCGTCGGCACCTTCTACGGCTCACCCATCGAAGAGGGCCGCATCAACACCGACTGGGACGCCCTCCACTTCGCCTTCGTCACACACGACAACTCGGGCGCCTACAACCACTCGGGCGTCCTGCGTGCCGGCCGACTCCATGGCCTGTCTCACTCCCTCGCCCGCGACTCACTCTGGGTTTGGACAGCCACGCCCAAATGACCAATCCGCAGGTCCGCCCGTTCCCGCCGCGCTCCGTCGCCCGCAGCCGAATCCATTGACGATCGCGAAGTCCGCCATATCATCTCCGCCCCCGATCGCGCCCGCCGACTCGCCCCCAGAGAGCCGCCGGCGCCAAGGAACAATCGGGCGGCGACCGTGGCTCGCCGGCATCACAAGGCACCGCCACGCATCAATCCATCGAGCCCAGAGACATGACGCAAGCCAGCGTTTCTCCCGCCCATCGTGCGCGGCTCCGCAGACCCGCCCGCGCCAAAGCCGGGCGCTATTTCTTCACCGTCGCCGCCGCCATCATGCTCGTCCTCACCTTCCTCGGCTTCAGCGCCTTCTATCTCCGAGGAATGGCCTTCCCCAACCGACCCATCAGCCCCCCCATCAAGGGACTCATCATCTTCCACGCCGTCTGCATGAGTCTCTGGATGGGCGTGCTCGTCCTCCAGCCCGCGCTCATCGCCGCCGGAAACCGCAAGCTCCACATGAAACTCGGCAAGGCCGCTGCCGCGTTCGCCGCGCTCATCCTCGTCACGGGCGTCATCGTCGCCGTCCGCGCAACCCAGGTGACGCCCCCCGACGCCGTCATTCTGGGGTTCCCGCGCCTGAACTTCTTCGCCATCCCCCTCTTCACCGTGCTGGCCTTCGCCGCATTCGTCGCCGCCGCCATCGCCTACCGCCGCAAGCCCCGCATCCACCGCGCCCTCATGATCGCCGGCACCCTCATCACGCTCTCCGCACCCCTCAACCGAATCCAGATGCTCAACGATGTGTACATCGGCACCGTCTGGGACAGAATCGTCGGCCCGTACTTCTGGGTCGTCATCCTCGGCGTCGCCCTGCTCGCCGCACGCTCCATCATCACCCGCGCGCTGGACCGCCCCTTCGCCGTTGCCATCGCAGCCACGACACTCATCAGCATCGGAATCGTCCAACTCGCCCGGACCGACCAGTGGGCCCACCTCGTCGCGTGGATGATCAACTGACCAGCAGCGATCGCCGCCAACCCGCCGGGTGCCACCACACGGCCTCAAACCGACAAGCGACAACTCCCCTTCCCCATCCCATCGAAAGGGATTAGGGACCGCCCCCGCGCGACGTCCCTTGAGTCTCGTGCTCCACATCCATCTCCGGAAATCCCCCTTTGATCCCCGGGGGTCTTCATGTAGTCTCATTGCGCACAGAGCGGGCAGCACACCCGCCGCAGAGTCAGAAAACGCACTTGCAGGAGACAGAGATGAACCGTTCAACCATCGCTTGGTCGTGCGCCGCCACGACCCTCATCGCCGCTGCGCACGCTTCCGCTGCGCTAGTCAACCTCACACCCGGCACCGGCTCCGCCGTCGGCGGCACCACCGCCGCCGCCGACCCCGAGATCGGCGGCACAGTCCCCTCCATGGCCGACACACTCATCCCCTTCCAGATCTTCGCCGATGCCGACGCCGAGTCCGGCGCCGCTCTCCTCTTCGAGGGCTTCCTCCAGTCCAGGGTCATCATCTCGGATGTCACCGGCAACGCGCAGTTCGCCTACCGAGTCCGCGATGTCAACGGCTCACTCAACGGCATCATCGCCTCCATCACAAACTCCGATTTCTCCGGCATGCAGACACTCGTCGAGTGGAAAGCCGACGGCCAGGGCGACACCGCGCCCTCACGCGCCGAAAGGTCCGCGAGCGGCGCCGATGTCAGGTGGCTCTACGGCAACGGATTCCCCGCCGGTGACGAGTCCTACTTCAACATGATCCTCACCGATCAACCCGACTACGCATTCACCGGCTCCACAACGATCATGCTCACCACCGGCGAGAGCGTCACGCTCACAACCTGGATCCCCGCGCCCGGCACCCTCGCCATGCTCCCCCTCGCCGGAGCCGCAGCCCTCCGCCGCCGCCGCTCCAACTAACCGCCACACAACATCCTCTCCCACAACCCAAGACCCACGCACACCCCGTGCGTGGGTCTTTCCTTGCGCCGGATGTAGGGTGCTTCTTCCTCCGATCGATGGGGGGGCGGGGGGGGCGGAGGGGGGGCACGAAGTGACGCAAGCGGTGCTTCCCCCCCTGCTGCCTGATGCCTATTGCCCGATGCCTGCTGCCTTCTCTCTCCCCCTGCCACTCTGACACCCCTCAACCCTACCCCCGACCCCGCTGGCAGAGACCCCCGCGAACACCTACCCCGTAAACCGCTGCATGACAGGCATTTGCGCCACAACGCCCCCGGCCCGCCCGTTGCACCTCCGCCCATGCCATGGTCGAGGTGCGCCCATCCTCCCCCAACCCGCCTCAGCCCGATCCCTCGGGCCAGACTCCTCTAATTGGTAGTGGCGCCGGCGGCAGACTGAACCTCCTCCTCTCCCACACCAACTGGCGCGATGAGCACTGGGCCGACTGCCTCCCCCGCCTCCTCGAGCCCATGGGCGTCCACGCCTGGACCGTCCACTCCGGCCGCCAGGCCACCGACCTCATCAAAAAGGTCCGCGTCGATATCGCCGTCGTCGACCTCTCCCTCCCCCTCGATGAGCAGTCCGACAACGCCGGCCAGGCAGCCACCGCCGCAGCCGAAGAGGCCGGCGTCCGCCTCCTCGAACTCCTCACCCGCCTCCCCTCGCGCCCGCCGACACTCGTCGTCAAGCGCCGCCGCACCCGCCGCGAGGACACCCGCGAACTCAACCACGCGCTCCGCGCCGGCGCCTTCGCCGTCATCGAGCGCCCAGTCAACCTCGAAACCCTCCTCCAGGTCATGCGCCGCGTCCTCTGCCGCCACTACGCCGACCGCTGGCCGTCCCCCCCCGCACCCCCCTCATCCTCTTAATCCAACGCGCCCTCCGGGGGCGCATTTTTCGTTCGTCACTCACACAAACACAACGCACCGCCAGCATTCACGACTGGCACAGAAACCAGAAGGAACCACAACCATGTCCACCAAGGTCCGCCCGCTCGGCAACAAGGTCCTCATCAAGCGCGACGAAGCCGAAACCAAAACCGAGTCCGGCATCTACCTCCCCGAAGGCGCCAAGGACAAGCCCAAGAGCGGCACCATCCAGGCCGTCGGCAACGGCAACATCAACACCGAAACCGGCGACCGCATCCCCCTCACCGTCAAGAAGGGCGACAAGGTCATCTTCACCTCCTACGCCGGCACCGAAGTGAAACTCGGCAAGGACACCCTCCTCATCATGACCGAGGAAGACATCCTCGCCGTCATCGACGACTAATCACATGGGATTACTCGACTCCATCAAGTCACTCCTGAACAAGCCCGCCGCGATCGGCGAGGGCGACACTATCGAAGTGCCCGCATCGCGAATCGTGCCCGACTCCGGAATCAAGAGCATCCGCTTCGTCGCTTCCGCGCCGGGCGGTGCGCTCATCGTCAAGGATCGTCACTCCACACAGACGATCAGCACCGTCGGGGGCGCACTCCGGGACGAACTCACGGATGAGCACATCTACATCTCGCGGGGTACCGAGGATTGCTGCCTCGACGGCTCACTCGCCAATCTCCAGCGCGATACCCCCTGGCTCACCCGCCAGGTCGCGCTAGATATCTGCGACTTCACACTCGACTTCTACGTCAACCCGGGCGTCACCACTCGCCAGCAAGCGACCGACAAACTCATCGCACTCTGCGTGCGGGCGGGCCTCATCCCGCCTCTCCCGACCGTCTGATCCCTATTCCCCGATGCCTATCCCATGACCACCGACCAACTCCGCAAAGCACTCTCCGAACTCAACGCCAAACGCGACGCCGCGTTCTACTTCAATCGCGCCGAGATGTGCCTCATACCCAACGCCATGCTCCTCCCCGACGAGGCAGACCACCTCGTCAAACTCACCGACGGCAAACACATCTACATCATCGACGCCGAACAAATCTCCTGGGTCCGCATCGGATAACCCCAACACAAACACACAAGCACACCGACTAACTGATAAGGAACAAACTATGGCCGCCAAGCAAATCGCTTTCGACTCCGACGCCCGCGAGAGAATCCTCCGCGGCATCAACAAACTCGCCGCCGCCGTCAAGGTCACACTCGGCCCCTCCGGCCGCGTCGTTATCCTCGAAAAATCCTACGGCGCACCCACCGTCACCAAGGACGGCGTCTCCGTCGCCAAGGAAATCACGCTCGACGACCCCTACGAAAACATGGGCGCCCAAATGGTCAAGGAAGTCGCCTCCAAAGCCTCCAAGGACGCAGGCGACGGCACCACAACCGCAACCGTCTACGCCGAAGCCATCTACGCCGAAGGCCTCAAGAACATCACCGCCGGCGCCAACCCCAACCAGGTCAAGATCGGCATCGACCTCGCCGTCCGCGCCATCGTCGATGAGCTCGGCAAGATGTCCCGCCCCGTGAAGTCCTCCAAGGAAATCGCACAGGTCGGCACCTGCTCCGCCAACCAGGACGAGCAGATCGGCAAGATCATCGCCGAAGCCATGGACAAGGTCGGCAAGGACGGCGTCATCACCATCGAAGAAGGCCAGGGCCTCGAAACCGAAGTCGAACTCCTCGAAGGCATGCAGTTCGACAAGGGCTACCTCTCGCCACACTTCGTCACCGACCCCGCCAACATGGAGTGCGTCCTCGACAAGCCCTACATCCTCATCCACGAGAAGAAGATCTCCTCCGCCAAGGACATCCTCCCCATCCTCGGCAAGGCCGCCGAAGCCGGCGCGCCACTCCTCATCATCGCCGAAGACATCGAAGGCGAAGCACTCGCCATGCTCGTCGTCAACAAACTCCGCGGCGTCCTCAAGGTCGCCGCCGTCAAGGCCCCGGGCTTCGGCGACCGCCGCAAGGCCATGCTCGAAGACCTCGCCGTCCTCACCGGCGGCCAGCCCATCATGGAAGAGCTCGGCATCGATATCGAAAAGCTCGAGCTCAAAGACCTCGGCCGCGCCAAGAAGATCATCGTCACCAAGGACGAAACCACGATCGTCGAAGGCGCCGGCTCATCCGCGAGCATCAAGGGCCGCGTCGAGCAGCTCCGCCACCAGATCGAAGCAACCTCCTCCGACTACGACCGCGAGAAGCTCGAAGAGCGCCTCGCCAAGCTCGCCGGCGGCGTCGCCCAGATCAACGTCGGCGCCGCCACCGAAGTCGAAATGAAGGAGAAGAAGGACCGCGTCGAAGACGCGCTCCACTCCTGCCGAGCCGCAGCCGAGGAAGGCATCCTCCCGGGCGGCGGCGTCGCCATCCTCCGCGCCCGCCGCGCCCTCGAAGCCCTCAAGAAGAAGGCCACGGGCGACCAGCGTGTCGGCATCGACATCGTCTCCCGAGCCGTCTCCGCACCCGTCAAGCAGATCGCAGCCAACTGCGGCCTCGACGGCTCCGTCATCGCCTCAAAGATCGAGGAAAATTCCGACACCAACTTCGGCTACAACGCCGTCACCCACGAATACGGCGACCTCGTCTCCATGGGCGTCATCGTCCCCACCAAGGTCGAACGCACCGCCCTCCAGAACGCCGCCTCCATCGCAGCACTCCTCCTCACCACCGACGCCGCCATCGTCGAACTCAAGGAGAAGAAGGGATCCCCTGCCCATGCGGGCGGCGGGATGGATGATATGGATTATTGAGTGACACCGAACGCCGCAACCTATGTGGACCTCCTAGAGCTTCTAGGAGGTCCATTTCATTAACATAGGACAACAGTGGTCAGCATAAGCCCCTCGA
This sequence comes from Phycisphaeraceae bacterium, assembly GCA_020639235.1. GTDB lineage: Bacteria > Planctomycetota > Phycisphaerae > Phycisphaerales > UBA1924 > JACKHC01. Next base: position 590,816 of record JACKHC010000001.1, on the reverse strand, counting down.
TCGAGCAACTGGCATCTCCAGTTTTCTGGATCGGTCGACTCGGCGCAATTTTTTGTGCTTTATTGGGGTTGATACTATTTGGGATAACCATCCCAAGCCAGCTCGCTATCGGTGACTATTCCTTCCCAACCAAGTGGCTTTCGATCACCGGAATCTTGTTTGGTCTGCTTGTATGGTGGATCTGTCGATCGCTGTACTGGCGATTTGGTAAAGGCGAACGAATAGCAATCGCAGTTCAGACCCTGAAGATACCTCCCGACGAGGTGTCACTGATGAACGATGGACTCGCATCGCTCGCTCGATCAACGAATTCCACGCGAATTCGAATCAAGTTCATCCCCCACACACTTGCTCAGACCCACGCTTCACGAGTTCGCTTGCGAAAGCGATATGGCTTCTCTTCGGTAATGGCTGTGAATGTCTCGCCGCGCCAAGGGACGCCAACCGGCTACGAGATGGAGTGCTCAATCACTTCCGCCTTTCAGGGCGAGTTCCAACAGAAACTATTCGGACTCTGGGGCGCAACTGTCGCCAAGCTCTTCGGAGAGCACGCCGACGCATCCGACTATCAAAAACTGGCAAATCGGCAGTACTCGTTGCTCTCAATCATTCTGCTAAAGGTCGGACTGCAACGATCTGATGAAAAGCGATACTCGATCGCTGGGCTTGTATTCAAAGAGTTAGACCATTCGCTTGCGCGGTGCCAATCTGACGAATCCGCTCCGCCTCGTGTACTGGTTCGACATTTGGGAATGGCATGTCTCACGTGTTCCGGTCGTTATAGAGCCGGGGATTCGGTCGGACCGACACGGGTTGCCATAGCGCGAACCGACCTAGACTTAGCAGAATCCTGGCTAGGGAATCAGTTTGTCGATATATATATAGTGAAGGCACGATTGCTCTTCATCGTCGGCGAATTTGAACTAGCCGCGGCTGCTGTGGAGCGAGCCAAACAATGTCTTGATGCATCGAAAGTCGAGAACATCTTAACTCTTGACTCGGACGTGATTGCGCTATTCGCTGATGATTATGAGCGCGCAAACGAGTATTTGTCATCCATCCTATTGCAGCCAAGCCAGACCAAACTCGATTGGCACGACCTAAAGGACTACGCTGACCATCTAGCAGAGCAAGGGCACGCGAACGCCTGTGTTCTGCAAGTGCTCTATCGCAGTGCAATACGCGGTGAGACAGTCTCGACGGATCTGCGAGCGGCCGTGATGACATGGCTGACAGAAAGCCCTGAACGACAGGTGCTTGAGCCACTGATCCTCGCAAGACTAACCGGGCAGTCGTCAACGAAGATGTGTCGATCCAGAAACAAGAAACGACGCAAGCGCAAGTAGCCGGGTGCCACCGCTTGTCGGGACGAAGTCACGCAAGCGGTGCTAACCGCCTGACACCCCATTCAGCATCTTGCCCAATCGCTCACTCTGGCGGCTGCGCTCCAGATCGTTGTAAAGCTCACGCAGCTTGTCGCGCGTCCGCGTGATGTGCGTCGAGAGATGCTTCGTCAACGCGATCGGCAGCCCGCACAACGCACCAACTCCAACGCCGATAGGGAACGACGCAGCGAGCACAACGACGGTCAGGCCAACGATCGGCACAATCACGGATGTAAACAGGGTCACCTGATGCCACGCTTCGAGCGTCTTAATGTTCTTGCGCACTTCGGGGATATAAGACTCAATATCCTCGCGTAGTCTACGCCCTTGCGGCGTAGACTCATCACAAAGAATGCGCTCGACTCGTTCTAAGTAATCATCGTCACGGATGGTATCAGCCGTTTCAAGCGTTGATTCAAACTGCTCCGCAGTATTGTCAAACAATGTGGCGTCCATGCGCAAGGTTTCGGCACTCTTGGTCTATCAAGAACAGTACTTTTTTGAGAAAGTAATCGCCGCTGTCCCTACATATTGGGCATCAAGGGCAGTGGATCCGCCCTTTACCCACTATATCTAGCGGCGGGCAAATTCTGCGCCTCTGCAATTTCGTCCGGAATCAATGCCGGCCGCCACCGCTTGTCGTCGGGGGGGACACGCAGCGACGAAAGCGGCGCTTCCCCCTACGCCCCCAGCGACACCTGCAACAGAAACACCGCGGCGTCCTCAGCGCGCACTCCGTGCTTCGTCCCCGGCGCGAGAATCACCATCGACCCCGCGCCCAGACGCTCCGTCCCCTCCTTCCCACCCCGCCGCGCACCGTGCGATCATCTCCCCCACCATGACATCATCACCCCCGGGCCCCCGACTCGCCCTCGTCACCCTCACCGTCCGCGACTACGACGAGGCGATCGACTTCTACACCCGTCGAGTCGGCTTCACCCTCCGCCACGACACCGACATGGGCGCCGGCAAGCGCTGGGTCGTCGTCGCCCCGCCCGACAACAGCGCCGGTTTGCTCCTCGCCAAGGCCGCCACCCCCGAGCAGATCGCCTCCGTCGGCAACCAGACCGGCGGCCGCGTCTTCCTCTTCATCACCACCGACGACTTCCACCGCGACCACGCCCGCATGACCGCGCAGGGCGTCATCTTCGAAGGCCCGGCCCGCCACGAAACCTACGGCACCGTCGCCGTCTTCCGCGACCTCTACGGCAACCGCATCGACCTCATCCAGCCGCGCTAACAGCGCCGACCCCCACCGCTTCCCCTTCTCGGGTGCCACCGCTTCTCTTTTCGGGTGCCACCGCTTGTCGGAACGCAGTGACGCAAGCGGTGCTTCTCACCCTCCTACCCAATCCTCGGGTGCCACCGCTTGTCGGCACGTAGTGACGCAAGCGGTGCTTCTCACCCTCCTACCCAATCCTCGGGTGCCACCGCTTGTCGGCACGCAGTGACGCAAGCGGTGCTTCTCACCCCCCTACCGAATCCTCGGGTGCCACCGCTTGGCGGAACGCAGTGACGCAAGCGGTGCTCTTCCTTCCCCCAAGAATCTCTACACCACATCAATCTCCGGCCACTCCGTCTCCATCCCCCGATGCGCACGCGCCGACGACCACGCCCACTCGTGCGAATACTTCACCAACCCCCGACGCACCGGGTTCTCGTGGATGTAGTTGATCTTCTCGATGAGCTCATCACGCGAGTAGATATTCCGGTCATACCCCCCGCCCTTCTGCCAGAACCGCGTCAAACCGTTCGCGTCACATAACCCCGCGATCCGATCCGGCGCAGACCCTCGGATGATCTCTAGAGACCGCGCCGACGACCGCCGCTTGAGCGTCTGCAGCACCCGTGTCACCGTCACATCGGGCGGCTCGGGCATCACCAGTACATGCACATGCTCCGGCATGATGACCCACGCCAACACCCCGAAACCCATCGCCTCCCGCGCGTGCATCAACTGCTCCGTGAACACCCGCCTGATCCGATCATCATCAAACAGCGGCTCACGCCGATAGCACGAAAAGGTCAGGTACCGCGCATCACCCACGCGCTCGTACCGCTTCCTCGTCCGCCGAATCATGACCCCAATGTAGAAACTCTTGGTGTCACCGCTCCCGCTTCCTGGGTGCCACCGCTTCCTTTCTCGTGTGCCACCGCTTCTTTTCTCGGGTGCCACCGCTTGTCGGCACGCAGTGACGCAAGCGGTGCTTCTCTATCGACCTCTACTCTCGACCGCCACCGCTCCCTCTTTCTGGGTGCCACCGCTTGTCGGCACGTAGTGACGCAAGCGGTGCTTCTCTATCGACCTCTACTCTCGACCGCCACCGCACCCTCTTTCTGGGTGCCACCGCTTGTCGGCACGCAGTGACGCAAGCGGTGCTCTCCCCCCCACCCCCTCACAACCAACCATACTTCGCCTTCCACGCCTCCCACGCCGCCATCATCCCCGCCACCTCACCGTCCAATGCGCCCGCGCTCTCGCGCATCCGCGCCGCCATCGCCCGAAGCGCCGCGCCACCCGCACCATCCGCCGCCGCACGACGCGACGCCTTGTACGACCGCAAGAGCGACTCCAGCCCATCCGCCGACGCCGCCACACCCGCCACCCGCTCGTGCAGCCGCGCCTCGGCGCGCCTCCGATCAATCGTGTCCCAGCGCGCCTTCACCGCCGCACCCCGCGCACTCCGCGGCCCATCAGTCGCATGACCATCCGACCCCACCACACCGCCCTCAACATCAGCAAACGCCAGCATGTACCGCGCCACCATCGCCACGCCCGCCCGCGCCCGATTCAGCGACGCCACCACCACCCGCTCCGCCTCACCATCATCAACAACAACAGCACCACCAACCGAATCGCCCTCACCCCGCACCGCCGCATCATCGCGCCCCGCACGATCTCCGCGCGCTGCACATCCACTCAAAACCACCGCGCTCGCCACAACACATGTCGCCGCAATCCCTCGCACCGCGCTCATCCATGCACCATATCAACCCGACGATCGGATCACGGGCGCCCGCAAGGGCATTGAGGTCCGGGCGAGCCCCTCGCGCAAGCGAGGGGTTGGCTTTGCTCCCTCCCTCGCCGCCATTGGGGGGGCGGGGGAGGTGTCACACGGAGTGTGACGGAGAGGGGGGGGGGACCCCCCTATTGCCTGCTGCCCGATGCCTGATGCCTTCTGCCTTTGTGCCCTCTGTGGTGAACGTTTCTAAGCAACAGCCCGCGCTGCGCGCTTCCCCCGCGCCGGGTTCCCCATCACCGTCGCGCCGTCCCCCAAATCGCGCACCACAACACTCCCCGCGCCCACCACGCACCCCGCGCCAATCGTCACACCCGGAATCACCCGCGCCCCCGCGCCGATGAGTGTCCCGTCCCCCACGCGCACCCCGCCGCACAGCACCGCACCCGGCGCCACATGCGCGTTCACGCCGATCGCGCAGTCATGCTCAACGATCGCGCCGCTATTGATGATCGCGTGCATCGCCACGCGCGCCCGTGGGTTCACGATCGCGCCGGGGCCGACGAAAGCCCCATCGCCGATCTCAGCCCGCTCCGAAACAATCGCCCGCGGATGAATGACATTCGCCCACCGCGCCCGCGCGCCAGCCTTCTCGATCACACGCCGCCGCGCCTCCAGCAGCCCCACACCCACGATCGCCTCGCGCATCTCATCCCCCCGCGCCGCGAAATCGCCGATCGCGCCCAGCCGCCTCACGCCGCCGAACAGCACCGCCGCCGCGTCATCGTCGTAGAACCCCTCCAGGATCCACCCCGCCAGCTGCGCCCCCTCCGCAACCACCGCCCCGTGCCCGCCCCCACCCAGAATCACCAATCGCATCGCCGATCCCATCGCATCACGCTCCGCCGCCGACGCTCCTACAATTAGGACGCCATGACATCCCCCTCTATCGGCACACACCCCCCATCAACACAAGCCAACAGGCAAACCCTGCGCCTCGGCTGCGTCTCCTACCTCAACACCCTCCCCCTCATCGAAGGCCTCCAGGTCACGCAGCACCTCGAACTCCGGCCCGCCCCGCCGGCCAGACTCATCGACATGCTGCTCGATGACTCCGAAGGCGGCGTCGACGCCGCGCTCGTCTCCCTCATCGACTACCAACGCTCCCCCGAGCCGCTGACGCTGATTCCCGTGGGCATGATCGCCTCGCCCGCCGAGACGCACACCGTGCGCTTGTTCTCGCGGACGCCCATCGGCGAGATCAAAACGCTCTGCTGCGACGCCGAGAGCCATACATCCGTCGCGCTGGCGCGGATCATCCTCGCCGAGCGGTACGGCATCACGCCGGCGATTCGTCCGATTCAATGGGGCAGTTCGGAGTCGAAATCGTGCGACGCGGTGCTGCTGATCGGCGACAAAGTCGCGGGCCGTGCGCCCGCGCGGGATGACTACCCGCACCAGCTGGATCTGGGCGCATCGTGGCGGGAGATGACGGGGTTGCCGTTCGTGTACGCGGTGTGGATGTGCCGCGCGCGCGACGAGGAGAATCAGTCGATTCGTTCGCTGGTTTCGCTGCTCGACCGGACGCGGCGCCACAACACGACGCGCCTCGGCTGGATCGCCAACACGCGCGCCGGCGCGCACAAGTGGGAGCCCTCCGAGGCGCGGCGCTATTTGCAAGACCTGCTGGCGTTCGAGGTGACCGATGATGCGCGCGCGGCGGTGGAGCGGTTCTTCGATCTGGCCTACGCGCACAATCTCATTGACAACAAGCGCGAGGTCCGCTGGCTGAGCGCGCCGGGCGCATAACAGCGATGCCTCGGGTCGCCAGGGCGCGCACGGGTGTGTTCGACGATCTGGCGGACCAGCTGCGATTCGCGCCGAAGGCGACGCTTTTGAGGCAGATTGCGCGCGCCGAGCGCCTCGGCGGCGAGATCGACCCGGAGGAGAACTACCCCGAGGACTGGCTGATCCAGCGGATCACGGGGTACCGCCCGGATATCGAGGACCCCGCGTTGCTCGTTGGAAAGGCGATTCTGACGGATCTGTCGGCGTTCGTGGAGTTGCTGTGCGAGCGCGCTGAACTGACGCGCGGCGATCTTCCGGACGCTGCGGGCGCGCTGAACATCGACCAGGTGTGTGCGCGGTGGGGCGTGGACCGGAGGACCATCGAGCGGTACCGGCGGCGCGGACTTGTAGCGCGTCGGGTGCGCACGGGGGCCCGCGGTGGCGCACAACTGGCGTTCATGCCTTCAGCGATCTGCGCCTTCGAGGCGCGATTCGGCGCTGAACTTCAACGATCTGCATCGTTCTCGCGCCTTTCTTCAATCGAGCGGGCGCTGATCCTGCGGCGATGTGACCGGTATTGTGCGCGGCTGGGGTGGACGCGGGGGCAGGCGGCTGCACGGATCGCGGCGCGGCTCGGGCGCGCGCACGAGACGGTCCTGCGCGTGATTCGTGCGCACGACGGCGACGCGGCTCCCGATCGGGCGGCGCGCACGGGAGAAGTCGATCGGGACGGGGTGTTCGAGCGCTGGCGGGACGGCGCGGCGATGAAGGAACTCGTCGCCATGACGGGGCGGTCGCGCTCGGCGACGCATCACCTGATCAATACGCGGCGGGCGCGGCTGGTTCGGGGTGTTGAGTTGGTCGTGACGCCCAACTCGGACGATGCGCGGGCGCTGGAGGATGCCGCTGCACGATCGGGGCTTGGTGTTGAGCGCTGGGAGGATGCGCGGGCGTTCGTGGAGTTTGCGCGGGGCGCGCCGGTGGTGGACAAGAAGGTTGAGCGGGCGCGGGCGATGGCGCTGGCGCATCTGCGGTGGCGGGCGCATCACATGATCGCGGGATTGCCGCGCGGGCGGGCGGCGTCGGCGACGCTGGATCGGATCGAGACGGATCTGCGGTGGATCGCGCGGTTGGTGGTGGTGCTGGTGCGGGATGAGGCGGCGGTGATTCTCCGCGCGATGGAGGAGCGGGCGGGGTGCGGGTTTTTGGAGTTGACTCCGGGCGATGCGTCGGCGTGGTTTGATGTGGCGTTCGGCGGTGCGTGCGGGGCGTCGGTGCGGTTTGATCCGTCGCGCGGCGGGCGGCTGGCGGCGCCGGTGACGATCGCGCTGAGCCATGCGCTGGCGGGGATGCGTGCTGCGCCTGCTGAGGAGGGGCGGGCGCGTGCGGTGGCGCGATTAGGCGATTGGGCCTCGCACGCGTGCGTGTGGCAGGCGTGGACTGAGCCGGGCGCGGGTGCGCGGCGGGCGATAGAGCGCGGGGGCGAGGAGGCGCGGATACTCGGGGCGCGGTACGGGACGGACGGGACGCAGCCGCGCACGGCGGAGGAGATGGAGGGGGAGTTTGGGGTTGGTGGTGCGGCGCTGGCGCGGATGGAGCGGGGGTGAAGAAGATTCACCACAAGAGCACACCCCCCCATGAGAGCACAGAGAGGAGTGGTGATTGCGTCATTGCGTGGCGACACGTCGATGAGCGGTGGCGGCCGGAGGGTTAAGAACACTTCACCACAGAGGCACAGAGGGCACAGAGGGGGAACACTGCTTGCGTCACTGCGTGCCGACAAGCAGTGGCACCCGGCAGGGAATACCCCTCACCCGGTTCGTCGTTGACGAACCACCCTCTCCCGCAAGGGGAGAGGGTGCAAGTCAGAGACACCCTTGAAGAGACAGATAGAAGTAGGAGCCCTCACCCTACCCTCTCCCAGAGGGAGAGGGGCGATCCGTCACGCCAATGCGATGGTGAGTGTGACGATGAAGGCGAGGTGGGTGAGGTACCAGAGTCCCACCGCGGTGTCGTCGCGTTTGGAGGCGCTGGCCCATGCGGTGGCGAGGGCGCCGGCGGTGAGGATGGCGGCGATGCGCCATGACCACATGCCGCCCTGGATGCCGATGAGTGAACCGAAGGTGTGGTGGGCGTCTACGCCGTAGATGGCCAGGGCGGTGGTGGCGGCGAGCATGAGGATGAGGATGCAGGATGAGAAGGCGCGGCCGGCGCGGGTGGGTGTGGTGCGGAGGTTTTCGCCGCGGTCGAGCATTTCATCGCGGCGGAGGGCGAGGAGGGTGAAGGCGGCGAGGGCGAGGGCGCCGAGGAAGGTTGCGGCGACGACGGGCTGGGGCATGAGGTGTGTGGCGTCGATCTGGTCGGCGAGGTGTCGGACACGCTCGTGGGCGTCGGTGATGAGGTCGGCGCTGATGGCGGTTTTGGCGGACTCGGCTTTTTCGAGCGCGGCGTCGTACTGGAGGTGGAGGCGGGCGAGGCGTGACTTGGCGGAGCCGGCGATGAGCATCGCTGGGGCGATGAGCATGACGAGGGGGAGGATGTACTCGCTCCAGGCGAAGCGGTTGTGGCGCCAGCGCGAGGAGAAGCCGTCGGCGCCGAGTTCCAGGAGGACCAAAGCGACGAGGACGACGGCGCCGAGTTTCCACTGGATGAAGAGGAGGACGAAGCCGGCGATGAGGGCGGTGATGCCCAGGACGGCGCGGGAGACCTCGATGACGCGGAGGTCGAATAGTTCGGAGGCGCGGCGGAGCGTGAGGCGGGGTTCGCGGCCTCGCTTGATGAGGGAGGCGTCTACGCCGGCGAATGCGAAGAGGACGAGGGCGGCGTGGGCGATGGCCATGATCCAGCCGCCGGACTCTGAGGTGCGCATCCAGAGGAGCGCGTAGGGGACGGCGAAGAGGAGCATGGGGATGCGGAGGGATGCGAAGACGGTGAGGATTCGTCGGAGCATGATGGGGGCATGGTACCGGGTGTCGGGGAGCCCCCTCACCCGGTCGCTACGCGACCACCCTCTCCCTCGAGGGGAGAGGGTGCAATCGCCCCCTCCGTCACACATTCGTGTGACACCTCCCCCGCAAGCGCGGGGGAGGGAGCACCCGTCAAGACACCCCCTCCGTCACACATTCGTGTGACACCTCCCCCGCAGGCGCGGGGGAGGGAGCAATGCTCAGCGTGTGAGTGCGTAGGCGAGGATGTTGGCGTTGACATCGGAGGCGTTGCGGATTTCGTTGCCGCCGCAGCAGCAGCAGCCGCCGCCGGCGTTCTGGGTGTCGTTGAGTCCTTCGGGGGAGTAGATGACGCGGAGTCGGTTGTCGATCTCGATGGCGAAGATCTCGGGTTTGGAGGATCGGCGTTTGGCGTCGAGGCGGTTGATGTCGTAGATGGTGTGGAAGACTTCGTGGGTGAGGTCGAGTTGTTTGAGTTCGGCGTCGGGGAGGATCTGTTCAAGGGCGCGCTTCATGGATGCGTTCCAGGCGCTGTTGGAGCATCCGGAGGAGGCGAGGAGGAAGCCGCCGGAGGTGAGGAAGCGGCGGGCGTTTGCGATTTCCTGCTCGGTGAGTTCGAAGGATCCTTCGCCTGTCATGACGGCGAAGGGGTGGGCGAAGAGTTCTTCGGAGTCGAGATCGATCTTGGTGAAGCGGCGGTCGATGTTGATATCGGTTTCGATGGCGACATCGCGGAGGAAGTGATCGGCGAAGCAGACGGAGGTTTTGCGTTCGGTGCCGTAGGTGAGCATGGCGACACGGACGCGGCCTTCGGAGGCGCCCTCGGGTTGCTGGGCGCGGGCGGTTGTGAGGAGGAGCGCGGAGAGGGCGAGGACGGCGGCGGTGATGATGGCGCGGGTGTTCATTGTGGGTCTCGTGCTTCGGCGGCTTCGCGTGCGATTCGTTCGAAGTATGCGGCGACGACATCTTTATAGGCGTCGGGGACATGGATGAAGGCGGCGGCGCCGGGGCCTGACAGGCCTCGCGTGACGGCGGGTGATTCGGAGGTGTTGCCGCTGTTGCGCGCTCCGGGGGCGCGGGTGAGGTTCTGGGGGTTGATTGTGTCGGTGATTGAGCCGTCGATCTCGTCGGGGGGGAGATCGGACTCCTGATAGAGGGTCTCGTTGAAGAAGCGTGAGCGCTGGCGCGCGGCGCTGTCTTCCTGGGGCGATGCCTGATCGCCGGGGGACATGGGTTGGCCCGACTCGCCGTTGCCCTCGCCTTGTGACGGGTTGCCCTGCGCGTCTGATTGCTGGCCGGCTTGTTGTTGCTGATCGCGTTGCTGCTGGCGGTTCTGGGCGAGTTGTTCGAGGGTGGAGGGGCGCTGGCCGCTGGACATGGACTGGCCGTCGGTTGGTGATTGTTGATCGCTCTGTTGCTGCGATGAGGAAGAGGAGGATTGGGATGAGGATTGCTGTTGATCGGAGGGTTTGCGGAGTTGGAGTTGCTGATCGATGTCCTGCTGGCCGGGTTGGCCGGGCTGGGATTGGCCGGGGTCTTCGTAGAGGGCTTCGAGCGCATCGGCGGCTTCGGTGGCGCGCTCGATGGCGGCGGACAGGTCGGATGCGCGGAGCGCGGATGCTGCGGACTCCATGGTGGCGGGCGCTTCGGAGGAGACGATGCCTTCGGCGAGTGATTGGGCGGAGGCGCCCATGGTGGGGAGGAGGGGCGAGAGGCCGAGTTCGACCTGGCGGAGGGTTGCGCGGAGGCGCTCGATGCGGAAGCGTGCGGCTTCGATGGCGTCGTTGATGTCGGAGTCGGGGTCGGCGGTGGGGTTGGGCGATGCGGCGAGCGTGATGATGGCGAGGGCGTGGGGGAGGGAGTGGAGGGCGACGGTTGAGCCGCCGTTCTCGGCGTGGGCGTCGCGGGCCTCGTCGAGGTATTGCTCGATCTGGTCGAGGATTTCGAGGGCGCGGCGGATGTCTTCGATGGTGGGCGTGAGTCTTTCTGCGGCGGGGTCGTCGTCGCGGGCGGGCATGGCGTCGATGGCGGAGAGCGCATCGGTGACGGGGAGAGTCTGGCGGTAGACCTCATCGAGGACGAGGTTGGCGGACTTGTCGATGAGTTGGCGGATGGACTGCGCGCCGATCCCCGCGGGGAGGTTTGAGGTGGCGGCGGTGATGTCGTCGATGGCCTGCTGGACCTTGGCGCGCTCGTCGAGGATGGCGCGGGCGAGTTGTGAGGGGGACTCGGATGAGCCGAGTTCGTGCTCGGCGCGGTCGCCGAGTTTGCGGAGGTCCCGAATGGATTGCTCGAGTTGCGCCTGGATGGACTCTTGGGAGGTAGCGAGTTCGTCGGCGGCGGTTTCGTCGAGTTCGGTGAGCGTTGCGAGGCGGTCGGCGAGCATGCGCTGGCGGCGCGCGGCGTCGTCGACTTGTTCGAGGGTGCGCTGGAGTTGGTCGGCGAGTTCGAGGGCGCGTGCGGGGCGGGTGATGTCGAGGGCGGCCTCGTCGGCGGCGAGGGCGGATTGCTGGGCGGATTGCTCGGTGGCTTGTTCGGCTTTGTCGAGCCACTGGCCGACGCGGGCGCGGTCGAGCTGGGGGGATGGCGTGTTGTTGCTGTTGCTGGCGTTGGGATCGTCGGGTTGCTCGGCGTTGTCTTGATCGCCGCTGTTGTTGTTCTTGTTTGGCTGGGGCTCGTCGAGGCGGGGGAGTGAGGGGGTTTGCATGGCGTCGAGGCGGTCGCGGAGGCGCTCGAGGGGCTCGCGCATCTGGGCGTCGAAGTCGACGGCGTCGGGGGCGTCGAGGCGGCGCTGGACTTCATCGGCGAGTGACTGGCGCTGGTCGTTGAACTGATCGATGCGCTCCTGGAGGGCGCGGGCGGCGCGCTCGATCGGCTCGGGGAGTTGCTGATCGGCGGGGAGGCGGTCGAGATCGCGGGAGCGTTCGCGTGCTTCGGCGCGGAGGTCCTGTGCGCGTTGATCGAGGGCTTCGGCGGCGCGGGCGAGCTGGTCGTAGGGGCGGGTGATGTCCTGTGCTGCGAGTTCTTCGGCGAAGCGTCGGGCGAAATCTTCGCGGTTCATGACGCGGACGGTGATGGTTGGTGAGGTGGTGGTCTGGGGTGCGCCGAACTCGGGTGCGCGGTTGTCGGTGGCGGAGAGCGCGAGGGTGACGGTGTCGCCGGCGGCGGCGCCGAGGTCGGCGGTGGAGAGTGTGGTGCGCGCTTCGGCGGTGCGGCGGCGCGGATCGACGGCGAACTCGAGATCGACGGGGAGGGACTCATCGCCGTTGCGGGTGAGCGTGCGGTGGAGCGTGAAGCGCGTGAGGGCGACATCGTCGGTCGCGAGGGCGGCGAGGGGGAAGGATGCGCCCTCGAGGACGAAGATCTCGGCGGGCTCGGTGGCGCTGGTCGGCTGATCGATGCGGATGGCGGGGGGTTGATCTTCGACGACGAGGATGCGCGCGGTGGCTATCTCGTCGCACGCCAATCCACCTACACCCACTGGCTGGAGTGTGAGTTCTCGTTGGCCCGGTGAGTCGAAGCGGGTCTGCTGGATGGCGGTGCGGGTGGACACGGAGGCGCCGGCGGTGACGGCGGTGCCCGGTTGGTTGACGGACTCGAGATCGATGGTGGTGTTGACGGTGAAGGTGATGGTGGAGCCGACGAGGACGGGTATGGGTGAGCGGTCGGCGGTGAGAGAAGCACCGGTGTGGGCGACCTCGGGGAGGTTGGTGTAGGCGGGGGGCGTGATGCGGAGCTGCGCGGACTCGATGCGGGGGCGCATCTCGGGGGTGATGGTGATGATGCGCGAGCGGCCGGTGCTGCCCTGCACGAAGAAGCGGGCGGGCGCGCGGAGATCGCGGAGGATGAAGGTGTAGTCGGACGGTTTGCCGCTTGATGATGCGTCGTCGCGTGCGAACTGTGGCGTCATGGGCGCGCGGTCGATGGGGTTGTGATGGTCGTCGAGCGCGATGAAGTCGAGGGCATCGGGGAGCGGGCCGGTGAGGGCGACGCGGATGGTGATGGCGTCGGCGGCGAGGGGGCGCTGCGGTTCCCATGAAATGTCGAAGTTCGTGAGCGTGAAGGGCGGGTGGTCGGCGAAGGGCTCGGTGAGGCGCGGGATGCCCATGGCGAATAACCGCGGCGCGGAGAGCCAGGCGATCGCGAAGAGGGCGAGGGCGAGGAGCGACCAGCCCCAGGCGCGCTTGATGGGCGCGGTGTCGATGAGGCCGGCGAGGGAGAGCGATGCGGCGCGCTGGTCGCCCTGCGCGACGGCGCGGCGGGCGAGTTCGGCGGGCATGGTGGCGTCGGCGTTTGCGGCGAGCGCGCGGAGCTGGACGGCGTTGATGAGCGCGTTGTGCGTGATCTGGGCGCGGTCCTCGGCGATGCGCGCGGCGCGGAGGGCGTTCATGCGGCGGGAATCGCGCGAGGGGATGAGCGCGAGCAGGACGCGGAGGGCGAGGGCGAGGATGGCGACGGCGATGACGGCGCGGAGGATGGAAGGGAGTGCGAGCGAGGCGTCGATGATGAGGGCGGCGATGATGGCGACGGGGACGGGCCAGACGGCGGCGCCCGTGCGCTGGCCCCGGGAGGCCCAGCGGGAGCGGGCGATGACGGCGCGGAGGCGCTCATCCAGAACCCCTCGGTTCTTCCAAGTCGCGCCGGTGGTGGTCGGTTCTTCGCAGGTCATGGTGTCTGGAGCATTGTTGGTCATGGGAGGCCTCCGCGTCGGCGCCAGAACCATTCAGCGCAGAGGATTGTGACGATTGCCGCGAAGACCCACCATTGGTCCCACGCGGGTTCGGAGGATGTGCGTGACTTGCGGGCCTGGATCTCGGTGTTGATGACATCGAGGAGGGCGCGGGGCTGGTTGATGGGGAATATGACGCCGCCGGTGGCGCGGGTGAGTTGGGCGAGTTCTTCGGGTCGTGCGGCGGTGTCGTCGAACTCGACGCGGTCTTCGTAGACGGCGATGCGCGTGGAGAGGGAGTCGGGCTTCATTCCGGGCGCATCGAGTGTGACGCGGAAGATGCCCTCTGACTCGGGCGTGAATGTGCCGGTGAAGCGTTCGCCGGCGCGGGTTGTGTCTTCGGTGAGGTCGATTGTCTGGGCAGCGTTGTCAGGCGCGGTGACGGTGACGGTTGGCGCGAAGTTGTTATCGGCGTAGCGGGCACGGACCTCGATGCGGACGGGCTGGTTTGGGCGCGCGGTGACGCGATCGGTGGCGAGGGCGATGTCCTGGCCGGGGAGGAAGTCGCCCCCCATGACGAGCCAGCGGATGGCGCGCGACCAGAACATCTGGTAGACGCTCGTGTATTGATCGAGCGTTGCGGGGAGGAAGCCCCATTGCCAGAGGCCGTCGGTCATGACGGCGAGCGTGCGTCCTCGCCCGGCGTGCATGTGCGCGACGGCGGCGGGGTCGGTTGGCGTGCCGATGTCTTGTTGGCGGAGCCAGACGACGGAGAGTGCCTTTTCGCTCTCGACGGTTGTGGCGGCGATCATGCCGGGGAGTTCGGTGATTACATCGGTGGGGTTGCCCCACTTGTCGAAATCGAGGGCGGGCTGGGCGAGGCCTTCGGGCGTGACTTCGAGCGCGCGGCCGGCGAGGACGCGCTGGCCCCAGACGACGGGGGTGATGGTGTCCAGTAGTTCTGCGGCGCGGCCTCTGGCCGGCTTTCCTCGGAGGAAGACGAGTGCGCCGCCTCGTTCGGTCACGAAGCGGACGAGTTTCTCGGCGTCGTTGTCGGGGAAGAAGGCGTCGATGCCGCGACCGAGGACGATGACATCGAACTTGAAGAGGGATGCCTCGTCGAGGGGCGCGGCGACGCGCTGCTCGGTGGATGAGGTTGCGTCGGGCGTGTATCGGATGACCTGGAGCCGGGGGCGGCCGCGTTCGTAGCCGAGTCCTTGCACGGCGGTGAGTTCGATCTGGGGGTCGTCGCGCATGGCTTCGATGAAGAAGCGGGTTTCCCAGTAGGGCTGGTTCTCGAAGACGCAGACCTTGAGCGTGTCGGCGGTGACTCTGACGAAGGCGGAGCGCTCGTTGTTGGAGGTGTCACGCTCGCCGGGCATGGTCTCGATGCGCGCGGTGTACTCGACGATATCGATGCTCTGCGAGTCGTCGGTGCGGAGGGCGGGGTCGATGGCGGGCGTGACGGGGATGCGGAGTTCGCGGGACTTGTTGATGGCGACGGTTTCGCTGAAGACGATCTGCGCGGTGTCCTGCGGGGAGATGGGGTTGCGCGTGACGGTGACGCGGACGGGCTGGTTGTCGTAGCCGGTCTCGCGGAGCCGGAGGATGAGGTTGGTGGGCTGGCCTTCGTAGACGAGGTCGGACTCGGGCGCGGCGTGGAGGGAGAGATCGGCGATGCGGGCAGCGCTGCCCGCGCTGACGGCGTGGATACGGACGGATGAGGCGAGCGCGGCGTCGGCTGCGGACGCGAGGGGTGCGGCGTCGGTATCGATGGCGTCGGTGAGGAGGACGAGATCGGTGAGGCGCGCGGGCGAGGTGGTTGTGGATTGCGCTGCGCTGAGGGTTGTGTCGAGGGCGCGGACGATGCGCGAGGCGTCGCCGTCGGCTCCGCCGGAGAGGAGTTGGTCGATGGGCGTTGCTTCGATGCGCTGATCGAAGGCGAGGATGCGGGTCTGTGCGAGGGACTCGAGTTCGGCGAGGAACGCGGGGTCGAGCCAGCGGGCGCAGATGGCGGATAGCCGGGTGGCGGGGGCGTCGTCGAGTTGTTCGTCTTCGATGCTCATGGACGCGGAGCGGTCGATGAGGAGGACGACGGTGGGTTTCTCATCGGCGTCGGGCGCGGGGATGATGCGGGTGGGGCCGAGGAGGATGACGGCGAGCGCGGCGAGCGCGAGCGCACGGAGGGCGACGGATGTGAGGGCGCGGGATGACCAGTTTGCCTTTCGCGCGCTGATGATGGACGCGGTGAGCGCGGCGATGACGAGGACGGCGATGAGGCCGAGCCCGACGGAGGCGGGGGACCACTGGAGCGCGATGATGGGCGTCATGCGTCGCGCTCCGGGGTTGATGCGCGGCGGTTGAAGCCGGCGATGAGTGACTCAACGGCGAGGGAAGCGATGGCTGCGGCGAGGAGCCAGGGCCAGAGTTCGATGGCTTGCCTGGTGATTGATGCGCCGGGCGCGGCGGCGGTGAGGCGGATGCTTGCGTCGGGCGCGTCGGTGAGTTCGGCGATAGCGGCCTCATCGAGTGTGCGCGGGTCGGACTCGTCGGGCGAGAGGTTGGTTGCGGCGCGGGCGATGATGGTGCGCGATGCGTCGTGGAGGTCGGTGATGCCGGGCGCATCGGCGGGGGGCGCGGTGAGGATGGGGTCGAAGGCGGCGGATGCGCTGCCGCGTGTGACACGGACGGGGCGGTCGAGTGGATCGGCGACGGGGTCGCTGAATGTGAGGGCGGCGGGGACGCGGGTGGTGAGGAGTTCGCCGACTTCGGCGTACTGGCGGGCTGCGGAGGCGGGGAGGATGAATCGGAGGAGTTCGTGCATGAGCACGGGGAACATGGGGCCTTTGACGAGGGAGGTGTGATCGGGGGCGAGGTCGGCGTTGATGGTGATGATGCGGCCTGTGGCGCGCGGGCCGGTGCGCCAGGCGATGAAGGGGTCGCCGTTGCTCAGGAGGATGAGGGGGACGGATGCGGGGGCGAGGTCGGCGGGCGCGGATGTGTTGAAGGTTGCGTCGAGGAGTGCGCGGGTGGCGGGGCCTTCGAAGAGGGCGAGGGGGCCGCGATCGAGATCGGCGGGGCGGAGCGTGAGGTGTTCGTCGGCGGCGAGTTGCGTGAAGCGCGAGTTGAGGGTGACGGGGAGAGATGGTGCGGGGGCGTTGAATGCGGCTGCGGACTCGTAGGCGGGCTGGGAGTCGATGACCCAGAGGACGCCGACGGATTGTTCTAGGGCTGCGCGGATGGCGGCGGGGGCGGAGTCTGGGAGGAGCGCGGCCTGGGCGATGATGACGGCATCGAAAGATGCGAGGAGTTCGGGGGTTGCCTGCGTCGGCGCGACGCGGATGACGCGGAACTCGGAGGTTTCGGTGGGGGCGAGTGCAAGTGAGGCGAAGTACGCGCCGCCGCGGCGGTCGGAGTCGGGGGCGGCGGTGATGAGCGCGATGCGTCGGGCCTGGCGGACATCGGCGACGAGGTAGGCGGCGTCGTCGTGTGTGAATGACGCATCGATGAGCGAGACGCGGACGGGGGTTTGCGTTGCGGTGGGGAACGTGATTGGAAAAGAGAGCGTTGTTGATGCGCCGGGCGCGAGGTTGGGTGAGAGGGAGCGCTGGGAGGAGGCGGCGTCGCAGGTGACAGTCGGGCGCGCAGGGGCGTCGGAGAAGTTGGTGACTTTGACGGAGACGATGGACTCGCGGCCGGCGATGGGGCGCGGCGGCGAGATCTCGATGTCGGAGACCGCGAGGTTGCGCGGCGGCGCCTGGTCTGCGATGGATCGCAGGTCGAGCGTGACACTTGCCGGGACGGAGACGCCCTGGAAGTTGGAGGCCTGCATATCGGAGAAGACGATGACGCGGCGCGGGCGGAGGGGCTCATCGGTGGGCGCGGGGAGCGTTGCTGCGAGTGCGATGGCGCTTTGCATATCGGCGCGCTGGAGCGTGACGGATGCTTCGCGGAGGCGCGCGGCGAGCGGCGCGGATTGATCGGTGAGGCGTGGGAGGATGGCCTCTGGGTTGAGGGACGCGAGGATGACGGCGGTGCGCGCGCCGGCGGACTGGGCGGCTTCGAGTTCTTCGAGGGCGCGGGAGCGGGCGATTTCGAAGTAGGCGCGGCCTCCGGACTGGGCGTGCGACCGGGTCATGGAGGCGCTGGCGTCGATGACGATGACGATGTCTTCGCCTTGGGCGGTGTCGATGTCGGGGTTCGAGGTTGTGGACCAGACGGGTCGGTCGAAGGCGAGGGCGATGAGCGCGATGATGAGGACGCGGAGGAGAAGGAGGAAGAGATCGCGCGGGCGTTCGCGGGCGGCCTGTTCGGCGGCGGCGATCTGGACGAAGCGGACGGCGGGGAAGTCGAGGGTGGGGCCGCCACGACGGGAGAGGAAGTGGGCGATGATGGGGAAGGCGGCTGCGGCGGCTGCGCCGCCGAGCCAGAGCGCGGAGATCCCCGAAATGACTGCGATGGTGGTCACTTCACTTAGTTGTACCCCTGGAGGGGGCGGCGGGGTTCGGGCTTATCCGCAAGGTTCGGCTTTAGCGCGCTGCTCGGCGGACATTTGTGCCCATTCGACGAGTTCGCGGAGCCCCTGCTCGGGTGTGGCGATGGGCTCATAGCCCAGCAGTTTGCGGGCTGCGTCGATGGATGCGACGGAGTGCGGGATATCGCCCTTGCGCGGGGGGGCGAATGCGGGGTCGAGATCGGGGCGGCCCATGAAGGATGCGATCTGCTCGGCGAGTTGCCTGATGGAGGTCTTTGCGGCGCAGGCGATGTTGACGGCCTGGCCGGTGAGGTTGCTGGTGGAAGCGCCGGCGAGGAGGTTGGCGTAGACGGCGTTTGCGACTGGCGCGAAATCGCGGGTGAACGAGCCGTCGCCGTTGATGGTGGGGTGCTTGCCGCTCGCGATGGCGCTGATGAATGCGGGGATGACGGCGGCGTATTGGTTTTCGGTGGACTGGCGCGGGCCGAAGATATTGAAGTAGCGGAGGGAGACGCCCGAGAGCGCGTAGGACGCGGACCAGGCGCGGACGACATGTTCCGCGGCGGCTTTGGACGCGGCGTAGGGGGACATTGGTTTGATGGGGGCGTCTTCGGTGATGGGGAGTTGGGTGGTGTCGCCGTAGATGGCGGAGGATGAGGCGAAGACGAGTCGGCGTGACTTGGCGCGGCGCGCGGCTTCTGCGACGCGGACGGTTCCGGTGAGGTTGACATCCATCGTGCGTTCGGGCTCGGCGATGGACTGGGGCACGGAGCCGATGGCTGCGAGGTGGAAGATGACGGAGGCGTTCTCGGTGGCGGCGCGGAGCGCGGGGGGCTCAAGGATGGATGCGTAGATGAATCGGACACGGTCGCCCCATTTGTCGATGATGTGGGCGGGGTATTCGGCGTCGCCTGTTGAGAGGTCGTCGATGATGGCGACGGAGGCGCCGAGATTGAGCAGGCAATCGACGAGGTGCGAGCCGATGAATCCCGCGCCGCCTGTGACACAGACGCGCTGGTCGGCGTAGGCGGTGCGGAGGCGCGCCTCGGCATCGTTTGTCCAGAGTTTCATCAGGGTGTTGATTCTAACCCCATTCGGGAGCGGGACATCGGGCAAAGCCCCGGCGGGGGAGTATTTTCCCTGCGAACGGGGAAGTGGTGCTTTGCGGGGCGGGGGTGTGGGTACATTTCTGTATAGAAAGGGAGGCGCGGGTTGAAGAGTCCGGTGTGGGCGATCGGCGCTTATGTGGCGGGCGTTGTCTTTGCGGGGGCTGTGATTCCTGGGGCGGGGGAGCGCGGGGTTGCGGCTGTTGCGGGGCCCGTGATGTGCCGCGGGGAGCTGCGGAGCTGGGTGGTGGCGGGGCGGGGGCGGCACTTGTATCTGGATGTGGAGTGTCCGGAGCCGTACGCGTATTTATCGGGGCGGATCGAGTTTGGCGGGGCGAGTCTGCGTGAGGATTACCGCGCGCCGGAGGATCGGGCGTATGGGGATCGGGTGAGTCGGATGACGCGGGGCGTGCGGCTGATGCCGCCGGCGGGGATCGGGTTTGTCGACAACCGGCTAGAGGCGGTGTTCGAGTTGACGCTGGAGCAGGTGGCGTGCTTGCAGCGGGACCGGATGTGGTCGGCGCGGTATGTGCTTGTCGGCGCGAACAGCAACAGCGCGATGCTGGCGACGCTGGGCGATTGTGATTGCGAGGCGCCGGCGCGGGTGATCGGGGGCGCGGGGTTGTTCGGGGAGTTTCCCGGGGTGGATGCGGAACTGGGGGACGAGATCGAGGCGGGGCGGTGGGCGCGGTACGGGGTGGCGGGGCCGACGGAGGCGCTACCCGATGTCGGGTTCGGCGACGAGTGACGTCGCGTGAGCGCGGAGGTCGGGGTTGGTGTCGTCGGCGAGGGCGGATTGGATGTCGTCGGCGAGGTCCGCGGCGAAGTGCGCGCCTTCGGGGCAGACGACGAACATGGTTGAGCCGGAGCCGGTGATGTGGACGGGTCTTCGGGCGACTTCGGCGGCGCGGGCGCGGAGGGGCGTCAGGCGGGGCGCGACGGCCTCGGCGGCGGGGGCGAGGTCGTTGAAGAGTTGGCTTGAGTCGATTGAATCGGCGCGGGCGAGAGCGCGGATGGTGTCGGCGCGGAATGATGCGGCGGGGAGGTTGTCGAAGGCGCGGTAGACGGGGCCGGTTGGGCAGCCGAAGGCGGGGAAGATGAGGACGAGGGCTGCGGACACAGGGGCGGTGGGTTCGAAGGACTCACCCAGCCCTGAGACGATGCCTGTGGGGTGATCGCTGAGAAAGAATGGGACATCGGAGCCGAGCGTGAGGGCGAGTTGGGCGAGGCGGTCGTGGGGGATGTTGAGATCGAAGAGTTCGTTGACGGCGGAGAGTGTCGCGGCGGCGTCTGCGGAGCCGCCCCCGAGGCCGCCGCCGACGGGGATGCGCTTATCGAGGCGGAGTTGGACGGGGAGTCGGCGGGCGGTTTCGTCTTCGAGGAGGAGGTGGGCGCGGACGGCGAGATCGGCGGTGATGGACCAGTCGATGTTGGTTTTGATTGGCGCTTCGTCGTGCCAGCGGATGGCGTATCGGCTCAGGCGGTCGTCCTCGAGGCGTGTGATGTGGAGGTCGTCGGCGAGGTTGATGCGGGCCATCCACGAGCAGATGGGGTGCATGGCTTCTGCGTTTGGTTTGTCGACGGCGAGGGCGAGATTAACTTTGGCGCGGGCGGTGCGGCGCGTGTGGCGGCGGTTTGGTGATGCGTCCTGGAGGTCCATGGGGGGAGTGTAAGAGCACAAAACACAAAGCACAGAGCACAGATTCTGAAGCCCCCTCCGTCATTCGCGGAGCTCATGACACCTCCCCCGCAGGCGCGGGGGCGGAGGGCTGCGGTCAGAGCTTGAGTTGGTGTTCGGTGATGTGATCGGTGAGGAGATCGGCGAGTTCGCGGAAGGCGCCTCGGCCTCCGGGGGCGGCGAGGACGCAATCGACCTCGGCGCGGACGTGCGGGTGTGCGTCTGCGGGGCAGGCCATGGCTCCGGCGAGGCGCATGGCGGGGAGGTCGTGGATGTCGTCGCCCATGAAGACGACTTCTTCGGGTTTGACGGCGAGTTTGGCGCAGAGGGACTCGAAGCGCGGGCCCTTGTGGCCGGAGCCGGCGTCGATGGCGTCGACGCCCAGCGAGCGGGCGCGGTCGTTGATGGCGTTGCATTCCATGGCGGTGGAGAGCCAGCCGACTTTGATGCCGGCGGCCTGGAGTTTTCGATGGGCGATGCCGTCTTTGGTGTTGAAGGCGCGCATGGCGTCGCCCTGTTCGGTGCGGATGACGGTGCCGTCGGTGAGGCAGCCGTCGACATCGGTGATGACGGCGCGGAAGGTTCGGTCGGTGGGGAGGGCGTAGCGGCGGACGCCGGCGATGCGGGGGTCGGAGGGTGCGAGGCCCCGCGCGACAGCTTCGGCGAGGGCGAGGGTGTCGGCGTCGGTGACTCGGATGGACTGGATGGCGTCGGGGGATTCTGATGCGGGGATGCGGAAGGGATGGTGCCAGTCGGCACGGAGGGGCGAGCCGGTGTTGGCGGGTGGTGCGTTGACGGCGGAGAAGTTGTGGCGGGCGATGGCGCGCGCGCAGCGCTGATCGGGGTCGATGATGGCGATGCCTGCGCGAGGCACGCCGGCGCGCACGAGGTGGTTGGCGGCCCAGAGGATCAGGGGGACTCCCGCGAGGGGCGTGGCGGGCGTGATGGGCGAGGCGTCCTGGTGGCGGGCGTCGATGACGGCGCGGATGTCCATGGGACAGAGGGTACATGACGGTTGGACACATAGGCGCGGGATGGGCGATGATGGGTGTGTGAACAACGACGGAGGTGTTGTCATGGCGATGCACGGAGCGCGTCGGCGGGCGATGAGGATTGGAATCGCGGGTGTTGTTGCGGGTTTGGCGCTGGGCCTCGTGTCTTGCCAGACTTCGTGGCCTTGGAAGGGTGACGGCGGGGGTTCATCGGGCGGGGGCGATGCGGGCGTCGCGACGACAGTCGGCTCGCGGGGGATTCTCAGGGACCGTTTGCCGCTGGATGAGAAGGACCCAACCTTGCGCGCGCGGATCGCGGAGGGCGCGACGAGTGTTGATCTGGGCGGGCCGCGGTTTGTGATTCTGAGCGTTCCGGGCCGGGGCGAGGCGCCGGTGACGGTGCGGACGCCCGTGACGGTGCGCGTTGAGGCGCGGCAGTGGGTGATCACACCGATGGGCGCGTCGCGGACGGCGTTGCAGCGTCGGCTGGCGCCGGGCTTTGACTATTTGAATGTTGAGGCCGTGGGCGGTGGCGAGGTCTCGGTGAACAACCAGCGGTATCCGGGCGTGATTCGTTTGATGGGGCGTGACACGCTCGCGTCGGGGGGTGCGGGATCGGGCTCGTTTGATGTGATCGAAGAGGTCTCGGTTGAGGACTACCTTCCGGGCGTGATCGTGAAGGAGATGTTGCCGGGCTGGCACTTGCAGGCGTACCGGGCGCAGGCGATCGCGGCGCGGAGTTATGCGCTGCACGAGCGGGCGCGGAAGCGCTCGCTGGGTTCGGCCTTTGATGTTGAGGTGACGGAGCAGAGCCAGGTGTACGGGGGGACGACGACGGACCCGGCGGCGATCGAGGCGGTGAAGTCGACTCGGGGGTTGGTTGTGGGCGCGGGGGGCAAGTTGATTCGCGCGTATTACTCATCCACGTGCGGCGATCGGGCGGGATCGGCGCGGGACACCTGGCCGACGGGGCCGGGGTATGAGTTCAATCTCGCCGAGCCGATTCAGGCGCACGAGCGGGTTTGCCCGTGCGAGCGTTCGCCCCGGTATCGCTGGAGCGTGACGCGCTCGAAGCGGGAGTTGGAGGATCGGATTCGTTCGTTCGCTGCGGATCGGGGGATGGGGCTGCGCGATCTGAAGGAGATCTCTGAGATCAAGGCGAGTTCGTACAACACGGTGGGGCGTCCGGCGCGGTATCAGATTGTCGGGACGGACGGGCGGACCTGGGAGTTGAGCGCGGAGGATCTGCGGATCGGTTGCAACCATCCGGGGTCGGCGGGCGCGAAGTTGCCCGCGATTGAGTTCAAGGATCGTGTGCTGTCGGGCGATATCGCGCTGAACATCACGGGGGACACGGTGATCATCAACGGGCGCGGGTTCGGTCACGCGGTGGGGATGTGCCAGTATGGGGCGCAGGCGCTGGCGAACCAGGGGATGAAGGGGGAGGACATCATCGAGCGTTATTACGAGGGCGCGAAGGCCGTGCGCGCTTATTGAGGATCGCGCGGGGGCAGGAGCGCGAAGTCGGGCGCGAGTTCGGGGACGATGAGGACGATGATGCGTCTTTTCTGCGCGCTGTCGGCGAGTGAGAAGGCGAAGAGGAGTTGGCCGATGGTGGTCGGGCTTGCGGCGGCGGGCCCTGGGCCCGCGGCGGGGTGGCCGGTGGGTTCGGCGGTGGGTGCGCGGTTGTTGTTCCACACGACGGCGGGCGACTCGCAGGTGAGGACGTAGAGGTAGGCGGGGTCGAGCGCGAGTTCGGCGGTGAGTTCGTGGATGATGTCGCCCTGGTTGACAGGGGCTGCGGTGGCGGGGATGAGACCTGCGGATTGATCATTGGCGCGGGGCGCGCCGTCGTCGACGAACTGGAGTGCGAGGTCGAGCCGGACGACGGGGCCCTGGGCGGTTGGGGCGGGCCAGGCGCGCATGAGGATGCGCGGCGCGCCGGGGCCGAGCATGCGCGGGCGGTTGTCGATGGTGAAGGGCGTGCGGCGGTCGATGGCTCTGCCGCGGAACACGGGGAGCCATGCGCCCATCCAGCCCTTCCAGTCGCGCGCGTACTGGCTCACGGGCGGGGCGGATTCGAGGAGGTCTGCGAGGGCTTCGCGCTTGAGGCGCGCGATGCGGAGTCCTGACTCGTCCCAGCGGGCGGCGAGGCGCGAGGGGAGGACGGAGTCGGGCTCGACGAGCGCGGCGAGCGCCGCGGTGACGGAGTTTGCGTTGTCGTTGGCCGTCCACCATCGGAGTTCGACGCCGTCGACGGAGGCGCTGCGCTGGACATCGAGGCCCAGTCTGGGCGCGGGTTTGGTGTTGGGAGCGTTGTTGTCTGAGGCGCAGGCCGGGAGGAGCGCCAGCGCCGAGCCGATGAGGGCGGACGAGATGGCGCGTGCGCTGTTCACCGTGCGGCGGCGCCGAGTTGGTTGATTCGATCGATGAGGCGTCTGACGAGGCCGATATTGCGGCGCGTGTGCGTGAAGGCGACTCGGGGGAGATCGAGGTGGTCGTCTTCGACTTCGTAGGCGCCGCGCTGGACGATGCGTCCTTCCTTGACGAGGACGGCGAACTCATCGTTGAGAGCCTCGATCGCGTCGGCGCTGAGTTGCTGATTCATGCGGATGACGAGGTCGTCGCGGACGTAGCGCGAGGAGTGATAGACGGAGTAGAAGCGGGTGATGAGTTCGACGGCGGCCTGCGGGTTGCTTGTGATGGTGTAGAGCGCGGTGTCTTCCTCGGAGATCATGCCCTGGGCCAGGAGGCACTCGCGTGTGTAGCGGTCCCAGCGTTGCCAGTAGTCGGATCCCTCGTGCTCCATGAGGATGATGGGGACCATGCCGGACTTGCCGGTCTGGACGAGTGTGAGGGACTCGAAGAGTTCGTCCATGGTGCCGAAGCCGCCGGGGAAGACGGCGAACGCTTCGCACTGGGAGACGAACATGAGTTTGCGTGTGAAGAAGTAGCGGAAGTTGATGAGTTTGTTGTCGCCCTGGATGACGGTGTTGGCGGTGGTCTCGAAGGGGAGGCGGATCGAGAGCCCGAAGGAGGCCTCGCGTCCGGGGCCTTCGTGTCCGGCCTTCATGATGCCGTCGCCCGCGCCGGTGATGACGAGCCATCCGGCTGCGGCCATGAGTCGGGAGAAGTCTCGCGCCAGTGCGTAGTCGGGGTTGGAGGGTTGGGTGCGGGCGGAGCCGTAGATGGAGACCTTGTGGGGGGCGTGGTAATCGGCGAAGACGTTGTAGGCGTAGCGGAGTTCCTTGAGGGCGGCGGTGAGGAGTTTGAGTTCGCCGGTGTCGCGTTCGTCGGTGATGAGTTTGAATGATGTGACGGCGAGATCGCGGATGAGTTTGCCGTCGAAGGTTTCGGGGTCGCCGCCGCACTCGCGGATGAGGTCGTCGATCTTGTCGGTGAAGTCGGGCTGATCGACGCGGCGCAGCGGCTTGGCGGGCTGGGTGTTGTTGTCGAAGGTGGTCATTTGTTCTTTCGTTTGGGTTCTTTTTTCTGCGGGCCGCCGAAGACTGTCTCGACGAACTTTCGGGTCGCGGCGAGTTGCTCGAACTCGAGGCGGGGATCATAGAGGGTGCCGCGAGCGACGGTGGTGACGAACTCGTCGCGGAGTCCTTCGAGGATGTCTGAGACGAAAGCGACGCGCGAGCGTGCCTGGGAGCGGAAGTTCATGTTGACATCGAGGTCGGGCCAGCGGATTTCGCCCGCGCCGGAGACGACGATGGAGGGCGACATGATGGCGAGGTCGGAGATGACGAGGCGAGCGTCCTGGATGAAGAAGTCGGCGTAGCCGAACTCCATCATCTCGCCGCGGGGCGCCTGGAGATTGGAGAGTTCGAGGAGTTTGACGACGCCGGGCATGGCGAGGAGGTCGCCGCCCTGGACGCGGACGACGCCTCTGCCACGGCGGTCGGGGCCGTCGAGCGCGCCGGTGAGTGAGAGATTGGCTTCGAGCGTGCCGCGGTTGATTTTGCGCGCCGAGTCGTCGGAGGACTCGAGGTCGGCCAGGACATCGGAGAAGGGGACGCCTGCGAGTTCGGCGGAGAAGTCGAAGCGTCGTTTGCCGGCGTCGTCCGGCGCGACGGATGCGCGGCCGGTCATGGAGCCGCCGTGGACTTCGGCGCGGATGACGGGGATGTTGACGGTGTTGCCCTGCGCGTCGGATCGGATCTCGATGCGTGCGTCATTCATGTTGACGCCGGCGAGTGTGAGAGACTGCGCATCGATATCGACGCTGAAGGCGGCGGGTCGGGCGTCGGAGGCGGGGGAGAGTTTGACGGCGGCGGTGCCGCTGGCGTGTTCGGCGGCGACGCCGGTGACGAAGGAGGCGTCGGCGAAGTTGATGGATGCATCGAGGGACTCGGCGCCGGCGGTGCGGGTCCATGTGGCGTTGTTGATCTCGATGGGGCCGGCGCAGGTGATGGAGAGGGCGTCGAGGAGGGCGCGGGCGCGCTGGGGGATGATGATGCGGAGGGGCGCGGGGATGCCGACGGCTTTGAGCGAGAGGGACATCTGCGCATCGGTGTTGCCGGCGATGCCGATGGCGCCTTTGAGTGTGGCGGAGAAATCGGCGGCGGCGAGGGCGACATCGTCGAAGGTCATGGTGGCGTCGTCCCATCGGACAGCGCCGGCGACGCGCGAGAGTTCGACGGGTTGATCATCGATGACCATCGAGAGGCGCGACGGTGCGATGGAGCCGGAGACGGCGCGCCACCCCCCGGTTTCCCCTTCGCCCCCCGCGTTCCCCGCATCACCCGCGCTTGCGTCGGCGCGGACGAGATTGAGCGTGAGTTCGGCGGCGCCTTCGACGCGGTTCTGCTCGAGCCAGGCGACGAGTCCGGGGGCCGCGCTGCGCATGAGGTTGCGGACGGCGGGTGAGCCGATGGCGAGATCGGACGCGGTGATGGCGAGCGGGGGGTTGTCGGGTTTGTTGGTGATGGTGCCGTTGACGCGGAGTTGTCCGAGGGGGAGATCATCGAAGCTGACGGAGGCGCTGGCGTCGCGGAAGTGGTATTCGTCGTCGGCGAGCTCGATGCGGCCGTCGAAGGCGTCGATGGCGATGCGGCCGTCGAGGGCGTCGAAGGAGGCGTGATCGACGGCGGTGATGGCGATGTGCTGGACATCGTCGGCGGCGAGGTTGAGCGTGGCGTCGACGAGACCGGAGGGGCGGCGCTGGTCAGCGATGGTCTGGAGCCGTGTGGCCCAGTCGCGCGAGAAGAGTTCGGCGATGGGCGCTAGGGGTGTTTCGAGCGGGAGCGATGTGCAATCGATTGTTGCTCGGAGCGATGCGGGGTCGAGCGCGCCGTCGTTGATGCCGACGGCGCCGTTGATCTGGACGGTTCCGGCGCCGAGGCGCGCGGTGACGGCGTGGAGTTGGATTCCGGCGTTGTCGAGGACGAGTTGCCCGTCGACGCCCTGCATGATCTGGCCGTTGTTGGGCCGGGCCGAGATTTCGTCGAGGTTCACGGTTGCGCGGTACTGGGTGTCGGCGTCGTGGGGGAAGGAGATGCGGGCTTCGCTGGAGACGACGCCTTCGATGTTGAGCGCGTTGAGGAGTGCTGCGGGATCGCTGAGGATGTCGGCGGGCGAGTCGTCGGAGCGGGCGGGATCGGTATGGGAGCCGATTCCGAAGCCGCCCCGCGCGCCGGAGGAGGTTTCGCGGACGGCGTGGAGGAGGTAGCGATCGACGGGTACATCGCGGACGGTCAGGAGGACATCGGGGTGCTGATCGAGATCGACGGGTCGATCGTGGAGCATGTTGAGGTTGAGGGTGATCGAGCCGCCGGTGAGGCCTCGGAGTTGGGCCTCGTTGATGGTGACGGCGTCGTGGGTGATTCGGAGTTTGAGGGGCGCATCGAGGATGGCGGGGTATGGGAAGACCTCGCAGGCGACTCCGCCGGACTCCATGGTGATGACGAAGTCGGTTGCGAGCGATGGCGCTTCGCCCAGAGAGCGTGTGACATGGACGGAGATATCAACGGGCCCGGCGAGGGGCATGGGCGGGGGTGCGCCGTCCTGTGCGGGCGAGGCGGGGTCGCGGACGAGGTTGGCGTCGATGAGTCGGTTGTAGGCGTCGCGGTTGAAGATGCGTTGGACTTCGGTGTGGCCGATGTCGGTGAGGGTGTTGAGGAGGTGTTCATCGAAAGGGACGCCGAAGGCGTCGATCTGGAGGTCGAGCCCGGGTCCGACGAGGTCGGGGATGACGGTTCCGGAGGCGAGGATCTTGGCGCCGGTGGGCCCGGCGCCGGATAGGCGGTTCATCTTGATGAGGTTGTTGGTGAATTCGAGTTCTCCGCGGACATTGGAGATGGGGTAGGGGAACTCTTCGTAGCGCATGGCGCCGTTGGTGAATGTGACGAGGCCGGAGGACTTGATGGGTTGGGGCGTAGTGTCGGCGGGCTGGGGCTGCTCGCGCTTGACGATGATGTTTGCGGTGAGCTGCGCGGTGGGGCCGGAGAATCGCTGGAGGAGGTCGTGGACGGCCTGGGGCGCATAGGGGAGGAGGGCGGAGCGCTGGCCGAGCATGAAGTTGGTTGCTTCGATGGTGCAATCGAAGGGCGCATCGATGGAATAAGACCGGGTGTCGAGGCGGACCCGGCAGGGGAGGTCTTCGATGTTGCCGGCGAGGACGGCGAGGACGCCGTGCTCGGGGCCGCGGAACTTGATAGAGCCCGAGACATCGGTCATGGCGAGGGTCGTGATTGATCCGGTGTCGGCGGGGTTGGCGGCGGGGATGGGGATGGTCAGATCGGCGTCGTTGATGTCGATGGTTGCGGTGACGCCTTCCTTGAGGTTGAACCCGTAAGTGATCGCGGAGACTTTGAGCGCATAGTTCCTGATGCTGCCCCATGAGTCGGTGTGGAGCGGTGCGGTGCGTGCGGCCCAATCCTGGAGGTCGGCGTCGCGCAGGGTGATCTCGCCGGAGCGGTTCTTGGTGTCGATGATGCCGTCGAGGCGCATGCCGCCGGATGGAGCGCCGGGGTTGGTGATGGGCGCGGCGGCGTTGTTGAGCGATGACTCGGCGAGGTCGACGGTGTAGACGCCGGGCTGCGAGGGCGAGGCGGTGAGTGAGCCGGAGACGAGGATGGTCGCGAGCGGGGTGTAGTTGGTGGCGTCGTTCTCGCCGAACTCGACGAGCGCGTTATTGAGTTCGATCTCGGGGAGGCGCGACGGCATCCCCCCCCGCCCCCCCCGCTCCCCCCACCGCCCCCACCGCCCCCGCCGGCGAAGTTGAGTTTCATGAGGTTGAGGGATTGGTCTTCGGCTTGTGAGACGCGGATGGTGGCGTCGTTGATTCGCAGCGCGCGGATGGATGAGCCGGCGCCGATGATGCCGCCGAAGTCGGGGACGAACTCGGCGCGCGGCGCGCGGAAGAAGCGTGCGGCGTCTTGCTGGAGCGCGGGTGCGCGGAGTTCGAGGTCTTTGACGATGACGCGGCCGGTGAGCGAGACATAGACGCGGCCGGATGTTGCCTCGCAGCCGAGCATGTTCTCGATGGCGGGGAGGACCGCGAAGCGGAGGACGCCGGTCTGCGTGATGAGCAGGAGGATGACGGCGAGGGCGAGGATGACGCGGGGCAGGGAGTGTCGCTTGGAGCGCTTGCGTTTGGCGCGCGGGGCGGGCGCCGTATCGGTCTTGGGGGACGGGGTGTCGGGGGGTGTGGGTTCGGTCATGTCGGCGGGTCAGGCCTCGTGAGGGTGCGCGCCCCATGTTGTAGACATCGGCCCGTTGCGGGGTGCGGTCGTGGAAGTTGATTATTGAGACGCACGAGGGGCGCGTGCGGTCTCGGCTGGCGCGGTTATTCCGAGCAGGGTCCGAACAGAGTGCGCGGGAGTCAGCGGGCGGGCGCGGGGTCGGCGGACGCTGCCAGCGTGTAGGAACCGGCGGCGATGGAGTCCGGGGC
This sequence comes from Phycisphaeraceae bacterium, assembly GCA_020639235.1. Classification (GTDB taxonomy): domain Bacteria; phylum Planctomycetota; class Phycisphaerae; order Phycisphaerales; family UBA1924; genus JACKHC01. The sequence continues at coordinate 560,919 of JACKHC010000001.1, read as the reverse complement.
CTGGTCGGCGCGGCGGATGTAGACGCGGCAGGGCGATTCGGCGCGGACTCCGGTATCGACGAGGATGGTCGTGAGGACCTGCGCGTTGATGGCGTCGGCGGGCGGCGGGACGAGGGTGATGAAGACCTCGTGGGAGGGCCATCCCTCGCGGGTGAGATCGTGGGAGGCGGACCAGCCGGGTGTGGGGCAGGTGATCTGCGCGATGTGCGTGCGGGAGGTGGAGTCGAAGTCGACGGCGGGGCCGGTGTAGGGCGCGGCTTGTTCGATGGTCGGCTCGTGGGCGCGCGAGAAGAGCGAGCAGGCGGGGAGGATGGCGAGGGCGGTGAGGAGGAAGAGTCGGATAAGCATGGGGGGATGGTAGTGGGAATGATCGTGAGATCGCATTGCTGGCGCGTTTGCTTCGAACATGGCTCGCCCTCGCATCGCTGATGCTCGGTTCGAGCCATGGCACCCGAATCAGAGCATCAGGCGAGGTTCATGGCGCGGGCCATGGCGCCGCCCATATCGGCGGGTGTTTCGGCGACGGTGATGTTGGCCTTTTTGAGCGCGGCGATTTTGGTATCGGCGCCGCCTTGGCCGCCGGAGATGATGGCGCCGGCGTGGCCCATGCGTTTGCCGGGGGGCGCTGTGCGACCGGCGATGAATGATGCGACGGGCTTGGTGACATGCTTGGTGATGTAGTCGGCGGCGGCCTCTTCGTCGGTGCCTCCGATCTCGCCGATCATGAGGATGGCGTCGGTGTCGGGGTCGGCCTGGAAGCGTTCGAGGCAGTCGATGAAGCCGAAGCCGCGGACGGGATCGCCGCCGATGCCGACGCATGTTGATTGGCCCAGCCCGAGGTTGGAGGTCTGCCAGACGGCTTCGTAGGTGAGGGTGCCGGAACGGGAGACGATGCCGACGTTTTTGGCGAGTTTGGACTCGGAGCGGTGCGTGTTGATGTAGCCGGGCATGATTCCGATTTTGCAGCCGGACTTTGTGTAGGGGTCTTTGGCGGATTCGCCGGAGCCGGTTTTGGGGCCGGGCGTGATGACGCCGGGGCAGTTGGGGCCGACGAGGACGGTGCGGTCTTTGACTGATTTGCCCGCGTTGTTCTCGTCGAGGACGGCGCGGACTTTGACCATGTCCTGCACGGGGACGCCTTCGGTGACGGCGATGATGGTCTTGATGCCGGCGTCCATGGCTTCGAGGATGGCGTCGGCGGTGAAAGGGGGCGGGACGAAGATCATGGTGGCATCGGCGCCGGTGTCGCGGACGGCGGCGGCGACGGTGTTGAAGATGGGGAGGTTGTTTTCGTCCTTGGTGCCGCCTTTGCCGGGCGTGACGCCCCCGACCATCTTGGTGCCGTAGTGGTAGCACCCGCGCGTGTGGAGCGCACCGAATGATCCGGTGATTCCCTGGCAGATGACCTTGGTGTTGGCGTCGATCAGGATGGCCATGTTCGCGTTTCTCCGTGTTGCGTCGGGGTGAGAATAACACAGCCCCCGCGCGGGGGCGGGGGCTGGTGGGGTGGCTTGGTGAGCGGGCGGCGTGGCTCGCTCGACGGGCGTCGAGATGAGCCACGCCGCGCGGAGTGGGTGATTACTTCTTGCGGTTGTATTCGATCTCGAAGACTTTCCAGGGATCGCCGTACATGACTTCCCAGACTTCGAACATGAACTTGTCGTCGCTGTCGAAGCGGTAGAGGAACTTGACGACCTTGCCGACCTCGCCGGTGCCGGGCTCGTTCATCTCGCCGAACATGGTGATCTGGTTGCCTTCGCGGTTGATTGAGCCCTTTGACATGAGGACATCGGTGCTCATGGAGTTCATCCACGATTGGGTGAACATGCGGGTGGTGTTGTCGAAGCCGAGGAAGCCGAGGCCTTCGTAGGGCATGCCCATCATGGGGATGGCGAGTTTCTGTTGCATGAACCGGCCGCCGAGGACGGGCTCGAACCACGCGCGGCCGAAGGACTCCGTCGGGGGCTGGGAGGGGTCCATGGACATGCGCATGGTGGTTTTCCATTCGCCGTTGAACTTTGCGAGGAACTTGTGCGGCTCGCCGGGCTGGCCCAGCGCCATCCATTCGGCCATGGCGTTGGGGTCGTCCATTTTCTTGTCGCCCAGGATCATCTTGAAGGCGCCGACATCGGCGGGCGCGCCGGCGCCTTCGTGGTCGCCGTCCTGGTTTGCGATGGCGAGGCCGGTGACGGCGATGGAGGCGATGACTGCGTGCGCGAGGAGTGAACGGTTAAGTTTCATGGGGTGTCCCTTCGATGCGTGGATCTAGTGTGCTGCGTGACTCGGTGGATTATCCCACTTGGGATGGTGTGTTGTCATGTTCGTTGATTCGGGCGGCTTGTTCGCGGGTGGGCGCGAGTGTGATGTTGTCCTCTGGATTGATGGAGCGGGTCTTGTAGCAGAGCTTTTCGAGGACGAAAGCGCCGGGTGTGAAGGATGTTGATCCGTCGGATTTGCGGCGGATTCGTGCCATGACTTTCCTGATCCAGCGTTTGTGCATTGTTCCCCAGCCGAACTTCATGGAGAAGCGCATGAACGGCGGGAGCGCTTCGAGGCCGGTCTGCTGGAAGATGAGGCGCGTGCCGGTGGCGGTTGGTTCGAGGTCCCACGAGACCTGCATGGGTGGAAGGTTTTTGCCGCCGGGCACGGCTTCGATGGCCCACGACCAGACCATGTGTTTGAGCGGTTCGAGCTCGAGAACCTTGCATCGTGTGACGCCGGACATTTTTTTGGTGAAGCCATCGACCTTGAACATGAACTCGTGGCCGAGGATTGGCTCGAAGTTGTTGGGCATGAGCCATTCGGCGAGGGCGCGGCGGTCGGTGAGCGCGTGCCAGACGACTTCGGGCGGTTGGTCATACTCGAAGACCTTGCGCAGGACTTTGCGTTGCGCGTGCGCCATCATGATGTGCCTTTTCGTTTGACGCGCTTCGGCGAGCGATCGATGTAGCGGGAGAGGTTGTCGAGTTTCTCGCTCCAGAATGCCTCATAATGCGCGACCCAATCGACGACTTCTTCGAGCGGTGCGAAGCGGAACGAGTAGAGACGGTGGCGGCCTTCGCGGCGGACGGAGACGAGGCCCGCGCCGCGGAGCACGGCGAGGTGTTGTGAGAACGCGGGCTGGGTCATTTTGCGGACACGCTTGCGGATGGCCTCGAACATGGCTGAAACGGTCTGTTCGCCTTCGCGGAGGAGGTCGAGGATCGCGCGGCGGGTGGGATCGGCGATGGCGTGGAAGACTGAGGCGTCGGCTGCGAGTCGGCTCATGGGGGTAATATATCATCGATTGCTTATGTGTCAAGGAGCGGCCGAATTTGTGCTTGCGAAATCGCCTTTGCTTCACTTGTTGCTGGGATAGACTGCGCGGCGCGAGGGCTTGCCGGTGGGCGCGGGGAACTCGGCGAGTGCTTCGCGGATCATGAGCGGCGCGAGTTTGAGGAGGTCCGGCTCTGTGCTGATGTTGGTGACGGTGGCTTCCCAGATTGGTACGGCATCAAAGCCGGATCCATCCGAGTTGTCGGTCGTGGCGCCGGCGTCGAGGAGTCGGATGGTGATGGACTTGCGGAAGACGGTGCGCTCGTAGCCGGGGGCAGTGTGGGGGATGTAGACCCAGTCGCCGGTTGTGTGGATGCGCTGGCGTGAGCGGACGACGGTGCCGTTGACGGTGCGCTTGCGCGTGATGGTGAAGGAGTCGCCGGGCTCGTAGTAAGGCGTGTAGGAGGTTGAGGGCGGGACGTACTCGCGGCGTTCGTCGGTGTCTCCCAGGATGGCGACGAGGACATCGGGATTGGTGGTGTTGCGCGCGAGGCCGCGGGATGTGAGTTCGCGCTCGGCGATGCGGAGGAGGTTCTTCTCGATGAGGGGTTCGTTGGTGGAGGTCTGGGCGAGGTCGAATGTTTGGACGGCGGCGAGGTTGGCGTCGGGGTCGGCGATGGATGTGATGGTGATGGGGATGCCGGAGGTGCATGCGGGGAGGAGGAGCGCGGCGGCGAGGATGAGGATTAAGTGAAGTTTCATGGATGAGCGCCTCGGTGGTGCGGAGTCGTGAGGGCTGGTCGGGAGATGTGACAGTTGGAAATGAACGATAGGAGGGCTGACGACATGGCTCACCCTTCGGGCTGGGCCATGGCACCGGTGTGGACTCGTATACTGAGTAGTGGATCGGGCGCGGTGGGCCCGGTGGACTCGTGAACACGAAGAACTGGGAGCCGGTGTATGCGCGCGATCGTGACGGGTCAGGTGGGGGTGGACAAGAAGGCGTATTTGCAGGGGGCGGTGGACTTCGCGGGCGCGCAGGGGGAGTCGCTGGCGATGTTCAATGTGGGGGACATGATGTACGCGGAGGGGCGGGACATCCGGGAGGGTCGGATTCTGGACCTGCCGTGGAGCCGGCTGAACTCGCTCCGTCGTGCGGCGTTCAAGGACATCATCGCCGAGAGCAAGGGCGTCGAGAACATGATCGTGAACACGCACGCGACCTTCCGGTGGCGGCACGGGTTGTTCGCGGCGTTCGACTTCGACCAGATTCACAAGCTCGATCCTGATCTGTTCATCTGCGTGGTGGACAACATCGAGGTGGTGCACCATCGGTTGCATCGGGACCACGAGATTGATGCGACGCTCAAGGACTGCATGGTGTGGCGCGAGGAGGAGATTCTCGCGACGGAACTGATGGCGCAGGCGATGGGCAAGCCGTTCTACATTCTGAGCCGCGGGCGCCATCAGCAGACGACGCGGACCTGCTTCCGGCTGATCTGCCGGCCCGCGATGAAGAAGGTGTACCCGAGTTTCCCGATGAGTCATGTGGTGGACATGCCGGAGGTTCTGGAGGAGATCGAGCGGTTCCGGGCGGAGCTGGCGGACCATTTCATTACGTTCGATCCGGCGGATGTGGACGAGAAGCTGCTGCTGGACAATGCGATCGCGGCGGCGAAGGACGGTCGGGACTTTCTGGATATTGAGCCGCACGCGTACGGCGGGTCGCGCGGTGCCCCGGTGTTGCGCGTGAAGGTGCGCGAGGTGCTGGACATCGCGGGGGACATTGATGGGCAGATCTACATGCGCGACTTCAAGCTGGTGGATCAGTCGCACATGATCGTGTCGTACATCCCGGAGTTGGCGGGCGGGATTCCGGGGTTGTCCTCGGGCGTGGAGCGGGAGTTGCACCACGCGTTCGAGCACACGAAAGAGGTGTATGTGATCTGGAAGCCGCGGAAGGCGCCCTCGCCGTTCATCACTGAGACGGCGACGAAGATCTTCGGTTCGGTGGATGAGGCGCTTACGTACTTCGAGGCGGAGGGGATGTTCGCGGCGACGAACTTGTTTGGGCATTGAGATGATCGCATCGCTTGCGATTGCGCCGACAAGCGGTGGCGCCCTGATGCGAATAAAAAGCCGCCGGTGCAACGGAGGATCGTGCACAGACGGCCACGCACAGGAGAGAGGGAACACGGTGCTCTTGTCGGGCGGAGTGTGTGTTGCCCGGCAGGGGTCACCGACCAGGGAGCGTGAGAGATTGAACGAACTGACTGAGGGTCCCGGCCCCTGTGCGGCCGGGATGCCCCCGTGGGCAAGGCCAGCGTTCCCGTGTCGTTTCGAGTTCGGAAAGACGCACTTACTTTCCGGGACTGGCAACGAGCGGGGCTCTCTCCCTGAGTCTGTATTCGCCGGCGGCGGGGCGCCGGTTTCACGAAAGTCGTTGCGCCCACGAGGTTTGTGTGACATTAATTCCGGTTTATCTCGGGTGCGTTGCCCGGCGACGGGGCGGCGGGAGCGATGGCGATTCGGGCGGGCGGATGGGGATATTTGAGGAGGAATCGGCGGGCGTATGCTGCGTGGATGCCCCGGTATCGGATGACGGTTGCGTATGACGGGACGGACTTCTGCGGATGGCAGGCGCAGCGGCCGCTGGTGGATGTCCAACATCCAGACGGCGCGCCCCCGACTCGAGAGCGGACTGACCTGCGGACGGTGCAGCATGTATTGGAGGTTGCGATCCGTGATGTGGTGCGCGAGGAGGTGAGCGTGCTGGGCGCGAGCCGCACCGACTCGGGCGTGCACGCGGTGATGCAGACGGCGGCGTTTACGACGAGTGATGAGCGCCGGGGGCCGGTGGATGAGCGGCTGGGGTTGGCCGTGAACTCGCGGCTGCCCGAGGATGTGGTGATCACGGATTTGCGGCGCACGCGGGATGACTTTGATCCGATTCGGGATTGCGTGAGCAAGGGGTATCGGTATTCGATTCGGACGGGGCGTCTGCGCCCGATTCGGGATCGGCGGTTCGTGCACTGGATGTGGGAGGACCTGGATCACGCGGCGATGCAGGATGCGGCGCGGCGGTTGGTGGGCGAGCACGACTTTGCTTCGTTCGCGGCGGCGGGTCACGGGCGGGAGTCCACGGTGCGGCGGGTGTTTGCGTGCAGCGTGGCGCGGCCCGAGGCGGGGTTGATTCAGATTGATGTTTCGGGGGGCGGGTTTCTCTACAACATGGTGCGGATCATCGCGGGGACACTTGTTGATGTCGGGAAGGGGAAGAAGGGGCCGGGGGATATGGAGCGGATTCTGGAAGCGCGGGATCGGCGGGCGGCGGGGATGACGATGCCGGCGCAGGGATTGTGTTTGATGTGGATGCGGTATCCGGAGGATGGGGAAGCGTCGTGCGCATCCTGAATGTGTCAACGCGGATGATTCTGGGGGGCTCGCAGGAAACGGTGGTTGTTGCGAGTGAGGAGCTGGCGCGGCGGGGGAGCGAGGTGCATGTGGCGCACGGGCCGGTGTACGGGCCCGAGGGTTCGATGACGGAGCGGATCGATGCGTTCCGCACGGGGGACGGGCGCGGGATCGCGCGGCATGTGGTGCCGTCGATGGTGCGGGAGGTTCATCCGGTGAAGGATTGGCGGGCGCGGCGGGAGCTGCGGGCGCTGATCGAGCGCGTGGAGCCGGATGTCGTGCACACGCATTCGTCGAAGGCGGGGGTGGTGGGACGCGGCGCCGCATGGGGCCCCTCCCATCATCCCCGCCCTGGCGTGGTGCACACGGTGCATGGGTCGGCGTTTCATGAGCATGAGCGGTGGTGGAAGAACCGCATCTATGTGATGAGCGAGCGGTGGGCTGCGAAGCGATGCGATGTGATGGTGACGGTGAGCGACTCGCTCCGCGAGCGGTATTTGGAAGCGGGGATTGGTCGGCGTGAGCAGTACGAGACCGTGATCTCGGGGATGGAGATGGGTGCTTATGACGATGTGGGCGCGGGTGAGACGAGGGAGGCGATTCGGTCGGCGCTGGGGCTAGGTGATGAGGACATCGTGATCGGGACGGTGGCGCGGTTGTTTGAGTTGAAGGGGCACGACGATGTGCTCGATGCGCTGAGCGATGTGCTGCGGGCTGATGCGCGGATGAAGTTGTTGTGGGTGGGCGACGGGCTATGGCGGGGGCGGCTGACAGAGCGCATCGCGGGGATGGGTTTGCGTGACTCGGTGGTGATGACGAGGTTGGTTGAGCCGGAGCGGATTCCGGGGTTGATTCGGGCGATGGATGTGTTGGTGCATCCGAGTTATCGAGAGGGATTGCCTCGGGTCGTGGTGCAGGCGATGTTGTGCGGCGTGCCGGTGGTGGCGACGGATATCGAGGGAACCGGGGAGGTGTGCGAGGATCGAAGAACGGGGCGGCTGGTGGGCGCGGGCGATGTTGCGGGGCTGCGTGAGGCGGTGATGTGGATGCTCGATAATGCGGACCGGGCGCGGGTGATGGCGAGCGCGGCGCGGGAGCGGGTGCGGGCGCGGTTTGATGCGCGAGCGATGGTGGATGATCTGGAGCGTGTGTACGAGCGAGCGGTGAGGGAGGCGCGGGGCGGATGAGGCATGCGGCGGGGTTTCCAGCGCTGGTGTGGTGCGCGTGGGCGTGCGGCGCGGCGGGTGCGCAGGTGCTGGATCTGAGTGCGCCGGAGCGGCCCACGATTGAGACGAGTGCGCTGGTGGATGTGGTGGATCGGCTGAATCACGAGATTGAGGCGCTGGGGGCGCGGGCGGAGGCGCTGGAGCGCGCTGGGGCGGACGCGGATCTGACGCTGAGCGAGCGGTTGAAGTTGCGGGCGCGGGTTGATGCGGTGTGGTTGATGACGCCGTGGCTGGATGTGTATTCCGATGGGTGGCGGAGCGGGATGTTGGGGGTGACGATCGCGCGGGGGCTGGGTGATATCGATGCGATGGCGGGGCGTTACATGGAGTTGGCGTTGGCGGCGCGCGGCGAGGGTGCGCCCGAGGTGGCGGTGGTGGCGTACCAGCGGGCGCGGAGTGCGCTGCGGCGGTTCGTGGACGCGCCGGTGGCGACGGGTGCACCGGATGATGTTGCGGTGCGCGCGACGGACCTGCGCTACAACGGGTTGGCGCGGGCGCACGAGGCGATGTACCCGCGTGAGGAACGATTTGAGGATGGGGATCGGCTGGTGGCGGACGCGGCGCTCAGCGTGGGCGGGGCGGTTCTTGGCGATGCGGCGCGGGCGGCGTGCGCGCGGTTGCTCGGGGAGATCGGGTCGGATCGGTTGGGGGATGCGAGCCGCCGGACTCGGGATCGGATCGCGCGGGCGATTGCGGATGCGGTGTGGGGGCCGGGGCTGGCGGCGGTTGAGTTCGGGGCGGCGTCTGGCGCGGCGGGTTCGCTCGAGGGGGCGATCGTGCGGGCGTGCGGGGCGCGGGATGTCGAGGGGCTTGAGCGGCTGGCGCGGGCGGCGCGGGTGCTTCGGTTGATTGGCGTGCTGCGTCGGGGCGGGCTGGATACCCGGGCTTTGGGGTCGGGTGTGGAGGGGGTGTTGATACGCGGTTTGGATGATGGGTTTCTGCGGGTGGCGGAGCGTGTGCTGGGTGTGTGCGTGGCGCAGCGGGGGATGCCGGGGGTTCGGGCGGAGGGCGTGGGGCGTGAGCAGCAGAAGGGTTGGCGGCTGACGCTTCGGGCGTACGAGGCATTGGAGGGGAGTGTGCTGGCGGAGTTGGTGGCGGTGGCGGGTGAGCCGGGGCGGCTGCGCGATCCGGGGACGGTGAGTCTGATCGCGAGTCATCGCGGGTTGGTTGAGACGATGCGTCGGGCGCTGGCGTGCGGGGAATGGGAGCGGGCGCTTGCGGCGCGGGGTGATGCTGCATCGCTGGCGGCTGCAGGCGTGGTTTCGGGGTTGGGCGTGATGGCCTTGGAAGAAGAGACGCGGGCGGAGGCGGGGGACCGGCTTGCGCGGCTGGAGGTGATTCTGGAGTCGGTTGAACCGGGCGATGCGGAGCGGGCGCTGGCGGCGGCGGGCTCATCGATGGATCGGGCGTCGGGCGGTGTGGGGAGAGAGCTGGCGCGGCAGATGGCGGGTGCGCGGTCGGCGCGGCTGATGGCGTGGGCGCGCGGTGATGATGGCGAGGCGGCGCGATTGACGGAGTTGCATGAGCGGCTGTTGCGATTGATCGGATTGGTCGCGACGGCGGGAGATGCGGGTGAGGTTGCGGCGGTGAATGGATTGGGTGCTGCGGAGTTCGATGAGCGTGGCGTGCGCGCGGCGGCGGAGCGTGTGCGGGCGGGCGTGGAAGAGGCATGCATAAAGATGGTGGGCGGGGAGGTTGCGATCGCGGCGGACGCGATCGAGCACGCGGAGTCGCGCGCGGGGTTGCTGGAGTTGATCGGGATGTTGCGGGAGCGGGCGCGGGGATCGGGCGAACGCGAGCCTGTTGACTCGGGTGCTGCGGCGGGCGCGTTCGATGATTGGGGGGAGAGCGGCAGGCGGGGCCTGGCGCAGGTGTCTCGGTTGGTGCTGGAGGCGGGGGACCTTCGAGACGGGGATATCGATGCTCGTGGGGCGGTGGAGGGGATTCTGGCGTACGCGGAGCATCTGGGGGCGCGGTTGGTGGGCGATAGCCGCTCCATGAGCGACTGAGCGTCCGATAACTCTCGGTATTATCGGCCGGATTCTTCCCCGGAGATGGTTATTGTATTCCCCATCTTATGGGGCTTCGGTTATGATCCGCGCCGCCGGGGACCCGCGAAAGGCCGCGGGGAGAGCACAGATACACCACGGTGGAAACTCGAACGAGGAGACTCACATGTTCAGCGTAGTCAGAAGGATGTCATTCCTTGGATTTGCGGCGGCGGGGCTTGTTGCCCTTGCTGGTTGCCGCCACGACCACTTCGGTCACGGCCACGGCGATCACGGCGACGATGTGGCGCATCATGAGGAGACGGCGAAGCCGGCTCCCGCTCCGGCCCCTGCTCCGGCGATGATGTCGGGGAATGTGGCGTCGATGTATTTCCCGACGGGCGACCGGGCGACGAGCGCCCTGCTCCTTGAGCAGGTGATGCCGCGCGAGGTGCGGATGGGCGAGTCTTATGACTACGAGATCCGCGTGACGAACATCACCCGCGGGGTTCTTCAGAATGTTGTCGTGACGGGCGACTCGATGGACAACCTCTCGGTTGCTTCGTCGTCTCCCAGCGCGACGCGCTCGCCCTCGGGCGGGATGCAGTGGGGTCTGGGCGACCTGGCCCCGGGCGAGACCAAGGTGATCAAGGTCTCGGGCAAGGCGGACCGCGTGGGCGTTTCGTCGGCTTGCGTTTCGGTGTCGTACAACAACGCGTTGTGCGCGACGACGAATGTCGTTCAGCCGGCGCTGGCGCTCGTGAAGGAGATGAGCCCGGCGAACATGACGCCGTGCGATACGGCGCAGGTTGTGTTCACGGTCAAGAACACGGGTACGGGCTTTGCTCGCGCCGTGAAGGTCCGCGACGAGCTGCCCGCGGGCATGACGACGATGGACGGCAAGAGCGTGATCGAGCTTGATGTTCCGGACATCGGCCCGGGTCAGGCGCAGGTCTCGCCAGCGATTCCTGTGAAGATCTCCAAGCCGGGCCGTTATTCGAACAACGCTTCGGCGTCGGCGGCTGGCGGCCTGAGCGCCGAGTCGAACACTGTCGCGGTGACGGTTGTTCAGCCGGTCCTCGAGATTGCTGTTGAGTGCCCCGGCAACCGGTACATCGGTCGTCCGATCGAATACACCGTCACGGTCCGCAACACGGGCGACGGCGACTGCTCTGACGCTCGCGTGAGCGCGTCGATGCCCGCGGGCGCGGCGTTTGTCAGCGCGACTGACGGCGGCTCTTCGGCCGGCGGCAGCGTGAACTGGAATGTCGGTTCGCTCAAGGCCGGCGCGAGCAAGAAGGTTTCGTTCACTGTGAATCCCGCGGGCGCCGGCAACTACCGCTCCGAGGCGGTGGTGAACTGCGCTTGTGCGACCGAGGCGCGTGACGCCTGCTCGACCGAGGTGACCGGTATCCCGGCGATCCTCGTCGAGGTCGTTGACAATCCGGACCCGATCGAGATCGGCGGCACGGTGACCTACACCATCCGCGTGACCAACCAGGGCTCGGCCAACGACAACGACATCAAGGTTGTCTGCGAGCTGCCGGGCGAGGAGTCGTTCGTGTCGGCTGGCGGCGCCACTGCCGGCACCCTTTCGGGCAAGACGATCACCTTCGCCCCGCTCGGGACGCTTGCGCCGAAGGCGGTCGCGACTTGGACGGTTGTCGCCAAGGCGGACGCCGAGGGCGACGTTCGCTTCGCCACAGCGGTGACGAGCCGCGAGAAGACCACTCCGATCCGCGAGACCGAGTCCACGACTCTGTACCGCTAATCGCGACGGTCTGATCTGTTGATCAAACGAACGGCGGGCCCTTGCGGGCCCGTCGTTTTTTTTGAGTTCGCCTCGCCGCTTGGCGGCGGGCGAGTTGAGACGTTGTCGAACGGCTCGCGTCGTGCCGCTCGCCTGTTGAGACGGGTCTTCGGCGTGTGGCGTCCGTGGTCGATGAACGGTCCGTATGATCGGGTCGGATCAGTCGATGTGGCGATGGAGGTGGTATGGCACAGATTCTTGTTGTCGGGCCGCACCCGGACGATCAGGAAGCGGGGATGGGCGCGACGATCGCGAAGCTGGCGTCGCAGGGGCACGATGTGCTCTTGCTGGATATGACCAACGGCGAGCCGACGCCCCTGGGAGACCCGGCGACACGCGAGCGTGAGGCGGCGCGCGCGACGGAGATTCTGGGTGTGAAGCGGAGGATGCTGCGGGTGGAGGGTCCGGCGCGGGGGTTCGGTGGTGACTCGGCGTGGGGCGGGCATGCGCTATCGAATCGCTGGATCGAGCACACGATCGAGGCGCGGCGTGCGGTTGCGGGTGTGATCCGCGAGCATCGGGCAGCGATTCTGTTTGTGCCGTTCTATGAGGATGCGCACCCGGACCATAAAGCGACGACGCGGATCGTTGAGGATGCGCGGTTTGACGCGAAGCTGACGAAGGCTGATCTGCCGGGCGAGCCGATCTATCCCAAGTGGGTGTTCTACTACTACGCGACGCACCTGCGCTGGGTGGCGAATCCGGGGTTCTGCGTTGATGTGACGGGGTTTGAGGGGAAGAAGATCGCGGCGATGGAGGCGTACCACACGCAGTTTGTCGCGCCGGGGCGCATCGGCGCGCAGCCGAAGGGCCACGGCGTGCGGGAGTGGGTGGAGCACTCGCTCGGGTACTTCGGTACGCGGATCGGGACGCTGTACGCGGAGCCGTTCTTCACGAAGGAGCCGCTGGGGCTGGGGTCGTTGGACGGGCTGGTGATGTAAGCGTCAAACAATGACCCCCGGCTTGTGCCGGGGGCTCGCCTGCACGAGGTTCTGCATCGCTTGTCGCGATGCGACGAAGCGGTGGCACCCGGAGGTGGCAACAGACCCCCTCCGCCTCACTCTGTTCGGCACCTCCCCCGTCGGCGACGGGGGAGGGAGGGTATCGCTCACCCGTGAATCAGTTTGCCTTCGGAGGCGAGGGACGCCTCGTGGACGGCCTCGTGCATCGTCGGGTGCGCGTGGACGGTGACATTGAGTTCTTCGGTGGTGGCTTCGAGTCGTCGGGCGAGGGTGAGTTCGGCGATGAGTTCGGTGGCCTGATCGCCCATGATGTGCGCGCCGAGGATTTCGCCTCTCGGCAATCCCCGGATGATCTTGACGAGGCCGTCGGTGTGCATGGAGGCGATGGCTTTGCCGTGGGCCATGAAGGGATATGAGCCGACTTCGTAGTCCTGGCCCTTCTTGAGGCCCTGTTCGTTGAGGGCGCGCTCCGTGAAACCGACCGAAGCGACCTGCGGGACGCAGTAGGTGCAGCCGGGGATGACGGTGTAATCCATCGGAATCGGATCGTGGCCGGCGATGCGCTCGACGCAGAGGATGGCCTCTTCGGAGGCGACATGCGCGAGCCAGGGCGGGCCGATGACGTCGCCCACGGCGTAGATGCCTTCGACGCTTGTCTTGTAGGTGAGTACGGGCGCGGGGTCTTTGCCGGGCGCGGGGGGCGTGTAGTCGGTCTTGATGTGGTCCTTGACGGTCTGGATGCCGAGGGACTCATCGAAGAGGCCGTCGTAGCGGCCGCGGACGCCGATGGCGAGGAGGACTTTCTCGGCTTCGAGTGTTTCGGCGCGTTTCTCGTCGGCCTTGCCGTTCTCGAAGGGCGCGATGGTGACTTTGACGCCGGTCTTGGTGGTTTCGACTTTGGTTGTGGTGTGTGAGGTGCGGAGGTCCATGCCCTTTTTCTTGTAGACCTTTTCGAGGGCTTTGGAGATGTCGGTGTCTTCGACGGGGAGGATGTGCGGGAGCATCTCGACGACGGTGACTTTGGTGCCGTAGGAGTGATAGAAGTAGGCGAACTCCATGCCGATGGCGCCGGCGCCGATGACGATGAGTGATTTGGGTTGCTTGGGGAGGGTCATGGCTTCGCGTGCGCCGATGATCTTGTCGCCGTCGTAGCGGGCGAAGGGGAGATCGCGGGCGACGGAGCCGGTGGCGATAATGACATTGGTGGCGGTAATGGTCTGGCGGGGCTTCTTGGCGATCTCGGCGGGAGCGAGGGTGAAGGTGTCCTGCACCTTGGCGTCGTAGATCTCGACCTGGCAGGGCTTGTCGCCTTTGCGCCCGCTGGTGATCTTGGCATGGCCCTCGATGTGTTCGATTTTGTTCTTGCGGAAGAGGAAGGCGATGCCCTTGTTGAGTTTGTCGGCGACGCCTCGTGAGCGGGAGATGACCTTGTTCCAGTCCACTCCGAGTTTCTCGAACTTGAGTCCGAGTTCATCGGCTTCGTGGGTGATGCGTTCGTAGATCTCGGCATTGGTGAGGAGCGCCTTGGAGGGGATGCATCCCCAGTTGAGGCAGACCCCGCCGAGTTTGGAGCGCTCGACGCAGGCGACCTTCATACCGAGTTGCGCGGCGCGGATGGCTCCGACATAGCCGGCGGGCCCGCCGCCGATGACGATGAGGTCGTAGTGGGTATTGGAGGTGGTGGCCACGGGTCGAGTCCTTTCGCGGGCGGCGTGGATGACGCCGCGAGTGGTTCATGGAATGGGGACGCGATTGTAGCGGGGCATGGGGTCGGTTTGGGGATCGGTGCTATGGGGGTGAGGGTGGATGATCGGGATATAGTTGGACTCGCGGCACGGGCGACGGATCGGGTTGTGCGCGGAAGAGCGCGGGGTTCGCGATCGTCGGGGTGAAGACGGAAGCAGTTGGAGATGATGGCGATGCAGTTCGCGGATCCGATTGAGATGCAGGACAGGTTGTTCGCGGAGTTGTCGCGGATGTTCGGCGAGGAGGTGCCGCTGTACGACCGGTGCCTTCTCGTGAATCACGCGTGCAATCGGGCGGTTTGCGATCTGCTGGGGATGCTGCATGTGGGGTTTGAGATTACTGATGCGCAGCTGGACCGGACTTCGGGTGAGCGTCACGGCGCGATCCGGATCGGGCGGGACGATGAGTACCGCTGGGTGGGTCGGTTCTTTGCGTGTTTCGGGATGGAGCCGCACAACTATTACGACATGACGAGCGTGGGGGCGAAGAGCCAGCCGGTGATCGCGACGGCGTTCCGATCGACGCTGCACCCGCAGCACCGTGTGTTCACATCGCTGTTGCGTCCGGACTACTTTGATGAAGAGACGCGCCGGCGGATCGAGGAGACGCTGGCGAGCCGTGCGGCGTTCACGGCGCGGGCGAAGGCGTTGATCGAGAAGCGGGAGCGCGAGGGGGGATTGAGTGAGGCGGACGGGGAGGCGCTGATCGCGGAAGGGGTGGAGAAGATCTTCAAGTGGACGGGCGAGGCGCTGGCGTTCGACTTGTACGAGCACCTGTGCGCCTCGGGCTTCAAGATTGCTGCGGACATCGTGTGCTTCAAGGCGCACCATCTGAACCATTTGACGCCGAATACATTTTGCATAGATCTGTACTCGACGGCGATGAAGTTCTGCATGGGTGAGATGGATGAGGCGCACTTCATCGAGCGGGCGCGGCATGCGCTGGGGCATGTGCTGCGTCGGGGTGACCGGGACTTTGTGCGGCTCCATTTCAAGCACCTGACGCGCGCGGAGATCGCGGGGTTCGAGCCGGGTGTGCCGGCGCCGGACGCGATCGATCGGCTCGCGTGGGGGCTGGCGGAGCGGTTCAGGGGCGAGCCGTTCCGGTTGAGTGAACTGTCGCATTCGGGGTTCAAGGACTTGACGGAGGGGCCGCCCGCGGGTGTCCCGGTGCTGTTGCGGCAGGATGCGTACAAGGCGCTGCGCGAGGCGGTGAACTTCACGGAGAAGGACGGGAGGCGGATCGCTTCGACGCATACGGCGCGGTTCGGCGAGATCGAGCAGCGGTTTTACGCGGTAACGGCGGCGGGGCGAGCGCTCTATGACGAGTGCCTGATTGCGGCCGAACGGGACGCCGACCCGGAACTGGCGCGGAAAGACTTTGAGGCGTATGAGCGCGCGTATGGGCGGCACTTTGCGCGGTTCCCCAGGACGCTCGGCGAACTGGTGGACGCGGGTCTGGTGCACGCGCGGTACGAGGCGACGGAGAGGGGCGTCGCGCAGCGCGGGAAGATCGAGACGACGGACCTGCGTGAGTTGCGGCGATTGGGGTATGTGGAGATGGAGGGGCTGAGGTATGAGGACTTCTTGCCGGTGAGCGCGGCGGGGATCTTTGCTTCGAACCTGAGCCAGTACGGGACGCAATCGACGGCGCGGGAGCGGCGCGGGTATACGCAGCAAGAGTTGGAGGCGATTCTGGGGCGGGAGATCATCGACGCGGACGTGGTGTACCGGGGGTTGTCGGCGGCATCGGTGCTCGAATCGTTCGGGGCGTTGGGGCTGCTCGGGCGGATGGACGGGGCGTGGCGGGCGGCGCTGGAGGCGGATGCCGGGCGGTTGCCGGCGGGGGCTGCGGAGAGGTTCGCGGAGGGCTCGGCGGCGGCGGCGGCCGGGACGGCGCGGGGCGGGGGAGGGAACCTGCGCGGATAGATTGGTCCGAGAAATGGGGGAAATGGCGGAGTGGCGGGGTGAAACTCCCGATTTGGGATAGGAAGGATGGGGGGTTTTTCGTAAGATAAGGGTGTGGAGGGGGCCCGAGTCGGGGGATGGAAGAAGGGAGGCCAGTGATGGCCGCCGAGACCGCTGTTCATGACACAACTGATCTGATCGCGATGCACCCGCCGCACGAGGCGCCGGTTGAGGAGTGGTGCGCGTGGGTTGATGAGGTGTATGCGCATTCGGGCGGGGATGCGAAGAAGATTCCGTGGGCTTCGGAGCGGGCGAATCCGGCGCTGATCGCGTGGTTGAATCGCGTGGCGCCGGAGCACATTCGTCCGGGTTCGCGTGCTGCGGTTGTGGGGTGCGGTCTGGGACGGGATGCGTGCGCGCTGCTGGACCGGGGGTACGAGGTGACGGCTTTTGATCGTTCGGCGAGCGCGGTGGAACTGGCGCGGTCGCTTCATCGCGGGCACGAGGAGTGCTTTGTGGTTGCGGATGCGGTTGATCCGCCGACGCGGATGCACCATCGGTATGACCTGGTGGTGGAGGTTCACACGCTGCAGGCGCTGCCGCCGGAGAATCGGGTGGCGCTGGCGCGTGGGATGTCGAGGTTGCTTTCGCCGCGCGGGATTCTGATTGCGGTTGCGCGTGGGCGGGAGTCGGGAAGCCCGATCGGGGCGTTCCGGCAGCCGCCGTATCCGCTGACGAAGGACGAGTTGATCTCGACGATGGCGGAGGCGGGGCTCGTACCGATGGGCGGCGTGGGGGGCGTGGATGAGTTCCTGGACGAGAATGTGCCGCCCGTTCGGCGTTTGCGTGGGGCTTTTGTCCGCGGGTGAGCGGGGCATCGGCAACCATCTAATCAGGGGCTGCGAATAGGGTTATGGTGGGCGTTGCCCTATATTTGTCCGGCCGCGCCCGCATTCTCAGACTCAGGAGTTGATTTCATGCGCCAGCCCGTTTCCCGTCGTTCCGGCTTCACACTGGTCGAGTTGCTTGTTGTGGTGGCGATCATCGTGTTGCTGATCGGGCTGTTGGTGCCGGCGGCGTCGAGCGCTCGGAACTCGGCGCGTCGGGCGAAGACGACGGCGACGATGACGGGGATCAAGAACGCGGTGTTCGCCTTCAAGACGGACAAGCAGCGGATGCCGGGCGTGTTCACGCAGGATGAGCTGGGGTCGGCGGCGAACGCGACGATGGGCCTGACGGCGATGGAGAACGCGCTGCTGGAACTGAGTGGCGGCGTGATCGACGAGATGGATTACACGGGCGGCCCGACGCAGATCAAGCTGGTGCTGAACAGCGGCAAGCCCGGCGCGCGGGACACCGAGGTGTATGTGGACACGACGGAGGTGGGGATTCAGGGCGGGCCGGAGTACTACACCTCGACGGACTCGGAGTTCGGCGTCGCGGCGGGCCAGACCTGGTCTCCCGACACGGGGACGGCGGAGATCCCGGACCTGATCGACCCGTGGGGCTCGCCCATCATGATGTGGGCGCGGAACGACCTGACGGGGAACATCAATCCGTGCGCGGACGGCGGGGATGACTTTTCGCGGATCGCGACCTTGAGCAGCGCCTCGGAGAGCGCGTGGTATTACTGGAACACGAACGCGGGGTACCTGAGCGCGACGATGCTCGGGAAGAACGCGAAGAACCAGGACCTGGACTCGCTGCTGGGCGGGTCGAAGAGTGACGCTGACCGCGAGGAGTCGATGCGGGCGTTCCTGGGTCATCCGGCGTTCCCGTGCGAGAGCGACCCGACGCTCCCGGCGCAGTCGTACGGCGATGTGATGTTCCTCTCGGCGGGGACGGACGGTGTGTACTTCGGCGGGAAGGCGACGATTAACAAGCTGGGGTATCCCGGCACGGTTGGCGCTCTGCCGACGGACTCGATTCTGCCCGACAAGACGGACGATTTGTTTGTTGCGGGTTCGTAAGACGACGGCGCGCGGTACGCTCACGGCGTGGCAGCAAGCGGAGATGATGGCCGGGAAGCGCTGGCGCGTTTGATCGCGGGGCGCGGTGCGCGCGTGGCGGTGATCGGGCTGGGGTATGTAGGGCTGCCGCTGCTGGATGCGGTGGCGGGGGCGGGATTTCCGGCGATCGGGCTGGACCACGATGAAGCGAAGATCGCGATGCTCCGGGGTGGGCGGTCGTATTTGCCGCACCTGGGCGAGGGGCTTGCTGCGCGGCTGGCGGGAAATGCGGATGTCGAGTTGACGAGCGACCCGGCGCAACTTGGCGGCGCGGATGTGGTGTTGATCTGTGTGCCGACGCCGCTGGATGGGGAGCGGCGGCCAGATTTGAGCGCCGTGGAGCGCGCGGCGGAGGAGATTCGTGCGCACGCGATCGACAGGGACCCGAATCGCCCGAGGCTGATCGTGCTGGAGTCGACGACCTATCCGGGGACGACGCGGGATGTGGTGGCGCCGATTGTTCGGGGGGCGGGTGGCGGGGCGCGGTGTTCGTGGCGTTCAGTCCCGAGCGGGAGGATCCGGGGAACAAGGCGCACACGACGCGGACGATTCCGAAACTGGTTGGCGGTGTTGATGAGGCGTCGGGTGCGCTGGCGGGGGTGTTGTACCGCGCGGTGGTGCGGGAGATCGTGATGTGTTCGAGCGCGGAGGTGGCCGAGGGCGCGAAGCTGGTGGAGAACGTGTACCGGTCGGTGAATATCGCGCTGGTGAACGAGTTGAAGATCGCGTTCTCGGCGATGGGTCTGGATGTGTGGGAGGTTCTGGACGCTGCGGCGACGAAGCCGTTCGGATTCCAGCGCTTTGATCCGGGTCCGGGTTTCGGCGGGCATTGCGTGCCGATCGATCCGTATTACCTTGCGGACGCTGCGCGGCGGCACGGTTTTGATACACGGTTTATCGAGTTGGCGGGCGAGGTGAACCGCGCGATGCCGGGGTATGTGGTGGATCGGTGCGCCGATGCGCTGGCGTCGCGGCAACAGACGCTCGGTGGCGCGCGGGTGCTGGTTTTGGGGATCGCGTACAAGAAGAACATCGCGGATGTGCGGGAGAGCCCGGCGTTCGAGGTGATCGAGTTGTTGCGGGAACGGGGAGCGGAGGTTTCGTACCACGACCCCTTCGTGGCGGCGACGAAGAAGATGCGCCGGCACGATCCCGGGCTGACGAGCATCGCGTGGGACGCGGGGACGCTTGCGGGGTTTGATTGCGTGGTGATCGTGACGGACCATGATTGGTACGACTGGGCGTTTGTGGGCGAGCACGCGCGGTTGATCGTGGATACGCGGCACGCGATGGCGAGGGCGGGGGTGGATGGGGGCGGGAAGGTGTTTCCTGCCTGATTGTGGGGGTCTTCGGGCGAAAGTTTGAGGCCGCGGGGGGGCGGTCCGGTACGCTAGGGGTTCCCTCGATTCGAAGGAGACCCCGATGCGCGCACGAATGCTGACTCGTTTTCTTGGTGTGATCGCGGCTGCGATGGTGATGGTTCCGGCGATGGAAGCGGGCGCGCAGCCGACGCGGCCGGCGAACGGGCCGCGGGAGGTCGATCCGGGTTGGCATTGCCTGACGCACGCGACGGTGCACGCCGAGCCGGGCGTTGTGATCGAGGACGCGACGATCGTTGTTCGGGACGGGGTGATCGTGTCGGTGGTTGCGGGCGGCGATGCGCCTGCGGGCGCGCGGGTTTGGGACTGCACGGGCCTGCACGTGTATCCGGGGTTGGTCGAGTCGTACAAGACGGTTGCGGCGGCGACGCCTGAAGCGGGCGCACCGGGTTCGCACTGGGTGAGCCGCGTGCATGCGCAGCGGAGCGCGTTGGATGGCGCGGGGCTGAGCGCTGAGGCGCGGGACTCGATGCGGAAGGACGGGTTTGTTGTTGCGCAGATCGTTCCCGAGGGCGGGATCTTCATGGGTCAGAGCGCCGTTGTGCTCTTGAGCGAGCCGGGGAACGGGAGCGCGGGTGATTCGAACGATGTGATGCGGACGAGCGTGTTTGACTGTGTGGCGTTCGAGCGCGGCGGTTGGGGCGCTGACAACTATCCGGGCTCGCTGATGGGCTCGATCGCGGTGGTCCGGCAGACGCTGATGGATGCGCCGTGGTATGCGCGGGCGGTCGCGGCGCACGAGAAGGACCCGGCGCGGCACGAGGCGCCGGAGCGGAATGATGCGCTGATGGCGCTGGGCGAGGGTCGGGCGCTGATGTTCGATGTGGACAACGAGCTGGACCTGATGCGGGCCGACAAGGTGGCGCGCGAGGCCGGACGCGATGCGATTCTGGTGGGGTGCGGGACGGAGTTCCGGCGGCTCGGCGCGGTCGCGAAGACGGGGCGGATGATGATTCTGCCGGTGACGATGGCGGAGCAGCCGAAGGTGGAAACGCCGGGCGATCGGGACTCGGTGACGCTGCGCGAGCTGAAGACCTGGGAGGAGTCGCCCGCGAATGTGGCGCGTGTGCGCGGCGCGGGGGTGGCCGTGGCGCTGACGGCGAGCAAGCTGCGGCGGGGTGAGTCGTTCTGGGCGAACGCTCGGAAGATGATCGAGGCGGGTGTGAGCGAGGACGATGCGCTGGCGATGCTCACGACGGTGCCCGCGGAGATGCTGGGTGTGGGTGACTACGTGGGTCGGGTGGCGGCCGGGTATTCGGCGAGCATGATTGTTTGCGACAAGCCGCTGTTTGAGAAGGATCGGGAGATCCGCGACATGTGGGTGGGCGGCGAGCGGTTCGAGGTGAATGCGCCCGCGGACAAGACCTTTGACGGGAAGTGGGCGGTGTCGTTCTCGACGGGCGATGCGCACACGGGGACGATGGCGATCAGCGGGAAAAGTCTGTCGATCGAGGTGGCGGCGCCGGAGGGAGAGAAGGCGGAGCCCGAGGCGGAGGAAGTTGAGGCGGAAGCGGCTGATGAGGCGGCGGCTGAGGAGGCAACTCCCGAGGACGAGGCCGATGGCGAGGACGCGAAGAAGGATGCGAAGCCCAAGACGACGAAGCTGAGCGGGAAGTCTGTGGTTGTTGATACGCCGCGTGTGAGCGCGGTGATGACGGCGAAGGACTGGTGGGGTGATGGCGCGACGCTGATCTGGGGTGTGGCGGACGGCGACACGATCACGGGGACGGGCGAGAAGGCGGACGGCGAGCGGTTCTCGTGGCGCGCGACGCGGGAAGCGGATGATGATGCGGACGCGGAGGCGGACGACGAGAAGGAAGACGCGGACGGGGGCGACAAGGATGGGGATGAGAAGCAGGACGAGGAGTCGAAGTTCGAGGCCCCGGTGACGACGGCGCTGCCGTTCGGCGCCTTTGGGTACGACGGGTTGCCGGCGCAGCGGACGGTGCTGCTCACGAACGCGACGATCTGGACGAGCGGCCCGGACGGGGTGCTTGAGAACGGTTGGATGCTCGTGCGGGATGGGCGGGTGTCGGCGATCGGCAGCGGCGCGATGCGCGGGGGCGTGCCGAGCGGGACGGAGACGATCGACTGCGGCGGTCGGCATGTGACCCCGGGTTTGATCGATGCGCACTCGCACACGGGCATTTCGGGGGGGGTGAACGAGGGGACGCACGCGGTGACGGCGGAGGTGCGGATCCGCGATGTGCTCAATCCGGATGACATCGGCTACTACCGCGAGTTGGCGGGCGGGCTGACGAGTTCGCACGAGATGCACGGTTCGGCGAACCCGATCGGCGGGCAGACGCAGGTGATCAAGCTGCGTTGGGGGTGCGAGGACGCGGACGGGTTGTATCTCGAGGAGGCGTCGCCCTGCATCAAGTTTGCGCTGGGCGAGAATGTGAAGCAGTCGAACGGCCGGTACCCGCAGTCGCGGATGGGTGTGGAGGCGCTGATTCGGGATCGGTTCACGGCGGCGCGGGAATACGCGGCTTCGTGGAAGCGGTACAACGCGTTGAGCGATGGCGCCAGGCGCGATGCGGTGCCGCCGCGGCGCGATCTCGAACTGGAAGCGCTGGCGGAGATTCTGTCGGGCGAGCGGCTGATTCATTGCCACTCGTATCGTCAGGACGAGATTCTGATGTTGTGCCGCGTCGCCGATGACTTCGGGTTCAAGATCGGCGCGTTCCAGCATGTTCTGGAGGGGTACAAGGTCGCCGAGGCGATCAAGAAGTCGGCGATCGGCGGCTCGACCTTCACGGACTGGTGGGCGTACAAGATGGAGGTGTTCGACGCGATTCCGGAGAACGGCGCGATCATGCACGAGGTGGGTGTGTGCGTGTCGTTCAACTCGGACTCGGATGAGTTGTCGCGGCGGATGAACCTGGAGGCGGCCAAGGCGGTGAAGTACGGGGGCGTCGAGCCGGCGGAGGCGCTGAAGTTCGTGACGATCAACCCGGCGAAGCAGTTGGGTTGTGATGATCGGGTGGGTTCGCTGGAGGTGGGGAAGGACGCGGACTTCGTGATCTGGAGCGGTTCGCCGCTGAGTTCGCTCTCGCGGTGTGAGTCAACGTGGATCGACGGGCGGGAGTATTTCTCGATCGAGAAAGACCGCGAGATGCGTGCGAGCGCGGAGCGGGAGAAGAACCGGATCATCCAGAAGATTCTTGGCGGCGGAGAGAAGGGCGAGGGCGGTCGTCGCGGGCGGCGGATGGCGAGCGTGACGCTCGGCGACGGCGCCGCGCACACGCACGAGGCGTCTGGTGGCGCCGAGAGCGACGCGGAGCGCGTGTTCTTCTGGAGTCTGCTCAACGGGCTCGATCCGTTTGCGCACCGGCAGGGCGACTGCGGGTGCGGCGCTAGCTCCGTGCTGCATCACTGACCCCTCCCACCCCCCACCCCCCCCGTTCACATTTTCTGGAACACGAATTCCTGCGAGAAGGATTGACCATATGAAACGGATGAACTGGACGAAGATGATTGCGGCGGGATTGATCGGCGCGGCGGCATCGGTTGCCGGTGCGCAGGACCTCGGCGTGAAGGCGCCCGCGCAGTCGCGGATCATCGTGATCGACAACGCGACAATTCATACGGTGTCGGGGGAGGTGATCGAGCGCGGGCACATCATCTTTGATGACGGGAAGATCACGCGCGTCGGCGAGGGGCGGTTGCCGGCGATCGGCGGCGAGATGCCGATCATCATCGACGCGACGGGCAAGCATGTGTACCCGGGGCTTGTCAGCGCGAACACGCTGATGGGCGTGACGGAGATCGGGTCGATCGATGTGACGCAGGATTACTCGGAAATGGGGACGGTGACGCCCGAGGCGAAGGTGGCGGTTGCTGTGAACCCGGACTCGACGATTATTCCCGTGACGCGGAGCAACGGGATTCTGACGGCGGCGGTGCTGCCGATGGGCGGCGTGATTCCGGGTCACGCGGCGGTGCTGCGGATGGATGGTTGGACATGGGAGGATCTGGCGCTCGAGCCCGATGCGGGATTGATGATTAACTGGCCCTCGATGCGGACGTTTCGCGCGCCGTGGATGCGGACGAGCGAGGAGGATCAGCAGAGCCGCGTGCGCGAGCAGGTTGCGCGGATCGACTCGGTGTTCGACGACGCGGTGGCGTACTTCGCGAGCGTGGATGTTGATGCGAACATCGCGGAAGATCTGCGGTACGACGGGATGCGCGCGGTTCTTGATGGCGGGAAGCCGGTGTTCATTCGTGCGGGCCAGCGGGAGCAGATCGAGAGCGCGGTGCTGTGGGCGGTGGGGCGCGGGCTGCGGCCGGTGATTGTGGGTGGTGATGACGCGGAGGAATGCGCGGAGCTGCTTAAGCGGCACGATGTGGGCGTGATCATCACGGGGACGCTCAGCGAGCCGTCTCGACGGGACGAGGCGTACGACGCGCCGTTCACGCTTCCGGCGCGGCTGGAGGCTGCGGGCTTGAAGTGGTGCCTTGCGGGGCCGGGGGGATCATTCGAGACGCCTCATGAGCGGAACCTGCCGTACCACGCGGCGATGGCTGTGGCGTACGGGTTGGACCACGATCGGGCGATCGAGGCGATCACGCTGAGCGCCGCGGAGTTGCTCGGTGTGGCGGATCGGGTGGGATCCATTGAGGTTGGCAAGAACGCGACGCTGATCGTGACGGATGGTGATCCATTGGAGATCACGACGAATGTCGAGCTGGCGTTCATCGAGGGGCGGGCGATCGATCTGGGGAACAAGCAGACGGCGTTGGCGGAGAAGTACCGCGAGAAGTACCGGCAGTTGGGGCTGATCGAGGGCGAAGCGGAGGGCGCGGAGAGTCACGGCGGATCGGGGGTTCCGGTTTCGCGGTGAAAGGTTTTGACCCTCCCAACCCCCCTCTCCCCCTCCCGGAGGAAGGGGATTCAGAAGAACCCCCACCGTCACGCTGCGCGTGACACCTCCCCCGATGGGGATCGGGGGAGGACGCAAGCGTGACGTTGCACTACGCCTTATCCGTCGAGCATGCGTGCGATGGATGTGCGGAGATCGCGTGTCATCTCGATGACGACGACGCCGACGAGCGCTGCGGCGAGGACTCGCTCATCGAGGAGCCCTGATGCGAACGCTGTGATGGCGAGGACGAGTTCGATTGAGGACGAGCCGGCGTTGACATGGCTTGCAGATGGCAGCCAGCCGGAGGCATCGCGCATGCGGAGAAGTCGTGAGGCGGTGTGGAGCGCGGCCCAGCGGCCGTCGGACGCCCAGAGGATGGCGATGAGCATGGGGATGATGAAGTGGGAGGCGGGGGCGGTGAGCGTCCAGGCGGCGGGGTCGATGCGGACGCCGGCGAGGGCGATGAGGGTGGGGAGCGTGACGGAGGCCATGATCGAAGTGATGGGTCTGCGCGCGCGGCGGAGCAATCCGGGCCAGCCGAGCGACATCATCGCGCCGAAGCAGGCGAAGGCGGCGACGGTGAACATCTGCACCGAGGGCGTGACGGCAAAGAAGAGGATGACGCCGACGGTGTAGGCGGTGAGCGCTGCGGCGAAGGAGGCGGGGTTGTGCGCGGAGGGCGCGAATGCGGGGACGATGAAGATGATTGTCGCGGCGATGAGCGATGGGCCGACAAGGCCGGGCGCGAATGAGAGCGCGAGGATGACTGGCGCGCCGGCGAGGCAGAGCGCGAGAACTCCTGCCAGCGCGGGTCGGGCGCGGAGGTCGCGGAGCGAGCGGGCTGCGCGGGACCAGACGCGGGCGGAGGGGGAGAAGAGTGTTGCGACGCCCATGGCTGCGTGGAGCGACGCGAGGGCGACGATGAGCCACCATGATTGCGTTGTGTGTGACTGCATCGCCTGGAGGTGGGCGTCGCGGAGTGGTGCGAGTTCGGCGTCGGCGTCGCGGGCGGCTTCGGTGATGGCGATGTCGGAGACATCGGTGGCGCGGAGGGCTGCGAGCCGGGCGCGGACTTCATCGGCTGCGGCGTTGAGCGCGGCGGACTCGGCGATGCCGCCCGTGAAGATGCGGGTGTGGAATTCGGGCGCGGCGCGGCCCAAGACGGCGGGGCCCAGGAGGATGGCGGCGATGAGACCACCCAATGCACCGCCCCCCCACCCCCCCCACCCCCCCCATCCCCCAGTTCCCCCCGACCGCCTACCCGGCACGCCTGAGTGATTGAGGGTCCATGCGAAGAACATGGCGACGGGCGCGACGATCGCGAGCTGGATGGCGAGCGTGGCCCACGTCGGGTCGGTCATTGGCGCAGTGTAGGTTGGGGGGCGTGCGGCGGGGGCGATAGGATGCGCGGATGACGATGCTCGGCGTGTGGGTGCATGATCTGAATCCGATCGTTGTGCGGTTGGGCGGCGACTTTGCGATTCGGTGGTATGGGCTGGCGTACATCGCGGGGTTCATCTGCGCGTACCTGATTCTGCGGTTTCTGGCGAAGCGCGGGCGTCTGTTGATTCCGCACGACGCGGTTCCCGACCTGATGCTGGCGGTGATGGTGGGGACGCTTGTGGGCGGGCGGCTGGGGTATGTGCTGATCTACCAGCCGGATTTGTTGATGACCTTCGAGAAGTCGTTCCCGTGGTGGGGGCTGCTCGCGATCAATCAGGGGGGGATGGCGAGCCATGGCGGGATGATCGGCGTGGTGATCGGGGCGCTGCTGTTTGCGCGGAAGTACAAGGTCGCGGGGCTGCACGCGCTGGATGCGCTGGCGCTGGTCGCGCCGATCGGGATTTTCTTCGGGCGGCTTGCGAACTTCGTGAACGGTGAGTTGCTGGGTCGGATTGTGACGGCAGCGCCGGGGAAGGAGTTGCCGTGGTGGGCGGTGAAGTACTCTCAGGAGTTGCTCGAGCGGCACAGCGAGGTGGTGTCGGGCTTGTCGGTGGAGCACCGGGACTGGCTGGAGGGATTCGAGTCGATGTACGGCGGGGCTTCGGGGATCGTGCGGGAGATTCAGCGGGGCAACGATGTCGTGACGGCGCAGATCGCGCCGCTGCTCAACGCGCGGCATCCTTCGCAGTTGTACCAGGCGTTCTTTGAGGGGTTGTTGTTGTTTGTGGTGTTGTGGTTTGTGTGGAGGAAGCCGCGGCGGATGGGCGTGATCGCGGCGTGGTTCCTGATGTTGTACGGGGTGGGGCGCGTGTTCACGGAGTTCTACAGGTTGCCTGATGCGCACCTTGTGACGCAGCGGATGGTGGGGCTGTCGCGCGGGCAGTGGTTGAGCGCAGGGATGGTGGTGATCGGCGCGGTGATGCTGGGCGAGGTGATGGCGCGGAAGGGCGGGGAGCGGGTCGGGGGGTGGGGGTCGCCGCTCCCGAGGCGCGAGGGGGGCGCAGAAAAAACCGGCGGCGTTTGAGCGCTGCCGGTTGATTGGGGTGTGATTTCGTCGCGGATTAGTTGGCGACGAGTTCGTTTAGGGCCGCGGAGAGGTCTCCGGCGGAGGTGAGGCCGACGAACTTCTTGCGCATCTCGCCGCCCTTGAAGATCATGACGGTGGGGATGGCGGTGACTTTGTGCTCGATGGAAATGCCCTGATTGTCATCGACATTGACCTTGCCGACCTTGACTTTGCCGTCGAACTCGCCGGCGATGGCGTCGATGGTGGGCGAGAGTGCGCGGCAGGGTGCGCACCATTCGGCCCAGAAATCGACGAGGACGGGGACATCTGCGTTGAGGACTTCGGACTTGAAGTTTGCGTCGGTGAACTCGACGACCTTATCGCTTGCCATGGGGCTTTCTCCTGCGTTTGTACGGCCCGGCGGCGCGGCCGGGTCGAAAGTGTATCAGTCGCCCGTTGGCGGGACCACCACAATGAACTCGTGAGACGGTCTCAGTATTCCATCGGCGATTCGGGGGCTCTCCACGAAGCGGAGAGGGCCTTGGCATGGATGGCGACATTGTGGACGCGGAATAATCGGACGCACGATTGGGCGAGGATGGCTGCTGCGGCGGCGGACTGGGGGTCGCGGCGGGCGGGGTCGGGTTCGTCGGTGATGGCGCCGAGGAATGACTTTCGGCTTGCGCCGATGAGCAATGGGCGCTTGACGGCTGCCTGCATGGCGCCGGCGGACGCCATGAGGCGGAAGTTCTGGGCGATTGATTTGCCGAAGCCGAGACCCGGGTCGAGGACGAGGGCCGACTCTGCGATGCCGGCGGCGAGCGCTGCGTGCTTGCGCTGGATGAGTGCGTTGGTGACGGCGTCGACGATGTCGGCGTGGTAGTCTGGGGCGGTCTTGTAATCGTGTGAGTAGGCGTCTTTCGCGGGAGGGCGGAGTCGGTGCATGAGGATGAGGCCGCAGTTTGTGGAGGCGGCGAGTGGGAGAATTTCGGGGTCGTCGGTTGCGGCGGAGACATCGTTGATGATGTCGGCGCCGGCGTCGATGGCTTGGCGGGCGACGGTTGCGGAGGTGGTGTCGATGGAGATTGGCGTTGTGCACCCGCGGGCGCGGAGTTGCTCGATGACGGGGATGACGCGATCGATCTGCTCGTCGGGCGCGACGGCTTGCGCGCCGGGGCGGGTGGACTCGCCTCCGACATCGAGGATGTCGGCGCCGTCGGCGACGAGTTGGAGCGCGTGGGCGACGGCGGCTTCGGTGGTGGCGTGATGCCCGCCATCGGAGAATGAGTCGGGCGTGACATTGACGATGCCCATGAGGTGCGGGCGGTCGAGCGTGAGCGTGCGCCCGTTGGCGAGCGACCAGCGGAGCGGCGTCACTTCTGATTCTGCCCGTCGCCCCCTCGCGAAGGGTTGACGCCGGGGCGTGGTTGCGGCTCGGGGGGCGGGGCGTTCATGGCCTGGTTGGCTTTGTAGAACTGCCACGCGAGTTTGATCGCGTACGCGGGGACGAATGCGCCGGCGTGCGCCTGGCCGTCGTGCATGGAGATTGAAGCGGCGATGGGCGGGAGTCGGAGGGGGACATCGATGTTGATGCCCATCATGGCGAGCATGGGCATGGCCTGCATGAGCATGGGGCGGAAGTTGAGGAAGCCCTGCGCGGCGGGATCGGCGGGGAGCCACGAGGCGAGTTCCTTGATCTGCGCGTTTGAGGCGAGGGATCGGGCGGCGCGGCCTTTGAGGATGTTGGTGATGAGATCGTCGGGGGCGGAGGTGATGTAGCCGTCGTGCTCGCGGAGCGCGACGACGCCTCGGGGCGTGCCGTGCTGGCCGTAGAGGAGTTGGGCGGAGCGGTTGCCGCTGTTGGGAATCGACATGACCCACCGGTCGATGGAGACGCCCGCGACCTGGCCCGTGGCGTCGTCGTAGGAGACCGATGCGCCCTGCGTGCCGTCGAGGGACTTGATGTAGGACTTGAACCAGCGTGCGGTGGTGTCGGGCCTTTCGGCTGCGAAGTGGAGGATGACGCGCGAGAGGGCGCCTTCCATGACGAGCATGCCGGGCGGTTCGTAGGCGGCGAGCGCGAGCGCCTCTGCGGTGTGGAGGGCGGTGGGTTTGTCGCCGGTCGCGTTCGCGGATGTTGCGGCGATGGCGCGCACGCCTTCGTGGGAGGCGTCCACGCTCAGGGCCAGGAGATACGGGAGCGCCGGCAGGCCGGCGAAGAGTTCGCGCGGCTCGGCGGGCCTGCTCGCGGTTGCGGCGCGGTGCATCTGTGAGTCGGGCGTGAACGATGAGGCGAACTGGGCGACGACGCCGTTGGCGTCGGTGCGCGCGGTGAGGGTGAAGCGGTCGGCGTCGCGGGAGATCGCGTGCGTGAGGGTGTCGATGAAGGATGCGAGTTCGTCGGCACCGGGCGCGGTTGTGTTGCCCAGCCCGGCCTTGAGCGCGTTGATGGATGAACCGGCCTTGGCGAGCCACCCATTGAGCATGGGGCGGAACTCGTCCATGTTGCCCCACGCGATGATGCTGGCGTTCTGCGCGGCGGCGCGGCCGGCGTCGCCCATGACGGCTTTGTGGGCATCGAGTTGGCCTGTGACTGGCGTGTAGGCGGCGAGTGAGCGGGGCTCGAGTCCGACGAGGAGGTCGTTGTCGGTGAGCGCGCGGACGAACCAGGTGCGCGAGCCGGCCTCGAAGGACCAGATGTTGTCGTTTCCGCCTGCTCCCTTGGTCGCGCCGAGGGACTCCATGGCCTTCTTGGCGTTGAGCGTGGGCACGAGGGCCGCGAGCATGGGCGAGTCGTTCTGCGTGCGGTAGAAGACGGCGATGGGCCTGCGAGCGTCGATGGCGCCGGCGATGCCGACGATGCGGAGGAGTTGCTTGGGGGATGAGGCCTCGCCCTGCTCCATGGCGATGAGGAGTTGTGTGACGGCTCCGTCGAACTCGTTGACAGAGGGGATGACGACGGCGGCGCGGGCGTCGGCGGGGATGGCGTCGACGATGTCGGGGAGGTCGGCGCGGCAGAGCGACGCGGCGACGAGGACGACGGCGCCAGCGATGAGGGATCGGATCGGCATGAGGGTGCGGCTCCGGTTGTTGGGGTCGGGCTGAGTATAGGCCCCGGCGGCTCATGCTCTTGTATGAGGACGCCCCGCCGGAGGGTGCGTCAGCGGGTACTCTTTCATCGGAATGCAGGACCTGCTGGCCCATTTATTGACGCTGAAAGCGATGACGGGTGCGCAGGCTGAGCGTGCTTTTTCGGATGTATTGACGGGGCAGGCGAACGAGGTGCAGGTCGGGGCGATGCTGGCGCTGATCGCGGCGCGGGAGCCCACGCTTGAGGAGATCGTGGCGGGGGCGCGGGTGATGCGGGCGCACGCGACCAACACGCCGATCGCGGAGGACCTGCGGGACTCGGTGATCGACACCTGCGGGACGGGCGGTGCGCCCAAGACTTTCAATATCTCAACGGCGGTGGCGTTCGTGGTGGCGGGGGCGCAGGGGGTGCGACCGGTGCGGGTGGTGAAGCACGGCGGGAGGTCGCGGACGGGGCGGGGGTCGGCGGAGGTGCTGGCGCATCTCGGTGTGAACATCGATGCGCCGCCGGAAGTTGAGGGCGCGTGTCTGCGCGAGATCGGTGTGTGCTTCTGCTTTGCGGTGAATCACCATCCGGCGATGCGGTACGCGGCGGTTCCCCGGAAGTCGCTTGGATTCCCGACGATCTTCAATCTGCTTGGGCCGCTCACGAACCCGGCGGGAGCGACTCGGCAGTTGATGGGTGTGTACGACGGGACGAAGGTGCGGATGATCGCCGGGGCGCTGGGCGCGCTGGGCTCGGTGGACGCGATGGTGGTGCACGGCGAGGACGGGATGGACGAGATCACGACGACGGGGGCGACTCGGTTTGCGCGGGTGCGCGGCGGCGTTGTGAGCGAGGGCGTGATCGAGCCGGGGGAGTATGGGATCGCGCGGGCGACGCTGGATGACCTCCGCGTGACCACGCTTGATGGTGCTGCGGATGTGATTCGGCGCGTGCTCGGCGGGGAGCGATGCGCGGCGCGGGGGATTGTGGAGTTGAACGCGGCGGCGGCGTTGATGGTTGGCGGGGCTGCGCCCGACATGGGCGTGGGGGTTGCACTGGCGCGTGAGTCGATCGACTCCGGTCGCGCGGCGGCGGCGCTGGACGGCCTGATCGAGATCTCCAGCCGGGAATGAAAAGGGCCGCCCCGGATGGGACGGCCCTTGGCAAACCTAGGAACTGATTCTGCGCAGATCAGTGATTGTGGTTGCAGTCATCGCCGTGGTTGGAGAGGTTGCGGGCCTCTTGTCCGAAGAACGAGAAGGGCATCGAGGCGCCGGCGGCGGCGTCCTTGATGTTGAAGATGGTCTGCGCGTTGAGCGTGCGACCGATTCGGCTCTTGGCGTCTTCGAGGTGCGCGAGTGTGTAGGGATCGATGCGGTCGGCCGAGCCGTTCTTGGTGAGCGCTTCGATCTTGGTGTTGAGTTCCTTGAGTTTGAGCGTCGCAAGGTCGGCGACCGGCTTGGCGGCGGGGCCATAGAGACCCTCGGGCATGGCCAGATCGATGAGACGATCGAGTTGCTCGCTCTGGAGGTTGCGGCGGAGCGACGAGATCATCGGCTCGCGCGCGGTGTAGCGCTTCTCGAGCCGCTGGTCGAGTTCCGACCAGGCGGCGTCGGTGATTCCGAAGAGGACCTCGGGGAGTGTGAGGGCGTCCTCGCCGGCGGGGATTCGGAACTCGTTGTCGTAGACGCGGGAGAGGGTCGTCGGGTTCATGAGCATGGTCATGGTCGAGGACTGGATGGCCAGGACTCGATCGTGGACGGGCCAGGGCGAGTCTTCGAGGGAGCCGCCACGGTCGTACCACTTGTCGACGGTGAGGTAGGAGAGGAGTTCGGGCGTGAGGCCGAACGACTCATCGGTGAAGGCGTTGTCGATGCAGAACTTGAGCGCGGCGCGCTGATCTGCTGCGGGCACGGGCTGGATGGGCGGACGCGCGTTGGGGTCGCCCTTCTGATCGCGGTTGACGAAGGCGCCGCCGACCCAGTTGGCCATGATGGAGAGCGCGCCGGACTGCTCGCGGAGCGAGAGCATGTAGCCCTGGCGTGCCTGATACCAAGACTCGCCGTCCTTGACATACTTGTCGAGGAGGTTGGAGCGGAAGAACCGTGCGAGGTCCATCTTGGAGTTGGCGTAGTCGAGCGGGTTCTTGGCGAAATCGTAGCGGCGGGCGAGGGGGTCGGAGCCGCCGGTGTCTTCGTCGGTGGCGTATGCGAGTTGGGGCTCGGCGACGCGCTTGAGGACTTCCTTGAGGTCGCCGTTGGTGTAGCCGTACTCGATGGCCCACATGTCATAGGGGCCGATGTCGATCGGCGCGTAGTCGCCCTGGATGAGATTCTCATCGAGGTTGATGTTGAGGGGGTGATAGTCCATCACGGAGCCGGTCCATGTGGTCTTGCCCTTGAGCTTGTCGGAGTTGATCTCTTCGAGGTCGTAGACGGAAGAGGCCTTGAAGTTGTGACGGAGGCCCAGGGTGTGCCCGACTTCGTGCGCGACGAGGTCGGCGAGGAGCGGACCGACGAAGGACTCGGGGACGCCGTCGAGGATGTCGCCCTCGGCGGCCTGGGCGTCGGCGCCGCGGGCCATTTCAATGAAGCCGACCATTTCGCCCATGGCGCGGACCATGGCCATGTCGTAGGCCTTGCCGGAGGCGGCGTTGCAGAAACCGTTCATCTGCGAGAGGCGGCCGACGAGGCCGTCGTACTCCTCGTCACCGAAGGTGGTGGGATCGGAGTTGGCGATGGGCGCTCCGCCCATGGGCAGCACGCCCATGGCGCGGCGCTGCGCGATGATGTAGGGGCGCTGCTCGGGCGGCGCGAAGCGGACGCGGGGGTCCCATTGGGGCTTGTCGTTGAGCCATGCGAGCGTCTCGGGGGCCATGCCCTCCATGACGACCTCGGACATGATGTCGTCCCACTGACCCTTGAAGACGCGGAGCCAGCCGTCGGTGAGGACGATGTCGGCGTCGAGGATCTGGCCGGTGAGCGGGTGGACGCGGCTCGGGCCGATGGCGGTGGAGATGTCGTTGGAGAGCCAGAGGATGAAGTTGTAGCGGGCGTCCTCTGGGTCCTTATCCATATGGGCGCCGGTGGCCTTGTCCTGGAAGAAGACCTGGACGGCGTCCTGGATGCCGACGTTCTCGAAGGCTTTGTTCCACATCAGAGTGCCTTCTTTGATCCAGCGGCGGTAGCGCACGGGGACGGTGTGCTCGACGTAGAAGATGATGGGCTCTTTGGGGGGTGAGAGTTTGAGCGAGGGGTCGGCCTTCTCGAGCTGCCAGCGGTTGATGTAGCGCTTGTACTTGTTGTCGGTGTTGTAGGCGCCGAGATCGGTGTAGTTGGTGGTGAAGAACCCGACGCGGTTGTCGGCCTCGCGGGGCTTGTAGCCGGTGTTTTCGGGGATGGTGCGGATGGAGTAGGAAAGGGTGCGGAGGCTGCCGTCGCGCCCGGGGAGTTCGAAGGAGATCTCGACATTCTCCGGGAAGGCCTTGGCCTTCTTGATGTTGGTGAGTCGGGTCTGGAGGCCGGCGGCGGTGCCGCCGAAGAAGTTGCTGCCTTCATTGAGGAGCAGCGCATCGAGATCGATGACGGGTCCGCCGCCGGGGCCCATGGTGAGGATGGGGATGTCGAGGATGACGCGGTCGGTGAAGGTGCGGTTGACGGAGTCCTTGGAGGAAGCGTCACCGGAAGTGCGGATCTCATAGTTGGGCTGGATGAGCGCGAGGCGCTTGTCGTAGCGCTTCCACTTGACATACATGTCGGCACCCTGGAGCCCGGCCCAGCGGTCGCCCGACGCGACGGTCATGGCGAAGAAGTAGTTCTGGTTCTCGAAATTGCGCGGGAGTTCGGCGAGCATCTGGCCGTCTTTGTTGCGGGTCCAGAGCGTCCACATCGAGCGGTCTTCGGTGGTGGAGACGACTTTGGTGAAGTCTTCGGAGACCTTGGAGAACTCGGGGAAGTCGTCGGCGGCGGATGCGGGGGTCGCGAGCCCCGCGAACGCTGCGATGACGACGGCTGAGAGTGCGAGTCGTTTTCTGGATGCTGCCATTGATTACTCCTTGCCGGGTGACACGAACTGGGTCACGCCGCGACGCACGGTCTGATGGTCGACCGTGTATCGGGGCACGACCCGACAACTACACCGACCCACGGGGGCGTGGGGTACATCATCTGTATACACCTCGGTGCGGCCGGGGTGTCATCCACCAGTATTGAAGATGGGACCAATTTTCGCTGATCGGTCCTGATTCTCGGAAATGGCGATCACCACGGCCACTTTCCGGAGGTGCGGGCGGCCATCAGTGCGATGGTGAGGACGACGAATGCTGCGCCGGCGGCGCGGCATCCGCGATCTCTGAGGGCGAGTTCGGTGGGGTCGTCATAGACGCCTTTATCGAGGAGGACGAAGGACCGGAGCAGACCGTAGGTGGTGGGGATGACCGTGATCCAGAGCAGGTTGAAGCCGTGGGTGTAGAACTCGCTAACTTCTTGCACATAAAGGGTATAGATCACGAGTGTGACGACGGCGGTGACGGCGACGAACATCTCGAGGGACGTGTCGGAATAGCGCTCCTGGACTTTGCGATGGGCGGCTGCGGCGCCGTCCCCTGTGGCGGCGAGGGTTCGGCGTTCGCCGAGGCGCTTGCCGAAGGCGAGGTACATGGAGAGGAAGAATGTGACGGTGAGGAGCCAGTCGGAGGGGACGACCATGACGGCGGCGCAGCCCGCGCCGACGCGGAGGACGAATCCCAGGGAGAGACTCATGACATCCGCCACGACCTTGTGCTTGAAATAGTTGGAATAGGCGACCTCCTTAAGCACGTAGATCACGAGGATGGCCAGAACGATCAGTCTTTGGTTGAACTCGATCGGGATCGCCAGTGAGATCGCGGCGGCGGCGGCGTACAGGAAGAGTCCGAATAACCGTGCCTGTCCGGGGGATACGTGACCGGCGGCGATGGGGCGTCGGCACTTGCGGGGGTGCAGCTTGTCGGCTTCCCGGTCGGCAAGATCGTTGAAGACATAGCACCCGGATGAGGCGAGGGCGAAGGCGGCGGCGGCCATCGCGGCGACCCCCATGACCCACCAGAAGGCGAGGTTTCGGGGCTCGTGCAGGAGATCGGGCAGACCGTAGAAGGGGCCGACGAGGACGAACCCGCTCTTAACCCATTGGCGGGGCCGGGCGAGGCGGACGAGGCTGCGCGCCAGCCCGCGGCTCGGGATCGCTTCGGGGTGTGTTGCGGTGGCGTCGGGCATCGGACTTGAATCGACCCCTTTGCGGTGCGGAGTGCAATGGAAGCGTGCGATCGGGCGTGAAATGGGCGATTGAACTATGGGGGCGGTACGCTCGTGAGCGTGATGAGCGACGGGCATCCTGACAACCGGGTGGACGAGTCTCCAAGCGAGCATACGGCGCGGGACCTCTCGCGGATCGCGCGGGGGCTGTACGGGGATGCGTCGTTTATTGCGAGAACGCTCGCGGCGTGGCGGCCTTACATCTGCCCCTTTGAGGTGTTGGTGCGTGCTGTCCCGATGGGGTCGAGGGTCCTGGATGTGGGGTGCGGGTCGGGGTTGTTCGCGGCGCTGCTGGCGGCGAGCGGGCGGGCGCGGGAGGTGGTGGGGTTTGATACTTCGAGAGGTGCGATCGCGGCTGCGGACGCGATGAAGGGGAGGTTGCCCGAGGGGGCGGCGGCGCTTTCGTTCTGTGTGGTGGACGCGGGGGATGCGTGGCCGGGCGGGGAGGACGGAACGGGGGGATTTGATGTGGTTTCGATCGTGGATGTGATGCACCATTTGCCCAAGGGGATTCGCCGCGATGTGGTGAAACGTGCGTGCGGGCGGGTGCGGGCGGGCGGGGTGTTTCTGTACAAGGACATGTGCCGGCGGCCGCTGTGGCGGCGGGGGATGAACCGGATGCACGACCTGGTGATGGCGCGGCAATGGATCGACGAGGAGCCGATCGGGAACATCGAGGCGTGGGCGCGGGCGGAGGGGATGGAACTTGTGCGGAGCGAGCGGATCAACCGATGGTGGTACGGACACGATCTGAGAGTGTTTCGACGCCCGTGAATATTCCGCTCCGACATGCCGTGTACTCGCCCGAGGGGCACCGCCGCCAGAGCATGATCGCGGCGGTGTTCGCTGGTGTGGTGTTCTTTCTGGCGCTGATGCCGATTGTGGTGACGGACTATGACGGGAGCGCGCCGACGGCGAGCGAGTACAAGACGCGCGCCGGGTTTGACCATGGCGGGTATCACCTGCCGGTGATTCGCGCGTTCGAAGCGCAGCTGCCGACGCCGGATCTGTCGGATTACGCGTCGGCGACGACGCCGGGTTATCACCTGATGATGGCGGTGGTGGCGCGGGTGGTATCGGATGATGCGCGGGTGCTGCGTGGGATGTCGGCGTTGATCGGCGCGGTGTTCGTGGGGGTGATGGTGTATGCGCTGGCGGTGGGCGGGGTGATGCGTGGTGCGCGGTATGGAGTCACGCGCGCGATGCCGCTGGCGTTTTCGGTGTACGTAGTGTCGAGCGCGGGGTGGTTGTTGCCGGACAATGCGGCGTGGCTCTTGGTGCTGGTGATCATGATGATCGCGCTGATGGCGCGGTTGCGGATTTGTGCGCTGGTTGGGGCGGGGGCAGCGCTGGTGGGATTGGTGCTGGTGCGCCAGGTGCACATCTGGGCTGCGGCGCCGATCTGGTTCGCGTGGTGGCTCGGGGAGCGGGACGTAAGCGATGCGGCGCGGGCGGCGTGGATACCGTCGCGCGAGGACCCGCTCTCGCGGAAGGCGATGCGCACGGGGGTCGCGGTGCTTGCGACGCTGCCGGCGATCGGGCTGATCGCCTGGTTTGTGATGGTGTGGGACGGGATGACGCCTCCGAGTTTTTCGACTCGGTTGAGCGGGCCGAACTTCGTGGTGCCGGCGACGGTGCTGAGTGTGCTGGCGATCTTTGGTGCGTTCTTCGTGGGTGACTGGTTGCCCGCGGCGTGGGCGGCGCTGCGGGAGCGGACGGGTGCGCGCGTAGCGTTGATGGTGTCGGCGGTGATCGGTCTGGTTGTGGGTGTTGTGCCGGAGAGTTCGTACCGCTTCGAGGATCGGATCTCGCACATCTGGATTGTCGTGAAGCGGTTGCCGACGGTTGGGGAGCGGTCGCCGGTGATTGTGCTGGGGTCGATCGCGGGTGCGGTGATGGCGGGGATGATTTTCAACGCGCTGGGGCGGCGGGATCGGTGGGTGATGCTGAGCGTGCTGGGCGCGTTTGTCGCGTCGCAGACTTCCGGGGCGCTGGCGTGGCCTCGGTATTACGAGCCGCTGGTGCTCGTTTGGGTGGCGTTGGCGTGCGCGCGGATTGAGTCGCTTGTGCCCGATAGGAATGAGTTCGCGCCGGTGCGGTGGGCGCACGCGGTTCGGACGCCGCTGGTTGTTGTGCTTGCGGTGCTGCAGTTGGGAGTGACGGTGGTGTCGCTTCGGTGATCACCGAACTGTGACATGGCTCGCCCGACTTTGTCGGGGCGAACCATGGCGCCCTCGCCTGTGAAAAACCCCCGGCTTGCGCCGGGGGCTCGTGGCGATCGGATTGCGTATCCGTCTTAGTGCGAGACCTGCGCCTGAAGGACGGGCGCGCGGCCGACGGAGTGGTAGACGAAACCGTGCTTGGCCATCATGTCGCGCTTGTAAAGGTTGCGGCCGTCGAAGACGACGGGGGCGTTGAGCAGGGCCTTCATGCGGTCGAAGTCGGGCTGCTTGAACTCATCCCAGTCGGTGCAGATGACGACGGCGTCGGCGCCGCGGATGGTTTCGTACATGTTGTCGACGACCTCGACGAGCTTGGGATGGTCGTGGCGGATGTTGTTAGCTGCGACGGGGTCGAAGCCGCGGCACTTGCCGCCCTGAGCGTTGACCATCTCCATGAGCGTGATGGCGGGCGCTTCGCGGATGTCATCGGTGCGGGGCTTGAAGGCCATGCCCCAGAAGGCGATGGTCTTGCCCTTCAATCCGCCTTCGGACGCGAAGTGATCCTGGATTTTCTTGAAGAAGCGCGT
Organism: Phycisphaeraceae bacterium; assembly: GCA_020639235.1. Classification (GTDB taxonomy): domain Bacteria; phylum Planctomycetota; class Phycisphaerae; order Phycisphaerales; family UBA1924; genus JACKHC01. The sequence goes on along the minus strand of JACKHC010000001.1, from coordinate 522,790 downwards.
GCGCTGGCGCTGGTTGACTTCGTGGACGGCGGTGGAGAGCTGCATCTCCATGCCGGCCTCTTCGCCCATGCTCATGCAGGCGAGGGTGTCCTTGGGGAAGCAAGAGCCGCCGTAGCCGAGCCCTGGGTAGAGGAAGTGCTTGCCGATGCGTGAGTCGGAGCACATGCCCTCGCGGACCTGGTTGATGTTGGCGCCGAAGTGCTCGCAGAGCGCGGCCATCTCGTTGATGAAGGAGATCTTGGTGGCGAGGAAGTTGTTGGCGCAGTACTTGACCATTTCGGCGGAGAGGACATCCATGATGTAGATGGGGTTGCCCTGGCGGACGAATGGCTCGTAGAGCTCGCGCATCATGTCGCCGGTGCGCTCGTCTTCAACGCCGCAGACCACGCGGTCGGGGTAGTTGAAGTCGTTGATGGCGGCGCCTTCTTTGAGGAACTCGGGGTTGTCGGCGACGGAGAAGGGGAGGTTGCCGACGATCTTCTTGATGCGTTCCTTGACCTTGAGCGTGGTGCCGACGGGCACGGTGGATTTCATGACGATGACCTTGGGCTCCTGGTTGGGGCCGAGGTCTTTGATGACGCGCCCGATGGCGTCGGCGGCGTCCCAGACATACTGGAGGTTGGGGTTGCCGTCCTTGCCGGTGGGTGTGCCGACGCAGATGAAGATCATCTGCGCATCGCGGTAGGCGTTCTCGCAATCGGTGGTGAACTCGAGGCGGCCGGCCTTGACATTCTTCTCCATGAGTTCGGTCAGCCCCGGCTCGTAGATGGGGCATCCGCCTTTGTTGAGGACATCGATCTTGCGCTTGTCGATGTCGGCGCAGATGACGTCGTTGCCTGTGTTGGAGAAGCAGACGCCTGTGACGAGGCCTACATATCCGGTGCCCACCATGGTCAGTCGCATTGTTGATCTCTCCTTCGATAAGGCCCGCTCGGGGGATTTCGCCCGGAGGGGGCGCGGGGTGACTTGTTAATAGTTGGGCGTGGGTGCCCGGTACGACTCCATATCGATCGACCGGAACCACTCGACGGTTTTGCGTAAGCCCTCGCGGACGGGGGTTGTCGGCTGCCAGTTGAGGTGCTTTTTGGCGAGCGTGATATCGGGCTCGCGGCGTTTGGGGTCGTCGGCGGGGAGCGGCAGGTTCCGGGTTCTGGACTTCGAGCCGGTGAGTTCGATGATGAGTTCGGCGAGTTGCTTGACGGTGGTTTCGCCGGGGCTCCCGATGTTGATGGGTCCGATCACATCATCGGGGGCGTTCATGAGCCGGATGATGCCCTCGACGAGGTCGTCGCGGTAGCAGAAGGAGCGGGTCTGGGAGCCGTCGCCGTAGAGCGTGATGTCCTCGCCTTTGAGCGCCTGGCGGATGAAGTTTGAGACGACGCGCCCGTCGTAGGGGTGCATGCGGGGGCCGAACGTATTGAAGATTCGGACGATCCGGATGTTGACACGGTTCTGGCGGTGGTAATCCATGAAGAGCGTTTCGGCGGCGCGCTTGCCTTCGTCGTAGCAGGCGCGGGGGCCGAGGGTGTTGACGGAGCCGCGGTAGGACTCGGGCTGGGGGTGGACCTCGGGATCGCCGTAGATCTCGGAGGTCGATGCCTGGAGGACCTTGGCGTTGCAGCGTTTGGCCATGCCCAGCACATTGATCGCGCCGAGGACGGAGGTCTTCATGGTTTTGATGGGGTTGTACTGGTAATGGCCCGGCGCGGCGGGGCAGGCCATGTTGTAGACCTCATCGACTTCGAGCCAGACGGGGTGCGTGACATCGTGGCGGATGAGTTCGAAGTTGGGCTTCTCGAGGAGGTGGGCGACGTTGGACTTCTGGGAGGTGAAGAAGTTGTCGAGGCAGATGACATCGTGCCCCTGCTCGACGAGGCGTTCGCAGAGGTGCGAGCCGAGGAACCCGGCGCCGCCGGTGACGAGGATGCGTTTGATGGTTCCCAAGGAGTCGGTCCTTCCGAGATTGGTACGCCCGCGGTGAGTCGGTGTTCCGGTGGTTCTGCGCCGGGGGTGATCCGGCGGTTGATGTCGGGATGGACGGCTCAGACGGGGGGACCATGCTAGCAGGGCGGCCCGCGAGGACGCGTGCGGGCGCGTCAAGATCGGGTCAGATTCGGCGAGATTCGGGCGGTGCTGAACCGAATACGAACGGAAGTGCCGCGAAACTCGGCGGGGTGATTGAGCCGATACGCTACGCAGCCCATGGGCCAGACTGACGGCACAACAGAGAACGGGGGCGGTAGCGCGCATCGCGGGCCCGGGTCGGCGGCGATGGTTGTCGCGTGGGCGCTGGTGTTCCCGGCGCTGGGGGCGTTGGCGGCGTATCTGATTACGGACAGGGTTGTGCTGCCGCGGATGGGTCTGGGGCCTGATCTTCAGCGGGTGGTGGCGATCGCGGACCACGCGAGCGAGGGACTGGGCGAGCGGCCCGTGGCGGTGTTCCTGGGGGACTCGCTCACGATTGAGGGGATCGACGCGGGGGTGGTTGAGGGCGCATCGACGGGCTGGCATGCGCAGAACATCGGGCTCAACGGGATCAACCCGACGGGGCTGAGCGTGCTGCTGCCGGCGATCCTGGACGCGAAGCCGGACGCGGTGGTGTTCATGTTCCGCCCGGAGGACCTCGGCGATCCGGGGGATATCCCGGTGGACCGGGCGTACGCGTACGCGTATTCGGGAATCACGGGGCATCTGGACGCGGGGGATGATCTCTCAGAAGTTGACGAGTCTAGGCAAGAAGAGCGCCGAGGCGCTGCGATCGGGGCGGTCCGCGCAGGTGGTGCACTTCCGGTCGGTGCCGTTGCGTTCGATCAATACGATCGCGAGGCGGGCGCTGCGGTCGGGGATGCGTGCGGCTGCGGATGACGATTGGCGCTCGCCGCACAACATGAATATGGCGAGCATCGGCGATCAGAAGCTGGCGACGCATGTCGCGAACACGGTTGCGAGTATCGACAAGCGTGCGGGGGCGGAGAACGAGAACACAAGCGTCGGCGCGGAGCGGATCGCGGCGCTGGCTGCGATGGTGCGGGGCGCGGGGGGGCTCCGGTGCTGGTGATGGCGCCGCAGCATCCGCGGCTGCGGGAGCGGTACGAGATGCTCGGGCCGGTCTTGCGTGAGCGGCTTGCGGCGATCGCGGCGGCGAACGGCGGTGTGTTCGTGGATGCTTCGATGTTGCTTGAGGAGGACGGCTTCGCGGACGCGATTCATCCGAATGGCGCGGGGCGGGAGAAGTTGAGCGCGTTGATCGGATCGCGACTTCCACGGGCGGCCGCTTCACGGCCGGATGAAGGGGCGGGCGGGCTTTAGCGATGCTGTTTCAGACGACCGAGTTTCTGATTCTGTTGCTCGTCTCGATGGCGGGGATCGTGGTGCTGCGCCGGGCGCGGCCCCAGCACTGGATGCTGCTGATCGCGAGTTATGTGTTTTACGGGTGGTGGGATGTCCGGTTCCTGACGCTGATTCTGCTCTCGACGGTGATCGACTACGCGGCGGCGCTGGGGATGCAGGGGGTTCGGCTGAGCGTGGGGGCGCGGGCGCGGTTGTCGGGGATGTTGATCGGGGCTTCGTTCCTGTTTCTGGGCGTGAACTGGCCCGCGATGCAGAAGCAGCATGTGGTGCCAGCGTTTGATGACATGTTCTTTCCTGAGTGGCCGGGCGCACGGGCGGCGCTGATCGCGTGCGTGGCGTTCGCGGTGGTGGGGCCGGGGCTGTACGGGTTCTACTTCCGGCTGAGCGAGAAAGGTCGGCGGCGGGCCTTCTTGATTACGAGCGTGGTGTCGAATCTGGGGATGCTGGGGTTCTTCAAGTACTACAACTTCTTCGCGGCGAACCTGCAGGGGATCGGCGGCTGGATGGGCGCGGACCTGACGCTGCCCGTCCTTGCCGTGGCGCTGCCGGTGGGGATTTCGTTCTACACCTTCCAGACGATGTCGTACACGATCGACGCGTACCGCGGGAGCATCGATGCCGAGCCGTCGCTCGTGCGGATGGCGCTGTATGTGTCGTACTTCCCGCAGTTGGTGGCGGGTCCGATTCTGCGGCCTCAGGAGTTGTTGCCGGCGCTGAAGCAGCCGTGGCGGCTGAACGCGGTGAATGTGCAGAGCGGGTTCCACCTGGCGATGGTGGGGATGTTCAAGAAAGTTCTGATCGCGGACTGGTGCGCGCCGATGGTGAACCAGATTTTCGCGGACCCGATGGATCAGCCGACGCTGGTGATCTGGCTGGGCACGGCGCTCTTTGCGGTGCAGATCTACTGCGACTTCTCGGGGTACACGGACATCGCGCGGGGGGTGTCGCGGATGTTCGGGGTTGAGATTCCGCTGAACTTCAACTTCCCGTACTTCTCGACCTCGATTATTGATTTCTGGCGGCGGTGGCACATTTCTTTAAGTTCGTGGCTGCGGGATTACCTGTACATCCCTCTGGGCGGGAGCAAGTGCTCGACGGGTCGGATGTACTTCAATCTGATGACAACGATGGTGCTGGGCGGGTTGTGGCACGGGGCGGCGTGGAACTTTGTGATCTGGGGCGCGTACCAGGGCGGGCTGTTGTGCATCAACCGTGTGCTGCGGGCGGGGATACAGAAGTTGCCGACGGTCGATGCGGCGCTGACGAGCAAGCCGGGCACGGTTTTCCGTTGGGCGGTGACGGCGTATTTCTGGATGCTGGGGTGGTTGATCTTCCGGGTGACCAACTTCGAGCACCTCGTGTATTGCATGAAGAAGTTTGTGCTCTTTGACGCGAACTTCTCGCTCTCGGCGCTGGGGCTCGGGCGGGGTGATCCGTTTGTGGCGTTGCTGGCGGCGGGCGTGTTCGCGGTGCTGCACGCCGTGGGCTTCTTCGGGAAGCGCTGGTCGGAGCGGCTCGATGCGTTGCCGATGTGGGCGCTGGCGGCGGTGTACTTCGTGATCGGGATGGTGTTCTTCTTCGGGTGGCCGGCTGCGAATCAGGCGTTCATCTACTTCCAGTTCTGACCCGCCCCCCACCCGCCCCCCACCCCCATTTAGCCCCCCTCCGCCCTACATCTCTCGTTTCCTCCCGATACACCCTCCCGGCATGGTGCTTGGGTTTTGCGCTCCCGGGGGCAATCGGTCCCTCGTGCTTGAAGGCGGGGGGCGATCGGGCCGATCTAGGTCTATTGGCACGCCCCTGATGGGCTTGTTATCGGACTAAGATCGGAAAGGGACGCGGCTCATGCATGTTCTGGTGACGGGATCGAGCGGATTGATCGGCGGCGAGGCGGTCGCTTTCTTCGACGGCATGGGGTTCCGGGTGACCGGGATCGACAACAACATGCGCCGGGACTTTTTCGGGCCCAGGGGGGACACCTCGTGGAACCGAGAGCGGCTCGAGGCGAGTTGCTCCAACTTCCGGCACCGGGATCTGGACATCCGGGACCGGGAGGGTGTGGACCGCCTGTTCCGGGATGAGCGGTTTGATCTGGTGATCCACGCTGCGGCGCAGCCGAGCCATGACTTGGCGGCGTCGAGGCCGTTTGATGACTTCGATGTGAACGCGGTGGGGACGCTCAATCTGCTTGAGGCGTGCCGACGGCACACGCCCGAGGCGGTGTTCATTCATGTGTCGACGAACAAGGTGTACGGCGACGGGCCGAACCGTATCGCGATGCGCGAGCACGCGACGCGGTACGACTACGCCGACCCGGCGTTTGCGCACGGGATCGCGGAGACCTTCTCGATCGATCAGTGCCTGCATTCGTTGTTTGGTGCTTCCAAGACGGCGGGGGATGTGCTGGCTCAGGAGTATGGGCGGTACTTCGGTCTCAAGACGGGCGTGTTCCGGGGCGGGTGCCTGACGGGGCCGACGCATAGCGGCGTGGAGCTGCACGGGTTCTTGAACTATCTCGTGATGACGGCGCTGCGCGAGGGCGAGTACACGGTATTCGGGTACAAGGGCAAGCAGGTGCGGGACCAGATTCACTCGTTCGATGTGATCAACGCGTTCTGGCACTTTGCGCAGCATCCCCGCGCGGGCGAGGTGTACAACCTGGGCGGCGGGAAGCCGAACGCTGCGAGCCTGATCGAGTGCGTCGAGTTGATCGCGCAGAAGACGGGTAAGAGGCCGGTGCTGACCTATTCGGAGAAGAACCGGATCGGGGACCACATCTGCTACTACTCCGATCTGCGGAAGTTCCAGAGCCATTACCCGGATTGGCGGGTGACCTACTCGCTCGGGGCGATTGTTGACGAGATGGTGGCGATGGCGAGCGATCTGGAGGGGAGCCCTCGGTTTGAGCCGCGTCTGGTGGGGGCGAGGGGGGCGTAGCGAGGCGTCATCGATCCTTGACGAACCCCGAACTGCGGGGCTCGTACTGAGAGTTCCTTCCGCGATACCCTTTCCCTCCCGGACTTGAACTGAATGGAGAGAGCCCCATGGCTGACCTGAAACGCGCCCTCATCACCGGCATCACCGGGCAGGACGGTTCGTACCTCGCGGAACTGTTGCTCGACAAGGGGTACGAGGTGCATGGGTTGATCCGGCGGTCGTCGAGTTTCTCGACGGAGCGGATCGATCATATCTATCGCGACCCGCACCAGAAGGGCGTGCGATTGAAGCTGCACTACGGCGACCTGTGCGATGCGGACTCGCTCAACCGGGTGCTGGGGATCGCCAAGCCGAACGAGGTGTACAACCTGGGCGCGCAGAGCCATGTGCGGGTGTCGTTCGACATGCCGATCTACACGGCGGACTCGGTGGGGATGGGCACGCTGAATCTGCTGGAGTGCATCCGGCGGTTCCGCGAGGACTCGGGGATCGACCCGAGGTTCTACCAGGCGTCATCTTCAGAGATGTATGGGAAGGTCGTGGAGACTCCCCAGAGCGAGACGACGCCCTTCCACCCGCGTTCGCCTTATGCGTGCGCGAAGGTGATGGGCCATTACGCGACGGTGAACTACCGCGAGGCGTACGGGATGCACGCCTCGTGCGGGATTTTGTTCAACCACGAGTCGCCGCGTCGTGGCGAGACCTTTGTGACGCGGAAGATCACGAGGGCGGTTGGCCGGATCAAGCTGGGGCTGCAGGACAAGCTGTATCTCGGCAATCTCGACTCGAAGCGCGACTGGGGCTTCGCGGGTGATTATGTGGAGATGATGTGGCGGATGCTGCAGCAGGACACGGCGGACGATTATGTCGTGGCGACGGGCGAAACGTATTCGGTCCGCGAGTTCGCGGAGAAGGCGTTCTCGAAGGTGGGACTGAACTTTGAGGACTATGTGGAGTTTGACCCGCGGTATCTGCGGCCTTCGGAGGTCGATCTCCTGCTCGGTGATCCGAGCAAGGCGAAGCGGCAGCTGGGGTGGGTTCCCAGGACCTCGTTCGATGAACTGGTGACGATGATGGTGGAGCACGATCTGGAACTGGCGTCGCGCGAGAAGACGCTCCGCGATGCGGGACATTCGGTGCCGGACTTTGCGGGACACGATCAGTAACCCCCCACCCCCCCCCTCCCCCTCCCCCTCCCATTTCCCCACTCCCGCGGGAGAGAGTTGCGATAGCCGAACCATGTTTGACTGGCCTAACAAGAACATCATCGTGACGGGGGGCGCCGGGTTCCTCGGGTCGGTCGTCTGTGCCAAGCTGCGCGAGCGTGGGGTGGACGGGAAGCGCGTGTTTGTGCCGCGGCGCAGAGACTTCGACCTGACGCGGGAGCGTGACTGCGAGCGGCTCTACAGGACGGCGTTCGGCGGCGAGCCGATCGACATGGTGATTCATCTGGCGGCGGAGGTGGGCGGGATCGGCGCGAACCGCGCCAATCCGGGGCGGTACTTCTTCGCGAACATGGCCATGGCGCTGCACCTGATCGAGCTGTTCCGCTCGATGGGCTTCGCCGGGAGGCAGGGGAAGTTCGTGCAGGTGGGGACGATCTGCGCGTACCCGAAGTTCACGCCGGTGCCGTTCAAGGAAGAGAACCTGTGGAATGGGTACCCGGAGGAGACGAACGCGCCGTACGGGGTTGCCAAAAAGGCGGCGTGGCAGATGCTCGACGCGTACCGCAACCAGTACGGGATGCGGAGCGCGTATGTGCTGCCGGTGAATCTGTACGGGCCGGGCGACAACTTTGATCTTGAGACTTCGCATGTGATTCCGGCGCTGATCCGCAAGTGTGTGGAGGCGCAGGCGCGGGGCGATGAGAAGATCGTTTGCTGGGGGACGGGTTCGGCGAGCCGGGAGTTTTTGTATGTGGACGACGCCGCGGAAGGTATTCTGCGTGCGGCGGAGGTGAAGGACGACCCGGAGCCGATCAATCTCGGCGCCGGGTTCGAGATCACGATCAAGGACCTTGTGGAGTTGATCGTGAAGTTGACGGGGTTTGCGGGGCGGATCGAGTGGGACTCGACGAAGCCGGACGGTCAGCCGAGGCGTTGTCTGGACACTTCGCTCGCTGAGAAGCGGCTCGGGTGGAAGGCGCGGGTGGGCTTCGAGGACGGTTTGCGTCGGACGATCGATTGGTACCGCGCGCACGGTGAATGCGGGGCGCGATGCGGGTGCTGCTGATTAATCAGGTGTTTTATCCGGATGTCGCCGCCACGGCGCAGCACGCGCACGACCTGGCGCGGCACCTGGTGAAGCACGGTCACGAGGTGCATGTGATCGCGTCGCGGGCCATCTACGGCACGAAGGGCGCTGCGCTGCCCAAGCGCGAGACGGTGGACGGGATTCACATCCACCGTGTGGCGCGGGCTTTGTTCGGCAAGGCGGGGATTTTGGGGCGGACGATCGACTTCGGGCTGTTCTACATGGCTGCGGGGTTGAAGGCGCTGTTCATGCGTCGGTTCGATGTGGTGGTGTGCCTGACGACGCCTCCGTTCATTGTGCTGGTCGGGTGGGCGCTGCGATTGCTCAAGCGGTCGAGGTTGGTGTTCTGGGTGATGGACATGTACCCGGACGTGCCCGTGGCGCTGGGCGTGATGAAGAAGGGCTCGCTCGCGACGCGGTTCTTCGATGGGATTGATCGGTGGATGCTGCGGAGCGCGGACCGGACGGTGGTGCTGGGTCGGTGCATGATGGAGCGGGTGCGGGCGAAGATCGGCGCGGGGAAGCGCTCGGATCATGTTGTGAAGATCGGGGTGTGGTCGGATCAGGGGGAGGTGAAGCCGATCGCGCGGGAGGAGAACCCGTACCGGAAAGAATGGGGATTGGGCGACCGGTTCGTGGTGATGTATTCGGGGAACTTCGGCTTGGCGCATGATGTGGACACGATGTGCCGCGCGTGCGAGATGCTGAAGGATGACGATCGGTTCCGGTTCGTGTTTGTCGGCGGCGGGAAGAAGAAAAAGGTTGTCGAAGAGTTCGTCAAGGACAAGGGTCTGACGAACGCGGTGTGCGCGCCGTATCAGCCGAGGGAGAAGCTGGATGCCTCGCTCTCGTGCGCGGATGCGCACCTGGTTTCGGTGCTGGAGGGGCTTGAGGGGATGATCGTGCCGTGCAAGCTGTTCGGGATTATGGCCGCGGGCCGGCCCACGATTTACATCGGCGATGCGTCGTCGGAGATCGCGCGGGTGGTGGAGGAGCACGAATGCGGCGTGCTGATCAAGCAGGGAGATGCGGAGGGGTTGGTGAACGCAATTCGCGGTATGTCGGAGGATGGGGGGCAGACGGCGCGGATGGGGGAGCATGCGCGGCGGGCGCTGGGCGATGTGTTCGATCGCGAGAAGGCGTGCGAGCAGTGGCGGGAGTTGCTTGAGTCGGTTGTTGCCGGGACGAACCAGAACGCGGGGGCGCACGCGGAGCATGCCAAGGGATGACGACCGAGCGCTCAAATATCGAGATTCTGATCCCGACCTTTAATGAGGAGATCAATCTGCCGCATGCGCTGCGGTCGATCGTCGAGTGGGCGGACACGGTGTATGTGGTGGACTCGGAGTCGACAGACCGGACGCGCCAGATTGCTGAGGAGATGGGCGCTACGGTCGTGGTGCAGAAGTGGCTGGGTTACGCGCGGCAGAAGAACTGGGCGCTTGAGACGCTGCCATGGAAGAGCGACTGGGTGTTCATCCTCGACGCGGACGAGGTGATCACGCCCGAGTTGCGCGATGAGCTGCTGGCGATCGCGCGGCGGCCTGTGGATGAGATTGCGGAGACGGGGTACTACATCAACCGGTTGACGAAGTTCCTCGGCAAGCCGATTCGTCATTGCGGGTATTTCCCGTCGTACAACCTGCGGTTCTTCAAGAAGGGGCGGGCGTCGTACGAGGACCGCGAGGTCCATGAGCACATGGTGGTCGAGGGGGAGACGGGGCGGCTCAGGCACCTGATGCTGCACGAGGACCGGCGCGGGCTCGAGCACTTCATCGCCAAGCACAACCGGTATTCGACGCTCGAGGCGCGCGAGTTGCTCCTGCACAAGAAGGAGCGTGACGGGAAGCGTGCGACGGAGCTGGAGCGGGGCGTCGCGATTCGCAGGTGGCTCAAATACAACGTGCAGCCGAGATTGCCGCTGCCGGGGCTGTGGCGATTCCTGTACATGTACATCTTTAAGTTGGGGTTTCTCGACGGCGCGACGGGGTTCCGGTTCGCGCTTATGCTGAGCATGTACGACTTTTTCATCGCGCTGAAACTCGCGGAGTTGAAGTCGCTCATCGATGAGCGTGGCGCCACAACGATGGCGGAGACAAAGCCGTCGCGGACGGCGGGGCTGGCGCAAGAAGAAGGTTCTCTGGCCCCCCCCGCTTCCCCAACCGCTTCCCCAACCGCTTCCCCAACCGCTTCCCCCGACTCCGCCGCTGCGACCGCGACTTCGCTGGCACCCCCCGCGGCATCCGACACTGGAGCCGACGCTCCGGTCGGCGCTGCGACGGGCGGGCGTCCGGAAGCATCGGTCGGTGCGGCTGCGGCCAAGGTTGAGGTCAGGCGGGACGCGAACGGCCGGCGCGACGATCGGCGCGAGTTCTCGCTCGAGGATCTGGCGGCCCGCGAGACGGCACCGGTGTCGGTGATCGTGCTCACATACAACGAGGAGGGGAACATCCGGGCGTGCCTGGAGTCGTGCGCGTGGTGCGACGATGTGCATGTTCTCGACTCGGGCTCGAAGGATCGCACGCGTGAGATTGCCGAGGAGATGGGCGCGACGGTGCATGTGAACGTGTTCAGGAGTTTCGGTCAGCAGCGGAACTGGGCGATCGACAACATTCCCGTCAAGTACAAGTGGCAGTTCCAGGTGGACGCGGACGAGCGGTTCACGCCCGCGCTGGTTCGGGAGATGGGGGCGCTGTTGCGGGAGGACGGATCGAGCGTGGACGGTGCGAGCGCGTACCAGTGCCCGTCGATGATGATGTTCATGGGGCGGTGGCTGCGTCATGCGGCGGAGTTCCCGGTGTACCAGTGCCGGTTGTTGAATCCGGACTCGTGCCGCTTTGAGGATTATGGGCATGGTCAGCGGGAGGTGAATCGCGGCAAGACGGGCGTTCTGAGGATGCCGTACATGCACTACAACTTCTCGAAGGGCCTGGAGGAGTGGTTCGACAAGCACAACCGGTATTCGTCGCTGGAGGCGAGCCAGGCGCTGGCCGAGCCGCCGATGCGGACGGGCCGGGCGATCGCGACGATGTTCCGGGGGAACTCTGTGTCGCGCCGGCGGGCGCTCAAGGCGATCTCGTATCGGTTGCCCGCGAAGTCGCTCATCGTGTTCTTCTGGACGATCGTGATTCGGCGCGGGTTCCTTGATGGTGTGGCGGGATGGAACTACGCGCGGATGCGATCGATCTATGAGGGGATGATGTCGGTGAAGGTGTCGGTGCTCAAGCGGAAGGGCGAGTCGAAGTGAGCGCACAAGACCATGGCCCGGGCTTTCCGTCTGACGAGGCGTTGTCTCGGGCGGAGAGTCCTTATGCGACCAAAGAGAAGATTCTGCGGTTGTTGTGGAACTATCTCGGCCAGCCGATGATGCGGATGACATTTCATAACTGGTACGGTGTGCGGGCGTGGTGGCTCCGGCGATTCGGGGCGACGATCGGGGCGCACTCTCGGATCCGGCCCAGTGTGCGCGTGGAGCAGCCGTGGAACCTGACTTTGGGGGACAACTGTTCGCTTGGGGATCGGGCGGTGATTTACTGCCTCGGGAAGATCACGATCGGTTCGAACTGCTCGATCTCGCAGCATGCGCACCTGTGCGCAGGGACGCACGACTTCACGCAGCCGAAGTTGCCGCTGCTTCGCCCGCCGATCGTGATTGAGGACGATGTGTGGATTGCGGCGGACGCGTTTGTGGGGCCGAATGTGCGGGTCGGCCGCGGGGCGCTGCTCGGGGCTCGCGGGGCGGCGTTCAAGGATCTGGAGCCGTGGACGATTTACGGGGGAAACCCGGCGAAGGCGATCCGTGCGAGGCCGCGATTTGCCGATGATCCTTCTTGACAGGAGGATGCGGCGCGCATGGCGGGCTCGGATGGAGCACCGATCGTCTCTGTGGTTGTGCCGACGTACCGGCGGCCTGAGATGTTGGAGCGCGCGGTTGTCTCGGTACTGGGGCAGGACTTCAGGGACATTGAGGTCATCATCTGCGACGATGAGGATCCGCCGGGCGAGGGGCGCCTCGTCGCGGAGCGGCTCGCGGCACGGGACTCGCGTGTGCGGGTCGTGGCCAACGAGGGCGTGCGGGGGCAGGCGGGGAATCTGAACTTTGCGATGTCGCGGGCGCGGGGGGCATGGATCAAGCCGGTGTTCGATGATGACGCGTTGGAGCCGTCGTGCCTTGGGCGGATGCTCGCGGCGGCGGTGATGGGGCGTGGGTCTGTCTCGGTGGTGCGATGCCTGGCGAAGCGGTTCGAGGATGGACGATTGGTCCGGACAGAACGGCGCGGGCGTCGGGCGGTCGTGGAGCAGTTGTCGGCGGGGGATGCGGTGCTGGCGATGTATCTGCAGGATGTGGATGTGGGTATCCCGACGCAGTTGCTGGTGTCGCGGCACGCGCTGGAGGCGGGTGCGGTGATGGCGACGGACGGTCGGTTTGTCTCGGGTGTTGACTCCGCGTGGACGCTCTCGCTGCTCGAGCACGGTTTGCTCGTGTTGCTCAATGAGCCCTTGGTGCATCAGCACCAGGGCGGGCACGCGACCGTGACCAGCGGGATGAGCGATGATGCGCTGGACGCTGAGTTTGCGCTGCTTCGTGAGTTGCAGCACGAGCGGCTCATCGGGCTGACCGGCGTGCCGAGTGTGAGTACGGCGCAGGCGATGTTGCGCGGGATTCGGGCCCTTGAGCGGATGCGCCGTGGGCGATTGCGCAGCGCGGTATCGTTGGCGACGGATGTGCGGTCGGTTCGGGCGTGGGGATTGGCGGTTCGCTGGGCGATGCGTCGGGCGATGCCGGGATGGTTCGAGATTGTGAAGCGGACGAGACTTTCTACGGATTCGAGGGCGTATGGCACTCAACGAGATCCCGGAGTACGGATTCGAGCACAGCGGCCCGGCGCACACGATGGCGTATCTGACGCCGGCGATCGGCGCGCTGTTGGGTGATCGCCTGGCGGAGGGCGTGCGTGTGCTGGATGTGGGGTGCGGGAACGGTTGGCTCGTCAACTGGTTCATCGGGCACGGCGCTGTCGGTGTGGGGATCGATGCATCGGAGCAGGGGATCGAGCAGGCGCGGAAGGCGTTCCCGAAGGGTCGCTTCGAGCGGCTGTTGGCGGATGATCGCGTGCTTGAGAACCTGGGTGAGGAGCCGTTTGACATCGTGGTATCGACGGAGGTTGTGGAGCATCTGTACGACCCGCGATCGTGGGCGCGGGGTTGCATGGCGGCGGTGCGCGGGGGCGGGCGGTTCGTATGCACAACGCCTTATCACGGGTGGATGAAGAACGTGGCGGTTGCGGTGATGAACAAGTTTGATCACCACATGAACCCGTTGTGGGACGGGGGGCACATCAAGTTCTGGAGCCCGTCGACGCTCGGGACGCTGCTGCGCGAGGCGGGGTTCGTGGATGTCCGCTGGAAGGGTGCCGGTCGGTTGCCGCTGCTCTGGAAGAGCATGGTGATGAGCGGGGATCGCCCCGGATCGTGAGGGCGCGGTTTTATCGGGCGCGGGGTGCGGGATCGGCACGGGGACCCGGGCGGTTGGGGCCGCTACACTATCCGCCCCAATCACCCGCAACGACACACCCGGTACCCGAGGAGAGAACGATGTCCGGCCTGATTTCGCCGCACGGCGGCACGCTTGTGAATCGCGTTGTTGACAATGCGACTGCTACGAAACTCCAAGGTGAGGCGTCGTCGCTCAAACGGATCGACCTGAGCGCGAAGCAGTCGTGCGATCTGGAGATGATCGGGATCGGCGCGTTCAGCCCGCTGACCGGGTTCATGGGCAAGGCGGACTTCGAGAGCGTGTGCAAGAGCATGAAGCTCGCGTCGGGCGACATCTGGCCGATCCCGATTCTGCTGTCGGTCGACTCCTCGAAAGCCCCGAAGGTGGGCGAGCGGGTAGCGCTGTATGCCCCGAACGGGGTGCTGCAGGGCGTGATGACGGTGAAAGAAACCTTCGCGCACGACAAGAAGCTCGAGATTCCCAATGTGTTTGCGACGAGCGATGAGGCGCACCCGGGCGTGGCGCAGGTGATGGCGGAGGGCGATACCTGCATCGCGGGGCCGGTGGATGTGGTGACGGTGTGTGTGGACCCGAAGGGGCCCGAGGCGTTCCTGGAATTTCGCCAGACGCCTGCGCAGACGCGGGCGGAGTTTGAGAAGCGCGGGTGGAAGACCGTGGGCGCGTTCCAGACGCGGAACCCGATTCACCGGGCGCACGAGTATCTGTGCAAGTGCACGCAGGAGATCTGCGACGGGCTCCTGATTCACCCGCTCGTCGGCGAGACGAAGAAGGGTGATATCCCGGCGGCGACGCGGATGGACTGCTACCAGGTGCTGATCGAGAAGTACTTCGTGAAGGATCGGACGCACCTGTCGGTGATGCCGGCGGCGATGCGGTATGCCGGTCCTCGCGAGGCGATCCTGCACGCACTGGTGCGGAAGAACTACGGGTGCACGCACTTCATCGTGGGTCGGGATCACGCGGGCGTGGGCAACTACTACGGGACGTACGACGCCCAAAACATCTTTGACGGGCTCGACGCGAAGAACCTGGGTATCAGGCCGCTCAAGTTCGAGCACGCGGCGTGGTGCAAGTTGTGCGAGGGCATGACTTCGTCGAAGACCTGCCCGCACGGCGGTGAGCACAAGATCTTCCTGTCGGGCACGAAGGTGCGTGAGATGCTCGCGGCGGGACAGCGTCCTCCGATGGAGTTCTCGCGGCCCGAGGTTGCGGACGCGCTGATGAGCTGGGCGAAGAGCCCCGCGTAATCTGTGTCGATGCGGATCTGTCATGTCATCGGGTCGATTGATCCGGCCAACGGCGGGCCCTCGACGGTCATCGGACGGATCGCATCGGCGCAGGCCGGGCTCGGCCTCGACGTTCATCTGCTCGGGGCGTGTTCCGCGGCTCGGGAAGCGGTGTCGCGTGAGGCGCTGGCGCAGGTGCCGGGCATCGAGCGTGTGACGCTGCACTTGATGACCGATCCGCCGTCGCGCATGCGACGGTTGCTTGCGAGTCACTTCGGTCCGGCGTTTGATGCGGTCCCCGAGCCCGACATTGCGCATCTCCATGGCGTCTGGGACTCGCCGCTGCTGCGGGTATCGGCGCGGTGTCGGGCGAGGAAAATCCCGTACCTGATTCGTCCGGCGGGGATGCTCGATTTCTGGTCGCTCAAGCAGAAAGCCCTAAAGAAGAAGGTGTCGCTGGCGCTGTTCCACCGGCGGATGCTCCGTGGAGCGTCGGTGATTCATGCCCTCAACCCGCACGAACGAGATGCGATATCGGCGCTGCGGCTGGGGACTCGTATCGAGATCATCCCCAACGGTGTGTTTCTGAGTGACATCGAGCGTGTCACGGAGGACGGGTTGTTTCGGGGCAGGTTTCCGGCGCTGGGCGATGCGCCGTTCGTGCTGTTTCTGAGCCGCCTGCACTTCAAGAAGGGCTTGGACATTCTGGCGGAGGCGTGGACGCGGGTGGCGCGCGAACATCCGGGGGCGAAACTGGTCGTGGCCGGCCCACGGGAGGACGACTCGATCGACGCGTTCGATCGTGTGATCGGGGACGCGGGGTTGACGGAAACGGTTGTTCAAACGGGCCCGGTGTACGGCGCGGATAAGGCCGCGGCCTATCGGGAGTGTGCCTGCTTCGTGCTCCCGAGCCGGCAGGAGGGGTTCAGTCTGGCGATTACCGAGGCGTTGGGGTTCGGGGCGGCTGCGGTGGTGACTCGGGATTGCCACTTCCCTGAGATCACGGAGGTGGGTGCCGGGATCGAAACGGCCCTGGATGCGGGTGAGGTCGCTTCGGCGGTCTCTCGGATGCTGGTCGATCAAGCGTTCCGGACCTCGTGCGGGGCCGCGGGGTCGGCTCTGGTGCGGGAGCGATTCACTTGGCCCGCGGTCGCCCGGAGGACGCTAGAGGTGTACCGTTCGATGGCCTCGGGGGCCCGTTGAGTTCCATCGAATGGGGCGATCCGGTTGGGGCGTCGAATCGTAGAAGGCGGGTCGAAGAGTTCCCCTGGGATTGCCGATAAGCAGAAGTCGGAGGGGTCGGGGCGCGTCAGGAGTTGGCGTGTTCTCGGACCTGGCACGGGTGTCATGAAGCAGATCAAGTTCCTGGTCATCGCGTTCCTCGGATTCATCACCCTGCTGGTGGCGATGCTCATTTGGAGCGCGGAGGCGCGGGAGTTCTCGGCTTCGTTCTTCTTTATCGCGCTGGGTGCGTTGGTGCTGTTGCCGAGCGCGGCGGCGGTTCTGGCGGGGAAGATCCCGTGGTTCTCGCCGCACGCGTTCGTGGTGGCGGCGTTCGGGATGATGTACGTGCTGGCGCCGGCGCTTGTGATTCTGGACGCTCCGGAGAGTGAGTATTACGGTCGTGCGCTGGCGCCGAGCGAGATGCTGAAGGTCGTGCAGGTGTGCACGCTCGGCGTGTTCTGCTACGTGCTGGGGTACCGCATCGGGCCCAAGAACTTTCGTGCGCCGCGTCGGCTTGAGGCGTACTTCTCTGACACCCCCGCGGTGGACCAGATCTATGTGCCCGGCGCGTTCCTGATCTGGGGGATCGGCGTCGGCGCGTGGGCGTACATCTACGGCGTGCAGGGCGGTATATCAGCGGCTCTGTCGCGCATGGGTGAGCGATCCATGCTGCTGGCGGACGCGGGCGGCCTGGTCTTTCACCTGGCCAAGTTTCTGTACGTGGGGATGCTGCTGCTGATCGCGCGGATGGGGATGAATCTCGTCACGATCCCGATGCTGGGCTTCTCGACGCTGATCCTGCTCGCGTTCGGATCGCGGTCTTACATCGGTCTGCTGGTGCTGGGCGCGCTGATTGTGTGGCGGTTCCGGTACCTGCAGAAGGTGCCGCTCATCGTGTGGGCGGGCGGCGCGGTGGGCGGGTTCTTCCTGATGGCGTTCTACGTTCTGCTTCGCGCGACGCGCGGCAACCTCGGCGAAGCGGCGTATTACTTCCAGAACTCGATGGAGCGGACGAGTTCGTGGCTCACGCCGATCGTTGCGCCGTTCACCTTCATCAACGAGATGGGCGAGGTCATCAACAATATGGGAGGTCGGATTCCGTATCAATACGGCGAGACCTTCCTGACGCTGCTCTACTTCATTCCGGGGTGGATCTGGTCGGGCAAGTACGACCTCGATCCGGCGAATGCGGTGTACATGAATGCGCTGTACCCGGGGCGGATCGAGAATGTGACGATCACGCCTTCGATCATGGCGGAGTTCTTCATGAACTTCGGATGGTTCGGGATCGTGTTCTGTTCGCTGCTGCTCGGCATCGGGATGAAGTGGTTCACGAACGCGATGATCGGGCATCCGAACCGGAAGTATCAGTGCGCGTGGATCGTGTTCTCGGCGCTGGCGGCGGTGAATGTGATGCGTGTGCTGAAGAACGGCTCGACGGACGCGGTGTGGCTGCTGTACTTCCTGGTGCCGCTGGCGGCGTTGTACCTGCCGAATATCGGGCTGTTCTTTTCGCCGCCGCCTCGTGGCACGCTCGTCACGGATGAGGATCCGTACGAGGCCGCGGCGCGCGAGGCGGGCGAAGAGTGGGACGCCGACGAGGGCTACGAGGAGCACGAGGGCGACGCGTACGACTGGTACACGGAGCCGGACGGGGCGGTGGCGTCGTCGCGCGGTTGAGGCGGGTTGGTGTCAGCGCCGGGAGCGGATGAAGCGGAAACGGAAGTCGCTCGGCCGGGGGATGACGAGGTCCCACCACTTGATTCCGGTGATTCTGGAATAGACGGCGACCAAGCCGATGGTGCCGGCGATGTAGGTGACGGTGCTGGCCCATGCTGCGCCGAGGACGCCGTTGGCGGGCGCCCACGAGACGAAGCCCTGCGGCACCCATATCGCGTTGAGGACGATGTTGGCGATGACGACCGGGCCCATCACGGCGGAGACCAGGAGCGGGTGGCCCTTGGCGTGGAGGTCTGCTTCGAGCGTGCGCGCGACGAAGAAGGCCACGATTCCGGGGAGGAGGATCTGGGTGCAGGTGGCTGCCAGTCGGAACCCCGATCCGTAGACGAGCGGGAGGATCCACGGAGCGGCGAAGTATGTGACGATCGCGGCGGGGAGCCCG
Organism: Phycisphaeraceae bacterium; assembly: GCA_020639235.1. GTDB lineage: Bacteria > Planctomycetota > Phycisphaerae > Phycisphaerales > UBA1924 > JACKHC01. Next base: position 504,159 of record JACKHC010000001.1, on the reverse strand, counting down.
ACGGCGAGGCCGAAGCGGGAGAGGCGGGCGGTCTTGTGCGCGAATGCGGCCCGATCTGAGGTGTTGACGCCTCGCGAGAAGACGGCCCAGGAGAGGGCGATGGGGATCTGCCAGAGCATGTTGGCGAAGTTGACGCCCACGGAATAGTTGCCGAGGTGGGCGTCGGCGATGTGCATGACGGTGAGGGAGAGGATGAAGAGATCGATGCGGTAGTTGAGGCGCATGAGTACGGTTGAGATGCCGAACTTGAATGCCTTGGCGATCATCTCGCGCGCGAGTGTCGCGTCGAAGTCGAAGCGGATGGTGTAGCGGGAGCGGATGAGCTGGATGCCGATGGCGAATGAGATGAGCGAGCCGACGAGCATGGCGAGGAAGTAGACCCAGCCGTCAGAGGGGCCATCAAAACCGAGGAGCGCGCCGAGCGTGAGGATGATGATGAGCTTGGGCGGTTCGGCCCAGACGAGGCGCGGGACATAGGTGGAGATGCGCTGGTCTGCGAGGGCGACGCCCCGCGCGAATGCGAGGTGGAGACTCGGGCCGATTCCGACGACCGAGAGGGCATACCACGAGAGGGGGAGATCGCCCGACCACGGCGCGAAGAACCACGCGACGGCGAGGAGCGTGTAGAGGACGGAGGCGATGAGCCAGAGCGTGAATGAGACGCCGATGATTCGGTTCTTCTCATCGGGTCGGGCGGCCATCATGGTGGGGAGGGCCTTGTCGATGCCGAAGTCGCCGAAGAGCACGAGGAGCGACGGCACGATGAGGACGGCGGTGATGACGCCTCGAACATCTTCCTTCCAAATGCGCGCGGTGGCGATTCCCACGAGCAGCGCGAGGGCGAGGAGCCCGAAGTTGCCGAGGATGAGACGGAGGGCGTCTTCGAGGAAGGATCGATTCTTGGGCGCTGGACTGGTCACACGAGCCGTTCTTGCGGGAGCAGGTCGATCTGGAAGAGCTGGTACCCGTGGTGCTCGCCGATCTGTTTGTGGTGGATCATCTTGCGCTGGGCGAGGTCATAGAGGCCCATATGGGAACGGGGTTGCCAGTGGCCGTGCTTGATCCAGTAGCCGAACTCCTTCCACTTGGAGCGGCGCAGCGCGGAGAAGCAGACGAAGTACTGATCGGGATTCTGCGGGTGACGGACGACGCCCCGGCACCAGCCGAGCTGGTTCAGTTCGGGGGTCATCTCGGGGAGGTTGTAGATGGAGCGACGGGAGGTGTCGTCGACATCGAACAAGACGAGGTGGTTGTTGGTGGTGGTGAAGACGAGTTTGTCGGCCATGACGATGCCGTCGTGCGGCATGCCCGCGCCCATCTCGATCCGTCGGCCTGGCTTCGTAACGCAGATCGCGTCCATCGTCCGGAGCTGGCTCGTCCAGAGTTCGCCGTCGAGTTCGAAGAGGTGATTGCCGTGGCGGAGGTGGGGCTTGGTATCGGGAATGCGGCGGTAATCCTTGCTGTCATCGATCTTGCGCGCACCGGGCTCGTCCTTGAGCAGGTCGTATCGCTCGAGGAGCTCGCCGGTGAGCGAGACGATGTCGACGGTCTCCAGCCCGGTGTTGGAGACGGCGAGGTTGCCCTTCCACGGGAAGCAGTGGTGGAGGTCGTTGAAGCCCTTGAGACTGATCTTGCGGGCGGGCGTCTTGGGCGGCCACTGGTCGTAGACGAGAATCTCGTTGTGCGTGCAGACGAAGTATGAGCCGTCGATGAAGCAGGAGCCGGTGAACTGGATTTTCTGACCCGGGGAGACGACATCCTTCGGGGGCAGGTACTCGCAGCGGTGGAGGATTTCGTTGGTCTGGGCGTCGATGATGAGGATGACGGCCAAGACGCCCTGATCGCCGTCCTCACCCTGCACCGCGCCGCTGATGAGTATCTGCATCCCGCCTCCTACGCCCGCACAACTTCCGTGTTCGATCGGCATTTCTCGCCTTTGGGGGCCATTCTAGGGTGTCCAGCGTGCGGCGCTCAGCGGCGCTTCTCGGGCATGACGAGGTCCACGACGACGGGCGCGTGGTCGGAGCCGGTATCGGCCTCGACGACCTGCCATGAGGCGACCTTGATGCCGGGTGTGACAAAGACATCGTCGATGGCGAAGCGCTTCCAGCGCGGGTTGTCGGCGGGCCAGGTGCCGACGACTCCCAGGAGCGGCTTGCATCGGAGCAGGCCCAGTGCGCGGCGGACCCGGCCGGTGCGATACATGGTGGGCGAGGCGTTGAGATCGGCGGTAACGATCATGGGGAGGCGGCGCGAGAGGTAGTAGTCGCGGAGGATCTGGATGTTGGTCTCGAGCAGGTCGTTGCCGAACTCCCAGCGCTGGGCGGTTCGCGGTGATGAGGGGATGAGCATGGCGTGGAGGAAATCGCCCCCCATCGACTCTGGGGCGTGGACCGTGACAACTCGGCGATAGTTGTAGAAGTCCCACCAGAGGTCCCACCTGGAGTCGCGGGACTCATCGACGGTGATCGGGAACTTGCTAAGAACGACAATGTTCCACTCCTTGCCCTCTTCGGGCACGACTCGATGCGGGTAGCGCTCGTCGTCCCACGACGCCTGGCGGAGTTCGTGGAGCGTTGACCATGAGGCCTCGAGGATGCACACGAGGTCGGCATCTGACTGTCTGATGGCGGCGACGACCTTGTCGCCGTGGGTGTTGATCCCGAGCGAGTTGAACGTCATCACCCGGAGTGTTCGGCCTTCGATCGGCGCGGAGCGCGCGGCCCGGCCCGAAGCCATCCAGAGGAAGTGCGCTAATGCGATCAGCGCGATCAGCAGCGCCGTGCGTCGAAACCGGAGGGCGAGGGCGAAGGTGGCGGCGATCGCGCAGCCGACGACCATCGGGCCGGCGAAGCCGGAGAGGAGATCGAGGCGCCATGAGAGCGCGATGCCCGCGCCGAGGAAGCGGAGGATGAGTGTCGTCAGGGCGGTGACGAGTAGTGTGAGCGAGAGTGTGAGGCGGGTCCGATGCCATCGCCCGTGCCTGCGCGGATCGGCGGCGGAAGTGACAACTGCGCGCCCGGTCATCCGGCCAGATGCTCGCGGGCCCAGTTCCATTGCCTGCGGACGCCTTCCTCGAATGACGTTGTCGGTTTGTACCCGAGTTCGGCCGTGGAACGGGTCAGGTCGGCGTAGGTTCGTGAGACATCGCCGGCTTGCATCTCGCGTTGCTCGACCCTGGGCTCTTTGCCCAGCACGCGCCCGATGGTGGCGATCATCTCCTTGAGGTTGACGGGGTCATTGCCGCCGAGGTTCCAGATGCGGTAGCCGTAGTCTGGGACTTTCTCGTAGGAGGCGACGACTCCGGCGACGATATCGTCGATGTATGTGTAGTCGCGGCTGGTGGTGCCGTCGCCGAACATAGGGATGGTTTGATCGCGTCGGATGATTTCGATGAACTTGGCGATGGCGAGGTCGGGGCGTTGGCGCGGGCCGAAGACGGTGAAGAAGCGGAGACAGGCGATCTCCATGTCGTAGAGATGGTGGAAGACATGGCCCATGAGTTCGCAGGCGCGCTTGCTTGCGGCGTAGGGCGAGATTGGGCTGGAGACATCGTCGGTCTCTGCGAAGGGGACCTTCTCATTGTTGCCGTAGACGGAGCTGGAGGATGCCATGATGAAGCGTTTGACATTGGCGCGGCGTGCGGCCTCCATCAGGATGGTGGTGCCTTCGAGATTGACCTGCGCGTAGCGCTTGGGTTGCTCGAGACTGGGTCGGACGCCGGCGCGGGCGGCGAGGTGGATGACGCCCGTGAGTTGCTCGTCGGAGAAGAGCTGATTCATCGCGGTCGCGTCGCAGATGTCGGCTTCGACGAATGCGAACCGATCGTCGGCGCCGGGGGTCTTGCGGATCTCGGCGAGCGTTCGTTCTTTGAACGGGCGGGGGTAGTAGGCGTCGAAATCGTCAAGCCCGATGACGGTGGCGCCGCGGGCGAGTAGGGCCTGGCAGGTGTGCGAGGCGATGAAGCCGGCGGCTCCGGTGACAAGGACTCTGTGTCTGGACCAATCCACCCGTGTTGCCTCCCTCGCGGTGTCGTGTTTCCGTACTCAACAAACGAACCGGTGCGCGGGCGGGTTCGCCCTTCGATACGGCCGGCGGATTGAAGGTCGCGGATTGTAATGGGGCTGGCGCGCGGGTCCTGAAGCGGGCGAGTGGCGCTCATTCCCCATCAGAAGCGACGCTGACAAAAAGCAAACCAGGGCGCCGTCTATTCAACAGCGCCCCGGTGGAGGAGAGAGAGATCTATTGGATACTACTCCTTATCGGCGGATTCCGTTCCGATATCTTGAGCGAAATCAAGCGGAAAGTGAACAATAACCGACCACTCGCAATGCAAAGACCGATGCGCGACTGTGCCCCCCCACGCGCGGGTCAGGTCCGCGCAAGTTATGTCACACAAACTTGCGCGGATGCGCAAAAATGCCCATTGCATCAACGTAATGAGTCGGCCGGACCGTTAAGTGGCCTCGCCGAGGAGCCCGAGGTCACGGATGGCGCCGATGGCCTTGCCGTGGAGGATTGTGGGTGCGACGACGATGCCCCGGTTGTTCTCGAGGCCGATTCCATGGGAGAAATCGAGAGATTTGCCCGAGGCATCGGTGACGGCGCACCCGGCCTCGATCGCCACGAGAGAGCCGGCGGCGTGGTCCCAGATTCGCTCGACATAACCCTTCTTCGTCGGGAGTCTGAGGTAAAGGTCCGCCTGCCCCCGAGCAACGACCGCGTACTTGGCCTGGCTGTCGAGGCGCGCCGGCTCGCCCGGTTCGCCGAGTTGCTCAAGGACACGCTCGGAGTCGTTGTGGCTCGTGTGTGCGGCTTCGACGGACTCGCACATGCGGACGGGTTCGTCCTCTGAGACCTCGAGCCGCTTGAGTTTGGAACCAGCGGTCTTGAAGTCGTCGGCGCGCGACTCCCACACGCCGTCGCCCGCGATGGCGGAGTACATGGTGCCGTGGGCTTCGGGTTCGTCGAACCCGCGGTTGAAATCGGCGGAGAGATTCGGGCATCCGAGGATGCCGATGATGGGCGATCCGTTCTCGATCCATGCGAGCGAGACCGCGTACTGCTGACCTCGGAGGAAGCCCTTGGTGCCGTCGATCGGGTCGAGCGTCCAGAAGGCGTGGAGATGATCGCGCTTGGGATCGGCGTTGCCGAGATCGATCATGTCGAGGATTTCTTCGGGAGAAGCGTTGTGCCAGACGGTTCGGACGGCGGAGACAACGGCGTCGAGGAGCGCGGTGTCGCCCGAGTCGACTCGGGCGCGGAGCTCGTTGGCGTCTTCTTCGGCGACGAGATTGATGGAACCGAGTTGCTCGGCGAGAGCGCGGGCGATGACGGCCTGGCTTGCGAAGTCCGCGACGGTGACGGGAGAGCGGTCGTCCTTGAGGGTCTTTTGAACGGTGGCCAGATCGCGCTGCACCTTCCGGCAGACATGGCACGCCTCGGCGACCGCGAAGCGTGCGGCGTTGAGCATTTTGGCTTCACTGGACATCACGACCTCCTCCGATGCTGCGCTCTTGCAGGTCGGTTGAGTGTAGTGGCTCGGATGGAGGCGGGAGTCGGCGCTCGATTACGCCTTCTTGATGACGCCCTTGTCTTCGAGGAACGCGACGCAGCGGCGGACGGCCTCGGCGACATCGTAGTCCGCGGGCTTGAGCACCAGTTCGGGCTTGCTAGGCGCTTCGTAGGGATCGTCGATGCCCGTGAAGCCCTTGATCTGCCCGGCGCGGGCTTTCTTGTAGAGGCCCTTGGGGTCGCGCTGCTCGCACACCTCGATGGGCGTATCGACGAAGATCTCATAGAACGCGAGTTTGCCCGCGTCGTGGGTGGCTCGGGCTTTGTCGCGGTCGGCGCGATAGGGCGAGATGAAGGACGTGAGGGTGACGCACCCGGCGTCGGCGAAGAGTTTGGCGACTTCGCCGATGCGGCGGATGTTCTCGGCGCGGTCATCGGCTGAGAAGCCCAGGTTGTTGTTGAGCCCGTGGCGGACATTGTCGCCGTCGAGGCGGTAGCAGTTGACCTTGCGGTTCACGAGCGCCTGTTCGAGGGCGCAGGCAATCGTCGATTTACCCGAGGCGCTGAGGCCGGTGAACCAGAGCGTGCAGCCCTTGCACCCGAGGGCGCCCCAGCGCTCGTCGCGGGTGATATCGCCGTCGTGCCAGTGGATGTTGGTTGCCTTGCTCATCGGTGTGGGCCTTTCTCTCGCTCGCTCCGTGGAGATCCCGCGGGCGCCGGACACATGGCGCGGGGATCGCGGATGGTGGGTCGGGGGGGAGGAAAGGTAGGCGGGTGCTGCGAACGGAGTCAAACCGCCTGGATTACCAGGTGAGGAGTGTCTGGAGCGCTTCGACGATGCCTTCGGTGTCGGCCACGGAACGGGTGATCAGGCGGCGGTCGACCTCTTCCTTCGACTCCGGGTCGAGGTCAATCCAGAGAATCCCCGCGATGGCGGGGTCGACCTTTTCGGCGAGCCAATCGGCGAGTTCGGCGCGGGCGTCGGTGTCGGCGGCATGGCGGAGGCCGATGATGGTCTTGGCCCTGGCGACGAGGTCTGCGTCCTCGGTGACGCCCATGTTCTCATCGGCAAGAGCGTGCATGACGAAATTGAGGTAGGCGTCGGCCTCGTGGCGGACGGCGAGATCGTTGATGACCAGGAGGAGTCGGGATGGTTCGTCGAATCGGGCGCGGATCTCGAGGGGTGTTGTGTTGTTGAGTTCGATCTGGTCGTGGGTGTAGGCGATATCCAGGATGTCGTGGTCGGCGGTGGCGCGCGTGTAGCGTTCGGGGAAGGGGAAGTCATCGATGTCGGAGAACATCGTGGCGACGCCCGCCGGGGTGTCGTAATGGAGCGCGGGGCCCGCGACCACATCGGACATTTCGTGCGCTCCGGCGATGCGGGAGTCGTGCTTCATCGCGGGGATGAGCAGGCCGCCGCCGATGCCGACGACGCACATGAGCATGAGCACCACCGCGACAACAACGCCCGCGTTGGGCGCGTTGTTGAACTGACCGCCTCGCGGCGCGCGGCCCCGTCGCCGGTCCTGCGCACGGCGCTGGGCGGCCTGGACGCGGGCGCGCGCGGACTTGAGCTGCGCACCGGCGTTGGGTCGGTTGTGGCGCGGCGTGACGGGCGTCCGGCGGGCGCTCGCATCGGGCTTGGGGGCGTCGCGTCTTTCGGGGCGCTCATAGGACGCTCCGATGACCAGCGGGCCGATACGAGCCCCGTATGTGCGAGGTTTACCCGGCGCATCATGCGGCGATGGGGCGCGGTGCTCCGACTCGCTCTTGACGGCGTATCGCCCGGTCCACCAGTCTGCGAGGGCGATGACGGGCTTGGTGCGGGGCTTGGGCGCATCCTGTGCCGCGGGCGTCTCGGGGGCCGGCGTTGCGGGAGGAACTTGTGCGGCGGCTTGCGCGACGCGGCCCATCTGTTCGGCGAACTCGTCTGCGACGGGCGCGGGTACGGTGAACTCCGAGCCGCCCTTGACCGAAGGGAGATCGGCGGGCTTGAGGGCAAATGCGTTGGCCGCGTGTTGAATGGTGCGGAGGTCGGCGAGCATCTCGGCGGCGCTCTTGTAGCGCGTGTTGATGTCGGTCATCGCGCGGCGGACGACCCAGCGCAGGGCTTCGGGGCATCGTTTGGAGAGCTGCGAGAGCCCGCCGTGGGCGGGGAAGGAGTTCTCGATGACGGAATAGAGGACCGCGCCGGCGCCGTAGATATCGAACTTGACGCCGTCGACTTCGTGGACTTTGACGCCGCGGAGCGCGAGCCGAACCATTTCGGGATCGCGGAAGTACTCGGTGCCGTGGGTCGTGAGGGTCATCGCGGAGCGGAGGGGCGTGATGAGGCCGAAGTCCACGAGTTCGGCGCGACCGTCGTGGACGATGATGTTGTCGGGCTTGACATCTTTGTGCCAGAGACCGCCGCGGTGGTAGACATCGAGGGTGGAGACGAGGTCGGCGATGTAGCCGATGGCCTCTCGGAGATGACGATCGTCGAGGCCGGCGGTCTCGGCGTCGGAGTGCATGCGGCGGGTGACGAGCGTGAGGGACTCGCCGGGCACATACGGCATGACATAGAAGAAGCGTTCGTTGGTGAGTTCGTGGTCGAGGACGAGTCCGAGCTTGCGCGCGGCCTCGAGCGCGCGGCTCTCGCGGACAATCTGCGGGACGGTCGATCCCTCGCGGACGGAGAATGACTTGATGACGACCTGATCGATGGGACGGTTCGATGACCGTTCGAGGGCGGCGCGTTTGATGTCTGTGGGTTCGGCGACATAGAGGCGGCCGCCCGAGCCGCCACCGGGCAGTGAGCCGACGATGGTGTAGCCGTCGAACTGACCGGTTTTCCTGGAGGGACGGTCGGCGCCGGGGGCCTGCGCGACGGCGTCGGGAACGCGGTGCTCGATTTCGTCCATCATCGGGCCGAGCAGCAAGAAGCGCGCGGGGTGCCCGATGCATACACGGTAGAGGGCTTTGCCCGAGGCGCCCCACGCCGAGACGAGTTCGCGCCCGAAATGCGTGGCGCTGGACCAGCGTCCGATGAGCGTATTGGCGACGGCGGCGGGGATAAAGAAGAGTCCGGCGATGAACAGGCCGACCATGCGGAGGGAGTCGGTGAGCATGCCCGCGATGAAGCGGTAGAAGTGTCTGATGACCGCGCCGATCCCTCGGAAGACCCAGCCGATGCCAACGGCGGTGCCCTTCATCGCCGGCACGACGAGATAAATGATCGCCAGGATGCCCACGACAATGGCGAGGACGGAGGCGAGGATGATGAGAAGGATTGCGGGTGCGGCCATGGGGGTCTACCTCCACCGTGAGGGGGCGGGCCTCAGCCCATGAGGCCCTCCTGCTCTGCCCGACGCGCCTGTTCCTCGCGGTGATACAGCTCCGCGATGGCTTCGTCGAACATGGCGTCGTCTGCCTTGTTCGGACTTAGCGCCAGTCCGTTTCGCTCGGCCTCGGCTTGTTCGTCGGTGGTGAAGGAATAGGTGGCCACCACTTCGGCCAGACGGCGGCGCAGGAGATCGCGGACCTTGGTCAGGCGTCGGGAGACGGTCGGCTCGGAGGTGCCCACGGACTCGGCGACGTCCTTGCCGGACATGCCGTCGAACACGCGCATCCGATAAATCGTGAACTCGGTGAACTCGCACTCTCGCTCGACCATCCGGACGGCGGCGTAAACCTTGGCACGGAAGACCTCGGCCTCGTAATTGCCGTCGGGCGTGGTCCCCTCGCCGGCGCCCATCCAGGTCTCGTCGAACTCTGAGCCGCGTTTGCCGCCGCCGCGCTTGAGGGCCATGCGTTTGTCGATCTCGTCGCCCAGCGTGTGCTTGGCGATGGCGAGGAGCCATGTCGAGAATCGGGCTCCGCGGGCGGGGTCGTAGCGCTCAATAGAGTCCGAGAGTGCGGCGAGGGTTTCCTGGGAGAGGTCGCGGACGGTTTCGGGTCCGATTCGCCCTTTGCCCCAGCGGGCGAGTTGGGCGCGGAGGACCGGGCCGAACACTTCCCAGAGTTCGAACCACGCGGCGGGATCACGCGCCCGCAGGCGGTTAACGAACGAGGTGGTCATCGAGTTCAGCATGGTCGGCCCCACAACAAGGCGTGTGCGGCACCCGCCTCGGGAGCCGCGAATACGCCTTCACCCCTACCAGCATACGCCCAGACAGGGGTCTGGCATGACCTGAAAGGGAATCTTTGGGACTCGGAAGAAAGGGGTGAAAGGGGAACAGGCGTCTGCCCAATGACCCCTGATGACACGAATGTCCGTAATGCGGTTCGGCGGCCGCCTTGAAGTCCGCCGGGAAGGAGCGACAGGAAAATGTGCATCGGTAAGACACTCGTCCGCCTGGCCGTGATCGCTGGCGTTGTTGGCGGGGTGGGGCTCCTTGCTGCCCAAAGCCCCCGCGCCCGTGCTCTCATGCACCAGGCCCATCAGACTGTTTCCAACAAGATCGATCGCGTGATCGATGATCCGGTGGCGCTGCGTGCGCAGCTGCGTGAACTGGAGATGAAGTACCCGCAGCGGATCGCCTCGGTGCGTTCTGACCTCGCGGAAGTGACGGCGCAGGTCTCGGAGCTCGAGCACGAGATGCAGGTTGCGTCGAAGGTTGTCGAACTCGCGGCGGCGGACCTCGAGGGTCTGCGCCCGATGCTCGCCAAGGCCGAGGCGGCCCGCGTGAGCAATGTCGCGTCGGTCATCAATATTCGGTACGAGGGCAGCACGATGTCCTACGAGCAGGCGCTCAACAAGGCGGCGCACGCCGGCAATACGGTGGGCGCGTACCAGGCGCGGGCCGAGGAGGCCTCGCGGAATATTGGCTTCCTGAAGGATCAGGAGTCGCGTCTGACCGAGATTCTGGCCCAGCTGGAGAGCGAGCAGTCGGACCTGCAGGCGCAGATCTGGCAGCTCGACGGGCAGATCGAAATGATCGCTCGCAATGACAAGCTGATTGACTTGATCGAGAGCCGCGAGAACGCGATCGCCAAGCACGAGCGTTATGAGGCGGAGAGTCTGGACCAGGTGAAGAATCGGATGGAGCGCATCCGCAACGAGCAGACGCAGCGTCTTGAGGCGCTGGCCAACCGCTCGAAGCAGCGCAACTACGAGGACACCGCCAACTCGATGCTGCAGTCGGAACAGGTGAGCAAGAGTCTGTACGAGCGTTCGCTCAAGACCCTGCCCCCGGCGACGCCCTCGGCGATTGAGATCACTCCGGACAGCGTTGATGATGATGCGCACGAGACGGTCGCGCTGAACAAGCCGGTGATCATCGACTAACCGTTGACTGATCGACAACACGCACGCATCGTCGAGAAACCATTCTCCGGGGACTCGACGAGGCACCATCCGCCGCCGATCGCACACACCCCCGCGATCGGCGGCTGTGTTTTTGGTTATGAAACGCCGCACTCGGGGCAGCGGGTGAGGCCGGCGATGTCGTAGGCGCAGTCGCGGCAGAGGCCCCTGCGCGATCTGCGGTATCGGCGAGCGGCGGTGAGGCCGAAGAGACTAGTGAACAGGATGGTTGCGTAGAAGAGTGTGTTGATGGTGAAGCCCAAGGGGATGGGGAGCAGCGGTAAGACACTCCAATCACGGAAGAGGCCGATTCTCTTTAGAGGTTTCACCGACAGGTAGCCGAATCGCTCTTGCGGCTGATCGCGCTTCGAGCGCAGATACAAAGACCAGGTCCGCATCGAGCGCGCCGGGAGCCCGAACTCAGTGATATTCACATGATGGCTGTGCGACCCGTTGCGTGGTCGCATCACTGGAGGGCCGACGCATGAAATATTGTACCAAATGACTTCCTGATCTCCGCCGTCGATCATGATGAGACTGACACCCCCGGCGGTTGCGGTATTGATGGTCGTTGCTTGAGGCCAGTCTGGATGAGCCGCAATCCTCCAACTCGATGCGGGTTTCGCCTTGTGGAACATCGTGTTGGTATCGATCATCGGAATCGCGGCAAGCGTCCACGCGACGGCGACATTCACAATCGCGCCGAGCAGGAGGCACAACGCGATGCGGCGGGCGAGTTTGTTGCGGTTGATCGACACCATACGGCTCCGAAGGCGTCGGTTTTCATCGGCGGTTCCGCGGGCAGTCGTCGAGAATCGGCTCAGGTGCGCGTGGCAACGAGTTCCGGAGCGGCCGGTCGGGGCACGAAGAGCCTGGCGCTGGGGCCGCTCACATCGAACCGGATGACGATGTGGCGGGCGCCGGCGGGGGAGAAGCGGTGCCCGCCTAGTGGAATCAGATTCCGGGTTGTCTGGCCCGCGCGTGCGAGGGAGAGGGCGGAGCGGCGCTCGAACCAGTCCACCTCGAAACGTTCGGTTTCGCCCGGTCCCCACGCGTACTGGCCGAAGTATTGCTCGGCATCGGCGCGATCCATTTCGAATGGGTCGTCGCGTTTGAGCCCCTTGGACTCGAGATACTCCATCACGCGCTCGGCGTCGCCGGCGCGGGCGTGGTCGTAGAGCGAGATGGAATGCGGGCCCTCGAAGGCGTCGGCATCCGGGACGTTTTGAACGACGGCGCGCACGGCGTCGATCTCATCGAGCGTTGCGAGGGTGAAGAGCGTCGGGCGGGCGCCGTGGGCGATGAGGAGTTCGATGATGTCCTTGCGGCCTGTATGGGAGCACGCGCCGATGGCGTTCTCCCAGTCGCCGAAGCCCCAGTCCCACGACGCCTTGGCGAGCCCCGCGTCCTCGGCGAGCATCTCGCGGACGCGGTCGATGCGGACATGACAAGCGCCGACGAACTCGCGGGCGCGATCGGCAGGCGTGGTCGGAAAGTCATCGGCCGGGGTTGAGGCGTTGTCCTGTTCGGCTCCGCCCGAAGCGAGTGCGCTGGCTGCGATACACGAAGCGGGCGCGGCGGCGAGGAAGCGGCGTCGATTCAAGGCGTGAGTCATCAAGGTTCTCCCGGAAGGTGCGATGTCCCTGATCGCAGATGTCGCGTCATTCGGCGAGCATTTCAAGAATCATCTCGCGGGCGGCCTTGGCGTCGGCCTTACCGGCGGAAGACTTCATAATCGCGCCGATAAGGCGGCCGATGGCCTGCTGCTTACCCGCGCGGAGGTCGGCGACACTCGGAGCGTTGGCGGGGTCGTCGATGGCGCTCCGGCACCAGGCGCGGAGGGCGCCCTCGTCGCGGACCTGGATGAGGCCTTGGCGTTCGGCGGCGGCGCGGGGTTCCTCACCCCTCTCACTCTCGATTGATGCGAGGAAGAGCGGCTCGATCGCGCCGGAGCCGATATCGCCCGCGTCGCGCATCTGGGCGATTGCGGCGATGTGTTCGGCGGAGACGCCCAGCGCTGCTGCGGTGGTGCCCCGTTCTTTGGCGAGTTTCATGCCGGTCTGGAGGAGGAGGTTTGCGACGGTTTTGGCGTGGTTGTTGCCCACAATGTTGATCGCGGTGTCGAAGAGGTCGGCGGTGTCGGGGTCGTCGATGAGTGTTTCGCACTCGCGGTCATCGAGTTTGTAGGACGAGGCCCAGCGCCCGGTGCGCACGTGTGGCAGTTCCTTGACTGTGGCACGGACGCGCTCCTGCCACTCGGCGTCGATCTCGATGGCGAGGAGATCGGGGTCGGGGAAGTAGCGGTAATCGTTGGCTTCTTCCTTTTCGCGCTGGAGCGTGGTCTGCATGGAGTTGTCGTTCCAGCCGCGCGTGGTTTTGGTGCCGGGCGCAAAGGCGATGCCGGTCTCGGCCCAGCGCTTCGGTTGCTCCCGGAGCTCGTATTCGATCGCACCCTGCACGGCGCGGAAGGAGTTGAGGTTCTTGACCTCGGTGATGGGCGTGCGGACTGTGGAGCCGTCGGCGAGCGTGAGTTCGCAGTTGATGTTGGGCTCGAAGCGGATGTGGCCCTTCTGCATGGTGCAGTGCGAGACGCGGAGGTGGCGGCAGACATTTCGGAGGAAGCGCGCGAAGTTGACGACCTGCTCGGCCGACTGGAAATCCGGAGCGGTGACAATCTCGAGAAGGGGCGTGCCGGCGCGGTTGAGGTCGACAATGGAGAAGTCGATTTTTCCGCCTCCCGGCAGTTCGTGGAGGAGTTTGCCGGCGTCTTCTTCCAGATGGGCGCGTTCGATGCGGACGGTGTGGTTTGAGCCGTCGGCGTTGATGGGCCAGTTGGTGATGCCGGGGCCGCAGACGGGGTCGGCGTATTGCGAGATCTGGTAGCCCTTGGGGAGGTCGGGGTAGAAGTAGTTCTTGCGGTCCCAGCGCGAGACTGACGCGATCTGGCACCCGAGCGCCATGCCAACGCGCATCGAATGTTCGATAGCGCTTCGGTTGATGACGGGGAGTGCGCCCGGGAGGGCGAGGACGACGGCGTCTGTGAGCGTGTTGGGATCGGCATTGTCGAACTCGTCGTGTGCCGGGTTGGGCGCATCGGCGAAGAGTTTGCGTCGTGTCGCGAGTTCGACATGGATCTCCAGCCCGATGATGGGGCGGACGGAGGCGATATCGGGCATGGCGGTCACGCTCATGGGGTCATGGTATCGGCGTGGGCGTACAATCGGGGCATGAGCCGACGGGTCGTGATTACCGGATTGGGTGTTGTCTCGCCGATGGGCGTGGGTATTGATGCGCTGTGGGAGGGGTTGTGCGCGGGGCGGTGCGCGATCGGTCCGATGACACGGATCGATGCCTCGGGGTTTGCGTGCAAGCATGCGGCGGAGGCAAAGGAGTTCTCATCGGCGAGGGACTATGTACCCAAGAACTATCGCAAGGCCGTGAAAGTCATGGCGCGGGACACGGAGATCGCGGTGGCGGCCGCGAAGCTCGCGACCGAGGATGCGGGGATCGTGACGAAGGGGTACGCGGAGGAGAACGCCGCGCTGACCTATGAGCCGGGGCGGCTCGGGTGCCAGATCGGCGCGGGGCTGATCAACGCGGAGGTGCCGGAGTTGTCGGCGGCGCTGTCCACCGCAACGGATGGTGCCGGTGCGTTCTCGCTCGCGAAGTGGGGCGCGTCGGCGGTCAACAATCTGACGCCGCTCTGGATGCTGAAGTACCTACCGAACATGCTGGCGTGCCATGTGACGATCATCCACGATGCGCGCGGGCCTTCGAATACGCTGACCTGTTCCGAAGCGAGCGGTTTGCTCTCGATCGGTGAGTCGATGCGGGTGATCGAGCAGGGGCGGGCGGACGCGTGTTTCGCGGGCGGCGCAGAGTCGAAGCTGAACCATATGGGTGTGCTGCGGATGCAGCTTTCGGGTCGTGTGGCGCCGACGGAGGGCGAGGAGGATGGCGCCTCGATCGTGAGGCCGTTTGACAAGGATGCTCGCGGGCTGGTGATCGGTGAGGGGGGCGGGATCGTGATGCTTGAGTCGGAGGAGACCGCCACGGTGCGGGGCGCTCGGTCGTATGCGCGCGTGCTCGGATTCGGCGCGGGACAGTCGCCGAGCCGGGGCGACGCCGCGCGGCGGGCCGAAGGGATGGTGGTCGCGATTCGATCGGCGCTGCGGGACGGGGACGTCGAAGCCGCCGAGATCGATGCGATCGTGCCCCACGGCGCCGGCGTCCTGAGGGATGACGAGGCGGAACTCGCGGCGCTGCGCGAGGTGTTCGGTGATCGTCTGGCGTCGATACCGTTGATGCTGATGTCGCCGATGGTGGGCGAACTGTCGGCCGGCGCCGGGGGTGTGGCGGTGGCGGCTGCGGCGATGGCGCTGCGGCACCAGATGTTGCCGGCGCGGGTGCACGGCGGTTCGCCCGATGCGCGTGTCCTGGCGGGGCGGGCTGAGAAGCGGCCCGCGACGCTCCGGCGGATTCTCGTGGTGACGAACTCACTCGGCGGGCAGAACGCGGCGCTGGTGCTCTCGTCGGAATGAGGTTCGGCGCGGGCGTCGAGGGAACGGCGGGGGTTGCACGGGGGAGCGGGTGTGCGGGTATTGTGGTGGGGCGTTCGAGGCCCACTTCAACAACTACCGACGAGGAGCACCCCATGGCGACCACCCACCATCAGCGCGGCGGATCGCGCCCCACACTCCGCAACGAGGATCTTGACCCGGCGATCACGGAGGTCTCGCGCAAGGTGATCGGGTGCGCGATCGAGGTTCACACGGCGATCGGCCCGGGATTCGATCAGTCGGTCTATGAGAACGCGCTCTCTGCGGCCCTGAAGCGGGACGGCGTGGCGCACACCGTCGGTCACGAGTTCCCGGTGCAGTTCGCGGGACAGCGGGTCGGGTCGTCGCGGGCATCGATGTTTGTCGACGATAAGTTCATCGTGTCGGTGGTGGCCGATGAACGCGAGGTCTCGGGCTTCGCACGCTCGGCGCTGCGGGCGCAACTCCGGTGCGCGGACCTGGGGTTGGGCCTCATCATCAACTTCCATCGCCGTCGCCTTAAGGACGGCGGGTTGGTCCGCGTGTTGAACCCCGACAAGATCGAGTCGATCCGGGGCGACCACGGGGACCACGGCGATTACGACGACTACCATGACGACGATCACGATTGATCGGGAGTCGAGGTCGTTGTCATGAGCCGGACGCGCGTTGTTATCACGGGGATGGGATGGGTGACACCACTCGGCGATGATGTCGAGCGGGTGTGGTCGCGCCTGATGCGGGGTGACTCCGGATTGGCGCCGGTCACGCGGTTTGACGCGGCGACATTCTCGACGAACTTTGCCTCGGAGGTGCGCGGATTCGAGCTGGATCCGGCGCTGGTCGAGTTCGCGCCCGACGCGCACCTGAACTCTCGATTTGCGATGAGCGCTGCGGCCAGCGCATGGAAGAGCGCCGGGCTCGGCGATGTGCGCTCCATGGGCGGCGAAGCGGCGCGGCGGGCGAAGATCGAGCCGGGGCGGCTTGGTATCTATCTCGGCGCGGGGGAGGGAACTCCGGATTTCGATAACTTCGCGGCATCGAACCTGATGGGATGGGACGCCGATGCGCGCGACACGGACACGGCACGATGGTCGGAGGCTGCATTGGTTCGGCTCCGCCATGCCAGCGAGATGGAGCAGGAGCCGAACATGACGGCCCAGCATCTCGCCGATGTTTTCGGCGCGCGTGGGCCGTCGTTCAACTGCATGACGGCGTGCGCGGCATCGACGCAGGCGACCGGCGAGGCGGCGGAGATTCTCCGCAACGGCGACGCGGATGTCATGCTCGCGGGCGGGTCGCACACGATGATTCACCCGCTGGGGATGACCGGGTTCATTCGGCTGACGGCGATGTCCTCGCGACGAGATGATCCCGCGACGGCGTCCAGGCCGTTCGACTCGACGCGTGACGGGTTTGTGATGGGCGAGGGCGCGGGTGTGCTCGTGCTCGAGACGCTCGAGCACGCGACAAGGCGCGGGGCGAGGATCCTCGCGGAGGTCGCGGGGTACGGGGCTTCGGCGGACGCGTATCGCATCACGGACATTCAGCCGGACGGTGTGGGGGCGGGCGCGGCGATGCGACAGGCGCTGGAACAGGCGGAGATTGATCCGGCGAAGCCCGACTCAAGCGGGCGTCCGCCGGTGCAGTACATCTCGGCGCACGGCACGGGCACGAAGGAGAACGACTCGATCGAGACGCGGGCCGTGAAGCTCGTTTTTGGTGAGCAGGCGAAGCGGATCCCGTTCTCGAGCGTGAAGTCGATGTTCGGGCATCTGATTCAGGCGGCGGGGGCCGTGGAACTGATGACGTGCATCAAGGCGATCGAAACGGGTTGGGTGCCGCCCACGATCAATCTGCGACATCCTGATCCGGAGTGTGATCTGGACTATGTGCCCAACTCGGCGCGGGACATGCGCGATCGCGGCGGGGTGGATATCTGCCTTTCGAACTCATTCGGGTTCGGTGGACAGAACAATACGATCATTGTGAAGCGTTTTTCGCCGTGAATGCCGCGGCGCGGTCGGTCCATCGGAGATCATCGCGGAGTCGGATGATTCTTCGTGCCACGCTCGCGTGTCTGCTCGTAGGGTTTGTGGTGGTGGTGATCGTCGGCGGGGTGTTGTATGCGCGGGTGACCGCGGAGCCGACGTGGTGGACACCGGCGTTGGCAGGCGATGCCGGTGCCGCGGCGCTCGCTGAGGAAGCGGAAAAGGGGCTCACGCGCGTGCTGTCGCGCGAACGCCTGACGGGGGAGGCATGGACGGTCGAACTCACGGAGGCGCAAGCGAATGCCTGGCTCGCGACGCGACTCGAGCGTTGGGCGACGAGCCAGCACGCGGATTGGCCCCAGCGGATGCGGGGCGTACGGGTGGCGTTCGAAGCGGGCAAGGTGACAATCGGGATGGCTGTCGATGTCGGTGGCTCGACGCGGTATGTGTCGCTCGCGGTTGAGCCGACGGACGCGGAAGAGACGGAGGCGGCGTTCCGCCTCGTGGGCGCGAGAGTCGGTGTGCAATCTGTACCGATCACGACGCTGCGCGCGGTAGCGGGCGACGTCTTGGCGGACTCGTCGGTTCCTGAAGATGTGCGGCGTGTCATTCAAGAGGGTGTGATCGAGCTGCCCGATGTTTTTGCCGTGGATGATGCGAGGCGTGTATCCATCAGAGAGTTTGTGATCGAGCCGAGTCGGATGCTGATTACTTTCGAAGCCGGTGCGCCCTGATGGATAGACTGTGCCCATGACGCCCCCTGCCTCGCCATCGAAGGAGAGTCTGTCCGAACGCGCCGGGCGCGCGGCGCGGGCGATCGATGACGGTGGCGTCGTGATCACCCCGACCGAGACTGTGCGGGCGCTGGCGTGCGATGCATCGAGCCACGATGCGCTGGATCGCCTGTGGGACATCCGCGGTTCGGACCCGGCGCCGCTCGCGTGGCATGTCCGGGACGCGGAACAAGCGATGCGCTTGCTCCCGACGCTGCATCCTCGGCATGCGAGATTGGTTGAACGACTCGCGCCCGGCCCGGTGTTGTTCGCGGTGGAGTGCGAGTCGGAAGTCCTCAGGCGTGTGCGGGCGTCCTTGCGTGTGCGGGCGGGCGTGATCGAGGATGGTCGCTTTATGTTTGTGCGCGTGCCGTCGCATCCGGCGGCGCGGGCATTGCTCGGCGCTACAGAGAAGCCCGTTGTGATGGCGTCGATTCCGGCGGGTATTCAGGCGGAGGCGCGGGTGGATGTTGTTCTGGAAGAATCGCCCGCGCCGTCGGGCAAGCCCTCGACGCTGATTCGCTTGTTGGGCGACGGCTCGTGGGATGTGGCGCGTGAGGGTGTGATCGAAGAGCGATATATTCGCAAGCTCATGACGCGGACCATTCTGTTTGTATGTACGGGGAACACTTGCAGGAGCCCGATGGCTGAAGGGATCGCGCGAGCGATTCTGGCGCAGGAGCCGCCGGGTGTGGAAACGATTGTGCGGTCGGCCGGTGTCTCCGCGTTCGGAGGGGCGGCCGCAACCTCTGAGGCAATCGAGGCCGCGCGGACGTTTGGGGCAGATCTGTCGAACCACCACGCAACGCCGCTGACGCGAGAGGTTCTCGCGGGCGCTGATGTGGTGTACGCGATGACGCGCTCGCACGCCGAGATGGCGCGGGCGATCGATCCGAGCGTTGAAGTGCGGCTGCTCGATCCGTCGGGGCGGGATATCCCCGATCCGATCGGATCGCCGCAGTCGGCGTACGACGAGACGGCTCGAGTCATCGAGCGGGATGTCCGAGCGCGGCTCGCGGAGCTGGACAAGTAGCGTTCGACTACTGCGCAACGCCGACGGTCTTGGCGACTCTGTCGAGACGTGCTGCACAGTCCGGGTGTTGATCCAATCCTGGCTCGGTGCGGAGGCGTCGGATAAGGCGGGCGATGGTGTCGGTGCGCGAGCCGTCGGCGTTCTGGCGGACCAGAATCTCTGCGAGCCGTGCCTGGGCGTGCCAGTAGTCGCGAGAGGACTTGTCGCTCTCGGTCAGTTGCGCCAAGTTGCGGAACGCGGCGAACGCGCCGGCATCGTCGCCGTTGAGAAGAATCGACTCTGCGAGCCCTCGTGCGAGCGCGGGTACGGTTTCGGACTTCTCGATCGCGCGATTGAACCACATGGCGGCGAGGTTCCCTTCGCCTGCCAGCAGGAGCCCCCACGCGGCGTGCGCTGCATTGGGAGGGTCACGCTCGGCGATGAGCCGCCATGCGCTGTCCGGCCATTGCTTGCGGATGGGATCGGCCCGGACATCCTCGGTGAATCGCTCGATATCTGACATGGTTTCGGCCCATGCGAGACGATCGGCTCGCGCCAGGAGTCGGGACGCAGACTCACGATCGAGCGCTATGGCGATAGGACGTGCTTCATCGGCGCGGTCGAGTCGGATGAGCGCGATACACGCCGCGGGTGTCGCATCGGCGAGGCGATCGGGCATGAGTTGTGCTGCTTCGGTCCACGCCGCGGTGTCGCGGGTCAGGCCGACGAGGGCACGGATGCGCACACGAACGGCTTCATCGGTGGTGAGTGCGCGAGTGCTGGCGAGGGCACGGTCGAAGTAATCTCGTCCGACGCCGCCGGCGTCCTCGATCCGCTCGCCCGCCCAGACGAGAACCTCGCCCGATGCGGCGTCTGGGTCGGACCGCTGATCCAGCACGCGCACGGCCTCATCGACAAGCCGCGGAAACTCCTCGGCGGAATCGCCAGCGGCCCGCCGGGTGAGCGCCGATGCCAGCTGGGAACGCCACGTGTCGACGCTGGAATGGCGCGGCGAGATCCTGATCGACTCAGTAAGCACGCGCACCACGAGCTCATCGGTATCGGGAGCGTGCGGAGCACTCGCGGCGAGTGAAGCGCCCCACGCGAGGATGCCCGGGGCGCGGTTGTCGGCGGCGTGCTGTTGGGCGAACGACACGGCTCGTCCGGCCGCGTCGAGGCGGTCCAGCGCGTCGGAGGACTCGGCCAGAGCACGCATGAGCGCGATCTCTGCGCTGGCTTGAATATGCGCATTCAAGGTGTTGCCGGCAATGATGCGTGACAGGCGGTCGGTGTCGGCGAGCGCTTCCGGTGAGGTGATCGAGTGCGCCACGAACCCGAAGTCGCTTGCGGTGGCCAGTTGGGAGTCGAGGGCGATGACGTCGGAGGCGGCAGACAGAGCGAAAGAAGCTTCCTCGGGTGAGGCGGCGGAACGAGCGAGTTGCTCGATCGGTACGAGCGCCTGGGCGAGTACGACCTGGCGCGTCGCGGGATCGGCGGCGGCGCGTGCTTCGTTGATCGCCAGCAGCGCATGCATCGACGCAGCGATGGTCGAGGCGTACCAGTCGCGTTTGGCATTGATGACGAAGGGATCGGAGTCGAGCGCGGCCCGGATAATGCTGCGTGCGGCGGCGGGTGCGCCGGAGGCCGCCTCGACCTGCGCCCCGATCAAGATGCGCTCGGCGCGGAAAGAAGGGCGATCGTTTGCCGACGCAATGAGCCGGGCTGCGCGATCGGCAGACTCCTCAACCTGTCGGGCGGCCTCGTGGTTGCCCGACATGGAGAGCGCAAGGGCCGCGAGCGTGGCGCGCTGCGTCTCGTACCACGGGCCGGCGTCGGTGGGCCGCAGGAGCAGCTCGCCCGCGGCCTCAGTGAGTGCGCGCTCCCTGGAATCCTCGCTTCCGCACGAGGCGTACAGCAGCAGCGCTCTGGACGCGTCGAGCGGGAGAACGACCAGAGCGCGGTCGGCGAGCGCTTCGGTTTGCGCATCGTCGGAAGCGGCCTTCGCTGCTTCGACGCGGCGCTCGACGTCGGCCGCGATCGCGATGGTCTGCTGGGCGATGTAGCGCGCCAGTTGAACGTCGCTATCCGATGGGATGGCGAACATGACGCGCCATTCGACTCCGGCGCGCCTGGCGGCGCCCCCCCACTGCTCGGCGAGCGCCAGTGCCTCGGAAGGTGCTGCATTGGTTGGGATGGATGTGGGGAGTTCGGCGAGCCACGACAGGCCTTGCATGTCCGAGGGTTCGGGCTGTCGGAGGCCGGATAGTTGTTGACCCAGTCGGACGGCGGCATCGGCGACAGGGCCTGCGTGTGCTGCGCACGCGAGGGACACGACCGCGAACGAAGCGAGCCGGGCGGCACAGCGCATCCTCACCCTCCTTCCTCGGTAAGGCGGACTTGCTCGTAGCGCGCCAAGCGGAGTGCGTTGACGGTCGCGACGGCGTGTTCCCATCGGCAGCCGGGGGCGGGGCGTATGTCGAAACGCTGGCTCGGCGCGAGCACACCTCCGCGTTGTGCGAAGGCGGCGTCGGTGAGGGAGGCGAATCCCGAGCCGGTGCCGATGATCGGTGAGTCGGCGCGCCACAGTGCATCGGCGCGGCCCTGACCGAGCGACTCGACGACGATCGTGATCGGTGCTTCGGGGAGGGCGAAGGGATCGGCGGCTTCGGCGGCCTGCCCGGCGATGTTGAGCGGCATCGAGCCCTCCGGTGCGCGGAACTCGGTGATGAGCATGAAGTACATGAGCAGGAGGAAGACCACATCGATCATCGGCGCCACATTGAGCCCCATCATCGGGAGCGCGGGCCGACGGGCGCGCTTGCGGCGATCGTCGTAATCGATCATCGCTCCGGCGTCGCGGGTTGGTTGCGGATTGTCCCCGCTCATGGAGTGCTTTCCTCATCCGTGGTTCCCGGGCTCACGGTGACGAGCCCGACCGTGGACGCGCCGCCCTTGCGGGCGGCCTCGAGGGCGGGGCGGACCCGGGCGTAGTCCTCGAGGCGGTCGGCGCGGACATGGACCTCGGCGCCGGGCTCACGAGAGATGGACTCCGCGACGCGACGCGCCAGCGCGGCTAAGCCCTCGTCGGTGCGCTCGAATAACTCATCGTTCAGACGGTATGCGGGCGCGGACTCCGCAGAAGCGCCGGGGATGACATGGATGACGATGGGCGGTGTCTTGTTCTTATCGTTGTTGTTCTGACGCGCTTCGATCATCGGCGGCGTGAGTTCCACAGCGCGGTGACGCGTGATCTGCGCGACGACCATGAAGAATATGATCAACTGGAAGACGATGTCGATCATCGGGGTGAGATTCGACCGGAGGTCGGCGGGGAGTCTGTGCGCGCTTCGGCTCATCGTGAGTCACCCGGTCCGCGGAGCAGGCCGATGACCTCTTCGACGGCGCGTGTCGCTTCGGAGGTGAGGCCGTCGATCTTGTTGCGGAGCAGGGCATACCCCGAGAGGGCCGGGATCGCGACGATGAGGCCCCAGAAAGTTGTGACGAGCGCGGTGCCGATGCCGTTGGCCAGCGCGACAGGGTCCGGGGTGCCGCCGCCCAGAACGATCTGTCGGAAGGCGAGGATCATGCCGTAGACAGTGCCGAAGAGCCCGATCATGGGCGCGACATTGCCGACGACATTGAGGGGTTCGATGGCGCGGAGCCGGCGATAGGTGAGCGTTTCGGACGCGGTCTCGGCGGCGCGGATCATCGCGCTGTGCCCGTGGGGGTGCTGATCGACGGCGGACTTGAGGACCGACTCGAAGAAGGTCGATCTGTTGGCGGCCATGGCGGCGATCTCGTTCGGGAGCCCCGAGGCGGCTCGTTCGCGGGCGCGCCTCTCGATTTCCGGCGCGATGATGTCGCGCTTGCGGTTTTCCTGGAGGCGCATCACGAGGAAGGCGATGCAGAAGCCGGAGAGGATGAGCAGCGCCCAGATGATGAAGGACCCGATCCACTCGACCTGCCGGGTGATGGGGTGTCGCTGCACGAAGAACGCCTCGAGCATTCCGACCCTGACGCTGCCGGTGCCGGCGGGGGTGTCCTGCGCAGCGAGCGCGATGGCGGCGGGCGCGAGCATGGCGGTGATGCTCATGGCGGTGAGTTGCGTAGCGAGTTTGAGTTTCACAGGCCGAGGTCCTCCCGGCTCCGGTGGATGAAGCCGTTGTTGCCGCCGAATCGTGCGCCGATCTCGCGCACGATTCCGGATTTGTCGTCGTCCAGGAACAGAATGGTCTTGATGGTGACCCGGCGGACGCCGTTGCGCGCCAATGGGTCGAGCGCTTCGAGTCGTGCGAAGAACGACTCGCGCTGGTCGGGCGTCCACGCGTCGGCGCCGGTGATATCGGTGGTGAGGAGGAAGATGGCATCGGGGCGGAGGGAGAGCGCGACTTCGAGCGCTTCGATCGGGTTGGAGCGCCCGCTGGGCCTGACGGAGGACGCCCACTTGATGGCGGACTCTATGAATGATCGACGGGCGGGCACCATGCGCGTGACGGGGACAGCGGTCTGCGCGAAGTCCGGGTGCGTGAAGGAGACATAGCCGTCATTCTGGAAGTAGACGATCTGGAAACTCTGGACGGCTTCGAGTTTGCGGAGCGACTTGGCGAGTTCATCGGCGACGATGGGCATGGCGCTGATCATGGAGCCGGAGCCGTCAACCACATAGACAATGTCGCGGGCGTTGCCGGCGCCGATGCCGGCGAAGCGCACCTCCGGCGGCGCGACGGACTGGATGGGCGGCGGGGGCGCGGCGTCGAATGTGGGCATCGGCGCGAGCGCCTCGGGGAGCGGCGCGATTTGGGCTTCGATCGGCGGCGCGGGGGGCGGCGTCCGGGCCGCGATCGTCGGCGGGGGCGCCTGCGGCGCGGGATCGGTTGGTTGTTCGATAACCGGTTTGGGAGGGGCGAGGCCGGGGTCGTCGAAACGGACGGTGACGATAGGGGCGTCGTCATCTCGGGGGATGACGACCTGCACGACCATGAGCATGACCGCGATCACGGCGGCGTGCGCGCCGATGGAGATGGCCCAGGCGAGGGCTGTGCGGCGCGCGCCGGTTGTGGTGCGATCCGTCCGTGCTCGCATGGCGCGATTGTACGCGCTGGGGTCGGCGGTGCCGGCGCGTTAGTCGAGTTCGATGTCACTCGTGTGATCGGGTCGGCGCGGGCGCGGAGGGTGAGCGGGAGGCGTTTCGGGTCTCTGCGTGTCGTAGGCGGGCTTGCGCGGCGAGGGCTTGGGCGCACTTCTGGAGCCGAATACCCACGCGTCGAGGCTGAGTTTGCCCGCGCCCATGAACAGGATCGCCCCGGCCATCGCGAGCAGGCCGAACTGCCACATCATGGTGTTCCACATTTGGATCCAGTCGGGCGAAGCCATCTCGGGCCTGGGGAGGAAGCCCAGGAAGTTGTCTCCGGTACGCGAGCGGATGGCGGGCCCGATCTGGGTGAGCCATAGCGCGGTGCCCATGGTGCCGATGACTCCCAACGCCGCGAGGCGTGAGAATAACCCGAAGAGAAGAGCGGCCCCGGCGGCGAGTTCGGTGGAGACGGCGGCCCACGCGAGCGACTTTGTCCAAGCATCGGACCCGAGCGCCTTGGGGACCAGGCGGGATCGTTGATCGTTGCCGTCAGCGCTCATCTTGAGCATGCCCGCGATGGACATGACGCGGCGGGCCCGAACGACGAGGGGCTCCTCGATGGCGTTGGACTCGGCGACGGGGGACGCACCCGTGGTGAGCTCCGCTTCGGCGCCGGGCTCGTCGTCGATGGACTCGGAGCTGGAGTCGGAGTCTGGCTCATCGCCCGCAGAGGCATCGGCACCGGACTCAGACGCGGCCGGCTTTCCGGACTCGGGCGCGGCGGCGGGCGGAGGCCACTGGCCCTGGAGGATGGTTCCCTCGTTCATGGCGGCGATCGTCGCGGCCATAGGGCCCGAGTAGTCCTGCGGCATGAGTTTGCCGGCACCGGCCCAGATGAACGTTGCCCCCAAGGCCAGACGCAGGAAGAGAGGGGCGAAGGTCTGGGGCTTGGCATGATTGGACATATCTCGGGTCTCCTTGGGCACCCGGTTATTGTCGGCGAGCACGCGCGAATTGCACGCTAGAATCGTAGGTCGAGATACGCGGGCGTGGCGGAACTGGCAGACGCGCGGGATTTAGGTTCCCGTGCCTTCACGGCGTGCAGGTTCGACTCCTGTCGCCCGCATTGGTGGATTGATCGGACGCGCAAGGGTTGCGCACGATGATCAATAACGCTCCGGCGGACCGGAATATGGTGCGCAGATTCGCCATCATTCCGTTGGTCTTGGGTTCACAGGGCGGTTGCGCGGGGTATATTTGGCGAACCGATGACCTCAGTTCGACCGACCATCCCGTTCCACATCGCCCGCGCGTACGGCGTGGCGCCGCGTCCGGCGTCGCCCGCGGCCCAGCCCGCGCCACCGCAGCGCGTGTCGAAGCCGGAGATGTCACGTGAGGACGCGGCGAGGGAGAAGCTGGCCCGGCTGATCGCGGCGCGCGTGCCGGGCGGGATTGACTTCACGAATGATGAGCCGGTGCCCAGCGCGGGCGCGATCCCGATGTACCGCCACCCGGCGGATCGCAATGCTGCGGCGACGGGCGTGGTCGCGGGGCGTGTGATCGATGTCGTCGGGTAAGGACAGCGCCTGGTCGCTCGATCCCGGGGTGTGCTTTCTCAATCACGGTTCGTTCGGCGCGTGCCCGATCGCGGTGCAGGCGCACCAGCAACTTCTCCGCGAACGGATGGAAAGCGAGCCGGTGCGGTTCATGGTCGAGGAGCTGCCGGGGCTGATCGAGGCGTCGCGGTCGGCGCTGGCGTCGTTCCTGGGCGCGGATGCGGACGGGCTGGTATTCGTGAGCAACGCGACCCAGGGCGTGAACACTGTGCTGGCGTCGCTTCCGTTTGCGGGCGGCGACGAGATCGTGACGACGGACCACGAATACAACGCGTGCCGATGTGCGCTGGAGCACTACGCGGGTCGGGCGGGCGCGAAGATTGTTGTTGCGCCGGTGCCTTTCCCGATCCGGGAGCCGAGTCAGGTCACGGAAGCGGTGCTCGGCGCGGTGACGGCGAGGACGCGTCTGGCCATGATCTCGCACATCACGAGCCCGTCGGCGTTGATTTTCCCGATCGGTGCGATCGTGCGCGAGCTGCGCGAGCGGGGTGTGGTGAGCCTGGTGGATGGAGCGCACGCGCCGGGAATGGTGGCGCTGAATCTGAACGCGATCGACGCGGACTACTACACGGGTAACTGTCATAAGTGGATGTGTGCGCCGAAAGGGGCCGCGTTCCTGCACGTGCGCGCGGATCGTCGGGGGGCGTTGATGCCGATGTCGATCTCGCACGGGTACAACGCGCCGGATGACGGGCGGCCCGCGCTGCACCGGTTGTTCGACTGGACCGGCACGAGCGATCCGACGGCGTTGGCGTCGATTCCCTGCGCGATCGAAACGGTTAGCGCGCTGATGGCCGATGGGTGGGAGGGCGTGATGCGGGCCAACCACGATTTGGCGGTGCGGGCGCGAGATGTGCTGTGCGAGGCGCTGGGGTGTGACCCGCCTGCGCCGGATGAGATGCTGGGCTCGATGGCCGCGATGCCCATCCCCGATGCACCCGGGAAGACCCCGAGCGGGCGTCCGTATCACGATGCGCTGCAGGTGGAGATTCTGCGCCGGCACGGCGTGCAGGCGCCGGTCTCGTATTTCCCGAGGGCGCCGAAGCGGGTGATGCGGGTGAGCGCCCAGCGGTACAACACGGTGGAGCAGTATCAGCGGCTGGCTTCGGCGCTGGTTGAAGAGTTGGCTCGGGATCGGCGCGGCTGAGCGTGTACGCTATCGGGGATGGCACGCGCAACACAGGATGAGGTTGACACCGCTCCGGCGTTCGTGGGGATCGACGGGATTCTCGGGCAGGGCCGCGCGATCGCGACACTCACGGAGGCGATGGCATCCGGACGCGTGCACCACGCGTGGATCTTCGCGGGCCCATTCGGCGTGGGGAAGTTCACGTCGGCGCGCGCGTTCGCTTCGATGCTGATGGACCCGACGCTTGAACGCGATCTGGCGGGCAATCTGCGACCTGACCCAGAGAGCACAACGCAGCGGCTCATCCGCGAGGGCAACCATCCGGACCTGCACATCATCACGAAAGAACTGGCGCTTTTCTCCTCCGACTCTGGCGTGCGCTCGAGGAAGCAGCTGACGATCGCCAAGGAGGTCATTCTCGATCACCTGCTCAAGCCGATCGCTCTGGCTCCCACGATTCGGACCGGCTCGATCGCGTCGAAAGTGTTCATCGTCGATGAGGCGGAGTTGCTGGATCGGTCGCTCACGAATGCGCCGACGCAGAACGCGATGCTCAAGTGCCTGGAGGAGCCGCCAGACGGCTCGGTGATCATCCTCGTGACAACCTCGGTGGATGCCCTTCTGCCCACGATCCGATCGCGATGCCAGATCGTGTCGTTCAATGCGCTCGATGACGCATCGATGGATGCGTGGCTCGGTCGCGCCGAACTCGGCCTCGCGCCCGACGCGATCGAATGGGTGAAGCGGTACGCGAGCGGGTCACCCGGGCGCGCTGTGCTCGCGGCGACCTCGGGCATCGCCGACTGGCGGCACACGGTGGACCCGATTCTCGCGGACATCGAGCGGGGGCGGTTCGATCCCGGTCACGGTGCGGCGCTGGCGAAGACCGTGGACGACTGGGCCGTGGCGTGGGTCAAGAGCCATGCGAACGCGAGCAAGGAGTCGGCGTCGCACGCGGGCGCGGATCATATGTTCAATCTGATCGCGGATCGGCTGCGTGAACGGCTTCGAGGATCGCTCGACGACCCGGCGCGGTCGCTCGTCGCGATCGATGCTCTGAATGAGGCGCAGCGGCACGCGGCGGCGAATGTTTCGCTCGCTTTTGTCTTTGACAATCTGGTTGCGGCGCTCACGCGCTGATGGAAATGGATGAGCCGGTGGAACTCGGTTTGCCCTCGGGCGAGGGCACGGCGGCGCGGGGCGCTGCGGCACCGGCCGTTTTCTTCTCGGAGGCGATCTTCTCGATCAGCATTCCCCAGGTCTCGCGCTCGTAGTCCATCAGCTCGATGGCCTCGTCGATCTTCTTCAGGTCCTTCTCGAAGGAGCCCTCGGTGAGGAGGCGGTAGATGTAGACATAGAGGGATTGCAGGCGGCTGCAGAGTTCGGGATCGACCTCGGGACGCAGCGCGTTGATCAGCTCCATGATGATCGCTTTGGCCTGTGAGAGTCCCTCGTATGACTTCTCGTAGTTCTTTGACGCGAGGCCGTCTCGGCCGTCGCGCATGAACTGGAGAGCGCCCTCGAGCAGGAGCATGCGCAGCTGCTCAGGTGTGGCGGTCATGACCTTGGTGCGGAAGTACGGGTTGTTGACATCGAAGGCCATCGGGAGAGGTATCGGCTCCTGCGGCGAGCGGCGTGAGCGGCCCGGCGGGTTTTATCCGCTGTTGGGGTCTGTTATCCCCCGAAGTTTGTCAGGGCGCTGGACTGGGTCTGCAGCTGAGCGATCGCCTTCTCCATCGCGAGGAACTGCGCTTCGAGGCGGGCGCGCTTGGAAGCCAGTATGGCGTCGTACTGATCGATTCGCCCTTCCTGGAGATCGATCGCCGAGTCGATGGACTTGCTCTTGGTGGTGAGCAGGCCGTCGACCGAGTCGGTGAACGACTTGACGAGATCGGCGATGACCCCCGGCACTCCGAGTTCGGTGTAGGTGTCCCGCCCGGTGTTGTTGACCGTGACACCCGGCGCGATTTCAATGGGGTTGCGGGGAGCAAGGCGGCTGGCGGCGAAGAGTTGCTCGATGCCCTCGGGATCCGCCTCGAGCGCCTCACGGAACCTGTCACGATCGAACTCGAGCTTGGCGCCCGAGCCGATCTTGATGCCGGCCTGAAAGAGGAACTCGAATTCGGATGTGACGCCGACGCCGCGGCCCTGAACGGCCGAGAGGAGCCGCGAGCGGATGTTGTTGACGGTGCTATCACCGAGGAGCACTCCTCGGACCTCCGACTCGGCGTCGTATTTGTCGTACTTGGAGATCGTGGTGAGCACGCGATTGAATGCCTCGACGAAGGCCTCCACATCGGTCTCGATCGCTTCGGTGTTGCGCGTCACCGTCACTTCGACGGGATCGTTGGTGGCGCGCTTGAGATCGATGGTGACGCCCTGGATCACGTTGTCGAGCGTGTTGGAGGACGATGTCAGAACGATCGCGTGCGCGGGGTCGCCGGATCCGTAGAACGCGACGGCGTCGCGTCCCTCGGCCAGTGTGGAGAGCCCCAGGTCGAATCCGTGGGTGTCGATGATGACCTTGCCCTTCGAGCCGGAGTTGGTCGAGGTGAGCGAGACCCGATAAGGCGTGACGCCTGAACCGTCGTTGATGATGGAGGCGGTGACGCCGACACCCTGAGCGTTGATCGCGTTGACGATCTCATCGAGTGTCGCTGAAGGATCGAAGGTGAGCTCGCGCTCGAAAGAGCCGACCGCGGCGATCGTGCCGAAGCCGTCGTCTGTGAAGTCACCCTTGAGGCCTAGGCGGCGGAGAACACTCCCCGACTCATCCTCAAGTTTGAGCGTCCCCGAGGTGATGCCCGTGTTGTCCACGATCTGGATGCCGTCGCCGTTGGCGTTGACGGAGGCGGTCACATTGACGGGCGAGCCGTTGATGAGCCCGATCAGGTCGTCGATCGTCTTGATGCTTGAGCCGATATTGAGCGAGGTTGTCGTGCCTGCGGCGTCGGTGATTCGGATGGTCCCGGTGCCGAGCCCCTGCCCGGAGTTAAGCGTGGAGAGACGCGTGGCGCGGCTGAGCCATGCGGACTGGAGGTTGCCGCCGTTGTGGTTGTTGGATGCGACGCCGGCGGTGTCGAGTTTGAGCGCTGTGGCGCCAGCGCCGGCGACGATCAAGTTGCCCGCTCCCCCTGAGTTGTCGGTGATCGCCAGTCCGTTGCCGGCGCTGTTGACCTTGATGTTGGCGAGCACGCCCGCGGCGGAGAGTTTGTCGTTGAGATCGTTGATGATGTCGTTGACGGACCCGGTCAGCGACGAGGCGTCGAGATTGACCGTGGCGCTGTTGCCGGCGCGGTCGGTGATGGTGAAGTCGGTATCGACGAAGCCCGCGCCGCCGAGCAGCCCCGCCGACAGCGTGGAGTTGAGCCCGGCGAGGATGCGCTGGCCCTGGACCTCGTTGGCGGCGACATCGGCGGTGATCCCCAGATCGGTGGCGGCCCGCCCGCCCGCGGCGTTGACGATCGTGAGATTGCCGCCCCCGCCCGAGGTGTCGGTGATCTTGACTCCGGTTCCGGCGTCGTTGATCGAAGCGGTGATGGACGCGCCTGCGGTTGCCGCCTGATCATTGATGTAGTCGAGGACATCCTGAATGGATGACGCTCGCGATTGCGTGACTGTAGTGACGGGGTCGCCGGTCTCGGGGTCCGTCGTGGTCGAGGTCAGCTCGCCGAGCGAGACATTGACGACGTTCCCGGCGCGGTCCGTGATGGTGAGCGAGGTGGTCGCGTCGCGGATCAGGACGCCGCGCCCGTCATTGAGCAGCGCGAGGGGTGTCGCGCCGGTAACGGTCCGGATCTGCGAGCCCGAGAGCGTCGAACCCGCCGTGGTTCCGGCGATGCCGAGCGAGTCGGCGGTGGTGTAACCGAAAGCGTTGGCGACGGTAAGTGAGCCGCCGCCTCCCGAGAGGTCTTCGATCGAGAACGCGTCGCCCTCGACCCTGGCGCGGACATTGACGCCGTCGGCCTGATTGATGGCGCTGATGACATCGTTGACAGAGACGGCGGTGGAGAGATCGACGGTAGCGCTGGCGCCTGACTTGTCTGTGATGACGATCTTGCCGCGGGAGATGCCTGAGCCGCCGTTGAGGGACGAGAGGAGCGTGTCGGTGGCGAGCGCGCCGCCGCCCTGCTCGAAGGAGATGGAGGTGAGCCCGACGCCCGAGGTATCGCGGTCGGTGAAGCCGCGTGAGAGTTGTTGCTGGGTGGAAACGAGGCGGTTGACGATGAACTCGTAGGTGCCGGGGGTGGCGCTGGTGCCGGCCGTCGCAACCAGGGCCTCGGGGTTGGACGAGGCCGCGGAGGCGCTCTTGAAAGTCTTGGCGGTGGAGAACTTATCGCCGGCCGTCTTGAGCGCGAGCAAGGCGGAGTTCACATCGAGAAACGCGGCGGACTGCTGCTGGAGCTGGGCGATACGGCGCTGGGCCAGAATCTTGGGGCGCGCATCGATGGCGAGCAGCTGGGAGATCAGTGACTGCGTGTCGATTCCGGAAAAGATCCCGACGCCGGCTGTGATACCGCCCATCCTTGCGCTCCTCCGGGCCTTCCTGTTGGCCCGATTGGGCTGGACTACGCACGCCCCGTGCCAGCGGTCACGCCGCGGGCTTGAGCGCGAGTCTCCAGTCCGTCTGACGCTGGGGGCGGTCGAGGCCTCTCGCACGGAGCGAGAGGACATCCTGTGCCCACGGCGCCAGCATCCTCTGGAACATCAACCGGGACTCCGCCCCTTGCGGGATCTGCCGCACCCACTTGCCGGCGACGAGCGCGGCACGAGCGGGCGAATGCGGCGATCCGCTATGGAGTGAATCGGCGTTGACGGGATGGGTGCTGCAGCATGAGGCGTCGATCATGGGATTGCTCGTCGTCATGACCCGCGAGCAACTTCAGTTCCATCCCCCCCAGACGGCACAAACGGAACAGATTCCCGCTGTCGGCGACTCGGGAGCGCAGTTTGTGCGCGGGTGGGCGAGGGGAGCGCATGACAAAGGCCGCGACCTCGTGGTGAGATCGCGGCCCCTGTGCGTGTCATTCACGCCCTACGCGTCCGTGCGCCGGGGCGTGATGGCTCTTGCGGATCAGGCGGCGCGGCGGACGCGACGGCTCGACGAGGACGACGAGCGGCGGGCCTTGGTGCCGACCAGACGCAGGCCGGTCGAACGCTTGCTCGACGACTTGCGGGTCGTGTTCTTGCGGGCGGTCGTCTTGCGACCGGTGGAGCGCTTCGCGGTCGAGCGCTTGGTGCTCGGCTTGCGTGCCGTGCTCTTGCGGGTCGCCTTCTTGGCCGACGTGCGCTTCGCGGTCGAGCGCTTCGGAGCGGAACGCTTGACGGTCTTGCGGGCGCCGGTCTTGCGGGCCGTCGACTTGCGAGCGTTGGTCTTCTTGGCGGTCGTGCGCTTGGCGGCGGGCTTGCGCGTCGTGGTCTTGCGCACGGTGCTCTTGCGGGTCGCCTTCTTGGCCGTGGTGCGCTTCGAAGCGGGCTTGCGGGCGGTGCTCTTCTTCGCGGTCGAGCGCTTGGCCGTCGACTTGCGGGCGCCCGTCTTGGTGCCGGTGCTCTTGCGCGCCGTCTTGCGGGCGGGGCTCTTGCGAGCGGTGCTCTTCTTGGCGGTGGTCTTGCGGCCCGTCGTGCGCTTCTTGCTGGTGCGCTTGGCGGCGGGGGTACGCTTGGTGCGCTTCGAGGTGGAGGAAGCGCGTCGTTTGGTCGTGGCCATTGTTCCTGACTCCTGCATGATTGGCGGCCGTCGGGTCCTGTTGCCGCACCCTGCGGCGAGGCCCGAGACCGCCGCCCCGGATGGGGGCATTGGTTCGTACGTCGTGCGGCCCGCACAGATGCAGACCGCCTTGTTCCGCAGGCGTTATCGTCTGTTGAACGCCGGGGGATGAATGTGCATGAGCGCAAACATCGACATTCTTTGACTTTTTGTGATTTCGCGCTGAACTTGCGCGTGCCCGCGGTGCCGACGAATGACCATCGGGGCGCGGTCTA
Organism: Phycisphaeraceae bacterium; assembly: GCA_020639235.1. Taxonomy (GTDB): domain Bacteria; phylum Planctomycetota; class Phycisphaerae; order Phycisphaerales; family UBA1924; genus JACKHC01. The sequence goes on along the minus strand of JACKHC010000001.1, from coordinate 471,243 downwards.
TACTCCCCGCCGATTGTTGGCTGGAATCATGCCTGGCGCGCTCCGATTCGGTTTCTTATGACGCACTCGACCCCGACAGACTGGTCGCCCGACTCGTGGAAGAGGCGGCTTCACGCGCAGCAGGTGCTGTATGCGGACCGAGAAGCGGTGGACCGCGCGGTGGCGAAACTGCGTGGATTCCCGCCGCTCGTCACATCATTCGAGGTCGAGCGGCTCCGGTCGCTCATCGCCCACGCGCAGGATGGCAAGCGGTTCCTGCTTCAGGGCGGGGACTGCGCCGAGACCCTCGCAGACTGCACGCCCGAGGTGGTGACGAACAAACTGAAGATTCTGCTGCAGATGTCGCTCGTGCTCGTTCATGGCCTGAAGAAGCCGGTGATCCGGGTGGGTCGATTCGCGGGGCAGTACGCCAAGCCGAGGTCGTCCCACACCGAGACGCGCGGCGGCGTGACACTGCCTTCGTACTTCGGAGACCTCGTCAACGGCGCGGAGTTCACGCCCGAGGCGCGAACGCCCGACCCCCATCTGATGGTGCGCGGGTACCAGCACGCGGCAGTGACGCTCAACTTCATCCGTTCCCTGATCGACTCGGGTTTCGCCGATTTGCACCACCCGGAGTACTGGGATCTGCGGTTCCTGGATCACGCGTCGCTCCCGGAGTCGTTGCGCGCCGAGTACACGCGGATGAGCCGCCAGCTGGCCGATGCGCTCGAGTTCATGGAAGCGCTGGGCGACAAGACGGTGGACGACCTGACTCGGGTGGAGTTTTTCACCTCGCACGAAGGTCTGAACCTGCTCTACGAGTCGGCGCAGACCCGAACGGTGCCGAGGCGCGCGGGGTACTACAACCTGACCACGCATCTGCCCTGGATCGGCGAGCGGACACGGGCGCTGGACGGCGCGCATATCGAGTACTTCCGCGGCATCCAGAACCCGGTGGGCGTGAAAATCGGGCCGAGAACGACGCGCGAGGACCTGCTCGCGCTCATCGGAACGCTCAATCCGGACAACACTCCGGGGCGGGTCGTGCTGATTCATCGGATGGGCGCCAAGGCGATCCGCGAGAAGTTGCCCGCGCTGCTCGGCGCTGTGACGGATGTGGGCAAAAAAGTTCTCTGGGTGTGCGACCCGATGCACGCCAACACGATCTCGACCTCGACCGGCGTCAAGACGCGTTCGTTCGACGACATTCTTGAAGAACTGACCGCGGCATTCGACATCCACCAGCGCGAGGGCACGCACATGGGCGGCGTGCATTTCGAGCTGACGGGCGACGATGTGACCGAGTGCATCGGCGGGGCCTCGGGCGTCACCGAGAGCGACCTCTCGACGAACTACGCCTCGCCGTGCGACCCCCGGCTGAACTATCACCAGGCGCTGGAGATGGCGTTCGTGATCGCGCGGCGGGCTGGGCGGGGCGCATCGGCGTAAATGATGACGCGCGATTCATGAGAGTTTGAACAAGCGCGAACGACGATCGCACACGGACTCCGTACCTTCCGCGGGCCTTCGGCGCGTGGTGCGTCGGGGAACGGATCAGACTCTCATTGAGGAGTTACACATGCGCACCGCCCTTGCTGCGATGGTCGTTCTGGCTGCCGGTTCTGCTGCCTCCGCGACCGCCACGATGGATGTACTGTCGGCCGACCGCGAGCTGTTCGTCATCGCCTGCGGCTTCGACTACGAGTTCAACGACTGCGACGGGGACATCCAGTCCTCGCAGGCGACCTCGGGCTTCTATGACAATCAGATCATCGCCGATCTGAACGATTACTACGGCAATGACATCTCCGACGCCGACGGCATGATCTATTCCAATATCACCGACAAGCGGATCGAGCTGGAGTACTTCGGCGACGCGAGTGTCACCGACACCGGCATCTTCTCGGCCGACGCTTCGGTCAACGGCGACACATCGGTGCAGTTCGAGGTGCTCGACGATGTGCGCGTGGTGTTCGAGGGATACGCCGAGGGGTACATCCAGTCGTACTTCACCGCGGGCGCGAGTCTGCGCGAGGTCGGCGGCCCGACGATCGCGTCCTTCGCGGTGCAGGGAGCCGGCGACGACGACACGCACTATGTCGGGTGGCTCTACGCGGGCACCTACGAGGTGAACGCCGACTTCGTCGCCAGCGCGGCCACCTTCATGCCCAGCGCCGGCGAGCTCTCACTCTCGTTCCGCGTGTATCACAAGACCGACTTCAATACCGACGGCACGGTGAACAACGCCGACCGTGGCGCGTTCCTCGCGGCGTACAACATCGGTTCTTCCGATGCGGACTACAACGGCGACGGGATCGTGAACCTCACGGACAGACGGTCGTTCCTTTCTGACTGGCGCGCCGCCAAAGACTCCAAGTAGGCAACGGCGTTCTTCCGAGTCATCATCCTCAACCAAATGACTCGTTTAAGCCCGGTCTGACGGCCGGGCTTTTTCGTGAGCCGCGCCGCACTCGGGGCAAATATTGGTTGTCAGGCCGGTCAGGTCGTACTTGCAGTGCGGGCAGCAGCCCGGCGGGATCATTGATTTCTGAATCTCGACGATCGACTCGTCGATGAACCAGCCGATTCCGTACATCGCACCGAGCCACATCGAAAAAACCGTTGTGGCGATGATGATGCCGGCGGGCCAAATTTTCTCGATCGTGCCAGGACCTTTCAGGAAATGGGCTGCAAGCCTTGGGTCTGCACCCTGCTTGCGAAGATGACGAGCGAACTCAACATAGATTGAGTCCATATCTGCCTGCGTGAGATCGTCCGCGCTTGCGGTTCGTTTGTCCTCGGGAGTGATCCAGAGCGTGTGACCGTGCTCCGTTGTGAACAAACGGTTCTCCCACCGATCGCGCCCCATCACATTGAAGAGTGCGGCTCCCTTTGTCGCTTCGGGATCCCAATCATCCAAGAGTGGATAATCGTCGTAGAACGCTAGCGCTCCCTCAGCGCTCTTGGTGAAGTACATCGTTTCGATCGGGATTCGCCGCGACCCACCGAGACCAGTAAGCCACCACAGTGTGAGCGGCAGCACGATGAAAGCGCCGATCACCCATCGACGCACGAACCGTGGCGCGACGGGGCGAAAAAGCGGGTGGTCGCGCAGGGCGGGGTTCACGCGTGCTCTCCCGTCGGGCATCGCGTGGTGATCTCGCCGCACTCAGGGCAGATGCCGCTCGATAAACCCTCGAGGTCGTATTTGCAGTTCGGGCAACGGATGTACCGGCCCGTCTCGGGATCAATATCGGGATCGGGCCGATCGACCAACCGCACCGCACCCGACGACACCCTCCACCCGAGACCATAGACCACACTCAGGCCGATGCCCGCAAAGAGCACGACCGACAGCGCCCTCGTCCAGTCGAAGACGGTCGTCACACCGGGGCCTTTAAGGAAGAGGTCCGCCGTATCGGGCGGCACGCCATACGCCCTGAGATGGGTCGCGTATCGGGCGTACACCGCATCGACCTCCGCCGGTGTGAGCGTCGACGGGTCACCGGTGCCCGATGGCGATTCGATCGTGAGCGTGTGATCAAACGAACGCTGGACACCGAAGCTGGAACTCCCCCAACGAATCCACGCGTTAGCGCAATAGAAAGGCGTCTCGATCGGAAGACCGACCTCCGATGCGTCATGCAGCAAATAATCATGAGTCTGGATGGTGTCGATGCCCTGAGGCGTGGTGATGAAATACATCCGATCGCCTCGGAACAGATAACAATGGGTCGAACGCCCAACCGCGGGAATCAGCACCAGCGCCGGCACGCCGATGAAGAGCCCCCCGACCAGCAGGCGGGTGAAATGGGTCATCCACCGTAAACGACGCAGCGCCATGCTCCCCGATACGCGGCCGGTGCCGATCAGGCCGCTGGCCATTCAAAAATAAACCCCCCGCTCCGGAGGCCATGCCCGTGCCGGCATGGGGAGCGGGGTGCGAACGAGTTCAGCATTCTGAAGACGGGGTTCAGATCGAGAGCATGGCGATGATGAACGCGCCGACGCCGAGGCCGACCAAGGCCCAACGAGCGGATGTCCTGGCTGTGGGGAAGTTCCAGCACGACGGGCAGGATTGATTGAACGCTGTCATGGCGATGCCTCCTTGAAGTTTGGGGTTTCCAAGACGACGACCATATTCACGATCGTGAACATATTGTACGATTGTGAATATTGAAGTCAAGACATCGGCGAATATTTTCGCTATCGTGATGATTGATGGAGTGAAGGAGGCCTGATTTTGAATATCGGACCATTCGTGAAGGCCAAGCGGACCGAGAAGGGGATGACCATCTCCGATCTCGCCTCGTCCAGCGGCGTCAGCGCCGGGATGCTCAGCGAGATCGAGTCGGGCAAGAAGTGCCCCACCATCCGGGTGGTTCAGCAGATCGCGGTGGGGCTTGATTGCCAGATCTCGGAGCTTCTGGACCTGCCGCCGGCAGTCCGCCACGAGACCGTCCGCAAGGGCTCGGGCAAGGTCCTGCTCGACCCCGAGACCGGAGTGACGCGAGAGCTGCTGAGCCCGTCGCTGGTCCGGAGGGGCGTGCAGGTGCTCAAGTGGAGGATCCCCGTTGCCGCCTCCACCGGCGAGTTCGCGCCCGAGGCGCCGGGCATCATGGAGCATGTGACCGTCTTTCGGGGGCGGGTCGAGCTGGTGATCGACGGCACGCCCATCATCCTCGAATCGGGCGACTCTTTTACATGCGCGGCGGATGTGACGCACGAGGCGCGGAATATCGGCGATGAGGAGGCGGAGTTCATGTTGCTGGTCGTGACGCCTCGGCCCGGCGAGACCGCTGCGATGGGGATGTGACCCCGACACCGTTACACTGTCTCCCCTATGAACTTCACCATCCCAGCGCAGGTGTTTGTCGGGGTCATCGTCGTCGTCGCGGTGGTTCACGCGATCCTCGGCACCCTCCCCATGCTGATCTATTTCGAACGCAAGATCAGCGCCTACATCCAGGACCGGCTCGGGCCCAACCGTGTAGGTTTCGACCTCGGGCTCCCCGTCCTCAAGAAACTCACCCGCGGGTTCGGCTTCTGGGGGCTGGGCCAGTCGCTGGCGGACGGCCTGAAATTCATCCTCAAAGAGGACTACATGCCCAAAGGGGCGGACAAGTGGCTGTTCACGCTTGCGCCAGCGGTTGCCGTGGTGCCGGCCTTCATCGGGTGGGCGATCATCCCGTGGGGTGGGTACATCGATATCCCCGATGGCGCGCTGTGGGGGCTGGTCGAGGGCGGGCGGGCGCTGGTCGCGGGCGCGGACATCAATGTGGGGTTCGTATACCTGATCGCGATCGCGTCGCTCGGCGTATACGGCGTGACGCTGGGCGGGTGGGCCTCCAACAACAAGTACTCGTTCCTCGGCGGGCTGCGCGCCAGCGCGGGGATGATCTCGTACGAGATTCCGCTCGGCTTATCGATTCTCGCCGTGCTGCTGGTGGCGGGGAGTCTGGCGCCCAGCGCGATCGTTGAGAACCAGATCGAGGGCGGGTGGTACATCCTGAGCATGCCGATCGCGGCGGTGCTGTTCTACACCTGCATTCTGGCGGAGGCGAACCGGGCGCCCTTCGACAACGCCGAGGCCGAGCAGGAACTGGTGGGCGGCTACCACACCGAATACAGCGCGATGCGCTTCGCGCTGTTCTTCCTGGGCGAGTACGCGCACATGATGACGAGCAGCGCGTTCTGCGTGCTGCTGTTCTTCGGCGGGTACCACCTACCGTTCGTGTCTCTGACACACCCCGAGGCGGTCGGGCTGCTCCCGGCGCTGGTGAAGTTCCTGGTATTCTTCAACAAGGTGATCCTGTCGGTCGTGTTCATGATGATCATCCGGTGGACGATCCCGCGCATCCGCTACGACCAGGTGCTCAAACTCGGGTGGCAGTCGCTGATTCCGCTCGGCATCACGCTGGTCGTCGCGACTGCGATCATGCGGCACATGGGCTGGACCAGCCCATGGCAGTTGATCGTGATGAATGTCGTGGTGATCGCGCTAGCGATGATCGTCGCGCCCTTCCTGCCCAAGGACGATGTGAACCGCAAGGTTCCGATGGCGGGCTCGCGGTTCAATCCGCTGGCGGGCGAGACGGTGGAGACGAAGCCAACGGACCCGGTGGCGCTGTCGGACGCGGCGGTCTGATTTCGCTTCGCGAGTAAGAAGAAAGGAACGCGCACATGACACGCCGGCGGCGGATCAAGTTGATCTGTCGTTGGGCGGGTATTGTGATTTTGGTGTTGTGGGGGATGACTCTTGTTCGGCGACTGGTCATCGCGTGGGAATGCACGATTTGGGGTGGCTCCGGCTCGATGACTGCCGATGTCGTCGAGTTCGATAGCGGGCTGATCGTGTATCACGACAACTGGGATATCAATGTGTTTGATGGATGGTCATGCGGCGTCACAGTTGACGACCCGTACCAGCAGACATCTTCGGCTTCGGCGTATTTGCTTGGGCAGTATGACGCTCAGCCCGGTCCGGCCACGCCGTACAAGCGGATGCTCATCATCCCCGCGATTGCGCCGCTCGGGTTGAGTGCCGTGCTGATCGGATTCTCGTTCTGGCTGCGATATCCGAAGGGCCATTGCCGGAAGTGCGGGTACGACCTCTCGGGAATCACGGATCAATGCCCAGAGTGCGGGCGCGCGGTAAAGGAAGCACAGCCGTGAAGCGCCGACGTACCATGTTGATCTGCCGTTGGTTGGGGGCTGTGTTACTTGTGATGTGGGGGATGACCTTCGTTGTCGGCCTTTCCACGGGGTGGAACTCCGGGACGGCGAACCAGTTCACATTCACGCCCAACTTGCGACTGAACCGTGTGGATATCGCCCGCGGCTTGATTCATGTTCAGCTGGGCATCAAGACCATTCGTGCTGCTGATACGAGGCTTCTGTCTGGCGGCTCTCTAGGGCCGTGGCATTCCGGAAGGACATACATTTTCGGAGACCAGCAAGACGCGACGATCTGGGCGGGAAAGGCGTTCACCATCCCTGCCACAGTTCCCATTTGTTCCAGCGCTGCGCTGATTGGATTCTCCCTCTTACGGCGGCATCCGAAGGGGCATTGCCCGAAGTGCGGATATGACCTCAATGGAATTGCGGATCAGTGCCCGGAGTGCGGGCGTATGGTTCAGGCAGAAGCGCCATGAGACCGCCAAAACGCAGACGAACGCGGCTGATCCTCCGACGGGCGGGCATCGTGATCCTGACGATGTGGGGATTGAGTTACTGGCGCGCGTACGGGTTCATCTGGAATCCGCCCGGCAACACGAGCGGCGCGGATCGACTCATGGCGGATTACGGGCGGCTGTACATCCTGCAGAACATCGGCGGGCCGGGTGGCACGGGGTTTCATGTTGCAGCGCCAAACAAACCCGGGTTTCTTGATCAACTGCCCTTCGCGGGGCGGCTGGAAACTCCGATGCAAGGCCAGCCGTGGCGGATCACGGTGCCACCGGTGGTGTGTGTGCTGACGGGCCTTGTTCTGCTCGGATGCTCGTTCCACACGCCGCGGTATAAGCGGATGCCCAAGTGGTTCCCCGCCGGGTGTTGCCAGAGTTGCGGCTACGACCTGACTGGAATCGAGGATCGATGCCCCGAGTGCGGGCACATCAAGGGGGAGCCGGTGAGTACCTGATGCGTTATCTCTGCTTCGACATCGGCGACAAGCGCACCGGAATCGCGTCCGGCTCGGATGAGTTGAAGATCGCCTCGCCCGTAGAAGTCATCGAGTGTGCGCTTGTGAGCGATGGGAGCGCGCTGATCGATCGGCTCATGAAGGTGATCGAGGAGCACGAGCCGGACGCGCTGGTGATCGGGCTGCCCATCAACATGGACGGCACGGAGGGGCCGCGCGCCAAGTCCATGCGCACGCTCGCGGATCGGCTGGCGGAGCGGAGCGGGCTGACTGTGCATCTTTTCGACGAGCGGCTGACCAGCGCGGAAGCGGACTGGTCGATGGCGAACACGGGGATGACGCACGGGCAGAAGAAGGCGAAGCGCGACGCGATCGCGGCTGCGCATATCCTGCGGGGGTTCTTCGAGTCGAGTGGCGATCAGGCGGATTGACGCGCGAGCATCGCGGCCCCGAGCAGCCCAGCATTCTCTCGGAGGTGCGTGAGGCGCACCTCGACATGCGACATCGGCTCGCCGGGGAAAACATCTGCGCGGAGGGCACGCTCGACGCGGGCGCGGTAGGGCTCGCCCAGCGCCTCGGCCAGACCACCGCCCAAGAGCACGAGCGGGATGCTCATCACGGAGAGCGTGTTGGCGATCGAGATGCCCAGGAGATCGGCGGCGCGGTCGACGATGTCGCGGACGACTTCGTCGTTGGCTTCATAGGCGCGGGCGATGTCGGAGGACGAAGGCGACTCGCGGAGATCGTTGCGGTGCGCGATTTCTGCTGCCACGGCGGCGCGCGAGCAGTTCTCTTCCATCAGGCGCTTCCCGCTTGGATTGTCGGGGAAGAGGACGGTGCGGCCGATCTCGCCGGCGGTGCCGAGCGGCCCGCGGTAGACGCGGTTGTTGAGGATGATGCCGCCGCCGACGCCGGTGCCGACCCAGACGCCCAGCGCATCGGGCGCGTTGCGCCCCGATCCCAGCGTGTTCTCGCCGAGCACGGCGCAGTTGACATCGTTGTCGATGGTGATGGGGACGCCCAGGTGCTCCTTGAGCATCGGCGCGAGGGGGACATCGCGCCATTCGATGTTGGGGGCTTCGAGGACAACACCCCTGTCGAAGTCGATCGACCCCGGCGCACCGATGCCCACCCCCCCCATCGCCCCCATCACCCCCACCCCCGCTCCGCCGAGTTCGGCCTTGGCGTCGGCACAGGTGTCGCGGACGCATTGGGCCAGGCGCTCGATGACATGCTGGGCGCCCTGTTCCTTGTGCGTGTACTCGAACCGGCGCGCCACGATCCGGCCGTCCGGCGCGACGAGCCCGACATGGAAGTGGGTCGCGCCGAGATCGATGCCGATGGTGGGATAGGGCGTCACGTCGGGAATGTACCCCATCGCGCCGCGGGCACACGTGTTTTGCTTTCCACTAGCATCCGCCTCCGATGACCTTGTGGATCGTGCTCATTCTGGTGCTCTGGTTCGCGTGGGCGCTGCTCGTGCGCTGGATCGTGGGCGTGCGACCGCGCGGCGACGACGGGTACGCCTCGGCGGTGGTTCGGCTCTTTCAGGTGTACGCGCGCCGGTGGCAACGGACGACCTACGAGGGCCTTGAACACATCCCCGGATCTGACGGGGAGGGCGCTCCGGTTGAGCCGCTCATCGTGGTGTGCAACCACACGGCGGGGATCGACCCGATCCTCGTGCAGGCGGCGTGCCCCTTTGAGATTCGGTGGATGATGGCGCAGGACATGCGGGTCCGGTTCTTGGAGGGCCTCTGGCGGTTTGCGCGGATTCTCTTTGTGGACCGAGAGAACCCGACGGGCATGGAACTGCGCGAGGCCATGGCGCATGTGAAGGCCGGCGGCGCGCTCGGAGTCTTCCCTGAGGGCGGCATCGAACAGGTACTTGGCGAAGTCCTGCCCTTCCGCGAGGGTGTGGGGTTGATGGTGCGGAGGACGGGTGCGCGGGTGCTGCCCGTGGCGATCTCGGGGACTCCGGTGTCGCGGAGCGCCTGGGGCTCGATCTGGAGGCGATCGAGGAGCGGTGCCCGGGTGCGCTTCCTTGAGCCGAGGGCGTTCGGGCGTGAGACGGACGCGAGGGCGATCACGGCGGCCCTGGAGAAGGCGATCGCGTCGGCACTCCGGGCGACGCGGTGATACGCTTTGCCGCATGATCGCATGGGTTGAGGGCGAGATTGCTTCGGTGCACGAGAACACGGTGGTGCTGAGCACGCCGCATGGGATGGCGTGGGAGGTACGCGTGCCGACTGTCGTGAGCGATGCGATGGGCGCGCGGCTCGGGCAGCGGGTGCGGCTTCAGACATTCGTATCGATGGAACAGCAGGCGCAGGGGACGTCGTTCACGCCCCGGATCATCGGGTTCGAGAGCGAGGCGCAGCGGTCATTCTTCGAACGGTTCACGAAGGTCAAGGGGCTCGGGCCCAAGCGGGCGCTGCGGGCGATGGCGATGCCGGCGGGGCAGATCGCGGCGGCGATCCGGGCGCGGGACACGACGGCGCTGGCGCGCCTGCCCGAGATCGGCAAGCGGCTGGCCGAGACGATCGTCGCGGAACTGCACGGCAAGATCGATGAGTTCGCGGATGCGGATGCCGTGATCACGGAGGGCAAACCCGCTGCGGGCGGTGGTGCGCTCAACGATGCGGCCCGGCAGACGGTGGCGGCGCTGGTGCGGCTTGGCGAGCAGCCGGCGAACGCGGAAGAACTGGTCCGGCGCGCACGCGGGGTTCTGGGCAAGAACGCGGACAAGGCGAGCGCGGACGAGTTGCTGGCGGCGGCGTTCGCGCTGCGGGCGTGAACCGGCGCGGGCCCGAGGCAGTATTCTCCTTCGTATGCGATACGCGATGATCATGGCGGGCGGCTCGGGGACGCGGTTGTGGCCGCTCTCGACGCGAGACAGGCCCAAGCAACTGGTCCCGATGATCGAGCGGGGCGGCGAGCGCCTGTCGCTCATGCAACTGGCGGATCGACGCCTCGACGGCGTGATCGAACAGTCGAACCGGTACATCTGCACGGGCGAGCGGTTCCGCGGCGCGATTCGCCAAGCTATGAATGCGTACGACGATGCGCACATCCTGGGCGAGCCGGTCGGACGCGATACGGTCAATGCGGTCGGGTTCGCGGCGGCGGTTCTTGAGAAGCAGGACAAGGAGGCCGTGTTCTCGGTGCTGACCGCGGACCACATGATCGAGCCGACCGACGAGTTTGCGCGCGTGCTGGATATCGGATTCAAGCTGGTGGAAGACGATGCGCGTCGCCTGGTGACCTTCGCGATCGAGCCGACCTACCCCGCGACGGGGTTCGGGTATGTGAAGCGCGGCAAATCGATCGCGGGATTTGAAGGAAGCGCGTTCGGAGCGGAGAAGTTCGTCGAGAAGCCCGACCTGACGACCGCGGAGTCGTATCTTCGAGAGGGCGGGTTCGGGTGGAACTCGGGGATGTTCGTCTGGAGCGCGGCGACCTTCATGCGGTGCCTGGAACGGTACCTGCCCGAGTCGCACCGGGGGCTTCGCGAACTCGCGCGGGCGTGGGGGACGAAGGACCAACAGACGACCATCGAGCGCGTGTACCCGATGCTGCCCAAGATCAGCGTGGATTACGCGGTGATGGAGAATGCTGCGAAGGAGGCGGACGGCTCGGTGTCGGTGTGCATCGCGCCGATGAAAGTGGACTGGCTCGATGTGGGCAGCTGGCCCAGCTACGCGCAGACGCTCGATGCGGATGCGCGAGGGAACGCGCGTGTCGGCTCAACGATCGCGCACGAGTGCCGGGACTCGCTGATCGTCAATGCTGAGGACGATGGGCACTTGGTAGCGCTGCTCGGATGCGAGGGGATGGTGGTTGTGCGAACCAAAGGCGCGACACTTGTGATGCCGCGGGATAAAGCGGAGCGGCTCAAGGCGCTGCACGCGGAGCTGCCTGAGGAGCTGAAGTAACCATAACTGGTGGAGACAACGGATGACTCGATCGATGCGGTCGGCGTGGCTCGTGATCGGGGTGTTACTCTGCTCTGGTGTTGCCCGCGCCGGGGAGTGGACCGTCGATGATGTCGTCGGCGGCGAGGCCGCCGGCGAACTGGCGATGTCTCCCGACGGCGCCTGGGGCGCATGGTCGCAGAGCGAGGTCGTCACGCTCAAGGGCGAGGCGTCGAAGGTCAGTTCGATTCGACTGGCGCGTCTGGACGCGGGTACGACTCGACAACTCACGCGGGGCGTGAGCTCGGCGTGGTCGCCGAAGTTCTCGCCCGACTCGACATTCGTCGCGTTCCTGAGCGACCGCGGGCATCCGACCGATGAAGACGCGGCCTCGACGCAGGTCTGGGTGATCCCCGTGGATGGCGGCGAGGCGCGTTGCGTCACCGATTTTGCGCGCGATATCGAGGGGTTCGAGTGGGCGGCCGGCGACACGATGGTTGTTCTGGCGAGCGAAGGTAAGGCCCTACGCGAGACCACGCTCGATGATGCGGACGATGACTCAATCGTTGTCGAGAGTCCGGACGATGAGCCGCGCACGCGGTTGTTCGCGGTTGACATCGAGTCGGGTGAGACGCGGCGCATCACTGAGAACACCGGGTGGATTCAGTCGTTTTCGATTTCACCTGACGGCACACGCGCGGTTGTGATCGAGAACACCTCGCTCAGCTCGGAGTTCGACGACAAAGTCCGCCCTCGCTTGATGATGGTGGACCTTGAGACCGGCGGGATGACGCGGCTGATGGCGGAGGACTCGCGGGAGTATTATGCGATCGCGTGGTCCCCCGACGACGCCGGATTCTATTTCGAGTACCTGCACAGCACGCACCCGCGATACAAGATGATGGGCGTATCTCATCTCGCGTTCTATGACTTCGCCAGCGGCAACGCAACGGTGATCAACGGAGGTATCGACAAAGGATACATCTACGACATCGATCCGTACGACGGCGGGGTGCACATCGTCTACGAGGACGGGACCCGTTCCCGCGTGGCGCGGATCGATCGGCGGGGTCAGGATTGGGAGACGCTGACATTCGACCTCACCCCGCGCGGGAGCGTGCACGAGCTGGCCTGTGCACCGCGGTCGCACGCGGCACTGCTTGTATCCACTTCTTCCGCGGTGACGCCCGAGACCATCTCGAGCGTATCGTTCATCCGGAATGTGACAGGAACGCGCGAGTTCCCCCAACTGACCCCCATCGCAGAGCTCAACCAGGATTGGCGTGATCGGGACATGGGACGGGTCGAGTCGATCTGGTGGGAGGGCGCGCGGGGCGAACGCGTCGAGGGAGTCCTGCATTACCCCATCGGCTACGAGTCGGACAAGAAGTATCCGCTGATCCTCGCGCCGCACGGCGGGCCCCTCGGTGCATCGCTCGACGAATGGACGAACCGATGGTCCTATCCGACGCTTGCCTGGCGCGAGCGCGGTGCGTTCGTGCTCGAGCCGAACTATCACGGATCATCGGGGTACGGGATCGAGTTCGCGGAGTCGCTCGCGGACGGCAACTACCTGACGATCGATGTCGAGGACTGCGAGAGGGGCGTGGATCACCTGATCGCGCAGGGGTTGGTCGACTCTGATCGCCTGGCGATCTCAGGGTGGAGCAACGGCGCGATTCTCGGCGCGGCGCTGATCACGCGATCGACGCGCTGGAAGGCGGCGTGCCTCGGCGCCGGTGATGTCGAGTTCATCTCGGATTGGGGGAATGTGGACTTCGGCGCCGCGTTCGACAACTATTTCTTCGGCGGCCCGCCGTGGGAACAACTGGACATGTACATCGAGCGGAGCGCGTTTTTCCGCCTCGACGGCGTGACCACGCCCACGATCGTGTTGACCGGGACCGAGGACCGGAACGTCCCGCCGAGCCAGTCGTGGTCGCTCTTCCGAGCGCTCCAGCAGATCGGCAAAGCGCCGACGCGCCTCGTACTCTTTCCCGGTGAGCCGCACGGGCTCCGAAAGATCGCTCACCAGCGTCGCAAGGTGGAAGAAGAGCTCGCCTGGCTCGACCGGTACCTGTTCAACAATGCGGAACCGACGAACGACGCTCTGGATGAGTCCGCGCCGCTCGCGCACCTGCGCGAGATCGGGCGCGCCGCATCATTGGGCGGTTGCTTCGGCGAGTTGAACGGCGGCGCGCTCATCCCGGAGTTCGTCGAGTTCGGGTCGGTGCGCGTGTCAAGATTCGAGATCACCAACGCGCAGTGGGCGGCATTCGACGGCGCATTCAGATATCCGCCCGACATGGGCGACTACCCGGTGACCGGAGTCGGCTTCGATCGTGCCATGGCGTACGCCGCGTGGCTCGCGACCGCGCTGAACGAACCGGTCCGGCTGATGACCGTCGACGAGTCCGACGCGCTTGCTGATGCCGCCGATGCGTGGGGAAGCGGAGGCGGCAATACGCTTGATTACTGGGCGGGGTACGGCGTCACACCCGACGACCGCGAGCGACTGGCCCCGGTTCTCTCGGAGTTGCGGCCCGGCGCGCTGCTCCAACGCGTCGGGTCGATGCCCGGCTCGGGCGAAGCGGGCGTCATGGTCTTCGATCTCGACGGGAATGCGGCGGAGTGGGCAACCGATGAAAGCGGGCGGGGCGTCATCACCGGCCCCAGCGCCGATCGTCCGGGCGATGCGCGCGACCGGCGTCCGACCGACGACCCGGTGTATGTCGGTTTCCGCGTCGTGATCGGGGCGTAGTTCGATTACTTCGACTGGTCGGCGCCCATGAGTTCGTCGAGGAATCGCTCCTCAGCCGTTCGGTAGGTCTGGAAGGCGTGATCGAGTGTATCGAGTAGCGCGTTGATGCGCGACTCGTCGGCGACGGGGCCGCCAGCGCTCTGGGCTTCGCGCAGCGCGTCGGTGATGCTGCGCAGGTCTGATACCGCGCTCGCGTAGGACCGGGCGGAGTCGTAGAGGAGTTCGTACTCGAGTTCGCGCGTGTCGGGGCGGTAGAGCAGACGCCACGGCGAGGCGCGGACTTCTTCGACGGTCGCCTTGAGTTGATCGGAACCGAGTCTGAAGTTGGCCATCGAGCGCCGGATATCCGGGCGGTGCTCGCGCAGTGTGGACTCAGTCTCTTCCAGAACGATGTTGGCGCGGTCCATGGCGTCCTTGCCGCGCGTCAAGAGTTCGGAAGTCTGATCAGAAAGTTCGCCCTTGAGTCGATCAAGGAACTCGTTGGCCTTTTCGGTGCCTTGCCGTGCGTTGGCGATCGCGGCGTCGATATTCTCGCGGTTGTCGTTGAGATACGACTGCGCCGAGGCGAGAAGATCCTTGATCTCGTCGACGCGCGATTGAAGATCGTCCGCGAGAGCTGGTGCCCTGGCGGCGGTCTCGTCGATGTTCTTCGTGATGGAGTCCACGCGATCGAACCACGCTCTGGAACGTTCGCGCGCATCGGCGACGAGGCCCTTTCCCTCGGCGATGGCGAGCTTCGTGTCGGGGTACGCGGTCGCATTGAAGTCGTCGATGGTGCTCGAGACCTTTTCCGTGATCTCGTCCATGCGCCGCATGATGTTCTTGAGTTGCTGGGCCTGATCCTCGCCGTAGCCCGCGGAGGCGAGGATTGATGGCGGTGCCTGAGCGCCGCGGAGAATCGTCTTGGCGCTCGCGACCGGCTCGCCCATCTCGCCGAGACTCGCGAAGTTGATCGATGCCGAGGAGCCGAGCAGGGGCTTCTCGAGATAGGCGACGGCGTTCTCGTGGAGTCTGAGCTTCTTGTCGATCGCCATCGTCACCAGCACGCGGGCGACGGAGCCGTCGTCGGCACGGTCGAACTTCACGGAGCGGACAAATCCGATCTCGCGCCCTCCGAGTGTGACATTGGAACCGATGTCGAGGCCGGCGACGCCGATATCGAGCGGGAACTCTGCGGTGTATGCCGTCTTGCCGAGTTGATCGAACGCACCGGCGAGCGTGATAACGGCGGCGGTGGCGACCGAGATCGCCGCGAGGACGAAGACACCGGCGGCGAGGTTGTTGCGCGAGAGTCGTCGTTTGGCCATGTCACTCGTCTCCAGATTCGTCTTTCATCGGATCCACGACGCGGGAGCGTGTCGAGACAACGCTCGGCTCGCGGGCGATCGGTGTTTCGGGCGGGCCGCCGAGGAGATCGTCCTCGTAGTTGGTGCTCTCGCGCCGCCTTGTGATCGGGCCATCGGCGTCGCCTCGGAGGAACTGCCTGATGAGTTGCTCGTCCTCCGTGAGTGACTTTGCGTCCCGCGCGGAAACGGAACGGAGGTCATCGAAGTATTGCCGCGGCTTGACGCAGAGCATGCGTCCCTTGTCGAGCATCGCCATTCGATCGGCGATCGTGAAGGCGGAGTCCATCTCGTGGGTAACCACCACGCTCGTCACATGGAGCTTTTTCGTGAGGTCGACGATGAGGCGGTCGATCTCGGCGCTGGTGACGGGATCAAGCCCGGCGGAGGGCTCGTCGTAGAACAGGAGCCGCGGATCGAGCGAGAGCGCGCGTGCGAGCCCGGCGCGCTTTTTCATACCCCCCGAGATCTGGCTCGGGTACTTGAATGCGTGCTCTCGGAGGCCGACGAGTTCGAGTTTGATCTTGACCTGGATATCGATGATCTCGCGGGGCAGGTCGGTGTGCTCCTGGAGCGGGAGCGCAACATTCTCGGCGAGCGTCATCGAGTTGAAGAGTGCGCCGGATTGGAACAGGATGCCGAACTTCTTGCGGATCTCGTTGAGTTCGGTCTCGCCCGCGTGGGAAACGTTTCTCCCAAAGAGTTCGATGGTCCCCTCTTCGGGCTGGAACGATCCGATCATGCAGCGGAGGAATGTGGACTTGCCCGATCCCGATCCGCCCATGATGACCATCGTCTCGCCGGCGTGGACATCGAGGTTGAGGCCGTTGAGCACGGCGCGCCCGTCGAAGCGCTTGACGAGGTCTCGGACTTTGATGACGGGGTCGCTCATCGAGGCCTTGATCGTACCGCGCAGAGCCGATCAGACGGGCTGAGGTGCCGTCAGCAGTTCGCTCGGCTCGGCCGACGCTTCCCCGGAAGCCGATCGATCGGTGCTGGGCGCGAAGCCGCGAGCGGCCAGGAGTCGCAGGGAGTTGGCGACAACGAAGAGCGTGCCGCCCTCGTGCGCGATCACACCGACCCAGAGCGGAACATCCATCTTGATGCGAGAGCCGATCAGCACCCAGATGCCCATCCCCGCGATGACCGCCAGCGCCAAGGCGAGATTGAACCTGAGGATGGCGCGGGACCTGCGCGCCAGCCGGATGGCCCACGGGACCGCCGCCAGATCCTCTCCCAGAAGCACGATGTCGGCGCTCTCGAGCGCCGCGTCGGAGCCGATCGTGCCCATCGCGATCGAGACATCCGCGGCGGCGAGGGCGGCGGCGTCGTTCACTCCGTCGCCGATGAACGCGACGCCACCGATGCTTTCCTTGTGAGCCCGGTCTTTGAGTGCGCGGACATGCTCGACCTTCTGCTCGGGTAGGAGTTCGGCGTGCCACTCGGGGATCGCCAGTTCGGACGCGACACGGGCGGCGGCCTTCTCGGAGTCACCCGTCAGCATGCGCACGGGGGAAATACCGAGGCGTGCCAGCGCCGGGGCCAGCGCGCGGGCGCCGAAGCGGGGCGGGTCGGAGATGATGACAACGGCGGCCTCGCCCGACTCGGTGCCACCGCGCGCCACAACGACCCCGATCTGCCCGCGTTCCTGCGCCGCATCCATGATCTCGCGGACTCGCGCTCGGAGGCACACGGGCACCGCATCCTGCGCGTAACTGAACATGCCAAGGCGGACGGTGTCGTCGTTCCACCGCCCCGAGATGCCGCGGCCGGCCTCGTGGCGTACGTCGGAAACGCTCGGCTCGCTCAACCCCCGACGCATGGCCTCGTCGATGATCGCGCGGGCGAGCGGATGCGTGGAGTCTTCTTCGAGTGCCGCGGCGACGGCGAGGAGTTCATCGGCATCCGACCATCCGACCGACTCGATCGCGACGACCGCGGGCTTCCCCATAGTGAGCGTGCCGGTCTTGTCGAGGCACAGCGCGCCGGCGCGGGAGAGTCGTTCGACGGCCTGCCCGCCCTTGAAGAGCACGCCCGCGCGGGCGCCGCGCCCGATGGTGGAGAGCGTGCAGGTGGGCGTGGCGATAATGAGGGCACAGGGCGATAAGACGACGAGAAAGGTGATCGCGGTAAGGGCTGCGCTGGCGAACGGTTCGCCGAACACGAGCCACCAGACAAGCATGACGATCGCGGCGAGCGACATCACGGCCTTGGCGTAGGGGCCGGAGAGCCGATCGATCATCCGCTGCGCGGGCTCGCGCTGTTCGCGCGCCTCGGTGACGAGTTTCAGAATCTTCTGGAGCCCCGACTCGGCCGCGGGCCGGATGACCTGCGCTTCCAGCGCATCGCCCAAGTTGACCGTCCCCGCGAAGATCTCGTCGCCCTCCCCGACTTCGCGCGGGAGACTCTCGCCGGTGAGTGTGGATTGATCCACCGCGGAGCGGCCCAGAGTAATCCGCGCGTCCGCCGCGACGAGATCGCCGGGCCTGATCCGGATGACATCGCCAGTTTGCAGGAGCGTCGGGTCGATCGGTTCGATCGCGTCGCCACGCTTCACCAGCGCCTCTGTGGGCATCATCTTGTGCAGCGACTCGATCTCGCGCTGGGTGCGCATCATGGCGAGTTCCTCGAGCGCGCCCGAGAGCGTGAAGAGGAACATCAGCAGCGCGCCCTCGGCGGGGTGCCCGATGACGGCGCTCAGGGCCGCACCGACAACCATCAGGACATCGATGTCGATGGAGAGATCGCGGAGCGCTTCCCATGCGGCTTTGACGCCAAAGATCATGCCGATGCCGAGCGACGCCCACACCGCACCAGTGCCGATCAACCCGAGTGTCGTCTCGCGCCCGAGCGACTGAGCCACCACGAACCCGGCGAGCAGCAGCACGCCCGCGACGATCGACGCGACCAGTTCGCCCTTGGGCGAGAAGAGGCCGTGCGCGGGCGGCGGGGTGTCGGGGTCGGCGGTAGTCATCGGAGAGAGAGTAGGTCGGGCCGAGAACCGCGTGTGTTGAGACTCATTCACATTTCCAAGATCGCGCAGGCAAGGGGTGATCGTGCAATGTGCTGAGGCTGCCGGCGTTGTGCCTGAGACGATCGCCCTGGGGCATGGGCGTTCGGATAGTCGGCCCGGTGCGGCACGCCTGGATGTTCCCGGCGGGATCAGCGCATCGGTGCTGAGTCAATCGGTCAACTCTTGATGATGGAGGTTCCGCCATGAGTATGTGCGTTCGGCTGTCCCATGCGCTTCTCGCGTTGGTTATTTCGGTCGTGCCGGCTTCTTTAGCCGTTGCCGAGAATACGCCCCCTGCGCCTCCCGCGCCCCCGCCCGGTGTCGTGATCGCGCACGAATGCGCCCAGCAGATGCAGGAGGTGACGCAGCAAACGGTCGGCGCGATTGTCATGGCGGCCCACAACGGCGCGGACCGGATCGGGCAGCTCGATGAGGGCGGCGCGCCGGACCTGGCGCTGATCGCGGCCGCGGGCAACGCGCGGGATCGCGTCAACGATCGTGCGCAGGCGGGTCGTCAGCGGGTGAACCACCTCTCAGCGCACTGCCTGCATGCGCTGGAGCATCTCGATGTGCCGCCGCCGATTCGGATGATCGTGATCAACGCGCGGGACCACGCGCTCGATGTGATCGGCACAGCCCGACAGAACGGTATCGTCGCGATCAACGCCGCGCTGGCTGAGGCGCTGAGCGGCGACAAGGGCTGACCCTTCCTACCCCCCACTATTCACTTCCCACATCCTCGCGGCCGGCGTGACCTGGAGGCGCGCCGGCGCGAGTTCCATGCCCCAGATCCGCTCCGCGAGGGAAACCCCGCGGGGCGGGATGCGCAAGTCTCTTTGTGCTCTAGCGTCCGAGAAGCCGGCGCCACCACGGCGGACGCTGCCCGGTGGATGCGGCATCGCTCGCGGACTTGAGCGCCACGCGGCCTTCGTCGAATCGAGATTCGGCACGCTGAGGATCGGGCGTTTTGTAGTGCGGCTCGAGCCACTCATCTTCTTGTGGATCATAAATGACCATGCCGAACCGTTGCGCAAGCCGGAACGCGCAATGCTGAAACCGCGCAAATATCTGTCGCGAGCGCCGATCTTCGATGTCGTAGGTCAGGTGCAAATCGAGGGAGCAATCGCTGATGTTGTAATACGCGGGCGCATCGTCATCGCCATCCGGCGAGCCCCAATGGCTCGACCATTCTTCATGGAGAATGGCGCACTCGGAGCTATCAAGCGTGAGACGGTGCGTGACCTCGGATGGCTCGCCCTCCAGACAGTTCATGATCTCGTCGGGCGATGCTGACTTCGCCCACGGCCTGAACAGGTGGAGGTAGTAGCTCACAGCTCCACAACCTCGACCTCCGCCTTCTGGTGCGCATCGACGCTCGGGTACGAGACCTCGGTTTCGAAGGCGGAAAGCGTCGTGAACTCGGCGGCCATCTCGCGGCGGACATTGGCGGGGTTGAATCGCTCGGGCCGGTCCACGCCCGAAGCGCGGGCCGCGAGGTCCATCGCGATCTGGCCCTCGCACTTGGCCATCTCGATGACGGGGATCGCCTGCTCGAAGGCCTGGAGTCTGTTGTTGGCGTTCTCGAAGACGCCGGATTTCTCGGCGAAGGTCGCGCCGGGGATGACGATGCTGGCTGACTTGGTGAGACGATTGGGCTGCGTGTCGATCAGTGCGACGAACTTGCCTTCGCAAGCGGACGCGAACTCGGATGTCACCCAGTCGCTCGGGTAGTTGCCCGTGAGCAGCAAGCCGGCGAACTCGCCGGATTTGATCTTCGTGAGCAGGTCCTCGTACTTCAGGACTGTCTTACCCTTGGCAACTGCTTCGAGCACGCGCCGCACGCCCCGCGCGTTGGGGCACTTCTCGGCGTAGATCGTGTACCCGCCGGGGAAGGTCTTGTTTTCGCCGTGCATCGGGATCGGGCCGACGGCGAACTGCGCGTTGGCATCAATAGCGAGTGCGGCCTTGGCGAGCGCGTAGGCCTCTTCGCACGAGAGCATGGGCGAGACCATCAGCGCGATGTGCTTGCCCTTCAACCCCGCGATGGCTTCTTCATACGCGCGAGCAAAGTCGCACTCCTCGCGTGCGCCCATGTGGGCGCGGATCGGCGAGCGCAGGCGTGCCTCATCGTGGATGAACTTCCACCCGTAGCGGATCTCGTCGGAGATCCACCACTTGTTGACATCCATGTTCTCGCGCGGCTTGACGCGGTAGATCTGGCCGTCATTGTGCTCGATGAGGATGTTGTCGCCCGAGGCGGTGATGCCGTCGATCGAGGGCGCGGACTTGAGGAACCACACGCGCTGGGCGAAGAGGAAGTCCTTATCGAGCAGCGCACCGACGGGGCACAGGTCGATGACATTCGCGGACAGCTCGTTGTCCAGCGCGATGCCCGGGAAGACATCGATCTGTTCCTGATTGCCGCGCCCCTCGATGGTGATCTCGGCGGTGCCGGTCACCTCGCGGCAGAAACGCACGCAGCGCGAGCACATGATGCACCGGTCGGAATACAGATAGACATGCGGCCCGAGGTCCTTCTTGGGCTGCTTGACCTTGGTCTCCTCGAAGCGCGAGACGCCCCGCCCGTACTCATACGAATAGTCCTGCAGCAGGCACTCGCCCGCCTGATCGCACACGGGGCAATCGAGCGGGTGGTTGATGAGCAGGTATTCCATCACCGCTTTTTGATTGGCGACGGACTTGGGGGAGTTGGTGTAGACGACCTGCCCGTCGCCCGCGGTGGTCTGGCAGGTGGGGAGCAGTTTGGGGATGGGCTCGAGCTTGTTGTCGTTGCGCGGGTTGGGGGCCCAGACCTCGGCGAGGCAGATTCGGCACGAGGCGACGATCGACAGCCCGTCGTGGTAGCAGTATTGCGGGATCTCGATGCCGTTGGCGTTGGCGATCTGGAGAATGGTCTGGCCGGGGGTGAACTCGCAGACCTTGCCGTCGATCGTGATGGTAGGGGTGGGCATGGGCGTCCTTACGCGGGTCGGTGTCGGGGATTGATCGAACGGGTCATGGTACCGGGTCGGATGGTGTGGGGGCGGACGAGGTGGAGGGCTCCGGCTCATCCGGGCCGCTGTTCGTCTCGTTGGCTCGCTCGAGGAAGGCGTCGTACTCCGCGTTCTTGGCTGCGACCAACTGGCGCATCGCGATGAACGCGGGATCATCACGGATGGGGTCAAGGTCGGGATCGTTGTCCATGAGTTCATCGAGCGAGAAGAGATCGCGTTGGGCGTCGGGTCGGTATTGGTCCACGGCGTCATCGAGATACCTGAGCGCCTGCTCGCGGTCGCCCGCGAGGGCCGCGAAACACGCCATGTTGTAGGGGTGTGTCGTCTGGCTCTTGTGGTAGTCGTAGAGCCGTTGCCAGTCGGCGCGGGCGAGGTCGTTCTCTCCCAAGACCTTCCAGACCCATCCTTGATCGGTGAGGACCGAGATGTTCTCTTCGCGTGCGATCTGGTCGGTCTGCCGGGCGTCGATCCACGCCTGCGTGATCTCCGATGCGATGCGCGCCTCATTGGTGCGACCGGTCTCCGCGAGCACCCGGGCGATGGCGACTCTTCGGACCATCGGCATCTGCTGCGCCCGGGAGGCGGTGAGGGGAGGGAAGGTCTCGGAGACACGCTTGGCCAGCGCGTTGGCCGCGTCGTCACGCCCGCGGCCATAGAGAATCACCGCCCCGACGGCGCGCAGCGTGACATCGGCGCCGGTCCGCTCGACGAGGTCGCGCGGGCGAGCGGCGAGGTAGGCGTCGATCCCGCCGATCTCGCTCCCCGAGACGCGGAGGATCGTGAACGCCTCGCGCCGGGCGGAGGTGAAGTGGGTGGCGACGAGTTCCAGTTCTTGAGCGAGCCGCTGGCGCTTCTCGTGCTCGGGCGCGTTGGCCCACACGCGCAGGAAGACGGCGAGGGCTGCGATCATCGCGATGGTGAAATAGACCCAGTGCTTCATGTTTCGGCGCCGAAGGTATCTTCGCACGATTTGCGCGATTGTCTCGATCTTCCCGGGAAGCGGATTGCCATCGGGCGCGAATTTGGGGAAACTGATCGTGCACAGAAAGGGGAGTCCACGAGTGTGCGCTCGGTGGCCCCTGAGTTGGAACATCTTGATTCTCAAATGGTTGCGCCAATTTTCCGCATCGATGACTCGCGGCGGGACATTGATTTGGTGGCTGGGTCTGGGTTGGCGGAGGATCACCCCGGACAAAGCATGGTCGGTCCGCCCTGACCTGCGAGCGCCAAATGTCCGCGGAACCAATAAGAATCAACGAAGGCCGGCTCGGAGTGCGAGTTGGGGGGTGTCGGGGGGGCACAGGAAGGGGTGAGGGAGTCAGATGGGCTGTTCACTCTCACTGGGTGGGCGGCCCTTTTAGATTTCGCGGGGCCCTCTGGCCCCGCGACTTGAGCATCCGCAGGACGCCACGCGAGTGAGTCGCGCGGCTGAAGCGGTGATGACGGACGGTCGCGTACGCGGCGGGTACCCTGCACGCCGGATGAGCACCAAGAGCCACAACAAGTCGTTTCAGGCGCCCAAGGGCACGCGGGATTTCTATCCCGAGGAACTGCTCCGCCGCAGGTACATCGCCGAGACCTGGCGGGCGGTGTCGATTCGCCACGGGTTCGAGGAGATCGACGGGCCGACCTTCGAGCACGCCGACCTCTACACCGTGAAGTCCGGCGAGGGGATCCTCTCGGAGTTGTTCAGTTTCCGGCGCGAGGGCGGGGACGATCTCTATGCGCTGCGCCCGGAGTTCACGCCGACGCTCGCGCGGATGTACGCCGCCCGCGCGCGGCAGTTGCCCAGCCCGACGCGCTGGTTCTGCATCCCCAACTTCTTCCGCGCTGAGAATCCGCAGCGGGGACGGCTGCGCGAGTTTTATCAGTGGAATGTGGATGTGATTGGCGGCCAGGAACCCAGCGCAGACGTAGACGTTCTTGAGTGCGGGATTGCTGCACTGAGGTCCTGCGGGTTAATCGAGATCAACTGTCCAGTCCATTTCAACGACCGCAGATATTTCGAAGGCTTCGCATCAGAAGCTGGCGTACCAGCCGACAAACTGGCCGCATTGTTGGTTCTAATCGATGGTTATGAAAAATGGTCGGAAGAGCGCGTTTCGGAATACTTGAAACAACACGACCTCGATCAGTCAACAATCAAGAAGATCGATGAATCGATTCGACAAATGGGACCGAATCGCCCAGGATTTGAGGGGCTGTCTCATACGATTAACGAGCTCGAACAGCGCGGCATTGGGTCATGGTCAACTGTTGATCCGCACATCGTCCGTGGCCTGGCGTACTACACCGGCACGGTGTTCGAAGTGATCGCCGAAGGCGAGCGCGCCATCGCGGGGGGCGGGCGGTACGACAACCTCATCGAACTCTTCGGCGGGCCACCGACGCCGGCATGCGGGTTCGGGATGGGCGATGTGGTGTTGTCGCTTGTGCTGGAGGACCGCGGCCTGATGCCCAAAGGGATGGGCGAGTTGATGGACGCGGTGGAGTGCGTGATGCGCTCGTACTCGATGCGGCCGGACGCGTTCGTGTTTTCCAATGGTGATGCGGCGGCCGAGGCGCGGGTTGTGCCGCTCATGGCGGAGCTGCGCCGGGGTGTGGAGGCGCCGGGCTATCAAGGGAGGCCGTGGCGGCCCGAGCGGTATGCGGTGCGCCCGATGCATGTGCGCACGACGGGGAAATCGACGCGGAATGTCGGGAAGTTGCTTAAGGACGCCGCGTCATCCAATGCGCGCTTCGCGGTGATCCTTGAGAGCGGCGAGCACGCAACGGTGAAGGACCTCACCACGGGCGAGGAGCACAAAGACACACCCATCGAGAAGATCGCGCGGAAAATCGCGGGCTAAGAACTGCTTCTTGAGGCGAGCGGCGTGACGCGAGCCGTCCTACCCATTCTCCGCTCGCGTGAACGCCCTTGCGTTTACGCGAAGGCCTACCGAATCGCGCGCATGCTGGCAACATTGGGGATCGGGATACGCCCGTTGATGGTGAAGGGCGCGGGGAAGTAGACGCAGTACGCCTTGCCCAGCATCAACTGCCTCGGCACGATGCCCATAAGTTTGCGATCGGAGTTCTCCCACTCCGGGCCGCGCGTGTCCGTGAACTGCTTGAGGACCTGGGGATTCACGGAGCCCCACAGGCGGGCGTCGTGCGAGGCGGCGGAGTTGTCGCCGCAAGTGAAGAACTGGTCGGGCCCGATGATGGCGAGGTTGTCGGGGTGGGTGCCGAAGCCGGGGTCGTCGAACATGTCCGTATCGGCGCGGTAGTAGATGTCGTGATCGACACCCACGCGGTGGAGCGAGAGCGCCGAGCCGGCGAAATCCCATTCGACTCGCGGGAAGTCCTTGTTGTAAACGAAGGTGCGGTCGAGCGGGAGTTGGGCCGCGGGCCCGCCCTCGGCGTAGTCGGTGCCGGCGTGCCCGGTCGCGTGGAGCAGACGCTCGGACGGCCCCCAGTTGTACTCGGCGTAGGCGACGCGTTTGTCATTGATGTAGATCGAGAGCGACTGATCGGCGTGCCAGAACTCGATGTCCGTCACCTTGTGCGCGGGGATGGGGGTGATGGCGGAACTCGCCATCTCGCTCCATTCTTCGACGCCCTCGTGGCGCATGAGGATGCGCGCGGTGCCGCCCTCGATGACGGCGCGGAACTCGTGCGAGCGTGCGTGGATGGTGGCGCTGACAACGAGGCCTTCCTGATCCGGCTCGACTCCGGCGCGGACGCGCACATCCGAGACGGGGAGAACGAACTGCTCGTAAGAGCCGATGCGGGGCGAGTACACGCCGATGCGAGCGCGATTCGAGTCCTGATCGTTGTAGGGCGTGTAGTCGGTGATGGGCCACGAGTCCGAGTTCCACGCGAGTCTCGTCGGGCCGGCGTTCTCGGTGCGGTAGACGCTGATGTCGCGGTCGTTGGCCTCGTCGTAGGTCCTCCAGTCGTCGCCCGACCACGGGCAATCGAACCACCGGCGCCCGTTGTGCTTATTGTCGAGCGGCGCATACTCGGATGAATACACCGGCCGCCAGAGCGATTTCTGAATCCGTTCGGGCTTGCGCCTGATGCTCCATCGAGAGTCGGGCGGCGGGACGGTGCGCCCGTCGGCCAGGCGCGCCGGCGCATCGGTGGTCGAGAACACATCGCCGGCCGCGAGCCAGACCGTCTCGGAGGGGAGGCCGAGCAGGCGCTTGATGTAGTTCTGCGTGATCTCCTCGGGGCTCTTGAAGACGACGACATCGAACCGCCTCGGCTCGCGCAGGTGGTAGAGGTATTTGTGCACGAGGATCCGGTCGCCCGCGGAGGTTCGGTAAGACAGCGGCGGGATGCGCCGGATCTCGGCGTTGACCTCGGCAGGCATCGGGATGCTCGAGTCGCGGGCCGCCTCGGACATCGGGGCGGCGTACATCACGGTCGCGCTGGGGGCCTCGATGACGCGCCCGGCGCTGTCGGCGATGGTCTGAACAGCGGAGGGCGTCTTGTTGGGATCGGAGCCGCGGTACCAGACATCGCTCGCCCACTCGGCGCCGTTCTCGGGGAAGCGGTAGTTGAGGTGCGCGCCGTAGAGCGTGGGGGCCATCGAGCCGGTCGGGATGATGAACGCCTCGGTCGCGTACGAGCGCGCCGCCAAGGCGATGGTGAGCGAGATGAGAATCGCGATGAGGGTCTCCTTGACGGAGCCCTCGTGCGGCGCGGCTTTGGCTTGCTTGGATTGCGTCATGCTGGTGAAAGGGTATCGGCTTGAGGCGCGTTTGGTCGGCGAAGAGATCGAGGACTAATCCCCGCCGCCCCCCCCGCCCCCGCCATCACCACCGCGACTCTCGCCGCTTCCCGAACCATCTCCGCCACCCGGCTTGCGGCGGCGGCGTCTGCGACGCTTCTTTCGGGGGCCCGCGGAAGAGTCGTCGCCCGGCTGGCCGCCTTCCTGAGATGGATCGGACGAGTGTTGTTGCGGCGTCTCCGGCGAGCCCTCGGGGCGCGGCTTGCGCCGGCGTCTGCGACGCTTCTTCCGCTCGTCGTCGGTCCCCGATCCCGCGCTGTCGCCCGCGGCCTCCGGCGACTCGCCCTCGACGCGCTGGCGCTGCTTATCCTGCGCGCCGCGCCGGGAGCGCCCCCCCCTGCCGCGCCGCTCGGCGCGGTCCTCGGACATGCCGCGGAGCGGGTCGGGCGCGGCGGCCTTCTTCGCGGCGATCGCCTCCAGCGCTTCCTCGGGGGTCATGAGTTCTTCAACAGGCACCGCGACGCGGTTGTTGGACTCCTCGAGATGCACGAGCACGAGCTGGGTGAGGATCTGTCGATCGATGACGATGCCCACGCCCTCCATCGTGCCGACACGGGACTTCATCCGCGGGAGGCGCTTCTGGAGCTCGGTGTAGGTCTCGTCCTCGTAGCGGAGGCAGCACATCAGGCGCCCGCAGCGCCCGGAGATCTTGAGCGGGTCGAGCGTGGCCTTCTGGACTTTGGCGCTCTTCATCGAGACGGGCTTGAGCACCTTGAGGAACTGTTTGCAGCAGCAATGCTGGCCGCAGCGCTCGTAATCGGCGACAAGCCGGGCCTCGTCGCGCGCGCCCACCTGGCGCAGATCGATGCGTGTGGAGAACACCTCGGCGAGTCTGCGGACCAGGTCGCGGAAGTCGATGCGGTCCTCGGAAGTGAAGTACAGCGTGAGCCGCTCCCCGCCCAGGATGGGCTCGGCCTCAACGATCTTCATGGGCAGCCCGCTGGCGACAACCTCGGCCTGGGCCGACTTGCGCATCTCATTGGCGCCGGCGTCGATACGGGACTGTTCGTTCATGTCTTCGATGGTCGCGACGCGGAGCGCCTTGCCGTCGGAGTGGAACGGGTAGTCGCGCCCGCCAGAGTTCTCGATGTAATCGAGCATCTCCTTGCGCGTGACGGACTTGGAGCACCCGGCGTTGGGGCAGGTGGAGGTGAGCATCTCACCGATCTCGGTGCCGCGATGCGTGCGCACCACGATCTTCGAGCCGCACCCGGGCTTGGCCTTGCCGCTATAGGGGAACTCACCGACGAGGCGCATTTTGCCGAAGCGCACGACGATGGTCTTGGGGGGTTCAAGTCGGTCGTAATCGCGGCGGTCGCGCTCGTATTCGGCGAGATCGGCCTCGAACTGCTTGAGCGGAAAGATCGACATGGGGCTTTGTCATCGCGCACCGACGCGAGAACGCGCGGCGCTGGGTACGGAGTGTCGGGTTGTCGCCGAGCGACGGTTTTCTGTTCCGGCGGGCGCTCGGCGTCGCCCGTCGGTTCCGATGACAAAGCAGCGTGATTACTTGCGCCGGGTGGTGCCCTTGGCTTCCTGGAAGAGCTCATCGACGCGGTGGATCTGGTAGAGGGTGAGGTCGCGTCCCTGCTCGACGCCGTAGATATAGAGAATCTCGTCGCGCCGGTCGAGGACCGCCAGGACATCCTCGTTGTCGCCCGCGCTGGCGGTCATGACCGTCAAGTCGCCCACTTCAGAGACATTGCCCGCGTAGGCGGGGTTGCCCGCGCCGAGGCGCGAGGCCTGCGAGACGATCATCGCGCCGATCACGAAGGCGCTCGCCCAGAGGGCGGCGGCGCCGGTATCGAGGCGAGACCCTGTGTCTTGTGCGTGCTTGCTCATCTCAGCGCCCCCTTCCTTCGGGGCGGCCCGAGTCGACGCTCATGTTTCGGTATCCGATGCCCGACAGCGCCTTGCGCGACCGATCCCAGCGCATCGCCAGGATCTCCTGGTTGGTGGCGTCCACCACATAGATGGCGCTCTCGGAGATGCCCTGCACCTGTCCGGCGACCATGGTGTACTCGCCGCGCGGGCGTCGGGCGTCCTGAGCGGACGCGCCGGGCGCGAGCGATATGAACGCCAACGCGCCGACGAGTGCGGCGTTCAGCGCGATCAGCCCTGTGTATCGGGATCGGCGCATGGTGCGCTCCTTTGCGGTCAATGGGTCGAGGGAACGGGGGTCAGTCCTGGTGGGTCCGTCGGCTGGGCATGATGGTCAGACCAACCGCGATCGCGCCCAGGCCGAGCCCGGTGATGTAATAGAGCCATGTCTTGCCCGCGCTGGGATTGGAAACCTTGGGCGGGCGGATGACCGTTGAGCTCTGCGCCGAGGCGCCGGGCGTCGCGATGAGCATCGCGCCGGCGGCGAGGGCCGGGAGCAGGACTCGTGAGACACGTGAGCGGTTCATGGGCATGTCCTGACGATATGGGCACTTTCGCGCCCAGTAAACCAAGCCCCCCCGCTTCTCCCACCCATTGCTTGGACGCGGCGGGCGGTTGGAGGTTCGCGCGATCAGGCGCTGGCCGCGTGAGGGACCCCGAGCATGGGTCTGCTCAGCGCATCGAAATCCGCGGCGGAGAGGTGCATCGTCCCCCATTTCCGGCTCCGCGGCTTCATGTGCTGGGCGTAGTCCCGGAAAAGAACCGAACGAACGGCGTACCACCGGTCGTCCTGGACAAAGACCTCGTTGAACAGGCCGTCGGGCGGATGCCCGTCGCACCAGTAGATGAACGCGAAGCAGGCGCGGAAACCGGGACCGAACAGCTGCTCCCATTTGGGGAGGGACTCCACGTCATCGCCCGAGACCCAGCACTCGAAACGGCCCTTGCGGCCCGAGCCCGACGGCACGTGGGGCACCTTGCGTCCCTTGACCTCGACCAGCAGGTTCGGCTGACCGGGGTTCGGCGAATACACCACGAAGTCGAACGATTTGAGGGCATTGACTCCGGCGGGGTCGCCCGAGAGCGTCAGGCGAGCGCTCTCGGGCAGGAGGGCGCGGCGCGCTTCATCGACCGAGATGTAGGGGATGCGGTTGGCCCGGAGGAAACCCTCGAAGGCGCGTTCGTAGTGGTGTCGTCGCTGGGCCACACGAACAAGAGTACGGGCATGCGGCGGGAGGTCAATCGCCCGCAACGGAGGGCTCGGGAACCTCGATCGGCTCCAGCAGGCGGTCGATGATGACCGGGATCGCTGGCGGCGTAGTGCGAGTCTCCTCGCCCAACGCGCCGCGGATCGACTGTTCGAGCTTCACGGTGCGGAGCAGCGATCGGTGGTTGGCCTCCAGGATGACCGAGTCTTCCACGCCCGGCAGCAGCGCGCTGGACTCGGGGACCACGCCGTCGCCGAAGTCCTCGGAGATCGGCACGAGCATCCCCAGCAGTTCGTCGAGGTCGTCGTCGAGCCCCATGGCGCGGGAGAGTTTGCTATCGCCGAGAGCGCGGATTTGGTCGGAGGAGGCGACGCGCCCGACAATGATGGTCCAGCGCGCACCCGTCGGGAGCGGGCGCTCATTGAGATTGTTGAGGAAGTCCGATCCCGGGGCGAGATCGACGCCCGCCTCGCCGTTGCCGTCGGAGGAGAACCGCAGCAGATCGCCCAGCGTGATGTCGTCGTCGTCGATGAGGCGCGAGAGTTGATCGCGGACTTCGGCCAATCCTCGGAGCGGTGCGAAGGGTGCGCCGTAGTTCGGCGTGCCGACCGTGATGACCCGGTCCACGCGCGGCAGATCGACGGCACGCGTCGTGTCGCCCGCGTAGTACTCGTTGCGCGTGAGCAGATCGCGCACGACCAGGCCGCCCATCGAATGGCAGACGAGATCGATGCGGTGCGTGCCCGCGGCGCAGAGTTGCTTAAGCGCCCCCGCAAGCAGGTCAGTGCTGTCGGCGACGCCCTGATCGTTGGGATAATCGAATCGCGCGACGCTGAGCCCCTCGGATTGGATGGCGGGCGCGAGCTCGTCCCAGATATCGCCCGGCTCGTCGAGGCCGTGCACAAGCACGACGAGGCGATCGGGCGTGTGCGTCGAGTCATCGATCGTGATCCACGCGAGTATTCCGCCGTACGTGTCGGTCGGGTTCAGCAGACGCATCCCTGTGGAGTCGGCCACGGCCTGCTTCGCCTCGGCGGTGGGCTCGCCGATGAAGGCGCGGGCGCGCTCGAGCGTGGACTCGGCCCAGTTCAGCACTTCATCCGTGATGGTGGCGGCCTCATCGGCGGCGCGCCGGATCGCGTCGCCCGCGCTCGTTGATGGCTCAGGCTCGGCGAGCGACGCCCGCACCAGCGAGGCCCGCTCCGCGTCTCGGGCGGTCGGGGTCCGCAGGGACGCGAAACCCAAGACACCGACGACCGCGACAAGTGCCGCGGCCCGGAAGGCGGTGCCCCAGCGCGGAGTGTGGCCCTGATCGCTCATGCCCACATTATTGGGAGCTCGCGCGTGGAAATCTCACCTTCCCCATCACCGCGTCTTGACGACGATCGGCTCGGACTCCGGGAGCGGCGAGATCGGGTCGGCGGGCGGTTCGGGGGCCACCACGGGGGGCGATTGCTTGACCACCGACACACTCCCGGTGGACGCGGAGATGCTGACGAAGATCTCGCCCGTGTGGTTGTGGATGCGGACGAACGCGTTATCGAGCTGATCGAGGCGCCCGAAGGCGTCATATTGGATCGAGTTGTCCGACACATTGGCGACCTCGAACTCAATCCCGTCGAGCTGGCGGGCGAGACCCACGCCCATCTCCATCAGATAGGCATCGGCGCTGCCGGGTCGCTCGATCGGCGAGTCGGGGTCGGAGGCGCGGGCGAGCCAGTAGCGCGGTGCGTCGGCGTCGAAGACCACCACGATCGGGTCGGTCGGCTCGGAAAGACTCGCCGACTGCGCGTACTCCAGATCGCTGGCGAGCATATGCGAAGCGGAGACGAGTTTGATCGCGTCCTCCGGCGCGAGCGCCGGCATGACGACGACCGCCATGATCGCGATCACGACCATGGCGATCATCAACTCGATGAGCGTGAAGCCCCGCCGGACTATTGATCGTGGGCGGCTCATGAACCTCCCCGTGCTCAGCGGACCGCGTCCGCGCTCACGACCGTGATCGTGCGGGTGTTGGACTCTTCATCGGCCTCCCCGTCTGCCACAAGTGTGGCGCGCTTCTCGAGCACCATGGAGTCAACGGGAACGTTGATAATGGAGGTGGCGCGTGCCGTACGAGCCGTGGTGCCGTCGACGGGCGCTTGGGGCGCGACGATCGTGGCGTTGACTGTCGAGTTGATCTGGGCCGCGAACTGCTCGGCGGTCTTGCCCGCGTTCAGGACGGCCAGAACGCCCGAGATGATGTCCGTGAGCCCGCTCAGCGGGTTGCCCGAGTCGTCGTACAGCGCGCCCTCGAAGTTGGTGTACCCGTTGCGGTTATCGAGCGATGTGTCGGCGTAGACACGGCATCCCGAGCCGATGTTGATGGTCTTGGCGCTGACGCGCCCCGCGAGAGCCGTGCTGTTCGTTGTCGAGAAAGCCGTGGCGGGCATGTGGATCGACGCGACGATGAAGGAGCGGTTATCTGCGACGAAGGTCTGGTTCGCGTACGAGGATGTGGGCGCCAGAATCCGGATGGAGCCCGGATCGGCGTAGGCGGCGAGGTTGGCGGGGTTGCATCCGGACCCGTCGAACACGGACGGATCCGTGCCGATGGAGGAACGCTCGGTGTAGACATTGCCGCGGACATAGAAGTCTGCGCGCCCACCCGGCTCGACCTGGATGAGTGATCGATCCAGCACATAGAGCGAGCCATTGACCTCGATATCGACATCGCCCCGGATGATGAGCTTGGAACTCTTGTTGACGGTGATGCCCATGAACGAATACGCGGGCGAGACGCTCGCATCGAGAACCAGCGTTGCACCGTCCTGCACCATGACCGAGCCGGAGTACTTCCTGCCGTTGGGGAAGATGGTGCTGCCGGTCGCGTAGGTGAAGCTCTGCACGCCGCCCGAAGCGAGCGATGTGATGGTGGACGGAAGCGAGACCATGCGCGCGGGGACATCAAGCTTGATCTGGCGGCCTTCGGCGAAGCGGGAGTCGCTCAGCGCGGTCCGGAGCGAGGCGCTGGCGTCCGCATCCACATACATGGCCGTGTCTCGGAACCTGGCTCCCGCATTGATGTTGAGACTCGCCAGATTGGCGAAGCCGGTGCCGATCTTGATAGGCGTGGATCCCTTGGCCTCGGGGGAGAGGGTCCACTTCGAAACCGTGGCGGCGGCGCCGATGGTCACCCCTTGCTGCCCGAAGAGTGTGAACTCGGAGAGGTAGGGATCGACCGCAACCGGCGCGGTCGGCGGGGGCGTCAGGGCCACTTGCGTGCTCTTGACGGACGGGATTCCGTTGACCGTCGCCGTGACGGTGACGATGACCTCCGTGGCGTCGCCGGCGGGCGGGTTCCCGTCGAGATCGGTGACGACGACATTGACCTTCGCGCCGGCGATGGTGAAGTCGGACATCATCGCGCCGTCGGTGAAGGTGGAGAGGTCCAGATCGGTCTGGAGCGCGGCGACGGCGAGGTCGGTGGCGCTCTGGGCGGCCCAGTTGGCCTTGGACGCGGACTCGGCGTTGACGCCCAGCTGCGGGGCGACAGAGCGCGAGGTGAGCGCGACGCCCGCGATGACCGTTCCCACGGCCAGCGCGACGACGACCAGCATCATCGCGACGCCGCGGCGCCGGGGGGGGGAGCGGCGTGGTCGCTTGAAGGTGCACGTGATGGATCGATTCGTTGCGTTCATATTCAGAGACCTCCCTGTGCGGTTACTGGGGCTCCGTGTGGTTGGGCATTCCGAGGCAGGCGATCGTCTGCTGGGTCGAGTCGTCGTCGATCTGGAGGGTGACGCGCACGACGGCGCGGGGCTGTTCGCGGAGCGTCAGGCCGTCCCATGTGAGTTCGGCGTTCGCGACGCCGTCGGCGATCGTCTCGGTCTTGGTGTACCCCAGGGCGCGCAGCGCCTGCATCTCGGCGAAGAAGTCGGCGCCGGGCGACAGCAGGATGTCGAACGTCGCGAGTGTGTCGACGTCCCAGTCGGCGGGGAAGTCGGCGCGCTCGACGGTGACGGTGCCCTCGTCGGCGTGCACCCAGAAGATGCGGACCTCCGAGAGCGAGACCCGGGTGTCGGCGTTGGGGTCCTCGAGCCACAGCACGATACCCTCGCCCTCGCGGTAGTCGAGCAGGCACATCGCCGGGTCGGTGTAGGCGCGGAAGCGGGACTGCAACGCGTGCGCACGCTGCACGGCGCTCTGCGTGTTACGCGAGACCGTCATCGAGCGCGCCGCGGCGGTGAGGACCGTCGCGACAGCCGTGCCCAGGATCACCGTGATGGAGATCGCCAGGAGCAGCTCGACGAGCGTCAGGCCGCGACGGGATGTCTTTCGGCTTGGGCGCATCATGATTGCGGCTCCGGCCTGAAGGCGGAGAGCTCGGCGAGGGTGTGGTCGCCGTCGTCCGCCCGGACGGTGATCATCACGCCCGCGACGGTGATGCCCATCCCGGGCTCGGTGATGTTCTCGGCGACGACCTCGACGGAGCGCCCGATGTTGGTGTAGGTCTCCGGGTACGCCGTGCCATCGATCGTCGCCATCGCGCCCGGCGCCTGAGTCAGCCCGTTGTAGGTCTTGAGCTCGGCGTATGGAACGGTCATCAGTTCGACCATCATGTCGTCGGCGGCGTTGACGCCCATCACGCGCTGGCGCCCCTCATAGGCCAGCTTCTGCGAGGCATTCAGCGCGGCGGCCACGGCCAGCACGACGACGCTCAGGATCGTGGTCGCGATGAGGGACTCCAGCAGCGTCAGCCCTCGACGAGACGATCGCGTCACGATGCGACGGGTTCGGGATGGATCGGACTTGCGCATGTCTTGCTCGCTTGGGAAGGGACGGTGGTCCTTCGTCCACCACGAAGGATGCTCCGATTCACCATCGGTCCGGGGCCAGCAGTTCCGGACGCGGTTCCGGTTATTCGGGCGGCGCGACCCGCGCGTCTTTCCTATCACCCCGAGTCCTTCCGGCTCCGCGTCCGGTATCCACGATGGAGCGGGCCGGGGTTGCCGTCGGGGCGTCGGACGCGGAGCATGTCTCGGATGTTCCGGCGCGTGCCCATCCTGATCTGGCGGTCGATCACCGGGGAGATGCTCCGGCTGCTCATCGTGTCGGCGGCGTCGCTTGTCGGCGTGATCGCGTTCGCCGTGGCGGTCAAGCCGCTCTCGGAGGGCCAGGTCGGTGCGTCGGCGGCGATGATGTTCATGACGCTCGCGATGGTGCCCATGCTCCAGTACGCGCTCCCGTTTGCCGGCGGATTCGCCGCGACGCTCGCGTATCACAGAATGTCGTCGGACAACGAGGGCGTGGCGGCGATGGCGGGCGGCGTCGGGCCCAGGCGGATACTCCTTCCCGCGGTGGTGGTCGGGGTCGCGCTGGCGGTGCTCGTGGGGGTGCTGTCCAACACATTGATGCCGAGGTTTTTCCACGCGATGGAGCGCGTGCTGACGCGCGACGCGGCGTCGATCGTCGCGTCGGCGGTGGGCGACGGCCAGAGCGTGGTGCTCGGCGACCGGAAGCGCGCGCACTGGCAGGTGTTCGCGAGGCAGGCGCTGGAACTCCCGGCGGAGGGCGACGCGCGTAATCACCTCGTGCTGATGGAAGTGCTGGCGGTCGATGTGGCGCGCGACGGCATCGCGCAGAACTACATCTCCGCGGAGCGAGTCGACGCGTGGTTCTTCGACGACAACTCGGGCGATGAGCCGGGCACGGCGGTGCAGCTGCGATTCTCCAACGCGCTGCGCACGGGCCAAGACGGGGCGGTGTATCAGGAGGCGTTCGTGACGCAGCGTGTGCGCATCCCCGGGGCGATCCGAGACGACCCGAAGTTTCTGACATGGACCCAGATGGACGAGGCGGCCGCCCACCCCGAGCGGATGGGGCCCGTCGAGCAGCGCCGCCGCGTGTTGGCGCAGCGGCTCGCGGATCTCGGCTCGGCGCGGCGCATCGCCACGATGCTGCGACAGAGCGGGCAGGCGGAGTTCGTGGCGCGGGACGGGCAGGTGGTGCGCGTGTTCGGCGATGACCTTCAGCGCGACTCGGATTCGGGGAACGGAGGATGGACGGTCGTGAGCGTCGCGATCGAGGGGGAGCGATCGGGGCGCATCCGGATCGAGCGGGTGGGCGAGGGCGGCGTGGTGACTCTCATGACGGCAGGCGGCGCGTCGATCCAGCCCGATCGGACCACGGACGCGCCGGGCGGGGTCTCTCTGCGGATGAACGATGTCCTCACCGCGGGGCGGGAAGGTGTGCCGGGCACGCGCCGTGACGAGGTCGAACTGCCCGGATTGTGGCCGCGCGGGAACGCGGGCGAAGCGGTGATGGCGATGAGCGCCGACGACCTGCTGAATGAAGCGCGGCTGGAACGGAGCACGGGCGCGGGCGACCCCGGCGTGAGCGAAGCCGCCCGCGAACTGCGCCAGAAAACCCGGGACTTCCGGCGCGAGGTGCTCTCCAAGCGCCACGAGCGCCTCGGATACGCGGCGGCGTGCTTCGTGATGGTGCTCGCGGGCGCCGTGATGGGGATGCGCCTGCGCGAGAGTCTCCCCCTCCCGGTGTACCTATGGAGCTTCTTCCCGGCGTTGATCGCGGTGATCACGGTGAGCGCGGGGCAGGGCGTGACACACAAGACCGGGGAGGCGGGGCTGGTGCTCCTGTGGGGCGGCGTCGCCGGTCTGGCCGCGTTCACATATTCGCAGTACCGCAAGCTCAGCGCGCATTAACGGGGCGTGCGGAACGGGCGGGTCTCGGTCACAATGCGCCGGTGATGGAATCGGCCACACAACCCGAGACGCATGATCGAGCCGGCGCGTGGCGAGCGGTGTGGATCATCATCGCGCTGGTGACAATCGCGCGCATCGTGTTCCTCGTGTGGTTCAGCCCGTACGAACTCACGGGCGACGAGGCGCACTACTGGGAGTGGTCGCGCCGGCCCGCGCTCTCGTACTACACCAAGGGCCCGGGCGTC
Source organism: Phycisphaeraceae bacterium (assembly GCA_020639235.1). Lineage (GTDB taxonomy): Bacteria > Planctomycetota > Phycisphaerae > Phycisphaerales > UBA1924 > JACKHC01. The sequence continues at coordinate 434,756 of JACKHC010000001.1, read as the reverse complement.
GCGTGGGTGATCGCGGCATCGACTTCGATCCTCGGCACGAGCGAGGCGACGGTCCGGCTCCCGGCGGTGCTGGCGTCGGCGTGCGCGATGGTGTTCGTCGCGGGGCTGGGCGCGGCGGTCATGCCCAACTCCAAGCGGGCACCGGTGTGCGCGCTGCTGGTGTACCTCTGCGTGCCGGCGTACCACGCGGTGGCGCTTCTGATGACCATCGACGGGCCGATGATCGCGTGCTGGCTCGGGGCGGCTCTGGGGGCGGCGTGGGCGATGCGGGGGATGATGCGGGGCGGGCGGGCGCTTGGAGCCCACGCCATGCTCGGCGCCGCGATCGGCATCGGCTTTCTGTTCAAGTACACCATCCTGCTGATGCTGGTCGGCGTCGTGTGCGCCTGGATCGGATCGCGTGGCTCGATTCGCGGCAAGTGGATGCCGGGGGCCGCGCTCGGGCTCGCCGTGGCGATCGCGTGCGCTTCACCCGTGCTGATCTGGAATCAGCAGCACGGATGGCCGACGGTCGCCCATCTTCTGGGGCACCTGGGCGCTGAGGGCGGGGATATCCGGATCAAGCCAGACGAATCGCCCGCATGGACGCCCATGTGGACGCTCGAGATGATCGGATCGCAGATCGCCCTGGTCGGGCCGGCGCTCGTTCTGATGTTCCTCGGGATGCGAGGAGCAAGCGATGCGGCGAGAGCGCCCGCGCACCTCCGGCGGTTGCTTGTCTGGTGCGGCGCACCGACGATCGTTTTCTACTTGGGTGTGACGCTGTTTGCACAGGGCGAGGGGAACTGGCCGATCGCAACGTATGCCACGTGGTCGGCACTGGGTGGGGCCGCCCTCGCACGCGGAGTGCGAGGCTGGAAGCGCGCTGTATGGCACTGGGGGCTCGGGTACGGTGTGATCGCTGCGGTCGGGATGCTCATGCTCCCTGCAATCGCAAGACTCCCCGGCGCCGAGCGGATCGTGCCGACCCGCCGATTCTCGGGAGCGCGTGCCGCGGCCGGTGAGGTCGAGTCGATTCTCAAGGAGCAGGGTCTGAAGAACGGCTTCGTGATCGCGAATCGGTACCAGCGAGCGGGCCTCTTGGCCTTCTATATGGATGGTCGGCCGGTCGTGTACTGCGCTCAGCACATCCTCGGCGACCGCAGAACGTCGTACGACGACTTCGCTGACACGTCGCTCGAGAACCCGTCGTTGATCGGGCGGGACGCCGTGCTGGTCGATGGCGGCGAGCGCCGATGGTCCCGCGGCTTCCTCTTTGATTGGGTTGAGCAGGTCCGCGAAGAGCCGATGCGCGTGCATCTCGGGCGGGGGTACCGGGGCTTGAGTCCGGAGTCTGCGTTGTGACACGGCGCGCCGGCTTCAATCTGACAATCCTCGGCGCAGTTGCCTTTGCAATGGTCATTGCAGTCGCGCTCGACCCGATCGTTGTGGGGATTGCGAGGCGTGTCGATGTCCGCGAGGGCGACCTGTATCGCCTGGCGCGAGTTGCGGGTTACGTGCCCTCGTGGATAGCCGTTGCCGTGTGCCTGACGCTGAGTGATTGGCGCGAACGCATCCCGGCTTGGTGGGACCGTGGCGCGATGGTCGTACTCTCGGTTCTGGCGACGGGTGCTGGGGCCGAGGTGATCAAGCTGATCGTGCGCCGCGAGCGCCCCGAGAACGCCATGGCCGAAGGATTGATGTACGCGTTCCGCTCCTTTGCGGACCATCCCCTCTCGAGTTCGGGGATCGGGTTTCCTTCCAGTCATGCGGCGGTGGCGTTCGGTGGCGCATTCATGGTGGCCCGTGTCGCGCCCGCGGTCTGGCCTGTGGTGGTGCTCTGGTCGATCGGCTGCGCCGTGACGCGGGTACTTTCGGGGGCGCACTATCTCTCCGACACGGTGGGGGCGGCGGTCGTGGGATACGCTTGCAGCACATTGCTGTGGTCGATGCACCGCCGGCACGCCGCACGCGCGGGAGTTCCGGGCCAGATATGAACATTGTTTATCGATACATCGCGCGGATGTACGTGCTGAACATCGTTCTGCTCTTCGTGCTGTTGTGCGGGTTTGTCGTGTCGGTGGACGTCGCGCTGAATCTCTCACGGTTCTCGAAGGCGGCGGCGGAGAGCGTGCGCGACGCGGGAGGGAACAACCCCGGCGCGATTCGTCACACGTTGCTCACCGTGATGTTCGTGGTGGACATCTGGGGGCCGCGCGTGCTGCAACTGTTCGACAACCTGCTGGGCGTGGTGCTCATCACGGCGATGGGCTTTACGGCGGCGCAGATGGTGCGCCACCGTGAACTCGTCGCTGTGCTCGCGGGCGGCATGAGTCTGCACGCACTCGTTCGCCCCTTCCTGCTGGTGGCGGTTGTCTTCAGCGCGCTGCAGATCGCCGACCAGGAGCTGATGCTCCCGAAAGTGGCGCACCTGCTGGCGCGGGACGCCGGGGACGGCGGGAAGCGTGATATCGGCGCGTTCCGCGTGATGCTCACGCCCGACGAGACCGGCGGGCTGCTCTACGCGGCGCGGTTCATCGACGCCGAGGATCGCCTCGAGTCGCTCGCCTACTGGGAGCGCGATTCGACAGGACGCGTCCTCTCGACGGTTCGCGCCGACGCGGCGGTGTGGAACGGTGCGGCGTGGGCCCTCGAGAACGGAGTCCGCGAGACCCCGACATCGACCGGCACCGAGCGTCGCCACGAGGCAACACTCTCAACCTCTCTCGACCCCGAGCGAATCAAGGTGAGATTCCTGACGAGCTTTGCGCGTGGGCTTGGGTGGCGCGATGTGGGGCGCATCCTGCGCACCGGCGGGCTCGACCCGACGACCGCGCGCCGACTCGACCGTCAGCGCTGGGGGCGAGTCGCGGGTGTGGCGAGCAATATCCTGACGCTCCTCATCGCTGTGCCGTTCTTCCTCAAGCGCCTCCCGGGGGGGATGATGCAATCGACGATGAAGGCCGCCCCGATCGCCGCGGCGGGGCTGGCGGCGTCGGCGATGGCGCCGATCGTGTCGATGCCGGGGCTCCCGGTGTGGCTGGGCGCGTTCGTGCCGAGTCTCTTGCTCCTGCCCGTGGCGATCGCGATGCTCTCGGGGATTCGGTCGTAGCGGCTATTCGTCCAGCGGTGCGGGAGAGAGTCCCAGCGACCGCGCGACCTGCTGCGCCGGGCCGTCGGGCCGGAGCGTGATGCAGGAACCATCAGGCATGAGAAAGAGCGCGTCTGTAATGCGAACCTGCTGCTGGTTCAGGGCGTCGGCGTCCAGCAGCGTGTAAGCGATGACACTGCCGCGCTCGCACCGGATAACGACCGGCTTGGGCGAGAGCTCACCCAGCGCGGAGGGATCGGCGCCGGATTGCGCTGCCGACACGACACGCGTGCGCGCTTCCATGACAGCGCCGATCGAGACATCCGCTTTCAACGGCTTGCCCACGCTCCGTTCGATCGCTCGGCCGACCTCGAGCAGACGCGCATCAGTTATCTCGTTCGATGCGTCCTGCGAAAGGTCCGCCCGCGCGGATTGGGGGCGCTGCGCAGCGGCAGCGAGCACGACGCGCTCCGCGACGGGCGCGAGCGACTTAAGCGACGAGAGCGTCACCAGCGCGCTGAGCAGGAATGCGGTTGGGATGATCCCGCCGAGGACGCCGAGGAAAATACCAAGGGTCGCAAGACCCTTGCCGCGCAGCACAACCCCTCCCGTGGTGCCCGACCTGCCGATGCGGACGCGGGCGATGACTCCCAGGACAATCGCTGCCAGCGCGAGGGCCGGGACGACCGCGATGTAGACGAAGCGATCCGGCTGTCGATAGGCGATCCAGGAGATGCCCACGCACCCGCTCACCGCGAGCAGGGCGCACAAGGCCGAAGCCGCGGCGGCGATTGAGAGCCGTTCGGCGGGAACAAGCGGATGGGTGGGCGCGTCACTCTGGGCTGGTTGGTTCACGGTGCGAGCGTACCGGGAGCTGGATTCGCGGACCACCCGGTTTCGATTCCGACCCGCCCGAGCGGAATCGGGGTTTGGTGGCGTGGCAACATCGCCGATGGACACCGGTACGATCGGGTGCGGAGGCGCCGGGACAGTGATCCCCGCCTTCTCGCATGCCTGATCGGAACCGGAGCCGTGGATCGATGCGTCTGAGCCGGGAGCAGAAAAGTGTTCGCCGAGGGTCGCCATTCTTCGCGATGGTGCGTTCGATGGCTCTCGTCTTGGTGGTTGCCTCGATAACCCTGGCGCAGGCTGAACTGCCGCAGGACCCCGAGATCGTCTCCCGGGAACTGGGCAATGGGCTCACAGTCGTAGTCAAACCGATGCCCGAGGCGCGGGATGAGGTCTCGCTCCTGTTGGTGATCCGTGCCGGGACGCTCTCAGAGACCGACGATCAGCGCGGGGCGGCGGCACTCCTGGCGCGCGGCGCGACGCTGCTCCCTTCGTGCCAGTGGTTGATCGAACGGGGATACGCGCCAGACCGGGAGATCACCTCGTGGGCGTCGTACGACCGGACAATGGTCGGCGTGACGCTCGCCTCCGCGGGGCCCGACGCAATCGGTCGCGCGATGGACTGGCTGGCGGATGTCTCACGGGGCGGCGCGGCGGAAGCCGCATTGATCGCTCCGGCGCAGGAACTGCTTAGTGAACAACAGCGTGCACACGAAAGTGTACAGAAGCGGTTGAGCCGACAGGCGCTGCCGATGATGGCGCCCGGGTCGCGCCTCCAGGACCGAGCGCCGTACGACAGCGCCGAAGCCGCGGCCGCGTTGACGCCGAGTGAGGCGCGCTCGTTCGCGGATACTTGGTACGCGCCGCGCCGGATGACGATGGTGATCGCGGGCGACATCGATCCGGTCGAGATGATCAAGATCGTGTCGCACAGGTTGGGGGGCCTCGCCGATAAGCCGGCGCCCGGCGACCCGGACCCGCGCCTGTCGGCGATGACCGACTCTGTGGCCGCGGGCATGACCGATCAGGAGATGTCGGGCGACTACTGCCAGGTGACGCGCCTGACGACGGTCGCGGGGCCGGTGCGCGACGAGCCGTCGCTCCGGAATGAACTCATCGAGCGGGTCGCGATGGACGCGTTCGAGCGGCAGTTGTCGGTGCGCGCCGACGCGTCCGATTTCACAATCCTCGATGTGCAGACGATTCTGGCCGAGCCGGTCCGCGGCGTTCGCATGGCGATCATCGCGGCATCCACGCCGGCCGGGTACTGGGAGCAGGCGGCCACGCTCATCGGGCAGGAATATGCGCGCGTCGAGCAGGAAGGGCTCTCGCAGGAGATGGTCCGTTGGGGCGCACAAGCCGTCCTGCGGCGTCTCGCCGATGCATCGTCGTTCGATCGATCTGCCGACGCGAGGGGCGCCGCGGCGCGCCTGGGCGACGAGATCGCGCGCGGTCGGCGGCTGTGCTCGGATGACTTCGTGCTCGAGTTCGCTGAGCGGATGCTCAAGGACCTATCCGCCGAAGAGGCGACCGCGGTGCTCCGGCGCATCGCAGATGTCCGGCGATCGATGATTCTGGCGACAACGGCAGGCGGCGACGCGCCCGACGAAGATCGTGTGCTGGAAGTCGTTCGCAAGTCGTACATCGCTCAGCGCACGCCGCTGCCCATCGAGGCGCCCGTGACGACCATCCTGGACAACCTGCCGGTGCGCGGCGGCGTCGCGCGGCTGGAGCCGGCCCCCGAGATGCCTTCGGCGGCATCGGTCCTGCTCAAAAACGGCGTGCTCGTTCACCACGCGGAGATTCGCGCCCGACCCGGGCGAGTGGCGGTCGAGGTCGTCATCGCGGGCGGGCGCATCGAGGAATCGCTCCCCACGCGCGGGCGTACGGACGCCGCAGAGGTTCTGTGGCTCGAACCCGCCTCAGACACCCGATCATCGGATCAGCTCGAGGGATTGCTCGCCGGCCGATCGATCTCCTTGCGGGGCGACATCGATGACGACGCGATTCGCCTGAGCGTCGAGTGCGGACGGGAAGACCTGGAGCCGGCGCTGGAGGTGATTCACCTGTTGCTCACCGAGCCGGTGATCGAGCGCCGCGCCTTCAATCGCTGGAAGCATCGAGCTCTGATCGAGGCCGAGCGCGCGACGCTCTCGCCCAAGGGGGCCGCGAACCAGGCATTCGTGAGGGCGCTCGCGCCAGAGGGTGATCCTCGCTCCCGCCCGCTGCTCCCGGACGACATTGAGGCGATTCAGCACCGAGACGCGCAGGAATGGGTGCGCCTCCGGATGACGACGGGGCCGATCGAGGCCGCGATCACAGGCGATGTGACGCGCACCGATACCGTTGCGCTGGCCAGCCAGTACTTCGGCTCGCTCGGCGAGCGCATCCGAATTGACGACGCTCCCTTTGCCGCGATGCGCCACGTGCGTGAGCCGGGCGAGTTCTTCTCTGATGTGCTGGTCGAGGGCCCGACGCCGCACGCGGTGGTTGTCGCCGGCTTCCGACCGCCGGAGATGTGCTCGCCTCGTGACGAGATCATCATGGAGATGGCGGCGCGCATCCTGACGCTGCGTCTGGGCAAGTCGGTGCGCGACGGCTCGCGCCTCGCGTCGAGCGTGCATGTCTCGAGCCTCACGCGCTGCGCCTTCCCCGGCTACGGCATGTTCTGGGCCGACTCGGTGTGCGATCCGGCCAATGCCGGGATGATCGCACGCCTGATCGACTCGTCATTCCGTGACCTGGCGCAGAACGGGCCCACGCCCGAGGAACTCGACGCCGCCAAACGCCTCACGCTCCACGCGATCAAGGCGCGGATGGACGATCCCGCTTGGTGGGCGCACGAGCTCTCGCAGATGGCGTACCGCGATCGCGACCAGCGCGATCTGTTGGCGGCGCAGGCGATCGTCTCGGGGATGTCGGCGAGCGAGCTGCGCGACGGGTTCGCCAGCGCCATGGCCGCCGGGCACCCGGTACGCCTGATCACCGGCCCGTCGAGCGGGGGTGACAAAGCGATCGCCGACCGCTGATTGATGTTCCGGCTGATTGGCGTTGCGCGTAGACTGTCGGCGTGGAAACCGTCGTCATCATCGTCCTGAGTGGAATTGCGCTTGTTCTGGCCGCGGCGACCGCCCTGCTGTGGGCGCAGCGCTCGGTCGCCCGCGCGGAGTCGGCGCGGCTCAACGAGTCGCTCCGTGAAGCGATCAACGCCGGCGACGAGGCGACCGGGCGCGCCGATGAGTTGCGTGAACACCTCAACGCGTCCGAGCGCGAGAACGCGGCCCTCCGCGAACGGATCGACGCCGACAAGCGCTCGCGCGAGGAGTATCAGCGGAGTTTCGAGAAACAGCTGGTCGACCAGCGAGAGGCGTTCCGCGCGATGTTCGGTGACGAGGCCGCCAAGGTGCTCGCCAAGTCCACCGACGCTTTCCTCAAACGCGCGGGCGAGCAGTTCGACGAGAAATCAAAGTCCGTCGGCGAAATGGTCAGGCCCATCGCCGAGACGCTCAGGAAGACCGACGAGAAGCTCACACAGATCGAGAAAGACCGCGCCGAGTCGTTCGGGCACCTGGGACGGCATCTGCGCGAGGTGCGCGAGGTCAACGAGCAGCTCCGCAAGGAGACGAACAGTCTGGTCAACGCGCTGCGTAAGCCGCAGGTCCGCGGGCGCTACGGCGAGATGCAACTCCGCCGCGTCGCGGAGATCTCGGGGATGCGGGACTACTGCGACTTCTCCGAGCAGACATCGGCGCGGGATGCGGACGGCAACCTGCTCCGCCCCGACATGGTTGTGAGTCTGCCCAACAACCGGGTGATCGTGGTGGACGCCAAGACCAACATCGAGGCGTACCTCGACGCGACGCAGGCCACGACGCCCGAGGACGAGGCGCACCATCTGCAACGGTTTGCGCGCCATGTCGCGGACCAGGCGGCGGCGCTGGCCAACAAGAAGTACTGGAAGGACTGGGACGGCTCGCCCGAGTTCGTTGTGATGTTCATCCCGGGGGACCAGTTCATCGACGCGGCGTTGCAGCAGCGCCCGGACCTCTTCGAGCAGATCGCCCAGCGGGGCGTGATTCTCGCCTCGCCCTCGACACTCATCGGACTGCTCCGCGCGGTGCATGTGGGGTGGCGCGAGAAGAAACTCTCGGACGACGCGCAGGAACTGTTCGCGCTGGGCAAGGAGTTGCACGACCGGGCCGCGACGGTGTTCGAGCACGCGAGCAAGGTCGGCTCGTCTCTCGACGCGGCGAACAAGGCGTTCAACAGGTTGGCGGGCTCGCTGCAGTCACGGATGCTCCCGACGCTGCGCCGGTTCGAGGACGCGGGCGCGAAATCGTCGAAGGAGATCGCCGAGATCAAGCCGATCGAGACCACGCCGCGCGAAATCGACTCGATGCCGACAGCGGGTGATGAGCGCTTGTTGATCGAGTGATGCGAAGGGGGGAGCGTTAGTTGCCGAGCGCCATGAACTCTTCCTGCACGATCTTGCCGTTCTTGACGGTGTAGAGGCCTATCTCGCTCATCATCGTGCGCTCGCCGGACTCTTTGCAGGTGACATCGACGGTGTACTTCACGCCGAAGCCGGTCGCCCCGACGAACGGCCCCTCGGTCTTGACGGAGTTGAGCGTGTTCTGCGAGTACCACCAGTCGGCTTTGCCCTTCATGGCTTTGAGGCCGTCCCACGCCATGCCCATTGCGCCCTCGATCGATCGGCACTGCTTGTGGTACAGCGCCTTCCAGATCTGCTCCTCGGGCGGGTTCATACCCGCGGCGGTGAACATCTCCATAAACTTGCCCGCCACCTCGCCCACCGAAGCGCCCTTGCCGATCTTGACGGGCACGGGCTCCATCGACTTGGCCTTGCTCTTCTTCTTGTCGCCAGCCTTCTTGGCGCCGCCCTTCTTCTTCGCGGAGGCCGGGGCGGAGTCGGATTTCTTCTTCGACGCGGACTTCTTCTTGGCCATTTGTTGGTTCCCGGATAATTGTTGCGGTATCAAGCTCGACGCGCGGGAACGATATCCGTCCGCAGCCCGGTTTCATAGCCGGCCACTTTGCAATGTGAGCGGCCATATGCCCTGCTTCAGTCGGCGTCGGGGGACGCGGCGGCGCGAGCGAACGCGGGGATAAACGCGACGAGGGTGCCCGCGCCCAGCGCCTGCATCCACAGCCCGCCCAGATAGGTCGCGTGGGCGATCTGCTGGCGGTGCTCGGGATAGATCCATGTGTCGTGGAGGCTGCGCGCATCGGTCGCGAAGTTCGTCATCCCCCACCCCCCCACCATGACCGCGGCACCGATGCCCAATGCTGCCCGACGGATGATGTGGTGTCTCATATCAAGCGACACGAGCAGGTGTGGCCTTCGGATTCGGCCGAACTCAACTCACCGTGAGCGTCGGCGTGACCTTGGACTTGTGCATGCCCGCGATCGCCGCTTGGCGCTCGATGTTCATCGTGAGCTTGTCGAGCGACTCGCGCATCATTTCGCCGGCGTCGGTGAAGTTCTTGGTTGGCTCGCCGGAGTCCGAGTGCTCGCGGAGTTTCATGTTGATCGGCACCGAGCCGAGGAAGGGCAGGCCCAAGCGCTGGGCCATCATCTCCGCGCCGCCGCGACCGAAGATGTCGTACTCCTTGCCGTCGTCGCCGATGAAATAACTCATGTTCTCGACGATGCCCAGCACGGGCACCTGGAGTTGCTGGAACATGCGCACCGCGCGGACGGCGTCGTCCTGCGCCACCTTTTGCGGCGTGCAGACCACCACCGCGCCGGTCAGACTGAGCATCTGCGCCATCGTCAGCGGGACGTCGCCGGTGCCGGGCGGCAGATCAATGATGAGATAGTCCAGCGCGCCCCATTCGGTCTGCTCGACGAGTTGCTTGAAGGCGCCGTGCGCCATCGGGCCGCGCCAGATGAGCGGCTTTTCGGGGTCGACGAGTTTGCCGATCGTCATGGACTTGATGCCGTGGACATAGAAGACCTGCAGCATGTTGCCGCGGACCTGGGTATCGAGGTTGTCGAGCCCGAGGAGCGTCGGCGCGCTGGGGCCGTAGATATCGCCGTCGAGCAACCCGACCGTGTGGCCCTGACGCGCGAGACCCACGGCCAGATTCACGGAGATGGTGGACTTGCCCACGCCGCCCTTGCCCGCGCCGACGGCGATGATGTGCTTCACATCAGGGATGCCCGGCGAGCCGGGCTGCGCGCTGCCCGCGGAGGTGGTCTTTGAACTGGCGGCCTGTTTGAGCGGCACCGAACGATCGTGCGTTGTCGTCGGCTTCTCGGGATTCACGAACTCGATCGAGAGCTTGGACCTCTCGCCGCCCATCGAAGTGACGCGGTGGGTGATCGCCTCGCGGAGCCCCTCGCGGGTCTGCTTGTCGTCTACGCACGCGACGGCGATGGAGACGAAGCCGTCACAAACAGCGCACTTTTTGACGAGGTCCAGCGCGACGATATCGCGGTCGGTGGAGGTGTCCTTGATGGACCGGAGGGCGTCGAGGACGCCCTCTTTGGTGAGTTGGGCGGGGGTCATGTCGGGTCTCTTGCGGGGCGGGGTGGGTTATTGGCGGCTCAAACGGGCATCCTAGGCAGAAAATCACAACTTTCCCGGATTCTTGCGGGGAGTCAGGGGCCGCACGCCCACAGGTTCCTGCAATGAGGCCCGGATTCGGGCGTTAGACCCGGTGGAAGACTGACACATTCACCGGGAGAAAGACCCATGACCAAGCGTACCCAACGATCCCTGACCCGCCTCTCCGCCCTCAGCGTGATCTTCGCTGCCGGGCTCGCGATCGCCGCCCCCCCCAGCGCCCCCCCCGGTGCCCCCCCCGCCGACGCTCCGCTGCGCGGCCCCCGGGTGGACGACCGTGATGTGCCGGGACATACCGCCAACTTCGGCGAGATGGACGACAAGCGCATGCGGGCCGCCCGCGTACCGATGCGCGTGTTCATCGGCGCGATTCACATGCTTGCCACGGATGAGGCACCCGAGGGGCTGCGCCTGACCGCCGAGCAGGACGAGCAGATCAAGGCGATCGGTGAAGAACTTCGTGAGGCCACGCGCGCGCTTGCTCGTGAGCGCGAGCGGGGGGGTGCAGCGCGGGGAGACGGCGAGCAACCGGAGCGCGGCGCGCGCAACCGCGCGCCGCGTCCGGATGCCGCCGAAGGCAGCGATGGTGCGCCGCCCGCGCGTGACCGTGCCCGCCCGAACCGTCGGGGGCCTGGAGGCCCCGGTGCACAGGGCGACGAGATGGTGCCGGAAGGGAACCCGCCCCAGCGTCGCCGCGCCGGCCGCCCGGCACCGGATCAGGTCGCGCCCGAGGACATGGCCGATCGCGAGGTGATGCGTCGCGAGATGGCGCAGCGGATGATGGATTTCGAGCCGCCTCAGGAGATCGAGGCGCTCCGCGTCCGCGCGTGGGAGGTGCTCACCGAGCCGCAGCAGGAGTTTGTTCGCGCCGAGATCGATCGCAAGATGGAAGAAATCCGCGCCGAGCGCGAGGCACGCCGGGATGGGCGCGAAGGCGTCGAGCCCGGCGCGGCGCCTCAGGGTGCGCCAGGTGAGCGGCGCATGCGCGACCGCATGGGGCAGGTCTCGCCCGAGGAGATTCTCAAGCGCATCGAGCAGTTGCCGCCCGAACGGCGCGAGCGGGCCCTGGAGCGCTTCCGCCGGTATCTCGAGGAGCAGGAGAGCGCCGACAAACCCGCGCCCGATATGGACGAGGTGGATGTCCCCACGCCGTGAGCGCGTGACACAACATTTGCAGCCAATGCTTCAAGTCTCCCCATTGGCATACCGGCCCGCCGAGTGTTTCGGCGGGTCGGTGTTCTTTTGGATCTTCACGGAATCGCGTCGAATCCCAGTTTGATCGCGCTCGTTGTCATTTCCTTCAACTCCGCAATTCCTTCGCCTTCGGTGCTCGCGCCGGCGACATCGTGGAGCCGCAGGCGGAGCGTGTCGGTCGCGGGGTCGACGATCATCTCGGCGGACTTTGCCGTCATCACCTGCTCGTCGGAGTCGATGGTCACGGTCTGCAGGATGAATGTGCGATCGTCGAACGAGGCCGCCTTGATCCTGCCGGACTCACCGAACTCCATGCCATCGACGAGCTTCTGCGCGTAATCACGCTTCACCTGCATCACGGTGATCTTCTCGGGCTTCTTCGAGCAGCCGCCGAGCGATAGCGCTGCGCACGCGGAAAGGAGCAACGCCATCCCGGCGCGGCAGAAGATCGGACTCGATCGCAGGTGTTCGCCCATGACTCCCCCACTATCGGCGTTTGGCTTCAATCATATTCACCCGCCGCCCTTGTTGCCGGGCCCTCCAAGCGCATCGCGGTTGGACCGCAGGACCAACTCGGGCGTCTTCTGGCGGACGATATGCCCCGGAGGGACCGAGTCGGTGACGAACACAGAGCCCGAGATCACGCAATCGTCACCGATGACCGTGTCGCCCCCAAGGATGACCGCACCCGCGTAGATCGTGACGCGGTTGCCAATTGTCGGGTGGCGCTGCGTCGCGGTCCGTTGGAGGCGGCCCGTACCGTCGCGAGTAAAGGACTTCGCTCCGAGCGTGACCCCCTGATAGATGCGGACCTGATCGCCGATGCGCGTTGTTTCACCGATCACCACGCCGCCGCCGTGGTCGATGAAAAACGACTTTCCGATCTGTGCACCGGGGTGGATGTCGATGCCCGTGCGCGAATGGGCCATCTCCTGGATGATCCGCGGGAGCAGCGGAACGCTCATCCGGTGCAGCGCGTGCGCCACGCGGTGTGTGAAGATCGCGTCGACGCCCGGATAGCAGAAGATCGCCTCATCGACGTGGCGGGCCGCGGGGTCGCCGTCGTAGGCGGCCTGCACATCGAGGGAGAGCATCGCGCGGAGGTCGGGGATCAGGTTGACCAGTTCCCGCGCCACATCCGATGCCCGCTTGGCGCACTCCGGATCATCGAGCGATGGGTCGTGCCCGCGGGGCGAGAGCTCCCGCTCGTAGCGCAGCACTGCGCGGACCTGATTCTCCAGATGTCGAACCGCCCTGATCAGGAGGTCTCGGATGTGCGCATCGAGCGACTCACTGGTGAGATCGCGCCGGCCGAAGAAGCCGGGGAACACCAGTTCGCGGATCACCTCCACCAACTCCCCCACCGCTCCCCGATCCGGCAAGTGTGTGGACCCGACATGCGAGATCCGGGGGTCGTCGAGAATCGACCGGGCCAAGCGCTCGATGAGCGCGGGGTCGATCGAACTCGGAGCTGCGGCTGGATCGATAGGGCTCATACGTTGGTGGTCCGGTCGGGGAAGTTCGCGATGGTAGCCCCTGTGGGCCGGGTCATTGTGGAGCATCGGCCGCATCATTGCCGAACTAAATGCAAACACCGGGCGTTGCCGGAACCAAGTTGCCGCCGCAGCGTCAGAGTGAGGGTGCCGGGTAATGGGTCGGCAACCGGGTGGACTCTGTTTGACCCCCCGCGGGCAGACCGGTACAAACATCGCCCCAAGAAGGAGTTCCAGATGACCAATCGCTGCAAGTCTCTGACCCGTTCCGCTCTGCTCGTTCTGGGCGGCGCCGCGTTCGTTTCCGCGATCGGGTGCGCCTCGACCGGCGGCGATCCGCACGTTTCTCGTTTCCGCTCCAACCCGACGCCGCTGTTGCACACGCTCGGCAAGACCGGGGTGGAGTCCTCGAATCGCATCGCGTTGACCCATGACCACAACGGTCGTGCGCTCAACAGCGATATGGGACGCTTTCTCCTGACCGACCGCCCGAGCCGCCTGACGCCCGAGCCCGTCGCGTATTGATCGAGGGTGACAACCGCTGATCGAACGACCGCCCGGGCGCCCGAGTGCCCGGGTTTTTCATGCGCCGGGGCGTTGCGGATGGCGTGGAGCGCGCGTACCGTCCCCGCTCCATGATGCTGGCCCCTGTGCGCCACCTCGCGCGATACTTCGGTTCGTTCCATCCCGTCCGCGTCCCGGCGATGTCGCGGCGCGCCTACCGCTGGGAACTCACCAGCGCATGCTTCATGCCGGCATCGGTCGCGTGCGTCGAGGGTGCCTTCATCGGCGTGATCGCGCAGAAGAGCTTCGGCGCGGGCAACTTCGCGATCGCCACCATCACCGCTTCCACCACGCTCGCGATGCTGACCACGCCCCTCTGGACGCGCTTCGCCCAAACGCGCGATCGTGTACGCGTCATCAACGCGATGCAGCTCGCTGTGATCGCGAGCGTGCTCGCCATGGCGCTGCTCCCTTTCAACAAAATGGGCCTGGCGCTTCTCGTCGCCACCGTGCTCGCGGCGAGGTGCTTCCTCACCGGCATCACCAACACGCGCACCGATCTCTGGCGGTCCAACTACCCGCGCCACAACCGCGCCTCGCTCACGGGAAAATTCACCATCGTCTCCACGCTTGTTGTGACGCTCACGAGCATCGCGGTCGGTCTGGCGTCGGACTTCGCGCCGAACGATCAACTCGCCAAGCACGCGTACCGCGGCGTGTTCGTGCTCGCGGTCGTGCTCGGCGCGTTCGGCGTGTGGTCGTTCTCCCATGTGCCGTGGCGCGGCAGGGCGGCGTCTCTGAAAGTCGAGCGAGAGCATCGGGCGCAAACCGATCGCGGCGATCCCAACACGCCCACCATGTGGAGCATCCTGCGCGAGGACCACGCCTACCGGAAGTTCATGTTCGCGCAGTTCGTGCTGGGCGTGCCCAACCTAGCGGCGACGGCGCCCTTCATCATGGCGCTCAAGGACCCGATGGGTCTGGAGTACGGCCAGTCGATCGCGTTGGCGCAAACGATCCCTGTCTTCGTCACGATGCTTGCGATTCCGTTCTGGTCGATCGTGCTCGACCGCACGCACATCGTGCGATTCCGGGTATTCCATTCGTGGTTCTTCGTCGTTGCGAACCTGCTCATGGGTGTGGGTGTACTCACGCAGACCGTGTGGGTTCTGTATCTGGCGCGCGTGATCCTCGGGATGGCGTTCGGCGGCGGTGTCCTGGCGTGGAACCTGGGTCATCACGATTACGCCCCCAAGCATCTGGCGAGTCTCTACATGGGGATCCATGTGACGCTCACCGGAATCCGTGGCATGCTCGCCCCGTACGCCGGCGCCCTGTTGTACTCCGGCATCCCGACATTCACCCTGCTCGATACGACCGTTGCGTGGAGCGGGCTGGGCGGCTGGCTGTTCATCTTGCTGAGCGGCCTGAGCGCCGCAGGCGCGATTCTTTTCTTGCGTCTGTACATCGAGACACGCCATACGAAAGCAGCCGCCCCCGCGGACGGGTGACGGCTGGACATTCGCAAGTGGTATCTGACTGCTTGCTTATTTGACCGTGTACAGGCCGCGCTCGACGCGCTTGAATCGCTTGTCCTTGATGAGCGTCTGATTCACGATCGTGCGGAAGTTGGGCGAAGTCGTGCGATATCCCGCCTTCTGCACGGCCTCTGACAACTCCGTCACACCCATCGTCTTGCCGGAGAGCACGGACGCCATCGAGTCGGCGAGGTTGGCGTCATTGCGCGGGCGCTTCCCGCCGCCCGAGCCGACCGGACGCCCGCGCTTGCGCCCCGCGCCCGCGGGCGACATCCTGACGAACTCGGCGCCGCCTTCGGCTTCGATCTCGGTATCGATCTGCTGGAGTTGCTGAACAAGTCGGTTGCGCTTGCGCACCAGCGTGTGGATGCGCTTCTTCCTGCGGTTGATCTCCGCTTTCAGTTCCGTAACCGATACCGACGCGAGCGTTCTCTTGGCCATGATCTCAATGCTCCTTCATTCCCTCATCCGGGAGGGAGTTTGGCGACGCGACACCTCGGGCCTCGACGTCGCCCGATCTGATATTGATAACAACGGTGACTGTGCACCATAAACTTAGATCAACATCAGCCGACATTCAAGAGTCGAGTCGCACGCCCATCCGCGCTAATAGACCCTCAAAATGGTCAATTCCATAGAAGTTAATCGTCACTCTGCCACGCGTGCGCTTGGCGTTGCTTGTGATCGCCACCTTGGTACCGAGGTGCTCGCCGAGTTGTTTCTCGATCGAAGTCAGTTCCACGGCCTTAATTGCGCCAGGCTGTTTGGTTGGCGTGCGGGCGGCGAGTTCGGATGATGCGCGCCGTTCGACCTCACGAACAGTCCACGAGTTCTCGATGGCCTGTTTGGCTAGTTTTAGTCTCAGCGCACCGCTGGGCGCGGCCAGCAGCGCCTTGCCATGACCGGCGCTGAGTGCGCCCGATGCGATCCAGGCGCGGATGTCGGGCTCCAGGTCGGTGAGACGGATGAGATTCGCGACGCTCGATCGATCCAAACCCACCGCCTCGGCGATCTGCGTCTGCGTCAGCCCGAATGTCTCAACGAGATTGCGGAACGCGGAGCCGCGATCGATCGGGTTGAGGTCCTCACGCTGGACGTTCTCGATGATCGCCCATTGCGCCGCGGTCAGGTCGTCGACATCACGGACGATGACGGGAACCGTTCGCAGCCCCGCGATACGAGCCGCCCGCCAGCGGCGCTCGCCCGCGATAAGCTCGAGGTCACCCCCCCCACTCGAGTCCCCGCCAACCCGACGCGCGATCAATGGCTGCATTACGCCGGCGGTCTTGATCGACGCCGCCAAATCATGAAGCCCCGTCTCGTCGATCGGCGAACGCGGCTGATGCCTGCCGGGGCGAATCTCCTCGACGCCAACATGAATCACACGATCCGCGTTATCGGACGAATCGTCTTGTGAAACTCCAACTGGTTTAGGTGATTGGATTTTGTTTGGTACTTCCGGCTGAACCTTGACAGGGTCGCCGATGAGAGCCGAAATCCCCCTGCCAAGTCTAGGTTTTGTGGGCCGTGCCATGCGTGACCTCCGTGTCGCGTGTGGATGAGTTCTGGTGTGATGCCGAAGAATGTACCCTGTGCGGGCATCGATTTCGACCCGATTTCTTGGACGTACTGTGACTTCATCCCCCCCATTCATGTCCAGCTCCGGCCACATCGAGCTGATCGCCCGAGGCCTCCTGATATGGGGCGATCGAGTTCTCGTGTGCCGCAATCTCAAACGCGGATACTGCTATCTGCCCGGCGGGCATGTGGATCCCGGTGAGTCGGCAGCGGACGCGTGTACGCGAGAGTTCCTGGAGGAAACCGGCATGCGGGTGCGACCGGGCCGTTGCCTGCTTGTGTGCGAGGCCCGGTTCACCCAGAACACCAAGCGACGCCACGAGGTCTCGATTGTGTTCCATGTGGAACACCCCGCGGAGTGGGGGGCGCATGGCGGCGACGTCCCCCCCGCTGTCGTCTCCCTGGAACCAAAGATCTCGTTCGAATGGATCGCCCGAGAATGTATGCCTCAGGCCGACCTGCGGCCCAGCGCGACTCGGGAATGGCTACTCGGACGCGGTCCTAGCCCCTCAACGGGCGATACATCCGGCCCAGACTGGCTCAGCATCACCGAATAGCATTCTGCGGCGTCCCCCCTATTGCCCGCTTCAGGAGTCGATCCGATGTCAATCCCAGCCCGAGGACGGGCGAGGGAGAGACGGATTGCCAGAGCCAAACCGCTCAAAATTTGCCGGTCCGCCAAGTCTTGAGACCGACCCCGAGGCGCTTGTCGGGC
This sequence comes from Phycisphaeraceae bacterium, assembly GCA_020639235.1. GTDB lineage: Bacteria > Planctomycetota > Phycisphaerae > Phycisphaerales > UBA1924 > JACKHC01. The sequence goes on along the minus strand of JACKHC010000001.1, from coordinate 417,225 downwards.
GCATCGAGTCCCTCGAGAAGGAGCTGGCCGAACTCCAGGGCCTGGCGACCCTTGGCACCCTCGCGGGCGCGATTGCGCACGAGTTCAACAACATCCTGACTCCGATCGTCACATTCGCGGAAATGGCGCTCGAGTCTCCCGACGACGCGGACCTGACTCAAAAAGCCCTGCGAAAGGCCCTCGAAGGATCCGAGCGCGCCTCGTTCATCGCATCAGCCCTGCTCGGCTTTGCGCGGCGGGACTCCGAGGGAGAAATCGCCGGCGTCGCCGAGGTCATCCGTGATGTGCGGGCCTGCCTGGTCCGCGATCCCAAACAGGATGGAATCGATCTGAAGGTTGACTGCCCTGACGGCTTGTCGGCCGCCATGTCTCCCGGCGCCTTGCATCAGGTCATCCTGAACCTCGTCCTCAATGCACTGGAAGCGATGAAGCCCGCCGGCGGCTCCCTGCACTTCAGTGCCAAGCTTTCCACGGGGAACAGCCCCAGCGGGCCCAATCCGGGGCAGCGCGAGGTCGTGGGGGGGTTTCCCACGATTGAGATCGAGATCGCCGACACCGGGCCCGGCCTCCCCGAGTCCGTCCGTTCCCACCTGTTCGAGCCCTTCCATCGCGGAGAGGTGCGCCCCGGTGGCCGGCGCGGCTCCGGCCTCGGGCTAGCTGTCTGCAAGCGGCTCGTCGATGAAGCGCACGGCTCCATCGAAGCACGCTCATCAACGTCGGGGACCACGTTCGCGATCACACTGCCCGCCGCAGAACCCGCCATCGCATCGTAATTATATCGACGTCCTATAACTATTCAGTTGTCATTCGTCCGAAATGTGCGCGCGGACGTCGTCGTCACAGGCCGGTGCCGGTATTAGTGTGCTGACCGGCCGGCGATCCAGTCCCGCGGCCGACGGACCCTCACCCTCTGGAGCTACGAAAGATGAAGACCTGCAAGTCATGCGCATGGGCCACCCTGGTCGGAGCGATCGGCGCCGGCGCGATTTTCATGTCCCCTGATACCGAAGCGCGCCCCTCGGAGGCCGCCGCTGTTGCGAGCACATTCGAGTTGGACTCGGTTCACTCGATGATCGTCTTCCGCATCAAGCACATGGGCGTTTCATATACCTACGGCACGATTCACATGCCCGAGGGCTCGTACTCGCTCGACTTCGATACTCCTTCGAACAGCACACTCGAAGTCACCGCGAAGGTCGAGAACATCGACACCGGCAACGACGGGCGCGACAAACACCTCAAGAGCCCCGACTTCTTCTCCTCGCGCCAGTTCCCGGAGATCTCGTTCGTCGGCAAGTCTTTCGAGAAGATCGCGGACGGCGAGATGCTCGTGACGGGTGAACTCACGATGCTCGGCAAGGTCAACCCGGTTGAAGCGCACATCACATGGGTCGGCGATGCGCAGACGCCCCAGGGCCACAAGAGCGGCTTCGAGGCCGAGTTCAAGATCGAACGCTCCAAGTGGGGCATGACCAAGTACCTCGAGAACGACAGTCTGGGCGACGAGGTCACGCTCTATGTCACCGTCGAGGGCCGCGCCGGCTGATCGGCGGTGGGACCCAAGGACGCGATCAACGATGTCCCGATCCCGGCGCTCGTCATGGGCGCCGGGATTCTTTGCGCGCTGTTGCTATGCGCCATGCTTGTGCGCAAGCCCGCGTCGCGCGCGAGCGCCATGGCGAAGTGGGGGGGTATCGCCGGCGCGTGGTGCGCCGCGATCGGATACCTCCTTGCGCATCGGCGTATCGTTGGAGAGCAGTTTCTCCCGCCCAAGGCGCGAATGCCGTCCGAGCACTGGATCGTGTACATCGCGCTGCTAGGCGCGATCGTCGCGACCCTGAAGGCGCACTGGCGCGCACCGGCGTGGGCGCGATGGGCGACGCGCCTCCTTGTTGCGGCGCTGATCACGGGTGCCATGCTGCTCCCGCTTATGCGCAGCTACCTCGAGTGGTTCGTGTGGAACAATCGGGACGCGGGGCTGTGGTTCGTCGGCGGCGTCGCGGGCGTTGTTTGGATCACGACGTGCCTGACGATGCTCTCAAAGCGCGCGCCCGCGTGGAATGTGTGGATGGCGATGAGCGCTGTGCTCGGCGCGATGGCGCCGTCGCTCGCGTTCTGGGGCGTGGCGCAGGATGCGCGGCTGATGGGCGTGCTCAGCGCCATGTGCGGGAGCGTGTGCGTTGTGTGCGCGATTACTAAGCGAAAGACCTTCGGCGAGCCGATCGCGATTGCTATGGGCGCGACCGCCGGCGCACTGACGCTCCATGCTGCTGCCAATGGCGAGGGGCTGAACTACTGGTCTCTGGCGCTGTGCATGGCGACGCCGGTCGCGTGGACCATCGCGGACCTGCCGGTGTTCAAACGCCTCAACAAGTGGGCGAGATACGCGCTGCGCGTGACTCTCCCCACGATAGTGGGGGGGTTGGCGGCGTGGATCGCGTTCGTGCCGGATGAGTACGCGGGATTGGGGTATTAGCAAAGCCGCCTATCGCGGCAGTTTTTCGAGATCGGCATCGAAGCCCGCGACGATGAGTGTGTCATCAGCGCCGACGCGGGAGCGCGGCTGGGGGACATCGACGACGCGCTCCTCGTATGAGTCGGCGCCGGTCTCGGAGGCGGCCTCGACCTTGCGCTTGATCGCGACGACCGTCACATTGTATTTGCGCCGGAGGTCGAGCTCGGCGAGGGTCTTGCCGTGCCAGGTGCGCGGGGCGGCGAGCTGCACGAGCGCGTAGCCCTCGCCCAGTTCGACATGGTCGATCAGGAAAGGCGCGAGCAGGCGGTGCGACCACCGGTCGGCGGACTCGTCTTCGGGGCTGACGACGGCGTCCGCGCCAATGCGCGAGAGGATGCGCGCCTGCATGCGGTTGCCGGCGCGAGAGATGACGCGCTTGACGCGCATGGACTTGAGCAGCACGGTCGCGAGGGCGTTGGCTTCGAAGTTGTGGCCGATGCCGACGATCGCCGTATCGACCTGATCGATGCCCTGCACGCGGAGGGCCTGCTCGTCGGTGGCGTCGAGTGCGATGGCGAGGGTGACCTGATCACGGAGTTCTTCGACGATGGCGCGGTCGCGGTCGATAGCGATGACCTCGGCGCCGGAGGCCGCGATGTTGGTCGCCAGGCGTGCGCCGAAGCGGCCCAGACCGATGACAGCGAATCGTTCCATACGCACACCAAACTACACGATGGGGGGCAAGTCGGGACACATCAGTACACAACGACCTCTTCGGTGGGGTAATAGTGACGGGCTCGGCGGGCGCGGGCGACAGAGGCGAGTCCGGCCATGACGGCGAGGGGGCCGACGCGCCCGACGAACATGGCGACCATGATCGCGATCTTGCCCGGGAAACTGAGACTGGATGTGATCCCGGTGGAGAGCCCTGTGGTGCCGAAGGCACTGGTGGCCTCGAAGAGGAGCGGGCCGAGCGATTGCGTGCCCAGGTTGGCGTCGGTGAACGCGAGGACGCCCGCGACGCTCATGACGGTGACAAGCGACAGGACGATGAGGGTGGCGCACTTGCGGACGAGTGCGTCGGGGATGGTGCGCCCGAATACGGTGGTGTGCTCGCGCCCCCGGATGGTGCTCCAGACGGTCAGGACGAGGACCGCGAAGACCATGAGTTTGATGCCTCCGGCGACGGAGCCCGGCGACCCGCCGACGAACATGAGCGCGATGAGCGATAGGCGCGAGAGCAGCCCCATCTCGACGGGCGCGATGGTGTCGAAGCCCGAGGTGCGGTTGATGTTCATGAAATGGGCGTCGAGGATCGCGAGTTTCCAGTCGACATGCGCCTGCGCGACCTCACCGAGGAAGATCAGCCCGAAGCCCAGCACATAGAGCACAAGCGCCGTGGACAGGACGACTTTGGTATTGAGATTGAGCCGGATGAGCGCTCCGTCGCGGACGCGGACGCCCCGGATGCGCGAGATGAAAACATCCCAGATGTTGGCGAGCACGGGGAACCCGATGGACCCCAGCACGATCAGCGGCACGATCACGGTGTGCGGGAGCCAATGGGCGCGCAGACTCTCCATCGAGTCGGTGGTCGTGGCGAACCCGGCGTTGCAGAACGCGGAGACCGAGAAAAACATTGAGTGGTATGCGCGGTCGAGGTTGGTATCGAAATCATGGGGGCGGCCGGCCCATGCTTCCTCGGTGCCGGGCCACGCGAAGTACAGGATGACCGCGCCGATCAACTCGAATCCGTGCGTGACGATGATGATGAACGACACCAGCTTCTGGAGCGAGAGCTGCCCGGTCCAACCCTGCTCGGTGCCCTCGGCGATGGTCTGGGTGGCGCGCAGCCCGAACCCCGAGCCGATGAACGACGCGATCAGCGCCCCGAAGACGAGGACGCCCAGCGCGCCGACCTGGATCCAGATCATGATGACGATCTGCCCGAGTCGAGTGAATCCCGTGCCTGTGTCCCGAACGACGAGCCCGGTCTGGGAGATGGCGCTTGTGATGGTGAAGGCGGCATCGAGCGGCGAGATGGGCTGATCCCTAGGCGTCGCCGCGGGGAGCATGAGCAGGGCGGTGCCCACGATCAGCAACGCGACGAATGACATCAGGAACACGAGACTGGGGGGGAAGTCGCGTTCGACCAGCCGGAGATAGAAGCGCATCAGCGCCACAACGAGCAGCATGGTGGCCGCGATGCTCAGCGCGGGCATGGACCACGCCAGCGCGGTGCCCGCGACAAGGATGATCTGCTCCGGACGGGTGATGCGCAGCAAGTTGCGCCACTTTCCGTCGCGACGGCGCATGGAATGGACCTGCCACCCGAGGATGCCCGCGTAGGCAATCCAGAGGACGCCCAGCGCGGCGTGGGTCACCTCGCGCTCGAGGTCCCATGGGCGCTCGTGCCACCCGACATCGATCAGGATGGGGATGAGCATGAGCAGTGCGACGAGCGCGCGCCACGGCGAACTGGCCGCCAGTTCCGATCCTCGTGCGCCGATCAATCGCCTCGCCATGCACCGGACAGGGTACCCGGCGTGGTGCCGCCGGGGCGGCGATGTCGATGGGATATGATCGTCGCCTCATATCAGAGCGAGGAGCATCGAGCGATGGCGGAGCAATCAGAGGCGATGGGGGAAGTGGGGGGGGCGGGAAAGTCGATGGACGACATCATGTCGCTGTGCAAGCGCCGTGGGTTTATCTATCAGGCGTCGGAGATCTACGGCGGGATCAACGGCTTCTGGGACTACGGTCCGCTCGGCACGCTGCTCAAGAAGAACCTGCGCGACGCGTGGTGGCAGGATGTCATCATGACCGGGTGCCGGGGCAGGAAGGGTCCGGGAGGGCAGGCGGTGCGCGTGCTCCCTCTGGACACCTGCATCATCCAGAACCCCAAGGTATGGGAGGCGAGCGGGCATGTCGGGGGATTCAATGACCCGATGGTGGACTGCAGGGCGTGCAAGTCTCGATTCCGCGCTGATCACCTGATGGTGCTGCACATGCGCCCGGCATCGGTGGGGAAGGATCTGTATTTCTCCGGTATGGGCACGCTCGAAGATGTCCGCGCTCACAACGCCAAGAAGCTCAAGAACCTCGGCGAGGAGCACGAGTCGTTCGAGGAATACACGAAGATCAATGAGGCGACGCGCGCGCTGGTGCCGTGCCCCGATTGCGGGAAGGTCGGCGAACTCACCGCGCCGCGCCAGTTCAATCTGATGTTCTCGACAACAATCGGCGCACTGGGCGACCCCGAGAAGGACAAGGCATACCTGCGCCCCGAGACCGCGCAGGGAATCTTCATCAACTTCAAGAATGTCGTGGATACGGTGCGGGTGAAACTCCCCTTCGGCATCGGCGGGTCGGGCAAGTCGTTCCGCAACGAGGTCACGCCGCGCAACTTCACCTTCCGCTCGCGCGAGTTCGAGCAGATGGAGGTGGAGTTCTTCTGCCACCCGGACGAGGCGCACGATTGGTATGTGTTCTGGCGCGACTGGCGCATGGCGTGGTGGGAGTCGATCGGGCTCAAGGGCGAGAACCTGATCCTGCGCGAGCACGACGCGGACGAGTTGTCGCACTACTCATCGGGCACGAGCGATGTGGAATACCGATTCCCATTCACCGCGCCGGGGTACGGCGAGCTCGAGGGCATCGCCAACCGCGGGTGCTACGACCTCACGCAGCATCAGGAGCACTCGGGCGCGAAGATGGAGTACTTTGATCAGGAGAAAAACGAGCGTTTCGTGCCGCACTGCATCGAGCCCGCGGCGGGGCTCGACCGCGGCGTGCTGGCGCTGTTGTGCGAGGCGTACACGCCCGACGAGTCGCGCCCCAGCAAGGTGTTCATGAAGTTCCATCCGCGGATGGCGCCGATCAAGGCGGCGGTGTACCCGCTCGTGAACAAGGACGGCCTGCCGGAGATCGCCGAGAAACTGCACGGCGAGCTCGTGGCGCGGTTCGGGCACCTGGGCATGATCGAGTACGACGCCAAGCAGAACATCGGAAAGCGCTATGCACGCATGGACGAGGCGGGGTGCCCGTACTGCTTCACGATCGACAGCGACACGCTCACCGACGGCACTGTCACGATGCGCGATCGCGACACCGCCTCGCAGGAGCGCATCGCGATGGACAAGGTGGCGGGATTCCTCGCGGAGAAGCTCGCCGGCTGACGACGGGCGAACTCCGTCGCGCCGCGAGTTTAAGAGTGAGAGAGGGCGCCCCGGATCGGGACGCCCTTTGACTTTGCATGATTCATTCGTTTGGAACTCGCGATTACCGGCGTCGGCGGGTGCTCACCAGGCCAGCGATCCCGAACAGTCCCGCCGCGGCGGGCGCGGGGACAATCTGGCCGCGGACCTCACCGCCGGGGAACATATCGGTGTGGAAGTTGAAGTAGAGGCCGCCGGCGAAGAGTGCATCGACCATGCCGGAGGGGACATCGGTCCAGACGGCGCTGCCTGCGAGGGGCCAGGTTCCGTCGGGATTGTGGAAGGGGAACACAACGGGACCGTTCTCATCCGGTGCGCCGTTGTGGATGTGCGAGCCAGGGCTCGCCGGATTGCCCATGAGGCCCATGATGTCCCATTGGACCGAGAGCGTGTTGGCGATGTCGTCGTAAACCGCGGTCGCGGTTCCGGTGGCGGTGGTCGAGATCGCGGGGACCTCGTTGTTGCCCGATAGGTTGGCGAAGAAGTTTGTGGTCCCGGCCAACGCCGTGCCGGCGGCGGCGGTCGTTGCGCAGGCGCTCAGCGCGTACAGATAGCGTGTCATAGTCTGACTCCTCGTACACATCGGTGTTTGTCGTGGCCCGCCAGCCCTGTGCGCGCGGGCCTCTGATCATGGGTTGAAACTACCGCGAGTACGACCGATCACGCAGAGCCGATTCAGAAAAGTGCGCAGAATTGAGGGCCGCTCATCTTGGCTTCGGCTCAACCAGACATCCGGTTTACTCATCGATCGATAGCTGAAGTTCCTGCGCCCGCAGGATGAGTTCGTCATCGCTGGGTGTCGCGGGAGCGAGATCGAAGTGCCAATCGATGCGCGTCGACTTCTTGAAGGGCGTCATCGCGGCGATGAAGTCGATGCCCGGCTGCTCGTGGAGCGGGGCGTGGATCTCGCGGTTCTCGTGAATAGGCTCATAGCCGGGCTTGTAGACGCGGACCTCGTAGGTGCCGAACCATGTGAAATCGACTTCGAGCGGCGTGTATCCGACATCGGTGTCGTTGAGCCAGACATGCGCGTTGTCGGGCGAGGAAGTGACGGTGATTCGGCGCTCGACGGAGCCGCAGGAAGGCATACTCACCACAGAGAACACAGAGAGCACAGAGAAAGCAAGGAACTTGATTCTTGTGTCGAATGTTTCGGCGTCGCTCATGACTCGGCCTCTGTCGTCGCGGGTTCGGAGGAGGAATGAGAGTGGTGGGGATGGTCGAACTCGTCGCCGCGGAACATGGAGCCGAGGTACGACTCGCGGACGATGGTGTCGTTGATGAGTTCCTTGGGCGTGCCCTCGCGGAGGACTCGGCCCTCGTTGATGATGTACGCGCGGTCGCAGATGCGCAGGGTCTGGTGGACATTGTGGTCGGTGATGAGGACGGCGATGCCCATGCCCTTGAGTCGGCGGATCTCTTGCTGCAGGTCCTCGACGGCCAGCGGATCAACGCCCGAGAAGGGCTCGTCGAGCAGGATGAGTTTCGGATCGGTGACCAGCGCACGGGCGATCTCGAGCTTGCGGCGTTCGCCGCCCGAGCAGGTGCGCGCGGGGTCGTGGGCCTTGTGCATTAGGCCGAACTGTTCGAGGAGTTCGGCGCAGCGTTGCTTGCGCTTCCTGCGGGGCATGTTGCACACCTCGAGGATCGCCATGAGGTTCTGCTCGACGGTGAGCCGCTGGAAGATGGAGGGCTCCTGCGAGAGGTACCCCATGCCCTGGCGGGCGCGCTGGTACATGGGGAGGTTGGAGACATCGTGGTTGTCGAAGCGGACATGGCCCTTGTCCGACTCGATCATGCCGATGACCATGCGGAAGGAAGTGGTTTTGCCCGCGCCGTTGCGCCCGAGCAGGCCGACGATCTCGGCCTTGTCGACATGGAACGACACGCCCTTGACGACGGTGCGCGAGGCGAAGGTCTTGACGAGATTGAAGGCTTCGAGGAGGGGCACGATGAGAGTTTAGCCGACCTTGCGCCCGCACTCCGGGCAGGCGGTCAGGCCCGCGAGGTCGTACGCGCACGCGGGGCACAGGCCGCGGCGGGTGCGCCGGTGGCGTTTGTATGCGCCGAGTCCGACGAAAGGAATGTAGAGAACGACGGCGTAGAGAAGTGTGTTGAGCGTGAAGCCGATCCAGATCGGTGTCAACGGCAAGGCGCGGGAGTGCGTCCACCCCACATCTGATGTCGGAATGGCGATACCGGTGCGCAACAGACCCACTTCGACAACGGGAACGGGAAACCGGGATGCGTTCGGAGCGTCATCGTGGGGTTGCCAGACTTCTCGTCGCAACGAGATCAGTGGCCATCCATGAACGACAAACCGCATCCAACCGCGGCCCCACTCATCGTAGTTCTCGTGTGGCCAGAATGTCTCGTCGATGACTTCACCCGTCGGTTTACGATAGCCACCGGTTTTCTTTGTCCAACTCCCGATCCACATGCTGGTTCCAAGCCCGGTGGTTCGTTTCTTCTCATGGATGATCTCGATTGCTGACGAGTCGTATGCCCAATGAGGCGGATACCACTTGACAAGTCCAACATAGTCAATGTCTTGGTGTGACCAAGCAGCACACCCCCATGCCACACCGACATTCACGATCGCGCCGAGGATGAGGAACAACACGACGCGGCGGGCGAGTTTCCATCGGCGGGATGAGGCGCGCATCGGCGTCATTTCACTGTCTCTACCTCTGTGATCTCTGTGCCTCTGTGGTGAATATGGCTCGCACAACGGGGCACTCGCCCCCCCGCACGCTTCGTGCTCGCGCGTCTGACTGCTTATCGCGTCGGGCCGTTGAGGTCGAGGACGATTTTGATGCCCTCGCCGGACTGCATGAGTTCGAAGGCGCGGTTGTAGTCCTCGAAGGGGAGTTCGTGGGTGATGATGTCGTCGAGGTTGACGGCGCCGGCGAGGATGAGGCGTTCCATCTGGAACCAGGTCTGCCACATCTGGCGGCCGTTGATGCCCAGAACATCCGCGCCCTTGAAGATGATGTGCTCGGTGATGTCGAAGTTGAATGATTTGGACGGGATGCCGAGCAGCGCCGCGGTGCCGCCCTGTCGCATCGCGCGGAAGCCCTGCACGATGGCGCTGGCGTTGCCGGACATCTCCAGCAGCACATCGACGCCCTCTCCCTGCACGGTGGACTTGATCTCTTTGACCCAATCATCACCTTGGCCGCCTTTGTCTTTGGGCAGCGGGTTGTAGGCCTTCTTCGCGCCGAGTTTGAGCGCGAGTTCTCTGCGGCGCGGGTCGGGCTCGGCGACGAAGAGTTGCTGCGCGCCGGCAGCCTTGGCGACGGCGACGGCCATGAGGCCGATGATGCCCGCGCCGGTGATGAGGACGGACTTCACACTGACACCCGCGCTCATGACGGTGTGCACCGCGTTGCCGAACGGGTCGAAGATGGCGGCCCACTTGTCGGGGATGTCCTGATTCACCGGCCAGATGTGCGACTGGGGGATCATCGCGTAGTCGGCGAAGATGCCGTCGCGGTCGACGCCCAGGATCTGCATGTTGCGCGCGACATGCGCATCGCCGATGAGCGAGTTGTAGTCGTGGCCCGGCGCGATGTGGCTCTCGGCGCTCACCCGATCGCCCGGCTTCACCTGCTCGACGGCCGAGCCGACGCGCACGACGACGCCCACGAACTCGTGGCCGGTGACGATACCGACGGGGATTCGTCCCGCTGCCCAGTCGTCCCACTCGTAGATATGGCGGTCGGTGCCGCACACGCCCGCTTTGTGGACGCGGACGAGCACGTCGTTGGGTCCCGGCTCGCCGGGCTTGCCGGTTGAGCCGCTTGGCAGCGGGCGGTCGGTGACAAGTGTGAGGCCCGGCCCGGCGGTGGATTTGATGAGGGCTCGCATCGTCTTGGGGAGCGAGCCGCTGGTCGTTCGGGGCGTGGGGGGATGGGTCGTGGCGGCCATGGGTCTGTTTCCGAGAGTGGTGCGGGTGTTGCTATGAGGATATCCGCGCGGTGCGCTCAGGGATGGCGGGTTGCGTGGCGCGGCGGGGCGGGCTCCAATCCGAGTATGGACCGGGTTCGCATCTACGGATATCTGGCGGACGTTCGGCGGCGGGTGCTCGATAGGGTGCGCACGCTCGATGAGGCGTCGTACACGCGCGGGTTCGACTTGGGGCCGGGTTCGATCGCGAAGGTGCTCACGCACCTGCTTATCAGCGAGTGGTACTACTGCCAGCGGATTAAGGGGCGCGAGGTGCCGCCCTATGCGGAATGGGAGGTGCGCGACGAGCAACCGTTGACGGCGGACGAGCAGCTCCGGCGCTGGGACGCGCAGACCGAGCGCACTCGCGAAGTGCTGAGCGCGGAGCGGGATTGGCGAGCGCCGATCGTGTACCGCGTGACGGACGATGACGGGAAACTGATCGAGGTGACGACGAACGCGGACGACATCGCGACGCAGCTGGTGCTGCACGAGATACACCACCGGGCGCAGCTGCTCAATATGCTGCGCTTAGTCGGCGTGACCTTCGACGATCTGGACTTCAACGCGGTGATGTACCAACGCCGCGAAGTTCAGCGCTAGTCGCGCAACACGACGACATCATCGGGCTTGACCATGAGCGAGATCGGCGAGCCGGCGGGGATCTGTTTCGTCGGGTGGAGCTCGAACACGCGGACACGCGTCTCGCCGGGCAGTTCGACGATGTGCTGGGCCATCTCGCCGAGGTAGATCGACTCGGCTACGACGCCCTTCAATCCGTGCGAGATGTTGTCCGCGCCGGACATCGGTGCCTCACCCACAGAGAATGCCCACGCCTCGGGGCGGATCGAGCAGGTGACATTGCCCCTTTCCGGCGTGGCTTCGGCGTCGAATGCGGTCGACTGGAGTTCGCCGGCGGCGGTGGAGAGCGTGATCGTGTCGCCCGTGCGCGAGGAGACCTCCGCGGAAAGGAAGTTGGTCTCTCCCAGGAAATCAGCAACAAAGCGCGAGGCGGGCCGATCATAGAGAGCACGCGGGCCGCCGACCTGCGCGATGACGCCCATGTCGAGCACCGCGATTGAGTCGGCCATGGAGAGCGCTTCTTTCTGGTCGTGCGTCACGTAGATGGTGGTGATGCCGGTCTCGGTGCAGATGCGCCGGATCTCCGAGCGCATCTCCAGACGGAGTTTGGCGTCGAGATTCGAGAGGGGCTCGTCGAGCAGCAGCACCTCCGGGCGGACGACGAGCGCGCGGGCCAGCGCGACGCGCTGCTGCTGACCGCCGGAGAGCTGCATGGGCTTGCGATCGGCGTATTCGAGCATGCGGACGGACTTGAGGGCCTCATCGACGCGCTGCTTGCGCTGGTCCTTGGCGATCTTGCGGACGGACAGGCCGAAGTCAACGTTTTGCGCGACGGTCATGTGGGGCCACAGCGCGTACGACTGGAAGACCATGCCCGTGTTGCGTTTGTCCGGGGCGAGACGGGTGACATCGCGGTCGTTGAACTTGATGGAGCCGCCGGTCGGCTCGATGAAGCCCGCGATCATGCGCAGGAGCGTGGTCTTGCCGCACCCCGAGGGCCCGAGCAGGAAGAAGAGCTGGCCCGGCTCGATGGTGAGCGAGATCGCGTCGACGGCCTTGGTGGTACCCCTGCCCGCGATGGAGGGGTAATGCTTGGAGAGGCGGTCGATGGTGATACGGGTGGACATGCGGCGCGTAGGGTACCAACCCAACGATTGCCGGGGCGGGTGCGTGTTTACATCGTGTTAGCGCCCGGGCACAGGGCGTTCGAGGATGATGTCCAGCGCTCGGTCGATGCCCGCGAAATAATCCGACGCGAGCACGGGCACGGCGATATCGGGCATGGTGGATGGGGGGTCGCCATCGATGCGTTTCCAGAACTTCGTGGAATGCTGGATGAGGATGCCCGAGTTGGGAAGCGTGAAGCTGCGCACCTCGCCGAAGTGATTGGGTTTGCCGCCGGTGGGCTCGCCGACGAGTGTGGCGTTGGTCTGCTGATCGAGTTCGAGGGCGTTCATCTGTGCCGAGGAGAATGTTCGTCGTCCGATGAGGACGAAAAGGCGGTCGGGGTCGTTGAGGGCTGGATGATCGGCGAGATACAGGATGAGGGGTCTGAGGATGGCGGAGTTGCCGCCGCCGTTATTGCGGAGATCGATGATGAGTTTGTCGGGATTGAGTTTGTTGATGGCCCTGTCGAGCGCATCCACGAACTTTTCCATGGGCAGATCCGGCGCCTCGGCGCACTGGTTGTAGGCGAGATAGATGGCGTGGTGCTCGGGGATGTCCCGGAACCAGTAGTGGGCGTTCCTGCGGGTCAGAGAGATCGGGGTCTTGCCCGGGTCGAGCTCGGGGAGCGATTTCCACGGCGCATCGGATGGGTGTGGCGTGAGTGTGACGGTCTTGGTCGTGCCGTCGGCGAGCTGAGCCCGGATCGATGCCATGTCATCGGAGTCGCAGAGCCCGGCACTGTGGAGCGCATTGATGATGCGCAGGTACTGGGGCGCCGCGTTCCGGAGTGTCGAGTCGTTCTCGTGCGCGACGAACCCGGCGAGTCGATGCATGGCGTCGTCGATCGGTGTGGTGCCGACCGCGAGGATGCGCGCGCCGAGCAGTTCGGTGTGTTCGGCTGTTGCGGCAACGATGTAGATGCCGTCATCGAACCATGCGGGTACGACCGGGAGTTGATTGAGAGCGATGGATGCTGGCGGCCTGCCGACGGAGGTGTGCGAGTCGCCGGCGAGTGCGACAAGGCGGATCAGCTCCATGTACAGGCGGGCGTCGTCGAGTTCGGGGGTGCGCTCGATGAGCGACTCCACGGCGTCGGTCCACTGCTGCTCGGTGATGGTGTGGAACAGGTCGGGGTGTCGTCGAGGGAGTTCATCGCCCACAAACCTGATGTCTTCCTGCCACGCACGGGTCGTTGTTGCGGCCCGTCCCTCGGCGGCGGGGGGCTCCGGGGCGACCTGGGATGATGCGATGTGCGCGGCGACAAGAGTCATTGCGGCCGAAAGTAGCGGCACGGTGGAAGATTTCATGGAACACAGTGTCCCCAGGCGCGGTTGATCGGGCAATCCTGAGATAATGAATATTGAGCGATGACACCGGAACCCGTGACAACCCGGCCCGCTTCGCCCGAACTCCACACGATGCATTGCATGGAGGTGTGGGGGGGCAACCGCGAGATCGACAACGGCGTTGTGATGCCGGGCCTCGACGCGTGGGTCTACGCGCGCCCGTACAAGGGGAGCGACGAGACCTCGGGGGGCGGTGATGTGCATTATGTTTCGAGTTGCGCCACCGGGCGGATCACGCGGGTTCTGATCGCGGATGTCGCCGGCCACGGCGAGGGCGTCGATCAGCTGGCTCGCGGCCTGCGCGTCCTGATGCGCAAGTTCATCAACTACACGGACCAGACGCGGTTCGTGAACCGGTTGAACCGGGAGTTCCACGAGCTGTCGCGGGACTGCAAGTTCGCGACGGCGGTGGTGCTGACCTATTGGGGGCCCAACGGGCATCTGAGCGTGTGCAACGCCGGGCACCCGAGGCCGCTGGTGTACCGGGCCCAGTCGCGCCAGTGGAGTTTCCTGCGCGACGAGAGCGGCGCCGACAACATCCCGCTGGGGATCGACCCCGGCACGGTGTACGGGCCGTATGAGTTGCGCACGAAGGTGGGCGACATCGTGCTGCTCTACACCGATGCGCTCATCGAGGCGCGCGGCACCGACGGCAAGCTGCTCGGCGAAGAGGGCTTGCTCGCACTGGTGCGCACGCTTGACGCCGCGGACCCCGGCGCGCTGATTCATGAGATCGTGGAACGACTCAGATCGATGAGCGGATCGGCGGACGCGGATGACGATGTGACGATGCTCGCGCTGCGCAACAACGGCGTGGGCGCCTCGGTCGGCGGCCTCGGCACCGGTCTCCGCGCCGGGTGGGACCTGACCAGAGCGCTGGCCGGATCGCTCAAGCCCGGCGGGAAGGTGATGGGCTTCCCGCAGATGACCTGGACGAACTTCGCCGGCGCGTTCTCCAAGCGGATCAACAAGCGGTTCGGGAAGGGCGGCTGAGCGTGGCGAAGAAGGTCGCGACGAAGTCGGCGGACCCGGACGCGTTCATGGCGGCGCTGGACCATCCGCTCAAGGATGTGGCGGAAGCGGTTCGCAAAACGATTCGCGGCGCGGACAAGTCGCTCGTGGAGGGCGTCAAGTGGAACGCGCCGAGTTACCAGCATGACGGCGATGATCGGATCACGCTCAATCTCAGCGCCAAGGACCGTGTGCGGGTGATCTTCCATTGCGGGGCCAAGGCCACGAAGGCAAAACCCAAGGCGCCGATCGTGGATCAGGAGTCGGAGGTGCTGGAGTGGCCATCCAATGATCGGGCGATCATGACCTTCCGCAGCGCCGAGGAGTTCAAGGCGCACAAGAAGGAACTGGCGGAGATGGTCCGGAAGTGGATCGAGGCGGCGGGGTGAGGTGACTGTCTCATTCACTTTGTGAGCGGACACGGCTTCCGCGTGGCAAGAAGCCCCGGATGAACAGCGACAGCAAGGCCGCGATGGGCAGCAGCGCAAAGATCAGAGTCGCGACAAGCGCCGTTCCGATCGCACTCGCGATCGATGCGAGCGCGTCAGTAGCGAGGGCTGCAGGGCTCCAAAGCAACACGAGCAACACGATCGGCGTGATGATGTTCGTAGCCACGCACGCCAACCGGAACTCCAGCGGGCTCCGGTGAATGAAGACCAACGGGAGCGCACAGATCGCGCATGCTGCGGCACCCAAGAGCGTCAGGATCAACACAAACAGAACGGACTCGGGCTCAACCTGTCTGGCTCCATACGGGAAGATCGAGCGGAGAAGCTGACCAAGTGTCACGGCTGCACCGACGCACGGTGCGCACGCGAACACAATGGACTCGAACCTCCACGATGCCCGTGATCCGCCGACCTCTTTGCGCACACGCGACCCGCACTCTGGGCACCGCGACCTGCCGAGCAACCCGGTCAGGTCGTACCCGCAGGCGTCGCATTGCGGGATCTCGCGCCCGCGGAGTCGGGGGGCGGCGATATGTCGAACGAAGACCGCGATGCCAATCCCGGTCATGACGATCCAGGCGGCCGAGAACCAGAATCGCAGATCGTCCTCGTTCATTTCGCCATCGTAGGCGCTGGCCGTCCCGACCCGGCGTCGGCGTACCATGCCCGCCATGAGCGACGATCAGACCAAGACCGAGCAGACCCACGAAACGGACTCCCCCCATCACCTCGAGCAGCAGCGCCGGGAGAAGCGGGACGCGATCCGGGCGTTGGGTTTCGAACCCCACGGCGTGCGGGTGGACGGTATCACGCCCCTCGCCAACGCGCTGTCGCGATACGACGAGGCGGCGGACGCCAAATGGAACGAGGCCCAGGCAGCAAAGAAGGCCGACGCCTCGTTCGAGATGCCGGCGGACCCGCGCCCGGTGGTGACGGTGGCGGGGCGGGTGGTGCTGCGTCGCCCGACGGGCAAGCTCGTGTGGATGAACCTGCGCGACCACTCGGGGGATATTCAGGTCGCGGTCAGCGCGCGGGATTGCACCGGTGGAAGTGGGAACGGGTTCGAGTTGGCGAAGCTGCTCGACCTTGGTGATGTGGTGGTGGCGACCGGGCCGCTGATGAAGACCAAGACGGGCGAGGTGACGGTCTGGGCGAGTTCGCTTGAAATGGGGAGCAAGTCACTCGCGCCGCCCCCCGAGAAGTGGAGCGGGCTGCAGGATGTCGAGGCGCGGTACCGCAAGCGGTATGTCGATCTGTATGCCAACCCCGAGACGATGCACGCCGCCCAGATGCGCTCGCGGATCGTGTCGTTCATCCGGAGATGGCTCAACGATCGCGGGTTCCTCGAAGTCGAGACCCCGATGCTGCAGACGCAGGCGGGGGGCGCCGCGGCTCGCCCGTTCGCGACGCACATGAACGCGCTGGGGATCGATCTGTACATGCGCATCGCGCCGGAGTTGTTTCTCAAGCGGCTGTTGGTGGGCGGCATGCCGCGGGTGTTTGAGATCAACCGCAACTTCCGCAACGAGGGTCTGGACAAGCAGCACAACCCCGAGTTCACGATGCTCGAGCTGTACCAGGCGTTCGGCGATGTCGAGAGCGTGATGGAGATCACCGAGTCGCTGGCGCGCGAGACGGCGCGGTTCGTCGCGGAAACGACGGGCGGCCGTGCCAAGGCGATGCCCTACGGCGATTACACGATCGATTTCGAGTCGCCATTTGCGCGCGTGACCTACGCCGAGTTGTTCGAGAAGGGTCTCGGGTTCGCGTCGGGCGATACGGCGCGCGTCAAGAAGGAAGCACAAGAACGCGGCGTCGCCAAGAAGTTCCTCAAGCATCTCGAGGGCGAGGGTCGGAAGGCTTCGATCGACGATGTTGATCCGTTGTTGTTGGTCAATGAGTTGTTCGAGGAGTTCGCCGAGAAGTCCATCGACCCCGGCGAGCCGACCTGGATCATGCAATACCCCGCGGCCCTCTCGCCCCTCACGCGTGCCAATCGCGAGAACCCCCAAGTGGCGGACCGTTCGGATTTGTTCATCGGGCACATGGAGGTCGGGCCGCACTACACGGAACTCAACGACCCGGATGTGCAGGCGGCGCGGTTCCGCGATCAGTTGGCGGGGCTGGACGATGAGGAGTCCACCTTCCGCAACTTCGACTCGGACTTCATCGAGGCGCTGAAGGTCGGCATGCCGCCGGCGGGCGGGATGGGGCTGGGCATCGATCGGCTGTGCATGCTGCTGCTCAATCAGCGGACGATCCGGGATGTGATCCTGTTCCCGATGATGAAGCCGGTGGAGTGAGCGGAATGCGACTCAGTGAGCGCACGCAGAAGTGGATCCTGGTGGGAGTATTAGCGTGGCTCTTATGCGGCGTGGCACCCTCGCTCGTCATGTACGCAGGGCTCCATTCGCGGTCGATCATGAGAGGCGGCTTCACCTTGATCGCCTTTGTGTTGGGGATCGGGGTCGGCGGCTCGACCTTGGGCGCAGTATTGGTGCACCCGAAATTGATCAACTGGCCCACGCTCGTGTTTGCGCTGATCTGGTTTGCGCTGTTGCCCGTGTGGTTGCTCATGATGGGCTTTGGGCTCGCCGCGTTCGGCGCGGCGGCTGTGGGCCCGCCCCCCAATGGAGCGGTCCTTCCGATCAGCGGTGGTGTGTTGCTCGGTTTGCTCGCGATCCCGATCTCCGCCTTGATCTCGGCGTCATTGCTGTGGCTGGTCACCAGGTCCAAGCGAGTCTTTCTTGCGGTCATTGTCGCGACAGCGTGTCTTGCCACGGTGTTTGTGCCGGTCGACGCGTTGCGCGGACTCGGCGCGTATCTCTGGTGCCCGATCGTGGCCGGATCGCTGATCGTCTGGGCGATCGACGCGCGACTCCGCACAGTCAAGCGGTATCTGTGTGTCTGGTGCGGGTACGACCGGCGAGGGCTCGATCCCGAGTCGCGCTGCCCGGAATGCGGCAACGAACCGTTCGTGCCCGCCCCCGGTTGACTCTGAGTCTGTCAGGCGATCGTGTGAGCGTATGGAAGGATCAAGCCCTTCCCGCGGGAGGGGAGGCGATCACCCCTTCTGCTGAAGGATGACCTCGAACAACCGCTCGCGCCCGGCCTCGTCGAGTTTCTTGTAGAGGCGGCGGATCACGGGGATCCAGTCGTCATCCTTGATGTTCTCGGGATCGTCGACGGTCGAGAGGAACTCGCGCACCTCGTCGCGGACATGCTGGGCGTTCTCGCCCGTGAAGCCCAGTTCGCGGATGAAGTACTCGGCGTACACCGCGGCGCTCTTCTCGATCCGCTGGTACGAGCGACCCAGTTCCTCGCCCATGATGCGGAGCGACTCCGCCTTCTCCGCGATCGAGGCCTTCATCTTGCCGCCGAGTTGCTCGATTTCCTCGCCCACCTCGTCGGCCTCGAATGCGTCCCAGTATTCCTCGACCATCCGAGTGAGTTCGTCGGCCTGCTCCATCGGGAGCACCTCGGCGAACTGCTCGACGAGCGGGCGCGTGTCCTCGAGTTTGGCGTTGATCTTCTTCTGGAACGAACGCATCCGCGTGAGCGCGCCGAACCAGCGCCCGCCCTCGCCGTCGTTGGCGAGTTTCAGGAGTTCGTCGAGATTCTCCGAAACGACCTTGTCGATCGCCGCCGCGCGCGAGGCGAGGATGTCGTTGATCCGCTCCCGTGACTCGTCGGTGAGGTCGAGCAGCTCGATCGCGGCCTCCTCGGGCCAGATGTCCAGCCGCTGGAGCGTGCCCTCGAAGGTGCGCTGGATGATGGACGGCATCTTGGCTCGTCCGATGTCCGGGCCAGTGAGCGGGGCCTCATCCGGGGATGGGGCGTCCTCCGGGTCGGTCTGCCCGTACGCGAACGACACGACACCCAGCGCCAGAACGATCGCGAAGATGATGTCGAACAGGCGGATGACTCTGCGGCGTTCCATGGCGGGCCTCCGGCGGGTCTGCTTCCATCATGTTGTTGGGGGAAGCCGAGTCGAGGTTTCGGGCGGAGATCGGGCCTCTATACTGCACATCCCGACCCGCCCGGCGCGGCGAGGCCACGGTTGTTTGCCACTCGTTTGGGAGTCACCCCCCTCATGCCCTACACACTCAAGCCCGCGGACCAGGGATTCGGTGTCGATATCGAGAACACCGAGTACCTCAAGGACCACCTCGACACGGGCGATCGGTGGACGCTCAACTTCGGGCCGCAGCACCCCGCGACGCACACCACGCTCCGCCTCGTGCTGGAACTCGACGGCGAGCGCATCGCGCGATGCACGCCCCACATCGGCTACCTGCACTCGGGCTTCGAGAAGCTCGGCGAGGCGCTGGACTACAACCAGTACGTGACGATCGTGTCGCGGATGAACTACCTCTCGCCCATCGCCAACGACATCTGCTGGCACCACACGGTCGAGAAACTGTTCGGCGTCGAGATCACGCCCCGATGCAAAGTTCTTCGCACGATCATGGCGGAGGTCTCACGGATTCAGGATCACCTGTTGTGCGTGGGCGCGGCGGCGCTGGACCTCGGCGCATTCACGGGCTTCCTCTACGCGTTCAATGTCCGCGAGAAGATCTACGACCTTTGTGATTACATCGCGGGTCAGCGGTTCCACCCGGACTGGACGCGCGTCGGCGGCGCGATGCGCGAACTGCCCGACGACGAGACCTTCCGCACGATGGTCTCGAACATCGTGAACAAGGAAGTGCCCCGGGCGATTCAGGACCTCGAGAATCTGGTGCTGCGGAATCGCATCTTTATCGACCGCACCGTGGGCATCGGCGTGATCGACCGGGACGACGCGGTCGCGTGGTCGCTCTCTGGCCCGATCGCGCGGGCCTCGGGCGTGGTGCGCGATGTGCGCAAGGACGAGCCGTACCTGTGCTACGCCGACAACTGGGACGGGCAGGGGCGAAAGCCGGTCGAGTTCAAGGTGCCGGTGCACGCCGATGGCGATGTGTACGCGCGGTTCCAGGTGCGCATCGAGGAGATGCGCCAGTCGATCGGGATCGTGAATCAGCTGCTCACCGACGAGATCTGGTCGTGGATCAAGGGCATGCCGCTGGACGCCTTCGCCGACTCCAAGGTCGTCAAGCCGCGGAAGCAGGATGTCTACGGCTCGATCGAGGGGCTCATTCAGCACTTCGAACTCATCATGGACAATCGCGGGTGGAAGGCGCCCATCGCCGAGGTGTACGGGGCCAACGAGACGGGCAACGGCGAACTCGGGTACTACGTCGTGGGCGACGGCGGGAAACTCCCGTGGCGGGCCCGAACGAGGCCGCCCAGCTTCATCAACTACCAGGTGATGGCCAAGCTCACCGAAGGCCACATGCTGGCGGATGTGGTGGCGATCCTTGGGTCGCTCAATGTCATCGCGGGTGAGTTGGACCGATAACCCTTCCCGCTCCCCCGTGGGCGTGAAATATCCGGGGTACGGATCGGAAGCAACTCCCATGGAGGTGCCCCATGCAGAACATCCCCGCGTTGCTCGCCGCTGATACCGAGGCGCTGGCGATCATCTTCGGGCTCACGGCGGCGGTGGTGATCATCGGGTACGGGCTATATGTCCTCCAGACCATGTCGCAGACGCGCCAGCGGGAGCGGACCCGCCGCGAGATCGCGGCGTACGTCGCAGAGGGCACCATCGCCCCGGAGGACGCCGCGGTCCTTCTCGGGCTGGCTCCGAATGTTGAGGCATCGCTCGCCAGCGCGATCGCGTCGGGGAAACTGAGCGCCGAGGATGTGGAGCGGGTCGTCCGATCGACCATCGCCGGGGCGCGGACCGGCGCCAAGGCCTGACTCATGACCTGACTCAAGGCCCGTCCGCTACATTGGTCGCCCGAGGTGGTGACCGCGCATGAGCCCGAGTGAACAGCCCAAGAAGTGCGCCGCGTGCGGCGCGGATGTGACCCACACCGAGCGGATGAAGGACGCCAAGGGCCGGTACATCTGCGCGCCGTGCATCGCTAAACTCAAGGCCAAGAAGCGGGGAGGTGGCGGCGGTGCCGCCGCTACGACGGCGGCGAGTGCGGGGGCGAGCGTGGGAGAAAGCGGGGGGGGCGACCAGGGCGCGGACCTGCGTGAGTACATGCGCCAGGCCAAGGAAGCCGCCAAGAATCAGTGCCCGTCGTGCGGCTCATTCGCCCAGCCCGGCGCGATCATCTGCCTGAACTGCGGGTACGACGCGCGCACACAGTCGCAACTCCAAACGAAGTTCGGCACGGCCAAAGCCGCCAAAGTGAGGGGGAGCGGCGGTGGTGGGGGTGGCTCCGATCTTCCGATTCTCAACAGCGCGCTCGCCGCCACCGCGGTTGTGCTCGCGTGGCTCGGTATCGCGGTCGCGATGCCGGTCTGGATGGCGATCGATCAAGAGGACCCGGACCTCGTTTTCATCGCTGGATTCGCCAATGGAGTTGCGGGATTTGTCTTCTGGATCTTCTGGATCATCGGTTATTTCCGGCGATCGGACAGCACGGGCAAGTCGGTCCTGGTGCTGATCCTCACTTTCATCTTCAACTTCATCGGCCAGGCCGCTGCGCTCTTGTGGTTCAGTAAGGAGGGCGCGAACAAACTGATCCGCGGGCTCGCGGTCGCCGTCCTGATCGGCATCTGCATGAACTTCATCCTTGGCGGCAGCGGCGCCATCGAGAAGATCATCAATATCGATAAGCCAACGCTGCCCGGAATCGATCGCACTCCAAGATCGCAATGACCGGTGACGACCACACATTCGACTCCCTCCTCGACACCGTCGAATGCCCGGCGTGCGGGGCGGAGGTCGAAGAGGGTGCGCCGACCTGCCCCACATGCATGCAGGACCTGCGCATCGCGCTGGCTCCCGATCCGCGCCCGCGTGTGATCCGTTGGATTCTCGACGGCATCGACATCCCAGAGTGGGCGCAGCAGAAGAAGTGGCTGTGGGTCTGGGGCGCGCTGTATGTGATGTTGTTGGGCGCTGTTCCGATCGTTGATCGGTTTTTTGTTCAAACGGGCATTGTGTACTGGGTGGCGCTGGGCGTCGTGGTGCTTGTGGCGCTGATGTCATGGGTCATCGCGGCGACCGAGATCGCCGGCGACACCGGCAGTTCAACGGGAGGCGGGCTGGTGTTCGTGCTCTCGTTCTTCGCGTTGCCCATCACATCCGTCGTCGCAATGGTGTACCTGGCGCGTACGCTCGCCGAGCCCGCGTGGCGGGCGCTCAACTGGGCGAACGCGGTGTGCTTCGTGGCGCTGGCGGGGGTGCTGATCGCGGATTTCGTCGCGTGGATGGTGCGATGAGCACACCGACAGGGCCGCAATCACGGGCGGCTATATTGGTTTCCCGATTGGTGGGACCGTGGACGAAGTGACCGACCAGAAAGTGTGTGCCGCGTGCGGCGTGGATGTGAGCGACGCAGCGCGCATGAAGGATGTGCAGGGGCGGTATGTCTGCCTCGCGTGCGCCGACCGCCTGCGCCACATCAAGATCCAGAAGCGCCGCGCGCAACTGGCGGCGCAGTCAGCGGACGACACGGTCGGGATGGACTCCACGGCCGATTTCGAGCTGCTCGACGACCTCATCACGCAGACGACCTCGCCCGACCGCCTGATGATCTGCCCCAAGTGCAAGCAGGACATGGCGAGCGAGTCGCCGGTCTGCCGCGTGTGTGGGTTCGATGTGCGCGAGCACCGGTTGCGGATGCCGGGCGTGATCGAGTCGCTGGCGGATGTGGGCGTGCACGTGCCCTCGTTCCTGCTCAGCGCCAAGCCGGTGTTCCGCCTCGGGATTCTCTACATCGTCTTGTTCGGCGTGCTCCCGCTCGTTGACGCCTTCCTCGTTCGCAAGTTCTACATGATCCCGATGGGCGGCGCGATGGTGCTGGTAAGTTCGATCATCCTGTGGGCGTATGTGCTGCTCGGCAGGTGTGTGATGACGCGGAGCAAGGCGGCGCGCCTGCGCCTCACGGTGCTGTCGATCGTGTTTCTCCCGATCTCGGCCCTGATGGCGATGTTCTACACGCTCTCGGAGGGGCGCGACCTGTTCATGCGCACACTCGCGTGGGCGAACCTCACCGCTCTTGTTTTGTTCTGCATCGCGTTCGGCGTCGATCAATACCTCTATGCAAAGGAGCTCGGAACATGAACGCCCGCATCCTGATGGTGCCGATCGGAACCGCATTGCTTGGCATGTCCGCGCTCGCCGCGGACAAGGACGAGCCCGCGCATCCGGCGATCACCGAAGTGTTGTTCCATGTGCCCACGGGCGACGAGGGCGACGCCAACCACGACGGCAAACGCGACTCCACGGGCGATGAGTTCATCGAGATCGCCAACACCACGAAGAAGACGATCAACCTCAAGGGGTACCGCCTGTCGAGCCGCCTCAGCACCTTCGACGCCGAGGGTCGCTACGGCATCAGGTTCATCTTCCCCGAGATCGAACTGCCCCCGGGCGGCGTAGCGGTCGTGTTCAACGGGTACAACGCCTCGATCCCCGGAGAAGTGGGCAACGCCGACGCCGCACCCGAAGGACCGAACGGATCGTTCAACGACGCCCTCGTGTTCACGATGGATGTGAGCGCGCAGAATGTCGCGCTCAAGAACGGCGGGGACTTCATCCTGCTGACGGCGCCCGACGGTACGCGGATCGATTGCGTCGTCTGGGGCAAGTGCGATCCGGCGCCGCCGACGGATGTCGCGCACAAGGAGGATGTCGGCTCGATCCGGCCTGGCGGGAGCATCCAGCGCGTCGGGCCCGACAAACCGTGGCGCGCCAACAAGGACTTCGACGCCAAACCCTTCTCGCCCGGCGAGATCCCCAACGGTTGAGGGGGGAGCGGCGGGTGGCGGGAGGGATGACGCGCCCCGCGACCATGCCATAAGATGACATTACCGGGGCGTTCGGCCCTGAAGGACTCGTCTGCAGGAGCGATCGGATGGCGTGGATCACAAAGAAGTCGGGATCGTTAGAGGTCGAAAGGCGCTCCCAGCCGTACCTGACAGACGAGGTCAAGAAGAAGATCACCGAGGTGTATCTGCCGCGCTACGAAACGAAGCACGGCGCGCTGATCCCCGCGCTCCACGCGGTGCAGGAGTCCGCCGGATGGCTCCCGCACCAGGCGCTGATGGAGGTCGCCGAGTTCCTCGAACTCAAGCCCGCGGATGTCCTGGACACGGCGAGCTTCTACGAGGAGTTCTGGCTCAAGCGCAAGGGCGAGCACGTCATCGCGGTGTGCCGATCTATCGCCTGCGAGTTCTGCGGGCAGAAGGAAGTCACCGAGGCGTGCAAGAAGAAGCTCGGCATCGATGTCGGAGAGACCACCGAGGACGGCAAGTTCACACTCATCGAACTCGAATGCCTCGGCGCGTGCGGCGGCGCACCGGCGGCCCTCGTCGATCACACGCTCCACGAGTTCATTAAGCCGGAACAGGTCGCCAGACTCATCGACGACGCGTCCAAGCACTCGGGTCATCACTAGTCGCTACCCGGCGTATTCCGCGCCGATCGGTAGCGCCTCGCCGAAGCACTTGTTCATCACGCCGAGCCAGGCCTTGTTCAGCGCTTCGGCCTCTTTCGCGTAGTTGCCCCAGGCGCTGAGCCACAGCCACACCAACGGGCCCTTGCCCGGGTCGCACGACTCGATGTCGATCCGCATGATCGCTTGATCGAGATTGTCGATCTCGAAGCACAGGTACTGATCCGGCTGGTGCGCGCGGACCCGGCCGCGCAATCGCTGCCCGCCCGTGAGCGTGACATCGAACCGGTCGCCCACCGTTAGCCCCTTGAACGAGCCCTGCGAAACCAGAGCACCCGGCGCGAGGAGGCGTTCAAACGCCTCGGCGTAGGCCAGACTCTTGATCGGCGAGCGCACATGCGCGACATGGCGCGGCTGGCCTCGGTGGTAGTCGAGATAAGTCTTGAGCGAGTTGAGCTCAAAGTCCCATCCGCGAACCGTCCCGTTGTACATCTCGTCCCAGTCGGCGTCGGCGGAGAAGCCGTGGTGCACCATACGCAGGATGGTATCGCCGCCCTTGGACTCCAGATAGAAATCGACGACCGAAGGCGCGGGGGCGTCGCCCTCGTGCGCACCCCATTGCCAGCGCACATGCTTGTTGGGCTCCCACGCCATGATCGGCATGTCGAACACGAACTCGTTGCGCCACGAGGTGAACACCGTGCCGCCTACGCCGGGCTTGACTCGTGCTTCGAGCGGGAACCACGACGCGAGCCCCTCGCCCGTGCATAACGCTTCCCAGACCGCGTCCACGGGCGCGTGGATGGTCATCGTCGTCTCGATCGGGGCGCGTTGCTTGCCCGTCGTGGTCATGGCTCGTTCTCCGGGATGATGATGGCTTCGGTGTCGTCGTCCTCGTGCTTCGTGATCGCGGGGTACGCGCCGACTACGAAGCGAAATACGCGAGATTGATCGCCATCAGCGGACTGATGCTTCACCGTCAGGCGGGCGACCTCGTGCGAGAGCTCTTCGGTGAAGGCGTTGAGTGCCCTGGCGCTGTCGAAGCGGATGTCGGTGTGCAGCGTGAAGGTCGGGAGCTCCTTCTTCGCCTGGCGCGCCCGGCGCGAGAGCACCGCGAGTTCACGGATCGTCCGGGCCGCGACCGCCACGAGATACGCCCAGCTGAACCGGTCGGGCGTCATCTCCTGCTCGCCTCCCCCGAGAGCCCCCAGGACACCGGGGTCGACAATGTAGTGCGTCGCGACGGCGCGGACGAGGCGTTCGGTGCAGTTGCCCTTCTTGCGTTCCTCGACGAACTCGACGAGGCCGAGTTTCTCCATTTCGCGCAGGTGATAGTTCACCTTCTGGCGCGGCATGCCGAGTCGGCGGGCGACCGATGCGCCCGAACCGGGCTCGGTGAGGGCTTCGAGCAACCGGCGGCGCTGCGGGTCCAGGAGCGAGGCGGCCGCTGCGGGATCGCTGGTCAGGGCCAGCCCCGGAAGGGACGTCTGTTGTCCTGCGTCCTGAATCCGAGATGCCGGCCCGCCCTGATCCATCACCTGAATGTATTCCGACAAATTGATTTGTCAAAGAAAACCTGATTTGTCGGTAAGGTGTTTCCCCGTGGATGCGCGGCAACTGGGCTCTGGGGCGGATACAGTCGCGTCAACGCCATGGGTGAGCCGAAGAAATCCATCATGAGGTCGCTCGGCGAGTTCGTCGGGCACATCGCCAAGGGCGTCCGCACGGATGTCGAGAAAGACCGCAAGGTCGTCCGCCGGGAGGTCGAGGAAGAGACCCGCGACACGGAAAGCGGGCGGGTGACGATCCGCAGGACCACGATCGAGGAGGTCGAGATCGACCGCTCGCAAGGAGACCAGGGGCGATGAGCCAGAACACACGGCGGGCGACTCGGGCTTTCGGAGCGGTGCTCATCACGATGGGCGCATGGGCCGCCTCGGTATCCCTGACCGCGTGCGCGGACTATCCGACCAACGCCCATGGGCCGAGGATCAATATGTGGCCCGGCATCGCGCCGACGATGATCGTCCGCAACGAGTCGGGCTCGGCCGTCCGCATCTTCCCGTGGATCGGGAAGATCGACGCCACCGACCCCTCCGGCGCTTCGGGTTTCACGCGCAAGCACACCTTTGATGTGATCCCGGGATGCACCGACCGCGTCTCGCTCGGCTCCCCGATCGGCGCGACCGGGCCCGACGGCATCGTGCGCTTCGGCATCCTGGAACTCGACGAGCACGGGCGTGCCCCGGCGGACCACGAGGCCAGGACGCGCTGGTTCGAGTTCGAGCAGCCCCACCCCTACGACCTGCGCATCACGGGCGAGCCCGGCGATCTCGAATACGAGTCCATCGGCGAGGGGGGGTTGGTTGAGTTGGCGGGGGCTGTCGGGGCGGGGTGACCGGATTCGTGCGGATCAGCCCTGCTTGAGCTTGCAGGTCCGCACGCCGATCAGGCGGTAGAGCGGGCAGAAGCCGACGATCCCGGTAAGCAGGGCGATCGCCGCCGCCGCCAGCAGGACGATCTGCCCTGTACGGCCCACATCCATCATGAAGGCGACAGCGGCCAGCGCGATGGCGATGACCACGCGGATGATGGTGTCCATGCTGCCGACGTTCTTCTTCATGGTGTCGCCTTTCCGGGCCTAAGCCCTTTAGGGAAAAGAGGCGCCGCGTAGCGCGCCGGATACCACAAACCCCGATCATAGTGGTGTGGAAATACCGGTGAGTCGGAGTTGATCGGGCCGACAACCTTCGCTTCGGCATCCATGCCGGTGTCCCCTACAATCCGATGCATGAGCTGGACCCCCAAGACCGAGTTCCCCGTGCTGACGGCCCGCATCCCCACGCCGCCTTTCGGCGAGATGAAGGACCGCAGGACCGTCTGGTACGACGAGTACGCCAAGACCGGCGGGTACGATGGGCTCCGCAAGGCGCTCTCCATGAAGCCCGCGGATGTCGTGGACACCGTCAAGACCGCCGAGCTGCGGGGCAGGGGGGGGGCGGGCTTCCCCACCGGGCTCAAGTGGACCTTCCTGCCCAAGAGCGAGGACCCGAACAACCCGGGCGTGCGCTACCTGGCGATCAATGCGGACGAGTCCGAGCCGGGCACCTTCAAGGATCGACTCCTCATGGACTTCGATCCGCACCTGCTGCTCGAAGGCATCGCGATCTGTTGCTACGCGTGCCGTCTGAGCAAGGCGTACATCTACATCCGCGGCGAGTACCACCATCAGGCGATGGTGGTCGAGAAGGCGATCAAGGAGGCGTACGACAAGGGCGTCTTCGGCGGCAAAGGTCTCCTCAACGGCGCCTCGACCGCGACGGGCGAAGTATGGAAGGTGGAGTGCCACCTGCACCGCGGCGCCGGTGCGTACATCTGCGGCGAAGAAACGGCGCTGCTGGAGTCGCTCGAGGGCAAACGCGGGTGGCCGAGGAACAAGCCGCCTTTCCCGGCGATCAAGGGCCTGTTCGGCAAACCGACGATCATCAACAATGTCGAGACGCTCGCGCACCTGCCATCAATCGTGTCGAACGGGTCGGCGTGGTTCCACAAGCAGGGCACGGAGTCGAAGATCGGCGGGCCGCCCAGCTTCGGCACCAAACTCATGGGCGTGTCGGGGCATGTGAACAAACCCGGCGTGTACGAGTTCGACCTCGGGATCCCGCTGCGTGTGATGGTCGAGAAGTACTGCGGCGGGATGCGCAACGGCAAGAAGTACAAGGGCGCGATCGCCGGCGGCATCTCCACGGGCATCCTCGGCCCGGATCAGTTCGATGCGGAAATGGATTTCGATATCGGGCGCAAGTACAACGTGTTGGGGTTGGGCACCGCATGCCCGACGATCTTCGATGAAGACACGGATATGGTCGCGGTGGCGCGGAATATCGCGCGGTTCTTCAAGCACGAGAGCTGCGGGCAATGCACGCCGTGCCGCGAGGGCTCGGGGTGGCTGTATCAGTTGCTCTCTCGCATCGAAGCGGGAGACGCCAGAACGAAGGACCTTGATCTGACGCTCGAGATCGCTACCAGCATGGGCGCCATGCCCGGCACCACGATCTGCGGGCTCGCCGATGGGAATAACTGGGCGACGCGCACCATCATGAACAAGTACTGGGACGAGTTCGTCGCGCGCGTGCGTCCGACCTATGTGCCGGTGACAATGAGCGTCGGGGCGGCGGCCCGGGTCTGATGCACAGCGGGTCGGTGGGTGATAGGATTGTGGGCAGCAAGATGAAGTATCGAATGGAGGTCGCGATGTCCCGGATGATGATGATCGGTCTTGTTTCGGCGCTGATGGTGGCGGGCGGCTGCAAGAAGAACTCCCTTCCCGATATGCCCGAACCGGAGGTCCGCGTCCAGAACATCGATATTCCGGGCGATCTGGGCGAGACCCAGCGTGAGACCGATTGGTCCGAACTCGTCGAATACTTCAACGCGACGAATGGCGGAATGAGCCGGGTCGCCGCAAACATCGATCAGTTGGGGGATGCCGCCTCCGCGGAACTCAAGTCCGGGATCAATGAAGTTGTCTCCAAGATGAACGAGATTCGCGGCAAGATCATGAGCGCCCGTCAGAGCGGATCGCTCGATGCGATCAAGAGCGAGATCGAGGCGGCCAGCGCCAAGCTCGATGAAATCCGCAGCCAACTCGTCCCGTAAGCCGGCGTCTCCGACGCGTCGAAATCGAACTATTCAATCTGATCAGCCCATGCGGCTGGGTCTTGGCGGTAGTACTCGCCGAGGTGCTGGTACACCTCCGGATTGGAAGCACGCAGCGCCGCGGGACGCTCGAAGAACGCCTCGGTCGCGACGGCGAAGAACTCCGCCTCGTTCTGGGCGCCGTATTTGTTAAGTACGGTGGGCAGGCCGCGCATCGACGCGGCGCGCAGATCGCTCAGCTCGTGTGCGAGCATCCGGGCCCACGGCCTGAAGAGTTCCCGCTTCTCCAAGGCCGGCGCCCCGTCGACAAACCCCGACTCCGCGTCCAGCGCGTGGGCAAACTCGTGGAACACGACATTGTGCCCGTCGTGCATCTCGACGCCGCCCCGCTTCACATCGCACCACGATAGGACCACATATCCCGAGTCCCACGCCTCGCCGAGCCGGGTGTCCGTGCCCTCGGTCACAATGCCACCCGGTCCCTGACGTTTGTACGGCGCAACATAACGCTCGGGGTACACCAGGATCGAGCGGATGCGGGGGTAATAGTCGGTATCGCGGTGGAGCAGGAGCATGCACGCCTGAGCCGCGATCGTCACACGGACTTCCTCCGTGATCTCCTGGCCGTTGATCCCTTCGAATCGCTTCTCCTCGATGAATACCTTGATGTGATCGATGAGCTCGAGCCGGTCTTCCTGCGGCAGTCGCTGGAAAGCCGGCACATTCGCCCACAGAATCTCGCCCCAGGACGCCGGGGTGGGGCGACTCCGAGCCCTGCGTCGTCGCCGATTCTTGAGTCCGAACATCACTCACACTCCTGATACAACTCCGACGCCCCGCCGGGACACTCGCGGCGGGTGAGGGTAGGCTTGAAAACGTCAACCGGCCTCAACACACGCCGACGCGTGAAGGAGATGAGTGATGAGAGCGATCCGGGCCATCGCATTGGCGACTGCGTGCCTCGTCTCGGGAGTATTTGCTGTCGCTCGCCCCTCCCAGGATGCGCCGCCCGATGTGCCCGAAGCGACGCCCTGCGTCGCGGGCGTCGCGCGCCTCGGGTTCATGTCCGGCGACTGGACGCACACCGACGACTCCGGCGTGTGGGAGGAGCGCTGGTCGGCACCGCTCTCTGGGTGCATTGTCGGCTCGCTCCGGTGGGTTCGCGAGGGGCAGCCCCGCATGTACGAGATGCTCGCGATCGAAGAGGACGAGAACGGGCACGTGCGCATGTTCGTGCGTCACTTCAACAAGGGGCTCCGCCCATGGGAGCGCGAAGCCGGCATGGAGGCGCGCACGCCCACATGGACACTCACGCATGTCGAGAAAGGGCGCGCCGTGTTCGAGGACCCGTCGATCGGGTTCCCTTCCAAGATGACCTATGAAGCCGATAAACGCGGCGTCGCGCCGACCACCCTCTCGGTCACCCTCGAGGGCACCGAGAACGGCGCGGCAAGAGTCGTCGTGTTCGAGTTCAACCGGATCGCGCCCGACCCGATCTTCACTCAAGGTGACCCCGAATGAAATCCCACGGCGCTCACGATCATCTCTCGGTCGCGTTCCTCTCAACCTACCCGCCCACGCAGTGCGGCATCGCGACCTTCACGCGCGATCTCTCCCGCGCGATCGTCGGCGCCGACCCGGACATCTCGCGCACGATCGTCGCGATGGACAAACCCAATGAGTCCTTGGTGTACCCGGACTACACCGAGCGGCGCATCCGGCGCGGCGTGAAAATGGATTACATCCGCGCCGCCGAGAGCGTGTCGTACTCCGATGTCGGTGTCGTCTCGGTGCAGCACGAGTACGGGATCTTCGGCGGCGCCGATGGCGCACTCGTCCTTGATTTCCTGGCGCATCTCGACAAGCCATCGATCGCCACGCTGCACACCGTCCTCCGCGAACCGAGCAAGGGCCAGCGCGAGGTCGTCGTCAAGATGAGCGATCGGTGCGCCAAACTCGTGGTGATGAGCCACCTGGCGTGCGACCTGCTCGACCGCCATTACAAGGTGCCGCGCGAGCGCGTGCAGGTCATCCCCCACGGCATCCCGGATCTCCCCTTCGATGACCCCGAGGAACACAAGCGCCTCTTCGGCATGAGCGGCCGGCGCATGGCGCTCACATTCGGACTGCTCAGCCCGGGCAAGGGCATCGAGACCGTCATCACCGCGCTGCCCAGGGTCGTCGAGCGTTACCCCGACCTGCGCTATTTCGTTGTCGGCGCGACACACCCGGAGATTCGCGCCCGATCGGGCGAGGAGTACCGCAACGCGCTCGAGCGCCTGGCGCAGGACCTCGGCGTGAGCGACCATATCGTGTTCCGCAATAAGTTCGTCGACCTGCCCGAACTCTGCCAGTACCTCCAGGCCGCGGATGTGTACATCACGCCATATCTGAATGAGGCACAGATCACCTCCGGAACGCTCGCCTACGCGATGGGCTCGGGTGCCGCCGTATTGAGCACGCCCTACTGGCATGCGCAGGAACTCCTCGCCGACGGGCGCGGCCGGCTGTTCCACTTCAAGGATGATGAAGCGCTGGCGCGTCAGATGATCGACCTGTTCGATCACCCCGATGAACTCAACGCGATGCGCCGCAAAGCGTACGACTACTCGCGCGCTATGACATGGTCGGCGGTCGGCTCCGCGTACGCGGATCTCTTGCGGCGCGCCTCGACGGAAGAAGTCGCCGCCATCTCGCCCCCCGTCATCGGACGGTCGGCGAGCATCCCCGAGCTGCGCCTCGACCATGTGCGACGCCTCACCGACGACACCGGGATGTTCCAGTTCGCCAAGTACACGCTGCCGGACCGCACGCACGGGTACTGCGTGGACGACAACGCGCGGGCGCTGCTCGTGGCGCTCCTGGCCTTCCGAATCACCGGCAATACCGAGGCGCTGCGCCTGGCGGGTATCTATCTCTCCTATATGCACCATTCGCAATGCGCCGACGGCGCGTTCCACAACTTCATGTCCTACAACCGTGTGCATGTGCAGGAGGAAGACTTCTCCGATGATTGCATCGGGCGTTCGCTTTGGGCGCTGGGCGCGTGCTGGCAGATCTCGCCCGATCAGGGCGCCCGCCGACTGGCGCGAGAGATGCTCGAGCGCACCGCGCCGCTCGCGCTGAAGTGCGGCCCGCGCGGGATAGCGCTCTCCATCATGGGGCTCGACGCTTTCATCGAGGGCGGCGAGGCACCCGGATGGGCCCACGAGATGACTCAGACGCTCGGACGCCAGCTGCTCGACCGGTACCAGAGCGAGCGCGCCGACGACTGGCGCTGGTTCGAGAGTGAGCTGACCTACGACAACGCGATGCTGAGTCTGGCCCTCATGCGGGCCGCCAAGCGTCTCAACGATGAGCACATGATGGACGCGGCCCGAGAGTCGCTCGACTTCATCGAGGAACTCTGTTTCCGCGAAGGATTCCTGCAGCTCATCGGCAACGAAGGGTGGCACCAGCGCGACAGCACACCCGCGACTCACGACGAACAGCCCATCGACGCCGCCGCCATGGTCCTCGCCTTCCGGTACGCCTTCATCTGCACCCACGACCGCCACTATCTGGAACGGATGCGCGAGTCCTTCTCGTGGTTCCTCGGCGCGAACCGGCTGGGATTGTCGCTCTACGACTTCGCGACCGCCGGGTGCCGGGACGGGCTGACGCGCGAATCTGTCAATGAGAACCAAGGGGCCGAGAGCACACTCTCATTCCTGCTGGCCCTGCTGGCGGTGATCGATCTGGCGGGCGAGAGTCTCCCCGATCAGGCCCAGACGGCCGCCGCAATTGGATGATGAAACCCGATCCGCTCGCCGATAATGACTCTCGAAACGGAGCGAACCGCGCATGACGACGGGTCAGGAGATACGAGTCGATGTTGTCAGGTCGGGGCACCGCCTCGTCGCGGACCCGCGCCGCGTGCTGGCGCGTCCTTTCCGCCTGGGCGATGACCTCGCCCCCGACGGCCGGTACCGCGAGCGCGTCGTCATCGACCGGGTGCTGGCGATGACCGAGGACGAGGTGCACCGGTCACTTTCTGAGGTGATGACCCGGTTCGCGCACCGTCACCGCAACTTCGAGTCTTTGCTCGATCAGCATTTCGAGAATGTCCGCGGGCGTCTGGGCGACCATCTCAGCCAACTGCCCGCGTCGCGCCGCCGCCTCATCGGCGCGTATTTCACAATGGAGATCGCGGTCGAGGGCGCGGCCCTGTGCAACCCGTCGATGGTCATCACTTCGGTCGATGAGTCTTCGAAGACCGCACGTTTTGTCATGAGCGTGCGCGCGATCGGGGAGGGGCATATTTCTTCGATCGAGTTCCGATCGGGCACACTCGATGGTGAAGGCAAGGTCTTCATTGACGACCCCGGAGAGTGGCTCACCGCGGGTAAGCGCGTCTCTGATCCGCTCTTCGAGCGCATCTCATTCCGTCGCAAGCTCCTTCACCTCGGCGCTGATCCCGAGTCTGTCTCGCGCGTGCTGGAGAAACTGGGCGATGCGTTCTCGTTGCAGTCGCTCGACCGCGCCACGCGGACGCTCTACGAGGGCACCGTTTGCAATCTGGCGGACCGGGAAACGATTCGTATCATCCACTGGCTCGGCGGGTCCAACTACGATGTCCGGTTCGCCGCCGAAACGCGCATGAGCGAACGCGTGCTTTATCCCGAGACCGCCATCGAGTCGCGCGGCATGGAAGACGCACGGTTCGTGCGATTCACCGACGACGACGGCTCGGTCTACTACTACGCCACATACACCGCCTACGACGGGCATCACATCATGCCCCAGCTCATCGCCACCGACGACTTCCTGTCCTTCCGCGTCCGCACGCTGCACGGCGACGCGGCCCACAACAAGGGCATGGCGCTTTTCCCGAGGCGTGTCAACGGCAAGTACGCCATGATCGGGCGCATCGACAAGCAGAACATGTTCTTCCTTCAGTCCGACGAGGTGCACCTGTGGGAGCAGGCGTCCGTTCTGCGCGGGCCCGAGTTCCTCTGGGAAACCGTGCAGATCGGGAACTGCGGATCGCCCATCGAAACGCCCGACGGGTGGCTGCTGCTCACGCACGGTGTCGGCGCGATGCGCCGGTACACGCTCGGGGCGATTCTGCTGGACCTCGACGACCCACGCCGCGTCATCGGTGCGATCCCGTATCCGATCCTCGAGCCCAATGAGCAGGAACGTGAAGGGTATGTGCCCAATGTGGTCTACTCGTGCGGCGGGGCGGCGCACGCGGGCTGCCTGCACATCCCCTACGGCATGTCCGACGGCGCGTCGGGTGTCGCAACCCTCCGCCTCGATCAGATTCTCGACGAACTCCGGCGCAACCCCGTCCGCGCTTAGCCGGGCAGCGGGACTGTCGCGCTGAGGTTGACCGCGTGCTCGCCGTGGACCGGCGCTCGCGGGCGACGGATCTCGTTATCGAAGAACACCTGCGCGATCGTCCCGGGCACCTGGTACACCACCGACCCATCGATCGACACCCTCGCCACCGGCCCACCCAACCTCTCGTTCGGCACGATCACGGGGATCGTGAACGACCCCGTCGAGAACCTCGGGAGCGTCCGCTGGGGCGAGCGCTCGACGCCCGACATCATCGTGTCGCCATCCACCGATGCGCGGTAATGGACGGCGTAGAGCGGGAGTTCGTCCCGGTTGGGGTTCTCACCCTCGATCGTGACGAGAATCGTCGACGCCGACTCTGTCCGGGAGGCGAGCTGCGCGTCGATCACTCGGAAGGTGGGGGCCTTGTGCGTGCTGCACGCACCCGACAGAAGCCCGAGAATCCCGATGGAAACGCCCAAAGCAACGCGGCGGAGGTGGTTCGGCATGGCGGAGACTCTACCGCGTGCCGCCGAATTTCGGAATTCGTGGAGAACCCGACCCGCTGACGAGTCATACAAAGGGAGCGGGGAGCCCTGACGCCCGCGGAAAGGCGCGTGGATCATGACAACGGAACTACGCCTCGAGGACCTGCAGATCGCCTCGCCGTGCGGCGTGTCGTGGGACGATATGCGTGGAGACGCCCGCGTCCGCCACTGCGACCACTGCACGCTCAATGTCTACAACATCTCGGAGATGTCGCGCGAAGAGGCCATGTCACTAATCCGGGCGCACGAGGGCGACCGCGTATGTATCCGCATGTTGCGGCGCGAGGATGGCACGGTTATCACCGCCGACTGCCCCATCGGGCTCGCGCGGGTGCGCCAGCGCTTGCGCCGAATGGCCGCGGGTGTGGCGGCGCTGTTCGGGTTGGGCGGCGTGACGCTTGCTGTGCATTCGCAAGCGACGAAATCCGGATTGACACCGACGGTCGAGTCTCAACCATTCTCTCTGGTTTCAATGAGAGTCTTCGGGCGCAAGCCACCTCCTCCACCCGTACCACAGAGAGCGCCGATGGGAAGGATGCTCATGGGCAGCATTTGCATCACTCCGCCAATACAAACCTCTTCTCCAAGCAACGCGCCCATCGTCGACCTCACGATAGACAAGTCGGTCTTGCCGATTGAGGACCTTCCATAGATGGCACGCACGGCCTGCTTCGTGTTCGGATTTGTCGCGGTCTCGATCATTTTCTTCGGCGTGTTCGACATCGTGCGCACGATGGCTATGAGCGACGACATATACAACCCGTCCGCGTTCGTGATGAGTCACTTCTGGGTGTCATTGTTCCAATGGAGTCTGATTCCGGCGTTCGGCGCGTTGACAGGATTGCTCATTGTTGATGCCGCCAGGCCGATGGCTGTATTCGCGTCTGCTTCACGCCCAAAGCGTTCGCTCGCGATTCGTGGCGCGATCACCGGCGCGATATGGGTCGCGGGGTTGTTGCTCCTACTCCCGGCGATCAACGACATGGTGCCCGACTCGGCCGCTCTCGCGGTGAGCGCGCCGATCGTCACCGCGCTGGTGCTCCTCGTATCGACGCGCCGTGTTCGACCGGGCCGGTGTTTGGGGTGTGGGCATGATCTGCGCGGCACGCGGCATCTGGGGTGTTGCACCGAGTGCGGCATTCCGATCGCCTTGGGCTACAGCCCCGCGGGCGGCTGAGCATCGAACCCGACCTCCCGCTCGAACATCCGCGCCGCCCGGAGGAGCGTGTCCTCCTGCAGCGCCGCCGCGTGGAACTGCACACCCACCGGCAACGCCACGCCGCCCTCAATCACCACGCCCGCGGGCACGGTGATCGCCGGAACGCCCGCGAGATTGGCCGGCACCGTGAAGAGGTCCTCGAGGTACATCGTCAGCGGGTCATCCGATTTCTCGCCGATGCGGAACGCCGGCTCTGGTGCCGCCGGCGTGAGCAGTACATGGCACCCGTGCGATCGGAATACCGCGTCGAACGCTTCCTTGATCAGCCGTCGGGCCCGTGCGGCGGTGAGGTAGTACGCGTCGTAATACCCCGACGAGAGCACATGTGTGCCGAGCATGATCCGCCGCTGCACCTCGGGTCCGAAACCGCTCGACCTCGACTCCTTGTACATCGCTTCGAGCCCTTGCGACGGGGCGACCGAAGCGCGCGACCCGTAACGGACGCCGTCGAACCGCGCGAGGTTGCTCGATGCTTCCGCGGCACAAATCAGGTAGTACGCCGCGATCCCCGATTTGAACACGGGCAACGCAACCTCCACGATCTCCGCGCCGGCCGACCTGCACGCGTTAATCGCGTCCTGATAGACGGTGCGCACGCCGTTGTGCGCGATCTCGTCGATCACGCCAGCGGGCACGGCGACGCGCAGGCCCTCGATCGGCCGGCTCACGGTCTGTGCGCACGAGGTCGGCGAGAGGTTGAGCGACGTCGAGTCGTGCGGATCATGCCCGGAGATCGCGTCGAGCATGATCGCCGCGTCCTCGACGGTGCGCGTGATCGGGCCTATCTGGTCCAGGCTCGAGGCGAAGGCGACCAGCCCGTAGCGTGAGACACGCCCATATGTCGGCTTGAGCCCGACCACGCCGCAATGCGATGCGGGCTGTCGGATGCTCCCGCCCGTGTCAGAGCCCAGCGCGCCGGGGACGATGCGAGCCGCCACGGATACCGCCGACCCGGAGGATGACCCGCCCGGCACACGCGTCGGATCCCATGGGTTCCTCGCCGGACCGAACGCGCTGTTCTCACCCGACGAGCCCATCGCGAACTCATCGAGATTCGCCTTGGCGATGACGATCGCGCCCGCGGCTTCGAGTTTTTTCGCAACCGTCGCCGAGAAGGGCGACTCGTATCGCTCGAGCATCTTCGATGCGCAGGTCGTCCTTCCCCGGTCCAGAACGATGTTGTCCTTGAGGATGATCGGAACACCACCGAGCGGCCCGATCGGCTCGCCCGCATTCCGCTTCTGATCGACCGCTCGGGCGCGCGCCAGCGCATCCTCGTCGAGTAACTGGAGCACGCAGTTCAGGTACGACCCGATCGCACGAGTCCGATCCAGCGCCTCGGCAACAAGCCCCTCGGCATCGGTCCGGCCCGATGCGACCGCTCCGGCGGCCTGCGCCATGGTCATTGACCCATCGGTCTTCATGCCCCGCCGCCCTCTGTGCCCCCGAGAACCTTGGGCACCCTGATAAAGGCCCCCTCAGACTCCGGAGCGAGGCGCCTCACAACGCCCGGGTCGAGTCCCTCGCGCGGATCATCGGCGACCGGCTCCCCATACCGATCGTGCGGATGGAGCATCGGCTTGACGCCCTCGAGGTCCAAGGCGCGGAGCTGCTCCACATAGGCCAGCACACGCGAAAGCTGCGTGGCGTACATCGCCGCCTGCTCGTCGGTGAGTTCCAATCGGGCCAGGTGCGCGATGCGATGCGTCTGCTCGCGCAGGAGCGCCGGTGAGTCGTTGGTCGGGGGGTGTTTGTGGCCCATGTCGCGCTCACGATACCGCGAGGCCGGTGCGCCGGTTCTCCGGAAGAAGGCGGCGCGGCGGGTTGACTGGAAAGCTGTGTCGAATACAGTCGGGGCGCTGGTGTGACTCCTTCTGACTTCTCATCCGCGCCGGGCGACAACCCGGGGCCGGAGGATTACCGATGATTCCCAAGCCCCCGCCGCGCGACGGCGGCCTCGGATTCCTGTTCATCCCGCCGTTCCGTGTCCAAGGCGTCTCCGTGGCGGGCGAGGCCACGAGCATCTTTGTGCCCGAGCTGGATGTGTGCTTTGACATGGGCGAGTGCCCGCGCTCGGCGCTGCCCGCCAAGTTTGTCGCGATCTCGCACGGTCACATGGACCATGTCGGCGGTCTGGCATACTTCTGCTCGCAGCGCCACTTCCAGGGGATGGGCGAGGCCAACATCATCTGCCACGAGGGCATGGCCCCGGCGATCCGCAAGATGATGGAGGGGTATATCGACCTTGAGCAACAGGTGACGCCCTACAACCTGATCCCGATGGCGCCGGAGCAGGAATACGAGATCAAGAACAACATCTTCGTGCGCATGTTCGAAACGGAGCACGCCAGCCCGTCGAGCGGCTACGTCGTGTACGAACGCCGGAGCAAACTGCTCGAAGAATACGCCGGACTCCCGCAGGAGAAACTGCGCGAACTCAAGGAGCGCGGCACAGAGATCACACGAGTCCTGAAGGTGCCCCTCGTCGCGTACCTGGGCGACACGCCGCCGGGACCGGTAATGGTGCGCGACGATGTGCGCAAAGCGCAGATCGTGATCTGCGAGTGCACGTTTGTCGACGATGACCACCAAGACCGCGCACGGATCGGCAAGCACTTGCACCTCTCGCACATCGCCGAATGGCTGCCGGTGCTCGAGTGCCAGAAACTCGTGCTGGTGCATGTGTCGCGCCGCTCGAACATTGTTGAGGCGCGGAAGCGATTGATGCGACTTGTCAAGCGCGAACACGCCGATCGCGTCGAGTTTCTGATGGATCACCGGCGAAACAAGGCGTTGTATGAACGACAGGCCGAGGACGCCGCCCGTATGGAGGCGCAGCGGAGCGCGGGCGCTTCGGCGTGACATGTCCGCCGATTCGTCGCGAATCGCGGCGCGTTATTGTTGACAGGTTGTTTACCGGGCCTTAGGTTTGTGGACACTGTTGGGACAGCCGCAACGCCACGGTGGGTATGGTGGCCGCGCGGCGCACGGAGAGCCAGAAAGCCTCTTCCCGTGACTCTTCTTTGTTGACTCTCATCCGGCCTCGCCGGCAAAGGATAAGACCATGGCAGACCCCGATCGCGAGATCTGGGAGAAGGTGTTGTCGCATCTTCGCGCCCATGAGCACGAGATCTGCCGTCAGTGGTTTGACGATATCGAGCCGATCGGGGTCGCCGATGGTGTGTATCGGTTGCGCGCCCCGCAGGATGTGCACCGCAACTACCTTGAGAAGCATTGCTCGGAAGTCTTTTCGGCGGCGGTGCAATCGGTCACCGAGCGGCTGCTGACGGTGCGGTTCATCGGTCCGATGGATGCCGCGCCGCAGCACGCGACAGGCAACGGGCACTCAAAGACCAACGGCAAACCCCGCAAACAAGTCATCGTGCCCCCCGTCGGCGCAAACGCCGGCCCGTCATGGCGAGAGTCGCTGCCGGTCTCGCCAGATCACACATTCGATAACTTCATTGTCGGCCAGGAGAACCGCCTAGCGCACGCCGCCGCCAAGGCCGTCGCGCGAGACGCGGGGTGCGAATACAACCCGCTCTTCATCTACGGCGGTGTCGGTCTGGGCAAGACGCACCTCCTCCAGGCGATCTGGCTCGAAGTCAAAGCGACGCGCCCCGACGCGAATATCCACTACACCTCCGCGGAGGGATTCACGACCGACCTTCAGGCCGCGATGCAGTCCGGGCAACTCGCCGACTTCCGCGATCGTGTGCTGAATCTCGACCTGCTCATCATCGACGATATCCAGTTCCTCACCGGGCGTGCCAGCACGCGCGAAGAGTTCTTCCACACCTTCAACAATCTTCACCAGGCGGGGCGCCAGATCGTGCTGTCCTCGGATGCGCCGCCGGATGACATCCCGGACCTCGAGTCGCGCCTCGTCAGCCGTTTCAAGAGCGGCTTGGTCATCGATGTGCGCCCGCCGGTTTTCGAGACGCGTATCGAGATCCTCAAACGAAAGGCCTCCATCCGGGGCCTGACGATTCCTGACGATGCCGCCTCATTCATCGCGCAGCACGTGCAGCGGAATGTCCGGGAGCTCGAGGGCGCGATCACCCGACTCCAGATGATTCAGCAGCTCGATGGACGCCGACTCTCCCTCGAGTCCGTCCGCGAGTCGCTCGGCGAAACCATCAAGGAACTCAAGCCGCAGGTCTCCACCGACCAGCTCATCGCCTCGGTCACCGACTACTTCAACGTCCGTCTGCCCGATCTGCAGTCCAAGCGTCGCCAGAAGTCCATCGCCTTCCCGCGCCAAGTCGCGATGTACCTGCTCCGTCAGCACACGCGATTCTCGCTCGAAGAGATCGGCGGGTACTTTGGCGGCCGGGACCACACCACCGTCATGCACGCCGTCCGCACGATCGCCCGGAAGCGCACCGAGGACGAGACGCTCGACCACTTCATCGAGTCCGTCGAGCAGCGATTCGGGCTCGACGCCGAGTAGTGGTCTCGGCTCGTTCGTGGGCCCCAAAAACCCTCCGTTCAATTCGACGGTCTTGATGGACTTTTCATGCGCCGACCCCGCGCATCGTGCGAGCGGGTGATGTCGGCCGCGATGTGGAAAACCTGTTGGTTGGCGAGGTCTGTCCGGCGGCCTCGCCTACCAGAACTGCGGTTTCCGGTGCCGTCGTCGCTTTCGAGGGCCAGCGTTGCCACCAATAGCAGCCAATCGTCGGGGATTTGTCGGGTTTTCCACGGGACGGTCTGCGGCGTAAACACCCTTTGCTTCAGTATTTTTGACGATTCCATGGATGGTGTTCCACGAACCGACAGCCCTTTCTACTACTGGTTCAATTTCAATTCTCTCTGTGTAGAGAAGAGAGCAGGGTCGCCTCGCGGTCATGCATCCAGTTCGGGCTCACCGATCCGAAGCATCGCGATGTGTGTTCCTTGTGGATGAGTGCGGTTGGCACCCGGGGCACCACACTGTGGTCCGTTGGGCGACTCTCGCCGAGCAGAGCACCGACTCGCACGATCGACAGGCCTGCCCAGACCGCCCGTAGACCGCGTGCCGCGAGGCGAACTCCCCGGGCGACCCGGAGGCGTCACGATAGTCGCGGAGGGTTGAGCCGCGATGCTCGACCGCCAGGCGGAGCGTCTTGCGGATGGCTATCGCCAGGGTCTTCACCTCGCCGGGGGACAGATCGTTCGCCAACCGCTCCGGGTGCAGCCGC
Source organism: Phycisphaeraceae bacterium (assembly GCA_020639235.1). Lineage (GTDB taxonomy): Bacteria > Planctomycetota > Phycisphaerae > Phycisphaerales > UBA1924 > JACKHC01. Next base: position 375,658 of record JACKHC010000001.1, on the reverse strand, counting down.
GACGCGAACAGCGCCTCGTCCGCGTAGATGTTCCCCACACCGGCAAGAACACGCTGATCGAGCAGCGCGTTTTTGATGGGACGCGAGGTTCTCGAGAGCGCGCGATGGAGCGCATCGGCGCGGATGCCGAGCGCATCGGGACCGAGCGTTGCCGTCCACAGTTCATTCAACTCATCCACACGCTCGAGTGTCCGGACACCGCCGAACCGCCGCGGATCGATGAAGCGGAGCAGGGAGCCGTCGTCGAGCAACCATTCGATGTGTGTGTGGGCCTCGCGCGCCGCCCTGCTGTCGTGGAGCGCGATCCGCCCGGACATGCCCAGTTGAATCACAACGACCCGCCCGGAGTCCGACAGGACAGCCAGTTGCTTCCCGTGGCGGCGCAGTTCCGCGATACGTGCGCCCGCGAGGAGTTCCTCATCCCGAACGCGCCGCTGGCGCGAAGGCCGACCGCCCCGCGCCCGGCTCGCGCCGCCGAAGGGATCGTCCGGGGTGATGACGACATCCCGCCGGAGCAGGCGCACGCGCGACACACGCCTCCCGATCACGGGCGCAACGGTCCGGCGGATCGTCTCGACTTCGGGGAGTTCGGGCATCGCGCGTCTTCGGCCCTCGTTTTGGGGAAATTCCCTTTGGCGGGTGAGAGACTCAGGGGAACACTGTCCATTATCTGCGGCGGGCGGGAACTGTATGGGGGGCCGCGCATCGGCAGCAAAGGAGTACGCAGCAATGTCTCAGAGAGCGTGCAGGGTCAGAATGCGGATGTGTGTTGTTGGTGTCGCAGCGTGCCTGGTTGGCGGCGCGGTGATCGCCGGTGATCTGAATCCGCCCGCCGGACCGGTGATGCCGACGATGAAAACACTGGACGAGGTCGAGCCGCGTATCCCCCTCGACCCGGCGGATGTCCCGATCATCATCAATCAATCCGGTTCGTACTACCTGACTGGGAACATCCAGGCGACGGTCAGCGGCACCGTCGCGATCACGATCGCCGCAGACGATGTCACGCTCGATCTCATGGGGCACGCCATCACGAACTCGGAAATCGCGTTCTTCAGCAGCGGGATCGCACTCACCACAGCCGCCGACAACGCCAGCGTGACGAACGGAACAATCAGCGGCTGTTCCGCCGACGGCGTATCGGGCGATACCGCGCCCCCGTTCACCGTCACGCGGCTGCGCGTGGACTCGTGCGGTGCATTCGGCATCCGTGGCAGCGCGGGCACCATGGTTGAACATTGTGTGGCGCGCGGCAACCTCGAGGGAATCCGCGTCGGTGTGGGTGGGGTGATCGACTCATGCATCGCCTCGGACAACACGCTCGACGGCATCGAGACAGCGCAGAGCGTGACGGTCAGACGATGCACAGCCAATAGCAATGGCCAAAGCGGGATCAACACGGGAGCACTCAGCGATGTCCGCGAATGCCGCACAATCGACAACGGTCTCGACGGGGTCTTTCTCAACGGTGGCGGCAGCGCGACGGGATGCTTTTCGTACAACAACGGGAGAAACGGCATCTCCTCCACCGGGGCCGGACGGATCGATGCCTGCACCGCGCTCGCAAACGACCTGCACGGCATCGAAGTGCTCAATGACTGCCAGGTCATTAGCAATATCTGCGACAACAACGGGGTACTTAGCACCGAAGGGGCGGGCATCTACGGTTCGGGGAGCGATTGCCGGATCGAGTCCAACACTTTGACCGACAACGATTATGGAGTTCGCGTGATCTCCAACGGGAACCTCATTGTGCGTTGTTCCGCGTCGGGGAACTCGGTAGCGAACTTCAACCTCGCCGCGGGCAACGACTCCGGCACGATCCAAACCTCGCCAGTGGGCGCCGGCGCGTGGGACAACTTCGAGTTCTGAGAAACGACTTTGGCGAAAGGAATGAACGATGCGGACACGCACAGGTGTAATCGGTGGCGGGATGATCGCGGCGGCCTTGGTGGCGTCGTCATTCGCCGGCGATCTGAATCCGCCCGCCGGACCGGTGATGCCGACAATGAAGACGCTCCAGGAGGTCGAGCCGCGCATCCCGTTCGACCCGGCGGACGTGCCAATCGTGGTTAACCAGTCCGGCTCGTATTACCTCACGGGCAACTTCAGCGCGCTGGTCAGCGGCCAGAATGCGATCACGATCAACGCCGACAATGTGACCCTCGATCTGCGCGGCTTCACGATCCGCAACACCGAGATCGGGTTCTTCAATAACGGCGTCGCGATCGCGTCCACCGCAGAGAATGTCCGGGTGCTCAACGGCACGATCTTCGGATGTGCCGAGAGCGGTGTATCGGGATTCGGTGCCCGCGGGTGCGCGGTCATCAATGTACGCGCCATGTCGTGCGGCGATCAGGGAATCATCCTCGGCAATGATGCGCTGATCCAGGGGTGCACCACCCTGGACAACACACTGTCGGGCATCTTCTGCGGCGATAACTCCACGATCGAGAACTGCGTCGCTAACAACAACCAGTCCGGTATCCGCGCCGCCTCGGGCAGCACCGTCCGAGGGTGCGCCGCTTCCGACAACACATCCGTTGGCATCATCGTTTCGGGCAATGGCGTCATCGCCCAGTGTTCCGCGACCGGGAACGCCTCGGCCGGAATTTCGACAGGATTCTCAAGCACCGTCACGCAGTGTTCTGCACGAGACAACACTTTCGACGGAATTAATGTCGGCGCGGGGAGTCTTGTCGAGCGCTGCACCGCGTATTCCAACGACCGCAACGGCATCGGGACCTCGACCAACTGCAAAGTTCTCGATTGTGCCGCCTCCTCGAACGCGGAACACGGCATCCAGGTCAGCAGCGATGCGCTCGTCACCGGCAACATGTGCGATGGCAACGGCACCGCGATCGCGGACGGCGCCGGGGTCGCGGTGACCGGATCAGATGGACGCATCGACGGGAATCATTGCACTGACAATGACATCGGGTTTCTCGCGACCTCAACCGGCAACCTGTTCATCCGGAACTCGACAAAGGGCAGCCCGACTCCATTCAGCACGGTGATCGGCAATGATGTCGCGACGATCCAGGCCTCACCCATCGGCGCCGGGCCGTGGGACAATTTTAACTTCTAGCTATCAATCTTCATGGAAGAAAGGAACAAGAGATGAAGACCCGTACCGGTTTGCTTGGCGTCGTAGTTCTTGCCACAGTATTTGTGGGATGGTCATTCGCGGGGGATCTCAACCCGCCTGCGGGAACAGTCGCGCCGACGATGAAGACACTTGACGAGTTGGAGCCGAGAATCGCGATCAACGCGGCCAACACGCCGGGCAACTCAACAACCCAGTTCGTGATCTCCCAGCCCGGTTCATATTACCTCACGGGAAACATCAACGCGCTGGGGAGCCGAACCGCGATCCGCGTCGATAGCGACGGCGTGACGATCGATCTCAACGGCTTCGAGATCAACGGCACCGGTGCATCAGGCACACCATCGGGAGTCTCTTGCCTCGGGCTGATCAACTCGGCGCCAACAATCAGGAACGGACAGATTCGCAACTGGCCGGGCATCGGCGTGTTCATGGTCGGTGATGGCGGCGTGCTCGAAGACCTGGCGATCTCCGGCAACACCGCCCAGGGCGTGCAGCTCTCCGATCACGGCGCGATGCGCCGATGCACGCTCATAGGCAACGGGGGCATCACGGTCCGCACCTTCGACTCCTGCACCGTCGAAGACTGCACCATCGAGACCGCCGGCTCATCCGCGATCCAGTCGGGCAGCGCCAACCTGATCCGACGCAACAATATCCGCGCGACCTCCGCATCGACCGATGGAGTCCTGGCCAATGGGATCTACACGCGCGTCGAGGACAACAACCTCTCCGGCACCATCGGGAATATCGGCATCAGCGCCGCTTCCAACACATTCGTCGCACGCAATACCGTCTTCACCAGCTTCGCGGCGGAGTACAACATGAGCGCCGGAACCAAATACGGCCCCATCATCACCGCTGATGGCGACCTCTCGACGATCACCAACGCGGATCACCCGTGGGCGAACTTTGTGTATTGATTTGGGTTGAAGCCCGCCCGCCCCACGCCGGTATGATTGGCTCCGACACGACTCCCCTCACTTCCGAGGGGCGGAAAGGAGTCTCCGAGTCATGCCCGATCCCCTCGCCTCGAAGCCCGCGCTGTCCTCGACCGACCCCCAACAGGCCGTCGCCGAGGTCCGCGGCGCGTTCGATCGCCTCCGAGGCGAGGTCGCCAAGGTCGTCGTAGGGCAGGACGAGGTCGTCGAGCAGCTGCTCATGGCCATGTTCTGCCGGGGCCACGCGCTGGTCGTGGGCGTGCCGGGGCTCGCCAAGACCCTGCTGATCTCGACGATCGCCAAGGCTGTTTCACTCGGATTCAGCCGCATCCAGTTCACGCCCGACCTGATGCCTTCGGACATCACCGGCACCGAAGTCATCGAGGAAGACAAATCCACCGGCGCGCGCGAACTCCGATTCGTCAAAGGCCCGATCTTCGCCAATGTCATTCTCGCCGACGAGATCAATCGCACCCCCCCCAAGACGCAGGCCGCCCTTCTCGAGGCGATGCAGGAGCACCAGGTCACCGCGTCCGGTGTGCAGCACAAACTGCCCGAGCCGTTCTTCGTGCTGGCGACGCAGAACCCCATCGAGCAGGAGGGCACCTACCCGCTGCCCGAGGCCCAGCTCGACCGATTCATGTTCAACATCCAGATCGGATACCCGACCGAAGAGGAGGAGGTCGAGATCATCCGCCGGACCACCTCGACGACGGAGAGCGAGGCGTCGCCCTGCCTGACGCGCGAAGATGTGCTGCGGGTCCAGGACCTCGTGCGCCAGGTGCCCATCGCCGATCATGTCATCCGGTACGCGCTGCGCCTCGTGCGCGCCACGCGCGTCAAGGACGACTCGCCCAAGCCGCAGATGGTGACGGACTACCTCGGCTGGGGCGCCGGGCCTCGCGCGGGTCAGTACCTCACGCTCGCGGCCAAGGCCAAGGCCGTTCTCGGGGGCTCGCTCCATGTGACGCCCGAACATATCAGAGCGGTCGCCAAGCCCGCGCTGCGCCACCGCATCATCACGAACTTCAACGCCGAGGCCGACGGCGTGACAACGGACGACATCATCGATGCGCTGCTCAAGGAGACGCCCGTCGAAGCGTCCGATGCCGGCACGCGCAGGCAGATGGACGCGGTGATGAACTAAACCACGCGTTGTCGAAACGTCTGTTGCGATGAAAAGGATCACCGCGTGAGCCCGCCCACAACGCCAACCCAGCCGACCCGCCTCCCCGAGGGCGACGCCTCCCTCTATCTCCATCCGCAGACGCTCGCGCGCCTCGGCACCTTCGAACTCCGCGCCAAAATGGTTGTTGAGGGAGTCATGAGCGGCATGCACCGCTCGCCCTACCACGGATTCTCGGTCGAGTTCGCCCAGCACCGGCCGTATGTCTCGGGCGATGACCTCCGCCACCTCGACTGGAAAGTCTTCGGGCGCACCGACAAGCTCTACCTCAAGCAGTACGAACAGGAAACTTCGCTCGATCTCGTCCTGCTCGTCGATGCGTCCGGGTCCATGTCATTCGGATCACGGACCTTCGCCGACGCCTCGGGCGTCGGGCGCAAGGAGAGCCCCGACGGGCGCCTCCATTGGAGCAAGTTCGACCACGCCACCGCTACCGCCGCCGCCTTCGGGTATATGGCGCTCCGCCAGGGCGATCGCGTCGGGCTGGGCGTCTTCGCCGATCACCTGCGCATCGCGCTGGAACGCTCCGGTGCGCAGGGGCACTGGCGCCGGATCGTCGGAGCGCTGTCCACACACACCGTGGACAAGCCGACGGATATCGGGCGCGTCGTCGATGAAGTCCTCGCGAAACTGAACAACCGGTGCCTGCTGGTCATCATCTCCGATCTCTTCGCGGATCCCGCGCAGATCCGCACGGCCCTGGCCCGAATCCGCCACAAACGCCACGACGCGATTCTCTTCCAGATCGTCGACCGGCGCGAGCGGTTCTTTGATATCAACGATGCCGCTCCCTTCGAGGGGCTCGAGGGCGAGGGGCGCATCCGCCTCGACCCGCGCGCGATCCGCACCGCCTACCGACAGGCGTTCGAGGATCATCTGGACAAAATCGAGAAGATCACGCGCAGTTTCGGATTCGATTACCAACTCGTGAACACGCACGAATGGCTCGGGCCGCACCTGGCCGCCTTCGTCGCCCGCCGCAACGCCGTCCTCAAGCGACTCAAGAGCGGGTGACCACGCCATGACGTTCATGCACACCATCCTGGCGGCCGGCGCAGCCCTGAGCATCGCGATCCCGATTCTCATCCACCTCCTGCTGCGCCGCCGGCGCAAACCGATCATGTGGGGCGCGATGCGCTTCTTGCTCGAGGTCTACAAGAAGCAGAGCCGCAAACTGAAACTCCAGCAGTTTCTGCTCCTGCTCACGCGCTGCCTCGTCATCGGCCTCGCGGGGTTCGCGATCGCCAGGCCGCTCCTGTCCGGCGCTGGCATCACCAGCGGTGGCGGCCGCCTCGTCGTCTTCGTCATCGACGACTCGCTCGCATCGTCGGCGCGGGACGCATCCGGCGCCATGGCCATGGAGTCATTCAAGGCACAAGCGCGTCAGGTCATCAGCGCGATGGGCGCTGAAGACTCCGCGGCCCTCATCACGCTCGCTTCTCCAGCGCGTGCGATTATCTCCCCGCCATCGACAGACCTCGCCGCGGTGCGCGGCCTGATCGAAGACCTCGAACCGACCGACGCGGGCGCGGACTTCCCAGGCGCTATGACGCTCGTGAGCGAGACGATTACACGCGCCACCGAGGAGACCAACTCACCAGCGACCGTCGTTGTGCTCAGTGGATTCACCGAAGGGTCCGCCGCGCTGGCGCGGCCGCTCCCGCCGTCACTGGGTGATCTGGCCGGGGTACGCCTCATCGCGTCGGAGCCGAGCGCCGAGTCGTCGGATAACGTGCGCATTATTTCGATCGAGCCGCTGCGCTCGGTGTTGCTCACACGCGGGAGCAACCCGGCAGCGGGCGGCGATGTACAGGTCACGGTCACGCTCGAGCGATCGGGACAGGGCGTCGGCCAGAGCGCCGTCACGACGGTTCGCGTCAATGTCGCCTCCGGGGCCGATGCGCCCACCGGCCAACCCGTCAGCGCCACCGCGCGATGGGCACCCGGCGAGACGCGAACCAGCATCGTCGTACGCGGGCTCACCGCCCCGGGCGATGATGCGCTCTCGGCGGGCGGCGTCATCATCGCCGAGATCGATCGAGACACCATCGCGGGCGACAACGAGTTCCGCAGGCCCGTGGGTGTCCGTGATGTGCTGCGCGTCGGAATCGTCGCCCAGCGCCGATTCGGCCGCGGACCCGGCATCGCGCAGCTCCAGCCGGGCGATTGGCTGCGACTGGCGCTCCAGCCATCCGACGATGCGCCGATCGAGATCTCCGACATCGACCCGTCGACGATCGACGCGAGCGTTCTCGGCGCGCTCGACGCGGTCTTTGTGCCCGCGCCCGATCTCGTCCGCGACGACGGCTGGGATCGCTTGGCCCGATTCGCCGAGCGGGGCGGCATGGTCGTCGTCTCGCCGCCCCCCGACGCGACCGTCCACCTCTGGACCGACGCGTTCATCGGCGCATTCAATCTGGACTGGCGGCTCGTGCGCGAGCCGATCGCGGCGCAATCCCTCACCCTCTCGGGCGAGACCGATGGCGGCACAAATGCCGACGGTGTCTTGTCGATGCTCCGCTCGGAGATCGAGGACCTGGCGCGCCCGGTCAGCGTCGAGAAGTGGCTCCCCTTCGAGGAAGAGCCCGCGGGCGTCGAGGTGCTGCTCTCAACGAACGACAACCGCGCCTGGATGGTCGCATCCCGCGCCGGCGCAAAGAGCAGCGATACATCGACCGGATCAGGCCGCGGCCTCATCGTCTATCTCGCGTCCGCGCCCTCGCTGTCGTGGACCGAACTGCCCGCATCACCGCTCATGGTCCCGCTCGTGCAGGAGCTCGTGCGCCAGGGCGTGGGGATCGCGGGCGGGAGCGCGACCGCCGTGGCGGGGCGCACGATGATCGTTCCCGCGGGCGCGATCGAACTCATGGGCCCCCAAGGATCATTGAGCATCGGGTCGGGCGGCAGCGGCAACACCGTTCCGCCCGTGCGCGAGCGCAGCCTCTGGCGCGCGATGGACCGGTCTGGGCGCACCATCGGCGTCGTCGCGGTCAACGCGGACCCGGAAGCCGGCAACACCAACTCCCAACCCGAGGAGTCGGTCCAGCAATGGCTCGCCGGTTCACTCGGCGGTCAGGGCGATGAAGCATCCGCAGCTATCGCCAGCGGATCGATGTCCTGGCTCGACGCGAACGACGCCGGGGCGTCCCTGCGCGTCGCCGACGAGGGTTCGCCCGTTTCCTTCCCGATGCTCGTCGCCGCGCTCATCCTCGCGTTGGCTGAAGTCGTCATGGCGCGTTGGTTCAGCCACGCCACTCGCGACAAGTCCGCGATGGCCGCGATCCCCGCCATGATCGGCGGGGGGAGTGGGGGGGGCGGATCATGAGCGATCTGATTCGCCGGCTGCTCGGGCTCGACTCCTTCTCGTGGGGCGACGCCAATGTGTCGTTCGGCTTCGAGCGGGCCTTCCCCGCGTGGCTGTGGATGGGGCTGATCGTCGCGGCGGGCGTCTACGCCGCATGGAGTTATCGCCGGATCATCGGCCCGCGATGGGCGCGCATCGGTCTGGCCACCCTACGCTGGATGCTCGTCGTGTTGCTGATGGTGCTCGTCTCCGGCCCCAGACTCGTCGAGCAGAGCGAGTCGGTCGAGAAGGATTGGGTCGTTATCATGCTCGACCGTTCGGCGTCCATGACCATCCGCGATGTCGAGCAGGGCGCCGCCCAGCGCGAGTCGCGCGAAGAGCAACTCCGTGCGGCCCTGGGCGCAACACGATCCATGTGGGAGGAACTCGCCAAAGACCGCACCCTCGTCTGGCTCGGATTCGACTCGGGCGCGTACGACCTCCCCACGGGCGATAGCGGCACCGTCCGCGCGATGACCGATCCGGAAGGGCGCACCACCTCCATCTCCGGCGCGCTCGATCAGGCGCTCACCCGCTCCGCGGCACGCCCGGTCTCCGCGTTCGTAGTTATCTCCGACGGGCGCGCCACGCACGAGCCGCCACGCGCACTGGTCCAGCGCCTTCAAGCCGCGCGCATTCCAGTGCATACGGTCGCGCTGGGCAGCGAGCAGACAATCGGCGATGTCGGCCTGGTCTCCATCGAAGCGCCGCCGCTGGCGTTCGTCGGCGACATCACGCCCGTGATCGCCAATGTCGAACGCCTCGGCGCTACCGGCGCACCGTCGGCCACCATCCGCCTCATCGAGCGCGCCACCGGGCTCACGCTCGATGAACGCCGCGTCACTTTCGCCGAGGGCGAGACGCGCGCCCGCGCAGCGCTCTCCGTCAGGGCCGACGCCGCCAAGGTCGCCGAATGGGATGTGGTGGTTGTCCCCGATGCGCCGGACCTTATCGATCAGAACAACACGAGGCAGGTCTCCGTCGAGATGGTCGACCGCCCGCTCCGCGTGCTCTATGTCGACGGATACCCACGCTGGGAGCAGCGGTATGTCAAGAATCTGCTCATCCGCGAGGGCTCCATCAAGAGTTCCAACCTCTTGCTCGCGCCGGATCGGCGCTACACGCAGGAGGGCGATGTCATCGTCGCCGCGCTCCCCGACTCACCCGAGGGCTGGGCCGAGTACGACGTTGTGATTCTGGGCGATGTCCGCCCGGATGTTTTCACGATCGAGCAACTGACGCAACTGCGCGAGCATGTCGCGATCCGCGGCGCGGGGCTGATATTTATCGCCGGCGAGGGCGCTATGCCCGGCGACTGGTGGAACACGCCGCTCGCCGATCTGCTCCCGATGTCCGCACAGGCGATCGCAGCCGGCGCGGGTGAGCGCGAGGGCGTGATCGTGCGCCCGACTCCCGTCGCCGACCGTCTCGGCGTGCTGCGCCTCGGGGCGTCCGCGGACGACCCGTGGCCCGCGGCGCTCACCGACCCCTCGATGGGCTGGTCGCTCCTGCGCTGGGTGCAGCGCATCGATCCTGCGCAGCTCAAACCCACAGCACAGATCCTCGCCGAGGGAACACTCGCCGGCGGCGATCCGGTCGGACCGGTCGTTCTGGCGATGCGCTACGGCGCCGGGCGATCGCTCTATGTCGCGACCGACGAGACCTGGCGCTGGCGCTACGGCCAGGGCGAGGTGCTGCCCGAACGCTTCTGGCTCCAGATGGTCCGTATGCTGGGGCGCGGCTCTCTTTCTCGCGCCGGGCGGGCCGCGATCCTCGAAGTCACACCGTCCCGCGCCACCACCAGCGCACCGGTCCGCATCAGCGTCGAACTCGTCGATCAGTCCATCATCGACATGGGCTTGCCGTCCGTGGCCGTGCGCATCGGACGCCAAGGCGATGAAGCCGAGACCGAACTCACGCTCAAGCCCGAGAGTCTCCGCACCGGCGCTTCTAGCGGCGGCGGGAGCCGCATCTACTCCACAACATGGATCCCGCCCGAGCCGGGCGAGTGGGTGGTCCGCGTTACCGAGTCCGACCTGGCGCTCTCGGAACTGCACGAAACCGTCGAGGTCTTCTTCCCCGACGACGAACTCCGCACGCCCGAGACTGATCACCCCCTCCTGGCGCGTCTGAGTGATGAAACGGGCGGCGTCGCGTTCACGCCGGCATCGTTGAGCGGGTTGCCCGAGAACCTCCGGAGCCGCGAACGCGTCACCCTCCGGGAGCGCTACGAGACGCTCTGGGACTCGCCGCTGGCCCTGATTCTGCTGATTTCGCTGCTGACGGTGGAATGGGTGGGGCGTAGAGTCATCCGATTGCTGTAGGAGCGATTGCGGGGCCACGGGGGCAAGACCGGGCGGGCGTCGGCCCGATGAAGGATCAAGGCCATGCCCAACCAACCCACCACCCCCGATGAACCCTCACAATCACCGAGCGCCCGTCCGACGAACCCCGCGCCCATCGGTGCGGTACAAAGGGGTGTGCCCGGTTCTATCAACCAATCCGGCTCAAGCGACGGGCTGAAACAGGTCCGGCGCGAACTCCAGCACGCGCGCGACGCCGCCCGCCGGACGCTCATCCTCCATCGCGTCTTCGAGATCCTCGCGGTGGTGCTTGTCGCCACACTGCTCCTCGCGCTCGCCGACTATTTCCTCCGGCTCCCGCGCCCCGTGCGCATCTTCAACTGGCTCGCGGGCGCGGCCCTGATCGGCGGCGCCTGGTGGAAGTGGGGCCGCCGGGCCTGGCAGTTCAATCCGCCGCTGACCGATGTCGCGAACCGCATCGAGCGCGCCCGCCCGGAAATCCGGGGCCTGCTCGCCAGTGCTGTCGATTTTGACGAAGCCAAGCACTCTGGCGACTCGCCGATGACCCGCGCGCTCGAGGCGCAGGTTGTCTCCCGCGCCTCGGGATCGTGGCGCCGCGAGTTCTCCTCGCAGATCGTCAACCCACGCCAGATGCGCAAGGCCGGCGTCTGGATGCTCGGCGCACTCGCGCTGGCCTTCGTCGCGCTGCCCTTCTCGCCGAAGTTATGGTCGATCGGCGCCGGGCGCGTCGCGTTCCCGTTCGCCGATACGTCGTGGCCCAAGCGCACCGAGATCATTGATCTGACCGCCGCGACCGTGCACCCCACGGGCGAAGCGCTCCCCATGCAGGCGTCGCTGGCGCGCTCCGCCTGGTCGCCATCATCAACGCAGGTCGCGGTCCGATACCGCCTCATCACGGACGGCTCGCGTACATCCGAACGCCGCGAACTCCTGACGTGGCAAAGAACCCGCGCCGGCGACGATCAGAGCGAAGGCGAACTCTTCGAGCGGCTCATCGAGCCGATGGCCGACGAGATCGAGTACCGATTCGAGACAATCGACGACACCACCGAGTGGCGCAGGATCGCGCTGGTCGAGCGCCCGACGGTCATCGCCGCGACCGCGACCATCACACCGCCCCAGTACGCTTCGGCGATCTCGAGCACCGACACATCGCCCGGCGGCGAGATCGAACTCGGGCCCGGGACAGACGAGCGCGCCGTCGCGCCGCCATCACTCGTCGGCTCGCGCGTCCGGATGCGCATCGACCTCAACAAACCCGTCGAGCCGGGCGAAGGCCTCGCGGCCACGCTCGCAGAAATCGGCGCAACGATCGAGCGGTCGGGCAATCAATGGAGCATCGACTGGACACTCGATCAGCCCGCCCGCCTCGTGATGTCGCTCATCGATGAGCACGGCATCTCATCGGCCGACGAAGCCGTGTTCCGTTTCGACGCCAGCGAGGACCGCCCGGCATCGGCGACCGTTACCGAGCCCGCCTCCGATCGCGCCGTGCTCGCTACCGCGCAGATCCCCGTAGTCGGCGAGGGTCGTGACGACGTCGCCCTCACATGGGTCTCGTTGGAACGCCAGCGCTTCACACCCGCCGGCGCCGCCACCGGAGCGCCGAGCGGGCCCGGCGGCGCGATGGAACCAACCGAAGAGCCCGTCGAGGTCGTGCGCGTCGAGGCAACCAACGAGCGCACGCTCAACGCGCAGACCGTCCTGGATCTCTCCGTCCTCGGGCTGCGTCCGGGCGACGAACTGCACCTCTCGGCGCTGGCGATGGATGTGCTCGGCTCCTCTCAAGGTGCCGAGGCCACGTGGAGCGCACCGCGCATCCTGCGAATCATCTCCGAAACAGAGTTCGTCGAGCAGGTACGGAGCATGCTGTCGGAGGTCCGCCAGGGCGCGATCCGGGCTGTGGATCAACAAAAGGAAGCGCGGCAGAACACCGAGCAGCGTGGCGCCTCACGGGCCGCCCGGCGGGGCCAGTCGCAGGTGTCCGAGCGTGTCTCGCGCCTGGAAGATGCGCTGCAGCGCGTGGACGACATGGTCCAGCAGAACGCCCTGAACGATGAGGGTCTCTCCGAACTGCTCGCCGAGTCGCAGCGCGCTGTTCAGCAAGCCGGACGCGCCTCGAGCCAGGCACAGCAAACGCTCGATCAGGCCGGCGCCCGCGCCGAGGAGCAAGGCGCCGAAGGCGAACAGGGCGAAGCAGACGAGTCGGAACTCGATGAGAGCGAACAACGCCAGGTCGAAGAGGCGCAGGAGCGCGTCGAGACCGAACTGGAGCGCCTCGTCTCGATGCTCGATCGCGGCGAGGACTCATGGCTCGTGCGCAACTCGCTCGAGCGGATGGCCCGCGAGCAGCAGTCGCTCCGCGAGCAGGCCGAGGCCGCCGCGATGTCCACCGCGGGCAAGTCGCTCGAAGAACTTGATCAACGCGAGCGATCCGAACTCGAGCGCATCGTCGAGAAGCAGGAGGAACTGGCGCGCAAACTCGAGGAACTCATCGAGAACATCCGATCGCGTGAGCAGGAGATGCGCGAGATCGACCCCGCTTCGGCTCAGGGCATGAGCCAGGCCGCCGACCGCGCCGAACGCGAACAGGTCGCCCAGCAGATGCAGCAGGCGGCGCAACAGGCATCGCAGAACCAGATGACCAACGCCACCCAGCGCCAGCAGCAGGCGCAGGATGCGCTGGAGGAGATGCTCGAAGACCTCGACAGGGGAGAGCAGGCCCGCCAGGAGGTCCTCCGGCGCACCCTCCAGAGCGTCATGGACTCGATCAAGGGGCTCATCCAATCACAGGAAGACAACCTCGCAGCGCTGGCCGCCGCCGCGGCGCGCACCAGCTTCACCGATCTCGATCGCGGCATGATCGAACTCAACCGCAACACGCTGGGCGTCGTGGACCTCGCCCGCGCCGAGGGCGAGACGCTCGCGGTCGTGGTGAACCACCTCAACAACGCTGGTGAGGCGCAGGAGCAGGCGATCGGGCTCCTCCGCGCCGCCGCTGTCGATGTCGAGGAAACCGCCGCCGCGGAGAATCGGAGTCTGGAGCGCCTCAACGAAGCGCTCAAGGAAGCCGAGCGTCTGGCGGAGCAGATGGACAACGCCGAGCAGGAACGGAAAAAGCGCGAACTGCAGAAGTCCTACCGAGAAGCGCTCGAACTGCAGGTGGGCGTGCGCGGCGACACCGCACCCCTCGCGGCCCTCGATGAGATCGGCCGGCGCGAGCGCGTCATGGTGCGCCGTCTCGCTGAGCCGCAGCAGGCCGTGCGGGCGCGCATGGACGAGATTGTCGCGCAGATCGCCGAACTCGCCGATGCGAAGGTTTTCCAGTTCGCGCACGACCGAGCGGTGAAGTACATGGAGCGGTCCTCCGCCGACCTCGAAGAAGCCGAAGCCAAGTCGTCCCTCGCCGCACAGGACCGAGCGATCTCGGCGCTCCAGGCGATCATCGAGTCCCTCAAGGACGATCAGCCCGACAACGACTTCGCCGATCAGGAGCAGCAGGGCGGGGGCGGGAGCGGCGGGAGCCAGGGTCAGCAGCCACTCATCCCGCCGACCAAGGAACTCAAACTCCTCCGCGCCCTCCAGTCAGAAGCGCTCAGCATGACGATGGAAGCGGGCGACGTCGGCACGACCGACACCCTCAAAGACGCCGCGTCATTCCAGCGCGAACTCGCCGACATCGGAACCGACCTCCTCGGCCGGATGCAACAGGCCGGACCGGCGCAGCCGGTTCCGATCGGCGGCGACGAGACCGACTCACCGGAAGATACGTCCGGCGACGACGGCACCCCGAGCGACGAACCCACAGAAAGCGACGACGGAAGTGAAAGCGGGAGCGGATCATGAACACCACACGCGCCGCACTCTGGATACTCGTGTCGACAATCATCGGCAGCTCCTCGGTCGCGCTGAGCGCCGATCCGAAGCCGCAGGATCCATCGACGCCGCCGAGCAACGAGGAGCCCGCGAGCGAGGAGCCCGCCGGGCTGGGCGATCTCGACGACTTGCTCGGCACGGGCGACAAGGACAAACCCAAAGACGAGACCGCCGCGCCCGCCGAACTCCCCGGCGAGCCCGCCGCCCATGAGGGCGAACTCGAGCGCAAGCTGTCGGCCGAAGAGGCGAGCGAGGCATTCGTGCAGGCCATCGCGCAGATGAGCGAGGCGGCGTCACGGCTGGAACAGGGGCGCGACGCGGGGCTTGTCACGCAACGCCTCCAGGAAGAGATCATCCGCAAACTCGATGTGCTCATCCAGAACTCGCAGCAGCAATCCTCCTCGTCGAGTTCGTCGTCATCCTCATCGCAGCAGAACCAGCAGCCAAGCCCGCAGCAACAGAATCAACAACAACAGAACAACCAGAATCAGGCGGAGAACTCGACCGACCAGGGCGAGCGCCGCGACCCGCCCGAGAACATGGACCCCAACCTCCGCCAGATGTTCGAGTCCGCCAGCGCGACCTGGGGCGCCTTGCCCGAGCGCGTCCGCGACATGCTGATGGACGGCCTGGAGTCCGCGTTCAGCGCCAACTACAAGTCCATGACCGAGGCGTATTACCGCCGCCTCGCCGACGAAGCGGAGGGGCCGTGAAAGCCGCGACACGATTGATCCCCGCCGCCTGCGCCGCCTTGGTGTGCGCCGCCGCATTCGCGCAGCCTGCCGACGAACCCGAGGCCCCGCCCGCGACTCCCCCAGCGCCCGCCAACGAGCACAAGACCGCCGAGAACAACGCCGCCGAGAACGAGATCACGCCCGAACTCAACGCGTGCGTCAGCAAGGGGCTCGCATGGCTCGCGGCGCAGCAGGCGCCCGACGGTTCGTTCGGCGGCTCGCGCTACCCCAAACACGTCGGCATCACAGCGCTGGCCTGCCTCGCATTCATGTCCGACGGGAATCTCCCCGGGCGGGGCGAGTACGGCGAGCAAGTCCGCAAGGGCCTCGATTTCGTCCTGAAGTCTGTTAACGAAACCGGCTTCGTCGCAGGCGAGTCGACCAGCCACGGCCCGATGTACGGGCACGGCTTCGCCACGCTCTTCCTCGGCGAGGTCTATGGCATGACGCAGGGCGGCGCCGACACCGCGCTCTCCAAACGCCTCCACGACGCCGTCACCCGCGCATGCCGATTGATCGAACTCTCGCAGAACGACGAGGGCGGATGGCGCTACAACCCCGTGCCGATGGACGCCGATATCTCCGTGACGATCTGCCAGATCATGGCGCTGCGCAGCGCCCGAAACGCGGGCATCGAGGTGCCCGTCGAGACCATCGACCGCGCCGTTGAGTATGTCCGCCTGTGCCAGAACGACGACGGCGGATTCCGCTATCAGTCCATGCGCGGCCAGAGCGCCTTCCCCCGCAGCGCCGCCGGGGTCGCGAGTCTCTTCTACGCAGGCGTCTACGAGGACGAAGCCATCGACCGCGGCGTCCGCTACCTCAAGTCGCAGCGCAATGAGGGCGGGCGCGCGATCTCAGCGCATTATTTCTACGGCCACTATTACGCCGCGCAGGCGATGTACCTCGCCGGAGGCGATGAATGGGGGCAATGGTGGCCGTCCGTCCGCGACGAGATGATCGAACGTCAGCGCGATGAGGGGAGTTGGGACGATCCTAACGCCGGCCAGGAATATGGGACCGCCATGGCGCTCATCGTGCTGCAAATGCCCAAGCGTTATTTGCCGATTTTCCAGAAGTGAGACACACCTTTCCGCTGGTCTTGGTTTGTGGCTTGGCGACAACCGTTGCCGCGCAGGACGGTGCGCCCGCACCCGCCGAGCGGGGCGGTGAGTCCGCGATGATGATCGATGACGGGCTCATCGGCGTCTCCGGATCGATCATCTCCATCTCGGATCGGGGTGTCGTGCTGATCGATGAAGCCGGGCGGCGCGTCTCGCGCGCCCTGAGCGACCTCACGGCGCTGCTCATCACCCGAGCGCCCGTCCGCGCCGCCGACGGCATCGGCGCCGCACCGCCGCCGGACTCCGACGACACCTCCGGCGTCGAGCGCATCCTCCGCCGACTCCGCGCCACTCCCGCGGGCGTGCTCGAGACCGTCGACGGGCAGCGATTCCCCGGGGCGTTCTCGACCACCGCCGGCCAGGACGACGCGATCGTCTGGACACACCCGACCTTCGGCACGCTCATATTCCCCCTCGATGATGTCGCCGCCGCCTTCCGCGATATGGAAGAAGCCCGGCGCATGCCCGAAGCGTCGGCCGCGCCGCTCGATGATGTCCTCGTGCTCACCAACGGCGACCGCCTCCGCGGCTTCGTGGTCGGGCTCGGCGATCCTGTCGAGATCGAGGTGGACGGCCAGATGCTCACCATCGAGCCCTCGCGCGTGTCGGCAGCCATTCTCTCCAACCCACGCCGGTCGCGAGCGGGCGACATGGTCTGGCTCGAGGACGGCACCGTGGCGTTGATCGACCGCTTCGCGCTCACCGAGGCGGGCGTCGTCACCGTCGCGCTGCCCGACGGCCACTCGGGCGAGTACGAGTCCTCCTCACTCCGCGCCCTGGCGCTCGGCGTCGAGCGCCTGGTGCCGCTGTCGATGCTGGTGCCCATCGAGCAGTCGCCCGTCGGAGGGCGCCGCACCGCCGAGCCCATCCAACGCGTGCCGAATATCGAGGACACCCTCACATCCGGCGCGCCCGCGCTCGGCGCGATGGATGTCCGCATGCCCGGCCCCATGAAAATCGTTTACGACCTGCCCCCGGGCGCACGCCGATTGGCGATGAGCGCGATGCTGGGCGACGACGCCGGGCAGTGGGGGGATTGCGAACTGGTGATCTCGATCGACGGGCGCGAACTCACCCGCGCACACCTGTGGAAGGACGAGCCCGTCCACGCGATCAATATCGACGCTTCGGGCAAGCGCCTCACGATCACGCTTGAGCCCGGGCGCTTCGGGCCCATCCGAGATACAGCGCTGCTCGCCCGCCCGATCATCCTCGTCGATCGCGCCACGCCGCGCGACTAGTGGATGATGCTCTCGAGTTCGATATAAACGATCAGGTCCGTGTTGGGCGGAACTTTGTCTGCGTACCCCATCCGACCGTACCCCGCGCGTGGCGGCAGGGTCGCCTTGCGCACACCGCCCATCCGCATCCCGATCACCGCCTTGTTCATGCCAGGGATGATCGCCTCGGTGCCGACCTGCCAGATGTGCGGATCGCCCTTGCCGGCGCTCCGGGTATTCACAACCACATCACCATTCGGCAGACGAACGACGTAGTGCGCCCGGATCATGGACCCCTCCTTCACCGGGGGCCCCGTGCCGACGACCTGATCCTCAAACTTAATGCTCTTGTCCGGCGACAACTCGATCGCGCGATCCGAACACGCCGACATAGCCAGCGCGCACGTCACCAGAATCAAGACTCGGACGAATCCCGTCGCCATACCCGAATAATCGGACCACCGGGCCCACAACTTCACGCCCGGCCAGATCACGGCGACCAGATGACGATCATCCGCCCCGTGGACATGTCGCGCACCCGCGCCACACGTCGGCACGCCCCCATCCCCACCTCATCCTCCGGGGGCGACATGGGCTCCAGCCCCGCCTTGATCGCGTCCCGATAACGGCGGTCCACCGAGTCAACCCGCACCACCACCAGCCCGTCCACCATCTCGATGCCGCCCTCGCGCGGGCTCAGCACCGCGCGCACGCGCTCGCTCAGCGGGCTCATTCGTGGACCCCGCGTCCTACGAGACGCTGGCGGAGCATCGAGAGCGTGTCGCCCGTCACAGCTTCAGCATTCTGATGCGCATCGATCACCGCGTAATGACCGGGGTCGCGCGCCGCCTGATCCAGATACCCCTGGCGGACCCGCGCATGGAACTCTGCGCCCTTCTGCTCCATCCGATCCAGCGTGGGATTCAGACGCGTCGCCGCCGTCCGCCCGTCCACATCAAAGATCACCGTCAGATCCGGCCAGGTCCCGCCTCCGGCGCGATCCCCGCACGCGGCACTCGCCACCGCGTCGATCTCGTGCATCGGCAATCCCCCCGCCGCGCCCTGGTACGCGTAGGTGCTCGAGACGAACCGGTCCGCCAGCACCAGCGCGCCGCCACGCAACGCCGGGCGGATAATCTGCTCCACCAGCTGCGCCCGGCTCGCCATGTACAGCATCATCTCGCAGCGCAACGCCATCTCGTCGTGAATCGGGTCCAGCAGGATTTCGCGGATACGCTCGCCCACCGCCGTGCCCCCCGGCTCGCGCACCTCACGCACCTCCAGGCCCGCCGATCGCGCCATGCCCGCAATCGTCCGGAACTGCGTCGACTTGCCCGAGCCGTCGGGCCCGTCAAAGACGACAAACCGCCCGCTCAGGGCGCTCATCCAACGACAGTCGTGCTGCGGCGGCGGGGTCACGCCGAGATTGTAGAGAAGCGCTCACCAGCCAGCGTCGCCGTGGAAAACTCCCCGCTCACAGATCGCGCAGAATCTCGCGGATTCGGTCCTGAATCGCGCGGAAGGCGTCGATCGACACGCCCTCCAGCAAAAAGATGTTCCGCACATAGTCATGCTTGTTGTACAAGCGTGACACCTGCCCGATTGTCCGGTTCAGCTTCTCAAGACGCTCCCGGTACTGACGTAGGTCCTTCGAGTCCTTGAGCGTGTCCAGCACCTCGACATAGCTCTCCAGTGCCGCGACAACGGTATTGATGTTCCGCTCCTGGCTGGCGTAGTACGACGCCGCGTACCGCTCCCCGTCGAACGACGCCGCCTGGTTCCGTTCCACGCCGATCAGCGCCGCGACATCATGCGCCGAGTCCGCGCTCCCGTTCACCGCGCCCGTGCCCGTCGCCGTCAGGTGCGTGAGCGAGAGAATCTCCCGCTTGTTGTCGAGGGTCTGCCATTCCGCCCCGTCGCCCTTCGAGGGCTTGTCGGGGGAGAGCGTCCACGGCTCGGTGGACTTCTCCGCGTACACCTCCGTCTCGGGCAGGATCATCGCGTCGATCAGCAGCCCCGGACGCCCGACCTCCTCCGCCCGCCCGCGCCACTTGGCCGCGAACGCGCTGTTGAACTTCGCGTCGACCTTGTAGTTGCCCACAGATCCCGAGAAGGCCACCGCCGCCCCGATGCTCGCGCGCTTGCCGATGTACAGATGCTTCCCGCTCATACACAGCAGCGCCGCGGCGCTGAACGCCTCGTTGTCTACATAGAACGCGATGGTGATCTTGTCCTCGTACCGATCGAGCACGTCCCGGATGGCGTCCAGCTCCGCCACCAGCCCGCCCGGCGAGTCCACATGGATGATCGCAACCTCCGCGCCGCAGCGCACCGCGCGATTCAGCACATCGTCAAAGTAATCCGCCGTCAGCTCCACGCCCACACCCCCGTGCGCCGGGATCACCACATACCCGCCCGCCCGCTGCGCGTCCGTGTTCGCATCGTCGGTCGGCGCATCGCCCGACTCGTCCGCACCATCGCCCCCGTCAACCGGCGAGCCCGCTTCCTTGTCCTCCTCGCGCGTGATCGTGTCGACATCGCGCATCGCGAAGGTCATGCGGCTCGTGATCCCCGAAAACGGCACATCAAGAACAATCTTGAACTCCGTCTCCTCGTGCACAAACCCCGTGAACACCCGCCCGTCGCGAAGCGTCACCGTCACCTTCCCCGCCAACGCCTCGGCGCACACGAAAAGCGCCAGAACAACACACACCACAAGCCGCGCAAAGGTACTCATGCCGGGCCTCCCACGATCTGCCCACACCCCGATCACCAATCTAACGCGCCTGTCAATGGCGCAGCCCTAGAGCGACGCCTTCCGCTCCCAGGTCGCCCCGCCAGGCGCATCTTTGATCTCGATCCCCCGCGCCGCCAGTTCGTCGCGAATCCGGTCCGACTCCGCCCAGTTCTTCGCCTTCCGCGCCTCGTCCCGCGCCCTCACCAGCGCATCGATCTCGGCATCACCCCCCGCATCGCTCCCGCGCGAGCCAACGACGCTCTCCCGGTTCAGCACACCGAACACGCCATCGAACCACGCCATCACCCGCGCATCCCCGCGCGTGGGAGCCAGCGTGCTGTTGATCCATGTGTTCACCACGCCGATCGCGCCCGCGATGTTCAGGTCGTCGTTCATGGCGCTCGCGAACGCATTCGTCGCGGCATCACGCACGCCCCCATCGCCCCCATCGACGCCCCCCTCCGCCTTCTTCACAAACTCCCGCCACCGCGCGATCATCCGCGCCGAGTCACGCAGCCCCTGCTCCGTGAAGTTCGCGTTCGAGCGGTAATGCGTCTTGATGAGTTCCAGCCGAATCGCGTCCGGCGCAAAGCCCTTGCCCATCAGATCCCGCACCGTGAAGAAGTTCCCCTTGCTCTTGCTCATCTTCGCCCCCTCGACGAAGAGGAACCGCGCGTGGAACCAATAGTGCGCAAAGAACTCCGTCCCGAACGCGCACCGCGATTGCGCGATCTCGCACTCGTGATGCGGGAAGATGTTGTCCTCGCCACCCGAGTGCAGGTCGATCTCCGTTCCAAGCCGCGCCGCAGCCATCACCGAGCACTCGATGTGCCACCCGGGATACCCCTCGCGCAATCCCAACCGCTTCGCCTTCGCCGCGAGGCCCGCATCGTCCGCGAGCACCAGCGCCGGGTCCCAGCGCATCAGGTGCCGCGGGTCCGGCTTCCACAGCATGAAGTCCGCCGGGTGCTTCTTGATCCCCTGCGTCGCCTCGTCCACCCGCCCCCCCGCGCCCGAGCGAATCTTGTCGAGCGTGTTGCCCGACAGCTTCCCGTAGTCAGGGTACGACTGCGTATCGAAGTACACCACGCCGTCGCTGCCCACATACGCGTGCCCGCCATCGATGAGCGAGAGAATCATCTCGAGCATCCCGCGGATCTCGCGCGTGGGCCTCGGCATGAGCGACGGGTCATCCTCCGCGTCCCGCACCACGCGCAGCCCCAGCGCCCGCGCATCCTCGACAAACGCCGCGGCGTAATAGTCCGCGATCGCGCTCGGGTCATCCGGGTCGAACTCGTTGCCAACACCCTGCGGAAGCTTGCCCGACTTCTTGCCCTCAAGGAGCCGCTTCCGCGCCGCCTCCATCTTGTCGTCGCCCCCGCCGTCGGCGCCGCTGTCGTCCACCATGTGCCCGACATCGGTGATGTTCATCACCTGCGTCACCTTGTACCCGCCCTCCCCGCGATCGCCCGCCGGCTCGCCCGATGGATCAACCCGCCCGCACAAGGGCGACTCGAGCCACCGCCGCAGCACATCCGCAGCCAGGAACGACCGGAAGTTCCCGATGTGCGCATAGTCGTACACCGTCGGGCCGCAGGTGTAGAACGACACCCTCCCCGCCTCGATCGGCCTGAAGACCTCCACCCTGCCCGTCAGCGTGTTGTGAATGCGAAGCGTCATCACGCAAAGAGTAGCCGAAGGCGGCTTGTGGCCGCCGCTCTAACGAGTCGTCGTCGGCGCCGCCCGCCCGCACTCCGGGCAGGCGCTCAGCCCCTGCGCGTCGTACCCGCAGTCCGGGCACAGGCCGCGCTCGAACCGCCGCAGACGACGCATGTGTGTGATGAGTCCGAGCGCGAGAGCAATCGACATCGCGTAGATGAAGGTATTAAGCACAAATCCCAATGGAATCGGAACCAGCGGCAGTCTGTTCGTCCCGATTCCGTATCGACCCTCGTCTCCATCCGGCAGAGCGATCCCACGCTCCAGCCAGTTGCTCCTCGGGACGTTGCCCCGGATGGATCGGTAGTTGTTCTGCGGATCAAACTCCCCCCAACGGAGCGCCCGAAAGGGGAATCCGAATGCCCCGCCGGAGTACACGAGTTGGTAATAGTTGTAGTCGCTGTCGATGTCGGTCTCGATGCCGACCGGGTGGACGAATCGAACCGACCAGGGCGATCCATCGACCACGCCCGCGCCATAGTTGACATCGAACGCGGGCTTGTTGAATGGAGAGATCGGGAACAGAACACTGTTGCTGGTCCAATCTTTCGAATACCCGGCCAGCGGACGCCACACCGCCAGCCCCCACGCCACCCACACATTCACAACGAACGCGACCACGAACAGCAGGACCACGCGCGGGAGCCGACGCCGGATTGTCCTTCGCTCATGTTGCACGACCACACTCCGGGCACGGCGCGCCATCCGGCAGGCCGCGAAGGTCGTAGTTGCACTTGGGACACTGACCACGATGCGCCCGAATCGCACCTCGTACAGATCGAGGGATGCGCATCAGCGGAACAATGAGCATGACCCCGGAATAAATCAGGGTGTTGATGAGAAAGCCGCGCCAGATCGGTGCTAACGGAATGGATCGGCGATCTAGCATGCTCTGGTACCTCGGGCCGATGTCGATGCCCGACTTCAGGAGGGAGACCTTCACTGGCCTGTAGCTACGGCTGTTAGCAGCAATGCTCCACTCTTCACAACGCATCGCATACATCGGGAAACCAGATGCGACTGTGGCGACATAGCCCTCACCGCGCGAGTCAGTCTCTGCCGTGGGCCGTTCGCCCTTGCCCGGCGCGCCCGCCGCCATCCAGTCATCGTCACCCCAACTCCCAAACCACGACAGCACGCCGAAGCCACGCTCCGCAGACCCCATCGAGCGATTCCATCCGCGCCCCCGTGCCCAATACGGTCGATCCACATCTTCCTGCCATGCCCCGGTCGGATCCGTGACCACTTTGATCGGCGACCACGCCGCGCACCCCCACGCCACAAGGACATTGAGGATCATCGCGAGCCCGATGACGAATGGCACACGGACCAACCAGCGGCGAAGCGCGCGCCGATTCGATCGAACCAGAGCAGCCGCCTCGACGATTACAGATCGTAAACGGGCGGAACTCTCACCGATGAACGGGATGAAAGCGAGAGCAGCGTAGAAGAGTGAGTTGATCACGAATCCGGTCCAGATCGGATTCAGTGGAACCGCGCGTTTCCCGACCGCCAGTCCAGATCGAACGACGCCGACTTCAATAATGTGATTCCCGTCAATCTCCGACTCGACCGCCCACCGCTCATGTTTCATAGCCAGCGCGGGCCAACCGGAAACAGTTGTCAGCACGGTGCCATTCTCTTCACTGAGGTACTGCGTTGTCGGCCAAGCGGCGCGGTCAAATGCTCGGCTCCCGATCTTGGCCGCGCGTTCCGTCAGGTCACCCCAACGCCCCGCCCATCGGCGCACGCCGGGACCGACGCGGAGTACATGCCACCCCTTCCAGGGTGAAGACTCCGCTCCCTCCGCCCAATTCGGTCGCGGCGCACCCTCGCCCTGAACCTGGTTCCAGTGCGAAAGGTGCATCGGGCTCAGGATCGCCGCGCACCAAGCCACACCAACATTCACTGCAACACCGATGAGCAGGCATACCGCGATGCGCATGAACCACCGTCGCCAGGTTGCTTTGCGTTCACGCTTCACGCCCGCACTCCGCGGCCACCCGTGAGCCCCTACTTCCCACCCTCGCGACCGTTGCCGTTCGCCTCAAGAGCCGCCGCCTCGGCGCTCTCCGCCGCCGGCTCGACCGCCTCGATCCGCAGCAGACTCACGCGCGTCGACTCCGCCTCCAGCACCGTCATCACAAACCCGTTGTGCGCCACCGTCTCGCCGGGCTGGGGGATGCGCCCCAGTTCCGCCAGCACGTACCCGCCCACCGTGTCGTAATCCTCGCTCTCGGGCAGCTCGATGCCGATCGCCTCCAGCGCCTCGTTCGCGTCCTCGATCGTGGCCCGCGCGTGCATCTTCGCGCTCCGCGTCGCCACATCGACATGGATATCCGGCTCCGACTCATCCTCGGGCTCGTACTCGTCGTAGATCTCGCCGACAATCTCTTCGAGGATGTCCTCGAAGGTGATGAGCCCCGTCGTGCCGCCGTACTCATCGAGGACGATCGCCATGTGCACCTTCCGCTGCTGCAGGTCCACAAGCAGCTCGTGCGCCGACTTGCTCTCGGGCACGAACAGCGCCTCGCGCAGAATCGGCTTCAGGTGGAACGGCTTGTTCGGCACGCCCAGGTACTTCAGCAGGTCCTTCGCGTACAGAATCCCCGCGATGTGGTCGTAGTCGCCCTCGTACACCGGAATCCGCGAATGCCCCGCCTTCTCGATGAAGTCGCGGATGAACGCCAGATCGTCCGTCAGCTCGAAGCCCTCGATCTCCGTGCGGGGCGTCATCATCTCCTCGACCGTCTTGCTCGACAGCCGCACAATCGACTCGATCATCTGCTTCTCGTAATCCTGCAGCGTGCCCTCGCGCTCCGCCTCCGCCGCAACGGAAAGAAGCTCGTCCTCGGCCTCTTCCTTCTCCGTCACATGCGCCCGCCCCGCCAA
The DNA here is from genome assembly GCA_020639235.1 of Phycisphaeraceae bacterium. GTDB lineage: Bacteria > Planctomycetota > Phycisphaerae > Phycisphaerales > UBA1924 > JACKHC01. Next base: position 350,456 of record JACKHC010000001.1, on the reverse strand, counting down.
CCGCTCGATCGCCTTGTCAAGAAAAGCCAGCGCGCGGAGCGGCGTCATGATCCCGTGCACGAACTTGATGAAGCCGGGCGACGCGTGAATCAGCCGCTCACCCGCGTGCTCCGCGATCGAGATCGGCAGGATTACGAACAGCAGCACGATCAGCACGAGCGACACCGCGCCGCCGATCGCGAACGCACCCACCGGGTGGATCGCCGCGCCCTCGTCTTTGAGCAAGACAAGCGACTCCAGCGCGCCGTAGCACACCGCGCACACCAGAATCACCACAAAGAGCGACCGCAGCGCGCCCATCGACAGCGCGTACGACTCCGAGTCGTTCACGATCGGGTCGATCGCCCCAGTCCCCCCGTTCTTCTCGCACAACTCCTCGAGCTTCCGCCACGAGAAATCGCCCAACGCATAGTGCAGCGACGAGACGAATAGCCCGAACACAGCCACCACAACCGCGATCACGACGTCGATCAACATCTACGCTCGATTCTCCGTCACGCCCCCCGGCGCGAGTGTCGATGAGGTCCGCCCGATCGTGGGCGATTCCGCCGCACCGGTCTGTGTCGCGTACGTCGCGCCCACGCCCAGCGCGGTCAGCACCTCATCCTCGATCTCGTGCATCCGCGCCGCGTCCCGCTCGTCGTGGTCGTCGTGCCCCATGCAGTGCACCACGCCGTGAATCACATACAACAGCAGTTCCCGCTCAACCCGAATCCCGCGCTGATCCGCCTGCCGCCGCGCCTCATCGACGCACACGAACAGGTCGGCGTCCAGCACCGACTCGTCCTCAGAGAGACTGAAGGTGATCACATCCGTCGTGCCCGGCACGCCGCAATACGCCCGGTGCGCCCGGCTCATCTCCTCGTCGTCCACCAGGCGAACGCGCACCTCGCCCGTCAGCCCGAGATGCGCCACCGCCGCGCGCGACATCGCACCGAGCCACGACACGCCGCCTTCGGTCAGCAACCGGTTCGGATCGAGAATGACCGCCGCCTCTTCGGTTCCGGCCCGCGCATCAGCGCCGCCGGACCGACTAGGCCCCGGATCGTCGGTCGACGAGGGTTCGTCCTCGCCGCGTTGCGTCACACTTCTGGGTTCTGCGTTCATTGTCTGTTTCTTGGTCGGCCGGGTGCGCCGGCCACGCCAACGCCACCCGCACCCGTGCGTGTAAATCTAGGGGGAGAATCGCGCCCGGCCAAGCCGAACCGCGATTGTTCGGCGTTAGTCCGGTAATCCCCGATCCCCGCCGCTCCGGAACGCCCCGCCGACAACCTCACCCCTACGCATGACCCGAATCGTCACCGCCCCGTCCCGCGCCGTGGCAAACCACGCCCGCCCCTCGCGCACCTCCGCCCATCGCGGGTCGTCCACCCGCGTGAACCCCGTCGACTGAACCACCACCCCCGGGTCCAGCGCCATCACGAACTCCGCCGCGAAGTCCCGCGCGCTCCCGTGGTGCGGCGCCTCCATCGCATCAATCCGCTCGCCGCGCAGCGCGGGCATAACACCGTCCATCGCCTCGCGCTCGATGTCGCCCGTCAGCAACACGGTCCGCTCACCAGAAACCGTCGGCACCCGCACCAACAACACGATCGACGCATCATTGTCCTTCGCGAACGCCGCATCCGCTGGCGGCCACAACACCTCCATCGCCACATCACCCACCGCGATCGTGTCGCCGCGCGCCACCGTCCGCACCTCGATTCCCCGCGCCGCCAGTTCGCGCAGCAGATACGCGCTCGCGCCGCCCGCCTCCCCCGCCGCTTCGTCCAAGAACTGTTGCGTCGTGACGATCCGCCGCACACCCATCGGGCCCGCAGCATCAAGCAGCGCCGAGTAATGATCCGTGTCCGCGTGCGACACGATCACCGTCCGCACCGGAGCGCTCCCCAGCGCCCGCACCGCCTGAGGAATCGAACTCTCACCCATCCCGAACCAGGTCGAGCCGCAATCAAACATCACCGCCTCATCGCCCGACCGCAACAGATAACACGACCCATCCCCCACATCCAGCGCATCAACCCGGAACACCACATCACCCGGGAGCGACACGCCGAGAATCCGCCACCCGGTCCACACCGCCACAATCGCCGTCAGCGCGATCGTCTTCCCGTCACGCCACGACCCGCGCACCATCCACCAAACCACCGCGCCCGTCGCCGCGACCGCCCACGGAATCGACAACCGCGGGAGCGACACCACGGCCCACGCCCGCGCATCCAGCGCCAGCACCATCGCACGCAACCCGCCGCCCATCGCAAACACAACATCGTGAAGTGTCGCTTCCAGCGCCGGCACGGCCGCCGACACAATCATCGACGCATACCCCGCCACAAGCGTCAGTGCCACCGGAATCGACAGCAGTACCGTCGCCGGCGCGCCGAACGGCGTGAACACACCGAAGTGGTACGCGGCCAACGGCGTCGTCACGCCCCACGCGCACAGCGATGCCGCAAAGGTCGTCTTCGCGCCCGAAAGCACCCAACGCCCGAGATGGTCCTCCGCGTGCAGGTCCCGTTCGCCGAACAAACGCTCCCGCAGGATCGGCGTGATGACCAGCAGCGCCGCCACCGCACCGAAACTCAACTGGAACCCCGCCGAGAACAACTCACTCGGCCTCCACAAGAGCACAGCAATCGCGACCAGCGCGAGCGAGTTCAACCGGTCGTACCGCCTCCCGGCGCACTCCGCGCCGAAGAACGCACCCAGCATCAAGGCGGCCCGCAAGATCGGCGCGCGCGCCGGGATCAGTACCAGCGCCGCAATCAGCGTCACCAGCACCACCAGCGACTCCAGCCGCGGATGATCGCCGATCAGCCGCAGCAGCAGCACCATCGCGCCCGCCACCAACCCCAGGTGCAGCCCCGAGATCGCCAGAATGTGCGCGATCCCCAACCGGCGGAACGCCGGGCCCGTCTGCCCGATGTCGTCGTCACGCTGCCCGAGCAACAGCGCAGCCAGCAGCGCCCGTGTCTCACTCCGATCCGCGTTGTCCTCATCCAGAAACGCCAGCGCCTCGGCGCGCACTCCCTCAACGATCCCCGGCCGCGATGCATCCACGATCTCAATCAGCCCGGGCGACGCCAGCGACATCCGCCCCCGCACATCCTGCTGCGCGTAGAACGCCGGCGCGTCGAACCCGCCCGGGTTGCCCGGCGATCGAAACCGCGACGCCAACCCCTTCAGTGTCACGCGGTCCCCTGTATTCAGTCCATCCGCTTCACCGCTGACTTTCACGAGCAGCCGGCCCGTCACACGCCGCCAGCCGCCGTCGGCCGGCATCATCCGCGTGCACCGGAGCGTGAACCGTGTCGCGATCGGGTCGTAGCGCGCAAAGGAAGCGAGCGATCCGCGCTGCGAGCGCGTCATCATCGGTGTTGATGCCACCACGCCCTCGACCTCCATAAGGGCCGGCGCATCGGGCAGGAAGTGCAGAATTGAGTCGCCCCGCACCGTGTGCGCCCGACCGCCGTACACCGCCAAACCCATCCCCACACACGCAATCGACAGGAGCGCGGCACCACGGGCACCCCGCCCAGCGACAATCGCCAGCATCGCCAGCGCCCCCGAACCCAAAAACATCGCGGGCCCCACCGCCAGCCCTGGCGACGACCGCGCGATGCAAATCCCAACCCAGAACAGGACGGCCGCCCACAGGGCGCGCCGCGCCACACGCCCGCGCGGTGGGGCTCCCGTGCTCATCGCGAGGCGGCTTCGCTCTTCCGCGGCTTCAGCTGATCGAGCCATTCATGCGTGATCTCGTCGATCATCGGCTCGCCCGAGAGCATCCGGTTGAGGTTCGTCGCGATCACCTCCACCGCGTGCTCCCAGTAATGCGGGCTCGCGGCGCTGATGTGAGGCGTCACGATCACATTCGGCATCGTCCAAAGCGGCGACGCCGGCGGGAGCGGCTCGGTCGCGAACACATCCAGACCCGCCGCCGCCAATCGACCCCGACGCAGCGCATCGAGCATCGCGTTCTGGTTCACCACCCCGCCGCGGCCCACATCGATCAGCACCATGCCCGGACGCATCACCTTGAACTGACGCGCACCGATCAGGTCGTCCGTCGCGGGGATGCGTGGCGTCGCGACGATGATCGCGTCGCACATCTCCATCAGGTCGTTGATCCGCTCCGTCGGGACCACCTGGTCCACATACATGTACGGGTTCGAAGGGTCCCGCCGCGTCGCGACCACCGTCACGCCAAACGCCTTGAGCCGCTGGGCGATCTCCTGCCCGATGCATCCCACAGCGATCAGCCCCACAGTCGCGCCCGAGAGGTTGCGGATCTGCGGCGCGACATCCGTCGAAGCCCACCGATGCTCCGTCTGCGCGCGCATCGTGAGGTCCAGCCGACGGAAGAGCGTCAGAAGCAGCGCCATGGCGTGCTCGGCAACCTGCGGCGCGCGAATCGATGCCGCTGAAGTGATACGCACGCCGCGGTCCATCGCACCGATGAGCGTCGGCGTCAGATCGCCGCCCGAACCCGTGAGCTGAATCCACTTGAGCTCGCCGCCCTGCTGCGCAAACTGCTCGTCCGTCAGCGGGAAGCCGACGAGATAGTCAGTACCGGGCAACTGTTCGAGCAGCTGCGCCCGCGTCGTCGCCGCCCGAATCTGCGCCCGATCTCCCGCCGCATCACGCAGACGATCGACCAACCCCTCGGGCAACGACCACCGGGCGCGTTCGTTGAAGACCGCTAGCGTCATGACAGGCGCGCTCATGCGCCAAGTGTACCGGGCCGATCAGATCAGCGAGAACACCCACACGCACACACCCATAAACGCCGTCACCGCCGCCGCGTACCCCACGTAATCACGCGTCGCGGGCGAGAGCATCACCAGCGGGCGGCTCACGCCATGCGCGGCCGCCGCGCCCACCTTCACCGAGATCGGACTCACCTTCGCCCACACCGATCGGGCCGCAGGAATCAGCCGAGCGCCGGGCCGAGTCTTCACGTCCACGGGCGCATCCGACTTCGCGGGCTCGCCACTCGGCTCGGCCACGGGCACGCCCCCATCCACCGGCTTGGAAGACTTCGCGCCGGCATCGGCCCGCGATGCGGGCTCAGCATGGGGCGCCTCCGGCTCATCAGCCGACGCATCGGCCTCAGACTCCGTTGCGACCTCCACCGCGACCGACTCCGACAAGTCTTCGATCGCTTCGAGTTCGCCCGTCTGCGATGCCAACTCGCGCGCGACATCCTTCTCGATCGCCGCCGCAACCTCGTCATCCTCCGCGTCGATCGGCGCGGCATCGCGCGTGGGGGGATCAAATGCGTTCCGATCGACCGCGCCCTCGGCGTCCGCCACCGCTTCCGCGATCGCCGCATCGAGTTCAGCGCCCGACGCCGAAGCGCCATCGTCCTCCACCACCTCGTCGAGCGCCGCGTCCGCCTCCGCCAGCGCATCGCCCACAGCGTTGTCGATCTCGGACGCGCCGCTAACCGGCTCCGGTCCTGTCGCCGAAAGCCACGAATCATCCGAATCGGGCGACTGCGCTACCGGCGCATCGACGCCCAAAGCGCTCTCATCGTCCACGATCGAGTCCGTAATCTCACCGAACGCCGCGTCGGACGACTCCGCGCTCGCCTCGTTCACCGCATCAAAGAGCGCATCAGAACCCGCCTCGATCGTCTCGAGCATGTCCTCGATCTGCTTGTCCAGATCGTCGTCGGGCATATGCCCCTTCGCGGATGGGGTGTCTGGTTGGGCCATGGGTGAATCCGGTACCGTGAAATGATCGACCCCGACCGCCTCCGACTCAAGGGTCAAGGCCCGGAAACGACACCAGAACCACCGATCGGAACCACTTTCAGATGCGTCACCACGCCGTCTACGCCGGGCCAAACGGGATATCGGAACCCCTCACCGAGATCGCGGGCCCCGAGGCCGAGCATGCCGCAAAGGTCAAACGCGCCCGCGTGGGCGACCCTATCGACCTCTTCGACGGCGCCGGCGCCATCGCCCACGCCACCCTCACCGAGGTCCGCAAGAACCGCCTGGTCGCGCGCATCGAGTCCATCCGGCGCCTCGCGCCGATCGCGCCCGCCATCGACGTCGCAAGCGCCACGCCCAAAGGCCCGCGCCTCGAGAAGATGCTCGACATGCTGAGCCAGGCCGGCGCCGCATCGTGGCGCGCGATCAACACCAGGCACGGCGTTGTCGATCCGGGCGAGGGCAAACGCGACCGCGCCGAGCGCATCGCCGTCGAGTCACTCAAGCAGTGCGGCCGCGCCCATGTCATGCGCATCGACGACAAACAAGATTTCGCCGATGCGCTCGTATCCGAAGCCGACACCCGCCTCGTCATCGCCGACGCGACCGGCGGGCAATATGTGCCCACCGGGGCGCAGCGTGTAATACTCCTCGTCGGCCCCGAGGGCGGGTGGCACGAAGCCGAACTCGCCGCCGCGAAACAGGCCGGGGCCGCCGTCGTGTCCCTCGGCCCGTACGCCATGCGCATCGAAACCGCCGCCGTCGTGGGCGTCGGAGTCATCCTCAACGCCGAGCAGGCAAACCGGTAAGAATGGTGCAGCGTCTAAAGGGGTGCCCAACCGGGAGAATCGATATGACAAACCGTGCCATCAACTGGATCAGCGCATCGCTCGCGGCATTCGCGTGCGTCACACCATCACTCGCCATCGACGAGGCCCACTACCGCCAGGCCCGGCAGATGATCGAGAAGTCCATCGACTACCTCCGCGCCCAGCAGGACCCCGCAACTGGCGGGTGGGCCGTCGCGCCGCAGGGCCCCAAAATTCCCGCCATCTCCGCGCTCGTCCTCAACGGCCTGCTCATGGAGCCCGACATCGATCCCAACGACCCCACCGTCGAACGAGGAGTCGATTTCATCCTCTCGTTCCAGCAGCCCGACGGCGGCATCTACGACCAGATCCTCGCCAACTACAACACCGCCCTCTCCGTCAGCGCCCTCTCGCGCGTCAACACCGGCAGAGCGGGCGACGCCATCGAGAAAGCCATCCCCTTCCTCCGCAGACTCCAGTGGAGCGAAGACTCCAACGAGATGAAAGGCGAGACCGGCAAGGTCGATCAGTCCCACCCCTTCTACGGCGGCGTGGGCTACGGCGATCACGGCCGCCCCGACAACTCCAACCTCAACCTCATGCTCCAGGCGCTCCACGACGCCGGCGTCGATTGCGATGACCAGGCATTCCAGCGCGCCGTCGTCTTCCTCCAGCGCACGCAAATGGTCGACGAGTTCAATGACATGAGCTACGCCGACGGCACCAATCAGGGCGGCTTCATCTACGCCACCGCAGAGAACACCGACACGATCGGCCAGGGCGAGTCCAAAGCCGGCATGATCGAAGAAACGCTCGACGACGGCACGAAGATCTCCCGCCTCCGCGCCTACGGCTCCATCACCTACGCCGGATTCAAGTCCTACATCTACGCCAACCTCGACCGCGACGATCCCCGCGTCCAGGCCGCCTACCACTGGATCGGCGAGAACTACACGCTCGAAGAAAACCCCGGCGTCGGCACCGATGGCCTCTACTACTACTTCGTCACCTTCTCGCGCGCCCTCGACGCATGGGGCATGACCACCATCCCCGTCTACTCGCAAGACGCCAAGACATCACCCGTCGAACACGACTGGGCCAACGACCTCATCGACCGGCTCGCAACACTCCAGAACGACGACGGCTCCTTCAAGTCCGTCGACTCCCGCTGGATGGAGGACAACCCCGTCCTCATCACCGCCTACTCGCTCCTCGCGCTCCAGCACGCGATCGACTGACCCGCGCCGCAGCAGGGGGGGTATCTTGATTGTGTTCATCGCCGCGGGCCCATAGCCCGCGGCGTTTCGTGAGGAATCATCCATGCCCGCACTCCCCGCCAAGTACGAACAACTCACCCGCGAAGCCCGCCCCGGCGCGGTCCTCGGCGCCGCTCAGCGCGTCCTCTCGTGGGACCAGGAAACCATGATGCCCACCAACGGCGCGGGCATCCGCGCCGAGCAGCTCGAGATGCTCGCAGGCATGGTCCACGAACGCCTCACCTCCGCCAAAGTCGGCGACCTCATCGCCGCGTGCGAGTCCGACAAGCAGGTGATGAGCGACCCGCTCGCCGCCGCCGGCGTGCGCGAGTTCCGCCGCGAGTACGACAAGAAAACCAAACTCCCCAAATCCCTCGTCGAGGAGATCACCAAGTGCTCCTCGCAGGGGCTCCACGCGTGGCGCGACGCCCGCGCCAAGTCCGACTTCTCCAAGTTCCTCCCGCACCTCGAAAAGACCATCGAACTGGCGCGCAAGAAAGCGGAGTGTTTCGGCAAACCAGTTGGCGGCGAACTCTACGACGCGCTCATGGACGAATACGAGCCCGGCATGACCTCCGCCCGCACCGCCGAGGTCTTCAAGCCGCTCCGCGCATTCACCGTCGAACTCCTCGACAAGGTCCGCTCCGCGCCGAACAAGCCGTCGCGCGCCGCCGCCGTCGCCGAGTTCCCGATCGAGAAGCAAAAAGACTTCGTCGCCTTCGTCGTCAAGGCCATCGGCTTCGACTTCGACTCCGGCCGCATCGACGACTCCACCCACCCCTTCTGCGAGGATGTCGGCCCCGGTGATGTCCGCCTCACGAATCGCTACCGCGCCAATGGCTGGGCCGACTCCATCTCCTCCGGCATGCACGAAGCCGGCCACGGCATGTACGAACAAGGCCTCAACCACGACTTCTTCGGCACGCCGCTCGGCCAGTACATCTCGCTGGGTGTCCACGAGAGCCAGTCGCGCATGTGGGAGAACCTCGTCGGCCGCTCGCTCCCATTCTGGGAGTGGGCCACGCCCCACGCCCACAAGATGCTCGGCGGCGGAATCTCGAAGTACTACGCCTCCGATGTCTACAAGGCGTGCAATCTCGTCGAGCCCTCCTTCATCCGCGTCGAGTCCGACGAAGTCACCTACAACCTCCACATCATGCTGCGCTTCGATTTCGAGCGCGCCATGATCCGGGGCGATCTCAAACCCAAGGACCTGCCCGGCGAGTGGAACAAGCGCATCAAGGCCGACCTCGGCCTCACCGTGCCCGACGACAAAACCGGCTGCCTCCAGGACATCCACTGGTCCATGGGCGCTGTCGGCTACTTCGCCACCTACACCTTCGGCAACATCTACGCCTCGCAGTTCTGGGAGGCCATGGCCAAGGACATCCCGGGCCGCGACGACCTCATGCGCAAGGGCGACTTCGCGCCGATTCTCAAGTGGCTCCGCGAGAAGATCCACATCCACGGCCGCCGCTACGGCGCCGAGGAACTCTGCAAGATGATCACCGGCTCAACGCTCGACTCCGCCGCACTCATGCGCCACCTCAGCGCCAAGGTCCGCGGCGTCTACGGCGTGTGAACCATTCACCACAGAGACACAGAGATCACAGAGCAGACACATTGAAGTGTGCGAGAAAACTGCCTCCCCTCCCTTTGGGAAGGGTAGGGGAGGGCTTCATATTCTCTGTCACTACTCAATCTCTGTGATGACGCCGTCGTCGTTGATCTCGATAATAATCCAGTACTTCGCGCCGAAGTTCGTCCACTTATCACTGTCGGTCAGGACATATTCGATCGTCCTGGGTAAATGCATCAGCCCGTCATTCTTACGCAAGGAGATCAGACGCTGCGAGCAATGAGAGTCCACATCGGACTCACTTCCATTGCAGAAAGCGTCGATCTTCACCTTGGCGAGCGCTGCCACCGCTTCGGAATCCGACATCCCAACAGAGATCAGCGATCGCACAAGTCTCTCTTTGGCGCGAGCGCGTGACTGTACATCGTACTCCTGTACACCCGCGATTAGGACGAGCATAAGGAATAGCGCAACGACTATCAGCAGAATGCGTCGGTACGGAATCGGTGTGAGTTCTTCTGCAGCGCTCGTCACAAGTCGCCTCTTCTCTGTGCCCTCTGTGTTCTCTTGTGGTGAATATCCTCACCCAATTGCAAACAACAACATCGTGAACACGAACCCGTTGTTCAGCGCGTGCGCTGTCATCGAACCGATGAGCGACCCCCGCCACTCGCGGATCATCGCGAAGTTGAAGCCCAGCGCCATCAGCGCGGGCACAGCCAGAATCCCCTGCGGGTGAATCACCGCGAAGAAGAACCCCTGCACCAAACCCGCCACGATCGGGTACGCCAACCAATGCGTCCCGCGCAGATACCTGTAAAACCCGCCACGGAACATCGTCTCCTCAACAACCGGTGCCCAGATGCACGCCAGGATGTACAGCGGAATCGCAACGCCCGGGTCGGCGCTGATCTTGTCCGCCGCCGGATGACCCTGCGGCTCCAAGCCGTACAACCCGCCGATCACCGTCAGCACCAGCACGATCAACACGCCCACACCCGCCACCGGCAACAGCGTGATGTACCCCACCACCCCCGCGCCCATCTCGCGCAGAATGCCCTTGCCCGAATGCCATCCGAGCGTCCGCCGCAGATCGCCGAACGGCACGCCGACCATCATCGGGAACAACGCCGCACCCAATGCCAACCAGATCGCAAACGGCATCAACGACTCGCCCAGCGACGCCGGGAGCGACCCCACGCCCAGCGAGATCGCAAAGAACAGCACCAGGAACCCCGCCATCACACCCACATAGGGCCACGCGCGCTGATCACGCACCCGCGCCAGATCTTCGCGCAGCGCGAACCGAATCTTCCCCTTCCCGATCAGGATGATCGCCACGACAAACAGCACAACGCCCGCCAGCATCGCCGAGCCCACCAACGCGATCGCCGTGAAGAACACCGCCACCGTGCGGTACGCGTTGCCCATGATCTCCGCGCGCAGCGGCTCGGTCTTCTCCTGCCCGAACGACGCCGCCAGTTTCCCGAACCAACCGTGCCGCTTGATCAGTTCATCCCGCTGCGCATCGGTCAGCACGCCCCCGCCGCCGCCGGTGTACACCGCCCGCAACAGCGCGATGTCCCCCGGCGTCTCCGGATCGTCATAAGGCGAATACGCCTCTCCCGCCCCATCCTCCGCGCCCGCATCGCCAGCCGTTGCGTCGCCCTCGCCCGCCAATCCGGCCGCTTGCTCCTCCGCCCGAGCCGCAGCATCCATTTCCATCCGGTCCAGCTCGTCGAGCGCGCGCTCCGCGCCGATCAGCTCACCGATCGCCATGATCGAGCGAATCCGGTCGAACTCCGAGGCGTCCCCGTCCAGGAACGGCTTGTAGTTGTCGAGAAGCGCATCCTCGGGCAGCGCGCCGCGGAACATGTCGTTCGACCCGACGAAGTACCGCGTGATCATCCGCAGCTGCAGATTGTCCGCCTCCCCCGCCGTCAACCTCGGACGATCCGACGACGGGAAGTACGCATGGATGAAGTTCATCCCCGCGATGAACGCCACCAGCCCGATGATGATCGCCCACGCGATCCCCTCACCCGCCGCCGACCGACCCACCCGCCAGTCGCCAACGCGCCACGCCCGTCGAACGATCCCCCGCCGTGCCTGCGGCGGCATCGATATGTCCCCGCCCTCGATAGGGGGGGTGGGAGGAGCGGAGGGGAAGTCGTCCTGTTCCGGTCGCGATTCAGGCGGCGTAGTCATGCACCCCCATCATCGACGGATTCGCCGGGGTTCGGGCAATGGAGACCCTCCCGGCACCCCCGTTTGATCCCCCCAACCCCTCCGGGTATATTTCCCGCCCTCCCCAGATCTGCCACGGTGGGTGGCCCAGGGGACACATCCCGAGTTTCACGCCCGCGACACGCGACATTCACCCCGGTGATTGACTCTCCGGCGGGCACGAGGACTTTGATGGGCCTCGTCAGCCGCGGTTCACGCCACAAGCGTCAACAGGCGGCGAGTTGGTTCGTTCGTGCACTTTCCCCCCACCCGCACACCCGCGGGATCGAGAGGTTCGAGATGCGACAGACATTCTTCGCCAAAGCCGGCGAGGTCGACAAGAACTGGCACCTCATCGACGCCGACGGCAAGCGCCTCGGGCGCATGGCCACCGAGATCGCCACCGTCCTCATGGGCAAGCACCGCCCCGAGTACACGCCCCACATCGACACCGGCGACTTCGTCATCGTCACCAACGCCGACAAGGTCGTCCTCACCGGCAAGAAGGCCGAGCAGAAAATCCGCACACGCTTCTCCGGCTATCCCGGCGGCGTGAAGGTCGAAACCTACAAGGACATGCTCGCCTCCAAGCCCGAGTTCGTCGTGCAGGAAGCCGTCCGCCGCATGCTCCCCAAGGGCATCCTGGGCCGCCAGATGATCAAGAAGCTCAAGGTCTACACCGGCACCGAGCACCCCCACACCTCGCAGCGCCCCGTGCCGCTCGAGATCTGATCAACCACATCCACGCAACGAAGCAATCAAGCGAAGCAAAGCAAGCCACTCCCCCCCCAAGGGTTCGAATCAATGAACGAAGAAACCAAAGCCCCGCAGTCACTGAGCGAACTGACAGCCAAAATGGCCGCACCCGCCGCCGCAGGCCAGACCATGGTCAAGCCCGCCGGCCCCGACAAGCAGGGGTGGTACCGCGGCACCGGCCGACGCAAGACCGCCGTGGCGCGCGTCCGCCTCAAGCCGGGCAAGGGCGAGATCAAGATCCAGAAGTCGCGCAAGGTCACCAAGACCGTCGATGAGTACTTCACCGAAGTCCGCGACCGCACCGATGTCATGTCCCCCCTCGACGTGACGAACTCCAAGGGCAAGTTCGACATCGTCGTCCGCGTCAACGGCGGCGGCCCCATGGGCCAGGCACAGGCCATCCGCCTGGGCATCGCCCGCGCCCTCAAAACCTTCGACCCCAACATGGAAGCCGCCCTCCGCGATCACGGCTTCCTCACCCGCGACCCCCGCGAGGTCGAACGCAAGAAGTACGGCCTGGCCGGCGCCCGCCGCTCCTTCCAGTTCTCGAAGCGCTAAATACCGCGCGACGAGTCCAACCAAGCGATTTACTCGAACCCACCGCCATCTGGCGGTGGGTTTTTCATTACACAGGTTCGTCCGGCCAAATGCCATGATCCTTCACACGCAAAGACCATTCGATGTTCTTCGTGTGAGCAACAAATTCTCGTTCTTGAGACGCGCGATCTCTCAGGTAGACGGGACCGGCGCGGCGCAGCTCATCGATCACACGCTGGTCGGAGTGGTGTTGTGCGAGTTTGAGCAGACAGGCAAGGAGCGGCTCGCCGTGATATCCCGAAATAATTCGAACGGAATCGGGAGTGCGGCGAACGAGGGACATCCAGAACCTCATCAGACTCCGGGAGTCGCTGTACTCCAAGGCCGCCGGCCATAACTGCTCCTGAAAGACAGTCGCAACTTCGTTAAGCATCAGATCGATGTCGGTTGAGTCGCCGACAACCCAGATGCGGCTTCTGCAGTCACCCCGATCATCATCAGCGGACCAAACTGCGTCCGCGTGCCAGGCGGCCAGGCCGTCCCCGATAGGCGCACGGCAGATCCGCGATACTTCTTCATCAGTGAGAAGGCATCGGGGCCACCCACCGATCTCCAGCGAGAAACCGAACTCGCCCTTGTCGAGCGACGCGGGTTCGATCGTTTTCACGGTAGGACCGGGCACCAAGTCACTTGTTGTGAGCCGGTCTCGCCGAATGACAACAAACCGCACATAGACGAGCGAGTCTTTGACTTCACCGAGAGATGTCTGGCGGACCCGCTTGAATCCTTCGTTGGCGAGAAGCGATTGGTGGAAGAGCCGGAACAGTCGCTCATGCGCTTTCATGATTGCAGCCCACTCTCAAGATTGTCCGAATACTCCCGCTCGATCTCCATGATCTGGCGATTCAACCATTTTTCGAGCGATGTTCGTTCTCGCTTGTTCATGGGTCTCAGTGCTGGTCCAAATGCATGCGGTTTCTTCCTCGCCCCGTGTATCGCGATCCAGCTTATGTATTCGTCATAACGCGCCTTCCGGCGGGCCACAGTAACTTCGATACCGCGTCCGAGGTACTTGGGTGATAACACGAGTCTGCGGATGTACCACCCGACTCCCGGATCAAATCGCAGCCGGTATCGCCCGGGGCGTTGACTCAGATAGAAAAAATCCATCGTGGCCAATATGAATGTGCAACCGATCGCGATCCACATCCCCGCAAATGGAATCACGCCGAGCGCCGACCACTGAAACGGTTGCAGGAACAATGTAATCAGCATGGTCATGCCGAACGACACGAACCCGAACGCAAAGACACATGCCGCAGTGAAGATGGTTGTGTAGAAGCAGCCCGCGCTCAGCAACGATCGCGCCGAGATCGTGTTCTGATCACGGACAATCTCGATATCGGGCGTCGAGAAAACTCGGTTCGGATTCACGCACTCCGCGTCAGCCACGCTGACATTCTAAGAACGCCTCAACCCCCAACCAGCTCCGCGTTCGTCGGGAACCGCTGCAGCGCCGCCAGCAACTGCTCGATCTGCTGCGGCGCGGGCATGTTCATCAACCGCCGGCGCAGGGCCGTGATCGTCTTGAGTTCCTGCTCGCTCATCAGCAGGTGCTCCTTGCGCGTGCCGCTCGCCGCCAGGTTCATCGCCGGGAACAGCCGCCGCTCCGCGACCTTGCGGTCCAGCACCAGCTCCATGTTCCCCGTGCCCTTGAACTCCTCGAAGATCACCTGATCCCCCTGCGAGCCCGTGTCCACAAGGCACGACGCGATGATCGTCAGCGACCCCGCCTCTTCGGTGTTGCGCGCGCTCCCGAAGATCTGCTTGGGCACCGCAAGCGCCACCGAGTCGATGCCGCCCGAGAGCGTCCGCCCCGAGTTGGCGTGCCTCCGCGACGCGTTGAACGAACGCCCCAGCCGCGTCAGCGAGTCGAGCAGAATCACCACGTGCTTGCCCGCCTCCACCATCCGCCGCGTCCGCTGCATGAGCATCATCGCGATCTCGATGTGCCGCTCGATGCCGTGGTCGTTGGTCGACGCCACCACATGCGCGGGAACAGAGCGCTTGAAATCCGTCGCCTCCTCGGGCCGCTCGTCGATGAGCAGCGCGAAGACCTCCAGATCCGGGTGGTTCTTGTCGAGCGACAGCGCGATGTCTTTCAGGAGCGTCGTCTTGCCCGCCTTGGGGGGCGAGACGATCAGCCCACGCTGCCCGCGCCCGATCGGGCAGAACAGGTCGATCAACCGGCACGAGGGCGGGCACCCCGGGTACTCCAGCGTCAGCCGCGGCTGCGGGTCGATCGAGGACAACTCCTCGAACTTCTTCCGCTCTTTGTAGACATCGGGGTTCAAGCCGTCGATCGCGATGATCTGCTCGACCACCGGCCGCGCCGGGCGACGACCGCCCGACCGCCCGCGCCGACGACGCGGCGCGCGATTGACAACTTCAACAGTCAGTTCCTGTCCGGTGCGCAACGGGTAGGTCTCCCCGAAGGACAGCGGGACGATCGGGTCATCCTCGCTCTCGATCAGCGTGTCGGCGAACTGCCTGACACGACCCTCCGCGCGCTCCGGCCATACAAGGATGCCGGTCAGCGTGGTCATAAGCATTCAGTCAATCAATCAGTTTGATCGTCATCGATCCGGAACGCCGTCGGCTTTCCCCGCCGCGATCATCCCGCCGGTCCCCCCGGCTCAACGAAACCATTGGAGCATCCAACCAGCCCAAAGTCAAGATAGAACCGTCAATCGCGTGCCCCTCGCGACCGATCATGCGGGCGAGACAAGTCACCGCCCATATCCGGACATCGGCCATCGCCGCAGGCCCGCTTGAGCCGCACATCGGCCTACGCCGCGTTTGCCATAGGATGCACAACTTCACGCGGGAACACCCGTGTTATTCCATCATCGCTTTGTGGGAGTTCCATGCGGGAACTGCGAGGCATCCCGGTCTCATCGGGCGTGGTCATCGGGCGCGTCCTGGTGCTCAACGACCCGCGCGAACGCGTCCAGCGCCGTTCAATTAGCGCCGCCGAAATCGAGACCGAACGCGCCCGCTTCGATAAGGCCCTCGATGCCTCCCTCACCGATCTCTCCAGGATGCGCACCGAAGCAGAGCAACACCTCGGCAAGGAAGCCGCAGCCATCTTCGCCTTCCACCAGGGCATGCTCCGCGACCGCTCCCTCGTCGAGCCCATCCGCCGACGAATCGAAGACGAAAAGGTCAACGCCGAGCACGCCGTGCAGGAGCAGTTCCGCGTCGTCGCCGAGATGTTCGCCTCCATGCCCGACTCCGCCTTCCAGACCAAGGTCGATGATGTCTGGGACCTCAACCACCGCGTCATCGGTCACCTCGTCGGCTCACACGAGCGCGACTCGGCGCGCTCCACCGAGGGCGCCGTCGTCGTCGCCAAGGACCTCACACCCACGCAGACCGCCATGTTCCGAGGCAAGGGCGTCCTCGGGTTCGCGACCGACTCCGGCGGCCCCACATCCCACACCGCCATCTTCGCCCGCGCCCTGGTCATCCCCGCCGTCGTCGGCCTCGAAAGACTCGTCGAGAACGCCCACGACGGCCAGACCATCATCCTCGACGGCGACCGCGGCGCCATCGTCCTCGACCCCGACGACGCCACCATCGCCCGCTACGAACAACGCATCGCCGACAACAACGAACTCGCACGCTCACTCGACGAACTACGCCCCCTCCCCGCCACAACCACCGACGGCACCGAACTCAAACTCATGGGCAACATCGAGTTCGGCGAAGAAGCCGAGAACGTCGTCGAGAACGGCGGCGACGGCGTCGGGCTCTTCCGCACCGAGTTCCTCTGGCTCACCTCTGATCACGAACCCACCGAAGACGAGCAGTACGAGCAATACAAAGCCGCCGTCGAACGCAGCGCCGGACGCCCCGTCACATTCCGCACCTTCGACCTCGGCGCCGACAAATACACCCAGGAGCGCGCCCTCGTCCCCGAGCGCAACCCCTTCCTCGGGTGCCGATCCATCCGCTACTGCCTCCAGAATGTCGCGATGTTCCGCACGCAGCTCCGCGCGATCCTCCGCGCCGGCGCCCACGGGCCCATCCGCGTCATGTTCCCCCTCATCGCCAACATCTCCGAACTCCGTCAGGCGCGCATGCACCTCGACGATGTCAAGGAAGACCTCGATGCCGACGGCCTACCCTTCGCACGCGAGGCCCCCGTCGGCATGATGGTCGAGGTCCCCTCCGCCGCCGTCATGGCCCACGCCTTCGCCAAAGAGGCCGACTTCTTCTCCATCGGAACCAACGACCTCGTCCAGTACACCCTCGCGGTGGACCGCACCAATGAGCGCGTCGCCAACCTCTATTCCCCGGCCCACCCCGCCGTCCTCCGCCTCATCAAGGATGTCATCCGCGCCGGCCGACGCGCCGGCATCGATGTCTCCCTCTGCGGCGAGGTCGGCGGCGATGTCACCTACACCATGTTGCTGATCGGCCTGGGCCTGCGTACTATTTCTTCGACACCGAGCCGAATACCCCACCTCAAGAAGGTCGTCCGTTCGGTCGATGTACCAGAGTGCGAACGGTTGGCCCGCGCGGTCGGCTCGTTCGATTCCGAGACCCAGGTCAACGCATTTATCCGCGACCAGGTCTCAAAGAACTTCCCCGGGTTGCTCGACGGGCGTACCGCCGACGGATGACCGCTCACGCGGAAATCATCCCTGGGACCAGATCAACCGTTGGCGGCTCATCGGGCCGGCAGCGACCCGCGGCACGATCCGTGTCAGCGCCTCGGCGGAGTCCCTCCCCGATCGCAGCGCCGGATCAACAGAGCCCGGAACGCGAGCGACGAGTCGCTCGCTCCCTGCTCTCGCGGAGCGCCAATCCCCCGATCGGGCCGCATAACGCGGGCGGGAATATCGCCGCGTGGAACGCGACCGGAACATGCCAGACGCGATGACAGCATTGCCCATAAGGGCAACGCCGCAGCGCCGTCTCGCACATCTCGGAAGCCACAACTCCTGCGCGTCGCCGCCGCCCCTGAAAGGATGTCATGGGCGCCAAAAAGCGGATGCTCATCAGTTATGTCGCGGGCGAAGAATGCCGCGTCGCGATGGTTGTTGACGATCGACTCGAAGAACTCCACTCCGAGCGCGCCAACGCCGTCTCCTATGTCGGAAACATCTACGTCGGCAAAGTGATCAATGTCGAAGCCGGCATCCAGGCCGCGTTCATCGACTTCGGCCACGAACAGAACGGCTTCCTCCACATCTCCGACCTCCACCCCTCATACTTCCCCGGCGCCGACGAGGAAGACACCGAGAAGATCGGCCGCAAAACCCCGCGCCGCGAACGACCCCCCATCCAGCAGTGCCTCAAGCGAGGCCAGCAGGTCATCGTGCAGGTGCTCAAAGAGGGCATCTCCACCAAGGGACCCACCCTCACCACATACCTCTCCATCCCCGGCCGCTACCTCGTCATGCTCCCCGGCATGGACAAGGTCGGCGTCTCGCGAAAAGTCGAAGACGAAGACATCCGCAAGGCCATGCGCGCCCAGCTCGACGGGCTCGACCTCCCCGATGGCTACGGCTTCATCCTCCGCACCGCCGGCATGGACCGCCCCAAGACCGAACTCAAACGCGACCTCGCCTACCTCCAGCGGCTCACCAAGGACATCGAGAAGCGCCAGAAGACCGGCGGCAACAAGCCCCGCCTCCTCTACGCCGAGTCCGATCTCCTCATGCGCTCCCTCCGCGATCAGTGGACCGCCGATGTCGATGAGATCGTCATCGATGATGAACACGCCCTCCAGCGCGCCTGGCGATTCATGAAGATCGTCTCCCCACGCGCCTCCACCAAACTCCTCCACTTCGACCGCACCACGCCCCTCTTCCACGCCTACGGCATCGAAGAGCAAATCTCGCTCATGCTCGCGCGCGAAGTCCCCCTCCCCTCGGGCGGCTCCATCGTCATCGACGAAACCGAAGCCATGATCGCCATCGATGTCAACTCCGGGCGCATGCGCTCCAACCGCGACGCCGAGACCACCGCATTCAAAACCAATGTCGAAGCCGTCGACGAGATCTGCCGACAACTCCGCCTCCGCGATATCGGCGGCCTCGTCGTCTGCGACCTCATCGACATGATGTCCCGCTCCAACCGCCGACAGATCGAGTCCCGCTTCCGCGACCGGCTTAAGAACGACCGCGCCTCCACCAAGGTCCTGCCCATCTCGCAGTTCGGCATCGTCGAGATGACCCGACAGCGCCAGCGCGAGAGCCAGCGCAAGGTCCACTTCGCGCCCTGCCCGCGATGCGAAGGCCGGGGCGTCCTCAAACGCCCCGCCAGCGTCGCCGCCGAAGCGCTCCGCGAACTGGCCCGGCTCCTCGACGCCCCGCAGGTCCAGCGCGTCGAGATGGTCGTCTCGCCGCGCGTCGCGGGCGAACTCCTCAGCGCCAAGCGCCAGACGCTCATCCGCATCGAGCAGGAGTCCGGCCGCCAGGCGGACGTGCGCGTGAGCGAGGACATCC
The DNA here is from genome assembly GCA_020639235.1 of Phycisphaeraceae bacterium. Lineage (GTDB taxonomy): Bacteria > Planctomycetota > Phycisphaerae > Phycisphaerales > UBA1924 > JACKHC01. Next base: position 331,055 of record JACKHC010000001.1, on the reverse strand, counting down.
CCGTCGATCGCGTCGCCTTCTACGCCTACCGCGCCGACGGCTCAGACCTCGATGTCGAGAGACTCCCCAAACTCCAGGCGCCCAACAACCTCAAGGTCTGGACAAGCGACGACCCCATCGAAGACGACTGGGCCGTCGACATGCGCACCGAAGGCGACGACCTCATCGACGAAGAGCACGCCGTCCCCGCAGACGAAGAGGGCCAGGCCATCGTCGAGGCATCGCAGCGCGCCTCCGCCTCCGACGACGGGCAACAAGGCGAAGGCGGCCGCAAGAAGCGCCGCCGCCGTCGGGGCGGTCGCGGCCGAAACAAGAACCGAGGCGACGCCGACGGCGCGCACACCGATCACGACGACTCACCCCAGCGCGAGCCGAAACCGGCTTCATCTGCCCCGCCCAAAGACGCTCCCGTCCGCGGCGACTCGTGGGATATCGCGCCCTCCGAACTCCCCCAGCGCGCACCACAATCAGACGCCGATGAGGATGACGACCGCCAGGACGAATCGCGCGAAGAGGGGGCGGGGGGGGCGGGGGGGACGGGGGGGACGGGCGATGCCTCCGCCAACGGCGAAGCGCCCAAAAAGAAGCGCCGCCGCCGCAGAGGCGGACGGGGCCGCAACAAGAACCGCAACGCCGAAGCCGCCGAGGCCAACGCCGCCGCGCCATCAGACCACGCCGGCGGCTCCAACGCGCCAACGATGGTCCCCGTCGATGACGACCGCGCCTCGTCGTGGGATGTCGATCCGGCGGAAGCAAAGCCCGCCGCGAACGACGATGCGCCCGATGCGGACGACTCCGACGAAGCGCCCGAGCCGACCACCAAGAAGAAGCGTCGCCGCTCCCGCTCCAAGAAGAAGACTTCCACCGCGACCGAGCCGTCCAGGGACGAAGCCCCCGAGGCCGAAGCCAGGAGCGACGACTCGCCCGACGACGAAGCCCCCAAGAAGAAGTCGCGCCGCAAGCGCTCCAAGAAGAAGACCGGCGCAAGCGCCGATGCGCCTAAGAGCGACTCGCAGCCGAAAGAGGCCAAACCCGATGCGCCCGCCGTCAAGGTCGTTGCGCCCAAGCGCTCGCTCTACGGCAGCAACCGCCGCCGACTCAAGCCGGGCGACATCCCCGCCCGCCGCGATGACTGATCAATCCTCCAGTTGAACTACCATCGTGCGCGGAGGCACGCATGAGCGAACACCACACGAAGCGCGTCATCATCCTCGGCTCCACCGGCTCGATCGGCACCCAGACGATCCAGGTCATCGCCAACCTCAACGCGCACTTCATGCACCAGCGCATCCCCTTCCGCTTCGAAGTGGTCGCGCTCGCCGCCGGACGCAACGCCGAGGCGCTCTCCGCCCAGGCCCGCGAACTGGGTGTCACCAACCTCGCACTCGCGCACGACTGCGAAACCAACGGCGCACCAAAAGGCGCCAACATCCGCACCGGCCCCGACGCCGCCGAACAACTCGTCCGCGAGGTCGAGTGCGACATCGTCCTCGCCTCCATGGTCGGCTCCGCCGGTGTCCCCGCCACGCTCGCAGCCCTCGAACTGGGCATCGATGTCGCGCTGGCCAACAAGGAAACCCTCGTCGCCGCCGGTTCCATCGTCACCGCCGCCGCCAACAAGTCCGGCGCGCGACTCCTCCCGGTGGACTCCGAGCACTCCGGCGTCTGGCAATGCCTCGCCGCCCGCGCGCACGGCCAGATCCAGCCCCCCATCAACCTCTGCGATGAAGTCGCAAAGATCGTCCTCACCGCCTCCGGCGGCGCGCTACGCGAGCGCTCACTCGAAGACACCTACAACGCCACACCCGAAGACGCCCTCGCCCACCCCACCTGGAGCATGGGCGCGAAAGTCACCATCGACTCCGCGTCGCTCACCAACAAAGCGCTGGAACTCATCGAGGCCCACTGGCTCTTCGGCGTGGGTTCCGACCGCCTCGGCGTCCTGATTCATCCGCAGTCCATCGTGCATGCCTTCGTCGAGTTCACCGACCGCTCCGTCATCGCCCAGTGCGGCTCGCCCGACATGCGCACGCCTATCCAGTTCGCCCTCGCCTTCCCCCACCGCCCCGATGGCATCGCGCCCGGCATCGCGTGGGACAAGTTCGCCGACCTCAACTTCGCCCAGCCCGATACCCAGCGCTTCCCCGCGCTCGACCTGGGCTACGAAGTCATCGACCGCGGCGGCACCGCCGGCGCCGTCATGAATGCCGCCAACGAAGCCGCCGTCGAAGCCTTCCTCGCCCGCAAAATGCCCTTCGGCATGATCCCGCAGGTCACCAAAGCCGCCCTCGATGAAGTCGGCGTCTCCGACATCCGCTCGCTGGACGATGTCTTCGCCGCCGACGCCGAAGCGCGCCGCTTCGTGCAGTCGCGCGTTCATGAGAATGTCAACGCACCAACCCGATGATGCGCCTGCACCCTCTCCCCTTGAGGGAGAGGGTGGCTGCGACCAACGGGAGCAGCCGGGTGAGGGGTACTCAGAAGTGACACACAAACGATCAACCCGTTGGAAATGGGCGCGCCGCATCGTTCTGTGCCTCATCCTCGGCGCGATATTCAATGTCGCCGTGGCGTGGATTATCTCCGCGCGCACTTCCAAGGCCAGCAACTTTCCACTTGGTACTCCCGTGTCAGTTTGGCCGATGCAGGTGCCCGATCACTGGCCTCCCCCTGAGGCCGAGTCATCGGTGAAAAAACTCGGCGTCACGGACAATGCGATAATCAGAATAACGATGAGGCGATTTGACTCATCAGAGGGAGTCGCATTCGAACCATTGGTGTTCTTTACAAGTCAACGCCGAGCAGGTTGGCCCCAGAGATCGTTTGAAGGATGGTCCTTGGACGAGTCGATGGGTGGACTGTCTTCTGATTCCCAACAAACGAATCACTATGCTTTGACGAGCGCTGATCTGCTTTGGACAAACCGGGACATCATCAGAGTGAATGCGGTGGTGCCGCTCCGCCCCCTCCCCCTCGGCTTCACAATCAACACACTCTTCTACGCAGCGCTCGTCTTCTTCCCGCTCTTCGGTATCTCCGCACTCAAGCGCCATCGCCGCATCCGCCGAGGCCACTGCACGAACTGCGCCTACGACCTCGCGGGCCTCCCCATCTGCCCCGAATGCGGCGCAACGAACGATTCGCGCTCGCAGAACGAAACGAGTATGGCGTGACAAAGAATCCATCAACCCGATGGAAGTGGGCCCGCCGCATCGTTCTGTGCCTCATCCTCGGCGCGATCGTCAATGTCGCCGTGGCGTGGACACTCACACAATTAACCATTGGCACGGGCGTGAGAATTCCGGCGCAGATCGACGCGGTCTGGCCTGTGAAGATGCCCGCAGATACACCCGCACCCAACATGGGAATCGAGAGCGTCTTCACTGTCGGTGTGACTTCAAGGCAGATATCAAGCATCAATGTGATCCGCAATAACGGATGCCGATTGTCAACAAGCGGAATGGATGGCGACATTGTGTGCCATACGGTCGTTGTTCACGACGCCGGGTGGCCGCAGAGATCAATGCGATGTTGGCGAGTCAGCCACCCAGACTCTGCTGACACATCGAAAATGTGGCACTACGGATTTCAATCGACTTGGACGCAGCGAATCTCTAGGAAGAAGAGTTCGCAGCCCATCCCACTCCTCCCCATCCCCCTCGGCTTCACAATCAACACACTCTTCTACGCGACACTCCTCTTCCTCCCGCTCTTCGGCATCGCCGCGCTCAAACGCTACCGCCGAGTCAAACGCGGCCTCTGCCGGTCCTGCGCCTACGACCTCGCCGGCCTCGCCACCTGCCCCGAATGCGGCGCAACGAACGATTCGCGCTCGCAGAACGAAACGAGTATGGCGTGACAAAGAATCCATCAACCCGATGGAAGTGGGCCCGCCGCATCGTTCCGTGCCTCATCCTCGGCGCGATCGTCAATGTCGCCGTGGCGTGGGGCTGCGCAGGTTGGTTAACAGACACTTCCCAGGTCCATCTCCACTACTTCCCGGGATTCGTGCCACCGATAGCCACCACCCCGGATGCCTCCGAAGTCCGTTATCGCTATGAAGAACTCGGGTTCGATTTGACCGACTTCTGGTCTTGGGAGTCGACGGGTGGCGATGGCGGCCGCTTCTACAACATCGAGGCGGGTTGGCCGTGGAGAAGCGTCGGAGCGACTGCCGGCGGTGTCAAGAAACTCCGCCCTAACTCAAGCTACGCTTTCGCCGAGGGCGGCATATTGCTCTCATCTAAGTATTCCATTGGCTCGACGCGGGTTTTGCCCTTTCGCCCCCTCTGGCCCGGCTTCTTGCTAAACACACTCCTCTACGCGGCCGTACTTCCGACGGTGTCCTATGGAGTCTTATTGGGTGTAAAGGCCATGCGCAGCGCCATACGCACAACACACGGTCTCTGTCCCAAGTGCAAATACGATCTGACCGGCCTCACTAACGGCCCCACCTGCCCCGAATGCGGCACAACCTCCCCTCCCTCTGGGAGGGGTGAGGGGGAGGGCTCCTCCATCTCCTGAGTCTCAAAAACGCTGATCCGTTCTCTTCCCTTTCCTCTGTGTTCTCTGTGCCTCTGTGGTGAAACAAACCGACCTAAACTGACACCATGATCTTCAATGTCATCCTCATGATCTTCGGCTTCGGCCTCGTCATCGCCATCCACGAACTCGGCCACTTCCTCGCCGCCAAGTGGGCCGGTGTCCGCGTCCACGCCTTTGCCATCGGCTTCGGCCAGGCCATCTGCTCCTACCGCAAAGGCCTCGGCTTCCGCGCCGGTTCATCCGAGAAGGAATACAAGCAGCTCATCAAGCGCGAGACCGTCGGCATCAATCCCGACAACCCGCACAAAGTCAGCCCCACCGAGTACCGCCTCAACTGGTTCCCCTTCGGCGGCTATGTCAAAATGCTCGGCCAGGAAGACATCGACCCCGCCGCCACCTCCAGCGCGCCCGACTCCTACACGCAGAAACCCGTCTGGAAGCGCATGGTCATCATCAGCGCGGGCGTCGTGATGAACATCATCCTCGCCGCCGTCCTCTTTGTCGCCGTCTTCCTCGCCGGCGGCCTCTACAAGCCCGCGCCCGTCATCGGCGCCGTCATGCCCGGCTCGCCCGCAGACAAGGCCGGCCTTCAGGCGGGCGACATCGTCCGCTCCATCAACGCGCAGCCCGCCGAAGTCTTCGAAGACCTCCTCATCGCATCCGCCATGGGCAGGAAAGGCCAGCCGCTCTCGCTCACCGTCGAGCGCGACGGCCAGCGCCTCACCATCGAAGCCACACCAACCAAGGACGAGATGTTCGGCGGCCTGCAAGGCCTCGGCGTCGCGCCCGGCATCTCCAACCGCCTCCTCGACTGGGACAACAACAAAGCCGACCGCGAACTCCAGCGCGCCCGCATGGACCGTCTCGGCCTCCGCGGCATCGAGCCCGACATGCGCGCCGTCGAGATCAACAACACACCCATCGCCGACCACGACTTCGCGCTGCGATCAACCGTCGGCCTCTTCCAGCCCATCGAACGCGCCGCTGAACAATCCGGCGGCAACGCCCTCGCCCTCGCCTTCGAGAACGAAGCGGGCGACACCGCCATGGCCATGGTCCTCCCCGACCCCGACCTCCAGTCCGCGCCCACAACACTCCAGGGCGAGCAGTCGTCATTCAATCACCTGCTCGGCCTCACACCCGTCATGCGCGTCCGCGAAACACAGCAACGCGGCTACGACCAGGGCCTCAGGCAAGGCGATGTATTCGCCCTCATCGGCGATGCGGCGTTCCCCTCCCTCATCGAAGGCATCGAGCAAATCCGCGCCCACAAGGGACGCGACATCAACCTCGCCGTCCTGCGCAACGGCACACTCATCCAACTCACCGCCAGCGTCTCCACCGATAACGGCGGCACCATCGGCTTCGGGCCCGGCATCGCGCTCGACGCGCCCATTCTCGCCCAGACTCCCAACCTTGTCAGCGCCAAAGACGCCGACGAAGCGCCCGCGCCCCTCGCATCCTCGCGCCTCACGCCGGGCGTCATGCCGGGGCTCGTCATCACAGCGATCAACGGCGCGCCCGTCACCGACTGGCGATCCATGCGCGAGGCGCTCAAGGCCGCCACGAGCGAAGCATCCGCCGGCGGCACCGGCGCAACCGTCACGCTCACGACGGCGCTGATGATCTTCAACACCCCGATCACGCTCGCCGAGACCAACGATCAGCAGTGGGAACTCACCGCCGACGATGTCCGCCAACTCCACGCCCTCGGCTGGAACGCGGGCGAACTCGAAACACTCTTCCAGCCGGCGCAGATCGAGATGAAGGCCGCCAACCCGTTCCACGCGCTGGCCATGGGCGTCCGCTCAACCAAGCGCGTTCTCGCCATGACCTACATCACCTTCCTCCGCCTCTTCGAGGGCACCGTCAAAGTCTCCCACCTCAAGGGCCCCGTCGGCATCACGCAGATCGGCTCGCAGATGGCCAATCAGGGCTTCGTCTACCTCCTCTACTTCCTCGCCCTCGTCAGCGCCAACCTCGCCGTCGTCAACTTCCTGCCCATCCCCATCGCCGACGGCGGCCACTTCGTCATGCTGGCCTACGAGGGCATCACCAAGAAGCCCGTGCCCATCGCCGTCCAGAACGCGCTCACCATGCTCGGCCTCATCCTCATCGGCGCCGTCTTCCTCATCGTCACCATGAACGACATCCGCGGCCTGTTCTGATCCGGATCAACCACAGAGGCACAGAGATCACAGAGTCGGAGTTGTGATCTGAGGATGGCCGGTCATCCCGAGCAGCGATCACCCGCACGGATATCCACTACATTCTGAATCCCTGTCTTGCCTCTGTGCCCTCTGTGTCTCTGTGGTGAATGCGTGCTCGGCTTCGCAATCCTCCTCATCGTCGGCCTCGCACTCGCGGTCATCATGTCCGCGCTCGCCGTCGTGCGCCGGCTCCGCAACCCGCCCCGCAAGACCTACTCCTGGGCCGTCGCGCGCAACAAACCCGGCGACCCCGGCGAACTCCCAAACCCCCGCGCCTTCGACGCCTACACACTCAATCTTGAAAGCGCGCCATCAACAACACCCGTATGGAACATCGCGGGCGATGATCCCCGCGGCCCCGTCATCATCTACACACCCGGCTGGGGCGACTCACGCCTCGGCGTCCTCCCACGCCTCACCGGACTCGCGCCCAACGCATCACGCATCATCGCGTGGGACCCGCCCGGCCACGGCGAAGCGCAAGGGCTCTGCACGCTCGGCACGCGCGAAGACCGAGTCCTCCGCGATCTCATCGAACACGCGCACAGCACGCACCCCGACCGCCCCGTCATCCTCTACGGCGCCTCCCTCGGCGGCGGCGTATCCATCGTCTGCGCAGCCAATCAAGATTGCCCGCCGTGCGTCGCGGGCGTCATCTCCGAAGCCGCCTACCGCTTCCCCTGGGTCCCCGCGCGCAATGTCATCCGCATGAGCAACCTCCCTTGGGCGATCAACGGCCCCCTCGCATTCGCTTATCTCGGATTCCGACTCCGCGCCGGCTACAAGTTCTCCCACGCGCACAGCGGCGGGGGAGTGGGGGGCGTCGGGCGCGCGAGGGGGTTCGACCGAGCGAAACACGCCGCGCACCTCCGCGTCCCGCTCCTGCTCATCCACGGCGATCACGACGAAGTCTGCCCCATCGAAGACTCCCGCGCCATGCACGACGCCGCCAACAACACCGGTGCAGGGGCACTACTTGTAGTAGTCGAAGGCGGCTCTCATAACGACCTGTGGACCAACGAGCGCTCCGTTCACACTGTGGCGCACGCCGTCTCCGACTTCATCGCGCGTGCAGCATCGGGTGCCATGGCTCATCTCGACACCGTCGAGTGAGCCATGTGGTTCGCGTACAATCTCACCCATGAAGACGATCACCGTCGACCGCGTCATGGCCGATCAGCGCGCCGCATCCTTCACCAAGCGCTCCATCAAGACCAGCGCCAAGGACGCCGGGCTCCGCCTCGCCGTCGCCATGACCGACCTCACAACCCTCGAAGGCAAGGACTCCGCCGAGAAGGTCCGCTCACTCTGCGCCAAGGCGATCCACCCCGAACCCAAAGACCCCACCATCCCGCCGGTCGCAGCCATCTGCGTCTATCCCGAACTCGTCCAGACCGCCAAGCGCGCACTGGCCGGCAGCAATGTCCATGTCGCCTCCGTCGCCACCGGATTCCCCAGCGGCCAGTACCCGCTCAAAGTCCGCCTCGACGACACACGCCGCGCCGTCGAAGCCGGCGCCGACGAGATCGATATGGTCATCTCGCGAGGCCTCTTCCTCTCCGGCGAGCGCGGCAAAGTCTTCGACGAGATCGCCGCCACCAAAGAAGCGTGTGGTGGTGGGGGGGGAGCGGGGGGGGCGCATCTGAAAGTGATTCTCGAAACCGGCGAACTCGAAACCTACGACCTCGTCCGCGCCGCCTCCGACCTCGCCATCGCCGCGGGCCTCACCGAGTACGACTTCATCAAAACCTCCACCGGCAAGGTCCAGCCCGCGGCCACAATGGGCGTCACGCTCGTCATGCTCGAAGCCGTCCGCGACCACTACCTCCGCACCGGCGTCAAGATCGGCGTCAAACCCGCGGGCGGAATCCGCACCGCCAAACAGGCGCTCCACTACCTCGTCATGGTCAAGGAAACGCTAGGCGACGACTGGCTCACACCCGAACTCTTCCGCTTCGGCGCCTCATCACTCCTCAACGATGTCCTCATGCAGCTCGGCAAACTCCGCGCCGGCGGCAAGCAATACCTCGCCTCATACGATGTCACGGAAGCATAAATCTCCCTCTCCCCACGGGGGGGTGGGGAGAGGATGTCGGCGCAGCCGACAGGTGAGGGGTATCCGCACAGGTGCGGAGCAACAAGCGGGGAGTCTGTTCATGGGCGAGAATGAGCGCCAGAATCCTGCGAGCCCGAAGCGCAAGCGAGGGCCCCGTGCGGCCCGCAAATGGATCAAGCTCATCACACTCTGCCTCATCCTCGGCATGCTCATCAACATCGCCGTCGCGTGGGCGTGTGCCGCGTTCGTGCCGATGACTTTTTCCGGTGGCGTAGTCGTGGAAGAGATGCACCACCAGCAACGCAGAACACCCACCCTTGTCGGACGCGCGTTCGGCGTAAGGGAATGGCTTGTGTGGAACTGGAGCGACACTTTCACGCCCGGCAAACCATTTGAGCCCTACGCGTCACACATCGAGATCGGATGGCCACTCGCATCATTCGTTATGACCGATGACAAGATGCTCGAAGACTATACATGGTCGATTCCACTCACGATGAGCTTGTACATCGATCCGTTCCTGACTGACCCACTTTTCACTCGCCTCTCTCGATCACCAGGCAATCAGACCTTGCGGCCGTTGTGGCGAGGCGTAGCAGCAAACGCCCTCATCTACGCGTTTCTTGTCGCAATACTCATGAATATTCGCCTGATCCTGATGGCATTCCCCCGTCACCGACGCGCCCGCGAGGGCCTATGCACCTCCTGCGGCTACGATATCGCCGGACTCGCCACATGCCCCGAATGCGGGTCTGCTCCCTCTCCCCTTGAGGGAGAGGGTGGCACGAGCGCAGCGAGTGACGGGTGAGGGGTATCCGCTCTCATCGCTCGCAAACAGACGGTAATGACGAGAACAAACACACTCTCACCACCACGAGAGACTTCACCATGAACGACCACGAACACATCGAACACAAAACCACCGTTGGGGGGGGCGGCGACTTCACTGAGCAGCCCATCGAGGAAGCCACGCGCCGCGAGCGATCGATGCGCAAACACGAACTCAACTTCGGCTCCGCGTGGGACTACGCCCCCGCGCCCGAGTCCGTCAAAGTCAACATCGACGCCTCCTACGGCCACTTCATCAATGCCGAGTTCACCAAGAACAGTGGCAAATCCTTCGCCACCATCAACCCCGCCAACGAACAGAAACTCGCCGAGGTCGCGCTGGGAACAGCCAAGGATGTCGACCGCGCCGTCGCCGCCGCGTCCACAGCACTCCCCAAGTGGCGCAAACTCCCCGCCAAGGAGCGCGGCAAGTTTCTCTACCGCCTCGCCCGCCGAATCCAGGAACGCGCCCGCGAACTCGCCGTCCTCGAAACACTCGACGGCGGCAAGCCCATCAAAGAGTCGCGCGATGTCGATATTCCCTTGGTCGCCCATCACTTCTTCTACTACGCAGGCTGGGCCGACAAGCTCCCCTATGCCTTCCCCAACCGCGATCCCCGCCCCGTCGGCGTCTGCGCGCAGATCATCCCCTGGAACTTCCCCCTGCTCATGGCCGCGTGGAAGATCGCCCCAGCGCTCGCCTGCGGCAACACCGTCGTCCTCAAGCCCGCCGAGACCACGCCGCTGACCGCGCTGCGACTCGCCGAGATCTTCGAGGAGATCGACCTGCCCCCGGGCGTCGTCAACATCGTCACCGGCGCCGGCGAGACCGGCAAAGCCCTCGCCGAGCATAAGGACATCGACAAGATCGCCTTCACCGGCTCCACCGCCGTCGGCAAGCTCCTCGCCAGGACCGCCTCCAAGCGCGGCGTGCGTCTCACCCTCGAACTCGGCGGCAAGAGCCCGAACATCATCTTCGAGGACGCCAGCATCGACCAGGCCGTCGAGGGCATCATCCAGGGCATCTACTTCAACCAGGGCCATGTCTGCTGCGCCGGCTCCCGCCTGTTCGTGCAGGAGGGCATCGCCGAGGATGTCGCCCACCGCCTCCGCATCCGCATGCAGTCCTCCGCGTCGGCGACCCGATGGACAAAATCACCGATGTCGGCGCGATCAACTCCAAAGAACAACTCTGCAAAATCGAAGACTACCTCCGCATCGGCGAAGAAGAAGGCGCCGAACTCTTCAAAGCGAATGGGCGACCGCTCCCCGACAAGGGATACTTCTGCGCGCCCTCCTTCTTCACGGGCGTGCAGCAGTCCCACCGCATCGCCCAGGAAGAAATCTTCGGCCCCGTCCTCGCCGTCCAAACTTTCCGCACCCCCGAAGAAGCCCTCTCCCGCGCCAACAACACGCCCTACGGACTCGCCGCCGGCGTCTGGACCGACAAGGGCTCCAAAGTCTTCGAGATCGCCACCAAACTCAAAGCCGGCGTCATCTGGTGCAACACCTACAACAAGTTCGACGCCGCCAGCCCCTTCGGCGGCTTCAAAGAGTCCGGCTTCGGCCGCGAGGGCGGCATGCAGGGCCTCCGCGCCTATGTCCGCATCTGATGTTCACCACAGAGGCACAGAGGACACAGAGAAGAACAAATGCTTGGAACGGAGCAACATCCAGGCCTTGAGGCAGACCTGACCGGTCGCGTGATCGGTGCCGCCATCGAAGTGCATCGCGCCCTCGGCCCCGGTTTGCTCGAGTCGGCATACGAACAGTGCCTCTGCTATGAGTTGGGCCAGCGTGGTATCGAACACGCGCGACAGCTTGACTTACCGGTGTCATACAAGGGCATTCAACTCGAATGCGGGTATCGATTGGATGTTGTTGTAGAGAACTCGCTGATCTTAGAAATCAAAGCGGTGGATCAACTCGCTCCAATTCACGAAGCCCAACTCTTGACATACCTCCGTCTGTCCGGTCACCGACTCGGACTCCTGATCAACTTCAATGTCCCCGTGCTCAGAGACGGCATCAAGAGACTCAAACTCTGATTTCTTCTCTGTGCCCTCTGTGCCTCTGTGGTGAAACTCTTCTTCAGGTGAATCAATGACCGAACGAATCCAAGTCACCAAAACCCACAAACTCTTCATCAACGGCGCCTTCCCCCGCTCCGAGAGCGGCCGCTCCGCCGTCGTCATCGATGCCAAAGGCAAAGTCGCAGCCCACCTCTGCCGCGCCTCCCGCAAGGATGTCCGCGACGCCGTCACCGCCGCCGCCAAGGCCCAACCATCATGGGCCGAGCGCGCCGCCTACAACCGCTCGCAGATCCTTTACCGCATGGGCGAAATGTTGGAAGGCAAGTCAGACGAGTTCATACAGGTCATCAAGCAGACCACCAACGCCGACCTCCGCGCCGCGCGCAAGCAGGTCGCCGCCTCCATCGACCGCCTCGTCGCCTTCGCCGGATGGGCCGACAAGTTTTCTCAAGTCCTCGGCTGCCACAACCCCATCGCCGGCCCGTACTACAACTTCACCGTCCCCGAAGCCACGGGCGTCGTCGCCGTCATCGGCCCCGACGAACCCTCCCTCCTCGGCCTCGTCTCCCTCATCGCCCCCGCGCTCTGCGCCGGCAACACCATCGTCGCACTCGCCTCCCGCGCCGAGCCCATCACCGCCTGCTTATTGGGCGAAGTCTGCGCCACGAGCGATGTCCCCGGCGGCGTCATCAACATCCTCACCGGCGACCGCGCCGAACTCATCGACTGGATCGCCGGCCATCGCGAAGTCGGCGCGATCCATGCCGGGGGCCTGAACGACGACGAAACCAGGTCCGTCCGACTCGGCTGCGCCGACAACATGAAGCGCATCACCCTCCGCGACCTCGACGCCGACGACTGGTACGACGACGCCGCGTGCGAGTCCCCCTGGTGGATCGAGCCCTTCGTTGAGATGAAAACCATCTGGCACCCCTCCTCCGCCTGACGATCGCGCCGATCATCACGCCTGTGCCGACTGGGCAAGGTGGGCCTGCATCGCCTGCGCCGCCATTGCCGCATCTCCCGCGCCGGGGAATACCCCGATGCGGGGTTCCGCGCAAGCGTTCACTCCCCCGAACCGATCTTGGGGGCGGGAACAATCCCGCCACAAGGGAGGATCGTCGCATGGGTATGGGAAGCGGCACCGGGGGGCCGAAGGGGATCGCGGGGGCGGGGCGGGCGAAGGGGAATCACGACAACAACCACAGCCCCGTCAGAGCAACGCGACCGGGCCGACACATCATCAATGAGTCAGACCTCGCGCCCCCCGATCAGACCCGCACCGAGGTCAAGCCCGCAGCCACACTCCGCCACCTCATGCCGCAGATGCCCGTCGCGCGCCGCGCCGGAATCCTCATGGCCGGGAGCGTCGCCGTCACAGGCATCACCGCCCTGGCCGTCTCCAAGTGGCCCGCCTCCACCGCGCTCGGCTCAATCATGATCATCCTCGCCGCCGCAGCCGCGCTCTCCGGGCTCTACTTCCTCATGGTGGTCTGCCCCGAGCGCCAGCGCAAACTCGATCGCGTCACGCTCATCGGGCGCGTCCGCGTCCTCGCATCGCCCTCGCGCGACCAGTCATTCACCACACTCCTCGCCATCGATCAGGGCCACGAACTCGCGCCCATGGCCCGCGCCATCCACGATGTCCTCGTCGCCACCCACCGCACGCGCATGGAAGCATCATGGCTCCGGCGCGAGATGGAGTCCGAGGTCGACAAGCAGACCCGCAAGCGCACCGCCACGCTCGAACGCCTCTCCTCAACCGACGGACTCACCGGCCTGCTCAACAGACGCGGCTTCGATGAACAGTTCGAGGACCTCTTCATCAGGTCGCAGCGCGAAGGCGAGAACCTCGCCGTCATCGCCATCGATATGGACTTCTTCAAAACGCTCAACGATGTCTGCGGCCACGCCAAGGGCGACGAGGCCCTCACCATCGCCGGCCAGGTCCTCAAGAGCCAGCTCCGCGAGACCGACCTCGCCGGACGAATGGGCGGCGACGAACTCGTCGTCGTGCTCTTCGGCTCCGAGTCAACCGACGCCCGCCAGGTCGCCGAGCGAATCGCCCACCTCTTCTCAACCCACCCCTCCGGCCACAACCTCCCCTGCGACTGGCCCTCCCTCAGCGCCGGAATCGCCGCCCGCATCGAACACGGCGCCGAAACATCGCGCGATCTCCTCGCCAAGGCCGACCGGGCGCTCTACGACTCCAAGAAGTCGGGCCGCCGCCGCGCCACCATCTTCGGCGAAGACTGGCCCACCTCGCGCGTCGCATGACGCTAGGATTCATCCGCCGTGAGTCAGAACCAGCCCCAGAACAGCATCACCCTGTGGCCCGCATGGGCGGCCTTCGCCACCCTCGCGCTCTCAGCCATCGCAACGCTCCTCGCGCTCGCTCTCTTCATCCAGGCGACCCGTGAAGGCCTCGCCTCGGGGTCCGTCGAGGCGTGGTTCGCCGCCGCCTTCGCCGTCGTCATGATCGCCGCCGGAACCACCGGAGTCCTCACGGGGCTCCGAAAGATCCGCGGTGCCGAACCCCTCGCCCTCCTCTGCATCGGCGGCGCCGTCTTCGTCAGCGCCGTCCTGAGCAACTCCTCCATCGCATCACGCGCACTCGGACGCGGCGGCACATCGCCCGTCTTCGCGGGAATGAACATCCAGCCCATCAGCGCCGGGCTCGTCGCCATCGCCCTGCTCATGATGGCCCTCTCCGCGCTCGCCACACTCCGGCGCGATCCACGCGCCTCCGTCCCCACCGTCGCGCGAGCCATCGCGTTCGGAGTTCCCATCCTCGCCATCGCAGCCGCATGGAAAGTCGGCACCATCCGCGCATCCATCCTCGCCATGCCGGGCCTGCTCCTGTCGCTCCTCTCCATCGCAGCGCTATTCGCCTTGGTCTTCTGCGCCTCCGCCAGCATCCACCTCTTCATCAAGGGCTTCGCCGCCGCCGCCCACACCCGCCGCAACCTCCCCGATCAACCCGCTCCCGACGCGAATAAGGCCGATTCCACACCCGCCGTGGAAAGCGCCCCACCCGCTCCCCAACAATAAAGAGCCCATGAGCGAAGCCCTACTGGTCATCACCGGAGTCGTGCTGGGAGGCATCATCGCCTTCCTCCTGGTCCGAAAACTCGGCAAGGGCGCGCCCGTCCGCACCACGACCCTCGACGCCGTCGTCGATCAGGTCCGCGCCGTCGGCAAACTCGTCGGCCTCGAAGTCCACGCCAAGGAAATCGCCACATCCACCAAGGGCTGGTCCTGGGTGCCGCAACTCCTCCTGAGCCAGGCCAAGGTCGCCATGATCTTCTTCTTCGAGAAGCAGTACTTCATCGACCTCTCCAAACTCACCAAGCGCGATGTGCGAGACATGGGCGACGGCAAGTATGTCGTCATCCTCCCCAAACTCGAGGGTCATCTCCGTCTCGTCGATCTCAAACCCTACGACGTTCAGGCCGGGCGAATCCTCGGGCTCCTCGATGTCATCCAGATGACCGCCGAGACGCAGGACAAACTCATGCGCGACGCCCAGCGCGACGCCTCTTCGCTCTTCGAGCGCCACGAAGACCGCTACATCGCCGAGGCCCACCGCTCCGTCGAACGCCAACTCAAGGCCCTCATGCGCCTCGTCGACGCCGATGTCTCCTTCGAATGGCGCACCCTCACCGGCGAGGTCCGCCACACAACCCCCGCCTCGCCCGCCGCAACCGTCTGAACATCGCCCGCCCCGCCCGCGTACTCCCGGGGCATGACCACCCCAGCCGCGCCCCCCGATAACCCGCGCCCAAGTTCATTCCTGATGCGCTGGCTCCGACGAATCCTCTGGGCGGGCGCCATCGCCGCAGCACTCGCGCTCGCCTTCGCCTACCTCTGGCCCGCAACGCGCCGCTTCGAGTCCTACGAACTCCGCGCCATCTCCTTCCTCGCCTTCGCTATCCGCACGCTCATCTTCCACGCCGCCATCGGGTTCACGCTCCTCGCCCTGTGCGCCCTGGCCCTGCGCGCCCGGCGCCTCGCCTCGCTCGCCGCGCTCACAAGCGTCGTCATACTCGGCCCCGTCGCCCTCTCACTCGTCGCCAATCCCAACCCCCCCGCCGACACCCCCGTCCTCACCATCCTCAGCGCCAATGTCCTGCGCGGCCGCGCCGACCCCGCATCCATCGCGCACCAGGCCCGCCAGAACAACGCCGACATCATCCTCATCCAGGAAGCCACGCCCGACTTCGCACGCGCACTCCGCGCCGAACTCATCGGCGACTACCCATTCATCGAAGAAGCATCCCGCACCGGCGCCTTCGGCCAGCTCACACTCTCCCGCCTCCCATTCGTCGCGCCCGCCGAGCAATACCCGCAGGGCGAACTCGCGCAGATGTTCGAGCCGCGCGCCATCATCAACCCCGCCGACCCGCAGATCCGCACGTGCATCGAGTTCAACCACCAGGAAATCATCATCCAGAACATCCACCTCACCTCCCCCGGAGGCGTCGAAGCCGTCGCGCAGCAACTCGAACAGGCCCGATGGCTCGCCGAATGGGGCAGGTCCGAGCCCGCGCCCGCGATCATGATGGGCGACTTCAACACCGCCCCGACAAGCGCGCACGCCGCGATGCTCCGCAGCGCCGGATGGCGCGACGCATTCGCGTCCGTCGGGCGAGGCCGCGGCGCCACATGGCCCGCCATCGGCCCCCTCTCGATCCTCCCCGGTGTGCGCATCGATCACGCCTACTCGCGCAACGGCCTCACGCCCATCGAGTTCCGCGTCCTCGAGGCGCACAACTCCGATCACCGCCCCGTCCTGGCACGCTTCATCATCAAATGAAAAGGGCGAGCCCTCGGGCCCGCCCTCTCGATCAATCAATCGTAAAGCCGATCACTTCCGCGGACGCAGCACCACCGACTTCATCACGAAGCCGTCGGGCGTCGAACGCATCTGACCCGCCATGTCGCCGATGTTGCGGATCACAACATCCAGCGGCGGCGCGTCCTGCATCCAGCCCGGCATCTCCTCGAGCTGCGAAGCGATCATCTCCTCCGCGAACTCCTTCATGTCCTCGTCCTCCTGCCACTCCGGCCCGGAGAACTGCGCCCGCACGATCGCCTCGTAGTTCCGCATCGTCCAGTCGAGGTACTCGATCGTCGTACGCATATCCGTGTAGGTAAAGCCCATCGCGTCCGTGCCCACGCTCTTGGCGGCGTGCTGGAACGCTTCCTCGTCCGCGAGCGAAGCGTTGTCCGCGCCCGCGTTCCGCAGCGCGTTCTCGATCTCACCCGTCTTGCCGAAGAAGATGTGACCGCCGCCGATCCCGATCGAGATCTCCGGGCCCATCCCCGCCATCGACGGGTCCATCTCCCAGATCGTGTTGCCGAGGAAGTCGCGGCTCTGGAGCGGAACCATCCCCGTGTTCACAAGGTTCGTCACCGCGTCAGACAACGCCGCCTGATCCTTCGCCTTCATGCTGACAAGCATCGTCTGGCTCTCGGGTGAGAACGGCCGCTCGTAGCCCTGCGCCAGAATCACCTGCGGGTCCATCTGCGCCAGCAGCGGCCCGACAAAGCCCGCCGCCATCTCAACGCCCTGCAGCATCTGCTGGCCCTCTTCCTCCGGCATCCCGTTGGCGATCTCGCGGATCGTCGGAATCAGGTCCGCAAAGCGGAACTGGAAAGAGGTATACGACGTCGCATTCCCCGTCACCCACGACGGCGGCGTGTTGTTGGTCGGCGGATTGTCAAACAGCGCCACCAGACCCTTCTTCTCCGGGCAGATCACCGACCAGGTCTGCTCAAGCATCCCCGCGTCGGCATCAAAGTCCACGCCGAAGGTCACCGCCTTCACCTGGTCAACGCCCAGCATCCCCATCACCATCATGGGGTCGAACATCATCATGCCCATCTCGTCGTCGCCCCCCGCCTCCTTCGCCTTCTTCATCATGTCCAACAGGGGCGAAACCAGGAACGACGCCGACATGTCGTGCTGACCAACCTGCGAGAGCGACTTCGCGTAGCTCGCGTTCTCGCGGACCGTGTGCATCTCCTTGCCCGACTTCACGCGATCAATCGTGTTCTCCAGCGCACGCGCATCCGAGCAGACGAACAGCATGTCGCCCGACCGCGCGTAATACATGTCCTGATTCTCGAAACTCAGCGGCCCCGACGGCTCCTCCCACTCCCACTCCTCCTCGCCATCTTCGTCCGCGTCATCCTCCCCCGCCTCGAGCTGCGTGATCTTGTAGATCGTCACCCCCGCGTACTCATCCTCGTCAACCGTGATCTGGTCACGGTCCTGACCCTCATCCATCATCTGCATCATCACGCCGTCCATCGACTCGGCCTCATCGCCGTAGTCCGCAGCGATCAACAGACGCGGCTCCAGCACGTTCTCATCGTTGAGCACCATCCACATCGCGCCGCCAGCCATCCCGTGCGGCGACTTCAGGTCCTCCTTCTCCAGACCCATCCCGTCCAGCGTCTCCTCGAAGTCCGCGAAGAACTCCGCCGCCTGACGGTGGAACCACTTCTGCATCCCGGGGTCCGTCCAGATCGCCTTGAAGCCCGTGCGGTCGAACGACGCACGCATCTGCTCGTAGTTGTCGATCGAGATCACCACGATGCTGTCGCTCGGCGCCAGATCGGCGATCGTCACATCCGCCGCCAGCGCTCCGACCGAAAGGCCCATCGCCGCGCAGGCGCTCAGGATCGCGGGACGCTTCATCAAAACTCGGTTCATGAGACTGTCTTCCATAGTGAGGGGGTGAATGGTCTGAAGTGATCTCTCTGATTGCTCGCTCTCAGCCCCGGCGGATTTCACTGATCCGCCGTGTCATCATCCAGCATCGGGGGCGGGCCGAACTCCGAACGGGGCGGCGCCGCCTTGTACGAATACCCCGAGTTGGGATTGTCCTTGTCATACGCAAACGCGTCGTGGTTCCGCAGGAAGTCCCGCACATACCGCGCGGGAATCGCGAACCCAAGCCCCTCCCCCGCCGGGATGCCCATGTTCGTCACGCCGATCACCTCGCCCTGAAGATTGAACAAGGGCCCGCCCGAGTTGCCGGGGTTGATCTGCGTCGTCGTCTGGATGAAGGTCAGCCCCTCGAAGTTCCGGTTCGTCGTCGCCACAACACCCTTCGAGAGCGAACGCTCCAGCCCGAGCGGGTTGCCGATCGCGAACACCTCCTGGCCCGACTCCAGCGACTCCATGCCCTGCACGTACACAAACTTGAAGGGCCTCGGATCGTTCTCAGGACGCTTGATCTTGATCAGCGCCAGGTCCGTGTGGTTGTTCACCGCGAGGATCTCGACATCGTCGAGCACCACCCGCCGGAACTCCCGTTCGCCCTGCTCAAACAGCGTCGCTTTCAGCTGCTGCTCGCCCTGAATCACGTGCGCGTTCGTGATCGCGTACCCATCCGGATGAATAATGAAGCCCGACCCCAGCCCCGAAGGCGTCGAGACCAGGATCACCGCCTCGCCGATCTTCTTCGAGAGTTCGTTGGGCGTGCTCTCGGGCAGATCGTCCGCCACCGAGAAGAAACCCTTCCCGTCGCGCGTCGCGCCCGTCGAGCCGTCCGCGTCCGCGCGCAACACCGACTGCACGCTCGACCGCGGCACCGCCACCACATCGAACCCCACATCGATCCAGATCGTCTCCGAGTTCTGCTTCACGATCGTCCCCGTCAGCGAACGATCATCCGTGAGCGTCACCACATCAAACCGGCGGATGCTCTCCATCTCGTCCTGGGCCAGAACCATCGAGCCGAGGGTCAGAGTCGAAAGCCCGCAGGCGATCAGCGCAGTTCGTAAAGTCATGAGTCCGGGCGCTCCTTCTAGAGTTCGGGCAACATCCCGAATCATACGCCGACACGCCGCACAACGACCAAATCGCCGCCATGCCGGTGCATCGAACGCTTCGGGGTCGGGTACAGTAAGGTCATCGAGGCGATGTGCGTCGCCCGACCTCCAGTATGTACCGGCACCGCCGCACAGGGTCGCAATCGACCCGCACGCGCCGCCGACTCTCGACTCACGGAAAGGGCTCCCATCATGTTGCAGGCACGCGGGCGGGTTATGGTCGGTTTGGCTCTGGTCGCGGGGCTGGCATCAGCCGCCACAGCGCAGGCCCCATCCCTCGCACGCTACTACGGCTTCGAAGCCCCCAGAATCGTCGTTGTCGACGACGGCGCCGGCCCCTCCATCACCGCCGACATGGACGGCGACGGGCTCAACGACATCATCATCGTCAACAACCGCAAGAGCCGAATCGAGATCCACCGCCAGCGCAAGGCCCAGCGCACACAGGCCGAGATCGAGCGCGAGTACAAGGTCAACGAACTCCCGCCCTCCCCCTGGTACGACCGCGTCGAGATCTCCGTCTCGCATCAGGTCATGGGCTTCCGCGTCCTCGACGCCGACAACGACGGCGACATGGACATCCTCTACGCCGGACGCCCCGACGAGATCGTCCTCCTCGAGCAGACCGCGCCCATGACCTTCGACGAAGGCCCCACCCGCCGCGTCCGAGGCCTCTCGCTCGGCCAGGACGGCTTCGATGTCGCCGATGTCATGGGCGACCCGCGCCCCGAAGTCATCGCGATCGTCTCCGGCAAAATCAACATCTACGAGTTCGACAAGGGCGTCGTCAGGGGCGAGCCCACCGTCCTCGGCTCAGGTGGCGACATCCTCGCCTTCTTCGTCGAAGACTACGACGGCGACGGCAACCAGGACATCCTCGGCGCCATCCCCGAAAACGACTCGCCCGTCCGCCTCTGGCTCCAGACCGTGGGCCGAGTCGCCGGCCAGAAGCGCGGCGTCGTCGGGCCCGAGTCCCTCTTCGAGATGCCCGCCATCGTCGAGATCGAGCCCGTCCGCACCCCCGACCGCGCCGCAGCGTCCATCGCCGTCATCGAGCGCGCCACCCGCCGCATCGTCCTCTACGACCTCGTCCGCGAGGATGTCGCCTCCGCCTCCGCCTCCGGTGCCGAGCGCGACGCCGTCGTCGAAGTCTTCGCGTTCCGCGGCGGCGCCGACAAGTCACGCGCCGTCGCCATCGCCGATATCGACGCCGACGGCCTCACCGATGTCCTCGCAACCGACAAGTCCGCCAACTCCGTCGTCCTCTACCGCCAGGAACCGTCCGTCGGGCTGGGCGAGGGCGAGCCCTTCAGCGCCTTCAAGTCGCCCACCTCCATCGCCGCCGGCCAGTGGGACTCCGACCCCGAACTCGAACTCTTCGTCCTCTCCGAAGACGAGAAGACCGCCGGCGTCGCCCAATACGACACCAACCGCCACCGCTACGATTTCCCCCAGCCCATCACCCTCGCCACCAAGGGCGCCTCGCCCGTCGCCATGGCCTTCGTCAACCTCTCCGACGGCCCCGCCGTCGCCCTCGTCGTCCGCGACAAGCGCGACCACACCCTCGAGATCCACCGCCCCGGCAACACCGAGGTCACATCCATCGAACTCGAAGGCGTCAACCGCCCGCCCGCAAACGCCATCTCGGGCGACTTCGATCACGACGGCAACACCGATGTCATCCTCTTCACGCCCAACGAGCCCATGGTCATGGTCCGCTCCGTGGGCATGGGCTCCGACGAGATCGAAGTCCTTACCGACGACAAAATGCCCCAGTTCGGCCTCGTCCAGGCCGCCGGCACCGAGAACACCGCCTCCCTCGATGTCGATGGTGACGGCTTCGCCGAACTCCTCATCGCCGACGCCAACTTCGTCCGCGCCTGCACCTTCGACAAAGAACGCGGCTGGCGCGTCGTCGAACAGATCACCATGCCCGAGTCCTCCGCGCGACTCGTCGGCCTCTCCGTCCTCACGCGCCCCGGCTCGCAGGCCGCGACAATTGTCGCGTCCGACGCCGGCAACAACCGCATGGTCATGATGGCCCGCGCCGCCGACGGCGCCTGGGAAGTCGCCGACAAACTCCACCTCACCGGAATCTCCGCCGGCCCCGTCCGCGCCGGTTCCTTCACCGGCGACGGCCAGCCCTCCATCATGGCCCTGGGTGAAGACGGTTTCGCCCTCGTCCGCCTCGGAGGCAAGCGCGTCGCCCTCGAAGAGGTCTCCGCATTCCGCTCCGACCGCGAAGACCGCGCCGAGCACGAGATCGAAGTCGGCGATGTCAACAACGACGGCTACACCGACCTCATCGTCCTCGACTCACGCGAACGCATGTGCCAGATCTACGCCCTCTCCGCAGCACGCAAAATCGTCTTCGCCACCGAGTTCGAGGTCTTCGAGTCCCGCCTCTTCTCCCGAGGCGACTCCCGCGAGCGCCAGCCCTCAAGCGCCATGGTCGCCGATGTCACCGGAGACAACGCAACAGACCTCATCCTCCAGGTCCACGACCGCTTCATGATCTTCCCCCAGATGACCCGCTAAAGGACGAGCGGTCCATCATCGGGTGCCATGGTTCATCTCGACGAAGTCGAGTGAGCCATGTCGGATCACACCATGCCCGACACCAGCGCATCATCTCTCGCACCACAACGCCGGGGCCGTCTTTGCCGCCGCGCGCTCCTCTGCCTCGCCCTCGGCGTCATCCTCTCCTTCGCAAGCGCCCTCCCCGTGCTGTGGGGTCGAAGGGGCGCCACTGAAGCGAGCCTCAACAAATCAACGCGACTCCACCGAAGCATACGGCGCGCATCTTGGTGTCCGGCTCTACCTTCTGAATACTCCAAAACGCGCCAATCTCATGCTCGCCCCGTGGTGGAGCGACATCAAATCGATTCAAGGCCGGGAGTGCTCCGGCCATCAGATCGCCGCGGGCGTGCCGTTGCCGGTACTCCGCGGCGGCAATCTCTGGTTGAAAAAAGGCCAGGGCACCGACACGGCGGTATGGGGCATCCCCAAACCATCCCGCTTCTTCTACATCGATGACCCAAAGGACCGACCACATAACTCATTCGTGGCCGTCGGCGCTGTCTACCCCACCCGCATCATCTGGCGCGGCCTCATCGCCAACACAATCTTCTACACCGCCATCGTCTGGCTGCTGTTCGCTCTTCTCGCCGCATCGCGCCGCGCCCTCCGCCGCAAACGCAACAAATGTGAGTGGTGCGCCTACTCCCTCGCCGGCCTCGACAACGCCACCCGCTGCCCGGAGTGTGGGGGGGAGATCAGGAAAAAATCACATCCCGAGTCGGGTGCCATGGCTCAACCGCAAGGGTGAGCCATGTGGTGTTGCTACTTCCCCGTCAACAAAACCACACCACCCAGAATCATCGCCAGCGCGATCCCCTTCCGCACACTCATCGGCTCACCCAGAACCAACCAACCCAGCATCACCGCGCACGCCGGCGCAAGAGTAAACGCGATCGGCTTGATCACCGAGATCTGCCCACGCGACAACGCCGAATAGAAAAAGATCATCGCCGCCGCGCCCGCCACCAATCCCGACCCCAGCCCCAACTTCAAGAGCGTCCCCGTGCTCGACGCACGCCACCAATCCCCCGGCTCCGCCTTCATCCACCGCACCGCAACGAAGTACGCCACCCACAACACAGGCAGCGCCACCGTCGAGCGAATCGTGATCGCCGTAATCGGCCCCACCGTCTTGGAATGCAAAACCTGCTTGGTGAACATCTCACCAATCCCCCAGCACAGCCCCGCGCACACCGCCAGGAAGACCGCTTGCATCACATCCTTATACCTCCCCCCCTCTAGCGCCCCGCAAGTTGACCCCATCCAACCTCCCGGCGAACCTGTCCCCATGAACAACGCCAAGCATGCCGCCGCCGCGACACTCGCAGCACTCGCCTTCGCAATCGCCACGGGCTGCCAGTCCACACCCGGCAAGCCACAACCGGCCAGCGGCAACCCCGGCGTGCAGGCCAGCGATGTCCGCCAACCCATGCCCGCCGATTGGCCACGCGATATCCGCAACCAGCCCATGTTCGACGGCGTCAGCGGCCTGCCCATCGCCTGGCAGGACCTCGTCGCAACCGCCGCGAGCGCCGACGCCGTCATCATCGGAGAGATGCACGGCCATGAACAAGGCCTCGCCGTCGCCGCAGCACTCTTCGACGACATCCTCGCCCGCAAGCCCAACACCGCCTCCCTCGCCATGGAGTTCTTCGAGCGCGACGAGCAGAACGCCCTCGACGACTACCTCACCGGCATCACCGACGAAGACGCATTCCGCAAGGCCGCCGCGCGCACCGATGGCAACTACCCGCCCGGCCACCGCGCCATGGTCGAAGCCGCCAAGAGCGCCAACCGACCCGTCATCGCCGCCAACGCGCCGCGCCGCTATGTCCGCATCGCCCGCACCGAGGGCTACGACAAACTCGCAGCCCTCACGCCCATCCAGCGCGCCCTCTTCGAGATCCCCGCATCTCTCACCACCGGCGGTTACCGCGACCGCTTCTATGGGCTCATGGGCGGCATGGCCGCAGGCCACTCCGAGGACGGCTCCGAACCCGCCGATGTCGAGGCCATGGTCCTGCCCTTCTACCGCTCCCAGAACATGTGGGACGCCACCATGGCCGACTCCATCGCGCGCGCGATCAACCAGGGCGACACGCCCGTCGTCCATGTCGTCGGCCAGTTCCACTGCGATCACGACGGCGGCCTCGTCACCCGCCTCCGCACGCTCAAACCCCGCGCCAAGGTCCTCGTCGTCTCCATGAGCGGCGAGTGGTCAAAACAACTCACCGCCGACGACAAGAACCGCGCC
Source organism: Phycisphaeraceae bacterium (assembly GCA_020639235.1). GTDB lineage: Bacteria > Planctomycetota > Phycisphaerae > Phycisphaerales > UBA1924 > JACKHC01. The sequence continues at coordinate 306,704 of JACKHC010000001.1, read as the reverse complement.
GATGTCGTCGTCTATGTCGGGGAATGAACTCCCGTTCATCCCGGCGGTATACCCTTTGGCAGCACAAAGGAGCACCACCATGACCGACAACACGCCCACCACCAACGCCACCAACGCCATCAACCGCCGCGCAGCACTCGGCGCCATCGGCGCCGTCGGCGGCCTCAGCGCCATCTCCGCCGCGCTCGGCGCACAAGATCAAACCAAGGCCGGCCCGTCCATCGATTTCCACGCCCTCGGGTGGGACGCCGACAAGGGCGAATACACACTCCCGCCCCTCCCCTACGACTACAACGCGCTCGAGCCCCACATCGACGAACAAACCATGCGCATCCACCACGACAAGCACCACGCCGGCTATGTCAAGGGCGCCAACAACGCGCTCAATCAACTCGCGGCCATGCGCGCAACAGGCGCCGATCAATCCCTCATCAAGCACTGGGCCCGCGAACTCTCCTTCCACCTCGGGGGCCATGTCAATCACACCATCTTCTGGAACTGCATGGCCGCGCCCACCAAGGGCGTAGGCGGCGAGGCATGGGGCGATGTCGCCGAAGCCATCAAACGCGACTTCGGTTCCTTCGACGCCTTCTCGCGCCAGTTCCAGACCGCATCCAACGCCGTCGAGGGCTCCGGCTGGGGATGGCTCTGCTACGAGCCCGTCGCGCAGAAACTCATCATCCTCCAGGGCGAGAAGCAGCAGGACATGCTCAGCGCCAATGTCGCGCCCATCCTGGGCGTCGATGTCTGGGAGCACGCCTACTACATCAAGTACCAGAACAAGCGCGCCGACTATGTCGCGGCCTTCATGAATGTCATCAACTGGAACACCGTCAACGCCCTCTACACCCGCGCCGCCAAGAGCGCCGTCCGCGCGTGGTAATCTCTAGGCGATGACCGCCCCCCCCGCCCCCTCCACTCCAGCGAATCAACCGATCGTGTGCACAACGCGCCCACTCCCGGGCGACTTCGCAGTCCCCGGCGCAGCCATCCGCACCGGCCCGGAACGCGGATTCGCTTCGCGCGAAGAACTCCTCGCGTTCGTTCCCGGAGCAACTGCAATCGCCTCGTGGGTCACCGAGCGCATCGACGCCGAACTCCTCGACGCCGCCGGCCCGCAACTCAAAATCGTCGCCAACTTCGCCGTGGGCTACGACAACATCGATGTCCCCGCCTGCCGCGCGCGAAATGTCATCGTCACCAACACCCCCGACGCCGTTACCGAAGGCACCGCCGACATGGCCTGGGCCCTCCTCCTCGCCGCCGCGCGCCGCGTCGGCGAGGGCGACCGCTTCGCGCGCTCCGGCGCGTGGGCCTCGCATGGCTCGCTCGGCCCCGTCGAGTTCCTGGGCGTCCCCGTCGCCGGACAAACACTCTGCATCATCGGCGCGGGCCGCATCGGCTACGCCACCGCCCTCCGCTCGCTGGGATGGGGCATGCGCATCACCTATGTCGCCCGGTCGCGCCACGCCAACTTCGAGCACGCACCCCTCAACGCGCGCCATGTCTCGCTCGAAGACGGTCTCCGCACCGCAGACTTCGTCTCCATCCATACGCCCCTCACGCCGCAAACAAAGCACCTCATCGGCGCTAAAGAACTCGCGCTCATGAAGCCCACCGCCGTCCTCATCAACACCTCACGCGGCCCCGTCATCGACGAAGCCGCACTCGCCGACGCGCTCAAAGAGCGCAAGATCTTTGGTGCCGGCCTCGATGTCTTCGAGCACGAACCCAAGGTCAACGACCGACTCAAGCAACTCGACAACATCGCCATGACGCCGCACATCGGCTCGGGAGACACCCGCTGCCGCAATCAGATGGCCGCCCTCTGCGCCGCCAACATCCGCGCCGTCCTCGCCGGCGACAAACCACTCACACCCGTCACCTGAGACAGACTCGGGTGCCATGGCTCGACCCGAAGGGCGAGCCATGTCGAGTACCACAGGTCTGACGGTCCGGGTGCCATGGCTCATCCCGAAGAGTGAGCCATGTCAGTATGCGCCGACGACCATCTCCAATCCTCCTGATATCGCACCAATCCGCGCCGCACCGGATTCGAACAGATGTACTCGACTTTCTCAACAAACTCATCGCGCGTGTAAATGTTCCGATCGTACCCGCCGCCTCTCTGCCAGAAATGAACGCGGCCGGAGTCAGTCGTGATCATCTTGAGGATCGGCGCATCGATCTCCCTCCACCGTGCAATCACTCTCGTAGAGAATGGCCCCTTCACATCCCGAAGGACTCGCGCTACCGTCCATTCGGGCAGCGCCGGTGTGATCAACAGGTGCACATGCTCCGGCATCACGACCCACGCGTGCAGCTCAAAGGCGCCCTTGTCCCGGGCCCGCATCAACTGTCCGACAAACGAGTCGCGGATGCGCGCATGGCCCAGCAACGCCAGCCGCTGAAAGCAAGAAAACGTTAGGAACCGCGCCTGCCCGACAATCTCAAATCGCCTCCGTTCGTGGTGCGGCCTGCTCATACCGCCATGCTACGACCCACTCGAACATGGCTCACCTGATTTCATCAGGCTGAGCCATGGCACCCCAGAATGACGCGCCAGGCCTTGTCTGAATGAAGGACACGGGTGTGGGTGTCATGGCTCGACTCGAAGAGCGAGCATGCGGAGTGCCGCAGGATTGATGGTTCGGGTGCCATGGCTCGACCCGAAGGGCGAGCCATGTGAGCCGCGTCGCTCCTAAACTGCCCCGCAAACATGACCCCCACGCACTCTCCAACCCTCCGCTGCCCCAACTGCAAATACGATGTCTCTCAAACCCTCCGCGACGCGATCACCGCCTGCCCCGAATGCGGCAACGAAGTAGCCGAGTCAAAGTGCATCCGCGACTATCCCCCGGATCCACTCATCGCCAAAGCGGCCCGTGCCGTCGCGATCATCGGCACATCAATCCTCACCGCCCGCGCGTTCGACTCGGCGTTCCAACTCGAATCGACCAGCGCACCAATCTACTTCTCCGCGGCTGCTATCGTATTGCTCTGCACCGGCGCGTTCGCACGACGCCCCAGACCACTCTCAGATCGCTTTCCCAGCAATCGCATCGAGTACTTCCTTCACGATGCGGCCATCGCGGTCTTCTTGGGTATGGTCATCTTCGTCTTCACACTGGCCGCATCATCATGAACCTCCTCATCGCAACATCCAACCCCCACAAACTCGATGAACTCCGCGCCATCCTCGCGCCCCTCGGCATCGATCCCGTCGGTCTCGACTCGGTCCCCGGCTCCGACTCATTTCCCGAACCCGAAGAAAACGCCGACACCTTTGAGGGCAACGCCCTTATCAAAGCAACCGCCTACGCGAAGATGACCAACCGCATCTGCCTCGCCGACGACTCAGGCCTCGAGGTCGACGCCCTCGACGGCGCGCCCGGCGTCCACTCCGCGCGCTACGCCGGCGTCGGATCCAACCGCGCCGAGAGAGACGCCGCCAACAACGCCAAACTCCTCGCCGAACTCGACAACATCCCCGACGAGCAACGCTCCGCACGATTCGTCTGCTGCATCTGCGTCGCGTCTCCCTCTGGAGAAGTCCTCGCCACCTCACGCGGCACATTCGAGGGCCGAATCGCGCACACGCCCCGCGGCTCAAACGGCTTCGGCTACGACCCCCTCCTCGTCCTCCCCGATAATCGCACCCCCGCCGAACTCCCCGCCGACGAAAAAAACCGACGCTCACACCGCGCCGCCGCCGCACGCGAGATCGCGCCGCAACTCGCGCGCATCCTCAAAAGGGTGTAGGCGAAACGAACGACAACTCACGCCCCGTGTCCGGATCGAACACCGACAACTCTGTCGCGTGCAGCATCAACCGATCCCCACTCGCAGCGCCGCCCCCATACAGCACATCGCCCACAATCGGCGCACGCATCCCTTCCTCATGCGCAGCGTGCACACGCAACTGGTGCGTCCTGCCCGTCAGCGGCTCAAACTCCACCCGCGTCCGATCTGTCTCATACGCAAGCACGCGATACCGCGTCACCGATGGCTTCCCATGCACATAGTCCACCACCTGAATCGGCCTGTTCTCCGGGTCCATCCGAATCGGCAACTCCACAATCCCTCGCTCCTGCGCCAGCACCCCCTCCAGCAGCGCCACATACCGCTTCCGCACCGCCCGCGCCTCGAACTGCATCGACAGCGCCCGCTGCGCCCCCGCATCCAGCCCGAACACCATCAGCCCGCTCGTCTCCATATCGAGGCGGTGAACAACCAGCGGCCCCGTCGCGCGCGGGAAATGAGCCGCCACGCGCGACGCCATACAGTCCGCCTTCTCCGGCCCCTTCCCCGGCACCGACAGCACCCCGCTCGGCTTCTCCACAACCGCAACGCGATCGCTGGAAAAAACCACCCGAAGACCCGGCTCGTCCGCCTCGATTCCGCCCATGACGCCCTACCATAACCACCCCGGACAACCCCGCCGGGACGAACCCCAGGAGCCGCAACGCATGTCCCGATTGAGCGCGTCGATCGTTGGTGCCTCGGTAGTCTCAATGTCACTCCTCGCGTGCGCCTCGCACAAGGCGACATCCCACGCATCCGCCGACGCCGACGCTCCGGAACCCGCGCCCATCGACTGGCGCGCCGAGGAACGAGGCGAGTTCGCCGACTACGCCCAGCTCACCTTCCCCGACAAGTACCTCCGCGCCGGCGAGCAGTACTTCTCTCCCGACGCCAAGTGGATCATCTTCCAGGCAACCCTCCGCGCCGAGGCCGACCCGTCAGACCCCCAGGCCGTCCCCTACGCCATGTATGTCGCCAAACTCAAATGGGACGACCAGAAGATCGTCGGCATCGAGGAACCTATCCGCGTCTCCGAGCCCGGCTCCGCCAACACCTGCGGCTGGTTCCACCCCACCGAACCCTGGCGCATCCTCTTCGGCTCAACCATCACGCCGCCCACCGAAGACGAACACTCCGGCTACCAACGCGCACGCGGCTCATACAAGTGGGCCATGCCCCACGAGATGGAGATCGTCTCCCGCGTCGTCGCACCCATCTACTTCGCCGACAATCCCAAAGTCACCAACGAGATCGTCTTCACCCGCGAACAACAGACCGCCAGCCCCATCATCACGCGCCCCAACGGCTACGACGCCGAATGCTCGTACTCCTCCGACGCACGCTTCATCCTCTTCGGCGGACAGCGTGGCGGTGACGGCGCTGGCGCTGAAGATGTCGACCTCTTCGTCTTCGACACCACCACCAACAAAACCACACACCTCGTCACCGCCGACGGCTACGACGGCGGCCCCTTCTTCTCCCCCGACGGCAAATGGATCTGCTACCGCTCCGACCGCAAGGGCAACAACCTCCTCCAACTCTTCATCGCCGAACTCAACTATGACGCATCAGGTGCCATCACCGGCATCAAGCGCGAGGTCCAACTCACCGACAACGAGCACGTCAACTGGGCGCCCTTCTGGCACCCATCGGGCAAGTTCCTCGTTTATGCGACCTCCGAAGTCTCCCACCAGAACTACGAGATCTACGCCATCGAGGTGAACCCCGACAAGCCCATGAACCAGCTCCGCAAGAAGCGCATCACCCACGCCGACGGCTTCGACGGCCTCCCCGCCTTCACGCCCGACGGCAAGTGGATGATCTGGACCTCCCAGCGCGGCCCGAACACCATGAACGACCCGCGCCCCACCTCGCAGATGTGGGTCGCCCGCGTCCTCGATATCGCGCCCTGACCTTGATCAGGTGACCCCTCACCCCGCGTTCGACTCAATCCACTTCGTCAAAGCATCCGCCGACTTCCCGCCCGTGAACTTCGCCTTCACCTCGCCCCCCACAATCAGGAAGCTCGCCGGGATCGACGACACGCCCAGCGCATCCGCCGCCGCCGGATCGTCATCAACATTCACATACACCGCGATCGTGTTCGCCCGGATCGCCTCGGCGACCGAAGCGTCCGACAACGCACCCTTCTTGTACGTCTGGCACGGCCCGCACCAGTCCGCCGTCGCCACCACGAACACCGGCCTGCCCGTCCGATCGCTCTCCGCGAGCGCCGCATCCAGCGTCATCCCGTCCGCGAATACGCCCGGCTTCGGGGCCACCTCCGCCGAGCACGCGGTCAACCGCACCGCCACAAACATCACCATCAATGCAACCCCAACCAGCGGGGCACGGTCGAGCATCCGGCGCATCGCATTACCTCCAAATCGGTTCTCATCCTGCCAACCGCCCCCGGCTCGATACTATTCGCACCCCGGAGCCCCCGCCGCAACGCGGCCCCACGCCGGAATCATTATCGGGGCGGGACGGATCGTGCCGATTGGGGACGGCGTATCGATGAGTCGGGCGGAACCGCATCGCAATCAGCAGCGAATGTCGAATCGCCTCCACAGGGAACCGATCAAATGGAAGCGATGACACTCGAACGCCCGTCCATTCAGTCCGTCATCAGGTGGGCGCGCTCCGGCTTCCGCGAGCGCCGACTCTCCCGCCGCCACTCTGTCAACGGCCTCTGGTGCGACAAGGGACAGATCCTCGATCTCTCCGGCATGGGGCTCCGCCTCCAGTCACCCCGCCGATGGCAGGAAGGCCGCACCTGCTCCCTCTCGATGGGCGACGGCGACACCTCCGTCACCATCGAGGCCCGCTGCGTCTGGTGCCGACAGGACGGCCTCTTCTCCCACCAGATCGGCCTCGTCTTCGAGGACATCGACACCGCCGCCATCGAACACATCGCGCGGCTCGTCATGATGCACGAGACCGCCAACGAGACGCCCGTCCCGCCCCCCGCACGCGACCGCGTCGACCCCGCCGACTCCGAATAATCAGCCGCAGCCAAAGCCGCGCTCGGGTGCCACGGCTCGACCCGCAGGGCGAGCCATGGACGAGTCGCCGGTGTCATGGGCAAGTCTCTGACTTGCCCGTGCTCTCACACCATTCCCCTTACAGCACCCCCGCCACCGGCTCCCACAACTCGATCTTCTTCCCGTTCAGGTCGTAGATCCACGCGAAGCGCCCGTAGCTCTCGTCCATCCGCTTCTCGTCGATCCGCACGCCCTCTTCCTTCAGCCGCGCCAGCAGCGCATCCAGATCATCCACGATGTAGTTCAACATGAACTGCGAGTCGCCCGGCCCGAAGTAGTCGCTCGTCGCCGGGAACACGCTCCACACCGTCATCTGCTCCTTCTCCGGGTCATCGTGCTCGCGCCACTTCATGATCGCCCCGTACCCCCCGTCCGCGATCCCCAGGTGCTCCGAGTACCACGCCCGCGTCGCGTCCTTGTCCGGCGCCTTGAAGAACACGCCCCCGATCCCGATGATCCGACCGCGCTGCGCAGACCCGTCCTGTTTCGACTCCGCCATCCGCTCACCTCCCGCCGAACAGGCCGACAAACCCATCAGCCCGCCGGTCAATATGACCCAGTCCCACCGCATCACAGTTTCCTCAACGCATCCACCAGCGCATCCAGATGCTGCGTCTCGTGCGCCGCGCTGATCTGCACCCGCAGCCGCGCCTCGCCCTCCGGCACCACCGGATACCCGAACCCGATCACATACACACCCATCGCCAGCAACTTCTTGCTCATCGCGATCGCCGTCGCCGTCTCGCCCACGATGATCGGGCAGATCGCCGTCGGCGAGTCGATCACCTCGAACCCCGCCCCCGTGATCTTCTTCCGCGCATACGCCACATTCTCCCGCAACTTCCCCACCCGCTCCGGCTCGCGATCCAGAACCTCGATCGCCTTGCTCGCGCTGCACGCCACCGTCACCGGCAGCGCGTTCGAGAAAAGCGTCGGCCGCGCCCGCTGCACGATCATCTCCACCGCCGCCCTGGGCCCCGCGATGTACCCGCCCGCCCCGCCCCCCAGCGCCTTGCCCAGCGTGCCCGTGAACAAATCAATCGCATCCCCCCGCATCCCGTGGTGCTCGTGCGTCCCCCGCCCCGTCTCCCCCAGCACCCCCGTCCCGTGCGAGTCATCCACGATCAGCACCGCCCCGTGCGCATCGCACAACCGCCGCATCGACGGCAGATCGGCCACCGACCCCTCCATCGAGAACACGCCGTCCGTCACCACCCAGATGATCCCCGCATCCCCGCACTTCTCCCGCGCCTCCGCCAGCCGCGACTCCAGCGCGCCCATGTCGTTGTTCGGGTACACGAACCGGTGCACACCCTTCTTGATCCCCGCCGCCAGCCGGATCGCATCAATGATGCACGCGTGGTTCAGCGCATCGCTGATGATCGCATCCCCCGGCTCGCACAAAGTCGGGAACAGCGCCTCGCTCGCCGTCCAGCAACTCACAAAGGTGTACGCCGCCTCAACACCCAGAAACCGCGCGATCCGCGCCTCGATCTCCAGATGCGGCGAAAAAGTCCCGCAGATGAACCGCACGCTCGCCGTCCCCGCCCCGTAATCCCGCAAGCCCTTGATCCCCGCCTCCACAACCTCCGGATGGTTCGCCAGCCCCAGATAGTTGTTCGAGCAGAAGCACAGCACCTCCCGCGCCCCCCCCGCCTTCCCGCCCTCCCCGACGATCCGCACCGTCGGCCCCATCGGCCCATCGATCGTCTGCAAATGCTTGAGTTCTCCCGCCGCCCGCAACTTCTCGATCTGCGCGCCCGCCCGCCCGATGTACGCCTTCGTCCCGCTCGCCACACCCATGACTCATCTCCCTTATTCAGAGAATCGAGTCTAACAGGGCATGGCGTTCGTAAGGGTGCGATGGCTCGACCCGAAGGGCGAGCCATGTTGTCCCATCCCGCTTGCGGGAGGGCTGGGGGAGGGTCTCTCCTCGCCGGGTGCCACCGCTTGTCGACGAAGTCGCAAGCGGTGCCTCACACCGGTTCGGCGCTCTCCGCCTTGTGCTCCGCCGCCGGCAACAGCCCGATCAGCACGCACAGCATCCCCCCGATCACCGCCCAGGGCCGCGTCGAGTCGCTCGTCACCAACCACTCAAGCGTCGACTGCCGCGGAGACGCAACCTCGGTGCCGAAATCAATCGGGGGGGGCGGCTCGATGTCGTGGAACACATTCGCGTCATCCGGCCGCGACGACCGCAACATGAACAGCGGCGTCTTGCTCGCCGGCACAAGGTTCAACTGCGTCGCCGCCAGATTCGTCATCACCGTCTCGTCGCCCGAGTCCAGCGACTCCAGGAAATCCGAGTACCGCGCCACCCGCCGGGCCGCGTAGTCCGCGCTCACGATCGCCCGGTCACGGTGCGCCCGCGACTCCGCCAGATCATGGTTCGCCGGAATCAGCACGCTCGCCACCACGATCGCCGACCCCGCGCAAAGGTACATCCACCCCGGATCGACCCGGGCGACCACCGACGAAATCAGCGCGCGGTACGAGCCCACAACCGTCAACTATCGACCAAACCCCGCCGCCGATCGCAGATTTGCACCACAAGATGGGGTCGCGAGCGATTCCTCTGAATCCTGCGAGCACGAAGCGCAAGCGAGTGCCCCGCTCGTCGCCCAACCCGGCTTGAGTCGATCATTTGCCGCTTACACCGAGGCGGAAGGGGCAACCTTCACTCCCCGCCGCTCCCCCCCGCACTCCGGGCACCGCGCAACCGCATCCAACCCCGCAAGCGAATACCCGCACCATTCACACAACCCCCGCCGCCGCCGGATCGCCCGACGGCAACAAGCCAACACGACGATGAAGAGCCACGCGATCACGCCGTAGAACACCGTGTTCCCGATCAATCCGCGCCAGAGGACGCGCGTGGGCAATTTTCTGGGCCACTGCATTTCGGAATGCACACCCGTTGACATCGTGTGTAGTTGGCCTCCTATCGGCACACCCCAGGCAATCCTGGGAACAGAACCAGGCCGATCGAAGTATCCGATGGAACCAGCGCTTATGGTTGGCAAGGGACCGCCGCTCGCGACCTCGATACTCATGAGGATCGGAAAGGTTTCGATTTCTTTCGTTCTCGACCACCATGGCCCCGGCGTAGAAAGAATCACTCCGGTGATTGGCTCGAAACCCACTATCTCGTCCTCTACAGCAAAGACCCGAACCCAGTACCGGCTTCCATACACGGTCGGTTTCTGAGTGCTTCCACGAATACTGCCAACCCACAACACCGGCAGCGCGCTCGCAAACGACAACACGACACCCACCACCCCGAACACCAGCACACGCACAATCACCCGCCCGCGCCGCCCCTCGCGCATCACGCGCCCCTTTCCGGGTGCCATGGGCAAGTCTCTGACTTGCCCGTGCCCCATCTACTTCCCCCGCCACTCCGCCGGCACATCGCCCCGCTCCGCTCGAATCACCGACCGGATCCCGCCCCGACCCTTCCAGTTCGTGATCACCTGAATCCACACCGGGTTCATCGCAGACGCCAGATCATCCCGAATCACATTCGTCACCGCCTCGTAGTAGATCCCCTCGTTGCGGAACGACTGGAAATACAACTTGAGCGACTTCAGCTCCACGCACACCCCGCCCGCTTTCTTCCCCCGCGGCGAAAACCGCACCGTAATCACCCCGAAATCCGGATGACCCGTCACCGGGCACACCGAAGTGAACTCCTCGTTCACATGCTCAACAACAAACGGCTCATCACCGGGAGTCGGGAACACTTCCATGAGGGATTTGTCTGGCATGACGGGATCATAAGCACTCTGCCCCCTCTCCCTCTGGGAGAGGATGTCACGAACGGAGTGAGTGACAGGTGAGGGCTCCTCCTACTTCCGAGACTCCCAATCTGTGCTCTGTGCTCTGTGCTCTCCTCCTCCCTCCCGAATCCCCCACCCCATCACGGTTGTACACTCCTGTTGATGCCCCGCCCACTCGCGCACCTCTGGCTGGCCCTCATCGTTGCCCTCGGGCAGTTCATGCCCCTCCACGCCGCCGTCACGCGCGCCCACGCATCCAACAGCACCGCCGCCCCCGCCGGCTGCTGCGCCACCGAGTGCTGCTGCGGAACCGAAATCGGTGAATGGGGGGGGTGTCCCTGCTACATCGCCCCCGATCCCGAGCCGCTCCCCGACGATCGCCCCCACGCCCCGGCCCCGTCGCGCGATGCCGACCATTTCCGCGCGGCCCTCGACGCCGAGTGGCTCACCGTCGCGCACCCCGTCATCGAACGCCGTGACGTGTTCCCCGTCACGCGCGCCGAAGCGCCCAGGCGTGACCCCTCAATCAAAACGCAGACCCTCCTGAGCGTCTGGCGGAACTGAGCAGCGCCCCGCCGATGCGCCCCCGCTGCGCGCCGATCGCGGCGCACCCGGGCGCGGCATCGCCGCTGTCGCAAATAGTTCCACCCACCGACAACACTCTTTCTCAGGAGACTCTCCCATGCGATTGATGCATGCAGCAGTTATGGCATTCGGCGCCGCCGCACTCGTCGGCTGCGCCTCATCGGGCCCGCAGAGCGACGCCCCGCACGCCGAAATGACGCCGCCCGAACCGGGCACGGGCACCAGCCCCAAAACCTACCTCACCGACTTCCGCCCCATCGAGGACGACAAGGCCGTCATGACCGTCTACGGCATGGGCTGCCCCCTCTGCGCCGAGAACATCTCCAAAACCCTCGCCGGCATCACCGGCGTCAAGGACTCCTACATCGATATGTCCGACGGCTCCGTCACCGTCAACTTCACGGGCGATGCCCATCCCTCGCGCGCCGCGCTCGCCAAGTCCATCGTCGACTCGGGCTTCACACTCGTGAACATCAAGGCGGATGGGGAGGGCGGCTGATGCCACGCATTCATTCTGTCCTGCTCGTCGCCGTCGCCGCGCTCGCCGCCGTCTTCATGCCGGTGCGCGAAGCGCGGGCGCAGGCGCCCATCGTCTCGCAGGCCGCCACCCAGCCCGCCAAGGGACGCCTCTCCATCCGCGAGCAGTTCATGCTGATGCGGATGGACAACGACCCCTCGGGCGAGGATCGCGAGGTCCGCCAGACGATGCTCCACACCATCATCGACTACGGGCTCACCGGCAACCAGTCGCTCTCGCTGCGGCTCCCCGTCATCTTCAGAAGAATCAACGATGACGATCAGCACGGGCGCTTCCACGAGGACGGCATCGGCGACCTTACCGCCATCTGGAAGTACCGGCTCTGGCAGCACGACACCGGCCCGATCGGCACCAAACGCTTCTCGATCTTCGCGGGCGCCGAGATCCCCGTTGGCAACGAGGATCTCACTTCCGACTCTTTCGATCCCATCATCGGCGTCGTCTACACGCAGGTGCAGGGGCGCCACGGCCTCAACGTCGATGCCTCCTGGAAGTTCACAACCGGCGGCGACGACGACGGCACCGGCGTGGGCGACTCGCTGGCCGATCTCCTCCGCGTCAACGCGTCCTATCTCTACCGCATCGCGCCCGAGCAGTACCAGAGCGACACCAACGCCTCGTGGTACGCCGTCGCCGAACTCAACGGCATGTACGAAACGAACGGCGACACCGAGGTCATGCTCTCGCCGGGTTTGCTCTATGAGCACCGGCGCTGGGCAGCGGAGATCGGCGTGCAGCTGCCGATTCTTCAGGATGTCGACCACCGGCTCGAACACGAATGGGTGTTCATCGTGGGCGTGCGCTTCCTGTTCTGACGCTGATCCCGAACCCGACGGGCCGCCCTGACGCGGCTCCGTACCGCCCGCGTGCTTCCCAGTGAGGGGCACGCGGGCTTTCTTTCAGGCCGACGGGCGCATCAGCGCGGCGCATTCCTCCGCCGAGATCGCCTGCCCCGGCGCGATCGCGCGCTGCGACTCCATCCCCGCGCGCCGCCGCTCCGCCGCGGCTTGCAGGTTGTCCATCGGATCGGGGCGCACCACCGGCGTATCGGAACCCAGCACGATGCGCTGCGCCCGATCAACGCCCAGGCGCCCGCAGGCATCGAGCAGGTCACGCAGCGCGAACGCGCGATCCGCGCGCTGCGGCGTCAGCCGCTCGATCGCCTCCATATCCGTCAGCAGGTGGCACGGCTGCATCGACACCACCATGCGCCGCGCCGGATCGCACAGCCGATCGATGTCGTCCTCATCAATGAACTGCGCGTGCTCGATGCGCAATGTTGATTGCGACGCATCATCGAACGACTCCCACAAATCGAGCAATCGGCGCACGGCCGCGTCGCCGATCGCGTGCGCCGCGATATCGAGGTCTCTCTGCCGCATGTCGCGCATGAAGCCGCGCAGCTCATCATCGGTGTAGAAGGGCGTGCCGGCGGGGTGGGCGGGGTTGGGATCGGCGTAGGGGGCGAGCATGGAGGCGGTGCGCGAGTTGAGTGTGCCGTCGGTGAAGAGCTTCAGGCCGCCCAGCCGGACTCGGGGCGATGGTGCGCACGCGCGGAGCGCTTCGATGACCCCTCCGAGGTGCGCCGGGGGCGCATAGAGCACGACATTGAGCGCAAGATCTCCGGAACTGTCGAGGCGCTGGAGCGCCGAAACGAGGTCGGCTGTCGCGAACATGTCGTGAACTTCAACGATCTTCAACCGGATGAGGTCGTCCTGCGCGGCCCGGATCGCCTCCGTGCGCTCATCGGGCGTCACCTCCGGCCGCAGCGCGCGCACGATATCGCACGCCGCCTCGATGAGCACACCCGTCGGCTCGCCCGTCTCCGGGTCCTTCTCGATCGCGCCGACCGACCCGCCGAATGCGCTCGAGGAGCGGTACTCGCTCGGCGTGCTCGGGGTGACGCCGGCCATCTCCAAGACGCGCCGCGAGACGCTCATCATGTGGTGATCGAAGGACACCACCAGCACCGGACGACCCCGCCCGCCCCCCGCGGCGGTGTGCAACTCGTCGGCGTTGGGGAGCCGTCGCTGCGGCCATGCCTCGGCGCGGGCGCCCGTCGCTTTGAGCCATCCCGTTTCGCTCGGGGTTTCATCGGCGCGCTGCGCGATGCGCTGCAGCGCTTCGTCGAGGGTGGCGCAGTCGGCGAGGTTGATGCACGCGAGTTCCAGGCCGTGCTCGGCGAGGTGGAGGTGCGCATCGCGCCAGGGGCCGGGTGGGGGCGTGATGCTCATCGCGGCGAGGGGGCGGTGAGCCAGAGGTTGATGCGATCGCGTGCGTCTTCGGCGTTGCGGGCGGGCGGGTCGAAGGGCGCGAGCAGCACGGAGAAGCGGGCGCGGATGTAGGCGCCGGCGCTGTTGACGCCCACGCAGACGGGATCGGGTGCCTCGTTCTTCGAGATCGATCGGGCGAGGCGCGCCAGCGCGGGCTTGTCGGCGTTGAGCAGGCGGCACAGCGCGGGCTCATCGGCGGCGATCGGATTGGGCGGGGAAAGCTGCTCGGCGGTGAAGACCCAGCGGTCGTGCTTGGCCGAGTCGATGGTGAGGCGGGCCCAGTGCGGGTGGTTCTGCGCGAGGTGGTAGGCGCACCAGCGGTCGGTCAGGGCGCTCTCGGGGACGAGATCGGCCTCGACGAGGAGCTGGATCGCGTCGAAGGACTCATCGGGCACGAAGAGCAGGAGGTTGGAGGCGTCGAGCGCTTCTTCGGGGACGGGCGCGATGAGATCGCCGGTGATGGGGTCGGCGACGAACTTGATGGGGAAGGGTCGGTCGTCGGCGAGGAGCGTGCCCTCGCGGTTGCGCGCGACGAGATCGCGGGCGGTCTGGAGCGCGGTGGCCTCGGCCTGGTCGTGTGCGTGGCTCATGGATCGCTCAACCGGGGAACTGGAGCGGTGCGGGCCCGAGCGAGACACAGGTGATATCGCCCAATGACCGGCGGGCGAGGTAATCATTGACGGCGCTGAGGGTGAGCGCATCGACGGCGGCGGCGAGTTCATCGAGCGAGCGGGCGCCGCCGAGTTTGTGCCAGTCGTGGGCGAGGGCGCTGGCGCGGGCACCGGTGGACTCTCCGGAGAAGACGAGGCGCGACTTCATGCCGGCGACGGCGCGGCGGAACTCGTCTTGCGTGATGCGGCCCTGGGGTGTGTTGATCTTGCGGAGTTCGTGCATGAGGACATCGATGGACTCCTGGGCGCGCTCGGGCGTGGTGCCGACATAGGCGATTGTGCGGCCGTAGCGTGCGTCGGTGCCGTAGGAGGCCCAGACGGAGTAGCAGAGGGAGCGCTTCTCGCGGACCTCGGTGAAGAGGCGTCCTGACATGCCCCCGGAGAGGACGGCGGTGACGAGGCGCTCGGGCCAGGCGTCGGGGCTCGGCTCGGCGGGGGCGTCGTGGGCGATGGCGATGTGGACCTGGTTGGTGTCATCGTGCTCGTGGTGGACGCCTCGGACGCGGCTGGCGTCGGACCATTCGACGGTGGATGCGACGCCGGACCAGTTTCGCAGGAGCGTGTTGAGCCAGTCGGCGGCCTGGTTGTGATCGACATCGCCGGCGATGGCGAAGATGGAGCCGCCGGGCAGCGCGAGTCTGCGCCAATCGGCGCGGAGTTCGACGGCGTTGATGGCGCGGAGGCCCTCGATGGTGCCGAGCGAGGAGCGGTTGATGGGCGGCGCGGCGTGTTTCTCGCGGAGAATGTGCATGACGCGTCCCTGCGGGTCGTCGGCGAGGGACTCGATGGACTGGATGCAGAGGTCGCGTGAGGGCTCGATGGCGTCGTCGTCCATGCGTGGACGGAGGACCATGTCGGTAATGAGCGGGAGCGCTTCTTCGAGGTGCGAGCCGAGGAGCGTGGCGCTGATGGACTGGAAAAATGTTTCGGACTTGGTGCCCCGCGAGGCGCCGAGGGCGTCGAATGCGTCGGCCTGCTGTCGCGAGTCGAGGTCTGTCGAGCCGCGGAGGAGGAGTTCGGACCACATGGCGGAGGAGCCGAGCCGGTCCATGGGTTCGCGGGCGACGCCGACGGGGACGAGCCACGTGAGGCCGACGCTCTTCATGCCGGGGATGTTCTCGGTGATGAGCGTGGCGCCGGAGGCGAGGGTTGCGGCTGAGATTCGGTCCATGGGTTGAGTCTACTGGGGGTGCGCCGGGGGGGTGGCGTCGGGGTCCGAGATTCGATTGATGTCGGGCGTGGGCGGGATTCGGGCGTTCGAGGTTGCCCAGCCGTCATAACCGGCATTCGGGTTGAGGTTGCGGGGCGAGGCGGGGTTCATGCGAGCCGATGAGGCCTATTGAGAGAGCGGATGATTTGCGAGCGGGTGTCCCGCGGCTCGCGGAGGTTGAAGGCCATGCGCGTGATGGTGTATCTGGCGAGTCTGGTGATGGCGAGTCTGTCGCTTGCGGGGTACTTGTGGCACAAGCAGTCGTTGCAGCGTGAGGATGCGCTGGTTTCGCAGGCGCGTACGGCGGTGAGCGAGATTCACCGGGTTGTGAAGTATCGCGCGGCGACGGAGGACGCGACGCTGAACCAGATGGGATGGCCCTCGACGATCGATCCGTCGTGGTTCGGGAGCCGCGTGCCGACGAACCCGCTTTTGTCGCGGGATCGGCCCTGGGTGGAGGTCGCGTCGTCCGGCGAGACGAAGCTGACGGATCCTCCGATTCGCCAGGTTCTGGGCGAGGGCGTTGCGGCGTTCTGGTACAACCCGGCGAACGGGATTGTGCGTGCGCGTGTGGGTGCGGCGGTTTCGGATGAGAAGGCGCTGGACCTGTACAACGAGATCAACGGCACGACTCTGCGGTCGCTTTTCCCGAAATCGAGCGAGTGGGGCGACTCTGTGATCTGGGCCGAGGCGAAATAGGGCCGGATCGGGTCTCAAGATGTTGCGAGCGGGAATGACGGGGGCGTGAAGAGCGCCGGGATGCGCGGATTCTGCGCGCCGGGGTATCGGATGCTCAAGTCGGGGGTGGGAGTTGACCGAACAAAGCAGTACCTCATAGAGTTTGGTCGGCGATGCTGCAGTGGCGCTGCTCGTCGATCAACCTTCCTCTAGCTCCGAATCGATCGAGGAGGTTCCGAAGATGGCTAAGAAGAAACGTGCCACGCGTAAGAAGGCGACCCGTAAGAAGGCCGCGAAGAAGACTACGCGCAAGAAGGCAACCCGCAAGAAGGCGACCCGTAAGAAGGCCGCGAAGAAGACCGCCAAGAAGAAGTCGACCCGCAAGAAGGCCACTCGCAAGAAGGCCACTCGCAAGAAGGCGACTCGGAAGAAGGCGACCCGTAAGAAGGCGACCCGCAAGAAGGCGACTCGCAAGAAGTCGACCCGCAAGAAGGCCGCCAAGAAGACTGCCAAGAAGAAGACCCGTCGCAAGGCTCGTCGCAAGAAGGCGGCGACTCCGGCGATGGGCATGATGATGATGTAAGTGAACACGCGGGCTCGTTGCCCGCGTTCAGCGGCGGCATCGGGGTGTTCCTGATGCCCGCAGCGCCACAGAACATGCGGGGCGGTCCGATCGGCCGCCCCGCTCGTTTTTTTGTCGGGCGGGGACGGTTGGGCGGAGGGGGCGTATGATGTCGGCCCTGCACCCGTGTCGGGCGGCCGGTTTTCCGGCGAAATGACGGATGGTGCGTGTGATGGGCGGCACGGTGCCGCCGATTCTGAAGCGACCGAGTTCGAGAGGTTGAGTTCGATGCCGCATGTGATTGCCGAGCCCTGCATCGGGACGAAGGACACGAGTTGTGTCGAGGTTTGCCCGGTTGACTGCATCCACCCGACGAAGGACGACGGGGACTTCGGGTCGACGGATCAGCTGTATATCGAGCCGGACGTCTGCATCGATTGCGGGTTGTGCGTCGATGAGTGCCCGGTGCGGGCGATCTTCCCGGAGGAGGACCTGCCTTCGGAGTGGTCGAAGTACGTGCAGTTGAACCTGGACTACTACAAGAAGCGGTAGGCGCGGGGGTCGCTTCGCGTTAGTGCGATGCTTCGGGGTCGGCGCCGATGCGGACACCCGAGGGGGCATCGGATTTTTCGGTCCAGTCCTCGACGCGCGGGAGCGAGAGTTCCGAGGGCATGGTTTTGCGATAGCCGAGGAGGCGGACGACCTCAAGGACATCGGTCCAGGTGGGGAAGGTCTTTCCGTTTTGCTTCTTGAAGGTGTCGATGGCGAGGAGGAAGAGGAACTGTTCCTTGGTCATCTCGCCTTCTTCGGCGGAGCGGAGGAAGTCGGAGCGTCGGCGTCCGGGGCCTCGTCTGCGTTCGAGCCCTGAGGGCGCGTCGTCGGGGTCCTGGAGGTCGCGGCGGTCGAGCCCGGACCGGCGGTCGACGACATCGCCGGGGTTTGCGGGTTGGGCGGCTCGTCGGTCGTTGGGCTGGTTCATGGTGCGGGCCTGGCGCTGCGGGCGAACATCGGGCCCTGGTGGGTCGGATCAGAAGTCTTCGTCTTCTTCGTCGTCGTCATCGAAGTCGTCATCGTCGTCGTCGTCTTCGTCGTCTTCGAAGAAGTCGTCGTCTTCGTAGTCATCGTCGTCGAGATCGTCGTCGTCGTCGAAGAAATCGTCGTCGTCCTCTTCTTCGTCTTCATCGTCGTAGGAAACGAAGGAAGTTGCGGGATCGGCGAGGAGCGTGCCCGGGGCGTGGTTATCGAGCGTCCAGGGATCCAGCGTGAGCACGGCTTCATCTTGCTCAAGCATCATGACATCGAACCTCTTGGCTTGGAATGGGTGGTCTCGGAGCGGGCGGTCTGGCTCGTCTCCGGGTGCGGGCGTCGTTTGACGTGCGGGGGCCGCCCCCGCGATGCGCCGGTACGGTACTTTCGTCGCGGGCGTTGTCAATCGCGGGGGGCCAGATTTTGCGAACCTTGTCGGTGGGTCTATTCTTTGGCCCGTCGTCGTGCTGCGTTGGCCCGGCGGGGGGGTGGTGATCGAGCGAACTTCGGAGTTGGACGCAGCATGAGCCGCACGGGTCCCGAGGAGACATTTCAGCCCGTTGCGGGGGTTCTGGCGTTTCTGGTGCCGGGGATGGGTCATGTGTGGCTCGGTGAGACGAAGCGGGGGATTCTGATCGGCGCGGGGATTCTGGGTTTGTTCCTGGGCGGGCTGCTGATCGGGGGGATTGATGTTGTGGATCGTCGATCGGACAAATGGTGGTTTTTCCTGCAGGCGGGGAATGGGCCGGTCGCGTTCGTGACGGAGGCGGTGAACGCTCGGATGACGGCGTCGTCGGTGAACAACACGCCCCGGGAGGTGGTGGCGATCGGGCGGGTGCGCGAGGCGGGGATTCTGTACGGCGCGTTGTCAGGGATGCTGAATCTGCTGGTGATCATCGATGCAGCGTGGCACACGCCGCGGGGGAGCGGATCGGGCCGGCGGATGGCGGACGAGGATTTGCTGTGATGCTGGCGTACACACCGTTTCTGGACCCGCTTGACCTGCACACCGCGTGGTGGTTGACGCTTGTGCCGCTGGCGCTGGGGATTTCGGTGGTGTACAAGGCGGTGCGGGTGAAGGATTTCAAGGGGTACTGGGGGCAGGTTGTGATGATGACGGTGCAGATCATTCTCGGGATCATCGCGATCTCGGCGGGGTTGTTCCTGCTGACCGAGGTGTTCATCCCGCTGGTGGAGTCGTGAGTCAGGCGTATTTGATGAACTGATTCGCGTAGGGGCGGTCGAGATTGAGGACGAGGTAGCGGAGGGCGTCGGCAGCGTGGTCGGGGCCGTCTTTTTTTGGTGCGCCGTTGGGGGCGAGTCGGTATTCCGATAGTGAACGGATGAGGCCGGTGCATCGCTGGTGGATGAAGAGTGTGGGGGAGCCGCCGGCGGGTTTGAATCGCGCGCGGACGAGTCGGAGCCCGAGTTCGACGGGCGATCGGCGGGCGCGGATGGCGAGGTTGTGCTTGCGGAGGAGGGTGATGGGGGAGATTCCGGTCTGATCGGAGCGCTGGTGTCCGGCGGGATCGACGCCGATCCACGCGGGCTGGGGCCAGCGGGAGGCGCGGATGGACTCGATGTGATCGGCGAGGCGGGTGTCGGCGCGGATGTGCTCATCGATGATGCGGAGGACGCCGCAATCATCGAGGCAGGCGATGAGGATGGCGGTGGGGTTGCGGAGACCGAAGTCCATGCCGGCGATCCAGCGGAGGTCGTCGGTGATGGGCGGGTCGAGCGTGATGGTGTGGGTGTCGGGGTTGAACTCGGGGTAGACGGCGTCGGTGCGGCGGGGCGCATTGCAGAGCATCTCGGCGTTCCATGTTGCTTCGTCGGTGCGGGACTTGAGGGTGATGGCGTCGTCGATGGTGATGTGGCCGGCGCCGAGTTTGGCCGCGCCGGCGCAGTCGGGCTCGAGCGGGCACGGGGCGCAGGGGCGCGATGGTGGGCACTGCTCGAGGACATCGGTGACGCTCCAGCGGAACTGCGTGCGGGCGTTGTCGCTGATGAGTTGCGACATGAGGCCGGTGGGGGTGTGGTGGGTGGAGAGGGCTTCGATGGCGCCGCGGACGAATGTGTCGCCGCATTGCTTGGAGCGCGTGGTGAGTTGTGCGGCTTCCCAGATGTCGGGGTCGAATAGTTCGGCCTCGTCGCATCGGAGGATCTGGGGGCGTGAGCCGCGGACCGAGGTGTGGGATTGGGCCATGATTTCGACGGATGATTTGTTGATGAGCGTGAGGCGCCGTTCGGTGGGGCGCGCGTCGAGGAGGTTGGCGAGGGCGGGTTTGTCGAAGAGTGCGCGGAGGTGGTGGTGCATGCGGCGGGACTGTTCGAGTGAGCCGCCGAGGATGCGGACTTCGACGCCGGGTTTGAAGATGAGATCGAGCGCGGTGGCGACGGCGGCGTAGAAGGTTTTGCCGCCGCCGCGGCAGGCCCAGACGACGCAGTCGCGCGGGTGAGCGTTGGCGAAGAATGCGTGGGCGAGGTAATCGAGTGGTGATTGGTGATCAGGCATGCGCGGGGCGCGGGGGAGATTGATCTCGAGGGCGATGCGGAGCCACTGTCGGAGTTGCGCGCGGTTGGCGGGGCGGACGGCGGCGATGAGCGCGCGGTGGCGCGATGTGAGGATGGTGGGGCGCGGGGTTGTCATTGGTCGGAGTGCTCGGCGGGAGTGGTGCGGCTTTCGATGTGCTCGAGTGCCGCGCGGATGGCTTCGTGACTCTCGGCGCAGAGGTCGGCGGGTTCGGTTTGGGGCGCGGGTTCGTCGGCGCGCGGGTGTTGATCGAGTTTGAGGAGATCGACGCAGGCGCGGCGGGCGGTTTCGGGGTGCTCGGTATTGAGCGCCCATCGGTGGAGGGCGGACGCGGCGGCGACTCGGGCAACGGCGACGGCGAGTGCGGCGCGCTCGTTTGCGAGTCGGCGGGCGCTTTCGATGCGCTCGGCGGCGCTCGGGCTGGTCGCCCACCTGGTGAGCTGCGCGACGGTCATGTTGTGGCGCATTGCGATCTGGCCGGGTGATTGATCGCCCCGGGCGAGTTCTTCGAGGAGTGCCTCGGTTTCGCGGACGGGGAGGCGTGAGGGCGCGGTGCGGCTGGTCATCGGGAGTTCTCCGACTTGGGCGTGATGCGGAGTGCGTGGAGGATGGCGCGGGCGCGGTCTTTGTGGAACGCGCGGAGGGCGCGTGTGACGGCGCGGTGCTCGGCGACGGTGAGGAAGATGGTGAGGGGGCGCGGGAGGGTGTCTGGGTCGGGCGCGGGGGCGGGCTTTGGTGGTTGTTGTGGTTGGTATGTGGGCATCGCATCGCTCCGGTTCTCCTCCCGTGGCGGTGCGGATGAATGTGTGGGTTGGCTATGCGGTGTGCGCGTAGGCGACGGGTCTTGCGGCGACGGCTGCGCACGCGCGAGCGAACAGGGGTGGGAGTTCGTCGCGGGCGTGGCGTCTGGTGGCGCCGGAGGCGTTTGCCCAGAGGCGGGTTTCTCGATCGATGAAGGCGAGCGAGGTGTGTTCGGTCGCGCGGCGGAGGGCCTGATGCGGGAGCGCGAGGCGCCAGGGTTCGATGTGCGCGTGTTCGAGCGCATCGAGGAGGCGCGCATCGCGGTCGGTCGGCGCGAGGTTGTAGGTGGTCATTCCGGCGCGGGCGAAGAAGGGGCAGGTGTGGCCCATGGCTGCGAGCGCTTCGGTGGCGGGCGTGTCGGGGTCGGCGAGGTAGGCGGCGACGAGTCGGCGCGCGACGCCCATTGACCTGCGGGCGGGATCGACGATGACGCGGGAGATGCAGCGGATTTCTTCGTTGACGCGCAGCGCGTTGTCGCGGCGTGATGGGGTGGTGTAGCGGTTGGGCCAGGCGAGTTGGCGCCAGGAGGCGTTGAGTGTGGGCATGGATGTGATGAGGACGCCCGCGAGTGAGCCGCGGTCGGCGTCGCGCGCGGCGAGGATGCGGGCGATGGTGGCGGGCGGGCCGGCGCGGTAGTGGAGGTGCGCGAGGGCGTCGTAGTCGGCGATTGAGCCGGGTTCGATGATGAAACGGGGCCGGGAGCGCTCGTGGGGTGTTGTCTCGACGGTGAGCCGGTTGGCGTGGTGCGTGGTGATGTGTGTGTCGGGCGCGAGGGGCGCGGCGATGTCGGTGCGCGGTGAGGCGAGGATGAGCGCGATGGTGCGGTGGCGGTCGGCGGCGGCGCGGAGGAGGTGCGCGATCGAGGAGGCGGCGGGCGGGTCGAGAGTGGAAGCGAACTCATCGATGAAGAGCGCGACGGGCTGATCGGATGCGGCGCGCCGGAGGGCGCGTGCGAGGTCGAGGGCGAGGCGGAGGCGCCAGCGCTGGCCTTCGGAGAGCTGCGAGGGTCGGCGGGCGAAGCAGGCGGCTTCGGCGAGGCCGGCGCTTGCGAGGGCGCGCATGGCGGCGTGGGTGTCCGGGCCCGCGAGGTCGATGGCGGGTTTATTGGGGAGGGGTCTGGCGGATTGCCTGAGGGGGGTGATGTTGGCTTTGTGTGCTGCGGCTGCGATGTCGCGGAGGAGTGAGGACTTTCCGGTGCCGGATGCGCCGGTGATGAGGGTGATGGTTGCGGGCGCGAGGTTGAGCGTGAAGGCGCGGGGGTCGGGGGCGGGGGGTGTGAGGAGATCGGCTGCGCTGATGCCGAGGTGTGCGCAGGCCTCGCAGACGCGGCGCGTCGGCGCGGAGGGCGCGCGCGTGGCGCGGGTGACGGTGATGGTTGTGGGTGGTGTCACGCGGATTGGCGCTGGTCGGCGTCGCACATGGCGTTGACGGCGTCCATCTGTCGGCGGACGGTGTGGAGCGAGATGCGGAGGTGCGTGGCGGCCTGTCGGAAGGAGCGTCCCTGGAGGATGCAGGCGGTGGCGACGCGCCTGCGGGTGGGCGGCCATTGGTCGCGGTGGCGCATGACGAAGACGAAGCGGTGCGAGGTGACGCGCGTGACGACGGCGCGGATGCGCCGGCGGATGACGCGGACGGGGACATTCCGGAGTTGGGCGATCTGCGTGGCGTTGAGCCCTTGGCGGTACATGGCGTCGATGAGGGCGCGTTCTTCGGGGAGGCACCACTCGGCGCGGTCGGCGATGACGGACGCCTCATCGGCGGGGAGGTTCCTCCGGAGGTCGGCGGCCTGGAACCGGTCGGGGCGGCTGGCGAGGAGCGTTCTGGGCATTCGGATCCTCCGTTTGGCGACGAAACCTGTTGAAATGGCTCGGATTTATGTACACCGATCAGTAAACTTTCGGCTATGGTTATCTATTGAGCAGACTCACGCAAGGATTTTGTATGGTGTGGCGGGAAGAAAGCGCACAGGTGCTGGCGATGCGGACCGTGGGGCAACTGATCAGGGACCAGAGGCGGGCGCTGGGGCTGACGCTCAAGGACATCGCCGATCGTGTGGGGTGCACGCGCGGGTATCTGAGTTCGATCGAGAACGATCGGCGCGAGCATCCGCCTTCGCGGGGGATGCTTGATCGGCTGGAGGAGGCGCTGGGGTTGGAGCGCGGGCGGCTGGTGTCGCTGGGTGAGTGGCAGTCGACGCCTGATGAGGTGCGTCGGCGCGTGATTGACCTGGAGGCGCAGCAGCATCTCTCGCAGCGGTTGGTGGAGTTGCTGGCGAAGGATGGCGTTGATGCTTCGTTCCGGTCTGGGGAGCTGCGGCGGTTGGTGGAGCGGTTGAGCGCGGGGGGCGGTGAGCGCTCGATTGATCTGATCGGTGTGTTGCCGACGCAGGTGCCGCTGATCAACAAGGTGATCGCGGGGTACCCGCGGGAGTTCACGGACCTGGGCTATCCGGCGCGGGTCGCGGATGAGTATGTGTCGGTGCCGGGCGTGTCGGATGCGGACGCGTTTGCGGCGCGGGTGGTGGGCGACTCGATGAACCCGGAGTATGCGGAGGGGGACATTGTGGTGTTCAGCCCGAGGGCGGATGCGCTGGATGGTTCGGACTGCTTTGTTCGGCTGGAGCGGGACGAGGAGACGACCTTCAAGCGGGTGTACTTCGAGCGTGACGGGGAGGACCGGGAGGTGATTCGGTTGCAGCCGCTGAACAGCGCGTACCCGCCCCGCGCGGTGTTGCGTGAGGAGGTGGCGGGTGTGTACGCGGCGGTGTACGTGGTGCGGGCGGTGGTGGGTGGCGGTCGGCGGGGGGGTTGAGGCCGGATTGGATGGAACCGGCGGTGGAATGGGGCGTAGGGAGGGGTGGGTCGGGGTTGGTTTGCCGGGGTGGGGGGCGGTGGGGTAGCGTTTGCGGATTCGGGCCCTGCGTGTGGGTTTAGCGGGGCTGAGCACGATCAATAAGCGGCGTTGTGCGCGTGAGCGTCGGCGTCGTGTCGGAGTGATGACGGATGGCAGCCAAGGGATTGTTCTACAGCGTTGGTGAGGCGGCTTCGAAGTTGGGCAAGACGGCTTCGGAGGTTGAGGACATGGTCCGGCGGGGCGAGCTGAGCGAGTTCCGCAATGAGAACAATGAGCTGCAGATCCGTCGCGAGCAGGTGGACCTGCTGGTGGGCGATGACGACGGGATCGGTCTGACGGACTCGGGCGCGGGCGCGTCGGGGTTTGGTCTGGCGGACACGGGCGGGAGCATGGCGTCGCACACGGGCATTTCGGTGTTCGACATGGACGATGCTGAGGACGCGGATCCTTCGGCGCAGACGCAGGTGACGGCGACGGGCGGCGGCTTGAATCTGGAGTCGTTCGGCTCTGGGTCCGGGTTGCTGGACCTGACGCGCGAGAGCGATGAGACATCGCTCGGCGCGGAGGGGTTGCTGGACGAGTTGTATTCGACGGGTGAGCAGGCGGCGCCGATGGGCGCTGGCGACGGTGGGCCGCTGTTCGAGGGCGCTGCGTCTGCGGGCGAGGCGTCGGGATTCGGCGCTGGCGCGGGCGCGGGGCTTGGGATGGTGATGGCTGCGGAGGCCTACGACGGCAAGGGTTCGGGGCTGACGGGCGGCCTGATGCTGGGCGCGACGCTGTGCCTGATGGCGGGCGTGGCTTCGGTTGTGATGGCGATGATGGGTGCGATGCCGAAGCAGTTGCTGGATGTGAACATGATGATCGTGTTCGGCGCGATGGCGGGCGTCACGCTGGTGTTCGGCGTGCTGGGGTTCCTTTTCAGCAAGAAGTAGGCACGGCCCTTTCCACGCTTATGTGAGATTGCGCCCACGCAGTTGGATGTGTGGGCTTTTTTTCGCGTGGATGCGCGTCGACATGGCTCACTTGGCTTCGCCAAGTTGAACCATGGCACCCATGAGTTGATTGTCAGGTGGGGTCGTCGAGTTTGCCGACGGCGGTTTTGAGTCCGATGCCGTCGGGCTCGAAGACTTGCTGGGCGAGGCGGTCGATCGCGGTGAAGAAGTCGAGCATGGCGTCGAGGCGCTCGTGGTGGAGTTTCACTTCGGGCGAGGTTGTGGACTTTGCGGTGAGGTCGCGGATCTCGAAGAGCGATGCGATGACGGGGTCGAGTTCGCGGCGTTTGCGCTCGCGTGCGATGGCTTTGAAGAGCGCCCAGACATCGGACTCGGTGAGGAAGTATTCCTTGCGGTCGCCCCGCTTGTGTGTGCGGGTGACGATTCCCCAGTCCTGGAGCGCGCGGAGGGACATGGACGCGTTGCCTCGGGAGATCTGGAGGCGGTCCATGACATCGTCGGTGCAGAGCGGTTCGCCGGTGATGTAGAGGAGCGCGTGGACCTCGGCCATGGTGCGCGAGATGCCCCAGGCGCTGCCCATCTGTCCCCATGCTGCGATGAAGCGGTCCTGCGCTGTGCGGAGCGTGGGGTCGATGAGGTTGTTGTTTGACGCGTTCTCGCTCATGGTTTGGGGGAACGATACGCGGATGCGGGGCGGTGTGGGCGCGTAATAAAGGCGGCGAGCAACCGGTGGTCGCGTCGCCGCCCTTCCGGGGGCAAAGTTCATAGGACTCTAAATCATAGCAGGGAGTGGGGAAGGGTGAAGCGGATTCTGTCAGAATCTGCGCCCCCGTCGGGCTGTTTGGGTTTTGTATGAATCACATCAATGTGTCGGTGATTCCCGCGGCGCCGAGGGCGAGCGAGATGAATCCGTTTAGCGTGAAGAAGGCCATGGGGATGCCGGCGACGCCGCGTTTGGTGAGCACGATGTGTTCATAGATGAGGAGCGCGGCGACGAGCGCGGCGGCGGCGTAGGTGATGGTGTTGAGCGGGGGCGCTGTGTTGATCGCGAGGATGAGGGCGGTGAACGCGAGGGTGTGGAGCGCGCGCGCGATCCAGAGTGCGCCGCGCCATCCGAAGCGCGCGGGGACGGAGTGGAGCCCGGTGGAGCGGTCGAAGTCGAGGTCCTGGAGTGCGTAGGCGATGTCGAAGCCGGCGACCCAGAGGAGGACGAAGAGCGCGAGGAAGGCGACGGCGATCGCGGTCGGTGAGATCGGGGCGCTGAACGCGAGGGAGGTTGCGCTCATGGCGAGGTGGGCGGGGTTGATGGCGATGACGGCGGCGATGGGGGAGATGGCCAGGGCGCTGCCGAGGAAGAAGTGGCAGAGGAAGGTGAAGCGCTTGGTGTAGGCGTAGAGGGCGAGCCACGCGAGGACGAGCGGCGCGAGGGTGATGGGCCAGGGGTTGTCGTAGATGAGCAGGAACGCGGCGCAGACGGCGAGGAAGAGGAGGGCGCAGAGCGATGCGATGGTCCATCCGGCGCGGGGCGAGAGTCGGCCTGCTGCGAGGGCTCGGCGGGCGGTGCGGGGGTTGTCGGCGTCGATCCTGCGATCGGCGAGGCGGTTGAGGAGCATGGCCCAGGTGCGGGCGAGGACCATGCAGCAAAGGATGAGCGTGAGTTGGCCCGAGAAGCGTGCCCAGTTGGAGAAGGGGGACGCTGCCAGGAAGGCGGCGAGGAGGGCGAATGGGAGCGCGAAGACGGAGTGGGCGAGTTTGATATCGGCAAGGGCGGTGGTGAGGTTCCGGGTTGCGGACCTTGCCGGGATGTCGATGGGTGTGGCCTGTGTCATTTGGATTGTGCGTTGTAGGCGTTGCTTTCCCAGCGGCGGGAGAGGTTGTGTCGGACCTTGAGGAGGTCGAGGGTGCGTGCGGCGACGAAGTCGACGATCTCGGCGATGGTTGTTGGGAGGAAGTAGAGGCCGGGGTTGGCGGGGGCGATGATGGCGCCGGCGAGGGTGAGGGTGCGCATGTTTTCGATGTCGATGAGTGAGAGGGGGGACTCGCGGTGGACGAGGATCAGGGGGAAGCGTTCCTTGAGTGCGACGGCCGCGGCGCGGTAGACGAGTTGGTCGCCCATGCCGCCCGCGACGGCGCCGAGGGTGTTGGAGGAGCAGGGGACGATGATCATGCCGTCGTGGCGGAAGGAGCCGGAGGCGATGGAGGCGCCGACGTCTTTGGAGGGGTGGACGAAGATGTTGCGTGCGCGGAGGTCGGCGGAGTCGGGCAGGCCGCAGAGCGCGTGGACATCGAGCCCTTCCATGCCGAGTTCGTCGTGGAGGAGTCTTTTGCCGTAGGAGGTGACAGCGAGGTGGATCTCGTGGTTGGCGGAGGCGAGGGCCGTGAGGATGGCTTTGGCGTAGAGCGCGCCGGAGGCGCCGGTGATGCCGACGACGAAGCGGCGGGCGGGGTCGTTGGGGGTGGTCATGGGAGAAGGGTAGGGCGATGGGTTAGATTGTGTGGGCGTTTGGTGATTGGAAGTGACGGGGGTTCCAGGATGGAGGCGGTCATGGCACGGGGATGTGCGATCTGGATGGCGGTGTTGGGTTTGGTGTTGGGTTCGCTGGTGATGGGTGGGTGCGCGCTATACATGAACTACCCGCCGCTCGAGGGTGACACCTCGATCAACAACCCGAATATCAGCCCGATGCCGGAGGTTGTGGAGATCGGCTTATTAGAGGTGACAAAGCGTTACCCGGTGGGCGGGGCGTATGTCGTGAATCTGCCCAAGGGGACGAGCCGTGACACGGGCGAGTGGGTGCGCGAGGGGCTGGGCGGATCGGCGCGGCTGGTGGGGGATGTGGACGCGGAGGGTTTGCGGGTGTTCCATGTGACGCGCGTGTGGATTCGCGGGAACAAGGCGCGTGTTGAGGTGCTGGCGCCGGACGTGAATGGTGCGGCGCGCGGCGTGGTTGTGGAGATGGGGACGACGGGGATCGGGGAGTGGCGCGTGAGCCGCGTGCGGACGCTGGCGTCGGGCGCTGTTGCGGAGCCGGAGTTGTACGGCTGGGCGGCGAGCGGGGAGGCGCGATGAGCCAGGGCGGCGAGATGATTGGCGCGAGCGGCGGCGCGGTTCGCGGGGGCGCGTATGCGGTGGGTGCGCGGGTGCGTGTGACGCAGCAGATTCCCTTTGGCAGCGGGACGAGCACGACGACGGTAGAGGGTCGGGTGGTGCGGTTCGGCCAGCAGAAGACGGGTTCGTGGTTTGCGCATTCGAAGGACGACCGGCTGTGGCTTGATCGGTTGGAGCTGCGCAAGGACGACGGTGAGTTGATCGTGTGCAACCTGGATGAGTTCTCGCGTGTGGAGGTGGTGGGGGCGGGTTGATCGGAGCGATCGGTGTCGGTGTATCAGTTCCACACGGATCACGAGCGTCAGGAGATGGTCGGGGCGTTGTTGCGTCGGTTCGGGCGCGCGATGGTGTTCCTGGTGGTGACGGTTGTGGTGGGGGCGGTCGGGTTCGCGGTGCTGGCGGATCGGGGCGATCCGATCGGTGAGCGGGCGCTCGACGGTTTGTGGGACACCTTGAATGTGGTTTCGACGGTGGGGGCGTTGCCGGAGTTCACGGATGCGCAGCGCATCTGGGCGATGTGCGTGATCGTGTTCGGGTTGGGGGCGGTGCTGTACGGCTTCGGCTCGATGCAGGCGTTGTTGCACGGGGGCGAGATCAATCAGTGGATGGAGCGGCGGAAGATGGAAAAGACGCTCGAGTCGACTCGCGGGCACCTGGTGTTGTGCGGTTACGGGGAGGTGGGTCGGGCGGTGGGGCGGACGGCGCGCGCGATCGAGCCGCGGATTTCGGTGGTGGTGGTTGATCGCGATGAGAGGGCGGCGTCGCGGGCGGAGGCGGACGGGTTTCTGGTGATTCTGGGTGACTGCGCGGAGGAGGGTGTTCTGGCGAGGGCGGGCGCCGAGCGCGCGCGGGGCGTGATCGCGACGCTGGATCGGGACGAGGCGAATGTGTATCTGTGCCTGACGGTGCGGGAGATGAACCGGCATGCGCGGATCGTGACGCGGGCGTCGCGCGACGAGGTGCGCGGGGTGTTGCGGCGGGCGGGTGCGGACCGGGTGATCGTGCCGGGGGAGTTGGCGGCGCTGCAGTTGTCGCACCTGATGTTGCGTCCCAAGGCGACGGAGTTTGTTGCGGCGGCGATCGGCGGGGGTGAGTACGAGTTTGTGGAGGTTCCTGCGAAGGAGCATCCGGGGTTGGTGGGCAAGAGTCTGCGGGAGTTGAACTTTCCGAACGCTGCGGACGCGCTGGTGGTTTCGATCGTGTCGGAGGGCGGGCAGCAGGTGTTCAATCCTTCGGCGGACCGGGAAGTCGGCGGGGGCGACACGCTGGTGGTGGTGTGCAAGGTGGGGGGTCTGGCGCGGATCGAGGCGATGGGGCGCGGGTGAGGCGTGCGCACGGGCGGGGCGGGGGCGGGGTGATTTTCGGGGGGCGGCGCGAAGTTTTTTGATGGCGGAATGAAGGGGGCTTGCGCGGGCCGGCGGCGCGCGGGGGTTGTCTCTGCGCGCACGGGGGCGGCGCGGATGGGTAAGGGTGCGGGGCGCCTGTGATGCGTCCGGCGGATTGAGTGCGCGAGACGGCGCGGAGCGTGCGATGGCGTATGAGCTTGACGTGTTTGCGGATACGGGGTTGGACGCGGCGCTGCTGGAGGCGCTGATCGCGGAGCACGAGGGGGATACCGAGCCGCGCTTGCGGGGGTTGTGGTCGTACTACCGCAACGAGTTGACGGGAGCGGGCGGCGATCGCGGCGCGAGGAGTTGGTACCGGCAGGGTCAGGCGTCGGGGTTGCCGGCGCGGCTCAAGCGGAGCGCGGAGACGGGCGGCGGCGGGGTTGTGATCGAGAACGACATCGCGTGGCGCGTGGACTCGCTGGTTGACTTTGTGTTCGGGCGGCCGGTGAAGATCGTGAGCGGCGCATCGGACGCGGGGATGCGGGCACGAATCGAGCGGGCGCTTGATGCGGTGTTCGAGCGTTCGGGCGGTGCGCGGTTGTTCCAGGACATGGCGCTGCTGGGCTCGGTGTACGGGCATGTTGACCTGGTGGTGCGGCTTGAGGGCTTGTTCGGCGCGGGTGGGGATGGTGATGTGTCGCGGCGCGTGCGTGTTGAGTTGATCGAGCCGACGCGGGGGATCGCGGTGCTGGACCCGGGGGATTTCAGGGGGATCGAGGCGTATGTGATTCGCTCGCGCGTGATGACGAACGAGATCGCCGGCGGCGCGGGAAGCGGGATTCTGGCGCGG
This sequence comes from Phycisphaeraceae bacterium, assembly GCA_020639235.1. GTDB lineage: Bacteria > Planctomycetota > Phycisphaerae > Phycisphaerales > UBA1924 > JACKHC01. Next base: position 276,107 of record JACKHC010000001.1, on the reverse strand, counting down.
GTGCTGGGTCGGCGCGGGGGCGGGGGCGGCAGGCGCATCGCGGAGGTGGTGGAGGTGATCTCGGCGCGGCATCGGCAGGTGTATGTGGATGGCGTGCTGGTGGAGGATGCGCCGTCTCGGTTCGGGGCGCTGCCGATCGTGCATGCGCAGAACACGGGTCAGCCGTTCCGGTACGAGGGGATCAGCGATGTTGAGGCGATGGTGCCGTTGCAGGATGAGCTGAATGCGCGGCTGAGCGACCGCGCGCACCGGGTGACGATGCAGAGTTTCAAGATGTACCTGGCGAAGGGGATCGAGGGGTTCGGCGAGGTTGCGGTGGGGCCGGGGCAGGTGTGGACGACGGACAATCCTGATGCGAGCGTTGAGGGGTTCGGTGGTGATGCGGACTCTCCGAGCGAGGATCGGCACATCGCGGAAGTGCGCGAGGCGCTGGACAAGGTGTCGGGCGTGTCGCCGCTGGTGCTGGGGGTGGTGCGCGCGAAGGTGGGGCACCTATCGAGCGAGAACGCGCTGCGGATCGCGCTGATGGGCGTCTTGAGCAAGACGATGCGGAAGCGGCAGGCGTACGGGGGCGCGATTGTTGATGCGGGGCGGATGATTCTCGATGCGCTGGATGCGTCGGGGGTGATGGAGACGCGGGAGGAGGATCGGGCGTTGTCGATTCGGTGGCCTGATCCGATTCCGGTGGATGAGCGGGATCGGCTGCGTGAGGCGCAGTTGAAGCGGGAGTTGGGCGTGCCGGCGGAGGTTGTGCTGGCGGAGTTGGGGTACGGGGCGGGTGACGGGGGCGTGGCCTGAGTTGACGTGAACAAGCGATGAGCAAAGGAGATGACTCGATGGATGAGCACGAGGACGGGATGGCTGCGCGCGGGCCGGACGCGGAGGAGCGGGAGATGCAGGAGGGGAAGCGGGAGCGGCAGGTTCCGGTGGGCGAGGCGATCCGTCAGCGGAAGCGCGCGCAGGATGCGGAGGCGCGGCTCGCGGAGATGGGCGAGCGGCTGGGCGAGATGGAGCGGGACTTGTCGGCGGCGCGTGAGGCGCTGGATGCGGCGGAGCGCGCGAGGCAGATCGATGCGGCTTTGGCCGATGCGGACGCGGTGGACCTGGAGACGGCGCGGCTGCTGACGGAGATGGCGGTTTCGCAGATGGACGAGCCGGATGTTCGGCTGGCGGTGGAGGAGTTGCGGCGGAGGAAGGGCTTTTTGTTTCGTCGTCGGCGCACCGGGACGGGCGCGGCGACGGGCGCGATCGCTTCGCCCGGGCGCGGCCGGGTGATGGAGGCGGCCCGGGCGGCCGCGGGCTCGGGTGACCGTGCGGCGTTGCTCGCGTACCTGCGGGCGCGTCGGAACGGGGATTGAGCGCGGCGCGTGTGAGCGGTGCGCGGGTGTGTTGAACCAACGAGACGGGACGAATGGCGAAAGGAACAGGAACGATGGCGTTTACAGGCAAGGCGACGTACAGCGCGGGTGCGGAGTTGCCCGAGCTGGTTGAGGATGTGAGCGATGTGATCGGGATCGTGAGCCCGTTCGAGACGCCGTTGCTGGATGTGCTGGGCGATGCCCGTCGGGCGGCGCGGGGGACGGTGCACGAGTGGCTCGAGGATGTGCTGCTCCCGAACGTAGACACGATTGATGAGGGTTCGTTCTCACCGGACGCGACGACGGCGACGAGCTTCGGCGTTGCGAACGCGGATCGGTTCCAGGTGGGCGATCAGATTCGCGGCGCGGGTTCGGCGGAGGTGATGCTGGTGACGGGGGTGAGTGCGCCGGACATCACGGTGGTGCGCGGGTACGGCGGGACGACGGCGGAGGCGCTGAGTGACGGTCAGCCGTTGACGATTCTGGGGAATGCGGCGCTGGAGGGCGATGATGCGCCGGGGGCGCGGTTCACGAGTCGGGTGCGGAAGCAGAACTATCTGCAGATCTTCACGAAGAGTGTGCGTGTGAGCGGCTCGCACCTGGCGTCGCAGGCGATCGGGGTTCGCGACGAGATGGATTACCAGATGCAGGAGCGGCTGCGCGAGCTGCTGCGTGATCTGGAGAACTGCGTGATCAACGGGGTGGCGAGCGGGAGCAGCCCGCAGGGGAGTTCGACGGTGCGGCGCACCATGAACGGGATTCTGGCGCAGTTGACGACGAATGTGTTCGAGCCGGGGGTCGGCCCGATTCCTCCGGGGAAGGGCGCGGGGCAGGACGAGTTGTCGGAGATCGTGCTGAACGCGGCGATGAAGGAGATCTGGGAGCAGTCGAACGGGACGGTTGACCTGCTGGTGATGAGCGCTGCGCAGAAGCGGAAGTTGAACTCGTTCATCGGTGAGACGCGCGGGTTTTCGGCGGGGGACACGGTGTTCCGCGACCTGGTGAGTCAGTATGTGTCGGACTTCGGTGTGACGCGCGTGGTGATGAGCCGCTGGATGCCGGACGACAAGATTCTGATGCTGGACTCTTCGCGGATCGATGTGCTGCCGCTGGCGGGGCGGAGTTTCCACATGAAGCGGCTGGCGGCGACGGGTGACAGTGAGTCGGCGCAGGTGATCGGTGAGTACACGCTCGAGTTGCGCAACGAGGGGGCGCACGGGGTGCTTCAGGGTCTTGCGTGATGCGTGGAGTTTCTGGGGGGCGGGTTTCTCTATCTCTCTCCTCCTGTGGACCCGTCGTCGCTCTTGTGGGCGGCGGCGGGATTGGAAGCGGATCGCGCTGCGCGTGCGTGCGATGCGGGATGAAACGGGCGTCGGAAGGGAGCGGCGATGTTCGCGAGTGATCGGGATCTGCTGGTGTATGAGCCGCGGTTGTTTGATGAGGTGGCGTTCGCATCGCAGACGGTGCTGACGGCGGCGGGCGGGGAGATCGCCTCGGACGGCGTGACGCTGTCGGTCGGCGGCGCGGACTTTGCGGCGCTGGGTGTTGATGCGGGGTGGGTGGTCGTGGTGGAGGGTGTTGCGGCGGAAGTGCTGGAGCGTGTGAGCGCAACGGTGCTGACGATCTCGCGGGTGCGCGGCTCGGTTGGTGATGCGGCGATGCCGCTGGTGGCGGGGGCGGGATTGGATGTGCGTGTCGGGAGTTTTAGGCCGCAGATCGGCGTGGTGCATGAGCAGGTGCTTCGTGCGCTTGGGATCGGGACGGTGGCCGGGGGATCGCTCGATGAGGCGAGTGTGCTGAACACGGCGGCGCTGAAGCGGGTGGAGTGTTTCGGCGCGTTGCATTTGGTGTTCAGCGGTGCCGCGGCGCTGGTGGGGTACGACGCGTTGCTGTGGCAGAAGGCGCAGATGTACCTGGGGCGGTTCGGGAGCGAGCGGTTTGGTGTTTCGGCGTTGGTGGATACGGACGGCGACGGCGTTGCGGACGCGACGCGCCGGATGAACGTGATGCAGTTTGTGCGGAGGTGCTGAGGATGATCTGGTTGAGCCCGAGGAACGTGATGCTTGGGGGCGTGACGCTCGAGCACGTGAGCGCGGTGAGTCTGAGCCGCAGGGCGGAGAAGGTGGTTGTGGAGTTCGGGTCGGTGGGGCCGCACGTGGAGTTTGCGGATGTTCCCGAGCAGCGGGTGGAGATCGAGATCACGCGGACGGTTGTGGATCAGCAGGACAATGGAGTTCGGCCGGGCGACGCGGTGGCGCTGCGATTCCGCACGGCGCCGTCGGGGGCGGGGCTGCCGGTGCGCGAGGTGACGGCGGATGTTGTGATTACGGGGGTGGAGAGCAAGCTAAGCGCACGGGGCGGCGCGATGCAGACGGTCTCGTGTGTTGCGGTGTCGGCGGACGGATCGGCGGACCCGGTCGTTGAAGCGGATGTTGCGTAGGGGGGCGCGGGATGAGCACGTTCCAGGCGTTGGATCTTTTTGGATCGGGGCCGCACCGGTTCGTGATGGACACGGTGGGCCGGTACACGGAGGACGCGGGTTACGGTCCGACCTACTGGCCCAACTCGCAGGACCGGGGGAAGCGTGAGCTGCGGATCAAACAGGAGGGGCGGTTGGTGGCGTCGAGCGAGGCGGGGTTATGGACGCTGATCGATGCGATTCGGGCGAAGGCGGAGTTGCCGGCGACGGGGACGCTGAATGATGGGAACGGGCGGTCGTGGCCGGGGATGACGATGGTGCGTTTTACGTTGGAGTCGGCGTTTGATCGCGGGCGGGTGTTCAGCGTGATGTACTCGGTTCGGTACTACAAGCTGTCGTGAAGGAGGGCGGGCGCGATGGGCGAGGCGGAGTTGCTGGGGACGGTGGCGCAGTTCGGGATGGCGGGGTTGATCGCGGCGATGTGGTTGATCGAGCGGAAGTCGGCGCTGACGCGGGAGCGGGAGTTGAGCGAGGCGCACGGGCGGGTGATGTCGCAGAAGGTGGAGCTGGACTCGCTGATCGAGGTGGTGCGCGAGAACACGCGGGCGGTGTCGGCGCTGGAGGGGGGGCAGCGGGAGTTGACAGCGCTCCTGCACCGGGCGGGGGGCAGTGCGGCGGCGGGATCGGCGAGCGACTCGGTGCGGGCGGCGGGCGGTTAGACTCGGGCACCATGAAGACGGCGATCAAGGCGGCGGCGATTGTGATGGGCGGGATGGGGGCGGTTGTTGTGTGCGGGTGCGGTCTCGCGGCGAAGTCTGCCGGGGGGCCTGTTGCGGGCGGCGAGGCGGTCGGCGCGTTTGCGCCGGTGCGCGTGGTGGTGCATCCGTTGTCGGGTGTTCGCCCGGATCGGGCGTCGGGGCGGCGGCAGGTCGAGGCGCACATCGAGCTGTTTGATCGGTGGGATCACCCGGTCAAGGCGCTGGGGACGGTGGTGTTCGAGTTGTATCGGGAGGCGGGCGTGGCGTCGGCGGGGGATATCGGCGCGCAGGTGGCGCGATGGGACTACGAGATGACCGACCCGGATGTGAACGCGCGGGCGTATGACCCGGTGACCCGGACCTATCGGTTTCAGTTGAATGATGGTGAGGATGCGCTGTCGGGCGGGGCGGGTTGGACGCTTCGGGTGCTGTTCACCCGGCTCGACGGGGTCGCGCTGGAGGGATCGGGGCGCCTGATGAGCGCCGGGGCGTCACAGCGCTAGGTCGTTGGCGAGCGCGTTGGCGGCCTGATCGATGCGTGCGTCGATGTCGAAGGTGCCTGCTGCGATCTCGGACTTGATGCGGTCGACGAGATCGGAACGGACGGGGAGATCGCGAAGGCGGTCGAGCCAGCGGGCGTGGTCTGAGAGTTGCACTTGGTCCACCGAGTCAGGGGTTCTGTTGGATTGATCGGTCGTGACGGCTTGGGATGACCGCTGGGCGCGGTCGATGGGTGCGGCGTGGCGGGTGTTGTTGGAAGTGTCGATGTTGTTGATACTGCTCATGATTGGGTGGTCCTGCACGGCGTGCGAACATCGCGGGACGGGCTATCCCTGCCCGGGCCACGGTGAAGATCGTGAGTAGGCGGTTCCATCCGTCTGCACCATGAATATCGGAGGGTGGTCTCTGATTTCTGCAAACTTGAACGAACGGGCTAAAGTGGCGTAAGTCTAATCATGCGTATGTCTTACAACGATAATCCGAGGTCGGACCGGGCGAAGATATCTTCGCGGATGTGTGTGCGATCGGGGCGGTGGGCGGTGGCCATCATCATGTTGGGCGGCTTGCCTTTGATTGGGGGCTGTCAGGGGGCTCAGAACGGGCGCGAGACGCGCTCCGGCGACGGGGCCGGCGGCGCGGTCACGGCGGATCAGGCCTGGGGGTTGGTGCTCGAGTATTTCACGGGCGAGGGGCATGAGCAGCAGGCGCGGGCGCGGGCGGAGGTGATCGGGCGGATGCTCGGGCGTGAGGATGTGCGGGTACGGGAAAAGAAGGATGCCTCGGTCGTGCTGCTCGGTTCTTACGGGGGTCCTGATGAGGGCGCGGCGCGTCGCGACCTGGCGTGGATTCACGGGGTGCAGGTGGAGGGGCGGCAGCCGTGGCGGATGGCGTATCTGACGCCGCCGGCGGCGCGGGCGCTGGGGGACGCGAAAGAGGCGAATCTCGCGTTTGCGAGGGACTTTTTCGGGGACGAGGCGGAGTTCACGCTGCAGATCGGGGTGTATCAGTCGACGAACACGAGCGAGGCGCGGCGGGCGGCGGAGGAGGCGGTTCGTCGGTTGCGGGCGGAGGGCGAGGAGGCGTTCTATTACCACGGCCCTTCGTGGAGTTCGGTGACGGTGGGGCTTTTCGGGGTCGGCGACTATGACGAGGCGCGGGGCGAGGTGCGGAACGGCGAGATCCTGGAGCTGCAGGCGAGGTACCCGCAGAACATGTTGAACGGGGCGTATCCGATTCAGGACAAGAACACCGGCAAGGCGCAGCGGAGTCTGCTGGTGCATGTGCCGTGAGAAATTGGTGGAAGCCCCCGATAATCTGTCGGGTTGTGGGTTTCCGTGTGTCCGAGCGCAAAAAACGCGGGGTTGGTCGTTGCGAGTCGGGTTGTATCGGCTATGCTGATGAGGTTCGTCTGGAAGCACAGTCCGGGCGAGCGGATGAGAGTCAGAAAGCCGCACAAGGCGAGAGCAAGAGAGCGTTCATTGGATCGACCCGTTTTGATCGGCGTCATTGCTTTGGATTGGGTGATTCCCGTCCGAGCGAGTGCTATCCGCGTGGCCTGACGGCGGCGTGAGGTGGATTCCCGTTGGTGTCACTGGGGCGTTGGTGACTGCAGATGCAGCCGGTAGAAGGGAAATCGCAGCCCAGACCTTATGTGTGCATGGCTCCAACGGACCCGCCCGCGAACGGCATAGTCGCGGGCGGTTTTACTTTTCAGACTCGGGCGCTTTGGCGCGGATGACGACGATGGTCGTGTCGTCGGCGCGCTTGTGGAGCCCGACGAATCGGCGGCCTTCCCAGATCGCGTGATCGGCGACGCCGCGCGCCGGGGCGTCGGGGTTCTCGCGGAGGAAGCGTGCGACGGTTTCGAGGAGGCGTTTGCGCCCGAAGGACTCGCCTTCGAAGTTCTGCGCTTCGATTAGGCCATCGGTGCAGGCGATGAGGGTGTCTCCGGGGCGGAGCTGCACGGCGGCTGAGGGGAAATCCTGCGACTCATCGACGCCCAGGACGAGGCCGCCCTCTCGGAGGAGTTCGGCATTGTCGGAGCCGGCTCGGATGATGAAGGGCGGCTCGTGCCCGGCGTTGCAGTAGGTGAGCGTGAGTGCGTCGGGTTCGATGGCGAGGAAGAGGAGTGTCGCGAACTCCTGATCGAGCGTGTCGCGGGTGAGGAATGTGTTGGTCTGGGACATGAGGCGCGATGGGTCGCGTTCGCTCAGGGCGTGGGCGCGGATGGAAGCGCGGAGCGAGGCCATGAGGAGCGCGGCGGGGACGCCTTTGCCCACGACATCGGCGACGACGACGGCGATGGATCCGTGGAACTCGAAGATGTCGTAGAAGTCGCCGGCGAGTTCGAGCGATGAGATGAGGCGCGCCTCGATATCGAGCGCGGGGTGCTCGGGGCGCGTGCGTGGGCGCATGCGGGACTGGACATCGGCGGCGAGTTTGAGGTGGCGCTGCGTCTCGCGGTGGCGGCGTTCTGTCTGGAGGAGTTCGGCGGCGGCGACGGCGGCGGCGACATGCTCGCCGATGGTCCGGAGGAGCGATGTCTGGGAGTCGGTGAACTCCAGGACTCGGCGGCCGTAGAGCCGGAGCACGCCGTGGCGCCTGGCGCGGTACGAGAGATCGAGGGAGATGAAGGAGACGATGCCCTCGGCGCGGAGCGATGCGTCTGTCGTGGGGGAGATGGAGCGGTCGCTGTCTTCGAGCAGGATCACGCGACTACCGAGGTCGTCGAGCGATGCGGTGTCGTGGTCGGGGAGTTCGCGGAGGCGCTGGGTGAACTCGGTGGAGACGCCGTGCCAGGCGCGGAGCGTGAGGTTGTGCGACTCGAAGTCGAGGAGGTGGACGGAGCCGGCGTCGGCGTTGAAGAACATGGCGGCGGCCCGGAGCGCGGCGTCGAGCATGGCGCTGATGTCGTTGGAGCCGACGAGCAGCGAGGAGAGTTCGTAGAGGACTCGGAGTTCGCGCCCGCGCAGGTTGGCGTTGACCTCCTGATCGCAGAGCTCGCCCACGGTCTGGGCGACGAGTTCGAGGGTGTTGCGCAGGCGCGGGGGCGTGGAGTCGGTGGGTTTGAGCGGCGCGGCGCGGAGCGCGCCGACGGCGCGCCCGGCGGTTCGGATGGGGATGAGGAGGTGGGCGCCCGCGCCGGCGGAGCGTGCGCGTGGGTCGTTCTGGAGCGCCTCGATCTCGGCGCGGACCGACGGGGAATGCTCGTCGGTCTGCATGATCCAGGGCGGGTCGGTGTTGTGGTGCTCGATCACCGAGCCGGACCGGTCCCGGAGCGAGATGGTGTGGCGCGTGAGTTCGCCCAGAGCGGCACACAATGCTGCGAGCGAGCCATCGGTCAGGAACTCGGTGATGGACTCGGGGGCGCCGTGCATGCGGGGGTCAGCGGGTCCAGACTCGTTCCAGGAGGAGGATGAGGGGATCGCTCTCGGCACCGATGGACTGGTTGATCTCGTTGATCCGCGCGAAGCCGGCGTCGCGGAGCGTGTAGTCGGCGATCTGGTGCCCGAGGTAGGCCATCACGATGGACGCGTCGACGGCGAAGGCGGTGTCGAGTCTTGAACGCTCGGCGAGCTGGCGTTTGAGGAGTTCGAGGCGATCGCCGGAGGGAAGCAGGTTGGATTCGAAGCGCACGGGGATGAGTTCGGGGTAGGCGCGGTAGAGGTTGCGGATGTTAATGGCGGCGGAGCGGAACATGCCCGCGCCGATCTGCGCGTGGATTCGACCGGCGGCGGCCATGGAGTCGCCCGGGCGCGACGCGAGCGCCATGGTGAAGCGTTCCTCGGCATCGAACCAATGTCCCTCTTCGAGGAGTTCCTGCCCGCGCATCATGTTGGAGAGGTAGCGATCACCTCCGACTTCACCCTTGTTGACGAATGGTTGGGGGTCGAGTTCTTCGCCGATCTTGAACAGGGCGCTCTCGAGTTCTCTGAGTTGCTGCTGACGCGCCGAGAGGAGTTGATTGCGGGCGGCATCGAGCGGCGACGGGAGGGGATTGGAGTCGCTTTCGGTCTCGGGGGCTTCGTCGGGCATGACGGAGTCGCCCAGTTCGCCGCGCATCATCTCGAGCATCTCTTCGATTGTGGGCGGGGGCGCGGGCGGGTTGAGTAGATCGGGGACGGTGCTCGTGCCTTCGGGGGTGGGGGGCCGGAGTTCTTCAGGCTGGTCGGTATCGCCCGGTACGCCGCGCAAGCGTGCACCGGCGCGATCGGTCTCGCGCCGGAGCGACTCGAGCATGACGGCGTGGGGCGAGAGATTGGAGCCGACCGGTTCGGCGTTGGGGTTAGCTCTGTCGATCCGGGTGGGCGGCGGTTCGGGCATGGCCTCGGTGGTGTCGGGGCGGAGGCGGATGCCTTCGATCTCCGAGCCGGTGACGACGCGCTTGTCGCCCTGATCGTTGATGAGTCGCGCGAGGAGTTCGGGTCCGAGGGCCGTCTGGACGCGCATCGCGGAGATGGAGCGCATGGAGCCGTTATCGAACTGGTCGATGTTGAGCGAAAGGGGTTGGGCGCCGGCGGTGTTGAACCCCGACGCGCCGACGCCGGTGTCGGGGCGGTTGATGATGAGCGGGCCGGCGACGCCGGAGGTCTGCCCGAAGGTCGTGAACTGGAGTTGTGTTCGCAGGGCGTCGATGCCGCGGATGTTGCGGGTGGCGAGCCCGGAGTAGAAGGCGTCGGCGCGGTATCCGAACTGATCGCCGCTCCCGGTGTCGCCGCGGAAGTCGAGGGGCGCGGTGTAGCCGACATCGCCTCTGAAGCCCATGCCGCCGGCGACGTTTCCGGTGACGATTGCGTTGCGGAAGTTGAGTTCGTCGGAGAAGGAGCGGGGTCTGATATTGCGTCCGCCGGAGCCGACGCGGAGGTTGGCGTCCAGGGCGCTGCCGTTGTTGACGCGGAGGGCGTTCTGGGCGGCGGCTTCGGAGGCGGGCATGGCCACGGCCGCGGCGATCAGCAGCAGGGCGATGGACGGGCGAAGAGTCGAGGTGCGGGAAATCGGCATCGGTGCTCCCCTTCCTGAGTCGTGCGACCCGGATGGGGATTCTACGCCGATCGGACACGGAAGGTCGGTGAGATTCGCGTTAGCGGATGACGGCTTCGTGTTTGGGCGCGTGGAAGATCGATCGGGCCGTCTCGATCGCCTGGGGATTGTGCGAGTAGAGGTAGTAGACGAAGCCGCCCTCGCGCCACACGAGCACGCGGTTATCGGTGGTATCGACGAGCGGCATGCGGTAGCAGCAGGACTGATCGATCCCGATCGGGACGACATCCTCCTGGATAAAGAGACTGAGCGCCTCGGCGGGGTTCGAGTCCGGGTGGTAAATGAGGTGCCCGGACCTGCCGGGCCCCGGCACGGCGCAGCGTCCGAAGCCGGCGAACTCATAGCCCATCGAGATGAGCGCATCGTCGGTGCGCAGCAGGGCGTCGGGAACTTTCTCGAAGATGGACTGCGCCAGGCGCTGGGCCTCTTCTCGGGAGCGGGCGCGGAACTTGGCGTTGAAGTGGTCGTTGAGTTCGGAGCAGTCGTCCGACTCGCTCTGGATGAATGATGCGGTTCTGATGGCGCCCTGATGCCCGCCGAAGGGAGCGGGCCCGCTTCGCAGCGACATGACGACGACCGCGGCGCAGAGCGCGAGCACGGCCGCGACCCCGAGCAGGCCGACCGAGCGGTTCCAGAATGAGCGAGAGCGCGTGCCGGCGCCCGAAGCGGGCGTGACGACCCCGGCGCCGGAATGCTCGCGGAACATCCGCTCGATCGAGGCGCGGAGGTGGGCGGGGGCCTTGGCGTCGGGCGAGACCCGATCGACCGCGGCGCGCAGCGAACGCTCGAACTCCACGCGCGCGCGATCAACGTTCTCGATGCGGTTCATCGGGGCTTCGCCGTCGGCGGCGGCGCGAATCAACTCCGGCCGGCTCATCGACTCCGGGTCGAGTCGGGCGGGGGGGGTGTTCGGGTCGGGATGGAAGGTCCGATCATCCGTCATCTTGGGTTCCTGCGGCGTGGGTCGCCCCGTGCCAACCGATCTCGCGAGTGAATTCTTCCAGCTCTTTTGCCAAAGTCGCCCTTGCCCGGTGCAATCGGCTCATGACCGTCCCGATCGGCACATTCATAATCTCGGCGATCTCGCGGTACTTCATACCCCCCACACCCCAGAGCAGGAGCGGCTCGCGCTGGTCCTCGGGCAGGGCGTCGATCGCTTTTTTGAGGCGTCCGTCGACATGGTCCCAGTCGAGGGTCGCGAGGTCCCACGCGGGCGGGGCTTCGTCCGGCGGGCGTTCGGTCTGGTCGGCCTCGAAGAACTCGTCGACGAGGGCCGGGGCGCGCTTTTTCTTATCGACCCTCGAATAGAAGACATTGTGGAGGATGGTGAAGAGCCAGGATCGGATGCCCCCGCCGCGTTCCTCGAACCGGGATGAGGCGCGGATCGCGCGGAGGTATGTCTCCTGCACGAGGTCCGATGCCTCGTCGGGGTGCCTGGCCAGCTGGAGCGCCATCCGGTAGACGGCGTCCATCTGCTCGATCGCGAGTTGTTCGAACTCCGCTCGTTCCAAGTGATTCCCCGATTGCGTGCCACAAGGGTATCACCGCCGGCGGGTGTGGTCGCGTGGGATTGGGAGCCTAGCGGTCGTCGGGGGGCGCATCGTCCTGTTCCATGCGCTGGCGGGCGCGCTTCTTGGCGCGGAGGAGGCCGGATGTGGTGTCCTGTTCGGGCTTGGCGTCGGTGGGGGGCTTCTGATCGGGCGTCGATGGGCGGGTCGGGGCAGGTTGCGTGCCGCTGAGGCGTCCGAGCATGCGCTGTCGGGCGGCGGCCTTTCGTTCGTCTTCCTGCTTGGCGCGGGCCGCGGCGCGAACGGCGTCGTCATCGATGGGTTGCTGCCCCGGCCGTCGATCCACCAGTGGGGCGGGCGGGGGTGGTGGGCCGCCGGCGCGCGGTGCTGCACGGTCTTCGGATACGCGCCGGAGTGTGGAGGCGGTGGTGGCGGCCTGGTCGCTCCGGGCGCGGACGGCGTGGAGCGCGCGGGCCCGGATCTCCTCGGCGACCTGCTTTGTGATGAGGCGGTCCCACGCGACGCGGCGTGTGCCCACATCGAACAGGAACACCGCCAGCGCCCACATCAGCAGGAGTTGCCAGAGCGGGGAGGAGGCGCGCTGCGGCTTGACGCCATCGCGCGAGAACAACTCGGAGATCTCGGGTGAGCGCAGCGACAGGACGCGCCCGCCGGTCGCCTCGGCGATCTGGCGCAGCGGCGCGATGTCCGAGCGGAGGTGCCCGAGTTCCGGCCCGAGTGCGCGCGAGGCGCCGCCCATGACAAGCGGGAGTTGCGTGGCGCCCTCCTTCGGGAGGAGCGCTACGACGTAGTTGCCCGAGGCGTCGGCGGGGAGGCGCGTCTCGTACACGCCCGGCCCGGTCTGGTTGAGTCGGATGTCGATGCCCGTGCCGTCGGGCGTGTACACGGTGCCGGGCACGCTGAGCATGTCACGCGGTCGCCCGTCGTCGCGCAGGGCATCGAGGCGGACGATGAGTTCTCCGTCGACGACTTCGCTGGTGAGTTCGAGGCCCGGCTCGCCCGACGGGCGCGAGACGGAGCGGGCGATCTGCGTCCACATGGCGGCGTATCCGGGCCAGTCGATCCATCGCGCCGCCCAGTCGGGAGAGGCGTCGGACATGAAGGCCGCGACCTGCCCGCGCCCGACATACCAGTGCGCCATGAGCGGCTCGCCCTGGGGCGATGCCAGCGCGTAGGTGATCTTGGGGTCGTCGCGCCGGCGCGTGAGGTTCAGGCCGCGCAGCGCGGGCCACGCGCCGGTGATCCCTGATACGAGCGACGAGCCCGAGCGCAGATCGACGGGGTCGAAGAGCCCGATGCGTATCAGCGGCTTGCGGACGACGAGGATCTCCTTGATGAAGATTTTGGGCAGTTGATCGACATTGAACACCTCGTAGTACTGCCCACCGCCCTGGCCGGCGATGTCGGCGAGCGTCTGGCGCGCGGCGCCGTCGCCGACGGCGATGGTCGAGATCGTGATGCCGTGGTCCTGCGCGAGGGCTGCGATCGCGGTGCCCTCGGAGGGGTCGCCCATGGATTGGCCGTCGGAGAGGAGGATGACATGCTTCACCTTCGCGTCGGCGGTGCGCAGGTCGCTCACGGCCTTGGCGAGCGCGGGGTACATGTTGGTGCCGCCGCCCGGTGCGATGGAGCGCACGCGTCCGGCGGTTGACTCCTTGTCCGCGTTGCGGGCGAGCGGGACGATGACGGTGTGGGTTGAGTTGAAGGCGATGACCTCGACGAGGTCGGTTGCTTCCATGGTGGAGATGGCCAGGGCCGCGGACTCGGTGGCGATCTGCATCTGCGACTTGAGCGTGCCGGCGACGGTCTGGCCCATCGAGCCGGAGGAGTCGAGCACGAAGGCGACGGCGGCCTGGGGTGTGATCATCTGCTCGGGCAGGTCGAGGCGCACGGGGAGGATGTCTTCGAGTTCGGTGCCCATCCATCCGCCGGCGCCGAAGGAGCGCTCGCCGCCGATCATCACGAGCCCGCCGCCGAGCGTCTCGACGAACTCGCGGAGCACGCGGTGGGCAACGGTTGTCATGTCATAGGCGCCGATGTTCTCGAGCATGACGAGGTCGAAGGCCTGCATCTGGAGGAGGTCGGTGGGCGTGCCGACCGGGGCGCGCGTCTCGACGCGGATGCCCTTTGCGGCGAGCGTGCGCGAGAGCGTGTCGGGCGCGCCGTCGGGGTTGATGACGAGCACCGAGCCCTCGCCGGGTGTGATGGTGAAGCCCTCGGCGGTGTTGTTGGTCGCGACGCGGTCGCTCGAGGCGTCGTCGGGCTCGAAGACGGCGCGGAGCGCGTGGACGCGGTCGGTATTGAGCTGCACATCGACCATCTCGACGGTGCGCCCCGGCGCGAGGGTGAGGCGGCGGCCCATGCCGGGGTCGGCGCCGTTGATATCGAGTTCGCGCCCGTCGTAGGTGAGGCGGAGCGTGCCGGCGGAGGCGTCGGTCGCGTCGAGCACGACGCGGACGCGCACCTTGGCGCCGGGGGCGGCGTTGGGGGGCGTGTCGATCGCGCTGATCATGACCTCGTTGGAGACGGCGTAGGAGATCGGGACGACATCGACGCGCGTGCCCAGCGCGCCGAGTTCGCGGGCGGCCTCCAGCGCATCGCCCGATGTGGCGCGGCCGTCGGAGAAGAGCACGACGCGCCGGGCCGCGCCGGGCGGGAAGAGGCCCTGGGCGAAACGGAGGGACTGCTCGATGTCGGTGCCGTCGCGGAGCGTGCGGTCCATCGGGAACTCGACGGATTGTTCGGAGGTGGGGATGGTGACGGCCGAGGGCTCACCCGCGAAGACCACGAGCCCGATCGCGTCGTCGGGCTTGCGGTCCTCGGCCGAACGCCCCAGCCATCCCTGGATTGCTTCGCTCAGGCGCGCTCTTCGGCCGCTCGCGTCGGCGGGGAGATCGGCGAAGGCGTCGGCGTACTGGCGCACGGAGTCGGAGACATCCACCACGCCGATCACGGCGACGCGATCGCTCTCGCGCACGCTCGCGGCGCCGGCGAGCGCGAGCGCGAGCAGCAGCATGAGCAGCGCCCGCGCGATTGCGGCGCTGGCGGCGCGGGCCCGCGTCATCGAGCGGAACCAGCGGAACGCGGTCCAGGCGCACGGGAGCGCGACAAGGGCCGCGAGCAACCAGATCGGGTTGGCGAAGGTCATGCCCACAACAGGATGAGTCTACGGCGGCGGCGCGCCCTCAACCGTCTGCGTCCTTGGCGGGGGCGGGCGGCGGCGACGATTCGGCGGGCTGCTCTGCTTGTTCTTTCTCGGCGCGCTCCAGCGCCTTGCGGAAGTACCGCTCGATCACGCTCTGGCGGCTCCGCGGCACGGCGCGGTCCTCGACGAGTTGGTCCAGGCCCTCGAGCGCCTTGCGGATCTCGGCGGGTGTCGGTGCGCGATCGGAGACATCGCCCGCACCGGTGCGCGAGTTGGGGTCGTCGAACTCGCCCACCACGCGCCCGTCATCGGCATTGCGCCGGATATCCATCGGCGACGTGTTGGAGGCGTCGATCGGCGGGCGGTCCCGCGATTGGGCGGCGAACGAGTCGTCCGGTGGCGCGTTGTTCTCACGTGCCAGTTGTTCGGCCCAGTCGAGCATGCGCTGGCGCTCGTCGTCGCTCATGCCGTCGAGCAGTTCGCGGGCGCGGTCGCGGATGTCGTCGGCGCGCTGTTGGTTCTGTTTGGCGCGTCGGGCTTCGTCGCGGATTTCTTCGAGTTGCTCGCGCAGACGTTGGACGCCGGTGCCGCCCTTGTCGCCGCCTTGCCCGGCGCCCTGGTTGGGATCGCGCTCGGCGCTGGTCTCGGATGAAGTGCCCGTGGCGGTCTGATCGGAGTTCTGTTCACCCTGCTGCGAGCCGTCGCCGGGGGATTGCGAGTCGGTGGACTGCGCGGGGTCGCCCTGGCCCGGTTGCGCGCCGTCCTTCGCGCCCGGTTGCTGTTGTCCCGGTTGTTGCGAGTCGGTGGGCGATCCCTGCTCGCTGTTCGGTTGCGCACCGGGTTGATCGCCCGGCTTGTCGCCTTGCTGATTGGCGGGCTGATCGCCCTGCTGCGAGGGATCGCTTCCTTGCGTCGGTTGTTGCTGGCCGGGCTGTTGCTGCTGGGGTTGGCCCTGGCTCGGTTCGCCCTGTTGTTGCGGCTGCGGCTTGCCGCCTTGCGTTTCCTGTTTCGCTGGCGTCTCGGCGGGCGTCGGTGCGCCGGGGGCGTTGGGATCGGGCGACTCGCCCGTGCCTTGTTTGCGGTCGTCGGGCTTGGAGCCGCCGTCTTGTTGTTGCTTGTTGTCGCCTTGTTGGTCGCCCTGCTGTTTCGGCTGATCGCCGTTCTGAGATTGATTGTTGTTGGATGAGTCGTTCTTTGGCTTCTGCTCGATGTCGTCGGCGGCGTCGCGGGCGGCGTCGCTCAGGTCGCGGGTGCGCTGCTCGGCCTGCTTCTGCGCCTGCTGGTCCTTGTGCTCCTGCTCCAGTTGCTCGGCGAGTTGTCGCGCCGGTTCCTGATCGAATCCGCGCTGGCGCAGGGCCTCTTCGATCTGCTGCGCATCGCCCATGTCGCGGAGTTCGTCGCGCTCCTGCGGCGTGAGGCCCGTCTCGTCGGGCGCGGGCTCGATGTCGTCGAGTGGTTGTTGCTCGTTCTGTTGCTGGGCTGTGAGTTCTTCGAGGTCATCGGCGAGGGCGCGCAGGTCGCGCGCGATGTCTTCGCGCTGCTCGGGCGGGAGGTCGCCGGCCTGTTGTTCCAGTTCGTTGAGTGCCTCGAGCGCGCCGTCGAGATCGCCCGATCGCAGCGCATCGGCCAGGCGCTCGCTCGCCCCGCTCGGTGTGTCCTTGGGCGGGAGCTGCGAGAACATCTCGCGCACCGCGTCGTCGGCGGCCCGCGACTCCTGCGCCGATTGTTCCAGCCCCTGCGCCAAGTCGTTGAGCGACTCGGCGGCCTGCGAGCGTGCCTCGTCGGCGTCCGTCTCGCCCCGCGCCAGTTCTTCGCGGAGTTTCTCGAGTTCCGCCAGCGCATCCTGAGCGCCCGGTGTGTCGGCGAGGGCCGCGTCGCCATCGGTCGAGAGTTGCTCGAGCGCGCCGGCGACTTCGTCGATCTCGTCGGCGGCCTGCTCCTGCTGGGCGATGCGGTGGATATTCGCTTCGTGTGCCGCGTTGTCGCGCAGGAGGTGCATCGGCTCGACGAACAGCAGCGCGCCGAGCGCCACGAGAAGCATCAAGCCGGCGGCGAACCAGGAGTTGTCGAAGCGGATGGGGATAGCGCGGTCCACACGCACATCGCCCGCGGTGCGCTCGCCCTCGTCGATCGCGAGCTGTGCGAAGGGGTTGTCGTCGCGTCTTTCTGTGAACGAGGCGGCGCTCCCGAGGCGGTCCTCGAGGCGGAGCGATGCATCCACGGACGCCAGCGCACCGAGGCGTGAGCCGCGTCGACGCCAGGCCAGAAGCGAGGCGATCATCGCGGGGATCAGGCTCGCGGGCGCGAGGATCATCCACCATGCGAGCCCGGGGCCGATGAGGCGATCGATGAGTGTTGCCAGAAGCGCGACGCCCGCGCCGATCGCCAGCGCCGGACCTGTGAGGGAAACGGCGTTGCGGATGAGAATCCGGCGCGACGCCCGAGATGCCACCGAATAAACCCGGCTCATGCCCGATTCTATACCTCTGCCCCGCCCTGTATTCCCACCTCGCACTTTCTCCCGGAACGGCGGTCGGCGCTTCATGCCGCCCCGGCGCGTACCATCGGGCTCGTGGCCGGCGCGCCGTCGGCGGCAATGCCGGGATATCTGACACACACGAGAGGAGATTTCAGTGCCCGCACTTCCCGAGATCGTTCTTCCATCCGCCCGGCTCGTGCTGATGTACTCGGACATGCTCGTCAAGGACATCCCCGCCGAGCAGTTCGGCGTGGTGCCCGAGGGTGTCAACTGCAACTCGCCCGCGTACAACTACGGGCACATGGCGCTGTACGCGGACATGTGCTGCGATGTGCTGGGGCGGAAGGACTTATTCAAGAACGACGCGAAGTGGAAGGAGCTCTACGAGTTCGGCGCCAAGAGCGAGGCCGACCCGGCGGGGAAGCGCTACGGCAGGAAGGACGATCTGCTCGCCCGATTCAAGGAGCGCCAGGAGACCGCGATGCGCGCGTTCGCCGAGGCGACGCCCGCGGCGCTCGATGCGCCGATGCCCGAGGGCATGATGGGCGATGTGATGAAGACCAAGGGCGCGATGGCGGCGTTCATGCTCACGGGCCATCCGTTCGGCCATCTCGGCCAGATCAGCACCTGGCGCCGGTGCATGGGCCTGCCGATGATTTTCTGAGACTTCGGACGGCTCGCGTCATGCCGCTCGCCGGATGAGGGCGGGTCGCGCGTGTCGCGTGGCGTGCGCGCGGGTTGCGGAGTGGGCGTTGATCCTGCTCAGGCGGCGCGGCGGGGGCCCGAGTCGTCGGAGTCGTCGGGCGCGTGCAGCTTGAACGGCTGATCGAGCAGGTCGCCCAGATCGTCGAGGCCGGACCTGATCTCGCTGAAGAGTTGATCGAGTTCGTCGATCGTGGGATCGGTCGACTTTCTGACGCCGGTCTTGCCGGGGCGCGTCGGCGATGTCTTGGCGCTGAACACGCCGCCCTCCGGGAACGGGAGCGCCTCGCGGTCACTCTCGAGCGTCTGCGTGTCCGAGGGGGCGTTGTTGCGGGCGCGTTTCGGCTTGAATCGCATGAGTCGATCTCCGGCGCGGGGTTTGGGTGTCAACTTGGACACCTCCCACACTCAGATTCATCGGACGGTCCGACGGCCACGATCAGCGCGCCCGAGGACCCCGGCGTGCGGATTGCAACAATCGCAGGATTTGCGCGTCCCGATAACCCGCGGCATCCCCGAATCAGGTCAGGTCTTCGGATCCGCGTCCGCCCGCTTGTGCGCGCGGTTGCCGACGCGGTGCTCCGTCCCCGCCCGGACCCGGGCGAGGTTGGCGCGGTGCTTATAGATGACCAGTGCTGCCAATGCGCTGGTGACCGCGAGGAAGGGCCACGCCGAGGCGATGCGGTCGCCCGGGGTGGTCTGGTTGTTGGTCATCAGCCCCGAGGCGCGGAGCGCGAGCACGCAGGCGGGCAGCACAAGGGCCGCGACGCACGACGCGACGCTGACATAGCGCGTCAGTTTGAGGGTGAGGTACCACGCGATGAGTGCTGCGATCGCCGCGGGCGTGACGACGGGCCACATGGCGCACAGCGCGCCGAAGGCGGTCGCGACGCCCTTGCCGCCTCGGAGGCGCGCGAAGATTGTGAACATGTGCCCGAGCACCGTGGCCATGGCGACGGCGAGCCACCAGAGGGCGTCGATCGGTGCGAGTTCACCCCGCCCCATCACGCCCATCACGGCTCCCGAGAGCGCGACGGGCAGCGCTCCCTTGAGCGCATCGAGCGTGAAGCACAGGATGCCGGCCTTCTTGCCGAGCGTGCGGAGGACATTGGTAGCGCCGATGTTGCCCGAGCCGTGCGCGCGGAGATCGACACCCTTGGATCTCGCGATGATGAGCCCGAAGGGGATCGCGCCGATGAGGTACGCCAGCGCGATGAACGCGAGCCACTTGAGTTCGTCGTTCATTTGTCGCCCCCGCGGGCGCGGGTCCGCTCCAGGAGTTCGGCGTGCTTGGCGAACGCCGCGAACGCCGTCGCACCGGACGCCACGCACCCGCGCCACCCGTCGCGCCAGGCGCCGCGGAGGATCATCTGGCGCGCCCAGGCGCCGACGGGCGAGGTGACGAGTTTCGCGGCGCTGGTGCGCTTGTTGAGTTGCTCGTAGCTCTCGGCCGCGATGCGCGCGTGCTCGATCTGGCGGTGCAGGAACGCGCCGAGGGTGGGCATCGCGTCGTGGCGCATCACGCCCGCGAGGCGCTTAGTGTTGGCGCCGGCCTCGATCGGCTCGAGTTTGTCGTGCGGGTCGTACCCGCCCCAGCGGGCTTTGCCGGTGCGGACGAGGCGCAGGCGCCATTCGGGCTGCCACGCGTGGTTGAGCATCCGCCCCGCGTACCAGACTCGCCGATTGACCTCGTACCCCACGACCGTGGGATCGTCTTTCGTGATCGCATCGCGGACGGACCGGGCCAGGTCGGGCTCGAGGGACTCATCGGAGTCGATGGAGAGCGTCCAGGGATGCGTGCATGCATCGAGCGCGCGGTTCTTCTGGGCGATGTGCCCCGGCCAGTCGACGCGATGCACCTCGACGCCGCGAGACTCGAGGATTTCGATGGTGCCGTCGGACGAGCCGGAGTCCAGCGCGACGATTTGCGAGGCGATCGGGCGGACGGAGTCGATGGTGCGCGCGATCGTCGAATGATTATTTTTACAGATGACGGCCACGGACAATGGCAGGGGGGCTGCGGAACCGGAGTCGTCGGCGGTCGCCATGGCGCGCCATGGTACGAAAACGGACGGCTCCTCCCCGGAACTGTCGATAGAGTGCCCGCGTGTCAGACCCCACGATTCAGGGAGCGCCGAGACTGACCAACGATCCCGCGGCGGCGGCGATCGCGCGGGCGGTCTGCGACCCGGCGTGGGTGGCCAGCGCGTCGCGCCTCAAACAGACCGGGCATGTCACCGTGCGCGCCGGGGAGGTGCGCCTCAGGGGTGTGTTCCGCGGCGAGATGGTCGTCAAGAGCATGTCGCTCGATCGGCGCAAGGATCGGCTCTCACGCTGGTTCGGCTCCACGCGCCTCGTGCGCCAGTGGCGCGGCGCGTTGCTTCTGGCGCACGCGGGGCTCCCGGTGGCGACCCCGATCGTGCTGTTCCGCGGGCGGTCGGCGCGGGGCGGGCTCATCGAGACGATGGTGATGCAGCGCGTGGGCGACGGCGTGCCGAGGGACCGGTGCGCGGTGCCGTGGCTCGCGTCCAACGGCTCGCTCGCGGAATCGCGCGACACGCTGCTGCACCTGCTGGCGTCGGATGATCTAACCCTGCGCGAGGAGCGCCAGATCGCGAGGGTGCTGGGCGCGGACTTGCGCGCGATGTTCGACGCGGGGCTGTGGAATCGGGATCACAAGCCGAGCAACATGATCGCCGAGAAGCGCGATAGCGGATGGGGCGCGTGGCGGATCGTGTACATCGACACGGCGGGCGTGCGCGAGGCGCGGAGCCACAGGGTGAGCGCCAAGCGGATCGCGCGGACGCTCGCTTCGATGATTCTCGAGCCGATGGGTGTGGGGCATCCGGTGCGGCGGGCGACGATGATGCGCGTGCTGCGGACGCTTCACCAATCCACGCCCGATCCGCGCGGCAATGTGCGCCGCGACTGGCGCGCGGTGGCTGAAATCGTGCGCGCCCACGGCGACCCGACGCCTAAGGATGATCCGCTGGAGTGATCTGAGCCGCGAGCGGAGCGAGTGGACAGGAGCATGGTGCAATGGGTTGGACGAATAAATACAAGCCGCTTCGCGACGAAGCGCTGCGGTGCCTTGAGAGACACTGGAGTTCCGTGACGGAGTTGAGCGAGGCCGAGTGCGCCGAACTGCGCGAAGAGTTTTGCCGAGAGTATTTGCGCGAGAAGGCCGGTGTCTTTGACAAGTACTTTGAGCGCGACTATCGCAAGCTCATTCGGTACTTAGAGGTTCAACCTTCACGCGATCGCAAGCAACTCATCGCGTCCTCGGTGGATGAGGTTGTACATGCCAGGTATTACTGGCCTTGCCGTGACCGACCAGTCGGATTTGAGGTCGAAGGAGTTGGAGTTCGTCCGGTCGACTTATTTGTGCTCGAGGATGAGTCATTCGCGATTATCACGATCGGCCGCAGATCTTTCGGGTTGATTCAGTTTCACGACATGACGATCAGTCGGTTCGACTCGAAGTAGTCCGCAATTCCGTCCGCTCGCTCCCGCTCGCGGCTCTGAAGATCGCGGTCACCGCAAAGTCGCGCCGCTCAGGAGCGTGTTCGCGGCGTTGATGACATCGTCGAGCGCGATGTTCGACACGCGGCAGCGCTGCGGGTGATCGTTGGCGACTTCCTCCTCCGGGAGCGTCGGGTCGGCGTCGATCTCGATCTCGTCTTTGAAGGGGATCGTCGTCCAGCGCTTGTCGGTGGGCCCGAAGAGCGTGACGACCGGCACGCCGAAGGCGGCGGCGATGTGGCGGGGCCCGGTGTCGTTGGTCACCATGAGTTTGCACCGGCGCACGATTCCCTTGAGCGTGCCGAGGCGGATTCCCAGCGCGGGCAGGTTCACGGTGCGCGTGGTTGGGGCGCACTGCGCGCAGATCTCGTCGGCGATGGGCCGCTCGGCGGGCGAGCCGCTCACGAGCACGATCATGCCGTGCGCCTGGGCGAGATGATCGGCCAGTTGCGCGAAGCGATCGGTGGGCCAGCGCTTGTCGGGGTCGTTGCCGCCGGGGTTGAGGATCGCGAGATTCTGGCGGTGCTGCTGCTCGCGCTCGATTCCGGCGCGCTCGAGAATTTCGGCTGCTCCGAGTTCATCGTCGGCGGTCGCGGCGAGTTCCATCGGGCTGGGTGTGGCGGTCGGCGCGGGGGACAGGCCGGCGTGGCGCAGCAGGTGGCGCGCCAGTTCGAAGTAGTACTCGCACGCGGGCACGGGCGCCCAGTCATTCGGCGCGGTGGCGGATCGCTTGTACGGCTCGACATCGCGCCGGCGCTTCGCTTCCAGCCGTTCGGTGAGCAGCACGCCCCGCCCGTCGCGCTCGTAGCCGATGCGACGCGGGATGCCCGCGAGGCGGGTGATGAGCGCGGTCGAGAAGGAGTTGGTCAGGAGCAGCGCCGTGTCGTAGCGGCGCGGGCGGACTCTGGCTGCGAGTTTCTTGGGCCCCATCACGCCCGAGGCGCGCCCGACATGCATCTCGTCGAAGAGCGTTGTGCCCGAGAGCAGTTCGTCGATGCCGGGGCGGACGAGCGCCCCGATGAACGAGCCAGGCAGCAGCTCGCGGATCGCGCGCACGCTGGGCGTCGCCATCACCGCATCGCCCACCCATGAGGGCATCACCACCAGCAAGCGCAGCGGCCGGTGCGGGAGCGCGTGATCGCCCGAGGCGCTGCGGTCGGTGATCGGGGGGTTGGAAGGGGGCGGTTCCATCAGCCGGGTTCATTCTTCCAATCGTCGAGGTTCAGCCCCCAGTCCTCGTCGTCGTTCTCGATGTCCGAGCCCGTCGGCAACTCGCCCCAAAGGGTACTGGCCCCGGTGTGCTGGCGGTACCACCGCTCGGTGATACGGCGCAGTTCCGCGGCGAATCCGATCGCGGCCAGTCGTGAGCACGCGAGCGTGCAGGTGATCGAGTCGTCCTTCGTGCGGAGGTAGAGCAGGTCGACGCCGTTGCGCTCGGCGATGGCGTTCGCCGACGCGACGACCATGCCCCGGATGTTGTCCTCGGCGAGCGGCGCTCCTTCGAGCGCGCGCAGGGTGATGGTGTTCCGCTCGGGCTCGCTCATGATCGGTCCGGCTCCCGGAGGATGATCCGCGCCGCATGCGCCAGGTCCGGGGCGACACACTCCGCGCTCGACTCCACGCCGGCGCCTCCGATCCGGACCGCCCGGCACCCCGCCCCGTGGCCCGCTTCGATGTCCCGCTCGGCGTCGCCGATCATCCACGATCTGGCGAGGTCGAGGTCCATCGCCTGCGCCGCTGCGAGCGGCATCCCCGGCGCGGGCTTGCGCCACGGGTGCTCGCGCGTGTACGCGGGCACGATGCCCCGGGGGTGGAACGGGCAGTAGTAGAAGCGCTCGATCACGCCCCCGAGCAGTTCGTTGACCCGGGCGTTGACTGCGCCGACCTCGCGCTCGGTATACCGCCCCCGGGCCACGCCCCCCTGATTGGAGACCACGATCAGGGCGTACCCCGCCTTGGTGAGCGCCGCGCAGGCCTCCGCGGCACCGTCCGTGAGGCGGACCAGCTCAGGATCGCCCAGATCGCCGTCGGGGGTGACCGATCGGCAGTGGATGAGGGTGTCGTCGCGGTCGAGGAACACGGCCCGGCGGGGCGAGGAAGGGGGGGTAGTAGGGGGGGAGGGGTGAGGAAGGGCCATGGCTGAGATGAGGGTAGCGGGCGGAAGGCCGGGACGGCGGTCCGGCGCGGGGATGGGCTCCGGACAAGCCGCGCGATAGGGGCCGGGGTGTGCGAGGATCGAGGATGAAGTGGCCGGCTCACTTGTCTCTGGCGCTTGACGGGGGTACATTTCGCGGCCCCTCGGCGGGCCCTGGCCCGGCGGGGTTGTGCCACCGTAGCTCAGTGGTAGAGCACACCCTTGGTAAGGGTGAGGTCATGGGTTCAAGTCCCATCGGTGGCTCGTGCCATCGTTGTGTTTTCGCGACGCCGGCACGGGCCGGCGGATTGTTCAGTAAGATGATTCGGGTCGGCGCCGGTGGGGCGCTGCTCGATCGAGACAATGCGATGATCATGCGCCCTGTGTTGCGGGCGCTTCCAGTCCGGCGAACGGTTCGTCGGCAATCAAGGTCTGCTCGTAACGTGCGGGCGGCATCGAGTGTTCGAAGTGGAGCATCAGTTCCCGTTGTTTCTCGGGGCTCGATGCCTTGGATCATGTTGGAGGTCTTTGGGAAATGGCCAAGGGTGTCTTTGAGCGGAGCAAGCCGCACGTCAATGTTGGCACGATTGGCCACATCGACCACGGGAAGAGCACGCTGACCGCCGCGATGTCGGCCCGTTCGGCTGCGAGGTTCGGCGGCGAGATCAAGTCCTACGCGGACATCACCAAGGGCGGCACGGTCCGTGACTCGTCGAAGACGGTCACGATTCATTCGTCGCACACGGAGTACGAGACGGAGAACCGGCACTACGCTCACGTGGACTGCCCGGGCCACGCCGACTTCGTGAAGAACATGATCACCGGCGCCGCCCAGATGGACGGCGCGATCCTGGTGGTCTCGGCGGCGGACGGCCCGATGCCGCAGACGCGCGAGCACGTGCTGCTCGCCCGTCAGGTGAACGTGCCGCACATCGTGGTCTTCCTGAACAAGGTTGACCTGGTGGACGACCCCGAGCTGCTGGAGCTGGTCGAGATGGAGGTCCGGGAGCTGCTGTCGAAGTACGACTTCCCGGGCGACGACCTGCCGGTGATCAAGGGCCAGGCGAAGGCCGCGATGGAGGACCCGCACAGCGACGAGGCGTGCAAGGGCATCGACGAGCTGTTCGACGCGATCGACTCGTACATCCCCGAGCCCGAGCGTGAGGCCGACAAGCCGTTCCTGCTGGCGGTCGAGGACGTGTTCTCGATCAAGGGCCGCGGCACGGTTGCGACCGGTCGTATCGAGCGCGGCGTGTGCAACGTCGGCGACGTGGTCGAGATCGTCGGCCTCCAGAAGGAGCCCACGAAGACGACGATCACCGGTGTCGAGATGTTCAACAAGACGCTGGACTCGGGCATGGCCGGCGACAACGTCGGCGTGCTGCTCCGCGGCGTCGAGAAGGACCAGATCGAGCGCGGCCAGGTGCTGTGCAAGCCCGGTTCGATCAAGCCCCACACGAAGTTCAAGGGCGAGGTCTATGTGCTGACCAAGGAGGAGGGCGGGCGCCACACCCCGTTCTTCAACGGGTACAAGCCGCAGTTCTACTTCCGGACGACGGACGTGACGGGCGGGATCAACCTGCTCGGCGGCGCCGAGATGTGCATGCCCGGCGACAACATCCAGATGGAGATCGATCTCGGCGACAAGCCGATCGCGATGGAGGAGGGCCTCCGGTTCGCGGTGCGCGAGGGCGGCCGCACGGTGGGCTCCGGCGTCGTGACCGAGATCCTCAAGTAATCGAGCGATCCGGTTCTCTTTGACTTTCACCGGCGGGTCCGGCTCGAACCGGACCCGTCGGCTTTCCGAGACAGATTCCAAGCACTCCCGATAGGTGATGCGCCATGGCGAAGAAAAAAGCCGAGGCCCGCGAGTACGTCTGGCTGCAGTGCACCGAGACGAGCGACCTGAACTACAGGACGCAGGTGCGCGTCAAGGGCGGCCTGTCGGAGAAGCTCAAGGAGGGGCTGATGAAGTACAGCCCGAGGCTCCGCAAGCACACGCTGCATAAGATCAAGCGCAAGTAATCGCCTTCACCCTCGGGCCGAGCCGCCCGCGGATCGACGGACGCCGGTAGCTCAATTGGCAGAGCAGCGGATTCCAAATCCGCAGGTTGAGGGTTCGATTCCTTCCCGGCGTGTTCGACAGAGTCACCCACACGGAGCCACCATGTCCTTCACCTACAAGCCCTCGCAGGGATACTGGACGCGACTGATGAGCGCCATCGCCGGCGGCACGCTCGCGCTGGCCGCGGGCTCGTGGGCGTGGGCGCAGCTCGACGCCGTCGATGTCAAGTTCGAGCGCGTCTACCTGCAGGGCGGCGTGCTGGCCGCGATTCTCCTGGTCTCGGCGATCCTCATCTTCTGGCTTGTGTACCGCAAGCCGTCGTCGAGCGAGTTCCTCATCGCCACCGAAGGCGAGATGAAGAAAGTCAACTGGTCGAGCCGACGCGAGATTTTCGGCTCGACATGGGTGGTGATCGCCATATCCGTGATCATCGCCGTCCTGTTGTTCGTGGTCGATATGGGATTCCACGCCATCTTCAAGGCGATCGGCGTGCTGGACGCTTAAGTTTGCGCCGGCGCTCTGTCGCGCCGCGCACGCCACGATCCGAGTCGACCTGTTCGTTCCACACCACGCTTCGACGCGGGCAGTTCCGCGTCGGGCCGGGCCCGGAGGGCCGCGCGATGACTGAAGAACAAGCAGCACAATCCACGGCCACCCTCGACGGGCGCCTCAACGAACGCACCGACACACTCGCCGATGGCGAGCCTGTCACCACGCCCGGCATGAACTGGTTCGTGCTCCGTGTTGCCTCCAACAAGGAGTACTACGTCCGCGACACGCTGCTGCGCAAGATCCAGATCGAGGGGATGACGCACCTCGTCAACCGCATCCTCGTGCCGACGGAGAAGACCAAGACCGTCAAGGCCGGCAAGCAGAAGATCACCGAGACCAAGCTCTACCCCGGCTATGTCTTCGTCGAGATGAAACTCGAGGACGACGGGCGCATCCCGCAGGACATCTTCTTCCTCATCAAGGAGACCACCGGCGTCGGCGACTTCGTCGGCACGACCGGGCGCCCCACCGCGCTGGCCGACCACGAGATCGAGAAGATGCTCCAGGACTCGCGCAAGCCCGAGGAGATGCCCGAGATCAAGCTCGTCTTCCAGAAGGGCGAGCCCGTCACCATCAAGGGCGGCCCCTTCGAGGGCTACGAGGGCTCGGTCGACGAACTTCTGCCCGAGAAGGGCCTCGTCCGCGTGCTGGTCACGATCTTCGGGCGTCAGGCGCCGATCGAACTGGAAGAGTGGCAGATCGCCAAGACCGAAGACGCGTAAGCGACTCTCGTTCAATCAATCGAAAGCAACAGAGCCGAGGGACTTGCATCCCTCGGCTTTTTCAATGGAGGCACCTGCAGCGCGGGCTGATCGCGTTCGCCTCAGCGCATCATTCGCACTCGCTCGCCCATGCGCCGAGGACAAGATTCAGATCGTCCATATCGACGAACCCGTCGCCCCCGGGCGGGGCATCATCATCAACATAGAGTGTCGCGACGATGTCCGGGGCCAACCCTGTGGGCCAGTCGCCCAGCGCGGCATGACAACTCGCCGCTGCGAGGCAGCACGAGACGAGGCAACTTGTTCGGGGCATGTCGGCGGGTCTCCTGAGGTTGCGCACACCAGCGTCAACCTATTCGCCGATCAGCGCGGGGAGTTCCCGCGTGTCCCGCAAACAAATAAGACCCTCTCCCGAGACGGAGCCGGGAGAGGGCCGGAAGGACTCACCAAACAAGCCGCGCCGTGCGGGTGAGGGACCGCCCGGCGCAACAGGCATTGCCGACCCCGGACGTCTCAGGGGCAGGTGTTGCCGAAGTTCGCGAGGATGACATTGAGGTCATCGACATCCACGAAGCCGTCGCCGTTGGCGGTGTCGCGCGGATCGCCGACGCCGACGCTCGTGCCGAACGCCGAGAGAATCGCGTTGAGATCATCCACATCGACCATGCCGTCGTTGTTGGCGACATCGCCCGGGCACGGCGAGCCGGGCGGCGTCAGCGTGAAGGAGGCGCCGCCGTTGTTCGTCCATGTCGTGGTGTCGCCGGTGAGTTCATAGTCCGCGGCATTGGTCGTGCTCACGCCCGTCGCGGTCCCCGTGTAGTGAATCGCCGCATACCCGCTTGACGGCAGCGCCGAGGCGAAGGGCGGATTGAAGTTACCGTCGGCGTCGTTGAATGTCGCGCCCGTGTTCGTGCCGGTGTAGTTGGCGCCGCCCCACGCGAGGTTCCATGCGATCAGCGTGGATGTGTCGTTCTCGAAGACGAGCTTGCCGCCGTTGAAGTACGACGCGGGGATGGGCGTGGTCATCACGAAGTCGGGCGTGCACGCCGGGGCGGTGAGCGCATTGAAGTTCGCGGTCGAGACGAGCACGCGCACGCCCGCGCCGGAGTTGGCGACATTGGAGGGGATGTCCATCACGACGATCGGGTTGGCGCCGCTGGCGTCGAACGCCACAAGCCGCGACTGCCCGACGAAGTTCTGGGTGCCCGCGCGCATCCGCAGTTGGATCGCCTGGGCGGTGTTGTCGCCGTTGACGCTCCCGATCACCTGCTCGATCTGCATCAGGTGGAAGGTCGCGCTGGCGGCGGCGGTCAAGGAAAGCCCGGCGACCACGCCGGACACGATCATCATGGTCTTGTTCATTTTTGCTCCTCCGGGTCGTGGGCCGCGTTCCTGGGGCGATGCCCCCGCCCGCTGATGTCGCGCGGGCGTGCATCCATTGCACGGACCCGGCGACTCCGGACCGCTTCATGCGATGACCCAACCGTGAAAGGGGATCCCGGTACTACATCCGCTCCAGCGGCACCAGCCCGAGCGTCGTCAGCCCATCCTCCAAGACCCGACCCGTCAGCGCCGCCAGGCGCAACCGACCGTCGCGCGTCGCCTCGTCCGGGGCGCGCAGCACCGGACAGTTCTCGAAGAACGAACTAAACGCCGTGGCGAGCGAATACAGGTACCCGCACAACCGGTGCGGCTCGCACGCATCACCGGCGCTCCTGACCATCCCCGCGTACTTGAGCAGCTCCAGCGCAAGCGCTTTCTCCTGCGCCTCGTTGACGCTGAACCCCACCGCCTCGCTCACGCAGATGCCCAGTTCGTCCTGCGCCTTGCGCAGAATTGATTTCACACGCACCAGCGCATAGAGCAGGTACGGCCCGGTATTCCCCTCGAACGCCAGCATCCGATCGAAACTGAACACATAGTCCTTGATTCGGTCGCTGGACAGGTCCGCGTACTTGATCGCGCTGATCCCCACCGCCTCCGCAACCGTCCGACGCTCATCCGCCGAAAGATCCGGGTTTTTCTCCGCCACCGCGGCCTCGGCGCGGCTCACGGCCTCATCCAGCAGATCACTGAGTTTCACATTGTCGCCCGAGCGCGTCTTGAAGGGGCGGTTGTCCTCGCCGAGGACCGTCCCGAACGCCGCGTGGAGCAGTTCCGCGTTGTCGCCCGATTTCGTGCGCGCGTACCCGGCCTTGGTTGCAGCCGCGAACACCTGCTTGAAGTGGAGCGACTGGCGCGCATCGACCGCGTAGATCAGCCGGTCCCCGCCCAGTTGTTGCACGCGCCGGCGCACCGCCGCCATGTCCGTCGTCGCGTACAGAAACCCGCCGTCGCGCTTGCGGATCAGGCACGGCTCCTTGATGCCGAACTCGTCGAGGCGCACCACCACCGCGCCCTCGCTCACCTCAGCCACGCCGCGCGCGAGCAGGTCCTCAACAACACCCGCCAGTTCATCGCGGTAAGTGGACTCACCCGCCGTGGACGCATCCGTGATCCTGGTGTGCAAGCGCCGGCAGATGTCGAAACACGCCCCGAGCGTCACCTCGCACAGTTTCTCCCAGACGCTCACGAACTCGGGATCGCCCCGTTGTAGCGCGATCAGCGCCGCCTTCGACCGCTCCATCTGCTCCTGCGCGCCCTGTACTTGTGCCTCCAGCTCCGCCTCCGCCTTGGGCCCGAGCCCGTACTTGCGCACCGCTTCGAGCCCGCGCGTGTCCGCCGCGCATTCCGCCTGCGCCCTCCGGTACATCCGTTCCAGATCGTTGAGCGTGATGTTGTCTAGATTGATCTCGCCGCGCTCCGCCCCGCGCTTGACCGCATCCGTCACCATCGCAATCGGCAGCCCCCAGTCGCCGAAGTGGTTCTGGCGGAACACCTTCCACCCGAGACGCTCGTAGATGCGCGCCAGCGCATCGCCGATGACGCTCGCGCGCAGGTGCCCGACATGCATCTGCTTGGCGAGGTTCACGCCGCACACATCCACCACCGCCGTGCGCGCCCCGCCGATCGACTCGACTCCGAGCGATGCATCGCTCATCGCCCCCAGCGCCGCCGACAGCGCGCTCGGCTTCAACCGGATATTGATAAAGCCAGGCCCCGCGATCGTCGGCTCTTCGGCGATGTCGTGGATCCTCAGATTGTCAACGATCCGCTGCGCCAAATCCCGCGGTTTCTCGCCCAACCGCTTGGCCAGGCCCATCGCCGCGTTCGCCTGGAAGTCGCCGAACTCCGGATTTCGCGACGGCGCGAGAAGCGGATCGGCGTCCGGCGGCAGCGCATCGCCCAGCGCAGCGCGCATCGCCTCGAGAAGTCGCTCGCTCAGAATGACAACAGGATCGCTCATGCCGCCGATGGTAGCACGCGCCCGAGCCGATTACGCGCTGTCCTGACGCCCCTCGATCGCCGCCAGCAGGCAACCCGCGGCCAGCGCCAGCAGATCATCGAACCGCTCGTCCTCGTGGTGAATGGTCACGCCCAGGCGGTAAACGAACAGGTTGAAGTGCTGGCGGAATGTCGCGATCTCGCGACCGTCCGCCGACTTCATGTGCATCTTCTGCGGCATGAACAGCCCGACATACGGCACGAACCGGCGCGAGAACGCCTTGAACCCCGAGTCTTCGATGATCGTCGCGATGGGCGTCGCGCCCTTCGTCCCCGCGTCCCCCGGCGCGAACACGAGCCACTGATCCCGCAGGATCGACTTGAGCCCCTTCCTCCGGAGCGAGCCGAGCACCTGCCCGTCGGGGAGCGTCACGTCATAGGTCGCGCCGAAATCGATCACGCTCCGCGCCTTCATGGTGAGCAGTTCGCTCGACATCGACTCGTCGGTGTACAGGCGCATGTCCTCGCGCAGCTTGAACGCCTTCTGCCGGCAGAACGCCACGACATTCCCTTCGGGGTCGTACACATGAAACGACGCGCCGACGAGCGTGAGAATCTTCCGCCGAATCGTGTACCGCTCTCCGGGCGCTGCTTTCATCATGCCCGGAATGATACTGACTGGCGATCAGCCGCTCTGCACCAACGAAAAACCGAGGGACCCGCGTCCCTCGGCCTGATCGATTTCATTTGTTCTCTGTTGATTACAGCGACAGATCGCCCAGCCCGATGCCGAGCCCGCCCGACGAGCCGAGCCCGCCCTTGTCGGACTTGCTGTGCGCCTTCTGCTGCGCCTTCTCGCGCAGACGACGCAGCGCGGGAGTCTCCTTGAGAATCTCCTCGGGTGTGCGTGTGTCCTTCTCGCCGCGATCGCGCCCGCGGCCCTTGCCGCCGCGCCCGCCGCCTCCCGGTCCCCCCGCGCCGCCCTCGCGTGCCGGCTGCTCCTTGGTCTGCTTCACCGAGAGCGAGATCTTCCGCGCATCAGGGTCGATCTTGAGCACCTTGACCTGCACCACCGCGTTGGGCTGAATCGCGTCGCTCGTCTTGGCGACGCGCTGCCACGACAACTCGGAGATGTGCACGAGCCCCTCGATGCCCTCGGCGATCTCCACGAACGCGCCGAACTCCATGAGCTTCGTCACGCGCCCGGAGGCGACATCGCCCTCCTTGATCTCGGAAAGCGCCGTGTCCCACGGATCGGGCTGCATCTGCTTGAGACCGAGCTTGTGCCGATTCTGCTCCCAGTCGAGCTTGAGAATCTTGGTCTTGATCTTGTCGCCGACCTTCACGACGCTCTCGGGCTTGTTTACCCGGTCGTGGCTCATGTCCGAGACATGCAGCAGCGCATCGACGCCGCCGATATCGACGAAGGCGCCGAACGGCATGATCGACTTGACCACGCCGTCGACTTCCTGACCCTCGGCGAGTTTTTCTTTGAGTTCGTCCTTCATCTGCTCGCGCTGCTCGGCGATCACATCGCGCCGCGAGAGCGTGATGTTCCCGCGCCCGCCCCGATCAACGCGAATCACTTTGCACGCCATCTTCTCGCCGACAAAGACAGAGAGGTCCTCGATGCGATGGATATCGACCTGCGAGGCCGGCATGAAGGCGCGGTGGTTGGCGACCTCGAGTTCGAGCCCGCCCTTGTTCGTCCCGGTCACCCGCGCCTCGACCACCTGGCCCGGCTCGAGCAACTCCCACTCCGCCTTCTGCACCGCGCCCGGGAGCGAGCACAGGTACACGTGCTCGTTCGCATCGAAGCGATCGACGACCACTTCCATCCGCGATCCGACGGTCGGCGGCTCGGTGCCTTCCTTGATCTGGATCTTGGGCAGCACGCCCAGTTCCTTGGGGCCGAACTCGAGGAAGATGTCCGTCGCGCCGACAGATACGACAAGGCCCGACCGATGCTCGCGCCCGCCCTGCACGACGCGCGGCCCGCGAATCTTCTTGGGCGCCTGATCGGTGACTTCCGTCGCCGCTTTCATGGCGGCCTCGATCTCCGCCTCCATGGACTTCGTGATCGCCGGCTCGGGCGAGGCCCCTGAGGATGCGTGTGACTCTTCTGATGACATGTTGACCACCGATTCTGGCTCCCGCGACAACGACCGGGACGCGTCGCCCGCCGCTCCACCGACGCCGATCTTCGACGCCCACCGGGTGGAGCCGCGGGAGGATGAGTGTACCGCGCCCGCAGATTCAAGCCGCGAGGCAACCCATCGGCGGCAGACTCCGTATCGGGGTGCCCGGATCGTTCACCCCGCGAAGGTGGGGGGAGTCGCGGTGCGTCCGCCCTGATCCGTTACGATGACCCGCCCGACGCCGCGTGGTGGTACGCGGCCTCATCGGTCCGACGAGGAGACCCAATGGCCTCATCCAATGTCTGCTGGGGTATCGAAATCGGTGCCGCCGCTATCAAGGCAATCAAGCTCGAGCGCGACGGCGAGGGCGTGCGAGTCGCCGATTTCGCGGTCGTGCCGCACAAACGCGTCCTCACGACGCCCGACATCGACACCGCCGAAGCGATCCGACTCGCGCTGGGCGCCTTCATGGCCCAATACCGCGAACTCGTCCGCGGCTCGCGAATCGCCGTCTCGATCCCGGGCCACATGTCGTTCGCCCGCTTCGCCCAGCTCCCCCCCGTGGAGCCCAAGGGCGTGCCCAATGTCGTGAAGTTCGAGGCCGTCCAGCAGATCCCGTTCCCCATCGAAGAGGTCGAGTGGGACTACCAGACCTTCGCCGCCCCCGACTCCCCGGACCTCGAAGTCGGCATCTTCGCCGTCACCAAGGAGCGGGTGAACGAGCAACTCCACCTGCTGGGCGACGCCGGGCTCATCCCCGATGTCGTGACGATCGGGCCCGTCGCCGCCTACAACGCCATCGCCTACGACCTGTCCTTCACGGAGGACACCCCCGGCACGGTCATCCTGGACATCGGCACCCAGGCGACCGACCTCATCGTCGCCGACGCGGGCCGCATGTGGATCCGAACCTTCCCGCTGGGCGGGCACGCCTTCACCGAGGCCCTCGCCGACGCTTTCAAGCTGAACTATGTGAAGGGAGAAAAGCTCAAGCGCGAGGCCGAGACCTCAAACTATAAGAGGCATGTCTTCCAGGCCCTCAAGCCGATTTTATCGGACCTCGTTGGCGATGTGCAGCGGTCCATCAACTACTATCAGGACACCCACCCAGACGCCAAGATCACCCGCCTCATCGGGCTCGGGTCCACCTTCAAGCTGATGGGCCTCCGCAAGCTGATGTCCCAGCAGCTGAAGATCGAGGTCTTCCGGCTCGAGCGCTACAAGCGCATCGCCGTCGACGGGCCCGCCGCGGGCGACTTCGAGGCCGCCTCGCTCAACATGGCCACCGCCTATGGCCTGGCCCTGCAAGGGCTCGGCCTGTCGCCCGTCCGCGCCAACCTGATGCCCATCCCGGTCATCCGCAAGGGCGTCTGGAAGCGCAAGACCCCCTTCTTCCTCACCGCCGCCGCCCTCGGGCTCGCCGCGGGGGGCGTCTCGTTCCTCCGCCCGTTCCTCGACAGCGCCAACATCCCCAACATCGGCGCCGATGCCAGCATCAACAGCGCCAAGAACAAGGCGTCTCAGCTCAAGGGCGAATGGAATCAGATCTCCGCGGAACTCAAGCCCAAGTTCAACGCGCAGAACGCCAGTCTCCTGATGGGCGGCAAGCAACTCTACGACGAGATCATCCGAGACCTCTCGTCCATCGTCGCCAACGCCAACACCCTCGGCGCATCACGCAACAGCGAGGCGCTCCGCGACGGATTCGCCGTCGATCTCCGCTCGGCCGTCTCCGAGTACCTCCCGCCCGGCACCTCGCTCGACGCCGACCCCAACCGCCCCGGGCGTCCCTCCAGCGACGGGAGCCAGCCCGAGGGCGAGACCGCCGGCGAGCGCGGCGCGATGCGCATGACGCTCACGCTCTGGGTCCCCACCGAACTGGGCAAGCCGTATATGAACGACTCGGTGCTGCAATGGCTCCGCGAGCATCAGGACCAGGTCGGCGCCCGCTATTCCATCACGCGCATCCCGCGAATCGAGGATGTGCCCGAGACGCGCATCGATCGCAAGGCCGACTCCCCGGACCCGCGACCGCCGGGCGGCAACTCGGGCAACGCGAGCATCGACTCCCTCGCGCCGCTCCCGCCCGCGCCGGCGCCCTTCAACGCCAAGGGCGATGTCCTGCAATACGAAGTGAGATATGTCCTGCAGCTCCGCGAGCCGACCACGGCGCCCGCGGATGAGAACCCGTCCGAGGAGGCGTCGTCATGAAGGGTCTGCTCGGATGGGTCAAGTCGAATCTGCTGATCGTCGTGCCGCTCGTGCTGGCGATCATCGCGATGCCGGTGGGCATCTACTTCAGTTCCGGATGGAACAAGAAGATCCGCGAGAAGGTCAGCGCCGATGTGCGCCAGGCCGAGAGCAGTCTCAACGCGAAGGTCACGTACACGATCCCGCAATCGGTGCCCGGCGAGAAGGAGATCAATGTCTCCCTCGTCCCCAACGCCACCGCCAACGCGCGCGCCAAGGAACTGCTTGAGCAGGTCGTCGCCGACTCCGCCGAGGTCCGTGAGATCGTGGTCAGCCACAACTCCAAGGGCAAGGACGGCCAGCTGCTCATCGGCGGCCCCGGGAGCCCCGACCGGCTCTTCCCCGAGCCCGCGGGCGAGTCGCAGCGCGTCTCACTCCTCGAAAAACTCCACAAGTCGCGCCCGCAGACCTACCAGAAAATGCTCGCCGATCACGGCGCCGGCGCACCGCCCAACGCCGAGAACGTGCTGGCCCGCCTCGTCGCCGCTCGCGATGAGGAAGTCTCTCGAATCCTCTCCACGCGCGTCGAGCAGAAACTCACCGCCGAAGAGGAGCAGCAGATCCGCGAGCGGCTCAGCGCGATGCGCGTCGAGCGCTACCGCACCGACGCCCGCTCGCTCTCCTTCTACGCCACCAACGCGATCTTCGATCCCCCCCTCGAATGGAACTCCCGCGATCTCCCGGAGATGGACCTCGCCTGGGACTGGCAGCACACCTACTGGATGCACTGCGACATCTTCGACGCGATCGAGAAGGCCAACACCAACCCGCGCACCGGCGTCCGCGAGACCGTCGAGTACGCACCCGTCAAGCGCGTCGAGTCGATCCGGATCAGGCCGCTCTTCGCGCCCAAGGACGACCGCGGCGGCCCGAACACCGGCGAGCCCGCCCCTACCGAGACGGTCGCCGAGGACCTCACCCAGGCGATCGCGCCGGATTACTCCGAGCGCCATACCGGGCGCATCGCGTGGCCCAGCAAGCCCAACGGCTTCTTCGATATCCGCGAGGCCGAGGTCACGCTCATCGCCGACTCCGCTTCGCTCCCGCGCATCATCGACGCCTTCAACTCCACCAACTTCATGACCGTGGCCTCGACAACCATCGTCGATCACGACGCGCACGCCGACCTCGCCAGCGGCTATTACTACGGCGCGGCGGACCTCGTCCGCGTCCGCCTCACCCTCGAAACGATCTGGATCCGCGCGTGGGTCAAGCGCTTCATGCCGCCGGTTGTCCGCGAGAGACTGGGCGTCGCGCCCGATCCCGCGTCCGAACCCGAAGGCGCCTGACGCCCGACCACTTCGACAACGCCCCGAACGACAAACCCGGAACGCAACCGAGACGAGCCATCATGAAACTCAAAGGCATTGGTCGGATTGAACAGCACATCGAGAAGATCGTCCTTGCGGTCTTCGCGATCATCTTCCTCGGCGTGTTCGTCCTGCAGTTCGATGTCCTCGGCGATCCCAACGCCGTCGAAATCAGCGGGCGCAAGGTCTCTCCGGAGAACGCCGCCGCCGAGATCGCCACCAAGGCGCGCCAGCTCCAGGCCGACCTCGACTCGGGCAGGGTCCCCTCCGAGTTCCCCGACGAGATGCCCAGCGCCGCAGACTTTGTCCGCGATCAGCTCGACCGCAGCGCTTCCGACGCAGACAAGATCGTGCTCGGCCCGAGCATCACGCCCACGGGTGATGTCATCAAGCCGATCGACAGCGGCTCCACCGGCACCGGCTCCGGCAACGACTTCATCGTCCCCGAGGTGCCCGCGCCCGCGAACATCTCCGCCGCCGTCTTCGAGGGTTCGCTCCACCCGCTGGTCATCGCGCGCACACCCGAGGCCGCGCAGTTCGTCGGCGCCGAGCAGCCCTACGACTTCGCCGCCGTCACCGTACAGGGCGAGTTCGATGCGGCCGCGTTCCGTAGCATGCTCAGGGGAACCGGGAACAAGGGCACACCGATGCCCGGCGACTGGACACGCTCCGTCGAGCTCGTGGATGTCGTGCTCGTGCGCGAGCGCCTGACTGAAGACGGTGATTGGGTCGAGCCGACCGAGATCGCTCCCATGCCGGGGCGCTACTCCGCCCGCGCCACCCTGCGCGACAAGAAGTTCGTCCCCGCGAATCTGCCCGACCTCTACAAGGCGATCGCCGAGAACACGCAGACCATCCGCCGCCCGGCGCCCTACGACATGATCATGGGCGCCAAGTGGATCTGGCCCGCGCTGTCCGAAGAAGTCGCCGCAGCGATGGGCGGCGGCGGCGAGGTCGGACGGCTCCTCGAACGCAAAAAGCGCCTCCAGCGCGAGATGGACGACGACACCGCGACGCTCGAGACCCTCCGCGAGCGCCTGGCCAACGCCAACGACCGCCAGAAGGAGAGCATCCAGCGCCAGATCGAAACGATCGAGACCCGCATGACCGCGAACACCGATCGCATGGCCGAACTCGATGAACAGCTCACCACAGCCGGTGTCGACCCTCAGACAGGCCGCCTCATCGACGACCCGCGCGACCAGGTCTTCGAAGAAGCCATCACGCCCCTCATGACCCGCGAGACCGAGACGATCACCGTCTGGGGCCATGACTACACCGCCAAGCGCGGCCAGACCTACCGCTACGCGATCCGCGCCGTCATCATGAACCCGATGTTCGGGCACCGCGACAGTCTCAGCGAGGCCCAGAAGCCGCTCGCCGACTCCCCCGTCCTCGACTCGCCCGACTCCGAATGGTCCGCCGCGATCGAGGTGCCCAGCGAGACGTACCTCTTCGTCGCGGACGCGGCCCCGCCGCGCACCGGCGCTGTCACCGGCCCCGCGCAGGCCTCCATCGAGATGTACCGCTTCTATTACGGCTATTGGCGCCGCGCCAAGGTCGACGCCACACCCGGCGACGCCATCAGCGCGAGCGTCACGCTGGCGAACCTCGCAACATTCGAGATCATCCCGCCCGCGGACGATCAGCCCAACGCCGAGCCGACCCTGGGCGAGGCGACGCCCATCGAGGGCTCGCTCAACTTCGCCTCGGGCGATTTCCTCATCGATGTCGCGGACGCACCGATCGCGGTCTTCGTGTCGCGCAACGGGCGGGTCGTGCGCCTGCCCATCGCGGCCAAGGACAACCCGGTCCAGGCGCGACTCGCGGCGTCGGTCGAGGACGGCGCCCGCGCCGAGCCGCCGAAAGCCGACTGATTGTCAAGCGTGCGGGCGCTGATCGGGTGGTTTGTGCCCGGTCCGTCCCCACGATTTCCCGAAGTGGGCCCCGCGGCGGCGGGCCAGGTTTGCACCGATTTGACACCACCGGGGGCTTCGGTATACTCGTCGGTCCCGCTCCGGGAAACCGGGGCATCCGCCAGGGGAGCCGGACGGCTCAGAGGCGGGCCTTCTTTGACAACCGGATATTCGATCGATTGCCGATTGTAAGTAATCGAGAGCGAACGCTGAGGATAGAAAACTACTCGGTGAATTGATTGATTGTCACCAACGCGTGCAATGTCTGAAGAGGCGGCGTGCGGGTTGGGGTGATCAAGTCGTTAAGGGCACACGGGGGATGTCTTGGCGTCAGAAGGCGATGAAGGACGCGGGAACCTGCGAAAAATCCAAGGGAGCCGGTAACCAGGCACTGATCTTGGAGTATCCGAATGGGGAAACCCGGCCAGCAATGGTCATCACATACTGAATGCATAGGTGTGTGAAGCGAACCCGGAGAACTGAAACATCTAAGTATCCGGAGGAAAGGAAATCAACAGAGACTCCGTAAGTAGCGGCGAGCGAAAGCGGATAGTCGTGAACCTATTGAGCGTGCTGGAAAGCGCGACCAAAGAGGGTGATAGTCCCGTAAATAGGTGTAGCGGCAAAGCCCTAGAGTAGCGTCGGGCTCGTGAAACCCGGCGTGAACATGGGGGGTCCACCCTCCAAGGCTAAGTACTATCTGACGACCGATAGTGAATCAGTAAGGCGACTGAATGATGAAAAGAACCCCTGTTAGGGGTGTGAAAGAGTACCTGAAACCGTGTGCTTACACAGCGGTCGGAGCCCTTCGGGGTGACGGCGTGCCTTTTGCATAATGACCCGGCGAGTTACTCTGTACGGCGAGGCTAAGGTCCAACGGACCGGAGCCGGAGCGAAAGCGAGTCCGAAATGGGCGTTGAGTCGTACGGAGTAAACGCGAAACCTAAGTGATCTACCCATGGGCAGGGTGAAGGGTGGGTAACACCACCTGGAAGCCCGAACTCATTATCGTTGAAAAGATATGGGATGACCTGTGGGGAGGACTAAAAGTGTAATCAAACTGGGAGATAGCTCGTTCTCTCCGAAATATTTTTAGGAATAGCCTCTTGCGGCAAGTGATGGGGGTAGAGCGACTGGATGTGGCTGGGGCCCTACCCGGGTACCCACTGCAACCAAACTCCGAATACCATCACCCAAGGCAAGGGAGTCAGACTGCGAGTTACAATATCCGTAGTCGAGAGGAGAATAGTCCAGACCGCCGGCTAAGGTCCCTGAACAATACTAAGTTTGTAAAGGAAGTCGGATTCCAGAGACAGCCAGG
This sequence comes from Phycisphaeraceae bacterium, assembly GCA_020639235.1. GTDB lineage: Bacteria > Planctomycetota > Phycisphaerae > Phycisphaerales > UBA1924 > JACKHC01. Next base: position 236,922 of record JACKHC010000001.1, on the reverse strand, counting down.
ATGTTGGCTTAGAAGCAGCCACCATTTAAAGAGTGCGTAATAGCTCACTGGTCGAGGAGTTCGGCGCCGATAATGATCGGGAATAAGTATTGTACCGAAGCCGCGGGCTCGAAAGAGCAGTAGGAGAGCGTTCCTGTCAGCGAAGAAGGCGGAGCGGAAGCACCGCTGGAGCGTCAGGAAGTGAGTATGCCGGGTTGAGTAACGATCAAGCAGGTGAAAATCCTGCTCGCCGAATACCCAAGGTTTCCTGGGGAAGGTAAATCCGCCCAGGGTTAGCCGGATCCTAAGGCGAGGCCGACAGGCGTAGTCGATGGACAGCAGGTTAATATTCCTGCGCCCTTGCAGCGATCAAATCATGATGCGGATCATGAAGCTTTACGGAAGCACCGGCGTGCTGAGGCCCTTGAGGCCGTTGTAAGGTGGATTGATTCCAAGAAAAGTCATGAGGGCAAAGCAAGGTCCGTACCAAAACTGACACAGGTGGGTGTGGTGAATAACCTCAGGCGCTCGAGATAACCGTCGTGAAGGAACTAGGCAAATTAACCCCGTACCTTCGGAATAAGGGGGCCCTCACTCGAAAGAGAAGGGCGCAGAGAAAAGGCTCTGGCGACTGTTTATCAAAAACACAGCTCTGTGCGAACTCGTAAGAGGATGTATACAGAGTGACGCTTGCCCAATGCCGGAATGTCACGGAAGCGGGTCAGCTTAGGCGAAGCTCGTAACCCAAGCACCGGTCAATGGCGGCCGTAACTATGACGGTCCTAAGGTAGCGAAGTTCCTTGTCGGGTAAGTTCCGACGCGCATGAATAGCGTAACGACTGGAGCACTGTCTCCACGACGGACTCGGTGAAATAGTAGTGGCGGTGAGGATGCCGCCTACCCGCGGCAAGACGGAAAGACCCTATGAACCTTTACTGCAGGCTTTCATTGGCCATAGATATACGATGCGTAGGATAGGTGGGAGACTTTGAAGTCCGGGTTCTGGCTCGGGCGGAGTCATTGGTGAAATACCACCCTTTGCATATTTGTGGCCTAACCCCGAATCCCGTGAAACCGGGCGGGGGACCGTGAGTGCCGGGCAGTTTGACTGGGGCGGTCTCCTCCTAAAGTGTAACGGAGGAGCGCAAAGGTTGGCTCAGCGCGGATGGAAACCGCGTGGTGTGTGTAAGAGCATAAGCCAGCTTGACTGCGAGACCGACGGGTCAAGCAGATACGAAAGTAGGCTCTAGTGATCCTGCGGTCCCGTGTGGAAGGGCCGTAGCTCATCGGATAAAAGGTACTCTAGGGATAACAGGCTGATCGCTCCCGAGCGTCCATAGCGGCGGAGCGGTTTGGCACCTCGATGTCGGCTCATCGCATCCTGGGGCTGAAGGCGGTCCCAAGGGTTGGGCTGTTCGCCCATTAAAGCGGTACGCGAGCTGGGTTCAGACCGGCGTGAGCCAGGTCGGTCCCTATCTGCCGTGGGCGTCGCAGACTTGAGAGGAGTCTTCTTTAGTACGAGAGGATTAGGAAGGATCCATCCCTGGTGATTCAGTTGGGGCGCCAGCCCCATCGCTGAGTAGCTACATGGAGCAGGGATAACCGCTGAAAGCATCTAAGCGGGAAGCCCCCCTCAAGATTAGGTCTGCATGCACTTAGTGTGAGAGACCCCTGGAAGACCACCAGGTTGATAGGCCGCAGCTGTAAGCGCCGAAATGCGCTCAGGCGAGCGGTACTAACGGTCAAAGATTTGATCACTCCAACCCCGCGCCGAAGCAGGCAACTGCAACGCACGGGACGGACAACGATCATTCACCCATATCAAGAGTAGTTAGTCATTAACCTCCGCGGATCACCTCGATCCACATACCTTCGCAATCGATCGGATCCGGAACCAATGTCATTCCACGCCGGGCGGCCAAACCGCCGCCCAGCGTCTTGTCGGTGACTACAGGTCTGGGGCAACACCTGTTCCCATCCCGAACACAGCAGTTAAGCCCAGGCCGCCGATGATACTGCCCTGCGGGAAAGTAGGTCATCGCCGACTTAATGAGCCCCTTCGGCTAAACACCGGAGGGGCTCGTTGCGTTTTGGGGCCGTCACCAGCACTCTGGTGACATGAAAACCCGACCTTTCGCCGCGTCCGTTGTCGTCGCCGTCGCTATCACCGTCTCGGCACAAGACGATCCCCACGCGCCCGCTGAACCGAGCCTGCTCAGATCGATCCTCGAACTGGATTGGCCGGATGTCGACGCCGAGCGCGAGGCACTCCGCCATCAAATCCTCGACGCCCAACCCGATTCCAACCTCGACCCAGTCGACGCATGGATCTGGCTCTCGTGGCGTTCGCTCCGGATTCAGGGATACCTCCTCGGCGCGATTGACTCATCCGTCGCGGTCCAAGAGTGGATCGCGCAGAATCCAGAACGGCACGACCGCGATCTGTTCCTTTATGAATGCCCTGCCGAACTCCGCGACGAGCAAGCGCGGATTCTCGCGAGTGTCTTCAACTCCGAGGAATGGTCTGAACTATCAGAGATGGCCGAGGAGCCTTCATTCCTTGCGCCGTGGGGGCCGACAACCGGCCGAGTCGTCGGGCATACACCCTTTGACTCGCGAACAACGCTCAATGCATTGCTCAAGCACGCCGCGAATGCCCACGACTTCGAGCATCTGAACGAGTGCGTCCGCGCGATCTTCGCCGTCGCCCGAGCGGTGCGGTCCAGCGGCGACTTCATCAGCACAGTAGTCGCATACAACGGCACCGGGCGCGTGTTCGATCACGCGATATTCCTTTCTCGTGCCGCTAAACCAGAATGGGACGAGGATCTCCGCAAACTCGCGGGACTGATCCGTGCTTACGAGCCGCTGCCGCCGGAGATCTGGATCAAGGGCGAACGCATTTACATGCACGAGTACTTCATGGATGCCTACGGAGATTTTCGAAGCACCGAGACAGACCTCGCGGCGTGGATCGCCGAGCATGGCGAGGACTCGATGAAGAGGTTCGAGGCAACACTCAACGCAACACTGCGAGAAATGTCACAGGATGATGTGTTCGGCCTCGCATTAATCCCGAGCCCGAGTCTCGAACTCGAGTCAATCAATCAACTCAACAACCTTGCACAGATTGCGCTAGGTGATAATCCCGACGCCGCACGCGATGCCCGATCGCAAATTGAAAGGATCAGCAATGAAGATTTCGAAAACGAGATTTGGACGGGGAAGCGCCCGGTCGTCGCGATGACAAGCATGTCCTGGCCCCCGGCCATTGGGACATCGATGCTGATCAGCGCCCATCGAGACGCCGCCCTCACAACGAACGCGTTGGCCCGCTATCGGATCGCGAACGAGTCATATCCCGAGTCTCTGGATGATTTGACTCCACACTACCTCAAGGCACTACCCATCGATCCCTACGATGGGCAGACGCTCCGATATCGACGCGCGATTAGCGACGATGGCGAGGACTACATCCTCTATTCAGTCGGTTGCGACGGCGTTGATGACGGCGGGATTTTGCATCCTTCCCATTGGTCCAGAGCAGCAACAGATAGCAGACGCAAAGCGGATAGCGGTACCGGCTATGACATCGTCTTCACCGCCATCGAGCCGTATTGACGCTCACACCCCCGCCATCTTCCGAATCAACTTTTCCACCGCCGCCGGCACAGGCATCACGCTCAGCCGCGGCTCACGCAACAACGCGAACCCCGACTTCTCGTGCGAGAAGCGCTCATCCGTCTTCATCGTCTCCAGCGTGATCGGCGTCGTCGCCCTCTTCTTCGGCGCGATCTCGAACAGCGGCGCCTTCATCTCACCCTTCGCCGTCTCGCCGGGTTCATCCGGGTCCGGGTACGCGCCCTTCACGACCGTCGCGACGCCCACGATCGCCTTCTCCTTGCCGGTGTGATAGACGAACACCTCGTCGCCCTTCTTGATCGCGCGCATGTGCATCCGCGCAGCCGGATTCGTCACGCCATCCCACACCGTCCGCTTCTCGCGCACCAGGTCGTCGTACGAATAGTCACTCGGCTCCGTCTTGATCAGATACATCGCCATGCCCGTCTCCCGATCGCGACCCGATCACGGCCCGTGCAGCCAGTGGCCCCACGCCATCATGATCCGCCCGGTGTCGTAGTACTTCCCGCACTCCGGGCACCGGCCCTCGTCCGTGCGCCCGCCAAGATCGTACGCGCACGCCGGGCATACCAGCCCCCATGTGCCGATCACCCGCTTCTTGAGCGATCGCCGCACCACCCAGTACCAACCGGCCGTCGCAAACCAGACCAGCACCGTGACGCCGAGCGAAGCGAGCGAGGCGATCTCGAACACGTCCGAATGCGTGTCGCTCCGCGAGATCGCGCCGCCGACAACGATCGGCACCACGCCGACGAGCAGACCGAGCGCACCGGGCAACCACCAGAACATGAGCCGCAGCGAGGGCGGTTGATGGCGCTGATGAACCATCCAAAGCATGTACGCCGCCACCACGAAGAACACCAGGACCAGCGCCGTGAGATGATCGCCGATCGTCAGGGAACTATTCCCATACACCGCATCGATCCAGCCCGCGTGCATCGCCGTGAGCCATAGCATCACCACGAGCGTCACGCCCAGGATGCTGAGGAATCCCATCGCGCGCAACACCGCCGACGAGCGCCACAGCAACAGGAAGACTCGCGCCCGCAACCGCATCGCGCATCAACCGAACCGGATCCCTTGCGCCAGCGGCAGGTCCGTCCCGTAGTTGATCGTGCAGGTCTGGCGGCGCATGTACGCCTTCCACGAGTCCGAGCCCGACTCGCGCCCGCCCCCCGTGTCCTTCTCGCCGCCGAACGCGCCGCCGATCTCCGCGCCGCTCGTGCCCAGATTCACGTTCGCGATCCCGCAGTCCGAGCCCGCCGGCGACAGGAACCGCTCCGCCGCACGCACAGAGTCGGTGAAGATCGCCGAACTCAACCCCTGATCGACGCCGTTCTGCATCGCGATCGCGTCATCGAGCGTGTCCACCTCGAACACATACAGAATCGGCGCAAAGGTCTCCTCGCAGGTGATCTTCGGGGTCTTGCCCTTGGGCACGCGGATGATCGTCGGCTCAACAAAGTGGCCCGCATCCTTGGCGCGCCTGTCGATACCCTCAACACCGCCCACCAACACCTTGCAACCCTCGCCCACCGCGCTCTCGATCGCGCTGCGCATCTGCTTCACAGACGCCTCATTAATCAGCGGCCCCATCAGCGTCCCTTCCTTCAAGGGATCGCCGATCGTCACCGTCTTGTACGCGCTCACGAGTTTCGGAACGATCGTGTCGGCGCAACCGCCCACGCACAGCAGCCGCCTGGTGCTCGTGCACCGCTGCCCCGCCGTCCCCACCGCACCGAACACCACCGCCCGCATCGCCAGCTCCATGTCCGCATCCGGCATCAGCGTGATCGCGTTGTTCCCGCCCAGCTCGAGCAGGCACCGGCCCAGTCGCGCCGCGACCTTCTGCCCCACGATCCTGCCCATGCGGCACGAGCCCGTCGCGCTGATCAGCGGCAACCGCCGGTCCCCCGTCATCGCCTCCCCGATCTCTTGGTCACGCCCGATCACTAGCGTGAAGATGTCCTCCGCCTTCGCGCCGCCCGCCGGCTTGAACAGGTCCTGCCCGCGCATCACATCCTGCGCCACCCGGTTCGCAGCTACCGCGACCAGCGGCGTCATCAGACTCGGCTTCCACAACACCGCATCGCCGCACACCGCCGCGAGCATCGCGTTCCACGCCCACACCGCGATCGGGAAGTTGAACGCCGTGATCACACCCACCGTCCCCAGCGGATGCCATTGCTCCATCAACCGGTGATCCTGCCGCTCGCTCGGGAGCGTCGGCCCGCCCAACTGACGCGACAACCCGACCGCGAAGTCCGCGATATCGATGCACTCCTGCACCTCGCCATCGCCCTCGGGCTTGATCTTCCCCATCTCGAGCGTGACCAGCGACCCCAGTTCATCCTTCTTCTCGCGCAGCGCATTGCCGATCCGCCGCACGATCTCTCCGCGCACCGGGCCCGGCACCGTCCGCCACTGCCGCTGCGCCGACTCAGCCCGCCCGATCGCGCGCTCATAATCGGCCAGCGAGTCAAGCCGAACCGCCGCGATGGGTTCGCCCGTCGCCGGGTTCTCCGTCACCACACACCCGTCATCCGCCTTGCCCGCCGCCACAACCCGTGGGTCGTCAAACAGCGACAAACGATCCAATACCTGCTTCGCGTTGTTCATCCGCCCATCATACGGGCGTCAATCGACCAGCCCTTCGGACTCATCCGAAACACCGCGAATCGCCCGCAGACGGTGCCGATCCGACGCCGCATCCCTTGTCCGCCGCGCTTCCGCAGCGTCGATGCGCCACCGCCGGGCGCGCCTCCTCCGACGCGCCCGGCAGCGCCACCCGTGCCCGCTCACGCCGCCACCCCCATCCCCTTCGCGCCGACCGCGCCGCTCCGAATCAGCGCGGGCGCCACGATCCCCGAAAGCGAAGCGTCATGCGTCAGACCCATCGCGTCCGCTGTCGCGCACATCTCGAGCATCCACCACCGCTCGCCCGCACGCTCCCGCCCCGCAAGCGCCCACAGCACCACCGCCAAATCCACGCCCTCGACCGATCGGCGCCGCGATCCGCGCATCATCTCCATCAGCGCCATCACCGCGCGATCCGACGCCTCCGCGACTCGCGCGATCAGCGCCGCATCACCCAACCCCGCGCGCAGTTGTTCTTCGTACACACGCAGGCCCGCAGCCGCGCACGCCGTTCCCGCGACCGACCCGAACGAGCCATCCTCCAGTTGGCTCCCAAGGGCAAGCATCGCCAGCGAATGCGACTCCGGGCCCGGCAGATACGTCAGTTCCACAGCCCGGCACAGCGCCAGCCCCAGCGCCGAGCCGCACGCGCCCGACTCCTCACTCAAGCACACCCGCACCGGGAGCGCCACGGGCCGACCGTTCCGGATCACCGCCCCCAGCAGCGCATCCCATTCCAGGCGTTCCGCCAGTCCCACCAGCCGCTGCGCCGTCATCATGCCGCACCTCCATCCGTGTAGTAGGCAACTGTTCGGATGGAGTATGTTCGGTATGCCTCGCCCGGTCAAGAGCGAATCTTGGAATTTGTTAGGGAGTTTGTCCGGTCGCAGGGTCCGTGATGCCGCCGGTCTCGCCGGACTCGACCCGCTGCTCCTCCGGCAACCGGAGCGCCCGCTCCCCGCCCACCTTCAACTTCACGATCACCACGTACACCGCCACCACGCCCACCACCCAGAGAATCACGAACGCCCGCCCGATCCACTTGTTGCTCCCGCGCCGCACCTGGTTCGCCGTCTGACGATTAATCGCAGCTTCGGGTTCGCGCTCTTCCATCCCCGAATCGTACCCCGTCAGGCGGCCCGCCGCGGTCCGACAACAGTGGGGGGGCCGGAACGATGCGGGGGTAGACTGAAACCCGAGATGTCCCCCCGCGACGCCGCCATCAAGATCATCCGCGCCCTCCGCGACGCCGGGCACGAAGCCCTCCTCGCAGGCGGCTGCGTCCGCGATGAACTCCTCGGTCTCCACCCCAAGGACTACGACATCGCCACCGACGCCACGCCCAAGCGCGTCATCGAACTCTTCCCCAAATCCCGCGAGCAGGGCAAGGCCTTCGCCGTCGTGCAGGTCCGCGTCAAGGGCGGGCCCGGCGGCGGCAACCACGCCGTCGAAGTCGCCACATTCCGCGCCGAGCACGGCTATTCCGACCGCCGCCGACCCGACTCCGTCACCTTCACCGACGCCCGCGCCGACGCCCAGCGCCGCGACTTCACCATCAATGCGCTCTTCATCGATCCCCTCGACACGCGCGAGCGCCCTCACGGGCGCGTCATCGACTATGTCGCGGGGCTCGGAGACCTCAAGTCAAGGGTAATTCGCGCCGTGGGCGACCCCGACGAGCGCTTCCGCGAGGACGATCTCCGCGCCCTCCGCGCCGTCCGATTCGCCGCCCGCCTCGGCTTCGAGATCGAGCCCCGCACCGCCGAAGCGATCCGCCGCCACGCGGGCGACCTCGTCGGCGTCTCGCGCGAACGCATCGGCGACGAGGTCCGCCGCATGCTCAATCACCCCCACCGCGCCCGCGCGGCCCGCCTCCTCCACATCCTCAGTCTCGACGGCCCGACCCTCAAGGAGCCCTGCCGGGGCGACCGTTCCCTCCCAATGCTCGAAGGCGTCGCCGAAAACGCTCCCCTCGCCGAAGCCCTCGCCGCATGGATGCTCGACCGCGCCCCCGACAATCCGAGCCTAGGGCCAGCCGAGCCCATCGACATCGCCAGCGCCTCCGCCCGCACCGTCCCCGGGTGGCGCGAAGCGCTCTGCCTCAGCAACGACGAACGCACCGATCTCCGCGCCATCCTCGACACCATCGTCCGCATGGAGTCCGACTGGCCCAAGTGGGGCGTAGCCCGCCGGAAGCGACTCGCCGCGGCACCCATGTTCCGGTCCGCGTTATCACTCGTCTCGATCCGCAAACCCGCGCTCGGAGCATCGCTCAACGCCGAAATGGAGTCGCTGGAACGATCCCCCGGCGGCATCGCACCCGAACCCTTCGTCACCGGGGATGACCTTGTCGCCGAGGGGTATTCGCCCGGCCCGAAGTTCGCCCAATGGCTCGACGCCGCCTACGACGCCCAACTCGAAGGGCGCGTCGCCTCGAAGGCCGAAGCACTCGCGATGATCCGCACGCTTCCGGGCCAGACCACAAAACCCGCCTGAGAGCAAGAAATTGCGGTTCCGCCCCCCGATTCGCAACCCATATACTTCTGAGTCGAACAATAGATGCGGGAAACAGGTTCTCCTTGTGCCCCGGCGCATCCGCCGAGGGCGTCGCGGAGCGCACATCACCCGCATGAAAGGGAGTTGGTCAATGTCCAAGCGGTGGCTCTTTGGTGGTCTCATGCTCGCGCTGGTTGCAGCAGCGCCGATCTTCTCGCTCGCGCCCGCGGCGCACGCTCGCCCCGAGATGCGCGCCGGCGACGACACGCCCAAGATGGTCGAACTCGTCATGACCGACGGGCGCGTCATCAAGGCGCAGATCCTCTCCGAGACCGCCACCGAGTACCGCGTGCTGGCGTTCCTCATGGAAGGATTCCCCGCCGTCGAGACGACCTACCGCAAGTCGGCGGTCCAGGAAGTCCGCGCCCTCGAGGCCGACGCCGCCGACAGCGCCGATACCGCGCCGGCCACCAAGACCAACGACGACGCGAAGAAGAACACCTCCAACGCCAAGGACGCCGACAAGGCCGCGCAGATCATCCTCACCCGCGTGGACGGCGAGATCGGCTTCGACTTCTCGCCCACGCCGCTCCGCAAGTTCTTCACGCTCGTCGATGAGACCTTCAACGACCTCGATGAACGCGGCGATGTCGTCACCGATCACCGCAAAGACCACATCGTCATCTTCTACTTCAACACCCAGACCTACGAAGCAGGCGGCATCGACGGCCTCTTCTCCATCATGGACATCAAGGAAATCCTCCAGGATGAAATGAAGAAGGGCCGCCGAATTGTGTTCTGGGTGGAGAGGGCCGTCAACGGCGCCGCCGTGCTCCCCATGATGAGCCCCGAGATCTTCTTCACAGACAACGGCGACATGCTCGTCACCAAAGACCTCGATAAGTTCGGTCAGGGCGGCGACGACGTCGTCATCGAGAAGCAGATCTCACTCCGACTCGGGCACGCCGAGGGCTTCCCCATCCTCGGCGGATACACCGATGTCGGGCCCCAGATCGTCCGCGCCATGCTCCGCAGCCCCTACGAGTTCTGGTACAAGAAAGTCGGCGGCAAGGTGATCGCCATCAACGACCCGCCCCCCCCCGACGACATCGAGAACTGGATCCAGCTCTCCGACGACGGCAAGGGCGAGAACCAGGACAAGCTCGGCGAGGACGACAACCTCTTCGTCATCGGCAACGACCGCCTCTGGCTCGACGCCGCCCGCGCCTACGACCTCGGCATCGCCAAGGCCATCTGTAACACCACCGATGACATCGCCTTCCATCTGGGCGTCGGACGCAACTACAAACTCATGCTCGAGGACGGCGGCGCCGAAGTCTTCCAGCGCTGGAGCCGCGAACTCGATCGCGCCCTCCGCCAGATCTCCCAGGGCGGCAACGGCCGTCCCAGAGGCGAACTCTGGAAGCAGTTCGACAAGGCCGGCGAACTCAACGGCATCCAGGCCCAGCTCGGCCGCCGCAAGAACTCGCTCGAGAAGATCGTGGGCATCCTCCGCAAGTATCAGGAAGTCTTCGATCCCGAGGGCCAGACCATCGCCCAGCTGAATGTCCAGATCGAGCTCCTCCGCCAGCAGATCATGCAGGCGAACGCGCAGAACTAAGCCAGCCACCACGGCGCAACCGCGCCTCCGACCCACGGGAACATCATCATGCGAAACGCACTCTCCAGAATGAACCGACTCTTCGCGATCGTCGCCACGCTCGCGCTCGTCGCGCTCGCGGCAACACCCGCGCTCGCCGACAAGGTCCACACCAAGGACGGGCGCGTCCTCGAGGGCGAGATCGTCCGCGAGTCCTCCTCCTTCGTCACCATCCGCGTCAAAGTGGGCGATGAAGAGAAGGACATCACGCTCTTCATGTCCGAGGTCGCCAGCGTCGAGCGCACCGCCGACGAGGCCCCCGCGCCCAAGACCGAGCCCGCCAAGGCCGATCCCAAGCCGGCCAAGCCGCAGGCCGTCGCCGCGCCCTCCAATAACAAGCCCGCGGAACAACCCAAGGCCAGGTCATCCTCCGCCGGCGCGACCAAGATCGCGTTCATCACCCTGGGCGACACCAAGAACGGCAAGGACATGGTCGGCCCGTATGTCTACGCCGACGCCATCCGCTCCTCACTCAAAATCCTCGATGAACTCCCCGAGGATCAGAAGCCCGAGATCGTCGTCCTCTGGGTCGACTCCGGCGGCGGCGCACTCGTCGAACTCGAGCCCCTCAACCGCCTCGTCCAGTACGAGATGAAGCCCAAGTACCGCACCGTCGCGTGGATCCGCTCGGCCATCTCCGCCGCCGCCATGACATCGTGGCCCTGCGAAGAAATCATCATGATGACCAACGCGCCCATCGGCGCCTGCACCGCGTGGTCCGGCAACCTCCAGAAGATGGACGGCCCCGCGCTGGGCGAACTCCTCAAGCACATGCGTGAGGTCTCCCGCTGGGGCAAGAAGGACCCGCTCATCATGCAGGCCATGCAGGTCTGCGAGCCGGACTTCCCCCGCAACGATCTCTCCGCCGATATCGATGAGCACGGCAATGTCACCTGGTACGACGGCCCCGAGGGCCAGTACATGGTCTGCAAGAAGACCGACATCCTCACCTTCAACTCCATCGACGCCGTCAAGTTCGGCCTCGCCAAGGGCATCGCCGACACCAAGGACGAAGTCGCCGCCCTCCTCGGGTGCAAGGAATGGATCGAGGTCGGCCCCGAAGCCAACGACTTCCAGGTCCGCTTCCGCGACAACCTCAAACTCTCCGAAACCAAACTCGGCGAGCTGCTCCAGAAGATCAACATCGCTCTCCAGTTCGCGCAGGGCGCCCAGACCGAGCAGGAGCGCAATGCGCAGGTCGGCCGAGCGCTGAACTACCTCCGCCAGATGCGCGCCATGGTCCGCAAGTCGCCCTCACTCGAGTTCTATGAGCAGTGGACCAAAGAACGCTTCGACGCGATGGAAGAGCAGATCAAGGCCAACAGAGCTCGCTGATCAACACCGCAACACCCCTCAAGCGCCCGGCCCCAACTGCCGGGCGTTTTTTTGCGCGCTCGCCGCCCTCCCCTATGATGCTCATACACCAAACGCAGGAGACGCAGACTCATGTCCTCATCGCCCCATCGCGATCTCAACGCAGCCCCGCCCCACGCCCCCGCGACCGATTTCGTCCCCGCGAAACTCGACGCCACCAAGTGGGCCAACATCGAAGCGCTCTACACCGCGCTCCTCCAGCGCCCCGTCACGAGCGCCGCCGATCTCGAGCAGTGGCTCCTCGACCGCTCCGAACTCGACGCCGCGTGCTCCGAGTCCCGCGCCAACCTCTACATCAACATGACCTGCCACACCGACGACGAGAAGATCCAGGCCGCGTGGTCCGCCTACCTCGACGAGGTCCCCACGAAACTCAAACCCATCTGGTTCGAACTCGACAGGCGACAGGCCGCATTCTTCGAGTCCATCCCGATGGACCCACGCCGCTACGAGGTCCTCAAGCGCAACAGCGCCCTCGCCGTCGAACTCTTCCGACCCGAAAACGTTGCGCTCGAAACCAAACTCTCCAAACTCAACACCGAGTACGAAAAGCTCTGCGGCGAGATGACCGTCACCTTCCGGGGTCAGGACAAGACCCTCCCCCAGATGGGCAAGTTCCTCCAGGAACCCGACCGCCCCACGCGCCAGGACGCATGGAAAACCATCTGGGACCGCCGCCTCAAGGACCGCGACGCCATCTCCGACATCTACGACAAACAGATCGCTCTCCGCCACCAGATCGCCGTCAACGCCGGCTTCTCCAACTACCGCGACTATCAGCACCGCGCCTCCCGCCGCTTCGATTACACACCCGAAGACTGCTTCGCCTTCCACGAAGCCATCGAGAAACACTGCGTCCCATTCATGCGCAAACTCGACGAGCGCCGACAGAAAGCCCTCGCCGTCGACCCCCTGCGCCCGTGGGACCTCTCCGTCGATGAGAAATCGCGCGCGCCCCTCCATCCCTTCGAGGGCGGCCAGCAACTCATCGAACGCACGCGCGCCGTCTTCAACGCCATGGACCCGCAGCTCGCCGGCTTCTTCAACCGCCTCGGCGACGACGGCACACCCGCCGACTGCTTCGATCTCGAGTCCCGCAAGGGCAAGGCGTTCGGCGGCTACCAGTACATGCGCGACCGCTCCCGCATCCCCTTCATCTTCATGAACGCCGCGGGTCTCCACCGCGATGTCGAGACGATGGTCCACGAAGCCGGACACGCCTTCCATTCATTCCTCTGCGCCGATGAACCCCTCCTCGAACTCCGAGATTACCCCACCGAGTTCGCCGAGGTCGCGTCCATGAGCATGGAACTGCTGAGCATGCCCTATTGGGACGCCTACTACCCCGACAAGTCCCACGCCGACCGCGCCCGCCGCGAACAACTCGAGGGCTCGCTGAGTATCCTGCCGTGGGTCGCTACGATCGACGCCTACCAGCACTGGGTCTATCTCAACCCCAACCACTCCCGCGCCGAGCGCACCGCGCAGTGGCTCGCGCTCATGGACCGCTTCGGCCACGCCGTCTCGTGGGAGGACCTCGACGAAGAACGCGCCTACAACTGGCAGGGTCAGGGCCATCTCTTCGGCCATGCCTTCTATTACATCGAATACGGCATCGCCCAACTCGGCTCGCTCGGCATCTGGCTCCATTCCCTCGAGCGCGGCCCCGCCGAAGCCATCAAGCTCTACAAGCGCGCCATGAAACTCGGCGGCTCACGCCCACTCCCCGAACTCTTTGCCGCCGCCGATCTCCCCTTCGACTTCGGACCCGACATCGTGGGCCGACTCGTCGCCGCCGTGGAGAAGGAACTCGCCAAACTGCCCGAGTAACCGGCCGAGTCCCATCGCGAACGAAGTCCCCGGTGCTATGGGCAAACCAAAGACCCGCCCGTGCAGCGCGTCAGTATCAACATCTGTTCTCAGAACAGGTTGCGTGCCCCCCCGGTTCCCGGTACCCTCCCCGGCCGCCGTGAGTCACCAGACCGGCACGCCGCGCACGGACTCTCCGCGCCAACCACGAAAAACCCTCCTTCCCCTTGGATAAGGAGCATCCCGATGCGTCACCGCACCGCGCTGCTGTCGCTCTGTCTCGCCCTCGCGTCGCTCACCGGCCTCTCCGGCTGCCAATCGTCCAACCGGGACGCCGGCCTCTACAACCTCTCCGATTTCCACCGCACCATCGATACCGAGTCCGCCGACGCCCAGCGCTGGTTCGATCGCGGCCTCACCTACACCTTCGGCTTCAACCACGGCGAGGCCATCCATTGCTACGAACAAGCCGCACAAGCAGACCCCTCCGCCGCCATGGCTCACTGGGGCGTCGCCTACGCGCTCGGCCCGCACATCAACAACCCCGCGATAGATGAAGACGCCTCACGCCGCGCATGGGAGTCGCTCCAGCGCGCCCAGGCCGCGCCCCACAAGTCCGAAATGGAAGCCGCGCTCATCAACGCCCTCGCAGCGCGCTACGAGTGGCCCGCCCCCGAGGACCGCTTCCCCCTCGATCAGGCGTACGCGCGCGCCATGCGCCCCGTCTATGAGAACTACGGCGACGACCCCGACATCGCCGCGCTCTACGCCGAGTCGCTCATGATCCTCCGCCCCTGGGCGTTCTGGTCGCCCGACGGCGTCATGGCCCCCGAAACGCCCGAAATCATGGGCGTCCTCGAACGCGCCCTCGCCGACGACCCCTACCACCCCGCGCTCTGCCACTTCTACATCCACACGATGGAAGCATCGCCCATGCCCGAGAAGGCACTCGCCTGCGCCGACAACCTCCGCAACAACTTCCCTAGCGCGGGCCACCTCGTCCACATGCCCTCCCACATCGATATCCGACTCGGCCGCTACCACGAAGCCATCGTCGCCAACGAAAAGGCCATCATCGCCGACGACAACTTCGCCAAGCAGCGCGGCGCGATGAACTTCTACACCCTCTACCGCGTCCACGCGTATCACTTCCTCGTCTACGCCGCCATGTTCGACGGCCAGTACGACGCCGCCATCACCCACGCCCGCCGCGCCATCGCCATGCTGCCCCCCGACCTCCTCGTCGCCTACCGCGACTTCCTCGATCCCTTCGTCCCCATGCCCCTGCATGTCCTCATCCGCTTCGGCAAGTGGGAAGAAATCCTCGCCGAGCCGCGGCCCGAAGGCGACCTCCCCGCCGCCCTCGCCACCTGGCACTACGCGCGGGGCGTCGCCTACGCCGCCACCAATCGCGTCGCCGAAGCCGAGCGCGAACAACAACACTTCCGCGAAGCGCGCACGCGCGTCCCCGCCACCAGCATGCTCTTCCAGAACTCCGCCGACTCGATCCTCGGCGTCGCCGAACTCATGCTCGAAGGCGAGATCCAGTACCGCAAGGGCAACCACGCCCAGGCCTTCGCCGCGCTCCGCAACGCCGTCGACGCCGACATCGCCCTCAACTACGACGAGCCCTGGGGATGGATGCAGCCCGCGGCACACGCGCTGGGCGCGCTCCTCCTCGAACAGGGCGGCGCATCCAACATCAACGAAGCCGTCGCCGTCTACGAGGCCGACCTCCAGCGCCACCCCAACAACCTCTGGGCGCTCCACGGCCTGGCCGAGGCATACCGCCGCTCGGGCCGCATCGCCGACGCGCAGAACCTCGAACGCAAGTACCAACTCGCCTCAACCCGCGCCGATGTCCCCGTCGCGGCGTCATGCTTCTGCCGAACGCAAACAACCAACTGATCTACCCCGCGGCGCCTTTGCCATACCGGTGCCCGCACTCCGGGCACACACCCGTCTCATTGCCCTCAAGCGAGTAGAAACACTTCGGGCACTCGGGATACGCAGGACTCCCCTTGTGCGTGATCCCCATGTGGATGATGGCCACCGCGAAGAAGCCGAAGGTCAAGAAGGTAAGGACCATCGACGCAATCCTGTGCTTCACACCCGGCGGGTGCGGAATCGTTACCGGCGCACCGCCCGACTGCACAAGCGGCGCGGGCAGCCATCCCGGTTTCTTCTGGTTGAGCACAGCGTTCACCTGCTCCCGGTCCGCGTCAGAGATGAAGTGATCGCGTCGCCCGGATTGCCGGTACTCAACGCTGTGCCGCGTCTCTTCTGACGAAGTCTGCATACGCACATTGACATCGAATCGCACGCGTTCGGAAGTCTCGCGAATCTCCTTCTCCCGCGCGGTCATCGGGTACCCCATCGGATCGGTGTACAGCGTGCCATCGGGCAACCGGTACGCGTCAACATAGTCGCCCACAGTAGAACTCGTGTACGGCAGCGGCTTCCAGTAGTGGGTGATCACGCTCATGCCCACCACCATGATCGTGATGCACACCGCCAGATACATCAGAATCCGCGCCGCGATCGCCCACCCGCTATACCGCCACCACCGCTTCCAGTCCCGCGACCCCGAGAACAACTCCGCGCCCCACCGCACGATCCGCCGCGCCAGCCGGATCGACTCCACAACAAACCACAGCCGCCGCCCCGTCGCCGCGCCGCACGAAGGGCACCGCTGCACCGCCAGCCCGCTGAGCGACGCCCCGCACCCCGCGCAATCCTTGAGCCAGCACCGCCGGTACAGAATCTCGCACCGCAGCACCCGCCACCCAATAAAGACAAACCCGCCCCACACGATCACCAGCGCCGCCCCGTGCGCGATGTTGTGCCGCACGCTCTCAAGGTTCGTCCCGCTCGCGCTCATCGTCGCAGGTGAAATCTGCGCAAGGAGCGGGTGCACCCCTTCGCGGTCACGCTCGACAGCATGACGCACGATCGCCATCTCCTGCGCCTTCGTGAGCGGGCCACCCGCAGAGTATTGGTTCGGCCCGCGCACGAAGAACCGCACATCAACGCGCTCGCCCCGGTCCGACCAGAGATCCCACGCGCGCCGCTCCGTGCGGAAGTCGTAGTCGGTGTCCACCATCACCCGCGACTTCATGTCCTCCACAGGCCAGAACGCCAGCCGATCGAATCCCTCATCCGATGCAACGGCAACTGTCAGCGAACCGTCCATCCGCTCGACCACAACGAAAGTCCCCAGGCCGCGAGTCTGCCCCATGCCCCGGATCGACTCCCACCGCAACTCAATCGCGTTCACCACGAGCGAATACACGAACCCCGCCCCGACCGTCAGCAGGAAGATCCACAGCCCAACCAGCACCCACTCCGGCGGCCCAAGATGCCTGCGCCATCCCATCAACCTCATGCCCCCGCCCCCCGATCATGCCCGCACTCCGGGCACACCCCGCCCGCCAGCCCGATCAGCGAGTAGCCGCACATCGGACATTGCGAAGTGAAGGCTCGCCTGTGGCGCAGCTCGGTGCGCACGATATGCCACGCCCCAACAAGAAACAGGATCGGCAGAAACACCGTCACGCCCGCGCGCGTCATATTGTGCCATACCGCAGCCCGACTCACTCGCTTGAAAGACAGTGTCGACGATGTCGCAATCATCGGCGTAAGTTTGTCTGCGTAGTGGCTCTGGCAGTATCGCAACAGCCAGAGTTCCTCATCGGCGCTGAGCGGCGCGCCGGTAGCATCCGCTCTCGATAGATCGGGTACGAATCGAATCTCCTCCCAGATGTTGGAGGCCGACCACCAATCCCATCGCCGTCGCTCCGTGCCGTGGTCCATGTCAAAACTAAGTAACACCCTCGCGTCAGGTGGTTCAGCGGTCGACCTCAGATGATCCCAGATGGCCGCACTTCCATCGCTCGGCATGAGCGTCAGGGAGCCGTCTGATTCGCGGATCAGCAGCCCCATGAACTTCGTGTAAGACCGGCGTGACTCACCAATCGGCGGCCACGCGCTACGAATCGCCCATGTCGAGAGTTGATACGCGCAGAACAGAAGTGTGCCCCAGATCGTGATGATCGAAATACAGATCACCCACTCCGGCGGCCCAAGATGCCTGCGCCATCCCATCAACCTCATGCCCCCGCCCCCCGATCATGCCCGCACTCCGGGCACACACCACCCGCCAGCCCGACCAGTGAGTAGCCGCATTTCGGGCAACCCGTGGCACGCTCACCTCGAATCTCGATGTGCCGCGCCGCCAGCCACAGACAAACCACCGATCCAACAACCCACGCGCACGCACGCATGATGTACCGGATGAGGTTGTGCCAGTACCCGCGAGGATGCACAAGCTCAATTTGATCGACAGCCTTGCCCACGAGCAACGGAGGGCGGTGAGTCTCAAAGACCCGAGTGAACACCGTCTCGATCCAATCCCGCTGCGCCGGCGTGATCCGTTGCTCCCATCCGTCCATATAGTCGAAGCTCGCTTCGATCGACGCCATTGATATCTCGTCCGACCAGGTTCCCCACTTCCCGCCACGCCCCTGTTGCTCAGCAAATACACGAAACGATCCATATGGCTCCGCGCCCGGCGCGTAGTCCTCGAGACCGGGAAACGTACCCGGGGGCTCGGGCAACTTCTCCGACGCCGGCACCAATCGATGAAGCGACCAAAGCCCGCCATCAAAATCCGAGACAAAGTCGTGCCGCACCGGCGGGATCACCAGCACAAGTAACAGAACGCAGAGGGTGTAGAGCGCCGCCACCGCGCCCGCTGCAAGCACGAGCCGCACGCCGAGCCCAATGAAGCTGTACCTCCACAACCGCCGCCAGTTCTTCGGCCCGACGATGGCGTCGGCGGAATACTCGATAAGTCGCCGAGCGGCTCGAGATGGCAACCCGACAAGCGTGGGCATCCGCAGTTGGCGACTCCAATCCATCCCACCACCCTACACCCCGGCCCCCGTTCCCGGAATCCTCTACTCCCTCAACGCCAAAGCGGCATCCGCACCCGCCCGCATTCCGGGCATCGGTGCTTCGTCAACCCCTCAAGCGAGTACCCGCAGTACGCGCAGTTCGTCAGCACCCACTCCCGGAACCGCCGCTCCGCGCCAATAACCCGCCACACGCCGAACACCGCCGCCCCCAGCGCCACAACCAGCGCCCCGCCGACCAGCCCGTTGTAGATCAAGCCCTGCCGCGACCACTTGCGCACGACCAACGAACTCGACTTCCGCAGCTCAACCGGCAACAACGCCGCATGGTTCGCCTGCAAAAACGCCAGCACCGCGCGCTCGTGCGCCAGCGTCACCGTCATTCCGGCCCCACGGAAATCGGCGCTCCCCCGCACAATCAGCGTGTTCTCGATCCACATGTCCGACCACGCCGTATCGCCATTCCCGACCGAGCGAGTCCGCACCATCGGATAAATGACGACCCTATCGATGTCCCGCACTCCCGGATCATTGAGCACCGCGCGGAACTTCGGGTCATTCGACCCGATCACCTCAATCGAAGCGCCCTGCCGCTGCACGCACACCAGCGCTACGCCAACCGCCCCGACCCGGTCGACACTCACCCGCGGCCAGATCACACCGATACCCCATACACACAACGCAAAGAACACCACGCCGAGCAGGAGCACCACCCCAACCCCCACCGCCGCCGGCACCACGCTCAGCCGCCCGAACTTCGCCCGAATCCGACGCATACACTCGCCTACGCTCACAATCCCGCCACTGTTCCTACAATCCCCGCCCCAATGCCACTCCTCGCCGCCACCAACCTCAAGCACGCCTTCGGCACCGACATCATCCTCGATGGCGTCTCACTGTCCATCGAGTCCGGCGAACGCGTCGGCCTCGTCGGACGCAACGGCCAGGGCAAATCCACACTCATGAAGGCCCTCACCGGCCTCCTCAAACCCGACTCGGGCGAGGTCGTCGTCCAACGCGGCTGCCGCGCCGGCTACCTCCACCAGGACCCCAACCTCAACCGCGAAGAAACCCTCCGCGACGCCGCCGAGGGCGCCTTCGCCGAACTCCATTCCCTCCACCAGCAACTCCACGCCGTATACGACCAGATGGCCGAGGCCTCCGACGCGCAACTCGACAAACTCCTCCGCAAACAGGAAGAACTCGAACGCAAAATCGAAGCCGCCGGCGGCTACGCCATCGATCACAAGATCGATGAAACCCTCCACGGCCTCGGCTTCACCGACGCCCAGTTCTCCATCAAGGTCAAAGACCTCTCCGGCGGCCAGAAGGGCCGACTCGCGCTCGCCAAACTCCTTCTCGAGTCGCCCGACATTCTTCTCCTCGACGAGCCCACCAACCACCTCGACATCGCCGGCCGCCTCTGGCTCGAAGACTTCCTCAAGAACGACTTCCGCGGCGCCGTCCTCCTCGTCTCCCACGACCGACGCCTCCTCGACAATGTCGTCACGCGCATCGTCGAAGTCGAGCAAGGCCGCCTCATCGACTACCCCGGCAACTACGCCAAGTTCCGCGAACTCCGCGCCGAACGCCGCGAAGTCCAGCTCCGCGCCTGGGAGTCGCAGCAGACCAAATGGCGTCAGGAACAGGCCTTCATCGATAAGTACCGCGCCGGCCAGCGCGCCAAGCAGGCCAAGGGCCGCGAGTCGCGCCTCCAGCGCGCCCGCACCGACGACGCCCTCGAGCGCCCCGTCGAACTCTCCAACCTCGACTTCGAGTTCCCCCGCGCCGAACGCTCGGGAGAAATCGTCGCCGTCGCGCGCGGCCTGTCCAAGTCCTACCCCAACGACGACGGCACCACCAAGGTCCTCTTCAACGACCTCGACATCACCATCGCACGCGGCGAGCGCTGGGGAATCATCGGCCCCAACGGCGCGGGAAAGTCCACACTCGTCCGCTGCGTCCTGGGCGAAACCAAACCCGACGCTGGCACCGTCCGCCTCGGCTCCAATGTCGTCGTGGGCCACTACAAGCAGACCCACGAAGGCCTCGATCACTCCCTCAATGTCTTCCGCTACCTTCAGAAGGTCATCATCGAAGAGAACCCCGGCCAGATGCTCTCCGAGCAACAGGCCCGCAACCTCGCCGGCGCGTTCCTCTTCTCCGGTTCCGAACAGGAAAAGGAACTCGGCGTCCTCTCCGGAGGCGAGCGCTCCCGCGCCGTCCTCGCCGGGCTGCTCGCCTCCGCCAAGAATGTCCTCGTCCTCGACGAACCCACCAACCACCTCGACATCTCATCCTCCGAACGACTCGAAGAAGCCCTCGCGCTCCCCAAGAAGGCAGACTCCTTCGAGTCCGGCGACGAGAACAAGCGCACCAGCGCCTTCGACGGCACCCTCATCCTCATCTCCCACGACCGTGCGCTCATCGACGCCTGCTGCAACCATCTCCTCGTCCTGGACGGCAACGGCAACGCCGAAGTGTTCCTCGGCAACTACACCCAGTGGCACGACCGCGAACTCGAGCGCGCCCGCGAACGCAAACGCGCCGAAGACTCCGCCAAGTCCAGACAGGCCGCCGACGAGCGCGCCGCCAAGGAGCAGGCCGAACGCGAAGCCCAACAGAGACAGAAACCCAAGCCGAACAAATCGAACGCGGCGAGTGGTGGTAGTGGGTCTGAACTCGAGCGCATGAACACCTCGCAGCTCGAGAAGCGCATCGAACAGATCGAGAACCGCATCGCC
Organism: Phycisphaeraceae bacterium; assembly: GCA_020639235.1. GTDB lineage: Bacteria > Planctomycetota > Phycisphaerae > Phycisphaerales > UBA1924 > JACKHC01. Next base: position 215,668 of record JACKHC010000001.1, on the reverse strand, counting down.
GAGATCGACAAGTCCATGGCCGACCCCGATGTCTGGGCCGACGCCCGCAAGTGCGCCAAACTGGGCGACGAGCGCACAAGACTCGTCCGCGAACTCGAACCCCTCGAGTTCGAGTGGATGCGCCGCGCCGAGCCCGCCTGAGCCATGAGCCGCAAGCGCATCGCCATCATCACCTGCGATCAACTCCCCGAGCCCGACCCCGACGAAGCGCCCCTACTCGACGCCCTCCGCGCCGCCGGCATGGAAGCGCACATGCTCGCGTGGGACGCCCCCCCCGCTCCCCCAAGCTCCCCCAAACACCATGACCCAGCCGATTTCGATGCCTGCATCATCCGTTCATCGTGGAACTACTACCACGATCCCGAGGCCTTCCTCGCATGGATCGACACATGCGCAGCACAATCCACCCTCCTCAACCCCGCGCCCGTCGTGAAGTGGAACATCCACAAGCGCTACCTCCGCGACCTCCAGCGCGCCGATCTCCCCATCGTCCCCACCGAGTTCGTCGAAAAGGGGCGGCGCGCATCCTTCACCGACATCATGCGCACACGCGGCTGGACCGACGCCGTCATCAAGCCCTGCATCTCCGCGGCCTCATTCAACACGCGCCGCTTCTCCATCGATCAAGCCAACGCCGCCCAGCGCTTCCTCGATGAACGCACACAATCCGCCGACGCCATGCTCCAGCCCTACATGCGATCCGTCGATGCCGCCGGCGAACGCTCCATCATGTGGATCGCCAGTGAGGGGAATGGGGGGGTGACGCACGCCATCCGCAAGAACCCCCGCTTCGCCGGCCAGGACGAGTCCGTCTCCGGCTCGCTCCCCGTCACCGACGCCGAGCGCGCCTTATTCAACCGCACCTTCGCCGCGCTCCCCTTCAATCGCTCCGAACTGCTCTACGCCCGTCTCGACCTCATGCCCGACGACACAGGAGCGCAGCGCATCTCCGAACTCGAACTCATCGAGCCCTCGCTCTTCCTCTTGCAGGAACCCCGCGCCCTCGCGGCACTCGTCGACGCCATCGCCGCGCGCATCAACTAAGTCAATCCCACTTCCGAATCGGTTCATCCGACGGGTGAATCTCCAGCCAACTCCTCCGCCGAGCACCATCCATCGCGCCGGGACGACCCATCACGATCACAGTCTGCGCCGTCGGCCAGTCAACCCGCTCGCCCGCCAACCCGAACCGCGCCGCCTCGTTCGGCCAACGCTCGCTGAATCTGGCCCACGCCTCCGGTGTCGTCAGCACCATCAGCGCGCCGTCCCCGCCGGCCAGCAACGCCAGATCCCGCGACCCGATCCGCGGCACATCCTCCTCCAGATAAAAACTCAGCGTCCCGTCCTCCATCCCGTACGTCACCGCCGCGGGTGCAGCCCCGAACTCAAGATGCTCCATCGCGCTGCGCACCAGCCGCAAGTGACTCATCTTCGACAGCCCAGCGTCCTCGATCTCCATCGCCGCGCCGATCGAGAACACCGTCAGCACCCACGCCGACACCAGCCCGATCAGCCGCGCGCGCGTGCCCCGCCGCCAATGCAGCACCGCCCAAAGCATCACGATCGCCACGCCCGCGACCGGCAGAATCGCCCACAGCAGGCCCGCGCCGAATCCATACGGCAACGCAACCGCGAACACTCCCAGCACGCACAGGAACGCCACGAACAGGGTCACGCGAATCTCCGGCACGCGCCGCCCGTCCACGACATCCCGCGTCAACCACACCTCGACATTCCGCGACACCAGCAACGCCAGCGGAATCGCGCACGGAAGCACATAACTCGCCAGCTTCCCCGCGATCAATGTGAAAACCACAACCGGGACCAGCACCGCCACCAGCATCAGCGCACGCACGTCGCCCCCGCGCACCGCGCCGATCGCTTCCCGCCATCGCAGGTTGAACCAGGGCAGCGTCATCATCGCCGTCGCCGGGAACATCCCGATCAGCACCACCGGCAGGTAATACCAGAACGGCCGCGCGTGATCCCCCGCGCCCGTCGCGCGATCAACCATCTCATGCCGCCAGATATCCACTGCCTCCGGATGCCGGACCACCACCGCGATCACCCACGCCAGGATCGGCGCCACCGCGATCGGCACGCCGATCAGGAATCCCAGCCGCGCCGTCTCACGCCACCGCCCGCCCAGCGCCAACCACACGATCAGCACGCCCACCGGGATCAGCGCCACCGGCCCCTTCACGATCAGCCCCGCCGCAACACAGCCCCACATCGCGACCGACCACCCCCGCGATCGCGCCTCAACCGCGCGGTACCCCGCCGCCAGCGCGCCGATCCACAGCACATTCAAGACAGAATCCGTCACCGCCATCCGCGCGATCACCACATGAATCGGCATCACCGCGTACAGCGCCGCCGCGATCGCGCCCCGCCGCGCGCCCCACAACCGCCGCCCGATCACAAACACCAGCACCACAGCAATCGACCCCGCCACCGCCGAAGGCAATCGCACCGCAAACTCGGTCGCGCCGAACACCTTCACCGACGCCGCCTGCATCCAGTAGATCATCGGCGGCTTCGTCAGGTGCGGGTGCCCCAGGTACATCGGCACCAGCCACTCGCCCGTCCGCGACATCACCACGCTCGTCCAGCCGTACCGCCCCTCCGAGCGCCCGCTCAGCGGATGATCGCCGATGCTGAACCACGGCAACAGCGCGCCGACAATTACAATCAGCGCGATCACCGTACGCACTCGTCCGCTCCGTCCCATCGCCCGCCAGTATCGCCGCAACCGCCGATTATGTCGCGGCCCGGACCGCCGCCCCCAGCGCATGCTCAAGGTCCGTCATCAGATCGTCACAATCCTCGATCCCCACGCTCAGGCGAATCAGCGTGTCGGAAATCCCCAACTCCCGGCGCATCTCCGGCGGCACGCTCGCGTGCGTCATGATCGCCGGATGATCCACCAAGGACTCCACGCCGCCAAGCGACTCCGCCAGCTGGAACACACGCAGCGACTCCAGGAACCGCCGCGCCTCATCCAGCCCGCCCTTGATGAAGAACGTGATCATCCCCGTCCCGCCCCGCATCTGCTTCTTGTAAATCCCGTGCTGCGGGTGCGACGCCAACCCCGGGTACACCACCCGCTCCACCGCCTCGTGCCGCTCGAGCCAATGTGCGATCCGCAGCCCGCTCTCGTTGTGCCGCGCCATCCGCACGCCGAGCGTCTTGATCCCGCGCAATACAAGATACGAGTCGAACGGCCCCATCACGCTCCCGATCGAGTTCTGCACGAACCGAATCCGATCGCACAGCGCCTCATCCCCCGTCACCAGCACGCCGCCCACCGCGTCAGAGTGCCCGTTCATGTACTTCGTCGTCGAGTGCAGCACGATGTCGAACCCGTGCGCCAGCGGCGTCTGATTCACGCTCGAAGCAAAGGTGTTGTCGCACACCAAGAGCGCCTTCGGGCTCTTCTTCCGCGCGATCTTCGCGATCTCCGTCAGGTCCACCAGTTTCAGCGTCGGGTTCGTCGGCGTCTCCACCCACACCATCGCCGTCTCGCTCTTCAGCGCCCGCTCCGCCTTGTTCAAATCCGTTAGATCGACATAGTCAACCTTCAACCCCTGCGACCGCGCCCGCACCCGCGACAAGAGCCGGTTCGACCCGCCGTACACATCGTCCATGCACACGATGTGCGCGCCCGCGTCGCACAACTCCAGCGCGGTGCCCATCGCCGCAAGACCCGAGGCGAACGCGAACCCACCGCAAGACGGATCGCGCGCCTCGGCGATCTTCGAACCCTCCAGCCGCGCCACCATCCGCTCCAGCGCGTACCGCGTCGGGTTGTGCGACCGCGTGTACTCGAACCCCTTATGCACGCCGGGCGACGACTGCGCATAGGTCGAGGTCGTGAAGATCGGCGGCATCACCGCCCCCGTCACCTCCTCAGGACGCTGACCCGCGTGAATCACCTTCGTATCAATGTGCATCTTGTGGTCTTCGTGCATAAATGGCTCGGTTCTTCCGCTTCTTGCTTCTTGCCTGTTCTCTCTCTGTGATCTCTGTGTGCTCTTGTGGTGAACTGTCCTAAACCAGCTTCCGGCGCAGATAGTTGATCAAATCGATCTTCGTGATCAGCCCCACATACTTCCCGCTCCCGTCCACAACGATCGCTACCCGGTCCGCCCGGAAGATCGGCATCAGGTCCTCAACGCTCTTGTCCGCGCGGATCGTCTCCAGCCGGCGCGTCATGAAATCGCTCACCGGCCGGCCGAACACATCCTCATCCTTCGTCACCGCCAGCAAAATGTCGCTCTCATCAATGATCCCCGCCACGCTCCGCTTGGGCCCCAGCACCACCATCTGCGAGATCCCGTACAACTGGAACCGCTTGATCGCCACCGTCAGCGTGTCGTCCTCGCTGAGCGTGTAGTCCTCGTTCTCCTCGTGACGCCGCGCCACCAGATCCCCGAGATCGTTCCGCTGCGGCCGCTCGATGAACCCGTTGTCGATCATCCAGTGATCGTTGAACATCTTCGATAGGTACTTCCCGCCCGTGTCGCACACCAGCGTCACCACATTCATCGGCTTCGTCTGCTTCGTGCACCACTCCAGCGCCGCGTGCAGCAGCGCCCCCGTGCTCGACCCCGCCAGCAACCCCTCGCGCCGAAGCAGCAGCCGCGCCGCGTGGAACGCCTGCCGGTCCGTCACCGCAATCGCCTCATCAACCAGCGAGAGATCGCACACATCGGGAACAAAGTCCTCGCCCATCCCCTCGATCAGCCACGCACCCGGCTCGACCTTCTTCCCCTCGTTCACCAGCGGATGCAGAATCGATCCCGCCGGGTCCGACAGAATCAGCTTCACATCCGGGTTCTTCTCCCGCAGATACCGCCCCACACCCGTGAGCGTCCCGCCCGTCCCCACGCCCGCAACAAACGCGTCCACCCGCTCCCCGATGCTCTCTAGCTGCGCCCAGATCTCAGGCCCCGTCGTCTCGTAGTGCGCCCGGATGTTGTCCGGATTCGAGAACTGATTGATGTAGAGCGAGTTGGGCGTCTCCTTCGCGATCCGCTCCGCAACATCCTGGTAATACTGCGGGTGCCCCTTCTGCACATCCGAGCGCGTCAGCACAACCTCGGCCCCCATCGCGCGCAGGTGCTGAATCTTCTCCTGGCTCATCTTGTCCGGCATCACCACCTTCAACCGGTACCCACGCTGCCCCGCCACCAGCGCCAACCCCAACCCCGTGTTCCCCGCCGTGCCCTCAATGATCGTCGGTTTCGGGTGCCCGTTCGGATCGAGCCGCCCGTCCTTCTCCGCGGCCTCGATCATCTCCAGCCCGATCCGGTCCTTGATCGAACTCGCCGGGTTCATCAACTCGAGTTTCCCGAACAACCGGCACTTGCCCGCGTCCAGCTTTGTGAGCTCGAGCATCGGCGTGTTCCCGATCATGTCCAGAACACTCGTGTACACCGGCGCCATCGCCCGCGCAGCGCGCGTGCCGCCGCCGGCGCAACAATCAGATTGAGAGGAAGGGGAAGGGGAAAAATGGGGGGAGGTCATCGCGTCATCCGTGGTGCGTCGTCATCGTGAAAACAACCCGCAGCCCCGCGGGTCAACCACACAGTCTAAGCCATCCAAGAGCCCCCCGGCCCCCGCAGCGATGAACGCCCCCATCCCGCTCAACCCACCGCCCCGCGCAACTTCTCCTCGATCGTCGCCACCTCCCCCGCCGCGATCACGCACGACTTCTTCCACTGCTTCCACAGCGCCGGCAGCGCCAACAGGCACAAGGGCACATACCACGCCACAGTCACCCACATCTCCCGCGGGTACCACGAGAAGTACGTCACCATCAGCGAGTCCGTCAGCCACACGCCCGGCCAAAGGGTGAACAGAAACACCACGATCATGATCGTCGGCATCTTCCGTTTCAGCCGAACCTCCCCCTCAATCACCGAGCCGCCATCCCCCGAGTCCCGCACGCCCGCCACCAGCACCCGGTCGTACGGCTCGCCGAACACCGTCGCCTCGAACGCCCGCTCCCCGCGCTTCACAAACCCCGGCAACTTCCCCCGCGTCGATAACGCCGACACACGCGCCATCACCTCCCCCGCGCCATGCGACGACTTGATCACCAATCGTCTGTTATCTGGACGCCCCGCGCCCGCGCTGTCTGTCCCGCTCATCGCAACCTCATTCGCAGAATCATCCCCCACGATGATTGATCGGCACGCATTGTGCGGAACAATACACCACGCATGTCCTACGCCCCCCTCTCACCCTCATCCGGCGCCCTCCGCCTCGTCAGACCCGGCGAAACCCCCGCCGAGCCCATCTCGCGCGCGCCCCTCTCACCCACGCGCGTCCGCATCCGCCGCGAGAACCAGTCCGCCGCGCTCCTCACCGAACACGACGCGCGCCGAATCATGGCCCTCCGCGTTACCGAACAACTCGAAGGCGGCCGCGCCGCGCTCATCACACCCGAAAAGCGCGCCCGCCTCATGACCATCTCCCGCGCGCTCGGGCTCCGCCCCTTCGACGCCTCTCTCATCATCGCCATCGTCCAGGACGCCGCACGCACCGGTAAGTCAGACACATCCTCCCAATCAGATCACGCGCACCACGCCGACTCCCCCCGCGTCCAGTCCCGCCTCTCCATGATCCCCGCGCCGCCGAAGAACTCGCTCCACCGCGCCGCGCGCAGCGCCAAAGCACGCACGCGCACCATCATCATCACCAGCGCCGCAGCCATCGCCCTCGCCGCACTCCTCCTCACCGCACTCATCCGCTGGCTCACACGCGTGTAAGGTGACTCAGCTCTAGTCCTTGAGCCGGCGCCACTGGGACTGGCGACTCTTATCCAGCTGATCGAACACAAGCTCAATATCATCGATCCATGAAGCGACGAGTGATCGATACCGATCATCTTCGATTGGTTTGTCGTCGACTCGGTAGGCCCACAGCAGATCGAGATAGCCAGCCGTCAGTTCTGGATCATTCAGGTGTGCGAGTGACTCAAGCGTGCCAGGTATGTCCGACCAGTCGTCAAGCACGACCAACGCCAACCCGTTGAATGCGATCAAAACCAACCATTCCAGTTGATTGCGCGCCCGACCACTAGCCGAGTCGAGCACTTCGTACAGCGACCCGATCAAGGAGTCGCCGCTCTCGTTTCGCCACGAGTCCGGATCGCCGATCATGTCGAAGTACATCGCTGCGATGCCTTCTGCCGACCCTTCCATCTCTGCAATTTGCTTCCCCCGGAATCGGCGTGCCATGGACTCCGGATCGAGCCGCGCACGAATCGCATCAAAGAACTTCTTCTGTGCTTGTTGCTTTTTGTTGTGACAACTCCTGTTCTTATCTGTGCTCTCTGTGTGCTCTGTGGTGAACTGTATTCACCCCATGACCACATCTTCCCGCGCATACCGCGCCGAGTCCGGCGTCCTTCTCGCCGCGCCCGCCAGCGCCATCAGGAACGCCAGCGGCCCAACCCGCCCCATGAACATCCCGATGCTCACCGCAACCTTCCCCTCATCGCTCAACTCGGGCGTCAACCCCATCGTCAGCCCGACCGTCCCGCACGCCGACACCGACTCGAACAGAATCTCCTCGAACGCCTCCGCCTGACCCGCCTCCGACTCCAAGCCACGCGGGTCCGTCACCGTCAGCACCGTCGCAAGCGACGCCACCGTCACCAATCCCAGCACGATCAGCACCGCCGCCCGCCGCACCATCTCGTCCGTCAGCGCCCGACCGAACGCGTTCGTCTCTGCGCGCCCGCGAATCGTGTTCCACACCGTCAGCCCGATCGCGGCCACAGCCACAGTCTTCACACCCCCCGCCGTCGACGCCGGCGACCCACCGATAAACATCTGCACCATCATGACAAACCGGCTCAGAATTCCCATCTGGTTCGGCGCCACCGTGTCAAACCCCGCCGTCCGCGTCGTCACGCTCATGAAATGCGCATCCAGCAGCGCCGCGCCGAACGACTCTCCGCCCCATGACAACCGGCTCATCAATATCCCGAACCCGCCCACCAGGTACACCACCAGCGTCGTCACCAGAACAATCTTCGTGTGCAGCGTCAGCCGGATCAGCTTCCCGTCCGCGCCCATCGCGCCCCGCCCGCGAAGCACCCGCGCCCTCGCCGTTCCCCACAGATTGATAATCACCGGCATCCCGATCCCGCCCGCCGTGATCAGCAGCGCGATCACCACATGTGTCGTCCAGTGAAGCCGCAGCCCCTGCAGACTATTCGCCGTCGTCGAGAATCCCGCGTTGCACAACGCCGACACCGAAGTAAACACACAGTGGAACACCCGCCCGCCCGCCTCACCGAGATCCGCCGGCGCACCGACCCACGACACCGGCCAGAAGAAGTAGAGCAGCGCGGCACCCGCCAACTCAACACCAAACACAATCCCCACCACCCGCTTCAGGTAATCACCCGCGCTCATCCCCCCCGTCAAACCCGTCGCGCCCCCCGTGATCTCGCGCGACGACCGCAGGTCCACCGCCCCACCAAACGCCAGCAGCAACAACGCCCCGAACAAAATAATCCCCAGCCCGCCCGACTGAATCAGCGTCAGAATCACCGTCTGCCCGAACCGCGTGAACTCCGTCCCGGTGTCGCGCACGCTCAAACCCGTCACGCAAACCGCGCTCGTCGAGGTGAACAGCGCATCGATCACGCCGATCCGCTTCTCGGGCGGCGTCGCCGCCGGCAACATCAAGAGCCCCGTCCCCGAACCGATCAGCAGCACGAACGACATCAGGAACAACACGCTGGGCGACACACCCCGACCTACCAGCCAAGCGTGCCCGCGCAGAATCGTCAGCACCACCAGCACCGCCACGCACCACGACAGCGCGCCGAACGACCACGCCATCACCAGCCCCAGCCCCATCACGAACGACTCAACCCGGTGATGCGCTACAAACCCCCGCCAACCCCCGCCCCCGCCCCGCCACATCGCCGCGCTCCACCACATCACGCCCAGGTGCGCCACCCACAGCACCACCAGCACGCCGTGCAGCAGGCCGTCGGGAATCCCAAAGGGCCGCGCGTGCCACCCCAACTCCAGAATCACCGGCACCAGCATCATCAGCGCGATCACACCGCGCACCATCCCCCCCGTGAGCAACCGACCCTCACCAACAGCCGACCGCGTCGATCTGCGCTCGATGAACATCCAACATCAAACTATCACACAGCGCCACCCAGCCGCAGGTCGGTCAGGTCAGCACTTCCCGGATCCTGACGACCGCGAGGTTCAAACCGGCGCTCATCGTGCACCCCAGCGCAAGGCCCGCCGAGACGATGCCTGGAAGCCCAACCACCCGCTCACCCGGCTCGGGACGGAACGCGCTCCAACCCGCTGCAAGCCCCGCCATCGCCGCTTCCGGCAAAGGCAACAACTTATTCTGTGCGCCGATGAGCGCTCGCACACCACGCACAGCTGACACAAGCACAAGCGCCGCCATCGGAATTGCCGTCGTGAAGTACACCACCCAATAAGCAACACGCTCCGCAACCCCGACATCAGGCGCCAGAAGCGTCCAGATCGCCACACCGAGCATCATCAACGCTCCCACCACAAACACGGACCACGTCACATGCCTGAATCGACGCACTCGGCATTCCTCTGCGTGCTCTCTGTGCCCTCTGTGGTTAGCTGTCCTCTTCCTGCATCTTCCCCAGCGCCTCCAGCCGACGCTTGTGCACCTCACGCCCCGGCTCCAGATCAACCAGCGCCAGCAGATGCCGCTCCGCCGTGTCCCAGTCCTTCAGACGAATCGCCACCGTCGCCGCCAACTCCCTGTAGTTCCCGTTGAACGGCGCGATCATCGTCGCACGCTCCGCGAACCGACCCGCCTCCGCATATTCACCGATCGCCCCGTACCGGCGCGCCAGTTCCGCAGCGTACGCCGCCGAATACTGCTCGCGCGCATCCAGATACTCCAGGTGAGGAATTGCACGCGCCGGCTCGCTCGAAGCCAGATACACCTTCGCAAGCAAGCGGTGCGGCATCGGGTCCACCGGCCGCGCCGCCGCATACCGCTCCAGGAGCGGCGCCATCACCTCATCCGCCTCTCCGTCCCGCGCCTCCAGCACTTCCTTCAACTCCAACTCCAGCACACCCGGATGCTCCGGGTACCGCGCAAGCCACTTCTCCACCATCGCCGGCGACACATCCACAAGGTCCGTCTGATACCGGAACCGCTCGTTGATCCCGCGCACACCCGCCATCGAGCCCGCGCTCAGCATCGCGATCTCCGCCAGATCATCGCCCGTCCGCGCCCGCATGTTCGCAAGCGCCTGCGTCTCCTCCAGCAGTAACTCCCCGATCGTCGGCCGCGTCGTCAACCCCCACCCCGCAGCGTCCTCCTTCGCCCATGCCTTGAACCGCTCGAAAAACTCCTCCTGCGAGAGCCCCAGCACCTCGCACATCGCGTCGTCCTCTCGCATCCCCTCCGCGTACCGGTCCATCAGCGCGATCGGCGCACCCGGGCCCCACCCGTGCAGGATGTACTCGTACATCCAGTGCCCCTGCGCGTACGCCTGCGCACGCATGTCCCCCCGCGTGAACCCCACATTGATCTCCCGCATGTCGAAAAGCGTCCCGCCCATGAGCGCACCAACCAGCAACCGGCACCGGTCGTAGTCCCGCGGCCCATACTCCAGATGCACCGCCGCCGCCTCCGTGAACCAGTGCGGAATCCGGTTACGCGTCATCGCCAGCGTCACCGTGTGCGTGTACTCGTGCTGCAACACCCGCGGCCAGTCATACTCGCCCACCAGATGGTTCTTGCCCTCACGGGGAGACTCCATCGCGATCACCGGCCCCGTCGCCGCCGCGATCGTGTGCACATCCGGCATCCCCGTAATCCGAACGCTGAACCACTCGTGATCCGGCAACAACTCGATCACCGTCTTCCCCGCCGGCTCAAAACCCAACTCACCCGTCACAACCTCGTGCAGCCGGTCCAGCGGCCCCATCATCTCCCGCGCCATCACCCCGTCCCCGCCCTCGCCCCCCTTGTACCGCACAATGAAGTGATCGCCCTCGATCGTCTCGTAGGTCGACAACTCCTCGATCAACTTCAGACTGTTCGCCGCCCGCACATTGAACTCATCCAGCTTCGTCGCCCGCCGCAGCGCCGCCACCGCCTCAACATCCCGCCCCGACTGCATCTCCAGCAATCCCAGCTCGATGTGCACCTCGGGCCAGTTCGGCGCGCGCTCGCCGGCCCGCCTCAGGTACGCCGCCGCCGGCTCGTACTGCCGCGCATCCGAGAGCGTCCGCCCCACCTCGTACAACGCCCGCGCCGATCCCGGGCTCAGCTCGTCGTACCGCGCCAGCATCGCCTCGACCTCATCGTCGTTGTACCGCAGCGCCTCGCACGCGATATCCAGCGCCAGCGCCTCCCGATTGAGCGGGTATCGCGCCAGCACCGTATCGATGTGGTACTGCGCCAGGTCCGGCTCGTTCTGGCGAATCCACGCCCGCGCGCGAATCAACTCCCCCAGCGGGCTCGTCGCCGACGGGTCCACATCGATCTGCCGCGCCATCCGGTCCAGCTCGCCCGCGATCTCCTGCGCCTGATCAAACGAGAATGTCTCGACAGCCATCGCGCCCAGCAGCGCCGCCGCCCCGACACACCGCGGGTTGAGCGCCATCGCCTGCTGCGCCGCCTGCTGCGACTCCCCCCAGTTCCCCTTCTCCTTGAGGAGCCACGCCTCCGCCACCAGCGCGGGCCAATAGAGCCGGTCCAGGTCCTGGTACGCCCGCCCGTACAGCCGCATCAGCGCGTGAAAGTCGCCCGCCGGCCGCCCCTCCAGCCGCGCCCGAATCCGCATCGCCAGCGCGCCCTCTAAGAGTTCGGCCGCGCTGTCCGTCTGCTCCCGCGTCAGCGCCGAGACCACCGGGTCGATCGCCACATCCGCCTCGCGCAACCGCCCCAGCGCCTCCAGCGACTCGGCGCGCAACCGCGCGCCCCGCAGCGACGACACCCCCGCCAGCGTCTCCAGCGCATCCCCGTATTCGCCCCGCCACATCGCCGCCTCGGCCCGGTCCTCCGCGTCCGCCTCCATGTTCATCAGCGAGGCGTCGTCCCACACCGCCATCATCAGCGCCGCCCGCGCCCGCCGCTTCACATCCTCAAGATCAGAGTCGTTCCACATCCCGTGGAACACCCGCAGGTCCGCACGCTCATCCGCGCTCAGATACCCCGCGCTCACCGCACGCAGCACACTGTCACTCACATCCGGCTTGTCGAGCGCGTCCTGCGCGTGCGCGCCCAACGGCGCGCCACACGCAATAAGCAACACAGCGAGCGAGCGCCACCTCGAATCTCCTCGACCTCGCACTGCCGCGCTCCTCTCTGTGGCCTCTGTGATCTCTGTGCCTCTGTGGTGATCGTCTGACTACTCGAACAACCGATCCTCTTCCTTCACCACCCAACCCGTGTCCGCCGGAGGCGGCCCGATATCAATCACCCCCCGGTCCACAGCGTGCTCCGTATCCACATTCAATAGCTGCACCGTCGAAATATCCCGCTTGCGATCGATCGCGCGCGACATCAAGGGCAAGAGCGTCCCCTTCTGATACCACAAGCGCATCTCCCGGTAGTCCTCCGCCGCCTCCGTCCCCTCTAGGGGCGTCAACTTCAACTGGTACACACCCTCCACGCCCGCATCGCCGCCCATGTACCGCACGAACTCGCGGAACCCCGCATCGGGGTCATCCAGCGCATCGGCGTCAGGAACAAGCCCGTCCAGCGCGCCCACCATCTCCGCATCAAAGAACCGCTCCACCTCGTCCCGCCGCTGGCCGATCGGTAATGGAATCGCCCCGCCGCCGTTGCCGAGCCGCAGCGGATCAACCTCCGCGCCCGGTTTCGCAATCCGACGCCGCACATACTGCTTCGTCTGGTAGTCCTTCTCGACAAGCCACTCCCCGTCGAACCCCCACGCCGTGCGCTCGTCCCGCGCCACGCGATCCACGATCAACGCGTCGAACTCGATCGCGAACCGCCGCGCAGCCCCGCCGTCCGCCAGCGCCCCGCCACGCTCGTAATACATCCGCCCCACGCGCACCTGCGTGTCCCCCGCCAGCGCCTGCACCCGCGTGTACGAAACATCCGCGCGGAGCCGCTGAAGTTCCGAGTCCTTCCGCTCCAGGTGATCAAGCAAATTCCCCGCCGACCCGTCCTCCTCCAGCGAGGGCAGCGGCGCATTCACATCCCGCGGCGCGCGGGGGGGCTTCACCTCGAACTTCAGTTCCAGCTCGGGCGTCGTCACGCGCTCCCCGCCCCCATCCTGCGCCACCGCGACGCCGCCGACCGCGCTCACCGCGCCCACCGAAGCCGCCAAGACCGCCATCCATGCCAGACCGTTCCGATGCCGCGCCATCACGCCTCCTTGTGCACCCGCCCCCTCAACCATACCCCTGTCGCCCCCCAAAGGTGCGTGACCGGACTTCGACGCTCACGCCCCCGCCGCCGGGCCGCTCCTTCTCCCCTTGAGGGAGAAGGTGGTCGCGAAGGGGGGGCTGCCGGGTGAGGGGCATTTCTCCCTGAGTCTCCTCTCAAACCACCGCCCGAATCGTCGAACCCCACCGCCCCACCGCCGAATACACACAGACCAATGTCTTCACCCCAACCCACCCAACCACCCCCGCCCCTCCGCTGCGAACAGTGCCGCTACGACCTCACCGGCCTCAAGATCACCGACAACTGCCCCGAGTGCGGCACACCCGTCGAGGCATCACTGCCCAACGACATCCTCGGCACGCCGTACCAACAGCGACCATGCTGGAGGTCGTGGATTATGACCGCATGGCTCGGCTGGCGACACCATGATCAGTTCATGCATTCCATCTCTCCCCGCGCCGCACGCCTCTTCCGCGCCGACTCCAGATCGCTGCTGGCGCTCATCCTCACTTTCATAGGGCCAAGCACCGCCGTGTGGATCGTGATGCTGATCATCGCCTGGCGAGAAAACAACCACGCGCGCAACCGTTTGCACTTCAGTGAAACACTCACATTCGGCAGCATCATGCTCCCCGTGTACACAGCCATCATCATCATCGCCTTCTACACAATCCGCTTGCTGTCGATCAGCATCGCTCTGATCGTCAGCCGTACAGCCGGACTGGACGCACCACGGCGCACGTTCGCACGGGCCGCGTCGCAACAATGCGCGATTCCAGCAACAGCCATGCTGATAGTCGCTGTCCTGACCGCCGTGATCGGGCGATGCCTGGGCCTTCCCTTCGAGCTCGCCGGCCACAATCAGATATCAATGATCAATTTTGGATTCTGGCTCTTCCTAAGCGTATTGATCGCGATCGCATCATTTGCCTCTGCACTCGTCGGCCCCGCGATATGCCTCCGCCATCGCCGTGGTTGGAACCTCCCCGGCTCCGAAGTAAGACTCACAACCCAAGACGAATGACCATGCGAGCCCCCGGCACAAGCCGGGGGGGGGGCGGGGGGCACAACTCACTCTCCTGCTTCTCTGTGCTCTCTGTGTGCTCTTGTGGTGAGTTCTCTTCTCACCGGCCGCCCAGCGCCATCCCGCACAACTTGTACAGCACCCGTGCCCCCACATTCGCGTCCCACTCATCACGACCCGTCGGGCACACCTCCACGAGGTCGAACCCCACGATTGTCCGACCCGAGCGCGACACCAGTTCCAGCAGCATGCAGAACTGATTGAAACTCAACCCGCCCGCGACCGGAGTCCCCGTCCCCGGGCACAGCGCCGGGTCCAGCCCGTCGATATCCACGCTCACATACACCCGCTCGGGCAAGGGCTCGATCGCCCTGTTGCAGAGCGCCGCGAACGACTCGCCGCAATCCATCCGCTTGGCCCAGTCCAGATCGAAGTGCGTCTGCACGCGCCCGCCGCTGGAATTCATCACTTCAAGCTCGCCCGCGCCGACATCGCGGATGCCGATCTGCACCAGCCGCGTCACCCGCGGAATCTCTTTGAGCACATTCCACATGATCGACGCGTGCGACCAACGGAACCCCTCATACGACTCGCGCAGGTCCATATGCGCATCGACCTGCAGCACCCCGATCCCACCGGGACTCGCCTCGGCGCACGCCCTGATCGAACCGAACGGCGTCGAGTGATCGCCGCCGACCACACCCGGGATCTTCCCTTCTGCGAGCACCCGCTTCGTGCGCTCGTAGACGATCGCATTCATCCGCTCCGACGCCTCGTCCACGGGGCGCACTTCCTCGGATTGCGCGCGCGCACCCCCGAACTCGATGATCGGTTCTGCGCATTTCCGCGCCTCTTTGGCGCTCTTCTTCAACGTTTCGTCGATTTCTTCAATGAAAATCCCCCGTTCGTAGACGCGCCCGAACTGCAGATCGAGCAGATCTACCTGCTTTGAGGCGTCCCGGATCGCCGCCGGACCCTTGCGCGTCCCGTTGCCGTAACTCGTCGTGGCGTCATACGGCACCGGGATCAGCACGATCGCCGCCTCCTCGCGCGTGTGGGGGAGGCCGAAGATGCCCAAGCCGGGCGCCGCTGCTGCATCGGGGTCGAAGTTCATCGCACGATTGTACGAGCCCAAGGCGTTTCCCATCGCCCGCGTGCGCGCGGCGAGGGTATTCTTGATTCCGATGAAGTACGCGCTGATCATCGCCGGCGGCGGGGGCGAGCCGATCGGGACGCCGATCCCCGATCTGGAGGGCTTCACGCCCCTCGAAGCGGCGCGGACGCCCATGCTCGATGCGCTGGGCGAGTCGGGACGCCAGGGCGTGGTGCGCACGACTCCCGAAGGTGCCACTTCCGGTGCGCACGCGCCGGTGTGCTCGCTGCTGGGCGTGGACATGCGCGGCTGGGCGCCGTCGCGCGCCGGTCTGGAAGCGCTGGGGCTCTCGGCGGAAGTCGGATCAGATGCCACGGTGTGGCGCCTGGTGCCGGTGACGATGGACGCGGATTTCGCGACGATCGCCGACCCCTATCCGGCATTCGTGACGGCCGCGGACACGCGGGCGCTGGTGGAGTCTTTGCGCGGAGCGATGAGCGCGCACGGCGAGTTGTCGCGGTTTCGGGTGGTGGACGGCGCGGGGGCGCTGGGGAATGAGGCGCTGTTGATTCTGGATGACGCTTCGGAGGAGTCGCGCGCCGGGAAGCACGCGATGCCCGGCGCGGATGAGATGTTTGGGGGTGGCGGTGGCAGCGGCGGGGGGAGGGCGCTGGTTAAGGCGTTTCCCAAGGGGCCGGTGGGGCAGATGCTGCGCGCGGTGTGCGAGTTGTCGGCGGATGTGTTCCAGAACCATCCGGTCAACATGCTGCGGGCGGAGCATGACCTCTCGCCGGTCTCGATGTTCTGGGCTGAGGGCGGTGGCGCCTTGCCGGTGGTTCAGACGGGACTCGGCGAGATGTTCGATGTGCGGGCGGCGGTGGTGACGGGGGATGCGGCGTGCGCGGGGGCTGCACAGATGTTGGGGATCGACCGATTGCCGGTGCCGGGGGAGTTGCTCGGATCGCGTGCGGATTTTGGCGCGATGGCCTCGGCGGCGATCGGGGCGCTGGAGCGGTACGACCTGGTGATCGTGCATACCGATGCGCTGACGGCGGCGTCGCTCGCGGGCGACTGGCGCGCCAAGTCGGCGATATGGGAACGGATCGATGAGGAACTTGTGGTGCCGATCCACGCGCGGCTGCTGGCGGAGGGGGACGCGGAAGCGGACGCGGATCAAGAGGGTTGGCGGCTGATGGTGGCGTGCGACTCGGTGTGCTCGTGTGCGCAGCGGTTGCGGGCGGGGGATGCGTCGCCGTTCGTGATGGCGGGCGCGTTCGTGCGCTCGGTGCTCAATGCGCCGTTCGGGGATACGAACGCGCACGGGAGCGACCTGAAGATCGATCCGGGGCACACGCTGATGGAGTACTTTCTGTACTCGGGGCTGCGAGTGTCGCGGCGGAGGGGCGGCGCAGGTGTGGGGACGAAGCAGTGGGAGGGGTGAACAAAGAGAAGGCATCAGGGATCAGGCAGCGGGCAACAGGGACGGGACGTGAAGGCCCTTCTTTACCCCGACAGCCGGTGCAACCGGCGTGAAGAAGACTCACCACAGAGGCACAGAGATCACAGAGAAGTGAAGCCATGAAGGATCGGCACCGCTTGTGTCACTTCGCCCCCCCTCCCCCCCTCCCCCTCCTCCCCCCCCAACAACAAGCGGCGGCACCCGGCGCGGGAGAGGGGGATTGGTCAGGCGATGAGATCGGAGATGTCGACGCCGAGCGCTTGCGCGACGGCGCGGAGCTGCGCGAGGGTGGAACGGTCGGGGTCGGACTCGATGCGCGAGATGGTGGACTGATCGACGCCGACTTCCTGAGCGAGTTGGGCTTGCGATAGGCCGCGTTCGGCGCGGGCGCGTTTGAGGCGCGAGCCGGCGAAGCGTGCGGCGGCGTCCTCGGCGCCGACCCACTTCGTGTCGGGGTTGTTGAGTTTGGTGCCGGCGCGCTCGAGGGCCTTGTGTTCGGCTTCGAGGCGCTTGAGGCGGCGGTATTCCTCGGCGGTGATGGTGATGTGATCGCCGGAGGAACTCGGGGCGGGCTGGGTGGGGAGGGCGCTCATTGGGCGGCTCCTGTCAAGAGTTGGGATCGAGGACCTCGCAGGCGACGATCCAGAAGCGGGGGATGTTGCGGTCGAGCTTGATGATGACGAGCAGTTCGTGCGGCTTGGCGTGGGCGGTGAGCCAGACCCTCCGGCGGTCGGAGGTGCCGGCCTGATACATGAACTCCGTCTCGCGGATGAGCGCCTGCGGCGAGACCCTGACGCGGGCGAGGAAGTCCGTGAAGGCGCGCTCGAGGGGCGGATGGGCGGCGAGGAGGGAGAAGACATCCGCCTCGATCTCGTACTTCATCATGGAACGAGGAGGATACCGGCATCGGAATGATGGTCGGCTCTATGCACATCACGCATAAGAATATCATGCATCTGGTGCATAGACAATGCGGTTTGGGTCAACAACCGGGGATTCTTTGGTTATCGGGATGGAAAGTGGGGCGCACGGGCAAGCCGATGGCTTGCCGGTGGCACCCGGGGGGAACTCCGTACACTCCCGTCATGCCTGAGACGGTCTGGATCAACGGGAAGTTCGTGGGGCGTGATGAAGCGCGGGTGAGCGCGTTCGATGCCGGGTTTCAGCACGGGGTGGGGCTGTTCGAGACAATGCTGGCGACTGAAGGGGGCATCTATTCGGCGGATCGCCACATGGCGCGGCTGCGGGACTCGGCGCGGGGGCTGGGGCTGTCGGAGGACCTGCGGGTGGGGGCGCTGCGGGAGGCGTGCGAGCATGTGGTGGGCGAGTCGGGGCTGACGAAGGACGGCGGGCGGGCGCGGGTGCGGCTCACGGTGACGGGGGGCGATCTCAATATGTTGTCTCGTGGCGAGGGCGCGCCCCCCCCATTGGTAGATCCCACCGTGATGATCGTGGCGCAGGCTGCACCGGCGTACCCGGCTCAGATGTTCGAGCAGGGTGTTGGCGTGACGATCGCGCGGTTCCGGGCGAACCCGCTCGATCCGTTCGCGGGTCACAAGACGCTGAACTACTGGGCGCGGCTGAATGAGCTGCGGGTGGCGGCGACGAAGCACGCGGCCGAGGCGATTGTTTTGCAGGTGACTAACCATATCGCGGGGGGGTGCGTGTCGAACCTGTTCGCGGTGGTGGGCGGGCGGTTGATCACGCCGATCGCGCGGGGCGAGGAGCATGCGGATGCTGTGCCGAGCCCGGTGCTGCCGGGCATCACGCGGGGTTCGGTGGTGGCGTTCGCGCAGGAGAAGCGGATGGGCGTGGAGGCGCGGATGATGTCGATCAGTGATGTCTTGGATGCGGACGAGGTGTTCCTGACGAACTCGTCGTGGGGGGTGCTGCCGGTGGTGCGCATCGAGGACAAAGCGATCGGGAGCGGGATGCCGGGGGGTGTGACTCGGGAGATCAGAGGGATGTGGGCGCAGAGCGTCGCGGCGGGCTAGGGCATACTCGGTGCGCGATTCCTTATGCGGGGCCGGGGTGGGGGTGTGCGATCGGATCGTGCTGGCCCGGGAGTTCGGGTGCGAGTCCCTGTACTGCGATGACATTCACGATGGGGAAGAGCAGCATGAATCCGTGTAGCGGCAGCCCGACGAACGCGCCGAAGCGCAGCCTGCGGACGACGAAGTTGGAGAGGAAGATCGCGAGGAGCGAGCCAGCCCACAGCACCCCGAAGATGGCGACGAAGATGACGGACATCCTGTCGTCGAGCGCTTTGGGTTTGCCCAGGGCGTGATAGAGGGCGACGGAGAGGATGAAGAGGACGGTCCATGCGATCAGCGCCTTGGCGAGCAGGCGGTGGGCTTTGTGGAGCGTGATCAGGAAGGGCTTCGCGCCGGCGGCGCGGGCCGCATCGTAGTCGGGTTTGGCCTTCCTGGGTGTGCGCGACGACGGCTCGGGCATGCTTGACCTCCGGGGCGGCAATCTAGCGTGGGGTTGTGTTGGCGGGTGGTTGGGTCAGGCGTTGTCGTATGTGCCGCTGGCGAGGAACTCGGTGGCGTCGTGCGGGCAACGCCAGCGGAGGCGGAGTGGATCGGCGAAGATCCAGACGAGCGCGAAGCTGACGGCGAGTTTGAGCGCGTTGGCGACGGATCGGACGGGTTGGACGTCGCGGCGCTGGCAATTGGGGCATTTGGGTGGGAGGTAGGGGCGCATCATCGCTTCACGATGACGCGGACATTCTCGCGGTCGGGGTCGTCGCGCTGGCCGGTGATGCGTCGCCAGAGTGAGCGGATGGCGATGACGGCGGCGATGACGAGGACGACGATGCCGCCCACGAAGAGACTGGTGGCCAGGAGGATGACCCCGAGGCCGACGAGGGCGATGAAGAAGACCCAGGCGAGGAGCCGTTGCCAGAGGGGTAGGCGGCCGATTCGGACCCGGGCGGTCTCGGTGGCGGCGTGGAAAGTCTGGGAGGTGAAGTCGTCCATCTACAGATGATGGTAGGGGGTGGGGAAGCTGACATTTCAGCCGGGGGGATTGACGGGGGGATATGCTGCATGGTGGCGGCGTTTGGGCTGCCCCTAGCGCAATGGATTGCTGGATATGGCGATGGCAACACCACATCTGGGGCTGGAGAAGGCCAAGGAGGGTGGATTCATCCACCTGCACCTGCACACGGAGTACTCGCTGCTCGACGGCGGGAACCGATTGGATCGGTTGATCGCGCGGGTGAAGGAACTGGGGATGGACTCGGTTGCGGTGACGGACCACGGCAACCTGTTCGGGGCGATGAGTTTCTATCGAAAGGCGAAGGACGCGGGGATCAAGCCGATCCTGGGGTGCGAGGCGTACGTGGCGCCCGGGGACCGTCGTGACAAGACGCGGACGGGCGTCCGGGACGGCGGGCATCACCTGGTGCTGCTGGCGGAGAACAACGAGGGCTGGGCGAACCTGATGCGGCTCGCCTCGACGGCGTACCTCGACGGGTTCTACTACAAGCCACGGATGGACCGGCAGTGCCTGGAGGCGCACGGCGAGGGGCTGATCGCGATCAACGGGCACCTGGGTTCGGAGCTGGCGTTCCACCTGGTCGAGTACGAGAAGACGGGGGACGAGGCGCACTGGAAGAAGGCGGTGGAGGTCGCGGCGTGGCACAAGCGTGTGTTTGCGCCGGGGGCGACGGGGATCGGTTCTTCGTTGAGTTGCAGCACCACATCCCGGAGCAGGGTGCGATCAACCCGCACCTCATCAAGTTGGCGCGGGAGATGGATCTGCCGATCGTGTGCGACAACGATGCACTTCCTGAAGGAAGAGGGAGCACGATGCACGACGACACGCTGATCTGCATCTCGATGGGTCGGACGAAGGACGATCCGGACCGGCTGCGGTATCCGAAGCAGTTGTTCGTGAAGTCGCCCGCGCCAGATGCAGGAGATGTTTATTGATGAATATGGGGAGGTGGGGGCGGAGGCGTGCGACAACACGGTGAAGATCGCGCAGCGGTGCAATGTGGAGCTGGAGTTCGGGAACCACGCGCCGGTGGTGCGCGTGGTGCGGCCGGACAAGCCGCGGTTGTACACGGGGCGCGGGGACCTGACCGCGTGGTTCAAGTCGTTCTGCGGGGCGTTCACGCTCGAGCCGTTCGACGCGACGCGGGACGACGCGTCGGCGGAGGAACTCTCGGCGGAGTGCGACGCGGCGCTGCGCGAGTTGTGCGAGGCGGGGCTGATCTGGCGGTACGGGCGCGGAGAGCGCTGGAGGGTGAAGCGTTCGCGGAGATCCGGGCGCGGCTGGACCGGGAGCTGGAGATCCTCAGCGACAAGAAGATCAGCGCGTACTTCCTGATCGTGTGGGACTTCGTGAACTGGGGCCGTCAGCAGGGGATCCCCTCGCTGGCGCGCGGTTCGGGCGTGGGGACGATGGTGGGGTACACGCTGGGGCTGTCCAACGCGTGCCCGGTGCGTTACGGGCTGCTGTTCGAGCGGTTCACGGACCCGGACCGGAGCGAGTACCCGGATATCGATATCGACCTGTGCCAGGACGGCAGGGCGGCGGTGATCAACTTCGTGCGCGAGAAGTACGGGCACGTGGCTCAGATCATCACGTTCGGGACGATGAAGGCGCGGGCGGCGATCCGGGACGTCGGGCGCGTGCTGGACGTGCCGCTGGGGGACGTGGACCGGCTCGCGAAGCTGATCCCGGAGACGCTGAACATCACGCTCGACGAGGCGCTGGAGGCGGAGCCCGACCTGCGCGCACTCTACAACGACGACCCGACTGTCCACCGGCTGATCGACAACGCGCGCACGCTCGAGGGGCAGGCGCGGCACAGTTCGGTGCACGCGGCGGGCGTCATCGTCGCGACTCGTCCGCTCGAGGAGATCGTGCCGCTGTACAAGGCGCCGAACTCGGAGGACGTGGTCACGCAGTGGGACGGCCCGACGTGCGAGAAGGTCGGCCTGCTGAAGATGGACTTCCTGGGGTTGCGGACGCTTAGCGTGATCGAGCGCGCCAAGGCGATGATCCGCGAGGGGCTGAGCGAGGACGCGATCCGGAGCGCCGTCGGTTGGGACGGGGCGCGCGAGGGCGATCCGCTGGACCTGGATCGGCTGACGTTTGATGACCCGAAGGTATTCGAGCTCTTCCGCAACGGGGACACGACGGGTGTGTTCCAGTTCGAATCCGGCGGGATGCGGCGGCTGCTGACGGAGATGCGCCCGGACCGGCTGGAGGACCTGATCGCGGCCAACGCGCTGTTCCGTCCCGGGCCGATGGATCTGATCCCGGACTACAACGAGCGCAAGCACGGGGTGAAGCAGGTCCCGATGGTCCACGAGATCGTCGATCGGTTCACGGAGGAGACATACGGGGTGATGGTGTACCAGGAGCAGGTGATGCAGATCGTCCACGAGCTGGGCGACATCCCGCTGCGGCAGGCGTACACGCTCATTAAGGCGATCAGCAAGAAGAAGAAGGAGGTCATCGACGCGAACCGCCCGCTGTTCGTCGAGAACGCTGCGCAGAAGGGGTTGGCGAAGGCTCGCGCCGAGGAGCTCTTCGACCTGATCCTGAAGTTCGCGGGGTACGGCTTCAACAAGAGCCACTCGACGGGGTACGCGATCGTTGCGTACCAGACGGCGTTCCTGAAGCGGTACTTCCCGAACCAGTACATGGCGGCGTTCCTGACGTACGAGTCGCAGGCGCAGAAGGTGGCGGACTGGATCCCGTACCTGGACGACTGCCGGAGGACGGAGTTCCCCGACGGGAGGGTCGGCGTGGAGGTCCGGCCGCCGGACGTGAACCTGTCGGAGTCGGCGTTCAGCGTGGTCTTTGATGAGGGTGAGCCGCGGGACAACCTGCACGGGCACGTGCGGTTCGGGCTGCGTGCGCTGAAGGGTGCGGGGTCGAAGGCGATCGAGGCGATCGTGAGTGAGCGGAAGAAGAACGGCGAGTTCCGTTCGTTGCATGACTTCTGCGAGCGCGTGCCGACGGGGGGCGCATCGGTCGGGGCGGGGGGCGGTGGCTCGGTGAACAAGGCGACGATCGAGGCGCTGGTGTGCTGCGGTGCGTTCGACTCGGTGCACTCACGTGATGAGCGAGCGGCGATGGTGGCGTCGATCGAGGGTGCGGTGAGCGCGGGGCAGTCGCTTGCGAAGGATCGTGCTGCGGGTCAGTGCGCGCTCTTTGGGGGCGGAGATGACGGCGGGTTGGGCGGGGCGGATGAGGGCGCGAAGGCGGAGCCGCCCTTGGCGCGGGCGTCGGCGTGGAGCGAGAAGGAGACGCTTGCGAAGGAGAAGGAGACGCTCGGGTTCTATGTGTCGAGCCACCCGCTGGATCGGTTTGCGGACGAGATCGAGCGGTTCGCGAACGCGGACTCGGAGACGATTCGAGAGATCGCGCAGGATCACCGGGTGATCGTGGGCGGGATGATCAAGTCGGTGCGGCCGATCACGGTGCGGAACGGTCGGAGCGCGGGTTCGCGGATGGCGATCGTGACGATCGAGGACAAGTTGTCGACCTTCGAGGCGGTGCTGTTCACGGACGGGTACGCGAAGATGGCGGAGCTGTTGGTGACGGACGCGATCGTGTTCGTGCGCGGGAAGGTGGATCATTCGCGCGGGGATGCGCAGGTGATCGTGGATGTGGTGATTCCGATTGAGCGCGCGCCGGAGCGGCTTGCGACGGCTCTCGAGTTGACGCTCGATGACACCGTGCACAACGGGAGCAGCGGGGCGGTGATGGAGCAGGCGGCGGGGGTTCTCCGGTCGGGGCAGGCGCACGACCCGGAAGCGGTGCGGGTGCCGGTGCATCTGCGGGTGCGGACGGGTTCGGGGGTGTACGTGGTGGATCTGAGGTCGGTGCGTGTTGCGCCGACGCGCGCGTTGGTGGGGCAGTTGACGGATGTTTTCGGCGCGGGGACGGTGCGCGTGGCGGGGGGGATCCCGGTCGGGGCGCCGGAGGTGCCGGAGTATGCGCGGTACCGGAAGCGGGATGAAGAGGTGGTGGGGGTCTAGTCCATGAGTTGGCGCAGGCGCGCGATGATTTCGCGGACGAGGGCGCGTTCGCGCGCGGCGTCGCCGAAGCGGCCGACGCGGGCTTCTATGGTCATGGATGTGGCGGCGCGATCGTCGGTAGGCCAGTGATCGGAGCGGGCCTCGACGAGGACGGGCTCGTTACGGATGGTGATGAGTTCGTAGATGCGTGTGTTGTCGGTGGCGATGGCGATGTGCTCGACGGCCATGTCGTGGCGCGAGGCGGCGTAGCGGACGGCGGGGTCGAGGTCGCGGGGGATGGCGGTGATGCGGTTGGTGAAGCCGTCGCCCTGTTCGCCCCTGACGCCGCCGGCGGGGCGGGTGGAGGAGGTGCATGCGGCGGCCGTGATCGCGGAAATACCAAATATAATGCTAACAAACAAGGATCGGCAGTTGGGCCGGGGTGAGGGGGTCGGCGTAGAATGCCGATTACGAACCTGTCCGCGTGACGGGTGTGGGCGGGGTGTGCCCGTCGGTCGGGGCCGCGCGTGAGCGTTGGTCCAGCGAGAGTATCGAGTGGAAACAAGCATCCAAGTCCCTCAGCAGGTGGATCGTGTCGCGGTGTTCGGCGCGGCGGAGCGGAATCTGAAGATGATCCGCGAGGCGTTCGGCGTCAGTGTGACGGCGCGAGACGGTTCGGTGCAAGTGCGCGGGGAGTCGATGGGTGTGTCGGCGGCGCGGCTGGTGCTGGACAAGTTGATTCGCGCGGCGGGTCGAGGCGGGGGGTTGTCGCGGCAGGAGGTGCTCGACGCGATCTCGCAGGCGGGGTGGGATGCGCGGAATGCGCCGGATGCTGGTGATATGCCGATGCCGGAGTTGAACGGCGAGCGGTGGGCGGAGTCGCTGACGATCGAGGCGGGCGGCCGGCCGGTGCGTCCGAAGTCGGAGAATCAGAAGTACTACCTGTCGTCGATCGCGACGCACGACCTGGTGTTCGGGATCGGTCCGGCGGGCACGGGCAAGACTTATCTGGCGGTGGCGGCGGCGATTCAGTTGATGCGGATGGGTCGGGTGCGCAAGGCGGTGCTGGTGCGTCCGGCGGTGGAGGCGGGGGAGAAGCTGGGCTTTTTGCCGGGCGATCAGTTCGCGAAGGTGAACCCGTATCTGCGGCCGCTCTTTGATGCGCTGGAGGACATGCTGGATTACAACACGCTCAAGCGGTTCATGATGAGCGATGTGATCGAGGTTGTGCCGCTGGCGTTCATGCGGGGTCGGACATTGAATGACGCGGTGGTGATTCTGGATGAGGCGCAGAACACGACGCGCGGGCAGATGCAGATGTTCCTGACGCGGATGGGGCAGCGGTCGAAGATGATCGTGACGGGCGACGCGACGCAGATCGATCTGCCGACGCCGAGTGAGAGCGGGCTGATTGATGCGGCGCGGCGGCTGCGGCGGACGCCCGGTGTAGCGTTCTGCACGCTGGATCGGGGCGATGTGGTGCGGCACAGTCTTGTGCAGAAGATCATCGACGCGTATTCGATGGACACGGGGGAGCGGGACCATCCGGGTTCGGCGGCGCTGCGCGAGGCGCTGGAGCGCGGGTCGGCGGAGACGAAGGAGCACGCTGCGCATGGCTGAGCGGACGGGTAAATCTGTTCGTTCGACGCCCGCGCCGAAGACGCGACGTTCGGGTGTTCGTCGCGCGATGCCGAAGCGCCAGGGGATCGAGTGGCGTCAGATCGTGTCGCATCATGCGTTCCTGCCGGGCATGACGGTTGCGGTGGTGTTCGTGCTGGTGTCGGCGGTGACGATCGCGATGTCGCGTGACCGGGTGCTGCCCGCGGTGGGTCGGATCATGGACCACACGCGGACGGTTTCGGCGGAGTTCAAGATTGTCGATCAGGAGCGCACGGAGGCGAACCGGAGCGCTGCGCGGGCGCGTTCGCCCCGGATCTATGCGCCGGTGGAGTCGGTGTTCACCGAGCTCGAGACATCGATGCGGACGCTTCCGACGGTGCTGGCGTCGGCGCAGTCTCTGAAGGATGTGGCGCCGGAGATCGCCAAGGCGTTCGAGTTGAACGATGCGCGGTTCGAGGCGATCAAGGCGGATATCGCGCAGGGCGAGGCGACGGCACTGTGGGAGAGCCGGGTGAACCGGCTGATGGAGGCGCTGCGTGAGCGGCCGATGCTGTCGAACACCGAGTTTCAGAGTTTGTGGTCGCAGGACCCAAACGATTTCATCGCGATTGTGAGCAACAAGCAGGGCCAGCGGCTGCAGGGCGTGTTTAAGTCGGCGGCGATGAATGTCGAGAGCGACGAGCCGGATACACGGTCCAAGACGCGGGAGGGTCTGGCGAAGGCGATCGAGATGGCGAACTTCGGTTCGTTGTCCGATCGGAGCCCGGTGGCCAAGGCGCGGGCGGAGGCGATTCTGGCGCGGCTGATGAGCAATCGCGCTCCGACTTATTTGTTTGATCGGGAAGAGACGACGGCGCTGGCGGATGCCGAGGCCGCGGATGTGAAGCTGGTGGAGTCGACATACTCGCCCGGCTTTGTGATCTATTCGCGCGGCGAGAAGCTGGATGAGGCGAAACTGGTTCTGGCGCGGGAGGCGCAGGACCGCGAGTTGAAGGCGATGTCGCTGGGGCAGCATGCGCTGCAGTGGGGCGGGGCGCTGGGGGTGTCGGTGCTGATTGCGGGTGCGATCGGCGGGTTCCTCGGGCTGTTCTATCCGCGGATCGTGCGGAACCCGTGGCGGCTGGTCGCGCTGGGCGGGTTGATCGCGCTGGCGCTGGCGGCGGGGGCGTGGGGCGCGGTGCTGTATCCGGGCGTGGTGTGGCTGGTGGCGGCGTCGCCGGTGGTGTTCGCGGCGATGATCGTTGTGGTGGCGTACGACCGGCATCTCGCGGTGGCGGTGGCGGGCGGGACGGCGCTGCTGGTGGCGGCGGCGGCGGATCTGGGGATCGGGTTCGTGGCGGTGTGCGCGACGGGTGCGGCGCTGGCGGCGTGGCGGCTGGATGCGATCCGGAACCGGAATGATGTTGTGCGCGCGGCGCTGGTCGTGGCTGCGGGCCTTGCGGTCTCGGTGATTGTTGTCGGGCTCTTAGAGCGGCCGATCGTGAGCGGGATTCTGCCGGAGATTCTGCTGGACGCGGTGCTCGCGGGTGGCGGCGGGTTTATCGCGGGCGCGTTGACGCTTGTGGCGTTGCCGACGGTGGAGCGCGTGTTCGACATCGTGACGGGGATGACGCTGTCGGAGTTGCGCGACCCGAAGCAGCCATTGTTGCGGCAGTTGCAGCAGCGTGCGCCGGGGACATTCAATCACTCGCTGACGGTGGCGTCGCTCGCGGAGGTCGCGGCGGAGTCGATCGGGGCGGACGGGCTGCACGTGTACGTGGGGGCGATGTACCACGACATCGGGAAGATGAACAAGCCGGATTACTTTGTGGAGAATCAGCCGCCGGGCTTCAACAAGCACAACAAGTTGTCGCCGGCGATGTCGCTCCTGGTGATCGTGGGGCACGTGAAGGACGGGATCGAGCTGGCGCGGGAGTACGGGTTGCCGCGGAGTCTGCACCATTACATCGAGGGGCACCACGGGACGACGCTGGTGGAGTACTTCTATCACCGGGCGAAGAAGCAGGCGCAGGAAGAGGATACGGAGCAGCCGGCGGAGATCGAGTACCGGTATCCGGGTCCGAAGCCGCGGACGAAAGAGTGCGCGATCATGATGTTGTGCGATGCGGTTGAGTCGGCGACGCGTGCGCTGCCGGAGCCGACGCCGTCGCGGATCTCGACGCTGGTGCACGACATCGCGACGAAGCGGCTGAATGACGGTCAGTTCGACAACTCGAACCTGACGCTGCGCGAGATCGCGACGATCGAGGACGCGGTGACGAAGGCGTTGTGCTCGATGTACCACGGGCGGATCGCGTACCCGCGCGGGGACTCGGGGGACGGGACGAAGGACTCGCCCACGGCGACACGGGATGCGCTGTTGCGCGAGCAGTCGGCGTGAGTTGACAGGGCACAGAGCACAAAGCACAGATCGAGAACCCTGTCGGTCATTCGTTGCGCTCACGGCCCCTCCCTACCCCACTTTCCCCTTCCTCCCGAGGTTCGTGCTCACGGGGAGCGTGACCTTCGGGCGTCGAACTGTCCGTTCGGTTCCTATCGCGGCTCCAGGCGTCACCCCTCATCCGGTCGCTACGCGACCACCTTCTCCCTCAAGGGGAGAAGGAGCACACCACTCCGCCTCCGTCGGGACTGGAGGAAAATGCGGGCTTGTGATTACTGATTGCAGTGGCCGCCGCAGCAGCCGCCGGCGGGGCCCTTTCGGCGTCGTTGGGCGCGTTGGGTGCGGACGACGGTGAGGGTTTGTTCGATGGCCTTGTCGAGGTTGTCGTTGACGATGAACTGGTCGTAGGCGCCGGAGGCGCGTGCTCGTTCGATCTCGCCGCGTGCGAGGTCGAAGCGGCGCTTGATGGTCTCTTCGCTCTCGCGTTTGCGGGCGCGGAGGCGTTCGAGGAGGGCATCTTCGGAGGGCGGGAGGATGAAGATGGAGAAGCAGTCGGGCATGCGCTTCTTGATCTGGATGGCGCCCTGGACATCGATCTCGAGGATGACGAGGCGTCCCCGGGCGAGTTGGGTCTCGACGGGTCTACGGAGGGTGCCGTAGTGGTTGCCGGCGTAGACGGCGTGCTCGAGGAACTCGTCGTTGTCGACTCGCTTTTTGAAGTCCGCTTCGGACATGAACTGGTAATCGACGCCGTCGACATCGAGGTCGGTGCGTGGGCGCGTGGTGGCGCTGACGGAGAAGATGGCGTCGGAGATGGAGCGTTCGACGGAGCGCGTGATGGTGGTTTTGCCGACGCCCGAGGGACCTGAGATGACCAGGAGCATGCCGTCGTCGGTGTCGGTGGGGAGGCGGTGCCCGTGCTCGTCCATGAGATGTTCCTCTGCGGCGGTTGTCAGCATGGCGGCACTGTAGCGGACGGGGCTACTTCTTCTTCATGACGGCGCGCCACCCGGTGGGCTGGTAGGCGCCGACGGGGGCGGAGGTGGAGCGGACATCATCGACGATGTAGAAGCAGGTGGGGTCGATCTCGCGGACGGTGCGGGTGAGGGCCGACATGCGTTTGCGTTCGCACTCGAGCAGGAGGAGCGAGACGGCTCCGTCGCGGCCCTTGCCCTCAAACTCGGTGACGCGGAAGCCCTGTTCGCGGAGGAGGAGCGCGGTTTCGGGTCCTTTGCGCGTGAAGACGCGGACGACCTGGCGGCCGAAGGCGAGGTGTCGTTCGATGGTGATTCCGGCCCAGGAGCCGGTGGCGTACCCGAGTGCGTAGGCGACGGCGAAGATGGGATTCTCCATCGCGTCGTTGACAACCGTCGAGACTGCGAAGATCCAGATGAGGACTTCGACGAAGCCGAGGCCAACGGCGAGGCGTCGGCGGCCGTTGACAACGGAGACGACGCGGATGGTGCCGAGCGAGACATCGCAAACTCGCGCCGCGAAGATGAGCGCGCATTTGAGGAAGATCTCCATGATGGGGTGGTCCGGTGGCTCTTTGGGGTTCGGGATTGGCGTTTTGGTTGCTTACTTGCCGCGGATGGCTGAGGCGTCGGCGACGACGTCGATACGGATGACCTGTTCGGCGACGGCCTGCGATGTGCGGTCGCGGACGGAGACCTTGAGGTCGTAGGATCCGATGGTGAGGGAGGCGGGGAGTTTGATGATCTGGATCATGTAGAAGTCGCGGCGCTGATTGCGCGAGAAGTCGGAGATGTCCTGTGCCGTGAGTCGCCAGGCGAGGACGCGGGAGTCCGCCTCGTAGAGGGAGACATCCTGGGTGAGGTCGATGGTGTAGCCGTTGGCGTTGTCCTGCGCGACGGAGCGGTAGGCGAAGCCGTCGAGTTCGACATAGACGATGGCTTCGTTGGCGCGTCCGGCGAGGAACTTGTAGCGGCCGTCGTTGCGCGGGAGTTCGGAGTAGAGGCCGAAGCCGTCGACCTTGTAGCAGAGTGTGGCGGTCGGGATGGTGAGGGTGCGGTCGTCGAGGCGGTTGGCGTTGTCGCGGAGTATGCGGGCGACGCCACGCCTTGCGTCGCCGGAGGCGATGACACCGGGGAGTTGGCGCGACATCTCGCCCCATGCGAGGACGAAGGAGCGTTCGTCGGGGGTGAGGCGCGAGGACATGGTGGCGTTGTCGGGCATGTAGGCGGTGGCGACGCGCGGCTCGACCATGGCCAGCGCGTTGATTGCGGCGTAGGCGGAGGCGGCCTGATCGGGGTAGCGATCGGCGCGGAGGCGGAGCGCGGTGGCGAGGTCGGCGGAGGCGTCGGCGATGCGCTGCTCGAGCGTGGGGGCGGTGCTTGGTTGTGAGCCGCCGGCGTTGTTCTGGTTGCTGTTTCGGTCGGGGGTGTTGGCTTGTGAGTCGAGGGCGACGGCGTTGGACGGGTTGGCGCGTGTGCCTTCGTCGGGCGTCCACGAGGAGGGCGTGTCGGGCGCGGCGAAGTCGGCGTTGCCCGTGCGGGTTGGTTGATGCGGGTTGTTGTTGGCGACTGCCTCGCGCATCTGATCGATGCGGCGCTGGGCGTCGTCGTTGGATGCGTTGGGGTCGGAGCCGCGGTGCTCGGCATCGCCCTGTGAGAGGGGCTTGGAGGGCTCCATGCCCGCGCAGGAAGCGATGAGGCCGGCGGCGGCGAGGAGTGCGGAGATTGTGAGTTTGAGCGCGGTTCGATTGCTAGGCATGGTTCGCGTCCTGCTTCGTGCCTTGAGCGGCTCCGCCGCTCGCACGCCACCAGTTTTCGATCTCCCGCCCCGGCTCGGCCGGGGGACTCAATGGAGTGTATCGACCGGTCAGGCGACGGCGCTTGTGATTCGGATCGCCAGGAGTTCGAGGCCTCGGATTTCGTCTCCCCGCCCGGATTTTCCGGCGGCGTCGGCGTCGACGGCGTGTGCGAGGAGCCTGGAGGCGTCGTCGGGTTGGACTCTGCGTGCGGCGTCGAGGATGGCGTCGCGCGCGGGGCCCCAGAGTTTGAGGGCGGAAGCGATGGCGGGGGCGGGCATGCCGGATGCGAAGCCCCGCGCGGCGGCGTGGAGTTTGCGGGCGAGGTCGGTCATGGCCCAGCGCATGAGGACGGAGGGGACACGCGAGACGGTGAGGAGTTCGTGCATGTGGGCGAGGGAGTCCTCGGTTCGGCCGGAGAGGAGGAGGGATTGCAGCCCCCAGACTTCCTGCTCGCGCGAGAGCGAGACGAGATCGCGGACGGTCTGGAGCGCTATGGGCTCGCCCTCGGGCGTCGCGGTGGCGAGTTTGGCGAGTTCGGTGTCGATGCGTCCGAGGTCGGGGCCGAGTCGGGCGACGAGTTCTGTGGCGGCCTGAGGTTCGATGTCGCGCTCGTGGCGCTTCTTGACGCGGCCTCTGGCCCACGAGACGGCCTGCGCCTCGGTGATGGCGTCGCACTTGACGACGCCGCCGGCTTCGCCCAGCGCGTCGATGAGTTTGTCGAGTTTTCCGGGGCGCCAGGTCTCGGCGCGGAGGATGAGGGCGACATCGTCGGCGGGTAACTCGGCGTAGCGCTCGACCATGGGGCGGTTGATGTCGCCTTTGACCCACTCCTCGGCGTTATCGACGATGACGACTTTGTGTGAGGCGAGCAGGCCGAAGGAGCGGCACTCGTCGAGGACCTCTGCGACGGTGGCGGTGGCGCCGTCGAACCGGATGGTGTCGAAGTTGATGGCGAGGTTGGTGAGGTTCTCGCGGAGTTCGTCGGCGTAGGCCTGACGGAGGAAGGGTTCTTTGCCGTGGAGGACGACGAGTCGGGTGTGGGGGCCCATCCTGATGCGCGCGGCCTTGGCGGAAGATTTACCGCGGGTTGAGGATGACGCGCGCTTGGCCATGGGATACACCTTACACACGAGACGATGGCCCGGAAGTTCCCCAACATGCAGTTCGGCCCGATGCACCTCCGGCGGTTGCTCCGGGGTCGGTTCGAGCGTCACGAGCACCTGATCGCGTGGGGGCCGGTGACGACGGGGGGCGAGCAGCAGTTGTTCCACGTGGCGATGGGGCTGGTGCCGGGGATCGGGCCGGCGCTGGGGGCGGTGGCCTCGGCTTCGAGTCGGCGGGTGGCGGTGGTGACATCGCGGCGGATTCTGGTGATTCTCAACCGCAAGCCGGCGGCTCTGGGCCGGGGCAAGGCGGTGTGTTTCGAGGCGCCGCACGAGTACCTGACGATCACGCGGTCGGGGCGGAAGTCGCCCAAGTTCACGCTGCGGGCGGAGGGGGTTGATCTGGCGATGGGGGTGAAAGTCGAGCACCCGAAGAAGGCGGGCGGGAGGCGGCTGATGGAGGCGTTGGCGGCGTTGAGCGAGGAGGTGGGGGCGGGCGGGAAGGGTGGTGCAGAGGGGCGGTTTGGTCCGTAAACTGGGGCCAAGCCGTCCGGGTGGGTCCTGCGCGAGGCGGGCCGGTGCGGCTCACAACCTAATCACACGCGACCCGTCGGCGGTCTGCTTTGGAGGTTGACCGGCGACAGGCGGTCGCTCCCGCTCGGCGCCCCAAAGGGGGTGCGGCGCGGCGCAAGGAGATCGGCCCATGCCCTCTTATACGACTTCACAGATCCGCAACATTGCCCTGACCGGCCACTCCGGGGCCGGCAAGACGACGCTTGTGGAGTGCCTGATGCACCACGCCAAGGCGATCGGGCGCATGGGATCGGTTGAGGAGGGGAACACGGTCTGCGATTACGAGCAGGAGGAGAAGGACCACAAGCACTCGCTCTACTCGACGGTGGTGAACTTCGATTTCAACGATCACCACTTCAACCTGATCGATACGCCGGGCTTTCCGGACTTCCTGGGCCAGACGCTGAGCGTGATGCCGGCGGTGGAGACGGTGGCGATCGTGATCGGCGCGGATCGCGGGATTCAGACGACGACGCGGCGCGTGATGAGCGTGGCGTCGGATCGCAAGCTGCCGCGGATGGTGATCATCAACAAGATCGACGATCACATGGACGAGTTGGAAGGGTTGCTCGCGCAGCTGCAGGAGACATTCGGCCGTGAGGTCTTGCCGGTGAACCTGCCGACGCCGGACGGGTCGGATGTGGTGGACCTGTGGGAGAAGTCGGACGGCCAGGTGGCGTTCTCATCGGTGGCGGAGGGTCACACGGCGATCATCGATCAGGTGGTCGAGGTGGACGAGAAGCTGATGGAGGCGTACCTGTCGCAGGGTTCGCTCTCGAAGGAGCAGTTGCACGACGCGTTCGAGAAGGCGCTGCGCGAGGGGCACCTGGTGCCGGTGTTGTTCTGTTCGTCGCGGACTGGCGCGGGCATCGATGACATGCTGCACATCTTCGAGGTGTTGTGCCCGTCGCCGTGCGAGGGTAACCCGCGACCCTTCGTGCTGACGAAGGATGGCGCGGAGTCGGAGTGGTTCGCGGCGGCGGACCCGTCGAAGACGACGGTGGCGCACGTGTTCAAGGTGACGACGGATCAGTTCGTCGGGAAGCTCGCGATGGCGCGGGTGCATCAGGGGACGATCAAGGCGGGCGAGTCGCTGCACATCGGGGACTCGAAGAAGCCGGTGCGTCTGGCGCACCTCTTGAAGATCAACGGCAAGGACCACGCCGAGGTGCAGGAGGCGGTGCCGGGCGACATCATCGGTTTGACGAAGATCGATGAGTTGCACCCGAACTCGGTGTTGCACGCGGGGCACGATCTGGACAATCTGCGGTTCAAGGTGATCGCGATGCCGCGCCCGATGTACGGGCTTGCGGTGGAGGCGAAGTCGCGCAACGACGAGGCGAAGGTGGGCGGGGCGCTGGCGAAGCTGGCGGAGGAGGACCCGACCTTCCAGGTTGAGCGTGTCGCGGCGACGCACCAGACGGTGCTGCGCGCGATGGGCGAGCTGCACATGCGGATGATGCTGGAGCGGCTCAAGAATCGCTTCAAGCTGGAGCTGGACACGCAGCCGCCTCGGATCGCGTACGCCGAGACGATCGCGGGGAAGGCGGAGGGTCATCATCGTCACAAGAAGCAGACGGGGGGCGCGGGTCAGTTCGGCGAGGTGTACCTGCGGATCGAGCCGCTGAGCGTGAATGGTGATATCGACTCGCACGACCCGTGGGCGGGGCGGCTGGAGTTTGTTGATGAGACGGTGGGCGGATCGGTTCCGCGGCAGTTCATGCCGGCGATCGAGAAGGGGATCAAGCAGGCGATGGAGGGTGGCGCGATCGCGGGGTACCCGGTGCGTGGCGTGCGCGTGAGCGTGTACGACGGCAAGTACCACCCGGTGGACTCGAAGGAAGTCGCGTTTGTCGCGGCGGGCAAGCGGGCGTTCATCGATGCGTTCAAGAAGGCGCGCCCGGTGCTGCTGGAGCCGTTTGTTGAGGTTGAGATCACCGCCCCGAACACATCGATGGGCGACATTACTTCGGACCTGTCGGGCAAGCGTGGCCAGATCGAGGACACGCAGATCATCGCGGGCGATCTGTGCATGATCCGGGCGAAGGCGCCGTTGTCGGAGATGAACAACTATTCGTCGCAGCTCAAGAGCATGACGGGCGGGCAGGGCTCGTTCGTGATGGACTACTCGCACGACGAGCAGACGCCGCCCAATGTGCAGGCGGACATCGTGGCGCAGTTCAAGCCGCACGAGGAAGAGGATTGATCACGCCCGCGCCGTTGCGGCGTGGGCTTTGTCTGGGGAGTGAACGATGATGCGCATGCGCGCTGCGGCTGTGTTGTTGGCGTTGGTCGGCGCTTTGGTGTTGGTCCGGGGCGCGGAGGCGCGGTACACGCCCCCGGCGGTGGCGGAGAATTTTGTCGGGCCGCAGACTCCGGAGTGGATGCCATACGAGCCCGTTGTGGACCTGCCCGAGACCCGGGCGGGGGCGCGGGTGGCGTGGATCCTGGAGATGTTCCGGGGCGGGGAGATGGGCGCGGTGTCGGATTACGCGACGCAGCGTGTGATCGACCAGGTTGGCGAGGACGGGTTCCGCGAGTTCATCGCGCAGGGGCGCGAGGCGGCGGGGTGGATGTTCCCGACGGTGATCATCGAGTCGCAGGAGGATGCGCTGATCGCGTATCTGCGGTCGGCGGCGGACCCGGAGCGATGGGTGTTGCGCGTGACGACGACGGAGGACGAGCCGGGGAAGATCGACTCGCTGGTGTTCCAGCCCGCGCCGACTCCGGGGATCGAGCGTGCGCGCGATTGGCAGACGCTCGCGGACCGGCTGGACGCGGCGGGGTATGACTACAGCGTGACGGTTTGGGAGATCGTTGACCGCGAGGGGAAGAACGCGATCGCGCCGGTGGCGCTGATGAACGAGAAGAAGTCGCTCAATATTTCCGGCGCGATGTCCTTGTATGTGCTGGGTGCGGTGACGGAGAAGATCGCGGCGGGAGATGGTTCGTGGGAGGAGATGGTGACGATTCGCGAGTCGCTCAAGAGCATCCCGGACTCGCCGCTCAAGCAGACGCCGGAGGGCGTTGAGCACATGGTGGCGTCGCTGGCGGGTCAGATGCTGCAGGGCGATGACACGGCGACGGACCATTTGATCGACTGGGTGGGGATGGATCGTTTGACGAAGTTTGTGGAGGGCGTGCGCACGGACTCGGCGGCGAACGGGCCGTTCCTGACGACGACGGAGGCGTACGAGCTGAAGATGTCGTTCGATCCGGAGTTGCAGTCGGCGTATGCGGCGGCGGATGTTGCGGGTCGGCGGGCGATGCTGGACGGGTTCGACACGATCGACGCGGAGTTGATGAAGTTCTGGGTGAAGCCGCAGGGTGTCGACAAGGTGGGGCACTTCGCGTCGAGCCGGGAGTTGGCGTCGGTGCTTTTGTATCTCCGGAACACGGCGCTGCGGCCCGGCATGGAAGCGCTGCGGGAGATTCTGGGCGCGAATCAGCAGTTCCGAGTGGACTCTGGGCTGTGGCGTTCGATGTCGTTCTCGGCGGGGGCCGAGCCGGGCGTGTTGTGCGCGGGCGTGATGATGGAGCGCATGGACGGGCGCTGGTTCGTGGTGACGATCGTTTTCAATAATGCGGAGACCCCGCTGGTTCCGGACGAGACCTCGCCGTTGATGTTGGCGCTGATTGAGTTGTTGCAGCGTCCATAAACGCAAGCACCCGCGCCGGAGTCGTGGCGCGGGTGTGCGTTGCGGGAGTGTGTTTCGTTGCGGGGTGGGTCAGGCGGCGAGCATGTCGTCGGGGTCGTACCCGACGAGCGCGGGCGCATCGGTGGTTTCCTCGGGGAGCGAGTCGGGTCCGAGGCCGCCCATGGGGTAGTGCTCGGCGAGCGCTTCGCCCAGCATGCGGCGCTCGGTGATGACGAGGTAGCAGGGGTGATTGACGCAGCGCGACGCGAATCGGAGCGCTCGGGGGAGTTGCTTTTTGAGCGTGGCGAGCATGAGTTCGCCGTTCTCGAAGCGGAGGGGGAAGACGCAGAACTGCCATGCCTGTCTGCGGTCGACGGCGGCGAGGGCGTCGGCCTCCTTGCGTTCGATGCGGACATCGATGTGCTCGGTGATGGCGGCGTATTGCTCGGCCCAGGCGCGTTCGACGGCGTTGGGCGAGAGGCCGAACATCTGTTCGGCGAGCAGGCCGAACGGGCGTTGCGATGAGCGCTGGGTCATGAGGATCTGGTTGACCTGCGACTCGGTGAGCACACCCTGGCGAATCAATATTTCACCCAAACGGATCGCCGCCATGAGGAACTCCTTGTTTGATGCACCCTTGCGCGACGGGCTCACACACCGGTCGGCAGTGCGGGATCGACCTGATCCGGCGCGTGCCGCAGCGTGTGGGTTGGTTGGCGCTGAAATCGCGCCCTGCGCGCGGGATACGCCGGTGCGTGTGCGACAGGCGTTGCGACGTGTGGTATGCGATTCGCGCGGGTGATTCTTTTGCGAATCGGCTTGCATCGGCGGTCGGCGGATGCGATGGGAGCGGGCGGGGTAGGTGGCTCGGGGGGCACTCTCCGGGGCGGTTGTGGCGGGGCGATCGAAACCGCGGCGGGCGTTGGGCGTACAGTCATTGGAGCGACCGCCCATAACCCCCCTTTTTCGGCACCTGGTGGTCCGGGAGGCGACATGACACGAGACGATGGCGGCATGCCGACGATCGCGGACCTGGACTCGCTGGCGACGCGGTACGCGCAGTTGAAGGAGCAGGTGCGCCGGGTGGTGGTGGGCCAGCACGAGACGGTGGAGCACTTGCTGGTGGCGGTGTTCTGCCAGGGGCACACGCTGATTATCGGCGTGCCGGGTCTGGCCAAGACGATGCTAGTGCGGACGCTCGCTTCGAGTCTGGCGCTGGAGTTCCGGCGGATTCAGTTCACGCCGGACATGATGCCGAGCGACATTCTGGGCGCGGAGTTGATTCAGACGGACCCGGTGACGAACCAGCGGCGGATGCAGTTTGTGCCCGGCCCGGTGTTTGCGAACATCGTGCTGGCGGACGAGATCAACCGGACGCCGCCCAAGACGCAGGCGGCGCTGCTCGAGGCGATGGCGGAGCGGCAGGTGTCGGTGGGGGGTGTGACAAGGCCGCTGGATCCGCCGTTCATCGTGGTGGCGACGCAGAACCCGATCGAGCAGGAGGGGACGTATCCGCTCCCCGAGGCGCAGTTGGATCGGTTCATGTTTGCGCTGAAGATGGATTACCCGACGGTGCAGGAGGAGCGGTACATCGTCGGGCAGAGCGAGGAGATCAGCGCGCGGACGGCGGAGGTGCGTCCGTTGTTCGATGGGCATGAGCTGGTGCGGTTGCGGCGCGCGATCGGTCGCGTGCCGGTGAGCGAGCATGTGGTGGAGTACGCGGTGTCGCTGGCGCGTGCGACGCGGCCCGATGATGCGTCGTGCCCGGCGTCGGTCTCGAAGTACATCGCATGGGGCGCTGGGCCGCGGACGGGGCAGGCGCTGATTCTGGGCGCGCGTTGTCTGGCGGCGCTGGAGGGTCAGCCGACGCCCGGCGCAGAGCACGTGATGCGGATCGCGCCGGCGGTGTTGCGTCACCGGCTGGTGCTGAACTACACGGCGAGCGCGGAGCGAGTGGGCACCGAGGAGGTGCTGGCGCGTCTGCTGAAGTCGGTTGGGCAGCCGGCGTACAAGAGTTGACGGGTTCGGTTGGGGGTGGGATTCGGAGGCGGCGATGTTTGACCTGACGATCAGGACGGAGGACGGGCGGGTGCTGCGCCGCCTCGAGGTGGATGTGGTGCGTCCGATCCGGATCGGTCGTGGGACGGACTGCGAGATTCGGGTGGCGATTCCTTCGGTGTCGCGGCATCACGCGGAGTTGCGTGCGGGGGGGCCGAGCGGGGTGGTGATACGGGACATGGGCTCGACGCACGGGTGCCTGGTGGGGGGTCGGCCGGTGCGGGAGCTGGCGGTGACGCCGGGGCTTGAGGTGAAGTTGGGGGGTGCGGTGCTGCGGTTTGACCGGACGGAGGACCGGATCGCGTCGGAGATCGCGGGATCGATCGCGGACGACGATGAGGATGGGGATGAGCCGCCCACCATTATCGGCACGGCGGATACGCAGTAGGTGTGCTTGACGGGGGGCGATGCGGTGGCATCGTTGAGGGTGAGCGGACCGGGGTTTGTGAGGTATTGCTTGAGAGACTGCGAGCGCGGGCGAATGGGCGGTTGGCTGCGCGCTTCGGCGTTGGCTGTCATCGGCGCTGTCGTATCGATGGCGGGCGCGGGGGGCGGCGATTGCGATCTGGAGTCGGCGCGGCCGCTGATGTTCGGCATTGATGAGGCGACGGCGCGGTTCTACAACGAACTGGCGCAGGGGCGCGAGGCGAGCGTGATGATCGTGGGCGACTCGATCAGTTACCGCGCCAACTCGTACAACTGGTTCTTGCGCGATCATCTGCACACGGTGTTCGGCAACGGCGGGGAGGGTTACTTCGCGATCGGTGACGGGTTCTCGAAGTCGCCCAACGGGAACTCGGCGCGGCCGGGGCAGTTGATGCGCGAGCAGGATTTGTCTCCGGACAACATCCCGGCGGTGACGAACCTGTCGGGGAACGTGCGTTGGCTGGCGGCGAACTCGGCGCGCCCACTGCCGTGGGGCGCGTGGTCGCCGGATGGGATCTACACGCACATCGATGGCCCCGGCGCGATCGAGCTGGACTTCTACGGCACGAGCGCGACGCTCCATTACCTGCGGATTCCGGATGGCGCGGCGTTCCGGATGTGGTGCAACGGGAACTACCTGGGTCTTTTCTCGGCGGCGGCGCCTGTCGGCGGGCGGCAGTTGCCGTCGAGCGCGTGGGCTGCGCCTCTGCGCGGGCGCGAGCGGGCGGTGATCACGCAAGCGCCGCTGACGGCGGATGAGTTCGCGGCGCGCGTGCGGCACGCCTCGATCGAGTTCGATACGGGCGCGCTCGACAACGACACGCTCAATACGGTGCGGATTGAGTGGGCCGGCGGCGGGTTGTTGCAGTTGAACGGATTGGAGATGCGATCGGGCGTCGCGGGCGCTTCGTACATGCGTGTGGCGCGGGGCGGGCAGGGGCCCAGGGACTTTCTGGGCGGCGTGAACAAGGTTGTGGGCGCGCAGTTGATCGCGATGCGGCCGGATCTGCTCATTGTGATGCTGGACTGGAGTTCGTACGACGAGCGTGAGACGTTCGAGGCGGACACGAACGCGCTGCTGGACTTCTATCAGAAGGCGCTGCCCGATACGCCGATCATTCTGATGACGCACCACCCGTTCATCACGGACATCGGGCTGGAGGCGGATCTGTACCGGAAGATCGCGTGCGAGCGCGGGATCGGGTACATCAACCTGTTTGATCTGTTCTCGGGGTGGTCGGAGATGTGGTCGCTGGGGTTCATGTTCGACTCGACGCACCTGACGGCGACGGGCGGGGCGTGGTTCGGCGCGTACGTGTTTGATGTGCTGACCACGCCGCTGAACTGAGCGCGGGTTGTCCACCGGGGATTAGCCGATTGGATGGGGGGGTTGCACGACTCGGCGGGGCGGGTCAAGAATGAGCGGCGATAGCGAGACCCCGGAGTGGCCGGCGCGGGGCGAGCGACACGGCCCGCCGGGGCGTATCTCCTCCAGGCGACCGAGGCGGACCCGTCTCGGTCGCTTTGTTTCCAGACGGGCGTGGTTGTGGTAGATGAGCGTGCATGGAACGACTCATCGGCGTGCTGGGCGTTGCGGTGTTCATCGCGATCGCGTGGCTGATCTCGTTTGATCGCAGGCGTGTGCCGTGGCGGCTGGTGCTCGCGGGCGTGATCGTGCAGGTTGTGATCGCGGCGCTGGCGCTGACCTTTCCGCCGATCGTTGCGGCCGTGAATGTGCTGGCGGTGTTCGTGACCGGCGTGATCGACTCGGCGCGTGCGGGGATCGAGTTCATTTTCGGTAAGGCGCTGTCGGACGAGTCCGGGCCGTGGGGGTGGGTGTTCGCGATTCGGGCGCTGCCGGTGATTATCTATTTCGCGGCGCTGAGCGCGGTGCTGTACCACTTCGGGATCATGCAGAAGATCATCGCGGGGCTGGCGTGGGTGCTGCGGCGGACGATGGGTGTGACGGGCGCGGAGGCGCTGGTGACGGCGGCGAATGTGTTCATCGGTCAGACGGAGGCGCCGTTTGTTGTGAAGCCGCTGCTGGCGCGGATGACGCGGGCGCAGTTGATGCTGCTGATGGTGGGCGGGTTCGCGACGATGGCGGGGTCTGTTTTGGCGGCGTATGTGGGGCTGCTCGGCGGCGCGGACGATGCGGCGCGCGAGATGGTGACGCGCAATCTGCTGCTGGCGAGCGTGATGTCGGCGCCGGCGGCGATCGTGATGGCGCGGATCGTGATGCCCGAGACGGAGCGCCCTCCCGACGAGCGGCATGTGGAGCTTGGTGAGAGCGAGCGTGCGACCAATGTGTTCGAGGCGGCGACGATCGGCGCCACGGACGGGCTGAAGCTGGCGCTGAATGTGGCGGCGATGCTGATCGCGTTCGTGGCGATCGTGGCGCTGCTGAACTGGCCCTTGGCGTGGTTCAGCGGGCTGGAGGGCGTTGCGGCGTGGCGCGAGGCGCGGGGGCTGCCGGTGTTCAGCGTGGAATGGGCGCTTGGCGCGGTGCTGGCGCCGCTGGCGTGGGTGATGGGTGTGGGCTGGACCGACGCTGGCGAGGTGGGTTCGCTCATGGGGCAGAAGGTGATGCTGACGGAGTTCATCGCGTACAGCTCGCTGACGGAGATGATTCACGGCACGGAGGGGGCGCGGATCAGCGCGCGGTCGTCGGCGATCTCGATGTTCGCGTTGTGCGGATTCGCGAATGTTGCGTCGATCGGGATTCAGATCGGCGGGATCTCGGCGCTGGCGCCGTCGCGGCGGGGTGAACTGGCGCGGCTGGCGCCGAGGGCGATGGTCGCGGGCGCGCTGGCGAGCTGGACGACGGCGGCGATCGCGGGGATGTTCCTGCGTTGAGCGGGGGCGCGGTCAGTCCTTGAGCGAGCGGTCGTGATTGAGCGCTTCGGACCGGACGACGGGCTTGATCTTGACGGGTTGGCCGTCGACGCGCTGGGCCTGGGCCATACGGACGAGCGATGTGAGCGCGGCGATGGCCTGGCGGACTTCGCGTTCGTCGATGACGGTGATCTGGCCGTCGGAGATGGCGGCGATCGCTTCGGCGCATTCGCGGACGGCGTTGACGGCGGAGGCGTCGATGGTGGCTTCGTCGCGGACGAAGGAGCCGCCGGCTTCCTGGCAGATGTACTCGATGACCTCGTCGCCGACCTGCGCTTCGCAGGACTGGAGGGTGCGGACGATTCGATCAACCGGGTTGGGCTGCGTGCCCGAGAGCATCCGGTTGACCTGACGGGTGGTGAGGTTCATGGCGGCGGCGAATCGCTTGGACCCGACGCTCTGGACGAGGCGTTCGAACTGCGCGAGCGAACGCTCGAAAGCATCGTCGGCGTATCGCTCTCGCGCTGTGGCCATGTCTCACTCTCCCGCCTGCATCCCGCCTCACCACGGGGAGATCAGTCTACCGCGCGGGCGCGCGCATGCGAACAGCGATCGCGATGATTCGCGAGCCATTTTTCGAGTGGATTCGGTGCGGTTATTCGAGGGCGGCGGCGCCGGAGATCACTTCCATCAGTTCCGTCGTGATCTGCGCCTGGCGGGCGCGGTTGAACGTGCGCTGCAGCGACTTGCCCATCTTGCCCGCGTTATCTGTGGCGGCCTTCATGGCGACCATGCGCGCCACGTGTTCGGAGACGACGGCGTCGAGGAAGCACTGGTAGAGCGTGGTCTTGACCGTGACGGGCAGGAGGTCGTTGAGAAGTTTCTTGGGTTCGGGCGTGAACTCGTACTCGACCGAGGCGGCCGTCTCTTCGCCCTCTGCGGGCGCGGGCGGCTTGAGCGGGAGGAGCTGGAGCATCTCCGGGCGCTGGCGCGCGGTGGAGAGGAAGCGCATGTAGACGACCTTGACGCCGGAGATCTCGCCGCGCGTGAACTCGTCCATGTAGCGCTGCGCGAGTCGTTCGACATCGTCGAACTTGGGGTTGTCGCCGAACTCGGCGTGGTGTGCCGCGATGGTGAACTTGTTGAACTTGAGGACGCCGAGGCCCTTGCGTCCGACGATCTCGGTGAGCCGCGGGGCTTCGGACTTGGCGCGGAGGTATGGCATGGCGGTGCGGAGGACCGAGCCGTTGTAGGGGCCGCAGAGCCCGCGATCGGACGTGAGGACGAGGACGATCTCCGGCGACTTGGCGCCCGCGCGCGTGCCCTCGATGAGGGGGTGCGAGATGTTGCCGGCGCGGGCAGAGAGTTCGCGGACGAGGTCGAAGACGCCCTCGGTGTACGGCTTGGAGGCCGTGGCGCGCATCTGGGCGCGTGAGAACTTGCTGGTTGCGATCATCTGCATCGTGCGCGTGATGCGCTTGATGTTCGCGACCGCCTTCATCCGGAGTTTGATTTCTCTGATCTGGGCCATGGGGGGCACAAGGATAGCGAGGAGTCTCCGGTCTTGCCATCGGGCCTCGGTTCGGGCGGCCTGATCGTTCGGAAGATATTAGGGTCTGATTTTGAGAATGCTTCCCCCGTTTTGGGGTCATCGATTGCGTTGATGGGAGTGCGTGCCATACTCGCCGGTAATCGCGGCTGAAGTGTCCGTGATTCGATGGTTGGGTTGTCGATGCCGCATGGGGGTCATGCGGGTCGGCTGGTTGGGAAGTTCTTTCGGGAAGGAAGAAATCATGAAACGCGTCCTGCCATCGGCGATTCTCGCCGGCGTGTGCTGCCTGTGCGCTTCGGCGAATGCGGGCCTTATTGCTTCGTATCAGTGCTATGACCATCCGGACGGGAACGAGAATCCGCCGCCGTATGGCCTGCGCTTCGACAACCTGTTCAGTTCCATTGGTGGCACCGGGGGTGTGACCACCTTCTCGATGAACACCTTTGGTGACACGGTGCT
Source organism: Phycisphaeraceae bacterium (assembly GCA_020639235.1). Taxonomy (GTDB): domain Bacteria; phylum Planctomycetota; class Phycisphaerae; order Phycisphaerales; family UBA1924; genus JACKHC01. The sequence goes on along the minus strand of JACKHC010000001.1, from coordinate 172,279 downwards.
GTCGGTGTTTGACGATGGCGGGGGTGACTATCGCATCACGATCGCCGGCACCGTGTTCGGCGGGGTGGATACCGGCACGGGGTACGGATTCGGCGAGGGCGCGTACGCGCTCGACTTCGAGTACCGGGCCAATGTCGGGCCGGACGGGACGGGGTGGGTGGTCACTCCCAGCGACCCGCTGAACACCGGGACGCTCACTTCGCTGGGCAACCCCGATGTGGCGAATGGGACGATCTTCTCGATGTTTGATGTGAACAACGGGGACAACGACTCGTTCCTGTTCCTTCAGGACGAACACCGCCTGGCGGGGCATCCGCAGGAGGGGCAGGGGTACTGGGTCGGGCGCGGGTGGCTGGACAGCAGTCACCATTCGGGCGGGACCAAGGACTTCCTGTTCATCGCGATTCCGACGCCGGGTGCGGCCTCGATCGGCCTGATGGGCGTTGGCTTGGCGGCTTCCCGTCGTCGTCGGTGACTCGGCGGCGCTTTGTCTGATTGCATTGGATCGGAGGCGGCTCTTCTGGGGCCGCCTCTTTTCTGCGCGCGGTTGCCCGGTGGGGGTATCTGATCGACAATCGCCCGCGGATCGATCGGACACGACTTCGGAGCACGCGCCATGCCTTCATCGTCGACGCCCCCCTCAAACGACATCGGGCTGATCGGCCTGGCGGTGATGGGCCAGAACCTGGCGCTGAATATCGCGGACCACGGCTTCGCGATCGCGGTGTACAACCGGACGACCTCGAAGATGACGGAGTTCGTTGGGGAGCACCCGGCGGGGTCGTTCGGGAAGCTGGGTGGTTCGCTTGCGGGGTACGCGGAGCTGCGGGACTTCGTGGCGTCGCTCAAGAGGCCCAGGCGGGTGGTGATCATGGTGCAGGCGGGGGCGGGGACGGACGCCGTGATCGGGCAACTGGCGGACGAGATGGACGCGGGGGATTTGATTGTTGACGGGGGCAACGCGCACTGGGAGGACACGCAGCGGCGCGAGCAGGCGCTGCGGGCGCGGGGGATTCACTTCATCGGGTCGGGCGTGTCGGGCGGGGAGTTGGGCGCGCGATTCGGGCCGTCGCTCATGCCGGGCGGGGACCGGGAGGCGTGGAAGTTGCTCGAGCCGGTGTGGAAGGCGATCGCGGCGAAGGTGGATGCGGAGACGGGGAGGCCGATCGAGACGGCGAGCGCGGGCGAGCCGGTGACGGGCGGTGAGCCGTGCACGGGGTATGTGGGGCCTGATGGCGCGGGTCACTTCGTGAAGATGGTGCACAACGGCATCGAGTACGCGGATATGCAGTTGATCTGCGAGGCGTTCCATCTGCTACGGGGCGTCGCGGGGCTGGAGCCGGCGCGGTGCGCGGAGGTGTTCACAGAGTGGAACAGGGGCGAGCTGGACTCGTACCTGATCGAGATCACGGCGGACATTCTCGGGGAGAAGGATGCGCGGACGGGCAAACCGTTTGTAGATGTGGTGCTCGACAAGGCGGGGCAGAAGGGGACGGGTCGGTGGACGAGCGAGGCGGCGCTGAAGTTCGGCGCGCCGGCGATGACGATCGCGGAGGCGGTTTTTGCGCGCGGGATGAGCGCGCTGAAGGACGAGCGGGTGCGCGCGAGCGGGGTGCTTCAGGGGCCGGGGCATGAGGAGGCGCGCCGGGCGATGGCGGCGCGGTTCGGGACAGAGGAGCGGTTTGTGGAGGCGGTGGAGCACGCGCTGTACTGCTCGAAGATCTGCGCCTATGCGCAGGGGTTTCAGATCATGGCATCGGCGAGCGCGGAGTATGGGTGGGGCGTGGACTTCGCGGGGCTGGCGGCGATGTGGCGTGGCGGTTGCATCATCCGGGCGCGGTTCCTGCAGCGGATCACGCAGGCGTACCGGCGGGATCGGTCGCTCGTGAACCTGTTGCTCGACCCGTTCTTCGGGGAGGCGATCGCCAGGGGTCAGGACGCGTGGCGCGAGGTGGTGGCGTCGGCGGCGGTGGGTGGAGTGCCGATGCCGGCGATGATGTCGGCGCTGGCGTACTACGACTCGTACCGGCACGCGGTGCTGCCGGCGAAGTTGTTGCAGGCGCAGCGGGATTACTTCGGGGCGCACACCTATGAACGTGTTGATGAGCCGCGGGGGAGGTTCTTCCATCTGGACTGGCCGGTTTCGCCTCGAGTTGAATCGCCCGTGTGAGCAGCGAACGTGCGCAAGACATCGCGGTGGTGGGGGCCGGCGCCGCCGGATTGATGAGCGCGATCAGCGCGGGGCGAGCGGCGCGCGATCGCGGCGGGAAGTTGCGCATCTGCGCGATTGACGGGGCGCGGACGCTGGGCGCGAAGATCCTGGTGGCGGGGGGGGGTCGGTGCAATGTGACGCACGATGTGGTGGACCCGAGGTTGTACGCGGGGTCGTCAACGGGCGCGGTTCGGAAGGTACTGGGTCGGTTCACGGTGGCGGACGCGACGCGGTTCTTTAGTGCGTTGGGCGTGACGCTCAAGCGCGAGGAGACGGGGAAGCTGTTCCCGACGACGGACAAGGCGCGGACGGTGCTGGATGCGCTGCTCCGGGCGGCGCGGGAGGCGGGTGTTGAGTTGGTCTATCCGTGGCGGGTGTGGTCGGTGGAGCAAGAGGGCGATGGATTCGTGATTCGTCGCGCGGGGGCGGAGTTTGGCGAAAAGGGGGATGAGGTGATCCGGGCGCGGCGGGTGATTCTGTGTACCGGGGGGAAGAGTCTGCCGCGGTCGGGATCGGACGGGCACGGTCACGGGATCGCGAAGTCGCTGGGGCATTCGGTGACGGCGCGGGTGTTCCCGGCGCTGGCGCCGTTGGTGATCAATCACGCGAGGAGCGACTGGCTCAAGGCGTTGAGCGGGCTGACGACGGACGCGACGCTGGAGGTGCGGTCATCGACGGGCAAGCGGATTAAGGCGGTCTCAGGATCATTGCTCTGCACGCACTTCGGGTTGTCGGGTCCGTGCGCGATGGACATCTCGCGGTACTACACCGATGCGCGGATGGATGACGCCGGGGCGGTGCTTGTGGCGAACTGGGTGGGCGGCGCGACGATGGATGATGTGGATCGTGAGCTGCAGACGATCGGCGCGGCGACGGTCGGGAGGTACTTCTCGCAACGGGCGCGGTCGGCGATGCCTGCGCGGTTGATCGAGGCGGTGTGCGCGCAGGTCGGCGTGGAGGCGGGCGCGCCTGGGCATTCGCTGACGCGCGAGCAGCGCAAGGCGCTGGCGCGGGCGCTGACTGAGATGGTGATCGAGATTCACTCGGATCGCGGGTGGAACTACGCGGAGGTGACGGCGGGGGGTGTGCCGCTGGACGAGATTGATCTTGAGACGATGGAGTCAAAGATCACGAGGGGGTTGTACTTCGCGGGGGAGATCTGCGATGTGGACGGCCCGATCGGTGGGTACAACTTCCAGTGGGCGTGGGCTTCTGGGTTTGTGGCGGGGACGAGCGCGGCGGCGACGCTACAAGGTTGAGTCCCCCATCGCCTCGCTGCGCTCGGCACCTCCCCAGCCGGCGGCGGGGGAGTGAGGGATCACGCCTTCTGATACCAGTGGACGGCCATTGAGCCGTAGATGTGGGTTTCGGGGCCGCGTGCGCCTTCGAGTTCGAGCGGGACGGGCTTCTTGGTGGCGACGGGTTCGCCTTGTTCGTCTTCGCCGATGACTTCGCGGTCGTTGAGGGGCCAGGGTGTGCGGAGGATGGCGAAGCCGCCCCCGTCTTCGTCGTCGAGCATCGCGATGAGGCGCACGAACTGATCGAGGATGCGTTTGCGCTGGGGCGGGTCCTGCATCATGGGGTAGGGGGGGTCGAAGAAGATCACATGCACGGGCTGCGGGCAGCGCGAGAGGACGGAGGCGCCGAGGGCGTCGTGCTGGATGATCTGCAGTCGGTCGGTTGCGCCGAGCGTCTCGGCGTTGCGGCGGAGGATTTCGGCGATCTCGCGGTCGCGCTCGATGGCGACGACGTGCGCGCCGCGCGACGCGGCCTCGAGCGCGAAACTGCCGACGCCGGCGAAGGCGTCGAGGACGGGGCGGCCCCCTTCGAGGTGTCCGCGGAGCATGTTGAAGAGTGCGGTGCGGACGCGATCGGGGACGGGGCGCGTCTTGGATGCGTCCTTGGGGGTTTCGATGCGTCGGCCCTTGTAATCGCCTGAAATGATTCGGATCACGCGAGGCCCCTTAGAAGTAGATGACGATGGAGCCGAAGAGGCCCGCGGCCCAGCCGTCGAAGGCGAAGTCGTTGTCGTTGACATCGAATGAAATGTGCCGGAAGCCGATCTCGATGCCCACGTTGTCGGCGAAGCGCCATCCGAATGCGGCGACGACTTGGTAATCGAAGCCGATGTCCTCGCCGAGCGCGACGCCGCCGTCGAGGGCGAAGCGGAGGTCGAAGCCGCGTGGGAGTTCGAAGGCGACATTGAAGCCGGCGAGTGGTTCGATCCAGATGCCGTCGCCTCCGATGGAGGCGCCGGCGGCGTTCTCGAGGTTGAGATCGATATCGATGAGTCGTGCGCCGGCGTAGACATCCAGCGCCAGGGCGACATCTTCGGAGAAGGGCTTGCGCCAGATTTCCTTGCCGGCGGCGAGTTTGAAGACGGAGAGATCGAGGTTGAGGTCGGCGTCGGTGCCGCGCGTGAAGGTGACTCCGTCGGCGGTGAATGTGTTGCGGACCCTGTCGTCGTTGTCTGCGGAGACGGCGAAGCCCTCGAAGAGGAATCGCCAGTCGTCGGCGTTGATGGTGACGCGCCCTGCGGGGGCGAGGGTGACTTCGTCGGCGTTGATCCATTCGGCGTTGAAGGAGTCGCCCCCCCCATCCCCAACCTCGAAATCGCCGGCGAGCGCGGGTGCCCAGAGCATGGGCTCGATCTTGACGGTCCAGTCGGGGGTCGTGCGGAGCGAGAGTGATGGTTCGGCGTCGGTCTCGGCGGTTTGGGCCGGCGCGAGTGATGCGGGGATGAGCGCGAGGAGGAGTGCGAGTAGCCGCGGGTTCATGGGTCGTTCGGCTCCGTGTGCGTGGAGGATGGGGCGGGGGGTGGGTACGGTATCAGCAATGAGCGACGGCACGCGCGACAGCACGGATGGTGCGGGGGGGAGCGGGGGAGGGGGTGGGGTTGAACTCGCGCCGGGGGCGCGCGCGCCGGCGGACGCGGTGCGGTTCAGCGCGACGCGCTCGACGGGGCCGGGGGGTCAGAATGTCAATAAGCGTTCGACGCGCGTGGAGCTGCGGATCTCGGTGGATGCGATCGAGATGCCGGGCGATGCGCGCACGCGGCTGGTGCGGATGGCGGGGAGCCGATTGACGGCGGAGGGGGAGTTGATTCTGGCGTCGGAGGAGCACCGCTCGCAGAAGCGGAACAAGGATGAGTGCCTGGAGCGGTTGCGCGAGTTGCTGGTGCGGGCGATGGTGAAGCCCAAGCCGCGGAAGAAGACGAAGCCGAGCAAGGGGAGCAAGGAGCGCCGGCTCAAGGCGAAGCGCGAGCAGAGCGAGCGGAAGTCGCGGCGGCAGAAGCCGGGCGGGGAGTGAGCATTTTCATTGCTATATGCTTTTCGGTATGAGAGGCATGCTCATCCGAGTCGGCGCAGATCAGACCAAGGCGGGTGGCTGGTGGAATGCGCCAGTAGATGCTTCGACCGGCAACTTTCTCTATATCCCGATTCCCGAGCGTGATGGGACTGACTGTCATCCTTCATTCATTCGTCGCTATGAAGAGTGGTATGGGCCACTCAAGCGCTTCCTTCGGCGCTCGGGGACCGCGGGGACATACTGGCAACGAAAAATCGGACAGCGGCTCGACAAGACCATGCATTTGGACCCTGATTTCGAGCATCTAACCTACGGAGACATGGGGGCGAGGCGTGGGCGTCAACTCGCACAGTTCAATCGCGATGACCTACTTGTCTTTTATTCAGGGCTTCGCTCTATTTCCGACTCCGATTCCCTTGTCTACGCGATCATCGGCGTTTACATCATCGACGAGATCGTGATAGCAAGATCTGTGAGTAACGCCAGGCTGCACGAGAATGCACACAGTCGCAGGATATCGCCCGAAGCTGACGAGATTGTCATTCGAGCCCGGCCGGGCATGTCGGGTCGGTGTAGCCGATGTGTACCGATCGGCGAACGGCGAGGATCGAACTACTACCTTCGGCCCGACATTGAGCAGGCGTGGGGTGGATTAATGAAGAAAGATGGCTCTCCAAGGGGACCCAATGTGACACGCAGCGGTGTCCCGCCATTGCTGGCGTCTCCTCACAAGTTCATGGAGTGGTGGCAGCGTCAGGGCGTCTTGCTGGTCCAGAACAACCATGATTGATTACACCTTCATCCCCTCCCACACTTCTCGGTAGCGTTTGGCCATTTCGTCGAGTGACTTGGAGATGACGCGGACATTGCCGACGACGGTCATGAAGTTCACATCGCCGTGCCATCGTGGGACGACATGGGCGTGGAGGTGTTCGGGGACGCCCGCGCCGGCCGCGGCGCCCTGGTTGATGCCGATGTTCACGCCCTGGGGGTGGAGCGTTCGGTGGCAGAGTTCGGAGGCGAGTTCGATGAGGGACCAGAGTGATGCGCGCTGCGCGGACTCGTAATCGGCGAGGGTGGGGCGGCTCTGGCAGAGGGCGACGAGGAGATGGCCGTTGGCGTAGGGGTAGCGGTTGAGGAGGATCATTCCGGAGTCGGGCTGGGTGGGATCGCCCCGGCGGACGATTACATGGTTCTGCTCGTCGAGTTCGGGCGACAGGGCGTAGGCGCGGAGGAAGCAGGACTCGCGGCCTTTTTCCTTTGATTGCGAGGCGCGCAGGGCGGCCTCGTCGAGCTGGTCCATGTAGGCGCTTCGCCACGGGGCACGGAGGGTTTCCGGACCTTTGCTCGCCGGGCCGTGTTCTTTCTGGTCTTTGTTGCCCATGGGGTGAGTGTACTCGGGCCCGGAACGAGCCGATCAGGGTGACAGCGCACCGCGAGTGAGGGGATTACGTATGAATCGCATCGAGAACATCATGACCCGCGAGGTCGTCACCGTGACGATGGACACGCCGATCGGCGTGATCAAGAGCGCGTTCGATCGCCACAAGTTCCATCATGTTGTGGTCGTGGAGGAGGGGCGGGCGGTCGGGGTGATTTCGGATCGCGATCTGTTGCGGACGATCAGCCCGTTCGTCGGGAAGCTCGCCGAGCGGAAGATTGACTTCCTGACGATGCAGAAGAAGGCGCACCAGATCATGACGCGCGCGATTGTCGCCGCGTCGCCGGACGATGCGGTGTCGGATGCGGCGTGCCAGATGTTCAGGCACGGGATCTCGTGCCTGCCGGTGCTCGATGAGGACGAGGGGTGCGTGGGGATCGTGACGCTCAACGATGTGCTGCGGTGGTTGCTTGACCATCACTACGAGGGCGGCGCGTCGGCGTGCAAGGCGGCGTAGGAACTTCGCCGCGAACGCTGCGCGTTCGGGCGAGTTAAGAGTCTGCAGACCGGCTCACGGCAAGCCGCTCGCCTGTTGAGGTGATCTGCACCGGGTCGGGCGTGTATCACCCGAGTCGGCTGCTCGTGGAACCCATCCGGGCATTGACGGTACACTCGCGGTCGCGGCGGGCGTTTTTTGATGCGCGCCGGTTGCCCCATTTAGACGAGGAGTTTGCATGTTTCAGTCCGTGTCGATGTCGTCCCGCTCTGCGCGCAAGATCCTGGTGATCGGCGGCTTCAAGAATGAGTCTCTGGATCGTGAGTCGGCGGCGTTGGATAAGTCCGGCGCGGCGTCGTCGGCGATCAACCGGGCCGAGGTGACGCGCGAGGCGGGGCAGGTCGCCGAGGCGTTTCCGAACGGCGGCGGTCGCGGCGGGTACGAGCGTGTGCTGATCGTGGGCTTGGGGGAGCGGGGCGATGTGACGCTCGATACGGTGCGGAATGCTGCGGGCGCGGTGGGTCGTCGGCTGGCGGCTCTTAAGGCGAAGGATGTGGACATCGAGATCGCGAGTGCGCTGAGCAAGACGGGCCTTTCGGCGGCGGGCGCGGGTTCTGCGTTCGGCGAGGGGATGGGGCTGATCGCCTACAACCGGGATCACTTCAAGGGGAGTGCGGCGACGCTGCCCGAGCGGACGGCGCTCTCGATGTATTGCTCGGACGCGTCGTTCCGCAAGGGGATGGAGCGCGGAATGAAGCTGGGTTTCTCGGCGAACATCGCGCGGAACCTGTCGGAGACGCCGCCGAACATCTGCACGACGACGGCGATCGCGGACTACTGCACGAAGATGGCGAAGAAGGTCGGTTTGTCGTGCAAGGTGCTGAGCGGCTCGGAACTCGAGCGTGAGCGGCTGACGGGGCTCATCAATGTGGGCAAGGCGTCGGAGCAGCCGCCGTGCATGGTGCGGCTGGAGTACAAGCCGGGCGGGCGTGCGCGTCGGGGCGCCAAGCCGGTTGTTCTGGTCGGCAAGACGATGGTGTACGACTCGGGCGGTTTGTCGATCAAGACGGGCGGGTTCATGCGCGGCATGAAGCGTGACAAGGACGGCGGGTGCGCGGTGATCGGCGCGATGCACGCGATCGCGACGGTGATCAAGCCGAAGGTCCCGGTCGTGGCGCTGCTTGCGGTTGCGGAGAACTCGATCTCGGACGAGGCGTATCGCCCGGACGACATCATTACTTTCCGCAACGGCGTGACGGTCGAGGTGACGAACACGGACGCGGAGGGTCGCCTGGTGATGGCCGACGCGTTGTGCTGGGCGTGCGACTCGGAGGACCCGGCGTGCATCGTTGACATGGCGACGCTGACGGGCGGCGTGGTGATCGCGCTGGGCTCGACGTACGCGGGGATGTGGTGCGACGACGACAACCTGCGGGGGCAGTTGGAGAGCGCTTCGGCGGTTTCGGGCGAGCGGTTGTGGCGCTTGCCGCACCACCAGGAATACCGGGACATGATGAAGTCGGATGTCGCGGACATCATCAACTCGTCGCCGGAGCGGAAGGCGCACCCGATTCAGGGCGCGGCGTTCCTTTCGTACTTCGTGGAGCCGGGCGTGGCGTGGGCGCACCTGGATATCGCGGGTGTGCACGCGGTGGAGGGCGATCGCGGGCCGTATGTAAAATCTTCGTGCACGGGGTTCGGGGTGCGTCTGGTCGCGGAGTGGCTGGACAAGATGTAAGTCGTTGGCTTTTCGAGATCTGCAAACACGCCGCCGATGTGCGGCGTGTTTTCGTTTTCGGCGGCTTTGGCCCGCGGCGCAACTCTTTCGGATGAGTTATCGGATATTTCGTTGACACCGATACGGGGGGGCGTATCTTTCTGCCGTCAGTCCCGAAGGGGTGCGCACACACCCTGATCGGCGCTTGGGAATAGTCAGAGAGAGTCAGCGCGGCAACGCACACATCGCCGCCACAAACACAGAGGAGTTGTCATGTCGATTCGCGCTATCGCTATGGGTATGGGTATCGTTGCGCTCGCGGGCGGGACGGCCAACGCGGGTGTGATGTTCGGGAGCAGCACCGTCGATTTCGAGGGGTTCGGGGCCGGGACGGTAATGAGCAACCAGATTCCCGGGATGACGATCTCGGCGATCAACAACAACGGTCCGGACATCGCGATGATCTTCGACTCGTCGAACTGGACGGGCGGGGACAATGACCTGCAGACCCCGGGGTACCACCCCACGAATAATCAATCGCTCGGCAAGATTCTGATCATTTCCGAGGACGGTGACTCGAGCGATCCGGACGACGAGGCGGACGGCGGGCGTCTGTACTTCGATCTCGACTTTGTCGCCGAGCGTCTGACGGGCATCCTCGTGGACATCGAGAGCAGCGAGACGTACCAGGTCAAGCTGTACCGCAACGGTTCGGAGGTGTTCAGCACGGGCCTGGTCAATGGTCTGGGCGACAACTCGCTCAATCCCTTTGACACGGGCGACATCGCCGGCGGTTTCGACAAGGTGCGGATCAAGCTCTCGGGTTCGGGCGCGGTGGGCGGGCTGAACTTCGTCCCGACGCCGGGCACGTTGGCGTTGCTCGCGGGCGCCGGCTTCCTGGGCGCGCGCCGCCGGCGCTGATTGCGCCGCTCCTGGTTTCGGGTTGTCAAATCTAGTGCATGGCGCGGCCGCTCTTCGGGGCGGCCGTGTTCTTTCTGGGCGTGATCGTCAGATCAGCGGGAGGCCGAGCCACGCGAGCATGGCGACGAAGGCGACGAGCGCAGTGACGATGACCCAGCGTTTGCCCGATGAGCGGGCGGCTTCTTCGGCGTGGCCGCAGGCCGGGCAGATGGTGGCGCTGTGGTACATCTCGGTGCGGCATGAGGCGCAGCGTTTGATGTCGGAGCCGAATTTGCAGAGGTCTTCCTCGCTCGGGCCTTCTTCGTCGAAGTCGAACTCTTTGCCGGTTTTGGGTCCGCCGCAGCAGGACATAGATGATGCTCCGTGAATGATTGACCATGGCTCGCTCGTCTTCGACGAGCGGAGCCAAGGCGCCGTTGTTGTGATTATTGGATCAGGTGCGCGGGTTTGGGCGTGTCGTCCTTGATCTTCTGCTTTTTCATCTCGGCGCGGGGGTCTTCGCATGAGAAGAGCCATGCATCGTTATCGATGCGCGCCTGGAGGTGGACGGGGCGTCCCCACAGGACGCGGATGTTATTGAGGACCTGCGCCGCCTTGGCGACCTCGATATCCAGCCCGTTCCACTGGTGTGCGAGGTAAAGCTCGCCCCGGTTGGTGTAGTTGGCATCGACGACGAAGATGAAGGGCTGGCCCATGTTGGTGATGCGGTAGAGCAGTTCCTGCTTGACCTGCTGCCAGTCGCGGGAGACGACGCGGACTTCGCCGGTCTGCGGGTCGCGCCGGTATCGGTACATGTTGTGGCGCTCGACGAACTCTTCGGTGAGGAACTCGTCGATGAAGTTGACATCGTTGTAGATTCGCCGGACCTCGAAGATCTTGTCGCGGCCTTTCATGGACTTGTCGTCGTGTTTCTCGCGCTGGCCGATGTGTTCGAGGCGTTCCCATTCGGAGCCGTGCTGGCCGCGGTCCCAGCGGCGTTCGATGTCTTTGAAGAGTTCGACGCCGATTTTGTATGGGTTGAAGCCGCCGACGGGCATGTGGATGACGCCGGCGTGCTGATCGGCGTAGTCGACGATCTCCGAGGCCTCGACGAAGTGTTCGGTCATGAGTTTGGAGTGCCAGTAGGTGGCCCATCCCTCGTTCATGATCTTGGTCATCGCCTGGGGCGCGTAGTAATAGGACTCGTCGCGGACGATGGAGAGGATGTCCTGCTGCCAGTCGTCGAGGCGTGCGTTGTGGAGGATGAAGGCGAGGACATCGCGCTCGGGTCGTGATGGGAACTTGGAACGCGCGGCGAGTTTCTTCTCTTCGTAGATGCGGCGCTGGCGGTCGGTCTCGCTCGCGGGGTTGACGAAGGGGTCCATGTAGGACTTGGCGGGGAGGCGCGTCGGCTCGAAGGCGCCCGACTCTTCGGGTGTCGAGGCGGGCGGCGAGAAGACGGAGTAGGGATCGATGAGGTGTTCGACACTCAGGCAGACATCGATGAAGCGTTCGACGGCGTCGATGCCGTGGCGGTCGATGTGCTTGGCGATGCGCGTGGCGTGGTTCGCCATGGTGTTGATCATCTTGCGGTCGGTGCGGGAGAACCAGAAGTTGTGCTTGAAGAAGTCGGCGTGCCCGAAGACGTGGGCCATGACGAGTTTCTGATCGATGGTCGCGTTGGACTCCTGGAGGTAGGCGTAGACGGGGTCGTTGTTGATGACCATCTCGTAGATGCGTCCGAGGCCGTAGGCGTCGCGCTTGGAGAGTTTCTCGAACTCCATGCCGAAGCGCCAATGGGGGTAGCGGACGGGGAAGCCGCCGTAGGCCGCGATCTGGTTCATGGTCTGGAAGTCGAGGACCTCGAAGACGACATCGAAGTAATCGAGGCCGAGTTCGCGGGCTTTGGCGTCGATTTTGACGCGGTGGGCCTCCAACTCATCCGGGAGTTCGGTATGGGTGGGGCGGTGATTCATCCATCAACTGTATCGGCGCGGGGGCGGGGGGGCGATGATGGCAAAGTGTGGCTATCGGACAAGGCCGAGAAACGCGATCGGCCCGATGAGCGCGAGCGTTGCGGCACCGGAAGCGGTGAACCACCTTGCTGGCGTGCCCCAACGACAGAGGCGTCGCCGCATTGGCAGCCAGACCGCCAACTCAGCGCCGCTGACCGTCAGGCCGCCGAAGAGCGCGATGAGTTCGGTGATGCCGCCGAAGTAGTCCCAACCGTATGCAGCGATCAGGAGGAGGAAGTAGATCGAGAGCAGGAGTGAGAATCCGAATCCGGCGGAGATGCCGATCAGCCCGAACACCCATGCGGCGAGTCGCGGCTCGACGAGGCCGACGCGGAGCATGAGTGCCTGGCCGCACTCGGGGCACACGTTTCCTTGCAGCCCTTTGAGTGAATAGCGGCACGAGGGGCACGGCTCGTCGCGCTGCGCGAGGTAGTCGGTCAGGAAGTCGCGGTCGGTTTTAGGCATGGCTCGGTGTCCCTGAAGCGTTACCAAAGCACGAATCGCACGATTTGCGAAACGGGATAGATGCAGGTGAGGAGTGTTCCCAGGATCGCCATTCGCCTTTGAAAGGTGTGCGGCGCGCGGTTGAGTAGGCGGCGGTATCGGAGCCACGCGACAATCGCTGCGAGACTGGCGATTGATGTCGCTGCGATGAGCAGGAGCCAACTGAGGGAGACGCCGGGGGACACGAGCGCGCCGCGCCGGATCGCGAATGCGAGAATCCAGAAGATGTTGAAGAACACCGGACCGGAAGCGATGCAGATACCGACAAGGCCGGCGAGCCAGACCCGCGAGACCTCCGGTGCTGCAAGGCCAACGCGGAGGATGAGCTCGATGCCGCACTCGGGGCAGGTGTCGGATTGCAGGCCCCGCAGGGAATAGCGGCACACGGGGCAATGATCGTCGATGTCTGCGAGGTACTCTCTGAGAAGATTTCGCGACGTATCGGGCATGTGTGCCATCGTAATCAACATGGCAGACTCTGACCCCCTCCGATGTGCTCCGCATATCGACTCCCCCGCCGTCGGCGGGGGAGTAAGCGGAGAACTCACACGCGGAAGATCGCGCCCATCTTCTTGCCCATCAGGACGCTCGCGCCGACGAGTGTGGCGGTGAGCAGGGCCATGCCCCAGACGCCCATGGCGCTGGCGATGTGGAGCCCGTCGCCCAGCCGTTCGGAGAACATGTAGATGGCCTTGGTGATGGGGTAGTGCATTTCCTGCTGGGCGAGGATGAGGGAGTCGGAGACTTCGAGCATCGCGAAACTGAAGGCGAGCAGGCCGCCCGCGATGAGGTTGGCGAGGATGAGCGGGACGATGACTCGGCGCACGGCTGTGACCGCGCCCGCGCCGAGATTGCGCGCGGCTTCTTCGAGGTCGCCCGAGGTTTGCTCGAGCCCGGCGACGGTGGCGCGCACGACATAGGGCAGGCGGCGCACGGCGTAGGCGATGATGAGGAAGGGGATGGGGTTGGGCGTCGAGCCGAGGATGCTGGCGGCTTCTGAGAGCGGGCCGCCTTCGCCGAATGGCCAGCGCAGACTCATCGCGACATATCCGAAGGCCATGACGAGGCCGGGCACCGCGAGCGGGACCATGGACATCGCGTCGAGCAGAGAGCGCCCTCGGATCTTGGTGCGGACGATGATGTAGCCGATGAGCAGGCCGGCGGCGATGTCGAGCACCATCGCGGCGGATGCGAGTTTGAGGGAGTTGAGGATGGAACCGAAGGCGACGGGGTGCGTGAGCGCGCTCTGGTAGTGCTCGCCCGTGAATGCGGTGGGGATGATGGAGCGGTACCACGAGCCCTCGGCGGCGAAACTGGTGAGCACAACGCCGACATGCGGCATGAGGGCTAGGGCGGTGACGCACGCGAATGCGAGGCATGCCAAGACGCCGCGGAGTCCGGTGAGGGATTTCTCGGAAGCGGCGCGTCCGGCGCGGGTCTGGGATGCGTACGCGCGCCCGCCGAAGAGGACCTTGCCGGTGATGTAGCAGAGGATGGCGGCGCCGAGCATGACGACGGTGAGCGCGTAGGGCATGGCGCTGGAAGTGACTTCCTTGATGCCGTTGAACACCTGCACGGGTGTGGTGGCGTAGAAGTCGAACATGAGGGGCGTGCCGAGTTCGGTGAAGGACCAGATGAAGACGATCGTGCCTCCGGCGAAGAGTCCGGGGCGGATCATGGGGAGGGTGACGCGGAAGAAGCGGCGCCACGGGCCGATTCCCAGGTTCTCGGCCGCCTCGTCGAGGGCGGGGTCGAGATTTGCGAGCGAGGCGGTCGCGTTGAGGTAGATGATTGGGTAGAGGTGGAGGGCTTCGGCGATGACGACTCCCCAGAACTTGCCCGAACCGAGGATATCGAGATCGGTGTGCAGGAGGGTATTGAGCGCGCCGAAGCGCCCGAGGAGCATGCGCAGGCCGATCGCGCCGACGAAGGGGGGCAGGATGAGGGGGACGAGGATGAGCGCGTTCCACGCGCCCTTGAGGGGGTACTTGTAGTTGGCGGAGAGGATGGCGAGGGGGAGGGAGATGATGATGCAGAGCGTCGTTGTCGCGGCGGCGACGAGCAGCGCGTTGACGAGGCCGCCGCGGAGGACGGGATCGCGGAAGACGAAGGCGATGTGATCGAGCGTGAAGCCCTCGCCGGTCTTGGGGTCTTCGGCGAATGCGCCGCCCACGGTGAGCCAGACGGGGTAGACGAGGAACATCGCCAGCAGCGCGAGCAGCGTGAGGAGGAGCGCGTATTGGCCGATTCTGCGTGGGCGCATGTTGCTCCGGCGTTGGTAGGGAGCGGCATGGTACCGGGCGATTGTGAGGGGCGCGTATACTGAACCGGTTTGCAGCAGGACCCCATCCAGCGTGCCCGGAGCCTCGAGGATCTCGGTCAGTTCCGAGAGGCGCGGATGATGTACCGGCGGTTGGCGGGCAAGCACCCGACGAACGCCGCGATCTTCGCGGGGATCGGCCGGTGCTCGATCGTGATGCACGAATACTCGGACGCCGAACGCGCTCTGGCGAGCGCCGCCCGGATGGAGCCCGGCAACACGGATCATCTGATGAACCTGGCGCATTGCCATGCGCAGATGGGGGATGGTGAGGCGGCCGAGTCGTGCGCCCGGAAGGTGCTGGAGATGCGCCCGGGTCATGCGCCCGCGATTCGTATGCTGGCCGACATTCTCCGCAAGGGCGGGGAACTGGAGGCGGCGTACCGCCTGGTCGAGCCGGCCGCGAGGGTCGATGGGTGCGAACCGTCGCTGGTGATTTTGTTCGCTCGTCTGGCCGCGTCGATCGGTGAGACGCGGGAGGCGATCGAAGTTCTTGAGTCGCTCGATCGCGGCGCGGTGCTGTCGGAGTCGGATCGGGCTTCGCTCCATTACGAGCTGGGGGGCGTGTATGACCGGGTGGGCCGATTCGATGACGCGTGGGCGTCGTACGAGCTGGCCAATCGGTTGTCCGCCTCATCACCCAGTGTCGGTTCGGTGTTGATGCACATGGATGCGCTGCGCCGCGCCTGGACCACTGAGCGCGTGCGTTCGGCGCCGCGTGCGAGCGTGGAGTCGGAGACTCCGGTTTTCATTGTCGGGATGCCGCGTTCGGGCTCGTCGCTGCTGGAACAGGTGCTGTCGATGTGCGACGGCGTGTCGGCGGGCGGCGAGCGATCGGAGATTCCTGTGGCGTCGCGGAGTCTTCTGTACCCGGAGGGTGTGCTTCCGATCAGCGCGGAAGTGATCGCGGCGCGGGTCGATCGTGTGCGGCGGTCGTCGCTGGATCGGTTGTCGAGGCAGATCGAGAAGAGCCTGCGCCGGGTCGATGCCGGGGCGCAGCACATCATCGACAAGAATCTCTCCAACTACCTGTACATCCCGTTGATCTGGATGCTGTTTCCCGGCGCGACGATAATCCACACCCGGCGGAATCCGCTGGACACGTGCGTATCGTGCTATTTCAGGAACTTCGGGCCGGGGATGGAGTTCACCAACGACCTGACCTCTCTCGGGTCGCAGTACCGGTACTACGATCGGCTGATGGAGCATTGGCACGAGGTGTTCCCGGGGCGGATTGTGGATGTCGTCTACCGGGAGTTCGTTGAGGACTTCGAGTCGCAGGCACGCCGGATCGTGGAGGCGGTCGGTGCGACCTGGACCGACTCTTGTCTCCGCTTCCATGAGCGCCGAGACATTGTGGCGACGGAGAGCGCAGAGCAGGTGCGCCGCCCGCTGTACAAGTCGTCCGTCGGGCGCTGGAAGAACTACGAGAAGCACCTCGGGAAGTTGCGGAGTGCGCTCGAGGGTTGATGCCATGGCTGTGTTGATGCGCTCGCGTGGCGCACGAGGCCCCGGCGTATACTCGGAAGCGTGACGCAGCAGAACCCATTCCAGGCGGCCGCCCAACTCGAACAGACGGGGCAGTTCCAGCGGGCGCGGCAGATGTACCGCCAGCTGGCGGGCAAGCACCCCAGGAGCGGCGCGGTGTTCGCCGGGATCGGGCGATGCTCGCTGGCGATGCATGAGTACGACGACGCCGAGCGCGCGCTGGCGAGCGCGGTGCGCGTGGAGCCGAGGAACGCGGATCACAGGTCGAACCTGGCGTACTGCCTGCTGTCGATGGGCAAGGTGGAAGGTGCCCAGGAGCAGGCGGAGGCGGCGTTGGTCTTGAAGCCGGCCCATCCGTTCGCGCTTCGGACGCTCGCGGAGACGCATCGGATGTCGGGCGATGCGCAGCGGGCTTACGACACGATCGCGCCGACGCTCAAGACGACGAAGCACGATGCGCTGATGCTGATCTACTTTGCGCGTCTGGCTGCGGGAGTCGGGAGGCACGAGGAGGCGGTCAATATTTTGTCGGCGCTGGACAACGCGGCGACGCTGCCCGACCCGGTGCGTTCGGCGCTGCACTTCGAGTTGGGCGGCGTATTGGACAAACTCAAGCGTTACGACGAGGCGTGGGCATCGTTCGAGATCGCCAACCGCCTCGACGCTGGGCAGTACAACATTGCGGCGCTGGCGGCGTGCGTGGAGTCGCTGATCAGCGCGTGGACGCCGGCGCGGGTGGCGTCGATGCCGAGAGCGGCGAAGAAATCGGATCTGCCGATTTACATCGTCGGGATGCCGCGTTCGGGGTCATCGCTGCTGGAGCAGGTGCTGTCGGGGTGCGAGGAGATCGCGCCGGGGGGCGAACGTGCGGACATCCCGCTGGCGGCGCGGGACCTGTTGTATCCGGAGGGCGGGATGCACGCGGACGTGGCGCTCCTGGGCCGGCGGATCGATGCGTTGCGACCGGCGTCGGTGGAGCGGGTGGCGCGGCAGGTCGAGAAGAGTCTGGCGAAGGTTGCGCCGGGGGCGCAGCGGGTGACGGACAAGCACCTGCTGAACTTCCTGCATGTGCCGGTGATCCGGATGTTGTTCCCGGAGGCGCCGATCATCCACACGAAGCGTGACGCGATGGATACCTGTCTTTCGTGCTTCTTCCAGAACTTTACGACGGGGATGGAGTTCACTTATGACCTGGCGACGATCGGGGCGTACTACAACCAGTATGCGCGGCTGATGCGCCACTGGGAGTCGCTGTTCCCCGGAGCGATTCTCGACCTTCACTACGAGAGTCTTGTGGATGATCTGGAGGCGCAGGCGCGGCGGGTGCTTGAGGACATCGGCCTGCCGTGGAACGACGCGTGCCTGCGGTTCCACGAGAAGCGGAATGTGGTGGCGACGATGAGCGCCGAGCAGGTGCGCAAGCCCATTTACAGGTCTTCTGTGAAGCGGTGGACGAACTACGAGAAGCACCTGGGCCTGTTGCGCGCGGCATTGCAGGCAGAGTAGAATGTGCGTGATGGACGATCATGCGGCGGCATCGAGGATCGAACTGTTGCGCAGGTCGCGGATGCTGCGCCCGGTGGCGCCGTCGATTCAGCACGAGGTGCTGACGCAGGCGGGGGATTTGAAGAAACTGGAGAAGCGGACGGCGTCGATTGCGGAGGCGTGGGGGGCTGTGGTGCCCGAGGCGCTGGCGGCCAAGACGACGATCGAGCGATTGGCGCGGGGGGTGCTGACGGTGCGCGTGGAGGATGCGCCGGCGCGGTACGAGCTCGATCGCTTCATGCGGTCGGGCGGGCTCGACCGGTTGCGCGCTGGCGCGAAGGCGTCGATCACGCGGGTGAAGATCGTCGCGGGGTGATCAGTTCTTGATGGGCGCGGGGATGACGACGACGCCGTCGGACGTGGAGATGGCGATGGCGTTGTCGATGACGGCGAGCTCGCGCGGCGGGGCGGTGAGTTCGATCCGTCTGTTCTCGACGCTCCGGACGGTGTCGACCTCGGTGACGTTGAACTCGTAGAGACTTCGCTCCATCGCGAGCACTTGTCCCATCTGCGCGAGCGTGCAGACCTTGCCCTCGGCGAGCGCGACGGGCAGGACGCGCCAGTCGGTGGCGCGCTGATCGACGCCCATGAGTTCGCCGGTGCGGTCGAAGACGACGACGCCGAGTTCCGAGCCCATCACCGTGTGCCCGTGCATGGAGGCGATGACTGCGTCTCCCCGGCTCGGGTCCATGCGGTCGCGGGTGTCGAGCGGGAGCGGGCGCAGCGTTCCGTCGGCGAGCGCTATCTGCCGCACCTCGCCCCCGGCGCCGAGGACCATGACGCGGTCGTCAATGATCTGCGCGTCGAGTGTCTGGCGGGCACCGGCCTCGGAGTTGGTCCAGATGAGCGTGGCGCGGAAGGGGTCGATCATGGAGATGGCTTCGTCGGTCGCGAAGACGACGCTGCCGGAGTCGGAGGCGCGGACCCAGCGCAGTGGTGCACTCTCGGTGCGCGTAACGAGGGACTTGCCGGTGCGGGCATCGAGCATGACGACGGCGTCGATGTTGTCGGAGCCGGCGCCGATCCATGCATCGAGCGAAGTGCCGGCGGGGGGCATGACGCCCCCGGCGGCCAGGACGCCGCCCGAGAGCGAGGCGTCGTGCACGCGCCCGATGGGCATGGAAGCGGCCCAGAGGTGTTTGCCGGTGACGGTGTCGAATCCCGCAGCGCGTCCCGAGCGTTCGAGGACGACGATGGTGTCGGTATCGACGAGGATGATGAGTTCGCCGACCATGACGCTCATCTCGATGGGTGTGCCGAAGGCCCCGCCGCCGCGTTTGCCGTCGATGATCTGGTCGATGAGTTCGCGCTGCGGGAATATCGAGCGGATGGGCTCGGTTTCCCAGAGGACCTGGCCGGTATCGGTGTTGCGCATGACCAGGACACGGTCGCGCGGGCGCGTGGGCGCGGGGCGCACGAAGAGGACGCCCTGGCCGTCGAGTCGGACGAGGGACTCGCCGAAGACGCCGTCCCACAGCTGCGAGAGCGCGCCTTGCTCGTTGCTCTGCCACATGGAGATTTCGCCCGAGGCGCCGTCGTAGAGCGTGACACGATTGGTGGGTGCGCCGGGTCCTGGGTCCTGCTCGGCGCGGACGATTCCCTTGCCGGCGATGAGCGCGCCGGTGCCGTCGAGAGAACCGATATCGGGTCGTCTCTCGAGGCGCGCGAGTTTTTCGTTGAGCTCGCCGCGCCACGCAACGGCGTCGACGACGCGTCCGTGATCGCGGACGATGAGATCGGGCTCGCGCGTGATGACATCGTCGAGGATGCGGATGGCGTCGCGGACGCGCCGGCTCGCTTCGAGGCGGTAGACGAGGCGCCCCACGGCCTCGCCGGTGAGTTCGTCGCCGGCGGGGAGGATGAGGCGTGAGACGCGGAGCGCCTCTTCGAGCGCGAAGATCGCCATGTGCGTCTGCCCTGCGGTGGTGTAGCGGTCGCCCGCTTCGACCCATGCGCGGGCCGCGGCGCGGGAGACGGGGTATCGGCGCGCGAGTTCCTCGAAGGGTTCGGGGGAGAGACTCCAGTTGAGGCGGGCGAGTTCGCGCTCGCCCTCGGCGTCGAAGACGGCGTAGATGTCCGGGCCGTGCTCGAAGACGAGTCGTCGGATTCGGCGCGTGGCTTCGGTCGCGGCGGGCAGTCCCGTCTGGCCGCGTTTGTACTCGGCGGTGGCGAGCGCCTCGGACTCGAGGATGCGCTGGTAGGTTTCGACGGCGCGCATGGGTTGGTCGAGGAGTTCGTGCGTCTGCCCGGCGGACATGAGGAACGCGACGCGCTCCTGGCTGGTGGCGGCGGTGCGGTCGAGGCGGGCGAGGAGCGCGCGGCGCATCTCGATGTCGATGGGCGTGGGTGCGTCGGGCCCGGCCTCGATCATCTCGAGGAGCGCTGCGAAGAGGCGCTGTCGGGCCAGTTCGTTCGGGGGCGACTCGGGCGCGCCGGCGATGGCCTTGAGCGAGCGATCGACGGCGGAGACGATCTCGTCGGTCTGGCCCGCGCGGTAGGAGAGTTCGGCGTAGGTGACGGCGGCGGTGGCGTTGCTCGGGTTCTGCTCCATGCGCTGGCGCAGCAGCGACGACGCCTGCTCCCACACGAGGTAGGAATGCACCTGCTCGTTGTCGGCGACGACGAGGGATGACGGCATCGCCACGATCTGGCCCATGTGCTCGAGTTCGATGAGCGACGCGGTGGTGAGGGGGTCTTCGTCGTTGAGGTCGGCGACGATGATGCCCACATCGGTGGGGACGAGCACGCGGTGGTCGGCGACGACGACGCGGCCGTAGATGCCGCGGCTCGTGACGCGGGCCACGTCCT
This sequence comes from Phycisphaeraceae bacterium, assembly GCA_020639235.1. Classification (GTDB taxonomy): domain Bacteria; phylum Planctomycetota; class Phycisphaerae; order Phycisphaerales; family UBA1924; genus JACKHC01. The sequence continues at coordinate 151,584 of JACKHC010000001.1, read as the reverse complement.
TGGGCTTGACGGGCTCGACGAGCCGGTCGATGGGCTTGGCTTTGACTTCATTGGCGGACACGCAGACGAGCCAATCGCCCGTCCCCTCTTCTGCCCCGCGCGCGAGCAGGAGGTAGTCGGGCGAGCCGAGGGGTCGGGCGTCGATGGTTTCGAGCTGCTCGCCGGTCCATGCATCGAGCACGCGGATGGTGCGCTCGGTTGATGAGGCGATAAAGAGTTTGCCGTCATGGACGAGGGGCGAGGTGTCGCGCCAGGGTGAGGTCCACCCGCGGGTGCGCATCAGGGTTTTGTCGAGGCGTCGGACCCAGCGGACGCGCCCCGTGGCGGCTTCGACAGCGCCGACGACGCCCACGGGATCGACGACGTAAACGATGCCCCCGGCGAGCGCCGGGATGGTGCTCTCGCGCGCGAAGTAGGGTGCGCTCTCGGTGCCGACGCTCCCGATGTTGCGCGTCCAGAGGACTTCGCCGCGGTCGGGCGAGAGCGCGAAGAGGTAGGCGCCGGCGACGCGCTTCTGCTGGTTGATGCGCATGCCGGTGCAGATGAGCGTGTCCTGATCGATGAGGACGGGGCCCCGGACCATCGTTTCGGAGAGCGTCTCGTCGGGTTGCTCGGAGAGGAATCGTTTCCAGCGGAGCCGGCCCGTCTCGGCGTCGTAGGAGGCGATGACGCGCTCGGCGGAGGTCATCGAGTTGGTGTCGGGCAGATCGCCTCCGATGACGAAGACGGAACCGTTGTCGACGGCGGGCATGAAGATGTCGATGGGGCGCAGGGAGTAGGCGAAAGCGCCCATGGGACCGCCCGGGACGGACGACTTGCGCGGGAGTGTGGTGCGCCACCGGACGGTGAGCGTGAAGCGGTCGAGCGCCATAACGGAGTCGCCGTCGCAGACAAAGACGGTGTCGCCGGTGACGGCGGGCATGACGCGGAGGTCGGCGTAGGAGACGACCTGCACGCCCTTGCGGTCGATCGTGTTCTGTCCGACCTGCACCGTTGCCAGCGCGCGGGGGAGGAGTTCGGCGAGGTTGGTGGCGTCGGCGGGGGCGAGGGGTGTGATGGTCGGGTGGATGTCGGGCGTCTCGGCGGTCCGCGTCTGGGCGAAGGGTTCCATGCCCAGGGCATCGCGCCACGCGGCGCGGAGGAGCGACGCCTCGCGGGATGTCACGCGCGACTCGGGCTGGTTGTCCGCGCCGGCGTAGGCGCAGACGAGATCGAGCAGGTCGAGCGCGGCATCGGCGCTTGCGGCGCGCATCGGATGCGCGTCGAGTTCGCGGAGTTCGATGAGTGCCTGGCCGAACTGTGCGCGCTCGATGCGCGACTGCGCGGAGCGGAGCGCGCCCTCGAACCCGGCGGCGGTCATAAGCCGGGTGGAGACGAGTTGGTCGATGTCGCCCAGTTCGAGCATGCGCTGGGCGCGTGGTCCCTCGAGTTCCTCGTAGCGGGACATCAGCGCGGGATCGGATGCGATGACGCGGTTGATGCGCCGGCGTACGCTCTCGAAGAGGTCGGGATCGCCCGTGACCGCGAGCACGCGCTCGCCCTGCTCATCGAGCAGGCGCTGGAAAACATCGATCGCTTCGCGGACGTTGCCCACGGCGGCGAGTTGGCGGGCGCGGTCGATGGCCTCGCTGGCGGTGGGGGAGTCGTCCACATAGACGGGCACCTCGAACTGTCCGCGGGCGATGGGGGCGACCGACACGGCGGTCAGAGCGCCGATAAGCGCGAGCAGGAGCGTTGCGGCGGGGGCGGGTTTCGTCGTCGGGCGAGTCACGCGGGGCATCTCCGATCGTAGGTGGGGAAGTGGCGTGGTCCCATCATCCCAAACCGAACAAAGCGGCGCGGGTTGCTCGGGATGGGCTGATCCGGGGCGTCGTGCGGCCCGATGAATCCCCATGATCTGAACTCCCCCGCCCCCTCCTCTCCCGCCAATCGGCCCTGAGTGTCCACGGGAGATTCTGAGCGGATCGCGGGCGGAAAGCACCGGATGGAATGACGCATGGAAGCATCTTCCCCGACCTGTCCCGCCCCGATCGCCGCCCTTCCGGGGGTGATCTCGGGTCGTCCGCGTGTGGTGGTGCTGCTCATCGTGGCGATCATCCTGATGGGGCTGGCGGACCTGGCGCTGACGCTGACATACATGCGCGGGATGGGGATGATCGAGGCGAACCCGATCGCGCGGTACATGCTTTCTATCGGTCATGAGCGCCAGTTGATTCTGTACAAACTGGCGTCACTCGGGATGTGCTGCGGGACGCTGTACCTGATTCGTCGTCATCGCAAGGCGGAGGTGTGCGCGTGGCTGTGCTGCGGCATCATGCTGGTGCTGTCCATCCACTGGACGCGGTACAACCTGGCGATGGAGTCGATGCGGCGCGAGATGGCCGAGGTGGCGCTGCAGGGCGGCGGCGACCCGTGGGTGACGCTCGCGGAGCAGCACTGAGCGTTTTCGCGTTCTCGGCTGCGCCTCGACGCGAGTTGCGTGGGTGTAAGCCGGCTCGCGTCACCGGTCACCGTTGCCCGTGACATCATGTCCGCGGTGGGGAGAGGCAATCTTCCGACGACTGGCGAGTGTGACGGCGAGTTGCATCGCGTGTTTCATTGAGCCGTGATCTGCGAGGTTCTTGCCTGCGATATCGAACGCGGTGCCGTGGTCGGGGCTGGTGCGGGGGATGCGGAGGCCGGTGGTCATGTTGACGGCGGAGTCGAAGGCGAGTGTCTTGACCGGGATGAGCCCCTGATCGTGGTACATCGCGACGACGATGTCGAACTTCCTGAAGTTGACGGCGTCGCGGAAGACGGTGTCGGCGGGGAAGGGTCCTTGCGCGTCGATGCCATCTGACTTGGCGCGATGGATTGCGGGGATGATGACGCGGGTCTCGTCGTCACCCAGGAGGTTGTTCTCGCCGGCGTGGGGGTTGACGCCGCAGGTGGCGATGCGCGGGCGCAGCACGCCGAGTTCGACGCATGCACGGTGTGCGGCGCGGATGGTGCCCGCGACGCGCTCGATGGTGAGCGCCTGGGGCACACGGGCCAGGGGGATGTGGGCGGTGACGAGGATGACGCGGAGCATGGGCGCGACGAACATCATGTTGCAATCGGATGGTGAACCGGCGGCGAGGCGTTCGATGAGGAGTTCGGTGTGGCCGGGGTAGTTGGCGTGGCCCGCGCTGGCCCATGCTTCTTTATTGATGGGCGCGGTGACAATTGCGGCGGCGCGCCCGGCCGCACCGGCGCTTATGGCTTGCTCAACAAAGGCGAAGGATGCTCCGCCCGGCTCCGAGTCCGGTGGCACGGCCTCGACGATCTGGAGCTCCGGCGGCGTGGTGCGGCCGAGGTGGGCGAAGGCGTCCCGAATCGTCGAGGACCACCCGTAGACGACCCATCGGGTCGATCGGCGCAGCTCGTCGTCCGAGAGCGCCTTGGCGATGACTTCCGGGCCGATGCCGCGTGGGTCGCCCATGGAGACGGCGATTACGGGGGGGGTGGGGGGGATGGGGTGTGGGGCGGGGGGGATCACGGGTGGATGTTACGCGGCGCGCCGGGGGGACAGGGGGGGCGCGGGTGTGTGAAAGGCCGGGCCCTGTTCCCCGATGAAGGTCATAATGCTCCCCTCCGTCGGGAGGGTGTACCCAGTTTCCGTCCGCGGAGCCGACACGATGATGGAAGGTCATGCACTCGACGCCTCGATCGGCGCCGCCAGCGAAACCGCCATGAGCACGCCCGGATCACAATCAGAACGCACGGTCGATGCGCAGGCGGGGGAGGATGAGCGCGGCATTGCGCGCTTCGTGCACCTGGCGGGGCTGGCCAACCTTCTCTCGTCGGGCGTTCCGTTCCTCGGCGTGCTGGCGACGGTGATCATGTGGCGGGTGAATCGGACGCGGTCGCCTTTCCTCGATGACCACGGGCGGGACGCGACGAACTTCCAGATCACGCTGCTGATCTACACGGCGGTTGGGTCGATCTTCATCGGCCTTCTGGGTCTGCTCCCGCTGATCGAGCGGGAGGAGGTGTTCAAACTGGGCGCGGCGTTCCTGATTGTGCTGCAGCTGGTGGGCAATATTCGTGGCGCCAAGGCGGGGTACCGTGGCGAGTATTACCGCTACCCGATGACCTTCCGGCTGATTCCCGAGGATCGGTCGGCGTGAGCGCGGCTGGGATGTGAAACACGCGTTTCCGGATCCCCAACGATGCAGATAGCCCCGATGGGGGCGAGAATCTGACACCGGAGCCGAAAGCCGCCATCATGCACGCAGCCCAGACATACGCCATGCCGCAGTCCAGGACCCATCCCGACCGCTTCGTTGATGACCGTGCGACGGCGGACGAGCGGACCTACACGATCTTCCAGCACCTGGTGGGGATGGCGAACATGGTGTCGGGCGTGCCGCTGATCGGGCTGATCGCGACGCTGATCATGTGGCAGGTGAAGAAGTCGCAATCGCCGTACCTGGATGACCACGGTCGCGAGGCGATGAACTTCCAGATCTCGCTGCTGATTTACACGATCGCGGGTTCGATCGTGATCGCGATACTCGGTGTGATCACATTGGGGGTCGGGTTGTTGCTGTTCCCGCTGGGGGGCGTGTTCCTGATTGTCATCCAGTTGATCGGGTGCATCCGTGGCGCGATGGCGGCCAACCGCGGCGAGTATTACCGCTACCCGATGACGATCCGGGTTCTGCCTGATAAACCGAGCGCGTGAGCGCGGCCTACGCCCAGACGAGTTCGGCGGGCGTGCGCCTGTCGAGATCGGGGCAGGGCGGCGCTTCGGCGGCGCCTGTCACGAGAGCGCGGAAGTTCTCGAACGCGCGGACGATCTGGTCGTAGGAAAGTTGCAGCGGCGTGTCGCCCTCGTTGGGCATGAGAACACGGCGCATCTCGCGGCAGGTGACCGTTCTTCCGCTCCGCATCACTTCGGACACGCCGAGCGACCATTCCGCGTAGTAGCGCTCACTGGCTCTGGCGAAGTGGAGGCATTGGATGTCGGTGTGGCGGGCGTCGTTGTTGACGCGCTCGAAAGTGTCGGCGACATCGCGGGCCGCGCCTTCGATCACCTGCATGAAGTAGCCCGCGCAGTGCAGGAGCATGCCGGTGACGGCGCTATTGGCGTTGTTCCGCGTGGCGCACGCGCTGATGGACTCGAAGAGCGCGTCGGAGGTGGGGGCGGTGGCTCGGCTGACGAAGATGAGTCGGAAAAGGTGCATTCGCGGCGCCTTTCGTGATGCGCGCGGCACGCGTGATTCGGGCCGCTCATCCCAGCATCGGGCCCCGGGTTCGGGTGCTTGAAGGCGCATTTGGCGTGGGTTTTCTTCGGGGAATGGTTTGGGCATCCCCTGCTCGTGGAGAGTCGCGGTGCAATGGGACGAATAGCGTGGGGCAACGCCTGATCGAGGGGAGCGAGTTTTTTAGAGGCAGCGCGGATCCGGGCGCGATGATCGGACGCACCGGGGGTGGGTGCGGGGGCGGGGTCTCAGCGCGCCCGGCGGAGGACGATGGGGATCGCGCAGCAGAGGAGCGCGATGCTCGCGGGCGCGGGGATGGGGGCCGGGTGAAAGTCCAATCGCCTTAGGGAGTCGACTTTTCAGAATGCCACCCGAAACAAGTTGTTGGGAACCATAACCCGTCTCATAATCGACCTCGATGTATATGGCGGTGGCCGGCGGTCGTTCCAGCATTGTGTACAAGTCGAGCATACCCCTCGGAGTTCATTATGACCCGTTCCGCATTGGTTCTTTTGTGTGGACTCTTCGGCGTTGCGTTGGTGTTTACGACATTGGCCGGCAATCTGATGCCCCCTGCCGGGCCCGTCGTCCCGACGATGAAGACTCTCGATCAAGTCGAGCCGCGGATCCCCATCGGGCCGACCACGACTCCGGGCGATGCGAACAGCGTGTACCGGATCAGTTCGCCGGGTTCGTATTACCTGATGGGGAATGTCACCGGGGCCGTCGGCAAGAGTGGCATCGTGATCGATGCGTCCGATGTCCAGATTGATCTGATGGGGTATACCGTTCGCGGCGTGGTGGGGTCCAACGCCGGTATCGCCAAGGGCGGCGGCCTCGGGAACAACCTCGTCAATATCCGGATTGCCAACGGGGTGGTGCGTGACTGGGGGGACGACGGCGTCCAACTCGCGGACGGTGCCCAGAACTACAACCATCATGTCGAACGGATCGTCGCGACCAACAACGGCGGGAGCGGTATCTCGTGCGACGATAATGCGTTGGTCGAACGGTGCCTCGTGCGGATGAACGGGTTCTTCGGGGTTTCGACGGGCACGGGCTCCAGCGTCCTTTCTTGCGTCTCGCGCGACAACACGCAGGCAGGAGTTCGAGTGGGTTCCGGCTCGATCGTCCGCGATTGCAACGCGGTCGCCAACGGCGGCGAGGGCATTCTTTGCTCCGCGTACAGCATGATCACCAACTGCACTTCGAACTCGAACAGCATCGGTTTTCTCCTGCTGGAGTCGTCGATTTCGTCGTGCACCGCCTCGTTCAACTCCGGGACTGGATTCGTCCTCGATACCGGGTGTTCGGCTACGAACTGCGTATCCAACCAGAATGGACTTGAGGGATTCCAGACGCTCGGTGCCAACACGCTCTCGCTCTGTAATGCCAAGAGCAATGTCGGAAACGGGATCATCGCGGATCGCGCCACTTCGGTAATGAACTGCTCGGTCAGCTCTAATGGCGTGTCGGGGATTCTTTCGCTCGGTTTCGCGACCATTATGAACAACACCTGCGACAACAACATCTGGGGCATCCGAACTACCGCCAATCTCTCGCGCATCGAGGGCAACACGGTTCTGAACAACTCGACGGGGATCAGCGTCTCTGGCACCAACAATATGGTGATCCGTAACTACTGCCTCGGGAACACGACGAGTTTCAACATCGGCCCCAATACATTCCTCGGCACGGTCACGGGGACCAATGCTGGGATGAACGCCGCGACCAATGGCAACATCAATGTCGGGGGATAGCTGAGCACCCGGCCATCAGAGTTCCTGTCGACAGACATTCATGCGAGCACTTGGAGCCACCATGCATCATCAGATCACATCGCTTCTAACAGCATCCCTCATCGGCTTCCTCGGCGTCGACGCGGTCGCGGGTGATCTCGCGCCCCCCGCCGGGCCGGTCGTGCCGACAATGAAGACTCTCGATCAAGTCGAGCCGCGGACGCCGATCGGCCCGGATACCACCCCCGGTGACGCGACGAGCGTGTACAGGATCACCGCGCCGGGTTCGTACTATCTCACAGGAGATGTGGCGGGTGAGGCCGACAAGAGCGGGATCGTGATCGATGTGTCCGATGTGCAGATCGATCTGATGGGCTTCACGCTCCGGGGTGTTCCGGGATCCCAGCACGGCATCTTCAAAACACTCAACTTCGCGAACCCCCAACAGAACATCCGGATTTCGAACGGTGCGGTCACAGGATGGGGTTTGAGCGGGCTCTACCTCGCCGACGGCGCCGATAACCTGAACCAGCACATCGAACGGATGACCGCGTCGAACAACGGCGAGTATGGAATCCTCTGCGACGATCACGCGATGATCTCGAACTGTATCGCAGAGCAGAACGGAGACCAGGGCATTCGTGCGGGCGCATATTCATGCATCCGCGACTGTACTTCTCGTGAGAACGGTGATGCGGGGATCTGGGGCGCTGCCGGCGTTCAGGTCCGGGATTGCAACGCGAGCAGCAATGGCGCGGAAGGAATCTATTGCTCCTCGTCCGGGTCTGTCATCAGCTGCGCCTCGCTTCTGAATATCGGCGATGGCATCACCGCCAGTGAAGCAGTGATATCGATGTGCACCTCCAGAAACAATCAAGGAAACGGCTTCGTCCTCAACGGGAGTTGCTCGGTCGCCACATGCAACGCGTCCTTCAACTTTCTTGACGGTTTCAAAGCGGTCAACTCGAACACGATCGCAAACTGCTCCGCGGACAACAATTTCACCAATGGATTCGTCGTGGATCGCGCCACTTCAGTGACCGGATGCACGGCTTACACGAATTCCGGATCCGGCATTTTGTCTCTCGGGTTCGCGACGATCCTGAATAACACCTGCGACAACAACCAGTTCGGCATCAGGACAACAGCGAACTCCTCAAGGATTGAGGGCAATACCGTCTTGAATAATGCTACAGGTATCAGCGTGTCCGGCGCATCGAATCTGATCATCCACAACTTCTGCCTCGGGAACACGACGAGTTTCAATGTCACAGGGACCAACTTCTTCGGCACTGTTGCCGGCACATCGGCCGCGATGAACGCGGCGACCAACAGCAACATCAATGTTGGCGGGTGAACTGCGCCGGTCGCGGATTGCGGCGACGAGAAATTCAGCAGGGCGCAGACTGAGCGCGCGGACGGGTGCAGTCGGGCGAAAAAGCGCGCACGGGAGCGGTCGTTGGGGGGGCGCTCAGCGCCCGCGGCGCATGGCGAAGGGGATCGCGCAGCAGATGAGCGCGATGGTGGCGGGCGTGGGGATGGGGGTCAGGTAGAAGACTTCGTTGTCGTCACGGCTGGAGAGCACGATAGTGCCGTCGGCGTTGATCGCGCCGCTCGTCCAATAGAAGAGATCATCGATGAGCGAGACGGGCCCGGTCTCCGGTGTCCAGAGGAACGGGTGCAAATCCGCGTCGGTGTACAGCACCGTGCCGTCGGGGCTGATTGTGATGAACGATGCGCCGTAAGGATGAATCAAACCGAGGTCAACAACGGTTCCATCCGGAAGCCAAACAGCATAGCCAACAGCGTTAGAGCCGATGCTGTTGTAGCGCCCCACAGCGGTGCCATCGTCAGCGATGTCCATTACCCACCCGCGCCATGCAACATCTGGTAGCGCGAGCAGTTCATGTTCTCCGCCGAGCGTCCATCGCGCGGGTTGGGTGCGCGTCGTGCCGTCGTAGAACTGGCCTCCAGCCACACCGTGATTGTTAATGCTGAGCGGGTTGTACGGATCGTCGACGCTCGGCGGCACGACGAACCCCGTTGATGTGTCGTAATAGAAAGACCCCTCACCCCAAGGCTTGTAGAGGTTCAGCCCTACGACGAGGCCCGAGTTGTTAATCGATGTTGCTGCGGGCAATGACATACCGGGCGTGTCGAGTTCATGGAGGCCGTTGCTCGCGTCCCACACATACGCAGCGCCGACAGGCCCATCGGGAGGGAAGTCGGTGTAGTACGCACCAACAACCTCGCCGCGGTCGTTGAGCGCCTGTGCGACGCTGCCCATGGTCGGCGTCGGTATGTCGATGAGGCCGTCGATCGGGTCCCAGAGGAAGGCCTGCGACTCGCCGGTCATGGGTGAGCGATAGTTGCCGCAGAACTGGCCGTGGCTGTTGATGTCGTAAGTGCTGACATAAGCGTACGGCGACTCAGGAAATTCGATGATCTCGTAGGAGTAGCCGTTGAAGATATATCCGGCGCTGGCGACTGAAGACCAGTAAGCAACTACGACGACACCGATCAACCTGCGCACCATGAGCGTTCCTCCCTGCGGGTTCAAGGTGTGGATCGGCGGGACATCGTCAGCAGCGGGAGGATTCGCGCCGAGCGCGGAAAGTGCGCGGCGGAGGTGTAAGGCGGCGGAGGTGCAAGAAGGTCATGCCCCCTCCGGTCGCTCTGCGACCACCTCCCCCGCTGGCAGCAGGGGAGGGAGCGGATCATGCGCTCGTTGTCGCTCGCGGCTCGGACCCCTCCGCCCTCAGGCGCCCCCGCCCATAACCCCGTCCTGACGCCCAAAGCGGCCAAAGTCGCTTGCCGGAATCGCCGACTCGCTATCATTGTCCCCTCGCATTTCCCCGCTGGTGGGCCTGTCGGGGCGTGCGAGCCGCCAATGTGTCCCCCACCCGACAACCTTTCCCAACCCCCTCCGCGGGCGATGCCGCCCCATCGGAAGACGAGAGAGCCAAGTGCCATGATGTCCAAAGCGACGATCGCGTCACCTTCGCGTGAACTGATGGGCAGCCCGGTGTTCGACGAACTCGGGATGGAGCGTGACCCCGACAATCTGTATCTGCAGATCATCGACTCGGTCCTCCACGCCGCCGAGATCCTCGAACTCCCGCACCATGTGCAGATCATCCTGGCTCAGCCCAAGAACGAGATCATGGTGCACTTCCCCGTCAAGATGGACGACGGGCACCACGCGCTGTTCAAGGGCTACCGCGTGCAGCACAACAACGCGCTGGGCCCCTACAAGGGCGGCCTCCGCTTCCATCACGATGTCCACCTCGATGATGTCAAGGCGCTCAGCGCGCTGATGACCATGAAGTGCTCGCTCGTCGATGTGCCCTACGGCGGCGCGAAGGGCGGCATCAAGTGCGACCCGCGCTCCCTCTCGCGCGATGAACTGATGCGCGTCACGCGGCGCTTCGTTGCGGCCATCGCCCAGCAGATCGGCCCGGACTACGACATCCCCGCGCCGGATGTCGGCACGAATGCGCAGGTGATGGCGTGGTTCGCCGACACCTACATGAGCGTCACCGAGAAGCAGGACGCGATCGCCGTGGTGACGGGCAAGCCGATCGAGTTCGGCGGGTCGCTCGGGCGCGAAAAGGCCACCGGGCAGGGCGTCATCGATGTGCTCCAGGAGATGCTGCCCGAGGTGGGCATGGAGATCAAGGGCCACACCTGTTCGCTCATCGGGTACGGCAACGTGGGCTCATGGGCCGGCAAGTTGTGGCACGAGCGCGGCGGCAAGGTCGTCGCGGTCATGGACCACACCGGCGCCGTCGCCAACCCGCAGGGGCTGGACGCGATCGCGCTGGACGACTATGTCCGCGAGAAGGGCGGCGTGGCGGGCTTCGAGAAGACGCCCCACGGCGCGACCAAGATCACCGAGGACGAGTTCTATTCGACGAAGGTCGACGTCTTCATTCCCGCGGCGCTGGAGCAGATGATCACGGCGGACAAGGCGCGGATGATCAACTGCAAGATCGTCGCCGAGGCCGCCAACGCGCCGACGACCCCCGAGGGCGAGCGCATCCTGATGGAGAAGGGCGTGGAGATTCTCCCGGCCATTCTCTGCAGCGCGGGCGGCGTGACGGTGTCGTATTTCGAGTGGGTGCAGAACAAGACGCACTCCTACTGGGACCTGGAGAAGGTGGACGAGGAACTCAATCGTCACATGGTCAAGGCGGCGCACAAGGTGCAGCAGGCGCGGAAGCGATTCGGCGTGGACCTGCGGACGGCGGCGTACATCGCGGCGCTGGACCGGCTGGGCAAGGCCTACAAGTGCCGCGGGATTTTTCCCTGATCGACCGACACAATCGACCCTCAGAGCCCGCGGTACGCCGCGGGTTTTTTGTTGGACGGGCGTTTGTTGTTTGGTATCCTATCGGGTCTATGTCCGACCCCGAACATGCCATCCCGATGCTCCGTCTGGCTCTTACGCCGGGCGTCGGCCCGGTGCTGGGGCGTCGCCTCATCGATGCGTTCGGCTCGGCGGAGGGCGTGCTTGGCGCATCGGCGGCCGATCTGGTGCAGGTGCGGGGTATCGCGCGGCACACGGCTGAGAAGATCGTGCGGGGGATTGCGACGACAAATGCGTTGGCGCACGACGAACTGGCGCGCACGCTGGACGGCGGTGCACGGGTCATCGGGTGGGGCGACCCGGCGTACCCGGAACTGCTCGCGCCGATCGAGGATGCTCCGCTTGTCTTGTGGGTACGGGGCGCGATGGACGGCGCATCGATGCGCTACCGCGTGGCGATGGTCGGCTCGCGCCGTTGCACGCCCTACGGCGTCGAGCAGGCCGAGCGATTCTCGAGCGCCCTGGCGCAGGCCGGGCTGACCGTCGTCTCGGGCGGGGCGCGAGGGATCGATACGGCGGCGCACCGATCGGCGGTGCGCGTGGGGGGGCGGACGATTGTGGTATCGGGGTGCGGTTTGAGCCGTGCGTATCCGCCGGAGAATGCGGCGTTATTCGAGGAGATCGTGGCGTCGGGCGGTGCGGTGGTGAGCGAGTTGCCGATGGCGACGCCGCCGACACCGGAGAACTTCCCGGCGCGGAACCGGATTATTTCGGGGATGTCGTTGGGCGTGGTTGTGATCGAAGCGCCGCAGGGTTCTGGCGCGCTGATCACGGCGAAGCAGGCGGGCGAGGCGCACGGGCGCGAGGTGATGGCGGTGCCCGGTCGCGTGGACTCTTCGGCTTCGGTCGGGTCGAACCAACTCATCCGTGACGGGGCTGCGGCGCTGGTGACGAGCGCATCGGATGTGCTGGAGATTCTGCGCGAGCCGGCGCGGGGTCAGTTCGCGCAGAGCGTTGCGGCGCCGAGCCGTGCGTCCGAGCCCGGGCGCGCCGCGGTGCCATCGGTGCCGGCGGCGCCGTCCCCCGGGGTTGAAGCGGCGCTGGGGTCGCTCAGTGCGGATCAGCGGCGGCTGTGGGAGGCGCTGGAGTCGCCCGCGACGATGGACGAACTGACGCGGGTGACGGGGCTCGACGCGGGGCGTGTGTTGGCTGACGCGACGATTCTGGAGATGAAAAAGCTCGTTTCTCGCCAGGGCAGCCGCCTCGTCCGGGCGCGTTGAGATCATCCATATGGAGGGCGACGGGGGGCGGGAGGGTCGATCCCACGTCCGTGGGGGCGGTTTTTGGATGTCCTAACGAACTCCGAAAGTTTTTCTTGCCGTGTGGTCGATGATCGGGTATCGTATCCCAAACGGGCTGGTGGCCCACGGACAATGACACGCTGCGGAGCGGCGACAAGAACTTCGGCGGAGCGCGACATGGACCCGGCGTTGGAAACGCGCGGACACTTGGCAGTATCGCTTGCATGCGCAGGGGTTTGCGCGTCGAGCGCCGGATCGGAAGGGTGGTCAACGGATGGACCCTCTCATCAAGCTCGGGCCGGGCGGCGACTTTGTTTCGACCTTCGACATCAACGAGAGCACGGGGCGGCTCGTCCGATCAGGCGAGACCGGGCTTTCGTCGGACGAGGATGGCGGGACGGCGGTCGGCATCCTCGCGAGTCGTCGCGCTCGTGCGGAGAAGCGGCGCGAAAATCGATCGGAGCAAGCGGGCGACGCGGTGTCGCTCTCACCGGGGGCGCTTCGGGCCGGGATTCGGCTGGCCGCCGAGCGCCTCATCGAGGTGCAGCAGTCGGTTGTCTGCGAGTCAATGTCGCTCATCCGGGCGCTGTCGCGCCCGTCCACACTCGAACCCATCGCGTCGTCGGCGGTCGCCGGGCGACGCCGGACGGAACTTCACAGGGAGGATTTGAACCATGAATCTCACACCCAAGCAGCTCAAGATTCTCAAGCTCATCCGCGACTCGCGGGTCCGCTCTGGCTATTCCCCCACCATGCAGGAGCTCGCCGACGAGCTCGGCGTGTCCAAGGTCACGGTCTTCGAGCACGTCGAGGCGCTCATCAAGAAGGGCGCCCTGACGCGCGAGGCCAACAAGGCGCGCTCTTTATCAATCACTGACGGTGTCGCCCTCCCCGACGAGGAGCAGCCCCTGCGCTTCCCGCTGGTGGGCCGAATCGCCGCGGGCATGCCCATTGAGAAGTTCGCCGATGACGATGAGCTGGATGTCACCGGGCTGCTCGGCCCGCGGATCGGGCAGGTCAACGCGACCTTTGCGCTCCGCGTGGAGGGCGAGTCGATGCGCGACGAGGGCATCCTCTCGGGCGACTACGTGATCGTCGAGCGGCGCGAGACCGCCCGTAACGGCGAGCGCGTCGTGGCGCTCTTGCCCAACGGCGAGACTACCCTCAAGACCTACTTCAAAGAGGGCAACCAGATCCGTCTCCAGCCGGCCAACCCCGATTTCCAGCCCATCATCGTCAAGGACTGCAAGGTCCAGGGCGTGGTGATCGGCGTGCTCCGGCGCTATTGACCCTACGCCCGTCCGCTACGCTTACCTGAATGAGCACATCAGCAGCGGGCGGTTTATCGGGAAGGGTGGCGATCATCACGGGCGCTTCGGCGGGGATCGGTCGTGCCTGCGCGCTGGAGTTGGCGCGGCACGGTGCATCGGTCGTCGTTAATGCGCGGCGGAAGGAGCGGCTTGACGACCTGGTCGCGCAGATTGCTTCGTTGGGGGATGGGGCGGGCCGCGGGGTGGTTGTCGCCGGGGACGCGACGGACTCGGGTGTGATCGAGACGATTCTCGATGTCGCTTCGTCCGAGTTCGGGCGCGAGGCGGACCTGGTGCTGGTCAACGCGGGTCGCGGGCTGGCGGGATCGCCGCTGACATCCGATGAGGGCGAGTGGGAGCGGATGTACACTCTCAATGTGGTGGGTGCGTCGCGGCTGATCCGGGCGGCTGGCCAGCGGATGCGCGACGACGCCGAGCGATCGAATGACTATCCCAAGAGGGCGCGGGACATCCTCGTGCTGGGGTCGAGCGTGGGCAAGAACATCTCACCCTTCTCATCGATGTATGGCGGGTCGAAGTTCGCGATCGGGGCGATCGCGGAGGCGGTCCGTCGGGAGCTGGCGCCCAAGGGCATCCGGGTGTCGCTGATCTGCCCGGCGATCGTGCGGTCGGAGTTCCAAGAGGCGGCGGGCTATGACCCGGAGAAGTTCGGCGCGCTAATGGAGTCCATCGCGCCGGTCCTCGAACCCGATGACATCGCCCGATTGGTGTGCTTCATGACGAGTCAGCCGGCGCATGTCGAGATCAACGATGTGATGATCCGCCCGACGCGGCAGGAATACCCGTAGGGGTTCGCGATCTCGCTGCGCTCGACGCGAGTTGAGTGGATGGAGATCGGCTCGCGTCATGCCGCTCGCCTCACGGGGTTCCATAATCGCGCCAGACCGCACAGGGTCCGTACGACATTCCTCGGGTGGCACATCCCGGCCTACGGTTCAGGGCGGCTCGGCGAATGGGCCGATGTAGGGTTGTTGAAGGAGACCAAGGTCATGTCGCGCAAGTCGATGTCCATCTCGAGACTCGCCACCACCAGCGCCTTGGTCGTGCTGGCGGGCGTGGGAGGCGTGATGGGGTATCGGTTCATGCGGGCCGAGATTTCGGCCACGGTGTATCGCCAGCGGCTGGAGGATCTCTCGCTCGAGTACGCGTCGCTGCGCGACCGGTACAACGACGCGGTGCGCAAGACGGTCGTGACGGAACTCGTTGTCAGGGACCAGAAACTCTCGGTACGCGTGCGCGATGCGTCGGGCGTGCTCAAGGAGATCGCGACGCCCTACGACCCGTCGCGCGAGATTTATGTCGACTACGTGGTGGTGGACAGTCGTCTGTGGATTCGGCGCGTGTTCGATGCGCAGACGCCGCCGAGTCAGGCGTTGGTGATCGACCCGGTTTACGACGATGTGGACTGGGACTGCGCTGGCGCCGAGCACGGCAAGGCGGTGTACCGTGCGCTGGGCGAGGGGCGTTGGGTGGTGACGGCGTCGGGCAACGGCTCGCTCGGGCTGGTGCGCGCTGACGACACGGAGGCGGGCGAGATCGCGCCGCCGGTAACGCTTAAGGACTTCGAGGCTGAGATCAAGCAGGCGGACGCGAGCGTGGACTCGATCGGGCTCGGCGATGTGTGGCGGGCGCTGGTTGGTCGATAGATAAGCACCTGTGCGGGCTGTTTTATTGCGTGAAGTTGGCGTTGGGGTCCACGGAGCCGGGTGAGGCGCCGCCCGCGTTGCCGCTGATCGCCCCGCCGCTGGAGGAGAGCACGACGAGGCATCGGTTGCCCGCGACGATCTCCCAGTTGGTGGTGTTGCCCGAGCAGATATTGCGGATGATGAAGTTGCCCGAGGAGGTCACATTAACGCCCCAATCGTTCTTCGTGCAGTTGTTGTCCTCGACTCGGCAGTCGTCGCCGATGACTCGGATGCCGGCACCGGTGCCACTAAATCCATTGAGATAACAGAGATTCCGGCTCACGAGGCAGTTCTGGGACACCAGGATTCCATCGGATTGGTTGAAGGACGCCAGACAGTCGGTGACCCTTGCGTTGTTGGCCGCGCTGATTCCGATGTTGGTGTTGGAGATCGCTGAGCACTGACTCAGCGAGCAGTTGGTCGTCGCAAGAAAACCGATGCTCGTGTTGCTTGACGCTTCACAGTGATCGGCGATGACCCCGCTGGGCAGTTGGAAGCCGTAGAGCGTGTTTAGCGACGAGACACATCGAGAGAGGACGCAATCCGCGCCGGTGGAGAATCCAGCGCCGCTGTTATTGCGCGCGACGCACTCGGTGATGACACACGAGTCTGCGCAGAGCAGGCCGGCCGAGGCGTTGTCTGCCATTGTGCATCCGCGGATGTTGAATGTATCACCGGCGGTGATACCGACTCCGCTGGTACCGGTGACATCGATATTCTCGATCGTTCCCCCGGCGGTGATTGTGCCGCCGTCGTCGGAAGTGAGGTCGATGCCCTCGCCGCAGAGACCGATGTGACCGTTGCGGATGGTGATGTTCTTCCGACCGGCGAGGGAGACCTGCACTGCCGCGAGCGTGGTGATTCCGGTGATGGTGCAGCCGTTGAGATCGATCGTGACATGGCTGGAAGCGATCTCGATGCCGGCCATCGTGGGAGGGACCGTGAACCCGGCGGTCAGGTAGTACGAGCCGGGGGTGCTGATTTTGAAGACGCTGTCGCTGTCGCCCGGAGTATTTGTTGCATTGATCGCGACTCGCGGCTCGACATCGTTGAGCGGCTTCATCGTGGGTGCAATTACCCCCGCGGGCGGGTTGAGATTGCCGGCGATCGAGACAGCGGCGATGGCGAGGCAGGGGACAATGACGGCGAGGGCTGCTAGAGGGCGACGCATGTGTACAGACTCCTTGTGGCGTGGTGCCATAAGAGCAGTGCGTCGGTGAGGGCAGGAGAAGCCAGAGATTGACGACGACAAGTTTCGATGAATGTCTTATTGGGTGGGCGTTCGTAAGGGGATGGAGAACCGGGATAACCCCAACCATGAAAAAAGTTTGGCGGTGCCCGGCTTGGAGTGACTGTGTTGTGGTTGTCGATCAGAGGCCGCTTTACACGACCTCCTCTTCTTCCTCTTCCTCTTCTTCCTCGGACTCATCGCCGAAGTCGTACTGGTCGAGCTGGTCGGCGGGGATGGGGTTGCCGTCCTCGTCGACATACTCGTACTCGAGTTCTTCCTCGTCCTCCTCTTCGGAGTCCTCGGCCTCGCTTTCCTCGTCGTCCTCGTCGGCGTCGTCTACCTCTTCGTGCTCATCCTCGGCGTCGGCATCCTCGTCTTCTTCCTCATCTGAGTCTTCGACTTCGTACTCATCTTCTTCGTCTTCGTCATCGACGGCGTCTTCGGCGTCGCCCTCTCCATCTTCCTCGTCCTCATCGGACACTTCTTCGTCGAGCAACTCGGCGTCGTCTTCGATTTCGTCCTCGACTTCAATCTCGTCGTCGAAGGTCGCGGAGTGGTACGCGGCTGCGGATGAGGCCGTCGCGTTGATCGCGGGGACATCGTCGAGATCGTCGGCGGGCGATGCGGGTGAGGGCGATGTCGTCGGCGCGTCCTCCCACGGCGCGAGTTGTCTTGCGGCGGGCAGCGCGGGCGCGGCGGCACCACTCTCGACCCTCGGCTTGCGGTCGACGAACAAGGAGTCGTCGCTTTCGCCCGCCTCCTTCGCGGCCAAGTCCTTGATGGCCTTCCATTCCTCGACGCTCATCGCGACCTCGCGGGCGACGGTGCCCTTGTGCTGGCCGATGATGCCGGCGATGCCCATGAGCTCGATGAGGCGCGAGGCGCGGGTGTACCCGATCGCCAGCCGGCGCTGGAGGAGGGAAACGGAGCCGCGCTTGGTTTCCAGGACGATCTCGACGGCGCGGTCGAAGAGCGGGTCTTCCTCGGCGCTCTGGCGCATCTTCTCCTCGTGCTCCTCGGCGGTCATGGTCGCGGTGAAGCCCGAGTCGTTGAGTTGGATAAGGGATCGTTCGAAAGATGGTGCCGAGACATCGCGGACGAAGCGCACGACGCGCCGGATCTCGATGTCGTCCACGAGTGTACCCTGGGCGCGGACGGCGACGCTGGAGCGCGGCGTGATCATGAGCATGTCGCCCATGCCCAGCAGCACCTCGCCGCCCTTCTGGTCGAGCACGATGCGGGAGTCCATGCCCGAGGCGACCTTGAAGGACACGCGCCCGGGCATGTTGGACTTGATGAGGCCGGTCACGACATTCGCCTGCGGGCGCTGGGTCGCGAGGATCAGGTGGATGCCGACGGCGCGGGCCTTCTGGGCGATGCGGACGATGGAGGACTCGACTTCCTTGTTGGTCATCATCATGTCGGCGAGTTCGTCGATCACGAAGACCATGTAGGGGAGTTTGCGGGGGATGCGCGCCTCTTCGAGTTCCGTTTGCGGGTTGAAGCGCTCCTTGAGTTCTTCCCAGCCGAGGCCGTTGTAGGCGGCGATATCGCGTACGCCCGCCTCGGCGAGGAGTTCGTAGCGTTCGTCCATTTTGGTGACCGCCCACTCGAGGATGGCCGCGGCCTTGCCCATCTCGGTGACGACGGGGCACATGAGGTGGGGGATGTCGCGGAACTGCGAGAGTTCGACCATCTTGGGGTCGACGAGGACCAGTTTCATGTCCGAGGGCTTCTGTGTGTAGAGGAAGCCCATGAGGATGGCGTTCATGCACACCGACTTGCCCGAGCCGGTGGTGCCGGCGATGAGCATGTGCGGGAGTTCGGCGAGATCGATGATGAGCGGATTGCCCGACGCGTCCTTGCCAAGGAACATCGGGAGTTTCATCTTGGAGATCTTCGCGGAGGAGGTCATCAGTTCCTTGAGTCGGACCTTTTCCTTTTTGCGGTTGGGCACCTCGATGCCGACGGTGTCGAGCCCCTCGGTGTTGGGGACGATGCGGATGTTGCTCGCCTTGAGCGATCGCGCCAGGTCAGAGCTGATGGATGTGATGGAGTTGACCTTGGTGCCCGGCGCGAGGCGCACCTGGTACAGCGTGATGACGGGCCCGGAGTCGATTCCCACGACCTCGCCAGCGACGTTGTAGGTCTGGAGCGACTGCTCCAGCGCCTCGGCCTGCTCGCGGACATACGACTCCATCTCCTGCGAGAAGTTGACCTCGGGCTCTTCGAGCAGATCGAGTCCGGGGAAGGTGTACCCCCTGTCGGCCTCCTCCTCGCTCTTGCGGAGGGCGCGGAGTTGCTCGAGGTCTTCCTGTGTGGCGGACTTCTTCACCGCGCCGGCGAAGTGGACGGGCAGTTTGGCGATCTTCTCGCGGAGTTGGTCGGCGTCGAAGACCTGCGGTGCGCCGGGGAGGTCGTCATCTTCCTCTTCGTAGCCGTCTTCGTCGTCGTACTCGTCCTCGTATTCGGCGTCGTCTTCGTCTTCGTCTTCGTCGTCCTCGTACTCATCCTCTTCGTACTCGTCTTCCTCGTATTCGTCTTCGAGTTCCTCGTCGGGGTCGAAGGTCGCGGTGCCGCCGATTTCGCCGGCGTCTTCGTTGAGTCGCTCGGCCTTCTTGCGGTTCTTACGGCTCTTGATTCCGTTGCGCGCTGCGGCGCCGGCGAGGGCCGCGACCGCGCGGAGGCGGGGGTCGTCGTCGATGTCGTTGGCGCGCGAGGGCTTGACGCGTGCGAGCACGCCGCCGAGATGAGTGATGCCGTGCGCTGCCTTGCCCAGCGCGTGGGCGATCATCACGGGTGCGACGATGAGCCAGCGGTCGAAGGCGACGGTCGCGCCGACAACGGCGAACAGGGCGAGCCACATGCCCGCGCCGAGTGAGCCGAAGCGGACGACCAGTTCATGGACCGCGACGATGGCGATGAGCCCGCCCGCCCCTTGCGGGGAGGACGACCAGGTGGGCAGGAGCAGTGCGTGGAACGCCGAGAGCGAGAGGGCGAGCATCACGATGCCCGCGGCGCGGAGCGCCGGCTGGGCGACGCGCCCGTCGCGGAGCCCGACGAAGAGTTGCGCACCGACCGCGAGCACGATGACCCACGCGCCGGAGCCGACCATCAGGAAGATGTGGTACGAGGCGGCGGCCCCGACCGGCCCGATCCAGTTGGAGACCGAGGTGCCGGTTCGGATCGGGGCTGCGGCGTGGCCGGGCGCGTCGGCCGGAGAGTATGAGAGCATGGCGGCCAGGAGGATGGCCCAGACGAAGATCGCCGCGAGCCAGGCCAGTCGGAGGATCGCGGAGGGCTCGTGGGAGTTGTCCTGAACGGGAGCGCTTTTTTTGGGCGCGCGGGATGGCTTGTTGGCTGTAGGCATGGGTGTAGATATCGGCCCTGAGGGCGTCTGAAAGCGACTTTCGGCGCGGTCGCGCCGGAGGGAGTGGGGGGTCGTGGCTAGGATTGGGATATTGGGTATGTGTGTGGGGTCGTTCTTGCCGATTTCGTGGCTTGGGGCACACTGCACGATGAGTCCGGACATACTTGGCTGGGAGAGAATCTGATGAAGGGTTGTACGCCGTTTGTGAGGGGCGGCGCTGCGCTGGCCATGGCCGCGGGCGCGATTCTGTCTGTCGGGGCGGGCGTTGCGAGTGCGGGGGGTGTGCCGCTGCCCGCGACGACGAATGACTTCTTCGGCCCTGGCACGCAGCAGGGCGACCTGATGGACACGATCCTGTCCTTCTCGGCGTGCGCATTCTGCCACGCGGGCTACAGCGCGCCGGGCGATATCCCGATGGGTCAGACGCCCTATCACGAACCGGGCAGATGGCAGGGTTCGATGCACGCCCACTCGGTCCGTGATCCGCTCTTTGAGGCGGCGCGGAACGTCGCGGAGCAGGACGCGGGGCAAGCGGCCGAGACGTTCTGCTTCCGGTGCCACTCTCCTCGGGCGTGGCTGGACGGCCGCGCGAACGATCCGGACAACCCGACGACTGGCTTGTTCCCGTCGGACATCGCCGAGGGCATCAACTGCAACACCTGCCACCGCCTAGTGGACCCGATCTACAACCCGGGCGTGAGCCCGATGGACGATCAGGCGATTCTGAACCTGCTGGCGAATGTGCCGACCGAGTTCGGCAACGCGAACAATGTGTATGACCCGGTCGATGTGCGCCGCGGCCCATTCGACTTCCCGCAGCCCGGATTCCAGCCGCCTCACGCGTGGCTGTACTCGCCCTTCCATCAAGAAGCGGACCTTTGCGGTTCTTGCCACGATGTTTCGAACCCGGTCCTGTCGCGAGTCGGCGGGATGACGCCCTCGCCGACTGATACCTACACCCCCAACGCGTTCGACGCGGCGCACCCGACGCTGGCGAAATACGACATGATGCCCGAGCAGCGTACCTATTCGGAGTTTCTGAATAGCGCGTATGCGCAGCCGGGCGGCGTGGACTCGGGCGGGCGGTTCGGCGGCAACGACCCGGTGATCCAGAACTGCCAGGATTGCCACATGCCGCGCGTGACGGGCACGGGTTGCAATCCCGCGTTCGGCCCGAGCGTGCGCACCAATCTGCCGTACCACTCATGGCAGGGCGCCAATGTGTGGATGCTCGACATGATCCTGCATGTGTACGCGGGCGAACTGGATATCGATCAGATCGACATGATCAATGTCGCCAAGGTCGATACCGAGTACATGCTCGGTCAGGCGACCGACACGACGGCGTCGCAGTTCGGGTGCGAGATGACGGTGCGGGTCACCAACTACTGCGGGCACAAGCTGCTGACCGGGTACCCCGAGGGTCGGCGCATCTGGGTGAACGTGAAGTTCTTCGACAATATGGCGCAGCTGATCGGCGAGCACGGGTACTACGACACCGCGACCGCTGATCTCACGACGGGCGACACAAAGGTGTATGAGTCGAAGTTCGGCATCGGCGCTGATGTTGCGGCGGCGAGCGGCCAGCCGCAGGGCGAGAGTTTCCACCTGGTGCTGAACAGCGTGCCGGTGTCTGACAATCGCATCCCGCCGATGGGATTCACGAACGCGGCGTTCGAGGCGGTGCAGGCGCAGCCGATCGGGTACGACTACGACGATGGCCAGCACTGGGACGACACGCGATATTCGATTCCCGCGGGCGCGGCCAGCGCCGAGGTGACGCTGTACTACCAGACGTCCTCGAAGGAGTACATCGAGTTCCTGCGCGACGAGATCGACGCTCCTGCGCCGAACGTCGGGACCGAGTTGTACGACGCTTGGGTTGCCACGGGCATGAGCCCGCCGGTGGTGATGGACAGCATCACGATCCCGCTGTCTCCCTACCAGGTCGGCGATGCCACCAACGACGGCATGGTGGATGTCGATGATCTCAATGTCGTGCTCAGCAACTGGGGACGCACCGACGATCCCGGGCTCGCGTTCGGCGACCTGAGCAAGGACGGCATTGTGGATGTCGATGACCTCAACATCGTCCTGAGCAACTGGGGTATGTCGCTCTGAACGAAACGACAAGCCGATGAAAGTGCACACGAACCGGCGCCGGCGCTCCGGTTCGTTTTTCTTCAGGCAGTTGACGGTATCAGCGGTTGGCCCATTTGATCTGCAGGCGCCAGTCGCGCGCGCGGGCGTCGAGCGCCTGGGCCTCGACGCGTCGCTGTTCGCGGGGTTCGAGCGAGAACATGCGCCATCCCATGACGGGCTCGACCTCCATGCCGCGATCGTCGTAGAAGACGAAGCGGTAGTCGAGCAGGTAGCGATCGTCGCCCAGCGAGCGCGTGGGCACCGCGACGCGGAGGTTGCCCGAGTCGCTGACGACGATGGGCTCGTCGAACCCCAGCGCGATCATCAGATCGGGCGTCGAGGTGATGATGCGCGGGTTCACATTGGGGCGATCAGGGTCGGGCTGCCCGGCGTAGGGCGAGGTGTCGCGGTCAACGGTGCACGCTGGGAGCGCGAGCGATGCGCACGCCAAGAGCGACGAGGCGATCAGTGAATGGCGGTTCATGGTTTTTCTCCGGTGATCGGCGATGAGGCCGAGGATTGTGTGTACTGCTGGTACAGGCGCGCCGCTTCGGGCGAACGGGGCGTGTAGGGCGCGTGCCGCGTGCACATGATGCGCTTGTAGGCGAGCGTTCCCGGCGCTGGTGTGAACAGGGCGTGCCCGCCCTCGAGGATGTGGCGGTAGAGATCGGGGTCGGCGCGCTGCGACTCATCTCGCGGGCCCGCGCCGATGACGATTCCCTCGAGCGCGTACAACCGACGCAGGTCTTCAACGGAGAGGCCGCTGAGGTATCCGCCGGCTTGATAGATGTCGAGCGTCTGCTGCGTGGGCGTGGCGACGCAGTTGCCGCCGAGAATCCACGGGAAGTCGCCAACTCTCGGCGGCAATGCGTTGTTCGGGTGCGCGAGGTATTCGGAGCGCAGGAAGTCCGGCGTGTTGTGGATGTCGGGCAAGCGGAGATAGACGACCGAGGGATTGTCGGGCGCGCCGGGGGTGAAGTCCGGCAAGACGACACGAGATCCCGGGAAGCCGGCGAGCTCCACCACGAGCGGGGCGCGGTACGGGGGCAACGAGAGCACAGCAATTGATGATGATGCCGGGAGGAGCGCGTTGAATCGAGTATCGGCCTCGGCACCCGCCTTGGCGAGCAACCCGGCCGCGATCACGCCCAGTCCGACGAGGGCGTTGGTGCTCGAGTCCTGGCGTGAGCCGATGACCACCGCGCCGCCAACGACCGCCGCATCGCCCAGCGCGCCGCGTGCGCGGCGTTCCTCGGCGAGGGGGTCGTTGCGATGGTTGGCGACCAGCGCGTTGACATCGAGGGCCGGGCCCGATGCGCCGACTGGCTGCCCGTCGAACCACATCACGAGCGGTGCGTCCGGCGCGGGTTGGCGGGCGCGCCATCCTGTCTCCTCGAGATTCGAGCCGTACGCGCCCTTGCGCGGGCCGAGCCCCGCGTCCACGATGACGATCGTGTTGAACGACTCGCTTTCGATCGCGCTGATGACGGCGGCGGCGCGCGGGTCGGCGGCGACCGCCAGGTCACGGGCGGTGCTCTCCTTGCCGATGACGGCGTCGGCGACCGCTTCGAGGAGATAGGCGGCCGAGAACTCGGTGTCGTACCGGTTGTCGGGTTCCGTGCCCGTGTAGTCGCGGAGGCGGCGCGTGGCGGCGCGGGCGCCGACTCGCGCGTCTTCCCAGTTGCCGACGAGCGCCGAGGCCACGCCGAACGCGTACATCGTCATCGCCTGCTCGCCCGGTTCGCCCTTCCAGACGCGGTTCTTGTCCGAGAGCAGGGCCGAGGCGGCGCTGCGGGCCGGGTCGTTGATCTGCGCCGACTCGATGAGTTCATACGACTCGCGCAGCGTCCGCGTGGCCTCTTCGATATCGCCGTCGGCGAGTGCGGCCATGCCGAGTTGTGAGAGCGCGAGCAGGGAGTTCTCGTGGAGCGGTTGTCGGTATGCGCTCTCTCGCAGCGCTTCGCGCGTGCGTGGGAAGCGGTATTCGGCGAAGAGTCGTGATGCGGACGCCGAGTGATCGCGCGTCGTGATGCATCCCGCGGCGCTCGCCAGGCACGCTGCCAGGATAGGAGTCGTGATGAGACGTCCGGGGCGCATGGGAAGTCAATCAAGGTCCGAGCGCGTGACGGAGAACTTCGTTTCGTAGGCCGACTCCCAGAGAATCTCGCCGTCGGCGAGGTCAACGAGCTGGAAGGCGCAGAGATAAGCGTCGGAGCGGGCACGCATCGAGGATGCGGTATCGGAGCGGAAGTCGGCGCGGAGGGCGTGCGTCGGCCCGAGGCGCGCCGCGTCGGGATCGAACATGTCCGATGCGTACCGCTGCCACTCGCTCGGCGGGAGGATAAAGGCGATGTGGCGATCTCGGCCGAATCGGCTCTCCGTGAGGAGAGTGCGGAATCGCGCCATCGCGCCCCATTTCTCGGCGTCGGACATTGGATGCTCGGAGAGATTCCGCACGCGGTCCATCGACCAGACCCAGCGCGGCGATGAGGCATCGCGATGGACGATCCGGGGGCTGTTGGACAGATCCTCTGCCATCAGGTCTGTCATTCGCGCGATGTCGGACCATGCGAGCATGGTCGTGTTCACACGCGGCGACGAACAACCGGCGACGAAGAGGATGGCGATGCCGCCGAGCGCGCTGATCGTCTTACCCCGCAAACTTCACCTCGTACGAACCCTCCCACGTGATTTGGGCGTCGTGCAGATCGACGATCTGGAACGTGAGGAGGTAGGTGTTCGTGCCACCGGAGGGCGCGTCGTAGAACACGCCGCGGAGGACATAGTCCGCCTTGGAGGCGAAGTCGGAGGATCCGGCGGGATCGAGGCCTTCCTTGCGTCGCAGGTGCTCGATGTCGGCCTTGGGCAGGACGAAGCCCAGGTTGTAGCGTGCGCCGGACTCATTGAGGCGCGCCCGGATTCTGGCGAGGTAGATATCGAAGTCGCGTGCCGGCATCGTCGTGCGGTTGACCACCTGGTCCATGACAATCTGCAGGCGGTATGGCGCGTTGATGAACTCGGGGTGATTGGCGATGGACTCGATCATCTCATCGGTCGCGGTGACGAGATCCTTGGAGGCGAGGCCGCGTTCGGAGGGGAGACGCTTGTCGAGGGGCGCTGTCGTGGTGGCGCCACGGTTCTCGACGCGTGGCGGATTGGATCGGCATGCGCTGAGGAACGCGAGCGAAGTCAGGCCGACGGTGAGGCAAACGAAACGAGCGCGTGGGCGCATGGTGGCGATCTCCTGTGGTGGCGGGGCGCGTCGGGGAACTCGTGACGCTGCCGCGCGGCGTGTGACACGGGATTATTGGCGGGCCGAGGCGGGGAGTTGCAGCGCCGGGCGCGGGATGTTGGGGTGGGTCACTCGTAACGGGTGCCGTTGTGCTCGATCCATCCGCCGGGATGTCGGGGGTTTCGGTTGGGGTTGTGGTGGGTCCAGTGGATCACGCCGCCCTGCTGGGACCACTCGTATTCACCCCTGATGCGGACAGAGTCGCCCTCGCGGACGGGCACGCGTGGGGCGAGATCGATGTTGTGCGAGATGAGGAGCGTGCGGTCGAACCCGGCTTCGGCGGGTAGGCGGACGATGAACCGCTGATGCGCATCGCCTTCCTTGTCGTCGGAGAGGAGTTTGGTGACGACGGCATCGAACTCGACCAGGACATCCGATTGTTCGGCCTCATACGCCTGGATCACGGCGCGCGCGCCCGTGTCGCTACCCGCGGTTGGGGCGCCGGCTGGGGCGGAAGCACCCGAGCCGCCGGCGGGCGGCGATTGGGCGTTGTTGGTGATGTGCTGCTTCTGCTGCAGAACGACCAGCACGATCGCGACGATGATGGTGAGGACGGTCGCCGCGGCACCCGACTTCTTCTTTGCATTGCCCATAACCGTGAGGATAGCGGAGTCGAAGTTGCGGCCCCGGTCGCTACTCTGTTCGGGCCATGGATACACAGGATTACGAGCGGCTCGGGCGGTTCTACCTCGGCAAACGTTACGACCTCGACTCGGGCGCCGTCACCGACGACATGGTGCACTACGACTCGAAGGACCTGACGACGCACGCGCTGTGTGTGGGGATGACCGGGTCCGGCAAGACGGGCTTGTGCATCGGGCTGCTCGAGGAGGCGGCGCTGGACGGCATTCCGGCGCTGGTCATCGACCCCAAGGGCGACCTGTCGAATCTGCTGCTGACATTTCCGGAGTTGCGGGCGGAGGACTTCGAGCCGTGGGTGAACGCGGACGATGCGCGCAAGAAGGGCGTGTCGGTGCAAGAGTTCGCGCAGAAGCAGGCGGAGTTATGGAGGCGGGGGTTGGGCGATTGGGGGCAGGACGGCGAGCGCATCGGGCGCTTGAAGGAGTCGGCGGATTTCGCGGTGTACACGCCCGGCTCCAGCGCGGGGCTCGGGCTGTCGATTCTGCGGTCCTTTGATGCGCCCGAGCCGGAGATCGTTGGAGATGCGGACCTGTTCCGCGAGCGCGTTTCGAGCACGGCGACGAGTGTGCTCGGCTTGGTGGGGATCGACGCGGACCCGGTGCAGAGCCGCGAGCACATCCTGATCTCGACGATTCTTGGCGACGCCTGGGCCAAGGGCGAGAGCGTGGATCTGGCGACGCTCATCGCGCGTGTGCAGACGCCGCCGGTGCAGCGCGTCGGCGTGATGGATATCGATACGTTCTTCCCGTCGAAGGATCGCTTTGCGCTGGCGATGAAACTCAATGGCGTCGTGGCGTCGCCGAGTTTCTCTTCATGGACCGAGGGAGAGGCGCTAGACATTCAGAACCTGATGTACACGCGGGAGGGCAAGCCGCGCGTGAGCATCCTGTCGATCGCCCACCTATCGGATGCCGAGCGCATGTTCTTCGTGAGCACGCTGCTCAACCGCGTGGTGGGGTGGGTGCGCTCGCAGCCCGGCACAACGAGTCTGCGGGCGCTGATCTATATGGATGAGATCGCGGGGTACTGCCCGCCGGTATTGAACGTGCCGAGCAAGGGGCCGCTGCTGACACTGATGAAACAGGCGCGTGCGTTCGGCGTGGGCGTTGTGCTCGCGACGCAGAACCCGGTGGACCTGGACTACAAAGGGCTATCGAACGCGGGGACATGGTTCATCGGGCGCTTGCAGACCGAGCGCGATAAGGAGCGTGTGCTGGACGGGCTGGAGGGCGCCGCGACGGGCTCGTTCTCGCGCGCCGAGATGGACCGGACGCTATCGCGTCTCTCCAGCCGCGTTTTCCTGCTGCACAATGTGCACGAGGCCGCGCCGATCGTGATGCATACGCGCTGGGTGATGAGTTACCTGCGTGGCCCGCTGACGCGCGAGCAGATCCGATCGCTCATGGCGGCGCGAAAGGCGCAAGACGCGATGAGAGTCAACAAGCCGCGGGACGAGCGGGAGACTGCGCCTCCGGTGCCGGTCCGGGCGCCGACCCCGGCGACATCGGCGGCTGCGTCGGCGCCCATTCTCCCCGACTGGCTCATGCCGTACTTCATCCCGGTGCGTGAGCGGGGGGGTGCGGGTGAGTCGCTCCGGTACGACGCGGGCATTCTGGCGTCGGCGTCGGCGCGATTCACCGATACGAAGCTCGGTCTTGACGAGGAGCGCCAGTTCATCCGGCTGGCGATGATGCACGAGGGGCCTGTCACAGTTGATTGGGAGCGTGCGCAGGCGTCGGTGTTCCGCGCGGAGGATCTTGATCGATCGGGCGAGAGAGGAGCCGCATTCGGCGATGTGCCACGGGATGCGACGCTCAAGACGCCTTACAAGGAATGGGAGCGGGACTTCAAGAGCGCGGTCTATCAGGACGAGCGTCTGACCGTGTGGCGTTGTGAGGCGCTCGACGAGCATTCCCGGGCGGGCGAGAGCGACCGGGAGTTCGTGCTGCGGATGCAGATCGTCTCGCGTGAGCGTCGCGATCAGATGGTCGAGGATACGCGGCGGAAGTTTGCGCCGAAGCTGGCCATGCTCGAGGAACGGCTGCGCAAGGCCGAGCAGCGAGTCGAGGTGCAGAAGGCGCAGGCGCGCGACGCCAAGCGCAACGCGTTCGTTTCGTTCCTGCTTGCGATTGTCAGTGTATTTGCGAGCAAGAAGAAGGCGTCGTCGGGCAACTTCGGGCGTGCGGGGACCGCTGCCAGGGGCGTGAGCCGGAGCGCGCGCGAGGCGGGCGACGTGAAACGGGCCGAGGAGAGTGTCGAGGCGGTGCAGCAGCAGATCGACGAGCTCAATGCGCAGTTCGAGCGCGAACTCAAGGAAGCGGAGCAGCACCTCGCGGATCTGTCCGGTCATATCGAGCGTGTCGAGGTGCCGGCGCGCAAGACCGGGATCGATGTGCGGCACTGTTCCTTCGTGTGGGTGCCGTTCTGGGTCGGTGCCGACGGAGCGTCGCGCCCAGCGTGGTAACGTGCTGGTTTGACAGATCCGGGGGGCACGAGAGGAGTCGATGATGCAAGAGTTCATCCAGATGGCGGTGGAGCAACTGGGCATGAAGGAGTCGGGCGCGAAGAAGGCGACCGGCGGCCTTCTGAACATGATCAAGGACAACGCGCCCAAGGGTGACTTTCAGGAGCTGCTCGGCAAGCTGCCGGGAGCCCAGGAGGTCATGAAGGATGCGGGCGGCGGGAGCGGGGGGATGCTCGGATCGCTCGGCGGGATGCTTGGGGGCAAGGCCGGGTCGGCGCTCTCCATCGCGTCGCTTCTCGAGCAGTCGGGCCTCAGCACGGACAAGCTCGGCAAGTTTGCGTCGATGTTCCTCGGCTTTGTGGAGGGCAAGGCCGGCAAGGGCCTGCTCGACAAGGTGCTGGCCAATGTGCCGGAGATCAAGAAGCTGATCGGCTGATCGCGTCAGCGAATCGTCGTCGGTCCCTTGCGCGACTGTTCGGTCGCGGCGCTCTCATCGTGCACTAGCGCGATGATTGTCTGGCCGGGTTTCGGATCGGGCTTCTCGTCGGCCGCGATGATGCGCAGCGAGTTGTCGGCGGTGATGATCATGACCGGCACCGCGTCTGTGCCGTACCGGTCCCGGAACGACTGCCACGTGAACTCATCGGAGAGGCGGGTCGCCTTGAACTTCGCTTCGAAGCCGGTGCGCCGTTCGATCTCGGCGGCGGAAATGCCCGGTGCGAAGAGCGTGCGTCCGATCGCGTTGGCCGACTCGCTCGATACACCCTTCCGGGACTCCGGTGAGAGCACAAATACGTTGGCGCGTCCGAAGATCGGGGCGAAGCGGCGGGCCGCGGCTCTGTTCGCGAGTTCGTTCGGGGTCAGGGCGAGCAACCGACCCATGCCCCCGAGGTCGAGGTGTTCGATGAGGTCCTCGTCGAGCACATTAGCCGTGGTCGCCGGCAGGCCCGCGAGGCGCGCGTCGGCGACATTTGAGCGATTGGTATCGAGAAGTCGCACGCGGAAACCGCGTTCCTGGAGGAGCGAAGCCAGTTGGCGCGTCCATGGGCGGGCACCGATGAAGACAACGCCCTGCGGATTGGGATTGGCGAGCCCCAATCGGCGTGCGACGACGGGGACCGTAAGGCCGTACACAAGAATCGAGACGACGATCACCGCGAACACGAGGGGCAGGAGCTGCGCCGCCTGCGGGTGCGGGTGTTCTTGTTCCGCCAGGCGCAGGGCAAAGACTGACGAGAGGGCGGCGGCGACAATTCCGCGGGGCATGAACCACGAGAGCAGGAGTTTGTCGTTGAGCGAGAGCTTCTTCGAGAACCCTGTTGAAATGAACACGCTGAGCGGTCGTGCCAAGAGAATGAGCACCGCGACGAATGCGAGGGCTGTCCATCCGATCTCTTTGAAGCTGGACAGTTCCAGGCGGGCCGCGAGAACGATAAAGAGCACGCCCAGCAGGAGGGCGCGGATGTTCTCCTTGAACTCGACGATGTGCTCGACCTCGGCGCGCTTCTGGTTGGCGAGGTAGATACCCATCACGGTCGCGGCGAACAGGCCGGACTCGTGGGCGATCGCATCGGAGATGCCGTACGCGGCCAGCACGAGCATGATCGAGACCGGGTTGTGCAGATCATCGGGGATGAGGAATCGGCGCAGGAGTTCGGTGAGGACAATGCCGCCGGCGAGGCCGAGCGCGACGCCGACGAGGGTCGTCTTCACGGCGAGCAGGATGGCCGCGGATACAAGCCCTCCGCCCTCGTGCACAAGGAGCACCTCGAACACGAGCACCGCGAGCAGCACGCCGATCGGGTCGATCAGGATTCCTTCCCACTTGAGGATGGCACCCGTCGGGCCTGTCGGGCGGAGCTGGCGCAGCATGGGGCCGACGACCGTCGGTCCGGACACGACGACGATCGCGCCGAGCAGCAACGCGATCTTCGTCTCGAGGCCGACGATGACATGGGCCGCACCCGCAGCGATCAGCCATGTGATGACCATGCCGACCGTGACGAGCGCGTAGACCGAGCCGCCGGTTTTCTTGATCTCCGAAAACCTCAGTGTGAGCCCGCCTTCGTAGAGGATCAGGCCGACGCTGAGGGAGACAATCGGGAGGAGCAGGTCGCCGAAGAGGTCGTTGGGTGCGAGGAACGGGCCGTCGGGCAGAACGGCGTGCGCCACGGGGCCCACGAGGAATCCGGAGCCGAGCAGGATAAGGATCGAGGGCACTTGCAGCCGGCGCGCCAGCCACTGCGACGCGACACCCAGCGCGATAATCAGCACGATCGCCAGAAGCGGGTCCGTCATGATCGGCGGGCCTCGTCGGAATCAGCCGAGATTCATCGTCATCAGGAACTCGGCGTTGGACTTCGTCTTCTTCAGGCGCGACTTGACCAGTTCCATCGCCTCCACAACGTTCATGTCGGCGAGGACTTTGCGCAGGCGATAAGTGAGTTCGAGTTCCTTGGGATCGAGCAGCAGTTCCTCGCGGCGCGTGCCCGAGGCCGACACATCGATCGCGGGCCAGACGCGTTTGTCCACGAGTTTGCGGTCGAGGTGCAGTTCGGCGTTGCCGGTGCCCTTGAACTCTTCGAAGATCACCTCGTCGGCCTTCGAACCTGTATCAACGAGCGCGGTTCCGAGGATGGTGAGCGAGCCGCCGTCCTCGATGGCCCGGGCGGAGCCGAAGAACTTCTTGGGTCGGGTCAGCGCGTTGGAGTCGATACCGCCCGACATGATCTTGCCCGAATGGGGCTGGGCGGCGTTGTAGGCGCGAGCGAGCCGGGTGATCGAGTCGAGCAGGATGACGACATGTTCGCCGAACTCGACGTAGCGGCGTGCCTTCTCCATGACCATCTCGGCGACCACGACATGGCGCGAGGAGTCCTCGTCGAAGGTCGAAGCGATGACCTCGACATCATCATTGGTGTTGCGCCGGAAGTCCGTGACTTCTTCGGGGCGTTCGTCGATGAGGAGCACAATGATCTTGACCTCGGGGAAGTTGGTCGAGATCGCCTGCGTGATCTTCTGGAGGATGACAGTCTTGCCGGTGCGGGGTGGCGCCACGATCAGGCCGCGCTGCCCGCGCCCGATGGGCGTGACGAGGTCGATGATTCGCGTTTCGAGGACGTCCGGCTCGGTCTCGAGGACGAAGCGCTGGAACGGGTGGAGCGGCGTGAGGTCCTCGAAGATCGGGAGCGTCCGCAGGGCCTTGGGGTCCTGGTAATTGACCCGGTCAATTCGCAGCAGCGCGAAGAAGCGTTCGCCCTCGCGAGGCGGACGGATCGCGCCCTCGATGATCATGCCTTTGCGGAGTCCCATCGAGCGGATCTGCGCTGGAGCGACATAGATGTCGTCGGGCGATGCGATGTACGACTGCTCCGGCGAACGCAGGAAGCCGAAGCCCTCCGGCATGATCTCGAGCGTGCCCTGCCCGAACATGACGGGGTTCTCGGCGGCGCGCTTCTTGAGGATCTCGAAAATCAGTTCCTGGCGCGGGAGTTGGTGGAAGTCCTCGAGCCCTTCCTTGTTGGCGAACTTGTGGAGGTCGCCGATGTTCATCTTTTGGAGGTCGGCGATGTGCAACGCTTTCTTGGCGGCGTCCTTGTACTCCTTCGAGGTCGCGAACTGCTCGAGCTCGGCGGCCTCTCGCTGAAGGTCGTCATCGTTGGGCAACACGCCGGCGGGAATGCCGGAGCGTCCGTGATAGTGGCCGCCGCCACCGCCCCCGCCGGGGCCGCCCTGACCTGGGCGACGCTTCTTCTTTTTCTTCTTGCGGCGTTTGTTGCCGTAGGGGTCTCCACCCTGCCCCTGATAGTGGCTTCCGCCCCCGCCTCCCCCGCCATCGTGAGAGCCGCTGCGGCGCTCACCGCTTTGGCCGCCGTTCCCGGAGCTCTGGCGGTGTTGCGAGGAGCCCTCCTCGCGGCGCTGCTGGGATGACGACTCCTGTTGCTGGGGTCGGCGCTGCTGCTCGCCCGACTCACCTCCTCCGCCGCCGCTCCCGCCCCCACCTTCCTGCTCGGAAGCGGGTCGGCGCCCGCGGCGGGGTGAGGACTTCTCGGAAGCGGGCTCGGGTTCGGCTGTCGTTGACTTGGCCATGTTGACTCTCTGATTGGTTTGTCCCGCACCCGAACAGGCGTTGTGCCCGTCCGCCCGGGATCGATCCGTTCTGGATGAATGAAGGAAGTGCGCTCTCGTGTGGATGCAGGAAAGGGGAACACTCGCCATCGCGCTTGCGGATGATCGCCGCATCCCATGCCCGTGTCGGGCGGCATCGTGAAGTGAGGGGGAGCGGCTCGCGGGTCATCCTGGGTCCGAACAGGGGGCCCCTACCGCCCTGCACCCGGTTTCGCGTGCCCACACAGTATAGCAAACAGGGTGCCCACCTGTCCCCGCAAGTTGTCCATTGACCCGTCATTTATGATCTCGAACCGGGCCAGACGGCGTTTTTCGTCGATCGGCATCTGGGCCCGCTCTCGCCGGGCGAGTTCTACCCGGCTCCATCCACGGGCCGCGAGACGCTCCAGACGGAGCACCTCCGGGGCATCGACGAAGACCACGGCGTCGCAGGAGTCGGCGAGACCCGTCTCAAATAGAAGGGGGGCGTCCAAAATGATGCCGGGGGCGCCCGCCCCCCTCGCTGCTGCGCGTGCTTCGTTCCGACTCCGCCAAATGAGCGGATGCACGAGGCGCTCGAGGCGCAACCGGGCGGCGTCGTTGGCGAAAATCACCCTCGCCACCTCGGCCCGCTCCACGAGCCCGGTCGGAGCGATCATATCGATACCCCACCATTCGATGAGACGTCGGCGGACATCCTTGCGATCGAGCGCGGCCTTGGCCTCGGCGTCGAAATCCACCACGACACACCCCAGAGCCGCGAACGAATGAGCGACGGCGGACTTACCCGCGCCGATAGCGCCCGCGACGCCCAGAATGAACGGCGAAGGGAACTCGGGGTGGTCGGCTGGCGGGTCTGCGGGCATGCTCGAATCGTACCGGGGTGGTCGTCGGGGTATAGTTGGGCCACCGCTGGGGCGGTAGCTCAATTGGGAGAGCACTAGCTTTGCAAGCTAGGGGTTGCCGGTTCGATCCCGGTCCGCTCCACTTCCGACTCAAGATGCGTTCCGAACGCACCCAATCATGGACGGTTCGCGCTGATCGGCTCGATATGCGATGATCTGGGCAAACGCGTCCCGCTCTGCGGCGCGATTCGTTGGCTGGGCGGATGGAGCGGGCGGCCGGACGGCTCGCCCCTTCCTCTCCGAGCGGAGAATCGGTCTTGGGCATCGAAGCATGGATCGTCATCGCGCTGATCGTCGGGGTGCTCGCCCTGCTCGCGTTCTCGCGGATAGCGCCCGACGCAATCATGGCCGCGGCGCTGACAGCGCTGGTGGTGATCCCCGTCCCGACCGATGCCGGGTGGAAGATGGGCGTGGTCAACCTCCGCGACGCCTTCGCCGGCTTCAGCAACACGGGAATGTTGACGGTGGGGGTGCTGTTCGTCGTTGTCGCGGGGCTTCGCGAGACAGGGGGCGTGGACTGGATCGCCGGGAGTTTGCTGGGTCGCCCCAAGGGGCTGCGGCGTGCGCTGGTGCGTGTGGTGTTTCCCGTCTGGGGGATGAGCGTCTTCCTGAATAACACGCCCGTCGTGGCGATGATGATTCCCGCGATCTCGGACTGGGCGAAGAAACTCAAAGTCTCGCCCTCCAAACTCATGATCCCGCTTTCGTATTCGGCAATCATCGGCGGCACCTGCTCGCTCATCGGGACCAGCACCAACCTCGTTGTCGCGGGCCTTGTCCTGGCCAATCCGGGATCGATCGACGGGAAGCTCGGGATGTTCACCATCACATGGGTCGGGCTCCCTTGCGCGATCGTGGGCATGTTCTTCCTGATCTTCGTGGCGCCCAAACTCCTGCCCGATCGCAAGTCGGCCAGCAATGTGATGGCCGACCCCAAGGAGTACACGCTCGAACTTATGGTCCCCGCGGGCAGCCCGCTCGCCGGAAAGACCGTCGAGCAGGCGGGGCTTCGCAATCTGCCGGGTTGCTTCCTTGTTGAGATTGACCGCGAGGGCGAGGTCCTCTCCGCGATCGGTCCAGATCAGGTGCTGCGCGCCGAGGACCGGCTGCTCTTCGCGGGCGTCGTGGAGTCGATACGCGACGTCGCCAACCTCCGTGGCCTCGTTCCCGCGACGAATCAGGTGTTCAAGCTGGACTCCCCGCGCTACCGGAGGCGTCTGTTCGAGGCCGTGGTCTCGCCTTCGTGCGCCCTTGTGGGCAAGACGATCCGTCAGGGCCGGTTCCGCAATGTGTACGACGGCGCGGTGATCGCCGTGGCGCGCAACGGCGAACGCGTCCGGGGCAAGTTGGGCGACATCGAACTCGAGCCGGGCGATGTGCTGCTCGTCGAGGCCGAGCCGGGCTTCGGCGAGCGGACGCGCAACTCGCGTGACTTCCTGCTCGTCAGCGCCCTGGAGGACTCGACGCCCCGGCGTCACGCCAAGGCGCCGCTGGCGGTGTTCATCCTCATCGCGATGGTCGCGCTGGCAACGATCGGCGTGTACGACATGCTCGCCGCCGCACTTCTGGCCGCGGGCGCGATGGTGATCACGCGCTGCTGCACCGTTTCCGAGGCACGTCAGGGGATCGATTGGTCGGTGCTCATCGTCATCGGTGCTGCGCTCGGGCTGGGCGCCGCGATGGAGAGTTCCGGCGCGGCGGCCGGTATGGCCGGGGCGGTTCTGGGTATCGCGCGTGACAACCCGTGGCTCGCGCTCATCGCGATCTACTTCGTCACGATGCTGATGACCGAGGTGATCACGAACAATGCCGCCGTGGCGCTGACATTCCCCATTGCGATGGAGACCGCGCAGGGGCTCGATGTGAACTTCATGCCGTTCGTCATCGCGATCATGATGGCCGGGTCGGCCAGCTTCGCAACGCCGCTCGGGTACCAGACCAATCTCATGGTCTACGGCCCCGGCGGGTACACACTCAAAGACTTCCTGCGCATCGGCGTCCCGATGAATCTGCTGATGGGCGTCACTACGGTTGCGATCACGCCGTTTGTGTTCCCCTTCCACATCTCGCCCTGACCGGCTGGCTTCCCGGCTTCATTGAATACGATCCGACCTCCGCGTCGATAGTGTCAGTATGCCACACGCCCCCGCACGGGACACACCCGCGCACCTGACAATCGACGGGAGCGTTGCTTCCCCGGGCCATGTGCCCGACGAGAAGGAACGCACCTACGCCGCCCACGCCGAGTGGCTGTCCCAGAGCCGATACATCGATTATCCCTTGCACATCGGACTCGAGTCACGCGCGTTGTGCAATGCCTCATGTGATTTCTGCCCGTACCCGTCCATGCGGCGCAAGGGCGAGCGGATGCCCGACGAACTCCTCGCGAAGGTGCTCGACGACATCGACGACATGCCGAAGGACCTCCCCCTCGAAGTCAATCTGGCGCGGATGAACGAGCCCTTCGCCGACAAGCGCGTGCCAGGGCTGGCGCTCGAACTCGAGCACAGATTCCCGCAGGTAAGTCTGTGGTTCTTCACCAATGCGTCCCCTTTGGTCGGTTCGGTGCTCGACAAGCTCTGCGATCTGCGCCGGGTTACGCAGTTCGTCTTGAGTTTCAACGACCACCGGAAGGAAGTGTACGAGCATGTCATGGGGCTGCGCTACGACCAGACTGTCGCGAATATCGACGCGCTACACGCGATGGTCGAGGCGAGCCAAGTGTGCTTCACACCGCTGGTGACGCGCGTCGGTGACGCCACCGATGCCGATCGCGAGTTCCTCGACTGGACTCGTGATCGCTGGCCGAGATTCCAGCACCGTGTGACGAATCGATACAACTGGCTCGGGAGCGTCGAGACGCCCACTGTCGGGCCGGTGCCTTATACCGGGTGCTGGCAATGGTTCCACATGCCGATCCTCTCATCCGGCAAGGTCGCTTGGTGCACGCTCGATCACGAGGGCGACCGATCCTGGGGTCATGTCGCGGATCAGCACCTGCTCGACATTTATAACGAGCCGAGTCGTCGTGCCCTGCGGATGAATCTGCCCATGCGCCGAGGTGTCACGGTCTGCACGAACTGCAACCACTTCGGATAGCGCATGGCAACCGGATCCAAGAAGAACGCCCGACCGGAGTTGTCCGATCGGGCGCCCGTTGGTTGCCGCAGAAGGGAAGGGGCGGAGGCGGATTTCAGCACCTGCAGTTCTGGCCCCAGCTCGCCAGCACGAGATTCAGGTCGTTCACATCGACAATGCCGTCGTCATTGAGGTCGCCTTCGGGGCCCGAGGTCCCCCATTGCGAGAGGATGATGTTGAGGTCGTTGATGTTCACGATGCCGTCGCCGTTGGTGTCCGCGTCGCACTTGATGGGCGCGAACACCGCGGGGTCGGACGGATTGCCGCAGTAGGCGGCGATCGCGTCGACATCGTCGGGCAGCGGGTTGATGAGCAGCGGGATCGAGAAGCCGCCGAAGTAAGAGAGGTACAACTGGCCGGGGCTGAGACCGCCCGACTCATCGCCGGGTGTGGCGGGGTCGTCGTCATCAACGGAGAAGACAACAGCGAGGTAGGGGCCGGGCCCGCCGACATTGATGCCCGGCGCCCAGACGAACTCGAACGCGTCGACATCCGCAGACTCGGGGATGCCGAGGTGGATCATGTCGTCCACAACTTTGACGGGCCCGAATCCGGGGACGGCGTAGTAGATGGAGCCCGGGTCGAGCGGGACACCGAACGCGTCGAGGTGGTGGGCTTCGTGGTCAGCCGAGAAATAGGACTCCCTGCACTCGTCGATGCCGTCGGCGGATCGGATGTTGATATCAAGTGCGTCGGTGTCATCATCGAACTCCTGCGTGTTGAAGCCGGGAGTCGCCGACAGATTGACATTCAGATCGCGCTCGTCGAGCCAAGGGGTGAAGCTCAATACCGCTCCGAAGAATGGATCGATATCGATCGCGATGACTTCGTCGTCGGTGGCGGCCATGCCGTACAACGCCCCCATCGGGCTGAACGAGTTGACCGGCACATCGCAGTTGAGCCAGTTGAGGGCACGATCGTCATCGAATGAGATGATGAGGTGCTTCAGGTCATAGATGCACGGGGCGCCGAACTGCGGGATCGGCATGCCGTTCGGGCCGTCGGGATTGATCAGCAGGCGAAGATCGACCGAGATGCGGTCCACGCCGTCGAGGTCGAAGAACTCGAACGCGAACTGCTGAATCGGGCCGCCCAGGCAGATGGGGGCGATCGAGCCCGCGATATCGTCATCGGGAGCCGGATCAAAGCCCGCGAAGATCATCATGTCGTCGAGCACGGAGCCGTCCTGCGGGCTTGCCATGAGGGGGCGGAACCATGAATACACGTCGCCCGGGTCCATCAGGTTGTTGCCCGGGGTGAACGGATCGCTCAGTTCGCGATCGGAGCCGATGTCGATGGAGAACTGCACATCGAAGCAATCGGAGCAGGCGCCGGCCTGCGCGTTCGCGGTCGATGCCGCGGAATAGACCATGGCGGCACCGGCCAGGCGGATCAGGCGGGTGACGCTCTCGTTGCTGTTCTTGCGGGTATTCATTGTTGCCTCCAGTGGAATGGGTTTCATGAGTGTGCCGGCCCTCCCGCCGACACCTGACCCTCTGGAAAGGCGACCCGTATCTCCCCGACGAAAGGCAAGAAAATGATGCGGCGGGCCCAGGTGAAGTGTGATAGCGCGTTGTTTGGGTAGCACGCGACGGACCTATACTGCGGACGTGGACCCGCGGCCGGACGATCTCACTCGGATGATCGGCGACGCTCGGGGGGGCGACCCCGCGGCGCGGGAGCGTCTCTACGAGCGCATCTACTCGGAGTTGCGCGGCATCGCCCGGAGGACGCCCCGCGCCGGCCGCGCGGGCGACACGCTCCAACCCACCGTGATTGTCAACGAGTTGTTTGTCGAGTTCGAGCGCCGGTTCCCGCCGCCGCCCAGGGACATTCCCGAGAGCCGGGCCACATTCTTCCGCACCGTCGCGCTGGCGATGCGCACTATCTGCCGCGACTACTGGCGCTCACAGGCTGCGCAGAAGCGCGGCGGCGGTCAGAAGCCGGCGCAGATCAACGAGCATCTCGACAGCGGCGCTGATGAGCTGATGACACCGTCGGGGTTTCTGGACCTGGATGAGGCGCTCTCGCGCCTGGAGTCGTTCAATCCTCGCTGGTTCGAGGTTGTCATGCATCGCTACTTTGCTGGGCGCAGCATCGCGCAGACGGCGGAGTTGCTCAATATGGCTGAGTCCACGGTGTCGGCCGACTGGCAGCTCGCGCGCGCCTGGCTCCGCAAGGAACTCGCCGGCGACTCCCAATGAGCGCCCCCCGTCCGCCACTGACCGACGCCCAGAGGCAACTCATCGATGAGGTCTGCGCACACGCGTTGGGGCTCGAGCCGGGCGAGCGTCATGCGTTCGTCGAGTCGCGCTGCGCCAACGATCAGCGGGCGCTCGATGAGGTGCTGGAGATTCTCGCCTCATTGCAGGATGACGACGGCTTCCTCGACTCGCCCGTCACGCTCCCGCCCATCGAAGGCGTCGATCGCCTCGATCCCGAGCACCGCGTCGGTGAGCAGATCGGCGCGTACCGAGTGACGAAGCTGCTCGGCGAGGGCGGCTTTGCGCTGGTGTATCTGGCCGAGCAGCAGCGCCCGATGAGGCGCGAGGTGGCCCTCAAGGTGCTCAAGCCCGGTATGGACTCACGCGCTGTCGTCTCACGCTTCGAAGGCGAGCGCCAGGCGCTGGCCATCATGGACCATCCGGGCGTCGCGAGTGTCTACGACGGCGGTGTGACGCCCGACGGCGTGCCGTACTTCGTCATGGAACTGGTCCGCGGCGAACCGATCACACGCTGGTGTGACCATCACAGCCTGGGCATCGAGGCGCGGCTCAGGTTGTTCATTGAAGTTTGTGATGCTGTCCAGCACGCACACCAGAAGGGGGTGATCCACCGGGATCTCAAGCCGAGCAATGTGCTCGTGCACGAACGCGACGGCTCGCCGTTCGTGAAGGTGATCGACTTCGGCATCGCCAAGGCGCTCAACGAGCCGCTCGTCGCCGGCAGCGCCAT
Source organism: Phycisphaeraceae bacterium (assembly GCA_020639235.1). Taxonomy (GTDB): domain Bacteria; phylum Planctomycetota; class Phycisphaerae; order Phycisphaerales; family UBA1924; genus JACKHC01. The sequence continues at coordinate 111,748 of JACKHC010000001.1, read as the reverse complement.
GACGCTCGCCGGGCAGTTCGTCGGCACGCCCGAGTACATGCCGCCCGAGCAGATGGACACCGCCGGCGCGAGTGTCGACACCCGCACCGATGTCTATGCGCTTGGAGTCATCCTCTACGAACTCCTCTGCGCCTCCCGTCCCATAGACGCCGAGCGTCTGTCGCGCACCGGCCTTCACGAAATGAGCCGCCTGCTCCGCGAAGAACCGCTCATCCGACCGAGCGTCCGCGCCGCGAGAATGAACGAGCGAGCCGCCTCGTCCCGCAGCTCGGAAGCGTCATCCTTGATGCGACGAATCGAAGGAGACCTCGACTGGATCGCCATGACCTGCCTCGCACCCGACCGCGACGAGCGGTACGCGTCGGTCGGCGCGCTTTCCTCGGATATCCGTCGGTTCCTTGACGATGAGCCGATCGAGGCCCGCCCGCCGAGCCGGGCGTACCGCATGCGCAAGTTCGTCCGCCGCAACCGCGTCGGCGTCGTGGTGGGGGGTGTGATCGCGGCGCTCGTGATCGCCAGCGCCATCACCATCATCACACTCGGGGCCAGCGCGCTCAATCAAGCAAAGAGGTCCGCCAAGTTCAACGCCAAGTTCCTCCCCGCGCTGGCAGATATCGATCGGGAGAATCTCGCCCCGCGCGTCACATCGATCGAGAAACTCATCGATGAATACGCGAGCGATATCGACATCGTCTTTGCAGACTACCCGTCAGATCGCGCGGACCTGCACAGGGGCGTAGGACTTGCATATTTGAACTGGGACCCGGAGAAATCGATCACTCACTTCCGCAAAGCGCTCGATACACAGCGCTCCACCGGGTCCACCGATCGTGTTGTTGCCGAAGCGTACTACGACCTGAGCCGCGGTTATTGGCATGCCGGGCGTATCGCCGAGGGCGAGCAACCCTGCAGAGCCTCGCTCGAGATGTTCGAACGAATCAGACCGACCGACCATAAGGCGATCGCGCGCGGGAAGCAGCACCTCGCCGCGTACTGCAGGGCGCTCGATCGGTTCGAGGAGTCCGAGCAGTTGTACAACGAGTCTCTGGCGCTCTGGCGTGAACTGGGCGCCGAGTCGGGCGAGGACTACGCCCAGACGCTTTACAGTCTGGCGCTGCTTCATCTGCGTACGGAACGCTTCGATCTCGCCGCCCGAGAGTGCCTTGAGGTGCTGGCGATCATCGAGCCGATCTCCGAGCCCGACTCCCTTCCGCTGCAGCGCGTGCGTGGCACACTCAAAGAGTGCGAGGACGCGATCGCTGAGCGCGGGAGCGAAGGCGTGCCCGAGCCGTGATCAGCCCCCGCCGCCCTTGAAGTCGGCGCATTGCGTCGAGCCCCAGTTGGCCAGGACCTCGTTGAGATCGTCCACGTTGACGACGCCGTCACCGGTGATGTCCCCGAACGCGTTGGCGGGAACGGGCTGCGACCAGTTGCCGAGCACGATGTTCAGATCGTCGACATTCACGCGCCCGTCGAGATTCACATCGCCCGGGCACGGCGGGACCGCGACCCCGGAGAGATTGATCTCATAGTTGCCGATCATCGGCGGTCCGAACCAATCGACGAGCGGGTCGGCCCCGCCGGGGCCGTCGGGCCCGGACACTTCGAGATTGTTCGCAAAGCCGAAGATCTGTCCCGTGATCGAGATTGGCATGTGCTCACCACCGGAGACGGCGATGTAGTAGATGCCGGGCTGCGTGATGACGATGCCGGTGCCGTCGTCGGACTGGTTCCCGAACTCGGATAACGGTGACCCGTTGATGTCGTCGTTGCCGAGCAGACCGAGTCCGAGGTGATCGAATAGGTACAAGCGCGTATCGAACGGGCTGCCCGCCATCGGGACAGCGGTCATGGCGCTGAAGTTGTTCGGATTGACGATATAGACGCGATAGATGTCGACGAAGTCTCCCGTGCCGGTCCCGCCATTAATGCGCGATCGTGAGAGCAGCGTGCCGTCGAGTCGCCCCTTGATTTTGCTGAGCGGGCCCGCGCCCATCGGGACTTCTGCTGTGGTGGTCGTCTTGCCCGCCTCACCGGTCTCGCACCACACCGGGCCCCCAAAAGCGCACGGACAGAGCGCAAGCACAACGACGGTTCTCGATGCAATCGACGGCCTCATCATCACTCCCGGTTCGGGTCGCAAGCACCCAATCGCCGAACACCGGACACATCACCAATATAAATCGGGGGAGGCCGGAGACCCAGCGGTTTTTGGGCGATTGAGCCCGAATCGCGGCGTCGGCGCGGCCGGTTCTACGCCGCGAGTCGCCCGATATCGGCTCCGTTGCACATCGCGGCGCAGGTCTCGATCAATCGCGAGCGATCGATCGGCTTGGTCAGGTACTCGTCGCACCCGGCATCGAGACACCTCTGGCGGTCGCCATCCATCGCGTGCGCTGTCAGCGCCACGATCGGGGTGGCGCATCTCATCCGCCTGAGTTCGCGTGTCGCTCCGTACCCGTCCAACTCGGGCATCTGCATGTCCATGACGATCAGGTCGAAGCGGTTGCCTCCCGAGGCGATCACATCGACCGCGACGCGTCCGTTCTCTGCGATCTCCACTTCGGCTCCCGCTTTCGCGAGATAGAACCGGATGAGTCGTTGATTGTCCGGGCCATCCTCGACCAGAAGGACACGCCGCCCGGTGAGCGCCGGCCCTTCGCCGCTCGCGGCGTTAGCGGCTGTCGGGCACGCCGGGTCCGATGCTGACTCGGGCCGTTCGGCGAACTGAATGCCGGCCAGCGTCCCGGTCGAGAATGTAAATGTGACACTTGTTCCCGCTTTGTACTCGGAGTCGACCCGCAAGCCACCTCCGAGCATGGACGCGAGGGAGTGCGAGATGCGCAATCCCAGGCCTGTGCCGCCGAATCGGCGCGTTGTGGAACCATCGGCCTGCGAGAAGGGCTCGAAACGCCTGACGAGCTCGAGCTGTTCCGGCGTCATCCCGACTCCGGTGTCCTTCACGACGATCTGCATGGTCTCCGACTCTTTGTCACAGGAGACGACGACCTCGATACCTCCGGACTCCGTGAACTTCAGGGCATTGGTCAGCAAGTTCAGAAGCACCTGGCGGACGCGCGTGGGATCGGACTCGATCATGACGGGCGTCGAGGTGATGTATTCGACCTTGATGCTCAGGCCTCGTTCTGTGGCGCGCGGCATGACCAGCGCGACCGAGTCAGCGACCAACTTGTAGGGCGAGAACCGGACACGCTCGATATCGAGTCGCCCGGCCTCAACCTTCGAAACGTCCAGAATGTCGTTGATAACGGCCAGGAGGTGCCGGCCGTTCGAACTGATAACCCGCGCTGCCTCTCGGGCCTGCGAGGTGTCCGAGATGAAGTCATCGAAGCAGAGCAGGTCCGCGTACCCCAGGATCGCCGTGATCGGCGTGCGGATTTCATGGCTCATGTTCGCGAGGAAGTCGCTCTTGGCCTTGCTGGCGGCCTCGGCCTGCGTCCGTGCTTCCTCGAGTTTCCGCTTCGACTCGTGCTTTTCGGTGATGTCAATTCGGAGCGACATATATCCGGCGAGCGAGCCGCTCGAGTTGCGCATCGGCACGATCATCGTGTCGACCCAGTAGTACGATCCGTCCTTGGCCCGATTACGGATCTCGCCGCGCCAGATATTCCCGGATGCGATCGTCGCGTACATCGACTTAAAGAACACCTTGTCGTGCAGGCCGGAGTTGAGAATCCTGTGGTTGGCCCCGATCAGTTCCTCGTGCGAATACCCCGATAGCTGGCAGAACATGTCATTGGCGTAGGTGATCCTGCCCTTGAGATCGGTGATCGCGACGATGCTTGCGGCGTCGATCGCCCGTTCGCGGGCGCGGAGTTCACGCATCGCCTCGTCCCGCTCGCTCATCGTCGTTTGGGTCAGACGACTCATCCGATATACATGCGCACTAATCGCGGCGATCAGCAGGGCTACCGAAGCCGACATGGCCAGCGCGATCGTGCGGGTGCCGCCGGTGGCCTCGTTCTGAAAGGCGATCCCGTCCCGAACTCGATCGAGGAACATCGAACGAAGCGATTGTGTCTCCGCGAAGCATTCGGCTGCCCTGCGATCAAACGCGGCCATCTGCGTCAGGGATGAGTCGGTGCTTTCAGTCGCGAGCACGCGGAGCAACTCGCGTCCGGATACCAAGAGATTCTCAACGCCGGATCGGCACGATCCGAGCGCAGTGTGGATTTCGCTCCGTTGGTCGTCATCGGCTTCGTGCGCGTAGACGGGTGCATCGGCGAGAGTCGACTCGAGTGTCGCGAGCGTACTGGCTGCAGAGGCGGAGCTACTCTCGATCCGGTTCTGCGCCTCCGGGAGCAATGCTCTATCAGGAGCGTCCTTCGGTAGTGCATTCAGTGAGCGGATGTGGGAGTCCAGTTCGTTCAGATCCGTCATGCGATCCGACCAGAACGCGATCGCTCGCGTTGACTGCCCGGCCCGGATGGCCTCAACTTGCAGCTTCCAGACGCCCACCGTCGTAGCGATCAGGCTGGCCCCGATCCACGCGAGGATGGGCCAGCGCCACCAACCCGGCCTCCACGGAGCCCCCTTGCAGTTGCCACCAAACTCGAACGTCGACTCTGCGGGCATACACGCCGATATCGGCGTTTGGGACGCCCCAGTTGGGGTGGAGACCCGCATCGGCGTCGATCAAGTCGCGCCAGTAGCGGCGAAGAGTCCTGGGCCTCCCTCGGAACAGGGGAGTCCCGGAGACCCCGATTCACGCCCTTGCCGCGATCGGGCTCTATGGGGCTGGTATCATGGTGGGCCGACCGGGTCACCGACTCGGCGGGACTAGCGGGCGTAGTTCAGCGGTAGAACGTCAGCTTCCCAAGCTGAATGTCGGGAGTTCGATCCTCCTCGCCCGCTTTCGTGTAACGCGTCGCACGGTCTCGCAAAGACGCGTTTTTCCCCGCAGATTTTGAGGGTTTTGCGACTCCGGCTTCTCGGCCGGGGTTTCGCATCCCATCGCACGCCGAGGCGTCGTTTGGTGCCGTTTGGCGCACCGACTGCTGGGAATACTGCTGGGGGTTGCTGGGGGTGCTGGGGGTCGGTCCGCACGTGCCCGTGGCCGCCAGATCAACCCGGACTGGGGCGATGGTCGGAAGCTTCGCGACCGCTCGTGCCTGGTCGGCGAGCCGAAGGTCGGTGTAGTGGCGGAGGGTGGTCTTGATGTCCGCGTGCCGCATCTGCCGCTGAGCTTCTTGGGGCATGGCGCCCGCACGGGCGAGCATCGTCCCGGCGGTCGTCCGCAGGGCGTGGCGGTCCACCCGCCGGCCGGCGGCGTCGTACTCGGGGATCTTGGCAGTGGCCAAGTCCGACGAGAACGTCCGGGTTGTGGGGAGCGTCGGGAAGACAGTGTCCGTCGGCGACGCGCCTTTGGGCTTGGCCGCTGCCAGGGCCTGCACCACCTCCGCTGTGAGCGCGATCCAGTCATCTCGCTTGGCCTTGCCGATACTCGCGCGGACCAGCATCGCGGCGTTGTGGAGGTCCACATCGCCCCAAGTGATCGATCGCATCTCCTTCATCCGAAGCCCGGTCATAGCGGCCACCAGATAGAAGAGCCCGCGTTGGCCCGAGGTCTGCACGAGCCGGGTGAGTTCCTCGGTCGTGAGCGCCCGGCGCTTCACACGCTGGTCCTTGGTCTCGTCGACTTTGGGCAGGTGCTGGCAGGGGTTGTGGGGCAATCTCCCAGTCCGCACACACCAGTTGAGGAAGGCGATGACGGCGGACCGGACCGCGTTCACGGTTCGGGGCCCGATCGTCCGCTGCTTCTCCTCGCTCGCCTCCTCACGCAACTGCTTCACGGGCACCGACCTGAGCGCACGGAGATGGCGAGCGACCTTGATGGGCTCAAGGTCGGTCAGGTGCTTGGCACTGATGTCATCGATCATGCGGTTGAGCTGGATCTCAACGGTCCGCACGTGACGCGGATTGCACCCGCGGTGGCGCAGGTCGGCGAGGTAGTCGGTGAGGTGTTCGCCGAGGGGGCTCTTTCGGTGCTGCACGAAGCCATCTGTGGCGGCGTCGATGATGCCCGTCTTGCGGAGCAGCTTGTCGGATTCGAGCTTCTGTGCGAGTTGCTCCGCGCGTCGCTTGTCCGTGGTTCGGCTGGACATCTCGCGACGGTCACCCTTGTGGTCATACCACTGGATGATCCATGGTCCCTTGCCTCCACGCTTGAAAACGGTCGCCATGGTGGCCTCCAATCCGCGGCGCGATCATACCTGCCGCCGAGTCCAAGTCGATCAGCGGTCCGCGCCGCTGGTGCGTTCTTCGATCCATTCGTTGAGGGCTTTGACGGGATAGAGCACCCGCGCCCCGAGCCGGATGTGCGGCACCTCACCCGCGTTGGTGAGCGTCCAAAGCAGGCGCTCGCTGATGCCGAGCATTCTGGCGGCTTCTCGCCGATTCACGGTGAGTCGGGCGTCTTGGCGGGAATGCACATCGGGGGAGTGCTTCATGGAGCACCTCGGTCGGAGTCATTGTCCGTGTGATGGGGAACCGGCGGAACCTTCAAGCCGCCATCGTGCCTGGGCGGCGTGATGCTGGAGAGGATGGAGCTGCGTGATGTTCCGCTCTGTTGTGCTCCCCCTGCCGCACCAATGTGTGGTGGTTGCTGCGACCAAGTCCGTGTCAGAGCGGCCAGCGGTCGGATGGGCCAGTCGATATCCGCGAGCGGCACATCGAGTCTTCTTGCGAGTTCGAGTCGGGCCAGGCTCTGCACCATGCGGAAGCCATCGCGCAGCCCCGGGACGAGTTGCTCGGTGCGGATGCGGTGCGGCGTGTTGAGATGGAGCCAGACGGCGTCGAGGCGCCAGTCCGGCACGAACACGAGCGGACCGGTTGCCGGGCCATCGCGGAGCGATCGAAGTGCCTCGGACGCGCACGCCTGGAGAGGCACGACCCGCTGCCGGCTCCATGGCCAGTATGGACGGGGCACTTCGTACGCGCCGTCCTCGGCGGAGATGGTGTTGGACACGACCATGATCGCGGCGTGGTCGAAGTCGATGTCCTGCCATGCCAGCCAGATCGCCTCCCTCGGAGACAAACCGCACCGGGAGCAGACGGCGATGAACGCACGCCAGCAGCGCGTGGGCGCAGCGGCGAGCATGGCGTCTATCTCAACGCAGGAGAATCCGGAGCGTGCCGAGCGGCTCATCCGCCACCCCCTGCACCCTGGCTTCGGCGGTAGAAGACGCCCCGGGTCCAACGCGTGTCGCGCTTGAGCTTGGCTCTAAACACGACGATCGCCGAGGGGAACGGGGCGGCGTTGCCGGCGTTACCGAAGCGCAGCCGTCCGCGCACGAATCGGACCTCGTCCGCGCGGGTGACGTGCTCGTGCCACCACGCGGTGTCTGTGCGGGCGGGCAGGAGGCACACGACCGTCGCGCCGGCCTCGGCGCTCTCGCGGGCCTTGGCGACCCAGCGGCCGATCTCGCGCCCGTACGGCGGGTTCATCCAGCATGTGCCGGTCCACGCTTGGGCGAGCCCATCATCCGCGGGCGTGAAGAACGCCCCGCACTTGGCGTTCTCGGCCAACGCGCAGACATCCAGCGTGAACTGGAACTCGCGATGGAGCTCGCAGAACACATCGTCCGGCGTGGCCCACAGGTCGGTCGCGGAACTGAAGTGAACAGAGTGTCGCGTTGTCTTGCGGCGACGCTCGGTTGAACTGGCACGGAGCGTGGTGTCGTTCGTCTCGAACAGGTTGTTTTCGCTGGTGCTCATTGTCGGGCTCCTCAGTCACCGCACGTCGGACAGAATCGGAATCCGCATCGGAGGCATCGCGGTGCAATCCCATCGCACGTCGAACCGCACCGATGGCAGAAGAGGAGCCGCTGGCCGCGAGCGTCGGGAATCGCGGGCGGGGATTCCGGCGGGGTCGGCTCCGTTGGCGTCCGCTCGTCGGGAAGGCACCTCGCATCGGCAAACAGCGGGGGCGTTGAACTCGCGGGGTGAGTTGGCTGGTGATGGTCTGGGTGCTTGTTCATGGCTTCTCCGATTCGAGCGTTTGCATACAGCGGAACACTTGGCAAAAAAATCGAGCGATTACAGCTCGGAAAACAGATTCGCATGAGGCTCGCCACCCTGCGGGCGGGGCGCCCTTCGCCGGATGATCTCGGGGCGATGCTCGGCCGGCATGAGCGGCGTGCCGTCGGCGAACTCGATCTCCCCGAACCGATAGACGGTGACTTCCTTCGACACGCCAAACCGGCGGGCGACGGCGGGGACGAACGTGTCTCGCCACAGGGCCAGAGAATGGGCTCCGGCTTGGAGCAGGACGGTCATTTCCTCCCGACGGACGCCGAGCGCGTCCCGGAGTCGAAACAGTTGTTCGATGACCAGCGGGATGGGCATCAAGAACGCGGCCGCAAAGCGGTCGGCCTCCCATTCGACACGGCGGTTGGGCTCCGACAGCATGACGCCGGCGTCGATGAACTCCCGCGCTCGCCGACGGTGCAGCACCTGGTGCCCCAGCTCATGCGCGCACGTGAACCGAAACCGGCCTTCATGACCGATGCGGTCGCTGATCTGGATCTCGCGATCCTCGATGAACGCTTGTCCGAGCACGCCATCGGCGAGGCGCACCACGCCGAATCGGTACCTGAGTGGAAACTCGATCCACTCCTCCACTGGGATGGGCAGCGGGATCTCGGTCAATCGGAGTGCCTCGCGACACCGCTGAAGCGTCTTCCAAGCGGCCGCCTCTACGCGCCTGACCGCAGGCCGCAGTCTCAGGATGGAGGTGCTCTCGCTCGACATCGCCGGGGTCCTCGTGCTTACTTCTTCTTTTTCGTGACCTCATCCAACAGCCGAATCGCATCCTGCCACTGTTCATCGGTGAGGTCCCTGGCCTTTCGGAGGAACTGGGGCACTCGCCGGATGGTCGTGGAGTCCTTGGTGGCGATCTCGTTGACCACCATCTCAGCCTTTGCCCACGCCGTGCGCAGTTCGACCTCGTCCAACTCGTAGAACTTCGCCATGCGGACCAGCAGGTCATCCGAGGGTGTCCGGTTCCCTTTTTCGATGTCTGTCAGGTGAGGGGGCGAGATGCCGAGCATGCCCGCCATCTCGCGGAGGCCCTTGCGGACGACCTCGATCCGCTGCGTGCGGAGCCGTTCTCCGATCGGGATCTCCGCGTTGGTCTTTTTCTTCGCCATGCAGAACCTCTCCATCGTGTTCGCGTATATGCTAACAGCGGTTCCGAGAGTGTCGAGCCCGACCGTCGGATTTTGCCGGATTCGTCCCCGCCAGCCTCAAGGAGAAAGAACCGTTCCGTCACCCGTCCCGTCAAAGTGGTGACCTGTGCGTCTCGCAGACCGGCACCTCCCAGCATGTCCGTTGTTGGTCGCAGCGATGTGCCAGCAATGCCAATGTGTTGATGGAGGATGTATGAGAAAGCAAACGCCGGAAGAAACCAGACAAGTGATCGTGCGCAGGTACGAACACTTTGTCGAGAGACGAAGCTATGGCGATCCGTGGCGGAACGTCATCGCTGCTCTCGCAGGCTTCGTGGCAGGGATTGGGGTCGCACGACTCTGGCTCCTGTTCTAGAAGCCTCGCCACAGGACGGACTCATGTCCGTCCTTCTTTTTTGCGCTGCCTGGCGCGTCTGACAACGATGACCACGAAAAGGACCATGACGCTAGCCAGGAGCACAGAATCAAGCGCCCGGGATGCTTCATCGGGGTGCTCGAACCTTGAGATGTCGAGTCCGATGAAGACCCCGCAGGCTGTGCATGCGACGAACGGCACGAAGACCTCCGCGAGCCATTGAGCCGGCGTCGGGTGCCTTTGGAGGCGGTGTCGAGGATCGCGTGCTCGTCTCTGGAACCGATGCGTGCTCTGCATGGGGTTGTCGTAACACGCTCGCGAAAGACCTACAAGCACTCGCAGGCCCGTCGGATTCTCGACCCGAGCCTGCGATCGACGTCTTGTCCGGTCGACGACGGTGGCCCGACATGGGAGACTCATGCCGGTGATCGACCGGTCGCATCTGAGTGAGCACTCTGGCCGCACTAAGTCACGTGTGGCGCGCGACGCACCATAACCGGCCGAGCAGGGCTCTGCCCTGCGGTCGTCGATCCACGCACAACGCGTGCTCGGCGTGCTCCAGACGGGGCATCGCACCCGAAGCCTGACCACCAATCAGGCGATGGGGCCGGACTGACCATCCGGCATGCCGTGTGCCCGTAGAGCTGGGTTGCCATGAGAGTGGCTCGCCCAGTTCGACGGAGGCTCGCGCGAGTAATCCACAGGCCAATGGCCGTGAGTAATCCGTGCGTTCTATCCGATGGTTCTCGCACCGGCCGAAGCCGGGCGACGCGGGAAAACTCGGCGACATCGCCGAGCCGCGGTGGTTCAAAGCGGGTGAAGACACCAGCACTCTGCATGGTGTTGGAATCCCGTCCAGGGGGTCCGCGGCCGAGCGTCCGCAAGGACGTGGCCCGTTCAACCTGGCCGGCGTGGGGAGCCTTCGTGCGGCGACGCACGGGGCCGGTGCCGATCAGCACCGGGTATCCGAGGAAGTCTCGGAACGCGAAAAGCTCAACCACGAGAGGCCCGAGCCGTCATGGCGTCAAGGGCTTGCCGGTGAGTTCGACCGAAGACGAAGCCGAACAGGGAACGCCGGTCGTCGGCGGGTAGAGGGGAGCTTCTGGTTTCTGCCCCTCGAAAGCGTGCCCACGGGCACGGCAACTGCGCTGATGCGGAAGCGTCAGACGTGCGACGACAGGTCCGCCGGGTCACACCGGCTACCAGCGTGATCGGTCGAACGAAGTCCACCGCGAACGCGGGAACCTCTGCGGGGACCGGAATGGTCTCCGGTGCCGGGGCGGCGACGCCCCGGTGATTGAAACCCCGCAGAGGGGGAGTGTGGCCTCAGTAGAAGCCGGCGGGAGCCGGGCGGTGACACGGCAAGGCAGTCGTGTCCCGTTCCTCATGTGCTGACGGGTGGTGCCGGGCACAGGTCGAATGACCGGAGGACGACGAAAGGGCCGACGGGCTGAACCTCTCCGGAGGGCCCGTCTGGATGCACGCGCCGGAGCCGGGGCGGGGGAGTCTTCTCCCGCCCTGGTGCCGGCTCCTTGGGTGGAAGCATGAGCGGTCAGAGCGGTCCTGTCCGGGAGGACGGGATCGCTTTGGCGGCGTTCCGACGATGCACAGGACACGTGTGCCCTGAGCACGCGGCTGTGCACTCGGAGGTTCTTCCACCGCTACCACCATGGATTGGGCACGGACGATCTGGGAAACCAGCGTCCGTGCCCCGGAGAGCAGTGAAAGGAGGTTGCACGCGGAAGGTGCGGCGGGCTGTCGTGCCCCGCTGCGAACGGCTTTGCTGGGTGTGCCGCCAAACACCCAGCGTCTTTAGGTCACACCCATCACCCTCGTGTGCATAACGGGTTGCAAATGACGGAGTATCGATGCGTGACAGGGTCTATCGCCGGGTTCATCCAGCAGCTCGCGGTGTCGTACGTTGGACGGGGGTACTGGTTCTACGTCTGCGGCCGCGTGCCGGACGGGAAGGACCCATCCTCCGTGGACGCCAAGCTCATCGAGCGGTACGGCATCGACCTCACCAAGTGGTCCCGTGCCCGACGCAAGCGTGCGGGGCTCGCGAACATGCAGTACCTCCGACACGGCCGGTTCTTCGTGCTGCTCTCGACGCACGGCCGGCATCCGTTCTTCGACTCGGAGAAGCTCTGCATCCGTGACGTGCGACGCACACCCGTGAAGTACGGGGGCTACGCCGTGAGCTACCGCGACGGGCACCCGCATGTCCGGATCGAGCGGCGTGAGTATCTCCGCCTGCGGTCCTGGATCCTCGACGTGGCCGGGGCTCGTGGCACCTCAGGCGTTCGGGCCGAGCTGTCCGGGCTGCGGTTCGAGCCGTACGCCCCGGTCCGTCGTCAGCTGCTCAACCTTCTGCGGGCCGCGAACCGTGAGCTGTCGGAGCGGGGGCATGCACGACTCGCGGCGTCGTGCCTGCGGCTGCGTCGGACCGTGGGGCCGGTGTTCGCCGCGTCACCCGCGGCCGTGAGCTGCGAGCACCCGCAGGTACCGGTCCAGTGCACCTCGCGGGGAAGCACCGCACGCCCTGGCCCAGGCGACGAACTCGGCGACATCGACCCGGCGTTCGCCGGTCTCGCAGTTGTGGACCCAGGACTGGGGCTCGCCGAGCTCGGCTGATAGCGCACGCTGCGTCAGTCCAGCGGACGCGCGAAGCTCGCGCAGGATGGCGGGCAGGTGCTTGTACTCGACATCATGGTGGCTTCTCATGAACTCTGATCCGATTTTCGATTCGTCGTACTTGATCCGATTTTCGTATCAGGCAATGATACGGCATGCCGACCTGTCGCAGCGGAATTCGGGTGCGAATGGATCCCGGTGGTCTTGTCGGTGGGGTCGGCGATGGACCATCTGACGGCACGCCGGTTCGGGCTGCTGATTGCGTACATCGTGCCGGGTTTCGTGATGCTGCTCGGGATCGCTTCACTCGCCGAGCCGGTCTGGGGCTGGCTTGTGGGTGTGGGTGCGGCGGGACCTTCCTTTGGTGCGGTCATGTACGTGGCGGTAGGTTCTGTCACCGCGGGCATGACGGCCAGCGTGCTCCGCTGGGCTCTCCTCGACACCCTGCACGAGGCGACGGGTCTTCATCGACCACCGCTGGACGAGTCACGCCTGGCCGACCGACTCATCGCGTACGACTATCTCGTCGAGCAGCACTACCGCTACTACCAGTTCTACGGCAACACGCTGGTCGCACTGATCCTGGCGTTTGCCATGTGGCGGTTGTCGAACCATGCGGATGCCGCACCGGTCGGCTGGCCGGAGTGTGTGCTCGCCATCATCACGTTCGTGTTCGCGGCGGGCTCGCGTGACGCTCTCCGCAAGTATTACGCCGGGGGCGAGCTGCTCCTCGGCAAGGTCCCTCATCGAAGGAGAAGACGCATGACCAACGGAAAGCACCATTCAACCGCAACGTCTCCGGCTCCTAAGGCGGCGACCCCGAAGAGCGGCATGGCTCGTCGCGTGCTCTCCAAGGCTGGCTCGGCTTCGTCGGCTGGCAAGCCGCAGTCCAAGTAGTGTGAAGGCCGGGATCCGCGTAGAAGGGGGCGGGGTTTCGCACGGAGCCCCGCCCCTACTCTTTTCGTGTGGATCAGATCTGGATCCGTTCAATCTCATCAAGGGTGATGGCGTCGCTGGTGCGGTCGTAAAGCTTCGTGGTTCGGGGTGACTCGTGGGCGGCGATCGCCTGCGCCCGCTCCAGTGTTCCACCGTTGGTCAGGTAGGCGGTGATGCCCGTGGCCCGGAACGTGTGGCAGCATGTTGATGTGGGGAGGTCCGCGCGGCGCGCACGCCGCTTGATCATCCGGAGCGCGTGTCCGCGCCCCAGCGGGCGTCCGGTGAGGAGCCCCGCGGCGTTGATGGACTGAAACAGCGGCGTTTGCGGCTGCTCCCGGATGCCCGCGGCATCGATGTACTCATCCAGGTACTCCTCGGCGGTGTGGTGCACAGGCAGCTGGTGAACCTTGCCGCCCTTCTCGTGAAGCCGGAGCCACCATCGCTTCCCCTCGGGGTAGTAGTCGCCGACGGCCATGCCGAGCGCCGCGGAGACGCGTGCGAACGTGAAGAGCATCGTCGCGATCAGGGCGCGGTCGCGAAGCCCGGCAAGGTCGTCGGTGGAAATCGAGTCCAGAAGCTGTCGTGCCTCCTCAGCCGTGAGCACCGGCGTTGAGCCGCGGCGGACCACGTGCGAAGGCCCACGGACGGAGGCGGCAGGATTGGTCGCTAACACACCACCGGTCACCAACCAGGCGAAAAGGCGTCCGATTGCCGCCAGGTGTTGTTTGCTTGTCGGGCGGGAGTGGGTGGTCCCGAGTCGCTCGATGTACGCGGCCACCAAGACCGGGTCGATCTCGCGGAGGTTGTGAAGGCCACACCTCTCGGCCCAGGCCAGGAACCTCCCGGTGGCTCTCGCGTAGGCCTCTCGCGTGTTCGGATTGCGGATGGTCGCGGCGAAGAACTCAACGAACCGACGGCAAGCCTCGGGTCCGGCCTCTCGCACGCAACTCGGAACTCGGGTTTCACACCACGCGGCGCTTCGGTCGGTCGCCCACGCCGGTCGGGCCGGCGGCAGGCCGGCGGGGATCGTCGTCGATGGTCGGGCGCTGTCCGAGGGGTCCATAACGTCCTTTATGGACCCTGTCGACCGTTCGCGCAACGGTCGATGTGGTGGGCTCCCCAAGCGCCCCGGCACGGATGCCGAGCGGCATGCTGTACTCACGGCGATTGACCTCGATGCCGTCACGCAGCGGACGCCAACGGTGTCTTGGAAGGGCGGCGAGGTGCGCCGGCAGATCGCACGTACAGGCTTGATGCAGAACGACTTGCGTATGCGTTGACCCACCCGACCGACCTGCCGGGTCGGTCAGGCGGTGGGGTGGGGCGTCGGGTGCCGACCGAGGGCATTCCAAGCGGCCGACGGCCTGCGTCTTCTCCCTTCTTCCGTGCGTCGCTCGACCGTTTCGCTGCCCGCGGCGGGCTTGCAGGCGGGAGCGTCGAGGCCAGTCGAGGTTCAGGGTGTCCGAGGCCGCGCCAACTCGGGAACTTCGGAAACGCAGGGCCGCTGCACATCTCGCGACGCGGTCCTCCGATGCTGAAACCTGTGCAAAGCCGTCGCCGTATACTGATCGAAAATCCTTCTAGCCGCCCGTATGGACAAAGTGGCGGCCCGCATCCCGATACGTGCACCCTCGCACGGCGTGTCGGTCCCTGAGAGTCCCCAAGGATTCTGAGTGACTCACAACCGTACCTCTTGTTCCAAGAGGGAGTTTTGATGGAGGCGTGTATGTCCGTGATGTTCGGAAGACACGGGCCCCCGGGCCTGTTGTCTTTTTTGGACCCGGACACGTCGCCTCACAGGCTTTCCTCCTCGTCCGGCGTCTGCTTGCCAGTATCTCGGCCGTCGCGTTTTCCCCGGTTGCCCTTGGGACCGGGACGCTGACCGCCGCGATTGGATCCCGTGTCACCGAAGAGCTCGTCGGCCAGACGTGCCTGGGTGAGCTCTTCGAGTTTGACCATGAACTCCTGCCGGGTCTTGTCCGCCGCCACTTCGTGGTCGTCGGGCGACGACTTGTTCACCGCCACCCCCGGAGCCGTCTCAGCCCGGGGCCACGGCGTCGAAAGCCGCCGCATGTAGACCTCCCGCGACGTGGGCCATGGCGTGGTGATCGCTTGAGGGATCCCCTGGAGCTGCGTGAACCCGCGACCACGCGAGACGAGCAGCACCGAGTCGTTCGGAGCATCACTCGCCAAGCGTGCGTCATCGGAACGAAAACGTGGTCGGAGCACCTGCTTCCGGCCCGTGACTCTTGAGACGATCGCGTACGGCCAGCTTGGGTCTGAAGTCTCGGACTCCTGCACGAGCCAATCCGGCTCTTCGCCTGAGAGCTTCGACAGCGTGTCGATCTCGCGCGGGTCCGTGACGGAGAAGAACTGCTTCACGCGGGTGTTTGTGTACACAGTTGATCGCAGGTCGACGTTCGGGAGCTTGAGGTCGGTGGGGTCTTGGTTGGCGAGGATCACCGAGACTCCGAAGCTCCGGGCCTGCTGCAGGATCACACGGACGTTCTCGGCGGCGATCCGCTGGAACTCATCGATGATGAGGTAACCGCGGCGTTCGTCGCCGGCCGACTCGGCCGACTGCCTGTACTCCTGCATGGCGGTCAGAAACGCGTACAGGGCGAGTTTGCCCGTCTCACGCACCGTCATGCCCGTGAGCTGCGAGGGGAGCCAGAAGTAGGCGAGCTGACCTTCACGGATCAGCTCGGGCATGTGGATACTCCTGACGCCCTTGGGCGCCGGTCCGAGTTGCTCGTACTGCGCCACCGCGTGGATCGTGGCCATCAACTCGATCGCATCTCGTCCACGCTCGCCCGATGATCTGGCGTGCCGCTCCAGGAGGTTGTAGAGATCTTCGAATGTCCTGGGGACGGCCCGTTCACGCTCGGCCTTCTTGAGGGCGGACAGCAAGACGTCCCGGTGCTGCTTCGAGTAGTAGCTCGCACCGTAGAAATCACCGTGAAACAGACTTAGGGCCTGGATGAAAAGCTCAGCGGTCTCGATGGCACGCCGGGGCTCGACGGAGCTCTCGAAGTCGCGGAATGGGTTGAAGTAGTTGGTCGCGTACCCCCGGTCTGTCCGGAAGATCAGGACGTCCTGCGGGGCGGATACGCCGCGAACTGACCGTGCGGCCGCTTCCTCCCGTACGGCATTGAAAAGCGAGAGATCACCCTTGAGGTCGAGAACAACGATCGGACAGGGTTTGTCACCTCCCGAACGGATGAGCTGGGTGAGAATCGGGACAATACCCAGCGACGTCTTCCCGGCACCCGTCTGTCCGGCGATGTACATGTGTTCGTCGAGGATGCGACGGTGCAGAAGGACCGGACCGCGATTCTTCCGGTACACGCCCATGAACAGATGGTCCGACTCACGAAGGACCTCGCCGGTCTCCGGGTCCTCCTCTGCATGCGTCGAGTTCCGCAGGCGATCGACGTAGACATCCCAGTCCGTTCTTTCCGACTGACCGGTCGCCCTGCTCCGCTCGATCGCTGTCCGCAGCTTGAGAATCCCCGGGGCATAGGTGGCGAGAAGAACCAACGTCGGCAAGGTGAACAGCAGCAGGAAGCCGATCACGAACACCCACACGTATTGCGGTCCGCCGGCGGTCAGCGGCTCGAACGGCGCGGTCAGCCAGTCATAGGGCCGCTCAAGTCCGGGCGGCACTTGCCACCAGTCTGGACCCGCGGTCATCCGGGCCACGATCTCCCAGGGGCAGAAGAACGAGAGGCCCACGACCAGGACCAGCGAGATGGATCCGGTGAAAAGCAGCGACCACAATCTCCGGCGAGTCTGGCTCCACCGTGGCACCCAGCACCCGGGCTCGACGTCGGACGCATCGGGGTGAGCAAGGAACAGGTGATTCATGAAGCGTCCGTCCCGCAGGATGGTGCGAAGTCCCGCCCTGACGCCGCCGGGATGCTTCGCCGCGGTGAAGAGGATGTGTCCTACACACAGCGCTAGAACCACCAGAATGGCGAGCGACACCGTGTGCCAGATTGGAACCAGCACGATCACAACCAGCACCAGCAGAAGTGTGAGCCAGTGCGGGCGGACCCTTGGCAGCGCACCCTCGCTCCGCACGCGATCATCGAGCCTGGGGTCCGTGAGCATCCACTCGCGGTAGAAGGCGAGCGGCATCGAACCCTGGAACGCAAAGAGCCCCATGGCCAGAGCACCGAGCACGGCGGAGGTGGTCGTGCGGCTCTCGAAAAGCGTCGATGCGATGCTGGACAGGAGCACCCCGGCGAGCACCCAGAGCGGAAGCACCACCAGGAGGGCCTGCCACCTCTTCCAGAACAGCACGCCCGTCGCGATCGCCATGATCGAGAGGAGTGTCAGGATCGGCATCACGGCGCCGAGCGAGAAGATGCGGAGCACGTACCCGACGGCGAGCGTTACTGGCACCGCGAGCAGCATGTAGATCTGACGACGCTGCGCGGCCTCCAGAAGCTCTCGCTCGGAATGGCTCATGTTCTGAGCCCGGAAGGCAAGGGTGGTCACCCCCGGCTCGGCATCACGATTGGCTGTTGTGGCTTCTGAGTTCATGGATCATCCGGCTGAGTGTGGCGATCGAGGGAACAACCTCGATCACGGAGAACATCTTTCGCAGGCCTCCGAGGGCCCGGTCGCTCGATCGCATGGTCGCTTTGAGTTCGTCCCGCTGTTCGATGCTGTGGACGAGGATCGCGATGCCGATCCCCCGGTTGCGGACGTGCTGGCCCGCAACGGGGTCCGAGCTGAGCACCTCCACATGCTCCGCGATCGCCCGATGGATGCTGGCACGCTCCGCCGTGTCGGACGGTGCGTACACGCGGAGCAACCGTCGTCCGTCCTCCATGGTGACGCAGTACTCCCCCGCGGGAACGGGCGGCAGTTCCTCTGCTGGCACGCGAAACCGTCTCTTCGTTGTTCCGCAGCAAAACCAGAGGATCGCGAGATGCTGGCCGAACGCCTGATTGCCAAGGGCACCCGCGCGGGCCTCGGGCACGCCAACGTCCCGCGCTCCGAGCTTGGTCAACTGGTAGTAGCTCATGTTCCCGGGGAGACCCGTGCAGGTCTGTAACCTGCCATCGGCCTTCAGTCTCTTGAGCACGTTGGCCAGAGCGGGCTCGTTGCCGTCGAAGAAGAGACGAGCGAGGATCGGCCGGAGCGATATCCGGTAAAGCCCTATGTGCTTGAGGATGGCGAGGTCCCGCTCGTTCATCACCAGATCTCGTATCCGAGCCCACAGTCTGAGCAGAACTCGTGAAACGCCCGCACCTTGTCGCTTGAGTATGCACCCCCGAACTCGATCACTCTCCAGGATTCGCCCTCCCGGACCATCGCATCGGGGAGACGTCCGTTGCGGCCCATTCCAAGCATGTACAGCTCCGTCTCGCTGGTCCAGGTTGCGGCAAGGGGCGGGTGCTGCCCCTCAAGACGCATGTACAGTTCTGCGAGATGGATGTCATGCGTCAGTTCGCTCGCCCGCGGAGTTCGACCACCGAACCCTCCGGTGAGTGAACCGGCCCGACGGGTCGCCGAGAACCAGCGGGTGCTCACGGGTGGCAGGGACCAGCGGGACTGCAGGCGATACGCACTCTGCTCTGCGTCGGGCACCGGCGAACCTGGCGTCCACGCGACAACGGGTGACGCAAGAGGGATCAGCGGGTGTGACAAGCCAACGCCCGTCTCCAGCAGGCCTGTGTCGATCAGCCGCTTGAGACTTCGTCGTGCGGAGGAGCGGGCGTTCGTAGAACTTGTCCACCACCGCTGTGCGATCTGAGGTTCCGACAGAATCCTCACCCTCTTGGTGAGGGTGCTCAGGATCTCTGTATCCCGAGTCGTCAGAATGGACGGTTTCTGGCCCCGCACGGTGCGTCCTGAGAAGGTGCTGACGGGCGGATTCTAGAAAGAGCTGTCTGCGAGCGGCACCTGGCCGAGGCGGGTTTGGACTCTTTGCGGTAGCGGTCGAACGCCGGCAATCTTTGCGCTGGCTTCATACTCCATGGGACGAGCCGCCGCGGGTCGGGAACGGCCCGCGGCTCGCTTCTTGGCGGAGACTCACACGATGTGCGGCTTGTAGAGAGGAATCAGGTGCCACGGAATCGGTACGGCCGGCACCCGGCACGTCGAGCGGCTCTTGGGCTTCGTCGCCCAGACGTTGAGGATGCGGAAATAGCCTTGGCTTTCGACGTACTCAACGTCGAGTTCGAGGTTGTCGAAGGTGGCGATGAGCACGCAGTTCCACCCGAAGGCCAGGAGCATCCGCTGGAAGAGCGGCCTGCGGTGGAAGATCGGGAGCAGCAGCTCCAGTTCCACGCTGGCCATGCACTCCAGGTCCATGTTGTTCATGACATAGTCCAGTCGTCGTCTGGCATCTTCGGTCAGTTGCACCCGGTCCCGCCCTTCGACGTCCGGCCACTTGCCCCAGTCGGCGGTGATGTGGAGTTCAGTATCTGTATCGAGTTCATTTGCTGTCGGCATCTGTTGTTCTCCTTCTGTCTTCTGTCGTTGTTCGCTTGTGCAGCACGCATCCGGAACGTGCCACACCCACGGTCAAAAGTCGATCCCCGTATACGCGGAGAAACCCGCCGGCTGAACCGGCGGGTGAAGCGGCTACGCCGCGGTCCGGAGTGTGTCCTCCGTGCTGAACAGGAACTCCACGATTGGGTGGGCTGCGTCCCGGATGTTCGCCAGAGACTCCAGCAGCTTGGCCTCATCGCCTCGGTACAGGTGGATGTAGTCACGCGATGATGTGCCGGGCGTCAGACCGACCGCGGAGGTGACGGCATAGGCAACGGATTCGGCCTCAAGTTCTCGCACGGTCTTGTCGGGGCGTGCTTCGGTGTTGCGGTGCAGCAGCTCGTGGGCAAGCTCGTGGGCGAGTGTGCCGAACTCCTCGGCGGGCGGAAGTCCGGGGCGGAGGCTGATTCGTCCGCCACGCGAGACCCCAAGGGCACTGCCGAGCGAGTCGTCCGTGTCGATGGTGATGCCGCGGCTGGCGGCGAAGCTTCTGAGCCGTTCGAGCATCGAACCCGGGTCGCCCTGCACCCGAGCGAACTCCGGCACGTCATCGCCATCGGTCTGGGCGATGTCGAAGACGTACGCCACGCGGAAGCGGACCCGGTCTTCCTTGGACTCCGCCGATGGCTCGGCGGGCGATTCGGATGCCTGGGTTCGGAGCCTCATCGGCGCCACGATGCCGATCCCTTTCTCTCCTCGCCGGACCTGCCGTCCCATGGACTTCCATGTGCGGAAGCCCGCGACGCGGGTGGCATCGGGACGCTGCGACCAGATCAGCATGATGTTGCCGACGCTGTACGCGTGGAACCGGCCCATGAACCCCAGGTAACGCCTGAGCTGTTCACTGCGTCCTTCGGCGAGTTCGCTGGCGAGCCCGTTGAGTGCGTTGTTGATGACGTCGAGTGTGTCTTCTGCTTTCATTGTGTGTCCTCCATAAAGCGGGGCGGGTGTGTCCCCCCGCCCGAGCCGGGGGACCGCACGCACCGCGTGGAGGACGGCGGCCGCGCGAGACGCCGCGGCGGCGCAGGGTCCGAAGGAGCACGAGCGGTGACAGCCTTGTGCTGGCGACGGTCGTGCGGCCCGCAGACGCCGAGCGGAGCGGCGGTGGCGAGCTGCGGCCGCCCATGAACAAGGCAGAAGACACACGTCCATCAACCGCGGATCGGGAAGGCCTGCGAACCGACGGACCCAGTGGACACAGGCGAGGCCTGCGTTCGGGACCCTCGCAAGAGCCGGTCGCTCATGCAGATCGGCAGGGACACGATGCTCCAGCGGCGAGGACGAGCACCGGATGTTTGGGCGTGGGAGGCGGGCGGATGGGTCGAGAGCCGGTGGTGCATGAGCTCTCAACCTTGCGGAGAAACCTGCCGTCACTTGGCGAGTGCCAGGAGCCCGGATGCGGCCGCGTCGGCGTCGGTCCGGTCGCCCGCGTTGGCGATCTGCCCAGACAGTCGCGTCAGGGCGTCCACGATCGAGAAGATGGTGAAGCGGCCGTCCTGACGAGCGATCGACAGGGCCTCTTTGGCCATGCTCCTGGTCACGCCGTGGCGGGCGAGCAACTTCGCGACGTCCTCTTCCTCGCTGCCGAGGGAGGTCTTCATCGCCTTCGCGATGACCTGGGCGAAGCAATCGCGACGCTCGTCACGCCGCTCGACCAGTCGGTGGATGAGCCGGCGGATCTCGCCGACGGCGTCTCCGACGCGGGCGGTGTGCTTGCGGGAGAAGTCGATGACCTCCACCGCGTCCCAGACGATGTGGTTGCGGCAGATCGCCTGGAACCAGAACGTCTGGATGCCCACCGATCGCTTGCCCACTTCCGAGTTCCAGAGGAAGAACCCCGGCGCGAAGGCCTCGCCGTCAATCTCGGTCCAGCCGGCGGGGTCAACGAGGAAGCAGAACATGTCCTGCTCCCCGCAGTAGAGCCCGGTGCCGCCCTGTGTGCCTTCGGCACCGGCTGCCTGCGGCGGACCGAAGTCGGTCGCGAACTCCCGCACGATCGAGAGCAGCTCGATGTTGTGCAGCCGCGTGTACGACGCGGCGTGCACCGACCGGACGAGCGTGTTCTGCGTGTGGACCTGGAGCGGCTTGCCCGCCCTGGGCATGGTCTCCTCGAAGACGAGTGCGGCCGTCTCCGGCGTGAGCCGGTTGACGGTGTCCTTGCTGATGCCCGCGAGCGAGCAGAGCTGGCTGAAGCTCCAGCCGTTCAGCCGGAGGGGCGAGTCGGAACCGACTGCCAGGGCGAGCCGGTCGCCTTCGGCCATCGGGCGAAGAGATTCGGGACGCTCCCACATGTCGGTCGATTCGTCCCGTTGCCGCTGGCAATGCCGCCAGAGGTCGTCGAGCGTTGCGAATGTCTCGTCGGGTGAGCGGCGGAAGAGCTGCTGGCTCGCCCGCGTGAGCGTGGACTTGGTCATGGCGTACTCCTGTGTCTGTGTGTGAAAAACCGAACGGCCCCGCACGCTGCGTGGCCGTGAATGAGAGAACCTTCTTGTGTGTGCACCACCGGTCCCTCGCCCGTCGGTCGGGAGGGAACTCCCAACGCGTGACCGGCGAGTGACCAGCTGCGAGTGTCTACCCGTTACCAGAAATGTCATGGCCGCCCGGCACGGCCCGCCGGTCAAAGATCAGCGTCTGTCGTTGGCCGGGTCCGCGTCGAGCACAAACCGAAGGAGGCTCGTCAGGACATCCCGTCGCTCGCGTCCGTCGGTCGCGAGGGTCACGACCCCCGGCGTGTCCGGGGTGGTCCGCCCGAGTCCCTGGTCCTCAGCGTCGCGTGCCTCGATCTCTCCGCGGATCCGTAGGAAGTCCTCGGTGACGGAGTTCCGCTGCCGGAGTCTCCGCTCGGCCCGTTCTGTCGCGCTGCATGTGAGGTAGAAGCGGCGGTGTGCGTGCGGGGCGATCTGTGTCCCCGCATCGCGTCCCTCAACGATGACGCTCCGTCCGGCCTGTGTCCATGCATGCACCCATGCCCGCTGGAGGTCGATGAGCCTTCGGCGGACGATCGGTTGGTTGCTGATGGAGCTGACGACCTCGTCGGCATCGTGCGTCTCAAGGTCCGAGGGGGTGAAGGTCGCTCCGTGCAGCGTGAGTGCCCCAGCGGCGGTCAGCGAGGGTGCCGCGTCCCGGAGCCACGACGCGAGGGAGAGCTCGTCGCCCGGCTCGAGGCCCGCCCGCTCGACTGCCAGTGCCACGGCGCGGTAGTGACGCCCCGTGTGCAGAGCGACGCCCTGCAGTCGGGCGGCAAGTTCGGCGGCGAGCGTGGACTTCCCGCTCCCGGCGGGTCCGTCAATGGTCACAACGACGGGCGCCCGGACCACAGCCGCTGTGAGCGATCGGGATTGGTCGGCTTGTGGGTTGGCGCCCGTCATCGTGGAATGTCCCTTCAGAACTGTTGAGGGTGTCGGCAGGGAGCACCCTATGAACACGGAACCATCGAGATGAAGCACGGAACACGGTGGACGGAGACAGCATCAGACCGGGATCTGGTCGTCGCTGGCCTCCATCTCCATCCTGGACTCGGCCATCTTCTGCTTCTGCTCGTTGATCCACGAGTGAGCGGCGTTGAGGGCCTTGGCCATGGGGAGCAGGTCGTCGTAGCCGAAGCTGCCGGAGTCCTTCCACGTGTCTCCGTCCTTGTAGGAACGGGAGACCGTCACGTTGTGGATGGGTCCGACCGACGTCTCGTTGAGCCACACCGCCGCCTTGAGAGCACCGAAGCGGACCGTGTGGACGGGCCTGTTCGAGGCCTGCCTTGGGGTCTGCCCGTTGGTGCCCGAGGGCTTGGCGGTGTTGCCGTTCTGTCTGCCTTGCTGCATGCGAACCTCCTTTGCAAGAGAACCTTGATGTCTCTGCCGACGGAGTCGTTATGGAGGGATCCCCTCGGCGTGTGCTCCAAGGAGGGCGAACCGGGCAAGTGTCCGAGATGACTCGCGTTCTTCCGTCAGTCGAATCGCGAGAGAGATGAGCTGATCAGCCTGGCGAGTGCGTTCTCGAACTCATCGCGTTCGTGCTGGTACGCCGGGGCGTTGCTCGGGAGTCGCAGACGCTCCCCGCGCGATACCGGGATCGTGCCGATGCCTGGATGCACGGCACGCATGAGTGCACGGAACGCGTGGCTCGCAGTGAGCCGTGTGCCGGTGCTCCGTCGAAGAGCCTCGATGAGACGGTTGAACGTCTCGTCGGCGTGCGGCGAGAGCACGAGTTCGCGTTTCAGGTGCGTCACCTCGTGCCGACCCGAGCGTCGTGCTCGGCCTCCGGCCGGCGGCGAAGCGGGCTCATCCGCAGGCGTGGGCGTTCGAATCGTTCTCTCCGGGAGCGGCTCGATCGCCCGGCTTGCGGAGGCCGGGTCAAGGAGCCGTGCGAGTGAGGAAGTGGGTCGGTCCGACCGGAGGGCTTTGGCCATGGCTGTTCCTCTACGCCACAAGCCGGGTTGAGTCGGTCGGAGCGTCACGTCCGAGCCTTGGCGGGAGCGTTCCCGAAAGGAACTCGTCGCGATGGGCGATCCGGTGCGTGACCTCCCACGCGAAGTCGAGGAACTGCTCCGCAGACGGCAGGTGGTCACCACCCGGCAGCTGGAACACCGTGCATCCGCGTCCCGAGGATTCCGGGATCGCCACGGCCTGCGAGATGACGGTCTGGAAGAGTCGGCCGGGGGCGATGGCGGCGAGCGAGGTTTCGACCTGCGAGCGCAGCCGTCGAGCCCGCCGGTCGACGTTGGTGAGCAGGACGCCGAGCACCTCCAGCGACGGGTTGCGGAGCCGGCGGACATCCGCGATGTCGCGGAACGCCTCATCCAGTCCCGCGAGTGAGAGCGGGTGCGGGAAGGCGGTGAGCAGGAACCACTGGGCCTCGGCGTACGCCGCGACCGTGGTCGCGAATCCGGCGGACGGGCTGGTGTCGAGAAGCACAAAGTCGTACGTGGCGGTTGACTCCTGGATGGCTCGTTCGAGCAGGCGGCTGCGGTCCATGAACCGTGAGAGGTGGGTCTCGATCTCGGCGAGCTGCGGCCGCGACGGGATCAGCGACACGCCGCGTGGCATGTCCTTGGTGACGACCAGGCTCTCCAGGGCATCGTCTGTGGTAAGCAGTTCGAGCGTGCCGGCAAAGCTGTCGATGGGCACGCCGAGGTGTTTCGTGGAGCCCGACGCAGGGTCGAGGTCGATGATCAGGCATCGCTTTCCAGCCAGGCCGAGTGCCGCGGCGAGGTGAACCGTCACGGTCGACTTGCCGGTGCCGCCCTTCTGGTTCCCGATAGCGATGGTGATGGGTTGGCGACTCTCGGTGGACATGACGTGACTCCTGAACGCCCGCTTGAGGGCATACGGAGTTCCTAGCGCAATGCGTCGAGCCCCACAAGAGGAGAATCCACCTCGGCTCGGAGTCACCGGAGCGGCGGAGCGCTCCGACCGCTGGTACCGGTGGGCGGTCTCGTCGCCGAGTTAGCGAGTCCGCATCGTGGTCGAGGCGCAACGCGCGAGTCTCTCGGCCGAGGGGCGACTGCCAGTATGGCAGCCGGTGCAATCGCGAACAACCATCATCGGCTGGCAGTATCACTAGATTTGGGCTGTCAGAGCGGTTGCGACCCGACGCTTGGAGTTTCGACCCGGCACGCCGGTTGCACATGCGTTGTGAATATCGCACGTCGCAACAGCGGAGTAGTTGCATGCCCGCCACGGCCCTGAAGATCGGAACGCTGGACGATTATCTCGATCGGATCTGCGAGGAGATCCAGTTGAGACAAACGCAGTTCATCACGGCTGTCCGGCGGTACACCGCCGTCGGTAAACAGCTTACGGAAAGGGAGTCGCCGCTTGAACGGCTGTCTCCGGCGGTGTTCCCCCAGGGCTCCATGCTCCAGCGAACGACGATCCGGCCGATGCGGCTTAGCAAGCAGGTCGTGCCGTATGACATCGACACAGTCTGCCGGTGCGACTTCGACCCGTACTCCAAGACTTCGCAGTCCCTCTACGGCAGCGTGCTCGCACGCCTCGTGGCAAACGTCGACTTCCAGAAGCGGATCGAAGAGGCGAAAAAGGAGTTGGGAACCAGCGGGAAGTGCATCCGCCTGGCGTACACGGATGACGATTTCTACCTGGACGTTGTTCCCACCTGCAAGGACCCATCCGACGCCGAGGGCATCCGCCTCTACATGTGCAACCCAGACAGATGGACCAGCTTCGCCAAGCCCATCGAGACTTGGAGGCGCACGGATCCCTTCCGGTTTGCGGCGTGGTTGCAGGTCCGGTGCGAGGTTGGCCACAGGTTGGTCGAGAAGCGAGCGGTCGCCAGCGTTGCCCCCGTTCCGCCACAGGAAGAGGCGGATGTGAAGGCCCCGTTGCGGCGGGTCGTCCAGCTTCTGAAGCGTGTGCGCGACGTCGAGTTCCTGGGTGACAAATGCCGCCCCACCTCCATCATGCTGACCACGTTGGCCGGTCGTCACTACCGTGGGGAAGAGTCGATCGCAGATGGGCTTGAGACCGTTGTCAACGGCATCGCGTCGCAGATCAACGCCTCACGCCCAGGCCGCATTGCCGTCCCGAACCCCGCCGATGAGCTGGCGCCTCACGACGGCGGCGTTGAAGACCTGGCAGGACCGCTCGACGCGGCCGCGTACGATAAGTTCTGCAAGATGATGGAGAAGATGCAGCGGGCGTTGGCCGCGGCACGGTCCGCCCTCGGCGTGCCGAAGTTGTACCCCGTGCTTGCCCAGACCTTCGGGGAGGGCATTGTCAAGCGTGCTTTCAACTCGGCTGAGGAGGAAGTCAAAAAGGCGAGCGCCGGTGGACTTCTCGGGGCATCCGTCGCCGGGTCGCAGATCCATGTTCTGACTGAGCCCAAGGCGCACGCTGGCGTTCAACCCGTGCGCGGCAACGACTTTCACCGGGACAATTGACCCGTGGGCACGCCGTTGACGCTCGAACAGCAAGCGAGCCTTGTCACGCGCTGGGATAAGAAGATCAAGCCGTGGTACCGGGTCATCGATGGCCGGCGCTGGCTGTGCTTTGACTGCTTTCTCCAACCGACGCCGAGCAGCGACACCTACGAGGTGCGCGTCCGTTACACCTTCGGCGTGCGGCCGTACGTGTTTGTGGTGTCGCCCCAGCCGGTCAAAGAGGCTCACAGTCAACCGACGCCGCACTTGAACGCAGACGGAACCCTCTGTCTCTACGATCCGGCCAAGGAACAGTGGACGGCGGCTGACCCGTTGATTTACACCACCGTGCAGTGGACCAGCCGGTGGCTGTTTCACTACGAGCACTGGCTGACATTCGGGGAATGGCGGGGAGACCACGACCCGGTGCTCAGTCCCAAGTCCGCAGATGACCCCACGGCTCCTGCTCTGGAGGCACCATGACACAGAAGTTCCGCGTTCTCAGCCTCAACGGTGGCGGCATCCGCGGTCTGTACACGGCGAGTTTTCTCGCCGAGATCGAACACCTCAGCGGAAAGAAACTCGCGGACCACTTTGACCTGATCGTCGGGACGTCAACCGGCGGCTTGATCGCCATCGCCATCGGCCTCGGGAACAGCGTCGGCTCCATCCGCGATTTCTACAAGAAGAACGGCGCGGCGATCTTCCCGGCGGGCTGGCATCGCCGCAAGTGGCTCTTCGCGAAACAGCTCGTGTATCCCAAGCACGACAACGTCGTGCTGGAACAGCTCATCAAGCAGTGTGTCGGTGAGGAACGGACTATCGGAGATTCCAAGCGACCATTAGTCATCAACGCGTTCCACGCGGCCGGCGGCAAACCTGTCTGCTTCAAGACGCGTCACCACGACGACTTCAAGAAGGATCACACCCGCAAGGCATGGGAAGTCGCCATGGCGACTTCCGCCGCTCCGGTGTTCTATCGAGCCTTCCAAGCGGAGGATGGATCCGACTACATCGACGGCGGCGTGTGGGCGAACTGCCCGGTTCTTGTCGGTGCGATCGAGGCAATAGACCGATTCGGGATGCCCCGCGATCAGGTCGAAATTCTTTCCGTTGGAACAACCAAGACTCCGTTCTCAATCGAACATGGATCCAGGCGCGGTGGTGCCTGGTACAACGTGTCGATGAAGAACCGGGCAGTCGTGAATCTGCTCATGGAGGCCAACCGCCGGTCGGCCATGTTCATGGCCCAGCGGCTCGTCGGTGTCGAGTCCATTGTCGAGATTGATCGGGACGTGGACAGGGGCGGGTACGAAATGGACGATTCCCGGCCCGAGGTACTGCGTGACTTGCAGTCACTTGGGGAAGACGACGCAAAGACGCATGTGCAGAAGATTGTGGATCGCTTCTTCCAGGCTCCAGCTCCACCGTGGTCGGCCATCGCGTAGGCGGCCGAAAGCGAGGCCGTGCCGGCGTTCCCGCACACGGGCGAAGATCGTGGCTTGCGGCGGTGCGTTGCCCGTGCGAGAGCAGAGTTCATGAGCGATGCCCCGCCGCGGAATGCCGAATCGCATTCCACAGCGGGTTCATCATGTGACTGAAGCAGAAGGAGAACACAGGACGGTGGCCGAAGCGACGGCACGGTCCCGGGCGGGATGATGCCCGCGCCGGGGAGCCGGTGCTTCGACGGTTGGCCCGGTGCGGCTGACCGAGCGGGTGCTGCACGCGTGCTCGGTCGAGCCGTGTCCGGCCGATGGTGTCGCGTCGAACCTAGATCAGAACTCGCACCCGAGTCAAACCCCTTTCGTCGTCGCGACGGGTGCTCGCCGTTGATGCGTGCGCACCGAGCGGCGTGTGGGGTCGGCTTGCCGGCAAGCCCGAAGAGCGGCGTGCGGGCGAGCCCGCCATCCTGAAACACTGTTCTCCCGACTGCCGGCACGCGGGCGCCGAGGAAGTCCCGCGTTCGGGAGGGTGAGCATGGAAGCACTACATCAAGAGCGGACCGGCACGCGGCTGGTGCCGGAGCTGGCGGCTAAGCCGGCGGGCGGGTTCGTGCTGGTCCCGGCGTGGGCGTTTATCGCGGCGTGGTGGGCCTGCAGGACGGGTGATCTGTGTCCGTTGGACCTCCGGGTATGGCTGGCGAGTTTCGAGGCCGTGGCGAGGCGATGCGGCGCTCGCAAGGGGTGCCGTGCGGCGTACACGACCGGCGAGCTGCGGGAGCTGACGGGAGCGGGGTCGGACCGGTCGGTCCGCGAGGCCCTACGGCGGCTCGGCCGCGTCGGCCTGGTCGCGTGGTCGCGGGAAGGACCACACTACGCGGCAGGAGTCGAGGAGGTCGTGCTGTCGCGGCCGGGCCCGATGCTCGACGCTCTCAGGAGGGTGTCGATGCATACGCGGCGGGTGCCGACGCCGCGGCGGCTGGTGCGTGAGCTGTGCCGGTCGAGGTCGCCGACGCTGCTGGCGACATCGTTCGGTCACCTGCTGCGGTGCCTGTTCAACCGCCGCAAGGCGTGCTCATCGGGCGGGCTGTGCAAGGCCTCGTGGGTGGCAGAGGTGTTCGGGGTCAGCGGGCGGAGCGTCAAGCGTTCGCGGGCGACCCTGTCCACGGCCGGCGTGCTCCGGAGAGAGCCTGCGCCCCAGCGGGTGATGAACCGCCACGGCGGGTGGTCGGCGTGGAACCTGCGGTGGCAATCGACGCCGGGAGCGGGGCTCGTGCGAGGCCGGGCCGGTGCTCGCGTGCGGTGCTTCCGCGTGTCACCGCCCGTGGTCGCCGGCGGCGGCGGCGTGTCACCCCTTAGAGACACGAGCAACTCCCTTGCGGGATCTGAAAACCATCAACCGACGGTGAACGCGGTGCGGCGACCGGTAAATCGGCCCGTGTCCGATGGTGCTCGTGCCTCGCCGTGGGACAGGCCGCGAGCGGGCGTGCATTCCCGCGGCCTCGGGCATGTGCGGGGCGAGGACCTGCAGAGTGTGGGGGGCCTGGCCCGGTTGTACTCGCGGGCGTTGGCGTGCGGTCTGGCGACGCGGAGCGAGTCCGGTGCGACGGCGTTCGTGGCCGCGGCGGCCCACGCCCAGCGGGTCGCAAGGAGCAACCCGGGCGGGCTGTTTGCCACCGTGGTGCGGGGCGGGCTGTGGTCGTTCATCTCGGGGGAGGATGAGGACCGGTCCCGTGCCGCGGCTCGGGAGGTCTGGCGGGCGGTGGGCAGACCCATCTCACGGTCCAGGGATCAAGCTCATGGTGAACGGGGATATCGCGAAGCGGAGCTGCCGCGGGACCGCATCCGCGAGCTGGTGCGGCGGTCGCTGGAATCGGTCGGGTGCGGGGTGGAGACATCGCCGGCGGAGGCGCAGGGGTGCGACGGCGTCACTGGCCCGGGTCGGGCTCTCCCAGC
The DNA here is from genome assembly GCA_020639235.1 of Phycisphaeraceae bacterium. Taxonomy (GTDB): domain Bacteria; phylum Planctomycetota; class Phycisphaerae; order Phycisphaerales; family UBA1924; genus JACKHC01. Next base: position 81,841 of record JACKHC010000001.1, on the reverse strand, counting down.
AGGCGGGCGAGGGCCCGATGGGCGAGGCGGAGGACCTGCTCCTGCTCGTCGCGGTACACGCTGCACGAGTCGGTCGCCAGTTCCCCGCGGACGCGCTCTTCCGCGTGCGTGATGCGTGCGTCGTAGATCCGCACCCCGCCGGTCCCCGCCCCGGTGTTGGTGAGTGTGATGCGGGCGAGCGGTTGGGTCCGGGAGGCGTCGCCGCCGGGGAGCTTGTTGATGATGATCTCCAGCATGCCTGTCGGTACGGACACCTGCGGCGGCCGGCTGCACGGGTCGGGTGCCGACGGTCACGGCCGACCAGGGGATGCGTGAGCATCTATCGAGATTGGGTCCGGGCCGGCGCGGCGGTCGTCATCGGGGCTCGCAAGGGGGCCCCCGATGAGGAGCGCAGTGCCGGCTGCCCACGGCCTGCCCTGGAGCGGTGCTTGCGCCCCAGCATCCCCACCCCGGGCCGGACGGTGGGAGTCTGAGGGGCTCCTGAAATCTTTGTTCGAGATCGACTCGCCGATGCGATCCCGGCCGCCGTTTCCTGCGAAACGGTGTGGGTCACGAGGTGAAGCGACGCCATGGAGATCGACCCCTTCAGGTACACGACATCGGAGGAGTTCATGCGGGAGAAGGCCCGGCTGGGCGCCGGATTCGCGATTGATGAAGACTTCTCCGACGAGGACTGGCCGTTTGTGGAAGAGCTGGACCTGAGCGGCGGGTGCCACCTGGTCACCAACGAGAACCTGGAGTGGCTGAACGAGCCGGCCCGGCGTCTGGAGTCGCTCTACGTGATGAATCTCCGCCGGACGTTCGTGGATCACGAGGGCGTCGATGTGCTCACGCGTCGCGGGACGTACCTGAACCAGCTTCAGCACCTGGTGCTGAGCGACGGAATCCTCTGCGACCGGGGCGCCCGCGAGCTGAGCTGGCCGAGCGGCGGGATGCCCCACCTGCAGAACCTCATCGCGTGCCGGTGCAACGTGACGGACCAGGGTCTCTGGGAACTGCTGTGCCCGGAGTCGAGCCTCAAGCAGCTCCGGCAGCTCATCCTCAAGGGGAACGAAGGGGTCGACTTCGCGGGTATGGAACAGTTCTCCGACGTCGTGTCGGGCACACCGCTGCTGTGGAAGCTCAACCTGGCCAGATGCGGGCTGGCTTACGGCAATCTGCTTTACCTCGCGGGACGCGTGGAGCCGTTCCCGAGCCTGACATGGCTCTCGCTCGCGGGGAACGAGGTGCCCCAGGATGATGTGCTTTTCTTCTCCGGGATCGACTCGCCGCAGGTGCGGCGGCTCAAGCACCTGGACATCAGCGGGTGCGGCTACGACTACGAGAGCCTCTTCCGCGTGCTGGCCCGCAACGGGAGCAACCTCGACAGCCTGTGGTCGCTGGCGATGCGGGGGACGCGGCTCACCGACGCGGCCATCGTGCCCCTGGCGAATCACGTGGTGCTGCCCGCGCTCACGCGGCTGGATGTCCGCGACACGAAGGTGAGCTACGACGGGGTGAAGTACCTGAGACGCACGCGGCCGAGCCTGGAGGTGCTGGCGTAGGCAGAGCACGTCCGGCGGAGTGTCGGCCATAACTCCGGTGTGTACCGGCACGCTGTGTTCCGGCGATCGCGTCTGGAGAGAATGGCATGCATCAGCAACTTGGCACGAAGAAGAACAGCGACATCGTCCACGAAGTCCGGATCGGCACCGTCCGCGTGACCGTGCACGCGACGAGGGAGCCGGACGGACGCCCGAACCACGGCGTGGAAGTCCGCCGCCTGCTCGAATCCGACACAGGGGAACTCAGCGAGACCACAACGCTCAGCCGCGACGATCTGCTCCTGGTCGCGAGGGCGCTCGATCAGGCTCACGCGTTCATCTGCCGAAGTCAGCGAGAATGATCAGGCCTGATGGGTTCGCACAACAAACGTCGATGGAGAGATTCCAAGTTGCGGCGATGTGCTAGGAAAGCATGGCATCGACACGTCGGCCCAGTTGAGCGAGCAGCCGTGTCGTCGTGGCGTCGCCCCGGTGATTCTTCTTGGTGATGGCGAGCTCACGCATGATGATGTGCATCGCAGCACTCCGGAAGTGGGGTGTCGACCGCCACTGCCCCGCGTGGAGTTCCGCTCCGAGGTGCACAACGAGGTCGCGTCGCTTTTCGTCGGAGAGCACATCGAGCTGCATGTCGTAGATGATCGGCCGGTCCTCCTCCGCCATCTCCCGAGCCTCTGCGATCACCTTGTTGATCTTCTCCGGGTCGTTCACGTCGGGCCTGCCCTTGGCTGAGCGGAGCATGCCGATGGCCAGCAGGTACATGAAGGCCTTGTTCGCATCTCCGATCGCTCGGTGACGCTTGAGCATGTCCTGCCGCGTGTTGATCGCCCTCAGTTCTCGATTGAGCTCAGTATCCAGTGCGGAATGGCACTGCCTGACCGCCTCTTCAGGTACGGGGGTGTCTGAGTCGAGCGAAATCGTGCGGACTTCCTCGTAGCTCCTGAGGGTGACGGGGGCCGATGGCCCGTCCGGCCGCGCGGCCATGGCCACGATCGCCACTTTCTCCCAGGCGCTGCCGGCGAACTCCCGCGAGACTCGAACCACGGCGACTCCGCGGGGCTGATACTCGGGGGACGAGATCTCATCTACGAGTTCGTCGAAGCCCGGCTCGCCATAGCTCGCGAACCGCAGGGGAAGTCGCTCGTCCGCGAGTCCACGCTCGTACAGGTCTTGCTTGGCGGTGAGAGCAAAGCGGGTGTACAAGCCGCCCCAACTCGCCGCGCCCCGAATCTCGACCCACGGCTGCCCGTCGGTCTCACGGACCTTGCTGCCCGTGGCCCGGAGATACTCCGACTCGGAGAGAGCGTGGACAATGTCGTCGAGCGTGATCACACGGGTCTCGGCCGCGTAGGACCGGAGCTCCTTGTTGAATATGTGGTACAGGTCCTCTGCTGGGATCTCCAGCTGCCGGATCTCGCGGCTGTGCTCCTCAAGCCGGCGGAGTGCTTCCTGCTCCAACTGGGCGTGGTCGATCTCTCCGCGTGCGAGCCGAGCGAAGTCATCCTCGGTGATGGGCAGGATCGAGTACTGCTGCGAGCCGACCACGCCGGCGGTACGGCTCAGGCGGTCCCAGAGCCGGCCGTAGATCGTTTCTTCCACCGAGCCGACCGTCGCGAGGTTCAGGACCTCGATCTGGTCGAACCGCTGCCCGATTCGGTCGATGCGTCCGATCCGCTGCTCGACCTTCATCGGGTTCCAAGGCAGGTCGTAGTTCACGAGGAGGTCCGCGCTCTGGAGGTTGAGACCTTCGGCCGCGGCATCGGTGCAGAGGAGCAGGTCGATCTCGCCCTGGAGGAACAGATGTTTGATCTGGTCGCGGTTCTTCTCCAGGTGCCGCCACTGACGCTTCGCCACGTCCCAGTACGCCCCGCCGTCACCCGAGAATGTGCCCACCCGCATGTCAGGGGCGGAGGCCTTGAACGTATCGACCAGGTGCGTCAGCGTGTCGGCGTACCGGGTGAACACCACCGTCTGCCGGTACCGGCCGCTCTCACCCGAGCGGCGACGCTCGGCCATCACGCCAAGGAGGACATCCGTCTTGGTCGGCCGCTGGTTCGCGAGCGCTTCGTACAGCGGCATCATGGCATCGAGCCGCTGGCGCTCCCATGCCAGGTCGTTGCGAGTGCGACCACGCAGCGTGGCCTTGATGAGCTCTTCCAGTTCCGCTTCATCGGTTTCCCACTCCTCCGATGATCCGGTCTCTCGCAGCGTCTCCAGGTCGGCCGTTGAGTCGAGGCCGGTTCGGTCGAGGATCTGGATCGTCTCGGCCACACGCTCCGCTCGCCTCCGCAGCGTGTTGTGAATCGCGAATGCCGACGAAGCGAATCGCTGCTGCAAGAGGCTGAGATAGAACCCGAGGCTGCTGCGGAGCTGGCCCGTCATGTGCTGGCCTATCTGGAGTTGCAGATCGGCGCAGTACTTGGTGAGTTCCTCGTACGCAGCCGCCTCGTCGGGTCGGAACTTCAGCTCCGGCGGGATGGGCCGGATGCGACGCTTCGCGAGGTTTGCACTGAGCAGGTTGTGCTTGCGGTACTGGTCGAGCAGGCTTCGCGTGTGCCGGAGCATGACGCGGTGCAGCGGCGAGATCGCGAAGAGCAGCCGCATCAGCAGTCGTTCATCCTCTCGCCGTGAAGGCCAGAGTCCGGCCTCCATCCACTGCGTGAAGACCACCTGGAGCTGCGGGTCCTTCTGGAGAAGCCATTCCGAAACGCGGTGCCAGAGGGCCGGGTCCTCGAACTCCGCACGTCTTGCGACGATGCGGAGCGTCTCCTGTTCGGCGCTCGACGGCGTGTGCCCCTTCGCGAGAGCACCGAGAATGTCGTAATACACCGCCACAAGGCTGTGCTCGGACGCGAAGCAGCCCAGCCGACCGATCAGGTCGGCGAGGTCGTACGCCTCGACCGCACTGAGTTGCATCGGCGTCGCCGTCGCGAGCCACAGGGCCTTGGACTTCTGCTTCAGCCCGTTCTGGAGGCCGAGGTAGAGCTTGCCGAACGAGGGTTCTTCGTCGAGTCCCGGTCGGGAGTTCTGGCGCCGAGCAAAGTGGGCTTCGTCGACGAGCACGATGTCGAAGGGTTCGCTCGCTGCGAGCTGCTTGAGGCGTTCGTCACGTTGGAGCAATCCCGTCGAGACCACGAGCAGGTCGCGGTCGAACAGGCTCGGGCGGTCCTCATCGTGCTCGGTCGGCAGCAAGTAGCTGACCCGTGCGCCTTTGTTGTTCGATCGCGCGACACCGAAGGGCATCAGGAACTTCGTCGCCATCTCTCGCTGCCACTGGTCGAGCAGACTCGCCGGTGGGCAGATCAGGATCCGCTTCGCTCTTCCCGACAGCCAGAGAGCCCGGAACGCCAAGCCGTTCTCGATGGTCTTGCCGAGCCCGACTTCATCGCACAGCAGGTACCCGTAGGGATATGTCTCTACGAGCCGTCTCGCGACGATCTCTTGGTGCGGCCACGGCGTGATGGGCGCTGTGTAGATCCCGACGGTCTCGCCGCCGACCATCTTGGGGGCGTGCTTGATGAACGCAAAGCGGAGCCAGTCCATCGGGGTCGGCCGGACTCGCCTCTCCTCGATCGCCGGGGCTCCGTCGATCTCGGGTGGCAGCACCACCCGCTCACCAATCTTCAGGAGTTTCTGCCGGATCGCGTCTGGAATCGGCCGCACCACAAAGTGCGGATGCCGGTCTTCCCACAGGGCCTCGAAGTCAGCCGCCATCTCGTCGATGGCCTGGGCATCGGCCTCGCCACTCCATCCGGTCAGCGTGGTGATGTTCTCCGCGTTCCGCTCCAACGCGGCGGAAGACTCGTTCATCGACCCCGAAAAGCTCAGTCGGTGCCCGAAGTTGTCGGTGAGGATGCCCCATTTCTCGTGGACGTATCCATCTTCCGAGTTGTCGAGCGTGATGGGCTGGCCTGTCCGGGCGTCCTTGCGGAACGCGACACGGATGTCGAGCAGGCCCTTGGCGACGAGGTGGGCGAGCAGTTCCACGCCGCGGCGGATGCGCTCGGGCTCGTCGTCGAGCTTGTCGATCTCGCCGGCGAGGTGCATCTCCAGTCGTTCTGTGTGGCCATCGAGGATCGCCTGGATGTCGTGCGGGGCAAGGTCGCATCCGGCGATCAGTCGGACCTTTCCCTGCCGCTGGAGCAACGCAGTGAATCCGCGCGACGCTGCGGCCAGTGCGGAAGACCTGAAGTATCCAGCCACGCGGTCGTACTTCACGCTCCGGAGCAACGCCGGCACATAGAACGCCCGGAGCAGGTCCATGCCCTGACCGGCCTGGTCGATGCTGGACGTCGCGTACCGGCGGCGCCAGTTGTGCTTCTTGAGGTCGGCTTCAGGGAGGGCGTCGCTCATGGGTATTACCTGCCCAGGCCGAAGAGCATCATCTCGGCCTCTTTCCGCAGAGTCTCATCGTCCGCCTCGTTGCCCCACACGCGGAGCAGGTCGATGATCTTGCCCTCGGCGCCTTGGGCGTGCTCCTTGAGGTACGCACGGGCGACCGGCACATCGCCCTCGCGGTACTTGAGGATCATGCCCTGGAGGATGTCCCATTCGTGCTGCGGGCTCGCCAGCCGCCGGGCGTTGCGTTCGTCGGGCAGTGCGAGCCGGAGGTTCGAGCCCTTCCGCACGAGCGGGGCGTGGTAGCCGACGATGTCGTCCGTCCGGCTGGCACGCCGGCCGCTCGCTTCGGTGGCGTAGCCGATGCTCTTGTCGGTGGCGTCGTACCCCGCGGTGCGGGATTCGATCGCGATGCCGAGGGACCGGGCGATATTGAGCACCTCGTCGTAGCGGATGGGCTGAAGGCCGCAGATGCCGTACAGCGTCACAGCCATCGCGGCTTCGGGTGTCAGGTCTTCGACCTTCAGCCGCCCCTGCGTGAGCTTCTGAATGTGGTGCTGGGCGACGACGCGGCTGGCCTCGTTCAGCGCTCGGATGGGACTGACAGGTTCATCCCCGTCAAGCACCGGCCACTTCTCCGAGAGCACCCGTAGCGCTCGGCCGTAGCTCGCAACCATCGTGTCCACCGGGCGGAGACTCAGTGCCTCAAACTCGCCGAGTCCTGCCTGCACCTCGTCGACGATCCGCTGCTGAACGCCTTGGCCACCGAAGGCCTTCCACAGGCCCGGCTCGTTGCCGTTCGTGGCACGCTTGTGACAGACCAGAAAGATCGATGACTCGGCCGATGCGTTGTCCCGGATATGCATGCTGTGGCCAGCCTCTGACTCGACTGGATAGGTTGCGTTGATGCACCATCCGCTGTCGATCAGGGCTTGGGTGAGCGTCTCCCACCCTTCCTGAGACTTGTGCGTGAACATGAGCACCATGCGACCATCCGGTTTGGTGACCCGGTGGCACTCGCTGTACATCTCCCGCATCAACTTCTCGTACTGCTGCTTTGCGGATTCGGCCGAACCGTCCCGATGGGGGTTTGCGACGGCTTCGCTCTGCTTATCCGTCAGATAGCTATCGAACAGGCCCGGGTAAAGTTCACGCAGCGATCGCTTCTGCCAGACGTAGAAGTAGTCGGCCAATTCTGAATACATCACGTTGTTGTAGTACGGCGGGTCGTTGACGACGAGATCCACGGAAGCGGCTTGGACTCGGCTCATCATCGCACCCGAGCCGTTGATAATTTCCAGTCGGGAGTCACTCCGCGAGCTGCGGAGGAGCTCCATCATGCCGGAGTAGGCGTCCACGATTTGGCTCAAGGTCCAGGCGGGACCCGAGCCGGGCCCCGCAAAGACCATCTCTCCGAATGTCCACTTGAACGAGAAGTCATGCCTCGCAAAGGTGTTGTTGATCACGCCGCGGCTGTAGTGCCAGCGGGTCTGCGTGCTGTTGTAGTCGACGCCCTTGTCGATCGCGAACTGGAGGTAGGTGATGACAGCGCGTCCGCGGTCGTCGCCGAGTGCCGCCAGAATCCGCGGCTTCATCTCGCGGAGCCCGTCCATCATCGCCAGATGGCCGAGCAGTTGCCGCGCCGTGAACATTTTGAACCACTTGTCGGTGCCGAGTTTGAGCGGCTTATCGGTTCCCGACCCCGCTCCACCAGCATCACCGGTCTTGTGCCCCGCGGGGACGTCCTCGGTTGGAATCAGGTCCAGTCGCTCGAAGTAGTCCCACTGCTGCTTCAGCATCTGCTCGGCCATCGCGATGGCGTCGAAGTCTCGCTTTGTGGGGGCCCTGAAGAACCGCACCTTGTGCGTCTTGATCTCTCCGGCACGTTCACCCGAGGTGTACCGGTCCACATCGCCGTTCTTCTTGAGCTTGGGCTGGAAACGAACCGCCGCGATCGCGAAGAGCCGGTCGTGCATGCTCCCGTGTGGCGACTCTCCACGGCCTTGTGAGGCGATCTCGTCACCGTCGATCACCTGCTTGCAATGCAAGCACACACCCTTGCCATCGGTCACGGTGCCGGCGTCCATCTCGGCGGATTGAGACTTGCTGAGGCTCCCAGTGACGCGGTACGGCTCGATGTCCACGTGCGACTTGCTGCGGATGTGGAGGCGCACGGCCCATTGCTCGCCGTCCTCCTTCGCCAACCAGAACGCGTTGAGCAGCGGCGCCTGCCCGCCGCAGTGAGGGCAGGCGACCTGGCGGCAGTAGATCAGGCCTGTCTGGTCGTGCTCGGGGCCGGCGAAGTCGGAAACGAGACTCGGGTGCTTGTGCAGGTGCTGCTTGAGTTCTGCGATCTGGTGTTCGGGCAGTTCGCAGAAGGGTGTGACAGGCTCCATCTTCTCGCCGACGTAGGCCACGAGTTCCTCACCCCATCGGCGGATGTCCTCGGTGAGCGAGGGGCCGAACCGCCTCGGGTAGTCGAGCGTGGCGTACTGAATGACCGTCGCAACCGGGTTCAGCTCGTTGGAGATGACATCGTGCCCCAGGCGAAGGGCCTCAAACGGGATCGAGCCGCCGCCTGCCGTCGGGTCGAGAACGACCAGCCGCTTCTCGGCTCGCGGTGGCGTGCTGGTGAAGGCCCGGTCGTAGCCGTAGAGATCCTCCTTGTCGATGTTGAGCACGCTGCCGTAGGCGGACTTGACCACGCTCGACTTGGCGAAGGCGATCCGGTCTTGAACGCTCGCGGCGTCTGCGACGTCTCGGGACACATTCAGCGAAGTGAGCGTCGGCAGAACGTCAATCGCGAAAGCGGCGTTTTCAGCAAGCCACCGCTGAAGGACCGGGTCGCCGGCGAGCGCCGGATGGTTGTCGGCGAGGTCGCGAAGGACTGAGCGGCACTTGGACCGACGCTCGATCTCCTTGGCGAAGTGGTTTTGCACTGTCGCGTCGATGGCGAGCGTGCCGGTTCGCTCCTCCTCGTCCCACTGCACACGCTTGAGGATGGTGTCGTTAACGAGCACCCATGTCCCACCCCCGGGAATGTGGGCGACGGGCTTGGCAATCCCGAGGGCTCGGAGAAACTCGTTGGTGTCGGCATCTGCAGGGAGCGATGCGCCCAGGATGGCCGCGCGGGACGGGGTGAGGGGACGACGGGCCCACCAGACGTGCAGGTAGTAGAGCGGCGGGAGGGCGGAACTCGCTCCGCGTTCCCGCTGCGTCTCCGCACCGACCTGGTGGCAGGGGAAGCCGGATTCGATGAGGCGAAGATCGTGGGCGAGCGTGGTCGGCATGGCGTTCCCTGGGGCTTCAGTCGCGTGAGCGGAAATCCTTAAGCATGGCAGCGATGGCAGGGTCGCCGGGCATCCCTCCGAGCATGAGCCGCATCCCTGCGGCGGCCCAGCGGTTGCCGGCCTGGCCAAAGTGCAGGATGCGGCTGAGCCAGTACGTTGCTTCCTCCGTGGTGAAGTTGTCGATGCGGCGAGCCATGAGCTCGACGCGGTCGAGGTCCTTCACTCGTTCCTGGAGTCGGAAGAGCAGCGCCAACTTGGCTCCTGACCCTTCATCGAGCGGGAGGTTGCCGCGGAACGTGATGCTCTTGCCTTGGAGGTACTGGTGGAGGTCGAGGTGCTTGTCGGATTCGTCGCGGACTCGGGAGAGCACCTGCTGAATCGCTGGCAGGCACCTGCGCAGAGCGTCGCCGTACAGAATGCCGCGGTCGACGAGTTCGGTCTGCGTGCTCTTGTCATCGATGGGGCGGCGATGCTTGACGATGAGGACCGGCGATGGTCGGTCACGGTGGTCTGTGACGCGGAGCAGCCACGGCATCCAATCGAGGTGAGGAGCCACCTTCTTCGAGTAGAAGTCGTCGGGCGCGGGCTTGGAACGCTTGGCGGGTGGCATGGTGGTGGTCGCCTGCATCAGCTCTTCTCACCCCGCAGCTCGGTGATGAGCAGGCATCCATCCTCGGGGTTGAGGATGGTGAGCTCGATCTGCGTGTCATCGTTGGGCTGCCCGAGCGTGGTGAACGCGTCGAAGAGTGCGCCCATCTGCTTGATCTGCGGACCCTCCAGCGAGTTGAACGACACCGTGACCTGTCCGCCACCCTTGAGCGGAAGCCGTTCGATGCGGAGCTGGTCGATCTTGCTCTTCGCGCCTCGGGTGTAGAGGCTGCTGAGACGCTTGAGGAGCGGGAAAACCTTGTCGCGGCCGGCGAAGCCCTCGATCTTGAGGAACTTCTTGGGCGCGGCGATCCATCCCTCTTCGACCGCCTTGCTGACCGGGAGGACTTTGTCCGCCGCGGCGGGCGTGAAGAGCATCGCGTTGTCGCCGTGCTTGGCCTTTTCTCCTTCGGGCTTCACGGCGACCTTGGCGTCGCGGGTGAGGTCGAGCACGGCCTTGGTCACGTCGGCGACGCTCACGTCGCCGTGCGTCTGGGAGACACGATCGGCGAGGTCCTTGATGGCGACGGGCTCCGAGAGCTGGTCGACTGAGGTCCTGACCCAGGCGCGAACGGTCTCGAACGGCACCTGCGTGTTGGCGTTCCAGCCTCTCTGCGTCGCACCCTCCGGCGTGACGAGCCCGTAGTCCGGCTTGTCAAGGTCGACGTTGATGGGAACGCCTTCTGACTGACTCTCGCGGCTGTAGAACTCGGCGGGCCTGGGGTCGGCCGGGTCTCCGAGTCGGTAGACACACCAGAGTCCTCGCTGCACACCCTCGCGGATCATGCGGTTGAGGAGTAGCGGCTCGGCCAGGATGGGCCAGTTGCGGCGGTCGAGAAAGTTCTTGCGGACCTGGCTGATTTTGCAGGTGGACTCACCGTTGAAGAAGAGCTGCTTGAACTGACCGAGGAGGTTGGCGCTGATGACCTCCTCGGTGATGAGCTCCTGGTCGTCCACGAGGATCTTGCGGATCTGTGCGATCACCGGTGTGCCGCCCTCTCCGCCGGCGGACTGGACCTCCTTCCGGACGATCTGCCCCGTGGCGGATGGGTACCAGAGGGAGCTGTACCCCTGCGTCACGCGCGTGAGCAGAGCCTGTTCCCGCTCGGCGTGCCGGCTCTGGAATCCGTCTTCGTTGTCATCCGCGAGGTGCTTGGGGTTGATGCTGTAGTTCTGCGGGTTCTTCTGGAGCCGACGCATCGCGACGACATCGCGGGCAATGGCCTCCAGCTCCTTGAGGTTGCGGCGGAGCTGGTCGTCGCCGTAGAGGGCGCTCGGGCCGCTCGTCTGGAGCGAGGTGCGGACGGTGTTGGGCACAAGGAGCACCACGAGGTTCTGCTGCTCGCGTGGGCTGCCTTGGCGCTCGTTAAGCACAAACTGGTCGGGCTGGATGTCCTCGGCGAAGAGGCTCACGATGCCGAGCATGGGCTTGCCCTGCTTGTCCGGAAGGTGTTCCGGCGCAGACACCTCATAGTGAACCGTGAAGGTCGGTACGGGCGCGGTGACGACTTTCCGTGCCGCAGCTTCCAGGGCCGATCGCAACTCCTTCTCGGAGATGCCCTCGCGGATCTGCGAGAGTGCCTTGTTGACGGATGGTTCGAGCGAAGCGAAGTACTTGCCGTCCTGGAGCCGCAGGTAGAACGCTCGCTTGGCGAGTTCGCTCAGGGCCGTGTCCACCTGGCTTGGCGGCAGACCGGGCTGTGCGACCTCAAGCCTGGCCTCCTCTTGGACGAGCCCGAAGAGACTCGACGCGATGCCCTGCTTGCGCCCTACGAGACTATGCAGGAAGACCGTCCGCCACGTGTACACCTGCATGGGCAGCTTGCCGGGATGCGGGTTCTCGATGTCGGCGTTCTCGGCGTTACTCTTGGTGATCAGCGTGTCGCCACGCCCACGAACGGCTCCAATGTCGGCGGTCAGTACGTTCATCAGGTCGCCGGATTCGGTCTTGCTCAGGATCTCGCTGACAAGGTCGGGGTTCGTCGTGTCGAGGTGGCACGTGTGAATGGTGCTCGTGTCGATCGCGTTGTCCCAGAGCGCCTTGACGGCAAAGGCGAGCACGCGAAGCACGCCACGCGTTCCCTGGAAGTCCTCCGCTGTCGCGAGCTTCTTATTCAGAAACTCCACCAGCGTCGGATGGAATGGGTAGTACTTCTCGATGAGGCCGGCGTATCCGGCATCGGCTCCCTCTCCCGCAGCCCGGGTGCACCGGGCCGGGAGCTGGTCCCTGTGTTTCTCGTAGAACGCCTTGTACTCGGCTGCTGTGGCCTTCGCCGCGGCGGTATCGATGTTCACGAACAGTCGCTTGGCCAGGACGGACGAGAGTTCCTCGCTCGTCACCGGGGTCTCGACCTTGGCGTCGCGGGCGATCACACTCTGAATGCTGTCGATCGCCTGTTCGCCGATCTCGCGAGCCTCATCCTGGCTGACCTCAGCGCCGGACACCGCTGTGAGCAGGCGAGCGAGCGTCTTGGTCTGCCCCCCGAAGGCGTCTGTGCTGCTGGCAAGCGTAACGACGACGGCGATGTTGGCGTGATTGCGGGCGTAGTTGAACAGAGCCATGAAGAAGGCGGCAATCTGCTCGCCCATGCCGCGATGGGCGGCTTCCGCGCGTGCGGCATACTGGGCCAGTTCGTCCACCAGGACCAGAACCTTCCGCGTGCCGAGCACCGTCTGGAAGAAAGCCTCTCCGGGTGCCGCGGCCGTGAATGCCTCGGCCTTGACCTGCTCGACGAGCTGATCGCCCCCGATCTGCTTCGCCAGTTCCGCCCAGAGGGTGTAGGGGAGGACCTTGTCGCCCTGGCTGCGGACTACACTGAGTTCGTCACCGGCGATACCGACAACGCTGATGGAGCCCGGAGCTTGGAGGTGCTTGGGGTCGATGATCGCGTGCTTGGTGACGAGGCCCTTCAGTTCCGTCCCCCGAAACGCCAGGTGCGTGCACGCGATGAGTGTGTGGGTCTTGCCGCCGCCGAAGCCGGTTTCCAGCCGGCTGAGGAATGGCACCATGTTGTCGCCAGCGAGGCGGCGCATGACGGCTTCCATCACCCGGCGCATCCCGTGCGTCGGGGACGTCGCCTCGCTGAAGAACGACTCCGCGTCCGTGTAGGCGGTCTTGACTTTCACGTCGCCGCGATAGTGCCCGATCACCTGCCGAAGCGAGGCGGTGAAGACCTCGGGATTGAAGCTGCCCGTTCGCAGGTCGGGCCGCGGAGTACAGCTCTTCAACACGCTCTGCATCACCGTTCCTCCTGCGAGCTGGACTTCAGCCAGGCATTAATGACATCCCGGTGAAACCGCCAGTGGCGGCCAACCTTCTTGCCCGGCACACGCCCCTCCTGGACGAGCTTGTAGAGGGAGGACTTGGAGACCTGCAGGTACTCCGCCAGCTCCGAGATGGTCATGACCTCGGGCGAGGCTGGCTGGGGACTGGCAGCTCGGCGGGGCCGTGGCATGGCCGAGAGTGTAGCGGTTGTTGGCAGTTGCTGCCGGTCTAGTTGGGGCGCTTCGGCAGAATCGTCGGTCAGTTCCAGGGCACCCAACCTGCCCCGGATGCCGTCATCCTGTCGCGTTCGCTCCTGCAAGCCTCAGTGGAACGGCATCGGCCGCCACGTCGCGAGCCTCAATACGTGGACCCGTTCTGGTCCAGCCGTACAGCTCAATCACCCGCGTGCGACCCAGTGGTGTCACTGGTCTCAACTTCCGGGCGAGTAGGTTGCCAAATCGAGCGTCGTGCGTAGACACGATCAACTGCCGGTTGTCCTTCGTTCGCCGAAGGAGGTCGACTACACCCAATAGGTTGATGTCATCCAAGCTCTGAAGCGGGTCATCAAGAATCGCGCACTGCAACGGTGGCCTTGCTACACCGAGATTGAGCGCGAGGAACACCGACACTGCCAAGGCGTTGAGTTGCGAGCTCGACAGGATCACGCTGGGTAGCGGCGTCTCCTTGTTGACCAATGAGTCGCGAATAACAGTCGACAGTTGTCCTCGTCCCCGGGAGAATCTGGATAGAAAGGTGACGGCCCGGAACGACGGATGCGGGTCGATCCGGGAGTAGATTGCCTGGAGGATCAGCCCAATTTCCTTCAATCGCTCCTCGACTACGAGCGACATTGCATCACGCAGGGCATCAATGACCTTTTGTGCAAGCAGTCCGGTCGCCTGCCGTGCTGAACCATCCGCTTCCTGGGCGACGAGCGCCTCCCTCTGCTTCTCGATCTCGCGACGTAACTCTGTCGCAGCCGCCTCGGTTGTCGATTGGGTGAGTTTCAGAGAGAACGCTTCCGCCCGCCTGTGGAGTTCTTTCTGTTGCCCCTGCAAACGTTCTGCGAGTTGAATGCGGCCGGAGAGCCAGTCCTCGTTCAGAGTCGCACCGTTCGCGCCTCCCCCGAGTGAAGCCAGCTGCTTGTAGATCGATTCGGCCGCAATACGGTGCCGAGCATGAGTCTGCTCAGCCTCACGAAGTGATGCCTCAGCGGTTGCGAGCGCCTTTTCTTTGCTAGCAAGTTCGCTGAGGAACTGCGGAAGCAAATCTGGAGCCTCACTCGCCGCCGAGTCCCCAGACACACCCTTGGCGATCGTTTCAAGGCGTCGGCGAGTCGCTTGTATGTCGTACTGCTGAGCACACACTGGGCAGTGGTCTCCCAGTTGGCCGAGGGCGAGGGCTGCGAGCGCACGTAACTGCTCCGACTGCTCCCGCAACGCCGCTTGTGCCTGCCGCCAGTCGGCGCCCCTCTTTTGCTCAGCCTCAACTTGCCGGCGGAGGATCTGCACCTGCTCCGAAAGCGTCAGCGCGTTTGATCTCAGCGGCTCCAATGGTGGCAAAGTCTGGCGAGACAGCGCGGCGAGTTCTGTCTGGGATGACTTCAAGAGCTCGACCCGCCGGTCGTTCGCAAGTCGCATTGCCTCTAGTTGCTTGAGCGCTGCCTCAATGGCTTGGGTAGCGTCTCTCGCACCCAAGTCCACATAGGACGTCTTCACCCCGACCTCAGCGACTTCCTTCCACCAAGACTTCCAGGCATCCTCCGTCAAGGACAGGCTTGGGGCCGCCAGTCGCTGAGACAGTTCCGCAAGACGAGCTTCGTTCGATGTGAGACGTTCCCGCAACAGCCGCGTTTCTTCGGCTTTGGAGTTCGTGGTCGTTGACCACGCTTTCTTCTCTCGCTCAAGTGCAACCTGAAGGTCGCCAACACGCCCTGCGCCAACCAGCTCGCTCACGGCCCGAAAGCGGTCTTGATCGTCCGTGGCTTCCACGAACTCTCGGATCAAGTCCTGCTGCAGATAGACGCTGCGAGTGATCGCCGATGCCATGGCGTCGAGTGGACGCACGGCGGTAGAAGCATCCGGCCACACATGCTCCAACAAATAGCCCTCGGCGGAAGGGCCTTTCATCGACTTACCTAGGTGCTCGACGCTTAGAGGTCGGGGATCACCGTCAAAGCTTCTCGTGATCTTGAATTGTTCGGAGTTGGAGTCCAGCAGAGTGAGTGATGCTCTGGCGGCTCCACTCGGTGAGTACATCGATACAAGATTGGACTCGTCCTCACCCAACCGCGGCACCCGGCCACTAAGGGCCCACAGGATGGCGTCGAACAGCGATGTCTTTCCATGACCGTTGGCACCGATGACGACTACAGCATCCGCATCAAGATCGAAGTGGCACTCGTTCGGAAGACCTCGGAATCCTTCGGCCTCAAGAGAATGAAGCCTCATGGTGCGCTCCTGATCTTATGGAGTCGCTCAAGCATGGAGCCTTGGTCGCGGTACGTGTCGATCAATGCGGTTGTTACCGACGCGGGTATGTCAAGGCTGGTCAGGAGGTTGGGCAGCAGGTCCAAAGTGGATGGCAGTTGAATCGAGTCACTGGTACGGGACAGGGGCAGAAGGGATCGGAGGGTCCGTTCGACATCGGACGCTTCCTGCAAGTCTTCGCCGGTGGCTACGAGTTTGCGTAATCGCGTGGTGTCATTTCTCAAACTCTCAAGTTCATCAGCTCGTGACGCGGCAGCAGCAGGCGTTAAGAGCACAAGATAGCCGTCCCAAGCCTTGTCTGCGTCTCGGCCGATGTGGTGCGATATGACATCGACAAGCGAGCCCTGGAGGTCAGGCCAGTCCTGGAGCAGTGAATCAACCGTGTCGAAGACCGAGACACCGACCACACTATATGGGTCCTCGAACAGCCGGTTGGAATGGGATTGCCACTGCGGAGCACGCAACGCGACCGTGTGGTAACCATTGGTACCCAAGACACTGGAAGCAGCTACGAGCAGGTCCGTCGGTGTGAATGCCGGGCCGGGTGTGGTCATAGCACGAGCTCCGGGATACGAGACGGGTCCTGGCGAAGATGTGACACGTGGATCAGTGAAAGTCCCTCCGGCCCGTCCACAACGCTGCCTTCGGGATCTCCACGCACGACGCTCTTTGGCGGGCTCAGCGGAACGGTCCAATGGTCCGAGGTTCCCGCGACAATCGCGCGATTGGGGTCGGTTGAGTGATGGCGCCTTGAGTGACGACGCGACTGAAGCGTCGCTTCGATTGTGGACTTCGTGCGATGACCGTGGCCTGTAGCTACGAACAGTCTCGCCAAAATCAGGCCGTCGCGTGAGAGCTCGACTTGACCGTCCGGAAGCACTTTCAGTGTCGCGTTCGTTGTTCGTTCAACCAGTGCCAACGCAAGCAGCAAGTCCGCGAACAGCCCTCGCTCTGCTTCCAAATCGGCGCGATAGCGATCGAAATCGAGACACCAATGACCTCTCACTCTGCCTACGCCAAGCAGACCCAGACGACGAAGCGACCGCTCCAGCCCAGCGGTGTTCTCCGCAGGTATGCCCCCTTGTGCCGTCTGTTCACTAATTGCTAACGTGAGGTAGGCGAACTGTTCTTCAAGCAGTCTCGCGGAGAGCGCACGCATGCACTCGCACCATCCATCTGGCAAATAGGCGGCAGTATCGATGTTGAGTGAGCGAAAGAACTCAGAGTTGGTGGGGTCGCCATAACCAAACTGGAAAAACGATGTCGTGTTTGGAAGGGCAGTACGGAGCAGCTGGACTGCCGACTCCAGGACTCCAATGCGACTGCCCAAGCCAGCGAATACCACGACCGGCGTCGTGAGTACCGTGGTAGAGATGATCTGTTCCCAGTGTCCCTTCCACTCCTGTAGGAGAGCGGCTGACCGGAGAACCCAAGCCTCCGGGTCGGGGTCGTTCACATTGCGATGGAGGTAGTACACATTGACGAGCTGCCTTCCGCTACCCAAGTGTTCTGGGCGTTCAATGATTCCGATACCCTTTCCGACGCCGAGCTCAGCGATGGCGTTGGAAAGTGCCAAGTCATAGTTCAGAGTCACGATCGCCGAGACTGCCCTCTCGGCTAGCAGGGCGGCTGCGATCAAGTAACCCTCGTTCGGCTTCGGGGTCTTGAGGTCATACCTGTCGCGGAGGCGAGCGACGACTTCTCGCTGACTGTGCAGCTTTGAGTGGACAGTATCGGCGACCGCAGACAGGTCTGCGGGGTTCGGGCACTCATCGCTAACGAGCACGCCGTCTTCGACCAATTGTCTGTGGATCTCTTGAGAGCACGGGATCGAAGCGGGGAGGCATGTGGGAGGCTCTATAGAGCAACCAGCACCCAACACAAGGGCGATTCGTCCTCCCCCCTGGTGCGCGACTGCTTGGGAAAGTGCTGATGGCAGGGACAAGAGAGGCCTCCATGAGTATCGTCCACGGATGGCATGGTAGTGGCCGGCACCAGGGGTGACCGTCGTGGGCACCCCGACTACTAGAGAGCCACTCCTCCCCCCCGCCGACTCCGGAGGGAGCGGGGACCGATTAGCTGTCGCCGCCCGGCGGGCCCACCGGATTTGCCCATCCGCGGATGCCCCGCGGGGTGACGGTGATTTGATCCTGCATCAAATCTCAACCCATGGGTGATTCCTGATGCGGTTTTCAATCAGGCGGCAGCTCCCTCCGTACCGGAAGTGCCGCGGTGCCGGCGGCGTCAGAGTTGACCACCGGATGGGTCCATCCGGTGGTGTTTGCGGGCCATCTTGCCGGCGCGGGCATCGTCGTCGGGGTCACAGGAACCCCCGACACGAGGCTCGCGTTGCCGCCCGAGCTGCCCGTGCTTCCGCCACCGCACGCCATCCATGCCGGACGGGCCTGAGTCCGAGGGGTCCTCGGTCGCAGCCTCCTGCCGTGGACGCCCCCGCGGCGGGAATCGTCCTCACGGTCCGCTGTACGATGTCCCGGAGTTGAGAGAGTTCGGAGGCTCTCGCGATGACCAGCAATCCCGACGGCTCGACCTCGGTCGAACACGTGCCGGCGCTCGATCCCACCGTCCTGCTCATCTCGGCCGCTGAAACCGCCATGCGGCTCAGCGTCTCGAAGGCCACCCTCCACAAGCTCGTTGCGGTGGGCGCGGTCCCGAAGCCCATCCACCTCGGGCGCCGTGCGCTCTGGCGGGTGGAGGAGCTTGAGGAGTGGGTACGGGACGGATGCCCGCCGGTCGAGCGGTGGGAACGGCAGCGTTCGCTCTCGCTCAAGCCCCCGGCGCGCCCTACCCGCAAGCGGTCCTCGCCCGCGGGAGCGTGAGCGATGTGTCCTCCATTCACCGAGCAGAATCTGAAGACCCTCATCCGGCCGAGCCTGAGCTGGCTGGACCGGTGCGGGTGTTGGCTCATCGACCGCCGCGGCATGGCCGAGTTCCTTGGCGTCCGGCTTCCCCAGGTGCAGTACCTCCACAACAGCGGACGCATCCCCCGACCGGTAGAGTTCTTCTGCGGACCGTCCCGTTTCGCGGTGCCCGAGCTCCGTGACTGGGTCCGCATGGGGTGCCCTCGTATCCATGAGTGGATCGAGCTCCGGGGAGTGAGCGGGAGCCTGCCCGTGTACCGGTGGGGTATGCCCGTGCGGCGGTTTGACGACACCGCACCCAGATTGCCTGGACCGTGTGTCGATCTGAGTCCCTGAATCGCACTGGCTCAGGGCCGCCAAAACGGCTAGTCGGGCCCGAGCCAATCCGACCAGAGTCCGTTCGTTGAGCTGCGCTCGGCCTCAACTCCCCGCAGCGTCTGTCACCCAGAAGAGAGGCACGGAAAGGACGAACGTGCTCCTCCGGTCTGACTCAAAGCTTGACGAGCCGAGCGGGCGCTCACCAGCGAGATATGCCGGCGGCTGTAGTCCTGGTGCCTGAGCCCTCCCGAATCTGCCCGTACGATGACCGTCAAGTGCGAGCAGTCCCTCACTGAGGATTATCCTAGCAATGAGCGAACAAGTCCCAGGATTTACGGTTGAGCCAGCCGCGATCATCAACATGATCCGCGAGAATCTGGTCGACCGCTATCGGGACGCGTATGCCATCGTGAAGGAGTTGATTCAGAACAGCGACGACGCGAAGGCAACGCGCATGGAGTTGGGCTGGTGCAACG
Source organism: Phycisphaeraceae bacterium (assembly GCA_020639235.1). GTDB lineage: Bacteria > Planctomycetota > Phycisphaerae > Phycisphaerales > UBA1924 > JACKHC01. Next base: position 62,597 of record JACKHC010000001.1, on the reverse strand, counting down.
GCCTCGGTGCCAGGGCCAGCCACCCGCTCTTGAAGGGTCCCGCCGTCTTCGTCGTCAACAATGGAGCGTTCGACTCATCGAACGCGAAGGCGATCCGACGGATCTACCTGAGCAGCAAGTCCAACCGACGTGATTCGATCGGACAGTTCGGACTTGGAATGAAGAGTGTGTTCCATGTCTGCGAGGCGTTCTTCTACGCGTGGAACTGCCGAGGCGTGGAGCGAGACTTCTCCGGTGCAGAGGTGCTCAATCCGTGGGGAGGTCTTTGCCACGCCGGATGGAACGAGTTCTCTCAGGCCGACCAGGCACTGTTGCGTCAACGCCTGGCGCCCGTCATCGATGGGGAAGTCGCCGCTGACGTTGTGGCGACTTTGGATTGGTTTGCCTTGTGGTTGCCACTCCGCCTTCCAGCCCACAGCGAGGCCGACGGAGACCTGATCTTTGAGCGGTTCTACGGAGAGTCGCTTGACGATTTGGGGTTGTTCGACACCGCCGTTCTCGAAGATCTCCCGACCTTACTCCCGCTCTTGCGGCACTTGGAACTGATCCGAGGATGGAGGGTGGAGGGATCGTCCTTCAGTCGGGTGTTCGAAGCGGCCTTAGGGCGTTCGTCGCGACGGTGCTCGTACAAGGAAGGAATGAGCTTCGGGAGGACCGCGCTGGGCGGGGGCATCAAGGTCAGGAATAGCACTGCCGAATCGCGGGACCCTTGCGTGTTCGCCGGGGTTGAGGCCTATGTGAAGGACGACCAGCTTCGTGCGATCATGGAGCGACCAGACTGGCCCCGCATCGAGACCACTGACGAGCGGAATATGCCCACCGCAGTTAGGCGGAAGGCCGAGCCGCACGGGGCGGTGTGCTTCGCGGGCCGCAGGCCTCGGAGTGCGGAGGCCAAAGAACGGCATCTGACGTTGAGGATTCGGTGGGCGGTCTTTCTGCCGTTGCAACCGGAGCACGACGAGGTGGTCCCCCCCGGGAGCCTCGGCGGCGCAGACTACACGCTGACACTGCACGGTTGGTACTTTGTCGACTCGGGACGACAGCGCATCGACATGCCCGCATCGGTCCGGGTCGGTGAGGCAGAAGTCAACATCCGACATGAATGGAACGGTCGCCTCATGGAGTCGGCCACCCTTCCACTCCTGATCCCCGCCTTGGACCGCCTCGCAGAGAGCATTGGACATGACCACCCCGATCTCGGCGAGCTGACTGGCCTGCTGATGCGATCGGCTTTTTTTTCGGTCCACCGCCGGGCGATATGCAGTCAGGCACAATGGGTGAAGGCGTTCGGTCAAGACGGAGTCTCATGGAAGGTTTTGGGAACAAGTGAGCCGGTGCTGGTGCTGCCCGGGGAGCCGTCCGACCGAGACCTCGCGTGGCGGACGTTCCGTGCGCTCGCCGACCTGACCAGACGGGCAGTGGTGACCTTCGAGCGAGCCCCTCGGTTGTGCGGCCTGGACGAACAAGAGGCATGGCCGCTAGAGGCTGTCGAGGCGATGCTGGCGGTGGATGTCGCGGCAGTGTGCGGCGACGCAGAGTCGCTGCGGTACTGCGCGTCGTTTGTGTCGTCGCTTCCGCGCGAGACAATCGACTCCGACCGCGTGCAGGTGGCTTTGATGGCTCTGGTGCGAGGTGCGCTCCACACAGTTGGAACACGCGAGTTTCTCAAGCACGAGAATCACGCTCTTCGGCAGGCGCTGTCGCGCCTGATCCAGTGTGTCCGGGCAACGAGCGTGGTCGGGGTGACCACCCCGAAGGGGCTGGACGTCGCCATGCAGGAGGTGCTCACTCGCCTCGCCGGCGAAGGTCGCGGGTTGTTGGTGGTGCCCGGCGAACTCCGGGGTCGGGCGGAGCCAACGGTCCTTGCGGATGCGGCCGGTTGTGTCGCGCTCGTGCAAGAGGTCGGGCGATTGCAGACGGTGCTGGAGCAGGGCCCGCAGGGGGCACGAACTGCGGCGATGACGCGTGCGTGCGCCTGGGTGGCTCGAGCGGCGCTCCTGAGTGCCGCCGACCAAGTCATGGGGGACGTTCTGCAAGGCGTCGACGCCATCAAGTTGTTCCCGGCGACAATGTACCGTTCCGAGGGCACAGGCGGACGAGTCTCGGTCTCCGAGCTGCGGAGCGCACAGGCCTCGGGCACGCTCTTCTGCGGCGTACCTCGATACGCAAAGCCGATGATGGGCGCGTTGTCTCAACTGCCGCTCGTTGGAGTGGACTTGTCTGGCGACCCCATTCTGGACGAGGAGCTCCAGTCTCGACTTCTCGGTAACGACCGGATTCCCGCCTGTGATCTCCGTCTCTGCATCAGGCTCGTCTCGTCCGCGAGCGAGTTGGCGGTGGCTCGTGAGGCCAGGATGCCGCTGTTCGAGGCCATGGTCAGAGACGGCGCCGAGCTCAGTGAAGAGGACATGGTGCGGTGTTTGCGGTATCTGCTTCACGGTCAGCGCAGACTGTTTGAACGTGAAGCGGAGCACGCCAGTGGTTCGGATCTTCTCCTGGTCGACGACGAGGAGCATGGGTCGGCGTGGCGGGTGCTCTTCGATGCAGTGGTCGGATGCCGTGGCGATCATTGGCGGAGGCTCTCGGCGGAGGCTTGCCGCAAGCTCAACGCGGATCAGATGCGCAAGCTCGGCGTGAGCCGGATTGACCGCGGCACGCTGATGGTTCTTCTGGAGCAACTCCAACCCAGCGAGCGGCACGGCGTGTCCGTCGACGACGAGGAGGCCCGCCGGGAACTGCTTCGGTCCTGGCCGGAATCGCACCTTCATCTGCTCAAGGATGTGGCGCTGCACCGGAGGACAGGGAGCAAGGCGCTCGGGCCGCTCGACGAGCACACGTTCCTCCGCGGATCGTTCCGGCTGCCCGAGGAGCTTGGCGGAGCGCTGTCCATCACACTGGTTGAGCCTGGTCCCGAGTATGACTACTGGGCGCATCGCGGCAGCGCCCTCGCCGAGACGTTCGGGCTTGAGCAAGCGCTGCGGGAGGTGCTCCGCGTCCGGGAGCCGCAACACTACTGGGCGTTCATCCTGGACGCGGTCGGGGAACTGGGGCCCTCGTGCTCGGAGGAAGTTAAGCAGCAGGTTAGCACGACGGCGTGGGTGCCAACCGCCTCGGGCAAGGCCGTCTCGCCGGTCCGGGTGCTAAGCATCCCGACGTTGGATGACATGCTGTCAGAACTCGTTGGTCCGGAGGGACCGTGGCATGCATGGAACGACGTTGCTCTTCAAGTGAAGCGCCACCCAGCGAGTCGCGGTGCGGTCCAGCGGTGCCTGAGTGTTCCAGACGCGGCCGGTGCGCTCTGCCAGTATCTCGCGCAACACAATCGGTTCCGCATCGGCCAAATTGGCCTGAACAGCCGGGAGATGTTCGAGGTGTGGCTGGCAGCCCTTCGCTCGGACGGCCAAGCCATGCCGGCGGCGCGGGTGGCCGGCGGGTTGGTCCAAGACCTTGGCATCGAGAACGCATGGTCTCTGGTGACGAAGGAGCTCGCCACCGGACTACTCGACCTTGATCGCCTGGAGCGTGTGCTGACCGCTGTGCGGCTGCACCATGCGGATTGTCCGACGGAATTGCGAGAGATCGCCGTTCGGGTGCATAACGAGTACCTGCGACTAGTGGCCGGGCACGAAGGGGGTGCGTCGTGTCTAAGGCGGGCGCAGCTCCTCAATCAGCAGGGCAAGTGGACACCGTCCACGAACCTCTGCGTTGACAGCCCAGGGGTGAGCAGGGCGGCATTACTCGACGTGGAACAGGAAGCGGTCATTCGCCGCTGCTTAGGTGCCCTGAATCGGACGCATCTCGACGTGGTCGACGCTGAGACTCCAGCCTCCACAAGTGCGGAAGACATTGCAGACAAAGACCAACTGGAGTCGGCGTACCGGAGGTCCGCCGTAGACATCGAGCGGTACTTTGTCGATTGGAGCCGGAGGCTGAGCGCGAACGCCATCGGGGGGTTCTTTGCGTTCTTGGGGGATCACGAGGCGATGATCGAGCTGGCGGGCAGATACCTGCGTCCCATTTCCTTGCGGGAGCTTCGGCACCAAGTGCCATGGTCGCTGCCCGAAGTGCTTCGGGGCGACACCCGGGTCACGCGGCCCCAACTGGACTCCATCGATGCTCAGATGCAGCGGCGGCGGTTCATCATTGAGGTGGTGGCGGAGAAAGCCACGGTGGTCCCGAACCTCTTCGGCGACGCGATCCGGGTCAACCTTTCCCAGGACTTCGAGCACATTGTGCTGCACCACAGCACCCACTGGGTCGGGGGCGATGATTGGACCGGTGTCACGCGGCTTCAACTCCGGAGGGTCCCGCCGGAGGAACTCCGAGAGCCCGATCGCGCGAAGGAACTCCTGCAGCGTTCGCTCGCGTGGTTGCTCGAGAACATCTTCCGGCAGCGTCCCAGCCCGGAGGTCCTCGCCGAGATCGTCGACCCCGATCGTGACCTCGGAGCGCTCAACGTCCGCATTGTCCAGAATGTGCTGCTCGACGCCTTGCCCGTGTACCTGCAGCAGATCAGCTACCGCGGGACCGGGGAGGTTCGACAGTACCTGGACCGATGGAACCGGGCCACTTACGCAAAAGCCGAGGCCGAGCTGGAACTCGAGAAGCCCGGTGGAAGGCACGAGGAAGCCCGCGCAGCGATGGAGCACGCCGACCGCGAACATCGCAAGTTGCGAGAGTCGATGCGGCAGGTGCTGCTGGATGACAAGGCGTTCCAGCGAGAGATTCTTGAGTCGGTGCGCCGCAAGATGCACGTCGCCCAGTACTCGGCCGCCTCGGTCCCGTTCGAGCTGTTCCAGAACGCCGATGACGCGGTCTCCGAGTGGAGTCGTATGCGAGGGCAGGGAGCGCCACTGAATCCGGCGCACCGACGCTTTGTGGTCGTACAGGGACCGGAGGGTGTTACGTTCCTGCACTGGGGGCGTCCCGTGAATCGTGCCCGCCTCGGACAGTTTGACGGGTCCACCCGCCGGTATCAGGACGACTTGCTCAAGATGCTGACCATAGCAGCCTCAGACAAGTCGGCCGACGAGTCCCAAGAGATCACGACCGGCCGGTTCGGCTATGGGTTCAAGAGCACGTTCTTTGTCAGTCCGGAGCCGGTGGTGGTGAGCGGACGGTTGGGCGTGCGAATCGTTGCGGGGTTCTATCCGGACGAACTTGGTGACGATGCCTACGCGTCAGCGACGGAGGCCGCGGAGCGTTGGGAGGATCCGGGACTGGACGGGGATGACGTTACGGTGATCCGACTGGGATTCGGCGTGGAAGAGGCAAACGGCGAAGCGTTCCTAGACCGGTTCCTGGTTCTGTCGCCGCTCCTTCCAGTCTTCTCGCGAGAGATCAGCCGCATTTCGATGCAGCGTTGCGACGGGACGGTGCTGCACGCGGCGTGGAACCCGGAGCCCGTGCCCGGGGTACAAGGCGCGTTCGTCGGAGTCGCGCGGCTTCCGCTTGGCCACGGCCGTGCTCACAGCGCGAGTGTCATGCCTGAGAGCCGATGCCTGGTTGTCCACGCCGGACCGCCGGACGATCCACGGCGCTGCCAGCTGCTGGTTCCGCTGAGTGGCCGGGGCATCGGGAAGCTCGCAGAGGATGTTCCGACCATCTGGGTGACGGCACCGACACACGAGTGCTGCCGGCTGGGGTTCGCGTTCCACGCGCCGTTCGAACTTCACATCGCCCGCGGGTCGCTGGCGCCGGAGTCCGTTGTGAACGGCAGGTTGGTTTGCGAGGCGGGTACACGTCTCGGCGACGTGCTGGTGCAGTTGTTCGACCATTGCACTGCGGACTGGAGTCGAGTGCGGGACTCGCTGGGGCTCGATGCCGGTGCCGAGCCGTATGAGTTCTGGCGGTCGGCCTGGGAGCGGTTCGGTGAGTCGGTGGGAGCAGCGGGGGACGAGGGACCCGCCACAAGCCTGATGCGGGAATTGCTTTGGGGAGCAACGGGGGCGGTGAGGGTGCTCGTGGGTCAGCGTGCGGTCCTCCCAACTGGACTGCCGAACACCGATCCGTTGGATCAGGCGTCGAGCTACGAGCGGCTGGTGCGGCTCGACGAACCGGAGTACGTGGTGTACGGGCGACTCGCCGAGGAAGACGTGTTCCTGGAGGTAGCCTTCTGGAAGCGATTCGGCCAGCGCTGGGCCCCAGGGACACTGATGCACCCCCGTTTGGCCGGCGTCCTTGCTCGGCTCTTGGGCGATCGCGCGCCGAAGCTCGGGCGCCTCGGGCTCGTCGACGCCGTGGAGCACGAACTGGATGCCGGAGGCTGCGCGCCGGCGGAAGTCGCAGCGCGGATGGGGACGTTGATCTCTCCAGAGTTTGTCAGTGACTCTTCCGGTCGTGAGAGTAAGGCCGCTGACGACGAGCGTGATCAGCTGACTGAGCTGCTAGAGAGCGTGAAGTTTCGGGGCTGCGACGGGGGTTGGCATCCTGCCGGCACGCTCGTCGTCGGGCACGATGCCTCTGATTCCCGCGCGGAAGACCGGCGACGGGCGGCCTTCGCACCAGCGGAGCATGTGCTGGATGCGGAGTACTCGGCGGAGGGGCTGCAGTTCTTTTATGCGTGTCGATACGGCCAGGGAGTGAAGGCGGAGACCATCGCGAGGTGGATGACGCGTGAATCGATGACCGACACGCAGCGCCGATCAGTGCTGGAGTACCTGGCTACGAGCGCCGACGCGGAACGCGTCAGCCACTGCCTCCGAGGTCTTGGGTCGACATGGCTCTCGAACATCTCGCGAAACGACGAGATCTTTGAGGGCATGGAACCGCAGCACGTCGCGATGGCCCTACAGCGGGGCAACTCTCGAGAATGGGAGCAGTTCGTTCGTGGTGAATACCAACCCGCGGCCGAAGACCCCGCCGACGAAGAGCCGCTCCCGCAGGACGCGGTCCTCCGGATCGCAGCGTGGTGGAAGATGCACGGAGAACCGCACCTCGCGAACTACTACCGACGCCTGTTGCCGGATGGACAAAGACCCGACCTCTCTGTAGCCCACGTCTACGACGATCCCCCAGTGCTTGAGAACGGCGGCGAAGGGCTCCGCCGTGGGTGGATGACCCTTTTCCTGCTCGGCGCGATGCAGAGCATGGGGCGTTCGCGCCCGGAGCAGCATCGAGGCTTTGTTCAGAGGTGTTTGAGCCGCGGCTGGCTCGACACATTTGCTACCCCGCCCCACCAGAACGCGGACCGCTGGATCGGGCTCTTGAAAGAGTACTTCGATCCGCAGCTCGACGACCAGGAGTACTTGCACTGGATGAGCCTGTATCCTCGCATCTACCAGTTTGGGCACTGGCTTCACCAGTACGTTTGGTGGTTCAAGATCCTGGACCACCAGGAGAGCATCGAGCTGTCCGATCTGCTTGTGCCGCGCTCATCGCGTATCGGGCAGGGAACGGAGATCGACGCGCCCCCGCTGACAAGGGCCCTGGGACTCGGCTCGTGCCTGGTCGTTCGCGAGCTGGTCCGCTCGGGCTTTCTTCGCGCGGCACCGGCATGGGCGCGATACAGCTACATGCCTTCCGGCCGCGTTCGGATGCTGGTGCAGCGCCTGGGCCTGTGCGAACTCGACGAGGAGAGCGCGGGGAGCCACCGGCTCCAGGATTCGCAGACAATCCACGATTCACTCGCGGCCACTCTTCGCGACCCGACCTTCGGCGGGGCGTACGACATTCCCCTACAAGTTCTTGCGGCCGACGACGCACTGCTGGAGGAAGTGATGCAACACCCACCCCTCTCCCAAGGACCAAGCGAATGAACGGTGGTGAGCAGGAGTTCCGCAAAGACGACCCCGTTGGCCACGCTCAGCTGGGCGAGGGCCGTGTGGTCGCCGATAATGGGGCGACGGTCGTTGTGCGATTTGACCGTGGGATCGAGGAGTGCGAGCGTGGCGATCTGGTGAGACGCCTGGAGCCGCTGGAGGCGATTGCGTCGGCCCAGTGGGCCAACCCCGTCGAAACGGTGGCACGCGTGCAGGCCGAGGCGATTCGGTCGGTCAACGACGTCTGGGGGGTGTTCGCGAGGTCGAAGATCGAACTCCTGCCGCACCAGCTGTGGGTGTGTCGCCAAGTTCTGAGCACGCAGCCGGCGAGATGGCTGGTCGCCGACGACGTGGGGCTCGGCAAGACAGTCGAGGCTGGACTAATCCTAGCGGCGCTGGCATCCCGCGGCGGGCTGGGTCGTCTGTTGGTGTTGTGCCCGGCGTCGCTGGTCGAGCAGTGGCAGCAGCGCATGCTCGACATGTTTGACGTGCGGCTTGCGCGATACCACTCGGGTGCGGACTCCGAGAAAGCCAACTTCTGGGCGATCCACAGCCAGGTCATCGCGTCGTTGCAGACGCTGCGAGCAGACAGCAAGGGCCGCCATGAACGGCTCGTGGAGGGCGGCGTGTGGGACACGGTGATCGTGGACGAGGCCCACCACCTCAACGCCGACGAGGACGCCGGCCCGACCCAGGGCTACAAGCTCGTCGCGAAGCTCGTCGAGCACCAGCTTGTCCGGTCGATGGTGTTCTTCACCGGAACGCCCCACCGAGGGAAGAACTACGGGTTCCTGTCGCTGCTCAACTTGCTCCGTCCGGACCTCTTCGATCCATCCAGAGGGGTGGCGGCGCAGCTTCCGTCGCTCTCGCAGGCGGTCATCAGGAACAACAAGTACAACGTCACCGACCTCGAGGGACGCAAGCTCTTTCAGGAGCCGCTCGTCCATTCGGAGGAGTACGGGTACTCAACGGCCGAGGCGGCATTCTACGACATGCTCACGGAGTTCATCGTCTCCGGCAAGGCATATGCGTCGCGGATGAGCGACGCGACCCAGGGCCGCGCGGTGATGCTCGTTCTGATCGCGATGCAGAAGCTCGCCTCAAGCTCCGTGGCTGCAATCCGCCGGGCGATCCGTGGCAGGCTGGAGCGCATTGGGCGGGCGCGAGGCGAGCTCGACCGACTGAATGGGTCAAAGCGGGACCTCGCAGACTACGCCGAAGCTGAAGCACTCGGCGAATTTGATCAGCTCTCCCAGCTGGAAGAGCGGATCACGGAACGCGACGTTGAACTGCGACTGATGGCTGATGAAGAGCAGCGGCTTCGGGAGCTGTTGGAGGCCAGCGAGCGGGTTGTCGAAGAGACCAAGATCAGGAAGGTCGTCAACCTGGTTCGGTCGCAGTACGCGGGCCGCTCGGTCCTCTTTTTCACGGAGTACAAGGCGACGCAGTCGCTCTTGATGTCGGCGCTAATGCAGGCTTTCGGCAGGGACGCCGTCGCGTTCATCAACGGCGACGCCCGGGCAGAGGAGGTGGTGATAGCGGCGGGCGAGGCACCCAGAGTCCTTACCGAGGCCCGCACCGATGCCGCGGAGAGGTTCAATGAAGGGAAGGTGCGCTTTCTGGTTTCGACCGAGGCCGCCGGCGAAGGCATCGATCTCCAGGAACACTGCCACACGCTCTTCCACATCGACCTCCCGTGGAATCCGATGCGGATGCACCAGCGGGTAGGACGCCTGAACCGATTCGGACAGAAGGAGCGTGTGGAAGTGGTTGTGGTGCACAATCCGCAAACCGTCGAGTCTCGGATCTGGCAGAAGCTCACGGAGAAGATCGAGGAGATCAACCGGGCCATGGCAAATGTCATGGAGCATCCGGAGGATCTAGGTCAGCTCGTGCTAGGTGCGGCGCCATCCTCGCTCTACCGGGAGCTGTTCGCTCAGGCCTCCGGGGTTCCGCGAGAAAGACTCAGTGCGTGGTTTGATGAGAAGACCTCACGCATTGGGGGCAGAGACACATTCGAAGTGGTGCGCGAGCTGGTGGGCAGTTGCGCCCGCTTTGACTTCAGACAGTCGTCGGCGCTGCTTCCCCGCGTGGATCTGCCCGACCTGGAGCCCTTCGTGACCAACGTGCTGCAGTTGAATCGTCGGCGCCCGCAGCGAGAAGGCGATGGACTGTCGTTCAAGACGCCGGACTCCTGGCGGAGAGATCCGACGGTTCGCGCGAACTACTCGGGGCTTCTGTTTGATCGGCACGCGGCGACGCGGCGCGAACGGGGGCGGGTCGTCGGGGCCGGTCACGCCGTCTTCGAGCACGCACTGCGGCAGGCCCTAGCGATCGACGCTCCCGCAGCGTCAATTGCAGCCAGCGATGGTGTCACTGGGCCGCTCTTTGTCTACCGCGTAACCGACCGAGTCACCAGCGAACGGTCTTGGGTGCGGGGGGTCACGGTTGCAGTTCGCGTGAGCACGAATGTGGGGGAGTGCGCGCTGCTGCACGACTGGCAGTTGCTCCAGTTGCTCAACGGACTCAAGCCGTCCATGCGGGAAGAAGGACGCGGTGGGCCGGACGTGCATGCCGAGGCGGGGAAGCTGCTGACGGCGGCCACAGCGTTTCTCGATGCACGCTACAACGACTTGCCGGTTTCATTCCGTCACGCAAGGGCCTCTCTGGTCGCGACGCTCTGGTTGGAGGGGACGCCGTCGTAGACGCTTGGCCAGTTGCGATCGGGCACTCGCGGTGTGAGAACCGAAGGGGTTCAACTGTGCAGGTGAGGTTCGCGGACCCGGGCATCGGCGTAGGGGTCACAGACGCCCGCGACGTGAGGCCCGAGTTGGGACCCACCGTGCCGCAGCCCCGGCCGAACCTGAGTGCCGGACGGGCCTGAGTTCGAGGGGTTCTGACTCATCGCCTGCCCCCGCGGATGCCCCGAAGGCGATGACGGCGATTTGATCCTGCGTCGAACTTCAACCCATGGAGCATTTCTGGTGCGATGTTCAATCAGAGCAGACTCCACGCGTCCTGGAACGCCGCGCTGTCAGCGGCTTCAGAGTTGACCACCGGATGGGCTGATCCGGTGGTCTTTCCAATGCGCGCGAAATGCGCGCGGACTGGGGCGAGACTGGCCCGAAACTGTACGCAGACTTGCGTGCGCTCGACCCTCGTGGCGGCTCAGAAACCGCCTTCTTGGAGCAGCACGAGGGGGTCGTCGGAGCACCATAAGTGCCTGTCGATCCGGTGCTCTCCGTGCTCATGGAACTCGCTGGGCCCCCTCCGCTGCCCCTAAGAGGGCGGCTCGAACGGCCGGGGAGAGATCGGGCCATATCTCAATCAGCCGGCTCAGCTCGTCGGCCGGGGCCCCGGCCTGACCGCTGGGAATACTGCTGGGGGTGGTCGAAAAGTACTCGTTTTCTGCGGGTTTTTCGGGGGGTGCACTCGGCTTCCCAAGCTGAATGTCGCCGGTTCGATTCCGGTCGCCCGCTTTGGAGCCATGGAGGCAAGGGAGAGATTGCCCATAGACCCTGCGGCCACCCGATAACGCGGCCAAGTCGATTCTTCCGGTTCTTTGGTGGGCAATCGGATTGCGTTGTCTTCGTGCTCACTTTCGAATCTTCTTCTGCTGTGCGCCGATATAGTCACATCATGCGACCGCGTTTCCAGACTCTTGTCGGCCTCCTGAGTGTTATCGCCGTGATCGCGATTCAGACGCTGGCCCTCGGAGCGTCCGGCTCTGTGGACAATTCAAAGGGCGGTGCTTCGTCGCACACCCAGATCCACATCCATGGCGGTGCCGCACACGCCCATCGCCACTCGCATGATTGTGCCGGTCCGACGCGGGGCGCGTTGGCTGGCGTCGAAGAGATTCTTGGGCCAACTCAGGATGCGCACGAGGGGCATCACTGCTGCGAGGAGCACCTGCCGACCCGCTCGGCGGTCTTGTGCGACTCCGATCGAAAGCGAGAAGATCGCGGCGGTTCTGTTTGCATGTCATCGGAAATCGCGGCTTTAGGGCCGACGGTCGCGAGCCTGACCCATAGAAGCGTGCGTCCGTTGGCTCCGGGTGGTTGCGCTCAGATCGCGCACCTCCGCACGGTTGTATTGCAGACCTGATTCGCGGCCGGTTCGTCCGTGCCGTGTGGTCGCGCGCCTTCGCGCTGCGGCTTCGAGTCGAGTCAGTCGATCCAACCGGAGCATCACACCTTGCCGTTTCCAAAATACCGGCCCCTTCGCGCGCTCGCATTCGCGGGATTGGCGTCGATCATAGCGGGCTGTCAGAGTTATCAACCCCGTCCGTTGGACCTCGCGGCCCATCGAGATGCGTGGTTGGCGCGATCCCCTCACGATGATCCTGTCCAGACTCTTGCCGCCCGAATGGCGGAGTCGCCAGGAGACATCGGCTTTGAACCATCTGATGGCATCGGCCTGGCCGAGGGTGAGGTCATTGCGCTCGTGTACAACCCGCATCTCCGGATGGCGCGGCTCGGCGCTGGTGTCGCCCGTGCGACCGCCGCGCACGCGGGCTTGTGGGATGATCCTGAGTTATCGGTCGACATCCTTCGAGTCACTGAGAGTGTTGCCAATCCCTGGCTAATCTCACCCGGACTCGCGCTCACGATTCCGCTGTCTGGTCGCATCGAAGCGGAGGAAGCCGGGGCGAACGCCGCGCTACGAGCCGAACTGTTGCGGGTCGAGGAAGCGGAATGGATGACCCGCGTCGAGCTACGGCGTGCGTGGTTGCGATGGTCCGCGGCGCTTCTCCGTGCGGAACAGACCGCGCGGCTGCTCGAATCGATTGAGTCACTCGTTGGCTCCACGAGCGCGCTTGCCGATGCGGGTGAGATGTCCAGACCGGAAGCCGCTCTCTTTGCGATCGAGCGGTCCACGCAAGCACGCATGTTGGCCCGCTATCGTGGCGAAGCTGCGGTAGCGGTGCAGCAGATTCGCATGATCATGGGGCTCTCGCCCGATGCGCCCCTTGAGCTGGTCGCGACACGCCTTAATGCCGGACGCATCGAACACGACTCCGAAGATACGATCGCGGAGCACAATCTCTCGATCTCGCGATTGCGAGAGGAGTATGATGCCGCGGAGCAGTCGCTGCTGGCGGAGACCCGCAAGCAGTACCCGGACCTGACAATCGGCCCGCAGTACGAGAGCGACCAGGGCCAATCCCGGATCGGGATGCTCGGCGCGATTCCGATTCCGATCCTGAACGCCAACAGGCAGGGCATCGCCGAGGCGGAGGCGCGGCGGGAACTCGCTCGGGCGGCGTTCGAGGTTGAGTACGAGCGGCTGGCAGGATCATTGGCCGTGGCGCGAGCGCATCATGGTTCGCTCCACCAGCAGCGTCTGCTACTTGAACAGGAAGTTGCGCCTCAAGTGGACCGGCAGTATGCCGACGCCCGCCGTCTGCTCGAACTGGGAGAGGGTGGGGGGCTGCTGCTCCTGGAGAGTCTGACTCGCGTCGGGCAAGCACAGGTGGAACTGATTGACGCCCGGTTGGACGAGTCGCTCGCCGCCATCGAGATCGAGGCCTTGCTCGGTCCCGCTCGCGAGGTCGATCACGACGCGCTTCGAACAACAGGCAATCTCGACTCAGCGGCCGACGGCGCCGCGGAGCATTCTAAAGAGGTGAGCCCATGAACTGTCGCTATTCACTGTCTGCGGTTGCGCTCTATGGGCTCGCTTGCCTGTCGCTGCTCGCGGCATGCTCGCGTGACCCGTCGATGCCCGAGTCGGCCGACGCGGCGAACGATGGGACATCTTCGACCGACCGGGTCGAGATTCCCGCGACCGTCCGCAACAATCTCGGCATTACATTCGCCAAGGTCGAGCGTCGGCGCGTGGAGAGCACGATTCGCATGCCCGGCGCGTTCGAGCTTCAGCCCCTCGCACGCCACGAGTATCGGATGACGCTCCCGGGTCGGGTCGAGATCGAGGTCGATCAGTATCAACGCGTCGAACCGGGAGATCTTCTGTACCGCTTCCTCTCGCCTGAGTGGCCCGAACTCCAGCACGAGATCATCGTCGGAGAGCAGGAGATCGAGGCGGCCAATGCCGCGATCGGAGTGGCGCGAGCCAGGACCGATGAAGCCGAACAACGGCTCGCGATCATGCGTGAACGGATTGCCTCTCTCTCGCAGGCAGAGGTACGAAACGCGGAGCTTGAAGCGCAGGTTGCAGAGATCGAGGCGAGTCTCCCGCGATTGCGCGCCGAGTTGAAGCAGACAGAGACCGCACTGGCCAATGCACACCGGACCCGCGAACACGCGATGCACCGGGCATCCGCGGCGACAGGCATCGGAGAGGATCAACTCCAATCCTTGGTTGAGTTTGGGAGTGGATCGGTTCCTGCGTTTCAGACCATCATCTGGATCGAGGTTCGCGCCGCCGAGGGAGGGGTTGTTGAGTCCTTAGAACTGACCGACGGTGCATTCGCGGAGGCGCCGTCGCTTGTCCTGTCGATTATTGATCCGGGGAAGGTGCGATTCCGAGCGCTGGCGTTGCAGTCTGACCTCGCGCGATTGGTAGACATACACCGGGCGCGTATTGTGCCGCCGGTTGGGCAGGGGATCGATGTGAATGACGGCGTTGAGGCACGAGTCGAGATCGGGCTTGAGGCGGATCCCCGGCAACGAACCATCGCGATCCTGGCGACACCCGAGCAGGGCCGACCGTGGATTCGCCAAGGTGTCTCGGCCTTCCTCGAGGTCGTAGTGGAGTCGACCGGCGGACCGGCGTTGGCGATTCCCAGATCGTCAATTGTCAGGGATGGCGTCGCGCATGTGTTCTTCCGGCGCGATCCAAGCGATCCGAACAAAGCGATCCGCGTCGAGGCCGACATGGGCGTCGACGACGGTCGCTGGGTTGCCATCAACAGCGGCGTCGCACCGGGTGACGAGATCGTTCTGGATGGCGCGTACGAGCTGAAACTGGCGAGTCAGCAGGACGGGGTCGTCCAGAAGGGTGGCCACGTTCATGCAGACGGCACATTTCACGAAGGCGATCATTGAGCGGAGCGAGACGGCATGCTGAAAAAACTTATCAAGTTCTCGCTCGACCACGCCGCACTGGTTCTGGTGCTGGGAGGCGTGCTGCTCGCGCTTGCCGCGTATCGATTGCCCAAGACGCCTGTCGACGTCTTTCCCGAGCTTAACGCGCCGACGGTTGTCATCATGACCGAAGCGCCGGGGTTGGCCGCGGACGAGATCGAGCAGTATGTCACATTCCCGATCGAGACCGCCGTCAACGGGATCCCGGGAGTTCGGCGCGTTCGGACCAGCAGCGCGATCGGGCTCTCGATCGCGTATGTCGAGTTTGATTGGGGCACGGATATTTACCGCGCGCGCCAGCTTGTCTCAGAGCGGCTCGACACGATTCGCGAGGATCTGCCGCCGGACGCGCACGCGGAGATGACGCCCATTACAAGTATCACGGGCGAGATCATGCTTCTGGCGGTGTCCTCACCCGACGGGGCCGTCCCCCCGATGGAACTGCGCGCGTACGCCGAGTTCGACCTGCGGAACAAGTTGCTCGCCATCCCCGGTGTCTCGCAGGTGTCTGTGATCGGCGGCGAGCTGCCCGAATATCAGGTGCTCGTGCAGCAGGAGAAGCTCCGGTTGTACGACCTTGCGGTCGACGATGTCATCGGCGCGACGGGCCAATCGCACAGCACGCTCAGCGCGGGCTACCTCCCCGATGTGGACAGTCTCGAGCTCCCCATCAGGCAGAGCGGTCGCGTGCGATCCGTCGGGGACATCGCCGGCACGATGATCAAGTATCACGACGGCGCGCCGGTCACCATCGGCCAGGTCGCGGAGGTCCGACTCGGGCCATCTCCGAGACGGGGCACCGGAGCGGACGGGGGCCACCCCGCGGTCGTGATGACGATCCAGAAGGCGCCCGGGACGAATACGCTCGTCATCACAGACCAGATCGACCGGATGCTTGATGCACTGGAGCCGCAGCTCCCGGCGGGTGTCGAGATCAATCGCGACATCTTTCGCCAGGCGGACTTCATCGGGTTCTCGGTCAGCAATGTCGTGCATGCGCTTCGCGACGCTGCGATCATCGTCTCGGTCATACTCGTCCTGTTTCTGCTCAATCTTCGGACAACACTGATCACGCTCACGGCGCTGCCGCTCTCGCTGGCGGTGGCATTGCTTGCGCTCGACTGGATGGGCGAGACCGTGAATGTCATGACGCTGGGCGGCCTCGCGATTGCTGTCGGCAGTCTCGTTGATGACGCCATCATCGATGTTGAGAATGTGTTCCGCCGGCTCAAGGAGAACGCCGGGAAGCCCGAGGGGCAACGCCACGCGAAACTCCGAGTGATCTTCGAGGCGAGCAACGAAATCCGCCCCGCTATGGTCTTTGCGACGGTCATTATCGCCCTTGTGTTCCTGCCCCTCATGTTTCTCGAGGGCATCGAGGGCCGGTTCTTCCGGCCGCTGGGTATCGCGTTCGTCGTGTCGATCCTCGCGTCGCTCGTCGTGGCGCTGACGGTGACGCCGGCGATGTGCCGCTATCTGCTCCACGAGCGACCCGGCCGCCATGAGTCGAAGGATGGATTCCTCGTGAGGGTTCTCAAGCGGCTCTACGAGCCGCTTCTTCGATTCGCCGTTCGTGCGCGTATCTGGGTGCTCACGCTCGCGGGCGTTGCAACATTACTGAGTCTCTGGCTCGCTTCTACGTTCGGCACGTCGTTCCTGCCCGAGTTCCGCGAGGGCACCTTCACCGTGTTTCTCAGCGCGCCCCCCGGCACATCGCTTCCCGCGAGCGACCGAATGGCCTCGGCGATCGAGAGGCAGCTCATCGAAGTCGAGGGCGTCAAGAGTGTGACTCGGAGGACCGGCCGCGCAGAGCGCGATGAGCACGCCGAGCCCGTGAGCAACTCCGAGATCGAGATCACGGTCGAGCCCGGGCACGACAGCATCGGGGTTCGGGAGCAGATATCAAGAGTTCTCGACCAGGTGCCGGGCGTCACCACCAATGTCGGTCAGCCGATCGAGCACCGTCTCAGCCACATTCTGTCGGGAACACCTGCGGCGATCGCGATCAGCATCTACGGCGATGATCTTGATGTGCTGCGCGCCATCGCCAAGGAGATCGAGGCGGAGCTCAAGGCCCTCCCCGGGGCACGCGATGTGGCCGCCAATCGTGAGGTCCTGATTCAATCCCTCCCGGTCGAGTACCAGCCCGCCGAGCTCGCGGCATACGGCCTCACGCCGCGTGGGGCGGCGGAGCAGGTCCGGAACGCGGTGTTTGGTGTGGAGGTTGCCGAAGTCAACGAGGGCATCCGGCGCTATTCGATGGTTGTCCGTCTCGAGGAGTCCGAGCGCGACTCCGTCGAAGACCTCAGGCATATCGTGCTCCGGGGCAGCGGGGGGGCGCTGGTGCGGCTCGAAGAGGTCACGGTGATCGGTCCGGAGATGGCCTCGAATCTCATCGCGCGCGAGAACGCTCAGAGAAAGGCCGTCGTGTCGCTCAATGTTGCCGAGGGCTCCAATCTCGGGCATCTCATCGGGCAAGTGCGCGAGCGTGTCGATCCGATCGTCCAGAGGCACGGCTACATGGTCAACTACGGCGGGCAGTTTGAGGCGCAACAGTCCGCTTCTCGCACCATCACACTTTTCAGCGGCGTCGTTCTTCTGGTGATGATCCTGCTGCTCAATCTTGCGATCGGATCATTGCGAGTGTCGCTGCTCGTGCTCGTCAACCTGCCTCTTGCCTTGATCGGCGGGATCCTTGCGATCTTTCTGACCGAGTCGCCCAATCCGTTCACGAACCTTGCAGGGCTCTTCGGTCTTGGGTCGTACACACCGCCCGTCATCTCGATCGCCAGTCTTGTGGGGTTCATCACGCTCTTCGGCATCGCTGTGCGCAACGGCATTCTGCTCGTCAACCACTACAAGCACCTGATGACCATTGAAGGTGTGGCGATGCAGGAGGCGATCGTGCGAGGGTCCATGGAGCGGCTCGTACCGATTCTCATGACCGCCCTGACCGCGGCCCTCGCGCTGATCCCCATCATCCTCAAGGGCGACAAGCCGGGTAACGAGATCCTCGCGCCACTCTCGGTCGTGATCCTCGGAGGCCTGTTGACCTCGACATTCCTGAATCTTGTTGTGGTGCCGGCGGGATACGCCGCGATTCACCGGTCGCGATCCGAGGTCGAGAGCCGGGAAGCCCGAGACACTTGATCAATCTCGATACCAATCCTTCAAGGAGTACGAATCATGAACACATTCAAGCACGCCCTTCCCGTCTTTGCCGTCATTGCAGCCGCGGGGATCGCTCTTCCCGGATGCAAGAAGTCCGAGCCGGGCGCCAAGTCAACGCAGGACTCCGGTACCCAGCAGCACGACGACGAACCACACACCCACGACGATGGCTCGACTCACGAGGACCACGCCGACGATCACGCGGGAGAAGATGACCACGCGCACGACGAGGTGTCGCTCGGCGCGATTACGGTCGACGGGATGACCATCGAACTCGCCCAGGGCCACGGCGCGATCGAAGCGGGTCACGAGGGCCACCTGGTCGTAAAGCTTCCATACAACGACAAGGGCGCGACGATCGTGCGCGCGTGGATCGGCACCGAGGATCGCACGCTCTCATATGTCGGCAAAGGTGAGTACGCCGCATCGCACGACGACTACGACATCCACGCGGTTGCGCCCGATCCGCTCCCGCCCGGCGCGAAGTGGTGGATCGAGATCGAGAAGCCGGACGGTTCGAAGGGCATCGGTTCGGCCGAGCCGATTATCGAATAGGCGTTCATGCCATGGGCATGTGCGATGCTGTTACGGGCAGGTCGCGCCGAAGTTGGCGAGTATCACATTCAGATCGTCCACGTCGATGATCCCGTCGGCGTTCGCCAGATCGCGCGGATCGCCGGGTCCGACGCTCGAGCCAAAGACCGAGAGGATCGCGTTGAGATCGTCGACATCCACCATGGAGTCGTTGTTGGCGATGTCGCCGGGGCACGAGGGAGTCGGGATCGACTGCGGGCCCGTGTAGAAGCCGACATGATCGATGTACATCGTCACGGGAACCGTGATCAGCCCGCCCGGGTTCGATGCGCGCGTCTCGAAGTTGATGATGTACGCCATCGTGGAAGACGTCGTGAAGTTCTGGATGCCGTTGCCGTCCCCGCCACCGGAGTCCACGAACTGAGAGAAGGGGATGTTGTAGACATTTGTGCCCGGGTCGAGGAACATCGCCAGCGATACCCATTCATCATCGCCGTTGCCGATGTCGATCACGCCGTCGAGATTGTCATCTTCGCGGATGGTGATTGAGACGCTCAGCGTGCCCTCGGGGGGCGATTGGACGGTCAGACTGAAGGTGTCCGCATCGGCGGGCACATCGAGCGCCGCGCCGGTCACGAGGTTGGAGCCGAGACCGACGCCGTTGGCGTTGAAAAAGCTCGATACGAAGTTGATATTCACCTGGCATGAGTCGCCCGTATGGATCACATTCGGCGAGTTGGCGATGCTCCACGAGGTCACGCCGCCGAAGTAGGAGTACAGGCGGTTGATGTCGGGTGTGGCTTCGTCGAACTCCGCCGGGAGCGTGCCGGCGCCGGCAGCCGCGATCGAACCGGCGGCCAGGATCAGCAGGGAGGCGATCGTTGTCTGAGTCTTCATCTTTGGACCTTTCGTCGGCATCGGTGCGTCTTACTTTGGAATTCCCCCGGAGCGCGTTTGGCGCGCCGGGGGGTGCATTCGTCGCCCGTTGGGGCGCTGTGGGGCCGGCTCAGTTGAAGGTGCCGGAGATGGGGCCGACGGTGATCGAGTCGCCGGCGGCGATGTGCGGGAAATCGGTGGGCACCGGGGTGCCGTCGCCCGGATCATCGATGAACTGCGCGGTGCGGAACTGCAGCTCGCCGCCGCCGAGGGCGTCGGTGATGATCGTGCCAAAGAGCATGCCATTGACTTCGACGGCCAGTTCGGTGTCGGGCGCGAAGTCCTCGACCTCGACGCTGAAGCGCTGCTCGAGAACGTTTCCGCGCTGACGCTCGCGATAATCGGCGCTGCCGGAGGCGAGCGTCATGCCGCTGAGGTTGGCACGGACGCGGAACGAGTTGGAGTTCGCGGCGAGGGCGAACTGCGAGGCCGAAGCCACCACCACGGTCGAGGCGAGTCCGGCGAGAGCGAGTGAGAGAGTGCGGTTCATCTGAAGTCTCCTGTATCCAAATCGCAGTTGGGTCGGAACAACGTGTCCGACGTTTCTTTTGCCCTCATGGATAAGGAGCCCGCGCCAGCCGCCCAGATACATCTACCAAGGAAAAATGTTGTGTTCCGCCACGAATCAATTGAAAGGGCCCCTCCACAAGGGAGGGGCCCGGCGTCATCGCTCGAGTGTATTGCGGACTTTACGGGCAGGTCGTGCCCCAATGCGCCAGGACCATATTCAGATCGTCGACATCGACCCAGCCGTCGGGGCCCGCCAGATCGAGCGGCGAGCCCGCGCCGACTTCTGTGCCCCACGCTCCGAGGATCATGTTCAGGTCGTCAACATCCACAACAGCATTACCCGACGCATCGCCGAGACACGCTCCGCTACCGGTGACGCCGAGGCACGCCGAGAACTCGCTCGTGTTGTTCGTGGTCTTGTCCGTTGTCGTGGCGGTAATCCACTCCGATCCGGAAACGGGTGACATGATCGTCGCGTCGATGTCCGCGATGCCGCTGCTATCGGTCATCACATCGACCCGTCCGAGGAACCGTTCGGCCTCGCCGAATCCTGTCGGATCGCACTCGCTGCTGGCGAAGAACTCGATCGTGAATGCCCGATTAGGCGCCGAGTCGAGCGATCCGGTGATGTGTACCGAAGCGCCCTCCGCGGCGGCACCCGTCAGCATTGGGTAGTTCTGGAGCTCGTTTCCGCCGGTATCGCCATCGAGCGGATCATTGGGCGTCACGCCGTAGTTGAAACCCGTGTTGAGAAGCTCGATCCCTAACGCGCCGTTCGCATGAATCGAGTTGCCAGCGATGCGGACACCCGAGACCGACGGCTCGATCGTCACGCCGTTGAACAGGTGGCCCGCGATCTCGTTTCCGTCCCCGGCATTCGTGCCGCCGATCGTGACATCCTGCATCGGTCCGGCGAAGTAGTCGGACACCTCGATCCCGGTCACACTCCCCAGCACCGGTTCACCCGAGGCGTTGAGCCCGATTGTGTTGCCCGTGATGACAACGCCGCTGCCCGTCCCGCCGACGAGAATGCCGTAACCGAACAACAGCCCCGCGGCATGCGGCCCCATGCCGATGCCCAGAATCCCTGCGATGCGGTTGTTCTGGATCAGCACATCGTGATTCTCGCCCGAGAACCCGATGCCCTGGGTCGATGCGTTACTCCCGCTGGACATGCCGTCGGGTGTCGTGCCGATCCAGTTGTTCTCCACAATCGTCCCGGTCGTGTCGAAGAGCTCGACCGTTGTGCCGCCGGGGTAACCCTCGCCGTTGTGCGTGCCGTAGCCGGTGATGTAGTTGCGTTCGGCGAGCGTCGGCCCGCCGACCCGCGTGTTGAGCACCGGGCCGGTGCCGAACTCGCTCACGAATCCTTGCACACGCACGCGCCGAACCGTGTTCCCGATCACGGTCACATTATTGGATCGATCGACTTTGATCGTGCCCCCGATGTTGTCGCGCACCACCGAGCCGTGGCTGTCGTAGAGGGTGATGTTTGTCGTTCCGCTCATGCCATGAATGAGCGCATTGTCACCAGTCACATCCAGTGGAAGTGAGTCAATCCCGGTGACCTCGCTGTCATCGCCATTGACATACACCCCGCCGCCATAGAACGCGACCTCCCACCCGTCGGGATTGGTGTCTCCGGTGAACGCGGTCTGGCTCGTGCCGTCGATCGTTACCGAGTCGTTGGCGCGCCAGAAGAAGGTGTTGATCGCCTTCACGACCGCCCGGCCCGGGAACAGAAACTGCAACTGCCATTCGCGTTGCGGGATGGCGAACTCGATCCGGTCGTGCCCCGGCGTATTGTTCGTGGCGATCATCGCCTCGGAAAACGAAACCTTCCCGTCCGGGCCGGGCAGGTCGGCGATGGTCGCGGTCTGCCAATCGATATCGATGTCGTCAAATCCGGTGGTGACGACGACGGTGTCCGACAGGGCCGCCGACGCCGCCAGAAGGACGCTCAGGGCCGGGAATGATCGCGCAATGGTCATGGTGGTCTCCTTGTATTGCCTCACAGCCGCGTTGAGATGGCGGCTCGCACGACAGGAGCCGTGAAACAGATCCCTGATACAGCATTCAGGGATTGAAAGTATAAATCAAGATCATTATATCGTCAATCGTCCGAGCTCGCGCCGGCTCATTGGTTCAAAAACGGCGTCGGAGCCCGAGAAGGCTCCGACGCCAAGAGCGAGAGGCGTGAGAAGCGAGTCGGCTTTGGTGCCGCCCTCGCATGGGTGTCAGTTGCAGGTGGTCTGCCAGTTGATCAGGACGACATTGAGGTCATCAACATCGATCACGCCGTCGTCGCCGGCCAAATCCTCGGGCGCGCCTGGGTGCACGCTCAGGCCCCACAGCGAGAGGATCGCGTTCAGGTCATCGACGTTGACGCGCCCGTCCGCGACCCCGTTCGGTCCCGAGACATCGCCTGGGCAGGTCACGGGGGCCTCGCATGAGTCGGGCACCATGTTCGCGTTCGCGTCCGCCTCCATCGAAGGCAGGTTCAGGAACAGGTACTGGCTCCAGGAGTTTTCCGGGCCGATCATGATGTCCTGACGCCCGTCGTTGTTGGCGTCAGCGACGACCATCGAGCGGGCGTTCGAGTCGTATCGGGGGAGAAACATGGGATCGCCGAACACACCGTTACCGGGGTTGTAGAACACCACGCCCGACGCCGAGCGAGCGTATAGGTCAATATCACCGTCGAGATCGACATCGGTCGGGGTCAGGATGCTGGCGCCGTATTGTGAAACCTGGACGGGTGTCTCGGGGAGATTTCCATCGCCGAGCGGATTGAGGAACATCATCAGCCCGAAGCCGGACACGACGACATCGTTGTGCGTATCGCCATCGAAATCTGCGATCGCGATCGCGCCGAATGCGGGGTCGATCGAAGTGCCGGGCACATAGATGTCGCGTCGCGTCCCGAATGTTCCGTCGCCGTTGTTGGGGTGGATCGAGAAAATGCCGTAACGGTGGCCCGTGAAGATCTCGGGCGCGCCGTCGCCTGTGATATCGCCGATTCCGATGGACTCGTCTTCTTTGACATCGGTATATTCGGTGTATGCGCCGAATGCTCCCGTGCCATCCCCGAAACTCACGCGGAGCAAGGACGGATGCCCGCCCGCGACCCACGCGATGTCCATGTGACCGTCGAGATTGATATCGCCCGTAACTATCCGCAGCCCGAATGGGGTGATCGGTGACTCGATCGCGGCGCCGAATGTGCCGTCACCGTTGCCCGGGAAGACCTTGCACGGACCGGTGACGCTCAGGAGGTCCGGAGTTCCGTCCTCATTGACATCGCGCACCAAGATGTAGCCGATGCTCGTGGTAAGGAGTGTCTCGATCGGTTCCTTGCTGAAAACCGCGTCGCCCAGCCCCTCGTAGACCGAGAGAAACGAGTCGCCGCTGATATAGGGCTGGCGGATGCTGAAAAGATCCGTGATGCCGTCACCCGTGAAGTCCGCCAGTTGAGATGATGCGGGGTATTCCGAGGGGCGGAGTTGGATGGCGGCGTCGAAGTTGAAGGCGCCCTTGTTCACGAGTATCGAAAAGGTCCGCGACGCGTCGTTCGTCGCGACGATATCGGGGAGTCCATCGCCCGAGAAATCCCCCGCGGCAACGGAGAATCCGCCGTAGTTGCCCGAGGCGAAGTTCTGATGGAACTCGAACACTCCGGCGTTATTGCGATAGATGGCGACCTTGTGCATATCGACATCGCCCCAGACCATGTCGAGCCACCCGTCGAGGTCGAGGTCGACCAGTTTCACATCCCGCGCATCGGACTCGAGCCACCAACCGCCGAACGATTGTGAGAGTGTGAAGTTGCCCGCGCCGTCATTGGTGTGAATCGTGACGATGTTGCTGACGCTCGAGGATGTGATGAGGTCGTTGGTGCCGTCGTTGTTGATGTCACGGAGTTCTAGGAATCTCGCTTCCGCTCGATTGTTGTAAGGAGGTCCGCCGGCGGGCATGGTGATCGTGTGGGTCCACGAATAAGTGCCGTCGCCGTTGTTCGTGTGAATGACCGCGGTGCCGTCGTCGAATGGGCCGGACCAGTGCTCGCATGCCGCGGCGATATCTGGGAAGCCATCCCCATTGATATCGGCGATCGACACATCGCGCGGCTCGCGGTCGGTCGTGAACCAGGCGCCGGCGGTGAAGTTGCCCTTGCCATCGTTGATGTAGGTGTTGATCATCCCCGGGTACCAGGTCGAGAAGACCACATCCAGGTCCCCGTCCTGATCCAGATCGCCGAGATCGATGCCGGTGGATCCGTTGTTCGCCGGCTGGCCCGGGAGCGTCTGCGGGGCCGAGAAAGTCTCAGGCCCGGTCGCCAGAAACACATACGCCTGATTGTATGAGGAGTCGCTGGCGACGAAATCCTGCATGCCGTCGTTGTTCAGATCCCCGACCTGCAACACCGTCGGGCGCGCATTGGGCATGTTGATCCGAGTCACATACTCAAGGCCCGCGCCGCCGGCATTGCGCCACAGCGTGATGCCCCCGAGATTTGTGCTTGTCATGGCAATGACAACCAGATCGTCAAGGCCGTCCTGGTTGAAGTCGATCGGCCGAGCATCCCAGACGTTGTTCTGGAACTGCTCCACCGCATTGATCTGTTCCAAGGCGACCGTGAAGTGGGGCATCATCACGTCGGCCGTGTCCAGCAGCGCATTGTGATTGCAGTCGAACCCTATGCCGAGTTGGATGTCCTCGGAGTCGTGGCGGCCATTGCCATTGAAATCCAAAGCGCCCGAGACGGTGGTCTGCGCCGAAGCGCCAGCGCACAACATCAGGGCCGCACACCCGGAAAGCGCGCGTGTCATCTTGGGGGTCAATCCATTCTTCGTATGCATTTGAGGTCTCCGTTGATCGACTCGACTCGAGCCGCCCAACCCGCGTAGCCCGGAAGAAACGGGGCGGCATGCTCAGGAATCAGGAGCCCGCCAAAGCCCGTGGTGATACACACCAATCCAGACAAACAGGTCGTGAAACTCAAAAAGAAAGGAGCGGCGGGCGCCCCGAAGAGCGCCGCGCCGTCCGCTGTGAGGGCCCGGACTAGTGTGCCGGTGTCAGAACACCAGCGAGAGAACCACGATCGAACCGTCCATCACCTGAATCGTCCGGCCACGCGGGTCGAAGGTCAGCAGGATCTTGTCGGGGTCGTCGGTGGGGTTCTGGAACTCGATCTCGCCTTCGGTGCCATCCTCGGTCGCGACAACCCGGATCGTGCCGGCCTCCAGGCCGTCTACGACAAGGCGGTACTCGCCGACATCAAGGTCTTCGACCTCAACATTGAAATCGGTCCGATCCGCACGGGTGCGAAGCCGCGCCCGACCCGCCGCGTCGATATCGACGCCCGAGTTCGAGAATGAGCGTTCGATCTCACCGAGCGGGAGCACGCCGTTGCCAAGTGCTGTCCCGTCGAGCGAGCCGCTCATGACCATCACACCGTCGCGCATCAGTTCGTATGAAGAGTTTGTCGGATCGAAGTTGAGGAGCATCTCGTTCGCACCGGGGATGCTCGACATGATGATTCGCTGCTTCCCGCTCACAAACTCGAACTCCGCGATCGCGTTGCCGTTGGAGCAGAACGTGTAGAGACCCGGATCGAGCCGCACGAACTGGGCGATGAGTTTCGCCTTGTTTCGGCTCGAGATCGCACGCACCACCCCGCGTGCGCGGGAGTCGTCGAGCACATCCATCGAACCTTTGATCTTCTGCTTCGGGAAGGTCACCGCACCGCCATTGGCCGCGCCGGGCTGATCCGAGAACGGCGCCAGCGCCGCAAGAATGACGACTCCGTCGCGCTTCACTTCGAAGAGCGCGCCGTCGGGATTAAAGGTCAGCGGGAGTTTGCCGGCCCGCGGCGGATTGGCGTATTCCAACTCGCCCTCCGGGCCGCTCGCGGTCGAAACGACCTGGATCGTCCCGTGGAACGCGCCGTTCACGAAGAACTCGTACGTTCCGAGGGGCACATCTTCGATCTCGACCTTGAAATCCACGCGATCGGGACGGGTGCGGAAGTCGGTTTCGCCCTTGGACCCGTTGATCCCATTCTCCGTGGGGAACAGGAACGTCTCGATCTCGAGGCGTGGCCCGCCCGATGGGATGTCTCCGACCGGCGTCCCGCCGCCCGAGCCGCCACCGGAGTTGTCGTCACCCGACGACCCACCGCCCGAGTTGTCGTCGCCGCTCGGGTTGTCGTCACCGGACCCGCCGCCCGAGTTGTCATCACCGGACGATCCGCCTCCCCCGGCGCCGCCGCCACCGCCGGGCGAGCCGCCGATGGGCGTCGCCGTGCCCGACAGGATGACCGCACCGTTGCTGGCGATCTCGAAGCGGGCGCCATCCGGATTGAACACGAGCGGCAACTTGCCCGCACGGACTGGATCGGAATACTCCAGTTCGCCCTCGTTGCCTGTTGCCGTCGGAACGACCACGATCGTGTTCTGGAATGCGCCGTTGACGAGAAACTCGTAAGAACCTACAGGCAACTTCTCGATCTCGATCTTGAAGTCGATGCGGTCCGGGCTCACGCGGTAGTCGGCCTCGCCCCGAGGCGCGTTTGTTCCGGTGACAGACCCGGTCAGCGCTGTTTCGACCCGGATCTCATCGTTCGCCATCGCGGGCGAAACGATCGATACAACGGTCCCAGCCAGTAGACCCAGCGCGATGCGTGCGGGTGATTGGTTCATGATTTTCTCCTTCCATGCTCGGCCCGATCCGTCGGGCCTCTGACACCATCGGGCGACTGCTCGCGCGGCATACTCAGCGCGCCGGTCCCGATGCTCTTGAGTTCGAAACACTCAGGCCGCTTCGCCAACAGCCCGAGTGTGTGGAGGAGTGTGTGGCACGGGGTCGTTCGGGGACCCCGGCGCAAAGAAAGAGGCCGGGGCGGCCCGGCCTGATACACATCCAGATCAGATTCTGAGAGTTTCCCGAGATCGATGCCTGTTAGGGTAGCCCCCACATCGAGAGGATCTCATTGAGGTCATCGATATCCACGAATCCGGAATAATCCGCATCCCCGATCGGGTCCGCGCTGTGCCACACCGACAGCACGCGGTTGAGGTCGTTCACGTCGATCCGGTTGTCCAGATCCAAGTCACCCTCCAGGTAAGGAGGCAGGATCCCCACCTGCGACAGCGCCGCTCTCGCGTTCACGCGTCCGGCCCCCAGCAATCCCTCGAAGCCCGGATTGCTCGGATCGATGGGATCGGCGCTCGTCGTGATCACCAATCGAACCTGGTCGGGCAGGAGCGCCGGGTTCGCGCTCAGGATGCGCGATGCCACGCCAGCCACCAGCGGCGATGCGAAACTCGTTCCACTCGATTCCGCCCACAAACCGCCCGGGAACGCGCCCACGAACCCCACCGCCGGAGCCGAAATAGTCACGTACGACCCAAAGGTGGTGAAGGGTGCGTGCACATCGTTCGCTCCCGTTCCGGCGACGGCGATCGCGCCGACGCTCGCCGCCGGGAATCGTTCGAGATTGGCGCCGTCATTGCCCACCGAAGCGATCACGACGACGCCCGCCGCCGTCGCGTCCTCGATCGCGCTATCGATCACGCCGGTCGAAATTGTCGATCCGAGCGACACATTAATGACCTTGGCCCCACGAAGCACCGCTTCATTGATTCCTTTAGCCACGCGGAATGCCGTCGAACGCCCGTCGCTGTCGACCGCCCGAATCGGGAGGATGACCGCGTCCGGATCGGCGTACAGCACCGCCGACGCCACCATCGTCCCGTGACCAACGAGTTCATCAACATCCCCGTCATTGTCATTGTCGGCACCGTCGCCCGCGTCCTCGATCGACGGATCCCCGAAGAGCAGACTTACACCGTTCGGGGCGATGCGACCCGCGAGCAGCGGGTGCGTCGTGTCGATACCAGTATCGATCACCGCCACGAGTGTCCCGGGGAGCGCGCCACTGACAGCGCTAGCGCCCGCACCGTAGTTCAGCTCTGCGCGCCCTCGCGACGGCTGGTTCGTGAATCGGATCGACGCCGACGGGATAAAGAAGCTCTGCGTCCCGGGATCGGGCACCGCCGCTGTCACATCAATCTCCGCGTCCTTGATACGCGCATCCTCCGACGCTTGCATGAGGAACTGCACATCGGGGAGCGCCGCCGGCAACTGAATCAGGTAATGCGGTCGGCTTCCCCCATCCAGGACATCGAGCACTTCGGCGCCATAGGTTGCGACGACTTCCTCGATCGTAAACCCGTTCTCGAGCCGCAGAATCGCGTGCCCGGTGATCTCCTGATCCTGAGCGCACACCGGCGAGTGAAGCCCCAGCGTCGAGCCGAGTACGAGAATGATCTGAGCCGCCAGTGTCCGTCGTGTCATGATGCACCTACGCAGAAGAAGTTCGCCCAGAAAGCGGGGTGGGGCCACCTGTTAAGGATTGAACGCTGGGCCCATGAGAGGCAAGCCGCAGCCGAGAAGTTTCCGGATTTCGTCCGTGTGTCCATCGCTTTCGCGTAGAACGCCTCAAACAGCGCCAGTGTCGCCTCGTCGTGGGCCATCCACTGGCCCGCCACAATGGACCGAGCGCCGGCGGCCAGAAACGCGCGCGCGAGCCCGAGAACCTCTCCTCCGGACCCGACCGCACCCCGACCACCTTCGCAGCAACTCAGCACAACCGCGGATCCGCTCAGGCGCAGCGCGTACGCGTCCCGCGCGCTGAACCACCCATCCGCCAGACGAATCCGCGCCTGCATCGGCTGACCGGGGGGGAACACGCCGTGGCAACACAGGTGGATGATCCCGCTCCGCAATGCGCGCGAGGACAGCAGCTCGCTGGTCGCCGCGTCCTCCACAGCGACCGTCGCGCCATCGATTACCGAACCGACCCGCGCCGCCTCCTCCGCGATGCGCGGCGCAATCTCATCGCTCACTCCGAGCACCAGCGCTTCTCGCGAGGCCGCCGAAGTCCCGTCCGAAACAATCGCCTCGTACAGACTCGCGCTCGGGCTGACCGAAACATCATGCGACTCGATGAGATACCCCGACGCGGGGCGCAATGCTGCGAATGGCACGCCCTGCATCGAGTCCGAAGCCACGAATACCAGGCGCTTGCAATCGAGCAGTTCCTTCCTGAGCGGCTCAACGAGCATCCCCGCAAGCGCGGACAACTCGCGGTCAGTATGCCCGACATGGCGAGGCTCGCACGCGTCCTTTCCCGCTGCGGCGAGCGAGATCGCCCGATCGATCTGAAAGCCCAGTCTGAGCAGCGATTGCGCTACTCGCGCCGACTCGCACAATCGGCGATTCACAAGGGTCCGCTCCGATGTTGTAATGAATGCGCTGATCCATCCGTCGAGCTCGAAGTAAGCGATCAGCGCTGTGCCGGGCGCCAGGCGGCTCCGGAGACGGTCCGCCGTCACCGGGTCGCCAAACACCTCAGTGAATCGGCGCGTCGCCGCGAGCCGACCCTCAAGTGACGCGATCTCGCGCTCGAGCGTTGCGAGCCGGTCACCCGCCGCCTCTCGCGCGTGGCGACCGCGCGCCGAGTCCGACTCGATCCATGAGAAGAACGCGTTCAGTTCCGAACGCTTGGCGGCCAGACGCTTCAGGTATTCCGACTCCTGATCGCTCTCGGCGGCGTGGGCGATGTGCTCGGTCAGTTCGACGCCGCCGTGCACCATATCGAGCAGCGCACGCGATCGTGATCGTTCGATCGTGTTGAACGCGCGATCCGCGGCATCCGCCGAGTCTTGATCCAGTTCGAGCCGCACCAGATCCAGGTACACGCCCGCATGATCCCCAAGCCAGGCCGCCCTCGAGTGCTCGCCCGTGAACACGCCGCGCATCCGCTCGATCTGATCGATCGCTCGTCCGTATGCCCGGCGGGCCTCGTCCCGGTTTCCTGATTTGTCGTGCAATCGCCCGCGCAGATGCAGGAAGTTCGCCCGCAGGACCGGCAGCCCGAGGCGGTCCGCGACCCCGCACCCACGCTCGATTAGTTCGAGACATTCCCCGAGTTCGCCGGACTCCAGCGCCAGAGCCGCAGAATCGGCGATGGTTGCCGCCTGCTCCGCGGGTGCATCACCAAGCGCCTCGATCGCGTCCCGCAACATGCTCCGCGCGTCCTCGAGGCGCCCCTTGCGTGTCGCGACCCCCGCCAGCACTCGGTTCGCCCGCGCCAGGATCAACTCCGCTCCGACGATAGTGCATTGTTCTGCGCCGCGACGCGCCACAGACTCGGCCTCTTCGAGGCGACCATCCCGCAACAATCGTGACGCCAACCCGATTCGGGCCCGCGCCGCTTCGCGCACCAGGCCCGCACGCTCGAGCGCCGGGATCACCTCACGCCACGCATCTCGCGCTTCCGACGACAGCCCGATCGTCGCGAGAACTTCGGCTCGTTCGGCCTCGAGCCGCGCCGCGTCTCCAGGTGCGCCGCTGCCCTCGAATCGTCCGCGCGCGTGCTCGAAGTGGCGGAGGGCGGCGTCGAGTCGCCCCTGACGCCCGAGGAGGTCGGCCAGGTTCCCTTCCACGACCGCCGCCGCGTGGAGCGCGCCCGCGTCGTGGAAGGCCGACATCGCGCGTGTGAACGACTCCTCCGCGCGGACGAACTCGGCGAGATCGAGCAGCGCCTCGGCCCGATTGCTCTCCAGTTGCGCCGCGATTCCCGCCATCCCGGCCATCGCGGGAATCGCCCGGTCAAAGTGGTGCAGCGCGCGCCGCGGATCGTCGCGCATCCGGTGAATCACCGCCAGATTCGAGTGTGCCTTGGCTGTCGATAACGCATCCCCCGCCCGTTCAAACCCCGCGACCGCCCGCTCCGCGCGCTCGATCGCTTCAGACAACCGCCCCAATCGAGCGAGCGGCTGCACCGCGTTGTGGTCCACATGTGCTCGAGCGTGCGCATCCTTGTGCGCATGAGCAATGTCCAT
This sequence comes from Phycisphaeraceae bacterium, assembly GCA_020639235.1. Lineage (GTDB taxonomy): Bacteria > Planctomycetota > Phycisphaerae > Phycisphaerales > UBA1924 > JACKHC01. The sequence continues at coordinate 31,727 of JACKHC010000001.1, read as the reverse complement.
CGCCTGATCGAGCAGACCAAGAGCGTCGTCGAATCGGTTGGCCATCGCCAGCGCGTGCGAGCGCGCGCACCGCGCCGCAACTCGGGAGGCAGGGGGGGCCGCGCGATCGGCGACTTCCACCAGCATCTCCGATCGCTCCATCGCGTCATTAATGTCTTTGAGTGTTAACTCGTGCAGCTGCGCCACCCAGACGCGAAGTGTCGAGGCGACATCATCCGACTCGCGCAGCAACCGCACGAACTCGGGCAGGCGATCCCAGTCCAGATCAAGCAGACTCGCGTGTGGTTCGGTCCCTGTGCTCATCACCCCATCTCGACAGCCCTGATGATGATACGCCGCCCGCCTGCCACGATTACCAGGTCGTATGTCCCCACGCCGATCTGGAGGGTGAAGTAGCCGTGCTCGTCGCAGGAGCCGCCGGCGACCACATCGCCGCCGACCATCGACAGCACCTCAACTCGTTCCGCGCCGTCGCCCTCGATCTGTCCCATGACCGCCACGATTGAGTTATCCCCGGCGTCGGGCAGAATCTGCAGATGCACCTCGACGCCGTCGGCGTCGAAAGTCAACTGATACGAAGCGGCGACGCCGCGGAATCCGGCAAGCGTCTCGCGCTCACGGGTGTCTTCGACGAGCGTCGCGACGATCAGGTCCCAGTCCGTATCGACGGAAGAGGGCACAAGCAATGTCGCGTCGTAGATCAGCTTCACACGAGCGACCAACCCCGGCTCGACCGCCTCGCTCCCGAGCGAACCCATCCCGGAGATCACATGCGCGACCCGCTCGATCAGGTTGCGGAGGTCAGCGTCACTGATTGCCAATCGCCGAATGGCCGCCGACTCGTCCTGAGAGAGCCGCCCGCACACGAGATCGACCACCCGCCCGAACTCGCGATCCGTCATGTCTCTGTTCCAACCGTCCATGCTGGGTCTCCAGACGGGCCGCAATCGGCCCCTACTCGAAGGAGGAGCCGTCTTCCCCAACTCTGATACCTCCAAGCCCCACATTCGAGCAAAACCCGCCCTGATGGCCCGAATCGTCCCCTAAGACTCCCGGAGACCCTCGATCCGCTCCAAGAGCCGCTTGAGGCACCGAGCGCGAGTCGGTCCGATACTCCCCACGGGGATCCCGACCTGCTCTGAGACTCTCTCGTACGACGAGTCCCCGCCATCCCCGAATAGCGCCAACAGCAGTCGCCGGCACTTCTCGCCGATCATCGTCAATCCGGCGCGAAGGAGCGATTGTTCCTCCAGCATCTCGAGCGACTCGCCCGCGCCCTCGCCCGGGTTGGAGGACGCCGATGCCGTAATCTCACCGACCTCTTTCTTGAGGTCCGTGTGTCTGCGGGCCGATCGGATCTGCCTCCAGCACTCACGCCTGGTGGTCACCATCAACCACTTGGGGAGCGACTCCGGGTCCTCGATCGACTCCAGCCGCCGAAAGAGAATCGCGAACACGATCTGGACCACGTCGTCCCGCTGCTCCGCCGATAGCCCCTGAGCCCGCGCCACCGACAGCACCACCCCAGCGAAGCGGTCCACCAGCGCACCCCACGCGCGCTGATCGCCCGACAGGCAGCCAGAGAGCAACTCGCCCGGATCCGACTCGCTCCAGTCCATGCCCACACTATCGCTCAATTCGTTGGTTCCGTCAGGCGAGCCCCTCAGGCCAGTCGACCGACGACCTATTCGAGTGGCCCGCTCGATTCACCGACATCGCCCGAACAACGATAAGACCACAAGCGCACGAGCGCCGCGTGTTTGCAGCACGGGGCGCGACCCGCCGGGGTCGATCATGGCACCGAGAGCCCGGCACCTTTCCGCGCCCGTGCCTTGTTTCATACAGGTCGGGCCGAGAACCATTCGGTCTCAGGCGGCCTGAGCTTTCTCGATCGTACGGTTCACGTGCTTGGCCAGCACATCGGGTGTGAAGGGCTTGACCACAAAGTCGTTGGCGCCCGCCCGGATCGCATCGATCACACGTGCCTTCTCCGACTCGGTCGTCACCATGACCACGGGGGCCTTGCCGCCCTTGGCGCGGTACGCCTTCAGGAAGTCGATGCCGTTCATGTTCGGCATGTTCCAGTCGAGCAGGATCAGTCCCGGTTTGCACTGGGCGACCTTTTCAAGCGCGTCCTGGCCGTCGCATGCCTCCTCGACATCGGAATACCCGATACCCCCGAGGCAGTTCTTGACGATGGAACGCATGGTCTTGGAGTCGTCGACGATCAGAACTTTCATGGTTCGTGTCTCCCCTTGAGGGCGTCAGGCAGCGACCTTGGACTCGCTCGCCACGACATTCTGGAGCGACACGACGATGCAGAAGCTGCTGCCATCGGCGTCGCACGGGATGCAGACAGTGTGCGTGTTGCTGTGCGAGTGGAATGTGTTGCCAGATCCGACAATCACCGACGGACATGAGATCGAGATATCTTTGCCGTCGTATTGCGCCTTGGCGGCACCAGAGATCATGTTCGCGAGTTCGCCGATCGCGTCCGCGAACATCTCAGACTCGAAATCGACCTCCATGCCCGCGAGCGCCTCGACGCACGCCTTGGCCGTGAGGCGTGGGAACATCACCGCGACGGCGCCGACGAGATCACCCGAAAGCCCGATGATTCCCGTCACGTGCCAGTCCTTCGGGATATTGGATTGACCGAGCGTCGGCTTGCCGAACGAGACGGGCAAACGGAGCATCGTATCGAAGACGCTCTTTGTTGCCTTGATGAACGGACTGATGTCGTTTGGCTGCATTTGAGGTCCTCGGTTGAAGGGGGCCGCCCGATGCGAGGCGGTCCCGCAGCTTGTCCTATCGGCGCCGGCCGGGCCCGAGTTGACCACTTTCATCGGGCCGCATCATCGAAACTTCGGGCCAACGGCCCACGGTGTGTCGAGAACTGCTCGCAGCGCGCACCCACCCATTCAGGTCATCCTCGTCGCAATCTCGTACGCGGCCTCAATGCGTGCCCCCCCGTGGTCGATGAGAGGTCGTCCGCGATTTTCGCGCGACCACCGTCCCCGGAGCCAAAGAGTTTGCAGGAGCGCGCCTCCGTGAGCACCGCACAAACCATTCAGGAACTGGCGAAAATCGCGGCGCTGGCCGACACCGACGATGTTCAGCGTCTGGTGGCGCTCCGCGACGGATTGCACCAGTTCGCGTCCGACTCTGATTCGAACATCGGGGAGCGCTGCATCTCGGTCGCCAATCGCACGGCCGAACTCGTCGAGCAGATTGTGCTCCGAGAACTCGAGGATACAGCTCAGGCGCTCGCCCAAATTCACGAGGCGCTCGACTACCTGCAGCTCCGCACCGAGGCCATGTCGCAGGGAACCGACGCGTGCGACGATCTTGCCTTGCCGAGCATTATCCGCGACGGCGCATCGGACCCAGCTCGCGCGGACACGAACGAAGCCGCCGATTCCGAGCTCCTGGACTCCTGGATCGCCTCATCAACAGAGGCGGTCGACACGATCGCATCACTGGTCGCACGACTCGGGACCGATGACGCGACCGACCGGGACATCCCCGAGATTCGCCGCCACATCCATACGATCAAGGGGGAGGCGGGCATCGTCGGAGCCAGTGAGGCGCAGGAACTTTTCAACGAGGCCGAGTCCGCGATCGACCGCGTCATCAAGCAAGCAGGTGAGTTCCCCACCGACGCTCTCAACAACCTTGCGAACTGGTTGCGCTCGTATCTCGGCGATCTCACTGAGTCGCGGGGCGCGACCCCGCCGGACAACGCATCGCTTTTGTCGCAGTTCCGGTCGATCTGCTCCGACTCGGTCGAGAGACCCCAATCGCCGAGGCCGAAAGCCCAAACCCAGCCCGCCGCGAACACCCCCGCCAAGAGCGAGCCGCCCGCGCCGGAGTCGGACGAGGATGGACCGGTCACGATCGAGCAGCCCGCTGATGACGACATGGTCGCAGAGTTCCTGGTCGAAGCGCGCGAACACCTCGACGCCGCAGAGGCCGCCGTGCTCGAACTCGAGAACAACCCCGGCGATCTCGAACTCATTAACACGATCTTCCGCGCCTTTCACACCATCAAAGGCGTCGCGGGCTTCATGAATTTCAAGCCCATCGTCGAGACCGCGCACAGCGCCGAGTATCTGCTTGACGCGGCGCGCTCGGGCGATGTGACACTTACGCCGACCAATCTCGATCTGATCCTTCGTGCGGCGGACATGCTCGCGTCCCTGATCGGCGCGGTCGAGGGAGGTACGCCGCCCATGCGGAGCACGATGCGGAGTCTGATCGACATGCTCGAGCGGGCTCGCAAGGGCGAAGAAGTGCAGCTCGGCGGAGCGCGGGGTGCCAAACCGGCGCAAGGTGTCAAGGCGCCGTCCCCCGGCGCCGCACAGCCGGACAGCATCGCCGAAGACGCCGAGGCCGACAGCGATCTGATGCAGGAACCCCAGCGCGCGCAACAATCCGCGCGCCGACCCGATCAGACCATCAAGGTCAACACCGGTCGCCTCGACAGTCTCGTGGACATGGTCGGCGAGCTCGTGATCGCCCAGCAGATGATCGTGCAGGATCCGTCGGTGCAGTCCATCGCGGAGCAGAAAACGCAGCGCAACCTCGTGCATGTTGGCAAGATCATCCGTGATCTCCAGGAAGTCGCGATGTCCCTCCGCATGGTCACTATTCGCGGCGCGTTCCAGAAGATGCAGCGCCTGGTGCGTGATGTGTCGCTCAAGGCCGGCAAGAACATCAACTTCTACATGGAGGGCGAGGACACCGAGCTCGACCGCAATGTCGTCGATGTGATCGGTGACCCACTCGTGCACATGGTCCGCAACGCGTGCGACCACGGCATCGAGTCCGCCGCAGATCGTGTCGCCGCGGGCAAGGCCGAGTCCGGCAACCTCACGCTCCGCGCGTTCCACAAGGGCGGATCGATCGTCATCGAAATCGAAGATGACGGCAAGGGGCTCGACCGCGAGAAGATCCTCAAGAAAGCAATCGAGCGCGGCGTCTATACGCCCGACCGAGATCTCAGCGAAATCCCCGACTCCGAGGTCTTCCGCCTCATCTTCGCGCCCGGATTCTCCACCGCCGACAAGGTCACCGATATCTCGGGCCGGGGCGTCGGCATGGACGTCGTTCGGAGGAACATCGAGTCGCTGCGCGGCGAGATCGAGATTCGCTCGACCAAGGGCCAGGGCACGACATTCATGATGCGCCTGCCACTCACGATGGCGATCATCGACGGCATGGTCGTCCGCGTCGGCTCGCAGCGCTATGTCGTGCCGACGCTCGCCATCGAGCAGTCATTCCGGCCGACGCCCGATCAGATCTCGACGATCGCCCAGCGCGGCGAGATGGCGATGGTCCGCGGCTCGCTCCTCCCGGTCTACAGGCTCAACAGTCTGTTCGGCATCCGCGAAGGGATGAACGAGTTCAAGGACACACTGCTGATCGTCCTCGAAGCAAGCAATATGCGCTGCTGCCTGATGGTCGACGAGATTCTGGGTCAGCAGCAGGTCGTCATCAAGTCGCTCGGGTCCGGGATCAGTCAGATTCGCGGCGTCTCGGGCGGTGCCATTCTCGGGGACGGACGCGTCGCGCTCATTCTGGATGTCGCGGGCGTCTTCGCCGAGGCGATGGGCGAGCAACACACAAACAGACCACAGCGCGTGGAGAACACGGAGACCGTTCGATGAGCACCACCGGATCAATCGGAGTCGGAAGCCTTGTTGACCTGAACCAGGACGACAACGCCAATAAGTTCCTCACCTTCCGACTGGGCAATGAAGAGTATGGCGTCGAGATTCTGCGCGTGCGCGAGATCATCGGGCTGATCGACATCACCCCGCTGCCGCGCACGCCCGAGTTCGTCAAGGGCGTCATCAACCTTCGCGGCAAGATTATCCCCGTAATCGAGCTTCGCACCAAGTTCGGCCTCGCGTCCATCGATTACACCGAGGCGACCTGCGTCATCGTCGTCGAGGTCACCGATCCCAAGGGCGGCGATCACCTACACATGGGCGTGATCGTCGACACGGTCTCCGAGGTCCTCGATATCGAGAAGGACCAGATCGAGCCCGCCCCGCGATTCGGGTGCGCTCTCAACACCGACTACATCCTCGGCATGGGCAAGGTCACGCAGAACGACCAACAGCGTGTCACGATTCTTCTCGACATCGACCGCGTCATGCTCGTCGACGAACTCAACGAGATCGCCGCCGAGACCGCCGAAGCCAGCAACAAGAACACCCGCGGCATCAAGAAGGCCGCCTGAGTCCAACATTCAACATACACCGACCGAATTCCGGTTCACCAGGAGACTCCCGACCATGGCCGCAAACAACAACAAGAGCAATGGATGCTCTTTCGACGAGACCAACACCCAGGACCTCGTCAACCAGATGAAGGGTTTCAGCGCGTCACAGGCGATGATCGAGTTTGACCTCGACGGAACGATCATCAGCGCCAATGACAACTTCTGTAATGCCCTCGGGTATTCGTTCAACGAGATCCAGGGCAAGCATCACTCCATGTTCCTCAAGCCCGAGTTTGTTCGCTCTCCCGAATACAAGAAGTTCTGGCAGGATCTCAGCGTCGGAAAGTTCCAGGCGGGGGAGTTTCTTCGCCTCACCAAGAGCGGCGAAGACCTCTGGATCCTCGCGTCCTACAACCCGATCCTCGATGAGAGCGGCAAGCCCTACAAGGTTGTGAAGCTCGCCTCGGACATCACCGCTCAAAAGCAGGCGGCGCTCCAGGCCGAGGAACAGGCCAAGGAGTACGAGAACCAGATTAATGGGTTCAGCGCCTCGCAGGCGATGATCGAGTTCACAACCGACGGCAGGATCGTCAACGCCAACAGCAACTTCTGCAGGGCCCTCGGGTATTCGCTCAACGAGATCAAGGGCAAGCACCACGCGATGTTCTGCGACAGCGAATACACCAGGACGCCCGAGTACAAGCAGTTCTGGAGCGACCTCGGCTCGGGCAAGTTCCAGGCCGGCGAGTTCTGCCGCAAGACCAAGAGCGGCGACGACCTCTGGATTCTCGCGTCGTACAACCCCATCATGGATGAGAGCGGCCGTCCCTACAAGGTCATCAAGCTCGCGTCCGACATCACGAAGCAGAAGCTCGCGAGTCTCGCGCTTGAGCGCCAGCAGAAGGAGTCCGCCGAGGACCTCCAGAACAAGGTCGAGCAACTCCTGGTGGTCGCACGGGCCGCGGGGACCGGCGATCTTACGCAGCACATTCCCTTCTCGGGTGACGACTCGATGGGCCAGCTCGCCGAGGGCTTCCGCACGATGATCGAAAGCATCTCATCGGCGCTGCTCGATGTCGCCAACGGTTCGGACCAGATCGACCAGGGCGCGCAGCAGATCGCCGGCGCTTCGCAGTCGCTCTCCGAGGGCGCGACCGAGCAGGCGGCCAGCCTCGAGCAGATCAGCGCATCGCTCGAGGAGATTTCCAGCATGACCTCCAAGAACGCGGAGAACTGCCGCGAGGCCGCGAAACTCGCGGGTTCCTGCCAGGAGTCCGCGGACACGGGTCAGAAGGAGATGACCGACATGACCCGCGCGATGGACGAGATCAAGAAGTCCAGCGCGGAGATCTCCAAGATCATCCGTGTAATCGACGAGATCGCGTTCCAGACCAACCTGCTGGCGCTCAACGCCGCCGTCGAGGCCGCGCGTGCCGGAGAGGCGGGCAAGGGCTTCGCGGTTGTCGCCGAGGAGGTCCGTAACCTCGCCCAGCGATCGGCCGAGGCCGCCAAGAACACCGCTTCGATGATCGAGGAATCAGCGCGGCGCGCCGACAACGGCGTCTCGATCGCGTCCCGCGTGGCGCAGTCGCTCGAAGCCATCGTGACGAACACGAACCAGGTCAATCAACTCGTCGCTGAGATCTCCTCGGCGTCGAGCGAGCAGGCCGAGGGCATCAACCAAGTCAACAAGGGCATCTCCGAGCTCGATCGGGTTACCCAGCAGAACGCCGGGAACGCCGAGGAGCTCGCGTCATCTTCGGAGGAAACCGCCTCGCAGGTGTCGTCGATGCGTGATCTTGTGGCCCAGTTCAAGATCAACAACGGCAACACGACCGCGTCCAGGCCGAAGGCGAAGACCGCAACGCCATCGAGGTTCCAGAAGGCGAGCGCACCCGCCAAGCCGTCGAAGTTCGGCGGCTCGTCCAAGCCGGCATCGCCAACCAAGCCGGCGATAGGGAAGAAGACCGCCGCCGCGGTGGCCATCCCGATGGATGAGGACGACGCGCTCGAGTCGTTCTAAGCAGCGAAACCAACGCGCCGGCGGGGCTGACGCCCCGTCTGCGTCTTGCATGTAAGAGGAGATTCCCGCGTGGTGGCACTCACTTCCAAGCAGTTCGAACGAATCGCTGAGATCGCGATGGAGAACTGGGGCCTCGAGCTTACGGAGAAGAAGCGCGCGCTCGTCCAGAACCGGCTCTCCACCTTGCTCGATAAGTCGGACTACAAATCGGCAGAGCAGTACCTGACGCACCTGCAGTCCGAGGCGTCAGAAGAGGACATGCTCGTGTTCTTCGACATGCTCTCGACGAACACCACATCCTTCTTTCGTGAGCCCGACCACTTCGACCATCTCAGGGATGAAGTGTTCCCGAAGTTCGAGGCGGCCAGAAGGGGTACCAAGGTGCGCATCTGGTCGGCGGCTTGCTCGATCGGGTGCGAGCCGTACACCATCGCAATGCATGCCAAGCGACACGTGTCGAACCTGAAGGACCTCGACCTCAAGATCCTCGCGACCGACCTCTCCAACTCGGCGCTCGACAAGGCGCGCCTGGGGGTGTACCCGGCCAAAATGGTTGACTGCCTCAAGCCCGATCTCCGCGCCGAGTTCTTCGAGCCCCGCCAGATTCAGAACCGCCGCAGCATCGAGCCGGGGTACCAGATCCACCACTCGATCCGCGCGATGGTGTCGATCCATCAGTTGAATCTTATGGACAAATGGCCCATGAGGGGCCCGTTCGATGTGATCTTTCTGCGGAATGTAATGATTTATTTCAACCGCGATACGCGCGAACGGCTGGTCCGACGCATGTATGACCTCCTCGCGCCCGATGGTGTGTTCTACATCGGGAGCGCCGAGTCCATTTCCGGGCTTAACACAAAGTTCCGATCCGTCCGTTCGGCGGTGTATACGAAGTGAGGCCCCAGCAGATGTTGACAAACTCACCAGTGCGCCACGCCGAAGCGGACGAGAAGGGTCTGATCTCGGTCGCGATCGCCGACATGGTGGTCACGCAGGACCAGAGCGCCACGCTCATCACGCACGCGCTCGGGTCGTGCATCGGGGTCACGATCTACGATCCCGTCGCCAAAGTCGCGGGCATGATTCACTTTATGCTCCCCGACTCCAAGACCAACGCCCAGAAGGCGGCCGACAAGCCCGGTATGTTCGGGGACATCGGCGTGCCCATGCTTTTCAAGGCCGCCTACGACCTCGGCGCCAAGAAGGAACGCATGATTGTCTGCGCCGCGGGAGGGGCCGAGGTCATGAGCGCCGATACCCAGTTCCGGATCGGAGCGCGGAACCGAACGCTCATCCGCAAGCTCTTCTGGAAGAACAATATCCTGCTCGCCGCCGATGAGACCGGCGGCGACATCAGCCGCACCATGGTCCTGCGAATGACCGACGGGACCGTCAGCATCCGAAACAAGGGAACCGAGCGCCAGCTCTGGCCGCTGTGAGCATCCGCACCGCCAACGACCGACCCAACGGGGTAACGAAATGAACTGTAATGTCCTGATTGTCGACGACTCTCCGATCCTCCGGACCGCGATCAAGAAGGTCGTCCGCCTCGCGGGCGTGCCCGATGACCGAATCCACGAGGCGGGCAACGGGCAGGAAGCCCTCGATGTGCTCGAGACCATCTGGGTCGATCTCGTTCTTCTGGATCTCAACATGCCCGTCATGGACGGCGAGCAGTTCGTCGTCGAACTCCAGAAGCGCGACGTGATCTCGGATGTCGCCGTCGTCGTCGTCTCTACCGAGTCCAACAAGGAGCGACTCCAGCGCCTCCGCGACCTGGGGGTCCGCTCCTCCCTCCATAAGCCGTTCGAGCCCGAGGACCTCTGCCGCCTCATCACCGAAATCATGGGAGTCGCATCCTGATGTCCTTCGATAACAAGTCACTCCAGAACCTCATCATGGGTGCGCTCGAGCGAATCGCGTTCCTCGTCGTCGAGCCGACCGACCCCAATGTCACCAACGACCTGCCCCCCGCGTACGCTTCTGCGAAGATCGACTTCGAGGGCTTCGCGATGGGATCCGTCGTCGTCTCGGCGAGCGAAGGATTCCTGCTCGAGATGGCCTCGGGCATCCTCGGTGTCGAGCCCGAGGACATCTCGGTCGAGGTCGAGGGGCTCGACGCACTCCGCGAGATCACCAACATCCTGGGCGGCGAAGTCCTCCGCGCGTTGGGAGGCGACGACAATCCGAGCAAGCTCAGTCTCCCCGAAGTCATCAACTCGGCGCCATCGACCTGGCCCACCGCCTCGTGCCTCATGGACGCCATGGGCGAACTCCTCTATGTGTCCTGGTATTCGAAGGCCGCCAAGAAGGCCGCCTGACCACCCATTGCAAACTCGGAGCACTCATCAATGGCTGATGATGTCGGAGTCCTGATCGTTGACGACTCCTCACTCGTGAGGAAGGCGCTGACCGCTGCGCTTGAGAAGCAGCCCGGCATCCGCGTCGTCGCCACGGCCCCCGACCCATACATCGCCCGCGACAAGATTCTCGAACTCTCGCCCGACGTGCTCATCCTCGATCTGCAGATGCCCCGGATGGACGGGCTGACATTCCTTAAGAAGCTCAAGAAGTACCACCCTGTCCCCACAATCATCCTCAGCGCGATCACAGAGTCCGGCACCGAGACCGCGCTCGAGTGCCTCAAGCACGGCGCGATCGAGGTCTTCCAAAAGCCCACCGGCGACCGACCCCTCGCGTCCGTTGCCAGCGAGATCGCCGCAGTAATCCGCGGCATCCGGTCCGTTCGCAGCGGAATCGATGTGAACCAAGCCGCCCCGACACTCTCAGGTCCATCCGCGTCGCAGGACCTCGCCGCGATCAACAACAGCGCGCTCGATCCGCACCGCGTGATCGTGATCGGCTCCTCGACAGGTGGGACAGAAGCACTCCGCCAGGTGCTCACCCCGCTATCGTCCATCACGCCCGGCATCGTCATGGCCCAGCACATGCCTCCCGGATTCACAACCGCATTCGCCGGTCGGCTCAACGGACTGAGCAAGATCGAAGTCCGCGAAGCCGCCGACGGTGATCGTGTCCTCCCGGGCCTGGCGCTGCTGGCGCCCGGAGAGCGGCATGTGAAGCTCGTCCGCGACGCATCGGGATACCGAGTACGCGTCACCGACGGCCCACGAGTCTGCCGACACAAACCCTCCGTTGAGGTGCTCTTTCAGTCGGCCGCGGCCGAGGCAAGGAGCAACGCGCTGGGCATCATGCTCACCGGCATGGGAGACGACGGCGCTGACGGATTGGTCGCGATGCGCCAGGCGGGCGCGCAGACGATCGGCCAGGACGAGGCTTCCTGCGTCGTCTATGGCATGCCGAAGGCGGCCTTCGATCGGGGAGGGGTCGAAAAGCAACTCCCTCTCACCGAGATTCCCAACGCCATCGCCGCATTCTCCCGCGCATCCATGAAGTCGAAGGCCGCGTAGGAGGGTCCATCCCTCATCGGGTCCTCCACCGCCGTCGACCAGCGCCTTCTATAATGAAGGCACTGGAACACCTTGGTGCCCGATCGTATACCAAACAGATGGCGGAGTGAGCGTGCAGGTCAACAATCTCATCAACGGCCAATGGGTCGGCGCTGACTCGGGTGCGACCTTCGAGGTGATCAACCCGGCGACGGATGAAGTCGTGGCTCGCGTGCCTTTGGGCGGCTCAACCGAAACCGAGCGGGCCGTCTCGGCGGCGCATGACGCATGGCTCAAGTGGCGCGGCACCACGGCCAACGAGCGTGCCTCGCTGATCGACAAACTCGCGGCCCTGATGCGCCGCGATGCCGACCGGCTCGCACGCCTGATGACCGCAGAGCAAGGCAAGCCACTCGCCGAGTCCAGGGGCGAGATCGCGTACGCCGTCTCGTTCCTCGACTGGGCCGCCGAAGAAGCCAAGCGCATCTACGGCGAGATCATCCCCGCCTCCGCCCCCAACAAGCGCATCCTTGTCTTCCGCCAGCCGGTCGGTGTCTGCGCAATCATCACGCCATGGAACTTCCCGAGTGCGATGATCACGCGCAAACTGGGGCCCGCCCTCGCCGCCGGTTGTACGGTCGTGATCAAGCCCGCCGAGGATACCCCGCTCAGCGCTATCGCGTTGGGCGAACTCGCGCTCGAGGCCGGCATCCCAGCGGGCGTGGTCAATATCGTCACGGGCGATCCCCGCGCTATCGGCGGGTTGCTCACCAGCGATCAACGAGTTCGCAAGCTCTCATTCACAGGGTCGACAGAGGTCGGGCGCCTGCTCATGAAGCAGTCGTCCGACAATCTCCTCCGGCTCTCGATGGAACTCGGCGGGCACGCGCCGTTCATCATCTTTGACGACGCCGACATGTCGAGGGCCGCAGAGGCCGCGATGGCGTGCAAGTTCCGAAACGCCGGGCAGACCTGCATCTGCGCCAACCGTTTCTATGTGCACGAGTCCGTCCACACCGACTTCGTGTCGCGCCTCTCCAGCGCCATCGGCACACTCAGGGTCGGCGACGGCACACAGGAAGGCGTCAATGTCGGGCCTCTGATCAACGACGAGGCCATAACCAAAGTGGAGTCCCACGTCGCCGATGCGCGAGAGAAAGGCGCTAGCGTCCTTGTCGGTGGTCAGCGTGTGCGCATCAAGGGGCTCGCCGACCGTTTCTACGCGCCGACGCTGATCGACGGCATGACCGCCGACATGCGAGTCCACCACGAAGAGACCTTCGGTCCCGTCGCCGCGGTCCGCTCGTTCAGGACCGAAGAAGAAGTGGTCGAGTGGGCCAACTCATCGCAGTTCGGCCTCGCCGCCTACTTCTTCACACAGAACGCCTCACGCCTCATCCGCGTCGCCGAGCGTCTCGAGTACGGAATCGTCGGCGCCAACGACGGCGGGCCGTCGACGGTTCAGGCGCCCTTCGGCGGCGTCAAACAGTCGGGCTTCGGACGCGAGGGCGGCAAATATGTCATGGATGAATACACACAACTCAAGTACATCTCTTGGGGTGTCTAGGAGAGAGTCGCATGTCCAAGTCGGCGGACCTGATTCGTCGCCGTGAGAATGTGGTGTGCCCCGGTGTCGGGCGATTGTCAACGCTGACCGCCAAGTCTGCGAGCGGCGCGATCCTCATCGATGCCGACGGACGCGAGTTCATCGATTTCGCGGGGGGGATCGGCGTGATGAATGTCGGGCATTGCGACCCCGACGTCGTCGAGGCCGTGCGCTCGCAGGCCACCCAGCTCTTGCACACCTGCTTCCATGTCGCCACGTACGAGCCCTATATAGCGCTGTGCGAGAAGCTCGTGGAACTCCTGCCGCACGGTGAGGCGACCAAAGCCGTGCTCATCAACACGGGCGCCGAGGCCGTCGAGAACGCCGTCAAGATCGCGCGCCAAGTGACGGGACGCCCGGGGATCATCTGCTTCACCGGTGCGTTCCACGGCCGCACGCTTTTGAGCGCGACGCTCACCTCGAAGGTGTCCTACAAGACCGGGTGCGGCCCGTTCATGCCCGAGGTCTACCGCCTCCCCTTCCCGAAGCGCGATACCGGCGAGCAACTCTCCGACGTGGCGCTCTCGGCGCGCGAACTCGATCGTCTTCGCGCCGCCTTCAAGGACACCGTCGCGCCGCAGAATGTGGCAGGGATCATCATCGAACTCGTCCAGGGCGAGGGCGGCTTCTATGTCGCGCCGACGGCCTATATCCAGGGACTCCGCGAACTCTGCAACGAGTACGGCATCATGCTCATCTTTGACGAAGTCCAGTCGGGCTTCGCGCGCACCGGCAAGTGGGGGGCCTATCAGCACTACGCCGTCACACCCGACATCTCCACTTGGGCCAAGTCCATGGGCGGCGGGCTCCCCATCTCCGCCGTGCTCGGCAAGGCGTCCGTCATGGACCGGGTCAACCCCGGAACGCTCGGCGGGACCTACGGCGGCAATCCCGTCTCGTGTGCCGCAGCGCTGGCAACGATTCAGTCCATGCAGAAGCACAGACTCAACGACCGTGCCGCGCACATCGGCAAGACGATCCGCGAACGTTTCTCGAATATGGCGCAGCGTCACAAGTGCATCACCGATGTCCGGGGTCTCGGCGCGATGGTCGCCGTCGAGGTCCATGAGAACGGAGACCCCGCGACGCCCGGCAGCTCAACAGTCAAGAGAGTCTCGGACTACTGCCTCGAGCACGGCGTGATTACAGTCACCGCGGGCGTCCTCTCCAATGTCATCCGCGTCCTCTGCCCGCTCGTGATCACAGACGAGCAACTCACCCGGGGCCTGGACACGATCGAGCAGGCGTTCACCCATGCCGCGGGAACGCACGCACAGTCACCCGCGCTCTCGGGCGCCAGGAAAGGTTGATCGACGATGAGGCCGTTCGCCATCGCCGGATTGCAGCTCAAGATCTCCGGTCGCCAGTCCAACCTCGCGCACATCACCGACCGCATCGAGATGCTCATGTATCTCTACCCGTGGGTGCAGATGGTTGTGCTGAGCGAACTTGCGACCTACGGCGGATGGACCGGGAACGCCGCGCCGCTCCCGAGCGAGACCGAGCAGGTCTACTGCAATCTGGCCGCGAAGCACAAGATCTGGCTGATCCCGGGTTCGCTCTACGAGAAGACCGACGCGGGCATCTACAACACATCGCCCGTCATTAATCCTGAAGGGCAGGTCATCGCACGCTACCGCAAAATGTTCCCCTTCATGCCCTACGAGACAGGCGTCGAGTCGGGCACCGAGTTCTGCCTGTTTGATGTGCCGGAGGTCGGGCGATTCGGCGTCAGCATCTGCTACGACATGTGGTTCCCCGAGACGTCGCGCACCCTCGCCGTGATGGGTGCCGAGGTCATCCTCCACCCCACGCTCACGCCGAGCATCGACCGCGATGTCGAACTCGCGATCGCGAAATCAACCGCCGCAGTGAATCAGTGCTTCGTGATCGACATCAACGGCGTGGGCGACGGCGGCAACGGGCGATCCATCCTCGTGGCGCCGACCGGCGACATCCTTTATCAGGCGACCAGCAACGAAGAAATGCTCCCGATCGAGATCGATCTCGAGCGCGTGCAGCGCACGCGCGAAGTCGGGTTGAAGGGCCTCGGTCAGCCGCTCAAGAGCTTCCGCGACCGCAAAGTCAACTTCTCCGTGTATGATCGCGCCTCGGGCATGGACTCATACCTGCGAGAGCTCGGTCCCCTGGAAAAGATGTCACGCGGCTCCCGCGCCGGCATCAACGACAACAAGACCACGATCCCACGCCCCATCCCCGACTCGCACCACCCGCAGGGCTTCGCGCCGCCGCCCGCAACTCCCGGAACAGGCGCGCACGGATGACACTTAACGAACCGAAAGGCAACGCGCCCGCCGGCAAGGGCCAGCGCAAATACAGCGCGCCGCAGCTCCGCTTGGACTCTTGGAACGAGCTGCAGGTCCGCGCCTCGTGGCTGAAGGAGTTCGCCAGATCGGGGCGCGACGCCGCCGAACCCCGCGCACTCGTGCAGGAGTCGCTCAATCTCCTTCGAACGCTGGAGTACTATTGGGCATTCCCCGGCGGTGCCCGCGTCGACAAGCTCAAGCGCCTCTTCGAACGCGCCGAGTACCCCGAACTCGCTTCCGAGGTCGGCGAGATCGCGCGGCTCCTCGTGGGCGATGCCTACCGCGACCGTGGCGGCGCCACGCTCGCCCGGGCCAACAAGCGCGATAACGACGATCCCGACGACACCGGCGAGATCATCCGCACCGGCAAGCCGTATTTCGAGGTGCTCATCGTCGATGGGGTCGATGCGTTCGACCGCACCGAGGTCCGCGAAGGGCTCGCCGCATGCCGGCGCGACTCCGATGAGTTCATATACGACGTCGTTACCGTGCCGAGTGTCGAAGACGCGATCATCGCGGTGCAGTTCAACCCGACGATTCAGGCCGTCTTCCTCCGGTACAACTACTCGTTCAAGACTCGAAACCCACACCAGTCGCTCGAGAGGTATCTCGACACGCTCGAAGCCGAGCCCATGCCGATGTCCTTCGGTCTCGAACGTTCGCTCGCCCTTGGGAAGGTGCTCCACCGCCTCCGGCCCGAACTCGATCTCTACCTCGTCACCGATACACCGCTCGAGTCCGTCGCGGGCAACCTCGGCTCGGACTTCCGTCGCGCGTTCTACCGTCTCGAGCAGTACATGGAGCAGCACCTGACGATCCTCAAGGGGATCCGCGCACGCTTCGAGTCGCCGTTCTTCGAGGCGCTCCGCCGCTACAGTGCCAAGCCGACAGGCGTGTTCCACGCGCTGCCCATCGCACGCGGCAAGTCCATGTCGAACGCGCACTGGGCCCGCGATCTGCTCGCCTTCTACGGCCCCAATATCTTCATGGCCGAGACCTCGGCAACCTCCGGGGGCCTCGACTCACTTCTCCAGCCCAAGGGCCCCATCAAGCGCGCCCAGGAGGCCGCGGCACGCGCTTTTGGGGCGCGCAACTCATTTTTCGTCACCAATGGCACATCGACCGCAAATAAGATCGTTCTCCAGGCGCTTATCCAGCCCGGTGACATCGTGCTCATCGACCGCGACTGCCACAAGTCGCATCACTACGCGATGGTCCTCGCCGGCGCGATGCCCGTCTACCTCGACTCCTATCCCCTTCAGCAGTACGCCATGTACGGCGCGGTTCCCTACCACGAGATCGAGGAACGACTCCTCGAACTCAAGGCCGCGGGCAAACTCGATCGCGTCCGCATGCTCCTGCTCACCAACTGCACCTTCGACGGCCTGACCTACGACCCCCACTCCATCATGCGCCGCGTGCTAGCGATCAAGCCCGACATGATCTTCTTGTGGGACGAGGCGTGGTTCGCCTTCGCGCGCTTCAATCCCATGCTCCGCAAGCGCACCGGGATGGACGCCGCCGCACGGCTCCGCGCCGAACTCCGGTCATCCGAGTACCGCGAGGAGTATCGCGCCAAGCAGCGCGCCGGCGAGTCACTCGAATGGATGCCCGATCCCGATAGCGCCCGAGTCCGCGTTTATGTCACGCAATCAACCCACAAAACGCTCACCTCCCTCAGGCAGGGGTCCATGATCCACGTCTTCGACGAGGATTTCGAGCAGCGCGCGAGTGTTCCTTTCCACGAAGCGTTTATGACGCATACCTCAACCTCACCCAACTACCAGATCATCGCTTCGCTCGATGTCGGGCGCCGGCAGGTCGAACTCGAAGGGTACGAACTTGTCGAGGACACGATCGGGCTGGCGATGACGCTGCGCGAGCGTGTCCGCGAGCATCCGATCGTCAACAGGATGTTCTCCGTTCTTCGCCCATCCGACATGATCCCGGAGGAGTTCAGACCGTCGGGGCTCGAGTACTACTACTCGCACACGCACGGCTGGGGGCGTATGGACAAGGCATGGCGCGAGGATGAGTTCACGCTCGATCCGTCGCGTGTCACACTCCAGATCGCCGCCACCGGGCTCAACGGCGATCAGTTCCGCCATCTCCTGATGGATCAGTACGACATCCAGATCAATAAAACGTCACGCAACACCGCGCTCTTCATGCCCAATATCGGCACTTCGCGCGGCGACATCGCGTACCTCATCGAGGTCCTCGCCAAGATCGCCACAGGCGTCCAGGATCGCCTCCTCACCGAGAGCAGCGCCGGGCTCGCGCACCACGCCGAACGCGTCGACTCCCTGCTCACCAACCCGCCGCTGCCCAACTTCTCGCGCTTCCACGACGCATTCAAGACCGACGACTCGGGTACGCCCGAGGGCGACCTCCGCCGCGCATACTTCATGGCGTACGACGAGTCATGCCTCGACTGGGTGCTCATCAACCGCGACACGCTCAACAAGATCCGCGCCGGGAATGAGTTCGTCTCCGCGTCCTTTGTGACACCCTACCCGCCGGGCTTCCCGCTCCTCGTGCCGGGCCAGGTCGTCAGCGCCGAGATCATCGAGTTCCTCCTTGCCATCGATGTCAAGGAGATCCACGGATACCACCCCTCCTACGGATTCCGAGTCTTCTCACAATCAGCAATCGAACGAGCCGCCGGCGCTTCACGCAGAACGCCCGCGATCAGGAAGGTCTAATCAGTATGGGTGCCGGCAAGAAGCAGAAGTCAAAGAACCCGACCGCCGACTTACAAGGCGACCTCAACGCCAAGGCGCTCCAGTCCGACCGTTCGGCCTCTTCGAAGCGCAAACGACTCAACGGCATCTCCGACATCCGGCGGTTCTTCCACCGCAACACCGAACCGATCTACTTCATCAGCGCCACCAACTTCAATCTCCTCGGCATGGACGAGTGGATCCGCAACTTCAACTTCCTCTCCGCGATCGACTGCTTCGACGGAAAGCACCCCCATGTCTATGTCCCGCCCGAGATACCGCACGAACCATTCGAGTCGATCGAAGACATCAACAACTACCTCCTGAGCCATCCCGACCTGCTCAAACTCCTCAGGGACCGAGGCGACAACGGCAGGAATGGCAAGGCCGTCTTTCTCATGTTCGATGAGAAGACCGAAGCGCTCTGCAGGAAAGCGGGTCTGGAGGTCTGCTTCCCGCCCGCGGCGCTCCGAACCAAGATCGACGACAAGGTCGAGACCACACGCATCGCGGAGCGCGCCGGTGTCAAGTGCGTCCCCAATGTTCTCGCCAGAGTCGACTCCTACGCGACGCTCCGAAAGGTCTCGAAGAAGCTCGGCGACGATCTCGTCATCCAGACCGCTTTCGGCGACTCCGGCCACACCACCTACTTCATCTCCAACGAGAAGGAGTTCAAGAAGTACGAGAAGGACATCGTCGCCGCGCCCGAAGTCAAGGTCATGAAGCAAATCAACTGCCGAGGTTCGGCGCTCGAAGCGTGCGTCACCCGCCACGGCACCATCGTCGGCCCGCTGATGACCGAGCTCGTCGGATTCCCCGAACTCACGCCCTACAAGGGCGGCTGGTGCGGCAATGAGGTATTCGCCGGCGCCTTCCAGTCCAAGACACGCAAGGAAGCCCGCAACGCCGCGATCGCGTTCGGCGACGAACTCAAGAAACTCGGCTACCGCGGCTATTTCGAGATCGACTTCCTCACCGATCTCGATTCCGGCAAGGTCTATCTCGGCGAGTGCAACCCGCGCATCACCGGTGCGTCCTCCATGACCAACCTCTCGGCCTTCGCCCACGCCGATGCGCCCCTCTTCGTCTTCCACCTCCTTGAGTGGATGGGCGTCGACTACGATCTCGATGTCGAGGCGCTCAACACACGATGGGCTGATCCCGACAACATCGACTCCTGGAGCCAGCTCGTCATCAAACACACCAAAGACTCGGTCGCGCAGATTACCGAGGCGCCGCCCTCGGGAATCTGGGAACTCAGCGACTCCAGGCAAATTCGCTATGTCCGTCCTCAGACACACCGCCGCACGGTTCACACCGAGAATCGGGCCTTCTGGCTGCGCATCGCCGGGAAGGGCGACTACTTCTACGAGGGCGCCGATCTGGGAATCCTCGTCTCGCCTGGCCGCTTCATGGACGATGATTTCAAACTCACCGATCGAGCCAAGGCGTGGATCAAGGGCATCCGCTCGCAATATCAGGTCACACCCATCGCCGCCGCCGACTCGATGATCGAGGCGCACCAGCACGAGTTCAAACTCCTGTGACTTCGCGCCCCGCCGCCGGCTCCGACCTCTGCCTTGAGTTCCGGGCGATCCACGAGCCGGAGCCTGGCAAACGCCTGCGCACGGTGTTCAATGAATACTGGCACGGGTATCACCTCTGGATGTGCAAACATCCCGGCGGCTGGCCCGCGCTCGACGAATGCCGAAGCCGGCTCCGTGCCCACATGCCCGAACTCTTCCCCGTCTACGAGTCGATCCTTGATCTCGTCGGGCATGACCATGACCGAGCGCGCTTCCTCACGCTCTGGTCGCCCACGCCCATCATCCGCGCATGCTCACAGGCGGTCATCTCTACCGATACAGGCCCGGTTCTCATCCGCAACTACGACCACGCCCCGCATCTCTGCGACGCCATCATGCTCTCGACGCAGTGGGGGGGTGTCCGAACCCACGTGATGACCGACTGCGTCTGGGGTGCGCTCGATGGGGTCAACGACGCGGGGCTTACGGTCGCGCTCGCGTTCGGCGGCCGGCGCGCAGTCGGTCCCGGATTCAGCGCCTCGCTCGTTCTGCGCTACCTGCTCCAGACCTGCACCAGCGTGCGGGAGGCGTGCGACACGCTCCGCCGCGTGCCGGTCTATATGTCCTACAACTTCACGATGCTCGACCGCTCCGGTGCGCACCTCACCGCATTCGCATCACCCGACCGCCCGCTCTCGCTCGATCTCTCCCCTGTTTCGACGAACCACCAGCAGCACATCGAATGGCCGCAGTACGCAGAGTTCACGCAGTCCGCCGAACGCCGCGCCTGCCTGTCAGAGATCGTTGAAAGCACCGCGACGGTCGAGCAGGCCATCGACGCGTTCCTTGCCCCGCCGCTCGTCCGGAGTCAGTACCGACGCGCGTCTGGCACGCTCTACACCGTCGCGTATTCGCCGAACGAACTGGCGATGACGCTCTACTGGCGCGGGCGAAGCGAGCGCATCTCGCCCGAAGACCCGCGAGGTCAGTCGATCACCGTTCACTATTGATGCGCCAGGTTCAGGTTCCGCTTCCTGGTGAGTGGAAGTTCGAGTCCTGGATGGGCTCGAACAGTTGCCAGGCACGCCACGTGACCAAGGCCACAGTCGCGGCGCTCTCGGGTACGATCTGAATGTCATCTCCCGGCACGATCCGGCATGCATGCGCAACCCGTCATGGCACACGCAGCTTCATCTCGACGAAGACCCTCCGGCGCCGAGCGCCTCCCCGGCACGTCGTCGGAGTGTTCGGACAACGTCGCCGCCGGTCCGATTCCGACGCCAGACGCGTTTCGCGCCCGAGTGATCAAGGCCGTCGAAACTCTGGGCAGCGGCTTCCTCGCCCATCCAGACAACGGAACGCTCCGCAATCGCCTCGCATCACACGATCTGACGGCACGCTCGTTCTACGAACAGCTCATCATCATCGCCTTCCGCTACCTCTTTCTGCGCATCGCCGATGATCTTCGTATCCCGCACACCCCGTCAGTCACCGGCGCCACTTCGGGCAACAACGCGGCATGGAAGGAGTTCATGCACGCCTGCCGCGAGTTCGCACCACGGAACGAGTCTCACGCACAACCACGGCACACCAGCCCCGTGTGCCTCTGGTCAGACCTTCTCACGCCAGACCTCACCGGGCCCGACTCCGGAACAGACCCGCTACCCGAGATCGACAATCAACGCTTCTCGCGATTCGTCAAGAAGATCGCCAACGAGAGCCGCTCTCCCGGCGCTTTGGAAATCGGCCGCGCGGCCATCCCCTCGGGTCATCTGGGATACGCATATGAAGCCCTGCTCGCCTTGGAGCCGCTGTTTGATGCAGAGGCCCGAACGTTCTCGCTCCAGTACAGAGCGCGCAACAATCGCCGGGCGACCGGCTCCTTCTACACGCCCGCATTGATCGTCGAGAATCTCCTTGACGCGGCCCTCGAACCGATCATCTCGAGTCGCATCGACGGCGCACCCGCGCAATCGAAAGAAGCGGCGCTGCTCGGGATCACGGTCTGCGATCCTTCATGCGGCACCGGAAACTTCCTCATCGCAGCGGCACGCCGACTCGCGCACCGTCTCGCACAACTGCGATCCGACGAGCATCGCCCTGATGCCGACGTGTTGCAGGCCGCTTTCTGTGATGTTATTCGGGAATGCATCTTCGGCGTGGATATCAACCCCATCGCTGTCGAACTCTGCAAACACGCACTCTGGATCGAGTCGCGCACAGATCCATCAGTCGTCCGATCGATCGACCGCCATATCAAGATCGGGAACGCACTCCTCGGTGCGACGCCCGAGCTGATCGAGTCGGGGATACCTGATGGGTCATGCCGGGTCAGCGCCAAAGACCGGGCGCACAGCGTGTCAGAGTTGGCGACGCCGACTCGGCGCGTGCGCACCGATTTGATCGACGAGGCCGATCCTTCGGCCGGTTCATCCCATCACGCACGACTCATCGCCGACACATGGTGCGCATCGTTCATGTGGCGCGAGTCTGGCTCCGCAAGCGCCATCGATCTCCCACACGATCCGACAACTCCGAGCGCCATTTCCGATGCACTGTTCCAAAGCATCAGGCATGATCCGGAGTCGATCGCGTCGTCACTCAAACAGAAGATCGAGAGTCTCGCCGCGCAGTCTCGATTCTTCCACTGGCACATCGAGTTCCCCGAGGTGTTCCCGTCGCCCACCGGCACCGGTCGCTCCGGGGGATTCGATGTCGTCATCGGGAATCCCCCGTTTCTCAACCAGCTGAAGTCCGACACCGCATCCGATCGTCGCACCGCCGCCATGCTCAGCGCAATCACGGGGGGGGCGGCCCGTGCTTACTCGGATTTGTCAACAGCATTCCTGCTCCTCGGGGTGCGCTTGTGCCGTCCGGGGGGCCGCGTGGCGCTGCTCGAGCCGATGTCATTCCTCTCATCGCGAGACTCCGCGCCCGCTCGTGCCTCCATCCTGAGCAATGCCTCGCTTGCCGCCCTTTGGGTGTCGGAAGCGCGCACATTCCCCGGCGCAAGTGTGTTCGTGTGTGCGCCCACCATCGAGCGCGCGGGCCCACGAGCGCGTCGCGTCAAACGGTCCTGCGCCTCCGAGTTCCGGGCGCTCGCCGATATCGAGGTCGATATGGAGTCGCTCCGGGGCGAAGGGTCATGGGGACCGCTGGCCGCCGCCGCACTCGCCATCCCCGAGTTCTCGTTCAATGCGTCCGGCGTCGTCGGAGATCACGCCGATGCCACCGCAGACTTCCGCGATCAGTACTACGGCCTCGACGGGTTCATCGTCGAGTCGCAGCACGTCTCCCATTCAGAGGTGACCGACTCCGGCTATCCGCCCATCGTCACCGCCGGTCTCATCGATCTCGCCGCGTGTCACTGGGGCGACAGGAGCACTCGCATCCTCAAAAGGCCTTGGGCAGCGCCGCGCATCGATCGCACTCGCATGCAAAGCAAAGGCGATCTCGCCGATTGGATGTCGAGCCGACTCATCCCCAAGATCATCCTCGCGACTCAAACCAAGATCATCGAAGTGTTTGTGGACGAACCGGGGCGGCTCCTCCCCAGTCTCCCGCTCATCACGGTCGTGCCGAAGGCGGCAGCCGATATCTGGGCGGTCGCCGCCGCGCTCGCATCACCCGTGTCCGCAGCAATCGCGATGCAACGCCACGCGGGCTCGGCGCTCTCGCCGCAGGCCATCAAGCTCAGCGCCAAGCAAGCCATGCGGCTCCCCATGCCGACTCCCGATGAACTCGCGTCAACCGCGACTCGCCTGCTCCAACGGGCCCACACCGCTCCGGACGCGAAGAATCGGCATCGCCTTCTCCTGGAGTTCGGACGCATGAGCACCGAGGCGTATCGCGTCCCGGCGGATGATGCCGCAACGCTCCTCGCTTGGTGGTCGTCCCGCCTCTGACGCCGCCGCCGAGTCCTCTCATATCATCGAATGCCCGCGACCGTGCGCTCAATCGGTGCGCTGGATCCAGATCGAAGCCGCGGTCAGATCGTCCGCAAAGGCGCCCGAGGCATGACGGGTCACCTCGCGAATCAATGCGTCAACCGCCTCGTGCGGCGCGCCGACGCCCATCACCGATCGCATGACGCCCTCCATCCCGAACTGTCGGCCCGCGCCATCCGGCTGCTCGACCGCGCCGTCGGAGAACACCACCATCCCGCCCCCCTCGCGCATCGGGATCTCAGCCGCCTCGTAGTCTGTACGCTCGACAACCCCGAGCGGGAAGCCGCCCGGGGCCTCGATGCGCGACGCCGACCCGGTGCCGCTCATCACCAGGAAGTGCCCGTGGCCCGCGTCGACCACGCGAACACTTCCCTCCGCCGAGTCGATCACACCCGCAATCACCGTCACGAACTTCGAGGCCGCCGTCCGCGCAAAGAGGTCCGCGCTCACGCGCGCCATCGCGTCCGAGAGTTCGACCCCCGAGAGCAGGTGAGTCCGTAACTGCGATTGGCACGCGGCCATCAGCATCGCGGCTCCGACACCCTTGCCCGACACATCGCCAAGAAAGAATGCGGCCCGGATCGGGTCGAGTGCGAAAATATCGAACAGGTCGCCCGCAACCACCCGCCCGGGGATTGACTCGAACTGATACGCGACCGATCCGAGCCGCCCCCGGCGCGCCGGCGAGAGCAGCTCCTGAGCGCGACGCGCCGCCTCCAGATCGCTCTGGAGCTGCCGGTGGCGCTCTGTCATCAGCGCAGCGCTGATCCGCCCCAGCGCCAAGCCCGCGACCCGCGACACCGAATGGCAAAAGGCCCCCGCGTCCGCCGGCACGACGCCCTCCGCGTCCCGCGTGTCCACGACCAGGAACGCACGAGCGCACCCCTCGCCGACAATCGGGGCACAAATCGCAGAGCGAATGCCCATCTCGATGATCGATTGCGCCGCCCGCGAACCACTGTCCTCCACGATCAACTGCACAAGCCCGTGCCGCGATGCCTGCTCGATCAGCGAGCGTGACACGCGCGGCGAGTCATTCGTAGTCGATGCGAGCACCGTCAACTCCGACTCCGAGTCCGGCTCCACCAGCACAACACGCCGGCAACCCGTCGCCTCGCGCACCGCGTCCACGGTCGCCCGGGCGACCCGCTCGCGAGAGTCGGCGCCCTCGAGCGCCTCCGTCAGCTGCATCAGCACCTCAAGCCCGCGCTGCGCCACGCCCTCCAACTGCTGCCTGGGAATTGCGCTCACGCTCGCTCCCAGCGCAGGCACAAACGGGGTCGTTACGCCTGCCCGCCTCGAACCGGCCATGCACCGGCACTGCCACGCACCGAAGGCAATCACGTCACGGTCATGAATCGCCTCGGGCGCGCCGGGCTCCAGTCGGCGACCGTTCACCAGCGTCCCGTGTCGCGACGACAGATCCGTAACTACCCACGCGTCCCCCGTACGCACGATCGACGCATGACGTCGCGACACCGACGAATCCGGGATCGCCCAATCCGCCTCGGACGAACGACCGATCAGGAACAAACGGTCCGACGGCACACAGACGCTGGTCACCATTTCGCCCGACTCAACAGCCGAGATCGCCCGCAAGTACAACGACTCAGGCCCGATGTCCATGCACGATGGTACACCCAAGGCGCACCAACTCGCCTGATGGATGAAACCGGGGCGCCTCCGGTATTCTTTGGCCATGCCAGATCGCATCGGCCCTTTCGACATCCTGTCCGAACTCGGTCGTGGCGGCATGGGTGTCGTGCACCTGGCGCGAGACACCCGGCTGGACCGCCATGTGGCCATCAAGGCGCTCCCGGAGCACCTCACAACCGATCCCGTACGCCTCGAGCGATTCGAGCGGGAAGCCCGGACCCTGGCCGCGCTCCATCATCCGAATATCGCCGGTATTCATGGCGTCGAAGAGCAGGATGGCGCTCGTTACCTCATCCTTGAGTTCGTTCCCGGACACACTCTCGCCGATCTCCTCGATCGCGGCCCCCTCCCGGTCGATGACGCGATCGAGCACGCCGCCCAGATCGCCGCGGGTTTGGAGGCGGCTCATGAAGCCGGCATCGTCCACCGCGACCTCAAGCCCGCCAACATCAGGATCACGCCCGATGGCGTAGCCAAGATTCTGGATTTCGGCCTGGCGCGCGCCGACGACGGTGCGCAGTCCTCCGCCGGCGGGCTTGACTCACCGACACTCACCACGCCGCACCCCATGCATTCACCCACCATCGAGGGCGCGATCCTCGGGACCGCGGCGTACATGAGCCCCGAACAAGCGCGCGGACGCCGGGTCGATAAGCGCTCAGATATCTGGTCCTTCGGCGTGGTGCTCTACGAGATGCTCGTAGGGTCAAGCCCCTTTCATGGCGAGACCGCGATGGACTCAATCGGCGCCGTCCTGCACAGGGATGTGGACCTGGCGGCGTTGCCCCCGGCAACGCCGCCGGGCGTCGCGCGCGTGCTCGCGCAATGCCTACAGCGGGACAAGTCGCTCCGCTTTCGGGATATCGGCGATGTGCGTCTTGAACTCCTCGACGCGAGACACCATCCAGAGGCGCCCGCGCCGATGGGACGGGCAGCGCGGTCGCTCGCGCTCCCAATCGGCGTGCTCGCCATTGTGTTGGGCGCAATTGGCGGTTGGTTCGGCGCACGCTCGACGACGCCGGAGCCCGAGCGTCGCGTGCGGAAGTTCGATCTCGCGGAGCAGAGTCCCACGCAATCCAGTGCATTTTATGTTCCGGCGGTGTCTCCCGACGGGACACGGGTGGCGTACATCGTCGACGACGACGTCTTTGTGCGTGACATGGGCTCGTTCGAAACGCGCACATTGGCACAAACCAGTGATCCGAGCGGGCTCGTATGGTCCCCGGACTCCCGCCACCTCGCGATCTTCGGCGGGTCCGGCATCCTGAAGGCGAATGTCAACGACGGATCCATGATCGAACTCTCGAAAGATGCGATCACCTGGGGTGTCACCGGCGGCGGATGGTCTACGGACGACAGGATCATTTTCGCTGACGATGACGGGATCTTTGAGCTCCCCGCGAAAGGCGGGACACCAAGGATTCTCCTCGCCTCCGACCACGACACGGAGGTCGACTTTCATTATCCCGTCGGTGTGCCGGGCTCAACCGTGGTCCTGTTCATTCAGCACAACCGTGACTCAAGCTATGTACTCCAGGCGTTCGACGGTGATCGACGCGTCAATGTCATCGATGCGGGTGAGCCGCCGATCACACAATGCGCCTACTCCCCGACCGGGCACATTGTCTTCTCTCGCGGATTCGGAGAGTCAACGGTGTGGGCGGTGCCGTTCGACGTAAGGTCGATGCGGGCGACCGGCGAGCCATTCCTCGTGCTCAACGACGCCACGATGCCGTCCGTCTCGCAGGACGGCACGCTGGTCGTCGTGCGAGGGGATCAAGGGGCGGCCGGGGAGATGGCTATCTACGGAGTGGACGGTTCGGTCACGCGCCTCGGAGAGCCGCGGGAATACCTCTGGGCGCTTGTGCTGTCGAACGACGAAAGGAAGATCGCGTACAACTCCGGAAAGTCCCCGAACAAGTCGGATGTCTGGATCTATGACCGCGAACGAGGGACGAACACCCGCCTCACATTCGAACAGGGAATGTGCGCTCCGGTGGCATGGTCTCCAGATGACTCAGAACTGGCGGTCTTGCACTTCACCCCAACAGGGACGAATGTATTCACAACGAGCTTTCATCACACCGACGGCTCGGGCCCGTCGCGCGAGCCGGTGATGGCGGGGCTCATCTCATTCGACGCCCGATGGGAGAACGCCGCGGTGCAGCCCGAGCCGGCTCAAAAGGAGTCTGCAATCCGCGCCGTGCGGCTCAACGATCCCGAAACATTCACCACGGTGATCCACTCGGAGCATCTCGAGTTCGGACCGCAGCTCTCACCCGACGGAACGCTTCTCGCATACATCTCAACGGAGTCGGGCGAGCGGAATCTGTACTGCACCTCTTTCCCCTCGGGCCACGGGAAGTGGCTCATCTCGGATATGCCCGTTGAGTCCTCCGGGTGGTCGGCGGACGGTTCGGCCATTTACTTCACCACCAAGGACAGCCGGATGATGCGGGTCGGTGTGGAGCGCCAGCCGTCGGTGCAATTCGGTCTGCCCGAGGTCGTGTTCGAGTATCCCCGTTCCCCAACCAAGGACGCTCCCGAGTTTCAGTGGGTCCGTCCCATCAGAGACGGGTCAGCGTTTCTCGCCGTGCTCCGCAACCAGGACGAGTCACAGCCGAACCGCATCTCGGTCATCGAGAACTGGTTCGAGGAGTTCCGCACATCTAAGCGTTGATGACACACGCACGAGGCGTGCATCACGCACACGCCGCCTGCCCCCGCACGGTGCGCGCGAGCGACGCCTCGGCCGACGCGCCGCCAACAGCCATGTCTGTTACCATCTCCGCACCGATGCGCCGCTGACAACCCAACTCGTGTTCAAGGAGCCAGCCATGAAAGGCATCGTGTTCGCCGAGTTCGCAGAGTTGGTTGAGTCGAAGTTCGGCACCGACATGGTCGACACGCTCATCGAGAAAACGAACCCGCCGAGCGGGGGCGTATACGTAGCCACCGGCACATACGATCACTCCGAGCTCGTCGCGATGGTCGTCGAGTTGAGCAAGCAGACGCAGGTCCCGGTGCCTGACCTACTCATTTCATTCGGCAAGTTTCTGATGCCGCGCTTCCGCGCGTCATTCCCTCAGTTTTTCGACCCGCATCATCGGCTCTTCGACTTTCTCGAGTCCGTGCACGGCTACATCCACATCGAGGTCCGCAAGCTCTACCCCGATGCGATGCTCCCCACGCTGAGTTGCCAGCGCGTCTCGGACAACCGTATGGATGTGATCTACAACTCCTCGCGCCACCTCGGCGACTTCGGACGCGGGCTCATCGAGGGCGCCGCGGAGCAATATCGGACCAAGGTGCGCATCAACCCGGTTGCTGTCGATAACGACACCATCAGGTTCGAGGTGGAAATCGTCGATACCCGATAGGTGACCACCGATCGCGTCAGCCGACAGGCCTATGAGCGAGAGAAGGCCGCTCGCAAGTTGGCCGAGGGGTTGCTCGAGGACCGCGCACGCGACCTATACGAGGCCAATCGGCGCCTCCAGGCCCTGAGCGACTCACTGGCGGATCAGGTCGTCGAAAGAACCGCCCAGCTCGAGACCGCGAAAAATCAGGCCGAAGCTGCGAATCTGGCCAAGAGCGAGTTCCTCGCCAACATGAGCCACGAGATCCGCACCCCGATGACCGCGATTCTGGGCTACGCCGATCTCCTCACGACCGAAGGCGATTCCGATGGGGTCGTCGCCGCCGACGCACTCCGGGCCATTCAGTCCAACGCGGATCACCTGCTCCGGCTGATCAACGACATCCTCGATGTCTCGAAGATCGAAGTCCGCCAGATGACGGTCGAGTGCATCGACACCAACCCCGCGCGCGTCGTCGATGAGGTCAGGTCGCTCGTCGCATCGCAGGCGCGCAACAAAGATATCCTCGTCGAAGTAGTTTACGAAACCCCCATCCCCTCCCGTATCCGGTCAGACCCAACGCGCCTCCGCCAGATCCTCCTGAATATCGTCGGCAACGCGATCAAGTTTACGCACGAGGGATGCGTCGGGATCAAAGTCGGATGCAATCCTCGCACCCAACGGATGAAGTTCGAGATAACGGACACGGGTATCGGGATTTCGCAGGACGAAATCAGGACGCTCTCGCGCTTCCAGCCGTTCACGCAGGCCGACGCAAGCACCACACGAAAGTTCGGTGGCACCGGCCTGGGCCTCTGCATCTCCAACGCGCTCGCCACCATGATGGGCGGCGGAATCTCCATCACATCAACTCCGGGACAGGGCAGCACATTCGCGGTCGAGATCTCCACGGGCGATCTTGCCGGCGTGAATATGCACAATCCGGAGCAGGTCCGCGCGATCCTCGACGCCTCCGCATCCACCGCTTGCGACGCGTCAGTCGACGTACCCGGGGTCATGCCACTCGAAGGTGTGCGTGTGCTGCTCGCCGAGGACGGCCCCGATAACCGGAAACTCATCACTTTCTACCTGCGGCGGGCCGGTGCCGAAATCACAGCATGCGCCAACGGCCTCATCGCGGTCCAGACCATCCAGAGCACAACCGAGCAGACCGCTCCCCATGTCATCCTTATGGACATCCAGATGCCGGAACTCGACGGCTACTCCGCGACCCGACGGCTGCGAGACAGCGGGTGCACGCTGCCCATCATCGCGCTCACCGCGCACGCGATGCAGGGCGACCGCGAGAAGTGCATCGAGGCCGGATGCGACGACTACCTCACCAAGCCAATCAACAAGATCGAGCTGGTCGATACCTGCCGCCGGCACGCGATGCGGGCCGCATCCAAAGGCTGATCTCCGTCAGACCATCCCCGCCAAGACACAACGCACCGTGGTCGACGCCGAACACCGCGACATTGATGTCGTTGAGGCGCCCGATCGATTGCATCAGCGTCTTGTTTACAGTCTCATCGCCAGCCCGCGAGTCCGAATGACCGGGCGTTCCCAACATGGTCGCCGTTCGTCGTGTGCGGATGCTCAAAGCGGCGACCGATTATCGTCGGCCGCAGGGACACTTATTGAGGTACCCGCTACGACACGCGCCGAATGTGCGCGATCTGCGCGTGCGGGTTCGGCATGTTCGAGTCGCAGCAATTTCGCGCCGGGTTCTCAGCGATCCAAGACTTGGCGACGCCGGCGACCGGCGCCGATGCCGGCCAGCGCGAGCATGGCCGTGGCGCCCGGTGCTGGAACGGGCTCGAACAACAAGCCGTACGCGCGCATCGAGACGAATGTATTGGAGACCGAACTCTGGCTCACATCAATTGCGCCTGAGACGTAATCGATTTCGCCGAGCAAGACCCAAGGCGTCGGATCGCCCGGCATGAACACAGAGTTCTGATCAATCGAGACCGAGAAAGTGTCGCCGAGTGTTGAGACAAGGTACGTCGTCAGTCCGCCGCTCACGTTGGCCGTGAGCGGAAAACCCGCGTACACGCGGTAGCGTCCGGCGCCGCCCGCCGCCAGCCCGGTGGCAAGGTGGCCGTTACCAAGAGCAGTCCCCGGCGCAAGAGGAAGATTGTCGCCCTCCACACTCGGGTTGTAGGTGTAGCGATATGTATCGGGCATGTTGATCCCGTCGCCGCCGAAGATCGAGTCGCCCCCGGTCGCGCCGACGAGCGGCGCTGTAGCGCTCTGTGACGCGATTGTCGTGTCGCCGCCGAACGAGAA
The DNA here is from genome assembly GCA_020639235.1 of Phycisphaeraceae bacterium. Taxonomy (GTDB): domain Bacteria; phylum Planctomycetota; class Phycisphaerae; order Phycisphaerales; family UBA1924; genus JACKHC01. The sequence continues at coordinate 629 of JACKHC010000001.1, read as the reverse complement.
GTTCGGGTTGAAGGTGAGGATGCCGTCATCAAGGCCGTCCGTATCGATCTCGAAGATGTACGCGCCGCTGGCATCCGACCCGAGCGCGCCGACACCAAATAACACAACGCCGATCACGGCTAACGAGTTCTGACTCTTCATGGGTACATCTCTCCTGTGCACCCGGAGAGTAGCAGCGGCCAGCCCATGAACAAGAAGTTTGGGCGCGATTCGGCCCAACCCGTAAAAACGACAAATCCATCGACCGTGCAAAAACGAAAACCGCCCCCAGCAACATGCCGGGGGCGTTCTTCAAGCGAGGCGGACGGGACTCGAACCCGCAACCACCGGATCGACAGTCGGGCTACGGGGACCAGATTGGCACACCTGAAGGGTCAAAAACCGCGTTCTTGGGGTCGTCAGGCCGTTCGCGTGTACGCATGTATGCGATCAGTGGAGCGCCAGTTTTGCCCCGATGAGCGCGCACTGGAGCGCGCACTGAGAAAGGCGATCAGTCGGGCCAACCACCCAAGGACGACGCTCAGGATGAATGTGATCAGGCCTAGCCTGCGTGGCCGGCGCCGAGATCGACTCTGGACTTGATCACGGTAGCCAAGAAGCCGAGCGCCGGGTCCTTGAACTCGGCTACT